>NZ_CVPD01000003.1:0-154442 GCF_001049835.1 Paenibacillus sp. Mc5Re-14 | reverse complement strand
ATATCGTTGTTCACAAAGACATTTGGCTATTCATGGATAATGAAAAAAAAGTCATTAGACCTTATGAGATAGCTAAATTGATTCTTGATTCATTCAAAGATAAGAATGTTGAGGGTCTTGGAGAGATTCATTTTGTAAGTGCCGACCATACGGTTGTAAATGAACAATTTGAAGGTTTCAGAATTGCTGCTACCACTACAGAGTTTTAAGGAGTGATATTCAATGCAAGATATTGATTTGAAGCTCAAACTCTTCACTGGTAGAGCGATCAACGCCAAAGGTTATGGAGACATAGCACCGCTCACAGTACGCGAGATCGTTGATATAGGTTACTCGGAGTATATGAAGTGTTTGAATATCATGACGCTGACGACAAAAGATTTTCTTGAAAATCCACCAGAAGAAATACATGTCCTTGAACTGCTGATGGTATATGGTGGTCAAGAAATTGAGAGTGCCTTCGAGCAAGCAATGGCGCTCTTTCTTGGTGGGACAGAAGTTGTTCTTGATAAAGAGGATTGTCGCGTATTCATTAAAATCAGCGACGAAGAAATCCTTATTGTCAATAAAGAAAACTACCATGAGATTCAGGAAGTTATCAAATGGCAGAATTACATCAATAGCTTTGATGAGAAAAAAATGGACAACTTTGATCCTGCTGACGAGGAAAACTCGAAAGTTGAAAGAGCAAATGGATGCAGTTGCTAGAAGAAGAGATGAGTTAAAAAAGAAACAGCATCAAGACTCAGATGGAGATGATGAGAAGGATATTGACTTCTACGATATTCTGTCAGCTATATCATCCAAGTCATATGGCATTAATGAACTCAACGTCCCTGACTTAACTGTATACCAAGTGTATAGGAAATTTAAACGTATGGAGATTATTGACCAATATGATATCAGTATTAAATCTATCTTGGCAGGAGCAAAAGATGTTAAGCTGACGCACTGGTCTAGTAAGGCTTAGTTTCTGTATCCAAAATAGACGAAGAATGTATGTGCTAACCACTATTATGTATGAGCGCACTAAATATGATTTCTCAAAGGAGATGATTACACATGGCACGTTTTGGTGTTAAGGAAGTTGCAGATGTAATTTTTTATAATCTGCTCACTGGTAAAGCTGAACTGTTCTTGGACACTTTGAAGTTGTCCAATCTGGAAAATGCCGCTGAAACTGTATACGCAAACGGTGGTAAAGGGAACCCACGACTGATTTCTTGGGACTTCAACCGTACTGCTACGTTTAACGTACAGGATGCGTTGCTGAACCCTAAAGCAATCGCAATGCAGTCTGGCACTGAGGTCGAGAAGAAAATAGAGACGATCTATGAGCGTATCGTAGCTGTAACAGTTGACGATGGTTCTGGTAACTCGAAGATCGCTCTGGACGAAACTCCAGACACAGGTTCCGTACAAATCTTCGAATCAACAGATGGTTATGGTCAGGACAAAGAAGTTACTTCTGCTTCTATCACTGTAACTGGTAAAGACATTACTGTTCCTGCTGCTTCCTTAGCTGTAGGCACAACTGTAATCGTTTATTTTACTTATCAAACAGTTGATGAGTCTGAGGTAATTACTCTGCACTCTGATAAGTTTGGTGGATTCTACCGCGTTGTTGGTAAGACTTTCTGGCGTTCCGAAGCTACAGGTAAGGATGAGAAAGTACAGATCGTCATTCCTAAAGCTAAGATCGGTTCCGCGTTCACGCTGACAATGCAACCTGATGGCGACCCTTCCGTATTCGATATGGCTCTTGATGTATTTAAAGACCCTCGGAGTACTGAAATGGTTAAACTTGTTCGTTACTAATTTGCCCAAAAAGCCGAAGAAAGTACTGAACAAACACTTTAATGGTGAGAGGGAAATTTCCCTTTCACCATTTTTTTTGTGTCTTCATCTATGAGTATAAAAGGAGGAAATAATGACAGAAACATACCGCAATCTTGATTTTCATCTAATCGAAAGGGCAAGCGAAAAATTTGAAAATCTAAAAGAAGTTCTTGTTCAAATGGAGATTGATGGGAAGATCGAAAGTTTCGTGGTGGAGATTTACAAACACTTTGCCACAGTGCAAATTACACAATGCTGTCAAGAATTGATCGAAAAGCTTGATCATGTTCGCGTAAAGAACAAGGGTCAAATCGAAACTGTTCTTGTGCCATATATGATTTTTATGCTCATCAAACATTTCACAACTTTAGAATTGCCGAATAAATTTGCAGAGCAATTGAAGGCTATTGAACATATGACGAACACAGGAACTATGTTTCAAATATTTATGTCGTTTGACGAGAATGAAATTGGAAAAGTGCAAAGCGAAATTTCTAAGGTTCTTGAAAACTTCGATAGCAAAATGGAAGAAGTGGAAGAGTTTAAAGAGCAGATTCGCGCCAAACTTGTAGATAAAAGTCTTATGGAGTGATGTGAATGTCACACAAGAATTTTGATTCATTAAGGAAGGCTGTATTGGCGAAGGCTAAGGAAGGTATGAGAAAAGATGTGATGACTTATGCAAAGACGCAAATGGTACAGGCTACTTTGGATGAAGTTTATAAGGTTTATGAAACATATCAATACTCACGAAGAAGGTATTCTGGTGGTTTGCTTGATGAAGATAATATCAATTGGCAAATCCTCTCAAGTAGTAATAGGCGTGGTGGATTTGATTACGAAATCTACAATAATACGAAGACCAATTTTAAAGGTAGTCAGAGATTTATTTGACCCACTTGTTGTGTTAGGTCAAAAAAAAAAAAGCGAAAATCATATGGATTTGACTCAGAATATCTTTTACTATTCTCATTCCGAACACATGCCTTATGCGCAGCCTAGAGACTTCATTAGCGCTACGAAGAGAAGGTTGAATAAAGGGACTATGGTTTCAACTCTTGGAAGGTCATATGAATAAGAGGTGATAGAAATGGCGAAAAGAAAATACGTCAGGTATGTCACCAAAGACAAGCTTGCTAAAGTATCTGACGAAAATAAAATGCATATACAGAAATATTTTAATTACAAGAATATGAATCTTAGTGACTCTTCTAAAACGAGTTACGAGTCAGACTTCAATCAATGGTTGGTATTTATTAATGATAAGTTTGGCAAAGGTAGTTTAATGACAGAGGATATTCTAATAATGCTGAAAGACGAAGATGGCATTGAGGATATGGTTGATCTAATAGAAGATTACGTGGCGTTTTGTGTCACAGTTCTTGGTAATAACGAGCGAAGGATTCAGCGGAGACTGAGTTCCATTTCCTCGTTTTTTCTTTATCTACTCAAAAAACGGAAAATCAAATCCAATCCTTTGGACTACATCGAAAGACCTTCTGTTAGAGCAGGAGAGAAGCCACAAATTACACAGACTTACTTGTCGGAATCACAATTAGATCAGATCAGGAAGCATTTCAGCAAAAATGACGATCTGCAATTGCAACTGTACTTCGAACTGTCATTGTCAACAATGCTTCGTGTTAATGCAGTCTGCAATATAAAGGTTGACCAGATTGATTTCGAAACAGGAATGATTTCGGGGATCAAAGAAAAAGAAGGATATATTGTTGATGGATACTGTTCTGATGAGACTATGAAGCTTATTAGAAAGTGGTTAGATTATCGCAAGGAGAATGAGATAGAGTCTGAATATTTGTTCATTACAAAGTATGGTGGGGAATGGAAGCAAGCGAGTAAGAATTTAATGCAAACGTATTGGACAAAGAAGATCGGACAGATCATTGATGTTCCCGAACTACACCCCCATGATTTTAGGCATAGTGGTAGTTCGTTGTTGTTCAATAAGGGCATGTCCTTGGAGGATGTTCAAGAACTACTGAATCATAGAAGTCCAGACACAACCTTGAAGCATTATATCAAGCGTGATATGAAGAAGCTTCAAGATGCTAAGAAGAAGTTTGAACTATAAGAGAAAAAGGAGTGTTTTTCGTGAAGATGAAGAACGATGAAGTTGAAGATTTTGCGAAATTTCTGATGGGATTGGAATTGCCAAGTTATGAGTCTCGTTTGCGAACTCGGTTTGTAAAGCGTGTTTTGGCTGAACGAATCCAACTTGTAAAAGAAGAACATGTGGAACTGATTAAAGAGTTTGCTAGATTCGACGAAGAAGGTAATCCCATTATTATACAAGATGGAGATAAACAAATGTACGATGTTCCAGATCGTACAGCATTCAATAGAGAGTACTTTAAGCTTCTGAATGAGGATTTCGTTATTGACGAAACAGAAGAACGCAAGGAAATGCTCCTGCTAATAAAAGATATAATTTTGAACTGCGATAAGACTTTTAAAGGTAGAGAAGCTTTAGAGTACGACAGATGGTGCGAGATCGTTGAAGAAATTCAATACGAATAACTTTGAAGGAGTGTGATAAACACTCCTTTTTTGTTTTTTATTTTAGCATAAAGGGAGTGTTTATTAATGTCGGATTTTAATATTCTGATTGGCGTAGATATGACGAACGCTGAGAATGACATAAAAAGGTCTATCGAAAATATTGGTGACTCATACAAGTTAAAACTAAATATGATTATCGGAAATAAGGATGTCGTTTTCAAGCAAATCAGAACAATTCAAGACCTTTTTTCGAAGTTAGGCAAACTCGATATCGACTTTGGTCTTAAAAATGATCTTAAAGATGCTACGAACATCAAAGAAAAACTAGAAGGCATGTCAAAAATCGACTTATCGGAAGTTGGTAATGATCTTACGAAGTCTTTAGGTGAAGCAAAGAAAAAGCTGAAAGAGGTTCAGGACGAATACAAAGGTCTTATGAGTGTTATTGACAGGACTGATAATGCTGGCAATAAAATGCGTACTACTAAGACAGGAGACAAGTTCTCCAATAAAACACAGTCTAAAGGAACTAATGAGAGAAATGAAATTATTGAAAAATCCCCTGTTGATACTCGTAATTTCTCTGCGTTAGATAGCTATGTAACTAAAGCCATGAACAAGATTGATTCCATGAAGAATGTAACCAAATCTAGTTTGAATGATGTTGCAAAGCTTACTGAACGTTTGTCTATGCTCCATACAAAGTTGGCTAATGGCGATGAAGGATTCCATGATGAAGTAAAAGCAATCAATGACTTGATCGAGTATTATGACAAGCTTGAACGCGAAATGATGGAAGTCAATAAGACAAGAGAGACGCAAGTTAAAGAAGCAATCAAATGGTCTAATAAGCTTGCTGATGTTGAGAAGCAGAACTTTGCTAATCCTGCTTCTAAGAAGAAGATGGGTCGTTTAGTTGGAGAACTTGATGCTGGCGACTTTAAGAACTTGGATCAACTGCAAAAGAAACTTCAAGAGATCCAGAATCAGTTTGCTAAGATTCAAGGTCAAGAGAAGAAGGTTGCGTTTGGTCGTAAAGTTGCAAACGAATACGACAAGATCGACAAGAAGGTCAACAGCGGTAAGATCGACAAAAAGTATGCATCAACAAAAGATACAGCCAAGTTGAATGAAGCTGTAGATAGCGTTAAAGCTTCTGACAATATGCTTCAATTGGAAAATGCTTTGAAGCGTGTAAACAAAGTGTATGATGATATGCTGAGAAAACAAGCGGAAGCAATTCAGAAAGAGAAGCTTCAAGTGAAAGAAGCGGAAGACCTTAAAAACCTTCAGCAACACCTTTCTGATACTGAAAATGAAAGAGGAAGACTTTCTCATGAGAAGAAAGAAAGAGAACATGATGTTCGTGAACGTACTGGACTTGTCAACGATAAGTCTGATGAAATTAGTCAGAAGAAAGGTAAGATGGTTGACTCTGGCTTTATTGATGCGAAAGATTTCGAAAAGATCGAAAACAAGCTTCGTGAACTTGGTCGTCTTGCTCAAAGTGAATATGTAGACAAGCTGGATGTTCAGAAAGAATTGAACGCTATCGACAGTGAAATGAGTAAGATCACAAGTCGCTATGAAGACATGGATGCTAAACAGCGCAAGATTCGTGTTAGCACTCACGATTGGGGCAAGGAGATCGACAAGATTAAGGCTGAGGGCTTCGTAAGCGACAATGAGTTCGATGGTGTCAGAAAGTCCATGCAGTCTCTTAGCGCCGATTCTAAGACGTATGAGCAGGATTTAAAGCGTGTCGAGACGCAGATGAAGAGACTGAACGACTTGTCTACGAAACGTGGAGAGCGTCAAGAGACACGCGATATTACCAAAGCAAAAAATAACAATAAGATTGAGAGCATGAGAGGTACGGTTCCAGACAATGTTCTTGATGATGTCAAGGGTATGAACAATATGCTTGATTTCAGTTCGTCCAAGAAAGACATTGCGTTGATCGAAGACGAAATGAGAAAACTTGCAAAGCTCAATGACGACATTGTTAGTGCTGGAAAAGACGAAGAAAAGATTCGTAGAGTTATCGCAGAACATCAACAAAGTGCTGTGAAATCTGCTGATAGATATGCTGATAGTATAGCTGAGGTCGTTCATAATGCAACTCGCCAAATTCAAGACGCAACTAAGCTGAACGCTATTGAACAGGAAGCCATAAGCATCCAACGAGAAATTAATGAACTTAGAGAGCGTGGAACACAACTTTCTTACGATGAGCAAAGAGCAATACAACAACGCATTCAAGCCTTGAAACGATTAGCGCAACGCCAAAGAGATGTTGAAAGTGATGAGAACGGAAGAAGTTCAGCAACTCAACGAATTAGAGATAAATTTGAGAGCGCAAGCTATCGTGCAACACGAGGTTTTAGTGAAAATTCTTCCGAAGCGAGAAAGATCAAAGAAACCATTAAAGAAATTGAACGAATGGTTAATGGTCTTGGTGATAAGGTTGGAGATGAGTTTAAGGATGCCACAAAAGAAATAGAAACAGCTATGAACAGACTTAACTCTCAGTCTCGCAGATTGCGTGAAGAAGATTCTCGTAGAAGAAATTCAATGTCTGGTCAACTTGTGAATGCACTCAAGAAAGCACCAATTTGGGCGGCAGCAATGAACCTTGTTTATGGAACAATGGAACAGATAAGACAAGGCTTCCAGTCTATTCTTGATATTGATGCAGCAATGATCAACTTGTCAAAAGTTTCAGAAGCAAGCTCTCAACAACTTGAAGAGTTTAAAACTACTGCATCTGAGATGGGTAGAGACTTAGGTGTTGTGGCAACTGATGTAATTAATGCAACAACCGCATTCCAAAAGCTTGGATATACTCTCGAACAATCGACAAGTCTTAGTAAAAATAGCCTTTTATATGCCAACGTAGGTGATATGAATGTAGAGACAGCTAGCGATAATCTCACAGGTACAATTCAAGGTTTCGGAGTTGAAGTGGATAAAGCTGGTAAAAATGTTCGTAAAGTTGTAGACATGTTCAATGAAGTGTCGAACAATTTCGCTATTTCAGCGGAAGGAATCGGGGAGGTAATGACTCGTAGTGCTGCTGTTCTGCATCAAGCTGGTAACTCTATGGAAGAATCTGTTGCCCTCGCTGCTTCCGCAAACGCAGTTATTCAAAATCCTTCAAAAGTTGGTAACGCACTCAAAACAGTGGCAATGAGACTTCGTGGTGTTTCAGAAGAGGGAGAAGCGGTTGAAGAACTTGGTTCTAGTCTTCAAATCACATTTGATCGAATCAACAAGGAATTTGGATTAATGGGTGATAAAGCACTTAAAGTAATGGAAGACGATGGGAAAACATTCAAATCAACTTACAAAATTTTCGAACAAGTTGAAGGTGTTTGGAATAGGCTTACCGATTTGGAACGTGCAGACCTTACAGAAAAAATGGGTGGTAAACAGCAAGGTAACGTTGTAGCCGCAATCATTCAAAACTGGGATGATGCAGATAAAGCCGCTAAAACTGCTTCCAATTCTGCTGGTTCTGCTGCAAAAGAATTTGATACTTACATGGATGGTTTTGAATATAAGATTGGACAATTAAAGAACGCTCTTGAACATTTCTGGACTACTGTAATTGACGATGATGCAGTTAAGTTATTTATTGACGCACTTACAGCCATTATTGATGCTATGACGAAGTTGGTCGAAATTACTGGAGCATTGCCGCTTGTTTCGGTAATTGGTGGTTTGCTTGGTCTTTTGGGAAGCAAGGGTCTTCGCGAAGCTGTTCTGAATGTTGGAGGTCTTGGTGGGGCTTTTAAAGGATTGGGTGGATGGATTCTCAATGCTGTTAAGCTGATTCCTAAATTTATACCTTATATTGGCGTTATGCTTGCGATTGGTGAAGCGGCTAGTCTTATTTATAAGGCGTTTACTATGGAATCAAGAGCAAGGAAAGAGCGACTGAAAGTTCTGGACGCTGAAATCTCTAAACAAAAAGAGTTTCAAGCAAGCTATAAAGAAACATTTGAACAGAAAGATTTTGATCTGAATGACTTCGCTGACCTTCAAGCAAAAGGTACAGCTAGAAACACTGAGGAAGAGCAAAAGTATCTTGAAACGGTTAATAAAATCAAAGATACGATGCCAGAACTAATATCTTATTACAACGAGAAGAACGAAGCTGTTATCAAGAGTGCAGATGAAATTCGCTCTTTGGTAAAAGCTAACGAAAGCCTTATCCTTCAAAACGAGAAAGAGCAACTTAAAATTAACATTGATGAAGGTAGTTTTGATGAAACAGAGGACAGACTGAGAAGAATCAAAGATGCAGAGAATCAGCTTGGCGCTTCTGAGGGAACAGAGAAATTGCAAAGTGTTGCTAAAGAATATTTGGATAACGAAGTTCAGGAGATTAATGAGTCTAATTATATGGATGTTCTTGAAGGGTTTAGAAATAAACTATCAAAAGAATATGATTCTCTATCCGAAGACGAAAAAAACTATGCCCAAATCCAATATCAAGCTATTCAGAATATCATTCCTCAAACGCGAAACAAAGAAGCAGCACAGGCAGTTCTTGATGGGTTGATACGTGATAATGAAGCTATGAGACAGTATTGGCAGGATGATGTCAAGAAAACAAAGGAGTCCATTCAAGTTGGCTCTGATGAGATCATTAAACTTATTGATCAAGCATATAGCATCGCTACTCGTGAAAAAGGGGTAGAATCCAATTCTAACACATTCTTGTTTATCGACCAACTTAGACAAAACATGATTGACAATTTGGAAACGTTTGGCACTGATGTTAAATCAACAATAGAGAACATTCCTAGCTACATTGATCAAGCTTTGGCTGACATTCAATCTCATGGAATTTCTATTGACGAACTTATAACAACGCCAAAAACGGAAGAAGACTTAAAAAGAGTCAAACAAGAAATTGAGGAAATAAAAGCTTCGTTAATGGCGACTGATCCTAACAATCCTATGATTCAGATGTACGATGCACTGATCTTAAAACACACACAGGCATACAATGCTATTAAAAACACACCTATTCAGCCATTTAGTTTTGCAGGAGATGTGTTAAACCCTGTCCATACTTTAATGGGTGAAATTACCGACCTTGGCTCTGCGTATCGAACATTGCAAGAAGGTGAAGAGTTGTCGTTGGATACAACGATGGACTTGATCACTAAACACCCTGAGCTTATCAAAAGCATGAGAGTGGAAAACGGTGTTCTTAAACTCACTGGTCAAAGTGTAAGGGAATTAGCTAAAACCAAGGAGAAAGAATTTAAAGCTGATATACGACAAAAGAGACAACAGCAAGTAGAAGCGCTGAAAACAGCAAGAACACAAATTAGCGCTAACAAGGCTGAGATTTTGTCATTGCAAGAAAAAATGAAAGCTTTAAATATTGCTAACAGTGCATCAGCAGCCCCTTCAAACCCAATGTTTGTTGCCCAGCCAGAAACAAGCACCAGCAGTACGAATCCTTTTCCTGGCTTGCCTTTTAATCCGATGAAGCGAGTTATTGACCAATCGACAAAAGCATATAACGAAAAGATTAAAACAGCACAAGAAGCTGTTAAAACAGGAGAAAGACAAATTGGCGAAATCCAGAGCAGTATCGAAGCTATGGATAAAATCCTCGCAACAGACTTTACAGCAGGGACTACTCCTGCTGCTAAAGAAGAGAAAGAAAAAAAAGAAGACAAAGGGAAAGAACTTCAAGATGCTATTTATATTGTTGATAAGTACACCAAAACAATAGAAGGTCTTAATAGACAGATTGAAAAACAACAAAAACTCCAAGGTGAGTATGGATCACAAACAAAAGCATATAAAGACGCTGTAAACCAAGAAATATATCTAACTAATCAAAAGAAAAAAGCAATTGATGCAGAGATTGCTTCCTTACAGAAACAAATTAAAACTAAAAAAATTCAAAAGACTGGACTAATTCAAATCAATAAAAACGAGAATGAAAACAAAACAGCAAGAGCAGTCGCCGCTGAACTACAACAAGAGATTGACCAAGCGCAAGACAGACTGAGAGAACTTGGCTCAGAATCCGATTCAACTGCAACTAGGGTTGGAGAACTTCGTATGATGCAAGTTCAGGCTACGCTTGATACTTACAACTTGCAACGAGAAGTAATGGAAGATGATATTGCCTACCAAGAGTATGCAATGAATCTTTACGACAGTACGACACAAGCGTATAGAGATCATGCGAATGAAAAAATGAAACTGGTCAAGGAGCAACAAAAATATAACAAGCAAGAGTTGGATTTTCTTATCAAAGAAAGAGACACTAACAAAAACCTAAACAATGCTCAGATCAACGAACTGAACTCATTGATCAGAGCGAAGAAACAAGCCATCTTCGATATGGCTGAAACTATTCAAGAAATTGAAACATTAATTGCTAATTCAGGACTCGAAAAATACATGTGGCGCATGGCTAATGAGAGTGAAAAATATGCTGATGCTATCTCTGATATCGAAGACAAGATTAAATATGACTTGAAAGACGATGCAGACTATGGCAAGCGCATTGATTACCTCAAACAAATTGCATCTCTTCGTATGGGTGAAAGAGACGATATTAAGACAAACATTAAGTATCTCGAAAATCAATTAGCTTTGTATGGTGACAATCAAGAGATGGTTGATAAGATTTCTGATGAGCTTGAAACGTGGAAAGATAAGTTGAAGGATACCGAGAACGCTATTAAGGATACAAACAAAGAAATCGAGACTGTTTATAAAGATGTTGCTGAACGATATGTTGACTTATACAAAGAGCAGCTTCAACTTATGCAACAAGCTGATGAAAAATACTACCAAAACAAGATTGACGCAGAACAAAAGGCACACGACAAACGCATGAAACAAATTGAAGATGAGATGGATGCTTTGCAAGAAGCATATGACAAACAAATGAAACTCATCGACAGAGCAGAAGCGGCTAGAGATCATGAACAGGATACTACGAAACTCCAAAAAGAAGCTGATGAGTTGAAGAAACAAATTGACTTGCTTTCTATGGACGATTCGTATGAAGCCAAGTCTAAGAAGGCTGAACTGGTCAAGGAACTATCCGACAAGGAAATGGAGCTTGCCGAAAAGAACCATGACAGAGAGATTGATCTGAGAAAAGAAAATCTTGAAGACGATCTGGATGCAGAAAAAGAAAAACTTGAAGCAAGAAAAGAAAGATATCAAGAAGACCTTGATAATCTAGTCAAATCTCTCGAAGAACAAGCTAAGAAGAAACAAGAGTATTGGGAAGCAGAACTGAACAATGAGAAGAAGTTTGCAGAGTTGCGTAAGCAAGTTATTGACGGAAACTTCGATGAAATGTTCGAGACGATTAACACATGGAATGAAAATGTTGCTGGAAAAATGAGTGAACTTGGTAAGCAAGTAACTGAAAACTTTACCTACAAGGTACAAGAAGCTGTTAAGGCTATGAAAGACCTTAGCACGATGAAAATCGGTTCATACTCTGACTCTACCACTAAAAACAAGGCAACCAACCTCGATTCAGACAACAAACCAATCGCAAAAACTCCAAAAAACACTGAACTATCTAACGAAGATGTTATTACACAAATGAAACGAAACAGTAAGCTTTGGCAAGAAGCTAAAACAGATGCAGAAAAGAAAACTTATTTTGATGCGAATCAAAATCTTGGTAATAGCATTGGAGCTATTTACAACAAGATAAAAGGAACATGGTATAAGAGCGATGGAAAAACTCCACTGTACTCCTTTGATACTGGTGGCTACACTGGCGATTGGAGTGGAGATGAGGGTAGGCTTGCTGTTCTCCATAAAAAGGAGATTGTCTTGAACGAGAATCAAACTGGACACATTCTTGATGCTGCTAGATTTATGGATAGAGTCAAGACTACAATTCCTACAGCGAATCTCATGCGTAGTGTATCCAAACAGTCAGCAGCGCAGGTTGCTCCAAGTACTAGCGAAACAAACGAATATAACATTGAAGTTAATATAAACGGTAATGCAGACAAGAAAGTAGCTGATACTGTTGCCGATCAAATCGTCAACAAGATCAAGCGTACCAAAGGAGGACGATTCTAATGCTAGAGGGGATTCACTTTTATTACGATGGTGTTCACTCGATAGATATGGGTCTTCTCAACTGTACTGTTGACGGGGGAATGTTTGAAGAAACATTCCTTCCTTCAAGAAGCATCGTGGAGACTAAAGTAGCTGGGAGAGACAAGCCTTATTTCCAGTCTATTGACTTGGAACCGCTTCAATTTGATCTGACTTTTGCTTTCGAAAATGGTTATGACGAAAGAAAAATCCGCGAGGTGGCTAGATGGCTGTTTCAGCCATACTACAAACCATTTTATACAGTTGACAATCCCAATCGAGTTTTCTATTGCCTAGTCGAAGGAGATTCAAATCTGATTCACAACGGAGCCAAGCAGGGGTACATCACTCTTACTATGAGGTGTGATGGTGCATATAGTTATACGCAAAAGACATTAAAAGAGAAGATGGGTTTTAGTAGTTCAAAACTAACAAAAACCGCTTCTGAAAACACTTTTAATAGTGGGATGGGTTATATGGAAAACATTCTAATCACTAATGGGAAGATGTCGGTTAATAAGCGGCAAACTACTTGGCGTACTCTCGCAGGAAAGAAATGGAGTGATTTATAAAAATGGCTACTAATACGAAAAGACTTAATTTAGTTCAACCTTCGGTTGATGATGATATTCAACAGACAATTATTTCATTGTCGGACAATTTTGATATTCTGGACGATAATTACGATGAGATTATTTCGAACGTTGAAACCCATCTGGTTAGCGGCTTAGTATATGATTCAGGAAAGAAGTACTGGAATCGAATCCCTAGCATTGGTGGATTTGCTGGATGGACAAATATACGAACGGGTGTATTTGCTCCAAAGTGGAAAAAGCAAACAACTTACTCTGTAGGAGATAAAGTGATAGCTAACGCTAACAATGGTCATTATTATGAATGTATCGTTAGTGGCACAAGTGCAGTTATTGAACCATCATTTCCTATATCCAGTGGAGGAAGTATTTATGATCTCTATGAATACACGATCTGGCAAGCATCCTACAACTACTCTTTGGATGATATCGTTATCTCTACAGTTGGTGACAAAAGCTACTATTATAAGTGTATTGTTGCTGGTACATCTGGAGCAACAGAGCCTTCATGGAAAAATACAGCAGGAACAACTAATACCGATGGTAGCTGTCAATGGTATGCTTACAAAACAGTCATTTGGGAAGAGAAAGGTATTAGCTGCGAGTTTATTCCTTTCGGTACAGTTGGCGGCTATGCAGGAGCGAACACTATTAGTACAGTAGGTACAATCTCTACAGGTGAATGGAAAGCAAAGGATATTGCTGTAGATCATGGTGGCACAGGCGCAAGCAACCCTAAAGACGCAAGAATTAATTTAGGTGCTGCTGGCAAATACTCTGAAACGATTGGTGATGGTGTAAAGAAATCTTTCACTATCAATCATAACTTTGGAACACAAGACGTTGTAGTTGTTGTAAGGGAAACAGGAGCGCAAGCCAATTTTGTTCCATCAACTGTGAAGGCACCTGACGTAAACAGCGTTATTGTTGAGTTTTCTGCTGCGCCAGCCACAGGACAATATAGGGTAATAGTGATCGGTTAAATGATGGGGCTACCAGAGATGGTAGCCTTTTATTTATTATGTTGGGAGGTTGAGGTATGACAAAGTGGATTGATCTTTACATTCAGAAAGGTGTTTACATTTCTGATGAGTTCGATATTAGTTCGAACTTTGAAACATACATTGAACACCTAATATATGACTATAGTGTGAACGAAGGTACAGTTGATATCTATATTAGAATTTCGTATGACTCCTACAATTGGGAAGAATGGGTCAAGGTTAATGAAGTTGCCCATCCCATCTTATTCAGGGATGAGTATTACGACATGGAATTTGCAAAATTTCAATACAAAGTAGAGATGGTCAATAACGGTATTGTTAGTCCTGAGTTTAAGAGTTTTTCTTTTTATCTTACAGGTTCTTATCTTCTTGTGAACACAGGGGATATGGCATGTAAGCCTGAGTTGTGGATTACCAAAAGGAATGGTAGTGGGAACATCAAGCTTATAAACGAATCAAATGGTCAAGAGTTGATTTTTACTAATTTAAATAACAATGAAGAAGTATATGTTGATTGCGAAAATGAAGATATTATTTCGAATCTACCATTAACGTATCGCTACGACAACCATAATAATGTCTTCCTTGAATTAGAAGTAGGAGACAATCTTCTCACTGGTGAGGGAGATTTTGAATTGACGATACGACATGAATTTAAGACTTTACAAGGATAAAATGGAGGTGCTTTCTTGATGTTGAGACTTGGCGATATTGATTTTAAGAAAAAGCCAGTTACGCCACAATTGTTTCTGTGCAAACCAAATAAACAGACAATATCTAAAATGGGTGAAGCATATAGTATAACCTTTAGCCAAAAACTTGGAGCGTTGAATGAACTGAACTTCGTGTTGCCAGTGTTTATTGATAAGCATCATATAGTAGAGAGAAACCCTAATGCAGATATGATGAAAGGGCGATATCTTGTCAAACTTGTATTAGGCTCCTATGAAGAATACTTTATCGTTACTAATTTGACTAAAGAAGGGCAAGAAGATGGAGAAACTATCGAGATTCAAGCCATGTCTTTGGGATACGAAATGAACGACAAGTTGATTCGTGATTATACTGCCGTATCTAAGAATGCAACAGGATTACTGAATGATCTGTTAGTTGATACAATCTGGAGAGTTGGCTATGTAGATGGAGAGTTCGATCTGAAATACAGAGGGCTTGAAGTGTCATCCAACACCGTACTAGAGCTTGTCTTTGAGGTCGCTAAGACATTCAACGCTCTGGTGGCATGGAACACACTTAATCGCACCGTGAGCTTCCTCAGACCCGATCTAGTGGGTCAGGATAAGGGGTTCAGAATCAAGTATGGTAAGTATCTCGAAAGTTTAAATCAAGAAGAAAATGCAGAGGAAATAATTACCAGAATGAAGATGTATGGTAAGGAAGATATTTCGATTCGTGAAATAAATCCTACAGGAACAACGTACATTGAAGATTTCAATTACTTCGTTTACCCATATCAAGAGAATCGTAAATACTTTAAAAATGTGATTTCAGATAGAACTATAAGTAGTGGAATTGCTATCATTCCTGATTACAGTCAAAACGTCAACTACAAGGTTTCCGCTACTCTTAGAGCGTCTAGTGATGACGATATGATGGGAATTGTAGTTCGTTACCAAGATTCCAATAATTATTATTATGTTGGTTGGGACTCTGGCAAAGTTAATGGTGGTATGGGATGGGGAAGTAATCATGTTCGCATCTATAAAGTAGAGAATGGTGTTTCTACGTTGCTTGCTCAAGCTAATTCAGTAGATGGTTGGAGTCAGAATGTAAGCTACAAGATGGCTGTGGAAACTTATAACGACACTATTAAAGTATGGATTGATAATAGACTCATCTTTAGTGCCAAAGATAGTACACATACATCTGGTACATTTGGGTTTATAGGTCAAAATCAATCATTTACTGCAAGCAGTATCGAAGTAGAGATTAAGGAGCATGAAATTATAAGTCATAGCGACTATATGACCGATGAGCTTTGCCACATGATCATCGAGTATGATGCCCTGCTTCAAGCTAACAAAGATGCATTCACAAATTTGGTAGCTAAACGTGGCACATTCTATTCGATTCTTAATACCAAGAACACCGAACTGACTACGTTAAACACTCAGTATAAAATCTTGCTTGATGAGCGCGATGTACTGAATACTCGAATCTCGATAATGAACGATGATATCGACCATTTGGATAACACATATCAAGATAAGACGCTGCTGGAAAGTGATTTACAATCATTGCTTGCAGAGCTTAATGCAAAGCTGATTGAGATCAAAGCTAAGGAAGCAGAGATTAGCATGAAAGAAGCTGAGATAACCATTCAGGAAGATTACTATCAGCAGGTTCTTAATGATATCAATAAACTCAAAGTCCTTTTGGATGCGAAGAATAATTTCACCCCTGAACTTCTAAATGAAAGAAATCAATACATCATTGAGAAGGAATGGCAAGACACGAACATTGATAACGCTGACGACCTGTTAAAAGAGGGTATTAAAGCATTCAATGAAGCAAAAGAACAGAAGATTACATTGAAAATTGATATTGTAAACTTTCTTTCAATGATTACAGAGCAGCGGAATTGGGACAAGCTTGGTTTAGGTGACACAATTGGGATTGAACAAGAAAGACTTCAAGTGGTATTTAAAGCTAAGATCATTGAAATTGAATATACATTCGACGATGAAGAAATTAGTATCACGATTAGCAACGTTAAGGATTCTGCAAACAAAGACAAGTTTCTTGACATGTTATATAAGTCTTATAGTACTTCGACCACTGTCTCTATCGACTCTTGGAAATGGGATTTATCGTTGGAGAACAAAGGTTCAATCAATGAGATTATCAATAATATTTGGGATGCAAACAAGCAAGCTATCAAAGGTGCTAAAGACCAAGTTATTGAGATTTCTGATAGAGGACTTATAATCCGTGACCCGAACGACCCTGCTAATTATCTGGTAGGGCTCAACTCTATGATCGCTATTACTAATGATGGTGGAAACACATGGAAACATGCGATCACCGCTAATGGTATCGTAGGCGAACGTATTTACGGAAAAATCTTTATGGGTGTAAATCTAGCACTTGAAGATGAAGATGGTGTTCTGAAATTCCAAGGTTCAAAGGGGGAAATCTTTGATCGCAATGGAAGACTTGTAATGAAACTTGGTTTAGTCAATGAGAATCCTGATGTATTCGGACTTTGGTCATTCAACGACATTACAAGGGTAAAAGTGGATGACAGAGAGGGGTTCGTAATCGACAGAGCAACGACTGATCTGAACAAGCATCCTGATGGATGGGAGAAGATCATGTGGGCTGACCCAAGCGATGGAACACTCTATACTCATGATCTGGTTGCTGAGAATATCAAAATCGTTAATGATATTGGAAAAACGATTCTTGATGCAGAAAACCAATACTTGGATATTGGCGACTTCAAAGATATTGTAATGGACAACAAGCTGACTACTCTGGAAAAGATGCAAGTCATCACTGAGTTGTATAAGATTGAAGCTGGTTACCATAGAATGATCGAACAAGCCGATGAATATGTTCGTTCTCAGCGTGACGATATTTTCGATATGGAAGCACAGTTCTTCTCCAAAGTGTCCAGTACAATTGATCTTTACTCTACAACCCCACTCACTAACGCATATTTCGATTTGCTGAATTACATGTCTCAGTACATTGACATTGTAACACAATCACCTCTGAACATTAACGTTAACTCTCCTAAAACAGAGCAAACAAGCGAGATTCCAGATCGCGCAGAGTTCATTTTGAAATTCAAAACATATTATGACGAAGAGAAAAACCTTCGCAATAAGATTGAGGATGCTCAATTCTATTCAGGTCTGAACATGGGTCAGTACTACAACAACGTTGTTATTGGCGAATATGGATTTATCGCTTTAAGGAGCGATGGAAAGTACCGATCCGTTTTAAATGCTACTAATGGTTTGGCATTGCAAAAGTGGGAAAACAACAGATGGACAAACAAAGTTTATGCTTCAATTGGAAATTCGACATATGAGGATGGAACACTCATTGCGGAAGATTTGGTAGCTAAACGCTTGCGTATTGAAACTAAACTTGGTGGGGTGCTACTTGATGCCGATGCACTCAACTTCGATTTTTCTGTTTTGGATTCCATTATTATTGATGATGTTATCGTATCCACAGAAAAGATAACTTTAGCTAATAACTATAAGAGTATTACAAAACAATACCTGACCCTAAAAGAGCAAATTAACGACTATGTAACCACTATTTATAATGATAGGGATTCTTCCTACTATGGTCTGGACGATGCGAAAAACCAGCTCCAATCCGCAGGGGATGACCTAACTTCATCCTATAATGCGTTGACGACTTATATGGCTCCTGTGTTTGCTAATATGAACGCTACAACTCATATTGTAGCTGACCTTAAATCTACGCGATACTTGTTTCATTTACAGTGGGAGAACTTCTATAAATCGTATGAGAGCGCTAGAGCGAAACTTGCAGACTTCCTTGAGAAGTCTTCTTTGCAGTTGGGCAGAAATTATAACAATACTGTTATTGATGCTGAAAATGGGATTGTGGTAACAAGAGGTAACATGATGAATCGAACCACCTTGAATGCAACCGATGGCATCAAAATCGAAAAAAACGTTGGTTCTGCTGGTTCCCCAAATTGGGAATTGAGGTTCTATGTTGATCTTGAAGGAAATCTGTTTGCTGATGAGTTGAGTACAAGAAGACTACGGATTCTTGATGGTAAGCTTGGTGATGCCATTATCCTTGATTGGAAGGATGGTATTACGATCAACGGTCAACATGGCGAACAAATCAGGCTGAATGCAAACGAGGGCATTGCTATTGATGTTAATGGTGATCCGAGATTTTGGATTCACAATGATGGAACGTTGAGAGCGAAACGGATTATTGTTTCTCAAGATGATGTTGATCCACTTCAATTACCTGATGGTTCTTACATCTCTAAGCTGACCGTAAACGAAGTTAGAACTATGAATGGTAATCAACCACAAGACTACATTCATATTAAGGAAAACTTCTTTAAGTTTTACACTGGTACAGGAGCTACAGATGACCTTGAAAAGTTGGCATTTATCATTGAGGGTGAAGGACATGATGGATTCGCAACGATCAAGTTGGGTATTGGAGATGGAGCAGGAAATGAGATTGGATATATCCGAAAAGATCAAGATGCGTTCAAGTTGGACTACAAGGCTTCTGGTGGATATTATAGACGATTCTGGATGACCAATGACTATGGAACAGGCGCAAACGGTATGATCTTTCAATCTGATGGTGCAGGAATAAAGATGGTTACCAATGGTCATGTTATTAGATTTGAAGCGAATGCTAGTAACTATATTGAAGTTTCCCAAACAGGAATCAAACTTGTAGGTACTAGAATTGATTTGAATTAATAGGGATGTGTCGGGAGTCTTTCTTCCGACACATTTTTTATGGGAGGGAATTGCGATGGCAGGAGTGGCTTATGATAGTTTGCCTATTACAGAGTCCGCTAAGAGTGGATATGTAAGTTATACATGGACTTACGAGACAAAAGACAGTGATGGAGATTGGGATAGAGATAGTAGTGGTAGTGGCACTACAGAAGCAATTGTAAATGGAACGGTGAAGGCATCTAACACTAAGGTTTTTGTTGGTGGGAAGGCTGTTGTTGTTAAAGGCGATCAAACAGATGAGCATTGGGTTGCTGGAAGTATGCCAACACACGGACATGGGGCTAGTTCACCTAGCGCAAGCCCCGGAAAATCAGGATCAGGATCAGGAACGGTTTCTATTGGATCTTCAACTGTATTCATTGGAGGTAAAGCAGTAGCCTTTGATGGTGCAGATGTTAAAACTACCGTTGGGAGTACATCTAAAATCAATGGGGGAAGCACAACTGTATTTGTAAACTAAAATGGGGAGGTGAAAATATGCCATACTCAGATTATTCCTATTTAGACCCCTTGCATATTATTTGGAGAAATGGAACGGCAGAAGACCCTTATATAGATCGGGCAGAATACTTGAAGATTCTGAACCATAAAGTTGTACTTGCTGAGATTCCAGACAGATTTACAAGGGTCAAGATTGCTGGAATGATTGAGATTAACTATGATGGAACGCCAAAGAAATCTATTCTTCCGTACCAGTTTAGTGTTAATTACTCAACTGGTGTGATTCAGTTTCATGAAACAATGGAGTCGAAGAAGATCAACATTGTTTATAAAGGCAAGGGGTTTATCCAATATCCATCAAGTAGAATCTATCATCAAGATGAGCTTAATGATGTTGTCGAATCACTCGATGTGATTATCGAGAGAGCTAAGACAAGCATATATGATGCTGAGAAGAGAATTAAAGACTACGAGAAGATGAGAGAATTAATTCTCGAAACGATAGTCGATTCCGAAAGAACAACAAATGATGCCAAAGATGCTACAGAGAGAGCGATTGTGGCAACAGACAAGGCTCTGGATGCGTATCAGACGACACGACTGGTGTTTTTGCCATATGTCAATAAGTACGATGATATTGCTGTTGAGTACCCAAACCCTGATGTTGGTTGGACTGTTCAGGTCTACGATACAGGTATTCGCTATCGTTGGGATGGGATTGATTGGGTTCCTATTGATCTATTTGGTGGTGGTATTCCACTAGCTGATGAAACGATTGATGGCTTGCTGTCCAAAGAGGACTATAAGAGACTCAGGATAATTGATGAAGAAACTTATTCCAAAAGAGCATTAGTTTTTGTTGTTCCATCTTATCCACTGCAAGGCGTTCAAACAATCGTTGCTAGATTTCCATTTGATGGGAATATTATTGGCATCAAGGCTCTTTGCGGAATTAAGGGAGATAGCGATACCGAAATAGCAATTGAGAAATCAAGAGATATGGTTGATTGGAATAATATCATGCTAACCAATCTATTCTTCAAGGCAGGATCATTTTTTGATGATGGAACAGCTTCGGTATTTGATAGCGTGGTTAATGAAGGCGATCTGTTTAGGATCAATGTAATTCAACAGGGCGTAGGCATACAGAATGTCACGTTGGAGATTATCATAGCAACAACAATATAATTGAGAGGATTGATATAATATGGCAAAGCCAATTATCTACTGGTACGACTCTACACATACCGCACAAGTTCCTACTCCTTTTGACTTTGGTGTCATTGACGCAGGAGATGAGAGCAACGTATTTACCTTTAATATCTGGAACAACAAAGGTGGTATAGCTGACGTTTCGAAAATGGAAGACTGCACGATCACTACACGCGATATGGATGGTGGTCTTGGTAATACAGTTGGTAAGATTGTACAAGCAGTTCGTGATGACTGGTTCCATGCTCAGATCGACACCTTGGCTGAAACTGACCTGTCGCAAAATTCGTCTAAGATTGGTGCGAACTACTCTAAAGCACTTGGCACAACTGGAACAACTAAACACCGCAAGAGTTTGACAGCAACCACTTGGGTAGCAAGTACAGCTTATACAGTTGGTGATGCTGTTAAACCAGCAGTAGCAAATGGATTTATATATGTTGTTACAACAGCAGGAACTTCGGGTGGTACTGCCCCAACATGGTCTACAACTGAGGGAACTGCTGTAACTGATGGCTCAATCGTGTGGGATACTGTTAAGATCGAGCATAAACCAAATGCTAAAGAAATCTTGGGTGTGCAGAATGATGGTAGTCCTACAAATGCCGCTGGCAACTTTGCTACTGTTACCTTACAAGCTGTTGTTCCATTAAATGCTGACGCTGGTAGACAAGATTTTAAAGTTCGTGCTTCTTATCGTTATGTATAAAGAGCAGAAGAAAGTACTGTAATAAAATAACGGTTAGTTATCACTTTAAAGGGTGGAGGACTTATGTTCTTCACCCTTTATTTTTTTATCAACAATTTATTCCAATACAATGGATGGGGGCTAAAGGATATGTTTATTTTGGGGAATCGACAAATGACACAATCGCCAGTAAAAGATCAGAGTTACGTTTGGGTGGCTGAATATTATGATGGAACAAATCTTGCAGAATACAGCTTCGACACAGGAAAACCAAATAGTTTTTATGCAGTAGACAAGAAGAAGGTTGTTAGATTCGGTCTTTTAGGAGAGAGTTCGCAAGCATTTTTTGATGTAGGTAATGGCGTATTCACAATCAATAATCATAGAATTACAGTTTCATATGAAGCCGAAGGGGTTGAGTATCCACTCACAGGCAGAGCTTTAGTGTACAACGACTTGATTACTTATAAGGATGCAGTATCAGATGCCGCTCCTTTCATGCGTGGAGAAGGTGCATTCACTAACTCAATACTTCAATTTAACATTGGATATAAAAAGAAAATGGAGTTATTGGATGTTAATATTAATTTTCAAAATGTATTGAGCATTCCAACATACGATTCTCCATTTTTTCAAATCAAGATTTCGGCAGACAAAGACTTAGATGGAAAACTGATTATCAGACGCAATGGAACTATTGTAGACGAGATTCATGCTCCATTGAAGGCTGACATGTCAGGCAATCTTAACTGGACTATTCGTTAATGTGAGGTGATATAAATGGCTGTTCAAGAGATTGGCATAGTTATCGAATTAAATGTTGGCACTTACAATAATACTGTCTATAAGAATGATCGTCTCCAACTCGCTGAAAGAGGAGTCGATGGGGATGGGAATATTATCTATGTGGATAGTGGCTATTGGGAATCTGAACCAATAGCGATTAACGACAAGGTTGCATCATTTAAGAATGTTGCAAGAACTGTGTACACAGTTGGTGGAGCAACATATAAGACATATGTGAAAACATCATCAGATGGATTTGTGTGGAGTGACTATATGGAGGTTGATTCGACAGGAACAATCAACAATTCTCCTGACAGATGGGCTAAGATCAAAATCGAAATCTTTTCAGAAAAAGTCCTTTCTAATTTCTATGTCGATCAATTTGACGAAGTTGGAAAGTACAACAATGAATATTTAAACACTGCTGGTGGGGCGCTGTCACTAAAGAAAGTATATAGCCACAAAATGGAAAAAGTTAATGATAATGGGATTCTTCGCACTCAGGTTATTGAGAGATCGAAGTTTAAGAAAATTGATTCCTTGAAAGTAAAAAGAGGATGATATTTAAGGAGGAATATAAATGGCGACGATTGGACAACAACTAACTACACCCGAAGCAGGATGGAAGAGATATGACGAAAGAAGCCCTTCAATCGTATTTGATGGGACACCGATGAGACAAGCATATTCAAGTAGCGGCACATATAGCAGTACTCTTTCTTATCCTGACTACGCTTCTAACCCAAACAATGGGGTGAGGTTTAAGTTCACAGGGAAAAAGTTGATCGTAGGAGTTTTATATTGGAATACTGGTGAGCATTCAGGATTCAACATTGAGGTTGATGGCATTAATTATGGAAACTTTCAGACTGGAATGAAATCGAGTAACATGGGAAGCACAGTCGGTTTTGTTAAAACGGACTTTCCTGATGGAGAACATACTGTAACTTTGAAAGTTGTTGATAAGAGCGTGTTTGGAGTTAGCGCAAGTTCATTTGCTCTTGACTTCATTGACATTGATTCGAATGGTCGATTGTTTCATCCAGATGAAGTTACTGATTTGGCTGATATCTCTGTTGGGAAGCGAATCAGATGCCATTATACTTCAAGCACAGGAATGATGGGTTCGTTTTCGAACTTAGGGGAAGAAACATCTGATTTTATTCCTGCGACAAGCGCACAAATTCCAAATGGAGACTTTTACTTTATTCTCAAAGGTTACGAAGGGGAGAATTGCGTTCTCATTGCAGACCGTAATATACAGAATTACATCGCATTTAGTACTATAAATGCTAAGGGAGCAGTAGATGGTCTGCCTGTTAGTATCATATATGTTGATTCGACAAGCGGTGTAGACACCAATAATGGATCAAAAGAAAAACCTGTTAAAACAATCGCGAAAGCAATTGATCTTTCTTCGCATTATGGTGTTGTCAAATTGTCGAGTGGCGTTTATGCGACACCAACGCTTCATGGTTTGGTTACGTTGAAAGGTTTAACTTATGTTGGAGAAAGTAAAAATACAATAATTGAACTTGCTTCTGGCGCTCAAAGTTATGATCAACCATTAGGAACATCGGCGTTTTTCCAAAATCTTATCATTAGACCATCTAATACTTATGGTGGTGATACAAGATTTTTTTGGTACAACAGTAGCTATGGTAGTGGTAATTTTTTTATGGACTTTAGAAATGTTGTATTTTCGAAAAGTGAAAATAAAGCATTCCCATCAGATGTTGTATTTTGCTGGTCAAACAGTGGAGTTAGTAACCCACAAGTTTCATTTATCAACTGTTCGTCAAACGCTGGAAGATATGGATTGGAAGCGAATGGAGGGATTGCTAGAACTAGACACTTTAATTGTGCTTTTTCTGAGCCAAAGATATCATCCACTATGGAAATCCCACTTGCGACCAATATTGTTGGAACTTTGTTCGACCAAGAATTTAACATTACAAGTGATGGATGGGCAGATAAGGGGCAGGATAGAAGAAGTGGTAAACCTATCAGCATTGGCGTTTACGGTGGAGAGTTCAATTGGAGTGCTTATAAATATAGAGCATCGGTAAAAGCTTTAAGGTTATTGAGTGGTGGCGTTTCATCCGTTGATAAAAATAATGAATGGGATGAAATTATTGTTGGATCAACATTAAATGACACTATTGCTAAAGGCGATCAGAATGTTTGGAATTGGGGTACAGTTGCATCATGGACTTCTTCTATTCCGATTACTAATTCTGGAAACAGGGTTCGAAGAGGTTCGCCTACTGTAAGTGGTTTTTACGAAGATAAGGCTATAACATATTCGGATGCATTTTCTGGATATCGTCCAGTATTAATTATTGAGTCTCCAATTAAAAACAAGTCGTTTATCTTCATTGATGGCGAATATAAAAAATACGAAAAAGGTAATCCTGCAAGTATAGCCAACATTATAACGACCCCCAAAATGACAAGTAACACTACACCATCTGGTGTAGCAAGTGCAAGTAGCATTTATAGTAGCGCCTATGAAGCGTGGAGAGCGTTTAATGGTCAAGCAGTAGGAGCAGAAGATTGTTGGGCATCAGGTGCAGGAAGCCCAAGTGGATTTTTATCATATAAGTTTGATAGAGCCACTATTATAAACGCCTATTCAATAACATCAAGAGATGAAAGTGACATAGGGTCTGCTCCTAAAAATTGGACTCTCGAAGGAAGTGACAATGGGACAAATTGGACTGTTATTCATACTGCTACCGATCCAACAGGATGGACTCAGAAGGAAACAAGGTTGTTTAAGTTGGACAAAGACTATTCTTATATATATTACAGATTGAACATAACATCAAACAATGGCTTAAACTACACAACTGTTGGCGAATTAAATCTTATTAGGATTAGTGTTGTTAGTGAGGTGCCATCAAAGTGGACTACCATATCGACAACTTTACCATCAGAAGACACTTTTATGAATGAAGGTATGGACAATTTATCTGCGCTTGATAGAGGATACGTAACGTTCGTACAGCCTATGGTAGATGGCATAACTTATGGTAAGGGAATGCTGTTCAAGTCAAATGTAGACTTAACAAAGTTAATCGACATTAAAAGTATCAATATCAAGAAGTAAGGCTAAAATGCCTTGCTTCTTTTTATTTTTTTAGGAATGGAGTGAAGATGTATGGCTGGAAACGCAAAACCAAGTGTAGCAGGTATTAAAGGCGAAACATCAATCAATTTAAATGGTTCATTCGCACGTTCACACAATGGAGCCATGGATGTTTATAACGACATAAGCGCTCTATTCGATGGAGCGACCACGACCACATCTGTATATGGAACTCTGCTTCTTATGATAGGAGGAGTTGGTCAAAATTATATTGATTTTGATTGTTATGAGGACATTAAGATTTGGTGCATTGGAAGTAAGGCATATAGTGATGGTGGCGGTGGCACTCCTAAGAATATTCTTATTGAAAAATTTGGTGATACTGGATGGGCTACTGTTTCTGAAAGAAGCACATATAACAATGGAACATGGTATGACCTTACGGGAGTGCTGGAAGCTGGAAGATATAGAATTAGACCAAAATCGAATTATGTTGTTATGGATGAATGGTACGTAGAGAGGGTTAGAGATGGGAATTTCCTTCTGCAAGACGATAATGGAATAGTCAAATCTATAACACCTTCTAGGATCAGTAATGTGGATTTAGCAATGACAAGTAACACTACACCATCTGGTGTAGCAAGTGCAAGTTCACAATTTAGTGCCGATTTTCCAGCATGGAAGGCTTTCAATCGAACGACCACAGATATAAATGACTGTTGGGTAACAGCAAACAATGTCTTAACAGGTTGGTTGCAATTTAAGTTTAACCAGCCAAAAATCATTGAAAAATATGCAGTCACCTCAAGAAATGCAACATATAGAGGTGATATAAAAGCTTGGACGTTTGAAGGAAGTAACGATGGTATAAATTGGAAAGTTCTGGATGAAAGAAAATATGAATCAACTTGGAATCCATACGAGAAAAGAGAATACAACTTAAAAGTTAAGTTCAATTCATTTTTATATTACAGAATTAATGTTACTGAAACAACTATGGTTGGTGGAGCAACATATTTGACAATTGGAGAATTGACATTTTACGAAAGAAGTTCTCCCGATCTTATCGTATTGGACTCTTATGACAAAGATGACTTCACTAAGTATGGCATGTATGTAGTCGAACCAGATGTTCCGATTATGAGAATCAGAGATGTTGTCAAAACATCATCCAGTCTTGGGAAAGGGAAAACCTTCTCTCATCGAGTCGATTTGGAGAAATATAAAGCAAGTAAAATTATATTAGGAGAGTGAAAGTATGGCTACTTATGGAACTAAAAGTCTTATACCAAATATGACTAGCGCAACCGCTCCTAGTGGTTTGGCAAGTGTTAGTAGCTATCACAGCACATCAGGTATTCATCTTGCTTTCGATGGCTCAATTACAATGTCTTCATCGTGGGTAACGAATGGAGTAACAACTGGATGGATTGAATACTCATTTGCAAAAGAAGTTACGGTAGGTAAGTATGTGATTTATCCTCAAGCCACTTTCCTTGTAAGAGCGCCTAAATCATGGACACTCCAAGCATCTAATGATGGTGGGGCAACATGGGACACTCTTGACACGCAAGTTAATGTTACTGGTTGGGCTAATAGTGTGGGGAAAGAATTTATAATAACAACACCTAAGCCTTATAAAACATTCAGGTTGAACATAACTGCTAATAGTGGAGACTCACAATATTTGTCGATTAGCGAATTTCAGTTGTTTGAATATATTCCTGACAGAAAATTTCTTATTAAGAATGAAAATGGAGAGATTTTTACTGCTACATTTTCAGACCCTAATCTCAATGTTGTTCCGAAAATGACAAGTGACACAACTCCTAGCGGAAAAGTTATTTACAACGCCTATCAAGGGTATCCTCACTACGGTTGGGCAGCATTTGACTATTCAGCATCTACAGGGTGGTTGGGCGCTACAAACCAAACTTCAAATCAGTGGGTTGGATATGTTTTTGAATATCCAAAGATAATTGGAAAATATATAATTTACCCACATCCATCAGATTTGGAATACACTCCAAAAAACTTTAGATTTGAAGCCAGTAATGATGGAGTTAATTGGGTCGTTCTCGACAGGAAATTAGGTGTTACAGGATGGGCTATAGGTCAAAGAAAAACATTTATCATTGATAATATAGACCCATACACACATTACAGAATATATTTCGAATCTACTACCGCTGGTAATAGATACTGTGGCATCGGAGAATTAGAAATGTATGAGACATATTCCACACTATTTTCTCTTGGAGCAAAGAATCCAACAGCCGAAGATTTTGAAAAATACGGATTAAAAGTAGGAACGATTTTATCATTAAATGCAGAGTTCTCTACTAAAAAGGTATACATGGTTTCCAGCACTGATTCGGTTGGCTCAGGGAGAGTATTTAAGAAGAGAATCAATACTATGAACATGCCAATCAAAAGAGCATCTAAAGTTGATTAATAGCTAAATTAGGGAAGGGGTTGTTTGCGTGTACTTGAAGAATATGATTCCTAATATGACAAGTAGCTCTACTCCATCAGGAATGGCGAGTGCATCTTCTTCGGAAGATACTTCGGTAGAAGCTTGGAAAGCGTTTGATGGAAAAACAAATACTGTTTGGAGAACTGGCAGAGGAGCTAACAAAGGGGTAATTCAATACGCTTTTGCAAAAGCTCAGAATATAAAAAAGTATACTATAGTAGCTGGCGGTGAGGATGGAACTAGCGCTCCAAGGAATTGGACTTTTGAGGGTTCATATGATGGTGCAAATTGGGCTGTATTAGACACTCAGATAGATCAAACCAATTGGATAGGTGGTGCATGGGGAACCACGCAGAAAAGGGAGTACAGTTTTACTAATGATAATTTCTATAGTTATTATAGGTTGAATATCACTCAAAACAATGGCATGTATTATTACCTATATATTTTTGAGATTGAGATGTTGGCACCAGAATACGAAAGGAAGCATTTGATTTACAATAATAATAAATATATTAAATATGATGGGAATGTTTTTGTTGATGTAGTTATTACTGGATCAGAGCCTACAGATCAAGAGTATATTGACAACGGAATGGATGATCTATCTATAATTCCTGAATCTGCGTGGAATCAACTTCAAGGAGATGTTGATTTTTGTTTTTTTACGGATGACCCATACTTAGATTACTTTAAATTACTACTTGACTCTTTGCCTTATTCGCTGGAGGGTGAGTGGGGAACCAATAGCATTTCAGTCATTGAGTACACTGACAGCGTTACTACAAAAGACTCAGTTATCACAACAGATATCGAGCCAATGTCAGTATACGAGGAATTGGGCGACAAGGTTGATGTTCTCTATTACACGGAAGAAAACATAACTAACCCTAATGTGGAAATTATAGCAAACTACAGTCCGCTAGACGAGATCAAGAGTGATTTTCAAGTTGTCACTTGGACTAATGAACTTCCTTCAAATGGTGGTGTGACTCGATTTGTTGAAGTCAATGCATTGCCATTCCAGCAATTGCTCATCAATCAAGAAGACATTGAATTTCTTGGTGATATTAAATCATTTGTCGCTCAAAGAGTGGAGAATGGGTCTACTACAGGGAAAACAAGATACATGTTCTCTTTTGATGGAGGCAATTCATGGCTTGGATATATAGCAGATAAATGGAGACAAATAGATACCAATGACAAAGATTCAATTACATCTTTAGGTATGACTGCTGATCAGGTGAATAGAATCAAAACAAGCATGTGGGAAAGAACGATCAATGATGAAACAAGAGTTGCGTACTATATTGACGAAAGAGAAAACCTTGACGAAGATTCTCAGATCGAATTTATGAAGTACACAGCAATGGCTAATGCCAACGATGTAAAGTTTAGCGATTTGGCATTTTACCTTCTTAACACTACAGCGACGATCAACCTTACATTTGCAGGGAACAAGTTAAAAGGTGTTCTTGATGATGCAGATAAAGGTAAGGTTAAGTATCGTGTGCTTCTTAATGGAAACCCATACTATCCTGCGACTGGTCATTTTACGGAGTTACTTGCTTCTCCATACGACATTAACATCGTTGTCGATGATAGGATGATTAACTTTGGTGTAAACAATACAGTAAAAGTAGAGTTTCAGGATTATTGGGGTCTTGTAGACGCTTGGACGATGACTTTTATCGGAACTCACTCTGGATTGGTGTTTACAGATGAGTCGGGCAGCTTCTACACCACAGCATTTGGCGAAGTGTTGAAGAACCTAGACTTCGGTCAGATCATTGCAGGACAAACAACAGTTGATTATAAGGTTCTATTGGTAAATAACATTGGTTACGATGTGGAAAACGTATCGCTTACGGCTATACAGCCAATGCGTAATGGCACCCCACTTAATGGTGTAACTGTCGAGTTGTCAAAAGAACAAACGCCATTTATTCCACTTCCTGAACTCTTTTATCCAGATGTGCTTTCGACAGGGGATTCAGTGGGATTTGCTGTGCGGATTGCAACTACAATTACGGCAGATGAAGAACCATCTGGCAAGTTTGATATTCGGGTAAATGCAGACAGAGTTATTTAGTCTCAATACAATGAGATCGGAAGTGAGATAGATGAACGACATTTGGTTCTATGATGATGTAAACAGCACCTTAATGATAAGGACACCCTCTAACAGAATGGAGGGTGTTTTTAAGCTGTATCAAGTGGACGACAAAGACATGGATTCAACCATGATTGTCAAGATTAAAGATGAAAATCCTCTTGTCTCTCACCTTTCAGTTAGGACTCAAAAAGAGTCAGATTTAAGGGCGACAATGGATATCAAGTATCGTGGAAACGACGATCAATTTGAAAGTTTCCTAGAAGTTATAGGATCAACATACCTTGATTCTTATTTAGAAATCAGACCTAACAATAGGATGTTTGGTATATTTGAAATCCTACCACCTCCAAGAGTATTAAAAGAAGCGTTTAGCACAGAAGATTCAACAACTCGTAGTAGACCAGACCTAATGACGATTAACTATGGTGATTCTCAACGTATGATGGTTGGTAGATCAACCTCAACTACTGATGGTGAAGAGTACATGGAATCATTCATTAAGTTTGGGAACATCAAAGATTATCTTCAAGACTTGCAACTCCTAGAGAAAGCAAACCTAAGATTGTACTATGTAGGTGACTTCATAGAAGACGTTGACCTTTCGTTGTACCTTCCAGACAAAATCTGGTATGAGTATGGTATCACACATGCAAACAGACCAAGCCCAATTGAATTGATTACTAGCTCCTACACCATCAATACTGTCGAAAGGTATGTTGAGTTTGATATCAAGGAATTGGTAATGAGATGGCGTAATGAACAAACGGACAACTTTGGTTTAATTATCGCATCGAACAATAAGTATGCAACAAGCTTCTACACAAGAGAAGGTAGAATGAAGCCTTTCATAGATATAAAGTACATCTCCAACAAAATCTACAGTCCTGGTAGAGCTGATATAAACTCTACAATGTTCATCATTGGTGGAGGAGATGTTGATATAAATGGTAGGTTGACTGTAGATAGTACTTACACTAACGACGATCAATTTACTGCTTCACTCTATGTTCACAGAGCCGAGTATCCAGTTCCTTATGATGTGAAGGCTAACTTGATTGCGTCTAAGCCAGATCAACACGCTACTATGAAAATCACCATTCGTGATGAAGATAGTAGACCAGCAACGCTGACTGTATATGGATATAGAAACGAAGACAAACAATCTAAACTAGGCATCAGTAAACCAGACTTCGCAGCGAGACTTACGGTTGACCCTAATATTAGTCTCGAAGCAACGCTAATGGTTCGCTATGATCTGAATGAAGATCGTGAAGCTACATTTGCTGTTTCAAGAGAAGAGCTTGTTGGTACAATGCGAATCATTGGTATTAATGAATCACCTCTGGAAGCGATTATTGAGGTTCCAAACTACAGTTATGTAGAAAGTACGATTGGAGTATCAAGGGATGAGCTTCTTGGTTTCTTTGATATTCATAATGTAGAGCAGAAAGACGCAACGCTGTATGTAAAAGAACGTGAATACATGACTGGAACAATGTTTGTCAGAAGTGTAACAGAGTTGATATCGACAATGGATGTTAAATACATGGTTCAAGTCGATGGCACACTTACTGTCAGTAAGAAAAATCTCCATGGATTCCTGTATCCTAGAATTAGTGGAGAAGATGATATAGAGACGTTTGCCTATATAAGAGCAAGAGATGCAAGTGACCTTGGATCATACCTGAGTGTTGGAGGATTGATGGGGGCTTACTACTTCATCATTTAACAAACAAGCCCTATGGCGAAAAGCTATAGGGCTATCATTATTATTGAAGGAGATGTTCATATGACTCAATATGTTGATGCATATAATCGTGTTTGGGGAGATGGAGATATCACAAATAGTATAGACATTCCTGCATCAATGAATTTACTAACGTTCGAAGTGGCAGATGGTACAACATACACCGTAGGTATTCCTGCTGGTACTTATGGTTTTAATGGCGTAGTACGAAGGGCTGACCTTGTAGATGAGTTTAATCGTCAGCTTGAAAGTTCGGGAGTGCCTATAAAATGTTATGTTGGTGGTGTTCGAGGTGAAAACAAGAGATATAATTGTATGGTTTTCCAATCGAAAAGTGATCAAAAGATAGTGAGCATTACAGGTTCGTTCCTTCCTCATTTCGAGGATTAATTTCTAAATGGAATCTGGATTTTATTGAGAAGTATAGGAGAGAAAATGCAGTAAATTACTAGGGTCTAAAAATAGGGGAATATAGACTCCAGTAAACACTTTCTATATTGAACCCTAAATTGACAATGAAGCGAGGTAGTGCATATGAAATTGGTTATCGAGAAGAAGTTGGCGAACAATAACTACGAGGTGAGTATCGCAGTTGCCGACATTCAGGAAGTTGAAACTGAACTCTTTAATGATTATGGCAAGATTCAGATCAACATCGGCGGTGAACTAAAGGTTACTGGTGGTACCACACCAGAAGCAACCATTGGTGATTCCTTCAAGTATCTTCCAACGGACTTTCCGATTGTTCGTGTATTCACGCAAGCGCAATATGGCGATAAAGCGCAAGTTGTTGCAAATGCATTCGCAGACACAATCTCTGAACGAGTACAAACTGCTATCACAGCTTTGAAAGCGAAATCGGATAGCTTCACTGGTACTACAGAAGTACAACTGTAAGGCAAATAAGAGGAATGTCCAATGTGGCATTCCTCTTATTTTTGTTTGTACAGAATCGTTGTCAATACATCAAACAGAATAACCCCTCATCACTTTATATAGAGAGAGGGAGTGATAAACTAATTTTCTAGTAAAGGGGTGTGATTCCCGATGACACCAGAGGTTATGCAAATCGTCGTTCCTGCACTGACAGCGATTGTTGCATCTGTTGGTACGTTTTTGGCAACAAAAAACACTAACAAGAAAGATATAACGCTGAACGATAGAATGTCATTATCCGAGGATGAGAAAGCGTTTAGGCAAGGCTTGATGGATACTCTTAATGGGTATAAGAATGACCTTGACGAAGCAAGGGAAGAAATCAGGACTTTGAGCGAAGAAGTTACACAGCTTCATAAAATCAATCTTGATTTGACGTTGGAGAACAAGCGTCTGCAAGTGAAGGTTGACGATTTGCGTACTGAACTGCAAGCGTTCAAAGGCAGAGAGGTGTGATGACCTATGAAATGGATTAAGGATGGTCTGTCGATGGATGAAACTAAAATATCGGCATTGATTCTAGCTTTCTTCATTACATTGGTGGTTGCTCTGTATCAGGCTGTAAATTTTGGTGATATTTCAGACAATATGCTGATGTTACTTGCCTACGAGCTAGGAGCATTCACAGGCATCAAAGTTGCAGAGACATTCACAACGAAGAAGAGTGTCGTTACATACGATGATTCATCAAGTATGGACGACACAGGCACAAAGCTTCCGTAATTAACTTTTAAGGGAGCTAAAGAAAGTACTATAATAAAAGGAGGTAATGGTGTATGGACTTGCAGTCATTACTCAAAAAGAGTGAGACAAAATTGAATGCAATTAACCCCACACTGAAAGCTAAAGCCATTCAATTAATTGAAAAAGCTTACTCCGAAGGTATTTGGATTTTAGTTACACAAGGGCTAAGAACAATTGCAGAGCAAAATGCATTGTATGCCCAAGGAAGAACAACATCTGGCAAGATCGTGACAAATGCAAAGGGTGGTACAAGCTACCACAACTTTGGACTGGCGTTTGATTTTGCAGTATATAATTCTGATGGTAAAACCATCAATTGGACTATAGACAGCAGATGGAAACGAGTTGGTGCAATTGGTAAATCGTTGGGTCTTGAATGGGGTGGAGATTTTAAGTCAATTAAAGATATTCCTCACTTCCAGCTCACATTTGGTCTTACTACAGCACAGTTGAGAGCAGGAGCAATGCCACCTACATCTGTTCCTTCAACAAGTGGCACAAGCAACTCAGCCAGTTCAAGTGGTGTAATTCAAATGGGAGACAATAATAACAATGTTGTTGCTCTACAACAGAAGCTTAATGCTGTTGGTTATAGTCTTGCTGCTGATGGTGATTTTGGAAAAGCTACTTATGATGCTGTAGCAAGTTTCCAGAAAAAATATGCTTTAACCGCTGATGGTATTGCTGGTCAAACAACACTGAAAAAGCTTAATGCTGTATTGGACGCTGCTAAGACTAAGACTGAAAGCAATATTGATACTAAGACAGACAAGGGAGATGATGAACCTATGGAGCTGGCACAATGGCAGAAAACCACAATCATCGAAGGAGTCAAGAAGTATAACAAAGTGATCGTTGATGGTGAGCCTGTAATCAACAGTCCGCAAACGTGGATTGACAAGGTTAATAAAGGAACACTTACTGCTGGTGAATTGGCTACACTGACATTCGCAATCGTTAGCAGAACACAGAACTAAAAGGAGGGCTTTAAATGCAGGAGAAAGTACAGACAAGAAAACCACGCGCTAAGGCAGTTCAGGAATCAGAGGTCGTAGAGAAGGTTGAAGTGGAAGTAGGGGTAGAAGTGAAAGCTAAACCTATTTCTTTGGGTATCGCTACAACCAACCTTATCGTTGATGGCAAGGGAATTGAGCAGGGTGAACAGCTTGACATTCTCGAAGACAAAGGTGATGAATGGCTCACAGATAGAGGTCTTGTGTCCAAGCTGTTCCTGCTTTTGAAGAAGATTAATTAAGGTGGGTGATCGTCAATGGAAGTTGTAGTTCGATATTCTGATTTTTCGGAAGTGATCAAAGAGGTTCAGATTCCTATTGACGCAGATAAACGTAATGTCATCAGCATTGAATCCAACCAAGCAGGAGATGCCGATATCGTCAAGCTGGAAAGCATTGACGAATCGGTTTCTTTCTCGGTTGTTCAAACGATGAGCAAGCCTGATTTGCGTGACTACGTTCAACTGCTACAAAAGATTCTTGTACAAATGAAATAAAGGAGATGATTCAAGATGGAATATATTGTTGCTTTATTGATTATCGCTATTATTGTTATCCTCTACATCAAACAGCCAAACAAGGTGTATGACGTTGTGATCGGTTCGTTGGTAGGGACTCTACAGAGTAAAGAAGGCGAGATTGTCTATGGGTTGTATAATAAACTCCCTCAGAGTATTAAAGATAAGGTCGATTCCAAGACTGTCGCAGAAATCGTAAGCTTCACCATCGAAATCGTCGCTGACCTTCTTGGCAAGAAAGAAAGCACTAAGTAAAACTAAGCACCTTCCCTTAAATGGGAGGGTGCAATTTTGTCGTTTATAGAGTGATTAAATAATGAATATAAAATGATCAGAGCGGACATAATACTTTTGTACCTTATTTGGAGGGTATATTGAGCAAGAGGACGGTAGCGAATCCACCATATAGTTTCGGCTATTTATGTGGTCAAAAATTGCTACCGTCTTTTATTCGTTTAGGTATGATGGCATGATGATTCATAGACAGTAGTAACAAGAACCGAATTAATAAAACTATAATGAAATTTTCAGGCTTTGAAAAATTCACAAAAGTAAAGTTCACCAAACCCTTTGACTAAGGAAGGGGGTTATGCTAAAATAAAGGATAGTGCATATTCAACATTATTACCCAATGTTAATGGTCTGACTTTTTGAAAGGCAGACCATTTTTTTATATGAGGTGATTATTTGTCTAGGTTTTCTTTAAAAACACAAGAGGATTTTGAGAAATTTAAAGAGGAAAAAGAAATCAAAGATAGATATAGTGATGGTATGGATTTATTTTTATGTTAAGGGTTCGGAATAAAGTTTGACTTTACACTTTCTCATACTTATAATTAAGCTGAATTGCCATATTCAGAGTTCCACCCAAAAGCCTTCCATCCCATAGGAGGGCTTTTGTTAATATAAATATAAAGAGGTGAAAAGAGAATGGGTGAAGCAAAAAGAAAATTTATAGAAGCGTATAAAAACGATCTTAACTTGAATGCTACTTTAGAAAAAATGATTGGTAATTTAGACGATCAATCTTCTAAATTAAAAGAAATGACAAAGAGTGAAAAATACAAGGAATCTTATCATTTGCTTAAAGCGATTATTAGTGATTGCCAAGACGTGATGGCAAAAATCGAACTCAAATTAGATGGTGATGTGGAGCTTGTAGAGGAATTTCAGCTCACGGATGCCGATGAATACTTTTCTCGTTAAACACGAACAATCATCAGCTCATTCCTGGTGGCCAAAATCTATATAACCGAACATTCAAATTCCGGAAGTACATAAATCGTTCGTATATTGCTCAAAGGAGAGAATACCAAATGAACGAACCAATGAAGAGAATTGAATTTTTTAATTTTATAACCGAATTAGAAAAGCAAGAAGACATAGCGTTACTGTTAGGTACGTTTCTTGGGCTTACAAAGGAACAACTTTCAACGTTGACTCCTAGCACAGTGTTTGAGGATGGATTGTTTCCATATAACGAAGATAGCAGCGAACCCTCTGATCGGAAGCTTTTAAAAGCTCTGCTTGAAAGAATGAGCGAAGAAGAAATCCTTCTTATATCCAAAGACATGGATGCACGTTTCACGCAACTTGGGATACTTATAAATAAAAAGGATATGACTTTCTCCTATATAAGAGAAAGCGGCAAAGCCGCTGGAGCATTTTGATGTTTACGTAACGAAAAAATGGGTATTATATTAGTACACCTTAGAATTTTCCCCTTAACCAGACACGTCCTTGATAGGGCGTGTTTTATTTTGTCTGATCTAATATGTCTATAGTTACATATATAAACATATGTACAAAACACGACTTTTGTGCATATGTTTATGGGAGAAAAATAAAAGGACTACCTAATTGCTCAGGTAATCCTTTTATCGGGAATTTCTTTTGTATTGATGTAACTATTATACCCTATAACAAACAGATTATTCAACTTCTTTCGACTGGTAATAATGTTTTTCAATAGCTTCTTTAGACAACTCTAAAGCTTGCTTTAGACAAATACGAATGTGATGGTCATCTACAAGCTCACCTAAATCTTGTCTAGCCTTTAGGGAATCAGTCATACTGTTAGCTATATTTTCTAGTTGACCAGCAACCCATTGAACGTCCTGTACGCTCATTTTCACAACAGTTCAACTCCTTATTTCTATGTAGATAATAAAAGAGGACTACCCCACCCGCCAAAGTTTGGTAATCCTCTACATTTTTTCTTTAGTCATCGGATTACCCGACCCGTCGAAAAGTTTGGCAACCCTACTTATATAATATACAATAGTTGTAAGTAATGAGTCAAGTCCGATTTTTGTTCAGTGAAACAAGCAACATTTAGCGAAATTTAATACACGTTTAAGAACCTCCAATTTGATCGTTAAGATGAATAACCTGACTATGCAACTGAACAGGTACAGTGACAAATAACAAAAAGCTAGTCGCGATGATCAGAAAAGCAACCTTTTTCAACATTATCTAACCACACCTTTTCAATTATTTTTGAGAACTCGCTCAATGTCTCAGGAACCGCATGAGTACGGAAATGCTCAAACAGCCCTATACAGTTTATATAATAGCTCTCGTTGTTTAGTATATGGTAACTTACCAACGAATACATCAAGTATTTAAAACCATCATCGTATGAACCTCGATGTAGATGGTAATAAGCTAATTCATAACTCAAACGTGCGGATTGCTCTGGTATAACTTGTTTCGTATACATATCCGTTGACGGCTGTTGCTGCTGAGTAAAAGAATCAATTTCAAAGCGCCGAAGTATGTCATCTACATCCAGCTTATAACGATTAGCCGCCATCAAAACATTTAACAGTTTGGTGACCATTTCTTTATCTGCTTTATTGGCTGAAACAGCAATGTATTCAACATACTCCGTTAGCACACTGGTATCTCCAGACAGGAGCTTATTAACGTGAGTATTACCTTCTGCCCAAGTTTTGTACAAATCGATCCAGTATTGGGTATCTTCGTCAGTCTCTTTGACCCAATCTAAATTGGCGTAGGCGTAAGTATATTGTAGAGCTTGTTGATAATCGCCTTTGGCTTCGCAGACACTAGCACACAATAGATCAGCATAGGTGATGTATACAAACAAGGGACGAGTTAGACTTTTAGTAGATTCATCACGTTCTCGACTGTTCTGTTGATGTTTCAAAGTGTATTGGATTTCCGCCTTAGCTCTCATTTTTTTAGCGATTTCCTCAACCTTATCCCATTTACGTAAAGACCTGTATACGTTTGCTAAATCCTTCAATGCGTCAAGTTGGTCTATTTCATTAAGGCGCTCAACAAAAACTTCAAAAATCGTAGCTGCACTAAGATTACGGTTTTGATCATCTCCAATTTGGATTTTGAAAATCCGATATTGACAGATGGCTAAACGTTCAGAATGTTGATATCTCTCCGCTTCGGCTACCCCTTCATAGAGTATCAATGCAGCTTCTAGCTTTTTCTGCGCCAACAATCCTTCTGCAATTTCAAATAGTTTGGGCGAATACATTAGATTGTCCATGATGGCTCCCACCACTCGACGGATCGCATCTAACTTGTCCAACTCTGCACAGCGAAACAAAAATGGCTCAATTCGTTTCATATTTGGAGGGTGATCTATGATGTAATTTTCCGCGAACAAGTCGTAAAAGTGACCCTCTGGCAAACCCATAGCCTTAGTAATTAAGTCAAGCTGGTTAACAGACAAAGGCTTATTCCCTGTTACAATAGCGCTTACTGCTCCCCTATTCATCCCTGCGATTTGTCCAAATTGCGATAATGTTAAGCTTTCTTGTTGTAGAAATCTGTCTAATTCTGCTCGAATCGTGGGTGCAATTTTCATCAATAAACCACCCTTTCAACGTAGACTAACAATACGATGCATAGTTAAAATTATTATGTAGTTCTGAAACAAGTAGTAGAATACCCTTCTTGATTGTACCATCTTTTGGAATAAAATCATATACATTTCATATATGTATTTTAGATACCTTTAGGATAGTTTTTCGAGGATTTTATGATTAAAAGTATCGGAAGAAAAAGCTACAATTCGTTTGAAGATATTCTAAAAAAGAATTTATAAAATAATAATAAAAGACTAACTACAAGGATAGTTAGTCTTTTATTATTATTGCTCTCTTAATTTACCTTTTAGTTGACTTACACGACATTGAGATACACCCAATATTTCTGCGTATTGCTTTTGCGTATACGATGGGTGTTCCAGCATTAAATCGTTGAGTTTTTTAAGCATTATTTCAGGCTTCTGATAAATGCGTCTCTTCGGTTTTTCAACTTTAGATATTTTGTCATTTGATATTTTTGGAGAAATTTTACCTTCCTTCAAATCGTATGCACAATCAGAGCAAATAAAACTATCTTTAAAATATAATAATCTATCAATCGAACCACAAGTTTTACAGGCGACTCCAATATATTGTCTAAAAGCCAGCATTCCAGAATCTTTGTCTACAAATATTTCTAATGGATCACCGATGTCAATCCCCATCGTTTCTCTCATTTCTTTTGGAATTACTATTCTTCCAAGGTTGTCTAATGGGCGAGTCATTCCAGTGCTTTTCACAGTTAAAATCCTCCTGCTGAATAATGGCAAAAGGATTGCCTAGTATGAAGCTCAGGCAATCCTTTTGCTTTGTTGTTTTTTTTACTGCAACTATATAAAGTCAAGGTTTTACATTGGTGACAAATTGCGAGATCCCTACAACGACCAGAAAAAGATAAATCACAACAATACCCAAAACAGAAAATCCCACAATCTTCCATACTTTTTTCTTATTCAATCCAGCACCCCCCCTGTTGTCAGTGTAGCATTAGAGCGTTTCAGAGATAAGTCTTACCTCTCTTCCTTGTGTATCACCTGACAAAGTGTGTTTAACTGTTCCGTAAGTCAATCCCCATGTACCTTTAAAGTCATGTGCAAAGTAGTTGACTTGGTAAGCATACTGGCGATCTGCTGATGTGTAAGGTCTTTCTTGGTTTACTGTAATGCCGATAATAGGGTTGTAATTGCGTACGACCATACCACCTCCACTAAGCACCTCAATCTGTTGGTTGCCTGGAGTACCGCTTACTCTGTAGGTAACAGTAGACCGAAGTTCACTTACGGTTATACCTAAAAACGTTCCTTTGGAACTATCAGAAACCGTATAATTCATTGCCTGCGGAGTGACTTTAGATGAAGTATCTTTGGACGGAGCGTCCTCTTTATGGCTTACTACAATATCTCCACCAAAAAGTGAAACGTCCTTCTCGCTACCGAACGCTTTTACAACTTGCTTTTGTACATCCACATCGTTCAAATACTTAATGAACTTATCTTGATCAGATTCAGACAACTTGGAAAATTGTTCTAAAGTTTCCTCGGCACCATCTTGACCTTTAAGCCATTTAATGTAATCTGACGGAGAGTTAATTTCGACTTGCTGTTGTTGTGTTTTAGAGGTAGTCTGTTCAGTAGTGGGTTCAATGCTTGTTGTTTGGGCAGAAGCAGCCATCGGAGCTACTGCCATAAGAGCTAAGACACCAGTAAGGATAATTGCTGTTTTCTTCATTTTCAACGAGCACTTCCTTTTCTATAATATGTGGAATACTTAGCCATTATACCACAATAAAAGGAAATGTCTGTATAAAAATATAAGAATTTTGGAAAATGATTCTTTGGAACTATTTTACCAAAATAAAAACCCCTTCCACTATGAAGGGGCTTCAAGAGATGATTGAAATTAGCTATTCGCTCCATGATTATAAGGTTGGAGTTGGAAGCTATTCGCTCCATGATTGTTCGGGGCGAACCCTCCGATACCGCTCACGCTACCGAACAGAAACAAAGCTACTACCATCAAACCTAATGCCTTTTTCATCTTTTAACACCCTTTCAAGGATAGTTTTGTTCAATGCATTATATTCATTTAGCTGCTCTTTAGTTGCATGGGTACTAAATGTAACAAATAATGCATTGATTTTTTTATACCCTGTATCATCTTTAAGTTTATCAGACATTCGCAAACCATTAAGTGTAATGTTTAGTGCATTGAAATATCTCCCATTTTTAAAGTTATATAGTGCCATAAGATATAGATGGTCTATATAATAACGTATATTGGCTTCCTCTTCGTACTCTCCGTCCAGAGCGTTTAGCTGAATTTCAAATTCTTCTAATGCCCAATCAACATTATGATTATTTTTTATAGCTGATTCCAGAATTGTTATAATTCCCGGCAGCAACTCTACTTCCTCGGCATTGTGTATGAATTGAACGTACTCAGGGAGCACATCCATTTTTCCCTCTAGTAAGTCAAGGACGTATGTATTTGCTCGTGCAAGCATCTTGAAATGAGCCACATCAGCTTGACCTTCCTCGCCCAACCCGTACATCCATCCCAACTCAGAGTATTTTTCAATGCAGTCACGGGTTCCTTCGTAATCACCCATCTTCTGTAATGCAATACCTTTCATTACCATCGAAAACCCGAAATAGAAAGCGACACTTCTTTTAAGTCTTCCAGTATCAACTCTCGGCTGTTCTTTTGCTTGCCGAAGTTGGTTTTCTTCGTACAATCCTTTAATCGACGTATAAAGCTTGTCCGCAATATGCACCATAGATTCCCAGTTTTCGTTAGAAAACTCTTCTTTTAATATGTCTGTCAAAAGGTTTATGTCGCTTACTGATTCCAAAATTGCTGATTTGAACATGTAGCTTTACCTCCTGATTACATTTTTAACCATACTATAACATATTTAGGCAGCGGTCAATTACTTAGTTAAGTATATTTGGTGACAAGTTTTTACAAAAAAACAAAAAGAAATAGACCGCCCTGTGCAAAGGTAAACGGTCTATTTCGTTGAACCAGAACACGGCTGACCGCCTCATCCAAAGGTAACGGTCTATTTCTGAACCAAGCCTACTGCTGACCGCTCTTCAAGGCGGCTGTTGTAAAAGAGTGGGGATGTTTGCGCATCCCTGCTCTTTTTTAGTATATCATGTTCAAAACGTCATTTTCAATCATTTAATCTCTAGCAGTTTTCCAATATCGTCTATGTCCAAGGCATTCATTATTTTTTCAAGGACTTGTCGAGAAAACATCTTGTTTTTATTTCTGACCATTTCAGAAATTGTAGCTTCTCTGACTCCAGTCATTTGAGATAGATCTTTCTGATCTAAACCCTTTTCTCGTAAAATATTCTTTAAATTACATGAAAGTATCTTATTGCTCATTCATATCTCTTCTCTCGAAAACGAAATAATAATCTTTTATACTACTTCAAACGAAGCATATCTGCATCAGCAAACTTTAGTGTGTAGTAGTCTTCTTTTTGAATATATTCATCGACTAAGAAGGATTCATCATATTTAACTCCAACGCTTGGCAAAGCGACATATTGAGTGTCAAGGATGTTCATATCCTTATCATAAACAACCAAACCGATATGACCAACTAATGTTCCACTATAATTGTTAGTCAATCTTGCTTTAGCTTTGGGTTTACTTCCTGAATTGTCAATAGTGAAGTCGTCAATTTGCAAAAATCCAAATAGATATTCGCTTGACTCCTTTTTCTGTTGATTCTTAATTCGTGATTCTTCTTGCATTTGCTCATATGATTTTTGAAGCTCTTCTTCTTTTTTCTCTTTTTCCGCCGATGCACAGGCTGTAAGTGATAATGATAATAGCGTTAAAATTATAATCGCCTTCTTCATTCTATGTCTCCTTGTGGTCTATAGGCGTTTGGTGTTTTTATTTCGTTTAGATCATATGTCTCCCCCATGGAGCCAACCTTAGTCGCTCTGTCCCATAAGGTTTGTAAAGAATAATTGTTCAAACGTGTTGTCCATGCTTGAAATTTGCTTGAGAAGTCTAAGTCAAGCATTGCTCTACCCCAAGCTTCTTTGCAAATTTGAACCATTTTTAAAGGTAAGTTGCATTGACGGATTGCCTTGACGACCCCATTATTACTCTCGATTAGGAATATCGTAAGAATATTGTACCCTTCCGCAAGCTGAAAAACTCTTTCATCATCATATAGAGTTGGATCAAATTTCATTTCAAATATCATAGACTTCCCAAACATGATCATCGGAAGAATCATTCCACCATCACCTTGTAACACTTTGACCGCGATCTTGTCGTTTCGGAACGATTGTTTATCCATAAAGCTAATGTCAGTTAAATGTATGCAGAAGAAATAACCTTGATTGAAATCGGTTGCTTCAAATTTTGCTCCGTCAATTCCTTTAAGTTTTTCTATGCTGTTAGCAAAAAGAGGAAACCTTTCTCCAACTTTAATCTCACATAATTCTATATCGTCCATTATAATCTCCTCTGTCTTTTTGCTTGTTCTGCCCTAAGAATAACTTTAGACCAGAGTTTCTTTTCAACGCTTTTATAAATGGAAATGTCTTTCTCACCCATAACGATTGGTGGAATACTCTCTGCAAACAATTCATTAGCCATTGGCACATTTTGATTGGTCTTGGAAAGATTTTCTTGCCACATATCTGGAAAAGTTTCCTTTAGTTTATTATCGAAAATATGGGTCAATTCGTGAAGATATACATGGGTTAAATACGCCTTTATTTCTGTTGAAGTAAAAGGCTTCAACACATCTTTTGCAATCTCATCACAGATAGTTATCGCGTAAGGCAACCCCATGATAGTGCGTAACTCTAATTTATCATTGGCATAAACCACAGCGAAGCCAACATATTCTTTCTCGATATCCTTGTAAAATCCAAGATTGATTTGAGTTTGAATAAGAGGATTTTCTTTGACTGCGACAAGGTAATCTTCTTTCGATTGAAACTTGATGATTACCTCATGTGGAATCTTCATCATTTTACTCTCAAACATTCTCTTTGTGCTGTCAAATGTAGATTCAAAGAACTTTTTATTTAACTTCATTTTTTATCTATTCCTCTCACTGTAACATGGATATCAAAAACAGTGCTTTCATTTGTTTCTTCCATCTCTTCTATAAGATATTTTAATTTTCGTATTATTGCTTTTCTGTCTCCACCTCTTTTGTTAAAAGTGAAAAAGAAATCCTCTAAAATTTCATTGGTTGATCCAGAATCATGTGTGCTAACAATCTCATTTTTTTCTGGAGCAACTTCGACAATCAACCTTGTATCGTTAGATAGATTCTCATTCAGCGTTCCTTCGTTAATCGTATCATTTTTTTGTTCATTGTCATTGATATTCCCAAGTAACCTCCACCTTAAACTGCATACTGCTTTTTCGGTAACTCCCCATTTTTCAACGATTTCCGCTGTAGTATATTTATCAAAGATAATCTTGGCTACATCAACTTTATGCTTCTTCTTCATTTTTTTAAATTCATTGTAGGTCAACGTATAATAGTCATTGACCTTGAATGGTTTATCTCCACTAAATGTGGGTTTAGACCGCATTGTTCTTGGAATGTCAAGCCTTCTCATATGGGAATAGAATGTCTCAGGAGAAACCCCCATCTTTTCAACTATTTCTTTCATTTGAAAATTATCTCTCCACTCAGTCAGCAATAACTTTTGAGTCTCATCATCTAATTTTTTAAATTCAGCATTACTCATTACTTCTTTCAATTTGATCGTCGTCACCTTTCCATTTAAAGTCTTTTTATCTTTGTTGGACATGAAATAATATGGAGTCCGCAAAGGTGAATTTTTACCACCTTTTCTAGTGGCAACTCTTTTGTGAATGTTGTTAGCTACACGCTTCTTTTCACGAACATCATCGTTGAATAACTTTTCATATTCCCAATGTTTCATCATAAATTATCCCCTTTTTTCTAAGGGCAATCTCATCTTTTTCCATCTTATCTCGTATTGCATCAATAATGTATTGTTGTTTTGATTCTGATTTCATGTGGAATACAAACCAGTTAATCTTCTCTGAAAAATTATCTTCAAATTTTAACGGGAAAGTTTTTCTTCTAGCCATAACACATACCACCTTCTCATGTTACTATAGTAACATGTATTACTATAGTAACAATGGTTACTAGCTATAGTATAAACTCCAGAATTTTCCTCGTCAATAATCTTATATAAATAAAAAGACTGCCATAGGCGGCAGTCTACTTTTTGGCTTTGAAGCTTGTACATATCGGACTATTAATGCTTCCGATTTCCTCTCTGACGGTTCCTGCAACCGAATCCTTTAAGATCGAACAAGACCCGTTGCGATATCTGGAACATCCAGTACATTTAGCAGAGAACTCTTTGTAAACGTCTTTGTCTTTGAAGATGCCAACAAAGTCAACGGGTTTAATGGAAACCTCGATACGAGGATTACTAGAGTCATATACAATGTGCTGAGTCCGAACTAAAACCCTAGAGTCATTGTCATACACAATACCTTCAAGAGAATCGTTCAGAAGTTTGTAGATATTATTGTCATCACTACCGCGTCTTGCGAAATAAATGACTGCATCCTGATAAACAAAGTTTTCCTTTGTCCATTCATAATCCCAATCAGGCTGGTCAAGCAACTGTATCCTTGCACGACCTTGAATTTGTGCTTTCACTTTTCGACCATCTTTAGAGAGGATTCTTCGTCCAGTTGGCACACGCTGTTTTATCCTTGCGTCATACTGATACTCGTTAATGTATAATTTATTGATTGATGTTGGTACAGGCAAAGTAAGATTAAGTTCCATTTATAACCACTCCTAGTAATTTCATTTGGCGTGTAGGAGTGTAGAAGCCAAGAAAGTACTAGGAGGTAAAGCTTAAATTAATTCAAGTCCATCAATTGAAATCAGGTAGCCTTTTTGGTTGTCATTGTGAATCAATGCCACTGAATCGTTATTATTAAAGTGTTTTTCGACAGCAAGCACCATATATACTTTATCTTTTTCTGGTTGGAGTCCACGCGCATGTGTGAAGTCTGCAAATCCGAGTTTTGCTCTCATATGATTAAACATATCTGTGTAAGTGCTGTAAGTCTCTCCTGTGTCAACCACTTTTACCATTTGCCCTCGTTTGATTTCGTTCATTAAAATCATCTCCATTACAATTTGATAAAATTAGAAATAATAACATTGTCAGTGTCAGTCTCTTCGGTTATCTTTTCTGAGATAGCTTGAATGTCGCCAAAGGTAGCGATAGGATATTCCAAATCAAATCCAGCCATACCATCAAAAACTTCTCCATTCTTTTTACCTTTGTAGTAGATAAAATAATGATGCATCAAATCATCTCCTAATTATTTATTTAATTGTTTAATGTATTTCACAGATCGTTCGCGAAGTGCTTTCATGTCGCTTATCACTTGTTCAAAGTGTTCTTCTGTCGTTTCTATTAGGCGACCAGTTTCCTTATACCAGTCGTTCAATTCTTGTCCAGTCAGTTCCATGTCGTTCTGGACAATCCAAGCACCATGTAATCCAAGTTTGGAATGAGGGCTTGCTGAAACCCTCATCCAATCCTCGAACAGTCTTTCGTTAGCTTTAATGGAGTATTTTTTGCTCATCGTGAATCCCCAACTCAATAAGCAAAAGTTTAATGGTGCCTAATGTCCGCTCTGACGTTTCGGTTTGAGATTGACCTTCGTTTACCTCATCAATCTTCAACAGCAGTTTTTCCATCTCTTCTTCTGTCAGGATTGGAATCCCAAGTCCTCTTTCGAATAGTTCGATCAACAAACTTAGAAACAGAGCCTTCGATTGCACTTCTGTAAGTACCTTCATTTAACAGCAACCCCTTTAGTTTTATCTTGAATTTTCTTCGCCATCTTTCTTTCGATGATGATCGTCCATTCATCAAATGTCTTCATCTTAGAAACAATCGCTTCGTCTTTGCTACGCTTCGCCAGAATGACAACAGATGTGCCTTTATCAAGCATGTGCTTGAACTCACTGTATTGGTTGGAGTAAGCTTTGGCGTTAACAACTCCATGTGGAGTAAGGACTTTCAGCTTGGCATATTGTCCACCTCTACCAGATTTCTTAACGTCTTTGCTCACAATTGTTCCAACAACCAGAACCTTGTCAGTTCCATCTTCATAAGTGTAGAAGTCTTTGATTGACTTGATGTATTTGTCAAATGGGCTGATTGTAAGATAAGCACCCATCGTATCGAACTCATAACACTCAGGATCGCCTACATACTTATCGAAGAAGGTGTCAATGTGCTTCTGTCTTCTCGCTTTATCTTTTTCGATGTGTTCTGCCAGCTTGAGTGCATTAAAGATTTCACATCTGATAGCTTTGTCAGCAAAGTGTTCTTCACTGATCTTATATCCTTTGGTGTCGAAGTCTTTCTTGGAAGGTACGCCCTTCTTCGGAATCCACTTCAATGAAATGTACAAGGTTTCAGCATATTGAGTCAGCATTTCGTTCTTGTTATCACCAAACGCACCAGACTTGATAAGGTTAATGATTGCGTCAGATGGCATCATTTCAACTAAAGGCAACTCGCGGTTGAAGTCATAGAACTCTTTGAATGATTCAAAGTTTCTTTTGTTAATTTTTCTGAAATTTACTCGTAACTCTTCTATCAAGTCAACAGTAGGATCGCCTATTGCACGAATAGCTGTAAGTCCAAAAACAATCTCACCTTTTTTTGCTGTGAACTTTCTTTGGCTCTCATTGATATCTGGAACATTCACTTTAATGCCCATTCGCTTACATTCACTAAGATAGTGAGACAATTCTTCTATCTTACCAATTTTACTGTTAAGCAAGGCTGTCATGAACTCTACTGGATGGTAGTGTTTCAGCTTTGCCATTTGCCAAGCGATGATCGCATAAGCCAACGCATGAGATTTGTTAAAGGAGTAGGATGCAAAATCAATCATGATTTCCCATAGAGTTTCAAGTTGCTCAGTTGTCCATCCTCTTGCTTTAAGACCAGCAAACAGTTCTTTACGAACCTTTTTCATCTTCTCGATTTTCTTCTTGGCTGTTGCTTGACGAATTTCGTCAGGGTTTCTCATCTTGGCGATTCTTCCAATTTCGATCAACTGCTCTTGGAAGACCAAAATACCATAGGTTGGGTTGAGAACATCTTCAAGGTCAGGATGAAGATACTTGAACTTTTCAGCACCCTTCTTGCGCTTCGCATAATGTTCAATATGCTTCATAGATGCTGGTCTGAACAACGCATTACACACACCCAAGTCAGAGATTCCATCAGGAAGTACTTGTCGAAGTGTTTCCTTCATACCAATGGACTCAAATTGGAACACTCCATCTGTTCTTCCCTCTCTGAATAGCTTGAGGATGTTTTCATCAGCAAAGTCTAGTTTATCAGGATTAATGTAATCGTAGTCTTTGCCGATCATCTCTAATGTGTCATAGATAACGTCAATCGACTTCAACCCAAGAAGGTCAACCTTTACCAAGCCAAGATCATCAGTGTCATCCATATCGCCCTGAAAGACAATTGTTCCATCATTAGATGCAATAGCTGTGTAGTAGTCAACATCCTGAATCGAAATGATCTTGCCGCATGGATGGACACCAAAGCTTTTGGGCAGTCCTGCAATTTTCTCAGCATATTCAAACAGTTTGGGATACTCTTCAAACCAATGAGGAAATAATCCTGCTTCTCTCATGTAAGTGATCGTCAAATCACCCATCTGTTGAGTCATTGTATTTGTTACAGTGTAAGGAATGTTAAGTACTCGACCAACGTCTTTAACAGCAGATTTATCCCAAATATATCCGAATTGTCCGATAGCAGCGAACTTCTCTTCTCCATATCGCTTGGTGATGAAATCAACAACCTTATCACGATCTGTCGCTCCAAAGTCAGAATCAACGTCAGGGATTTTTAACTCTTTACGAGTAATCGTCCCATCTGCTAAAAGATCAAGTGCGCCCACGTCTATGAAACGTTCGAAGTACAGACCATATGGAATAGGGTCAATCTCAGTGATCCCTAACAAGTAAGCAATCAAGCTGCCGCCAGAAGAACCACGCGCAATACCTCTACGCTTAACAGAGTTTACGTAGCTTTCTACAAGGAGAAAGTATCCTTCAAATCCCATCTTGGTAATGGAATTGAACTCATAGTTTAAGCGCCCTTTGTACTCTTGAACATTCTTTCTTTTCTTGATTTCTCTTCGCTTCCAGCCTTTATTGATAAGTTCTTTCAGGTAACTCATCTCATCGGGGAAGCCTTCTGGAATATCAACGTGAGGAATGATAGGCTCAGACAGTGGTAGACTAACATTACATTTGTCAGCGATCAGCAATGAAGTTCTTACTGCCAACTCCGCTTCGTCATTAGTCATAGACCCAAGCAGCTTAACAGTTACCTCATCAGCGCCCATGATGTGAGTGTCTTGATAAGTCTCTCCTGTCTCACGATTAGTTCCGATCTGAATGAAGATACCATGCAATTCAAAGTCTTCTTCGTCTACGAAGTGTGAGTCCGTTGTAGCCACATACTCAATGCCCAATTCCAGAGCAATGTCAACGATTGCCCGATTGAGTTGTTGCTGCCTACTGTCCCTGTGAGCCTGAACTTCAAGATAATAATCATTACCGAATATCTTTCTATACATGCATATAATCTCTTTAGCATTTTGGATATTCGCATCAGTGATTTCAATATCACCATCACCAATTTTACCTCCTGCTAGTGCTTGCTGAACTTCACTAGCCATACAGCCCGACATAACAATAAGCCCTTCACTGTATTGTTTAAGAAGGCTATGGTCGATACGTGGTTTGAAATAGAACCCTTCAAGATAACCAAGTGAAGCAAGTTTATTAATATTTCGTCTCCCCTGCTCATTCTTTGCAAGAACAGTTATATGGAAGTACTTCTTTGTCTTATCCTGAGCGAACCTGTCGTCAGTGACATAGAACTCAGCACCATAGATGTGCTTTATATTGGCTTCTTTCGCCAGTTTGTGAACTTTCACAGCAGAGAACACATTGCCATGTTCTGTTACTGCTACAGAAGTCTGTTTTAGGCTTGCCACCTTTTTAATTACATCTTCTGGCTTACTCATGCCATCAAGCAAAGAGTAAGCTGTGTGAAGATGAAGGTTGACAAATCCATCATAATCCTTTGGTGTCGCGTGGACTAATAATGCATTGCCGCAAGTCTGACACAATATTAAGCACCTTCTTCTTGATGTGGATAGTCAGCGAACCTCGTATACTCTACGATAAGTTCATCTCTCGTAAGTCGCAGTTTATGCAATGCAAACTCCAGCAAATCTTCGTCTGGATAATTTTCATTTCTACAATAACTACAGCTCGTGGTTTGTTCATAATTAGCACCCTTTGGAAGATAGCCATCCTCTTCCCATCTATATCCCTGTGATTCAGCACATTCATCGCAACACCAGTGTTTTCCGCATTCGCAGCCTGTGAAGTCTCCACAATCAGGAAATGTATCTCTACAGTTATTACAAGTGTAAAAGTCTACCCCCATATCAATCGCCCCCTAAACCAATTTTTTTTCGTCATATTCATCGAAGGTTATCTTCGCTCGACACACCTGCATCTTTCCATCCTTGAAGTATTTGACCCAAATGTCGCTGTTATCTTCGCCTTCGCCACACAACTTAAAAATATGGTTGGAGTATAACTTTGAGATATATTTCATGTCCTGTTCATGGTCATACCACTTAACAGAATCGTAAGTACTTCCGTCTGGCTCCAAACCATAGAACATCTCTTTATCAGAATCAATAATGCTCTCCAGTAAATCGTAATGACCACCTACAATACTCAACTCATAGCTAGTGCAATAGCCCATTCAATCATCTCCTAATATATGAGGTTCTTGATTGAGGACTTGTCAGTTCTCCTGTCTTTCTTGACGCGGATATTGACTTTCCGACAATCAAGTTTTTTCTGATTCCCATGATATGTAGGTGATTCAATCCCCATCGTCATATACATAAGGAAGTCAATCATATTCACAGTCAGATATTGACCATTCCTATTGACAGTGGTTACTACAAAGCCATCAGCATACTGTCTCCATCGAACTTCCTGTAATAAAGGAATGTCTTCGATATCAACGAGTACCTTGTATGACTTTTCCTCATACCTTTTGTTGTAGACAGACATTTCGGCAGTCCACTTGTCAATAGGAGTGAATTTATTCTTCTTGAATTGCAATGCTTCTTCCAACTTCTCGTCAAGAAACATCGTTCTATGTTTTGGACACATGTACACACCTTTAGAGGAAACGTAGAAAGCCCGATTCCTTACGTTACAGATTGTGCAACCCTTCATGTTCATTCCTCACTTTTATCTTTCTTTGATTTTGTCGCCCCAAAGTTTGTTCTCAGTCTTGATGTAATAATCCTCAGTCGATATGCCACAGCATTCACACCTTGGATACGATGACAGCGGAACTTTAGGATGATTCGTTATGAACTTCTGCCAAGAAGCATCGTATGGACACCACAACTTGCCTTTTGGTGGCTTCTCGTCAGGTCGAGGTGTGATTGTGTAAGGAAGACTAGCCAATCGCTTGGCTGTATCTTCTGGTTTCACGCGAATCAACTCGATCTGATCATCTGTTAGCTGTGTGCCTTTTGTTGATTTTCTTTTAGACAATAGAACCACCTCGTCTAACCCTTTCGTGAATGGCATTCACTATTTGTTTTGCTATTGCATCAGGATCGCTATTAACATCATTATTGATTGTGATATTGACTGTTGTAGTCAATGTTGTTGGCGACTGCATTTGCTCCATCATCTTGTCATACTCTTCGCGAGGTACTAAATAATCACGATGCAATTCTGCAAGTCGCTCACATCGACCATAACACTGTGAATAATTCTGTTCCTTAACCATATTATCACTCCTTGTACTTTCTTTAGCACCTTAGTTATTCTTCTGAATAGCAAGAGACTGATTCAGGAGGATTCTCTTCCGCTTTAACCTGAACCCAACGATATGAAGTGTAAGCTTCCTTTGTAACCTCTGTAACATCGTCGTCATAAAAATCAATCTCATAGCTAGACCAATAGCTTCCATGACGATATGCGTAGAATGCATAATATTTTCCTTCATGCTTAAAGATCACTTCGCAAGATTGGAACTTGCCTTGGTCTTCCCAATCAGATTGCTCTACACTTTCATAGTCAAAGCCTTCAATGTCTTTTTCAAGCAAGATTGATTTTCTTTGTTCTTCTGTGAGTTTCAGCTTCATTTTTCATTCTCCTTAGTCAACTTCAATCACAAATTCATATTCATTCATCGAAGCAATTCTTTTTAATAGATATTTTTTGTCTTCCTTGCTCTGTATTTCTTTCCTGTTCGACAAAATAATTCTCTTGGCATACTCAATAACTCTATCCTTAAAGTTATCCATAAATTCATTACCCCTCTTGACAAACTGCTCTTCTGTATCAGTAAACTCGGAAACGATCACAAATCTTTTCGATTTATAAGAAGAGTTACTATTTAACAATCTATATTTTAAATGTAACTCTATCGTTTTTGTAAAACTCGTTTCGTTGCTATATTGAACCTTGGCAATAAATTCATACTTATTATTATCGACATTAGCTCCTGCATTCTGACTAGCATCCTTACCCTTTTTCTTGAACACTTTCCATCGTCCTTTCAACTTGAATGTTTATTGCATTAGACACAATTGCTTCAACCATGTCTCTGACAAGATCAGCATCTTCTCTTACATACATTCCTCGCTCACCAACAATCAGTGTTCTTCCATCTTCCTTAACCCTGATCGTATGGATTGTGTCCGCTTTGACATACATCATCTCGCCTGAATAATCATGAGTTAATTTTACGAACATTTCATTTTTTCACCTCTACATATCAATACTTTCTTCCGCTCCTTAGAAATCCTCTAAATTGTCATACTCTTCCTTGGTCATGATAATGAGAGATACGTTGTTCGGATGTTTTCGTTGTGCCTTACGTGCTTCTGCTTCTGTTGCATGATCTGTGTAATAGTCTCTGTACCCACCCCACATATCCTGATACAAAACATAAACAATATCGTTTGGCTTCATCTTATTACCTCCAAATGTTTTTGTTCTATTCTTCATAGCAATTCAGACAAGTATGAAAGTTGTAAAACCTTCCAGCACTCATGCCTGTAATGTAATATGATCCATTCCCTGCTTCAATAACTGACTTGCAATATTCACATTGATGTTCAAGCTTATTTCTCTTTTGTCTTCGAACCCGAAGTATTCGATCATCCAGAGAGGTGTAAAGATGAACTGCACCAAGACTTTCATCATTTTTCATGAATCTGGTCATTAACTACTTACCATTGAATTTCTCTTTTAGACGTTGGTATTCAGTCCATTCATCATCTAGCAAATGACCATATTCGTGATTCCATTCAGGAGGAACAACACCCTCTCTACCATACTCAAAAAACTTTATCTGATTGAATAAAAGTTCTGCGCGGTGTTTGTATCTGCTAGAACCTCTCATTTCATAATCAGCCATTGTCTCATTACTTTTTATTTCTTTTCGGACAGCTTCGATAATCTTAGCAATGCGTTCTTGTATATGCATCCAATTCCTCCATCATGGAATATAAATTTGACTAAGCTTCTCTCTATAATTATGCAGATGCAGTCTTTCTCTTTCTGTAATTCCATCCTTGTTTACGTTGCAGATTCCGCGCTCAAAGTTATATGCCGCATATTCTTTCTTGAGTTCTTCAAGCACTTCGTTGAATAGATCACAAACATCTTTGTGGGCGCTCACTTATTTCACCCCTCCCCATGTTGTTCTAACTTTTTGCGAAGTTCTTGATTTTCCTCCCACAACAAACGCACTAAATGTCTTTTATGATAGTCGTTGAAAATTTGTCTGTTTTCAAGCGCCTTAACAAATTCGCTCCGCTGTTCTTCTGTCATCTGCTTCCCTCCTAATTTCTAAATGGAACCCTTATTTTATTGAGACTGAAAGTATAGTCATTGCAAAATTCTTCAATGAAAATCTACTTTTATTAGTTTCATCAACCTCTGCTTGTTTTTCGTTGAGAAATAGCACCGCTTCCTCGTTTGTCTCAAATAACTTAACAATTTTGTAGCCACGCTTACTAACACCCTCTTCATCACTCTTGACAACACCAGTTAATTTAATGGTATTTGCCATTAATATCCCACCTCATTTCTCCTATCTAAATTGAAGATTTGTTTCATTTAGTCTCAAATTTAAAGTAACAAGAAAACCATTCTCCTTTAGAAAAAGTTATGGTACAACGAGATTGACAAAATGACAGCGACCACATCATCTATTAATCTAGGTGATGTTTTTCCATAGATTAGCTTTTCTGTGATCTGCCAAACAACTGTAATTGCTACATACATAAGGAATCCAATAAGAAACTCAATAAGCATCTCTAAGAACATATTAACTTCACTCCTGACCTAAATTTAATTAAAGACCCCAATCGTCCTCATCAAAATCTTCAAGCTGCAACCATAGCGGCTCTGCCATTTCCGCTGAAATAGGTCTGTGGTTGTAGCCTTTAATCGACTTGTAATTCACAACAACAACATCATTGTAATTAGTTAGCATTTTGATGACTTCGTTTGGGTGAATTGGCGATATCTTCTCTTGATTTATGGATGAATATCCGCTATATCGGTTCTTCACAATATAGAACTTTCCATCTGCCCACTGTTCGATCAGAACGCCAGCATGTCCCTTCAAGTCTCTTGCCATATTGCTGATTCCCATGTTGTTCTTCCTTTCATTTTGTATACATTTATTATAGTACTTTCTTCGGCTCCTTGTCAATGTTTTAATAAGAAAAGGAGAGACACTTTATCTCTCCTTAGACGGTTAGCCTTTCTATTGATTTCGCATAACAACTCCGACAAAGAACCTTATATGTTTGCTCTGCACCAATCATTACCGTCTGCCCCTCTGATTGCAACACACCGTCTATGAATCGAGCATTCATTAGCCCTTCATTAGAACATTCAGTGCATTCAGATCGAATACGCTCTACAACGTCAGCTAGTTCTACAAGCCTTTTACTACCTTCAAATAGTTCGCGTTTGAAGTCTGTCATTAACCCATATGCCTGTACAGTTACGCCAAGCTTGTCAACAATCGCAGATAGTTCCTCGATCTGTTTGGCAGTCAGGAATTGAACCTCATCAATGAAAACCATTCTCGGCATGAATGTCTCTGTCATATTGAACATCACACCATCCATATCAGGAGCAATAAGACTCGCTGGAATCTTTGTTTCGATTGCTCTGGATGTTATGTAGCCATAATCTCTAGCATCCAAGGTGGACTTGAAGGTTAAAACACTTTTACCATTAGCTTTATGACCATACCAGTCCATGATAAGGTTTGCAGATTTGCTGGCATTCATGGAGCCATACCTAAATATCAATTTCGCCATATGTTCGCACCTCATTTTTCTTTATCTCAACATCTATGGCTTTCAAGGTGCGAAGATGCAGAACAGTCTTGTTGCTGTGAAGATCAACAAACGTTATTTCTGCGACATGTTTCCCTTCAATATCAAGCTCGTTAAGTCTCATAACTGTCACCTTACCCTTCTAAAACAATTACATCCAATCCATCAACACAGTAAACATACCCGTTGCTGTCTTCTGCCAAGTCCTTCTCGAAGACCTCTAAGGCAATATCGCCTTCTTTACAGTACATAGGAGTCCATATATAGAAGGAGTCGCCACCTTTTAATTGTTTAAAACCTTTTAAACTTGTATAAACGAATGCTCTACCAGTCTTCGCGTCAACAGCATCAAGAACATCGTATATTGAACATCTTCTCATAGGCTCACCATTTCTCTAGCTCTGTCTAAGCCTTGTCTTGCAAGCTTATCGCATTGTTCGTTATAAAATATTTTTGAATGTCCCTTAACTTTATTGAAGTGTATTCGCAAGAAATTATCCTCTATAATTTGCAATAATTCTTTCCATAATTCAGGACTATCTACAGGCTTCTTTCCTTTTGTATTCCAGTCATGGGTTCTCCAATGATCATACCAACGATCATTCATACAATTCACAAGATATGCTGAATCAGAAAAAACTTGAATAGGTATGTTATAAGCGCTTGGCTTTATACGCTTTAGTCCATAAATAATCGCTTTAATTTCCTCTTTTTGGTTAGTAGTATTTGTAAATCCATCCCAACCTGTAAGCATCTTATTTCTGTCACCATATTCTGTCTTAATATCTACACCCTCAAATTCACCGAACAAGAGAGTATATCCATACCCACCAAGACCTTTTTCTTTTCCATTATTCACGCTTGAGCCATCGCCCCAAAGATGAATCTCTTTCGCCATTTGTTATTCCTCCAAATACCATTTACCATCAACCGCTTCTGCAATGAAAATAATGTCTCCCAGGCTTTCATAGGTTATAAGCTGACTATCATATTCACAACTTACCTTTCTGCCTACACGAAGATAGGTGAGCGCTCGATCAAAGCTAATCTGTTTACGCTCCAATCTCCAAGTTGCTCTCAATACTGTTGGTGAAAGCGGTAAGGGAAGACCAATGTGTTTGGAAGACATTGCATCCTTCACTACGACAATTCCATCATTAGTTCTTTTTATGACAATATCTGTTACAGGCTCCAACATCTCAGCCTGTTGACCAATATCCAACTTGTCTAGCAATTCAGCAGTAGCAAATGTTTTCATTTTTATTTATCTCCTTTTGGAAAGTACTTTCTTTGGTTCTCTGACACTTCATGATCATCAAGCTTTTTCAAAAGCTTATTTACTTCTTTGACAATATACTTATTTGCCTTTACTTCATCTTCATCGAACGAACTCACGAGAACACGCATCATTTTATCCATGTTTTCTTCTGTAAATCCAGTCGCTTCGATAACAGATTCACCATTCTTGCTAACGGAAATCATTATCATCAAAGAGTATAGATTGAGTATTTCTTTTTTCGCCATTTGTTTACTCATTCTTTTATCTCCTAACTGTAGTATCTATCCATTCGTCTTTGTACGTCACTTCTTCCGCTCCCTCTTCTTGCAAAGGGATTTGTTTCTTTCTCTCGCTTAGTGTTCTGACTGAGCTTAATGCCATTTACAACTAGCTTTTCTGGTTTGCCAAATTCAGCATGTATAGCCGCCTTTGATTTGCCATGAGTATCAACGCAATGTATGTTAGTGATAAACTCGGCAACATGAGAGCAATCGGGATGTGAGCATTGATACATCTTAAACTTCAATCCCTTCGATAAACTCTTCCATCAGTGAAACATACATATTCAAGAAAGGCATCTTAGACTCTCCTGCATTGTATCCAACAGACAGATCAACAAATACCTTTTCATGTTCAACGTCAGGAATGTCGCTACGCTTCATCAACTGTTCCATTTCATTAACCAACAGCGTATTGTCTATGGTCTTAACTATTTTATAGTCATCCTCTGTAGGACTCGGAAGTCCAGCTACTCCCCAAACGACTGCCATGATTCGATCTTCAACCTCTTTGTACTGTGGAATATTCTGTTTCACAGGTCGTGCCAAGTCGTTCACAACTGCTTCGCTTCCATCATGTAGAAGACAATATAATTGGATCAGTGTGGAGTATCCAAGCTTACGCGCTACCCTTGCACATTGGATTGAATGTTCTCCTACACAGTAAAAGCGATCACCATGTCCAGTGAATCGACACAAGTTTGATAGAGCATGAGCGATATCAATCATCGTAATGTCTTCTGCTCTTGGATCGAGTACATAAAATCTTCGACCAGAGTTTACTTGAATATAATCGCCTACACGCTCTTGCTGATATGTTGTCATTAATTCTTTTCATCCTTTATAAAGAAGATTTTTTTTAGTACATCCTCGCCATCTAAGTCGTAGTCATCTATCATCTCTAAAATCCATATGATGACGAAGATTACAAGCGTAAAGAGGACTACAACAAGCTGAATATAGGGTATAATTGATAAGATCAAAAATAACACCCATTTATCTTCAACCAAGTTTCTTGTTAATCCATAAGCATATTTCTCATCGAGATTAAAAATGAGAAATAGCAGGAAGAACACTATTACTGTGGATACTATCCAAAACAAGAAAAACAAAAACATTTACACATCTCCTTTAATCTGCGAATGTATCTCTGAGATAATCGTCTTCTGTAATTGAGTAAACCCCACCCCATTCCGAGGAAGTAAGTTTGACAGCCTTACCATTGCCGAACTTAACCAACACAGGATAACCATCCTCTGGCTCAATCGCAACTTCACAGGCAACCTTGTTGTTCCGTAGGAAATCATGTTCATCAGACCATTTGGGCATTGCTATATAAGCCTGTTCAACAATTTCCCCAAAGATAAATTTCGCTTCTCTGGTAATGTCAATATGTTTCACTTCAATTTCTTTAGTCATTACTTCTACTGTATTCATTTATATCACCTTTCCTTAGTACTTTCTTCGGCTCCTTAATGTAAGGAAACAATAGACTTACACAAATGACGTTTCTTAATTTTTAAATCAAACAGTTTACGACCTTCCATCTTTAATTGATGGTTCTGTTCGGATATGAGTTGCTTGATGCTTCTCTTGCGTCCTCCACCTTTGATCAGTTTCAACATTGTAGTACATTGTTCATTCGCTTCTCTTACCTTCTGTTCAATTGAAAGAATCAGACGAATTTGATCTTCTTCTTTCTGTTCGATCTCACGGAGAAGGTTAAAGTGCATTTCAAGCAATGTGTCACGATCTGCACCCTCTTTGGCGATCTTCATGAATGGTTTGTAAGAAACTTTTTGAAACTTGTTGACTGTTACTACTGTCTTCAAGTCAGGAGACAGGAAGAATGCTGTTTGTCGATAAGCATACAAGACATTGATACGACCATCGTAGGACAACACTGTGCCAATTCGAACAGCGTGTTTCAACATATCTTTCGCCAGCTTTGTTGCTGTAGCAAGATTAGAAATATCAAAGTGTTCTTCCATTCGCGCAAAAGCGTGGGCTGACAACTTTACTGCTTTTACATACAAATTGGTTTTCACTCGTTCGTGCTTAATCATTTCTATCATCTCGCGAATATGTATATTAAATTGTTTCTCATATTCGCCTATCGGTTTTGCATAACGCCGCTCTCTCGTTTTGCCCAACTTAGTTGCCCCCTTCCATTCATTTAACTTATGTATTCATTATAGTACTTTCTTCGGTTCCTTGTCAACGGTTGTTAGGATAATTTTAAATAAAAAACAGGGGATTACTCCCCTGTTAGACGGTCTTCCTATATATAACTGTACTGAATGCATATTCATTCCGATCATCGGCAGAAACCCATCCTTCTTCACCTAATGGATGACCTATAGGCTCCCATTTTGTCCAGTCTACCTCTGGAAAGTGTGCATCAACGTCATCGAAAGATGCCAGTATATGACTCACGATAAGCTTGTTGCAGTATGGCAGAAACGACTCGTATACCTGTTCTCCACCTATAATGAACATATCTTTATCGTTGTTCAGATTGCTATGAAAGCTTAACACTTCGCTCACTGAATGCATGACTCTACATCCAAGGCATTTAGGAATAGGAAAGTTTTTATCTTTGGTCAGGATTATATTGATCCTGTTCGGCAAAGGTCTGCCAATACTCCGATATGTGTTCCTTCCCATGACAACAATGTGTCCCTCGGTCACTGATCGAAAGTATTCCATGTCGTCTTTTAGAGTGCAAAGTAGTTTGTTGTCCTTGCCAATTGCATTATTTTCGTCCATTGCTGTTATTGCGATTACTTCCTTCATATCTATTCTCCTTATAGTTTAAACTCTTTGAGAATCATAATTAAGTAATAAATAATATATGGGAGCCAAATGACCGTCAGTACAACGTTCCACAACCATAATGGCATTGGAATCCACTCTTTGAGCTTGTATCCACCATTATCAGCAGGAACAAATCGCATTGGTGGTAAGATGTTACCATAACCTTTAATAATGAATAGAAACCAAAAACCAATTATCAGATACGCAATGCATCCTATCCACGTCATATAATCACACTCCTAACTCAAATTTCAATTGTGGTTCGACTGGCTCATAGTCAATCAGTTCGAAGTGCTTCGCGCTAATATCATAGAAGTTAGTCCCATCAGGAACGTTAAGCTGCAAAATTGGGTTTTTCTTTGAAGCATCTCTCCAAAGAATCTCTCCTGCCTGTTCGATATGACGATCATATATATGAAGGTTCTGAACAAAATGAGCAAATGTCCCTACTTCATAGCCACAGTGTTTAGCAATCATCATCTGAAACGCTACATATTGCATTTTGTTAATGTGACCAGCTACCAGATAGTCTGAGCTACGTTGAATAAGTGTCATGTCCAAATACATGTAACCATTTTTTCTTCGAACAGAGAAAATTGTTTGGAACGCACAAGGTAGCAATCCTTCTGATTCGTTAAAGTCGTCTTCTTGCCAAAGAGATATAATATGTCTTCGACCAAACGGGTCATTAAGAAGACCTTTCAGAAGGTTGTTCATCAAATCATATTTCCTGACTGTTGCTCCATATCTTTGACCAATTGTGCCATCACCAATATTCCATGGTCGCCACCATTTAATCCCATACTCCCCTTCTAATCTGGACAGGTCGGAAGACTGATCTTGATAAATCCATTGAACCTCTTTGATCCCATTTTTGATCGGAATAGGTCTAAGTGTTGTGATAGGAAATTCGTTATCAGTTAGATCGTACTTTTCAAATACCTGTGTAATGTAGATTGTATGAGCAGGAGTTCCATCTTCATACTTTGGTCTTGGGTTTACATCCTCACTACCATATTCAAGAATCAAGTCCAGATTGGTTAGGAAATATCTATCAGATTTATTCATTTTCGTTTCACTACTTTCGGATGTGGTGTGTGATCTTTGGTTTCTTCAAGGATCGCAGGAGGAATGCTGTATGGATACACGCCCTGCACAAGCGACACGAAAACAAAAAAGTAGAATGCAAACACTGATAATCTTCTTTTAGTCACTTTTTTCATGTAAAACCTCCTAGTAGAAAAGCCCACCTTTCTATAGTGGGCTTTATCGAAATTAATGTATTACTTCTTTTCAGTTACGACAGCATTAGCACCTTGGATAGTGACCCATCCCCACTTCATACGTGCTTCCATCTCCATTTTTTTCAGAAGTTCAGGAGTGATGGATTGCTGCATTAGACGATTGGCTTCTGCTGTACCTTTTGCTTCTGCAATAGCTGCTTGTGCTTTACCCTCTGCTTCAATCTTTTGTTTTTCGGCAACTTCTTTAGCTTTTTGCTTCTCAACTTTTAGCGCTTCAAGTTGCTGTTGAGCGTCTACAACTGCTTGAATTGCTTTAGCTGTACTTTGGTCAGGAGTTGGCGTACCAAGAACAAAGTCAGTAACAGTGAAACCTTGCTTTTTCATGTCCTCAGTAAATTCTTTAGAAATCTCAATTTTGATCTGTTCGCGGTTTTGGAAGATTTCGAGAATTGTATATTTAGATGTTACAGATAGCGCAGCTTCCTTGATTCGAGAAAGGATAAAGGATTGTTCGATATCCTCTGGTTTTGCACCCTTAAATTTGTTGAAAATATCAACAACTTCGGTAGGGTCATTCATATAGTTGAATGTCATACCCATTGTGAGGGGTTTACCATCTTTTGTAGCGAGTTGAACATCTTTATATTCAACTGTTTCTAGAGCTACAGGATATTGAGTAACCTTCTTCATTGGAGATATCAAGTGCATACCTTGTGGCAATGTTTGGTTTTCTACACCACCATTTCGGTTGTAAATAACACCTACATGTCCTTGATCAATGGTAGTTAAAGACATAAGCGTGAAAATTCCACCGATAATCACTGCCGCTCCAACCCCTGCGATACCTACGATACGTTTACTCATTTATACATTCTCCTTTTCGTCTTCGAAGATTTTTTCAATGAATTTAGTTGTTTTATCCTGAACCTTCTTGTGCGCTCCACCAGCGATCAGCAAAATGAAAAAAGCTACTGCTACAAGCCAGAACATAATGTAGAACATTAAGCTTCACTCCTACTTGCATTTTTCTTGTCAAACTTGACCTTCTTCTGTTCGACCTCGAACTCTGCACTCTTTCGGCGTTGAACCTTGCCCACTGCGAATGTCGAATTGCTATCAATACCTTCGCCATCACATGCTTCACAAATGTCTTGATTTAGAGCTCCTGAACCCTTGCAAACTCCACAAATCTTCATGTTGTCTCATCCTCCTGTGGTTGATCATCAAGCTGTACTTGAGGATATAAACCTGTTACATCTGTTAGTTTCTTGAACAAAGTCAAGTGGTCGTACTCAGCCTTAGAAAAGTCGATTCCTTGTTCTTTTAGCTCTGTCTCCATTGTTTCAATGTCCAGCAATGCAAGTGCGATAGTTAGAGTGTTGATCTCCGCTTGTGTAAACCTTGCATCAATTCGACTTCTTGATTTGACTGTGATTCTTGCCATATTAAATCTCTCCCTTTACTTGGTAAACTGCGACAGTCCTGTTAGTTACGCTACAAGATCGTTTACCAGTGACTTCGACTAACATTAGTTCGACAAGTTCATTCAATCGTGGATGAACATTGTTTCTGTCAGGCATTACGAAGAATCCCTTATCCCACATACTTAGAGCTAATTCACTAGCTGTCACACCATCTGGATGTAGCATCAGCTCATTTAATACTTGGGTTTGCCTTTCCCCCAATGTCTTCTTGGTGATGCGATACGAGTTTCGTTTTGTTCCCCTCGTAATTGTCATTCGTTGTTTCACCTCATAAGCATAATTTAAGGGGAGCGAACTCCCCGTTAGTACTTTCTTTAGCTCCTTAACGCTATTTACCAGAAGACCCTACTTTGCCTTTACCGCGAACAGAAGGGATTGCTTGAAGTGATTCAAGGGGAATCTCTTTCACATACGCGTCGATAACTGGAAGGAGAAGAAGTTGAGCAATTGCTTTCGCATAAGGATACACGATGTTTTTTTCTGCATCGAACAGCTCAGGGTTCTTTGCGATTACCAGAGTTTTGTCGTTCTCATTCGTCATTCCAATGAAGATTTCACCGCGATATCCAGAGTCAACAACCCCTGCTCGCAATCCCATTCCTTTGCTACCAGTAGAACCACGCTCTTTAGCGACAAGAGTATATTCTTTTGTCACACTAGACGCAATGCCAGTTGGAACAAGCTTTGTTTCATGAGGTGCAAATGTAAGGAACTCATTCTCAAAGTTTGCATAGATATCGTATCCAGCATTCTCTTCGATCTTCGATGGAATAATCGCATCCTCAGCTACCTTTGCAAAAAGAATAGTCGGTTTCTTTTGCTTCACATAGCCCTTCTCTTTCACCTTAAACTGAGCCTTCTTGTTCTTATCAATTTCCCAAAGGTTTACTTTGATAACATCGCTGGTGTACTCTTCCCCTCTTGGGTCAATCAAATGAACGATAGCTTCATAAATATTTAACTTTGGATCAATTTTCAGTTCCTTAATTACTCCAAGCTTGCTTTCAGGTTTCACCCAAACTGTTTCTTCAACCTTATAGTATCGCTTTGCTGTGTTTTGTGTTGACATTTACATTCCTCCAGTTAATAGTACTTTCTTCGGCTCCTTGAATGATTCTTTATCACGACCGCCTTATATTTAATATCTTATCATTGTTTTTACATCTAGTCAATACTTTCTTCGGTTCCTATAGATATCTTTTTTCTCGGTTCAGACAACTTCAATAACCTCTCACCATACTGACTTAAATCAGCAAATACAGGACACTCTCTACAGGCTTGAATTAACCCTGTAGCGTCTTTCAGGTTGTTGAAATGAGCGCGTGTTGGGCAACCTTCACAAGCTTTCTCTATGGTGTCTATTTCCGACAACAACCGCAGTCTTTCCTTGCGAATCTCTGCCTTCATCAATGTAGACTAGGCTCCGTCTTGTCATCTCTGATGCGTAAAAATACAGGGAATCTCAGCGAGATACCGCCATCCTGATTTGTCGATTCCTCGAAATATTGAATTTCAGCTATCTTATTTACAAGACTCAATTCCTTGATATTTTTAGTGTTCCACAGCATGTTTCGTTCGGGATCGGTGAATCCAGAACCAACTCTAACTTCGTACCCTTTGTAATCTACGATGATAGCGCCTAGAGTACCTTTATACTTACCACTACCCTCTTCAAGTCCAAGGACTTTCAGGTCAACTGTGTGCATCTCTTTAACCTTTAATAACACATCAGATCGTTTGGTTACATAGTGTCCTTTGGCTGTATTAATCATCAGACCTTCATGACCCAATGAGACAACTTCTGCTAGGATATCACTGATAACAGTCTTATCTTCACCCACGTAAAGGATCGGCAGATAATGTACATGTTCATGGCTTGTACTGAATATCCCACTATCCAATTCTGATCTACGTTGCTCATATGTCAGCTTAGACTTTCCTTCCATAAACTCATCAATTGGAAGTCCATCAAATACATGGAACTCTAAGTCCTTCTTGACTCCATCCTTCCGAACAACTTTCTGCGTTGCTCGGAACAGAGTATCACTTGGCAGTCCAAGAGGATTTTTCAGAAGCAATTCTCCATCGTAAACGAAGTTGTCAGGGAAGTTGCGTGTAATCTCATCCTCAATATCAACCAGATCGTCAATAGGTTGACCTTGACGAGTGAAGAACTGAACTACACCATTCTTCTTAATCGCAACACATCGGATTCCATCAAGTTTTAACGTAATGTAGAAGCGACCTTTTAGCTTATGACCATGATCTTTGTACGCTTTAGCAAGCAATACATCGAACTCAGGGATTGTTCCCTTGCCATATACCTTGTTGATCGTACTGGCAGTGATGCCACACTTGTAATCCTTCGTGAACATATCTTGGAGGAAATCATGAACTTCACCTGTGCGACTATTAATGAAGTTAGCAATCGCCTTAACATCTTCATCTCGACCTGTATTATTCTTAACGATGAAGTTAATAGCTTCAAAAACATTAAAAAATTGAATGTGATGAGCGTTATAATCAGAGAACTTCTGTAACTTCTTTGCTTTAATTCCTGTCAGGACGAATGGATTGTAGAGAAACTCCAAAATTTTACGAAAATCTTGATTATCAACATTTGCTTTTAGAATAGCTTCCTTGCCTGTTCTGCTTGATGTTTCTTTAATCTCCCTAAATATTTCCATCACAGTCTGCATATAACTCCCCCAATACTTTCTTTGTCACTTATAATAATTTAAAAAGCGTCTTATTTCTTTTCCATCCACTTTTACTGTTTCAAAGAAAATGTCTCTTGGTCTGAGCCAGAAACGACCAACCATATCTAAATAAAGAACCAAGTTTGTATCCTCTTCATCTAGCACATGGAATCTACCATCAATCAGCGATACAGCAATCTTTCTCCCTGTTTCTGTGTGGATAGCGCTTAAATAGTTGTGTGTCCACTCTCTTTCCAAACCTGTTCCTTCGTAGAGCGAAGTCAACCCTAAAGTGTAATAAATACCACCCTTATAGTGTCTATAGAACATAAGAAATCACTCCTATCGAATCAACTCCACCAGATCATTAAACACTCCAAGTACATCAGTTAATCCATATGCATGTCCACGCTCCCACGAAATGCTGTACAGAAGGTCAAACTTAGGATGATCTTGCAGTCCGTAAACTTCCTTCAAGTCGTTATAGAATTTGCTCGTTCCATCTCGATACAAGTATTTTCCTATCTCAATATAAGCATAAATCTTTGCATATTCACTCATTGCTTCCAGCTCCATTCTTCAAACTCTTCTTTCAAATAAGGGAGACTTTCGTCATGAATCACTAAAGCATGTTTCTTGCCAGCGCTCAATCCGATACTTTTCTTGCTATCATCAAATACATAAGTAGTTTCTGGAACTTTTTTGCTTGTACATTTGTGAATGTATTTAGGTAGATAATCTCGTTGCTTTAACTTGTGATTCACATACCATTTGATAAATAAAACTTCTGATAAATCCGTAACTTCTAAAAAGTATTCTTGATCAACAATTCGTTCCTTACCATCCCTGATAACATCTTCAAGCCATCCAGACATAGCTAAAGCCATTTCTTTCTTCTTTTTAGTAATAGCTTCTTCTATGTTCTCCTTCATTTCCTGCAAATCTTCAATAGTTAGATTGTCACCTTTAATCTTCAATACTACTCCCATGTTTAACACTCCTTAATATGTTTTGAATACAAAATACTCTCGCTCACACTTCGAACACTTCATCTTTCCACGTTTTGCTTCAACTAAATCCTCATCAGGACAACCGCCAAACATATGCAATATGAAGTTAATCAGCTTCATTTCCTACCTCCACTACAAATGGACACTCATCAGGAACAGGAGAATTATCGTACCAATCAAGATACCCATAAACATCCTTGTCCAACTTAGTACATTTGATTGCTCGAACATCATCCCAAGAATCCAAAGTCCATACCTTCCTTACTTCTGCATATGGACACTTATCACAGTTGGTCACTTTCACTGGCACTTGTATACTCATTTGACAACCTCCTAGATATGCAACTTATACATATCTCCCTCTTCATTGAATGGGAGAATATCGAAAGAGAAATCATGATCTGAAACGTTAGGAGAACTTTCTACGATCATAGTGTAGTTTAATGAGATTTCAGCTTTTGGAACTTCATACATAAACTCAACATCTCTACCAGTTTCTTGACTTCTAATAACACCTTTGCCAATCAGTTTACAGGGTTTTGTTGTGTTATGATTAAATACAATTGTAGTATCGTATTTTTCACGAGAACTTTCCGATTCATAATCACTAACAAATTTGTCTTCAGCTTTACCCATAAATTTAAGAAGGTCTAAGTCAAGCAAAGCATCTTTTACAAATACAGTGTGCTTGCCTAGATAGCTTTCTTTGAGAGAATCCAAATGTGCAACTTTATTTCCCAGCTCATCATAAATAGTTAAATCAATTATTTCTCGCTGACCATACTTCATGATAACAACCTCTCTTCTTTCATCTTGTCGAGATATTCCTTTCTCAACTTTGATTTCTTCACTTGTTTTCTCGCTTCTGAATTAGTTACATTTCGGCTTTGAGTGCATTTTGGACAATATATTTCAACCATTGCACTTGACATTCCTTCATCAAGGTTGACCCACTCATGATCACAAATAGGTTTAGGTTGAGCTTTCTTTTTCTTCCAGAACATCATGCCAATGTCTCAGTGACAACCTCATTCACCAGCTTGTTGTCAGCCTTTCCTTTTACTAATGGCATCAGGTTTTTCATAACCAAACCTTTATTTGGCACTTGTCCATTTGAAGTTATTTCAGAAATTACAAGTTGAACTTGAATGTCAATCTCTTCTTTGCTCATTTGTTGTGGCAAGAACCTGTCCACCAAAAAGATAGAGTCAACCAGTTCCGCTTCCCTACTGAACTTCCCTGCATTTGCAAAGGCATCAGCTTCCTCACGAACTTGCTTCTTGAACGTTTGAAGCACTTGAACAGCTTCTTCTTCTGTCAGATCACGCAATGCATCCTTTTCTTTTTTCTGAATGCGATCAATAAGCAGTCTGATCGTAGCTAGTGTGCCTTTATTCTTGTTACGCATTGCTTCTTTCATTTCATCTGTCAGGCGTTGCTTGATTGTCATTGTGTTTATCCCCTTTTATTTAGTAATAATTAACAGTTTCCTACCTCTCTTTTCTCGAAATAGTAAACTGTGTTTCTTGTCACTACAATCAATTCGTCTCCATTGTCTTCAATGCTGAATACAGATGAGGTGTAGATATTCATTGAATTGATATCGTCATTCGGTTTTGTTGGGATTAAGACCATTGATCGCCCCAAATATGGATTGAAGTGTGCGGCATACTCGCATTTCACGACTAAATCATAGTCCATGTTTTGTTCAGGCAAAGCAGTCTTCGGTGTAACTCGATCAAGCTCGGTGACCTTAGTCACTATATATCTTGTATCCATGCTCAACAGTCATCTCCTTAATATCTAATTACTCGAAGTGCATTTGGCGGTATCGGCATTGCATTATGTGGGAAGACCCCGATTGTTTTTCCAATTTCACTGTGATAAACATCAACCTTCATTCCATACTCTTTCGCTTGTTGTTCTTGTAATTGTAGAAGATATTCATTGGTTACTTGTGTTTGTGCCATTGTTTAATTCCCCTCTAATACTGTAAATTCAAATTCATCGAAACCATATTCCTGAATGAGATGAGATATCACAATGAATCCATCGCCAATTTCGGGGATCATAATCATGCCAAAGTAAGCATCTAAGAAGTGTCCATAGAATGTAGCTCCATTTCGATTTGTCATTGCGAATTTAAGAGAATCAAATCCATGATCTTTTGCGTATTCTTGAATCTCGTAGATGTTCATTTATTTATCTCCTTCAATGATTTTATTGCTGCTTTTCGAATATCTTCTGTAAACTCTCTTCCATTTTGGAAGAATCTCCATCCACCAATTTGTCTATCACCAATCCATGCTTCAAGTCTGTACGCGTACATGTATGGCTCATCAAATGATGATAAAGCAATAGCATGTTCTGCAATTAGATTTTCATCTGTTCCAGACGCTATCTCTCTTTCATAGTCACCTAAGCTGTACTTGAACAATTTGTAATGTGGCATTTTTATCCTCCAAAATCTAAATGGAATCGCAGTTTTATTTAGTCTTAAAGTAGGCTATGAACGACATTTTCACTGTGTTTTCCTACCCATCTCGTCACTTTTGCGATATATACACGAAATTCATCAGAATCTAGCTCTGCAAGGAGTTTAACCTGTTGTTCGCATACTTCTACCGCTTCTTCCTCATCTTTGCATTCAATTACAGATGGATAATAGTTACCTTTTACTACAACAATCCATTTCAATTTTTACCAACCCTCTTCACTCTAAATAAAATTTTTGTTTCTTTGGAGAGTAGAATTAGCTCTCCAAAGATATTAACTAAGTACTTTCTTCGGTTCCTTAATTATACTTCAACATAGAATCCGTATTCGTCTTGACCCTGTACAAAGTGATTATAGTCATCAGCCAGAATGTTGTACGTCAGCAGTCCTACAGTCCCTTCATCCAGAACCACAATCCCGATCACCAATTCTGTTTCCAGACTTTCGCGAAGCAGATCAGCCAGAAGTTTGTTAGCTACAGCGTATGCATCATAATCAATCATTCGCAGGAAAGCCAATTCCACAACAGCTTGCACCAATTCTACATCCTGAACTACTACTACCTCTTCATTTGCGTATACTTTAGTCATTTAACATTCTCCATTCATAAATTTATTTTTTTTTTTTTTTAATTTAGACTATTATGTCGTCTTAAAATCTTCCACTTTGATTTATAAGTCTGACCATCGAAGTGTGGATGATTGGGTCTTGTACATCTAAAGACTCTTCTTCTGAAATCCACTTACAGTAAGCATTTGCTTCATTCTTCGTGCCATCCCCAATTGCTTCACCTTGCTCTTCATCAGTCAGATCGACTGCAAACAGATTCATCGTTGTTGTGTTGAGCTTCGATGTTCTAGCAGTTCCTAAATGAATTAATTGCGAAGGATGAATTGAGTAACCAGCTTCTTCAAGAAGTTCACGAACCGCTGTTTCTTCAATGGCTTCCCCTTCTTTGTCACAACCACCCTTAATAGTACCCATCACAGGAACATCAGCCACTTCACATCGAACCAACAATTCGATTTCGTCGCAATCAAGACGATATGGAAGAATCGAAATTGCTTGACCATTGATTAGCCATGGCTCACGAATGTAGATATATGTACCATCTTCATCCGATGTTCGTTTCATCAACTCCACCCATGGAGTCTTGTACAATGATTCGTGTGTTGTTGTCATGTGTTACCCTCCGATTTCCTTGACTTTTCCTTCTAATTCAGTAATTTCATTGTAAATAAATGGGATATGATTCACTACTTCTGAGTATTCACGCTGTAGATCAGCAATTTGAACACTCAATTTTTGTGCCTTCCCTTCCATCTCTTCACCTTTCTTTTTGTTTCGTGCAATCAGTGCTTTTGTTTTCGCAATCTCGATGCCTTTTTCTAAATTATATTTATCTTTATACGTTGGATTAGATATACCAACACTTCCATCTTCCAGTGTGACAGTTGTTCTCTTCCCTTCAAGCATGACAGTGATTTTCTCTGAATGCTCAATATGTTTAATCTCACTTAAATAAAAATACCACCCATGTCCATATTTGACCTTTCCATTGAGATCGTGTCCATGAATATCATGTTCGTTGAAGCAAACACCAATTTCCTGATTGTTACAACGTAAATCCTTGACTACACCTTTCATACCTATTTTGATGTAGTCATTATACGTATTCCTAATTACCTCTACTTCGTCGCCAATCTTTAACTGTCTCTTCGTCATCGTCTTTTCCCACCTCAAAAAGTTTTTGTCTCAAAGTTTCAAAGTAACTATGAAGCTTCTGATTAGCAAACTTCGACCACAGAGTAAAGTTGTTCCATGCGAGATAGCTTCTCATTGTTGTCCCACTGATTAGAATGTCTGCTCGATCAAGCTTAATCTGTGCAATTCCTTCAATGTCTTTTGGGTCAAACCAGTCTTCACGTTCTTCGTCATTGCCATAGAACATCGCGTCAAGTGGTTCTTTTATATCGCATATTTCAGCCCAATCATTCACCTCGTTTAACAAGTACCTACCCCAATCATGTGAATGATCGTTTTCATTGGTTAGGTCTGCAATGTGTGCAATGTAAACGTTTGGATTATCACCATAAATCTCTTTAAGCATAAGGATTCTAGTAAATGCATCAAATGGATTCCTGAACGTTTTAGACTCTTGCGATGAACCCACTAGGATTAGTAAGTTCTCGCACTGAGCTAAAGCTGTATTAATTAGATGTTCGTGTCCTGCATGTAGCATCTGGAATCGACCAATAACAAATCCAAACTTATACTTTCTTAGGTTCATTGACATAGTTACACCCGATTTCTGTATCGTCTTTGGAACTCGCCAATCTCTGTACGAACTTCATCGCTGAGATAGATATTTGCTTGCTCTGTGTTTGCCGAAAGAGCTGTCGCCTGAACAGACAACCAATGTTCATCGGAATATTGCTTCATGATCGGCGTATCAGCTACAGCATCATGGAAGTAGATCGTCTCGTAGAGTTTTCCTTCTTTGACACTATTCTCTTTGCCTACAACTAAATCACCATATTCATTGCGATAAAGTTCAACAACCCCAGGAATACTACGTTTGATTGGATTCTCAGAGAATTTCATGCGATCTTTACCATTAGAGTAAGCTGTTTTCATTGCCCATCCAAGCGTATCTCGATTTGCATAGTTGTAGAATCCTCCACCAACTCCATATGATACGAAGTTCAATGGAACGCCATGTTGCTCAAAATAAGCATCTGCCTTTTTCACATTTTCAAAGTCCATGCTTTCACCAATGATAGCAGTAACATTCGTGATCGGAATGAAGTGACGAGAAATGTTCTTGTATGCAATCACAACCTGTTCCCATGTGTCGCCACTGTCTGGACGAATTACCATATGAACTCCAAGCGATGCGGCGTATTTAGCCAATGGAATTAAGTATTCATCAAGGAAACGATATGCATCATATGTGTCAATTACGATTGCTACGATCTTCTCCCCTACATCTGCTGTTGCCTTGATCACATGTCTATAACCCTCATACTCATTGTCAAATTGCTGTGTTACCTTGTGTGCAGTAGCTGCGATACTTACGAGATTCGCACTTGGAGTGTGAAATGCTGTGTGGAAGTCGTCTGTACCATACAAGAATAAATTCCACGAAATCCCTGCCCAATATGCGTCTTCAAGGCTGCGATGACCTCGAAATCCAAAGCTGTGCAAACGAAGCATAAAACTGTCATCATAACCATATTGACGCTTCTTTTGTTCCAGATAACGCCGCATACGAAGTGCTTGTGTAGCAGCGGTTGATGGGAAATAAGCGTGCATCAATTCGCCCTCGAACCATGTAACCATTTCACCAAAACCCTTAACTGTGTTACGAATTTGAGCGAAAGGTGTTCCTACAGGGCAGTACGTACCTTCTGGTAGAGCTTGTATCTCCAAGGGAATATAACCACCACATTCCTTGACTACTCGCTCCCAAAGTTTTCTAGGGAATGTAATTCCCATACGATTTGCATGAAATTCAGCTTCGTCAATCATTGACATGTTGATTCGTGTCTCCAAGATGTTGTTAATAATTTCAAGAAGTCCGAACAGAATCATTGACTTGGAACGATTGTACATATGGGATATTTCCCAATCTGTATTAACCTTCAAGTTTTGGTGCGACAAGTTGTATGCGTCAGTCAACATAATTGGGTTACTGCGTAATTGTTTGAGCATCTTCATTTCCTCCCAAAGTACTTTCTTTAGTTCCTTGAAAATTTTCCTTAATCATATTGTATATAATTAAATCAATGTGCTGTTTTAATTCTTCATTGGGCTTTTGACTATAGTATGCTTGGTCAAACTTTTCGAATTGACTCATCTTTTGACGAATCAACATTTGGAACGTTACTTTTGGGTATTCTCCATTTTTGATTTCAAGCATTCTTTCTCTAAGGTTTTCATCGTAAGTCATTGCCCATTCGAAATCCTCGAAGTCTGTATATGCAAATCGAGTAATAAAATCGAGAACCCTGTAAGCATGTAATGCTTCTTTGGTATTATAGCCATACTTCTCAATCAAGTGTGCTGTTCCTTCTGTTGGGTTATCCAGACGCTTCATCTTTTCGAAGTGCATTCCTCTACATGCATTGTATAAGTAAGGTAGATTCATTCTCACTATATCTTTCCGCAGATTGTATATTTCTTTAATGTTTTTATCATAGATGTGATTTTCTTTCGAGTAGAGGACTTCAAGGAAGTTGATGTTTGCTTTCCAGAACAGAGCAACCATTTTCCTAATGTCATGCACATCGAAATCGAACTCTAATCCAACATCTGCCTTCGAGTACATTTTACCTCTGTAAAGATCATCGAACGTTGGCATGGTGAATATCTTGTAGTCTTTGTCTGACTCTGGCGTTGCAAGATTGTAGTTATGTGAGCCAACCAGTGCCTTCACAAGTATACTTCTCTCAATTATCATATTTACTCTCCTTGCCGATGACTACGAGAGTATCTAATTGGCGGTATCAAAGGCTCTCGTCTAATTACAACCCTATTAATGAAATCAAACTCTGACATTACAACTAAGCCTTCAAGTTCGTGACGCAACTTATGTGAAGCGTAACTCTTGTCGATGTTATGCGCTTCATCATCTTCCATTCCACAAGCTACTGCGATCATTTGTTCACCTCTTTGTTTTGTTCTTCCTTACATTTATTATTATAGTACTTTCTTCGGCTCCTTGTCAACAACTTATTATTATCTCCCTAAAAAGAAAGAAAACGAGATTACCGTCTACTCTAAACAAAAAATAGGAAAGGACAATTGTCCTTTCCTATTCGCTAGATGCCATAAAGCCATCGTTTGTTTCCTTAATGACTCCAAGATCAATCCCATGCTTATATCTTGCTTCTACCATTTTCATAAGTTCTCCATCTAACAAACCATACTTTTCTATCAGTAGGTTCTTACCAATTGGCATAGTTTGCGTCATATTAACATATGACTCTTTCCCTGTAATGTGTTTTGGCAAATGAACAAACCACTCATGATTTCCACTCACCAAATCAGGATACCAACGCGCTTCTCTATGTTTATCTTTAATAGAGAAAATCCTTGCCACTATTATTTCAGGCATATAGTCGTTTTTGCACACGCTGTCCCTCGATAGAACGACTACTTTTCTTCTTTTTAAAGTGCTAACAACATTATGAGTGCTTGATGTTGAATCATCACCGATGATGCTCGTAAGGTGTCCTTTTGTAATTCCTGTATGTAATGGTGATTCTTCCTCTTCCTCACTTTTCGGGTAAGGCACAAAAAATTGAAGCGGACGGTTCGATACAAATGGAACCCACGCTTCAAATATCATTTGCTTCTCTATGTCTTTCCATCGCTCTTTATCAGAATAGGTGAACGGATTAAAAAAATTCATATCCTTCATGGCGTTGTTCCTTTCAGATCAGTCATCTTCCTCATCATCATACATAGCTTCAATGCTTGAAAGTTGGTACTCTTCGCTTTGAAGATGAAATGGTTTTATCATTTCTACATACTCTTGTATTGTTTTTTTTGTTGCATGTAAACCATTTCTTTCCTTGAACAATAATACATTACCTCTTTTGATAGTCAAAGTACTCATTATACGCCCTCCCCGCTTTTTCAAAAATTCACCCCATAATGTTTATTATGAGATAATTTATGATTGGCTGATGAGTAATATTCTCTTGCAGAGCCTAGTTTCACATGTTATACGTCATATGATACGTGAAACAACAAAGCGCGGTATAAGTCCTGTATACTTGTGCTTGGCTCTTTGCACAAGTATACAGGACTTATACTCCGAAATCAAGTGCTTTGGCTACATTTTTTCCAGCATCAGGAATATAAAGCCCCATAAATTACCTTCATTCTTTACATTATGGGTGTAGTTAAGAATTTTATACTGCCTTTATGAGTGTTTAACCCGTTCTCTTTCTTCCGCACGTTTGGCTGAGTTCCATTTATCCATACTACCAACAAGATATCCTGTAATCCTACGAATGCGTTCAATCTTTTTACTTTCGCACTTAGGACATTCTTCATTAATGATACCTTGATGTTTGCAGTCCAAACAGCGATCTACGGGATGATTTATACTTCCGTATCCAATTCCATTCTCCTTCATTGCACGAACAATTGCATCTAACGCTTTTACATTGTTGGAAGCATTGCCATCAAGCTCAATGTAGGTGATATGTCCAGCATTAGTTAGATTATGAAATGGAGCTTCTTTTTTAATTTTATTAAATGCACCGATCTTATAGTACACAGGGATGTGAAAACCATTTGTGAAATACTCTCTGTCTGTAACACCTTGTATGACTCCATGCTTTTCTCTTGTGGTTTTAAGTGCTTTACCAGCAAACGATTCAGCGGGGGTAGCAAGTGTTGTTACATTCATATTGTATTTTCGTGTAGCAACATCTGTTTTATCTCGAATAAATTTAATGATACTATACCCAAGTTCCCAAGCTTCTTCGCTCTCCCCATGATGCTCTCCAATAAGTGCAACAAGTGCTTCTGCCAAGCCTACGAATCCAACAGATAATGTTCCTTGCTTGAGAATGTCACCTAGCTTATCGTTTGAATCTAGTTCCTCTCCATTAGACCAGATTCCTTGACTATATAGGAACTTAAAGTTAGCAACACTCTTACTAGCCTGATATAAATAGCGGTCAAATAACTGTTTAATACTAATATCAACATATTTATTTAGCTTAAAAAAGAAGTCATCAATATCTCTTGACTCAATAGCTAATAGAGGAAGATTGATAGATGTAAATGAAAGGTTCCCTCTTCCGACAGGGGTTTCGTCTCCATTAACATTGCTAATAGTTCTTGTTCTACAGCCCATCGTAGCAATCTCGCTTTCTGGTGTTCCATTGTAATATTGAAGGTTAAAAGGCGCATCAATAAAAACATAGTTTGGGAATAAACGTTTGGATGTAGTTTCAAGTGATAGCTGATACAAATCGTAATTAGGATCGTCAGGATTGAAATTAACTCCATCTTTAACCTTGAATACAGTGATCGGGAAGATCGGTGTTTCTCCATCGCCCAACCCTGCCTGTGTTGCAAGCAAGAGATTTTTTGTAATCATGCGTCCTTCTTTTGAGGTATCTGTTCCAAGGTTAATTGATATAAATGGAGTTTGAGAACCGCCCCTACTATGCATAGAATTACTATTATGAACAAATGCTTCACAGGCTTGATATACTTGCTTATCAGTCAGATTCCAAGCCTTTTCTTCTATATCATTAACCAATCCGATAGACTTCAACATCTCTAAACACTTTTGATATGTTTTCTCTACATATGGAGCCAAGTCATAGTCAAACATCGGAATGGATTGACCACCATGTTGTTGGTTTTGATTTGCTTGTAGAATAATTGAAGTCAATGCCATCGCACTCATAATGTTATTCGGCTCCCTCATATGTCCATGACCAGTATCAAAGCCATTTCTCAGCAGCTTGCCAAGAGGGATTTGACAACATGTTGTAGTTCCTGTTGCATAGAAATCAAGATCGTGTATGTGAATGTAACCTTCAAGATAAGCATTTCTCGCTTCTTCGGATAGAAGCTTTTCAACTGCAAATGTTTTTGCAGATGTTGATGCAAACAGTGACATCATCCCCATTGGACTCATACCATCTGTATTTGCATTTTCTTGAATTAAATCTTTGTTGTTACTACTCACGATTTCATCAAATTTCTCCATCAAACTTTTCTCTGTGACCATTTTCACATTCCCCTTCCAGAATATTGTGGCTATGTCTCCATAGCCACAAAGTTTTAACCACGCAATTCGAATAATCTCTTAATCCCTTCGTGATTCATACCAGAAACACGATCTACTTCATTGCCTTCATCGTCCAACAGGATGAGAGTTGGAGTGCTACGAACTCCAAAACTTGTAGCTAACTCAAACGCTTTATCATCAACTACGATATCCATCGTTTCATCTACCTTCAATCCTAAGTGACTCAGAAACCCATCCACCATACGACACGGTTGGCAAGTTGGCTGTACAAACTTAACAATCTTCATAAATTATCATCCTCCGATTTTTCAAGCATTTTAAACACATGAGCGAATGTAGTATCAGTGATAGGTGCAACTTTACCTTTTTGATATCCATTCCCCTTATTACTAAAGAAGTCAAACGTTTTGGTTTGTGTACTAAGACCATTAAGTACAATTGGATTCACATCATTCTCTTCATAGAAGGCTTCTCTACCAAGGTTCATCAAGGCATTATTAGCATTGAAGCGAAGAAATGATTTAACATCAGCATCAAGGTTAATGTCAGCGTAAATCTCTTCTGTATATAAATCTTCATTCGCCATCAGTTCTCTTAGAAGTGCATAGACTTCAAATTCTATTTCATTTTGCTCTTCAATAGAGAGATTGTTATAAACCTCTTGTGCGAGTAGCCCAACATACAAGCCATGCACCGCTTCGTCTCGAATAATTAGGTTAATAATCTCTCCACTGGCTACCATCTTGCCTTGACCAGCTAGATACAGTGGATAGAAAAATCCGCTATAAAATAAGAAGGATTCAAGGAAAACACTCGCAACCATAGCCATATACAATTTTTTAGGAGAGTCAATGTTTCTGTAGTATCCATCAATAATGTTCAACTTCTTCTGTAGGTACTTATTCTCAGATACCCACTCAAAAACTTCATTAATTTGTTCGCTCGAATCTAGTGTAGTAAATATTGTGCTGTACGACTTAGCGTGAATACCTTCCATCATAGACATAAATGAAAGAACAGTCTTACGTTGCAAACCATCAACGTGATCCAAAATTTGCGGCATACCAACACCATTCTGTTCGGTGTCCAGCAAAGTCAGACCACCTAAAACTTTGCGATACGTTTCCCTTTCTGCGTCTGAAAGTTTGCCCCACGCCTTGATATCCTTACTTGGAACGAACTCAGTATCAATCCAAAATTGCTTCAAGTTCTGCTCGTAAAACGTTAGGGTAAAGTCATCCTCTGGTGTATTCCAGTTTACAGCTTGGAATGTAGTCATATTTTTAAACCTCTCCTTATTTTAAGTATTGAGGGGCAAAGCCCCTCACTCATTACACTGAACAGCTAACGCAATCATCTACGCTCAAAAGCTTTGTTCTCGTATAGTACAAACCTTTCAGTCCTTTTTTATTTGCGTATACATAGTACATTGCAAGGTCTTCTGTTGTCTTATTGCTATCAACGAACAGCGTTGTTGAAATGCCTTGACATACATGCTCTTGAATCGTTGCCACCAGATCAATGTACTTAAACATGTCGATCTCATAGGCTGGTGTATAGAAGAACATATTGTCATTTGTCATGTAAGGCATAGGGTAATGAGTTACGCTATCACCATAAGTTCTTGTCTCAATTTGCTCAGTGATTGGAGAAATCGAAGCAGTAGCAGACTGAATATATGAAATGCTTCCTGTAGGAGCGATTGCCAAAAGATATGCATTTGCCATGCCATACTTCTGAACATCTTCCATCAAATATTCCCAGTCTAATTGATTGGGAATATAAATTCCCTCAAACAATTTTTTCACCTTATCAGTTCGTGGAGAGTAATTATTGTTCAAGTATTTAGGGAACAAGTTTCCTTCTTTTCCTTTTGCGTACTCAGACTTATCAAAGTCTGTGAATACAGTACCCATATCTCTGGCGATCTCCATCGACCGTTGAATAGCATAGAATCTCACACTCATCATAAATGTGTTGGCGAAGTCTTTCGCTTCTTTACTGTCATAGAAGATGCTGTTTTTTGCATAGTATCCGTGAAGGTTCATGACTCCCAAACCAAGAGAACGAACGTTCTTGTTACCATTTGCTACTGTAGGAACTGATTCAATATTTGTATCATCCACAACAACATTCAGAGCATTGACAGCCAGATGAACAGCTTCTTTGATTTTCTTGTTTTCCATTACATTTACGATGTTCAGAGAGCCAAGATTACAAGACACATCGTAGCCCCATTCACTTGTTCCATCGTACATATTCTTGGAAATGTTACTTTGTTTGGATAATTGGTAGATTTCGTTGCAAAGGTTAGACATTTCGATTCGACCAATATCTTTAAGTACATGCACATCATTAGCATTGTCGATGAACATCCAGTATGGATATCCAGACTGTTGTTGAATCTGTGCTACTTTATTTAGCATTTGTCGAGGGTCTAACTTATCTTTTCGGATATTATGATTGCTAACGAGTTTGTCATACCATTCATCCATATCCATATCATTCAATTCAATGCCATACTCTTTATAGACATTGTGAGGATAGAAAACAAAGTATGGTTTCCCCTCAATAGCTAAGTCAAAGAATTTATTAGGTGCAATGATACCAATAGAGAGAGTTTTGAGTCTGATCTTTTCATCAGCATTTACTTTCTTTGTATCAAGGAAACGATTAATATCTGCATGGAAGATGCTTAGATACGCAACGCCAGAACCATCACGCTTACCATTCTGATTGAAATAACTAAACTGCTCTTCTAGCTGTTTGGCTACCCCAACTACCCCACCAGACACGCCTTCCGTACCATTGATAGGTTCACCAATGGCACGAAGTCTAGTAAGGTTTATACCTACGCCGCCACCACGACGACTTAATTGAGATGCAGCATTATTCACATAGTTAATGCCTTCTGTAGAATCAGGCGTACTCAAAAGGAAGCAGGAAACCTTCTCTCCACCTCTACTGATTCCAGCATTCAAGAATGTAGGCGTTGCTGGTTGATAGTTTTGCTCCATCATATTAACAACCTGACGCAATGCTTCTTGATACATATCATCTTGATTGTCAGAGTTTGCGTAGAGTTTACCGAAGTAAAGCGCAGATACTGCGACACGATCTTCGTATCTTTCGAGGAATTTAGTCTGATCGTCTGTCTTGAGCGCATAGTTGTTATAAAACTTGAATGCACTCATAAAAGATGGGAATCGGAACTTGAAGCTATACGCTTTATTAAATACTGATTTAATTTGCTTGAATGTATACATGTCAAACAGATTTGCGTCATAATAATCGTTTTCGATCATGTAATTGATTTTCTCACGAAGATCGTGGAAGAATACCATGTTTTGATTTACATGATTGACCATGTAATCCTTAACAGCTTCTTTATCCTTTTCGAACTGATACAAGCCATCCTTGGCTATTTTTACCTCATTATTGTACTCAATCCATTTTGCCAAGACTCAACACCCTCTCAATAAATATATCTACATCTGATTCAAATCCTTGACTCTGGAACTTGTGTAAAAGGGGAACATTGTACACATCTGCAATTGTTTCTCCACTCTTCCCAAACAAGTCGTTCCCCCACACCTTATTGCCACTGGAAGCGACAGCCACCAGATGTTCAAGATTGTTTCTAAGAAACAACTGAACTGCATCTGGTATCTGCCCGAATCCATGAGTAGGCGTGATTAGCACAAAATCCTCTTCAACTTTTGGATGCTCAAGAATGTCTTTACAAACAAATCCTCTTTTAGTAAGCTTGTTTGAAAATCTTCTTATATTCCCTGTTTTAGAATAGAAAAGGATAAGCAAATCATCATCACCCTTTCTACTTGTAATAAACAGAAGTTACAAAGTTTTTATTGAATCCAGCCTTTTCAAAAACTCCTGATTCATGAAATTCTCTATTGTAAAAAACCATAATGACTGCACCAGCATATTGATTCAAATGTCTAATATCTTTATGTTTGTCATCATTAATAATCGTCTCGATAATAGAGCCTGATCGTGATACCGTTAAGCCTGTAATGACATGACCTTCATCAGACGCTTCTACATACATCTTAATCAAAATGTCTTCATTCATTTGACTATCACACGCCCCTATTCAATGATATTGTAATCCTCCAAAAACACTTGCTTGGTTGTAATCCAACGCTTATAACCGCCATGATAGAAACGATTAATGTTGAGGCTTCCGATTGCATCAATTTCAGTAGCGAAATTAGCATAGAAATGATCTTCAACATCCTTCGCATACGTATCTTGTGTTCTGAACTTCATCAGAGCAAATCCATCTTCGCAAGGAATCTTAATTGTATCCTTGTTAGCTCCTTGTATAGCACGAACATACTTGCCAAGCTTCTTGGTTTCTTCTTCCTCCGCAACCAATCCTTTTATAAGGAATTTTGGTTCAGGGAATCCTTGACCAACGATCCGAGAAAACTTCTCAACTTGTTTAATATCCATCTCGTCAATGTCACTGGAATGCAATTCCAAGTCGTATTGAACTACTTTTTGAAGGTCTGTACTATCTAAAGTGTCATCAAAGAAAGAAATTATCTTAGGGAGATTTTCGGCAATAAAACCAATACCAAAGGCTCCTTCGTGACCTTTTGTCAGATTAAAAAGACCAGTACTTTCACATAATTCTTTAAGAGGAAGTACGCCTACTGCGCGCGCGCTACCCTTATACTCGATAATATTTCCCTCGTCATCCTTAAATTCAGCTAGAACGAATACTGGTTTATTGAATCGTTCCACAAAGTCTGTTGCTATCAATCCTCTAAAGCCAGAATCAATTTCATTATCCACGTAGACGATAATGTTGTGAGAATCGTCAATACTTTCGACAGCACCTTCAACATAAAACTTCTGATTGACTTTACGCTTTTCATTCATCTCAATCATCTCTTTGACCAATTCTTTCACTCTTGCTTCATCCTCACAGGTGACAAGCTCAAGAGCCAACTCAATTTTATCAAAACGAGAGCAAGCGCCTATAATTGGTGCAATCTTAAAGCTTATATTGGTAGAGGTGATGCCATCTTGATAGTCAATCTTGCTTTGCTTCAAAATTTCCCTGATGCCAAGATTGAGTATGTTATTCATCCCATTGTAGATAAGATATCGGTTTTCCATGTTTCTGATATCCATCATGTCTGCTACGATTCCAATTGCCGCAAGATCAAGAAAATCGTCAGCAAGATCAATGTCTAAGTATTCATCAAGAACCTGACACACCTTATAACACATTGCACTACCAGAAAGATGTTTGTTTGGATAATCCCCCTGCTGACAGTTCACAATCGTTGCATATGGATTCTCTTCGTCTATCTGGTGATGGTCGATAATGAGTACATCTATGCCCTTATCGCTCAATACCTTACAACCTTCTACAGAGTTAGATGACGAGTCAACAATAATCACCAGACAATCCTCTTGGATTTGATCTACTACAGTCTCTACACCATGACCATGACTCCGTTGTGCGTGAATGTACTTGATATTGTCAGTCAATTCTTTCAGGTAGTTAAACATGGTTCCTGTAGAACAAACTCCATCTGTATCAATGTCAGCTACAATCACAATCAATTCTTGTGTGTGAATTGCCTTTATGATTCTCTGGACAATCAAATCAATGTTCATCAGCTTGTATGGGCTGTTCACTGAAATAGAAGGAGGGTTCATCCACTCTTCAAGATTCTTAATCCCTCTGACCTTTGCTAACTTCTCAATCAGCAACATATCATTCTTAACCTTTACGTTGTTGCGCTTTATCCATTTCGCCAAATACAACAACTCCCTATTATTATAGTACTTTCTTCGGCTCATTAAAAGAAGTGAACCATGGGCTATACTATAACACCCATGAGACTTACTTCTTTTTCATTGCGCCAAGTTATCTTCACTTGTCCTGTTTCCAGCATGTCTTCCAGCACTTGTTCTGTAAAAGTATAGTTTCCATTCTTGCCACTTATTTGATACGTCTCGCCAAACTTCGGCATAATACACATTACCTGACCATCTTTAAAACAATTTTGCGTGAATGCAACGACCGTTTCGTAATGATCTGCAATCGGTACTGTGTCTAGCTCTTGTTTTTTGCGTCTTGCCATCCTCTTCTCACTATCCTTAACTTAATATTTTTCTTGCCGAGTCTGACAGCTTCCTTATTACTACCAACAAGTAGGTCGAGCTTATTCCCCTTAATCGCACCACCTGTATCAATAGCAATAGCCTTATACGTTCTATCGCCATCTTTGATCTCTACAATCGAACCGAGAGGAATCCTTCTTGGATCAACAGACAAAACCTTGTATCCATGATATTCAGTAGTTTTACGAACATCAATTTCGGTTCTAGTGAATCCACTACACCCTCTGCAAGTAGCTGTATAGTGAGTTAAAACATATGAATCCCAACTACCACTTCCTGCTTGTGTCGTTACCTCTCGTCTAGCCTTCTTTTTAGCTTCCGTTTTAGCCGCTACAGTTTTTTCTTCCGCTTTTCTCTCTGCTTTTTCCTTAGTCTTAGCTTCTGCTTTGGTCTTAGCGGCTTTCAAAGCCTTTTGCTTTTCCTTCTCTTGTCGTTCGATCTCAGCTTGCTTTTCCACGATTTTCTTAACTTGCAAGTCCAAGATTGGATTATACACAACTGTATTCGATTCGACAACATCTACCTTATTTTCTTCATGGTTTTGACCACATCCAGTAGCAAGAACCGCTAACAGAATAGCGAGTGTTGTAAACCCTAAATTACGCTTCGACACTCGTTCATTAATTTTATCCACGCTATCTTCCCCTTATCGACAGGCGCGTCCTTCTCGTCGAGAAGTCCGAGGGTGTCTTTAATCCAGAAGCATTTTCGTGTACGTATCTGCTTCGCTTGCTTTCTTACATGCTCATCGTCCATATCATTGTCGAAAGCAAAAGTTATATTAACACCTAGCATAATGAGCATGTGTGCCTGTACAGGACTCAATTCAGAGCCGCAAATCGCAACGCAATTCTTGAAACCATATTGATATGCTTTCATGCAGGACTTTTCGGATTCAAAGACAATTACTTCACCTGATTTTTTGATATATGGTAATGCTCTATGATAATTGAATAGTTCGATACTCTTATCGAAGCTATACAGATATAGATACTTGATTTCGTCAAGAACCCACTCATCATCTCCGATGTATCTGCCTTTGATCGAGACTAATTCACCATTTGAGTTGTAGATAGGAAACACAACTCTCATGGTTGTTTCATCAAACATTACTTCGAAAACCTTCTGTGTACGAACACTGATTCCATCCTCAATAAAGGCTCCTTGCGGAATCTGACGATACCAACTGAATACAGTATCTTTGTCCAACACTTGGTTCTCCTTATCCCTCATAACTTTAAGCCTATTCCGTTTTTTTCTGTCTTTCTGAGTAGGTCTTAAAAACGCGAGATAATCCCTTTTCTCAACAATCTCTTCGAAGTCATCGCCTTGTTCATAAGTGATGTACTCATGCCATCCAAACAGATTGCAAACAAAAGCTTTACATTGAAATAATATATCTTGAAGTTCTTCTTGTGTTTCCACTCCATACAAGATGTATCCAACAAGAAGGAATATATCTCCATTCACACCTGTTGTGTAAATGTGAGAGGGCAAGGAAGGCGTGTTTTTCACTTGAACTGCCCTCTTATTCCCTTTCATGAATCGTAAAGGCAACATAGCTTCATATCTTGCATTCCCGATAGGTCTAACATACTCACACTCTAATGCTTCAAGTATTTGCTCTACCAGACCTTCCTCATAAATTCTCTCCTTGATTATTGGCAAGTCATTTACGTTCATTTTTTTATCACCATACTTTTTGGCATTCTACATAAAATCGTCACGCTTAACATTCTTACACCAGCCAACCTCTTTCCATCTGTTTGAGTTAAAGTCAACCTCTAACACTAGAACATCAAGACCAGTCAGGTTAGTCATACCGCGACGATTCTTGCTGGTGAATAGTAAGTAATAAACTTTCCCTTGCTTTAATGTGATCTTCTGCTTCATCAGCGTAGTGCCATCATCAGTTGTGAACGATACATCATCATCTACCTCATCGTTGTTGAACATATCATCGCTCTTACGAATCCAGTTGATAACTTCAAGCTCATTTGCTCCACCTTGATATTCCTGTGGATGCACAGGACGTAAATGCCACACAAGATCAGCAACATTCTTAATCTTCTTACCATCTGCAAGACACTGTTCGTTCAGCCAGTATTTTCCGACATAGTTATCAGCTTGTTGAACTGTCGCCATCATTGCCAAGTTAAGACCGCCACCATCTTTGCGAGCCAGCTTGTACAGTCTGTCAAAGTCCTCAACGAATTGTTGCCAACGCTCTTTACGCCCACCCTCAGATGGTTTCGCTGTATCAACAATCCAACGATTGTAGCCACGACGAGCGAATTTCTTGACAACCTTCTCAACATTATCCATCGTGTACTCTTCAAGAGGAATCAGCTTAATCAGACTGTCGTTTCCACCGATCATCTCTTTGACCCAATCGACAGCCATTTGAAGTTTCATCTTTTCTGCTGCTGTAAAATTACCTTTATTGATAGATTTACGATTAAATCGAATTTTATCTTCTTCAAAGTAATCTTTAAACTTGGCATACATTTCCGCGCCCATGACAGTAATGAGTAACATCTTCTGATACTGGTCTAAGTCCATCTCGTTGGCAATAATCGCAAGCTTTTCACTTTCCTTGATGCAGGACATGATCAGCTTTTCCATTACAAAACTCGATTTACCATTACCTGAAAATGCTCCGATGATACTGAGCGTCCCATAAGCCCAACCATTGATAATGTCTGTAAGCTTTCTACCCTTGTAGAATGGCATACCCAAGTCAGGATTGATATCCAGCCTATTAATGAAATCGTCGAGATTAGCCAACAGGTTGTAAGCGACAATGCTTGTCTCGTTGTGTTCAATGTCAACACTATTTAATTTATCGTTCCAGTACATTGAGATTGCATTACGACTTAATGTTTTATAATCGTAATTTTCTTTTTTCTCGACAACCTTATCACCGAATAGTTGATAATACTCACGAAGTAATGCGTACTTTTTTACTTCGTCATAATAACCCTCGAAGTTGTCTGTTGCATTCTTCGTTTCTTCCATCAGCTCTTCAATGATGGAATACCCACCATACTTTTCAAACTTTTCGTTAAGCTTTAGCTCAGTTACAACGCCTTGAACAGTAATGTCGTCAAATACCATGTAGCCATCCTTATGGAGTTTTCGTGCAATCCCCATATAAAAAGCCCAAATCACATTACCAAATGTTTTTTTATTAAGCTTCTCTTCGTTATAAACATCGAACAAGTCAGGTTTATTCCAAAGGATACCCACTAACATTGCTTCCTTGTTGTAACTCTCTGTAGACAATTGCTTAATGCTCAAACAATCAACCCCTTAGTCATTTCCAAGAAGATAGCTGTAGTCTCTATTCTCTTGTTGTTTCTTCTTGAATGACACTTCCCGATTGTCCTTCATGTCTTCGATGTGGACTTGTTCCATTGCTTCGTTGATTTTGGATTGTTGCTCTCGCGTTTTCATTTTGCGGAAAGCATCATTCACTTTGCCTTGCATAATCATCAAACCATAGCGCATTTCCTGTTCTAGTGACTTGAAGTTCTTACTCATTCGCGCCCATTCAATATCTTGCACGCTTAAAAGAAAGGCTTCTCTGATAACGTTGTATGGTACGCCCTGCTTATAACGCTTTTTCCAGAACTTCTGATATCTGTTGGTTCCCTCTCGCAAATCTGCGATCATCTCCCACCAACTTTTAGAGGGAGAGAAGTTGATGCTGTAGATTTTCTTGACTGTTTCGTACATTTCATCCTTCTGTTTTTGCTCATCCAAAAGAAACTCTCGTTTAGCCAATTCCTTCGGATAACATTCTTTGTGCCAGTACTTGTTCGCTGTCTTTCCCTTGTTGGACACCCTAACCTCTTCTTTGGCTAAGGTGTCTCTTTCTTTGTAAGGGACTGTCTGTTCACAGAACTGACATTTCACATATCGTTCAGCCATAAACAGTCCTCCTTAGTACTTTCTTCGGCTCCTTGGAAATAAATAATATCCATCACTTCATCAACTGTCATATCGAAATGTCTATTCTCGACAGTATGTTGACAGATATCTTCTACTCCTGCAAAATCAACTCTGTCGGTGTGGATGCGTCTGATTACTTCATCTACATCATCACCACGATTTAACTGGCGAATCATTCTCTCTCGTTCATCAGCCTTGATATGGATTCCAATTACATTTTCTTGACCAACGACACGAACAAGTTCTTCGTATCCATGGATCGTAACAACGACAATGTAATTCTTATTCAAGTAGTCGATACCTTTCAGAGACAACCCATAATGCCAGTCGCGGTATTGCGCTCTCTCTGCAAAGAATCCAGACTCGTTCAGTTCAGTAAAAGTGGGGTAATTAATAAAGTGATAATCGACTCCATCTTTCTCTTTCTCGCGCATTGGGCGAGTAGTATATGAGATAATCCTTGGATAGCCCAATGATTCGATTTGCCTTTCCACCGTTGACTTCCCACTTGCAGACTGACCGATCAAACAGAATATTGCCATGAACATCTCTCCTAAATGAATGATTGCTATGACCTCGATCTTCTCTCAACCACGCTCATGTTAGGATGCTGTTCTTCACAGCTTATGTTTTCTATATCCATTATATCTTAATATTATACTTTAATCAATACTTTCTTCGGCTCCTTAGCTATAACAGTTCTTTGGACTGCTCCTGTAAGTATGCCTTGCGAATAGTAATGATATCAGTTCTCTTCAACCATTGACGGTCTTGACCCTTCATCCACTTGAACACTCTATTGTGCAATGGTGTGTACAGACTTCCACCTTTTACTGTATGCTCGTGACGTTTAGCAAACAAATCCTTAATGTTTCTAAATTGCTTCCAGAAACTATAGAAAGGAAGCTTGATCTTTGTCATGAATCCAGCAGAGTCCTCAATAACAAATCCTTCATTGTAATCAATACTAAAGTCATTTGTCACATCACGATACCAGATATAAAAGTCAGTCCAATTGTCAAATGTGTGCATGAGATTTTTATGCTCTAAACCATAGAATCTTGCGAATTGAACTACATCATCATATGGAAGTTTTTCATATTTCACAGTACGTTTCACCAGATCAAGTAGCACCAATTTGTCTTCTGCATATTCAATGATGTGTGGGTCTTCTTTCACTTTGATTACCTCAAAGACCAGAGCGATATTTTCGTCCTTTAACTCTTGTTTGATCGCTTCCAGAACACTTCCAAACTGACCGATAAACAATTCTTTGAACCATCCTGCAAATTCTCCACCAGTTGACGACTTCGAACTAAACACTAGCTCATCGCTTTCAGAATCATATCCCACAATTCCAAGGTATCCGTTCGGTTTGTCGTAGACTTGCACAGGGAATACCATATTGTCGGCAAGCGCATTGATCTTCGTGAAAGAGCGTTCGTTTACATTGAAGAACTTGTTGTATGATCGAGAAACGATCTCTTTGGTGTTCTTGTTAATAAACAAACCTCTTGCCTTCACGTTGATATCATCCCAAACTTTATCCTTAAATGCCTTCCGAGTAAAGTTGTATGAGTAGATATTTCCACCCAAGTCCTTCTCTTCAATCATTTCATGATTAGACATGTATGCGATAAGCTGATCAATGCTCGTATCTGTCTCGTCAATATGTTTAGGAACAACACCCTTGCGAATCTTGAAGTTGTTATTCTTTACTTCTGTCGCATGAAATCCCTCTGCATCTAATGCAACCACACGTAGATGACCACCGAACTCAACCTGTCCTTCAAGGTTAAAACTGTACTTTCCTGCTTGTACAGGCAGTCGGAAAATGTTGCGATGACCATGAATTTGATACAACTCTACTTTCTTTGACACTTCTAAAGCGTAAGGAATTTTTAGCCCATCTCCACCTGTTGCGTAAATGCACTCACCATAAATGTATGGAAGATTGTTGTCCCAAGCATTGTCGATATCTACCTCGTAGTCACCTACACCTTTGATGAGTTGTTCTGTGGCAAGATACATAAGATTATCGGGCATTTTGGAAAGCCCACCATGCGTAACAACAACTTCCTTACCATGAGCCTTATAACAAACAACTTGGCGAAGTCTGCGATAGAATTGGCGTACTTCTTTCTTGTATTCCTTCAATTTATCTTCATCCAATTTTTCTTCTAGTTCATCAATAAATTCAACATCAACTGGTATCAAATACTTGAATGGCTTTTCAAGTTGTGGTTGAGTAAAGTCGATGAACTCTTTGCTACGAACATCTTCGTCATTCGCCCAGTTCCATAAATGAATTTCATGATTTCCTTCGAGAATTACAACATTTTTAAGAGCGTAGATACTTAGAAAGAAATTTAATACTTCTGCGTTCTGTGTGCCTCTGTCAGTGATATCACCTACAAAGATATACAGTTCATTTTCCTTTAGAATCGGATACCCTGTATCTTGGCAGAAAGCGTGTCCAGTCTTCGCAAAGTACTCCATAAGTGCTTCATAACTTCCATGAATGTCTCCAAAATGATGAATGTAATCATAGTTTTCGTAAATCGTTTGTTCAAACTGAACTGTATCATGAAACTCTTCGGGCTTGATTACATTAACCCATTTTGGAACATGCTCTGTTTGCATACGTTCATGAACATTCATGATAACATGTTCAGGAACATGTTTGTGTTCGTCTCTCATTCTGTTCTGGAGCAAAAGTGTTTCCAGAGGAATGTCAGAGAAATCAACCACATGAACACGATAACGATACTTCTGTGCTAAATCCTTATACTGTGAAATCATTTCCTGTTTAGCGTGTGTAGCGTCGATAATCGTGAACTCTCCACGTTTCATACGTTCTTCGAGAAGTTCAAACAACAACTTCCACACTTTCCCATCATTTCTTGAGTTGATTGAAAACTTGCCTGATTCAGTCATTACAGGCGTTTGGAAAAGCAAGCGAATTGCATCTGCACTCAGTACAAACTGTTCCAGCTTGTTTTTTTTGATGAAAAATGATTTCCCTGCTCCCATTGCGCCACGCAAAAGAACCAAATTACGAATAATAATCATCTCCTAATGTTTTGTATGTTTAAAACTCTTTTAAATAATTAAAAGGTTAACATCTATATTCTCATTATAGATGTTAACCCTCTCACTGTCAATACTTTCTTCGGCTCATTGGCTAGTTCTCAGTCGTCCTCACTGGATTAGATACGATGTACTCATTCAACTTGCGCACAATAATTCTGGAATGCGCCCTGTCAAAGACTACAGCTACCAAAATCTTTATGTTAAACTCGTCATCAACGAGAAATATATTAGCACTGTTATTACCGTCTTCCATTTCGTACTTTATCATTTGACACGCCCCTAGTTAAAATTACATCTGTCAATTAAAATTTGCGTAGCTGTTTGTCAATCTCCTTGCGGTATGCTTTCAGCAATGCAACATTAACACCAGCTCCAACTTCAAACGTGTCTCCGATATCTTTGTTCACCTTCGCAACAACCTTCTTAGTGTCACTCCAAGAAATAAACTCACTGGTTTTTTCATCAAAGTTAGCCACACGATAGAACATAATTGTAGCAGGATCATTCACAATTACTCGTTCAACATAAATCTCCAGTTTAGCGATTTGCCCAAGCTCCAGAACCTTAGTAGGAAGCGCAGGAGGTGCAGGAATTGCTTCGACTAGCATTTCATCGTTAAAGTACCAATCTACCACTTCATCGTCTCCACTTAGAATATAATCATCGCAATTAACCGTTAATACTTCAAATTCTTTCCCTCTGTATTTTTCCATACTCTCTGCGAAGTATAGGTCATTATAATTTCTTCCACTCTCTAAATCTTCACGAACCATTACTTTTTGACCTTCTACGAATTTACTCATTAAACAACATCTCCTAAAATTTATTTTTTTTATAGATTTAAGATTAATAAGAACCAACGTTCTCTATAATTTCGTTTTCTCTTTCGGTAAATCCGATTTCACGAAGTTTACGAAGCATCTTGCACACCTCAGCATTGGTGATTGTCATCCCTCGCTCACAGAATCTATGAACCCTTATGATCGTTCCAGATATATCCCTAGCCCTTTGTTCGTTATATACAAGGGACTCGCTATCCAAGAAATCCCAATCGCTTAGAGTTTCGATATTATCGTTTTGGTGATAGAACATATTGTGCTTAAAATCAAACTCATTCACAACCTCTGCTGGAGTACCGAAAAACTTCGTGATGATCTGATATTTCTTACCTATTGAGATTGCGTTCTTCGTAATGACAATTCGCTCTCCACCATAATGGACAACGTATATGTTTTTCTCTTTTGGATCATCTTCGTCGTTGATCACTAAGCTCATAAAAAATTCCCTCAGACTTAAAGCGAAAGATTCATTGTGTACAAAGAAATCGTAGTCTTTAGGCTCCTTGTAGTTGTACAAGCTATAGATACATCCACCAGAAATGTATGCTTCTTTATTAAACTCTTCTCTCAAGTGAGATGGAAGAATGTTAATGAGTTTTTCTTTTTCCTCGTTCAGCTTTCGATTTACAGTGCTTAGTTTCCATTGTATCATTTTATCACTACTTTCTTCGGCATTTCGATCAGATACTTTTCCATATGCTATCTCCTTAATTGACTTTAGATTTCAGTATAAGTTTATGTGTGTTAGAACTATAGACTTTTGCTTTTCTTTCGATTACATAATCTCTTATCTCTTCGAGTGAACAACGTCCGCAAGCCCCTGAAACCCCATTGAATGAGCGCAATTCATACTCGCCAGATTTATTTGCTACTTCCATTAATATATAAGGTTCAGTTCCAAATACAACAACATCTCCAGCATATAGTGATAATTCTACCTGCGCTTCCATCACATCTACCTTCATTTTCATCCTCCTAATTCTAAATGGAACACGTATTTTATTTAGTCTTGCTTAGGTGAAAAAATGATGAATCTTCATAAAAAATAACGGATTCACTATCTTCATCTCTCAAATGTTCAACGTCAAGTGTACTAAGCTCTGAAATAACACCAGATTTCGCTAATGCGTTAAGTACATGCCAAGCAGAAAGACTGTGATTCTCTACAATTTTCCTTCCATCAACATATAAAGCTTCCCAATCATCACAGCTAATTAGTTCAACTTTCATTGTAACCACTCTCACTCTAAATAGAAGATTCATTTTGTTTAGACTTGTTCTACAACTCTTACTTTATTTTTCTGTACAACTTTTTCGTTTAAGTCCCACGCCACTGAGCCGCTATTGCTTCCAAAGTATAGAACGAAGAGTCCATCCATATCTTTTCCCACGTAAGCAAACCTAGAAGAACATCCTGTTAATGTTATCTTGTCTGAGGTCATAATAGACTTTCCATTCAGGTCTTCAACTCCTGTGTATATTCCCTTGGGTATCCATTTATCTGATATCAAACAACCTCTACCCACATCCAATTTAGTGTCTCCATTCTTAATGTTTAATTAGAAACAATCGTAATCAGTAATATCTTCAACTCGCTTACAGATATTGCACTTGACCTCTACCATACTTCCAATTGATGTTGGAGTAAACACGAAACTCAAACGACCTCCAATTGCTCCTGCATACTTGTTCATACATTCGTGTTCGTTATCGAATCGCTTTAAATTTTCGATCTCTACATTGTTCAACTCAAATTTCATTGCCTTGTCCTCCATTTTGATTGTCTACTCCAATCAACATCTAGCTGGTTGGAGTAGACAATCAACATCATTGACTTTATGCCAAATCTTTAAATTCCTTGCCATATTGTACTGTTGTGTACTTCTTAGCGAACACAAGTTTTTCGACTTTGATTCCATTTTCATCAGTAATGGTTTCATTTTCTTCATCAAACATTACTGTCATAGGTACTTGATCGGCATGCGCTGTAAATGACTCTTTGCTTTGGATTTCAATTTCAAGTGGAGAAAATTCAATGTATCCATATTCCGATGTAGGAGTGCTGTATCTAATCGAAGTCTGAGAGCTTAGCAAATTAAGATTGACTTCTGCATTAGCAATAACTCCATTGCTGTGATGAATAGCCACATTGTATTTAGCAGCTTCATTTTCTGACGAAGAGATGTTCAAATCTTCCATCGTTTCTAAGAATCCATATCCAAGATTCAGCTCGAATGCAATTGCTCTTAGTGAATCATAGTTCAGATCGAAACGATTAGCGAAGCGCTGAACAAGGCTGATCTGGTTGTGATACTCGGGACTCAGCTTATCTATCAGGTACATTTCAATTTCCTCAGCAGATGGGTAATTGAATTGTAAATGATAGTGGAAACGCCCAGGACGATTGATCATATATTGATTGACTCGTCTGATCTCGTTGACGGTGACCACGTACAGGCGTTTAGTTTGAGAAAGTCCATCGAATAAACTAAGCAGCTTATCTTGTGGTTCTTTCTTATCAGAATTGTCAAACACTTTCTCAAACTCATCGAACATAACAACACACTCTTGCTTAATCGACTCAATGAAATCAACAATTCCGGGGTATGCTTCGGTCACAATGATCGTTGGCATGTTGTGTGTCTCAGCAAAATTAGCTGAAAGGAGTCGGGCAAACATAGATTTGCCCATACCTTTTCTGCCGCTCAGAATCACACCTACACTACGCTCAATGTTGTTGTAAAGTCTAATAACTTTTTCGATTTTGTCAGGATGCTTTCCATAAGGTTTCTCATTCACATTGAAGGAATCAGCATCTTCCAAGAAGAACCCCATCATTGGGTGGAAACCAACCTTGTAATTGCCTACTGGAATTTCATCAAAAGTTTTCAGATCGTCAGGAAAGATTCTCGTAATTTCGCCAGTCTTAACAATTTTCATTTTTATATCCCCTTTAGGAAAGTTTTTTTAGTTAGTTTATAATAGTTCGCGTTTTGCCTAGTCCCAACGATCAATCTTGATGAGTCGTGTGGAGTTATCAGTAGTCACTTTTACAACCAGATTCCATTCGCTATCTTTTGAGTAACCTACACCACATGCTGTAGCTTCATCGACACCCTCGATTGGTGTGTTCGCTGTATATGCTTCAAGCGTCTTGCGGATTTCTCGAAGCTCAGGTTTCAAGGTTTCAGTGAAGAATCCTCTACCCTTGCCTTCCGAACTATCCTGTACTCCATCCAAAAGGAAGAAGATGTGATGACCAACGTGTTCTGCTTTGTTTTCTCCCCATTGGTTAGGAGAGTTTGTGATTCCATTGACTTTGACAAAGCTATTTCTGGATGCACTCCAAGTGTCTTCGGAAGTATATGTTGAAGGTACAGTCATGATAGGGTCTTGACCTTTAATGTAAATAAATCCGAATGCAACATGTTTTTGACTATCGTAGAGCGTCCCATGTGTTGTATAAACCTTACCATTAACTTCAAGCTCTACCTTGAATGGTGTGCTTCCTTTGCCGCGCTCAGTAAAATTATGAACGTAGAACTGATATTTTCCGTTTTTAGCTTCGCCTTGGTTCCATCTGATATTCTCAACTGGAGAATTATCTCTATGACCGCCAGCGTTCATATCAATATCCAACCAACCATTATCCCCACGCTTGTTTGCGTAGTGGATGTGATGACCGTTAGGTGTTACACAATGCAGATCAAGGTCAGTGTAGCCTTCCCAAATCAATGAACAACGAATTTCATTGTTCTCATATTGACCGCCAGCACTTTCTACACGGCGCTTGATTTCACCATCAATGCCGCCGTGGTAATACCAAGAGAATGTGTTATCCCATTGCAGAATGTTAGGTGCTGTATCGTCGGAAGCCGTAACCAATGCCATAAAGCGATTAGGGTTATCAACCATAACTTCAAGGTTTTGTGCTGTAGGCAGCACTGTACGTTGGAATTTCTCCCATGTCATCACTGTGTTAGTCAGTTCAACCATGTCGCTAGTAGCTACTCCGTTTTGTTGTTTTGGTGCTATATTAGCGAATACACCGCCAGTCTTTTTACCATGTTTCACAACAGCTTCTTTACTTTTCCAAGTAAGCGGTACTTCGCTTATCTGTGCGTATCGGCGTACCAGAGAGCTTGCAATGCCAAGTTTCTCAACGATCTTCTCAGCTTGTTCGATATTACCTTGAGATGGTGCGGATTGCGATCTCATGTAGTTGGCTGGATTCATCTTCTCCGCAAATCGACGTGCAATTGAATCGGTTGGGTAACCAGCCACGATATCATCTAGCAGCGTTCCGATCATGCTACTCTTAATATGAGTGAAGCCAGATGGAGCAGTTGCTATAGCCAACCATGTAATATTCTCACGAACTCTACTGTCTTTGGCATTTTGACGCTTTTCATGAAGTTCTTGAACAAATTTAGCTACACCAAGAACTCGATCAGATCGGTACAGAGATTCAGACTCCAACAATGCTACAGCTTTTTCTACAGCAGACACAGGATATTCAACCAGACCAGCGATCAGAATACGGAAGTCTTCTTTCTTCTCTGCCATTGCCTGACCAGCAGTTTTCAGCCGATCACGATGTACTCGACTTGCTGGAAGCTGTACGTTCATGTGACTCCAACCATTAGAGCTTGGCGTTCCAAGTGTACGTTCACTAGAAAGGAAGATGCCTGTTATTCTGGATTTCAGTACGATTCGTTTCATTGCTTTGACCGACTTTTTGAAGAACTCAGGCGTTTCTTCATCGTTCCACAACGCACTTGTAAATACTCCATCATCAGTAGGCATAGATACAAGTCCACCAAAACGCTCAATGAAGTGTCGGCAACAATTGCATGTGTAATGTTGTCTTGCTTCCACTGGAAGACCATTCAGAAATGCTTCAAACAATCCTTCTGCATTTGTCGTGAAAAGCGGTTTGTCAGCAAACATTGCAAAGCGCTCTTGGATCGTATCGCTGAAATGTGGGTACTGATCTTTCTCGCTGTTGATTACTGTGTAGTTACTCATAATTTGTTCGCTCCCTTAAATTGTTTTGATATTATGTTAGCATTACATTATATAAATCATTGCAGTCACACCAGTCAGAACCCCTGCAATAAATGCTCCAACAATCAACTTTGCTTCCTCTTCAAAGAACATTATCGAATGAACTCAGCAAGCTTTTCTTGGAATTTTTTATTCATATCTATCTCATCTTGTGCGCGAACCATGTTGTCAGAAATCTTCTTAATCTCAAGTTGATGACGCTCCATCTCTTGTTCAGCCTTCTTACTTTCAGATGTTGCGATAAGAAGAAGCTCATTATTAATCCCCTCAAGCTCATCATGCGCCTTCTTCATATGGTCAAACAGACCAATTGCTTTATCACTGAAATGCTTCACTTTTTCTTCGCTAGACAGATTAGCAAACTTAGGCTTGCGGAATTTATCAACGACTTTCTTCAACATTTCTCATATCCCCTTTATGGTTGTTTTGATTCTGCCTTTCAGGGAAGCTACCACCCTTCCCTCATATAAAAGAAACTAGAATTGGAGCGTCCTCCCTGAAAGACAGAATATGTATTTTGTACTTCGGGAGAGCATAAGCTCTCCACCAGTACTTTCTTCGGCTCCTTAGCCAAGAATTTTATTGCCGATATCAAGTGCCCGTTGCAACTGTTCAATCTCTGTATACTTCTTGTAGTTGATTGAACCATTAGCATCCTTGAATTGTTTCTTCAAGTCAGCTTGTTGCGTTTCGTCCATCTTGCCAATTAATCCAGCGATCTCTTCAATGTATTGTTCTGGTGTCTTAGTAGCCGCTGTATCCGTCTCGTCATTTACATATTCATCAACACGTTCTTCAAGCTGTTTTTCTTGTTCGACTTTCGCCTTCTTCACAGCTTTCTCGTCATTGTTGTACGAAGAGAGTACGGCGTTCTCAAAGGTTTCCAAGAACAAATCTACATCATATTCAATCTTGTTCGGTACATTCTCGAAACGGCTTCCTGCTTCAATGTCACCGTCTGAACGGAAATAAATGTTGCGTGTTTCTTTGACATTACCGCCCACTATCTCTTTGTCGATGCTGATGTACAAAATGAAGTCGGACATGTTGACGAACAGGTTTTTCGCGCGCTCAGGAAGCGTCACAGTAGTCTTATCATAAGATTGACCACTCTTCGTCTCTACCTTCTTCTCCTTATCATGGGTGATCAGGAAGATTCCGTATCCAGCGTTGACCAGACGTTTAATCTGTTTGTCAACCTCTTCTTCGACCATTGCGTGACCTTGACCCCAAGGAATGTCGTTGATCTGTTTAATCTTCGCATCCTTACGTGCAATACGCTCACGTTTGATGATGTACTCCGTAGCGTATTTATACATGTAATCTAGTGTGTCGAACGCCAACATGCGGTATGTTACCAATTTGCGACTCTCAACCAACTGATTTACGAGGTCTTGGAACTGTGTCCAAGCATCACGCTTATCTTCTGGATCATCGTTTGGCACAGGAACAGCGTGGATACCTCTCAGAGCCTTGTAGCCCTTCTCGAAGGCAATCAGTAGTGCTTTGTCCAATCCACCGATGTAATCGGTCTGAGCAAGCTTGTAGAACAGGCTAGATTTACCTGCTTTACCTACACCATACACCAAGAAGATGTATTCGTAAATAAGTGCTTTCGGTTCGTTAGGTTGAATATTGAGTACATTAATCATTCAGTCATTACCCCTTTGGTTTTATTGGTATGTACCAAAGGGGAAGGATTTTTTCAACGCTTCCCCTCGGTACTTTCATCGGCACTTTAACAACAGTGTCAAATTAAAAGTTACTCGAAAGGAAGGTCATCCATTTCGTCATCGTCATTAAAATCGTCGCCGCTTGTTGCGCTACCGCTATTAATGTCGCCATTGAATGCATCTTCATCTGCACTAATCAGGTCTTCTTCTTTGTACTTCTTCGGCTCATAGGTCGAAGAATCAACAGAAGTGATTTGCAGTTCTTGGATGTAGTCCTTCATATAATTATTATCAAAGTCCTTCTTAATCTCTTCGTCGCCGCCCCAATCGTCGAACTCATCGGTCGCAGTATCTTCCAGAGATTCATCTGCTTCTTTGAGTACAACAGAGTTGATGACCAATCCATAGACTTTGATAGCGTCACCGAAACCAAAACGTTTGCTCATGTTTCCAGCAAGCTTCGGATATTTTTCGGTATCAACTGTGAATGATGTATCTACAATATCTCCACCATACTTAATTACCTTAGCATTTACGTGTAGACGCTTGTTCTCATCGTCCAGCATCACATCATTGATTACGATATCATGCTCGAACTTCGATTCCTCTTTAAACTCAGGAGAGTTGAAGTCCAGTTTTTCGTCGATCTTCGTGATGGATTTGATGATGAACTTCTTGGAACTCACTACCTTACCTTGCTTGTTCTCATACTCTTGGAAGTCGATCTCGCCATTAATCCGAACGATATCTCCATCTTTCAGATTGGCTTTAATGTAATCGACAGCATCAAACTCAGGCAGAACTTGTCGCAATTTCTTGCTAGAATCTGATGGATCAACTTCAAGGTAACATCCAGTACCCAAGACCTTGTAATCTCCGAAATCATTTTTGCGGTTCTTCCAAGGAATCTTTTTCGATTGACGCGCCTTCATTGAGTATGCAACAACTTCATCTCGCTCCATACCAAACAATTCTACACGCACTTGGTTTACTGTCGAAGTTTCCAAGAAGAATTGAAGCGACTTAAATTGCTTGTCAGACTTCGTGAAGCCTTCCTTCTTAGCGTTATCGTTTCCGATACCTTTAACGCGACCTACCAGTTTAATTTTGCCTTTCGTTTGCTCCAAGTTTTGCTTACCCATTCTTGAACATCTCCCCTGAATTGTGATTACATGTTGGCGATCTTCTCGCTCCCATGTTCTCATGTTCAGAAGGTGCTACCTGTTTTGTTCAGGTTTATGTTCGTTTGTTGCCCTTCGTTAATTCATGTTGTAATTCATGTTGTCGTGGCATCTTAGCTTACTGCTTGTCTGCTATTTAATAATAACACCACCTTTATTTATTGTCAATACTTTCTTCGGCTCCTTAGAAAATTTTAAATGCCGTTGTAGGTAAAGTCCCTCTCGACATTCCATAGTATAAAGGATGTAGTTATAATAGTCAATTCTTTTATCCATTATATCATAGTCGGTTGAGTAGTGCCGACCGCTACTCATGTACTATTTCCCATTTAGGACTCCTCCTCCGTTTAGTAATAATTTGAAGTATAAATTTAAGTCGATATACCCATTGTCAAGTGGGCAATATACCCAACAACGCAACAATCTCGTCAGGCTTGTACATCTTGCGATACCTTACCACCCTATCATACAACGCAGGAAGCTTGTCCATATTATCACTAAAAAGGGTTGATACTTTTTTCAGCACCAGTGGATTTTCAGTATTCATCAATTTGCAGATTAAAAATTCTTTTTCTTCTTGCGTTTCAGCTTCTTCATATTGGGTTATAAAAATAATACCAGAGTCGAAAGAGTTCTTGTTTTGCATGTGAGATATAAACTCATGAACTAACAACACCTTCGTCATCAATTCCTCTTCGCGTAAAATAATGAAGTTGTGGAACTCCTGCAATGTGGCATAGTCTACAATACAAGTCATAAGCCTTTTAAGGAGTAGCCCCTTAAAACCCATTTCAATTAATTCCACTGATAAACCGCATGATTCATTACCCATTTTTCCAGTCCTCCAATGTGTTATCATGTTGTTCTCTTTTCTGACGTAAAATAAGAACGTATGTTTGGTTTTTCCGATCTACATCTGATTATATCTTAAACCAGTGGTATAATCAATGAATGATTTGGAAAAAATATACCTTCGACAACCACTCCCATATAGTTGTGCGTTTAACGACCCGTCTAGTCGTGTTTCAGGACTTACATTATGTATGTTACTATTCTTACATTAAACCAAAGGTTTAATATAAGAATAGCGTTATACATAATGATATTCTTGAACAGAAATATATACAAGGCGCAATAATTTCCAGTAAAAATTTAGGACTTATCTACAGTTACTTATACGCTGTGATACTACAAAGGGTTTCACTTGTGGTAAAATAAATCATGGAGGTGTCCTTTTGCGCTCAGAATATGTTCCTGATGAGTCTAAAAAAATTTTTGGCGAACTCATTAGCATAAAAAGAAAGGAAAAAAAATTACATTTAAAAGATGTTGCAAAATATTGTGATGTGTCGTTGAACTTCATAAGTCTGATTGAGCGTGGCATAAAATCTCCTAGTGATACTGTGATTGTTAAATTGTCTGAAATTTTGGAAATAGATGAATACATACTATTTCAAATAGTGGGCAAAATTCCTCCAACAATCAAAGATAATGTCAACACCCTGATAGGCGAACATGAAGGCTTGAAGGAATTGCTTGGTGAGCTGTCTAAAAAGGTAAAAGATGAAAAAATGAGGGAAAAATTATATCAAGAAGTATATGAAGTTTACTTGGATTTCCTAAGAAGAAATGGTTTGGATAAATAAAGGGGATACAGCATGATAAACACAATCAACCTAGAGGGATGGTTTATTGCGCAGTTAGCAACACTTTTTGGCTATGAAAACGCAGTACGAATAGAAGATGCGTTGATGATACTATGCACACTTCTTCTTGGGTACATGTTGGGACAGCTAAAGGTTGCCTATCTGTTTAAACCAAACTATCTATTTACCAGCAAATTAAAAAATCTCGTTTTCATAAGAAACAAACATGGCGATATAGTGCAGTATGATTTCAAGTTTCCCAAGACGTTTTTCGAGAAAGTTGAAATCATAATTGGATTGCATATGGCTAATCGAAACAAGTCTAAGAAATTATCTGTCGTAAAAGCAAAGTGGTATTCTCGATTAGCCTTTGCGCTCCTAATATTACTGATTATATGGCTTGTTTTAATATTTACATTTATGTTCAATGTTGTTGAGCTTGAAGACCTAGAACGAATGAAAAGTATGTAACTATAAAAAGTATATAAGCATTTATGAATTGGAAATCGCAATGGCGCAATTAATTGTCCATTGCGATTTTGCGTTCACTAATCTTTTGGTTGATCTCTTTCATTTCAGACGGGTACAATTCTTTTAGTACATCTACATTCAAGAAATCACGCAAAGACCACTTATATTTCATATTATATTTATTACAAATCTCTTCTATTTGCGCTCTTTCAATTTGACCGTCACGTTCGTATAGGCTTAATGCCATATAGATCATGCCACTACGGACTATGTTCTTTGATACAAGGGCATCCTTGTATTCTTCCATTTCTTCAAGGCTTCTAACCATATCCAAGCGGTTGTATATAGTATGGTGGCTTACCCGTTGACCGCCTCTTGGCAGACCTTTATGCATCGTGATAGCACTTTTAAGTACATATTCAGAAGGAGCTAGTTCAACTGTGTCTTTTAGGTTCGCTGTATAATCTGCTTCGCCGTTCAGTCTATAATATTCTTTCTCCTGATTTGCCAGTATTGCCATTTCAATTAAAGAGGTATCATTTTTGTCAACATTTACAACGCGAACTATTTCACCCTTATCATTGCGTAGAGAAATTTTTCTATTCTTAATGTCTATATCATCTATTTTTAAATTAGCTAATTCATTTACTTTAGTCCCTTGTATACCATTCCAAAGTGCTTCAATTATGAAGCTGTCTTGCTTGTTTACCAATGTGCTAAGTATTGCTTCTTTTTCTGCATATGAAAAATACGTTTTTCTTTCTTGTACAAACTCAAAAAAATATTCTTGCCTTCTTTTGAGGGGATTTATCAGTAATTGAGAATGATTATTATCTATAGCCCATTGGACATAGTTAGCAAGTACGTTGCAATATGACCTTGCACTTTCTTTAGTTCTTGGTCTAAGAATGTTCTTAAAAAAATATTCCCAATCATCTTCGTTAAAATCGAATAAATCTTTTCCGAATTTGGTTTCTGTTTCGTAAGCTTTTCTAAATAGTCTAGTATATACCTCCTTAGTTTCTTCGTTCTCAAAGGGGTCTAGATATGTTGTTTTAATATTAAGGTTGTAAACGCTCACGATGGGTACACTCTCCTAAGTTTTTTTGGCGACCTCTGCCTTTTCTTTATTATATACGTTTTAAGACTCCGAATAAAGTACTGAACTCACACACGTTCTGCGACTATTATAATATATGTGTGTGGAAAAGGCAAAGGGTATTGAGTCAAAATTAAATTCCTCAATACCCAATATATACTCTGAGGTGTGTCCTGATCAACTGGTATTTGCCTATCCTACACTAACGCATTGTGCCTATGTGAGCATTCTTCATGCAGTCTCCTGCTCATCATCCATATCCATTTGTCTGTCGATACCATTTACATCGGCAAGATGTCTGTCGAATTGCTGTACTCCTTCTTCCATGCTAGATGCCTGTCTAATCATTTGAGTAAACTGTTTCAAGGAAGCAGACATTTCATCCAAACGAATCAAAACATTTTCTTTCTTCGAGGAACCAGCTTGGCATGACTTACCATATTTACTTTCCACGCTATAGCGTGTAATTAAGAAACTTCGTATAAAGTCTCCATATAATTTCGGTTGAAGACCCTCTTCCATTGCAGTTTGTGCATTCCAGAAGATGATAGGGATGTGAATTTTTTTCAAAGATTTTTTTATTTCATCTATATCATAATCTTCGAATGCTAGAGTCAAATAAGTGGATACCTCTTCGAATTGTTGTATAAGTTCGTCAGAAATAGTTTTATCAGACTCTTTCAAACGTAATACATATTGCTCGATATGCCCAGCACCAAAACCCTTGATTTTTTCTTTCCCTTCCTCCAAAAGCATAGCGATTTGAAGGATGATCTCTTGGTCTACGAATCTGTTTCTAGCTTTACGAGACAATTCAATATCATCTTTGAAAAATGGTAGATTCGCCAGTTCGTTAATAGATTCGATCAACTCACTATGCATTGCTCTTGTCATTTCTATGCGAGTCAATGGAGAACCACTGTTTTGTTTAACAAACATTTCGTCTCGTTCTGCTTCTGTCATATTCTTTATAAGGACTAACGTAATTGTTTCGTCAAGGATTTCTTCCTGCATTTCTATAGGCAAATCTTTGAACTTCATGCCACTAATTTTGAATCCATATACATTCTTTGTCTTTTTGCTTAATGCCCATACACCATCAATATAAGTCAAAAGAGTTGTCAGGCGTTGCTTACCATCAAGAAACCACTTTTTCCCATCACTAGAATCCTCTACGAGTACAGGAGGAATATAATATCCATACAAAACAGAATGAATTAAATCACTCTTCTGAATATCTGACCATGTTTCATTACGTTGAATCACTCGATCAAACCTAAGTGTTGTTTCATCTTCGTCATCTGGAATAGGTTCCCCTTTTGCCTTCGCTTCTTCCACATCTGCTTTTCGTTGCGCTCTAATTATTTGATCTTTTCTCCACTCTTTGAACAAACTCTTAATAGTAACATCGCTGGTAGATTTCACGATTCTTGTCTTACGAACAAATTTCTCGCCTTCTCCTTTCTTTTCGCTATCTTTTAACAGTTTGTTTTCCCCAATTTTCGCTTCGCCATCATCCTCTAACATCATTTGCCCTTCCAATAATTCTTTGCCTTTATCTTCATCTTCTATTACACCATCACGTTTTCCTTTATCAAACTCTTCGTCAGCTAAATCTTCTAGTTTCTCACCTTGTTTATCAAGAGATTCTTGCTCTGTTTCTCCATCTTTCTTATCTTCTTCTCCAGCAGATATTTCAGATGTGCCAGCATTAACTTCTGTGCCAGCGTCAGTCTTAGATGGTTCAGCAGGAGGTTCCACTTGTCCAGCTTCTTCGCCTGTAGGTTTTTCATTTTCACTTGTTGATTTTTGTTGCTCTTTGAGTTTCGCTGCCGCTTCCGCTTTCTTTTGAGCTGCTGTTTTTAATGGTGGTTTACGAGGTGATCTTGAAGTTGGATTTGTAGCAGTTCCCTCAGTTGTTTTAGTAGTTTTAGCCATGATTAATTTCTCCCTTCAATTCGTTTGTTTATAGTTATATGACAGTTCATTAAAATCACACACTTGTTAGAACTTTCTTCGGTTTTCATCTGCCGCCAGTAAATATTGATACTATAAAAAATAATATAAAGAAGAAAATGTAAGATACAAGAACCTCTTTAGTCAACGAATAACCAGTTATATTAAAATGAACTTCACAAATACGATCTCCGATGTTTTTCATGCAAGAAGCGACCTCCTTGCGAATCCTATTAACATTATATCACAGAAATTTATCCTGTATACTGTAGGCAGGAATCTTTTAGGGGTTTTTACTTGCCAACCGCGTACTGATGATTCGACTATAATGTGAATTTCCCCCTTTAAAATGAACTTGTCCTTCATATAGGGTATGATAATTCACGCGCTTATATGAAGGACAAGTTTCGACAAAGCTATGATATGAGAAATTGAGCGTAAGTAACATTTGATCTTGGAGGAAATACAGATACAGAATCCATGTTTACTCCCCTTTCTCTAATAGCAATCAGCTCTAAGAAGATTTCTCCTTTGTTGTCTAACTCTAAGACAACAAACCCCTCAACATCCTTATAACTCAAAATCCACTTGTCTAACTTGCCTTTAGGTAACAAATTCGATTTCAATATAATCACTCTCCTTTTTTATTCCATCACCTCCTAGTGTATGTATTTTTATTTTAATTTATACTTAATTATACGGCGTTATGGTTATCAGATTATCCATAGACAACCTCACCAAACAAAGCATACTGCAAGATGCAGTCACATGTTCCAGCGTCACCTTGTTCCAGATCGCAATCATGCGGACGCTGTTCACAATTCAACTGTAACCCCTTTATAAGCTTGTCTAGCGTTAGAATCCAATCCTCATCCTCATCTCCTTCAAGAGAATAGAATTTTATACTACCACCATCCAAAAGTATCTTCGTTGCCCAAGTGGAATTAGGCTCATCCTTTGGTTTAGCTTCCCATTCTGGTTTGTCTTTGTTGTCGAGTCCAACCCAATAATTACTTCCACCTTCAAAGGTGCCCACCATGATACACGCAATGTCGTTTTCAGTAATATTCTTCTTAATCGTAACAGTACCCACACTTTTATCATCAAACTCTAACATCATTTTCACTCCCTGTTCATGATTAATTCATATAATAGTTATATAACTATAGAAGCAAATCACACATCTGTAAAAATTTCTTTCAGGTGATTCATATGCTTTGCACTGTTTGCGATCATGTTGCTCATAATAATATCCTGATATTTTTCGAAAGAAGATTTAAGTTTCATGTCTATATCATCTGGATGCTTTAGCTGAAAGTATACTTTAATTGTAAGCATTTCCGATACTGCATCCATTGGATTCCCTGTATTGGATGGACAGTAAAGCAGATATTCACCCTTATAAAGAACAACACCAAGACCAATTTCTGTAGCTAGATCAATGTCAACTTCCTCATTGATTCTGTAAAACACCTGATTATCAATCTTTGGATATGGCGTTTCCGCAACTGCTTCAACGTTTTTTCCTGCAACCAAACTTTCAGCAAATGCGCGATATCCTCCTGCAACATTTTTAAATAGTTTAGTGCTATTCTTTCCAAGGAAACCGCCCAAAGAATGAGAAGCAAAATCTCTATCTAAAACCATAAACGAAATGATATTGAAGTCAACACCCTTTGTTAATCCATTTGCATTGACTCCATCAACCATCCACTTTGACACCCCTTCATCATCGTTTTTGTTCATATATATTAATTCTCCCATAGAGAAACCTCCAAGTAGCTGTTATATTTGAAACCTACTATTTAATATGTTTTCAAAACATGCCATCATCTAAAGATGAAGACACGCTTTCAGAACACATTTATTTCATTTCATCTTTGAAAAATAGATTCAAAAGATAGTCGTACCATTCCTGCCCTTCAAGATCAACACTAAGATGTGTTGCACAAGGTTCATCGCTTAAAGGATTCCATACAAAAAATTGATAGTTAAACGTATTAAATTTAACTTGTAACATTCTATTGTGCATGTCACGCAACCAAATCCAGTCTCCACCTTTGTCAAAGTCCTCTGTATCGACTTCCCATCCATCCGACTCCGCTTTTGAAATAATTTCATCAAGATTGTATCTATCAGAAAACTTTTTGCCTGTAAATTCACCTGTAACCTCTTTCAGTTTTTCCTTTTTAAACATGCCGTTTTCATCGTACAAATTAGGATTAGCGGCTGGTATATCCCATCCGAACATCGAACCATTCTTCATAGCTATCGCTTGAGCCTTAGTGATACCACGATCAGCATTTACCGCATCAGCAGTTTCTTCACCATACCATGGCTCATTTCCTTTTCTAGTAGGACTATACCCCATTTGATATCTATGAACCATAACCACTTCCCCTGTTGTTTCAAGCGCTACAAAACAATATTCTGGCAATCCTTTTTCATCTATATTAACCATTATCATTTACCTCCTATGTAATCATATTTATTTTTAAGAAGAAAGCTTGCTAAATCATTCATCATAGAAAAAGTATCCCCTTTAACAACCTTCAAGTCAATACTAATTTCTTTGCTGTTGCCTACATGGAATATCCTAGCGATTTCAAAGTTGTCTTTGGTTTCAACAAGAAAAATGGCTGTATCTTCTGTCATTTTTAGTTTTGCATAATCAGTAAACTCTCCATACCAATCTTTAAGTTTATCTGTAAATAACATTATATTTCACCTCTTTGATATTAGTTATATAAATGTAACGCGAAATAGCACTCCTTATATTGTTTCTTTCGCATCTTCAATATTACGTTTCAGACTTTCAAATTCTTCAACAGCATTAGTTAAAGATGATAAAATTGAATCTATGTTTGTAACTGCTTCAATTGTTGATTGAAACCGATCTAATGTAGATTCTTGATCTTCATTTAATTTACTCTTATTTTCTAATCTTTCAATTTGTTCTTCCATTCCTTCTCTTAGGCTCTCTGACAATTCGGATGCTTCTTTTATTAGGTTAACAGGGATGATTGATAAAATTTCATTTATTTTCACTTCGAGTTTGTCAAATTTATTATTCGCCTGTGTAATATTCATTTAAGTTTACTCCTTTCTCAAAAGAGGTGGGGGCAAATCATCAATTAGAACTGTCAACGAATCCCCTATATATAATCAGTTGCACAATATCCGATTGCTTGCGGACATCCATATAATGCTATGTTGTCTTGTTCGCCAAGACGTTTAATAGTTACCAACCTTACATCATTCCAGCCAATTCGATCATCTTTATATGCATCTTCCTTTATTACAATATCCTCTATATCAAATAGATTATTCCAATCTTTTACGATGTATTCTTTCATCTCTTGTACTGATGCAAATTCCTTTGCTTGCTCCATAGATTCGTCAATGTTACCTTTGTGTGGACGATAAATAATTTCATTGACTGTTCTCATATTTTAACCCTCCTGTATCTATATGGAAGTCATTTTATTTACAAAATATTTGACACAATCTCTCTGCTACAATCGTTTCCATCGACAACACCAAGAATCAATTCTTGTGGTATATTTCTGCGTGTTGCACCTGTTGCAACACGAACTCTACCATCTTCTAAAACTCTAATCACTATACCAGTTTCGCCATATGCGTTATCCTTAAATATAAGAATATCTCCTTCAATTGGTTTTATCATTTTTCGCAACCTCCCATCTTATACATTTTATTTACCATTCTCTTCCGTTTCTTACCGCTTCGAGTTCTTTTTCTGCAAATCTTATAAAATCATTGCATTTGTCTTTGCTCAAATCATCATTATAATTAAGTGGGTCATGCATTGTTTTTACTTTCTCTAAATTTCTTTCATAATAAGCAATTAATTCTTCTTTTTTTCTCATTGCTTCATTCCTCCTATATAAATGGAAGTCATATTTTATTTAGATACGTCGAAAGTCCATCTGCCAGTTTCCATGAACTCATTTAATTCACTTTGAGCGTCTTCTAACTTATAGTGAAAGTCTCTTGCGTCATCAGGCATCAAATTAGTAAGTTTGTCAATAATGCCCCAACCCTGAATGACCTGTGTCGCTTCTTCATCAGCGTTCATCCACTCTTTTGCTGTTTCTTCATCTCTTGATACTTCAATAAAACCACAATCTTTGTCAGCAGTTGCCCACATTTTAATAATTTCAAATGTATTATCCATTTTTCATTCCTCCTATATAAATAGAACTCACATTTCATTTAGATGTACTAATATCTTTTAATAAATTTTTTGTTTCAGCTTCAACTTGTTGCATGTAAAGATCGAAATTACCTTGAAAATGATTTTTAATTTCCTCTTTTGACAAATTTGGATAATCTTTTTCATTTATTTCTATTGTTACTGATAACTTAATTTTCACAATAATAAACCTCCACATTAAAAGGATAGGCGTTATAAGGCTCTTATAAAGAGAAGACAGTCATATTTTATTTATCTTTTAATCTAATTTCTTTTGATGTATCAATTTTTTCACTCTTACAAGCAGGACACTTTGAACCTTTGCTTCCACCATATATAGTATAGACCATATTACAATCCAAACATTTCGCCATTCTATATCAACCTCCTCAAACTTATATCAGTATTCTCTTGGAACCCCATATCCTTCAATGATCATATGCTCGCCTTCAACACTTACAGACGTAATACCAACAACTAGGATCGCATTCCCTTCATTGTCACTCGTATAATCTCCAACCTGTAATACCCTTCCAATCATTTTCACTTGGTATTTTCTTTTAAATGTCAGCATTGAGCCACACCCTCTTTGTAATATGTAACTAATCGCTTACACCTATAGTTATATAGGTGTAAGATCAAATAACACATTACGTTCTATGTTTCCTCCAATTCATATTCATATAGAGAACAACCAATTTCCTCGCCATCTTCTGTTTCCAGATCATACAATGCTATACCTTCCATGGATTCATCATATCCTGGGTGTTCATCGGTACTTGTCGCTACATGTGTAACGATCAGCGTCTTGTCACGAAAATCATCATACCCATCATTATCGTTGTCGCTTGCTACTTTTACTGAATCTCCTACATCAAATTTCGGCACTTCTTCTTCGCCATCAACTTCAAAAGAGTAGCTTCCAGAATCGTTACTATCAAATCCGTTTTTATACCCTTCTAAAACTTTCCTTTTTGCTTCGTCAAAAGCATTTTCAATATCACCCATTGTTTTCCCATTTAATTCAACTGTAACTTTCATCATGTCGTCGATCACCTCATTATATAGTTATATATCAGCACATGTAAATCACACACCGATGTTAGAAATTATTTAACGATATAACAATATTCTACTTCCCAACGTCTCCCTTCGTCTGGCTTTAGATTCATATACCAATCAAGCCGAACGCCTATATCTTTACCATCCAAACAGTTACCAAATAAAGAACTGCCAATCATGTTTGGATCAAAAAATTTAGCATCCCCTGAAACCTTGTAACTTCTTTCTTCGACAGTAAATCCACGATTACCAAAGCTTTCATCGGAAAATACAATTACAGCTTCTTTCCAATCTTTATTGACTTCCAATTCTTCAAATGGAATTTTATTTTCCATGCCGATCACCCTCGTTTAGTTTCATATTTATTTATAATTTATTAACCGAACAAACATATTTTCATTTGATATATTAATTGAAGTGTGATTTTTAATTTTCTTTTTTAAGTATATATTTTATTTGGTTGATTTCATAACCACACTCAGCATATTGTCTGACACATTTATACTTTTCCTCAAATTTTTCTTGCTTTATATAAAGATTCTTCATTTTATTTTTCAATTCAACTTGTTCTGGAGTATCCCAATCCTTAACCTCACATATAACTTCATATGATTTTTTCATATTTCACCTCTTAATTAATAACTGTCTATGAAATCCTTTGCTTCCTGCATTGTGCCAGCTTCCCATTCTGCCTGACGCAATCCAGAACCATATTCCCATTCTTCTTTAGTGTAGCAAAGGAATACATCCATATCGTATTGATCTTTCTTCTGCTTGATCTTCCAGCCTTGATATGTAATGATTGTAGATTTACTTTTCGTTTTGGTTTGTCCCATGTAAATCCTCCTATTTTATGATTAATTGCTTGCTTCTATTTTAGTCTTTATGATCTCTTCCTTTTCTCCAATCTGTATTCCAATGTTCAACTTTCTCGCAAACAAAACTTAAAATTTTTCCATCGGCATAACTTCTCCATTCAACAACACTTTTATCTTCAAACTCTTTATCAAAAACAGATATATGCTTTCCGTTTGGTTCAGTTGGAAGATGAATTGCATTAATTTCTTGAATCTCGCCATCATTATCGAGAAATTCACCCTTGCCGAATAAGACAGTGGTAAAGTCGTACTCCAGTTTGTTACCGCCATACGTAAACTCTGCCATGTTAATCCTCCTACAATTGTTATTTAATTGCATCCCACAATAATTCGATGCGCTTCTGAACATTTTCCTTTTTGGCTGTCCCTGTCATCGCATACTCTCTGTATTCTGAATGTCTGTATGCACTTTCAGAAAAGAACATTTTTACTCTTTCAGTGAATGCAGTTTTATCCATGCCTAATTTAATTGCTTTATCTGCCAATAAAAATACAATTGGAATATTCGTTCCTTTCCCAGCATTGCGTGAAGTCTCAATAATTTCACTGATGTAATTGATAATGCCAAAGATGTGTTCTTTACTGTATATTAATGGCTCTTTGCTATAGTAGAAGTCATATTGTTCTTTGTGTGTATATCCTGCACTTGGATTGAAATATAAATACAAACAAGACAGTGCATTTCGTGTTGAAAATTTTAGCCTATAGTTTTGGCTAATAGCTTCACTATTTCTTAATAATTCATCCAATGTTTCTAACTCATGAAATAGCAAATTAACTCTTATCGTTTTCACTTTCGACAACTCCCTATCATATGATTAATTGCTTGCTTCTATAGTTATATAGAAGCAAGATCAAATCACACGATTTATAAATAATCTTGAATTTTTTTGGAGCCACCACATAGCTCAAAGTTGTTCATGATAAAGCTTTCAATTTCCTTACGCGTATGTCCATCAAACTCTTCCAAAGAAGATGAAAGATACATTTCAGTCAAAGCATCATGCATATGAGGATATTCTTTTTCAACTATGTTTAATATAGTGTCGAAGTGGTGTAACCAAGCGCAATCATAAAATACATTCGCTTGTTTGTCGTATACACCAAATTTTGTTCTCCCAAAACCCTTCATTTTGTAATCTGTTTCTAGTATTTTATAATCTTCTCTTTCACAAATTACATCAAATATTAATTTAGCGTCTTTTCTCCAATTTTCAAGAGTTATAGCAGACAATCCTTCTTTTTTGGCATAAGTTTGTACTATCTCATCTAAAGTATTATCTTCTATATCTCTTAAAAAATCATAACACGCAAATTGTTTTGCCTTGTAGTATTTTCCTTCAACCTCTTGCTCAACATATCTTTGTAAAGCTATTTTTATCATAGCCATTGGATCAACTTTGAAATGAAGTGTTTCCATCGAATCATCAACCTTCCTATTTATAATATGTAACTTATTGCCCACGCCTATTCTTATATAGGCGTAGACTAAAATTACACATTAAGAATTTTCAACTTTTGTAGACCTTCCCCATGGCGCAACGTCACCTGTTACTTTATTTTCATGAAAAACATAAACAGCGTCACTTTGTACTTGATTTTGAAAAGTTAAATCGTTAATTTTTGCTATATTTTGAGCTTCATTTTTTAAGAACTCGATTTTCTTGTCATTATATAAAGTTTTCATTTTTCTTTTAAACTCTTTGTTATCCATCTCTACTTTCCTCCCAATAGGTATAGGTGCAAGTTAAAATCACACATTAATTTTCAAATGTTCGTGTTTCAACATCATTCATTTCGCCCCCTTTCCTCCATAGAATCAAGTTTTATTTAGAGTTGTTTAGACGCTTGAAAATATCTTCGTCGTCATGGATGGAAAAATCAATGAAATCAAATTCAATATCATCCACAAACATTTTCGCTTCCATTGAAAGCATTCCATATGGAATAAAATTTCCTATTGGTTCTCTGGAAATTTCATCATTAATGTATTGCTTTAACGTAAGGAATACCTGTCTTCCGTCAGCAATTACGCCACGATTAACAGCAATTTGGATGCCATCAGTTTTGCCAGTATTGATAATTGGTGTAATAAAATTCAACTTATGAAGAACTTCCCATTCGACAAATTGATTAGCATCAGTTCTTGTTTCAAGATTCATATTTACCAGCTCAATAAGCTTGACCTTCTTCTTTTCCATTTTCATTCTCCATTCTGTAAATTGAATTAAGATTCTATTCAGTCACATTATACCGCCCTTTCTGAAAATCTGGTCAAACTTACTGAATGCGTTGCTAAACACGACAGGTGTTTTCGTTTCTTTCCCATCACTTATTAACCTTACGTAAAAATTATTGGTTTCTTTGTCAAATCCCACGAACTCAACATAATTTTCTTCTTCGTCGTGTATTTCATAAGTTTTAACTTCGCCATTTTTCAGCGAACTCAGTGTCTCAAGAATAAAAGCTAACTGATCTTTCATTTGAAGCACCTCCTATAATGTGTAACTTATAGACCACACCTATAGTTATATAGATGTGGTCTAAAATCACACATTAATTTCAAGTTTGTTTGCGACATTGTTCACAAAAACGTCTGCATTAACAATAGGTATGCCTTTCTCTTTAGAAAGACGCATTGTAATCTTTTTCGCATAGGGAATTATCTCGCTATTGTTATTTATTTCATCTATGGCTTTATCAACTATAGACTTTGCTTCGACAACTGACAGATTAAAAAGAGTGCATATACCTGCCATCATTTTAATTGTATCAACTTTTACGTTCATTTTGCTATCTCCATTAATCAAAGTTGTTATTTAGAATCACACTCATTAGCTTGTTCGTATGCTGTTTTTTGTTGTTTCATTTGCTCTATTGACTTCCAATAGAAAGTTATAAGATGATCATCTAAAGTATGATGAAACTTGCCTGTTTGTAAAAGCGGTAATATTGTATTAATATCTTTTCTTTGATCTAATACTAGCATCATCGACAAACCATTTTTAAATTCTTCAACCTCATTCATTACAGCGTCACCCCCTATTATTTGATTGCTTGCAACCTTGCAATAGATTCGAATGCTGTTATATTAATCTTCAAAATCAAAATCATTGTCTATTGCATAATCATCAATAATTTCAAGCGCTTGATCTCCATTGACATGTCTCATTACATGTTCCAATATGTCTGTATCTGAATAACCCATCCCCCGTAATAATCCCAATCTTTGATACGCCAATTCGCTATTTGTTTTTGCCATTTTAAATTCCTCCTTTCATTGCTTCTCATTTAATATTACAGGAATATTGTCGCTAAATCGCTCTAGCTTGTTAGGGTTGTTACAATAGTAATTCATACATTCTGTAAAGCTAGACAAGAACCCTTGATACTCTTTTCTATGATCTCCTTTTAAAATATAAAACCTTTGACCCTGACCAAGTATAAGGGCAGTTGTTTCCCCTCCGTATGCTGATTCATATGGGTTATGGCTAATGTAGAATCCTTTAAATTCATTTGTTATATTAGGCTCCATGGTTAAACGACCATCGTCATGATGAACTAACCCACTATTTTCAAAAATTTCAATCCAGTTTTCTCTTCCATCCACAGTTGTATTGTTTGGAATTTTCAGTAATGCTGACATTTGTTGCATTGTATTTTGGTTAATGTAATCCATTTTTATTAATCTCCTTCTATGAAAAAGAATATAAAGTCAAGGTTTTATTTAGTTAAATGAAATGTTTCAGATTATCAAAAATTTCCTTGCCTTCTCTTGTGAGAGGAAGGTTGTCAACAGTTATCTTCGTAACCGCACGAACTAGGGCTAATTCGTTTTCCTCTCCACTCAACGCACCGCTTTTCTTTGCCTTTTCGATGTTGTTCTGAATTTCAAATAACACAAAATCAATATGTTCCTTCATTTTTTCGTTCATCGCAATCTCTCCTATTCTCAATAAAAGTAAACTTCAATTTAAATCATTGGCAAGCTGGGCATGGACGATCTTCACTAACCCAATCAAACCCACCTTCACCATCAGGCTCTTTGACTCGCACTGTTTCAATTTGCGTTCCGTTGCACACTTTACATTTGTCTTCGTTCATTCGATCACCTCCACTTATAGCTATATGAGCGTAGGACTAAATCCCACACTCACAGAAAATTAAATCCAACTTGACGCATCTTCTTCGCTTTCATCGCTATGTGAACCATATCTTTCACCTGATTCAAGCATTCTTAAACAGGTGATGCATGTTACATTCTCAGGTGTTGCGCTTTCATCGTATGACAAGACAGGCAAACCAAGATTACCATGACACATTGCAACATGATTCCCCTCGTCATCATGTTTTGCTTCGAAACCTCCACCTTTAATTAATCTAGCGTGGATTGGAAGCCTACTATAGTGTTTGCTTGGATTATAGTATTGAATAGTTCCTTTAAAATCTGTTGGCGTTTTAATATGTATCATCCTTTTCTTTTCTACCCTCATATATAGTTATATACAATTGAACTAAAATCACACACTCATTTGATTTTCAATCATTTTTAAAGTCGCTAATTCAGATGATAAATGTTCTGCTTCATATGATAGGTCATCAAGTCTCTTGCTAAACCATCTCAATCTTTCAGCAAGACATACATATCTTTCTGCTTGATCCTCTGGCAATCCAATATTCATATTATTTATTTCAGCAAGTAAGGTTTGCATGTTTTTTTCAACTCTTTTAAGCCTTGACACCTTTTCCTGAATCAATTCTTTTAACGTTTGAATATCCACTTAAACACCGCTTTCCTATGTCTTTATGAGTAAGAAAGCCCATGACCATTATACCATAGTCATGGGCTTGTTTGTCATTTATTGGACTTCATAGAATAGATCATTTTCATCTTCATCAAAACAATGTGCAATCAATTGGTTATTGTTCCGAATGAGAAATGCATTTAGCTCATTTCCATCAATTGTAATGTCTGGACTTTGCACACCAAGTTCGCTAAACCTTCCTGAACTTGTCCAAGCAAGACCAAAAAAGCTATTTGCGTTCATCTGTTCGTCATAAAATTCTGACAAAAATTCATCAAGTAAAGCATATACGCCAGCCTGTTCAATGTGGCTCCATTCGCGCTTGAAGTCCTCTTTTGTTAAGTCCGCTTCGATCAGTGAGAATTTTCCGTTTTGAATTTCCATGTCATATCATCCTTTCATTTTTTTGTTCGTATATAGTTATATGAGTTCACATCAAAAACACACGATAAAAACTAAAAATTAATAACAAGCATCACCATGCGGAGCTGTCACCATAACATGACGTTTTTCACCATACCTATTAATTTGAACTACTTCTACAGAGTTGTCAGCAAAGTTAATACGATCAACTTCTCGCCATTGTGGTAAAATTTCCTTACAGTAATAACAATAGCGTTGATAGCGTAGAAGAAGCCTAGCGACTTTCTTGTGTTCATCGTTTGTCATTACATCTTTATCCGATAAGTCAAAAATCTCCATCCTATTTTCAAACACTGTCACCCTTTCAATTGACCTTTTATGACCAGCACTATAAAATGCGCTTTTCCTATCAAGGTATCGTATGAGTTGAGCAATCGAAGTGTATTGAAAATTGCGCTGCTTAATAATATATTCATCATATGTCATGTGTTCAATAGTGCCATCTTCATATGTAACGCTTCCCATTCTATCAGTGAAACTTGCACTTTTAATGTTCATTATTTTATCACCTCATATATAGTTATATAATAAAAGCTAATAATTACACAGCTTTAAAAATTAATGCTCAATCAGGGGAAAAGGGTGATTAGAGGGAACCCGATTGAACACTAATTTTAAAAGCCATATAGTTAATTCAGCACACAAGCGGAAAAGGGTAATAAGAGGGAAAGCTTGTGTGCTGAATTAACTAGCCAACCGTAGTTGGCTATGCTTTATTATTTTTTCGGCATGATAATACCCGACATTTCACCCTCATGCATTCCAATGCCTTCTGGCGTAAATGTCATAGCTGTAAATATTACTGACACCTTGATTGATCCGCATTTTTTCGGGCATGGACATTCTATGATGTTTAGTTTTGTGTCTAACACAATGTCGAACTTCTTGTGCAGTTGTTCGTGAATGTGTTCTACCGCTTCCAGAACCACCATTTGCATATGAGCCTTTTTTTCGATTAATCCAAATGCCTTATGTAGCATTTCCTCAAAAGAAGCCTTAGCGTTTCTGTTAGTGTTGTTTGTAGATGTTTTCATTTTATATATCCCCATTCAGTTTAGTTTTTTGTTTGATTGTAGTTATACAATTGGGGATGCAATTCCACACATCCCCATTTTTTTCATTCAAACTTGCATTGTTTTACCATTGTATCAATCATTTCATCGCTCACCATGTTTACTGCTTCTTGTAGCTTCTTAGCTGATTTACGATTTACTTCTAGTAGAAGCATTTTTACACCGCTAAACCCCAACATCTTTCTCATGCTATAACCATCATGTTTTTCTACGGTGTATGGTTGAACATGCACATAATAACCTCGTGCATCAACATTGGATGTAAAGTAGTTCATTCCACCTAAGTCATAAACAATTTTAACTTCCACTCTCATTTTGTTCATTTCAAAATCCTTCACGATCTGTTTTTCTGCCATTATCTATCATCCTTTTCCGTTTTATTTTCCCACATATAGTTATACAAAAAGAGCGCGGTTTCCCACGCTCTTTAAAATAAGCTTAAATTCAATTTTCCAAATATGCTGGCTTCACTTCATATTCAATATAACCATACACTTCCATAGGACTCATATTTTTTCTCGGCTTCACATAATCTTCTTCAATAGACCAATCATCAAATTTAAACCACTTGGTCATAACAGCACATTCACATGTTCCATCAACATAATAAACAGCTTTTACTGTTACATGTTTAGTTATTTCAACCCAATCTATTAATTTTATTTTTTTTAATTGCACAGTCATTAGAGACACCATCCTTTATAAGAATATCACACATTAAACCAAATATTTTCCGTTTTCGTGCGGCTTGCGTGTATCCATTCTTTCTTGTCCTAATGTGATACGTCGCTTTGATTCATCAAGTGTTCTGTTTAGACAATTAACGATAGTTTCCAAAGTGGAATCAGGTGGACATTCTACGCCTTTACGCCCTGAACCTGTCTTTCTGTTTGGCTTGTGGACAGTGCTACACGACAAGGAAAGTGCATATTCAAACCTTTTGCTAAATCCCAATGTTTCAAGTTGCATGTATGCGCGGAATCCTTCTGCGTCTTCGACTGTGAAATATGTTTCACCTTCCACGATAATTTTGAATGGTAATGTTTTATCAGCCTTGATTGCTTCCGTGATTTCGTTGAATGATTTAAACATGTGAATTGTCTCCTTTTGTTTTGGTTTCATATATAATTATACAAGTGAATGATAAAATCACACACTAATTTAAAAGATTCCCAAGCGTACCACCTACCATAACAAACACCATAACACCGATCATACCATAATATAAGAGTTGACCTTCTGTATCACCTTGCAGATCAAAATAAACATCAATTTTATTTTTAAACTTCATGTAAAATTCTCCTTAAATGATATGGTGTATTGATATGTCATTCACTAAAAAGCGTCATTCTGTTATTTTTCTTGTTTTCATATTTTAGTGTAAGGCGACCATGATTATCTGTAATTATGAAAGAATCTCTATCTTCTTTATCCGCTATAATACTTTTGACAGGCTCTAAGTCATTTTGCTTAATGGGAAGAGACTTTATACAGTTTTTTGTCATTCCTTCAATAACACCTTTTAAAAACTCTATACGTTCCATTACTTAATACACCACCATATTATTTTATTTATTTTCATTCATTCTATTAGCTCAATATATAGTTATTTGGTTCAAGCACAAAAACACACACCAAAATGAGTTTGATACATGTTTTCAGGCATGAAAAAGGCGCGTAGCTAACGCGCCTATACATGTGTGTTATTAATAATTAACCTTCAACTAATTTTTATATACAAAAAATTGATCCTCATTTAAGCGTTCATCATTAAATACACCTGTCACTATATCGCCAACTTTAAGTCTATTGTCACCTACTACATTATCAGCGGTAAACCATAGTTGCGTACCTTCTGTGAGGTTGACAGACTTCATAAATGTATAACCATCTTGGACAATATGTGTGTCTGTCACTGTATATTCTTCTGTTTCAATTGTAGAAGCAAAAGAAATTAAAGCCTTGAGTAAAAGCATAGTTTTCAACATATATTAAAAACTCCCTTTGATTATATTATGTATGCTAATATAAAGGCGCGAGACGATCCCCACGCCTTTTAAATGATTTATACAATTTCACTGTAGCCCTCATCTAAAAAGTGTCTACGATAGGCATTACATGCGCGTGTGGTGGATTGTGTGCCATAGCTTGCATCAATACTAAATGTTTTGTTCACATCATCCACAGTACAAATTGTGGTGTTATAGTATATAAAGAATCTAGTTCCTTCTTCTTGTTTAGAATACTTCACTTGGTGACTACCAATCTTTTTATCATTGTTAGCTTGTGCGAGTTGTTGTACAGTTTTCATTTTTTTCATTTCCCCTTATGTTATGTATTTTTACCTCATATATAGTTATACGAGTGTGGAATAAAATCCCACACTCGTATAAATTTAATTTTGTATTTTGTTGTTTATCTCTTTGGTTAACTTGAGAATGCGCTTTTTCATTTCCTTTTTAGCATTACCTTCTGTTCCATAGTCTCTGACTAGACTATTCGAATATGATTTTTCAAGCTCATTATACGTTCGCTCGTCAAAGCTGTTATTGTACCAGTCATGTATTATCCTTACAGACTCTTTATCATTTACTTTATAACTGTCGTCCCACACTTGAATGTCACAGATCACGTTTGAATGCTCATCATTAAATGCATATGTTAAAAACTTTTTTAACTTGCTAATATCATTGTCAAAGGTGCTGCTACTCATCTCAAATGTTCCCACTATGCTATTCATTGAACCTACTTTAAAACTGGTTTCCACTTTAATAAATTTACTCATTATCTTATCCCCTTTATACTTATTTCCCTCATATATAGTTATATGTTTTGATCCTAAAATCACACGCTAAATTCATTTTAGCACGACATTTTAAAATCAAAAAAAGAGAATGAGCGTATGCCCATTCTCACCAAATATATTTCCCTGTTATTTCTGTTTCGTCTTCTGTTTGTACATCATCTAAATATTTAACAATCAGATAGCGACCTATGACGCGCTTTTTGAATTGTTCTAACGTTTCACCCTTTAGCGGTTCAAAGTCCATAACCCAAAAGCCACCTGTTTGATCCTTGACTGTATATACATAGAACACTCCATCTATTTCACTATATGAAGCATTTTCGATTTTGATAGTGTCTGTATATTCGATTCTTTCGTTTGTTGTGGTATATGCGTTTGCTGATTCTTGAAGTGTTGCACCTATGAATGATACGACTAGAAGCATTGCAATAATGAACTTTTTAAACATGTTTTTGTTCCTCCTGTTTGCTATTTTTTTTGAGTTGTTCAACCACATTCATTGCAGCATCTAAGCTGTTATAATGTTCAAGATATTCCCCTTGTACTGTCGAATCGTCTTGCAATTTAGCGATAGAAAGTTTATAGGGATTGTCAAACTCTTCATGGCTAGGTTGATATACAATTTCATACGCTTCATTACGGTTGATTTTCCCCACTTTGACTGTATAGTCATCTTTCCAAGTGTGTTTGCCATTCCATGCTTTTTTAACAAGCTCTTTCGCTGATAGTGTCATTTTAATTCCCTCCGTTTTTTGTTTTGTATTAGGACACAATAAACATTTCTGAATTTCGTCTATTTAAAGCAGCTAGTTCTTTTTGGGTCATGATAACCGCGCCGCGAATGTTCAATTTAGGCTTTCTCTTTTGGGCTTCTTTGCGTTGTTGGTATACTCTTTCTAAAGTTTCTTGTAGGCTCATTATTTTCCCCTCCTGTATATTAGTTATATGGATGCGCGAGAGAATCCCACACTTTTTTATACTGCTTTATAAAATTTTTGTTCCATTTTATTAAAAGTTCTATCAGTGCGTTTCCCAAACATTTTGTCAATTTCGTTCTTTTTAAATCCTGCTACACGCAATTGAATTATTTCCATTTCTGCATCTGTGAAAATACCCATTTCAACCGCCATCTGTAAAGCTTCTTCTTCTGTACTGTATGATGCGCCTTCTTCTTGGATATATTGTTTTTTGGCTGTTACTACTTTGGTTTGGTTGCGCAATTCGCGTGTTCTCACTTGGATAACGTTAGATATGCGGTAAAATATTGTTGTCAGTGCATTACCTGTATTATCAAACATAGATTCATTAAATGTTAGGCGATATGCATCAACAATCAGATCATTTAGGATATCGTCCGCATCGAATGCTTGGATATTACCTCTATTACTGGATGCTTGCATATAAGACTGCTTTTGTTCGATGTTCTCAAGGGCTTTAGATGTGTTCAGCTTCTTGTATCCTACGCCCATTTCTAAATACTTATTAATTACTTTCCTTGCATAGTCACGCATGAAGTACGCAACCATAACCGCTTGTAAGTCTTCTATTGATGTAACGTTTGTTAGTGCGTTCATACCATCAATATAGTTGAAGCGTTGCGCGTCCATATGTGCGCCTTCTTGTTTGTTGGCGTTCTCTATGTATCGCAATATGATCCCTTCCACTGTTTCGCGTTGTTCCTTTGTAAACTCATTCATGCTATCAGGTAATCCAGTATATACAATCTTTTCGGCTGGAGCTATTACTTTTTGTTTACGTTTAGCTTGTACTTTCTTTGGCTCATTGGAAGTTTGTTTAGGTTTCTTTGTTTGTTTAGCTTCTTCAACTGTTTCGGGTGTGATACCTGCTGTTACTACCAGCTTCACAAGTGTAGTCATTGATTCGCGTTCGAACAGTTCGTTTATTTCTGTTAGTCTGCAATTAGAAACGATTGCATGAGCTAGTGCCATGCGTGCGGCTCTGTCACCTTCCATTTTAGATGATACCATGTTTACCGCTTTAAAGAATGCGGATTTACTTTTAATGTTTACCATTGTGTTAACCACCTTTTCCTTTTAGTTGTAGTCCCTCAACCACATTCTTATTGTATCATAGGAACCGAAATAAGTACAGTCCATAAAATGGTAAATTGAATGTTTTTCAAATATTTTTTGCTTTGCATTTAAGCGTTAAAAGATAGGTTTGAATAGGATGGATAGGCTTAGGTGATGGAATGTGTTAGGTGGCATTGTGTGAGGTGTGAGAGGTAGTGAGGTTTGGAGTGTTGGGTGTTGGTGTGTGAGGTTTGGAGTGAGATAGTTAGCAGTCAGGTAGAATACTTGCGTTCGCGCGCCCTTGTTAATTAATGAGCGATGCGAAAAAAATTTTTTTAAGATGAAAAGTTTTTCTCTTAGGAAACATTTTTGAAGACAACTAAATAATATTTTTTATTGAAACAATTTAGACAAAGCTCAAACAATTTTAGTCATGACAAAAAGTTTCCTTAAAGAAACATTTCTGCACTAGGTTAAAACTGTTTAGAGTTAGAAATGTTTTTAACGCTCAGAAAAAAATAACGGTCACTTTTCCCATAACATAAATTATGTGAAAAGGATTGACAAGGGTGGGGGCATGGTTTACAGTTGAAAACCAAAAATTACCATTACATAACTGTCGAACACATACTCACGGCAACCAGACCACCTAACCGAGCCGACGAGCGCTAAAATACCCTCTCGTAGCCACGATAAAGCCCTGTCGTAACACCAGTCGAAATATACTAGAATCCCTCCTAGAGCCTTAGAGAGGCTTTCTATCGTCTCTGGTGATCCAATAGGGCAAAACACACCTATCGACACCTGTCATTATCTACAGGAATGCGATAGCGGTCAAAAATAAATCTATTCCACGATGTATAAACCTATCTACTACAGGCAATAATGATAATAGATTGCTAGACAAGAAGCTGCTATGATCTCTTACACTCGTTAGAGCGCAAAGATCGTCATAGAGCAGATGTGGCAGCTCACACGTAGAGGATAGAGGAATACTTGTCGTAATTCGCTACGATCCTCTTGATGGATTCTGGACGCATCATACGATATGCCCATTCAATGCAGCCTACAACATGCTCTTTGACAGCCTTATAATTATAATTCGGATAAATGCTCAAGCAAATCTTTTCAAACTCAGGAATAGAGCGCACAGCTTCACTCATGAGCGTATTTTCCTCAGAGTCATAGTCTTGCATATACTCTGTAGCAAGAGTGCTATAGATCGAATCTCTAGTAGCCTTATAAGCAAAGGCACACATCTCATCAACAGTCATTTCCGCATTCTGATGCGTTTTGTCTTTCCAAATCTGATAGATACGTTTAATGATTCTAGTACCAGTTTCAAGAAGATAGGCACGATCAAGAGAAGCATGTTTAATAGTTTTCCATGCTTGCGTAATCTTCTGCCAGATGAAACGTAGTCTAAAGTTGAAAATACCAGCATATAATGCATTAATCTCCTTTGGAACATATTTGATTATAGGCGTGTTCTCAAAATGAGTCTCAGACACATTAATATGTAAATCTCTTTTTTCAAGGTCTTGAGAAGGTAAAGACAAGGTAGCATCCTCAAAATTGCTTGGAGCGCTTGTCCCACAAGGGATTTCAGCGATTTCAGCTTTCCGATCAGCTTTCTCCTTCGGTTTCCAATCAAGGTTTAAGTAACCAATAATATGTGAAAAATATGGATGTATAGTGAAGAAGTGTACAGCACATCCTAAGCCGTTTTGTTTCTTAGAACATCTGTTCGCTTTGTAGAGTATATCTTGCTCTCTGAGTACTTTCAGAGCTTCATATACAGTAGATCGAGCAACACCATACTTATTAGCGATATGATCTGGACTCGCATAGATAAATCCACGCTCAAGAGATAGGAAACAGATATAATCAATCGCCTGTCTCGTTGAATCTTTCAAATTGAACCACTTATCGCCAAATACACCTTCTATAGTGTCCAGAAGGGAGTATTTAAGGTCTTTATAGCCATTTCTATCTGCATTGGGTATATAAGGCTCCATATGAGCCAGATAGTCAAACTCTAGGGTTGATATCTTACGATTTTTAGCCATATAGTCGTAATTAGGCGTGTTTAAGACACTTCCAAATAGGAAATCAGTCATTTCGGGTGTTTTTGATCTATTTTTAGCCCATTTTGAGTGATTTCAGGCAAAAATCGAGCATTTTTAGTCGATTTAAAAGGTTTTTAAACATTTTAAACACGATTTTTAATGCAAATTAAGAGAGTTTAAAGGTAATTTAAAAGAGTTTAAAAGGTTTTAAACGTTTAAAATGAAAAATTTACCTAAATTCTTTCTCAAAGGTATTGCATTTTTATCACAGTCTGCTATAATTAGAGATAGCTTAATAAGGCTATCGCATAGGTTTTTAAAACAAATTAAACCTTTCGTAGCTTTGTGTGATTTATCGTATTTAATATGGGTTGGACGACCCTTTGCTTTACCTACTTGGATGCTCCTATCGTACTGGTAATACGATGGGAGTATTTTTTTGCCTAATTTTCTCCTTTCCGCATTTTTAACAACTCGGTAATAGTCAATGACTCTGCAATGAATGATCCATAATCTTCGTCTATATTAGGGTAGACATTCACTATACGCACATGGAGTCCATCGAATTTAAATACTAATCCTTCTTCTGCTTTCTTTGGCAGTGATTTTATGGATACAAGGCGGTTCTTTTCTTCTTTTGTAATACCACCTAGATCGTATCGCAAAGTGAATCTGTAATTTTTGTAGTAATCATAAAGAAAGTACTTGCCCTCTATGGCTTCTGATAACTTTTTATATCTTTCCTCTAAATGATAGGACGATAGAACGCAATTTTCCGTGTACCAATCTAGTGCAACGCGCAGACCTAAATAGGACTGAGAAGTATTATCGCTCCAATAGCCGCCTTCATGTGCTTTTATAAGCTTTTCAATCCTATCTCCTATGCCGCTATAAAGAATAAAGGATAACTCATGTGGAACGTGGATTATATCTCCCATGCAACCACCTCGATTTTAAAAGGTTTTAAATGTTTCAAACTGTTTTAAAGGTGCGATCATTGCTAAATAACCACAAGGTCAACATGACACCAGAATAGACGGTGCAATTCTAGTGCCGAAAACATGTAATTTTTAGTCTTTTATATACTTTTAACTGTAGCACATCATCAAAATGGTGTAAATATGCAAGAAAAAATACTTTTTCTTTTAAAATATCTTTAAACATTATAAAAGGTTTTAAATACTTTTAAACTATTTTAAACGTTTAAAAGGTACGGTTTAAAAAATAATCCCTCCACTTAATTAGCGGAGGGGTCTGTTGGTAGTTTTGCATTTGGATTGGCTTGCAAAAAACCACCACCAGAAGGTCGCTTTGGAGCAATTCGTTTCGCAGGTTGTCTTTGTTGTTTTGGAGTATTATCCACCTTTATCTCAACTGATGGACTACTCAAACTCTTTCTAGTCGCTGCTACTACAGACGCAGGATTGATCTTCGGAGTAGTAGGCATCGCTGAAACTTCCTTGTGATCAGGTGTGGATTCTACAACCTCATTTTGTGTCTGAATATCGCGAGTACGATGGAAAGAAATTGGAAAGTGAGAACTAGAGTTGGGAGACTGTATAGGCTGACCAGAGAAGTATATGGTCAACAAATGTTTAACTAATCCACTAAAAGAACTATGATCGAGAATGGATTGTTTCAATAACCCCATCTGCAACGAGTCATCCTTGTTAAAGGAGACTCCTTGCGTGATGTATTGACCTTTGGTGTCTTCGATCAGATCGAGAAGGTACTCATCAATATTAGATTGGTTAAGGGTAATGTTTCTCCATTTCTCTCTTCTACTATTCTTCTTCGACATATTCTTCATCACTTCCATACACATCTGATGTTAATGCATACTCCATCAAACCGCGAACCTGAATAGTAAGTGGGTCTTCTGCGACATCCATATTAGGAAAACGCACTTTCATCTCTTCTGCAATCTCTGGCACTAATGCACCGCCGCCGAAGATCGTCATTGGGTCGTTATCATCAAAGAAAGGACTGAGTTCATTGTAAATGTTCTCGATATATTCCTTAACGTATTCTTTTAATTCATCCTGTTCTTTATCTAAGACACTTCTAATGTCCAATCCTTCTTTTTCGATAGTGTCGCATTCATCCCAAATAGGGTAGAAGAATCCAGTATCTTGATCTCCAAATGTGGTTCCGAATCCAACAGTTCTGCTACCTAAATCAACCCATCTGTGTTTTCCCCAAGGTTTAATAGCATAACTAGCAATAATGGCTTCTGGAGCTACATAGCACTCTTCGATTTTGAATTTATAAATAGAGCCATTAATATTAATCTCATGATCGCCTATCAGTCTACCAATGATCAAACTCATTTCTTCTTCACTATAGCGAGAGTATGGAGTAGTGGTGATGAGATAGTTAATATCATATCCATAAAGAGCAGTTCCCATTAGAATAGACAAAACGAAGTAGTCAGTGGATTTAGTTGGAGTGAAACTGGATAAATGTCTTCTTGTACTATTCAGTAACAATCCGAAAAAGTAGGTTTTGTTATTCCAAGACACTCTGTATGTACCATCAGGATATTTCGCAGTGCCAAAAGGGTCATAACTGCTACCAAATCCCTTTTTGCTTGACATAATGACAGGTTTGTCCATGTCTTGTGTAAGAATCTTAGTGTTAAACCCTCCATTATCAACTGCAATGATTCCAATTGAAGGTTCTGCTTCCTCCACGATAATGTTTACTGGTTCGACAGGTTGTTTTGGCTCGCTCTTTTTTCTAACTGCTTGTTGTGCCATGCATGTTCATCCTTTCTTGTATTCAGCTTTGTATGATTAATCTATCTGTTTAGCATGTTACCACAGTAACCATTGCTTGGCAATACCTTTTAAACATTTAAAACAGTTCAAAGTTCGACAGAAGCTGCAAATGTTTTAAATGTATTAAAGCTTTGAAACGGTTAAAAATATTTCAAATCTTTAAAATGACTTAAAGGTTTTAAAGGTTTAAAATGACTTAAAGGTTTTAAATAAGAGAAAAATATGTTACTTTTAGGATTGACTATAAGTGCTGAATAAAGTACTATTTATATTTACTAAGAATGGGGGAGTGGCATGGACAAAGTTGCTTTGGAATCATGGCTCAATGTTGGTGAATGCGTTAATGTCCAGATGCCGAATGAAATATTCGAAGACTTGGCTAAAGCGGATTTCAAAAGTTTTAACCACAAGTGCTTTGCATATGCTTACTATTATCTGACTTGCTATATTTACAGAAACACTCTGTATGGGGATGGTAAGACAGAGCAGTACAGCCAACAAAATATAATAAAGGTTTTTACAACGAATAAATCATCTGTGTCTTACATCACAAAATCCGATGGGATATTGGATGAAATGAACTACACAAAGACAACGACTGATTATCCAGTAGCTTATTATATGCATGATGGCATTTTGGAGTTTGGTCTTATAAAGGAATTGAGAAAGAAGATACCTGACCTAGAAATCAATCATAGTCCACGATTTTGCGTCAAGGAACCAATCAAAGGAATGGCGAGATTTGATGGGGAAGACTATACAGGGACATTCTATTCGTTTCAGAATACACATAAGATTGATGTGAATCAGTTCATTACCATTGTGAACGATGGGAAGCTTGGACATGTTGGATTATATTTGTTTGGATACATTAGTATGATGTGCGATAAGTTCTCAAAATACAGAATCACAAACGAGGAACTTGCCAAAATGGTAGGTTGCAGTGAAAGAACCATCCAATCATATATGATAAGACTTGAACAATTAGCTTTAATTCAAAGTACAAAGGTGACATTGAACAACAAGACTCAAAAATTATATTCAGTGTGATTTGAGAAACCATGAAGTTGGGTATGTGTTAACAGGCTACCAGACAAACGGAATTTGGTGTGTACGCTCTCGGAGGACGCAAGTGTAGTCATTGGAGGGGTGAGAACAAAAATCGCTTATACGAGCCATAAAATGCCTTAGAATTGATGTACGGTACTTTCTTTAGTTCCATTGAATATCCCAAATATTACTATAAACCTAAAAGTAACAAATTCTGCCGCCTTTATAAATAGAATTAATATATATTAATATATATTATAGATTATATAATATAAATATACTATCAAATTATAAAGGGTGCGAAATTTGTTACTTTTAGGTTTTTCACTTTTAAAGGGTAGCCGCTTGGCTACCCTTTATTGATAATTCTTAGTAATTCATGCTGTGCGCTATTACTCATCTGAGATATTGCCATGATTAATTGTTCATGAGATAAGTCTTTAATTTCATCAATAACATTTGCATCGTTGTCCAATGTGTAGGAAGGCTTTAACGTAAGATCATCTTTAAGTGCTACATAGCTGTTCTGTGTAGTGATGATAGATTTATGCTTTCCTTGAATCTGAGCCTTCGTCAGATCACCTGTTTGCTCCAATACTCTATTTACACCGCACTTCTTAAAACTATGAAATTTAATGTTTCTTTTTGGGTCAATTTCAAAGTAAGCCAAAATCTCTTTCAAAAACTTTCCTACTTTGTGTTTATACAGGTTCGGGAACAGTTTACCTTCCGTACCAAGCATTTCTCTCAACTCATTATACAACTTATCAGATACAGGAGTTTTGTGTCTGGTTTGTTTATCGACCTTATCAATGTAATTAACCACTACACCTTTTTCGTTTTTCACTCGAAAATCTTCCCAAGTCAGAGAGAGCAGGGCTTCCAATCGAATAGAAGAGATGCAAGCCAGCTTTAAAAGCATAGCCATCTGATTTCCTTCCATTTGTTCAATATGAGCGTATTCGATAAAGATAAACGCTTCATCCCATTCCAAGTTGCCATATCCATTCCGATCTAAATCAGCGCTATCCAATTTCAAGTTGTCAAAGATATTGTTGTTGATATGTTGATAGTCTACTTTCAGAGCATCCAAGAAACTTCCAACCGCTTCAATTTTAGCTTTAATAGATGCATTCTTTAATCCTTGTTCTTTTAAATGATTGTGATATGTGAAAGCTTCCAGACTTGTCAAAGTTTCAATATCACTCAAACGTACATAATCCATTTCTTTTTTGAAAGTAAATTCGAAGAACTGCTTGATGCTTCTTCTATAGTTGTCGGCTGTGTTTACTGATCGTTGACCTTTGATGTACTCCTTGAAAAAAGAAACAAATTTATGATCATATGTATATGCTACGTTATCAACTGTTGCTAGTGCCAAGTTACTCATTTGTATCATCTCCGTTTCACATAACTGTTATGTGAACAATATATCATTTCCAATTTTAGGAGTCAACAAAAAACTTTAAAACATATAAAACTATTTTAAATGTTTTAAACTATTTTAAACAAATGGACGGTTTTGGACACTCTTGAAGTTTATTAAATATTGCAAGGAGCCGAAGAAAGTACTATAATAATATTAAAGAATATTTGGGGAGGTTTTTTATGTCTGATGAACAGTTTGAGATAGTCGTCGTTCCTGAACGGCGTGTCTATCCTAAACCGTTTGCTGAATATAATGATTTCGGCATATTTGCGGTGAACGTAGTGGAGACGGGAAATTGGGATTTAGTAGAACAAAATTCATATGGGAATATAACTCTAAAAGGAAACATGCCTGACTTGCAGATAGGGAAGACCTACACAGCTAAGGTTTCCAGAAAGAAAGACCCTAAGTTCGGAGTAGGTTACGAAGTCGGTCTGATCTATATGAAACAATTCACTACATTAGAAGAACAGGTAACATTCCTTTCTACTATATTAAGTGAGTTTCAAGTGAAAGCTCTAACGTATGCTTATCCAGATGCCAATCTCATTGATCTAATCAAGGATGATAAACTTGATCTGAGTATAGTAAAGGGTATAGGAGACACCACACTAGCAAAGATCAAAGAGAAGATCATAGAGAATGAGAAGTACCAGAGGGCAATTATAAAGCTTACTGGTGAGTATGGCATTCCATACAGCGCCGTGAAGCGTCTTTCGGACAAGTACGGCTCCCCTGATCTTCTTATAGATAAGATCAGCAAAAACCCTTACATCTTGACTGAGGTTGAAGGGTTTGGATTTAAGAAGGTTGATGAGATGGCTCTAAACATGGGGGTGTCAAAGGAATCGAAACATAGAATCACTTCATGTGCTGAATATGTTCTTAACGAAGAAGCTGGCAATGGTCATTCATGGATGAAGTTAACCACATTAATCAACGAATCCATTAAGTTATTAGGATTAAGTATTAATGGCATTAAAGATGCTCTGCTGGAAGAAGCTGTGGCACAGAAATACATGATTGCAGAAGATGACAACATGATCTATATGAGAGAATACTATAAGTATGAATCGAAGATTAAAGATAATGTTGTCCGTATTCTTGGAGCCAAGTTCGAACATAAGATTGAGGGCTTGGAAGAGATTATAGCAAATGTAGAAAAGAAACAAGGTTTCCCATTCACAGCAGAGCAGAAGCAAGCAATCAATTATGCTGTTGAGCATAATATTCTGATCGTAAATGGTAAGGCTGGTACAGGTAAAACATCTGTAATCAAAGGTATTGTTGAAGTGCTGAGGTCGATACAGGGTTTAGAGTATGCTACATGCGCTCTGTCAGGAAAAGCAAGTCAGAGAATCCAAGAATCTACTGGACTAGACTCATACACAATACACAGGCTCTATGGATATCATCCTAAACTTGGGTGGACATTTGATGAATTTAATCATCTACCTAAAGATATAATCATCCTCGATGAAGCGTCTATGGTCAACTCTGAACTATTCTTCTATGTAGTGAGAGCGATTAAAGATGGGGCGAAGCTAATCATTACTGGAGATACCGCACAGCTTGAACCAATTGGAGTTGGTAATGTACTCGTTGATCTGCTGGCAAGCAATAAAGTTCCAAAGGTTGAACTTACAATCGTTCATCGTCAGGCGCAAAAGTCTGGTATCTTGTCTTGTGCGAATTTGGTGAGAGAAGGGAAGAAGTTCCTCTCTAACTCTGACTATGGTCACAAGAAACTTGGAGAACTAAAAGACTTGTGGACATATGCATATGATAATGATGAAGATGTATTTAAGAGAGTTATGGCGATTGCCAAGAAATTTAATGGCGATATTCTCGACTTCCAGATCATTGTTCCGATGAAGACCAGAGGAATAAACTGCGCAAAGAATATTAATGAAGCTTGTCAGAAGCTATTTAATCAAGACCCCGATGATGTAGACTCTCGAAATAAAGTTGAGAGAAAAAATGTTACCTTCCTTGAAGGAGATAAGGTCATTCTTAATGGTAACAACTATGACAAGGGTGTGTTTAATGGAACGATTGGTATCATTAAATATATTGACACAGCGTTCATTCAAGATGGAGAAGCGTCTGGAGAGATTGTGATTGACTTTGAAGGCGTAGGCGACATTAGATTCACGAAGTCAGAGATGAGCAAGCTAGACCTCGCATACGCGATTACAGTACACAAAAGCCAAGGTAGTCAATGGAAGTATGTGGTGTTTGCAATGGACTACTCATCCTATGTGCTTCTGAATCGCCAGTTGACCTATACAGCCATGACAAGAGCAAGTAAGTTCCTGTTCATGCCTATCGAACTTAAAGCGTTACAACATTCTGTTGACACAAACAAGTCTACCAAGCGGAAAACATTCTTACCTGAATTACTCAAAAGTGCCTAAGAAAGTAGCCACTCTTTTTGAGTGGCTACTTTTATAAAAAACTTTTTAAGGGGAGTTTGCGGGTGCCGAAGAAAGTACTATAATTATAAATGTAGAGAATAATACAACACCAAGAGGGGTGCTTAATATATGAATAAACTGTCTGACAGTCTGGATTACACACTTGTTTCTATAGAAGAAAGAATGGAATTGGTCAAAAAGTTGGTGGAGGAAAATGATGAAATGCTCGTTGAATATTACGATTATCATTATAATCCTCATGTTAGTCAAACTGGGTTACTGAGTGAAAACACAAGGGTTGCCAAAGACCTTGAATCTCTCGCTAGTTACTTATTATATGCTAAAGACAGTGATGCTAGTGAGGATACGATTACTGATTACCGCCAAAAGAGAAACAATAATAGGGAAGCTTCTATTGAAAAACTGATGAAAGTAAGAGAGGTTCGGAAAGAGACGAATCGCTCAATCATTAAGACACCTAAGATCAAAGTGAATGGCAGAGATAGAGAGAGGTATCCTGAACTGGCTGAGACAGGGGAGTCCATTAGACTTCTTACCTCAATGATTGATTCTGGTATAGGTACAAATGGTCGAAAGTTAACTCTTCCAGAAATCAAGAGACTGAAATGGATTAGAACAGATATCCAAAAAGACGAGATTGCTGTAAAGAATGAGTTAAAGGGTTATATTCGATTCCAGAATATCAGCAAATCAGAACCAGATTACAATAGATTTTCTTACATTAACTTTGATGATGTAGAAGTGATGAGAGTACTCGTTGAGGATTATGCTGATCTAAAAGAGTCTTCCTACGATGACACATTCGGATATATGAAGATCATCATATTCGCATTCGAAGAGTTAGTTGAAGCGACAGACTTTAAAGATTACCTAAAAGATATATTCCTTTGGAAAGTGGAAGGCAAATCATACGACGAAATGATTGAAGACCTAAAAGAGAAGCACGATATAAAAATGACCAAACCTCGATTGAGTAAAATGACGAGAGAAACTATACCAAGCATGATTACCGAAACATATAAGCAACAGCGTGAAGATTGGATTTATACATATGCCCTTCGTGGAGAGTATAAAACCTGTAACTGCTGTAAAAATAACTATCTTTCCACGAAAAAGTATTTCAGTCCTAATAAGAGATCGAAGTCAGGATTGAGAAATATCTGTAAAAATTGCAGAAAAGATAAGTACCAAATTGATAGTGTTGCCAAAAGTGTGTAAAACCCTTCTTTCTTATCTCTATTAGATATGTAGGAGTGTAAGAATGCCGAAGAAAGTACTGGTAATCTAAAGCTCAAAATAAAAATTATCTAATGAGATAAAAGGAGATGTTTCGAAAATGACAAAAGATCAATTCGTTCGTTCGTTCGCAGAGGAAAATGGTGTTTCTATTAAGGCAGCTCGTGAGCAAGTAAATGCGGTTCTCGATCACATTCTGGTAGTAGTACCTACTTTAGCAGATGGTGAAAAGCTTGATTTCACTGGTATTGTATCCTTCAAGGTGAAAGATGTAGCCGCTCGTACAGTACGCAATCCTAAGACTGGCGATGAAGTTCAAAAAGAAGCTACTCGCAAAGTTAATGCAAGCGTGAAGGCGACTCTCAAGAACGCTGTGAAGGCTTAATTTAATAAACAAAGGGCAAGTCACTTTATGAGTGGCTTGCCCTTTTTGTTGTATAGTCATTCAATTCCATGGAGGTGACTTCTTATGAAGGAAAAATCTAAGAGGGAACGAAAAAAGCCAAAGCACATTAGAGATGCAGAAAAGGCTCATGAAGCAAATGTATATAATGAAGGTTTTCGTCATGGCTACAGCATGGGATTAGAAAAAAGGAAAGAGTTTGAATAAATAGTTTAAAAGAGTTTTAAAGCTTTAAAGAAAATTTTAAACAATTTAAAAGATATTTTAAACCGATTAAAAGGAGATGTTTTGATATGGCAAAAGAACCTAAATCAACACGCACACTAAGTCACGCAGTTAAAGGTTATCTTAATCTTGAAGATATGAAGGTTGTTGAGGTGCTTGATGCAGAAACAGGTGACGAAGTAGTTCATGATCTGGCGGCTATTCTAGCTGAGTATGATGACAAAGAAATGTCTATCACCGTTAGCATGAAAGACAAGCTGGAAGGTGAATAAGATGCGTTCATACACCAATAAAGAAGGAGAAGTTATTGAAGTTTCGCAAGAACATCTTGACACAGCAGTTCGTATTAAGCGAGAACTCCAAATGGCTTCTCCAAGCCATCGTACCAATTGGGCGCAACACGAAAGAATGATGCTACTGGAAGGTTTTGATGACAGCGAAGCTTCTGAATCGTATCGTCAAATGATTAAGGCGTACCAGACTGCTACAGGTACAATTGAGACTAGACAAAAACAAGCCGATCTTGTTGCTGATTCTAAGTTGGATTCAATCAAAGAAGCAGTTGGAGACATGTACTTCGCTAAGAGAGAAGTACAAATGGAGAGCCTAAAACTTGGAAGATTGAAGCGCGAAATCACTTTATATGGTGTAATCGCTGAACAGGTTCGTAACGCTATGTTAAACGAACTGTTTGAGATTATCCCAAGTTTTGCCTATCAAGAACGTCTACCTATTATCGGTGAAGGACAAATGGTAGTTATGTTGTCTGACTGGCATATTGGAGCAACAGTTGACAATGTAAAAGGAAATACCTTTAACTATGAAGTTGCTCAAAAACGTGTTGAAAAATACCTTTCTCGCGTAAAGAAGATTGCACATGATGAAGGTATTACCGAAATCAATGTAGTGTGTATGGGTGATATGACTGAACATGTGAGTATGCGTAAAGTCAATCAAGCACATGAAGCAGAGTTTCCTCTGGCTGTGCAGATTGTCAAAGCATATGAGTTGATTCGTAACTTTATTGTCGGATTGTCTGAGGATTTTAATGTCACATATCGCGGTATTGGCGGCAATCATGATCGCATGAATGGCGATAAGAACGACAATATTGATGGAGATTCTACAATCTTTGTAATCAATTTTATGATTAAAGAATTTATTGAGAAAGCGAAAGCATCTCGAATCTCTTATGTTGAAGTTGACCACATCAACTACAGTACTTCTTTTTATCTTAATGGATACAATATGAAGTTTGTACATGGTGACAATGAAAAAGGCAATAAGAAGCTTGCTAGTCACGCTGACATTGACAACACTAGCTACAACGTTTTGGCTATGGGACACTTGCATCACTTTTCGGTGAAGGAAGTTGGTCAAAACAAATATGAAGCTTATGTTGGCTCTTTGATGGGAGCCAATAACTATGGGGTAAAAGGTAAATTCCTATCTAATGCATCACAAGGAGTTATCCTCGTAAACTCGTTGGGTGAGATCGACATTAAGCGTGTCGATTTGCAAAAAAATATATGAGTACCGAAGAAAGGATTGATACAAATTCTTGTCAATCCTTTCTCTATTTGAAAGAGGTGATTGAATGACTCAAAGAAAGATTTGTAAAGGGGAATGTGGGAAGAGTAAATTACTGTCGGATTTTTACACATCTACAAGCATGATGTTCGATGGTCATGTCCCTGTCTGTAAAAAATGTTTGAAAGAAATGATTGATGAAAACAATATCGAGTCAGTGAAAACAACTCTGCAACGTATTGACAAGCCATTTATTGCAAAGGTTTGGAAATCAGCAGAAGAAAATGAGAGCGATACAGTTGGTACATACTTCCGAATGATTAACTCTCTCCAACAATACAAAAAATCAAGTTGGGCTGACAGCGATATGGAAGGTGAAAATGAGACAGATATCTACAAACATAAGTTTGATGATCTTGACGATGTAGACGAAATAGTGACAGATGAAGGCGTTATCAAGCTGACGAAAGATATCGCAATGAAGTTTGGTTCTGGCTACACTAATCGCGAATATCTAACAATGGAAAAATTTTATCATGACATGTCATATAGCCATGACATAAACACACCGCAGTTAAAGAAACAATTGGTTTACTTGTGTAAGCTCCAAATTTGGATGGATAGATCTCTCGAACAAGGTGACGATAAGGCATTCAAAAACTATAACGACAGGTATGAAAAGATTCTCCAATCATCTGGTTTCAGACCTATAGACAGAAAGAGTGCAAGTGAATCAAGTGGAATGATGAGCTTTTCTCAATTATTTGAGCAAGTAGAAAGGAATGGTTATGTTGAGCCTAAACCGATTGAAGAACGCATGGACTTGGTTGACATGGCAATATTATCGCATATTAATTATGTGCGTCAGCTTATTGGTCATGAAAAATTATCAACTCTTCCAGATGATATATCAGATGAAGTAAACAGTGCCAATGGTGTGCTATTGGGCGGTGAAGAGTGATGCAGGATAGGAAAGTGAAATCTTTTCAACAGATGTTACCAACTTGGATTATGTATCTATCTTTGTTTAGAAGTTATCCAGACCTATTCATTGATATGATTAATCCTGATCCTAAGAAATTTAAATTATTATTCTATCAAAGGATTATATTAAGAATCATTTTTAGGTATCGGAAAACTTATTTTACGTTGACTCGCGGTAGTTCAAAGTCATTCCTGCAAATCTTAGCACTTATGCTTCGGTGCATTATGTATCCTGGTATTAGACTAGCAATAACTGCACCACAAAAACAAATGGCGGCGGCAATTGCTCAACAAAATATTGAGTCTATATTTTCATTTTTGCCATTGCTTAAAAATGAGTGTAAGGAAAATGGGATAAGATTTGAGAAGGATTATACAAGGCTAACCTTTAAAAATGGGTCTATCCTTCATGTTGTAGCTAATAGCGAATCGTCTCGTGGTCTTAGAGCCAATGGTTTAAGCGTAGAGGAAATCATTCACGAACGTTTTGATGAAGAAAGTTATAACTCTGTATTGCTACCTATCATGGCGACCAATCGTATAGCCGCTTGCGGTGGAGAAGACCCATGGGAAAACCATAAGCCTATCACTATCGTTACAACGGCAGGAACAAAACAAAGTTTTGCTTTCAATGTACTTAAAGAATATTTATATGATATGGCTACTGGCAAATCAGCATACATTCTAGGGGCAGGATATGAGTTAGCAACTGGATTTAAATTATTGTCAATAGACTATATCAATGACTTGAAAGAGTCGCCAAACTTCAACCCAATCTCGTTCTTACGGGAATATGGAAGCGTTTGGTCTGGTAGTTCAGAAAACTCTCTGGTTGACCTTGAGACATTCCGTAAGGCGAGAGTGCTACCACACGCAGAAGAGAAGGCTGTAAATGATAAACACATTGAATACGTTTTAGCTTATGACGTTGCTCGTTCAGAAGGGAATGCCAACGCTCAGTCAGCTTTGGTAGTTATTAAATTAGCTCCAAAAGGAGATGGGACGTACACAAAGCATGTTGTGAACATTTACACTTTTGAAGGAACCCACTTTAGAGAGCAAGCATTGTTTTTGAAGCAGAAGGTAAATGATTTCCGCGCAAGAATCCTCGTAGTCGATGCTAACGGTTTGGGTCAGGGCTTGATTGATCAGCTTATTTTAGAAATTGACTCTAATCCTCCATACGAAGTCATTAATGACGAAAGGTACGCCAAGTTTAAGACTTCTAATAGTGTACCGATGATCTTCGCGATTAAATCTCAGACTAAGGATACTAATGCGAGTGATATCCATAACTTGTTCATTCAATGGATGGCTAACAACCAAGTTAAGTTCCTAGAATCTGAATCTCAAGCTAAAGCAAAAATGAAGAACAAAGACATTGAGAAACTTGCTGAAATGTTGCGTCCGCATGTTATGACAGACTTCTTGCAAGAAGAGATTATGAACTTGGAATATAGACAGTCTGGTCACAGAACGGAAGTTAAGCAAGTATCTAAGTCGATTCAAAAAGACCGATTCTCTGCATTAGAGTATGGGTTATTTTGGATTTATCTCGAAGAACAGCGGAACAAGACGCTTAGAGAAGAAGACATTGGTGATATCGCTTCATTCTTTATGGGAAGAAGTGTTAAAAAACCATCACGATGAAAGGAGGGTTTTCATGAGCGAAAATCCGCAAGCTAATACGTTTGTGAGGGAAAGTGTTATTTTGGATTATGCCAAGCTAACAGAATTGACGATCAAAGACCTTTCTAAGAACCAAACAACGACCTCTGCAACCTATACGAGAAATAACGTTTCAACTTACTTGGCAAACCCGAAACGATACTCGAAAGAGTTACAGAAGATGAGTGCATATCTTTATGATTTCAGTCCGCATTATCGCAGACTTGTTAATTACTATGCAAAGTTGCCTACGCTAGATTACTATGTGGAACTTTATGGTCTGGATACATCGAAAAGTGTAAACGTAAAGACACTCCGTAACAACTACAATAAAGCACTTGATTTTGTTGAATTGATGAACATTCGACATGAATTTGGTAAAGCTTTAGTATCTGCATGGAAGGTAGGAACTTTCTATGGTTTTGAGTTATTTACGAAAGACACCTACTTCATTAAAGAACTCCCTTATGATTTCTGCCAAATTAGTGGAATTGCAGATGGCATTTACACTTTTAGTTTTGATGTATCATACTTCGAGAGAAATACCGATCAGTTAGAGTTGTTTCCGAAAGAGTTCAAGAAGATGTATAACTCTTACAAATCGGGGAGTAAACCGAAGTGGCAAGAGGTTGACCCTGCAAGGTCGATCTGTATTAAGGTCAACGAAGAAGTGTATTACGATATTCCACCATTTGCTGGTTTGTTTGCAGATATCTTTGATATCGAAGACTATAAGGCATTAAGAATGGCAAGTGAAGTCGTTGGTAACTACAAGTTTATTGTTGAGAAGATTCCTATTAGAGAAAACTCTGATAAGAATAATGACTTCAATGTCGATTTGAAGACAGTTCAAATGTTTCACAATAAAACTGCGAGTCTTCTTCCTGACGAAATAGGTATATTCAGCACCCCATTTGACGTTGAAACCTTGGAGTTCACAAAAAGTAACTATGAAAGCGATAATGTTTCGCAAGCCGAAGAAGCGTTTTACGCATCGGCAGGAACGGCTTCACAGTTATTTAATCCAAAGGGAACATCGTCATCTACTCTAGCGAAGTCAATCAATGTAGACGAAGCAGAAGTATTTGCGATTCTTAGACAGCTTGAGCGCATTGCTACAGGGAAACTTAAAAATTCCATGAGCGGTTCCTTTAAGTTTAAAGTTAGAATCCTCGATAATACGATCTTTAATAGGAAAGAAAATGCTGAGACTCTTCTAAAGAATGCTCAATATGGTCTACCAGTAAAGATTATGCTTTGTGCTTGCCTTGGTATCTCTCCAAGTTCAGTTGTCTCAATGAACTTCCTCGAAGAACAAGTGTTAGGGCTTTCAAGTAGCTTTATTCCATTAACTTCTTCTCACACTCAAACAGGTGAGGAAGAAAGTACTGGTTCTACAGATGATGGCGGCAGACCACTTTCGGAAGATGATGAACTTTCAGAAAAAGGCGAGTCACAGAGAGAGGGAGAGGATAACGCTAACAAGGAATAGAAGGGGGTGAAATTAAATGAGCAAGAATGTACACAAAACTGTTCCTGTGAAGTTCGAAAAAGTCGATCAAATCGACACTCGATTTCAGAAGGTAAAGATTTGGTTGATGCATTTAGGGCAGAACTACAACAACAGTGTCTTCACAAGGGAAGCTGTAGAAGAAGCAATGGAAACTCTAAAGAACACCCCAATTTTGGGATATGTAGAAGAGTCTCGTCTAGGAGATAAAGACTTTAGAGGTCACGAAGTTGAACTTGTTGTTGAAGGTGGAGAATTTAAGACTCGTTATATTGGGCAAGCATTTGGAGTGATCCCTGAGAATTGCAATCCGCGATTCGAGACAAAGAAGGGAGACTTCGACAATGACTTGGAGTATCTAGTAGTTGATGGTTTGATGTGGACTAAATTTGATGATGGAGTCAATATTCTAAATCAGTATGGTGAAGTCGCACAGTCGATGGAGCTGGATGACAATTACGATGGATACTTTAATGAAGATGGCGCATTCGTATTTACGAAATTCGCTTTCTATGGTGCTTGCTTGTTAGGACAAGATGTTCTTCCTGCCATGCAACAGGCGAGTGTTGAGACTTCATTCTCAGCAAACGTCAATGTATACCAAGAAGAGATTGCTCGTAAGCTGAATGAATTTCAATTGGCTTATAGCAATAAGCAAGACAAGGAGGTGGAACAAGAAATGACGCTTGAAGAATTACTGGCTAAGTACTCTACAACTGTTGAAGCATTAGCTGAAAAGGGAGTTGCAGTTGACACTTTCTCTATTGAGGACTTGGAAGTGAAGATTGAAGAAGTATTCACATCCGATCAGGATGGAGAGGTTAAACAACCTGAAACTCAAATGAAAGCTAAAGAAGATGCAGAGAACAAGGATTCCGAAGACAAAGATGATGACGAAGATGAAGATGAGAAAAAGTTTTCGCAAGAAAACGAAGGTGACAAAACAGATGGAGAGTTTTCGCAAGACAACAAACCTGATGAGACACCTGAAAAGTTCACTTTGAATTTTGAGCTTTCTCATGACGATATTCGTAGCCAACTCTACACTGGTCTTGACCAACATATTGCATCTGCATTTGGTGGTGAAGCTGAATGGAGTTGGAATTACATCGTATCGGTGTATGACACTCACTTTATTACGGAAGATGATTATGGTCGAAAGTTCCATAAGGTTGAATACAGCAGAGAAGGCGACAATATCACTCTTGGCAATGTAAGTGAAGTATTCGCTATGTTCCTGACTGGCGATGAAAAAGGCGCTCTGGAATTGATGCGTTCTAGCTTTGCAGACTACGAGAAAGAAAACGCCGAACTGAAAGAGTTTCAAGCCAATGTTCTTCGTGGACAGCATGAAGCTTTGGCTGACGAAGTTATTTCTCAATTCGATAAGTTGTCTGATGAAGATGTTGCTGAAATTCGCGAGAATATTCACAACTTTACCATCGAACAAATCGAGTCGAAATGCTTCGAGCTTGTTGGTCGTAAGACTACGAAGTTCTCAGCACCAAAGACTCAAAGCTACAGTATGAAAATTGGTGTTAAGCAAGAGCAAGAGTCTACTGACCCAAGTGGTTATGCTCATCTCTTTAAAAAGCATGGGCTTTCCTAATAAAAATTAATCTCTTATTTTCTAAAGGAGGAAATAAAAATGGCAGTTATTCGTTTGGATAAGATTACTGGTGGACACCTTGAATCCATCAGACACACCGCTGTTATGACTAACGGTCTGTTTGTACAACTTGGTGATCTAGTTGATGGTGAGACTGAACTGTATCAAGTTGCTATTCCGCAGACAGATGCAGATTTGGAGAAAGAGTTTTTGCTTCACTCCACGCCAGAAGTTATGGCTGACCCTCGTCAAGCTGGTCTGAAACATTTTGTAGTAGGCGCTGGTGATGAAGGTCGCGGCTATCACTTGGTAAAAGGTGATGTAATCACTCTTACCAATGATCTGATTGAGGGTACACCTGTAGTTGGTCAATTTGCTGTACCACAAACTGGTTCCCTGAAACTTGAAACTTCGGCTGATGGTAAAGGTGGTTCCACTGGCACTGTAGCAGTTAGTCTGGTTCTTGAAGTAGTTCGCAAAACCACTCTTGGCTATGATGGCACTGACGCTTATCAACTTCGCGTTGTTAAAGCATAATAAGGGAGCCGAAGAAAGTACACATCCGATAATCACACAACCCCAACGCGCACATAGGTTCGCCTTGGGGTTGTTTGGTGATTCTCTAATCTTTAAAAAAATGAAGGTTTATCATAAGGAGGAAATAAAATGCGTGATGTAGCTAAATTAGCAATTGACTTTTATCGTAATCAGGGAGAAGCTACTAAATTCTCTCGCGCAGATGCTATGGAAGTGCTACGGAAGGAATTGATCGAAGCTAATGGTGGTTCTGAAAAACTGACACCTAAATCTTTCCGTAACAACCCGAATCTGTTTGCTATTCTTGAGGAAGCACTCGACATTTTGGTTGAAGAAGGAATTAAAGGTCAATTCGATACATTTGTTGAGACTGTAGTAATTGAACATGGTGACGCGAAAGTGTTCACAATCGAAGAAAATCGCTTGTTTGACGTAGCTATCGTATCCGATGGTAATGGCGACCTTCGTCGTGACCGTTTGGACGTTGGTGAATTGACAGTCAAGACTTACATGATGGGTGTAGCTGTCTACGAAGAACTTTCTCGCTTGTTGGCTGGTCGTCAAGACTTCGCGAAGCTGGTTGAGAACGTAGCACGTTCCTACGAGAACAAAATCCAAAATCTTATCTATGATGCTGTATACAACAGCTACAATCAGCTTGGCTCCACTTATGCTATCTCTGGTACATTCAGCGAAGCTAAACTGGACGAATTGATCGCTCACGTAGAAGCTGCTACAGGTATGGAAGCAATGATCCTCGGTACTAAATCTGCTCTGGCTAAGATTAACTATGGTACTGAGTCTGAGAAATCCAAGGAAGCACGTAACGATTTCGGCTTCTACGGTAACTTCCATGGCACCCAAATGATGGCTATCAAACAAGCGCACAAAGTTGGTTCCAACGAGTTTGCGATTGACAATGGCTTCATCATGGTTGTTCCTAAATCCCCTGATAAGTTCGTTAAATTGGTTATGGAAGGCGACTCCATGATCATTGAGGGAGATGGCACTAACCGTAAGGATATGCAACGGGAGTACACCTTCATTAAGAAGGCTGGTATTGCCGTACTGTCTGCCGCTAAATACGGTATCTACCGTATTTCCTAATCTATTAGGAGTTGGGTCTAGCACCCCACGCGATTGAGCGTAGAGTTAATCATTAAGCAGGGAGGGCTTCGGTCTTCCTTGCTTTTTTATTTATCAAGAGAGAAAAAGGAGATGTTTTAAATGAGAACAAAGGCACAATTGGTGGAAGAGATTTTGAGCATCGAAGAAGTAGATACTAAGTCCAACCTCATGAAGAAGTCTCTAGCGAAGCTAGAATCCATTCTGAGCGATCTGGAAGGACAATTGGTATCCCAAGAACCTCAAGCTGCTTTAGAGCCACAGGCGACTACTCAGGCGGCTCCACAAGTGGATATTCAAGCCCTGATGGAGCAAATGAAGAAAGAGATGTTGGCTGAATTAAAAGAGCAAGCAAGGAAGGAAGTTGAAGCAGAGCAAAAATCCGCCGAAACTGCTACCACCCCCACGATGGCTAAACCAGTATCTCAAAAAAAGGAAATTGACCGATTCGAAAACATTGCAGTAATGAATGTTACGAATGGCACTTTGGTATATACCTCTCGTAAGACTGGCGCAGAATGGATTTTCTCTGAATATGGAGACATTGAATACATGGAGTTCCAAGAACTTCTGACTATGCGCAGCTCTCAACGTCGATTCTTTGATGAGCCTTTCCTTTTGATTATGGATGACAATGCTGTTGAGCATCTTGGTTTGACTAAGATGTATGAAAATATTCGCAATCCAGAGCAGATCGACACTATATTTAAGATGAACCAACGTGAGTTTGAAGATGTAGTTGAGAAATCTCCAAAAGGCATTAAGCATCTCATTGTATCCAGAGCCAAGAGACTCTATGAAATTGGAGAATTGGATTCAGTCAAGAAGATCAACTATCTTAATGAGCGTTTCCAAACTGATATTGGTCAAAGGGGGTAATGTAAATGGCAACTCCCCTCGCAGAAGTATATGACTTCTTCCTTGTTAAAGTAACTGACTATTCCTTTTTGTCTCTTAATGAGACTGGCGATTTGGAATCTGTGTTGTACAAGCATCTAAGAAGTGCAGTCGTAAGATTCACTAGCACCTCAAAAGACTTAACTGTCGATACTAAAGCTCAAGAGTTTACGACGACACTAGATGACTTTGAAAAAGAAATACTCGCTACTTTGATGAGCATTAGCTATGTTTCAAGCAAGATCACACACATCAAGAACCTCGAACAAATTCTCTCTGACAAAGAATACAAAATTTATTCTACAGCCAACCACCTAAGCCAACTGATTGCTCTAAGAAAAGACATGAATCTCGAAGCATCCAATCTGATGGTTTCCTATTCTTATCGTGTCGGATTGGATGATCTGTCATGATGACTCAATATGGAATGATTGAAGATACTCAGTTGGTTGCATACTTGTCAAAACTCATCAATAGAGTTTTTAAAATCATTCCTATGAATGAAGAACAAGTGGCTACATTAGAGCCTTATGTGGATTCCCTTATAAGAGAGGTTGTAGGTAATTCGAAAGTATTCCTTGGGGAAGAGTTGCTTTTGGTGTGCGGAACGCTTAAAGGACTTGATTACAGCAATCATAGACTCTTAAAGAGCGATGTATTTAAAGTGATAGATGTAATTGTTCGAGCGAAAGAGAGAGTGATGTAAATGGACTTAACCCTCTATCAAAAGATGATTGGAGCAAACAATTCCAACATCACTCAGGCTTACATAAACGATACTATCGTTCATGTAAATGATATGTTCAGCAAGTCTCCATCTTATAGGCAAGTGCTGATAGATGGAGTGGAGTCTGATTGTATTATTAATCGGAAAAAATCTCATCAATTGGACTTGCTATTAAGACCTAGCAGTCTTGTTGATGCAGGATCATATGTGGAAATGAAACAAAACACATACATTATCCTTGACTTCATTGAAAATGAGATTTATCCGAAAGCAAATGCTAGTCTTTGTAACAGGTTTTTACGATGGAAAGATGGAAAAGACGAGATTAAAGAATACAAGTGTTTCGTTAAAGGTACGACATACGAAGAGAACGATGATACACAAATTGTGTACAACTCTGATGGAGAACTAACAGTTCAAGTTCAATACAATAACGACACAAAAACCATCAAACCTCAAATGAGGTTTATTTTTGATGAGAGCGTATATGAAGTTTCTTCTATCGACTCTGTTTCAAATGTTTATGATGGAAAAGGAGTTCTTAAACTCGTCTTGAAGTTTGCTAACTTGACAGACACAGATGACAAAGAAAATCAAATTGCTGACGATAGCGGCAATTCGGGATGGGGTGAGTGGTAATGAACTTTGATAGATTGTCGTCGAATATTATCACTATTATCGGAGAAGTTCTAAAAAACCAATCTCTTGTTAACTGTATTGGGTGGAATGGAGATAATCCTTTTACCCAAAAGATTAACCCATCTGAAATCGCTCCTAAAGGTAAAGGTGAAAGGGTTTTCCCTTATCCGTTTGATGTGACATTTAAAGAGGATGTTCGTACTCAACTACACATCTATTACCCGAATCTGACGTTCGAAAATAATGGACATGTAGGAAGGGCGATCATCTTTTTTGATATCGTTGTTCACAAAGACATTTGGCTATTCATGGATAATGAAAAAAAAGTCATTAGACCTTATGAGATAGCTAAATTGATTCTTGATTCATTCAAAGATAAGAATGTTGAGGGTCTTGGAGAGATTCATTTTGTAAGTGCCGACCATACGGTTGTAAATGAACAATTTGAAGGTTTCAGAATTGCTGCTACCACTACAGAGTTTTAAGGAGTGATATTCAATGCAAGATATTGATTTGAAGCTCAAACTCTTCACTGGTAGAGCGATCAACGCCAAAGGTTATGGAGACATAGCACCGCTCACAGTACGCGAGATCGTTGATATAGGTTACTCGGAGTATATGAAGTGTTTGAATATCATGACGCTGACGACAAAAGATTTTCTTGAAAATCCACCAGAAGAAATACATGTCCTTGAACTGCTGATGGTATATGGTGGTCAAGAAATTGAGAGTGCCTTCGAGCAAGCAATGGCGCTCTTTCTTGGTGGGACAGAAGTTGTTCTTGATAAAGAGGATTGTCGCGTATTCATTAAAATCAGCGACGAAGAAATCCTTATTGTCAATAAAGAAAACTACCATGAGATTCAGGAAGTTATCAAATGGCAGAATTACATCAATAGCTTTGATGAGAAAAAAATGGACAACTTTGATCCTGCTGACGAGGAAACTCGAAAGTTGAAAGAGCAAATGGATGCAGTTGCTAGAAGAAGAGATGAGTTAAAAAAGAAACAGCATCAAGACTCAGATGGAGATGATGAGAAGGATATTGACTTCTACGATATTCTGTCAGCTATATCATCCAAGTCATATGGCATTAATGAACTCAACGTCCCTGACTTAACTGTATACCAAGTGTATAGGAAATTTAAACGTATGGAGATTATTGACCAATATGATATCAGTATTAAATCTATCTTGGCAGGAGCAAAAGATGTTAAGCTGACGCACTGGTCTAGTAAGGCTTAGTTTCTGTATCCAAAATAGACGAAGAATGTATGTGCTAACCACTATTATGTATGAGCGCACTAAATATGATTTCTCAAAGGAGATGATTACACATGGCACGTTTTGGTGTTAAGGAAGTTGCAGATGTAATTTTTTATAATCTGCTCACTGGTAAAGCTGAACTGTTCTTGGACACTTTGAAGTTGTCCAATCTGGAAAATGCCGCTGAAACTGTATACGCAAACGGTGGTAAAGGGAACCCACGACTGATTTCTTGGGACTTCAACCGTACTGCTACGTTTAACGTACAGGATGCGTTGCTGAACCCTAAAGCAATCGCAATGCAGTCTGGCACTGAGGTCGAGAAGAAAATAGAGACGATCTATGAGCGTATCGTAGCTGTAACAGTTGACGATGGTTCTGGTAACTCGAAGATCGCTCTGGACGAAACTCCAGACACAGGTTCCGTACAAATCTTCGAATCAACAGATGGTTATGGTCAGGACAAAGAAGTTACTTCTGCTTCTATCACTGTAACTGGTAAAGACATTACTGTTCCTGCTGCTTCCTTAGCTGTAGGCACAACTGTAATCGTTTATTTTACTTATCAAACAGTTGATGAGTCTGAGGTAATTACTCTGCACTCTGATAAGTTTGGTGGATTCTACCGCGTTGTTGGTAAGACTTTCTGGCGTTCCGAAGCTACAGGTAAGGATGAGAAAGTACAGATCGTCATTCCTAAAGCTAAGATCGGTTCCGCGTTCACGCTGACAATGCAACCTGATGGCGACCCTTCCGTATTCGATATGGCTCTTGATGTATTTAAAGACCCTCGGAGTACTGAAATGGTTAAACTTGTTCGTTACTAATTTGCCCAAAAAGCCGAAGAAAGTACTGAACAAACACTTTAATGGTGAGAGGGAAATTTCCCTTTCACCATTTTTTTTGTGTCTTCATCTATGAGTATAAAAGGAGGAAATATCAATGACAGAAACATACCGCAATCTTGATTTTCATCTAATCGAAAGGGCAAGCGAAAAATTTGAAAATCTAAAAGAAGTTCTTGTTCAAATGGAGATTGATGGGAAGATCGAAAGTTTCGTGGTGGAGATTTACAAACACTTTGCCACAGTGCAAATTACACAATGCTGTCAAGAATTGATCGAAAAGCTTGATCATGTTCGCGTAAAGAACAAGGGTCAAATCGAAACTGTTCTTGTGCCATATATGATTTTTATGCTCATCAAACATTTCACAACTTTAGAATTGCCGAATAAATTTGCAGAGCAATTGAAGGCTATTGAACATATGACGAACACAGGAACTATGTTTCAAATATTTATGTCGTTTGACGAGAATGAAATTGGAAAAGTGCAAAGCGAAATTTCTAAGGTTCTTGAAAACTTCGATAGCAAAATGGAAGAAGTGGAAGAGTTTAAAGAGCAGATTCGCGCCAAACTTGTAGATAAAAGTCTTATGGAGTGATGTGAATGTCACACAAGAATTTTGATTCATTAAGGAAGGCTGTATTGGCGAAGGCTAAGGAAGGTATGAGAAAAGATGTGATGACTTATGCAAAGACGCAAATGGTACAGGCTACTTTGGATGAAGTTTATAAGGTTTATGAAACATATCAATACTCACGAAGAAGGTATTCTGGTGGTTTGCTTGATGAAGATAATATCATTGGCAATCCTCTCAGTAGTAATAGGCGTGGTGGATTTGATTACGAAATCTACAATAATACGAAGACCAATTTTAAAGGTAGTCCAGAGATTTATTTGACCCCACTTGTTGTGTTAGGTCAAAAAAAAGCGAAATCATATGGATTTGACTCAGAATATCTTTACTATTCTCATTCCGAACACATGCCTTATGCGCAGCCTAGAGACTTCATTAGCGCTACGAAGAGAAGGTTGAATAAAGGGACTATGGTTTCACTCTTGGAAGGTCATATGAATAAGAGGTGATAGAAATGGCGAAAAGAAAATACGTCAGGTATGTCACCAAAGACAAGCTTGCTAAAGTATCTGACGAAAATAAAATGCATATACAGAAATATTTTAATTACAAGAATATGAATCTTAGTGACTCTTCTAAAACGAGTTACGAGTCAGACTTCAATCAATGGTTGGTATTTATTAATGATAAGTTTGGCAAAGGTAGTTTAATGACAGAGGATATTCTAATAATGCTGAAAGACGAAGATGGCATTGAGGATATGGTTGATCTAATAGAAGATTACGTGGCGTTTTGTGTCACAGTTCTTGGTAATAACGAGCGAAGGATTCAGCGGAGACTGAGTTCCATTTCCTCGTTTTTTCTTTATCTACTCAAAAAACGGAAAATCAAATCCAATCCTTTGGACTACATCGAAAGACCTTCTGTTAGAGCAGGAGAGAAGCCACAAATTACACAGACTTACTTGTCGGAATCACAATTAGATCAGATCAGGAAGCATTTCAGCAAAAATGACGATCTGCAATTGCAACTGTACTTCGAACTGTCATTGTCAACAATGCTTCGTGTTAATGCAGTCTGCAATATAAAGGTTGACCAGATTGATTTCGAAACAGGAATGATTTCGGGGATCAAAGAAAAAGAAGGATATATTGTTGATGGATACTGTTCTGATGAGACTATGAAGCTTATTAGAAAGTGGTTAGATTATCGCAAGGAGAATGAGATAGAGTCTGAATATTTGTTCATTACAAAGTATGGTGGGGAATGGAAGCAAGCGAGTAAGAATTTAATGCAAACGTATTGGACAAAGAAGATCGGACAGATCATTGATGTTCCCGAACTACACCCCCATGATTTTAGGCATAGTGGTAGTTCGTTGTTGTTCAATAAGGGCATGTCCTTGGAGGATGTTCAAGAACTACTGAATCATAGAAGTCCAGACACAACCTTGAAGCATTATATCAAGCGTGATATGAAGAAGCTTCAAGATGCTAAGAAGAAGTTTGAACTATAAGAGAAAAAGGAGTGTTTTTCGTGAAGATGAAGAACGATGAAGTTGAAGATTTTGCGAAATTTCTGATGGGATTGGAATTGCCAAGTTATGAGTCTCGTTTGCGAACTCGGTTTGTAAAGCGTGTTTTGGCTGAACGAATCCAACTTGTAAAAGAAGAACATGTGGAACTGATTAAAGAGTTTGCTAGATTCGACGAAGAAGGTAATCCCATTATTATACAAGATGGAGATAAACAAATGTACGATGTTCCAGATCGTACAGCATTCAATAGAGAGTACTTTAAGCTTCTGAATGAGGATTTCGTTATTGACGAAACAGAAGAACGCAAGGAAATGCTCCTGCTAATAAAAGATATAATTTTGAACTGCGATAAGACTTTTAAAGGTAGAGAAGCTTTAGAGTACGACAGATGGTGCGAGATCGTTGAAGAAATTCAATACGAATAACTTTGAAGGAGTGTGATAAACACTCCTTTTTTGTTTTTTATTTTAGCATAAAGGGAGTGTTTATTAATGTCGGATTTTAATATTCTGATTGGCGTAGATATGACGAACGCTGAGAATGACATAAAAAGGTCTATCGAAAATATTGGTGACTCATACAAGTTAAAACTAAATATGATTATCGGAAATAAGGATGTCGTTTTCAAGCAAATCAGAACAATTCAAGACCTTTTTTCGAAGTTAGGCAAACTCGATATCGACTTTGGTCTTAAAAATGATCTTAAAGATGCTACGAACATCAAAGAAAAACTAGAAGGCATGTCAAAAATCGACTTATCGGAAGTTGGTAATGATCTTACGAAGTCTTTAGGTGAAGCAAAGAAAAAGCTGAAAGAGGTTCAGGACGAATACAAAGGTCTTATGAGTGTTATTGACAGGACTGATAATGCTGGCAATAAAATGCGTACTACTAAGACAGGAGACAAGTTCTCCAATAAAACACAGTCTAAAGGAACTAATGAGAGAAATGAAATTATTGAAAAATCCCCTGTTGATACTCGTAATTTCTCTGCGTTAGATAGCTATGTAACTAAAGCCATGAACAAGATTGATTCCATGAAGAATGTAACCAAATCTAGTTTGAATGATGTTGCAAAGCTTACTGAACGTTTGTCTATGCTCCATACAAAGTTGGCTAATGGCGATGAAGGATTCCATGATGAAGTAAAAGCAATCAATGACTTGATCGAGTATTATGACAAGCTTGAACGCGAAATGATGGAAGTCAATAAGACAAGAGAGACGCAAGTTAAAGAAGCAATCAAATGGTCTAATAAGCTTGCTGATGTTGAGAAGCAGAACTTTGCTAATCCTGCTTCTAAGAAGAAGATGGGTCGTTTAGTTGGAGAACTTGATGCTGGCGACTTTAAGAACTTGGATCAACTGCAAAAGAAACTTCAAGAGATCCAGAATCAGTTTGCTAAGATTCAAGGTCAAGAGAAGAAGGTTGCGTTTGGTCGTAAAGTTGCAAACGAATACGACAAGATCGACAAGAAGGTCAACAGCGGTAAGATCGACAAAAAGTATGCATCAACAAAAGATACAGCCAAGTTGAATGAAGCTGTAGATAGCGTTAAAGCTTCTGACAATATGCTTCAATTGGAAAATGCTTTGAAGCGTGTAAACAAAGTGTATGATGATATGCTGAGAAAACAAGCGGAAGCAATTCAGAAAGAGAAGCTTCAAGTGAAAGAAGCGGAAGACCTTAAAAACCTTCAGCAACACCTTTCTGATACTGAAAATGAAAGAGGAAGACTTTCTCATGAGAAGAAAGAAAGAGAACATGATGTTCGTGAACGTACTGGACTTGTCAACGATAAGTCTGATGAAATTAGTCAGAAGAAAGGTAAGATGGTTGACTCTGGCTTTATTGATGCGAAAGATTTCGAAAAGATCGAAAACAAGCTTCGTGAACTTGGTCGTCTTGCTCAAAGTGAATATGTAGACAAGCTGGATGTTCAGAAAGAATTGAACGCTATCGACAGTGAAATGAGTAAGATCACAAGTCGCTATGAAGACATGGATGCTAAACAGCGCAAGATTCGTGTTAGCACTCACGATTGGGGCAAGGAGATCGACAAGATTAAGGCTGAGGGCTTCGTAAGCGACAATGAGTTCGATGGTGTCAGAAAGTCCATGCAGTCTCTTAGCGCCGATTCTAAGACGTATGAGCAGGATTTAAAGCGTGTCGAGACGCAGATGAAGAGACTGAACGACTTGTCTACGAAACGTGGAGAGCGTCAAGAGACACGCGATATTACCAAAGCAAAAAATAACAATAAGATTGAGAGCATGAGAGGTACGGTTCCAGACAATGTTCTTGATGATGTCAAGGGTATGAACAATATGCTTGATTTCAGTTCGTCCAAGAAAGACATTGCGTTGATCGAAGACGAAATGAGAAAACTTGCAAAGCTCAATGACGACATTGTTAGTGCTGGAAAAGACGAAGAAAAGATTCGTAGAGTTATCGCAGAACATCAACAAAGTGCTGTGAAATCTGCTGATAGATATGCTGATAGTATAGCTGAGGTCGTTCATAATGCAACTCGCCAAATTCAAGACGCAACTAAGCTGAACGCTATTGAACAGGAAGCCATAAGCATCCAACGAGAAATTAATGAACTTAGAGAGCGTGGAACACAACTTTCTTACGATGAGCAAAGAGCAATACAACAACGCATTCAAGCCTTGAAACGATTAGCGCAACGCCAAAGAGATGTTGAAAGTGATGAGAACGGAAGAAGTTCAGCAACTCAACGAATTAGAGATAAATTTGAGAGCGCAAGCTATCGTGCAACACGAGGTTTTAGTGAAAATTCTTCCGAAGCGAGAAAGATCAAAGAAACCATTAAAGAAATTGAACGAATGGTTAATGGTCTTGGTGATAAGGTTGGAGATGAGTTTAAGGATGCCACAAAAGAAATAGAAACAGCTATGAACAGACTTAACTCTCAGTCTCGCAGATTGCGTGAAGAAGATTCTCGTAGAAGAAATTCAATGTCTGGTCAACTTGTGAATGCACTCAAGAAAGCACCAATTTGGGCGGCAGCAATGAACCTTGTTTATGGAACAATGGAACAGATAAGACAAGGCTTCCAGTCTATTCTTGATATTGATGCAGCAATGATCAACTTGTCAAAAGTTTCAGAAGCAAGCTCTCAACAACTTGAAGAGTTTAAAACTACTGCATCTGAGATGGGTAGAGACTTAGGTGTTGTGGCAACTGATGTAATTAATGCAACAACCGCATTCCAAAAGCTTGGATATACTCTCGAACAATCGACAAGTCTTAGTAAAAATAGCCTTTTATATGCCAACGTAGGTGATATGAATGTAGAGACAGCTAGCGATAATCTCACAGGTACAATTCAAGGTTTCGGAGTTGAAGTGGATAAAGCTGGTAAAAATGTTCGTAAAGTTGTAGACATGTTCAATGAAGTGTCGAACAATTTCGCTATTTCAGCGGAAGGAATCGGGGAGGTAATGACTCGTAGTGCTGCTGTTCTGCATCAAGCTGGTAACTCTATGGAAGAATCTGTTGCCCTCGCTGCTTCCGCAAACGCAGTTATTCAAAATCCTTCAAAAGTTGGTAACGCACTCAAAACAGTGGCAATGAGACTTCGTGGTGTTTCAGAAGAGGGAGAAGCGGTTGAAGAACTTGGTTCTAGTCTTCAAATCACATTTGATCGAATCAACAAGGAATTTGGATTAATGGGTGATAAAGCACTTAAAGTAATGGAAGACGATGGGAAAACATTCAAATCAACTTACAAAATTTTCGAACAAGTTGAAGGTGTTTGGAATAGGCTTACCGATTTGGAACGTGCAGACCTTACAGAAAAAATGGGTGGTAAACAGCAAGGTAACGTTGTAGCCGCAATCATTCAAAACTGGGATGATGCAGATAAAGCCGCTAAAACTGCTTCCAATTCTGCTGGTTCTGCTGCAAAAGAATTTGATACTTACATGGATGGTTTTGAATATAAGATTGGACAATTAAAGAACGCTCTTGAACATTTCTGGACTACTGTAATTGACGATGATGCAGTTAAGTTATTTATTGACGCACTTACAGCCATTATTGATGCTATGACGAAGTTGGTCGAAATTACTGGAGCATTGCCGCTTGTTTCGGTAATTGGTGGTTTGCTTGGTCTTTTGGGAAGCAAGGGTCTTCGCGAAGCTGTTCTGAATGTTGGAGGTCTTGGTGGGGCTTTTAAAGGATTGGGTGGATGGATTCTCAATGCTGTTAAGCTGATTCCTAAATTTATACCTTATATTGGCGTTATGCTTGCGATTGGTGAAGCGGCTAGTCTTATTTATAAGGCGTTTACTATGGAATCAAGAGCAAGGAAAGAGCGACTGAAAGTTCTGGACGCTGAAATCTCTAAACAAAAAGAGTTTCAAGCAAGCTATAAAGAAACATTTGAACAGAAAGATTTTGATCTGAATGACTTCGCTGACCTTCAAGCAAAAGGTACAGCTAGAAACACTGAGGAAGAGCAAAAGTATCTTGAAACGGTTAATAAAATCAAAGATACGATGCCAGAACTAATATCTTATTACAACGAGAAGAACGAAGCTGTTATCAAGAGTGCAGATGAAATTCGCTCTTTGGTAAAAGCTAACGAAAGCCTTATCCTTCAAAACGAGAAAGAGCAACTTAAAATTAACATTGATGAAGGTAGTTTTGATGAAACAGAGGACAGACTGAGAAGAATCAAAGATGCAGAGAATCAGCTTGGCGCTTCTGAGGGAACAGAGAAATTGCAAAGTGTTGCTAAAGAATATTTGGATAACGAAGTTCAGGAGATTAATGAGTCTAATTATATGGATGTTCTTGAAGGGTTTAGAAATAAACTATCAAAAGAATATGATTCTCTATCCGAAGACGAAAAAAACTATGCCCAAATCCAATATCAAGCTATTCAGAATATCATTCCTCAAACGCGAAACAAAGAAGCAGCACAGGCAGTTCTTGATGGGTTGATACGTGATAATGAAGCTATGAGACAGTATTGGCAGGATGATGTCAAGAAAACAAAGGAGTCCATTCAAGTTGGCTCTGATGAGATCATTAAACTTATTGATCAAGCATATAGCATCGCTACTCGTGAAAAAGGGGTAGAATCCAATTCTAACACATTCTTGTTTATCGACCAACTTAGACAAAACATGATTGACAATTTGGAAACGTTTGGCACTGATGTTAAATCAACAATAGAGAACATTCCTAGCTACATTGATCAAGCTTTGGCTGACATTCAATCTCATGGAATTTCTATTGACGAACTTATAACAACGCCAAAAACGGAAGAAGACTTAAAAAGAGTCAAACAAGAAATTGAGGAAATAAAAGCTTCGTTAATGGCGACTGATCCTAACAATCCTATGATTCAGATGTACGATGCACTGATCTTAAAACACACACAGGCATACAATGCTATTAAAAACACACCTATTCAGCCATTTAGTTTTGCAGGAGATGTGTTAAACCTGTCCATACTTTAATGGGTGAAATTACCGACTTGGCTTGCGTATCGAACATTGCAAGAGGTGAAGAGTTGTCGTTGGATACAACGATGGACTTGATCACTAACACCCTGAGCTTATCAAAAGCATGAGAGTGGAAAACGGTGTTCTTAAACTCACTGGTCAAAGTGTAAGGGAATTAGCTAAAACCAAGGAGAAAGAATTTAAAGCTGATATACGACAAAAGAGACAACAGCAAGTAGAAGCGCTGAAAACAGCAAGAACACAAATTAGCGCTAACAAGGCTGAGATTTTGTCATTGCAAGAAAAAATGAAAGCTTTAAATATTGCTAACAGTGCATCAGCAGCCCTTCAAACCCAATTTTGTTGCCCAGCCAGAAACAAGCACCAGCAGTACGAATCCTTTTCCTGGCTTGCCTTTTATCCGATGAAGCGAGTTATTGACCAATCGACAAAGCATATAACGAAAAGATTAAAACAGCACAAGAAGCTGTTAAAACAGGAGAAAGACAAATTGGCGAAATCAGAGCAGTATCGAAGCTATGGATAAAATCCTCGCAACAGACTTTACAGCAGGGACTACTCCTGCTGCTAAAGAAGAGAAAAAAAAAGAAGACAAAGGGAAAGAACTTCA
>NZ_CVPD01000002.1:120000-260105 GCF_001049835.1 Paenibacillus sp. Mc5Re-14 | reverse complement strand
TCACGAACGCGTAAGTGTTTAGCTGACTCCGATTCAGCAATGTTCTTTGGACAAGCCATCGCAGAGCCCGCACTATTTTAACCTCAGTCGGTTGATGCTGAATAGAGCAGAAGGCTCGACATAGGCGCATTGCATCGCACGGTGACCAGATGAGAAGCATTTATGATGCGCTGCGTATGGTCTTCCGTCAGAGGAACAGGGCTATGAAGCGTGGAATCGCAGTGTGAACGAAGGCGAAGCTGTACAGTCTGGACGTTGTGGAGGTTGACGGATGTGGCAAAAACATGGCAGAGTGGCAGCCGGCGCAATTGAGATGAAACCAATGGCCATCCAAAGCTCCATTCATCTGGATGAAGGACGCTGTGAAGCTGGAGGACTTTTCCGCTGCATGGATGGAGATCATTTACTGATTGCCATTCACCATTTGGTTATAGATGGGATCTCATGGCGGATTGTGTTTGAAGATTTGCGACTGGATATGAACAGGCGTTCGGGGAGAAGCGATTCGCTTGCCTTATAAAACGGATTCGTTCTCTGCTTGGGCAGAGCGGTTGTCTCAATATGCGAACAGTCCGGCCATTGACAAACGAACGCGAATACTGGCAGCGTCTTGCTCACATGGAAGTTGCATCGCTGCCTAAGGATCGAGACAAAGCGGCAGGACAGCCTTTTGGGTCAGAGATAGTGAGACGGTGACCGTAGCTTGGAGCGAACAGGAAACCCGGTTGCTGCTTCAGGAATCACATCGTGCGTACAATACGGAGGTCAATGATTTGCTGTTAACCGCACTCGGCAGCGCATTGTACAACTGGAGCGGTCAAAAGCGTGTGCTGGTCAATCTGGAGGGCATGGCCGGGAAGCTATTGTTCCAGATGTGGATATTACACGTACCGTGGGCTGGTTTACAAGTCAGTATCCGTGCTGCTGGATGTCGATGGAAAGGCGGAAGTAGGGCAGCGCATCAAGCGGGTAAAAGAGGACCTGCGTCATGTGCCGCATAAGGGTATTGGTTACGGTATTTTGAAAGTATATGTCTTCGGATAATGCCGATCCTTCCTTGAATCTGCAGCCTGAGATCAGCTTTAACTATTTGGGACAATTTGATCAGGATTTGGAACAGAGTGACATCGTGCTGTCTTCGCATACGGACGGAGAACCGATGAGTGGTTATACCGTGCTGGAGCAGCCGCTGAATGTGAACGGCATGATTACAGCAGGCGTGCTGACCTTGGAAATTCGCTATGACAGCCAAGTATATCATCAGCAAAATGTAGAGAAGTTTGCCCGGCTGCTACGGAAAGCTTGCAGGAAGTAATCAAGCATTGTGCCTCCCAAGAGCGGAGCGAACTAACGCCAAGCGATGTCTTGTTCAAAGGCTTGTCGTTGGAACAACTGGAGCAATTAACGGAGCAAACGGCTTCTGTGGGTGAACTGGAAAATGTGTATGCTCTTTCTCCCATGCAGAAAGGGATGCTGTTCCATAGCTTGATGGAACCCGACTCAGGTGCATACTTCCAGCAAGCCTCGTTTGATCAAAAAGGCAGCTTCGATGTTGCTGTTTTCCGCAAGAGCCTAGATCTGCTGACACAGCGTCATGAAGCGCTGCGGACGAATTTCCATCGGTTTGAGACCGGACACGGTCAGGAGCCATTGCAACTGGTGTTCCGTCACAAAGATAGCGATCTGTCCTTCAAGGATGTACGCGGAATGCCGAAAGCAGAACAACAGGCGTATATCCAGGCGTTGAAGCAGGAGGATCAGGCTCGGGGCTTTGATCTCGGTACGGATGCACTCATGCGCGTACAGGTATGGCAGACCGATGAAGAAACGTATCACTGGGTTTGGAGCTTCCATCACATTATCATGGACGGCTGGTGCTTATCGCTCGTTACGGGTGAGGTGTTTGGTACGTACTTTGCGCTGCTGGAGCAGAAACAGCCGGAGCTGGCTCCGATCACACCGTATGGCCAATATATCGAGTGGCTAGAGCGTCAGGATGAACGTGCGGCAAAAGAGTATTGGAGCAACTATTTGGCGGGCTTTGAACAGCAGACGTTGCTGCCTGGATCGGATACTGCATCGAAAGACCACGTGACGGACAGCAGGGAACATGCGGTATCCTCGACAGCAAGCGAAGCCAGCGAATATGTTTCTGAAAAAGTAACGGTAGATCTGGATCCAACGTGGAGCGAAGCCATGTACCGGATTGCAAAGCAGCAGCAGGTCACGATCAATACGCTGATGCAGAGCGTGTGGGGCGTTATTTTTGCAGCAATATAATAACAATGAAGATGTTGTATTCGGCAGTGTCGTATCTGGACGTCCGACGGATATTGCTGGCGTAGAAAATATGATCGGTCTGTTCATTAATACGATTCCGGTTCGGATTCAAAGTGAACGAAATGCCACGTTTGTCGAAATCATGCGGAACACGCAGGAGCAAGCGCTGGCTTCGGGGGTATATGACAGCTTCCCGCTGTATGAAATTCAGGCGCTGACCGAGCAGAAGCAGCATCTGATTAATCACATTATGGTATTTGAAAACTATCCGGTAGAGGAGCAAGTCGAGCAGTTGGGTGAAGTTCGTCCGTCTGCATTTGACATTACGAATGTAGAGGTTGTTGAGCAGACGAACTATGATCTGGATTTGATTGTGATGCCGGATGAAACCTTCCGCATCATGTTCAGATACAACGCGAATGTGTACGACCGGTCTACGATCGAGCGGATGCAGGGACATGTACTGCATGTCATCGGGCAAATCGTGAACAATCCGCATATCCGTGTGAATGAGCTGGAATTGGTGACACCGGAAGAACAGGCACAGATCGTTCAGGTATGGGGAGATACAGCGGCAGCCTATCCGCAGGATCAGACACTAAGCAGTCTGTTTGAGCAGCAGGTCGCGAACATGCCGGAGCAAGTCGCGGTACTGTGCGGTGAAGAGTCGCTGACCTACCGTGAGCTAAACGAGCGAGCCAACCGTTTGGCCCGGACGCTGCGTGCGGAAGGGGTGGAACCGGATCAGCCGGTGGGCATTCTGCTTCACCGTTCGCTGGACATGATCGTAGGTATCTACGCGATCCTCAAGGCAGGCGGAGCTTATGTACCGATCGATCCGGAATATCCGGCCGACCGCATCCGCTTTATGCTGGAGGACTCGGGCGCGAAGCTAGTGCTGACGCAATCGCATCTGGCGGAGCAAGCATCGCTGAGTTTCGACGGCCGGGTGCTGGTGCTGGACCGTGAGGACATCTATCACGAAGATGGCTCGAATCTGGAGCCCTTGGCCGGACCGCACCATGTGGCCTATGTGATCTATACCTCCGGTTCCACCGGAAAACCGAAGGGCGTGATGGTGGAACACCATTCCGTGCTAAACCGGATTTTGTGGATGCATGATCGGTATGGCCTAAGCGTGGAAGATACGATTCTGCAAAAGACCGCCTTTACCTTCGACGTGTCGGTGTGGGAGCTGTTCTGGTGGTCGATGGTCGGCTCAAAGGTAAGCCTGCTGTCGGTCGGCGGGGAAAAGAACCCGGAAGACATCGTCGACACGATTGCCCGCGATGGCGTGAGTACGATGCACTTTGTACCAGCCATGCTGCATGCGTTCCTGGAATATGTGGAGCAGCAGCCGCGGGATGTGATGCGAGCGAAGCTAGGCACACTGCGCCATGTCTTTGCCAGTGGCGAAGCGTTGCCGCCACAGCATGTGGCCCGGTTCCAGCGGCTCGTGTCGAGCCTAGCCGGAGCGAAGCTAGTCAACCTGTATGGCCCAACCGAAGCGACGGTGGACGTATCGTACTTCGATTGCGAGCCGTCAGAGGAATATGCGGTTATTCCGATCGGAAAACCGATTCAAAACATTCGTCTCTACATCGTGAAGGAAGGCACGGAGCAATTGCAGCCAATTGGCGTGGCAGGTGAACTGTGCATCGGCGGTGTCGGCGTAGCTCGAGGTTATCTGAACCGTCCGGAGCTGACGGCTGAGAAATTTGTGAAAGATCCGTTTGCTGGCGGGGAAGCAGGGTATGAGCGGATGTACCGTACCGGCGATTTGGCGAGATGGATGCCGGACGGGAACATTGAATATCTGGGCCGGATCGACCATCAGGTGAAAATCCGGGGGTACCGGATTGAGCTGGGCGAGGTCGAAACGCAGTTGCTCCAAGTGGAATCGGTACGAGAAGCGATTGTCATGGCTCGTGCAGATGAAACGGGACAAAAACACATGGTGGCCTACTATGTCGCGGGGCAAGAAATCAGTGCCAGCGAGCTGAGAAGTGCGCTGGGGCAGGAACTACCAAGCTACATGGTGCCGTCCTACTTTGTACAGCTGGAGCAGATGCCACTGAGTCCCAATGGCAAAATCGACCGCAAGGCACTGCCAGCACCGGAAGGTAGCCTGCAAAGCGGAGCCGATTATGTCCCGCCGCGGACGTGGGTGGAAGTGAAGCTGGCGCAAATTTGGCAAGATGTGCTGGGCCTGGCACAAGTTGGCGTGAAGGAAAACTTCTTCGAGATTGGCGGACATTCGCTGCGGGCGACGACACTAACCTCGAAGATTCACCAAGAGCTGAACAAGCAGCTTCCTCTGCGCAGTATTTTTGAAGCACCAACGATTGAACAACTGGCGGCTGTGCTGGAACAGCTGGATCAGGTGGCGTATGCGTCCATTCCAGTAACGGAAGAGCGTAGCTTCTATCCACTATCCTCGGCGCAAAAACGACTGTATGTGCTGCATCAGTTCGATCCGCTGGATGTGAACTACAACATGCCGTCGGTGCTGCAAGTGAGCGGTCCGCTGGACGTGAAACGAGTGGAACATGTATTCCGTCAACTGATCGCCCGCCATGCGACCTTGCGTACCCGTTTTGAGCTGATCGACAGTGAGCCAATGCAATGGATCGAGGACACCGTACCGTTCGAGGTGGAATATACGAAGGTACAGGCAGAGGGTGCGACTGCGGATATAGATCAGGACACAACTACAGATAGGTACACCAGGGTCAACATAGAGGCGCAACAGCTGGTGCGGCGCTTTGTCCGTCCGTTTGATCTCAAAGCTGCGCCGCTGCTACGAGTAGGCTTGGTGGATCTGGGCATTCAAGGAGTAGAACAGGAATCCCAACATCTGCTTATGCTCGATATGCACCATATCGTCTCAGATGGGGTGTCCCTGGAGGTCCTGACTGATGAGTTTGTCCGTTTGTATGACGGTGAAGAGCTGGCGCCATTGCGGATTCAGTACAAAGATTATGCCGTATGGCAGCAAAGCGAAGCCCATCAGGAATGGATGCAGCGTCAGGAAGCGTACTGGCTGAACACCTTCCGAGGGGAACTGCCTGTGCTGGATCTCTCTACGGACTTTGCTCGCCCAGCGGTACAGAGTACGGCAGGGGATACGATCGAATTTGTACTGGAGCGTGAGGTTAGTGAACGCCTGAAAGAACTGGCTGCCCAGACCGGCTCTACCCTGTATATGGTGATGCTGGCTGCGTACACCACACTCTTGCACAAATACACAGGCCAAGAGGACATTGTAGTCGGTACGCCGATTGCAGGACGACCGCATGCGGAGCTCAGTAATCTAGTCGGTGTCTTCATTAACACGCTGGCGATTCGTAATTATCCATCCAGCGACAAATCGTTCCTTGAGTATCTGCAAGAGGTCAAGGAACATGCGCTCAGTGCGTATGAGCATCAGGATTATCCTTTTGAAGAATTGGTTGAAAAATTGAATGTAGCGCGGGATACGAGCCGGAATGCGCTGTTCGACACGATGTTTGAATTGAAAACGTTGGAGAAGCGGGAGTTCGAGCTGGAAGGGCTGAGCTTGAACTCCTATCCACTGGATAATCATACATCCAAATTCGATCTGAGCTTGGAGGCAATAGAGCAGCCAGAAGGCATTCTGTGCAGTCTGGAATACAGCACAGTGCTGTACAAGCGGGAGACCATGACGCGATTGGCACAGCATTTTGCGGAAATTGTTCGAGCGATTGCCTATCATCCACAGCAGCCACTGGCAGTTTTGAATATGGTAACCGATGAGGAACAAGAGCAACTCATCTACGGTTTTGGAGAAGTGGGCGTAACGGATGTTGCTGTTGAAGCAGGAGCCCTGTTCCATACCTTTGTGGAAAAACAGGCCCAGCTTATACCAGATCACGTGGCGGTGGTGTACGAGGAGCAACAGCTTACGTACCGGAAACTGAACAAGCGTGCGAACCAATTGGCGCGTAGATTGCGAAATGAAGGTATCGGACGCGAATCGATTGTCGGCATTCTGAGTGAACGGTCGGTAGACATGTTGGTCGGCGTATTGGCGGTATGGAAGGCTGGAGGCGCATATGTGCCGCTGGATGCGGATTATCCGTCCGAACGCATTCGCTTCATGCTGGAGGACAGTGGTGCGACGGTACTGTTGACCCAGACGGGATTGCAGGAGCGCGCACAAGCATGGCTGAATGAAAGCCAATGGACTTTGGGCGATGAAAAAGCTAAGGGTGAGCTGGAGACGGCGGTTAGCGTTGAAACGATGGAAAGAGACAACCTGAATGAAGGCTTAAGCTTGAAATCAGATTCGAAGTCTGACAGCGAAGCAGCATCTGAATCGGCAACAAAGCTGTGTCTGTATACTGTATTAGCGCTGGACAACGAGTCGATGTACACGGGAGATACGACAGACGTCGATCACATCAATGAACCGCACGATCTGGCGTATGTGATCTATACGTCCGGGACAACCGGACGTCCGAAGGGTGTTATGATCGAGCATCGCAGTTTGGTGAATACGGCTGCGGCGTATCGCCGGGATTACCGTTTGAACCAGTTCCCAGTACGATTGCTGCAACTGGCCAGCTTCTCCTTCGACGTGTTCGTCGGGGATATGGCGCGGACGCTCTATAACGGGGGCACGATGGTCATCTGTCCGAAAGACGACCGACTTGATTTTAGCCGTCTGCACGGATGGATTCGTGATTATCAGATTACCGTGTTCGAATCAACTCCGGCCCTGATCGTACCGTTTATGCAGCATGTGCATGAACAGGGGCTGGACATGAGCAGCATGGAGCTGCTGATCACCAGCTCAGACAGTTGTAGTGTGGCGGATTACCGGGTGCTGCAAGAGCGGTTTGGCGCAGATATCCGCATCATGAACAGCTATGGCGTCACGGAAGCGGCGATTGACTCCAGCTTCTATGACGAAGAGCTGTCGAAGCTGCCAAGCAGCGGTCATGTGCCGATTGGTCAGGCGTGGCTGAATGCCCGTTTCTACATCGTGGACAGCCAGTTGAATCCGGTGCCGATCGGTGTACTGGGCGAACTGTGCATCGGCGGAGCCGGGGTCGCACGGGGGTACCTAAACCGTGCGGACCTGACGGTGGAAAAATTCGTAGCGAACCCGTACGTACCGGGCGAACGACTGTACCGCACAGGCGATTTGGCGCGGTGGATGCCGGACGGCAATGTAGACTTTATCGGCCGAATGGATGATCAGGTCAAAATCCGGGGCTTCCGGATTGAGCTGGGCGAGGTGGAAGCGCAGCTGCTGACTGTGGATGGCATTGAGAAAGCCATCGTCACCGCCTGGGAAAACGAAAACGGAGACAAAGATCTGTGCGCGTATGTCGTAGCTTCGGAGGCGCTGAATTTGCCGGAGCTGCGCAGCACACTCCAGCCCAAACTGCCGAGCTATATGATCCCGACGTATGTCGTACCACTGGATCAATTCCCGCTGACACCAAACGGAAAAATTGACCGCAAAGCGTTGCCAGCACCGGAAGCGCGCCTCGAAGGAGGTACGGAGTATGTTGCGCCGCGGACACCGCTGGAAGAACAATTGGTACGTATTTGGAAAAGCGTTCTGAATCATCAGCGGGTAGGCATCCAGGATAACTTCTTTGAAGTGGGAGGACATTCTCTGCGCGCTACAACACTGATGGCGAAAATCCATCAGGAGCTGAATCACAAGCTGGCCTTGCGAGATATTTTCCAATATCCGACGATTGAGCAATTGGTACAGGTGATGGGTGAAGATCAGACCCAGCAAATGTATGTATCCATACCTGTGGCGGAGGAGCGCGAATATTATCCCGTTTCCTCGGCGCAAAAACGGATGTACGTGCTGAGTCATCTGGAAGGCGGAGAGGTTAGCTATAACATGCCAGGAGCTTTGATTATCGAAGGTTCCTTGGATAAAGAGCGACTGGAGCAAGCCTTCCGCCAGCTGATTGCCCGTCATGAAACCCTGCGAACCCGATTCGAGATGGTGGATGGCGAGGTGATTCAGCGGATTGAATCTAACGTCCCATTCAGCGTGGAGTATGTGCAAGCAAGCGAAGAAGAGACACCGCAGTACGCACAGGACTTTGTACGTGCCTTTGATCTCGCACAAGCCCCGTTGCTGCGGGTTCAGTTGATCGAAAACGGACCGGGGCGTCACGTTATGCTCTATGACATGCACCATATTATTTCGGATGGCGTCACAGAAGGAATTATCGTGCAGGAGTTCTCTCAATTGTACGAAGGCAAGGAGCTCCCGCCACTGCGTATTCAGTACAAGGACTATGCCGTTTGGCAGCATGCAGATATGCAAAGTGAACGTCTTCGTGCGCAAGAAAGCTATTGGCTGAACACCATGTCTGGTGAAATTCCGGCACTGGATATGCCAACGGATTTTACAAGACCCGCTGTACAGCGTCTGGAAGGAACTCGATTTGAGTTTGCGATCTGCATGGAGGACAGCGAGCAGTTGAAGCAGCTGGCCGCGCAAACCGGATCCACCTTGTACATGGTGTTGCTTGCAGCGTATAGCACACTCTTGCATAAATACACGGGTCAAGAGGACATCATCGTCGGCACGCCGATTGCCGGAAGACCACATGCGGAGCTCAGTAGCCTGGTAGGCGTATTCCTGAACACGCTGGCGATCCGTAATTATCCGTCTGGTGACAAAACGTTCCTGGACTACTTGCAAGAGGTCAAAGAGCATGCGCTCAGTGCGTATGAGCACCAGGAATATCCGTTTGAAGAGCTGGTTGAAAAGCTGAATGTAACGCGGGATACGAGCCGGAATGCGCTGTTTGACACAATGTTTGAGCTGAAAACATTTGAGCAGCAGGAGTTCGAGCTGGAAGGGCTGACCTTCAAGCCGTATCCAACGGACGATCATACGTCCAAATTTGATCTGACCTTGGATGCCGTAGAGCAGCCAGAAGGCATTCTGTGCAGTCTGGAATACAGCACGGCGCTGTACAAACCTGAGACTATCGCGCGCTTTGCGCAGCATTTTACCGAACTCGTACGTGCCATTACACTGCATCCACAGCAGCCACTGGCCGCATTGGATATGGTAACTGTCGAGGAAAAAGCACAAATCATCTATGGTTTTGGAGATGTAGGCGTATCGGATGTTGCTGCTGAAGCAGATGTCTTGTTCCATGCCTTCGTGGAAGAACAGGCCCAGCTTGTACCAGATCACGTGGCGGTGGTGTACGAGGAGCAACAGCTTACGTACCGGAAATTGAACGAGCGTGCGAACCAATTGGCGCGTAGATTGCGAAATGAAGGTATCGGACGCGAATCGATTGTCGGCATTTGGAGTGAACGCTCGGTAGACATGCTGGTCGGCGTTTTGGCGGTATGGAAGGCTGGAGGCGCATATGTGCCGCTGGATGCAGACTATCCGTCCGAACGCATTCGTTTCATGCTGGAGGATAGCGGTGTGACGGTGCTGCTCACGCAAACCAGTTTGCAGGAGCGTGCCCAGGCATGGCTGGAGAAAAGCGATCAGGCCTTGGTCGAAGGGCAGACTGAGGGTGAGCTGGAAACAGCGGCTGGCGCTGAAACGATGGAATCAGGTGCTCTTCATGGAAACCTAAATGGAACAGCAGATTCGAAGTCTGACAGCGAAGCAGCATCCGAATCGGCAACAGGGTTGCGTCTGCATACCGTACTGGCATTGGACGATGAGTCACTGTACACCGGGGATACGACGGATGTTGAACCGATCAATGAACCGCACGATCTGGCGTATGTGATTTACACCTCTGGCACAACCGGACGTCCGAAGGGCGTCATGATTGAGCATCGCAGCTTGGTGAATACGGCTGCAGCGTATCGCCGGGATTACCGTCTGAACCAGTTCCCGGTACGACTGCTGCAACTAGCCAGCTTCTCCTTCGACGTGTTCGTCGGGGATATTGCACGGACGCTCTATAACGGGGGCACGATGGTCATTTGTCCAAAAGATGACCGGATTGATCCAAGCCGTCTGTACGGATGGATTCGCGATTATCAGATTACCGTGTTCGAATCGACTCCAGCCCTGATCGTACCGTTTATGCAGCATGTGCATGAACAGGGGCTGGACATGAGCAGTCTGGAACTGCTGATCACCAGCTCGGACAGCTGCAGCGTGACGGATTACCGGGTGCTGCAAGAACGATTTGGTGCGAATATCCGCATAATAAATAGCTACGGCGTCACCGAAGCGGCGATTGACTCCAGCTTCTATGACGAAGAACTATCGAAGCTGCCAAGCAGTGGCCATGTGCCGATTGGTCAGGCGTGGCTGAACGCACGCTTCTACATTGTGGACAGTCAGCTGAATCCGGTGCCGATCGGCGTACTGGGCGAACTGTGCATCGGGGTCGCACTAGGCTACCTGAACCGTGCGGATCTGACAGCCGAGAAGTTTGTAGCGAACCCGTACGTACCAGGTGAACGACTGTACCGCACAGGTGACTTGGCGCGGTGGATGCCGGACGGCAATGTAGACTTTATCGGCCGGATGGACTATCAAGTCAAAATCCGGGGCTACCGGATCGAGCTGGGCGAGATTGAAACGGCGATCCAGCGGGTGCCGGGTGTGCGTCAAGCCGTGGTCATCGATCGGACAGACGAGCGTGGACACAAGTATTTGTGTGGATACATCACGGGAGAAGCCGAGCTGCGGATGGAGGAAGTACAGACCGAGCTGGAAGCCGGACTGCCAGCACACATGGTGCCTGCACGTCTGATGCGACTGGAGACCATCCCGCTGACCAGCAACGGCAAAATCGACCGCAAGGCCTTGCCGGAGCCGGAAGGCAGCATCCATACGGGAGCAGCTTATGTGGCCCCGCGTACGAAGGTGGAGCAAGTACTGGCTGCGGTATGGGCCGGAGTGCTCGGCGTAGAAGCCGTAGGCACGCAGGATAACTTCTTCGAGCTGGGCGGCGATTCGATCAAAGCCCTGCAAGTCTCGTCCCGCTTGCTGCAAGCAGGTTATCGACTGGAGATGAAAGATCTGTTCAGTCATCCGACGGTGTCTGCCTTGGTGCTGAAAGTCCAATCGGTGACAAGATTGGCAGATCAGAGCCAAGTGGTGGGCACTGTGAAGCTGACACCTGTTCAGCATTGGTTCTTTGAGCAGAACCTGACGGATGCTCATCATCATAACCAGTCCATTATGCTGCATAGCCAGGACGGTTTTGATGAAGTGGCCCTGCGCACAGCGATGGACCACATCGTTAGCCATCACGATGCGCTGCGGATCGTTTTCCGTCCTACGGAGCACGGGTATGAAGCTTGGAACCGCGCGGTGGGTGAGGGCGAGCTGTATACGCTGGAACGTATAAACTTCAGCCATGAGACTGAAGTGTCTACGGCGATCGAGGCTAAAGCAAATGAAATTCAGGCGGGGATTCATTTAAGCGAAGGACCGCTGGTGAAGCTGGGGCTGTTCCATTGCCCCGATGGAGATCATTTGCTAATGGCTATTCATCACTTAGTGGTGGATACCGTATCCTGGCGCATTTTGTTCGAGGATCTTACGACAGCCTATGAACAGGCATTGAACGGACAACCGATTCGTCTTCCGCACAAAACGGATTCGTTCCACACTTGGGCTGAGGCACAGTCTCACTATGCGAACGGTCCAGCAATGGAAGCAGAGCTCTCCTTCTGGCAGGAAGTGGAACAGGGGGCGTATGAGCCGCTTCCAAAAGACCAACCACAACCGCAATCCTTAAATAAAGACAGCGAGCTCATGACTGTTACGTGGACGGCTCAGGAAACGGAGCAGTTGTTAAAACAGGCGCATCGTGCCTACAACACGGAGATGAATGATTTGCTGCTGACCGCACTTGGCACGGCTATTCATCGCTGGGCGGGGATTGAACGCGTGCTTGTCACCCTGGAAGGCCATGGGCGGGAGTCCATTTTGCCCGAGCTGGATATTACGCGCACGGTGGGCTGGTTTACGACACAGTTCCCGGTTGTGCTGGATATGAGCGCAGGGCAAGACCTTTCACAGCACATCAAACAGGTGAAAGAAGGGCTACGCCGGATTCCGCAAAAGGGCATTGGCTACGGGATGCTGAGATACCTGTCTGCAGCATGTGAGCAAGCGCATTTTGGAACCGAACCTGAAATCAGCTTTAACTATCTCGGACAATTTGACCAGGATATGCAACATCAATCCATTGGCGTGTCTCCTTACGCTAGTGGTGCCGAGCTTAGCGCACATGCAGCCAGATCGCACACGCTGGATCTGAACGGACTGATTTCGGAAGGTCAATTGCAATTGACGATCAGCTACAGCCATCAGGAATATCGCAGGGAAACGATGGAACAGCTAGCCGAAGCGCTCAGAACCAGCCTGCAGGAAATCATCGCGCATTGCGCGGGTCGCAAACAGCAGGAACTGACGCCAAGTGATGTGATGCTTAAACCTGTAACCTTGGCCGAGCTGGATCAGTTGGTCGAACGGACGCGTGACATCGGGGAACTGGAAAATGTATATGCCTTGACACCGATGCAAAAAGGCATGTTGTTTCATAGTCTGATGGATGCAGAATCAGGGGCTTATTTTGAACAAACGACCTTTGATTTGCGCGGACGCTTCCAGGCCGATATTTTCCAAGATAGCTTGAATCAACTGGCGCAGCGGCATGAGATCTTTAGAGCTAATTTCATTAGCGGCTGGCAGGATGAGCCCGTACAGGTGATTTTCCGCCATAAAGAGGTTGGTTTTAGATATGAGGATTTGCGTCATTTGGAAGATCAGGAACGCGACGCGTATGTGCAGGAATTTATTCGTAAGGACAAGGCCGCCGGATTTGATTTATCCCGGGATGCGTTGATGCGCGTGGCGATTTTGCGGACCGGGGATGAGGATTATTACTTTGTCTGGAGCTCTCACCACATCCTAATGGATGGCTGGTGTGTGGCGTTGGTAACGGATGAAGTGTTTGAGGTTTATTTTGCAGCCGTAGAGCATAGAGCACCGAAGCTCGCCCCGGTGACTCCATACAGTCAGTATATTGCGTGGCTGGAAGCTCAAGATGTAGCAGCAGCCGCTTCATATTGGAAGGAATATTTGCTGGGCTATGATCAGCAAACGTCGATTCCAACCGGCAAAGTAGGCGCGAAAGCCGAGGGTGAACAATTTGAGCATGTGCTGTGCGACCTAGGTAAGGATTTGACAGGACGCATGGAAATGGTAGCCAAGCAGTATCACGTGACCACCAATACGCTCCTACAAACGGCATGGGGCTTACTGCTTCAAAAGTACAACGGTAGTAACGACGCCGTCTTTGGCGGTGTAGTATCGGGTCGCCCGGCAGATATTTCAGGGATCGAAAACATGGTGGGCTTGTTCATTAACACCATTCCAGTACGTATCCGTAGTAAGGCTGAGGACACCTTTGCCGACCTGATTAGAGCGAATCAGCAGCAGGCGCTGGCTTCTCAAGATTATGAAACGTATCCGCTGTATGAAATTCAAGCCTTGACCGAGCAAAAGCAAGAGCTGATCCAGCACATTATCGTGTTTGAAAACTATCCGGTGGAGGAGCAGGTCGAGCAGCTTGGCGAAGGTGCGGAATCGGATTTTGTCATCAGCAATGCAGGGATGATTGAACAAACGAACTATGATTTCAATCTGGTCGTCATGCCGCAGGAAGCGATGAAAATCCGATTCGAATACAATGCGAAGTTATATGATCGGGAAGCGGTGGAACGGACGCAGGGTCATCTGGTACAGCTGCTGGAGCAGGTGGTAGCGCAGCCGGACATTCAAGTGCAGGAGCTGGATGTGTTAAGCGAGCAGGAACGCGAGCAAATTCTCCGTGTATGGGGAGATACAGCTGCTGAGTATCCAAGCGATCAAACGATCCATGGCTTGTTCGAAGCACAAGCCGTGCAGACACCGGAACAGCCAGCGCTGTACTTCGAAGGAGAGCAGTTGACCTATCGCGAGCTGAATGAACGTGCGAATCGTCTGGCTCGTACCTTACGCAGTCAAGGCGTGACGAAGGATCGGCTGGTGGGTCTGATGACCGAGCGTTCGGTAGACTTGATTGTGGGTATGTTAGGCATTTTGAAAGCTGGGGGCGCATATGTTCCAATCGATCCAACGTATCCGGAGGAGCGTATCCGCTACATGCTGGACGACTCGGGAGCAGAGTTGTTGTTGACACAAAGCCATCTGGTAGACAAGGTATCTTTCAATGGAAACGTGCTGGTGCTGAGTGGGGCACCGAGTGTGTATCACGAGGATGGCTCCAATCTGGAGTCGTTGTCTGGTCCGAACGATCTAGCGTATGTGATTTATACGTCAGGTACGACGGGACAGCCGAAAGGGGTTATGCTGGAGCATCGCGGTCTGTGTAATCTGAAAACGTATTTTGATAAGGAATTCCAGATCAGCGCGTCGGATCATACACTGCTGTTTGCCAGCTATTCGTTTGATGCAGCTTGCTGGGAAATATTCCAAGCCCTGTTCTGTGGTGCCACGTTGTACATGCCAACGTCAGAGACGATTTTGGACTATGAGAGATTCGAGCATTACATGACAGAACATCAGATTACGATAGCGACATTACCACCGACCTATGCCGTCTATCTGGAGCCAGAACGGATGCCAAACCTGCGTATTCTGATCACTGCCGGTTCAGCCGCTTCAACAGAGCTGGTATACAAGTGGAAGGATCATGTAGCGTACTACAACGGGTACGGTCCAACTGAAAACTCGGTGGCGACATCCATCTGGCCAGTATCCAAGGATGAGAGAGCAGGACAGCTGATTTCTATCGGACGCCCTGTACCGAATCACCGGGTATACATGGTGGATGTACATGGACACTTGGCTCCAACAGGCGTAGCGGGTGAGCTGTGCGTGTCCGGTCCAGGTCTGGCTCGCGGCTATCTGGATCGTCCAGAGCTGACGGCTGAGAAATTTGTACCGAATTCATTTGCGGCTGGCGAAGCAGGTTATGAACGAATGTACCGTACGGGTGACTTGGCAAGATGGATGCCGGATGGCAACATCGAATATTTGGGCCGGATCGACCATCAGGTGAAAATCCGGGGTTATCGGATCGAGCTGGGCGAGGTCGAGGCACAAATTTTGAAAGTAGAGAGCATACAAGAGGTCATCGTACTGGCCCAGGCGGACGAGCAGGGACAAAACCAACTGGTGGCGTACTTTGTTGCCGAACGTGACGTGAGTGCGGGTGAGCTGCGAAGCTTACTGGGTGAGGAGCTACCAAACTACATGGTGCCTTCGTACTTGGTACAGCTGGAACAAATGCCGCTGACACCGAACGGTAAAATCGACCGCAAGGCCCTGCCAGCACCAGAAGGCAGCCTGCAAAGCGGAGCCGACTATGTCGCACCGCGGACGTGGGTGGAAGTGAAGCTGGCGCAAATCTGGCAGGACGTGCTGGGCCTGGCGCAGGTCGGCGTGAAGGAAAACTTCTTCGAGATTGGTGGACATTCCCTGCGGGCGACGACACTGGCCTCGAAGATTCACAAAGAGCTGAACAAGCCACTTCCACTGCGCAGTATTTTTGAAGCACCAACGATTGAGCAACTGGCCGTTGCACTGGAACAGCTGGATCAAGTGACGTATGCCTCTATTCCGGTAACGGAAGAGCGCAGCTTCTATCCACTGTCCTCGGCGCAAAAGCGACTGTATGTGCTGCATCAGTTCGATCCGCATGATGTGAACTACAACATGCCGTCGGTGCTGCAAGTGAGCGGTCCGCTGGATGTGAAGCGGGTGGAACATGCATTCCGTCAACTGATCGCCCGTCATGCATCCTTGCGTACCCGCTTTGATCTGATCGACAGTGAGCCAATGCAATGGATTGAGGACAAGGTACCGTTCGAGGTGGAATATACGAAGCTACAAGCAGAGGGTGTGACTACGGATACAGACACGATGGCCAGCAAGGAAGTGCAGGAGCTGGTGAGTCGCTTTGTCCGTCCGTTTGATCTCAAAGCTGCGCCGCTGCTGCGAGTAGGCTTGGTGGATCTGGGCGTCCAGGGAGTAGAGCAGGAATCTCAACATCTGCTTATGCTCGATATGCACCACATCATCTCGGATGGTGTGTCGATGGGGGTACTGACTGAAGAATTTGTCCGCTTGTACGACGGTGGAGAGCTCCCGCCACTGCGGATACAGTACAAGGATTATGCCGTATGGCAGCAAAGCGAAGCCCATCAGGAATGGATGCAGCGTCAGGAAGCCTACTGGCTCGATACCTTCCGGGGTGAACTGCCTGTGCTGGATCTACCGACAGACTTTGCCCGTCCGGCGGTGCGAAGTACGGCAGGCGATACCGTGGTGTTTGGGCTGGAACGCGAAGTAAGCGAGCGTCTGAAAGAACTGGCTGCGCACACCGGCTCTACGCTGTATATGGTGTTGCTGGCGGCGTATACCGCCCTCTTGCACCAATACAGCGGCCAGGAGGACATCGTCGTCGGCACGCCGATTGCCGGACGACCGCATGCGGATTTGGAGCCGATCCTCGGTATGTTCGTCGGTACGTTGGCATTGCGAAACTATCCGACAGCAGAACATACCTTCCGCAGCTACGTGGAAGAAGTGAAGGTTCGCGCCCTGCAAGCCTATGAGCATCAGGACTATCCATTTGAGGAGCTGGTCGAAAAGCTGAATGTGAAGCGGGATATGAGCCGCCATCCGCTATTCGATACGATGTTTACCCTGCAAACGACCGAGGAGGGCGAACTGCAACTGGCAGACCTGAGCTTCCGTCCGTACGGCCTGGAACAAACGCCAGCGAAGTTTGATCTGACGCTGGAAGCCAGAGAGGAAGAGGCAGGCATCCAGTTCGGATTGCAGTATGCAACCGCGTTGTATCAACGGGAAACCGTTGAACGGATGACACGTCACTTTATTCGCTTAGCCGAAGCCGTGGCAGCGAACCCGGATGCGAAGCTGGGTGAGCTGGAGCTCATTACGACAGAAGAAACCGAACGGATTCTGAAGGTGTTCAATGATCCGAACGCACATAGCGTGCGTGGAACACTCCAAGGCCTGTCGCTCAGCGAGCGTTTTGAAGAGCAAGCGAAAAACAGCCCTGAGCGGATAGCCGTTGTGTCTGGGGACATGGCGCTAACCTACGCTGAGCTGAATGAGCAGGTGAACCGATTGGCCCGGGTGTTACGGGCAAAAGGAGTTGAAGCAGACCAACCGGTAGGCGTACTGCTGGAACGTTCTGCGGATCTTCTGGTGAGCATTCTGGGGGTACTGAAGGCCGGGGGCGCGTATGTGCCAATGGATACGATGTATCCGCAGGAGCGCATTGATTACATGCTTCAAGATAGCGGAGCAACAGTCGTGATCACCCGCAGAGCCGCCAACCTTTCGCTGAGCTTGCCATCCACAGTACAAGCTATCGTTCTTGACGATGAGGACGTTCAAGCTCAACTGGGAGCACAGGATGCAAACAACCTGATCCCTGTCGCCGGCCTGCATAACCTGGCCTATATGATCTACACGTCAGGTACAACCGGTCAGCCGAAAGGGGTTATGATTGAGCAAGGCAGTGTCGGCAATCTGGTAGACGCTTTATATGAGCGAGTGTACAGCCGGTATGATCAGCCGCTTCACATCGCATGGCTGTCCGCATTTGTATTTGACGCTTCAGTGAAGCAAATCTTTGCCAGCTTGCTGCTAGGCCACACCCTGCATGTGGTGTCCCGTGACGTCAGCCTGAGCGGAGAGCATTTGATCGCCTACTATCGCACGCACCGAATCGATCTGTCGGACGGCACACCAGCGCATCTGCATATTTTGAACGAAAGCGTCAATGTGACAGAAGCGCCGAATGTGAAGCATTACCTGATCGGGGGCGAGGCCTTATCCGTGCAGCTGGTACAGGGGTTCCTACACAAATGGTCCGGATATCGCCCGGTCATTACGAACGTGTATGGTCCGACCGAAGCGACGGTAGATGCAACAGCCTATACAATTGAAGATGTAGAGTCACTGAATGTACTGCTGGAAAAAGGGGAGCATACGGTATCCATTGGAACGCCGATAGCGAACCAGGCTGTGTACATCTTGAACACTCGACAACAGCTGGTACCGATCGGGATCGCGGGTGAGCTCTATATCGGAGGGGCAGGTATCGCACGAGGATACCTCAACCTGCCGGAACTGACGGCTGAGAAGTTTGTTCCGAATCCGTTTGCTGATGCGACAGCCGCTGATCCGGCGGACAGCAGTTACGCAAACCGGATGTACCGGACAGGCGACCTGGCACGGTGGCTGCCGGATGGCAGTATCGAGTATTTGGGCCGGATCGACCACCAGGTGAAAATCCGCGGCTACCGGATCGAGCTGGGCGAGGTGGAAGCACAGCTGCTGACCGTGGACGGTATCCAAAAAGCCGTGGTTACGGCATGGGAAAACGAAGACGGACACAAGGATCTGTGTGCCTATATCGTAGCTTCGGAGTCGCTGAGTCTACCGGAACTGCGGAATGCGCTGCAGCCGAAGCTGCCGGATTACATGATCCCGACGTATGTGGTACAGCTGGATCGTTTCCCACTGACGCCAAACGGGAAAATCGACCGGAAGGCGTTGCCAGCACCGGAAGCACGCCTTGAAGGAGGTCTGGAGTACGTTGCGCCGCGGACGCCGCTGGAGGCCAAGTTAGCGCAAATCTGGCAGGATGTATTGAAGCTGTCCAGCGTAGGCGTCACCGACTCATTCTTCGATGTGGGGGGGCACTCCCTGCGGGCAACGTCGCTGGTGGCCAAAATCCATCAGGAACTGGATAGCCGAATGACACTGCGTGAGGTGTTCCAGCACTTTACGATTGAGCAGCAAGCCCAGCTCATCGCAACGCACGGGACAGACACCTATACGGTGATCCCTGCAGCCGCGAAACAGTCTTACTATCCTGTCTCCTCGGCGCAAAAACGACTGTACATTTTGAGCCATCTGGAAGGTGGGGATCTCAGCTATAATATGCCGGGTGTATTAGTAGTAGAGGGGCCGCTTCAGGCAGATCGACTGGAGGATGCGTTCCGACAGTTAGTAGCCCGCCATGAAACACTGCGAACTTCCTTTGAAATGGTGGACGGCGAGGTTGTTCAGCGGATTTACGATCAAGTGGAGTTTGTCGTAGAACGCCTGCAGGCCAGTGAGTCCGAAGCGGAAGTGTATATCGAGTCCTTTGTACGCAGCTTCGATCTTCGGCAGGCACCGCTGCTGCGTGTCCGTCTCATTCAAACCGGACCCGAGCGCCATCTCCTGATGTACGACATGCACCATATTATTTCAGACGGGGTATCGTCTAACAATATCGTGCAGGAGCTGGGACAACTGTACGAGGGACAGGCCTTGGAGCCGTTGTCCATTCAGTACAAGGACTATGCGGTGTGGCAGCAGCAGGAAATGCAGCGTGAGTCCTACCAGCGCCGGGAACAGTTCTGGCTGGAGCATTTAGCCGGGGAATTACCGGTACTGGATCTGCCGATTGCTTATCCTAGACCTGCTGTTCGCAGCTTCGAGGGAGCAACGTATGAGTTTACCGTGGACCCGAATGTATCTGAGCAATTGCGCCAAGTGGCGGCACAGACCGGAAGTACGCTGTACATGGTGCTGATGAGCGCCTATACCGTTCTGCTGTCCAAATATAGTGGTCAGGACGATTTGATCATCGGTACGCCGGTAGCAGGTCGTTTGTTACCTGAACTGGAGCCGCTGATCGGCATGTTCGTCAATACACTAGCCATCCGGCATCAGCCGCAGGGCAACTCAACGTTCCACAGCTACCTACTGGAAGCCCGAGAGCGTACGCTGCAAGCCTTCGAGCATCAGGATTATCCGCTGGAAGAGCTGGTGGAAAAGCTGGATATAGTACGGGATGCAAGCCGTAATCCGTTGTTTGATACTATGTTTGTACTGCAAAATACGGAGTCACAGGAAGCGAAGCTTGAAACGTTGTCCTTTAGTCCTTATGTGCAGGAGCATCGTATTTCCAAATTTGATTTGACCTTGTCCATGAGTGATGAAGACGGGCAGATCAAGGGTTCCTTTGAATATTGCACGAAGCTGTTTGGCGCTGACGCTATTGAACGATTAACCGGAGATTTGATAGCGATCCTGTCACAGGTTGCGGCCAATCCAGATTTGCAATTAAGCGATATTCAGGTGAACTTGGGTGAACAAGCAGAAGGCTTCTCACCGGATTCCATCGACTTTGTTTTCTAGATCAGTTTTCAGGTTTCTAAAAGGCAATGATTTCACTTTGCATGTGCAAAGGGCAGCGGCTTCGTCCGACTGCCCTTGCCTGCAAAGTATTCTTTTTCCGATACAACGCTCATCTACGTAACAACGCACCATTCCAACCGGGGTACAGACCCCATAAAGCAGGAGGGATGTCATTGAAAGCCTTATTTGAGAAAGAGAAAAATTACTGGAGTCATAAGCTGGAATCCGAGGATCGTATCATCTGCTTGCCATATACCAACCATGTGTCCAGGGATACAGCTGCAACAGATTCTAATTGTCATACGTACACGCTGACATTTCCATCAGAAATATCCCAAAGAATATCATCTATAACAGGTGGGGCTCCATGGGCTGTATTTATGGTTCTGCTTGCTGGAGTAGAAAGTTTATTGCATAAATACACAGGTGAAGAAAGTGTGCTGCTGGGCATTCCTGTAGCCAAGTCTGGCAACGGTGCTACCAAGCCAATCAACCATCTGCTTTTATTGAAAAATACGCTGGATTCTTCAACGACCTTCAAAACCTTGCTGTCTCAGATCAAAACCTCTGTCAGCGAAGCTATTGAACACCAAAATATTCCTTTTTGGAACTATACCGAGGGGCTTGAAATCCTACGTAACAAGGACGACAAGCCTCTTATCCACACCACGGCCTCCTTGCAAAATATTCACATTTCTGATTTTCTACATCACGTGCAATCTGAGCTGGATTTTCAATTTCAATGGGAAAATGCTGCAGTTTCTCTAAACGTGAAATACAGTAGCGACCGTTACGACCAGGTGACGATTGAACGCTTTGTTGAGCAGCTATTACGGCTGTATACCGTTGTTCTACATCAGCCAGAGTTGGAAATTTGCACAGCACAAGTGCTGTCAGAACAAGAAGTAGAGCAGCTGGTTCATACTTTCAACGATACAGCTGTAGATTATCCACGTGATGCTTCCATTCATGAATTGTTCGAGATACAGGCGAAGCAGGTACCACAGCAGGTGGCAGTAGTGTCTGGACCCAATAGCCTAACCTATGAAGAATTAAATGAAAAGGCCAACCGACTGGCTCATTTTTTACGTAAGCAGGGAATCCGTACTGAACAGACAGTCGGCATTGTAGCTGAGCGCTCGATTGAGATGATTGTAGGCATGCTCGCGATTCTTAAAGCAGGCGGGGTGTATGTTCCGATTGACTCTGATTACCCGGACGAGCGCGTGCGTTATTTGCTGGAGGATTCCGAGACCAAGATACTACTTGTACAAAAAATGGAGCATCGGCCCACAGATTTTAAGGGAATAGTACTTGACCTGAGTGATGATGCGATCTATGAAACAGATGATGCTGATCGCTGCAATTCCGTTTTGTCGTATGATAACGGGATGAGTACAGATACGGGTAATATGGGATATGTGGACTGCCTAAACCCACTCTATTCTATTTCTGCTAGTCCCGAACTTGCTTCTACTACAACTATCCCAACAGAAGCTACGCAATCAGAACAAGCTAAACCAATACAGCAGGTTTATGCAGCTGAAGAACAACCGAAGGCGACCGCAGCTGATCGATTGGCCTATATTATGTACACCTCAGGGACAACAGGCCAGCCCAAAGGGGTAATGGTGGAACATCGCAATGTCGTTCGTTTGGTGAAACATGCAAACTATGCACGTTTGGATGCGGACACGCGCATTTTGCAGACTGGGTCTGTTGTCTTTGATGCGTCCACCTTTGAAATTTGGGGGGCGTTGCTAAATGGTGGACAGCTTGTGCTAGTGAGTCAGGATGTCATTTTGGACGTGCTTAAGCTTAAGGAAGCTGTACGCAGCCACGGCATTACCACGATGTTTCTGACCACACCGCTCTTTAACCAGCTGTCTCAGCAGGATCTGGCGCTGTTCGAGGGGATACGGGAACTGCTGGTCGGCGGTGATGTGATGTCCGTACCACATATGACTCGGGTGCTGAAGGCTCATCCGTCCCTGCGAATCAGTAATATCTATGGCCCAACTGAAAATACGACCTTTTCCACAGTGCATGCGATCAACGGTGTGCAATCGGAATCTGTGCCAATTGGCAGACCGATCCATAATTCGACAGCATATGTCGTGGACCGTTCGATGCAGCTTCAGCCCGTCGGGGTATGGGGTGAGTTGCTAGTGGGCGGTGATGGGGTGGCACGTGGATACCGCAACCGTCCGGACTTAACGGCTGAAAAGTTCATCGATAGTCCGTTCCGTAACGGCGAACGCTGCTATCGCACCGGGGACCTGGTACGTTGGAATGCAGATGGGGCGCTGGAATACAAGGGACGGATCGATGCGCAAGTGAAAATCCGGGGTTACCGGATCGAGCTGGGCGAGGTGGAAGCGCAGCTGTTGAAGCTGGAGGTGGTGCGAGAAGCTGTTGTGACTGCACATGAGGATGAGCAGGGGCAAAAGCAGCTCTGCGCTTATGTAGTAACTCATGCGAATGCACAGTTAAGTGAGCTCCGCAGCGCTTTGAGCCGGGAACTGCCGGGTTATATGGTGCCGTCGTATTTTGTGCAGTTGGAGCAGTTGCCATTGACGCCTAATGGCAAGGTGGATCGCCGAGCTTTGCCTCAGCCGCAGGGAAGCATAAGCTCAGGTGCAGAATATGTAGCTCCTCAAAATCAGTTACAAGCACAACTGGTCAGCATTTGGAAAGATGTGCTGGAACTTGAGCGCATTGGGATTAAGGATAACTTTTTTGAAGCAGGAGGTCATTCCTTACGGGCGACAAATGTCATCTCGCTCATCCATAAGGAATTGCATAAAAATGTGCAGCTAAAGGACCTGTTCCAGCACCCAACCATCGAACAGCTTGCGCAGGTTATTGAAGCACTGGAGCAAACCACCTATGAATCCATTCCTGTTTCGGGAAATAAGCCATTTTATGCGGTATCCTCGGCTCAAAAACGGATGTATATTCTCAATCAGCTTGATGGAGCGGGAACTAGCTATAACATACCAGGCGCCTTGACATTGACCGGTTCACTTGATTACAAGGCACTGGATAACGCGTTCCGTCAGCTTATTAATCGCCATGAAACATTGCGCACAAGCTTTGAGAGCATGAACGGTGAACCTGTCCAGCGAGTACATGACGAGGTTCCTTTTCGCGTGGAGTTGATTCATGCCCACGGAGCTGACCAAAAGGAAACGGATGAGCTGGTGCATGGCTTTGTTCAGCCGTTTGATCTTGCGCATGCTCCGCTGTTCCGGGCGGGTCTGATTGAAACTGGGCCAGAGCATCATATTTTGCTGCTAGATATGCATCACATCATTTCGGATGGCACCTCTATAAATGTATTGATTCAGGACTTCATCCACTTATATGCGGGGGACACGCTGCCGTCGCTGCGCATTCAGTATAAGGACTATGCCGCATGGCAGCAGGAACAGCAGCAAAGTGAACGCTATCAGGAACAGGAAAATTACTGGCTCAATACCTTCGCAGGAGAGCTGCCAGTGCTGGATATCCCGACGGATTATCCACGTCCGGCGGTGAGAAGCTTTGAAGGAGATGTACTGGAATTTACGCTCGATCAACGGCAAAGCGAAGGATTAAAAGGCATTGCGATGCAGACCGAATCGACCTTATATATGGTGCTGTTGGCTGCCTATACGACTTTGCTTAGCCAATACAGCGGGCAGGAGGATATCATTGTCGGCTCGCCGATTGCGGGGCGGCCTCATGCTGATCTTAGCAGTCTGATTGGGATGTTTGTCAATACACTGGCGATCCGCAATTATCCGGAAGGCGGGAAAACATTCCGCGATTATGTACTGGAGGTCAAGGATAACGCGTTAAAGGCTTTTGAACATCAGGATTATCCTTTCGAAGAGCTGGTAGAAAAGCTGGGCGTGGATCGGGATTTAAGCCGCAATCCATTATTTGATACCATGTTTGCTTTACAAAACCTGGAGCAAACAGAGCAGCAGCTGGCAGAGCTGCAATTAGCGCCCTATCCGAGTGAACAAACAACGGCCAAATTTGATCTAAGTCTGTTCGCGCAGGAGGATGGGGAACAAATTGCCTGCGGTTTTCAATACGGAACCCGGCTGTACAAACGCGAAACCATCGAACGACTGGCTGTACATTTACAGCAGCTAATCAATGTGGTTATAGAACAGCCGGAGATCGCTCTTGCGGCTATAGAAATGGTTTCGGCCCAAGAAAAAGAGCAGCTGGTGGAGCAATTCAGCACTACAGCAGCAGACTCTCCGTATCCACGGGATCAATTACTGCATGTACTGTTCGAGGAACAGGTTGCACAATCGCCAGATCGACTAGCGGTCACCTTTGCGGACACACAGCTCACTTATCGCGAGCTGAATGAGCGTTCCGATCGTCTGGCATGTGTCCTTACTTCCCATGGGATACGGCGTGGGTCCGGGGCTCAGATACAGCGAGTAGGGATAGTAGCTGAGCGTTCCATTGAAATGGTCGTGGGCATGCTGGCTATTATGAAGGCAGGCGGGGCTTACGTTCCTATTGATCCCGAGTATCCGGAAGAGCGTATCCGTTATTTACTGGAGGATTCCGGTGCCGAGCTGTTACTGTCACAGCGACGTGAGCAGATTTCTTTTGAACCAGGTATTCCGGTTATCGATTTGAGCGATGCGCAACTATGGAGCAGCGAATTTGAAGGATACACTCATACTCATGAATCAGCTTCCATTACAAATGGGGGGTCTGCCTTAGATCTTTCGCATGTCATATACACCTCTGGTACGACAGGCAAGCCGAAAGGCGTTATGGTCAATCACCGTAATGTCGCACGGTTGGTGAAAGGCAATAGCTACGCCACGCTTGATGAAAATACGCGTATGCTGCAAATGGGCGCAGTTGTATTCGATGCCTCCACGTTTGAAATCTGGGGAACGCTGCTGAACGGCGGTCAATTATATGTAGTAAATCATGACACTATTTTGGATGCTGCCAAGTTCAAACAAGTGATGAACAAGTATCGTATTAACACCATGTTCATGACCACGGCTTTATTCAATCAGCATTCACAGCAAGACATTGAAGTGTTTGCATCCCTAAAGGAATTGCTCGTGGGTGGGGATGTGATGTCCGTACCACATGTTAACCGCGTGCTGAAGGAGTACCCGCAGCTTCGGTTGAGTAATGTTTATGGGCCGACAGAGAACACGACCTTTTCCACCACCTATGAAATTACAGAACCGCAAACTCAAGGTGTTCCCATTGGACGTCCGATTGATCATTCCACCATTTATGTGGTCAATCGTTCGTTAAAATTGCAGCCTGTCGGGGCGTGGGGCGAGCTCCTTCTCGGTGGCGATGGCGTGGCACTCGGGTATCTGAACCGGCCTGAGCTTACGGCAGAAAAGTTTATTGAAAGTCCATTCCGGCCTGAAGAATATTGCTATCGTACAGGGGATTTGGTGCGTTGGCGTGCTGATGGCGTACTGGAGTACAAGGGAAGAATGGATGAGCAGGTCAAAATTCGCGGCTACCGCATCGAACTGGGTGAAGTTGAAACCCGTTTGTCCACGATTGCAGGTGTGAAGGAATCTGTTGTTACTGTGCGGCAGGACGATAGCGGGCAAAAACAGCTGTGTGCATATTTTGTAACAGACAGCGAATTGAGCGCTAGCGACTTACGTAGTGTGTTATCACAGGATCTGCCGAGCTATATGGTGCCTTCCTACTTTGTGCAGCTGTCGAAACTGCCTTTGACACTGAATGGCAAAGTAGACCGTAGGGCACTGCCTGCACCTGAGCCTAATGTCGATACAGGTATGGATTATGTGGCACCTGAGACAGATGTCCAACTGGCCTTGGCTGCGGCTTGGGGAGCCATTCTGGGTATACAGAAGGTAGGCACACAAGATAACTTTTTCCATTTGGGTGGTGACTCCATCAAGGCTATCCAAGTATCGTCCCGCTTGTTTCAGGCTGGATACAAGCTGGAAATGAAGGATTTGTTCAAATATCCAACGATTGCAGGATTGAGCACATATATTCAGCCAGTTAAACGAGTAGCCGAGCAGGGTGAGGTTACGGGACATGTTGTGCTTACACCGATTCAGCGCTGGTTCTTTGAACAGTCAACGGATGAACCACATTATTTCAACCAATCTGTCATGCTCTATCGGCAGGAAGGCTATAACGAACGGGCACTTCGGCTGGCACTCCATCAGATTACAGCGCACCATGACGCCTTGCGAATGACTTTTCGTTCGTCGGAGAACGGATATACGGCATGGAACCGAGGTGTAGGGGAAGGCGAACCGTACCATTTGGAGTGCTTTGACTATAGGGATAGCGAAGTAATTGAAGAGAATTTGGAGAAAATGATTGAGGCTAAATGCAATGAAATTCAATCCAGTATTTCCTTGAGCGAAGGGCCATTGATGAGGCTCGGCCTATTCCGTTGCCCGGATGGAGATCATCTGTTGGTCGTGATTCACCATTTGACAGTGGATGGGGTATCCTGGCGCATCCTATTCGAGGATTTGGCGACAGCATATGAGCAAGCCGCCAAGGGCGAGCAGGTGATTCAGTTACCGCACAAGACGAATTCGTTTCAAACATGGGCCGAGAAGCTGCACGCCTATGCCAACAGCCCAGCGATGGAACGTGAGCGGACGTATTGGGCGGGGATTGCACAAGCGAAACCGGCACCTCTGCCGCAAGATTATGGACATAACGAGCACGACAAGCCATTGATTGGCGATAGTGAGTCGGTTACTGCTTTGTGGACACACGAAGAGACAGAGCAGCTGCTCAAGCAGGCCAATCGTGCCTACCGTACAGAAATTAATGACCTGTTGCTGACAGCAGTAGGAATGGCATTGCAAGCATGGAGTGGTCATGATCGTTTCCTAATTAATCTAGAGGGACATGGTCGTGAAGCCATTTTACCAGAGATGGACATTACCCGGACGATTGGGTGGTTTACAAGCCAATATCCTGTTTTACTCGATATGCCAAAAGAAACGGCTCTTTCGCAGCGAATCAAGCATGCGAAAGAAGGATTGCGCAGTATTCCGCAAAAAGGAATAGGTTACGGGATACTGAAATATTTAGCCGAAGTATCTCCAGCCCTATGTGAGGTAGATCCTGAGATCAGCTTTAACTATTTAGGACAATTTGATCAGGATATGAAGGGAAATGACCTGCAGTCGTCTCCTTATAGTGGAGGTATGCCACTTAGCCCGACTATGGCTCGGACGTATACGCTGGATTTTGGCGGCATCATTTCAGGAGGCCAACTGGGGCTGACAATTAGCTATAGTCGTACCAGCTATCGACCAGAGACGATCGAGCGATTGGCCAGTTTATTGGAATCGAGCCTGCGTGAAATTTTGAAGCATTGCATTCATAAAGAACATCCAGAGCTAACCCCAAGCGATATTTCCTATAAAGGAATGCGTGTTGAGGAGTTGGACAGCTTGTTGTCTGAGATGGGTGCTACGGGTGAGATCGACAATGTCTATACCCTGACCCCAATGCAAAAAGGGATGCTGTTTCACAGTCAACTCGATAGTCAAGCAGCTGCCAATGACGCGTATTTTGAGCAGGTTTCTTATGATATGCAAGGTCAGCTGGACATTCATGCTTTTGCAGAAAGCCTGAATACTCTAGTTCGGCGACATGAGGCGCTGCGTACACACTTTTATTTTGGACGGGATACGGAGCCTTTGCAGGTAGTGTATCGAAACCGGAATTGTGGCTTCTATTACGAAGATTTACGAGAGCTGGATAGCGATACAAGGGATACACAGCTGACCAATTTCAAGTTGCAAGATAAAGCACGAGGCTTTGATCTGCGTCGGGATGTCCTACTGCGTGTAGCGATTTTGCGCACTGGGGAAGATCGTTATCATTTTGTGTGGAGCTTCCATCATATTGTGATGGACGGTTGGTGTCTGTCCCTTGTAAACAAAGAAGTGTTTGAGAGCTATGCAGCACTTCGGGAGCGCAGAGTACCGGAGTTGGCGCCGGCAGTGCCTTACAGTCGCTTTATTGAATGGCTGGAAGCACAGGATCGCACCGCAGCAGCCGACTACTGGAGCAGCTATTTGTCCGGGTATGAGCAGCAAACAGCACTGCCAGTTGTAAAATCCGGTCGCAAGAGTGAAGGCTATATGGCCAGTGACTGGATGACGGATTGGGAGCATGAGCTGGCTCTCCGGGTGGAGGAGACGGCCAAGCGGTATCAGGTGACCATGAATACATTATTGCAAACCACATGGGGGATTCTCCTGCAAAAGTACAACAACCATAGTGATGTTGTATTTGGCAGTGTCGTCTCAGGTCGTCCATCGGATATTATAGGGGTCGAGGATATTATTGGCTTGTTCATTAATACGATTCCTGTTCGCATCCGTAGTGAAGCAGGGGAAGCTTTTGCGGAAGTTATGAAGAAAATGCAGGAGCAAGCGCTGGCTTCTCATGCGTATGATACGTATCCGTTGTTTGAAATTCAAGCACTGACCGACCAGAAACAGAATTTAATTAACCATATTATGGTGTTTGAAAATTATCCGGTGGATGAGCAGATTGAAGAAATGGGTAGTGACGGGCAGGAGTTATTATCGGTCTCCAACGTGACGGCTACAGAACAGACTAACTATGATTTGAGCATCGTCGTTATGCCGGGAGAAGGCATGAAAATTCGTTTTATGTATAACGCACTCTGCTTTGATCAAGCAGATATTGAACGTCTGCACGGACATTTTGTGCATCTGCTAGAGCAAATTTTGCTTAACCCGAATGTTTGCGTTGAAGAGCTGGAATTGGTTACAGCCTTAGAAAAACAACAGATTATAGGAGAATTTAATGACACGGCCTTAGCATATCCCTACAATCAGACGATCCAAAAACGGTTTGAGGAGCAGGTGGAACGCACGCCGGATCATATCGCCGTCGTTTGGGGCCAACAATCTTTAACTTACCGTGAACTGAACGAGCGAGCCAACCGCCTTGCACGGACTTTGCGCGCGAAGGGGGTTAAACCAGATCAGTCGGTAGGTATTATGGTATATCGCTCGCTAGACATGATCGTAGGCATCTATGCGATCCTCAAGGCCGGCGGAGCCTATGTGCCAATTGATCCGGAATTTCCGGCCGACCGCATCTGCTTTATGCTGGAGGACTCGGGAGCGAAGCTGGTGCTGACGCAATCGCGTTTAGCGGAGCAAGCATCGCTGAGCTTCGATGGCCAGGTGCTTGTGCTAGATCACGAGGACATCTATCACGAAGATGGCTCGAATCTGGAGCCACTGGCCGGACCGCACCATGTCGCCTATGTGATCTATACCTCCGGTTCCACCGGAAAACCGAAGGGCGTAATGGTGGAGCAACATTCCGTGCTGAACCGGATTTTGTGGATGCATGATCGTTACGGCTTAAGTGCGGAAGATACGATCCTGCAAAAGACCGCCTTCACCTTTGACGTGTCGGTGTGGGAGCTGTTCTGGTGGTCGATGGTCGGCTCGAAGGTGAGTCTGCTGTCAGTCGGCGGGGAAAAGAACCCGGAAGAGATTGTGGACACGATTGCTCGTGATGGCGTGAGCACGATGCACTTTGTACCGGCCATGCTGCATGCGTTCCTGGAGTATGTGGAGCAGCAACCACGAGAAGCGATGCAAGCGAAGCTAGGCACGCTGCGCCATGTTTTTGCCAGTGGTGAAGCCTTACCGCCACAGCATGTGGCCCGGTTCCAGCGGCTCGTGTCGAGCTTGGCCGGAGCGAAGCTGATCAACCTGTATGGTCCAACCGAAGCGACGGTGGACGTATCGTACTTCGATTGCGAGCCGGATGAGGAATATGCGGTTATTCCGATCGGGAAACCGATTCAGAACATTCGTCTGTACATCGTGAAGGAAGGCACAGAGCAATTGCAGCCGATCGGGGTCGCGGGTGAGCTGTGCATCGGCGGTGTAGGTGTAGCCCGAGGTTATCTGAACCGTCCAGAGCTGACGGCCGAGAAATTTGTGAAAGATCCGTTTGCTGGAGGCAAAGCAGGCTATGAGCGGATGTACCGTACAGGCGATTTGGCAAGATGGATGCCGGACGGCAACATTGAATATCTGGGCCGGATTGACCATCAGGTGAAAATTCGCGGTTATCGAATTGAACTGGGCGAAGTGGAGGCACGGTTGGCAAGTGTGCCGCTCGTGCGGGACAGCGTTGTTATTGCTTTGCAGGATGGAATAGGTCAGCAGCAATTATGTGCTTACTTCACGGCTGATGAGCAGCTGACTGTCCGTGAGATTCGAGCTGTACTATTGGGCAGTCTACCAAGCTATATGATTCCATCCGTATTCGTACAGATGGAGCGTATTCCGCTGACGGCCAACGGCAAAATCGACCGAAAAGCGTTACCTACGCCGGACACAGCGCTGCGCACGGGTATAGAATATGTTGCACCGCGAACCGACGTGGAGCAGTTACTGGCAGCCATTTGGCAGGAAGTGCTTGATATTCCACAAGTGGGTATCCACGATGACTTTTTCACGTTGGGTGGACATTCCTTGAAAGTACTGGAGCTTATACGCAAAGTTCACCTTGCCACAGGCATTGAGCTTCCTATACGTAGTGTGCTGGAGTTCCCGACCATAGAAGAGCAGGCGCTCACATTATTGAAAGCTGATCTGGAATACAAGGCTGATAGTCCAATCATTCGGTTGAATGAACACGGTCCGGTCTCCATCTTCTGCTTTCCGCCGATGCTTGGATACGGGCTGTCGTTTGCAGAGCTTGCGAAACAACTGGATCAAGACGCAGTCGTGTACGGGTTAGAGTTCGTAGATGATGCTGCGGATGAGCAGGCAATGTTGGCACGTTATGTTGATCTTATCGTCAGCACGCAAGCGCAAGGTCCGTATGTACTACTTGGTTATTCCATAGGTGGGAATCTAGCGCATAAGGTTGCCTCTACACTGGAGCGTCAAGGTCATGCTGTATCCGACATTTTTATGCTTGATTCAGTCAAAAGAACGGAAGCCCTGCCTTTCACAGACGAAGAAACAGAGCAGGAAATTCATGCGATGCTGGAACAGGTTCCTGAATCTTACCGCGAGCTGCTGAATGAAACGTACCAGCGTAAAATGATCGCTTATGCGGTGTATGGCAATCAGCTTGTGAACACTGAAAAGGTTCAGGCGAATATTCATGGTTTTGACGCCGTTGGATCGGAAACGGTGAAGGGCACAGGAGATAATCGACTTTTATGGAAAGACGCTACACAAGGAAGCTATGAAGAACATAGCTTGATTGGGAGTCATTATGAACTGCTGGAACCCGGATTTATCGAAGAAAATGTAAAAGGTATCCGTGCCGCGATACAAAAGATTACCCGGAACATGGACAAAGGCATGGCACAAGGTTTAACACATCATAATTCTTGAAAATCTACGCTTGACGAATGATTAGAAGTTATCACCAATTTTAATCTGTAACCCATGAATCCTGATCGAATAAGTAAGAAGCCTTCCACTTACGCGATTCGATCAGGATTCGCTTTATCATGTGCACTCCCACGATGGGAAGTGCGATGATTTCATAGCGCCATGCTGATGGCTTCCATGCGGAGTATAAAGATCTGCTCGCTATGCAATCACCGCACGGTTCAAATTATTAAATCAAACTCATACGTAAGGAGAGTACTTGAATATGAAGAATAGAGGCTTTTACTACCTATCCGCATTTTTAGCAGCGTTGTATCTCTGGAATCTACTCATTGCTTCGGCATGGGCAGCAGATAGTATAACACCTAATTCAGTGGAAAAAGCAGTGGACGACATCATGAGTACAGAATTGGAAAAATTGCATACTCCGGGTGCTGCGGTCGTTGTGACCCAGGAAGACCACATTCTTTTTAGTAAAGGCTATGGATATGCAGACCTGGAGCGGAAAGTGGCATTCGACCCAGCGAAGACTATTGTTCGTGTCGGCTCTCTAACCAAATCATTTAGCGCAAGCGCCGCAATGCAACTGGTCGAGCAAAACAAACTTGATTTGAATGAAGACGTAAACCGCTATCTCCACAGCTATAAAGCTTCGCAATACCAAAATCATCCTTTTAATCTACATCAGCTTCTGACACATACTGCAGGATTAGATGAAGCGATATACGACATCAACAGCTTGACTCGGGCAGGTGTTTTACCTACAGAGCAGTATCTCAGCACGTATTTTCAAAAGCAACCCCCTATCCGCAAACCAGGAATTCGGTATGAATACAGTAATGTTGCCTTTGGTCTGATCGGTAACATTGTGGAGCAAGTAAGCGGTCAGGGACTGAATGATTACCTTAGCACACATCTGTTCCAGCCGATGAATATGCCGAGTGCGACACTGGAATTGCCACTAAATAATCCGGCACTGGCCCAATCCTATCAGTGGAAGCGTGAAGCGTATCTAAAACAGCCTTTTTCGTATATCAATCTGCCGGGAGCAGGAGCGTTGAACGTCACACCCAACGAATTTTCCCATTATCTGATCACTCATTTGAATCAAGGCAAGTATAAGGGCAAAGCGGTGCTCCAGCCACAAACGGTAAAAGCGATGCATGCACAGCAATTTGCAGCTGATGCTCGTCTTGATGGCATAGGTTACGGATTTTTCCGCGGTCAACTGGAGACGGGAGTGCACATGCTGTGGGCTAACGGGAAAATTGATGGTTTTATTTCCAAAATGGTACTAGTTCCCTCCCAAAAGATCGGTATTTTTGTAATCAGCAACTCAGCGGATACGGACACCCTGCTTCATGGAAAAGTCATCAATGCGATCGCCCAAATACTGCCCGCCGAGCCGCAGGCCGCTTCTCAGTCACCGGTTCGTTCTGTCAAGGAAATAAAGCTTTTACCAGAAATCGAGGGTGTATATCAGCTGAATTTGAATCCTATTCATGGGTGGGGAAAATGGCTTCGGATGCTGGGAAGTGTTAAATACACCGTTCGAATTCAAGATGATCATACATTAATTGTTAAAGGGAAATTTCCGGATCAAAATGAAGCATCAGACAAAGTTTTTCAAGCAGCAGGTGATGGACTGTTTGTGGAGAAGGGGGGACAGCTTAAAATATTGCTGTATCAGGAAAACAGTACATGGATGATGATTGCCCCGGATAGTGAGACCATGAAGCAGACGACATTTATGCATCGTACCTGGACGCTGCTTGTCAGCTACGCCGCATCCTCTTTATTTTTCATCACAACCCTGCTGATATGGATGATAAGGTATGTGCTCAGAGCTATCCGTAAAACGAATAATCACATTTCATCCAATCTGGCATACATCGCGTTACTAAATACGATTTTTCTCGGGGTACAGGTCGTCTATGCTAACAATCAGATGGTCTATGGCTATTCCGCCTGGTTTATCTGGGGAATTTGCACGCTGCCGCTTCTTTCAGCACTTCTTGCCGTGTGGGTATTGATTGTGAATGGCGCAAAGCTGATTACAGGGGAAAAAAGAACTCGGGCTGCCGGGAAAATTGTATTTGCGGTACTCACATTGCTGCATACAGCCTATCTTTATTATTGGAATTTCCTTCTCTTTCATTATTCCTAAAGATTTACAAAATAACGCATGTCCGCACATAAATGAATGCTAACATTTATATTTAGTGCCCCTCTGAGAGGGGCCTTAAACCAATTAACAGGAGGAATAGAATGGGAATTTTTCGTCGTTTTACATCCCGTAGCTTCAAATACGCAACAGCTATGGTTTTCACTTTATCGTTGTACGCTGGTGTTGTAGGCGGCATACAACCGGCACGTGCAGAAGGTCCGGCAGACCCTGCCCCTTTCATTGCAGCCAAAGTGGTCAATGAAAACGCTGGTAAAAAAGTATTGTTCGATAATACACATGGACAGACAGCCGGCGCAGCAGATTGGGTGATTGATGGTGGATTCTCAGATTTCGGACAAGCCCTTGCAAAAAATGGCTACGATGTTCATGAACTTCGCCAATCTACACCTATTACTTATAATGATTTAAAGAATTATGATGTATTTGTGACAGCAGAACCCAATATCCCTTTTAAACAAAGCGAACAGGCCGCAATGGAACAGTATGTTAAAGCAGGCAATAGCATTTTTTTCATTGGAGATCATTATAACGCCGACCGGAACAAGAACCGCTGGGACGGGTCGGAAAGTATCAATGGGTACCGTCGAGGCGCATGGGAAGACCCTGCAAAGGGAATGAGTGAGGAAGAAAAAAGCTCGACAGCGATGCAGGGCGTGGTTAGCTCAGATTGGCTGGGCAGCCAGTTTGGTATACGCTTCCGCTACAATGCATTAGGCGATATCACGGCTAATCAGATTGTTGAGCCTGCGCAGGCGTTTGGCATTACAGCAGGAGTGAGTAATGTGGCGATGCACGCAGGATCTACATTGGCGATTATTGACCCGACCAAAGCCAAGGGGATCGTATATCTCCCTAAAACCAATCAGGCTTGGGGGAATGCAGTAGATCAGGGCGTTTATAACGGTGGCGGTATAGCGGAAGGGCCTTATGCTGCTGTAGCAAAAGTAGGTCTAGGCAAAGCTGCCTTCATTGGGGATTCATCTCCTGTTGAAGATGCAACGCCAAAATATTTGCGTGAAGAGACAGGAACCAAGAAGACAACGTATGACGGATTTAAGGAGCAGGATGACGCCGTGTTACTGGTAAATATGGTAGACTGGTTGTCCAAGAAAGAGGAGTATACCAGCCTGTCGGATGTAAAGAACTTACATCTTGATCAGCCGACGGCATTGCTGTCTTTTGAAGATCCTCAGGCTTCCACGGAACCGCAAGCAGAGCCTTGGTCCGTTCCTGCAGCCGGCTACAAATGGTGGGATCAACGAACGTTCAAGGCCGGCTCCTATGGCGGATCTACAGCCAGCGCGCAGCCTGTGTACAGCATCGTTCGTCAGGAGCAGCTGCCGAATGCACAGCCTTTTCAAATTCGCATTGTTGCCGACCAACTGGCTCCCAATAGCACGATTAGCGGATTCAGCGCAGGTATTTATGTAGCGGGCGGCAACCAAGTAGCCCAGATTCAGAATCCGGATGGAAGCTGGCCGACCTCTTACGGTTATAGTGGAACATTTAGTCTGGAATCCGACAGCAAGGGGCATGCCTATAGAGACCTGACGGTGCGGATCAAGCCGGGTACCAGTGGTTCAGCCAATCTTAGACTGAGACAAAACGGCAGCAACCTGCTGACCCAATCCGTCGTGTTGGCTGATGTCCCGGCCCAGCCTTTGCCTGAGGATGGCAACACGATTCCAGCTCATATCAGTGTCGCAGAAGCACGGACTCTTTCGGCTGGCAAAGTTGTGACCTTGGAGGGTGTTGTGACGACAGAACCAGGGGCTTTTGGCGGTCAAGCCTTTTACATGCAGGATGAAAGTGGCGGCATTTATGTATATCAAAACCAAAGCGGCTTTCACCCAGGTGATCGAGTAAAAATTACAGCAAGTTTGGCACTGTACAATAGTGAAGTGGAGTTGACCGATCCAGTGGCTATTGAAAAAACGGGAGAAGGACAACTTCCGCAAGCTGTGCAGGTCACTGAACTCAACGATGCGAACCAAGGACAGCTGGTTGAGCTTCCTACTGCTATTATTCGTAATGTGATAGATGCAACCCCTGTAGGTTCGTTTGAATTTGATGCAGTCGCGGGCGAGGTTAGCCATCATGTGCGAATTGATGCACGCACAGGCTTAACACGGACATCTTTTCCGTATCAAGAAGGACAGCAAGTGAAGCTGAAGGGAATTTCGGCGGTTTTTAAAGGGAATTATCAGTTAAAGCCGCGCGGGCTAGATGACTTTTCAGCTCAGACAGACGCAACTTTGCAGGAAGTGGAGCTTTCACTGGATCAAACAACATTTAACGTTGGCGATACAGCAGTCACACATCTCAAGGGTACGCTGACAGATGGCAGCCAAGCTGATTTAAGTAATGCCTCTGTTCAGTATAGCAGCAGTCATGAATCCGTTGCACTGGATACGTATGGAGAACTTCGGGCCCTAAAAGAGGGGAGCGCCGAGATTACAGCCAGCGTCACTTTGGACGGTAAAACGGTCGTATCCAATCCTGTAACCGTTAGAGTCGAGAAAACCGCTGCAGGTGAGGTGCCGGGTAAACCGGTGCTGTCTCATGATAACGGTCAGGACACCGGACTGAAGGATGGAGACTACAACATCACTATGAATCTGTGGTGGGGCACGAATGGTGATGAACTCAAGTGGTATGAAAATGATAAGCTGATCGAAACCCAATCATTGCAAGCAGCTTCCCCTGGAGCACAGCATGCAGTCATTTCCGTTACAGGCAAGAGCAATGGAACCTACACGTATACTGCCGAACTGATTAACGCTTCCGGTAAAACGGTCAGCGACCCGTTAACTGTCGAAGTGACCGATGCTTCTCCTGGCATTCCGGTGTTGTCTCATAATAATTGGGATGGTGACGGCGACTATACCCTGACAATGAACATGTGGTGGGGCACGAATGCTACCCAATACAACCTGTATGAAAATGGAAAGCTGATCGACACGCAGGATCTGTCGAGCCAAAGTCCGCAGGCTCAAAGTGCTGCGACCAATATCCAAAATCAAAAGCCGGGTACATATGAGTATCGGGCCGAGTTAGTCAATGCTGCCGGAGAGGTTTCCAGTCAAACCATAAGTGTAGAAGTAAAGGAACGTTAAATCGAAATGATTGGCCGTTAAAAAGAAGAGCATCTATTGACCTCGCGAGAGTCTATAGATGCTTTTTTTTGCGGGAATTATCATTTTAGGATTGGGTTGGCGAAGCGGAAAGTCCCTCTATATCTGAGGAGCCATAGAAGATCATGGCAACTAGAATCACAATGATGATAACCTCTGCAAAATATTCTCCATCAAACTCACTCACTACAAATATCTCCTTTCGCCACCTCTTAAGTATTTATTTATTTATTTTCTGTGAAAAGGCTTGTATTACCTGATCCAACGTCATATTGCCGTTATCATTTAAAAATTTCACCATATTATCGACATTACTAGGGGCAGATGCTAATGTTTTGTATTTTCCTGTGAGTCCTAAAAATAAAGTTGCTTGTCTGTATAAAGTCACGGAATCGACGTTTAGTTTTCCTGTTAGTAGGAGGGCTGCGACTAGGACCTCCACATTTTTTCCTTGAAGTGCTGAAAAGATAGCCGAATTACTGTTTAATCCATTTTTCTTTTGACCGTTAGGGGGGGATTTGGATTTGCGATTCCCGTTCCCGTTGCCATTCTTTCCTAAGGAAGCCATTGAATCTTCCTCCCGCCATACACTGCTCTTGCCTGGTTTTCATGAAATTTGGGACAAGGGCAGTGGCACTGCACGTGCTCATTAAAATACGTTATGATCATACGATATGCGAGCAAGAAAGCTTTGGTTACCATATGAATCACTGTGGCCGAAGGTAGCTGACTGCTAAATTCCTGAATTTCTTTTCGCATGTTGGTCCAATTTAGAGTAAACTACAATAAAGAAAGCTAAATGAGCATTTTGCATCAATTTCAGGAGCTTTATCCAATCAGCAATAGATGGACCCTAACGGTTTAGCTCGTATATATTGCACCTTCGAGTATTGAACTTGAATTATGCAAAGTGCTGAAATAGGAGTTGAAATAAGACCATGTCGAACGAAGAAGTATTGTTAACTAAAGAGGGATTAGCCAAGCTGGAGGAAGAGCTTAAGGAACTGAAGACGGTAAAACGCAAGGAGCTAGCCGAACGCCTCAAGTTGGCCATCAGCTATGGAGATCTGAAGGAAAATAGTGAATATCACTCAGCCAAGGACGATCAGGCGTTTATGGAAACACGGATCATGGTCTTGGAAAAAATGTTGACCAAAGCTCGGATAGTGGATGAAAGTAATCTGGACCTTAAAACGGTCAGTATCGGATCTACTGTTATTCTGAATGACATCGAATTTTCGGAGAAGGTGGAATACAAAGTTGTAAGTCCTGCGGAGGCAGATGTTCTGGACAACAAAATTTCCTATGAGAGTCCTTTAGGTAAGGCACTTTTGGGGAAAGAAGTGGGCGGTATCATTCATGTCGATGCACCCATGGCTGTAATCAAATATGAGCTGCTAGAAATTAAGCTCACTTAGTCCATTCCCGATTCCCTTTATAAGGGGGCCGGGATTTTTCATTCTTGCTATTACATACCACCCCTGCGGAGTGCATTTGCACTCCACAAACTGGACAGGATTTTCATTACTTTGTATCGTATTAAGATTAATCTGTCATCAGGAAGCCGGCTTGCTCCAGTGCAGCACAGGCATCATTAATTTTATTTTCATCCGAGGCATGCAAGGTATGCAGGTGAATGCCTCCGGTCAGCTGGGACAAATAAGTGGCTTGGGTGGAACTGATCTTACGTATAAAATCGTCCACTTCTTTGCGAGTTCCGACCCGTATTGGAGCAGTCAGATCTCCATATACTGGATGTTCAACTATAACATCCTGCACACTGACACCGTAGTCCACAATCAGTTTTAATTCTTCTTCTGTTTGTTCAGGGCGGTGATTACACACAATAATACGAGAGGCTAAGGGAGCGACTTGAGCCGTAGGCTCCATATAAATGTATCCTTGACTCGTTGCAAGGATAGGCTCTTGGCTTGCTTTTAACAGGGAAATATCCTGTACAATTACTTGTCTGGAAACGGAGGACCTGCGTGCCAGTTCGCTCCCGGTCAGCGGTGATTCGCTTTTGAGCCACAATAGCAGCTGTTCGCGGCGATCCGTACCCGACCGTTTTGAAGATTCAGTCAACGGGATAAGCTCCTTTCTTGTCGATGCGTCAGGTCTGTCAAAATATCTACCAGTACATCCAATTCCTCGATGGTGGTTGTCCTGCCGAAAGAAATACGGATAAATTGTAAGGCTTCACGGCCGGATGCTCCAAGGGCTTGTATGGCAGGGGAAGGATCGTGATGTCCGGCGGCACATGCGCTTCCGGTAGATATACAGACACCGCTGCGATTACATTCCAGCATAACATATTGTCCCTCGTAACCGTGAAAAAAACATCCTACAATATGATGCAGCACCGCTTTTTTTTCGCTTTCCTCTACGACCCAACGTAATGGAATCGATCTTTCCTGAATTTTCGTAATAAAGTATCTTCGCAGGGTAGCATACCGCTCCTGATGCATCTCCATCTGTTCGGTCATCATTTCTGCCGCTGCGACAAAGGCTGCAATCCCTGGAACATTAATCGTTCCGGGACGAAATCCGTTTTCATGCAGTGTATCAGGATATACCGGACGCCATGGGGTTCCGGGTTTGAGATATGCAGCACCGACACCTTTGGGGCCATACACTTTATGGCTTGATATAGAGAGTGCATCCACTCCCATGGCTTCTACATCTATGTGAACATTCCCAAATGTTTGTACCGCATCACTATGCAGCATAATACCGCGTTCGTGGAGCAGGGGAGACAAGGCAGCAAGATCCTGAATCAGCCCTGTTTCCGAATTGGCGTGTTGTACCGATACAAGCCCGGTGTTGTCTCTAAGATGGGGTACAAGAACTTCACGGGTTATTCGTCCTTCCCGATCCGGTTGTACAATGGTCAGCTCATAGCCTTGATGTTCTAGAAAAGTAGCAAGATTGTACATCGAGTGATGTTCCAAAGCGCTCATAATCCAATGCTTTTTGTGGGGTGGTAACCCGTTCAGGATCGATTGCACGACCAACATATTGGATTCTGTGCCCCCTGTTGTAAAATAGATGCCTTCCTTATGCCCGCCAATCATATTTGCCATTCGTTGCCTGCTGTAATCTAGTGTGTAGGCTGCTTGACCGCCTGCATCATGGAGACTGCTGGCATTTCCGAACATTTCCTTATTCATTACGCTATATATATGCAAAGCTTCGTCACACATGGGTGTGGAAGCGGCATAGTCCAGGTAAATCACAGCAAATCCTCCCCACTTAAAAATAATTCCATTCCAAAAACCCTTGAGATTATTGTAGGCATGTGTAAATATAAGTGTCAAGACACATGTAAATATGTTTGTACACATAGCGGTTATCTATTCGTGAGCGAGGGACAGTCAGCCGCAACGATATGGAGGGAATCTAATGTCTATGCTAGACGTTTTACAAGGAAATCGTGGACTTATGCCAGAGCATTATAAAACACTGACGGTTGCTGACATGGAGCAACGTGTAGCTGAGCTGAAACAAAAATGGGGCTCAAAGCTGCTCATTCCGGGCCATCACTATCAGAAAGACGAAGTTATCCAATTTGCTGATATCACAGGAGATTCGCTACAGCTCGCTCAAATGGCGGCACAAAATCAGGAAGCGGAGTTTATTGTGTTTTGTGGGGTTCATTTTATGGCGGAGACAGCGGATATGCTGACTACCGACCAGCAAACCGTCGTTCTGCCGGATATGCGCGCAGGCTGCTCGATGGCAGATATGGCGAACATGGAGCAGACGGAACGAACGTGGAAGCATTTGCAGGAGTTGGTAGGCGATACGATCATTCCGTTAACGTATGTAAATTCCACCGCAGAGATCAAAGCCTTTGTAGGACGGCATGGCGGGGCTACCGTGACTTCTTCGAATGCGAAGCAGGTGCTGGCTTGGGCGCTGAAACAAAAGGAACGTATTTTATTTTTGCCGGATCAGCATTTGGGACGCAATACAGCCCATGAACTTGGAATTCCGCTGGATGAAATGGCTGTATGGAATCCTATGACCGATCAGTTGGAGACTGAACGAAACCCGGAAACCGTGAAAATCATTTTATGGAAAGGGCACTGTTCAGTTCATGAAAAATTTACGGTAGATCACATTCGCAACGTCCGTGAACGTGATAAGAATATCCGGGTCATCGTTCATCCCGAATGCTCTCACGAGGTTGTACAGCTCGCAGATTGTGCTGGCTCCACCAAATTTATCATCGATACGATCCGTGCGGCAGAGCCGGGAACCCGATGGGCCGTTGGCACAGAGATGAATCTCGTGCAACGGATTAGACAGCAGTACCCTGAACAGCAGATTGAATCGCTCAATCCCGATATGTGTCCTTGTCTGACCATGAACCGGATCGATCTTCCGCATTTGCTGTGGGCAATGGAACAGATTGATCGGGGAGAGCCTGTGGGGGTCATTCGTGTGGATGCTCAGATCAGACAGGACGCTGTACAGGCACTGAATCGTATGCTTGCTATACGTTAAGTTTTTACCGTTACGTGAGCGTACTTTCTTGTTTGTGATCCAACCTCTATCTCTAATTAAAGATTAGTCGGTTGTCCAGTTTCGTGCTATAATTGTAGCAACATACCGAAGGAGGTGAATCCCTTGTTTGAGCTTCAGGACCTACTCCCTTATTTGCTTACGATCGGCTTGCTGTGCACTGTGACTTATACGTATCTTGCTCATTTGCATGGCAGTGTAGCTGAATGCTGGGTCGAAGGCGGGCCCGTTCGCTCGCATGCTTCTCCGCTGATGCCGATATCTGCCCGAGGACAGGACATGCCTGTACGGCTAGCACGTCACATTCGGCGGAAAGAAGCGCCAGATGAAGATGCATCCGATTGTTCCCCCTTGTTGAATGATGGCACAGTCAATCAACGAGGAGGAACATATGAAACGATTCAAGGGATTCACTTTTTGGGGTAAACAAGAACGGATATTGGGTTTAATCGTAGCGTTGGCGGTGGTCATGCTGCTGTCTGGTTGTGGTGCGAATGCTGCGGAGATTAATGCACAGACACCTGGTTTTTTTAATCATTACGTAGTATTCCCACTTTCTTGGCTCATTCAGCATTTGGCGCAATGGTTTGGTGGAAGCTTTGGGCTGGCGATCATGACTTTGACATTCATTGTCCGTCTGGCCTTACTGCCGCTAATGATGCGTCAAACGCGTGCCCAGCAGGGGATGAAGCGCAAGATGAGCGCTATGCAGCCCGACTTGGACCGAATTAAGAAGAAGTATGAGAATAAGAAAGACGCCACCAGTCAGCAAAGTATGCAGCAGGAAATGATGTCATTATACAAAGAGCATCAATTCAATCCACTCAATATCGGTTGTCTGCCTATTCTCATTCAGCTACCGATTTTAAGCGGGATGTATACTGCCATCCGACTCACGCCGGAGCTGGCGTCTCACTCCTTCTTATGGTTCCGGCTTGGACAGCCGGACTGGATTCTGGCAATTGTCGTCGCAGTTGTATACTTGGCACAGGCCAAGCTTTCTCAGCTACAGATGACGGCTGACCAGCGTAAGCAATTTGCTATCATGGGTTATCTTTCACCGATTATGATGGCGGTCTTTTCCTTCAATGCTCCTGCGGCCATGCCTTTATATTGGACCGTAAGCGGCACCTTTTTGCTGCTTCAATCGTTGTGGTTCCGCAAACGCTATCCAATCGAGGAAGCAGAGAACAAGATTAAGCTTGGTGAAGTCACGCCAACCTAATAAGAAGATGCTATTTGTTTGACATAGAATTGCGTTTGCAGTGTTTCATGTGTAATGACAGGATACTATTCGAGCCTATAAGGCTTAAATAGTGTCCTTTTTTTGTAGCTTTTTTCACTATTATTTCGCTTGCGGTTTTGTAATCATTATGAAATCCTTATATCATAAATATTCTTAAAAGTTAGGAGAGACTATATGGAAAATTCAACAACAACCACTGAATGGTATGAAAATCAAATAAGAGAAGACGGCTGTTTTTGCATGAGAAGCATGCAAAAAGCACCGGGATATGTACAAAAGCTGAATTGGACAGAAAAAGAATTCACTCAAGGTTTGACTTACATACAATTAAGAAAAGACAATAAACCAGTAGGATTCATTGAGTATGCATTGGGTGAACAAGCATGGAGAGCTGTTCATGCGGATGGATATCTAGTAATTCATTGCATCTGGATCGCTGTAACTGGTTTAGGGCTAGGCTCACAGCTCATTCAACGCTGCATTCAAGATGCTATTACGTTGGGGAAGAAGGGAGTGGCAGTTGTTACCAACATAGATACCTCCTGGGCACCAGGTCCCAAGATTTTTCTGAAAAACGGATTTCGGCATGTGGAGGATGCTCCATATTCTTTTCAGTTGTATGTTTACAAGCTTAATCAAGAGCATTCAGACCCTTATTTTCCTGATAATTGGGTTTTACGTCTGGATCGTTTTAGTGAGGGCTTAACCATTGCTTTATTCTAAAAGCTAATCTTTTCATGAAATGATACAAGAAAAGTGGGTAAAGTAAATACATAGACAATACGAATGCTACATTTTGCTTGATCAGGGGATGAAGATTATGGAGGACCTTTAAAAAATGAAGCAACTACCTACAAAGCTGCCAATTTCCGTGGCTCTGCTCACATGTATAGTATGTGCCATCGGTTTTGGCTTAATTGCACTATGGGTCAGCGACCATCAAGTACGGCATTTTGACCACAGGATCATTACAGCTATTGGACAACTGGAGTCGCCTGCCATGACACGTCTTATGAAATGTTTCACTATGATCGGCAGCGGGATTCCAGTAGTGATTATCATTTTAATTGCCATGTTCGTGCTATATAGCGTATTAGGACACCGCCGAGAATTGTTTTTTTTAGCGGTTGCTGTGCTGGGATCGGTGCTGCTGAATATGGTGTTAAAAATGCTATTTCAGCGTGCGAGACCTGAAATTAACCGTATTATTGAAGCGAATGGATACAGCTTTCCCAGCGGACATTCTATGACTGCTTTTAGTATGTATGCGGCGCTAACGTTTTTATTGTGGAAGCACGTTCCTTCCAGCAGAGGTCGTATCCTTCTTGTTGTGCTCAGTAGCCTGCTAATCCTAACGATCGGGGCAAGCCGTATTTATTTGGGCGTACATTATCCAAGTGATGTTGTGGGTGGCTATTTCATGAGTGGGTGCTGGATGGCAGCTTGCATTTGGTTCTACCAACGTTATGAAGAACGAATGCTATCCCTTCGTACCAAATCGACTGCATAATGAGCCGCATAGATGATGAGTTTAAAAAAGCAGACGCATTAGCGTCTGCTTTTGATTTGGACAGAGGAAGTGGATTCGGTCATCTTAGTTCTCGTTTGTGATCTAGGCTTAAGTCCCAGCTTCTGCTCCCATTTTTCATACAAAATAATAGCCGCCTGCATAAAGATGCCTGGAAACTTCCGACTGCGAATGAATTTATGAACACCAACTGCGCAACCTGCCCCAATAAGTGCGCCTGCCAAAATATCTGAAGGATAATGCACCCCGGTCCATACGCGGGATATTGCAATAAGCACAGCCAAGATAACCCACAGAACACGATATTTTTGATGATGAAGCCATAGAATTGCAGCCAGAGCAAAAGCTCCAAGTGCATGATTACTCGGAAATGAAGCATTTGGATCATGGTGAATAAGCTGAATGACAGAATGTCCAACAAAAGGCCGGTCTCTGTAAAACAAATGTCCAAGCCCCCAACTGATTATAAAACCGATACAAACCGTTATAACGGCTTCTAAAACCATCATCCGATGTGGCATTTTAAAGGTGAACCAGTATATCAGTAAGGCCACTCCGAATAAATACGGTGCATATTGCGCCAAGAAGCGCATGGTTCCATTCAAAAAGGCGAGGTGATCAGCCAGTTCATTGATCCAGTGAAACAAAGCAAAGTCTACATTAATTAACATGAATAAATTACTCCTTAACCTCAAAAAATTGAATTACAAAGTTATATTATAGAGCGACTATACGGATAAAAGCTTAAAATCAAATAAAAAATGAATGTTATGTGCATTGCTTATTAGTTTTTTCTATAGAAAATAGGTGGTTTTGCGATGGATAAGTCGGTGCTGGTCATTGATGATGAAGAGAAGATATCCAGATTGCTTCAGTTGGAGTTATCCCATGAAGGATATGTGGTTGAAATCGCACAAACGGGAAGAGAAGGGTTGGAAAAAGCATTAGCCCATACATGGGATATTATTATCCTGGATGTGATGCTGCCGGAGATAAACGGAGTTGAGGTGCTGAAGCAGATTCGAAAAGTGGACCATCATACCCCGATAATTATGGTTACTGCACGTAACACGACTCCTGACAAGGTCTCAGGTCTGGATGAAGGAGCTAATGATTACATTACAAAGCCTTTTGAAATTGAGGAGTTATTAGCGCGGATGCGGGCTAGTATGAGGAATCAATTGGAGCCGGCAGCTACCGCTTCACCAAAAGAGGACAAGCAGCAATCCAAACTTCAGGTCGATAGCCTGGTGTTGGAACCCAAGACGCGATCTGTGGTGAGGGAAGGAAAACGTATCGAACTTACGCCCAAAGAATTTGATCTGCTTCTTTATCTGATGGAGCACAAAAATCAGGTATTGCATCGGGACCAAATGATTCAGGACGTGTGGGGGTTTGATTTTGTTGGTGATACGAATGTAGTAGATGTTTATATCCGATATGTTCGCAAAAAAATTGATCATGGATACAAAAAGAAACTGATTAAAACCGTGCGCGGCGTTGGGTACTGTATCCGGGAGGAAGACCATTGAAGCTGCGGACCAAAATTACCCTGCTTAGTTCTATTCTAGTGATGACGATTCTCCTGTTTGTGGATGTCACGGTTCATCTATTATTTGTCAAAATCGCTACTCGCAATGAAAGAGAAGTGTTACAAAATAAGTGGACTGAAATTATTTCCGAAACAGGACCTACGATGATTCTGAAAAATGCATGGGGGCCCAAGCTGAAAGATGAACTTTCGGGGGATACCATTCTGAGGGTATTTGATCAGCAATCTCGCCTTCTGTATGAAGTAAGCCGTCAGTCGCGCTTTAAGCTAGACGATATACGTTTTAACCTTTCTCAGAGCTCTCAACTGACGGATCTACAGAATCATAAAATTCTGATCATTCACCTTCCGGTGCTTTCCCCAGAAGGTAGTCAAAAGGGGACACTGGAGATTGTAGAAAAATGGGATGCGCTCGAAAACAATCTCGATATCTTAAATACAATTCTTATCACGTCGACTGTAGGAGCTATGTTGCTCAGTCTGGTGGGTAGCACGATTTTGGCGAATGCGATATTGCTGCCAATAGCCAGTAGTATTCAAACAATGCAGGAAATCGAAAGAAGCTTGAAATTCAAAAAAATTCCTGTCGGCAGCCACAATCAAGATGAATTGTCCCAAATGACCGCAACTTTTAACCGAATGGTGGAGAGATTGGAAGAAAGCTTTCAGAGCCAGCAGCAGTTTGTTTCCGATGCCTCACATGAGCTGAATACGACATTGATGATTATTGAGGGCTATGCCAACATGTTGCGGCGGTGGGGTACGCGTGACGATGACATACGTAAGGAATCGATTGAATCGATCTATGAAGAAACTCAGCGAATGCGTACGATGACGCAGCAATTACTGACATTGGCCTCCTCACAGCAGCAAGCCCCCGAACCGTATGAGCCGGTAGAGCTGGTTGGTTGTTGTCAACAGGTAGTAGCACATCTCAAGCCTGTACATGAACGTCAAATTTCTATTTTTACAGAAGAAAAGGAAATTTGGCTGGATGCTAATCTTGCAAAAATCAAGCAGTTACTAGTCATCCTACTGGATAATGCCTCAAAGTATAGCTCGGATGAAATCGAAATATGGATATCTACAGATGAAAAAGATGTCCACCTTCGGGTTAAGGATTACGGAATTGGCATTCCTGAGGGCGAGATCAAGCGTGTCTTTGAACGATTTTATCGGGTAGACAGCTCCAGACATCGTAAAACCGGAGGAACCGGACTGGGGTTGCCGATTGCCAAGACAATAACAGATGCTCACCAGGGTACGATAAGCATGGAAAGCATAGAAGGAGAAGGGACGGAGGTCATCGTTACGCTGCCTCAAAAACAACAGAAAAGGCTGTCCCTCCAGTAGACATCTCTACTCAGAGGAACAGCCTTTTTAATGTTAATTGTAAGTTAAGCATTCGGTGGATGGGAATCATCCAAAATGATCCTAAAGGACACGACGTGCTGTTGTGTAATGGGAGTTCCACCATCCCGAATTCAGTTTTGTAACCGTTACGCCACCTTTACCATACGTGTGCAGTATTTTCCCGTCTCCCATGTAAATGGCTACATGATGAATTGGGGCATAGAAAAAGACCAAATCGCCTTTTTTAAGCTGACTACGCGGTACATAAGTGCCTACAGTTGACTGCTGTTTGGACGAACGTGGAAGCTTGATTCCATTTTGTGCAAAAACATACTGAGTGAACGAAGAGCAATCAAAAGAGCTTGTACTGCCTGCAGGAGCTCCATGTTCATAACGGACGCCCATATACTGGGAGCCTTTTGAAATAATCCGATCAGCTTTACTTGTCGAAGCGGCATGAGTGGTGTCTGGTCCAACGACGAAGCTCCCAGCGCTCAGTGCCAAAGTCATCGTAAAGCAAATACCCATCCACAATTTTTTAGAAGTACGTTTCATATATAATTTCCTCCGTTATTCGTATTGTGTTGATGTCCTGAAATGACAATAACACAAATAAAATATCCGGAATTTACCACTCGTGGTTACAATCCTGTTACCCCAACGTTTTGCCCTGCTTTATTAGAAAACGATGAGAATTTTCTCCTTAACTTTGACTTGACAAATTAAATAAGCCTCCCTTATGGCTAGGCTCGTATGACAAAAAGCGACTTGCAGACGATTGGCACAAGCAATCATGCAAAACATACATACCTATATACTACAATTTATAACCTGTACGGGAGTATGCTCAGATTCCCGTTGACATCGTAAAGATTACACCGTATCTCCGGTCAGGAAGGGGAATTCATATGGCTTCAAGGCAGAGTAAAGCACTCAAAAACCGACCTTTAACCATTGTGCAGGTCATATCCAACTATCCCGATGCACAGCCTGTACCCTCCATCAAGGGCGGAACGGAAAAGGTTGTGCATGAATTAACAGAGGAATTAGTGAGACGAGGGCATCATGTATCTCTTTTTGCCGCCCGTGGGAGCAGGAGCAGCGCGCGATTGATTACTTATCCCAAGGGTTTGAAACATAGTCAGATCCCCCAATATGTACTTCGGCATATGCCTTCCGGTACACATATCATTCATGACCATACCTTTCGTTCTGCGGTAGCGCGTAGGAAGCTGCCTTGCTCATCATTGTGTACCGTTCATCTACCAGTGAAGAGGCACGGTAAAAACCCCGTATATGTCAGTAAAAGAGCACGCCAATTGATGGGCGGGGGCAAAGGATTTTATATCTATAACGGCATCAACACCCATGAATACGAGTTCAGCAGTGAGAAGCGAGGCTACTTGCTGTTTATGGGCAGAATCATACCGGATAAAGGTGTACTGCAGGCCATTCAGGTTGCAGAGCGAACAGGAAAAAGGCTGCTTATTGCGGGTCCTATCAAAGCCCCTGTATTTTTTCGCCGAGAGATTCAGAAGCGAATTCAGCGCAATCCGAATATACGCTATGTAGGACCAGTTGGGGGTGATCGGAAACAGAAGCTGCTGAAACATGCAGAGTGTCTGTTGTTTCCATCACTGTGGGAAGAGCCGTTCGGACTCGTAATGGTAGAAGCCATGGCTTGTGGAACACCGGTGCTGGCACTAAAAAATGGCTCCGTTCCCGAGGTGCTATCAGGCTTTCCACAGTTGATTTGCAAATCAGTTGGCCAAATGGCACGTAAGGCACAGCAAAAAAATTACCCGTCACCTGCGCAGCTTCGATTGTATGTTAACCAAAGATTTACCAACAAACAGATGACCAGCAACTATTTGAGACTATACCGTGAAATCATCCGTCGGCGAGAACAGAAGAGAGGACACCGAAAGCCCATACGGAGGTGAAGAGGATGCAGGTCAAACGATATATGCTTGGAAAGGGCTCTTCTTGGGCGACTCCTTATTATGTAGCCATAGAGGGACAGAAAGGCCCGTGTGCGATGGTGGTTGCAGGCATACATGGTAATGAAATAGCAAGTATACGTGCGGCTGAGAAACTGGTAAAGCTTTTGAATGAGCAAAAACTGAGATTCAGCCATGGCAAACTTATTATTGTGCCAATTGTGAATCAAGAGGCTTACCGCAAGCGGATCAGAGGAAAACCTGATCTGAATCGAACCTTTCCGCGCCAGAAAAAGCAGGCGGCAACACATCCACTTTCCGCTGCTCTATTTAAACTAACACAAAAGCATCACCCTGAATGGTATCTCGACTTACATGAGGCGAATGGATTATCACAAAAGGATGCCAAGGTGCTTGGTCAAACGCTGATCTCCAATAAAGGCAACCCGGTAATTCCCACGACGCGCCGGATTATTAAGCGAATGAATCGCTCGATCAAGGTGAAAGACCGCCATTTCAACATGCGGTTGCATGAGCTCCCAGGTTCCTCTCGTACCGCTGCCGCCCGTATTTTAGGGGCACGTGCAGTAACCGTGGAAACGGGGTGGAGCCTGCCCGAGAAGGAACGCATACACTATCAGATGAAGATTATGCAGCACTTTTTAAGAGAAGCCGGGATGATTAAGGCCAACAAGGTTTATTTATCTGGCAAGGTTAGAACGGTTTCCTTATGAGATGTAATATTAAAAAAAATCGCTTCATGAGCAAAGGATTTTACTCACCTTGCTCAAGAGCGATTTTTTTGATGTGTGATTTTCGTGCAGAAATCCTATCTGTTTAGATGCTATAACTCTGTGTTGTCAGGAATCGGATTTATAGAAGGCGCTCACCAAACTGTGACCCAGGCGCACCTCGATCAGTTCCAGTGCGGTATCCAGATCTGCGCGGATCGTGTGATACGTATCCACTGGAATGCTAAATACAGAGCCGCTTGCCGCAGCAAAGCGTTCTCCGTTCAGCATAACCTCTCCCCGGCCGGACACGATCGTCCATACTTTAAGTCCGCTGCCGTGAATACGTCCATTCAAGCGATGATCTGGCAACACCGTCAGTCGTATGGCTAAGATGTCGTTCGGACTCCGGTGATCAAACTCGTCCAGCACCCGGTAACTGCCCCAAGAGGTTTCACCATGCATGGGGTGAAGTTGGAGGTTGCCTAGCTGCTCCTTGATCGCGTGAGCATGGCTTTTGGACGCAATGAGAATACCGTCAGGGCTTGCAGCAGCAATAATATCCTCCACGCCAATGACATGAAGTGGATAGGGCAGCTCATTCACGATGTGTGTGCCGTGAGTCTGACCACTGATTTGTCCACGTCCGATCACTCGGCTTCCTAGCTGCTCTGTTAAGGCCTGCCAGTTGCCGATGTCGTGCCATTCGCCCTCGTAAGGCAGGACAACGGCCCGTTCAGTACGCTCCGCAATCTCCTCATCGAAACTGCGAACCGGGAGGCTATCATATATTGTGTACAGTTCTTCATCGTTCAGCGGCAATTGAATTTGCTCCATGCAGGACAGCATATACCGTAACGTAAAAGCGTAAATACCGCAGTTCCACAGCGCGCCTTGGTTAATAAGCTGCTGCGCCCTAGAGAGATCCGGCTTTTCAGTGAAGCGAGCAACTTGTGCATAAGCCGATTTCCCTTCCTGCCTCATTTGCAGACCTGGAACAATATATCCATATTGGTCGGAGGCATGGGTAGGCCTTGTCCCAAGCATAGCCAGATCGGCTCCGCTCTCGAGCAATAGACCGGAGAGCGCTGCTATGCTGTGGAAGAAGTCGTCGCCTGCGAACATATCTGCTGGAGCAATACAGAGAACTTCATCCAGTCCCATGCCTCTTGTGTGAAAATAAGCAGCAGCGAGTGCGGCAGCTGTGAAGGTTCCCCGTTTGGCAGGCTCGCCAAGAACGGGCAGACGACCTTCAGTATGGCGAAATGCTAGATTTACCTGACTCCGATGAGCCAGAAGCAGGGCAGAGGACTCTAGCCCGGCTAAGGTAAGCTGACGATACACCCGGCCAAGCATAGATTCCTGTTGCCCATCAGGTGCGGGTAACAACCGAAGAAACAGCTTTGACCGAATATCGTTGGACAATGGCCACAGCCGCTTTCCGGCACCACCGCATAACAATACGATGCGCACGGACGTTTCCTCCTTCAATGCAGATCCATTTGGATCGCATCAACAATTGCGGGATTTTCTATTTTAGGAACTACTTCAATGCAGATTGAATCTTTGTTTTTGGAGCTAGCTGGTATACTTGGCGTTGATGAAAAGATAAGGAGCGGTAGCTTTGGGCGTAGATATCCAATTGTTTTGGTGACAGCGAAGAAGCACGACTATGAAGCGCTTTATTTAATGACTTGCGCAAAATCATCCGAGAGGGCTGATTGCTGTATAGATAGTTGGCATACGTTTCATATTCGGAAAATCCAAACTGTTTTGTCCGGTCTATACTTTGAATAATGGCGTTGTACCAAGGTTTCCCATGTCTAGTCTCAATAACTTGCTTGAGCTGGGCGAGCCGTGTTTTTTCAAAAAGCATATAGTGAGTGACAAAGGACTTTGGTGAGGGAGCTTTAGCCCCCATCAGCTTACGGTAAGTGCGAAAGTAGTCAGGTTGACTCCAGCTGCGATAGTAAAAAATTGTTTTCCCGTCTTTACGGAACGTATGTGGACGAATCAAAATGGTGTCCGCGTCTATGACGAGAAAAAAAGACGATTTACTGATTTTGTCGCCATTCATTTTGAGCAATTGCTGATACAGCCAGCCTGATCGATCCCAGCGCGTTGTTCCGTAACGAATATGCTTTTTAGTGATGGGCAACACCGTTCTTTCGTCTATAAATGTACACTTCTTGTTGGCGCATAGACGGCGAAGTTTGGTGCTTTGCGGTGAAACGATATAAATGGTTGCAATTCGGTGCTGCACGTGACGGCGCAGACTGTCAATTACTAGTGGTAGTGTCGCCAGATCTTTTTCAATTGCGGGGATCAGAACATCGATTGAGAGGGAACCCTTTTGTGGCTCATCGGATTGCGCAGACATGTTATTCACTCCCTATACGTGTAAATATACGCTACCGGTACCTTATATTATTGTATGCCTGGACAGGCGCTTTCGACCGGGCAAGGCCAACTGTCTAATTCTATGTAGAAGAGGGCGAATGGAGCTTCGAATGGGGATTTGGCGCATACGATAGATTGATCTTTTTTAACAGGAGCGTTCTACCCTGAGAGTAGAGAGGAGAGGGGCAAGTGAATTCTTCACAAGCGCAGGCGTTGCGCAGCAAATGGCATAAAACCCAATTGTTGCTCCAGCATGGCAGCATCAAGCCTTTTGTACCTGAAACTCGTAAATACAGCAAAGCAAATGTAAAATCAATGCTCGAAAAATATGGTATGGTCTATGTAAAGCCTGAGCGAGGTACCTTTGGCAAAGGTGTGATGAAAGTCGAACAAGAGGCAGGTCAGCGTTTTGCCTACCAATATGAGGAAAAGCGTCTGGAATTCAAACATTTGGATGCACTAATCACCAGCTTATCGAAACACACGGGGAAAAAAAGTTATCTCATTCAAAAGGGAATCCATTTACTGCGCCATCAAAATCGTTATTTTGATATCCGGATCATGGTGCAGCGTAATGCAAAAGGGTCATGGGAATCTACCGGAATTATTGGACGCTTGGGTCATCCCCGTAAAATCGTGACCAATTATCATAGTGGTGGTAAGCCGATGGCCTTAGAACAACTACTGAAATCCCATTTATCGCAAAGTAAGCAGGCTGAGCTGGTCAAGAAGCTCAATGAACTAGGGATTACCATCGCCACACAACTACAAAAAACATATCCGAAATTCCGGCAAATTGGTGTGGACATTGGATTGGATCATCGCTTTATCCCGTGGATCATTGAGGTGAACACGAAGCCAGACCCATATATATTTAACCAATTGACAGATAAGTCTATGTACCGAAAAGTAATAAGCTATTGGCGACTGGCTAATGAAAAAAAGAAAGTTGCAGTCCCAAGCAAGGATAAGAAGAATAACAACAAGAATAAAGATAAAATTGCAAATAAAGTTGATCATACAAATAAAGAACCTAAATCAAAAAAAGGATGAATTGTTTATGATTCATCCTTTTTTTTCTTGCCTGTTTATCCTAATCCTAACCGCGAGGTGGCGACTCGGACATTCACGGTACTTCCTATGTCGATATTTTTAACCCCGGTGATGTATGGTATTTTCCGCGTGGTTATGGTCACTCCATTCAAGGTCTTGGTCCTGGAGAATGTCATTTTATCCTGATTTTCGATAATGGTGATTTTTCGGAGGACCATACGTTCAGCATTACTGATTTTATCGCTCAGACTCCCGCGGATGTTGTCATGCAAAATCTCGGACTTGCAGCCGACGAGCTGGCTCTTTTGCCAAAGAAGGAAGCTTATTTTGCAAAAGGACCTGTCCCATCTATCGCATCTCATGATGCATATCCGCGCGCTTCTTCCGATCTAATTACTAAACACCGCTAACCTTTAATGGCCAAACAGCCCAGATTGGCACCGGGTGGAGGGACTCAGCGGACCGTTACAGTAGAAGATTTCCCTATTTCTTCGACGATGGCAGGATCTGTGATTGAATTAGAGCCAGGCGGATTGCGAGAAATGCACTGGCATCCCAATGCGGATGAATGGCAATATTATTTGGACGGAGTGGTCATTACGAGGCCATTGATTTGAGTGAGTGGATGGCTGGCAACCCTGTTGATGTATTGGCAACAAATCTGAGCCTGCCTCGGGAAATAGCGCATAAACTGCATCATAAATCAGTCTTCATCGCCCCAAAATCTTAAATCTTAAATCTTAAATCTTAAATCTTAAATCTTAAATCATAAAGCAACTAAAATGCCCGCTTATGCTCCCTTATTCCAGTTAGCCTAAGCGGGCTATTAAACTTGATTCTGTTTCTATTACTTTTGTAGAAAGTAATAGAGTGAATTTAAAATTGAACAACCTGCAACCCTGTGCTATTCTTATACGAAAGTGAAGATTAATGTAGTAAAAGTTATATTTTATTATGTTTATAAACATCTGATGATGCGATGAATAGAAGGGATGTGCAGCCATGAATTCTGTCATTGAACTTAACAATGTAAGCTGGAAGAGAGATAACCGTACCATACTGGATCAAATCAATTGGCAGGTAGCTGAGGGAGAGCACTGGGCTGTACTCGGCTTGAATGGATCAGGCAAAACAACGATGCTCAATATGATTAATGGTTACATATGGCCAACCACAGGTAGTGTCGGTGTATTGGGTCATACTTTTGGGGATGTAGATTTGAGGGAATTACGCAAATCTATTGGTTGGGTCAGTTCCTCTTTACAGGAAAGAATTAATGGAAGCCAGCGCACGCAGGATGTTGTCATCAGCGGCAAATTTGCTTCTATTGGACTGTATGATCAGACGACGGATACAGATGATAAACAGGCCATTCAGCTTATGACCCAACTGGGCTGTGCTCATCTCGTGGATCGGTTGTATCAGGGATGCTCACAGGGAGAAAAGCAAAAAGTGCTTATTGCTCGCGCGTTAATGGCCTCGCCCAAGCTGCTGATTTTGGACGAGGCGTGTAATGGGTTGGATTTTTTTTCTAGAGAAGCATTACTGGATAGCGTTCGTCAGCTGTCCGAGGCGCCGGGTGCTCCAAATTTATTGTATGTTACACACCATATCGAAGAAATTCTACCCATGTACACACATACGATTCTGATTCGCCGGGGTACGGTGTTTGCCAAAGGTAAAACGACAGATATCCTGAGCAGTGAAACGCTCAGTGCTTTTTTTGAAACATCTGTGCAAGTAGACTGGAGACAGGATCGTGCATGGCTCTCTATGGTATAGAGAGCCTTTTGTCTGTCTAACCTGCTACCAGCATAATCAGAATGGGCAAAATCAGGAATGAAGCAAGCGTGCTCCACAAGATGCAGGTAGAAACCAGTCTTGGGGATGCATTAAATTTTTCGGCTAAAATGACTGCATTCACAGCCACTGGCATCGAGGCCAGAATGAAGAGAACGGAAAACAAAAGTCCTGAAATTCCCAGTATCAGCATGGCAAGACAAGCCGCAAGCGGGGAGAGCAGAAGTCGAATTATCAGTCCTGCGTAGCTGGCTTTTTTAATAGATGGCTCCAGCCTGAATATTTTTACATAAGCCATCTGGGTACCGAGAATCGCCAGCACGACCGGAGAATAGGCGGCTGCAATCATCGAGACACCTGATTGAATGCCAGAGGGTAGATGCCAATCCAATGCTCGAAGTCCCAGTGCGAGAAGAGCCGCATAGATCGCAGGGAGAGAAAATACTGACTTCACGGCACTTTGAACAGAAAATTCAGAGCGGGCTGCAAAGTATACACCAATGGTATTGACCATAATCATCTGGATGACGACATATACGGAGGCTTTATCCAGGCCAAGCTGTCCAAAAGCAAGTAAAATAAGCGGCAACCCATAATTTGCACTATTAGTCAGTGTGGAGATTAAGGTGAGTCCCGCCGTTTCCGGGGGGCTCAGCCTGAAGATTTTCCCCGCTAATTGTGCAATTCCCCATAAAAGCAGCAGGTTCAGTAATGAAAAAGCGGCTGTCAGTGCCACATCATGCCAGGAAAGCTGTGCCTTGAGCAGTGTGTCCAGAATCATGGCGGGACTTAAAAAATATAAGTACAGAGTCGAGAGTGGTTTTGTTTCCAGCTTCATGAATTTGCCGAGTAAAAATCCGGCAATCACCGGAATGGACAGCGGAACGATAACGGATAAAAGAGTTGAGAGTACGATTTGAACCATGAATTCCACTCATCCTTTCTGTAATGACATTTTCCATTATAAGGCGCTACTTTCGAACCCGTCCAAGATGGATAAACAATTAAGGTTATAGGTATATGCTATGAAGCTTAGATCACTTATTCTGAAAATAACAAAAGGGATGTCCACAGCCATGTTAAACGGCTAATAGGAACATCCCTTTTATATGAAACCGAGTATTCTGAAGGTTTATGCAGAAGCCATAGTTTCCGCTTTAGTTCGGCAATCGTCAGAGCAATAGTGTTGATGCTGTTTTTCGCAATCTGGACACACGATATGTTGGAGATTGCACACGGGGCAGTTAATATAATGATCGTTTGTTGTTTCACAGTGGTAGCAATTACCAACAACAACGTCTTCATCTGTATGGTTGATTCGAACCGAAATTCGTTCGTCAAATACATAGCACTTACCGTCAAACAAACGTCCTTGTACTTCTGGGTCCTTGCTGTAAGTCACAATGCCGCCATCCAACTGAGCTACATCGTTAAAGCCTTCTTTAATCAGCAGACCAGACAGCTTTTCGCAACGAATACCTCCGGTACAGTATGTCAGGATTTTTTTATCCTTGAACCCAGTCATATTATCGCGAATCCATTGTGGAAATTCACGGAATGATTCAACTTCGGGGCGAATAGCTCCGCGGAAATGACCGATGTCATATTCGTAGTCGTTACGTCCGTCCAGAACCACGACATTTTCATCTTGAAGCTGTTCATAAAACTCCTTTGGTGATAGACGCTTGCCGCTAATTACATTAGGGTCCAGCTCGTCCTCATGACGTAGCGTAACCAGCTCCTGACGATGGCGTACAAATATTTTCTTGAACGCATGACCGTCAGACTCATCTATTTTAATAACGATATCGTGGAATTTCGGATTAGCGCGCAAATCACGGATATACTGCTCCGTTTGCTCTACTGTACCGGACAGTGTTCCGTTGATTCCTTCCTCAGCAATCAAGATTCTTCCCTTGACGCCCAGCTCTTTGCAGTAAGCCAGATGCTCTGCCGTAAAGGTGGCAGGATCTTCAATATTGACATATTTGTAAAACAACAAAATTCGATAAGCATGTTCACACATGTAAAATCACCCTCTGATTCAAGTCAAAGTTTTTTAACAAGCAAGTTTAAATGTACCACATTCTTTAAGTTAGTCAACATAAATGTTTAAAAAGTGGAAACGGAAAAGATGACGAGCGACAAAAGTAAGGGGTTACATTATAATGGTATTGTGGGGTTGATGAGATTTGCAGTAACAGGTTGAGGTCTAGCAGATGAAAGGATGAATTCAATGAAACATCATTTGACAGCGCATACACCACCTATGGGGTGGAATAGCTGGGATTGCTACGGTGCAGCAGTACGGGAAGAGGAAGTGCGAGGAAATGCTCAATATATGGCGGAGCACCTGAAGGAATATGGTTGGGAATATGTTGTGGTGGATATTCAGTGGTATGAGTCAGGAGCAGTATCTTCACAGTATCGCCCGTTTGTCCCATTGGAAATGGATTCATATTCACGTCTTATTCCAGCGGTGAATCGTTTTCCTTCGGCAGCAGATGGACGCGGCTTCCAAGCTCTTGCGGAATATGTACACGGTCTGGGATTAAAATTTGGGATACATATTATGAGAGGCATCTCCCGCCAGGCGGTTCATCAGGATACTCCGATTTTAGGAACTACAGCTACAGCCAGACAAATTGCACATCCTAACTCTATTTGTCCTTGGAACACAGATATGTATGGGGTAGATGCTTCCAAGGAAGGCGCACAGGAGTATTATAATTCGTTATTTGACCTGTATGCGGAATGGGGTGTGGATTTTGTCAAAGTAGATGACATTGCTGCATCACGTCTCTATGGTATTCATTTGGCGGAAATTGAATTGATTGAGCGGGCTATCGCCCAATGCGGACGTCCGATGGTGTTGAGTCTATCGCCTGGTCCCGCACCGCTGGAGCATGCATCTGATTTAATCGCAAACGCGAATATGTGGCGTATGACTGATGACTTCTGGGATGTATGGCCTTTACTGTATGGTATGTTTGAGCGCTGCGAGAAATGGGCGGAACATGTAGGTCCAGGTCACTGGCCGGATTGCGACATGTTGCCACTGGGCCATCTGGGTATTCGTTCGGTAGATTCAGTAGATTCCGGCAGTCATGATCGATGGACACGCTTTACGAAGGATGAGCAGCTGACAATGATGACTTTATGGAGCATTTTCCGGTCTCCACTGATGTTTGGGGGAGAACTGCGTGATAATGACGAATGGACACTTTCATTGCTGACGAACAAAGAAGTGCTCGATGTTCATCACAACGGTATGAATGCGCGACAGGTCTACAGAAAGGATGAACATATCGTTTGGACTTCTCACAACGAGGAAGGTCACGTATATGCGGCTTTATTTAATGCTGGAGATGAAGCTTCCACAGTCCGTGTGTCCTTACAGGAGCTTGGAATTGAAGGGCAGGCAAGTGCCAGAGACTTATGGAACCATGTGGATTTAGGTGATATAGTGCAGGAACTGTCTGCAGATATACCCCCTCATGGAGCTGCACTATTCATTATAAAATAACAGGATGTTAGGAAGGATCTAAGCTGCACGTTCAGCTCTAGTCACCTTATTGTAAAGTGGAGGATGTTTTTACGATAAGGTGATTTTTTTGTATGTGTAACTTTATGATATTTTAACGGACTCGACATGATTCTTGGGAATTTGACAATTGGAACATGTTAGGTTTATAGAGTGCCTATTTCTGCACAAATTTAAATCATTCTAGCGAATAGAGTCGAGAAAGGAGTCAAATGATGAAATTAAAAAAAATTCACAAAAATGAGCAGGACGAGCCTTGGCCCTCTAGTGAACAAATTCTGTGTATCGGAGGGGCCAATCTGGATCGTAAAATCATGATTAAAGGTACATTTCAGCTTCACACCTCCAACCCGAGCAGCACTAGTCTGCAATCTTGCGGTGGGGTAGCACGGAATGTGGCTGAAAATTTAGGGAGGTTGAGTCGACGGGTCAGCCTGCTGACCGCAGTTGGGGACGATGCTGAAGGTGAATTTATCATCGAACAGTCCAGCCGTTACATGCACGTGATTCCTCTTCAAGTCAAAGGTGAATCGTCAACCGGTGTCTATACTGCCTTGCTGAACGAGCATGGTGAAATGATTGTAGCGACAGCAGAAATGGAGATTTATGATCAGATTCGTCCTTCCGTAATTTTTGAAAATATTCCTTTAATCGCCTCGTCCCGACTCGTTCTGCTGGACACTAATTTTTCTATGAACGTAATAGCGGCCACCATACATGTCTGTCTGGAACATCAGGTTCCGCTTGTCGTTTCTTCGGTGTCAGCTTCCAAGATGAGAAAGCTTCCCCGAAATTTGCATGGGGTGGAATGGCTGGTATGCCAACCGGAAGAGGCTGAAGCTTATTTGGGACTTGAACTTAAAGATGATCAGCAGATATTGGACGCAGCCCGAGTTTTTCACAAACTTGGGGTTCAAAATGTCATTATTATCTGCGGTGCTGAGCGTGTGTTGTTTGCTTCTCAAGATGGAACTTATGGACAAATCCCTATACACCCATTTCAACAGGTCATTGATGTCACAGGCGCAGACGACGCTTTTATTGCCGGGATGATTTATGGAATTACCCAAGGTTATCCTATGGAACAAGTGTGCCAGTTTGGAATCAGTTGTGTCGATTTAACCATACAAACGGATCGGACAGTCTCAGACACCATTTCTATGAATAAACTTCATTCTAGATTCCAGGAGCTGTATGGCACACATTCGCAAAATTTTGTTTTTTTTAAGGGTGTGTATTTTAAAAAGAAAAATACATAAGTAAAGAAGAGAACACTAACCTACAGCAGCGTGTATTTGGAGCTTCACGGACGTAATGGTCTCAATTATTGAATTTATAAAAGGAGCAGGTTGTCTGATGGACAGTGTGAAATACGCTATTGTTTTTCTGCCGCTGTTCCTACTTTATTTGCTTTTAAAGGGAGGGGCTTTGGCAGTAGGTTTACTATATCGACTGATCTATTCCATTTCGACCTTACGTGCAGGACAAAGTGACGATCTTCTAGCTGTGCAGCATGCTAAGCGTATTATCGTAATCGGCTCACCGGGGAGCGGCAAGACTTTTTTGGCCAAACGTCTATCGATGTGGACTCATTTGCCGTATACCTCGTTGGATGATTTGTATTGGGGGCCAGAGTGGAAGCGGAGTACGGACAAGCAATTTCACAAACAGCTGGGAGAAGTCCTGCAAAGGGAAGAATGGATTATCGAAGGGAATTATCATGAGCGTTATTTTACCGAGCGACTCCAGCGTTCCGATACAATCATCGTGATGGATGTCAGCACGATTGAGGCGATATCAGGTGTTATCACACGTTCGCTTAACCGTTTTTTATTTTCCAAGGAGTTACCCATAGGAATAGAGCGGGAAGCCGTTCGTATTTGGGATATTTCACCTCGGTTTGTCCGCTTTGTTCTGGGTTTTCGCAGGCGTATCCGTCCTAAAATCTGGCCGCTCATTTTGCAATATGGTAATGAACGGAATTTGATTATCCTAAAATCTAAATATCGTTCATGTCCCTGGATGAGCCCAGATAGACAATTATCTCCTTGACTCGAATCTGCGTTTCGTGTAAAGTGGTGAAAATTGTAATATATAGGAATAGTGTAGACCAAGGATCAAAGGTTCAATTACCCGCTGTACAGAGAAGAAACCCATGGGCTGAAAGGTTTCTCGCCGCGAATGAACGTTTCCCTGCCTTGCGAGCTGTAGCGGTGCGTAAGATAAACCGTTACCGGCCAGATGCCGTTATCTGAAGAAGGAACGTCCCGTATATGGTTACGGTCAAATGAAGGGTGGTACCACGACACATTCGTCCCTGACGGATGTGTCTTTTTTGCGTACATTTTACGTTCTTACAAGGAGGAAGCCACACATGCGCCAAAGCCAATTATTACTGACAACCTTACGTGAAGCACCTGCAGAGGCCGAAGTGATCAGCCATCAGCTGATGCTGCGGGCAGGATTTATCCGCCAATTGGCGGCTGGAATGTATACCTATATGCCACTGGGCAGACGGGTGCTCAGAAAAGTGGAACAAATTGTACGAGATGAGATGGATCGTGCAGGGGCTGGAGAGTTGTTAATGCCTGTATTACAGCCAACGGAGCTGTGGCAAGAATCGGGGAGATACGATGTGTACGGCCCTGAGCTGATGCGTCTGCAAGATCGGCATGATCGGGAGTTCGCATTAGGTCCTACACATGAAGAGGTCATTACGTCTTTAATACGAAATGAAGTGAATTCCTATCGGAAATTGCCAGTAACACTGTACCAAATTCAAATCAAGTTTCGGGATGAACGACGTCCTCGGTTTGGTCTGCTTCGCAGCAGAGAATTTTTGATGAAGGATGCCTATTCGTTTGATGCCAATTGGGCAGGACTAGATCACACTTATTGGACGATGTTCCAGGCCTACCAACGTATTTTCAACCGCTGCAGTCTGAATTTTCGCGCAGTCGAAGCAGATGCAGGCGCTATTGGTGGTGAGGGCGAAACTCATGAATTTATGGCACTGGCTGAGATTGGAGAGGATATCATTGTGGCATGTACCTGCTGTGATTATGCTGCCAATCTTGAAAAGGCGGAGCCACGGACGACGGAGAGCATAGGAATATCTTCTGTCTCCAATGAAGATAAACATGACAGCCATCCTTCAATTGATACAGATAAAATGGAAAAACTGTACACTCCAGGTTTGCGAACCATAAATCAACTTGTTGAAACGCTTCACATAGAGTCGAAGGAAATCATCAAAACACTGATTTATATGGCTGACGATCAGCCGATTGCGATAGTTGTCAGAGGAGATCATGAGGTCAACGAAGTAAAAGTTAAACAAATTTTAGGTAGTGAAAAATTCGAAATAGCAAATGCAGATGCCGTCACAAAGGCGACTGGAACCCCACCCGGGTTCATAGGTCCATGCGGCTTGACAATCCCTGTGTGGGTGGATTACGCCGTTGTCCAAATGTCTAGCGGTTTTGCAGGCGCGAACGAGCAGGATTACCATTATCGGCATGTGAATCCAGGACGCGATCTAGATCTTCGCTATGTGGCAGACTTGCGCAATATTATAGAAGGGGATAGATGTCCTCGGTGTGACGAAGGGAAATTGGAACTTCATCGAGGAATTGAGATTGGACACGTATTTAAACTGGGCACCAAGTACAGTGAAAAGCTGGGTGCAACTTTTCTAGATGCGTCCGGAACTGATCAAGCGATGATTATGGGCTGTTATGGTATTGGTGTTTCCCGAATCCTGTCCGCTATTGTAGAGCAAAATCATGACCAGAACGGAATGATATGGCCGCATGCGCTGGCCCCGTTTCAGGTTCATATCATTCCGATTTCTGTGAAAGACAGGCTTCAGATGCAAATAGCTGAGGACTTATACAGCCAACTGCAGGATCGCGGTGTGGAAGTGTTGCTAGATGATCGTGAGGAACGCCCAGGGGTTAAATTTAAAGATTCGGATTTAGTAGGTATTCCCGTGCGTATCGTCGTTGGTAAAGATGCTGAACACGGAAAAGTAGAGTTCGTAGAGCGAAGAAGCAGCCACAAAGAGTCAATTCATATCCATGATGTAGAGAGACGGATACTGAACCTCATTCAACACTAAGCATCTGTATCCCGCAGAACATGACCTTCTCCAAGGGTAATCTCATGAAAGTCGGCCATCTGACGTGCCTGAAAACGAATGGGCTTGTCTCGACCTATCATAATGATATTTTGGATGTCAGCAATGCCTTCCGAGGGTAGGGAGAACGTGGTAACATAGGCGAATTCTTCACGTAGCGTTGTGTGAATGGCATGGATCAGATGATCGTGTTCGCTTTTGCCTATCAAATTCATAATTAGCGAGCCTTCTGCATCCAGCTTTTCTTTGGCCATTTTGAAAAATTCCCAAGATATTAAATGCAAAGGCGTACCCTGCTCCGTGAAGGCGTCCAAAATAATATAGTCATAAGCATCCGGGCTCTCCTTCTCCAGAATGCGGCGTCCATCACCAATAACTACATTGTCCTGGTCGTATCCAAAGAATGTTCGGCTGAATTCTACCACTTGTGCGTCCAGCTCGGCAATCTTAAAGCGTTTGTCTGCAAAATGACCCGCAATCGTGCCTACACCATGTCCGATAACAAACACGTCTTCAAATGACGGGTCGTTCAGCTCCATGAGATGGATGATTGCTCTGGGATATTCGAACAGAATACGTTGCGGATAATTCAAATCCATCGCACCTTGGATGGCTGCATTGGAGAATTGCATCACGCGAAATAATCCCTTTTCACCATACAGCTCCGTGGTTTCATATACCGTGATTTCATGGTTATTGCTCAACTTTTTATGTAAGACATCCAAGTGAATAATCTCCTTCAAGTCAGACTTCCTCCTCATCTTAGACATTCATAGGATTATTGTCCATAGATGAGAGGATTGAAAGTTCACATTCTTGAAGCATCCCTAATTAGGTAGAATTGTTTATTTTTCCATAACGGAGTTGTTTGAACTTGTTCGTATGTCCTTTAGGAGATATAATATACAAGGATATAATGAAGTTCGTTGTGTATATTCATACAGGAAGAGAGCGGGATATTATGGGACGTAAGTGGAATAACATTAAAGAAAAGAAGGCATCCAAGGATGCTAATACGAGTCGTATATATGCTAAATTTGGCGTGGAAATTTATGTGGCAGCCAAACAGGGCGAGCCAGATCCTGAATCCAATCGGGTACTAAGAGTCGTGTTAGAACGTGCAAAAACGTACAATGTACCGAAAGCGATCATTGACCGTGCTATTGAAAAAGCAAAAGGTGCTGGCGATGAAAACTACGTAGAGCTTCGTTATGAAGGTTTCGGACCGAACGGCTCCATGGTCATTGTAGATGCACTGACTAATAACGTAAACCGTACAGCATCGGATGTGCGTTCTGCATTTACTAAAAATGGCGGTAGCTTGGGCGTGAGCGGATCTGTAGCCTACATGTTTGATTCCACGGCAGTTATTGGTCTGGTGGGTAAAACCGCAGATGAAGTGCTGGAGCTGCTGATGGAGGCAGATGTCGAGGTTCGTGACATCATTGAAGAAGATGAAGCCGTCATCGTATATGCAGAGCCTGATCAATTCCATGCTGTTCAGGAAGCTTTCAAGCAGGCAGGAGTAACTGAGTTTACTGTGGCTGAGCTCACCATGCTTGCCCAAAATGACATCTCATTACCAGAGGATGCACAGGTTCAATTTGATAAATTGATTGATGCATTAGAGGATTTGGAAGATGTTCAGCAGGTGTACCACAACGTAGACTCTGAGGAATAATCGGATTGCATCATTTACATCTGAGCGTTTGGATAAAATAAACATCCCTAAACCATCGTATTTCGGTACGATGGTTTTTTTGTGAATAAAATGATATAAAATCAATTTCATTTTCTTGACTGATCAGTCTGAAAAAATTATAATCATAGTCAAGGAGGTGAACATGAGGTTTGGGAAGAGCTAAAGAATTTGATACTGAAAGTGTTCTGCGAAAAGCTATGGCTGTATTTGGAGAGCATGGCTATGAGGGAACTTCTCTGACTATTTTACTGGATCAGCTGGGTATAGCGCGGCAGAGTCTTTATGATACCTACGGAACGAAATATGATTTATTTTTTTCGGCTATTCAGCTTTATATACGTGACAAAACTGAAGCCGTAGTTCATCTGCTCAGTCAACCTGGGAGCATTAAGGATGCAATAGCGACGATTTTTAATGAATCTGTTAGAGTCTTGACGGATAAGAGACTGTCCAAGGAATGCTTTATTATGAACAGTGCTATTGAACAAGCTCCGCATCATCATGAGATCAAAGCTTTTATTTCTGAAAATACTGAAAAGCTTGAACTTGCCTTTTACAACGCCCTAGTCCGCGCCCAAAAAGAGGGGGAGATTCATGCTACAGAATCTGAGCTATTGTCAATCGCCAGATTTCTAAATCATGCCCGACTATCGTTGACATTTACCGCCAAGACAGGCGCCAGCACTGAGGTGCTTAGAGATATTGTACGTACGACGCTGTCGGTTTTGGATTGATCTTTATGAACGCTTAATAGCGTTTATTTTTTGAACATTCCAGACCGATTAGTCAAATATTTTTTTGATTATTATTATAGATTATTCAGTCTAGAATGATTATGTTTATTTTCGCGTCTTAAATTCACTTTTTAAACAGAAATTAAAATAAATATGCGAGGTGTCTACCATGAATATCAATCCGAATACTGACGATGCAAAACAGCAAGCACAAGCAGTCATGCATAAATTTACGAGCAACCTGTTAGAAGAAAATATGGAGCAATGGATTTCATTATTTGATGATAACGCTGTTTTCGAGTTCCCTTATGCACCTAAACATTTGGTACAAGTGCTTCAGGGTAAAGCAGCAATTTACGAGTATATTAAGGAGTTTCCTAGTACTTCGGATTCAGCATTTCTCTTCACCAACTATCCATACGACAACGGACCCGAGTTTATTCGTGGCCGAATTCGCCTCTGAGGCGCAGGCTGTGAGCACAGGTAAACCGTATAATCAAACCTACATTTCTGTTATTAAGCTGAAGAACGGAAAAATTAGTCACTACAAAGATTATTGGAACCCTTTGGTAGCTCTAGAAGCTCTAGAATCGTGAATGAAAAAGTCAATTCTCATAGGGATATAGAGATCTAGGCGAAAATAAAAATTAAAATAGGAGTTGAATTTCATGAAAGACAGAAATATAGCGTTGATTACAGGAGCAAACGGCAAAACAGGCAGCCGTGTAGCTGCCAGACTTATGCAACTTCAGTATCCGGTACGTTTGGCAGGGCGTACTAAACCTGGCAATTCGGAAGGGGCGGATTATGTATTTTTTGATTGGTATGATGAATCAACACATGCACAGGCGCTGGTGAATGTAGGTAAAATTTATTTGGTAGTACCTGTGCTGGACGTCAATCCCGCCAAAGTGATGATTCCTTTTATTGAAAAAGCCTTGAGTGCCGGAGTGCAAAGATTTGTGCTGTTAGGGAGCGCATCTGTGCCTGAGGACGGACCAGTATTTGGACCTGTGCATCAAGCACTTCGTAGATTAGCTCCAGAGTGGGCTGTGCTGCAGCCATCCTACTTTATGGAGAATTTCACAGAAGGCCAGCATGTGGACACGATCAAAAACAACAAGGCCATTTATAGTGCAACCCGAAACGGGAGAATAGGCTTCGTAAGTGCAGATGACATTGCAGAAGTGGGAGTGAGGGCTCTTATTGACGATAAACTACACAACACGGCTCATGTCATCACTGGACCTCAATCACTAACATATGACGAAGTGGCTGAACTGATCGGGAAATCAACAGTCCAACCGATCCAGCATATCTCGTTGTCTGATGAAGAGTTGAAAGCGGGCATGGTTCACGCTGGAATGCCTGAGGAATATGCAGATATGCTGGCAGGATTAGATAGAAGGATACGTGAAAATGGAAGTGAAGACCAAGTGACCGATACCGTTAAGCTTGTCACTGGGCGCTGTCCGGTCTCATTTGAGCAGTTTGTTCTGAGCCACGGAAACAGCTGGAAGACATCATGACAAAGTGTTTCCTTTATTTCTTTTTAGGGTCATAAGAGTAACCAGGATACTTGACGACGGGCCATTTGACCTTTCGTAAATTAGAGATCACATCAGCGCCAACGTGTAAATTACTTTGAATCAGTTCTTTAGGCGTAAGAGCCATCCATTGATTTAAGGACACATCTGCAAAACGGTCACTTTTAAACATCTCAAGAAACCATAGTGTGCTAGAACCTGTATTTTGAATGTAATGACCGTAAGCAAAGGGCACATATCCAACATCCCCGGCTCTGAAATCAAATGTACGAGCTGCACCATTACCGCCAAAGACAGTCATCCGTCCTTGCCCGGCAAGATAGTATTGCCATTCGTCATTATTGGGGTGCCAATGCATTTCTCGCATGGCTCCAGGCTCAATCTCAACAAGGGCAGCTGCAATGGTTTTGGAAATCGGAAAATTGGAGGAGTCAACGATCCGTACGCTTCCGCCTGGTGTTTTGATCGGGGGCTGAGCTAGTAACTCATGCTTAAAGGATTGGGGCAACGTCCCGTAGGGAGAAGGAACCGCTTGACTTTGAATTGAACCGGGAACGGAGTCCTGATAGATGTACACTTGGTCTTGAGGAATCTCTGCAAAATCGGCTTCTGGAATCCCGAAATTTGCAGAGAGCACCTCTTTAGGTGTGTGTGCGAACCAATCCGAGATGGATAAGGTGTTCAGATCGGAGAAACTGCCATCGTCGAAAACCAGCAAAAATTCACAGCCTTCTTCAAGGCCCTGTATAGAATGCGGGATGCCAGGTGGAAAGTACCAGAGATCGCCAGGGCCTACATCAGCAATAAAATTACGTCCATCTTGGTCAACTGCCGTAATGCGAGCACTACCTAACAGCATATAAGACCATTCTGCCTGCTGATGCCAGTGAAGTTCGCGGACACCGCCCGGTGTCAAACTCATATTCACGCCGGCAAGCGTTGTGGCAATGGGTAATTCCCTTACTGTAACTTCTCTTGACCATCCACCATGATTAAGCTGCATATGGGCGTCTGAAAAAGAAAACCTCATATTCGGTATGAGACCATTGTCCGTTACGGGAGGAACCAGCATATCTGGATTTTGTAAATCCCTCATCACATCACGTGGACCCTTGTCAATCCCCCCTGCGCCATCACTTCTTATGGGCTGGGGGATTCCGACTTTTTTCGAGCAATCATTATGCATTATTTGATCTTCCTCTCCAAGTTGAAGCATGATGAAGCATAGGATTAAGAGAAAATACGCATAAAGATTTTATGAGGACGTGATGAGTTTTATGCCGTGTGCGTTAGATCTGTAAACTGTGCTTGAATGATTTGGGCTAAATCATGCGGACTCAGCTCCACTTGGGTTCCAATTTTCCCAGCGCTTACGACGATCGTTTCCAGCTCAACTGCAGGCTGGTCGATATAAGTGGGATAGATCTTTTTCATCCCTATGGGAGAGCAGCCGCCGCGAATATATCCCGTATGTTTTTGCAGATCCTTAACTGGAAGCATTTCAATTTTCTTCTCTCCCGCAGATTTGGCAGCCTTTTTGAGATCGAGCTCTTTATGTACAGGAATGACAAAAACAAACAGATTTTGTTTGCTATGTGCAACCAAAGTTTTAAAAACAGATTCCGGTGCTCTTTGAATCTTTTCGGCTACGTTCATACCGTCTATTTTTCCATCTTGATGGTCATAACTCAAAATATTGTAGTGGATGTGTTGCCCGTCCAATATACGCATAGCGTTTGTTTTACTGATACTCATTTTAATTCTTCCTTTCTAGCGTTTTTCCAAGTGATCTACATAATCTTTTGCATCCTTAAGTGAAAGATTCTTAGCGGTTCTTAACTCTTTTATGGCTTTAATCTTATTTCCTTCCCTGATTAGTAGAAGCAGCCTTTCATTGATTTCTTCGGAAGCTTCTGCGTGTTGGATATGTGGAGCAGGAGGAGCGATTGTATTTGACATCGAGGTTCCCGTTAGTCCCGAACGATTCTCAAGACGCTCCACTTCGGATTTCAGGTCATTAAGCCGAGATTGAAGGCGGTAAACCTTGAACAAAAGTATGACGGAGAGGATCAATGCAATGATTGCTACATATTCACTAGTTGCCAATAGAATCTCCCTTTTCTTGTTAGTTTTATCACTAAATTTTTGTCCCTTAAACATAGTATATCATGATGATTGACTAATCGAATTGAGAATCATATTCTTTGCGTACGGGTAGTGCAAATTGACTTATTGCAGACCGAGCGTTATATTACAGCTTATTATTAAGCTTTTTATAATCACTTCAAAAGGAGTGTATTCAAATACAACCAGTTTCCAATAATACCATTCGGGTCAAACACATTAATGTAGAGCTAGTTAAAAACACACTGAAATCCAAGGAATATGCAACCAAGTCGTCTATAGCCAGTATTACAGGACTTAGTGTGGCAACCTGCGGAAATATTCTAAATGAGCTTCTTCAAACCGGAGAAGTATTAGAGATGGAATTGGAAGAATCGAACGGTGGGCGTCCGGCTAGACGTTACAAATATAACGCTGATTATTCCTATATTATTTGTTTAACTGTGAAAACGGAAGGCGGAGTAGATTCTCTTACTTATGCTGTTGCCAATATGCTTGGCGATATTATTGCAGAGAACACATCCGTTGTGCCTCATATTGATTATGAAGTAATAGATCACCAAATTGAAGAGCTGATTAACAACTACGAAAACGTTAAAGCGATTGGTATTGGCATCCCGGGGGTTGTTCATCAAGGGGTTATTGATGTCTGCGATCTTGATCTGCTGATAGGAGTCCCTGTAGGACCACGCCTTCAAGATAAATACGGGGTAGAAGTCACCATTGAAAATGATATGCATCTGACCGTCTATGGATTTTATAACATGCAAAATTATGATGAGGACAAAACCTTCGCTATTGTTACGTTTCCCAAGGATAATTTTCCGGGAGCGGGTTTTATTGTCGATGGACATTTGTTAAAAGGAAATACCAAATTTGCCGGGGAAGTTTCCTTTTTACCCTTTGGCATAACGAGAGAGGAACAGCTTAAACAGTTAAATAGCACACAGGAATTTGTTTTTTTGGCGATCAAAACGATAACATCCATTATTGCGATTATAGACCCTGTATCGATCGCTTTGACAGGAGAGTTATCTAAGCCAGCACTGTTGGATGATATTTATAACGGCTGTCTTAAAGATGTACCCAAAGAACATATGCCTGAGATTTTTGTAAAAAACGATACGCACGATGAATACATGTATGGGTTGATTTCAGTTACCCTTGAAAGCTTGACCTACAATTTACAATTGGTGGAAAAAAGAAAATAGAGGCCTTCCACTTTGAAGAATAGCTCACCCAGTTACAATTGGTAATTAACGGATAGATGGGTGGGGACGTTGTTATAAATAGGGAAGTAAGTATTGGAGATAATACGATTATAGACTCTGCAAGTTTTTAAAATAATACTTGACATGAAACGCGTTACAAACCTTAAGATTCAATTAGAAGTACTTTATAAACATTAGCGTAGAGGTAACGTGTTTATGTGCTAGTTTATGAAAAAACATCAGCAAAGGCGGAGAAAATATGAGTACACAGTTTCCAAAAGATTTCCTGTGGGGTGGAGCAGTTGCTGCTAATCAGCTCGAAGGCGCTTATCAAGAAGACGGAAAAGGCTGGTCCATTCAGGATGTAACTCCTCGTGGTGGTTGGGGACCGGTGACGGATGTACCAACAGAAGATAATATGAAGTTGATCGGTATTGATTTTTACCATCATTATAAAGAAGATATCAAACTTTTTGCGGAAATGGGCTTTAAAGTGTTCCGTACTTCCATTGCTTGGTCACGTATTTTCCCTAAAGGTGACGAACTTGAGCCTAATGAAAAAGGCTTGCAATTTTATGATGATTTGTTTGATGAACTTCATAAATATGGTATTGAGCCACTCGTTACATTATCTCACTATGAAACACCTTTACATTTGTCCAGAGAATACGATGGTTGGGTAAACCGTAAGCTTGTTGATTTCTATGAGCGCTATGCAACAACTGTATTTAATCGCTACAAAGATAAAGTTAAATACTGGTTGACGTTCAATGAAATCAACTCGATTCTTGAAGCACCATTCATGAGTGGCGGGATTAGCACACCAAAAGATCAACTTAGTGAACAAGACCTTTATCAAGCTATTCACCATGAGCTGGTAGCGAGTGCAAGAGCAGTAAAAATCGGTCATCAGATTAACCCTGATTTCAAAATTGGTTGTATGGTACTGAGTATGCCTACTTATCCGCTGACACCTAATCCAGACGATGTGATTGCAGCAATGGAATTTGATCACAGAAACATGGCATTTGCCGATATTCATGCAAGAGGTCAGTATCCAGGTTACATGAAACGTTTCTTCAAAGAAAACGGAATCTCTATTCATTTTGAGCCAGGTGATGCTGAAGATCTGAAGCATACGGTTGATTTTATCTCGTTCAGTTATTATATGAGTACTTGTGAGACGGCTGACGAAGCTAAAAAAGTCAAAGGTGAAGGTAACATCCTCGGTGGGGTTAGCAATCCGCATCTCGAGGCAAGTGAGTGGGGCTGGCAAATTGATCCGCAAGGTCTGCGCTATGTGCTGAATACATTTTATGATCGCTTCCAAAAACCACTGTTCATCGTTGAAAATGGTCTGGGTGCTGTGGACGAGCTTATCACCAATGAAAAAGGTGAAAAAACGGTTGAAGATGACTACCGGATCAACTATCTGAATGATCATTTGGTTCAAGTTGGGGAAGCGATTGAAGATGGAGTAGAGGTTCTGGGCTATACATCTTGGGGCTGTATTGATCTTGTCAGCGCGTCGACTGCTCAGCTTAAAAAACGTTATGGCTACATTTACGTAGATCGTCATGATGATGGCAGCGGTACACTTGAAAGATATCGAAAGAAATCGTTCCACTGGTACAAAGAAGTTATTGCTACGAACGGTGAAAGCTTGAAGCGTTAATTTATAAATAAACCTGTAACTAAATTATAAAATAAGTTATAAAAACATAATGATGTTTTTTACGTGGCGACCGCTTCTGCTTATTATGGGGGAAGCGGTCGCCAAATTTTTTCATGAGCGTCATTTACGACAAGTATCTAACTACATAAACGGAGTGTGGAACAAGCTATGACAGAAAAAGAAAAATCACAATTAAGGCTCCTATACAATGCTAATTATGATGAAGAATTGATTGAGGAATGTTTATACGCCAAAGGTCTCTGCTACGAGTATAATCAGCTCCATCCTAGAAATATGGAAGAACGAGAAGCACTCATCAAAACTTTATTAGGAAAGACAACGGACAGATTCTTGATTGAGCAACCTTTTGTGTGTGACTATGGGTAAAGAAACATTTTTGCACAGATTTGTTCAGGGAATAGTGTAATAATGAACGTAAGAGGAACATTTCTAAATTACAATGGTCTATTCAGAAAGGAAGGAAAAAATATGAAATTAATGTTTATATCAGATATTCACGGTTCGCTGTACTGGTTGCAATTAGCACTGGAAAAATTCAAGGAGGAGAAAGCTGATCGTATTGTCTTGCTTGGAGATTATATGTACCATGGACCGCGTAATCCGTTACCGGAAGGATATAACCCGGCGGAAGTGGCTGCTATGCTGAACCAATACAAATCCCACATTGCAGTGTCGGTGCGCGGGAATTGCGATGCAGAAGTGGATCAGATGTTGCTAGAGTTTCCAATGATGGGTGACTATGCTTTGCTGTATCATGAAGGACGGCGAATCTTTGTCACGCACGGACATGGTTTTAGTATCGGAAATTTGCCGCCACTGGAAGCAGGGGATGTGTTCATCCAGGGACACACTCATATTCCGGTAGCAGATGTGGAAAATGGGGTCTTTGTACTGAACCCTGGTTCGATCGCATTGCCAAAAGAAAACTACCCATCCTCTTATGGTGTGCTGGAGGGAGCACAATTTACTGTGAAGGATTTTGATGGCAGTATAGTAAAAACAATCACCTTTTCAAATTGATTTCCCCTAAATTTCCATGTGAATTATTAAAACTTTTCCGCTTCGATTGAGACAAAGATCATATTATTGTATGATAGGAGCGGAGTCTACATTTTGAAAAGAAAGAGAGCTTCAATACATGCAAATTAAGGATTCACATTATAAGATGCCGCCTGAATGGGCGCCACATGAACGTACGTATATTTCCTGGCCTGTACAATCTTCAATGGTTTACCCGGAGATGCATGCCGAGGTATGTAAGGGTTATGCCGAAATTATAAGTGCTATGGCGGAATTTGAGCCTGTTACCGTAGTCGTAAATCCAGATGATCTGGAGAGCGTTAAAGCGCTTGAACTTGGGGAACGGGTAGAACTGCTGCCGATAGAGCATAGCGATGCATGGCTACGTGATAACGGTCCAACTTTTCTGACAGACGAACATGGTCAGTTGGCAGGTGTAAACTGGAAGTTTAATGCCTGGGGCGGCAAATATGCTCCATGGGATCTGGATGACCAGGTTGCGCCGCAAATTCTGGACCAACTTGGAGTTCCACGGTTAGATGCACCGCTAGTAATGGAAGGCGGTTCACTGCACGTAGACGGCGAAGGCACCCTAATTACAACCGAAGAGTGCTTGCTTAATCCCAATCGCAATCCGGAACTAAGCAGAGAAGATATTGAACGGTACGTATGCGAATATACAGGTGCCGAGAAAATTATATGGTTAAAACGTGGACTCAGTGGCGACGAAACGGATGGTCATGTGGACAATATTGCTTGCTTTGCTGCTCCTGGCAAGGTCATTATGCAAGTATGTGATGATCCTGAGGATGAAAATTACGAAATCACGCAGGAAAATCTGCGCATTTTAGAGCAAGCAACGGATGCCAAAGGTCGTAAGCTGGAAGTGATTCAGATCGGCCAACCTCCGCGTGTGGATTATGAAGACAGCCGACTGACACTGAGCTATATTAACTTCTACTTTGTGAATGGCGGCATTATTTTGCCAGTATTTGGCGGAACTGCCGCTGAGAGCGATCTTGCAGCCCAGCAAGTACTAGCAAAAGTATTTCCGAATCGCAAGATCCGCACTGTAGATGGTATGGCAGTTATCCGTGAAGGCGGTAATGTACACTGTACAACCCAGCAGATGCCTGCTGTAAAGCGTTAAACGATACAACATTCATAAGGAGGACTAAGGTGAGAAAAGTAAAAGTGGCAGCAACTCAAATGAGCTGTTCTACCAATATTGAAGAAAATATCAGCAAAGCAGAGAAGCTGGTACGTGAAGCGGCAGCCCAAGGCGCGCAAATTATTTTGCTGCAGGAATTGTTCGAAACTCCGTACTTCTGCCAGAAGGAAAAGTCTGATTATTATGTATATGCAACTGAGCTGGAGCACAACAAAGCGGTTAATCATTTCAAGAAGATTGCCAAAGAATTGCAGGTTGTGCTGCCAATCAGCTTTTACGAAAAGAAAAACTATGCTCGTTACAACAGTCTTGCTGTCATTGATGCAGACGGCGAAGTGTTGGGTAAATACCGTAAAAGCCACATTCCGGACGGTCCTGGGTATGAGGAAAAGTTTTATTTTAATCCGGGCGATACTGGGTTTAAAGTGTGGAATACACGTTATGCCAAAATTGGGGTAGGCGTATGCTGGGATCAATGGTATCCCGAGGCGGCCCGCTGTATGGCGCTTATGGGCGCAGAGATTTTGTTCTATCCGACAGCGATTGGTTCTGAGCCACAGGATTCTTCCATTGACTCCAAGGACCACTGGCAGACCTGCATGCTAGGTCATGCAGCTTCCAATCTGATTCCAGTCATTGCTTCCAACCGCATCGGAATGGAAACAGATGAAGAATCCAGTATCAATTTCTACGGCTCATCATTTATCGCCGGACCTCAGGGGAACAAAATCACAGAAGCGAGTCGTACTGATGAAGAAGTGCTTACTGCTGAATTTGATCTGGACGAGCTCGAAGTAGGGCGGATCGAATGGGGCATTTTCCGTGACCGTCGTCCCGAACTATACAAAATGATTGCTACCTATGATGGTGATCTAAAAGTATAATCTGTATACAGATAGGTATATTTCCCTTGCTGTCAAGCCGTGATGTTTCTTTTCTGAACTCACACGGCTTTTCGAGCAAGGGATTTTTGGTTTCTAAATGGAATACATCTTGTGATAGATCGGAGGAAGAAGAATAGCAATGAGGCATAAGGGGATAGACCAAACGTTCACACACTTACAAACTTCGGCCGAAGAAGATCAAGAGTGGGAATACTCGCGTGCAAGAGATATGGCTATTTTGGGCTTGTGGGACGAATATACGCTATCTGCGCAGCGTTTATGTGAACGAATGGCTACCGTAACCCGTCAAATCAGACCTTCGGAGTACGAGACGTTCCCAACTCAGTTTGAATGGCTGGAACAAAGAGAAACAGACTTGATTATTGATGGAATATGGTCAGCTGATTTACATGGTGATCATTGTCTGTTTGTGAATATTGGGGAGCATCACCCAGAATGGCATACATCGATTGAAGCTTATATTTGCGATACGCAGGTGATTGACGAGGGATTTTTCCTTCAATATTTGAACACCTCTCCTAAAGCTAGGACCTACGCATCTTCATTCAGAAACAATGGATATGCTACAATGTGTGAACTACTGGACAGATATGTCAGGGAAGGAAAATTGGAGCGTAGACCCTTCGGCTTCAAAAGAACGAATGCGTAGGTGAATAACGAATAAAAGTATGATTTTGGTTTGAGTGAAAAGGAACATTTCTCAAAGGATTGTTCCTTTTTTTATGTAGGACTATATTTTACCCATAGACTGAAACTATGATTCAGTACATAAAATAGCATTAGAATTTATAGATTGAATGATATAAAATCAAATCATAAGGAATGATCGTAATCAATAAAACTTCGATATCCTTTAAAGTGAAAAAAATCACATATATGAGTTATTTAATGAAACTTGAAAATGAAATTTGCAAACCTGCAAGGAGGAAGAACAATGAACTACTATCCTGCGATATTTGAACCTCTGACCATACGGCGCATGACCTTGAAGAATCGGATTGTAATGCCCCCAATGGGAACCAACTTTGCTGCCATGGATGGAAGCTTTGTTCAGGATCATATTGACTATTACGTGCAACGGGCTAAAGGGGGGACTGGCCTGATCACAGTAGAAAATGTTTGTCTGGATTTCCCCATGGGAACGAACGGGACAACCCAGCTGCGGATGGATAATGATCAGTTTATTCCTGGACTGTTTAGATTAACAGAAGCCCTGCACTCTTATGGGGCATGTGTTTCTGTACAAATTAACCATGCGGGTGCTTCGGCTTATGCGGGACGACTGAACGGAGTTCAACCCGTATCCGCTTCGAATATTCCTTCTAAAAAGGGTGGAGCGATCCCAAGACCTCTGCAAAAAGAAGAAATTTATGCCATTGTGCGTAAATACGGCGAAGCAGCGGGAAGAGCGCAACGAGCTGGGTTTGACTGTGTTGAAATTCACGCAGGACATTCCTACTTGCTGAGTCAGTTTCTTTCGCCAGTGTATAATAAACGTACGGATGAATTTGGCGGCAGCGCAGAAAACCGTACTCGTTTTGCCAGATTAGTCATTGATGAAATTCGTTCAGTGGTGGGTCCATTTTTCCCCATTTGCTTACGTTTTAGTGCGGAGGAGTTCACAGAAGGTGGGAACACCTTGGAAGATACACTGGAGTTACTGGAGTATCTCAATGATGAGGTAGATATTTTGAACGTTTCCGCAGCTCTAAATGATTCCATCCAGTTCCAGATTGACGGGATGAACCTGCCTGATGGTTGGCGCTCATATATGGCCAAAGCGGTAAAAGAAAAATTCGGAAAGGTCACGATGACCTCGGGTAATATACGGAGCCCACAGGCTGCTCAGGATATTTTGGCAAGAGGTGACGCTGATCTTCTGGCAATGGGCAGAGGTTTGATCGCAGAACCGAACTGGGTGCTTAAAGTGCAAAACGGCTACGAGCATTTGCTTAGAAAATGCATCTCCTGCAACATTGGTTGTGCCGATCACCGTATCTCCAAAAGTAAACCAATTTGCTGTACGGTTAATCCGGATCTGTTCAAGGAAGCTGAATACAGGAAACAACGAGTTAGAAACAGTGTTCAAGTCGTTGTGATCGGTGGGGGCACAGCGGGGATGGAAGCTGCCTGTACAGCGGCTGAGGTAGGCTGCAAAGTAACCCTCTTCGAAGAAAGGCCAGAACTGGGTGGCCTCGCGCGTGATATTGCTTGCTTACCAGACAAAACGCGCATCAATGATTTCCCAGATTATCTGATTCAGCGCACCAAGCAGTTAACCAATCTGAACATTGTCACGGGTACAAGAGCAGATATGTCGATGATTAGTGCTCTGAATCCTGATATTATTGTCAATGCAACAGGGGCCAAGCCACTGCTTCCACCCATTGCAGGTCTACACGATCAACTAGGCAAACCGGGTACAAAAGTATTTTCCATCTTTGACCTGTTGAACAACATGGAGAACTTTCAAGAGTTTGAAGGCAAACGTATTGCTGTAGTGGGTGGTGGAGCCGTGGGACTGGATGTTGTAGAATATTATGCGGAACGCGGGGCTCAAAAAGTTTCTATCATTGAGATGATGCCTTTATTGGGCAAGGATCTGGATATGATTACCCGCATTTCAATGATGAAAATGGTGGAGGAAAGGGGAGTAAATGTCCATACAGAGACGGCTTTGACAGAAGTGTGCAGCGACCGCTTCAAAGTAAAGCATGGAGAACAGGAGTTTGAGATTCCTTTTGATCTAGGGTTCGTATGTTTGGGTATGCGTTCATACACTCCACTGATGGATAGCTTGCTTCAATATGGAAAAGAGCATCAGGTAGAAGTTGTAAATATCGGAGACAGCAAACAAGCGCGTCGTATTATTGATGGCACCCGTGAAGGTCGGAATATTTTGAAAACCATTCAACGGGTAGACGAATTTAAAAATGAGTTCTCCTATTCTTACTAAATTGAGGGTATAGGTGATAGGTATTTATGACCAACAACTCACTTTATATTCAGGTTGAAGAGACAGTTTGTCTTTTCAGCCTTTTTTATTTGGATTTATGCTGGCAAGAAGATTGATTCCTTTGTCATTTTAAAGGTAAACTATGGAAGGTATAACAAGGCTATTAGCGTGGGGGGATGCGAGCGTGAGTCAATTTTTGAGTGAAATTCCAGGTGCCAGCGCATGGAGGAACGTGCAAGAAATTCATAAAGGCTGGTCCAGTGACAGCAAATATTTTATTCAAACCACTGACGGTAGAGATTTGCTGCTGAGAATTTCGAATATCACCCAATATGACAAGAAACAGCGAGAATTTGAATCCGTAAAAAAGCTGGATCATATAGATAATGTTCTAATGTCCCGTCCGCTTGGTTTTGGATTGTGCAACAACGGACAGTCGGTATACTCTTTATTTACCTGGGTCAACGGGGAGGATGCTGAAGGAGTTATCCCCACATTAAATGCAGAACAGCAGTACCAACTTGGAGTTCAAGCTGGAAAGGTATTGGCTAAGTTGCATGAGATTTACGCGGAGCAAGATCGCGTCCCATGGGCTGAACATTATAATGCCAAAATCAACAGATATATCAGAAACTATAAGTCATGCGGTATTGCTTTAAAAGGAGCAGATCAAACGATAAGTTTTATTGAGCAAAACCGTCATCTATTAGAAAATCGCCCCCAGACATTTCAGCATGGGGATTATCATGTGGGCAATATGGTGATTACCTCATCTGGTGAACTGGGTATCATTGATTTTAATAGACTGGATTATGGCGATCCCTGGGAGGAATTCAATCGTATCACCTGGTGTGCGGGATTAAGCCCATTATTTGCTTCTGGTCGTATTCACGGTTATTTCAATAACGATGTGCCGGATTTATTTTTTAGGTTAATGGCACTGTATATTGCAAGCAATCAGATTTCATCGATTCACTGGGCCATTCCATTTGGCAAAGAAGAGGTAGACGATATGGTGCAACGAGCTGAAGAGGTTTTGGAGGGGTATGATTACTTTCAAACGGTTATACCAAAATGGTATCTACCTCGTTCACCTGAGTAGTAAAATGTGAAGACCGCCGCTCCTGAGAGTGACGGTCTATTTATAGTGTTTTATGATTGTTTCTTAATCTTATAGGTGAATTCCCAAACGGCCAGTTTGAAATATTGAGGAGAATCTCCTCTATTCTATTTATCGATTGCAGCCAAAGGAATTGTTAATGGTTGGTAAAAAAATAGTTTAGTATTTTATTGCATCACTTATGACCTAATATGATTATGACCTAAATTTTAGTAGAGAAAAGGATGGGGAAATCTGATGAAAAAAATATACAGAGAACAAGAAATCATAGTGATGACCATTAAGCTGCTCGAACAAACTTCGATGTACGAAGAACAATATGAGCAATATGTAAGACGACCTTTTCGTACGGATTTTTATGATGATCTGAGTCCGTATGTGAAAGTTGGCAAACAGGGGTATACGCTACAGATGTACGAAAGAGGCGTACAGATGCTGAATAAGCTTACTCAAGATGTAGAGGATGTGATGTATTGGATCATCGAAGATACAATTCATATCATTTCTCATCTAAATCTGCTTCGCAAATATAAAGTAGATAACCAAAATACTCATCTAAAATATACCAAGGAGATCATGAAGGAGCTGACAACAGCAATGAATAACGCATTTTATGAAATTGGAGGAATCTATCAGGAATGGCATGAAGCGAATAGAAGGGCAACGTTGGAAAACCCATTAAAGTAAATAAAACTTAAAGAAACAGTTGACAATCATGAAGCAGAAATTTACAATTTTATATTAGTGATAATGATTATCAATATCACTATTTTTAAGTATGCTCTGCAATTACTATATTTCAAAGGAGAATTTATAACATGCATCATATGATGAGCAAGAAATCTTACATGATTTTATGTGCATTATTCGTAATGATCTTCGTTATTTCAGGATGTGGAAATGCTGGAAGTTCCTCAGATTCATCTGCTCAACCTGCATCTTCCACGAAAGAAGAGGCAGGCGGTGAGTCTGGTACACGTACAGTCTCTACGATAAAAGGAGATGTAAAGGTGCCCGCTAATCCCCAACGGGTAGTGGTCAACTGGTATATTGGCGATGTATTCACGCTGGGAATCAAGCCGGCTGCGGTATTTGGTTGGAAACAAGAAACTATGCCTTTTTACGATAAGTTTAATGGGATTCCTGTTATTGAAAAGTGGGAGACCGAGGAAATTATGAAATACGATCCTGATCTCATCATTACATATGACACAAAGGATTATGATAAGTTGTCCAAAATTGCGCCTGTTCTTGTAATACCTGAGGGTAAAATGACGTCTGTGGAACGGTTGAAATTCCTTGGTCAGGCCACAGGACATGAAGCAGAAGCGGATAAAGTGATTTCACAGTTTGAAAGCAAGCTGAGTGAGGCCAAAGAAAAACTTAATTCCGATATATTCAAGGACAAAACATTTAGCATTTTCGAGGACTGGGGCAGTGGATCCTACGGAATATATTATGAAACAGGCTCACGGGGAGGAACGTTGCTTTACGATTTTCTAGGACTTCACAAACCGGAAAAGCTCAATACATTGATTAAAAATTCCGGAGAGAGTCGAGGCTCTTTATCCTATGAGGTAGCTGCTGAATACTTTGGGGATTATGTACTGTGGTTTAAGCAGGAAGGCAAAGAATCCGAATATGCGAAGACCAAAATCTGGAGCAGTATTCCAGTCGTCAAAAATGGGCACATTATCGAAATTCCAGCGAAATATGCAGGACTTTTCTATTATTCAGACGTTGCTAGTATGACAGGACAGCTAGATTATATTATTGGTAAATTACTGGAACAGACGAAGTAACGATGCATAATTGACCAACTAAGGGTGTAATCGATGTCTACTCACAAAGAGCGAAATAAAAAAGGAATATTTCATTTTGTAAGCTACATGATCGTGGGCGTGTTCCTGCTCTTGGTAGTTTCCGCAGCATCCATCACCTTTGGTGCTGCGGAGATGAGCTTGAAGCTGGCGTGGGGGGCTGTATTTCAATTTGATCCCAATATTACGGAACACCAAATCATTCATACTTTGCGTTTTCCACGCACTGTGGCAGACATCATTGTAGGGTGCAGCTTGGCTGTGTGCGGGGCTATTATGCAGGGAACCACTCGCAATCCATTGGCCGACTCGGGACTCATCGGTATAAGCTCAGGCTCGACATTTGCTATTGCGCTATGTATGGTCTTTTTACCAGGTCGCACCTACGGAGAGACCATGCTGTATTCTTGTTTAGGTGCAGCAATCACGACAGGAATTACGTACTACATCGCATCTATAGGCAAGCGGGGAATGACTCCTCAGCGCTTAGTGCTAGCAGGAATGTCCATTTCCATGCTCTTTGGTGCGTTTAGCACTTTTCTTGCTATTAAGTATGAGATTGGTCAAGCACTTGATTATTGGTCTGCTGGTGGTACTGCTAGTGCCAAGTGGAGTGAACTGGCTTTCATTTCACCACTATTTGTAGTGGGCTTGGTCTGTGCTATCGCCCTTTCTCCCTCCATTACGATCTTGAGCTTTGGAGAGGAGGTGGCGTCAGGCTTGGGAATTCGTGCGAATAGAATTAAGCTATTTTCAACCCTAATCGTATTAATTCTAACGGGGCTATCGGTTATTGTTGTCGGTCCTGTTGGCTTTGTAGGTTTGATCGTGCCACATATTATGCGATATCTGGTCGGTACAGATTATCGATATATTATTCCCGCCTCAGCGCTGTATGGCGCAGTCTTTCTACTGGCAGCAGATTTGCTGGGTCGTATGATTAATCGCCCTCATGAAACGCCGCTGGGCATTATTTTTGCTTTGGTCGGAGTACCCTATTTTCTCTACCTTGTGCGCAAGCAAAGGAGGGAGTTTAGTTGAAGCTGTCCCGCAATAGCAGGGGTATAAGCATTATTTTACTGTTAACCATGTTGACACTGCTGGTTGCTGTACTTAGCATGAATGTCGGGAAAATGAATCTGTCCCCACTCGAAGTTTTCAAGGTCATCATCGGCGAAGGAACGAATAAGCAGAACCTGATCGTATTTGAATTTCGACTGCCACGTATTGTGCTTTCCGTATTAGTGGGTATTGGCATGGGGATATCGGGTTGTATTATGCAAAGCTTGCTCAAAAACGACATGGCCAGTCCGGGGACACTAGGTATCAGCTCGGGCTCAGGGTTATTTGTGCTTTTGTATATTACGCTGTTCGCTAGTGAGGGATTACTATCGCCTATTATTCTTCCAGGGCTGGCTTTTGCAGGCGGACTAACGGCAGCTTTCTTGATTTTTATGTTTGCTTTCAGGCGGGAAAGAGACATTTCGCCTACAGGCATAATTTTAACGGGTGTTGCTATGGGGAGTGGCTACAGCGCATTGTCGCTGATACTGACGCTCCGACTAGACAAGCAACAGTATGATTTTGCTCTGCGTTGGCAGGCTGGAGACCTGTGGGGGGACGACTGGAGCTATATAATGGTGTTGCTCCCCTGGGTGCTGATTATCTGCCTTTACGTTTTTTACAGGTCTAACACACTCAATACGCTCAATTTGGGAAATCAGACAGCATCGGGGCTCGGCGTAGCCATTAAAAGAGAATTTATCGGCTTGACGATCGCAGCAGTGGCTCTGGCTTCTGGTAGCGTGGCACTTGGTGGAAATTTCTTTTTTGTGGGAATGGTTAGTCCCCATCTGGCTCGCAGGCTGGTAGGTCCCAATCATAAGCTACTATTACCTACCACTGCATTGGTTGGTGCACTGGTCATATTAATTGCTGACACACTTACACGGACAATCAGTTTTGGTGCTGATATTCCAACCGGAATCATAATTACTATCCTGGTTACCCCTTATTTCCTCTATTTGTTGTCAAAGGCCAATTAAATGTAGATCAATGAAAGACCCTAACCCATGTCCATGGAAAATATGGCTGGGTTAGCGTCTTGTAATTAAACCTAATCTTTGGCATAATTTAAACCCAAGCGATAAGCTTGGTCCAGCAGTATTTCATAATGACCGGAATTTGAACCCAGTGTCTCATCTAAGAATTCAACCTTGGAATTGGAAACACCGCAATAATCTGCAATACCCACATTCAGCAAATGAGTAATCATTTCATCATAGTTGCGCTTTTTCAGCTGTTCTTTCGAAACGCCGGCCAAGCCAATCCATAAGATATGCTGATGATGAAGGTTATTCGAACCGTACGCAAACCCATTGTTCCATACACGATCAATATAACCCTTCAGCATAGCTGGCAAATGCCACCACCAAAGTGGAAAAATAAATGCCAACGCGTCATGCTCCTTCATCCGCTTTATTTCCATTTCTACTTCAGGGGAAAAGGACTGTTCCTCAACGGACCAATCCGGTTCATCTACTCCTTTTAAAACAGGATCAAAACCGATCCCATGCAAATCCAATATCTCATAATCGTGGCCTGCATCGGCAAGACCTTGTACGAAACGACCGGCAACCTTAAAGGTCAAGGAATCTTTTCTCGGATGTGAAACAACGACGAGTACTTTCATGTTTTCACTACCTTTCTTAATAGGCTAACTTCTAGGCATGCTCAATGCTTGCTGCTATTATAAACAGTAGGAAAATAATCTGGAAGTACGCACTTTTACGTTCTATAGGATGATACAGGTGCCATAGGAACATGGAAGTGCCCTAGGTAGATTACCTAAACTGACCTGGGTCACGAATTGAAGTGATGGGTTGTTCTGAGCAAACGTAGCCTTCTAAAGGAGGATTAAGGAATGAATGAACCGACCAAAAATAGGGTTCAAAAGAAGTATCAAGTTGGAGTGGAAGCAGCTTTAGAGGTAATGGGAGGAAAATGGAAGCCTTTAATTATCTACCATCTGATGACAGGACGGAAACGATCGTCTGAGTTTCGTAGGTTAATGCCCGGTATTACTCAAAAAATGCTGACCACTCAGCTCAGAAGTCTGGAAAAGGATGGGGTTGTTACACGAAAGGTTTTTAATGAAATCCCACCTAAAGTGGAGTATGAGTTAACGCACTACGGCTGGGGATTAAAACCCGCGCTAGATCATTTATGCTATTGGGGAGAGGATCACCTGGATAAGATCCATGGAGACAAATTCAAGGTTTTAGAAGAATTCCAAGGCTGCGACTGATATTAAGCCCTCACAAAGTATTCAATCAGATAGCTTGTGAGGGCTTAACTGTCCGTAAGACAATATAAAAGGCTAACTGTCGGTCATTCCGTTGTCATAACTTAATTGCCATTCAATTCCGAACCTATCCTTGAGGCTGCCGTAACATTTGCTCCAGAATGTTTCTTGAAGTTCCATGTTTACGGTCCCGCCTTCTTTTAACTTATGAAAGTACGATCGAATTTTCTCTTCGTCCTTATTGACGATGGCGAGGCTGATGTTGTTTCCCGCAACAAAAGGCATACCAGGAAAAACGTCTGAAAACATCACATTACTACCATCAATTTGAAGCCGCGTATGCATGACCAAATTTTTGGCTTCTTCTGGTAGAGGATAATCGGGGTTGGGCGGTGCTTCACCGAACGTCATGATCTTTGGTTTCTCAGTCCCAAATGCCTCTGCGTAAAATTCTGCTGCCTCGCGACAGTTTCCATTAAAGTTAAGATAAACATCAACTGACATGTGTTTCACTCCTTTAAGGATCATTATTTTTCCATACTATACAATCTCATTTCATTATTTACCTGCAAACAAACAAAAATACAATAAGATCCATTTTACAAAAGTATTTGCGGCTTAACATGTTCAATTTTTAAAACAAATGGGCATTATGATCAAAGTAATGGTATGATAGCTTAGTTAAATCTGAACGACTAGTCATGGAGTGATTATATGGGTGGAAAAAGTAAGGGTGGCGGAACCGGCAGAGGTACGGGAAGTAAAGGCTGGACACGCTGGAACAAAACGGCGAAGCCTGTAAAGAGAAAAAGCGCTGCTACCGGTGCACCAGGAAATACAGCGGCAGGAGCTGCAAAAGGCGGCGCTGCCAAGCCAATTGGTAACAGAGGCGGCAGAAGTAAGTAGGCCGAGCATGTATAGGGTTGTTTTTAAAAGGCTAACATCTGATTACGTACGCATAATCAGATGTTTTTTTAGTGGATTAAAGACGTACCGCCTGTATTGATCCATATTTCTCATACTACAACGTAAAATAGGTGAATCATGCGAATTAACAAGTACATTAGTGAGACAGGATTCTGCTCACGTCGGGAAACGAACAGGCTGATTGCAGCAGGGCGAATTACAATTAATGGCAGCGTATGTGAAGCGGGCGCGGAAGTAGAGCCACTGGATATCGTGTTGATTGATGGGAAGCCTATTCCGATTAATCATAGTGAACCCGTATATTTGGCATTAAATAAGCCTATCGGCATTGTATGTACGGCAGCGGAGCAAGTGGAGGGCAATATTATTCGTTATGTCAATTATCCTTCACGTATTTTTGCCATTGGCAGGCTGGATAAGGCGTCAGAAGGGCTCATTTTATTAACGAACGATGGAAGCATTGTTAATCAAATGATGCGTTCCGAGCATGGTCATGAGAAGGAATATGTGGTGACTGTAGACAAACCTGTTACAGATGAATTTACACAGACCATGTCTCGTGGCGTTGAAATATTGAACGTCATTACCAAACCGTGCAAGGTTGATCGTATAAGCGAATACGAGTTCCGTATTATTTTGACACAGGGTCTAAACCTGCAAATTCGTAGAATGTGCAAGGCTTTGGGCTACAGGGTGCTTAAGCTGGAGCGTGTTCGAATTATGAATATTACATTGGATCATCTGGAGCGTGGACAATGGAGACATCTTGAGAAGGAGGAACTGGAGCTACTTCTCGCTAAATTGCAATAATGAGTACAACAAAAGTTTATTTGAAGGCAATATGTTCATACGGCCTACGCAACTTAGTGATACTTTTTACGTAATTTCAACGAGCCGCCTAACTTACCCACCAGCCATAGCACAATAGGAAACACAATACCGAAAATCATGGCGTAAAAAGGCCATACTGAAAAAAACTTGTTTATAAATTGCATGTTTGGCCAAATAGAATGAACCATTGCTATTGCGATTAGGATCAAAGGAACTAAGAGAGAGTTAGCGTTTCGAAGGCGAAAAGCATCTGCAAGCCCTTGTGCTGAAACATATAAAAGCAGTGCGAGTCGGAAAAAAATAGTGACAAACCAGAACACTGCAACGAAAATTTCAAACCGTTGAAGAAACTCTCCGCTACTGATTGTTCGGTTAATAAAAAAAGTAGGAAATGTCAAATTAGATACAACACCTTCACTCATCACGGCGATTATTTGTAGAACCATGAGAAAATACATGCCGCCGCTAATCAAAGCAGATGTTATCACTGTCTTTCTCCACTTTTTTGGATCAGGGATGTACTGTGCAAAAAAAAGATACAGAAATGCCTCAAGATAGGGAAAGGCAAACAAATTGAACGAAGCGAGAACGATAGGGTTCAAACCATACTCAAAAATAGGGAGCACATTATCTATTTTGCTCTCAGGAAGAAGGGTAATCCTGACTAAAAGATACAGAACAAGAAGGAAAAAAAACAGGATTTCCGCACAACGGCCAATTACAGCTGGGCCTGATCGAACGGCGAAATAAATGACTATAAGCATGATGAAATATATGGCGTCGGGGGAGTTTCAGGCATAATAGCTATCGTGATAAAGTCGCCTAGATTTCGAAGCGTCATGATGAACACAAGAAAGGGAAAGAAAAAAATGAAAACGATACTGATCGTTCCGCCCAAGGGACCGAAGAGGCAACGGAGATGCTCTACGAAAGATTTCCCCTGTATTTGCCTAGCGATGGAGGTATATAAAGGTATCAATAACAGATGAAACCCTAAGGAGACTGGGATGGAGAGCCAGGCATCTTGTTTAGCGGCAGCGGTAATTGCCGCTGGGAGTACCAGATATGCGCTTCCTATTTGATATAATGCAAACCACATAATAGCTTGCCGAACGGTCAAGTTGGAATTCACCCTAATACCTCCTTAAGATAACATTTCTGTAAGTAACCGACTTATCGGTTGAAATAGGATTTGAATGCCCGTTAGTGGAGTCGGCAGTTTAATGCTGACGATCCGTAGGATAATCAATATAACGCCTATAATCAACAATATTGAGCTGAATACAATTTCACGTACATATTGTTTCTCTTTAAATTTTTTAAACTCATACAACGATGTTAAAATGGAAGTTACGAGAATCACATAAAGCATATGCATTCACTCCTGATTGTGTATTCCCATATCAATTGGACTAGTAATGTCTCCGAACCGAACTAAACGATAATTGAGCTGAATATCCACTTTAAGTGTTTGGAATTTTTGTGGCCAATCCTCTTTCCATCTATGCCATTCACGCGGGAATTTGCGGTGAAAAGCTTCTCCAAACCCGAATATATCGGAACCGATTTGTTGTGCGTGCGAAATGCCTTTCTTCAAAGACTGTTGCAGATGCTCTTTAGCTGATTCTTGAAGATCTCTAAATGTCTCTTCATTCTTAGGGTTGGCATTGCACGAGATTGTTCCGATATTGGATTCTGTATCCACAATAAGAGAAATACGCGGCTCATGGTCTATTATTTCTGGATGTATTTTTACTTTGGAACGGATTACTTCAACAACAAATTTTCCTTTGGAATTCGGACAATCGATGGAAGCTACGGTACTGGAAACACGGTTGGATATATAGGTAAATGCTTTACTTTGTGAATCATCCATCCAATCGATAAGTCGATCGCCCTTGAAAACACCAATTCCAGTGAAAAAATATTTAACATGTTGAGGCGACTTTGTCACATTATCAATAGTCAGACCTTTTTCTACGTTTGTCAGTCGAATACCGGTGAGAACTGGTTCAATGCCATCCTCCGTAAATTTCTGCAAAAGATCTTTTACATTGACCGCGGAAGTTGGAGCCCATGCTTTTTCAGAAATCTTTAATGCTTTATACATATCCATTGCAGGCAAAACCTCGGTTGGAGCTACAAAAGTAACGGCTTCCTTTGCCGAGTTTTCTCTGACAACGGCCAAATAGAAATCAGGCCGAACTTCATGATCACGGAATAGAAAGTCCAGCGGCTCCTTGATTCCTTTTTTTGCGGTTTTCTCATCAAAAATGACAAACTTTAAGTGAGACATATACATTTTGCGGGACGATTCCGTTGTTAATTTTCGAATAGCCTCAAATATGGTATCGGCGCGTTTGGAAAAAACGATCGTTGGCGTCCGTTCCGTGGGGGAATTCTGAGACATTTTCGATGGGTCAACCACCTGTAAACTGACTTCATATTGGTCATCAACAGCATCAATGCCCAGAGCCATCACGACGGAAATTGCGCTCAATTCCTTACTATTCCAACAACCCGTAAGAAACACCATTAGCCAGATGCACATAAACAGTAATAAAATGGTGGATCGATACGAATTCATGATGGTCTACTCCTTTAGTTTTTGCGATGTTTTTTTGTCCTATATGGAAAACGCAATATTGCGTCCCTCTGCTCCGACGATTTGTAATTGGCAAAGGGGCTCAAATACGGTACACCGAATGAATGAAGCCCATTCAGATGTACAAAGAGCATAAGAATACCAACAGTCAACCCGTACACACCAAACATAGCGGCTATGCCTATGAAGGCGAAACGTAATATCCGGATTGGAATGGCAAAGGTGTACGAGGGAATGACAAAGCTGGAAATGGCCGTTATTGCAACAACAATGACCATAACAGCCGAAACGATGTTTGCTTCTACAGCTGCCTGACCGATCACGATGGACCCGACAATAGAAACGGCTTGACCAACCGTCCGTGGCATACGAAGACCTGCCTCCCTCAGAATTTCAAAAACCACTTCCATGATCATCGCCTCAACAAATGCGGGAAACGGTACTCCTTCACGTTGCGCGGATAAGCTTAATAATAAAACGGTTGGAATCATATCCTGATGGAATGTCGTTAATGCGACATAAATGGCCGGAGCCAACATACAGATTGCCAGGCAGATGTACCTTAATATTCGAATGATACTGCTGTAAACAAAGGATTGATAATAATCTTCTGCCGATTGAAGGAAATCTGCAAACACCGCAGGTGCAAGAATGGCGAAGGGAGATCCATCCACAAATATCGCTATTTTCCCCTCCATAATTCCTGCTGCAATAGAGTCTGGGCGATCTGAATTGTAAAAGAGCGGAAATATCGTGAGTTGTTTATCATGGAGACATTCTTTCCAAATATTCGCTTTCAAGCACGCCTTCTACATGCATGTTCTTTAACTTGGATATCATGTCCTGCACCTTTTTTGGGTCAGCGACCCCATGTAAATACATGACGGATATATCGGTCCTAGTTTTTTCACCAACTTTCATGGTAGTTAGACGTACTCTTGTATCCTTCACCCTTCGGCGAACCATAGTCGTATTCGTACGTAAAGTTTCTGTAAACGCTTCTTGCGGACCACTGGCTGCGTCTTCGAGTCCGAAATGCTGCGTTCTTCCCATCCAGGCAAAGAAATGACCAATCCTTCATCCATATCGTCTAGGAGGAGGAGAAGACCACCTGAGAGGATCTGTTCCAAGGCATCTTCAAAGTTTTGAGTAAAGCTTGCTTCACCAATGTCCAAAATTGCGTTTTTCAATAACGGTAAAGTGATCTCGTCAGAGGAGACACGATCATGCAACGGACGGATCACATTGTCCTGTACCTTTTGCATGTCAGTCATTCCGTCCAAATAAAAAAGAGCGGCGTGTTTATGACCAGCTGTGATTTCACGAACAACAAAATCCGAACTATTACCCATGAAGTCACAAATGAGCTCGATATTCCGGCATAATTGTCTTGAAAATTTGGTATGTAACTTCATTGCTACCCTCCTCAGATTCGTAGTATTAACAATAATCCGAAATAATACCACAATAATCCATGATTAATTATTCAAACAGGCTACAGATGACTATCCTTTTTTGGAATAGTTTACTTGTGTAGTATAATATTTTTGACGGATATTCTTTACTGTCAATTCATTTAAACATCCAAATAGAGAGGTATTTGATCATGCTATTCATTACAAAAAAATTGATCGACAAGCTAGCAGAACCTCATAGAGAATCTGACATGCTCATCTGCTATTCAACTCCACAGAGCTTTTCGGCTTATACAAGTCGAGCCATATTACTCTTAAATAATGATAGGATTATTATCCTTTTCCTCAATCTATTTTCCACAAAAGTAGTACAAAAAGTTGAATATGAAATAGCTGATTTACAAGAACAAAAATATCATTCTGGACACCTGTCTTCTGCAATATGGTCATTTAAAATCAAAGGCCAGCACAGTAGGTTCAGGATAATCAAAAAAATTCTTACGCTTGGCTCTATGCAAAGAGATTTTCTAAATTTCTTGCAACAAAATATCTTAAACTAGCGACCGATTAGATCGGTAATTCCTGTCTGTCTAAGGCAGAGACACTGGAAGTACTTAATGAGGATAAGTGATGAAGGTAATATTCGGTGTTTTTTTGTTATATATCATTGAAGGGAGGAATTCTACATGAATGAACTACTTATAAAAAGCGATGGAATAGAAATCTGTAGTGAGAGTTTCGGCGAGCGAGTTCACCCAGCAATATTATTGATTATGGGCGCTCAATCCTCACTGATCTGGTGGGAGGAAGAATTTTGCCGGCGTTTAGCTGATACAGGTCGGTTTGTCGTTCGTTATGATAACCGAGATGTCGGACGTTCTACAACTTATGAACCGGGTCAACCAGACTATACTTTTGAAGACATGGCAGATGATGCGATTCGAGTTTTGGATGCTTATAAGATTGAACAAGCGCATATCGTAGGGATGTCTATGGGCGGAATGCTGACTCAGATGATAGCTCTACGACATCCAGACAGAGTATTAACGGTGACTCTTTTAGCCACGTCCAATTTTGCTTTCGATCTTCCACCGATGGAGGAAAAGGTTATGGACTATTTCTCGAATATGGAAGCAATAGATTGGACGAACGAACAATCGGTGGTTGATTTTGTGGTAGGTAGATCAAGAATTCTAGTAGGTTCAAAGCATTCCTTCGATGAGAATAAGGTGTATCAACTGGCAAAAGAAGAATGGAAAAGAAGCAATAATATGGCTAGTATGAATAATCACGCAATGCTGTCAGGTGGAGAATCCTATTTGGCCAGGACAGGGGAAATAAACGTTCCTACACTGGTTATACACGGTACTGAAGATCCGATTATCCCTTATGAACATGGAATACATCTTGCTAACGAAATTCCGCGTGCGTTTTTACTGGCATTGGAAGGTGCCGGACATGAGATTCACTATGACGACTGGGATTTGATTATCGATTCAATTTCAAAACACACTTCGATGCCAAATTAGTCTAATCAGCGAACAATTAGATCAGATAAATTAGAGTAGAAAATGCAACTTTTCAAAGTTGTCATTAGAAACGTAGAGCTCTATCCTACGGGATAGGGTTTTTTAATGGTTTCTAGTGAAATATTCGCTAAAAAATCATTAGTGACATTACAATGGGATATTCTATTTTCAGGGAACAAAATGCATCTACGATTCTGAAATTTACACAAAATCTTATTTAAAAGGGAGAAGAAGATGAATATATGAGTATCTTGGAGGATTTATACTATGGAAAATGGTACCTAAGCCAACGGACCAAGCCTAAAAACCCTGAGCTTGAGCTAGTCCATCAGAAAATATCTGCTTCTATTGAGAGTGAGATTGTCGGAACAGGACTACGAATTAATTGAAGAACTATCCGATTTATATGATGTTTTGGTTTCTATATTATCTGTCTCAGTTTATATTTCAGGGTACAAAGCAGGGCTTTGACGATAATTGAAATAATTGATGGGATAAACTATCGAAACTAGGAGATCGAGCTTTCAATGTATCGGCTTATTTTTATAAGGTGAATCATATAACTTAAGTAAGATGTATTTTAGGAGTGGACAGTATAAGAGAAGCATTTATAAATATAAGTCAGAGGTCATAGGGATTCAGTCTTATAATTTGATTCTTTCTGGAGCTTCATGGATTACATGACGTACGGTATACCCAAAGGAATGTATCAAGGGTATATGGAACGAGCAGCCAAACAAAACGATTCATGGAATGACATGCTCAATTTCGGTACATTTGGAGTAACGGGCATGATTCAGGGTGCATTCAATCCTACCAATGCATGGTCAAAGGAACATATGGCAAATTTGTTTGGTACAGCAGGATTGATGATAGGTTCTACGTCGACCAAAGCGCTAATCAAGCCCAAAAATATTTTGGAGGGTTCTGTTAAGTATGAATCAACTCTTAGTAAAGTCAATATTTTAAAAGAAAGCGAACAGCGCTCTTCTAATATAAAATCAAACGATTTTAATTATGCTGAAACTGGTGCTCGTAATATTCCTCCAGAGCAATTTTTTAGAGAAGAAGCTATTGCAGAGGAGTTATATGGAAAATTTAGGAACTTAGGAAATCAAGACGTAGAAGCCATTGCTAAAAATACTGGTTTTTCAGAAAGAATTCAGAGAATTAAAGACCATGTTTTTAACAATACCCACACTAAGGATCATGGAGTCGGGAAATTTGACCCTGACTTTGAATTATCACAAGCTTGGGAGAGGTTAGTAGATGGGAAATACGTGGATTCTGATGTACAATTACTACATCATGAGCTTTTTGAATCGAGGTTTGAAGGCATATTCCATACGAATTATAGAACAGCACATGATAAAACTATAGAATCTGGAAGACCATGGAATTGGGGAAAGATCTATGAGGAGAGAGAATAATGGCCGTATATATAATCATGCTAAAAGAATATGAAGATGAAGAAAGAGTTGTATATAATTATGGACCAAGTGAAGAGGCAATGGGGAAAATAGAATATGACAAAAAAATGGGGTCATAAATCAAATTGCTCCGATAGTTTCAGATAACTATGCAGATGAATTTTTCTTTAAGAGAGCGGGACGAAGGTTGGCAAAGATGATTATTAAAGAGAAGAGAATGGAAACTTCGTAGAAAAAACGACTATTGAATCGTAAGTGAATTATATAAACTATCTTTACAAGAATCGTAGAAACAAATGGCGATGCCATTTAAGCTTTTTAAAGTAGCTCTCACATTAGGAGTTACTTTTTTTATTACAAGAGGTGCAGTACGAGGCTTGAGAAATACGTGTAAGACAGAGGGCTTTCTTTATAGATGAGAAAGTTTGCTAGTGAAATCGAAGGTATTGAAAATGAAATCACAGTTCTTAGTGAAAGCAAACAACAGTCATGGATCGGATTAACAAAAAGATTATTTCTATTAATGAGAAAATTCATACAGATAAACGGAGAGCACCTTAACTGGGAAAGCATATACAAATTTATTTATTTTAGATATATGTATATTTGACTTAACACCACTACCTATTTTGATACATGATTCAGTATTATTCAAAAATGTTGAAAATAGTGTGGTTGACAATATTATTGAATTATATGATGAGCAACGAAAACAAACATTCATTTCAATTGATGAATTAAATAAATATTCAAGTACTACACAAGAAATTTTGTTTACACATTCTGTAATCCAACTTTCAAAGGATAAACTTTTATTTGATAAAGATTGGAGGGCGTGATAGTAATATTTAGCTATGAAATCTATTTAAAGTAGATGTTTAGTATGCTAATAACAACTCAAATCATTTGTGTAACTAGCATAACTACGCCCTTCATCACTATTACCATAAAGTTCTTGTTAAATACATATTGTTAGGAGGATCGGTTAATGTGAGAGATGGATTCAGCATAAATACAAAAAATACATTATCTAAAAGAGTAGGTGGTTGTTGTTGCAACGTTTAAAATGAAAAAAATAATGGATGTTAGTTTGGCTTTTGAGTCAAAAGATGAAGGAACAATCATAGTAGGAACAAACAAAGAATTGGATCATTTAACCTACCCAGAGATAAAAAAAATCATAGGAAATAAAATTCTTATTAAAAATACAGATCAAAATGAGACGGTATTAAACGTTAGCTCTATTCAAATTTCAACTTCAATGGCTGAAAGGAAAAATATTGGCATATGTATTGGTAAGTTAGTATCTCCTGATCTTGTTCAAGTGGGGGCAAGTATTTATAGTTTGGAAGATTAATAGAGAAATTAACACTATGCATGTTTTGGTCAATACTTTCGTAAAAAGGCGGTCTCCCCTTTTGGGGAAACCATACATTATACATAATTGATTTAAATATTTATGCAATATCAGCATTAACAATACTCTGAATTTTTTTATGTGAAATACTTTTAGTGTTTATCCATCTTTGTTATATGAACTTCTTCGTTTCATTAAATGCTAACTCCCTGTGGCCTGCTTGGCAGTGTTGCTCACCCTCCGTTTCTTTAGTAAATACTGTTAAACTGTAACTTTATAATTCTTGGGTAAGACCTAATATCTGATCATGTATATCTACATTACTTAATCCTCCGTGATAACAAACCACCGATGCAATGTCGAGATCTAAGTACTTTTTCAATGAGAGACAAGCTGCATTCATATCCGGTGTGGTCGGAGCATGAATTCCTCTGAGAATCCCGTTTTCACTGTACATCGAATCCCCGGCAATGAGAATCTTACTTTGCTTTAAATAAAGGCTGATATGACCAGGGGTATGTCCAGGAGTATGGATGACTCGAATTGTTCCGCAAAACGGCAGCTCCTGACCGTCTATTAAGGTAGCATCCACTTGGCCCTTTGGAGGATTCTCAAGGTGACTATCTTTGAAAAGAGGGATCTCCCCCTGAATATATGGCTTATCCAGCTCATGTGCATATGCTTTAATATTGTTGCCACACTCCTGCAAAATCTCAGGAAGACAACCTATATGATCCACATCCTGATGTGTCAAAATCACAGCTTTTAGTTTGTCGAACGATACGCCTACCTTTTCCATAGCCACGCGTAAATCTTCCATTTGTCCAGGGAATCCTGTATCTATTAAAACAGCCATTTCTTGATCCCATAAAAGAATGGGGTGAATCCTATGCCCACGAAAATCTAGCTGAAGCATTTCTACTCCCTGTGAAATTTCCATAATATCGGGCCTCCGTAAAACGAAATTACCACCCATGAAAATAGGTTCAAGGGGCGAATCCAACTCTGTGGCGTTGCCGTTCCTTAATGTCAATAGATACGGTGCGAATAGATGTAATAGGAATAACAAATGTCTGATATTGCGTAAGGTATTTTACGAACTTGTCGTCAATCTGATCCAATATTCCGTCGCATACATTTGTCCCATCTATAAAATGAATAGTTACTTCCTTACCTTGTAAGCTTGCTAACATGATATCACCTCGTTTGTTTTCTTGAAGTTTCTTGCCGGATCATTGAAATCTTGAACATACTCTACAAAGAAGTTATCACTTGATCAATAACACCATATTCGAGTGCCTCCTGTGCGGACATGTAAAAATCCCGGTCCATATCTTTTTCGACTTTTTCAAAAGATTGCCCGGTCCGTTCAGCTGTGATACGGGTTGCCTTTTCACGAGTCCATAAAATTCGTTTTGCGCTGATCGCAATATCGCTGGCCTGGCCTTGTGCGCCGCCGTGCGGCTGATGGATCATAATTTCACTGTTCGGCAGTGCAGAACGTTTTCCTTTGGCACCAGCCAGCAAGAGGATCGCGCCAAACGAAGCAGCAAATCCCGTACATATCGTATGCACCTCGGGTTTGATGTACTGCATCGTATCATAAATGGCAAATCCTGCGGAAGTAGAGCCACCTGGGCTGTTGATATACATGTAAATATCTTTTTCCGGATCTTCTGCCGCCAGGAACAACAATTGAGCAATAATACTGTTAGCCAATTGATCATCGATGGTTGCCCCTACAAACACAATACGATCCTTTAACAATCTGGAATAGATATCGTACGATCTTTCACCTTGAGCAGTTTGCTCCACAACATAAGGAACATAAACACTCATTTTTCATACCCCCATTTTCTTGGTTCAGTTGATTTCTTCTTGTAAACGAACCCAGACCGTAAAAAGATACGGAGTTTTAATGGGAAAAATGATTTGCATATATGGTGTAACTTCTATAACCCCTTGTTCGTTTACAATGAAGGTAGCAAATGGCTTTGCTTTAGCAGAGGGCAGAAGATGACCGTAGAGGAGAAGGCCTATGAACATAGAAGATTCTGTACAGATGACAGACAATACACTAGACATCCAGAACTTTGATGAATTACAGGCGGTCCTGAAAAGTTACTGTCTGTCGCTTACGAAATCAAATTGGGATGCGGAAGAATTGGCGCAGGACACTTGGGTAAAAGCATTAGGAAAGTTAAATAAATTCGAGCATACAAATCCCAAGGCACTGTTGATGCGGATTGCTAAAAACACCTGGATTGATGATATACGGAGAAAAGCAGTCTACACTCGAATATTGAATAGGGAACAAGCGAAGGTAACTGTACCGGATCATGGATCTTTTGAAATCGAGATCGCGTTGCAATCCTTAATGAATCATTTATCTGCGCTTCAGAGAACTGTTTTTTTTGCTGCGAGATGTGTTTGGATATTCGATTCGTGAGACATCCGACATGCTTGAAACAACGGAGGGAGCGGTAAAAGTTGCACTTCATCGGGCACGAAAATCGCTAGGAGCAGTTCAGGAGGAACTCTTAAAAGGCGAATTATCCTTACCAGAAAGTGAAAAATCGAAAACTTTTCTAAGGGCATTGACGGCTGCATATCAGATGGGAGATATTGCAACTTTGGTTATGCTTTCCTACCAGGATGTACTAGAACCAGAAGTTATGATCAGTATCGTCAATAATAAGTTGCTCTGGAGTCACGTCTCAGCAAAACAAGCGAATTTCGATACCATAAGTATGATGGCGGCGTAGTTTTTCTTACCATCGTAGTATCATAGGATAGAATCACAAAGAATATTTTGATAAGGAAGACAACAACAAGCTGTTTTAAGCGAGGATAAAGTAATGATAAAGCAAAAATTGAAAATCGAGGGCATCCCGGCAATTTTGTGGGGTGGTGAATCAGATAAGATATTTATAGCTATCCACGGTAATATGTCAAACAAGGCAGATGATGTGATCATTATATTTGCAGAAGAAGCAACGGCACAAGGGTATCAAGTCATTAGTTTTGATTTGCCTGAACATGGTGACCGCAAAGAAGAAACCTACGTCTGTAAAGTTCAAAATTGTGTTCATGATCTTGACATCATCATGCGTTACACACAAAAGCAATGGCATGAAATTAGTATTTTCGCTTATAGCATGGGTGCGTATTTTAGTTTACTTGCTTATCATCATCTCCCACTAAAACAATGTCTGTTTCTTTCTCCAGTGCTAGATATGGAGAGAATAATCAAAAATATGATGACATGGTTCAGTGTAAGTGAGGATAGATTAAAAGTTGAAAAAGAAATATCTACACCCATTGGGCAAACACTTTATTGGGATTATTACTGCTATGTTAAATCGCATCCAATTGATACATGGAATAAGCCAACTGCCATACTTTATGGCTCTGAAGATGACTTGTGTGAATATGACGTCATATCTACGTTTGCAAGCCGATTTCATTGCCAGCTAAAAGTGATGGAACGTGGAAAACATTATTTTCACACCAAAGAGCAACTACAGTTTTATAGACAGTGGTTGAAAGAACATGTAACCGCAAAATAAGCATATGGGAAGCAAGGAGTTGATCTCACTGCTTCCCATTTAACGTATCTTCCAGCGCCGTATTTATCTTCAAAAGGTTACAAATAAGTAGCTGGTAAGTGAGTGTTTGAGATTGAAAAAAAGTTGAACCATGTGAAAGAGAATGATTTAGTATTATTGATAACGATGCAAGAAGCCATCAACTAATTTGGCATTTGTCATCTGAATTACAGACTGATCTTCCAGTTCCTCGGCCATATCATCATCTGTCATGGACACGAAAAAAATAATATCTTCTTTGGATTGACCGAATTGAGTAAAAAATACATCGTCGGTTTCTTTAACTACCTTGGCCATAATTTTTATCATTTCATCTTTATAGTCCAACACATTGTCGGTTGCATACAGAAATTTGCTAATATGATTGAGGTGTGCTGTATCGCCATATTGATATTCGCTTAATCCCCATCTGTAATAAATTTCATCTTCCTTGCTGTTGCACAGGTCTTGGGCTTTCATGTTTGTGATATGTCTAACAAGTGATTCCTCCGTATTAACAGCTAGAAACAAGGTGACAAAATCGCTGTCTGTGCCAAACGCGCAAGCGTAAACTTTTTCATCCTTCACTTCTTCCAGTATGCTTTTGAGATCTTCCAAAAATCCTGCTCTAAATCTTTCCTCAAATTCACTCAGAAAATTGCTCATGTGGTTCATATACTCCTTTATGAGTTTTATGCTTGATTATACTTTACTATTATTAGCACGACTCGTGTAGCCTACCACAATTATAGGAACTTGGATTGGTACGAAGCAAATAAGCCTAGAACCTTTTCAGAACTTCTTTCATAGTTGGTTTAGAAATTTTGGTGTAGCATTTTGGATTGAGCTATTGGTTGCTCAGCCAATAGCAAGATTTACAATGAAAAAAATACATGCAAGATAGGCTAGCCAAGAGAGAGTGTAAATCCGTGACATGATACCAAAGTCATAATAAAAAACCGCATAACAATGTGGTTTCTCGTAAATCGGTAAAGATACAGACCATGTAAAAAAGCGCTGGTTCCAGTCTGGGACCAGCGCCTTTTCGCGTTTCTCATTATGAACTTTCGTCAGGCCAAGCAGGCCGGGTCGGCGACTTATTTCCTAAAATGACGCATTGCCGACTGTTCGTCTTTATTCTTACTGGGCCGTTAAAATCAGTGGACCGTCCTGCGTAACTGCAATCGTATGCTCATATTGCGCCGACAACTTGCCGTCGGCCGTTCTCGCCGTCCACTGATCGTCGTCGATCGTGATACGGAACGTACCTTCGTTGATCATCGGTTCAATCGTAAACACCATGCCTTCCTTTAACCGAGTGCCTTTGCCAGCTACGCCGATATGCTCGTAGCTCGGTTCCTCGTGCAGGCTCCGCCCGATCCCGTGCGCGAGCAGATCGCGTACGACCGAAAAACCGTTTGCTTCCGCATGCTGTTGAATCGCCGACGTTATGTCGCCGAGCCGTCCTCCGGGGAGTGCTCGGGCGATCCCCAGATCCAAGCATTCCTTTGTCACCCTCATTAATTTTTGCGCCTCCGGTCGGATATTGCCCACCGCATAGCACCAGCACGAATCGCCGAACCATCCGCCGTATTCCACGACGATATCGAGCTTCAGCAAGTCGCCGTCCATAAGCACCTGGTTCGAAGGAATGCCGTGGGCCACCACATCGTTGACAGAAATGCAGGTTTCGGCAGGGAAACCGTTGTATCCTTTTGTAAACTGCTTGCCGCCCAGCTTGGTGATATGTCTGGCAACAAAGTCATTGATTTCCCGGGTGGTGATCCCAGGCTCGATCAGTTTAACCACCTCGCGGTAGCAGTCCGCAACGATTTGGCTCGCCGGTTTCATCTCTTCGATTTCCCTGGGTGATTTTAAAATGATCATCTTTGTCTATTCGCTCCTTATTAATTCTATAATTTTAAAAACCGGACGATATCTCTGGCCTCCTCGTGCAGCTTTCCGCGGCGAAGCGAAAGCGAGGCGCAGCCGACCAAGGCGGCCAGTAGCATTTCCGTGCGCTGTAGCCGATACGGCGGCTCCGCCGCGTTTCCGCCGGAAGCGGCAGTCCCGTCCGCCGCACGATCGGTTTCCAGCAGCGCGGCAAGCGGCGCGAGCACTTCCTGGCGAAAGGCGGCCGAGAGCGGGGCCGAGCGCCCTTCAGGCAGCGAGGCAAAGCCCTCACCGGCCAACTTATGCAGCAGGTACAGGGCGTGGTCCTCCGCCCAAAGCTGCAGCAGCCGGACGCTGGCGGCGGCGACGGGGCCAAGCTCTGCGGCAGCGGCCGTTTCGTGGCTTCCGCTTTGGGAATCCGCGGCAGCCGAGTTCCCGGTGTCCGCCGCCGCAGCCAAGCCGAAATGCCCGCCTGCCGGCGTCTTCTCCGAAGCCGAAGCGGGCGGGGCTTCCTGTTGAGCCTCAAGCGGGGTCTCCAGCCATCCCCCGGCCCGCTCCAATGCGTCCCATAGCAGATCGTGGAGCAAATCGCCCTTATTGCTGTAATAATGGTATACCGTGCCATAGCCGAGTCCTGCCTGCACGGCGACATCGCGGATTTCCAGTAAAGGCCCTTTATTCAAAAACACATCGGCAGCGGCTTTCCGGATTTGCGCCAGACGCCGCAGCCGGATCTCTTCGTTTTGTTCCTTTGTTCGTGGAGACATCTTGTCCGTTCACCTCTTTTATTTTTGACCTACTCTTATGTCAATATAAAACATTAGCTTGCGAATAACAAGAGTGAGCAAACAAACATCCCGGCAACACCTCGTAAACGAATGAAGATCAGGTGAGCAGAGTTATGCTATACTTGCGAAGTAAAAGGGGGTGCCTACTGATGGAGAATCTATTGGGATTGTCTGTGACTTCTTACACTCATGCAAAGCCAATTATTAGGAAAGCGTTACTTTGTATGGGGCGAAACAATTTTTTAACGCTAAATAAGCTTTTTTAATATTTTTGGCTTTGCACCTTATTTTAAAGAATCAAAATAAGGAGCGAGCAAAATTGAGATATACGAATGCTACAAAAGTTTTACCTCAAAAACTAATTACGGAAATTCAAAAATATGTTCAAGGAGAGACTCTGTACATTCCTAAACCAAAAACGGAGTATATGAATTGGGGCAGTTTGAGTGGCGGGAGAAGGTTGCTTGAACAGCGAAATACCGAAATCAGAAATGCTTTTCAAAATCGCAGCAGTATCGAGCAATTAGCTAAGGAGTTTTTCCTTTCTACCGAAACCATTAAGAAAATTGTGTATTCACATAAAAAGTAGGGGATACACTGGTGAATTCGATCGATATTCAATTAAGTGAACATAAATAATACCTAATTTACAAAGTGGCGTGGTACTATACTCGCGTCAATGAATTTAATTTTGGCCTCATCTAGATTCCCAAATACTTTTTTGCATTTCAATTTCTATTTCAAAGGCTGTACTTCATTTTTACATTTATTATTTTTATGTCAAAAATGATTCTAACTCGTTGTTTTCATTTATAGAGCTTATTTTAATCTTTAAAATATGAATATAAACGACAGCAACAACGGATTTGGAACGGTGCCGATTCTGAATAAAATGAAGGGAAACATGTGTTGATTCATTATCGTTGAAACAAGAAAGTGGGGAAGATTTATGGGGGAGCAAAAAAGTAGAAGCATACATCTGATTGATCCAGAAATTATCAGTGCAGTTGATTTAATACCAACAACCGACCTTACCAAATCTACACTAATGGAATCACGTAAAAACCAATCTCAAATGATGCAACAATTAGATGTAACGCAGATGTTCCCTGTTACATTGGAAAAAAGGGTTGTGCCAAGTTATTTTAATGGTCAAGATATTCAAATAGAAATCATTAAGCCCAAACAATCAAAGCATAATAAGATGCCTCTATATTATTCGATACATGGAGGCGGGATGGTCTTAGGAAGTCCAGTCGTGGATCGTCCTGCTAATGCAGCTCTTGCTGCAGAACATGGCTTCTGTTGTGTATCTGTGTACTATCGCCTAGCGCCAGAGCATGTACAGCCAAGTCAGTTACAGGATTGTTATTCGGGCCTAAAATGGTGTATTGAACATGCGGAAGAGTTAGGGATAGATACTGAGAAAGTTGCCGTCGGGGGCAGTAGCGCTGGTGGCGGTTTGGCGGCTGGCTTAGCTTTGTACATTCGTGATCAGAAGGAATTCGAAATCCATCATCTAAGATTAATGAGGCCAATGCTAGATGACCGCACAAGTATCGCACCGGAGCATCCATACGCAGGAGAGTTTATTTGGACAAAACAAAGCAATTATTTTGGCTGGAAATCTGTATTGGGGGTTGAACCGGGTTCCGAGGAGGTAAGTGAATATTATGTGCCGGCCCGTGCCAAGTCTTTGGCCGGGTTGCCACCGACTTATATAAATATAGGTACCATTGATTTATTCATTGATGAAGCCTTATTTTTTGCTAAACAACTGGTATTTGATGGTGTCTTAGTGGAATTACATGTCTATCCCGGGTACCATCATATGTCTCCCGCTTTTCCAAATGCGCATTTTTCAAAAGAAGGGGCTATAACAAGTGAATACGCCTTACTGAAAGCTCTGAAGATATTTGATATAAATTCTAATGAGTATAATACTAAACGCTAATAAGGTACGATTGCAGTAAACAAAGCACTGTTGGAGAATATCCATCAGTGCTTTTTCATACCTACTTATGACCTGAACAAATAATTTATTGATAGATTCGGTTGAGAGTCATTATATTTTTTCTACTCTTCCGACTTTTACCACCCATTTAGGGTAAAATAATACCAAGCATAAAATCCAACTATGGAAGTGGTGATGCCCCATGTCAACGAGCAGCAAACCGAATAGATTAGCCAAGGAAAAATCACCGTACCTATTACAACATGCTTACAATCCGGTAAACTGGTTCCCTTGGTCAGATGAGGCTTTTGAAATTGCTAAGAGTGATAACAAGCCAATTTTCTTGTCGATTGGCTATTCGACTTGTCATTGGTGTCATGTGATGGAGAGAGAATCTTTTGAGGATCAAGAGGTAGCTGAGGTATTAAATCAGGATTACGTATCCATTAAAGTGGATCGAGAGGAACGTCCGGACGTAGATCATATTTATATGTCCATCTGTGAGACGATGACGGGGCATGGGGGCTGGCCGCTGACGATTATGATGACGCCGGATCAGAAGCCTTTTTTTGCGGGTACGTATTTGCCCAAGGAGCAGAAGTTAGGGCGTGTCGGACTTTTGGAGTTGCTGGATAAGGTGGGAATCCGATGGAAAGAACAGCCGGATGAGCTGATGGAGCTGAGTGAGCAGGTACTTACCGAGCATGAACGACAGGACTTGCTTGCTGGTTATCGCGGAGAACTGGATGATCAGTGCTTGAATAAAGCTTTTCATGAATACAGTCACACCTTCGATCATGAATATGGTGGCTTCGGAGAAGCACCGAAGTTTCCTTCTCCACATAACTTGTCTTTTCTGCTGCGATATGCACAACATACGGGGAACCAGCAGGCACTGGAAATGGTAGAGAAGACGCTGGATGCGATGTCACGGGGCGGAATCTACGACCATGTAGGCATGGGATTCTCAAGGTACTCAGTGGACGAGAAATGGTTGGTGCCACATTTTGAAAAAATGCTGTATGATAACGCTTTGTTGGCCATCACGTATACAGAAGCTTGGCAGGTGACAGGCAAAAGACTGTACCGACAGATCACTGAACAAATTTTTACATATATCGCAAGAGACATGACGGATGCAGGAGGTGCCTTTTATTCGGCAGAGGACGCGGATTCTGAAGGAGAAGAGGGTAGATTTTACGTCTGGAGCGACTCTGAGATAAAGGCTGTACTGGGCGATGAGGATGCCTCTTTTTTCAACGACTTGTACGGAATCACACCTTACGGTAATTTTGAAGGTCACAACATTCCAAACCTGATTGATATCAATTTAGAAGCCTACGGGAACAAGCATGACTTGACCGAGCCAGAACTGGAGCAGCGGGTCAGTGAGCTAAAGGCCAAGCTGTTTACTGCCAGGGAGCAGCGGGTTCATCCTCAGAAGGATGACAAGATTTTGATCTCGTGGAACGGGTTGATGATTGCTGCTTTGGCCAAGGCAGGGCAAGCTTTTGGAGATACCAGATATACAGAGCAAGCTCGAAAGGCAGAGACGTTCTTGTGGAACCATTTGAGACGGGAAGACGGACGCCTATTGGCACGGTATCGGGATGGTCAGGCAGCTTACCTCGGCTACGTAGATGATTATGCTTTTTATGTGTGGGGTTTGATTGAGTTGTACCAGGCGACCTTCGATGTACAATATCTGCAGCGGGCACTGACGCTTAATCAGAATATGATTGATCTGTTTTGGGATGAAGAACGGGACGGGTTATTCTTTACCGGATCAGATAGCGAACAATTGATATCCAGACCCAAAGAAATTTATGATGGTGCGATTCCGTCGGGTAACAGCATTGCGGCCCATAATTTTGTGCGACTTGCGCGGCTAACGGGGGAAACTCGATTGGAAGACTATGCTGCCAAGCAGTTTAAGGCTTTTGGCGGGATGGTTGCTCATTACCCCTCAGGCCACTCAGCGCTGCTCAGCGCGTTGTTGTATGCGACGGGAAAGACGAGTGAGATTGTCATTGTAGGTCAAAGGAATGATCCGCAGACTGCCCAGTTCGTTCAGGAGGTTCAAGCTGGTTTTAGGCCAAATATGGTTGTTATTTTTAAGGATAAAGGACAGCCGGAGATTGCAGAAATAGCTCCTTATATCCATGATTACGATCTTGTGGATGGCAAACCAGCCGTATATGTGTGTGAACATTTTGCCTGTCAGGCACCTGTCACCCATATCGACGACCTTAAGGCTATGCTGGATAGAATAGAATAAAGCGAATTTAATCCCCTTGCGGGTGGAGCATATGGTGATTTTCGATCAATGACCTTATGTGTGCCACCTTCAAGGGGATATTTTATGTAAAGAGGTAGGTATAGTGTAGTGAAACTAACATTTTCTTAACATCTACATTACATTTTTTTTAATAATTTTTAGGTATATTATATCAAAGAACCGGTTCCGTTTAGCCTTGTGGTGTTCGAAAATAAGTACATATACCTATTCAACTAGCGTGTTTATATCTTTTTATATCCAAGCATTTCAGCAGGAGATGTGAAAAAACGTGAAAGGGAATCTGTCGGGTGACTGCCATCATAGACAAGACGAAGCGGCTCACCATAGGTTACGAAATTCAGGCGATGAAATGGAGATGCTAAGTAATGAAGAAGTTTTCAGGGGAAAAATGGAAGATAATAAGGGTACTCAGCAAAAATTTTAAAACAAAGCTAATGGTGGCCTTTATTGCCTTTCTGATCATACCATCCATGATTGTGGGGGCTCTTTCGTTTGAGAGCGCTAGTCAGCAGATTCGAAACCAGATCGAAGAAAGTGCCGAGCAGGCTATAATTCGTACTAATTTTATTATTGATAGTACTATTGAACCCAAGCTACATGATGCAGAATATTTTGCAGAAAGACTAAAAGGCAATCGGGTAGAGACCGAGGAACAAGCGGCTAAACTGAAAGAGTTGTTTAAGCAATATGCTGCACTTCACCCAGAAGCAGAATCCATCTATTATGGTACGAAAGACGCTAAACTTACAACCTATCCACCAAAGCAATTACCAGATAATTATGATCCACGTATTAGACCTTGGTATGATGAAGCGATAAAGGGAAATACAAAGACAGCGATTAGTTCACCTTATCTTTCGGCAGACTCAAAGCAGATGACGGTTACGGTGTCGAGAGCAACGACAGATGGATCCGGTGTTATTGGTATTGACCTGAAAATTAGTGGTATTAAAGAGACATTGAACAATATTAAAGTAGGTCATGAAGGTTATGCCATATTGCTGGATAGCAACCATACTTACATTGTTCATCCAACGAAGGTAGCAGGCGCCAAAATTACAGATATTGAATCACGCATGTTTCAGAGCGACACAGGTGAATACGAATATGAATATGAAGGTCAGCCCAAGTATATGAATTATGCGACCAATAAGCTGACAGGCTGGAAGATAGGCGGAACGCTATATTTATCTGAAGTTGATGAAGCAGCTCAGCCGATTTTGTTCAGCACTTTGCTTACTATTGTCGGTTGTCTTGTGATTGGTGTTATTATTGTTTATTTCCTAATCCGTTCCATCATCAAACCGATTTTAAAGCTTAAAGAACAGGCGGTAAATGTGAGCGCAGGAGATCTGACACAGGACATTCAAGTCATGAGCAAGGATGAGATTGGAGAATTAGGAGCAGCTTTTCAGAATATGCAGCACAACTTGCGATCCGTTATTCAGAACGTAGGAAACAGTGCGGATCACGTCGCTCTTTCTTCGAATGAGCTGACGATAAGTGCGGAACAAACCAGCGCTGCAAGTGAGCAGGTATCCCAGGCTGTGCAAGAAATTGCTAGCGGTGCGGAGAAGCAGACTACGGGGCTGGAAAATAATTCGGTTGCACTGGATGAAATAGCACAAGGAATCACCCGAATTGCTGAACGCTCGACTTCAGTAGCGGAATTGGCCAGACGTTCTGCCTTGCAAGCTGAGGAAGGACGAAAATCTGTGGAGCAGACAGGCGAGCAGATGAATTCCATTCACCAGTCAGTAGAGCGTTCCAACCGGATGATTCAGACCTTGCAAGCCCGCTCTCATGAAATTGGAGAAATTACGAAGGTCATTGGCGATATCTCCAATCAGACGAACCTGTTGGCCTTGAATGCAGCTATTGAGGCTGCCAGAGCAGGTGATCATGGTAAAGGCTTTGCCATCGTTGCGGATGAGGTGCGCAAGCTGGCAGAACAGTCTCAGAGTTCTGCCACCCAGATTGCCAACTTGATTGGCGAAATTCAGCATGAAACCGAAACTACGGTGGAAACGATGGATAGGGTCACGACTGAGGTGAAGGACGGACTACAGATTTCCAAAGAGACCATTGTGAAGCTGAATCATGCGATGGAAGGCATTCGGGAGACTACGCCTCAGATAGATGATGTTGCCTCGATTGCCCAGCAAATATCAGCTAGTGTACAAGAGATTGCAGCAACAGCCAGTGAGCTAGCGACGATTGCAACCGGTAATGCCGCCACATCTGAAGAAGTTGCCGCCTCCTCACAAGAGCAATTGGCTTCTATGGAGGAAATTTCGGCTTCTGCTCAGTTGCTTTCCAATATGGCTGCTGATTTGAAGGTGATGGTCAGTCGTTTCAAATATTAAATACGAGCTTGAACCTTATGGAATCTATAGTACAATGAATGCTCGGGACAGTTCTTTAAGCCTTATGGCATAAGGAATCTGTCCTGAGTTTTTTTTATATTTCCGATACAGCTTCTGGCAACATATGAGAGATTACAAGGAGGACGAACACTTGGTTCGAGATTTATTGCTATATACGATCGTGATATTATTGTTAGTTTTGATTTTTCAGCGTCAGCTCATTCGTCAGGCGATCACATATGGACTGGCAGGAATTCTGTTCTTTTATTTTGGCATAAGTGATAGAACACTGCTGACCTGTGTGTTGGAAATAGGGATTGGTCTATTGTTCATGACTCTGTTTGGGCAGGCCCTAACCCCCACCAATTATACATATGGACAGCGATTGTTGGACAAAAATCATGATCTGCTAACTTTACTTCGAGTTCAACCTGGCTTTACCTTCAGGCTGGAGAAAAGGGGTGATGAATTTTATTATATGCTGCTTGATGGTGAATTGCTGGAGCGTATGGATCTGAATCTGCAAGTCAATTTCAATAAATGGGAGCATGTGAAGCGTATTGGGGATATTTTGGAGCTTTCCTCTGAAACACTGGAGCAGCTTACCGAATACTACAAACAGGCTTGGTTCGGGGATCGGACCGTATTTGAATTGGAGTTTTGGGAATATTCAGCTTTAATTACCTTGCATCCTGTCAGGGTCGACGGGTTCACCAGATATGTCATCGGTCATGTATTGGATATTACGGAGTATAAAGCTTCCGAGCAGAAAAGAAAGGAGATGAGTGAATCTAACCATGCAAAAAGCATTTTTCTAGCTCATATGAGCCACGAAATTCGAACGCCGCTGAATGGCATCATCGGGCTCTCAAAGCTGTTGAGTAAGACTCAACTGACTGACGTTCAAAAAGATTACCTCCACAAGCTGCTCGCCTCCTCGCGTACTCTTTTAGACATGCTCAATAATGTATTGGATTTTTCCAAGATAGAGGCTTGTAAGCTGGAACTGGAAAGGGTCGAATTTGAGTTGGAAAACATGCTTCGGCATCTCGCAGATACTATTGGGACTTTGCTGGAACATAAAGAAATAGAGGTCGTTTTTATAACAGACCCGGAATTGCCGAAAAGCTTCAAGGGAGACCCGCTTCGAATGGAGCAAGTACTTTTAAATCTTATGACCAACGCCATTAAATTCACAGATCAAGGGCATGTTTTGTTACAGGTAAAAATGGTAGGCCAGCAGGACGGACGAGTGAGTGTCACTTTTATGGTAGAAGATACGGGCATAGGCATTTCCAAGACGGGAATGGACAAGCTATTTGTCCCTTTTACCCAAGTGAGCACATCAACCCATAGATATGGGGGTTCCGGGCTGGGTTTGGCTATTAGCAAGCAATTGGCTGAAGCTATGGGTGGTAGCATAGAAGTGAAGAGCTGTTTAGGAGAGTATAGTCAATTTTACTTTAATGTGGAGTTGGATATCGGGGATTTAAATGCAAGAAATACGCAGTTAGAAAAACCAATCAACGGCAAAGCCTTAATCATTGCACAGCATAAACTGGTGAGCCACAGCCTAAACGAATTACTGCAAGATTTGGGACTACAAACACTCACCGTTTCATCATTTCAGGAATATGCAGATGCATTTCAAAAGGGTGAACATTTTGATTTTGTTATGATTGATATGGGGATGGAAGGCTTTAGAGAACTTGAATCATGGAGGCATTGGTTTCATATACTGGATAAGCAAATGACTCAGGTCATTGGGCTTACAACCGTGTTCCAGTTGGAAGAAGTAGCCGCTGAAGCTACAGAACATGGGGTGGATGCCTTTTTGTCTAAGCCAGTAACTCGGAACGCTCTTCTGGAGGTGCTCCGCTTTAGCCACGAGCAGGAAAAGTCAGTGTCGGTAGATCATCATAGTCTGGAAGTTGTTGCAACCATGAATTTGCAATATGAAGTAGGGGTCTCAACACAAAAGTATCAAATCCTCATAGCGGAGGATAACGAGATTAGCCAAGTAGTGATAACCGAGTTTTTGGCAGAACGCGGTTTTGAGGTAACGATAGTCACAAATGGAAGAGAAGTAATAGAGTTACTGGAGCGATGTTCCTGGGATATGGTGCTGCTTGATCTACATATGCCGGAAATGGATGGTTTTGAGACGGCCAGACATATTCGAAGAAACAGGGCTTTTAACAGACTCCCCGTTATCGCTTTTACCGCGGATGCTGTGCAGACTCAACAGGAAATTTGTCTTCGTGCAGGCATTAATGACGTACTACTCAAGCCTGTACATAAATTGACCGCAACAAGAATATTAAATAGCTGGATCCATTTAGCGTGGCTGCAAGAATTACATGGCATTCACGCGGAGAAGGCGATAGCCAGTATGGATGGCAAGGTGTATATTTTTCAATTTGCCCTACATAAATGGATACAGGAATACCAGTATCTTGATAAGAGAGTTGTGAGAAAAATGGATAATGGTCAGTTATCCTCTGCTCTTCGATTAATTCACTCGCTGAAGGGAGGAACGGGGAATCTGTGTGCGACTGAGCTGCTGGCAAAGGTGATAAAGTTGGAGAAAGCATTGAAGCGCAGCAATGAAACCTCAGGGGGAGAACTGTATCCAGACTGGAGAGAGCAACTGAGTATAGTTCAAAAGGAGATTAATCAAATTAAATCATCCATTCCCTGGATCTAACTGTGTTATTGCATAAATTTGTAGCCGATTCCCCAGATGGTCTTAATCAATTGTGGTTTCTTGGGGTCTTTTTCGATTTTTCTGCGTAAATGGTTAATATGTACGTCCACTGCCCTCTCATTAATAAAGGAGTCTGTGCCACGGAGAGCCTGAATCAAGGCATATCTACTAAATACAATTCCTCGGTTCGAATAAAAAAGCTTCATCAGCTCAAATTCCGAATAGGTCATCTCTACCATCTGGCCATTAACGATAACCATTCTTCTCGCCAGATCCAAAGAAATGCCGTTTTCAGGTTCAGCTTCAGGTGAAATTTTTCTTCCTTGCAAGCGTGTGATTTTAATCCGACGGAAAAGAGCCTCGATCCTTGCTTTGAGCTCCTGCATACTAAAAGGCTTGCAAATATAATCATCTGCTCCCAACGTAAGTGTACGAATGCGCTCTGAAATGTTGTTTTCTGTCGAAATCACGATGATTGGCACGTCCGTATGCTTGCGTATCAGCGGGCAGGGATTCACGCCATCCAAATCTGGAAGCAACAGATCTAGCAGAATAATATCGGGCTGTTCTTTATCGAGTAGGGCAATTCCCTCAGTTGCTAGTTCCACTCGAGTAACGTTGTAGCCTTCCCCTGTTAAATATAAGGAGAGAGTGTCACCCAGCATATTATCATCTTCAATAATCAAAACATTAGACATGATATGTTTCCTTATCTATTTTTAAATTTTAGCAAGTTCTTTTGATAGAGTAAACTCCTTTGGACAGTCTGTCAAAAACTCAGTTTTACTCTGGAAACCCAGTAGCCAGACAGTTTTGATATATATCTATTTGATATGAAAATGTACTTTTTTTGAGATTTATCACTATAATACGACATTTTTCATATCTATTTAACAATATACTGCAAGAACATAACCTTAAATTACAAAAAATTAACAAAAGATCTCAGAAACATGCATTGACTTTAAAGAAAATTATGGTATTTTATTACATAGGAGTTGACATCCTCTGACAGACCCCTTAGAAAAACCCACTATATTAATCTTCCATTTATCTGCTCTTAATATGCATCTCTGTATTCTTTTGTACTCTATATGTTCTTGTGATCGTACTCATGATTTTGTGGTGTGGATATCCCATTGTGAGTTCAGACTGTCTACTCATTTTAGATTACATATTTACACTCTTTTGCATTTTTTTGCTTTCCATGCTTGTGTTTTTCAAAAATCAGGTCAGCGGGAGGACGAATTATTATGAACACATTCGAAACACTGGAGTCCAATGTAAGATCCTATTGCAGAAGTTTTCCAGTTGTTTTCAACAAAGCGAAAAATGATGTTTTGTACACGGAGGCAGGAGAGGGATATATTGACTTTTTTGCCGGGGCAGGGGCTCTAAATTACGGGCATAATAATGACTTTATGAAAAACCGGTTACTAGATTATTTAACCTCCGATCGGATCATGCATGGTCTGGATATGTACACCACGGCCAAGCAAGAGTTTATGGAGTCTTTTTCCGAGCGTATTCTCCAGCCTAAGGGCTTGAATTATAAGCTTCAATTTTGCGGACCAACGGGAACCAATGCGGTAGAAGCAGCACTGAAACTTGCGCGTAAGGTGAAAAAAAGAAATGGCGTTTTTGCTTTTATGGGCGGTTTCCACGGTATGTCGCTGGGTAGTTTATCTATTACCAGCAACAATTCCATGCGAGAGAGCGCAGGAGTCCCACTGAATAATGTTACCTTTATACCTTATAACAGCACGTTTAACGGAATGGATACGATTTTGTACATGGAACAGCTTTTAACAGACACTCATTCTGGTGTGGAAAAGCCTGCTGCGATTATTTTGGAAACGGTACAGGCTGAGGGTGGTATTAATATCGCAGATAACGAATGGCTGCGTGAGTTGCGACAGCTGTGCGATGATCACGATATTTTGCTCATTGTTGATGATATTCAGGTCGGTTGCGGCCGAGTTGGTTCGTTCTTCTCGTTTGAGCGAGCAGGAATTGTTCCTGATATGGTTGTCTTGTCCAAGTCGATCAGTGGATACGGTCTGCCAATGTCTTTGTTGCTGCTTAAGCCAGAACTGGACATTTGGAGTCCAGGTGAACATAACGGCACTTTCCGTGGGAATCAGCTAGCGTTTGTCGGAGCCAAGGCAGCGCTGGAGTTCAGAGACACGGTAGGGCTAGAAGCACAAGTGAAGGAAAAAGAGGCTTTTGTTCAGCAGTACTTGCGTGAACATATCCAAAAGATTGATCCACTCATTGAAATTCGCGGCTTGGGACTGATCTGGGGAATTGATGTGACCCATCTGGGAGAAGCCTTCGCCAAGGAGGTAGCAACTCTCTGCTTTAGTAAGGGACTTATTATTGAGCGAGCTGGGCGTAACGATACGGTGCTCAAAATTATGCCTGCATTAACGATAAGTATGGAGAACTTGAGCAAGGGCTGCAACATTATTAAAGAAAGCATGGCACAGGTAACCAGTAACTTGGTTACGCTGTAAATGTAATTCCATTAGCAAAACCCCTTGGTTGGAGCTGCCGTCTGCTGTAAGGTAAGCAGGTGTGTGCCACCTTCCAAGGGGTTTTTTGTGAAAATTAAGAAATAACCGCCTGCGCGTATTTTAGTGCAGATTGCTCCAACTGCTCATCTGTCAAAGTTGCGGCACCATACTGCACGAAATAAGGGAGCAATTTAACACCAATCATATGGCCTGTAGCTTCAAAAGGTCTCAACAGTTCTTCGATCGTGAATCTGTTTCGTCCGCCATGTTGATAGTTTTCCTCCACGCTGGCAGCGGACAAGGCGATCAACAACTCTTTGCCCTGTAGCTTGCCACCTTCGCTTCCATAAGCCCACCCGTAAGTTAAAACCTTATCCAGCCATTTTTTCAGCAGGGGAGGACTGCTATACCAGTAAAAGGGGAATTGCAGAACGATACGATCATGCTGCTCTAGCAGTTTCTGCTCATGGGCAACGTTGATTTGCTCATCCGGATATACTTCATACAGGTTGTGAACGGTCACACTGGATTGCTTCTTGAGTTCTTGCATCCATCTTTTGTTAATACGAGATTCCGCAAGATCAGGATGAACAACAATAACGAGTGTTGACATGTAAAACCATCTCCTCAAAGCTTATTTTTCGTAAGTAAATAACCATTACGCATGTAACGATTTTAGATTCAACCCACAAAATTGTCAACTCTTCTCAATTTTGAGTTCTACATACAAAAAACTCCGACAATCTATGCCGGAGTTGCATTAAATGCATTTTTTACATTAAGCGATATGGTCAAGAGCAACAATTTTATTTTTACCGGAGCGCTTGGCTTGATACAGATAGTCGTCTGTCTCCTGAAAAAATACATCTTTGTCTTTGTTCATATCCTCGGTATAGCTTTTTAATCCAATGCTTACGGTTACAGAAACGATTTGCATTTTCTCCTGAAAGGTCATTTTCTCCACTTCACGCCGAATGTTCTCCACAATCTGATAAGCTTCCTCAAAAGTATGCTCGAACATTAAAATAGCAAACTCCTCGCCGCCATAGCGGGCCGGAATGTCATTTGCTGTAATTTGCTCTGTGATGATTTGCGAGATGCCTTCCAAAATTTTGTCTCCAAACTGATGTCCGTAAGTGTCATTGATCTTCTTGAAATTATCAATATCCACTAACGCCAGATGGATGATCGCTCCTTGTTCGGCATATTCGAGTGCTTTTTCATAAAAGTTTTGAAAAGACAAATGATTATAAAGCTTCGTCAAACCATCGGTCATAGACATTTTGCTGATAATCGCGTTGCTGATCATTAATTCCTGCTGGGCGCGCTTTGTCTTGTATAAATCCACTAACAAATCGCGGCCGCTGGCCTGAATAATAAGGGCAAGAAAAGTAGACATAATTAAAAATGTTGGAATCGCCACGATATCAAAGTCTGACAAATAGCTGCGGAATGATCCATCTATTGCTAGCAATAGAAAAAAGACGATCACTTGCAGTGCAAAAGAAAACCATATTAAGCGACGATTGAAAAACAGAATCGAAGAAAAAATGGGCAACAAGCACAACGCTGGAATAATCCGGATATCATAGTTTAGGCGAATAATCATCCAACAAATGACGGTGCTTGCCATAAATAGAATCGCGAAAGAATACCTACTAAATTTAAAATGTGCCAGCTCTGCAAGTAAGTTGGATCCACTCATGATTAGTGTGGGAACAATAAGGACCCCAACGTAAAATTCATAAGGCGAAGCGGGATAATCAAGGAATAAGTAGCTGCCCAGCTGGACGATAAAATGTACGGTTATAATCATCCAGTAAAGTAATAACATTTTGCGCACCCAGCGGGCTTGCTTTGTTCTGTAATCCATGGTTTGAGTAAGCCGTTTTGTCTTGTTCATGATGTCACCACACTTAATGTATCTATAGCCATTCTCGTATTATAAGATACTATGTGGTGAAGTTGAAGCTAATTTTTTTGAAGGGCATGAACTCGTTTAGCCCAGCAACACTTTCACCTGGTGAATAGTTCCATCTCCTGCAACCGGCAGAATATTATTCGTTAGAACAGTGCCATCTACGGTAACTGTAGCTACACCTTTGGAGACGTGTTGCGGATTCGTGATATGAATCACATAGGTGTCACCACGGAAGACGCGGGTGACTGTGAATTCTCCCCAAGATTTGGGGATGCACGGATCAATACGCAGACCGTCCCATTCTGGCTGAATACCGAGAATGGATTGAGTAATAGCTATAAAATTCCATGCCGCAGTACCTGTTAGCCAGGAATTTTTGGCTTCACCTTCACGAACTGCATCCTTACCCGCGATCATTTGAGCATACACATACGGCTCGGTACGATGAATGTCGCTGATGCCCTCTAGATAAGCGGGAGCAATTTTGCTATACAGCTCGAAAGCGCGATCCCCGCGTCCTATGACAGCTTCTGCCATCATAATCCAGGGGTTATTGTGACAGAAAATACCTGCATTTTCCTTATAGCCAGGAGGGTAAGAAGAGATTTCACCTAGATTCATATAGTAGCGGGAATAAGGCGGATGTTGTAGTACAATGCCGTAGGGAGTTTCCAGTCGATCACGTGTAGAGTCGAGAGCTTTATGAGCGAGACCTTCTTTAACGCCAATTCCTGCCATTACACAGAAGCCCTGAGGTTCTATGAAAATTTGCCCTTCTTCACAATCCTTGCTCCCTATTTTGTTACCATAATGGTCGTACGCACGTAAGAACCATTCCCCGTCAAACCCATGCTCCAATGTGGCTGTTCGCATACGATCCACATGTGCTTGAGCTGTGGCTGCTTCTTCATTCAAACCTCTGCGCTTGCAAAGCTCAATAAAATCCGGTCCAGTATATACGAATAGTCCGGCGATAAACACAGATTCGGCTATTCGGCCCTCCAAAATCTGTGTCGTCTGATAGGACTCATCTGGTGTAGCGGAAAAACAGTTGAGATTTAGACAGTCGTTCCAGTCAGCCCGGCCAATGAGCGGAAGACCATGGGGACCTAAATTGTCTACAACATGGTAAAAAGAACGCTTCAAGTGTTCAAACAGCGAAGCGGCACGATCTACATTCCCGTCAAAGGGAACTTGTTCATCCAGAATGCCAAAGTCTCCGGTTTCTTTAATATACGCTGAGGTACCGACGATAAGCCACAGCGGATCATCGTTAAAGCCACCGCCAACCTCGTGATTTCCTTTTTTGGTCAACGGTTGGTACTGATGATATGCCCCGCCGTTTTCAAACTGAGTAGAAGCAATGTCGATAATCCGCTCCCTTGCCCGCTCCGGTATTTGGTGGACGAAGCCGAGCAAGTCTTGATTTGAATCCCGAAAACCCATACCACGTCCAATACCGGATTCAAAATACGAGGCCGAACGTGACAAATTGAATGTAACCATACATTGATATGGGTTCCATATGTTCACCATTCGGTTCAGTTTGTCGTCATGACTTTGAAGGGTATACTTGGACAACAGATCGTTCCAATAACTTCGTAGCTCACTCAATGCTCGTTCCACATCGGTTTCATCCACAAACTGCGCGATCATGGCATGAGCCCGTTTTTTGTTAATAATACCAGGAGACTCCCATTTCTCTTCCTCTGGGTTTTCCACATAACCTAGTACAAAGTTACAGCTTGTTTCTTCGCCAGGCTCCAGTGTGATCTCAATGCAATGCGATCCGATAGGGGACCAGCCGCTGGCTATCGAGTTAGACGCTTGCCCTGCGGTGATGGTTTGGGGCTGATCCAGTCCATTGTAGAGACCCAAAAAAGCTTCACGGTCTGTATCATAGCCCGCCAGCGGACGATTCGCAGAGAAAAAAGCATAGTGATTGCGGCGTTCGCGGTATTCCGTCTTGTGATAAATGACAGAATCCTGTATTTCAACTTCGCCTGTGTTCAAGTTACGCTGAAAATTGGTCATATCGTCATAGGCGTTCCACAGGCAAAATTCAACGAATGAAAAGAGTTTTATCTTTTTAGTTTGTAACGATGTGTTCTGAAGCTTGACCTGGTGGACCTCGCCGTCAAAGGAAAGGGGCACAAAAGCTAGTTGCGTAGCCCGAATACCTCTTCGTTCACCCATAATTGAGGTATAGCCAAGCCCATGACGGCATTCATACTGCTCCAACTCTCTTTTAACCGGCATCCAGCCCGGAGTCCAATAATCTCCATCATCATAAATATAAAAATAGCGACCGCCATTATCGACAGGAATATTGTTGTACCGATAACGTGTTAAACGACGTAAGCGAGCGTCTCGGTAAAATGCATAGCCGCCGCCTGTATTGGAGATCAGTCCAAAAAATCGTTCATTACCTAAATAATTTATCCAGGGATATGGGGTTTGAGGGGTGTGGATAACATATTCTTGGTTGGCATCATCGAAGAAACCATACTTCATGGCGCAGGACTCCTCTCAAATTGGAAAATAAAAGACCCAACACATGATTATATTCAAACATTCAGCAGTTCTTCCTGAAAGAAGACATTTCCTGCCTTAAACAAAATGTGCTTGAATTCGTCAACCTTCTTTTTCGAATTTGCAAAATATTTGAAATGGGTAAATATACCTTTTTGTGCTAAACTAAAAAAGGTAGGATTTAGCAAGACAGGAGGTTGCAAGTATGGCACCTATCACATTATTTTTCATCCCGTATGCAGGTGGATCGGCATCAGTCAGCTTCAAGTGGAAAAAGCTGCTGATCCCACCAATTAAACTTGTCCCTTTGGAATTGGCGGGCAGAGGTATTCGTTCTGGTAAACCGCTAAAGGATAGCATTGAGGAGATGAGCGAGGATCTGCTGCACCAAATCAGCCAAGAGTTAGTTCCTGGCGATCCTTATGCCATATACGGTCACAGCATGGGAACAATGATTGCGTTCGAGCTGTATTATAAGCTGGTGGCCGGAAGATATGGGAAGCCGGCTCATCTATTTGTTTCGGGTGGACGAGCACCGCATGTCCCGAGAAATGTCCCGTGGTTACATGATCTGCCCGCAGATCAATTTAGAACACATTTGCGACGGTACGGTCAGCTTTCGGAAGCCATTTTTGACAATCAGGAATTGTATGACTATTTTATGCCAGTATTAAGAGCAGATTTCAAAGCTGTCGAGATGTATAAGTATATGGATAAAGATACGCCTTTACATTGCCCTATCACCGCCCTGACAGGACTGACCGACAACACGGTGACCCTACAAGATGCGGAGGCGTGGGCACAGCATACGGATCAGCAATTTCGTGTGTTTACCTTTGAAGGAGGACACTTTTTTATTGATGAAGTAGAACGAATTACAAACATTATCAATGAGTCTTTGGAGCTGAGTACAGTGACTAGTAGAATACAAAATTAAAAAAGAGGTGATTTTTAGTGACAGTAGGTGTATTGGCACATTTGTTTGGCAAGTTGCCTTATCGTGAGTTGGCTGCAAAGGTAGGTGAAGCGGGCTTTACTCATGTTCAGCTTGCTCCATGGAGAGCGATCAGCGATGTCGATTTTAATAAACCTGGCAAGTTCAATCCAGGATTAGCATCGTCTATCGCAGAGGAATTTCGTAAGCATGGGATATCCATATCAGTGCTCGGTTGTTATTTGCATTTTTTTGTACAGGATGAGGATTTGTTACGTGAGAATGTAGAGCGTTTCAAAGAGCTGATCCGATATGCGGGTCTGTTAGGAGCACCAATGGTCGCAGCTGAAGTTGGACGCAATGAGGACGGGACCCCTTATTCGGAACGGGACTGGAGAGTTGTAAAAGAAGTTGTACGAGAATTAGCAGATGAGGCGGAAAAATGGGGGGTATTCGTAGGATTGGAAGCTGCTAACGATCACTTGGTCGGAACAGCAGCAGAGCTTGCTACCTTCTTGGAAGAAGTGCCCTCTTCACACATTGGCGTTGTGATTGATCCGGGTAATTTGCTAAAAACGGAAAATTTGGCCCGACAGGATGAGATCATCCGCGAAGCTTTTCAGCTGCTGGGACCTCGGATTATCGCAGCGCATGCCAAAGACCGGCGTCTGTCATCATCAGGTGAGATCGAGACCGTACCGCCGGGTTTTGGTGACATGAACTATGGTCTATATATGGAACTGCTGGAGCAGTACAAGCCAGGGGTCCATATTATTATGGAAGCTGCTCAGGAGCATGAGATGGCTCAATCCAAACGCTATATCGAAGGTCATCGGATTGCGGCTCAGAAAGCACAGCAAGTGCAAACGAAATCATAGACACTTTCATATTCATCAATAATTCGGTCATGATTCAGGAGACTTGGAAGCGCCTACTTTTCCAAGTCTTTGTTCATTTGTTTAGCCTTGCATTACCGCCACCATCACCATCACCCAGCTTGCCAAAAAAGCCAGCCCGCCAATCGGGGTGATGGCTCCAAGCTTTTTCACACCCGACACACTAAGAATATACAGACTGCCGGAAAACAGGAGAATGCCCACCAGCATAACCCAACCAGCGGTTACAATAAGAGAAGAATGGACCAGGTTGCCTGCAAGAACTCCCAGCAGCAACAAACCCAAACCGTGAGCAATTTGATATTGAATTCCTGTCTGGAATATGCTCATCATGTCTGCAGAAAGTCTTTTTTTCAACGCATGCGCCCCGAATGCTCCCAGAGCTACAGCTAAAAACATCACAATACAGCCAAGCAACAGCAACACTTTCATGATTTAACGCCTCCTTGTGAAATAGTACCGATTCCTATCGATTTCGTCAATTTTCCTTGTGCAACTCTAAACATATAGAATTTTTCGACTCTCATTTGGCAACTAGTGTGGTATATTCTTGCCAGGGCCAATGTGAAGCATTTGGAGCTATGGACAGCGTGTCCTCCACCTTTGTAACGGGAAAGTGAGGTGATGGCGCTGTCTTTTTATGCTGTCGTTTTTCGGAACCAAATTTTGAGTAAAGCCAAAATTGATAATGGAGAGGATGAATGCAAAAGTGATCAGTAGAAAATCTGTGTTCAGAAAATCTGTCTCTATGGTCATGTCAGCCATTTTGGTACTTCCGTTAAGCTTGGGCTTATTTCAGGCCGAACCCGACCGTGCATCAGCCGCAACCCCTGAATCGACACGCTTTCTGCAAATGTATAAACAGCTAAAGGACCCGGCTAGCGGTTACTTTTCAAAAGAAGGTATCCCTTATCATTCCGTTGAAACACTCATGAGCGAGGCTCCTGACTATGGACACTTAACGACCTCGGAAGCATACAGCTACTGGATGTGGCTGGAAGTTCTCTATGGTCATTATACCGGGGATTGGGGTCATTTGGAATCAGCATGGGACAACATGGAGAAATATATCATTCCTGTTAATGAGGGTGACGGTAAGGAAGAGCAGCCTACAATGAGTAACTATAACCCGAACAGCCCTGCCACTTATGCCGCAGAATATCCGCAGCCGGATCAGTACCCAAGCCGTCTGAGTGGTCAGTATGGTGCTGGCAAGGACCCGCTAGACTCTGAGCTGAAGGCAACCTATGGCAACAATCAGACCTACCTGATGCATTGGCTGCTGGATGTAGACAATTGGTACGGTTTTGGCAATCTGCTGAATCCGTCGCATACGGCGACCTATGTGAACACCTTCCAGCGTGGGGAACAGGAATCGGTCTGGGAGGCCGTACCGCATCCATCGCAGGATAATCACAAGTTTGGCAAGCCTAATGAAGGTTTCATGAGCCTGTTCACCAAGGAAAATAATGCTCCTGCACAGCAATGGCGCTACACGAATGCCACGGATGCGGACGCACGGGCGGTTCAAGCCATGTACTGGGCGAAAGAACTGGGTTACGACAACCAGGTATATTTGGACAAAGCGAAAAAGATGGGAGACTTCTTGCGTTACGGCATGTACGATAAATACTTCCAGAAAGTAGGAAGCGCTTCCAATGGAAGTCCGATTGCTGGCACGGGCAAGGATGCCAGTCTTTATCTAATGGCATGGTATACGGCTTGGGGCGGCGGGCTGGGCCAAAGCGGCAACTGGGCTTGGCGGATTGGTGCCAGCCATGCACATCAGGGCTACCAGAATGTCGTTGCTGCATATGCGTTATCCGATAAGGATAGCGGATTGATACCAAATTCACCTACGGCAGGACAGGACTGGGCGACCTCGCTCAAGCGCCAATTGGAATTTTATACTTGGCTGCAATCTGATGAGGGGGCCATTGCAGGTGGAGCAACGAATAGCTGGGATGGCGCCTACAAGGCGTATCCCTCTGGTACGAGCACTTTTTATGGCATGGCTTATACAGGGGCTCCTGTATACCAAGATCCACCGTCCAACAACTGGTTTGGAATGCAGGCTTGGCCTGTCGAGCGGATTGCGGAGCTGTACTATATTTTAGCCAAGAAAGGTGACACTTCGTCTGAGCAGTTTAAAATGGCTAAACAAGTGACGGAAAACTGGATCGAATGGTCCAAGAGCTATGTATTTGCTGACGAACGGCCTGTAACAGACGCGCAGGGATACTATTTGGATGCACAAGGCAAGCGTATTCTGGGTGGCAAAAATCCGAAGGTAGCCACTACAGCAGCTAAAGGTGAGTTCTGGCTGCCGAGCAATCTGGAATGGAGTGGCAAGCCTGAGACTTGGAGCGGATTTGCCAATCATAAAGGGAATGCCAATCTTCATGTAGTAACAAAAAATCCAGGACAGGATGCAGGAGTGTTGGGCAGTTATGTGAAAGCGCTGACCTTCTTTGCTGCCGGAACAAAAGCTGAAAAAGGAGACTACACCGAGTTAGGCAAGGAAGCCAAAGATCTGTCCAAAGCCTTGCTTGATGCAGCATGGGGCTATAACGACGGCATAGGAATTACAACGAAGGAAGCACGTGAGGATTATTATCGTTATTTTACTAAAGAAGTATATATCCCGAGCGGATGGAGTGGCAAGACTGGGCAAGGAAACACGATCCCAGGCACAGACGCTACACCGTCTGATCCGGCCAAGGGTGGCAATGGTACGTATTCCAGCTATAGCGACATCCGTCCTAACATCACCAAAGATCCGCAATGGTCCTATCTTAAAGACAAATACACGACTTCATGGAACAAACAGACCCAAAAATGGGATAAAGGTGCACCAGAATTTACGTATCACCGTTTCTGGTCCCAAGTAGATATGGCAACTGCTTATGCAGAGTATGACCGTCTCATTAATGGTAGTGGACCAGCCGAACCTACAGCTCCTAAAGCTCCGTCAAATGTGAAGGCAAGTGCAGGGGATGCACAAGTTACACTAACTTGGAGCAAAGCGACAGGTGCTGATAGCTACACGGTTAAGCGCTCCACAACCAGTGGTGGCCCGTATACCACGGTAGCAACGGTAACTGACGCCACTTACAAGGATACAAGGGTGGTGAATGAAACCATTTATTATTATGTAACAACTGCAACAAACTCCTTAGGAACCAGCCCGGATTCTGCTGAGGTCAGCGCCAAGCCAACAGCAGCGCCGATTCCGGCAAAGGGAGATGTAATTGCCCAATACCGTGTGGGCGACACCAACCCGGGAGATAACCAGATTCGACCACTCTTCCGTGTCGTAAATAAGGGGAAAGAGGCTCTGGATCTGAAAAACGTTAAGCTGAGATACTACTATACCGTAGATGGCGATAAGGCGCAGGAGTTCCACTGTGATTATGCGCAATTAGGCAGTAGCAACATTCAGGGACGTTTTGTGAAACTGGATAAGGCCGTTAATGGGGCAGACTACTATCTGGAAATTTCCTTTGGAGCCGGTGCGGGAAGCCTGGCAGCTGGAGAAAATACGGGAGATATCCAGATTCGTATGAACAAGTCAGATTGGAGCAACTATAACGAAAGCGATGATTTTTCCTATGATGCAACCAAGACCTCTTATACAGATTGGGAGAAAGCACCTCTGTATATAAACGATAAACGTGTCTGGGGTCTGGAGCCTTGATTGTGAACTAAATGTTGAGCACGGTGGGCGGAACGTGAGTATGCTTGAATTCACTTCCGTCCGTTTTTTTGTGATCGGATTCGTGGTACACTATGATCGTTACATCATTACATATCTGACCGAGGTGACCTGAGACATGAATGACAATTTGGCACAGGCTCTGAACGAGCAAATGAACTTTGAATTTTACTCTGCTCACGTATATCTGGCGATGGCTGCTTATTGCTCCAGTGAAAGTCTGGATGGGTTTGCAAACTTCTTCCTGGTACAAGCGGAGGAGGAACGGTTTCATGCCATGAAACTGTATAGATACATTAATGACCGTCGAGGACGCGCCACATTGGCAGCATTACCGGAGCCCAAAAATAGCTATGATTCCATGCTGGATGTATTTGAACATGGCTACAAGCATGAGCAGCAAAACACACAAAAATTTTATCATTTGGCTGACTTGGCCCTCGATGCACGTGAGCATGCGACGATCCATTTCCTGAAATGGTTTATTGATGAGCAAGTCGAAGAGGAAGCTCTGTTCGATAGTGTTATCCAGAAGCTTAAGCGCATTGAAAGAGACAGCAATGCCTTTTATATGCTGGACAGCGAGTTTGCCAAACGCAGCTTTGTTGCCCCTGCGGAATAACACAGCATACAGGTTGCGCATGAAATTCCCAGAGACAGGAGACAGCATTCTTTGGGTCTACAAAGTAATGGAGCCCGGTTTTCGGGCTTTTTTGCTTTCATTTTAATTACGGACTTTCCAACCCTCAAGGGATATTGTTATTTTAAATGGAGTTATAGAAAAATTTAATTTGTCGCTGAATGGTTAGCATGCTACAGTTATGTTAACTTTTATATCTGATTAAAAAGATAGGATTAGTTGTAAAGTCGTTTGCGTACATTATTACAGCACTACAGGGAGGCGGGGGACTATGAGCGAGATCTATCGTCTGGCACGACAAGAGGACGCAGAAAGATTGCAGTATGTAACGTATGAGGCATATGAAACAATTCGGCAGTTAGAGCTTAAATGGCCTGCCGCTCAGGCAGACGTTGCTCTCATTCAAGAGAACATTAAAAATAATGATTGCTATGTGCTGGAAGTCGATGGTGTCATCCAGGCTACCGTTAGTCATCTAAAAAATAGAGCCCTTAATTTTATAACTGATCTTCCGTTTGTGATGTGGTTTGCCGTAGATCCGGCTGCCCAGGGCAAAGGATATGGTAAAAAACTGCTGAACTGGGTAGAACAAACGGTTATTCGTGATAAGGTCGGAGCTCCTGCAGTGACATTAGCGACTGCGGAAAAACATCCTTATTTATTATCCATGTATGAGCGTTGGGGATATGAACGTATTCATGCTTTTGACCATGGAACAGGGGACGGGACGATGCATTTACTGCGTAAAGTAGTGAATCCTGAATTATTCTCCACCTACATCCATGAAAAGAATGAAGCCGAGACTGCTCATCGAAATTAGACCCGATCACTGGGGAAGCCTAGAGTTCGCAGCAGAAATTCCAAAATGTCGTCAGGCAGACTGTGCTTGCAGAGGAGCTTGCCTTTAATGTGTATGGTGTGGAAGAGCGATAACAGATCATGACCTTCTCTCAAGAAAGCAACCGAAGCGGCGGTGTTTTCGAGTCATTGCGACTGAGAGAGGGTTATTTGAGCTGTGGACAAATTGACAGAGATACATAAAAAGAGTAACGTAATTGTATATTTATTTAATCCATATAAAATTAATCGGATTAATCGAATCTAAAGTTGTAGAAATCTGGCCATATTAAGGAGGAACTTATTTGAGCAACTCGCAATCTGGCACGACCAAACGCCGTATAATAGCTGAGGATTTATATCGATTTCACTGGGTTAGTGATCCGGCTGTTCATCCCACGAGTGGCGAAATCGCTTACGTAGAGCAGTGTATTAATAAAGAACGGACAGACTATAACTCGGCAATTTGGCTGTTGCCGTTTGAAGGTGAAGCTCCGATACCCTTTACATACGGACCGAAAGATGAAACACCTGTCTGGTCACCGGACGGATCACAACTTGCTTTTCTCCGTTCGACAGACGGCAAGCGCCAGGTATGGATTATCCCAGCACGCGGGGGAGAAGCCCGACGACTTACGCACATAGAGAACAATGTTCGTTCATTATCCTGGTCGCCGGATGGAGCCTACATATCGTTTGTAGCAAAAACTGCTGAGAACCAGTCAAGTTCTACATGCGATGTAGGTGAGCAGGAGACACATCTTGAGGGACGAGTGGTTAATCGAACAAAAGCTAAATCCGACGGCTATGGGCTGTGGGATGATACTCGTGATCACTTGTACGTAACTGATGTCACTTCAGGGCACACGGTTCAACTGACGTCCGGCGCTTATGATGTGGCGGAGCCCGTCTGGTCACCGAATGGCCAACTGATTTTATTTGTCGCTAGAATAGCGGAGCATTCCAAAGAGGATACGGATTTACGCAAGCAAAATGATTTGTTTACGATAGCTCCTGCGTCTTCTAATGGCAATGCGGCAGCACCGTTTAAGTTGACTCATTCCGAACTTCAAATCGAGAGTGCTGCTTTCTCTCCCGACGGCACAATGATTGCCTTTTACGGTCATGATCGCCATGCCAAAGGCGCTACTCAGACTCGGCTGTATACGGTTGCCTCCAGTGGTGGGACGGCAGTATGTGTTAGTGAGACGCTTGATGCTCACCTCGGTAATGCGGGTATGAGCGACATGCGTTCACATCTTCATGTAGGACCACCACGCTTCAGTGCGGACGGTCAATCCCTGTACACGCTGGTAACCATTGAAGGAAATGTGCACGTATATCAGTTTGCCCTTGATGGAACTTTTAAAATTTTAACCCAAGGAGAACGGGAAATTTATCAATTTGAGCTTACTTCAGATGAACAGCATATCATTGCCGCTTCCACTGACGTCGCTTTGCCAGGTGATTTGTTCCGAATTGCAATCCATTCAGGAAACGAAGAACGGCTGACACGAGTGAATGATTCTCTGCTTGATGAGATTGAGATCAGTGTGCCTGAGAGCTTCTGGACTGAGGTTGAGGATGGTCGACGCGTGCAGGGATGGGTGATGAAGCCAGCTGGTTTTAAGGAGGGAGGATCTTATCCTGCCATTTTGGAAATTCACGGCGGTCCCCATGCCATGTATTCCAATTCTTTTTTTCATGAGTTTCAGTTGCTGGCCGCTCAGGGGTATGCAGTCATCTATACGAATCCGGGAGGAAGCCGAGGGTACGGACAGTCTTTTACCAATGTTGTCCTTGGAGATTACGGCGGACGTGACTACACCGATCTACTGAGCGCCGTGGACGAGGCTATACGCCAATTCCCACTCATTGATCCGGAAAGACTGGGTGTCACAGGAGGCAGCTATGGTGGCTTTATGACAAACTGGATTGTCGGGCATACGGATCGTTTCCGAGCAGCTGTGACCCAGCGCTCCATATCTAATTGGCTGTCGATGTATGGGGTGAGTGATATCGGATACTCGTTTACTGAAGATGAAGTTGGCGGAAATCCATGGGATGATTTCGAACTTTTGTGGAGGCAGTCCCCGCTGGCTTATGTGCAGCAAATCAATACACCGCTGCTCATATTGCATGGAGAGCAGGATCTACGTTGTCCTATTGAGCAGGGGGAGCAGCTGTTTACAGCATTACGTCGTTTGGGAAAACCTACTCAATTTGTCCGTTTCCCAGCTTCAAGTCACGAGCTTTCACGAAAAGGGCACCCACAGCTTCGCGTGGAACGACTGCAACGTATTACCGACTGGTTTGTCCAACACAAAATTTAAGTCTCATTCGATTTGTAGTGTTTATGGAAAAATGTCAGGTCCTAATCTTAGGACTTGGCATTTTTTAATGTGTCTTGCATCCATTCTCTTAACCTCATTTAATGCTGGTGCTGGGTCACGATTTACGGTTATCATAGACGAAGATATTATTCGTTCATCGCTTCTTGCTTACATTCATATTCAAAAGGAGATATACAATGGCTGAGCCCTTAAAAAATATGTACACGGAGGAATTCCTTCGTCTATTCGGTGAAAGAGTACAGGCTGCATACAGTCCATTCGACATTGAAGGATTTATCCATCAAGTTATGGACCAAAAATGGGATGAGCTAGAGCTAAAAGAACGAATACGGCGTATTTCGTTAACATTAGGAGCGTTTTTGCCTAGTAGTTATGAAGAAGCTCTTTTTATTTTATTTGCCATAGATGAGTACTGTAGCGGGTTTCCGTACTTGTTTTTCCCCGATTTCGTAGAGGTATATGGGCAGGGAGAAGAGCATTGGGACCTGTCCATGAATGCACTGGAGCGATTTACATCAAAATCCTCTGCGGAGTTTGCTGTGAGGCCCTTCCTTCTGCGTGAACCAGAACGGATGATGCGGCAGATGACGACCTGGGCGGCACACCCCAGTGAACACGTCCGCCGTCTTGCCAGCGAAGGATGTCGTCCACGGCTGCCCTGGGGACAGGCGCTGCCTGTCTTCAAACGTGACCCTGCTCCGGTATTGGCCGTATTGGAACTACTGAAGGCCGATCCATCATTGTATGTACGTAAAAGTGTAGCCAACAACCTGAACGATATTGCCAAGGACCATCCCGATATTGTCATCGCAACGGCTCAACGGTGGAAGGGGGCACATCCTGACACCGACTGGATTGTGCGCCATGGCTGTCGATCCCTGATTCGCAAATCCATCCCTGAAGTGATGGCCATGTTCGGCTATGCGGATGATACGGATGGGGTGCCGCTAGTTGCAGCTGCCTCTCTCACCACAGACCCTATCGTGTTAAAGATCGGTGATCACTGTGAGTTAAGCTATGTGCTTCAGCTTCGAGAAGGTGAATCCGTACGAGTCCGCATCGAGTATGGCATCGACTTTGTTAAGGCGAGAGGACAGGTCTCACGTAAACTGTTTTTGCTTTCTGACAAAACCGTCTCTGGAGGAACCCGTTTAACGGGTACACGAACACACCGGTTTGCAGACCTGACAACTCGTCGCCATTATGCGGGAGCGCACCGAATTGTCCTGCTCGTAAACGGGCAGGAAGTGGCTTCTACAGTGATAGACATTGAGATGTAGATTACAATAATAGTAAAGAAAAGAGTCTGTATGCAGGCTCTTTTTTGTCGTTTGCTTTACAAATTTTATTTTTTTTCCAAATAAATTAATTCTGGTATTAGAACCTGGTACTAAGACGTGTTATACTACTTAAAGGAAGTTGCTCTTATCTTATGTATAAAGGGGAAGGTATAACTTGACTGATCAGCAACAATGGCTTGCGCCTGAATATTACAATATGACTTCGGAAATGGAACACCATGAGGCTGGTAAGACAGCACTCAAGTGGTTAAGTGAGACAGGAGAATACGAAGAAATCACATACGGAGAGCTGTTGAAAAAAGCAAACCGGCTGGCTGGAGGACTTGCAAGTCTGGGATTTAACAAAGGGGACAGAGTTCTGGTCGTAGTACCACGGCGTATTATTGCATATGTCATTTACCTGGCATGCTTGAAGCTGGGGCTTGCTGTCATTCCATCTTCAGAAATGCTGCGGGCCAAGGATATTGCATATCGGCTTCGCCATTCGGAAGCGCGCGCAGTCATTGCCTGGACCGACGTAACAAGTGAAGTAGACAAAATCAGCGATGATTTGCCTGCTTTGGATTATCGCATTGTAGTCCCTGGGGACCGCACAGTAGGTGCGCAAGGCTGGCTCGTGCTGGATGAGCTGATGGAGGGACAGGAAGATATTTTTGAAGCTGTGAAGACACACCGTGATGACATGGCCATTCTGGCCTATACTTCGGGCACCACAGGCAATCCTAAAGGTGTTGTACACAGCCATGGCTGGGGATATGCCCATCTGCGGATAACATCACCATGGTTGGATATTCGAGCTTCAGACATCGTATGGGCTACTGCCGCACCTGGCTGGCAAAAATGGATTTGGAGTCCGTTTTTATCAGTACTGGGAAATGGAGCGACCGGATTCGTATATAATGGTCCGTTTCGTCCGGGGCGCTATTTGCAGTTGCTGCAGCAATATGGAGTTCAAGTGTTGTGCTGTACACCGACGGAATATCGGATTATGGCAAAAACGGCTGGTTTGGATCAATATGATCTATCCCGATTGCGAAGTGCTGTTTCTGCGGGAGAACCGCTCAATCAGGAGGTTATTAACAAGTTTCAGGAGCAATTCAACATTACGATTCGCGACGGTTACGGTCAAACAGAAAGTACATTAATTATTGGTAATCTAAGAGACGTACCTCTGCGCACAGGTTCGATGGGCAAATCCATTGCACCGGGACTTGTTGAGGTCGTAGACGAGGATGGTATTCCGCTGGCTCCAGGGCAAGTGGGCGATATTGCAGTGCGTGCTGATCTGCCGGCATTGTTTCATACGTACTATCATGATCCAGAGCGCAAATTAGCGAGTGTACATGGAGATTATTTTGTAACGGGCGACCGGGCTCGAAAGGATGAGGATGGATATTTCTGGTTTGAAGGACGCGGTGATGATATCATTATCAGTTCTGGCTATACCATTGGTCCTTTTGAAGTAGAAGAAGCGTTGATAAAGCATGATTCTGTGCAGGAATGTGCAGCGGTAGCCAGCCCGGATGAAGTCCGTGGACATGTCGTAAAAGCCTACATTGTACTCAAAGCCGGAATAGAAGGATCACCAGAGCTAGTGAAGGAACTGCAGCATCATGTGAAAACATGGACGGCACCATACAAATATCCACGAAAAATAGAGTTTATTGAAGAACTTCCTAAAACCAGCTCAGGCAAAATACGAAGAGTGGAGCTGCGTGAACTGGAGAAACAATCCGTACTGTAGTGATGAAATCATTTAATATAATCAAAATGGAACAGGAGCGTGGAAAAATGAATCCATTTGAATCATTGTTGGAGCAATATGCAGAACTGGTCGTAAGAGTAGGAGTCAACATTCAGCCTGGACAGGCGATGTTGGTAACTGCACCACTGGAAACTGTCGAGTTTACACGCCTGATTGTCAGCAAAGCCTATGAAGCAGGCGCTAAATATGTACAGGTAGAGTTTGAGGACGATTCCATTACACGCAGTCGTTTTGAGCATGGCGACGAAGCCAGCTTTGATTACTACCCTGCTTGGAAGGCAGAAATGATGGAGAAATTCGCCGAAGAGGGTGGAGCCACATTAACGATTAAAGTGCCGAACCCGGATTTATATCAAGGTATTGATCCGCAAAAAGTTTCTCGTGCGACAAAAGCGGCAGCTACGGCGAGAGAAGGCTTTTCCAAATATACCCGCAATCACAAAATTAGCTGGTGTTTGATTAAAGCTCCGACGAAAGCCTGGGCCGATAAAGTGTTTGCGGATGTAGCAGAAGAAGACCGCATTCGTGTTATGTGGGATACGATTTTCCAAATGAATCGTGTAGACGGCTCTGATCCCATTCAGAATTGGCAAAATCATTTGAAAAATCTTGAACAGGTACAAGATAAGCTGAACCATAAAAAATATAAAAGCCTGCACTATCGTGCGCCCGGAACAGATTTGAGAATTGAGTTGGCTGACGGACATATTTGGCGCAGTGGTGGTGGTGAAAACGGGCGCGGAGATTATTTTGTCGCGAATATGCCGACAGAAGAAGTATTCACGATGCCTAAGCGTACTGGTGTCGATGGTCACATTACAAGTACCATGCCGCTTAATTTAAATGGGCAGCTGGTAGATCGCATTACATTTACCTTTAAGGACGGTAAAGTCACCGAATATACAGCAGAATCCGGTGAGCAGCATCTCACTCATTTGCTCGCTACAGATGAAGGAGCCAGCTACCTGGGGGAAGTTGCCTTGGTGCCGCATGATTCACCGATTTCTAATCTCAACCGCATCTTTTATAATACAGGTATCGACGAAAATGCTTCCTGCCACCTGGCTTTAGGCAGTGCGTATCCATTTAACATCGAAAATGGGACACAAATGAACCGGGAGGAACTACTCCAGAACGGTGCCAATGTCAGCCTGACTCATGTTGACTTCATGATCGGCTCAGCTGAGCTGGATATTGACGGTGAACTGCAAGACGGAAGCAAAGAGGCTGTGTTCCGCAAAGGAAATTGGGCTATTTAGTTTTGCCTTTTCTTAATCTCTATTCAATCAACCCGCAAACGATCTGATTCGTTTGCGGTTTTTTTTAGCCTAATTTTCATATCTTTACTTGTTTTGTAAAATGTAAAGTGCTAGGATAAGTTCAAACAATAATTTAAACAACGTTTTAAATATAGTTTGAATTTTTGTTTGTTTTGCTTAAGCGGCCCGTTTCATTTGCCCGTTTGGATTAAACTAAATAGGAGGAGGAAAAACATGAGTCACCCAGACAAAAAACAACAGACCAAAGAAAAAATTCTACAGTCTACGCTGAAATTTATTCAAAAGGAAGGTTTCGAGGCGGTTACAATCAGAAAAATTGCTGATCTGTCTAGCACTAATATTTCTTTAGTTAATTATTATTTTGGCTCCAAAGAAAATTTGCTCAGTGAAGCTATTGAAGTGATCCTAAACAGCTTTCAGCACACATTTTCCGTTTTGGACAATACAGCGATGCCTCCGCAAGATAGACTGAAACAATTTTTACTTAACTATTTACAGGTCATTCGCCAATATCCAGAGCTACTGTCGCGAATTATTGTGATGGGCAGCACACCCTTTACATCTCAACAGGAATACGGAAGATTTTTAAACATGATGGGGTTTCCAAAGGTCCAGAACACGATCAAGGAGCTGACAGGTGAGCAACAGCCGGAGCGGTTGTTAGCAATGATGCTGCAAATATTCGGAGCTATTTTTCTGCCTGCACTGATGAGTCCGATTCTTGAGTCTGGAGCAGTTGTGGAAATGCCCACAATAGAGGAACAATTAAACCTGCTATTTGAAAGATATTTCGATCAAAAATAAATCTCAGGGGTGAATACCATGGAATTTTTGAGAAAATATTGGCAAGATGCAGGAGCCATCATTGGAGTGGCTGTATGTATTGTTTTGTTTTTGAATCCCGACATGTTTTCTGATATATCAGGAATATTATGGTTGAGCTTTGTGAATATATTGTTTCACCAATTTGAGGAATACCGCTGGCCTGGATATTTTGCGGGTTTATTTAACAATATTTTGTTTAAAAGTGAAGCCCCAGATCGTTACCCCTTGAACCCTAATTCAGCGATGATCATTAATGTGGCCATTGCCTATGTATTTTATCTGCTCCCCGTATGGTTCCCCCACGTAATCTGGCTCGGACTCGCACCAGTTTTGATGGGATTCTTCCAGGTCGTCTGGCACGGTATTGTTGTCAATCTCAAAGCAAAAACGGTATATAACCCTGGTTTGTGTACGGCACTTCTCCTGCATGTCCCTATAGGAATCTGGTATATTCATGAAATCGTAAAGAGAGACATCCCAACGGCAATAGACTGGATTGCAGGCACAATCTACTTTGTTTTTGCTGTATACATCTTCATTATCAAAGGGAATATATGGTTTAAGAAGAGTGACTCTCCTTACGCCTTTTCTAAACAACAGCTAGGAATTTATGATCGCAGGTAGGATATGTTAGAAAATCACAAATGTGCTTGTTTACAAGTTGGATACAAGTAGAGGTATTCTCGAAACGAGGTTCGGTTACACTTGGTTTGTACCCAAGAACAAGGAAAGAGTGATCTTATAATGAAACCTACACATCAATCTCGTAATCGTAAAAAGTTAGCTTGCAAGCTGGTCACCACCAGCGCTTTATTGGCTATAGGTTTTGCTGTAATGACAGGATGCGGCAATAGCGGAGAAGCAAACTCAACTGCTCCCTCTACAACGAAATCAGCCACACCATCTGCCAGTAATTCAACAGATCAGAACACAGACATCCATACCAACGAGCAAGATACTCACACTAACAAGACGAGTACAGATCTCAGCAAGCCTAGTGTGGATGCGGGAAGTTCCAAGGGAAGTTCCAAAAATACTGGAAAAGAGTTTGATCAAGGTTCAACCTCGACACAGCATAAACCTGCTAGTAGTACAGCCTCACCTGACAGTAAATACAGCTCTGCAGCTGCTATATTGAGTGCAGCCAAGCAGGGGACGTTACCCAATCTGCCTAAAGGTCTTGGTTTGGGAACTAGCAGCGATCTTTTGTTTGAGCTTTGGGGGAAATCCGATTCTGGTTCTACAGGCCCTATGAGAAGTTACGCTAAATATCATACAGATCTCGTACTGGATGGAAATGATAAAGTTACAGAAATTACTTCTTCCGATTCAAAATATAAGAAGTTGCTTATCAAACAAGTTATTGACGAACTGGGCCAGCCCACAGAAACAGTTGACACCTCTAGAGACATATCCGGCACAGCAGAAGCTAATTATAAAATCAACAACACATCAGGTCTTAGTTATTATTTAGTATTTTCCTATCAAACCAAAACGCAAAAGGTCAGTTATGTTCGATTATATTTTAACTCGATGACGCCATAATTAGATTTAGATGTATAAAAAAGAGAGTCGTTTCCATTACGATCATGGAGGCGACTTTTTCGGTTCATTGCATTTTTAGAGGATGACATTTATAATGTTAAGTGATTGATTAATCACTAATCAGAAAATTTGTGATAAATAAAAGGATGAGAAAATATGGCTAAAGCAACATCAACATCAATAAATCGCCAAAAGGAAATCATATCTGCTGCTATTGAAGTCTTTGCGGAGATGGGCTACTATCGAGCTACAACAGCCAAAGTTGCGGAACGGGCTAATATTTCTCAGCCCTATGTTTTTCGCTTTTTCGCTACTAAAGAAGCCTTGCTTATTGAAGCCCTAAAGGTATCATTTGCACGTATCATAGACTCTTTTCACCGGGTCATTCAATCGGTTTCGTCGGAACAGTTAGAGCAAGAACTGATTGCAGCCTATTCGCAAATTATGACGGAATATCGAAATGAAATACTTTTGCAAATGCAGGCACAGACAATCCGTGAGGATGTGGTTATAACCGTGATGCAGCAGGGGTTACGTGAGATCCATACGACAGTTTATGACGCTTTCTGCCAGGCTGGTATTGAACAAGCCTTGGAAAGAACAATGCTTTTTCTCGCCAGAGGAATGCTATGTAATATTTCAATGTCGCTGGATCTGCCAGAACTGATGAAAACAGACGATTAATTGGTATGTATGCAGTAGAGTCGCGCTTTTGCGCGGCTTTTTTGTGTGCTTTTAATTGTACAAGACATGAATTGTTAGTTTGAATGAAAATGACTAGCTAAGTTGACAAGAGAAGTGAGCCTCGCTATTCTTATACCTATAGGGGTATATGTATTAAGAAATTAAAACTAAACTAAACTAAACTAAACCCCACAAAAAAAAGGCGGAGGTACCACTATGTCATCAACTAGTCATATCGAAGCAGATCAGATTCTTGATTGCAAAGGGCTTGCTTGTCCTATGCCAATTGTAAAAACAAAAAAAGCTATGGATGAGCTTCTCGCCGGGCAGATTATGGAGGTTCAAGTGACTGACAAAGGTTCGTTAGCAGATTTTCAGAGCTGGGCCCAAGGCACCGGACATCAGTATTTGGGCACTTTTCAAGAAGGAGTTGTCATGCGACATTATCTACGCAAAGCAAATCCGACTGATGTGAAGGAGGAGCAAACATTTCCTTCCACGATAAGTCATAAAGAGCTGCAAGCAAAATGGTCTGCAAAGGAGAATTTCATTTTGCTGGATGTTCGTGAACCCGCCGAATTTGCTCTTCAACACATCCCAGGATCTAAGCACATCCCCCTCGGAGAACTGGAGAACAGACTCGCTGAGCTAAATCTGGAAGATGAAATCGCAGTGATCTGCCAAGCTGGAGCACGCAGTGAAAGGGCTTGCCGGTTATTGGCAGACAAAGGCGCTAAAAACGTCAAATCTGTGCTTTCAGGCATGTCCGGCTGGGCAGGAGAAATGATGGGGTACGATTCTATATGAGTACAGCAGCAAGAACTTATGCAGAGAATCAAAAGCAGGCTCAGCCCAAAACAACGATTATTTTATTCAGCGGTGAGCTGGATAAAGCGCTTGCTGCATTCATTATTGCGAATGGAGCGGCAGCATATGATCATGAAGTAACTATTTTCTTTACATTTTGGGGACTAAATATACTGCGTAAGGATGAACTCATGCGCACCCATAAGGGAATGCTCGAAAAAGCCTTTGGCTGGATCATGCCTCGTGGACCGAGAAAGTTAGCACTCTCCAAAATGAATTTTGTCGGATTGGGACCACAGATGATCAAGCATGTCATGAAAAAGCATAATGCGCTCTCTCTTCCAGAGCTTATAGAGTTAGCACAAGAGCAGGGGATCAAGCTCGTCGCTTGCACCATGACCATGGATTTGTTAGGACTTCAACAAGAAGAGCTAATAGATAGTGTGGAATATGCTGGAGTAGCTGCCTACTTGGGAGATGCATCGCAAGGACAGGTGAATCTATTTATTTAGGGTATCCTATTTACTTTTTTGGTTTATAATATACCTATACATGTATATGGTAAGTCAAAAAAGGAGTGCATTGCTTATGGATTACAATTACAGTGATGAACTGAAAACGCGCTTGAGAAGGATTGAGGGCCAGGTACGTGGAGTACTTCGTTTAATGGATGAGGGCAAGTCGTGCAAGGATGTAGTCAGCCAGCTATCAGCTGTACGCAATGCATCAGATAAAGCAATCGCCCAGATTGTAGCAGAAAATCTGCAACGCTGCATATTGGAAGAGCAGGAAGCTGGAGGAGATACGGATAAGCTGGTTAAAGAAGCAATTCAGCTGCTGGTGAAAAGTAGATAATTTATAGTGAATACACGAAAGACTAAGATTAAATAATAGCCGAATTAAAAAGGTTCGCTGCCCTAGTTGGTAGCGGGCTTTTTTTCGGACAACTTTAGGAATGGAATAAGCCTCTGTTTATACAGAAGTATAGGAGTGTAAATAACCCATAAGAAAAATAACTTCTTCCGGAGGGCATAGGTATGGACGTATTTGTCACGATTGGTGTCAAATTGATCATCAGCTTTTTTGGCCTATGGCTTATTACTTTTATTACAGGTCGGAAAACACTCAGTCAGTTAACACCGCTCGATTTTCTGACATCATTGGTATTGAGCGAAATTGTAGGGAATACGTTATATGACGATAAGGTGACCATTTGGCATCTTTTGTTTGCTTTGGCACTATGGTGCGCGCTGGCCTACTTTTTCGAAAAAGCGACGACCCATTTTGTGAAATTTGGATACATGGCAGAAGGTCGAACAGTGCTGCTCGTGGATAAAGGGCAGGTTAATCAAGAATTGCTGGAGAAATATGATATAGAATTTACACAGCTACTCTCCATGCTACGCCAGCAAAATATTTTTTCTCTGCGTGAGGTCTTGTACGCTACGTTAGAGACGAACGGCTCATTGTCAGTCATGCGCAAACCCGAATATGAGCCACCCGCTGCTCAGGATATGGGAATAGATGCACAGCCTGATCTTTTTTCTGTTACTGTCATTGATAAGGGAAGGTTGCTAAATGAATCTATGCGCGGGAAAACAATTGATGTAGAGCTGATAAAAGCGAAGGCGCGAGAGCAGGGATATGACAGCATCAATGAGATTGCCTATGCAGAGCTTAGCGAGGATGGAACGCTCCATGTAGTGCCGATGAAAGAGAATAAAAATCAAAAAAGTGGTGGATCTATTTAAATGAATGATCATCTCCTCATGAAGAGGACTGTTTATTTGTCTTTTTTCTTTTTTTAATAACAATAAAGATAAATAGTAACAAAGGTAGGAAAATTTGAAAAATAGGAAACCAAGAATTAAGAACAAATTTTCGACCGATTACCATGTGATGAATATAGTTGGGCGACAAAAAAGAAAGTCCATAAATAAGTGCTGCAAGGGGAAGAATCCATTTTTTAAATCCGACTCCGGTTATTTTTTCAAGTCCTATTACAGCACCATAAAAAAATAAAGACATTTTGATGACCAAGCCAAGAAAAAGAAGCAAGGTGAAAAGGGCATCCATTCGTTCGAACAGATCTGCTAATTCAATCAACTGAACGGCTTCCAAAAGAGGAAGTGTGCTATTGGCGGCGATCTTGGGTCCGAGAACAAAAATATCCAATTGATTAACAAATGTTAGAGCAAGTGCGGTCATTATATAGGCAAAGGAAACGGGTTTTGTGAGATTCCGGCCTTTATGTACAAGCGGATAAAATACAAGAAATAACAAAGTTTGTCCGAATGGAAAGGAGATAAGCTCAGGAATAGCGGCTTTAAATATCGGTTTCCATCCTTCCTCTAAAACCGGAAGGGAATTTTCCAAGTGAAAGAGACCAGTTGCCGGAATTAATATACTAATTATGGCGTATCCAAGTACAAAAAAAGGGAAAAGGAACAAGCAAAATAAGAACAATGCTTTGCAGCCGTAACGAACCGTGTTGGATACAACCACGATTGTGATCAAGATGATGATCCACAAAGGGGTTTGGCGGAGCAGAGTCATTACGGTCACCTCGCCTAAATCGCGTATGTTCCGAGAAGCTTCATATGTAAAATACATCACAAAAAGTAAATTGATGAGTGTACCGACATATTTCCCTGTGTAACGGCGAAACAACATGAACAAATCTAACTCAGGATCTTGATGGTGAATAGCAAGATGGAGCATTAGCAGAAGAAGTCCTGCTAATGCTCCTATCAACATGACTAACCAAGCATCTTGCTTTGCTTCAGCCCCCATTAAAAACAAAGTTGTACTTCCAACTTCAAATAAAGACATACAAATGATCAGCTCGGATACTCGGATTGTATTTTGACGCATTGCTTCACCTCTCCCTGTTTATTTCATTTCAACAGTTCGTTAAAAGATTTTTCGAATAATCCTGGACGTGCAAGTTTCATTTTTACACCTATTTTTATATCCATGTTTGCGAACTCTTCAGGCCATGTCTCTTTTATTTTTTTCCAGTCTTTTGGGTACTTGTGATGAATTTTATTTCCAACACCAATAAGGTCGATATTCTTTTGCTGTAAGGCTTTCCAGCCTTCCTGAATTTGCAGTTTGATCGTTTCTGCTGCTTGCATCTGCAATTGACCTACACTTTGCATATCTTTCATTTCTCTTTGAGAAGAGGCTGACAGAAGATCCCCGGTAGCTTTAACGTCAACGTTGAGGTAATAATGATTTAAATTCTTGATTGGCGTAACCTTAACCTTGGCTTTCCGGATGAGGAAAGCGGACGTAACATTCCCATCCACATAGTTTACAGTAGTGTTTTTAATCTGGTTGTTTAACCATGAAACCCCTATACTTTCCTTTTCATTTAGGAAGCCGACTCTCTTGTCTTTCTGAAAAATGCTTAAGCCCGATAACTTGAGTTTATTTTTGGCGGAGGTTTCCTTGAAAACATCAACAGATTCTAGTTTCTCCGGCTCGGAACCCTCAAGAGATATTTCTGGAACTCCGGCTGCACTATCGGAGCTAATTTTCGAAATAAATTCATACATGGATATTGCAGGGTAAATTGATCCTAATTTGCTATCTCTTTCTATAATCTTTTCTAAAGCTTGACCAGGAATTTTCTCTGGTGGTACAAGCTTTTTTAAAAAATTACGAGCCTCTCCGTTGGCAATGAATACTTTTACAGTTTCTCGTGAATCAAGGTTGCGGAGGTAAATATCAATAATCTCTTCAATGCCTTGTTCTGCTGCTTTTTTTCCAATAACGAGTATATTATTTTGGGCAAAATATAGTTTGCGTGGGTATTCCAGGCTACTCTTCGTAACGGTCTCTCTCAATGTTTTTCCATGTGTAGAAAAGGTATGTACAGCGCTTTGCGATGCCCCCGAGGAAGTACCACCTGAGCCAGTCGTCATGGCTGATGGAATGATGATTTGATAAGTATTGATCCAGTCGCCCTTATGTCCATCAATTCCAGTTGCTGTTGTGATGGCTAATTCGTTCAATTCTGTTCGATCTACGCACCCTGTAAGTAATAACCCTGCAATAAACAGAACATAACTAACTCTTAATTGCCGCACCATTGATCTCTCCTATTTTTGGGTATCAGGCTTATGACCACCTTCAGTATCATCCGAACTAGCAGGGTATTGGTGAGCTGCCTGTCTTGTCTGGTTATGGCCTGACTTTTCGCTAGGTCTGGTTTTCATAGCCCACCACGGAACTCTGATGATAAGGTCCTTCATATTAGTTTTAAAGGTGGGGCTATAGGGAACAAAATAATCAACTCCGAATGACTTGAGAGATACAAGGTGAATTAGAAGGGGGATAATTCCTATCAGAATACCAAATAAGCCTAGAGCCCCCGCCAGTAGCATAAGTGCAAAACGCAACAACCTGACCGCTGAAGCCATAGCAAAATACGGGATGACAAAGTTCGATATAGCTGTGAAGGCAACAACGATCACCATTGCACCTGAGACCAGTCCGGCTTGCACCGCCGCCTGTCCGATAACCAGAGCTCCTACAATAGAAACGGCTGGTCCGATGACCCGTGGCATTCGCACACCTGCTTCACGAATCACTTCAAACATTAATTCCATCATTAAAGCTTCCAATAATGCAGGAAAAGGAGTTCCTTCCCGTTGAGCCATTAGCGTAATCAACAGCGTGGTGGGGATCATTTCCTGTTGGAAAGTCGTCAAGGCTATAAATAGAGAGGGAAGCAACAATGAGACTAGAAAAGATACTACACGAAGAGCCCTTAAAAAAGTTGAAATGTCATATCTCTGGTAGTAGTCTTCCGCCGTTTGAAAGAAATTAAAGAAGGTTACAGGTGCAATCAGAGCGAATGGCGTCCCATCAACAAGGACAGCTACTTGTCCGTCTAAAAGGCTACCAGCGACTGTATCCGGACGCTCTGAGTTTAGCATGGTGGGAAAGAGACTAAGTGGTTCATCCTGTATAAATTCTTCGATGTAGCCACTTTCAAGTATGCTGTCTGTATCAATGGATTGAAGCCGTTTTGTAATTTCCTGTATGACTTCTGGCTTAGCGACATTTTCAATGTAAGCTAACATGACTTTGGTTTGTGTATATCGCCCAATAACGTGACTTTCAAATTTAAGGTCAGGTGTCCGCAATTTTCTTCTGATCAGTGTAATGTTGGTTGAGATATCCTCCGTAAATCCTTCTTTAGGACCCCGTACTACGGTCTGAGTACTGGGTTCCTGAATAGCCCGTCTTACTCCGCCTGCGATGGAAACTACCAATGCATAGTTGTTTCCGTCGATGACAATGACAGCATTCCCGGAGAGGATGGCTTGATATACTTCATTTTGCGAATGTATCATTTGAATATTTCCAGACGGAATTGTGTTTTTTAACAAAGAAGCTGCAGTATTTTCCTTAAACATAAAAGTATCTGCGGAGCCCATCTCTGTAATCAAGCTCTCCATTAA
>NZ_CVPD01000002.1:0-115000 GCF_001049835.1 Paenibacillus sp. Mc5Re-14 | reverse complement strand
TTAGTTCCGGGAGTCAGACAGTGAGTGCTAAGATCCATTGTCGAAAGGGAAACAGCCCAGACCATCAGCTAAGGTCCCCAAGTGTGTGTTAAGTGGGAAAGGATGTGGAGTTGCACAGACAACCAGGATGTTGGCTTAGAAGCAGCCACCATTGAAAGAGTGCGTAATAGCTCACTGGTCGAGTGACTCTGCGCCGAAAATGTAACGGGGCTAAACACACCACCGAAGCTATGGCTTGATGCTTGCATCAGGGGTAGGGGAGCGTTGAATGCGGGTTGAAGGTGTACCGGAAGGAGCGCTGGACTGCATTCAAGTGAGAATGCCGGTATGAGTAACGAAAAGATCTGTGAGAATCAGATCCGCCGAAAGCCTAAGGGTTCCTGAGGAAGGTTCGTCCGCTCAGGGTAAGTCGGGACCTAAGGCGAGGCCGATAGGCGTAGTCGAAGGACAACAGGTCGAAATTCCTGTACCACCGTAATCCGTGATGAGCGATGGGGTGACGCAGTAGGGTAGTGACGCGGACTGATGGATGTCCGTCTAAGCAGTGAGGCTGATGTGTAGGCAAATCCGCACATCGTTAAGGCTGGGCTGTGATGGGGAGCGAAAATTATAGTAGCGAAGGTCATGATCTCAGACTGCCAAGAAAAGCCTCTAGCCAGGAGAAGGTGCCCGTACCGCAAACCGACACAGGTAGGCGAGAAGAGAATTCTAAGGCGCGCGGAAGAACTCTCGTTAAGGAACTCGGCAAAATGACCCCGTAACTTCGGGAGAAGGGGTGCCTCGGTAGGGTGAATAGCCCGAGGGGGCCGCAGTGAAAAGGCCCAAGCGACTGTTTAGCAAAAACACAGGTCTGTGCGAAGCCGCAAGGCGAAGTATACGGGCTGACGCCTGCCCGGTGCTGGAAGGTTAAGGGGAGTGGTAAGCTCTTCGGAGCGAAGCTATGAACCGAAGCCCCAGTAAACGGCGGCCGTAACTATAACGGTCCTAAGGTAGCGAAATTCCTTGTCAGGTAAATTCTGACCCGCACGAATGGCGTAACGACTTGGGCGCTGTCTCAACGAGAGATCCGGTGAAATTTTAATACCTGTGAAGATGCAGGTTACCCGCGACAAGACGGAAAGACCCCATGGAGCTTTACTGCAGCTTGATATTGAATTTGGGTACGATCTGTACAGGATAGGTGGGAGCCGTAGAATCTTGAGCGCCAGCTTGAGAGGAGGCATCCTTGGGATACCACCCTGATCGTATCTAGGTTCTAACTTGGTACCGTGATCCGGTGCGAGGACAGTGTCAGGTGGGCAGTTTGACTGGGGCGGTCGCCTCCTAAAGAGTAACGGAGGCGCCCCAAGGTTCCCTCAGAATGGTTGGAAATCATTCGAAGAGTGCAAAGGCAGAAGGGAGCTTGACTGCGAGACCTACAAGTCGAGCAGGGACGAAAGTCGGGCTTAGTGATCCGGTGGTACCGCATGGAAGGGCCATCGCTCAACGGATAAAAGCTACCCTGGGGATAACAGGCTTATCTCCCCCAAGAGTCCACATCGACGGGGAGGTTTGGCACCTCGATGTCGGCTCATCGCATCCTGGGGCTGAAGTAGGTCCCAAGGGTTGGGCTGTTCGCCCATTAAAGCGGTACGCGAGCTGGGTTCAGAACGTCGTGAGACAGTTCGGTCCCTATCTGTCGTGGGCGTAGGAAATTTGAGAGGAGCTGTCCTTAGTACGAGAGGACCGGGATGGACGTACCGCTGGTGTACCAGTTGTTCCGCCAGGAGCACCGCTGGGTAGCTATGTACGGAAGGGATAAGCGCTGAAAGCATCTAAGCGTGAAGCCCCCCTCAAGATGAGATTTCCCAATACGTAAGACCCCTTGAAGACGACGAGGTAGATAGGTTGGGGGTGGAAGTGCAGTAATGCATGGAGCTGACCAATACTAATCGGTCGAGGGCTTATCCTAAGATAAAGCGCAATAAGTTTCGGATCCAGTTTTCAGGGTGTAAGTTCAGTATATCGTCAGCTCAAGTAGCTGAAGTTACACGGACAAACACACAGCATTTGGCGATGCTGATTCCTGAAAAAGAATTTACACCGTAAATTCATGTTTGGTGGCGATAGCGGAGGGGTTCCACACGTACCCATCCCGAACACGACCGTTAAGCCCTCCAGCGCCGATGGTACTTGGACCGCAGGGTCCTGGGAGAGTAGGACGTTGCCAAGCACAAAAAAAAGAGCACAGCCTTAATGGCTGTGTTCTTTTTGTATATCCGATTCATTTATCATTCATATGAAAGGCTCATGGCATGCCCTTAGTTAAAAGCACTAAATATTCTGGTTGTTCCTTGTATAGTGCTGCTGCTGGAGGACACTTAAGGCTTGAAGTTTACGGTAATTTCCTTTTGCCACTTTGTATCTCTGACTTGTACGGCAAGATTAGAAGATCCAAATTCGGTTTTGTTTTAGAAAAAATCATGTTAAACTTTTCTCATAAAATAAACAGACTTTCAGAGGTGAGTTGTAGTGCTGGAACGATCTATGGAGAATACAAGGGATTTAAACAACGGAAAGGGAGTGATTTAAAGAAGAAAAGGAGACGATGAAGATGAGCACTTATCAAACGGTTATTAGTGATGGATTTGAGCTGAAATATACTATAAGAGGTAACGGAAAGCCGATATTGGTGATCGGCAGTAGTGTATATTATCCTCGCTTATTTTCAGACCATTTATATAAAAAGTTTCAGTTTATTTTCTTAGATCATAGAGGGTTTGCAAAACCGGCTCGTGCTTTAAAACCAGAAGACTATACTTTGGATAAAGTCATTAATGATATAGAAACAGCAAGACGTTGCCTTCATTTAGATACATTTATTATATTAGGGCATTCCGGGCATGCTTTTATGGCTTTGGAATATGCTAAACAATTCCCAGGCTATGTTGAAAAAGTGGTGCTATTAAATTCAGCACCTACGAACAGCCAAGAAAGACAGCGGCAAAGCTTTTCATTCTTTTATGAAACGGCTAGTCCAGAAAGAAAGGACCGTTTTGAAAAGGAAATTGCTTTATTAGAGAATGATATCAAAAGAGAGCCCGACAGAAGATTTGTTCACATGTGTATACGTATGGGAGCACAAAGCTTTTATGATTATACCTATGATGCAGCTTATATGTGGAATGATGTGCACACAAACATGCCTATCATTGATTATTTATGGGGAGAAGCCTTCGGAAAGATGGATTTGATACAGTCCTTGGCGGATGTCGATAAGCCCGTGTTTATTGGTCTTGGGAGATCTGATTACTTAGTCGCACCTGTTTCATTATGGGATCGGGTCGATGATAGCTATATGAACGTAAAAAAGGTGGTTTTTGAACATAGTGGGCATAATCCGATGTTTGAAGAACCTCATTATTTTGATGAAACATTAACCGAATGGATTAATGAAAATCACTAGGATTTTAAAACGGTCGATTCCTATTATAAGGAGTCGACTTTTTTGATATTTGGAGCACAATAGCAAGGATCAGCAAGTTTAATTCAATTATGGCGTGTTCCATGACTTGACGAATCAATGAGGTTCTGTATAATTACCGGGAGATCATACTGTATTGATAGTCTATTTCCGTTTTTCTATATCCTATTTGGGACAAGTCTATAGTTCATGGAACTTAACCATATAGCAAAGTTATGACATGGAGGTTGGGGGTCGTTATGAAATACGAAATTATTTTATTTGATGTTGATGATACGCTGTTTGATTTTAAAATGGCAGAGAGTCATGCGCTACATAATACGTTTGCCCAATTTGGAATGCCGCAAGGGGCCACTGAGTATAAATCTAGCTATGATGAGATCAACAGTTCGTTGTGGCGAGAGGCAGAGGAAGGACTTATTACCTCGGCACAGCTACGGGTGGAAAGATTTAAACGATTGTTTACTGTTCATAAGCTAGACTTCAATCCAGACGCCTTTAGTGCTGCTTATTTACGTTATTTGGGTGAAGGAGCTTTTTTGATGGACGGAGCGGTTGAATTATGTGACGTACTATCTGAGTGTCGTTTGGCGATCATTACGAATGGAATAAAAGAGGTCCAAACCTCCAGAATTCAGCTTTCCCCGCTGCGTCATGTGTTTGAGCAGATAATTATTTCAGAAGAAGTGGGTTACCAAAAGCCGCAGGCCGAAATTTTTGATTACGCATTTACCAAGCTAGCTATTTCAGATAAAAGTAAGGTCCTAATGGTGGGCGATTCTTTAACCTCGGACATTCAAGGAGGGAATAAGTACGGAATTGACACTTGCTGGTTCAACCCTTCCGGAAAAACAAATACGTCCGGCATTCAACCCACTTATGAAATAAAAAGTTTGATGGAACTACTGAGTAGTGTACTTTCAATGCCTCCCGTACTGAACCATACATCTTTAGAATACTAGATAATAAGAAATTGAAGTCAGACTCTAGCAGGTTAAAATTGTATAGTATGATATGAAAAAGGAAAATCAAGGACTGTTATGAACTGAGATGTCTGAATAAAGAGAAACGGATTCGTTGTAGAACGAATCCGTTTCTCTTTTTATTTCCTATTGCGATATTGAAGCAAATCCCTTCATTTTGATTAGCAGGAGATCGCTTTAAGGCGGAAGGTAGAGCTGGCAAAATCCCCAGTAAGATCCGAGACAACAAGCCCAATTTTCATTAAGCGGTCACCTCCAAAAATTTCGCCGTCAAACGCTACACGGAAAGGGGAAACGCCATCTTCAGTCGAGGTATTAATAGGATCTGAAGTATTGCCGGTCGCACCGGTTTCGATTATATACTTTTTGGCTGGGTCAAGTCCTTTTAGAGTTAGTCGCCGGATAGGTCCATTTGGCTCAGCCAGCACACGGAAGTAAGCGACAAAAGCTTCGGACTGGTCCTCGCTAACAAAAATCCAGGCAGTATCGCCTCGGCCTTCAAACGGACTAAGAAGTCGATACATATCTCCCTGCTGTACAAGGGAACGGATTTCTTTATACTGGGCAATTTGTCTGGCAGCGAGCTCTTTTTCTTCATTTGTAAATGCAGTAAGGTCAAGTTCGTAGCCAAAATTCCCGCTCATTGCCACGTCGCCACGTATGGCGAGGGAAGTGTTTCGTCCCACCTGGTGGTTCGGCACGTTCGATACGTGGGCCCCCATAGTACTGGCCGGATACACGATGCTGGTGCCGTACTGGATCGCCAATCTTTCAATAGCATCAGTGTCATCACTGGTCCATGTCTGCGGCATATAGTAGAGCATCCCTGGATCGAATCGTCCACCTCCGCCAGAACAGCTTTCAAACAAGATGTCCGGGAACCGTGAGGTCAGGCGTTCCAGCAGATCATAAAGTCCGAGCATATAACGGTGCGCAGTTTCCTTTTGACGTTCGCTAGTAGCGGTAGCCGAAGCGATCTCCGTCATATTACGATTCATGTCCCACTTGACATAAGTAATTGGAGCGATCGAGAATACGGAGCTAAGCGTCTCGTACAAGTAATCGCATACTTCTTTGCGGGAGAGATCAAGCACCAATTGGGATCGACCTTCCGTCCGCCGCCGACCTTCTGCATGCAGGCACCAGTCGGGATGGGTGCGGTACAGTTCACTATCAGGTGATACCATTTCCGGCTCAACCCATAAGCCAAACTGTAATCCTTGTTCATTAACTCGTTTGGCCAAGTCGGTAAGACCACCAGGTAGCTTGCGGCGGTCTTCGAACCAGTCTCCAAGCGAACTGTTATCGTTGTCTCGCTTGCCAAACCAACCGTCATCAAGGACAAATAGCTCAATTCCAAGAGGTCCCGCTTCTTTGGCAATCGCCTCAATTTTATCGGCGTCGAAGTCAAAATATGTGGCTTCCCAATTATTTACGAGAATCGGGCGTTCCTTGTCGCGATAAGTTCCCCGGCACAGACGTGTGCGGTAGAGTCGGTGATAGGTGCGCGACATGCCCCCAAGACCTTCTTCGGAAAAGACCAGCACGGCTTCAGGGGTCTGGAATGACTGACCCGGTTCAAGCCGCCAGGAGAAGTCAAAAGGATTGATTCCGATACTTACACGAGTCTGATTAAATTGCTCTACTTCCGCCTGTGCGACGAAGTTGCTGCTGTAAATTAGACTGAAGCCGTACACATCCCCACGATCTTCAGTTGCATCAGGACGAAGCAGTGCCAGAAAAGGATTCATTTGGTGACTGCTGGAGCCCCGTCGGCTTTCCAAGCGAATGGCGCCGGGCCCAAGATCGCGGCGCTGGATATGTCTCTCCCGAACCCAGGCACCAGATAAATAGAGAGCTTGGTAATTGGAATCGGCGAAGTCGACAGAGGCGCTCATCGCATGCTCAATATTCATGACAGCGCTTCCCTTATGTTCAAAAAGAGTAGACCTAGCAATTGCGCTGTGGTTCGCAAACACAGTATAAAGCAGTGTAGTCTTTAGGCCTGAATGTTGATCCTCGAGGAACAACAAGAGAGTTGTTGCTTCATCATCCGATTCGGTATAAACGGAAGGAAGTCCTTCGAGCTTGGGTTTACCCGGTTCAATACGGTAACCACTATATTTTAGCTCCGTAGTCCGAGTTCCATCCGCAAGCGTAACTTGATAAGCCGGCTGACGGAAGTCGCTTGTTCCATACTGTGGATATTCCTGTGGAAGCGTATCCAAAGAAAGCGTACGACTGGAAGAATCGGGAGTGGGGGAGAAGGAGCAGCGCTCTCTAAGCTCCAATATACTTGCAAGACTTTGGTCATGATGAAGTTGAGCTCCCCAATAGACATGTGCAGGATATCCTTCTGCAAGTTGGATAATATAGCTGCAATCCTTGGACTGCAGGTGAAACAAACCAAGCGCCTCGTTAACATGAATGTTCATGATATTCACTCCTTAGGGGTTATCATCTCGATTGTTTTACGTAAGGATACTTATCAATGACAAATGACTCTTAAGAATTGATTTTACTGTTTAAGCATGAGCTTTCCCGTATGACAAGCTTAGTCCCGATCACGTTGTACGCAGGTGGTTCACGTCCCTCAAACCGTTCAGAGAGCAGCTGCACAGCAGCCTTTCCCATCTGTTCGGGATAGGCACGCACTGTAGTTAGCGGAGGCTGAACGAAGGCCGCCATCTCAATGTCGTCAAAGCCGACAACAGCCATATCTTCTGGTACCTTGACTCCATGTCCATGAAGGGCGCGGAGAGCACCGATGGCGAGCGGATCACTTGCAGCGAAGCAGGCTGTTGGTCGTTCCTGCTCGGCTAGGAGCTCATTCATCATGAGATATCCATCCGCTGTACTCCAGGCACCTACCCGGACGAATTGAGGATTGTACAATCCTCGTTCCCGCATGAATCGTTCAAAATAATGCGCCCTTCGCTCTCCATCGCTCTTGCCGCCGATAAATCCGATTTGTCGGTGGCCAAGGTCGAGCAGATGTCCGAGTGCCTGATCAACCGCTTGCCGGAAATGGAGTCGTACGGAATCGTATTCCAGCTGCTCATGGTACTGGTCAACAAGGACAATGGTGTTCTTGTCCGGATACAGCTTGGACACCTCTTCAGGATCAACGCCTCCTACGACAATCAGACCGTCCGCCTTCTGCAAGGTGCCCAGAGATGAGCGGCCTCTCAGCGTCTGCCCCAATGTGAGGCCAAGCTCTTCACAGCGCAGTTCGATTCCACGGCGGATTGAGGCGTAATACGGATCGTCCCTTTCCTCCTCAATGGAACACCACAGCAGGAGGGCGACCGTTTTCCCGGCACGTTCCGTATTCCGCTTTAACTGCCTCAGCCGGGAAGGCTTATACCCAAGCTGTTCAGCAATTAAAAAAACTCTGTTTTTGGTGTCTGGACTCACGGACAGTGACAGATCGTTATTTAAAACCCTTGAAACGGTTGCGGCAGACACACCCGCTTCGCGGGCAATGTCTTTAATGGTTGCCAAAGAGCTCACACCTTTTTAGTTAATAATTTTACTAAAAATCGACTTTATCCTAACATATCCTTTTGCCACTTTCAAGATGGAGCGTTGAATTTTTTTAACATTATTTTAGTTCTACTACTGTTCAGATTAGTTGTGTTAACATGATGAATATTCTTTGATGACGGAGGGGGTTTATTTGAATATTCTGTCCCTAGCTCGTAAGTGGTTTGGTCGCCTTCGCTTTAAAAGCAAGGTTATAGCGGTATTTCTCCCGCTAATCATTATTTCTCTGCTCATTCTTGGACTTGTGTCCAATCAACTTTTCAGCCGTTCATTGATAGAGCAAACTACCAGCAACGTAGTGGACGAATCGCAGCTTATCCTGTCCCGGACCGACTACATATTCAGTAGTGTGGAAACAGCGGCCAATATTATGGTCACAAATATTAACCGCATGTATGATTCATACGGCGCTAGACCTGATACTGCTATGGATCGTGTTCAATTTGGAAACCTGATGCAAAGCCGCCTATCTATTGACTTGTCTATCTTTCGCGAGGTGGATGCGGCGGTATTTATTGATACTGAAGGAACAATTTTCGCTTCTTATACCGAAAGTGGGGATGATAGCAAAGTCGATAGCATGCTCAAACGGGTAAGGGAATCTGAAAGTTATGGACAGGCACTTTGGTTTGATATGGAGAAAAGAGATTTCCTAACACCAGATCCAAACTCTCCGGTTTTGACGCTGGGAAAGATGGTCATTAATATAGACACCGGCGACCCCTATGGAACGCTTTTTCTTTTGGTAAAGGAAGAAGGTTTGTCTGATTATTTTCGTTCCAGCGATCCCGATACGAACAAATCTTATTATTTTTTAGATAACGAGATGCGTGTGGCTGTGGCAGAAGACAATGGGATGCTGATGAAGCCAGTGAGTTCACAGTTGGCGGAGGCCATCCAAGGTTGTGGATCTAATGTGTCCCCAAAAACATGCTCATTTGAGGACGGCGGCAATCTCGTAACGGTCAATGATTATAACCGAATGGGTTGGAAGCTAGTCAATATTGTTTCTCTTAGCCTGCTTACAGCTGATGTCCGGCAAAATGTAAGGCTTTCACTCTTAATCGGCGTATTCTGTCTTGCTTTTTCCTGGCTCGGTGCTAGCTTTCTGTCCAAAATGGTCGTTAGCCCGCTCGAACAACTGACTAGAGCCATGCGAAAAGTAGTAACCGGCGATTTACAATCGGTTGCGACAGTCCGAACAGAAGATGAAATCGGTACCATTGCTGAAGCTTTTAACTTTATGATAAGACGGATTAGGGAGTTACTGGATGAAGTTAGGCAGGAACAAAACCGCAAGCGTGAATATGAACTTGCACTGATGTCCGCTCAAATAAAACCGCATTTTCTATACAACACTTTAGATACCATTTATGCACTGAATGAGTTGGATCGTAATGATGAGGCTAGAGATACTACGAAGGCGCTGGCAGATTTTTATCGAATGGTGCTGAATAAGGGACGGGAACTCATTATTTTAGAGAAGGAAGCTCAGATTACGGATGATTACCTGACAATTCTGCAAATCCGTTATCCCGATGTGTTCCGCTATGAAGTGGATATCCCTTCAGAGCTTGCGGGTACACCGATTCCGAAACTCTCGCTCCAACCACTTGTCGAGAATTCGATTTACCATGGTCTTAAAAAGAAAGGAACCAAAGGTTTTATCCGTATTTTCGCTTTTAAACAGAACGATAGGGTGATCGTCCGGGTAGAGGACAACGGTGTGGGAATGAACGAAGTTCAAGTTCAGAACATTATGTCCAGACATTTACCGAAAGAAGGAATACGATCAATCGGTACCTACAGTGTTCAGCAACGGCTGAGCCTGTATTTTGGCGAGGAGTACGGGATATCCGTGCAGAGTGTTCTCGGAGAGGGAACCATTGTTGACCTGTCGCTACCAACGCTGCCAAAGGGGAGTGAACACCAAGATGTATAAAGTGATGATTGTTGATGATGAGCCGCTGTTCCGAGACTTTCTGCGAATTAAGATAGACTGGGAAAGTCACGGCTTTCGAGTTTGCTGCGAAGCAAGGAACGGGCGGGAAGCGCTTCAGGAAGCCGAGCGGCATCAGCCGCATCTTGCCCTCGTTGATATCAATATGCCATTTATTGACGGAATTGAATTAGCCCAGAGATTGAAAGTCAAGTTCGAACGAATCGTAATTGTATTCATATCCGGGCATAACGAGTTTGAGTATCTACAGAAGGCCGTTCGAACTGGAGTGCAGGATTATTTGCTGAAACCGTTCAATGCCGAAGAAATGCTTTCAATGTTGGAGCGTATTAAGCCGAAATTACCAGTGCTTCCACAGGAGAGCGAAAGCGCAGAGTTAAGGGGACAGGGCGGCGAAGCGTTGCATAGCAGAGCAGGTATGCCTGATTTGGGCCATCTACGCGATGCGGTTGTGCTTGACCTCCGAATGAAAGACAGTGAAACGCTAGAGGAGGTCCGCAAGGCAATCCGTCAGCTTAGTAAATATAACTGGGGAGACGAATATGCAGATGCGATGCTTATGGGAATCGTATCTTTAGCCCTTTCCTTTGCCAGTGAACGAGGCATTCCTTATGACCAGCTATGGGAAAACGAAGGAGACAATTCTCCTTACGAACGGCTGCGGGAGTTAGATTCCTGGGAGGCTGCTGAAGGTTGGATGCTCACCCTATATCGCAAGCTGATCCAACTGATGGAGAATATGCGTCCGACGAAGGCTTCCAATTTATTTGCGGCGGCGATCAACTATATTGAGGAACATTATGCAGACTCAGAGCTGTCTGCTGAGCAGGTTTCGTGCGGAGTATTCGTCGATCCCAGCTACCTGCGCCGCGTATTTCGCAAGGAGTCTGGCTTTTCCATAGTGGATCATATTACACACATCCGAATGAAGAAGGCTAAGGAGCTTTTGCTGAAAGGAAATCGGAAGCTGTCAGAAATCGCCGAAAGTGTAGGATACAGTGACCCTAATTATTTCAGCAAATGTTTCAAGAAACGCTTTGGTATGACACCCACAGAATATGAACAACTCAAAAAGAGGTAGCATCTGCCTTGTGAGGCAGAACACATCGATTTAAGCCTGGCGGTTTTCCTATATGGAGGACCGCTGCTCTATTTGTCCCGTTTTTTACTGATAATACCCGTTTTATTCCTTAAAGAAGAAAAGAGGCAGCGGTATACTGTAGTCAAGCAAATGAAAGCGTAATCATCAAAGACTCTTCATGAGGGGGAAAAACAAATGAAAAAAAATCTCAGAATTTGGAGTGCAGCCTTGCTAGTGCTCACCATGTCCGTCGGATTGGTCGCTTGTGGTGAAGACAACTCAGCCTCTTCCAATAACGGATCAGGGGACGGAACGATTAAATTGAAGGTGTATGCGCAGCATTTCGATGACGATACCATAAAGCCGTTCGATTATGCGGTGGAAGAGCTCAAGAAGAAGATGCCAGACGTAGAAATTGAACTAGATCCTGCCGTGCAGGACGGGGGACAGAAGCTTAAAACTTATGCAGCAACGGGCAACATGCCAGATATCTATTTAGCGGATTGGCCTGTCCTGCAAACTTTTGCAAAATCGAAAAATGTCGAGGTGCTGGACAACTATGACACAACTGCCGAATTCAAAAAGAATCTTAATCCAGGTGTGGAATCGCGTTTGGTAGCTCCTGATAATCATGTGTATGCTTATCCCGAGACTGGTATTGAATTCCAAATGATCTATTACAACAAGTCAATTTTTGAGAAGGTAGGAATCAAGACACCACTTAAGACGATTGACCAGATGGCCGATGCAGCTAAGAAGTTGAAAGCTGCTGGTTATGTACCGATGTCAATCTTTGCTAAAGAAAAATGGATTACGACCGCTTTTTATAATGGGCTGGTTACAAGAGAGCAACCACGTGGATTCGGAGCACTTGAGGAGAAGGGTGTAAAAGCATTGCCAGAAGCATTCGTAACAGCGGCACAGCAGATGAAGCAACTGCAAAGAGCCGGATTGTTCGATGCCAACGCCACGAACACCAATTATGATCAGGCATCGTCCCTATTTTATCAGGGCAAAGCTGCCATGTTCGTAAATGGACAATGGGAAATCTACAGCTCCCAGGAAAAGCTGGGCGATCAAGTCGACTGGATGTACTGGCCTGCAAAGGATGAAGCAACCTACGAGAATTCCAAATATTTTATTGACGGCTCAGGTTCTCCACAAGGTTACGCAGTATCAGCGAATAGCAAAAATAAGGAAACAGCCGTAAAGGTAGCGGCATTCCTTGCCTCAAAATCAGCAGAGTACAGATACTCCCAGCTTGGAAGTCCAATTGTTCCAGTGAAAGTTGATAAACCAATGGCCTCCAATGTTCCAGCAATGATGCAGCGAGTTGTTAAAGAGTTGTTACCAAATGCGCAGGAATATGCTCAACTTCTGAGTAATACAAAAATTCAGAACACGATTAATGACAATACTCAGAATATGATGGTAGACAACTTTTCAGAAAACGATTTTGTAAGCAATCTGAATAACACATTGAATAAAGAAAACTGAGAATTCAGGAAACGGCAACCCTTGGCGCATAAGGCGCTGGGGGGCTGTTTCAAAGATAAGGGGTGGAAGCAAGACATGAATAAATATTTGGGGAACAAATCAGCGCTCGCACTGTTTCTCCTCCCTGCTTTGATACTGTATAGCGTGATACTGATATATCCCGTTCTGCAAACCGTTCTTCGCAGCTTTTATGATTGGGATGGCCTGAGTACGTTGACCTTTTCAGGATTGAATAATTACCGGGAGTTGTTCTCTGATCCTCTACTTGCTACTTCGCTTAAGAACGGATTGATCTTTGCAATTGTACTGGCAGTCTTTCAGATCGGACTGGGAACGATATTGGCACTAATCTGTGCGGACCCACGTACACGCGGGCGGAAAATACTGAAAACCGCTTATTTTATCCCAGTTGTCCTATCGGTAACCGTGGTATGCCAGCTGTGGATTGCAATTTATGATCCAACCAACGGATTAATCAACCGACTGTTTGATCTCTTGAACATTCCGTATCAGCAAAATTGGTTGAGCTCCCCAACAACATCCATTATTGCCATCGCCTTTGTTAATGCTTGGCAGTTTATGGGATACCAATTCTCGTTGTTATATGCGGGAGTTAAGTCAATACCCGAAGACTACTTTGAGGCTGCCACGATTGACGGTTGTAGCAAATGGAAAGCGCATCTGCATGTTACGCTTCCTTTAATGAGAGAAACGTACAAATTTTGCTTCATTATCGCGATAACCTCTGGAATAGGGGCGTTTGTGCAGATGCTGATTATGACAAATGGTGGGCCCGGTACTACAAACTATACACTGACATTCATGATTTATCGCTATGCTTTTATGGAGAGCAACTATGGTTATGCGTGTGCTGTATCCGTGCTACTTGTATTAATCTCGCTATTAGCAACTGTAGTTATCAATAAGCTGTTCGACCGCGGACAAACCGCGTGATAAGGCGTGTATTGAAAAGGAGAACGAAATGAGTAAAACCGCTTTGAGCAAGTTCAGACATGCTGCCCTGCAGATACCACTGTGGTTGTATCTAATTGTTTCGGTCTACCCGTTGTTTTGGATGGTATCCTATTCGTTAAAGAACAACGATGAGATCTTCGTCTCTAACCCATTTGGACTGCCAACGCATTTTCGATACGAAAATTACATCAATGCCTGGACACAATTTAATATTCCCCGTTACTTTCTAAACAGTCTGGTTGTATCAACGATTTCGACTCTGTTTATCCTTTTACTGGCTCTGATGTTTGCCTTTGCAGTGGCTCGTATGAGGTGGAGATTTCGTTCTACCGTCCGGACTTATATGACCATAGGAATGTTTATGCCACTTCAGGTTATCATGATACCGCTGGCGATTCTGGTTCGCGATTTTAATCTAACGAATACGTATGGAGCTCTTATTCTTCCTTATATCGCAATTGGCCTTCCTTTCTCGTCCATGATTTTCTATGGGTTCCTTACGGGAATCCCTAAGGAGATTGAAGAGGCAGCATGCATGGATGGAGCTAATATTTATAGACTGTTCCTGAAAATCATTGTACCTCTTGCATTACCTGCAATTGCGACTGTAGCCATTTTTCAGTTTTTGAATAACTGGAATGAATTCACTTTGGCCTATATTCTCATTTCTGATGAAAATATGAAGACATTGCCGCTAGGCTTGCTTTTCTTCCAAGGCTCTTATAGTACAGATTGGGGAGCGATGGGTGCTGTTATGACTATTGCCTCCTTACCGATGGTACTCGTCTATCTGTTCTTGAGTGAACAAGTAGAGCGGGCGATGACGGTAGGTTCCGCTGTAAAAGGGTAAAAATAGACTTTCAAGCAAACTGCCTGGGTTAAGGATCACCAAGAGATCCTCTAACCCAGGCAGTTTGTTCGATAACGACATCAGACAATAAAATCGATATTTTCCACTATAATAGATAATAATATCCCCTTTTTTTGGGTGGTTTTTCTTTATAATGAAGGCGCACCCATAACAATTAAAGGAGCTGATATGTTTTGACTCGTAACCAACGCTTAAGAAAATGGTCCACAATCCTGTTAACGGTGCCTATGCTCACGATGTTCACCTCAGGTGCAATGGCCGAGCAGGATATGAACGGGCATAAGCCTCCGAATTCTGCTGGAAGCGGCGTGTTTTACGAAATTTATATTAATTCTTTTTATGATTCGAATGGGGACGGACATGGTGATTTAAAGGGTATTACACAGAAGCTAGATTACTTAAACGATGGCAATCCCCGTTCGGGCAAGGATTTGCAGGTCAGCGGTCTCTGGCTCATGCCACTGAATCCGTCTCCAAGCTACCATAAATATGATGTAACTGATTACTATCAGGTGGACCCGCAGTACGGGAATCTGAATGATTTCCGCACCTTGACGAAAGAAGCGAAAAGAAAGGGTGTCAAGGTGATCATCGACCTTGTTATCAATCATTCGAGCAGCGAGCACCCTTGGTTCAAGGAGGCCAGCGCCAACCCGCAAAGCAAATACCATGACTATTACGTATGGGCAGATGAGAATACAAATCTGGATGAGAAGGGATCATGGGGCCAGCAGGTATGGCATAAAAATCCGAATGGCGAAGGGTATTTCTACGGTACCTTCTGGTCGGGGATGCCGGATCTGAACTTTGACAATCCCGAAGTCCGCAAGGAAATGATCAAAGTCGGCAAGTATTGGCTACAGCAGGGTGCAGACGGATTCCGGCTTGATGCGGCGATGCATATTTTTAAAGGGCAAACGAAGGATGGCGCAGATAAAAACATTGCGTGGTGGAATGAGTTCCGTTCCGAGATGGAAAAGATAAATCCAAATGTATATCTGGCAGGAGAAGTATGGGATAAACCGGAGACAATAGCTCCTTATTACGAATCGCTCCACTCTCTGTTTAATTTTGATCTGGGCGGAACGATTTTGAACTCCGTGAAAAACGGCCAGGATCAGGGTATCGCAACATTCGCAGAGAAAACGCTAAAGCTGTACAAATCATACAATAGGGCGGCACTCGATGCTCCGTTCCTAAGCAATCATGACCAGACCCGTGTTATGAGCGAGCTGGGCGGGGATGTGCGAAAAGCCAAACTGGCTGCATCCATTCTTTTGACGCTGCCGGGCCAGCCATTTCTCTATTACGGGGAAGAGATCGGCATGAAGGGAGAGAAGCCCGATGAGTTTCTTCGGGAGCCTATGCGCTGGTACAAGGGAGAAGGTCTCGGTCAAACGAAGTGGGAGGAGCCCAAATACAACAAAGGCGAAGTATCGGTGGAAGCGCAGTTGCGGGACAATGATTCCCTGCTGGCAAGCTACCGTACGCTTATCCGCCTGAGGGAAGAACATGAGGCTCTTCGCAGCGACAATCTAGAACCGTTCCAAGCAGGTTCTGCCAACGTGGCGGCATACAAACGTTCCTCAGGCAAAGAAACATTGTATATATATCATAACCTGTCAGGAGAGCCGGTTACCCTCCAGACGAAAGATTGGGATAAGCAGAAGAGGAAAGTAGTCTTCTCCAGCTCAAAGGATTTGAAAGTAAAGAAAGATACGGTGAAGATTCCCGCCTACAGCTCTTTGATTACCAAAGAAGATAGAAAGAGCTGAGCTACGCAAACTTACAGCCACAATAAGGATAGACATTTATTGGTAAACTCATGTGGGGGTGTGAAAAACACCCCTCATAAGGAGGAAGCAACATTCTAAAAACGAATTACTGATTCATGATTTCAAATTAAAGTCTTCGGGAAACATTTTCGAACTGCCATAATATCTTTGAAGGATCAAGAGTCATATGAGGAAGCTTGTAAAAAAGCAAAATTTGCAGCAAGGATGGCCGATTCCATGCGAGACAACTTAATAAATATGCTCCAAGAAATAGGATTGCAGATTTTTTGAAGGTGTCGCATGTACGTAATTAATTGATTCAGACTGCTCGTTGTTACATACAACTTCCTTAAACCACCTAGATCATAATAACCCCCTTTTTTTGGGGAAAGATTTCCTTTATAATGAAAGCGTATGCAATAACATCTTACGGATAGCTGCTTGGCAATAACCTATTTACAATTGAATTCGATCCGTGAGCAACCGTTTGATAGGTGGTGGCTCAATTTAGGAGTGGAAGGAAAATGAAAATGGACAATCGGAAATACAATGTAGTTATTATTGGTTATGGAGGTATGGGAAGCTACCATGTTCAATTAATTGAACCTATTGAGCAGCTTGCCATTGGCGGTGTATATGATATTGTTGATTATCGGATGGAATTGGCTGCAGCAGCCGGCTATAAAACTTATGCCAGTCTAGAGGCTGTTCTCGGCGATCAGGACGTAGATATTGTATTAATAGCAACGCCTAATGACGTTCATAAAGAAATCGCGATCCAAGCACTGCAAGCTGGCAAACATGTCATTTGTGAAAAGCCAGTTACGATAACGAGCGCAGATTTCTTAGAGATTGTCGAGGTGGCCAAGCAAGAAAATCGTCTGTTTACAGTACATCAGAATCGCAGATGGGATGAAGACTTCCGGATTGTCAAAGATATAATCAGTAAGAAGACCGTTGGCGATCTTTTCCACCTGGAATCGCGGGTTCAGGGAGCTAACGGCATTCCAGGAGACTGGCGGCAATTAAAGGCGTATGGTGGAGGAATGCTATTGGATTGGGGAGTGCATCTGTTGGACCAGCTTCTTCAGATTACGGACAGCCAAATCGAAAGCGTGACTGCTACCTTAAGTTATATTCTGGGGACAGAAGTGGATGACGGCTTTACCAGCTTGATTGAGTTCAAGGACGGTCTTACAGCGGTCATTGAAGTAGGTACAACGAATTACGTAAAGTTGCCGCGTTGGTATATTAAAGGAACTGAAGGAACAGCAGTGATCAAGGATTGGGATTTGAGCGGAGAGATTGTCACCCGAAATCCAGATGTCGCTCACGTGGAACCCAAACCGATTCAAGCAGGTCAAGGGTTGACGAAAACGATGGCACCGCCGTCTGAGGAATCCACCCTTAAGTTCCCGATTGAGAAAATACCTGCTGCAGCAGAAAGCTTTTACGAAAATTTTGTCTCCACCATCGAAGGAAAAGCCGAGCTTGCGATCAAAAGCGAAGAAGTGCACCGTGTGCTGGTGCTGATCGAAACCATTTTTGAGGCAGCAGCGACCAAAAGCGTGATTCGAAGATCGATTTAAAAGAAACGCAGAGTCTTTCACAGATTCTGGAATGGAATAATTTGAGAGCATGGGCAGGCGGATATGGCTCGTGAAAGAACCCCCTTTATCCTCATAATGAGGACAAAGGGGGTTCTTGTTTAATCTACCCTGAATATAGCCAGCAGAAATTTTAGTCTGTTTTATACTTCAACAGCTTCGGGTCTTTTCACTTGGAGAGGAGGTGGAATTAACCATCCTTTTTCTTTAGACATTTGAAGAATCTTAACGCCTAAAGCAGTTTTGGTGGCATGATATTTTGCAAACAAAGCCCCTATATCCTCTCTGATGGATTGACCCATCACTTGACTACAAGCCACCAGTCCCAATGATGTATCAGACGCAATTTTAGCGGCGATCTCCGGGTCAGTAAACCGCGCACCCACAGGAATATCTTCAAGTTTCACTGGAGGTCTTTCTGGTAAGGCTGGCGCTGGGGCAATCCCATTGTCAGTAAGAAGCGTATCACACTCCTTAATTTCAAGTTTCGCTTGATCAATGAGTGCATCCAATATTTTTCTCAAATCCTTATCACCTGCATGATTCAGGAATGCTTGGTAGAAAGACAGAGCTCCTTTCGCGGCCAATGAAAATTGCCAAACACCGGAAATTTCACCATAGTGCATAGGTTCGTCTTTTGGATTCCCACTTAATATTCCCATCATAACCGCTCCTTTAATATTTTTTACACCAATCTTATAGTTCCAATTAATGATTAAAAGTATCCAAATAAATTTGTAAATACACAATAGAATAAGGAGCGGATTTTTGGAGAAATTATATGCATCACACTTTCAGGGAGGATTCCTTTTTATGAAAAAACAAATAGTCACAGCGGTAACTTCCATTTGCTTATTTGCAGCTTTAGCCACCCCTTCTTTAGCACAAAGTCCAAATGTAAATGCAGCCAATGACCCAGCTCAAAACCCTTATCAAAGTAACAATCCAACTTATAACGCTAACAATGTACGAGCAAACGCCGTAGATAATGACAACGATATGGATTGGGGTTGGCTTGGCTTGCTTGGTTTGATAGGACTGGCTGGAATGCGCAGAAAAGTATCTGACCATAAATAATTTGCAAATTAAAATCAATTTCAAAACAAAACACCTTCAGAAGATGCATTCCTAAGCATGGAAGCTGATTTGAAAGGTGTTTTTGTGTTGTTTTGACCATTTCCAGTAACCCTGATAGAATTAATTATTCCCTATGGTGACTCCTATAATGTGTGTAATTTATACTTCAGAATAGAACGGATGAGTCGTAATGCATAACAACAATACTATCGAACTTTTAAATATTTGGCTGTCCCTTACTAAACTCCAATCGAACATAAACGATGAATTGGAACGTGCACTTCAAGAAAACTATAGTTTATCCTTAAATGAATTTTTGGTTCTGTATTTCTTATCTCAAACTGAGGAAAAGAAATTGAGATTGCAGCATTTACAAGAGATGGTTGGGTTAAGCCAAAGTGCATTATCTAGACTGGTAGTCAGAATGGAAGCAAAAAGCTGCGGAGCTTTGCAAAGACATATATGTGAAGATGATCGTCGGGGAATCTATACAAGCATGACCGATTTTGGTGAAAAGAAATTTGATAGAGCGCTCGAAACCTTCAACCAGATTCTGGAGTCAGTCCTTTCAAAAGATGACTTGAAGCAAAAATTACAATCACTTATTGAAAAAATATAATCCTTTCATATAAATTAAAACTTAATACGAAAGTTAATGCTTGAATAGAGCAAGATTTAATCCTAGGTCTAGAGAATACAATCTCTGGGCCTTTATTACGTAAACGCATAGTTTAAACGATAGTTGACAAATAAAAAATGCATGCTGTATTATATGGATTATATGCATGTGCATGCATTTAATATAGTGTTCACTATAAAACCTAGAAAGGGGTCTTTCTTAATGAAAGATTTATTTAGTGCTTATAAATTTAAAGGCTTGGAATTAAAGAACCGGGTCGTCATGCCTCCAATGTGTCAATATTCTGTTGAAAAAAAAGATGGTATAGCTACCGATTGGCATTTCATGCACTACGTAAGTCGTGCAATTGGTGGAACTGGATTTATTATAATTGAAATGACCGATGTAGAACCGGATGGACGGATTTCTGATTTCGATCTGGGATTGTGGTCTGATGAGCAAATTCCTGCATTGAAAAGAATTGTAGATGCCTGCCATAGTTATGGAGCAAAAGTAGGTATCCAAATTGCTCATGCTGGACGTAAAGCAGAAGATGCTGAGGTGCCTGTTGCTCCGTCCGCTATTCCATTTGATGAGAAATCTAAATTACCTAGAGCTCTTTCAACACAAGAAGTTAAAGAAATGGTGGAGAAGTTCCGCGGTGCTGTAGCACGTGCTGTGAAGGCCGGAGTTGATGCCATTGAATTACATGGAGCTCACGGATACTTAATCCATCAATTTCACTCTCCTCTTACCAACCAAAGAGATGATGAATACGGGAAAGATCTTACAAAGTTTGGTCGGGAAATTATTCAGGCAGCCAAGGCAGAGATGCCGGAAGACATGCCGCTTATCATGCGCATTTCCGCTAAAGAATACGTAGAAGGAGGATACGACATTCAAGAAAGCATTTCTTTTGCCAAAGAATATCAACAAGCAGGAGTAGATATTTTTGATATTTCTTCAGGCGGGGAAGGACCTATCGCTGCGTGGGGTAGACCAGGCAGTCACGCAGCATACCAAGTGACACTTGCTCGAGAAATCAGACAAGCACTCGAAGTTCCAGTCATTGCAGTCGGAAGACTCGATGATCCGATCCTGGCAAACGCTGTAGTAGGAAATGAGGACGCAGATCTTGTGGCTGTCGGGAGAGGAATGTTAAGAAACCCTTATTGGGCTCTTGAGGCGGCAACAAACTTGAAAAAAGAAACAACGATCCCGAAACAGTATACTACAGGTTTTTAAATACAGTTTCTGCTGGTAGAAATATAGGGAACTGCAATTATCGAAGTGAAAATGACTCAAAAGCAACCGACATATCGGTTGCTTTTTTATTTATTGTGGTCAAACATTTAGTAAGCATATGTTAACAAAATTCACTATACTGGAATGGTTATAGAGCTTGAATAATGTAAGTAAATAAAGGAGGTCTATATGTATGAAGAAGACTCATACCTCTGACCATATTAAAATTCCGCCAGGATTTTGGACGGGATTACATGAATTGGGAATTTCTGCTCACGTCGTAGCTCATAAAGCACGGCTGCCGCTTAACATTATGACAGAACCAGTAGTCACCCCAGCCCAATATTTCGCGATCTGGCAGGCTTATTCCGATCTCATTGGTGACACTGCCAAAGGAATCATCAAGCTTGCAACCGTCTTTGAAACAACGAAGTACCCACCGACCGTCTTAGCGAGTTACCACGCTCGTAACTACCGCGACGCTCTAAATCGAATGGCTCGGTACAAACAATTATGTCCCCCTGAAACCTTACGTATCACTGAAGAGGGCGAGCACTGTACAATCGAACTGGAATGGCTGTATACCGAGCAGCCTGGTCCACCGATACTGGTCGGTATTACGCTGGCATGTCTTCTGGAGCTTGGGCGCCGGGGCACTGGTCAACCTTTGACGGCACAGCTTGTGGAATTTTCGCAATCAATGGGCGATGTACAAGCTCTTGAAGCTTACTTCGGTTGCCGTATCCGGATTGATGCAAAATGTAATCGAATGACGCTACATCGAAGAGATCTGGACCTCCTTTTTGTTTCGTACAACGAAGAATTGCTGGAGATTCTCACTCCCGTCCTAGACCGATCTCTGGCTGAACAGCAGCGCAATTGCTCCATTACCGAAATGGTCAAATGGACTATAAAACGGAGCCTCACAGGAGGACGCCCTGATATTGAGGCTATCGCGAAGGAACTCAACATGAGCGATCGCACGTTGCAGCGCCGGCTCACTGACCAAAACACGAACTTTAAGCATCTGCTGACACAAGCTAGACATGAGCAGGCACGAAAGTACTTGGCAGACCCATCGCTTGATATTAAAGAAGTAGCTTTCTTGATTGGATATGAAGACCAGAACTCATTCTATCGGGCTTTCCGCCTTTGGGAAGGTGACACTCCTTTAAATTGGCGTACTAAACATTTAGCTGCAAACTCAATATCAGAAGGACAGCTCGGAAGACCGTCTATTCATTAATAGATTCCAGACTAGCCAATTGTTCAGAGAGCTAGTTTTATTGAGTTTTATCAATTGGCGTGTGAAACAAGAATTTTGGCGCAATATGCTAGTTACTGAACAATTCAGGCAAGGTAATATAATCAGGACTCTTTAAAAGGCTGATCTTAACATAGTTTGGAAGTAGAGAAAAAGGAGAAATGTATGGTGGATATGGGTTTAAACAATAAAACTGCTTTAATTACAGGATCAACGAAAGGTATAGGTAAAGCAATAGCGATTGAACTTGCCAAAGAAGGTGTGAATGTACTTATTAATGGACGGAGTTATGATGAGGTAGAACAAACAGTAAATGAAATAAAGTCAAAGTTCCCAACTACCTCTCCCCAAAATGCTACGGCCGATATTGTGGATAAAGAGCAAAGAAAAGCATTATTTGAAAAATACCCCGAAGTTGATATTTTGGTTAACAATATGGGTATTTACGAAATTATGCAGTATGAGGACGTTGACGATGAAGTGTGGGAAAAATACTTCCGTACTAATGTTCTTGCTGCAAATGGATTAGCTAAATTTTACTTATCTAAAATGTTGAAAAACGATTATGGACGCATTGTTTTCATTGCGAGTGAAGAAGCAATTATGCCTTCAGGACAAATGCCTCAATATTGTATGACCAAATCCATGCTGCTATCATTGTCAAAAAGCTTGTCTAAATTAACAAGAGGTACAGAAGTTACCGTTAATACAATCATGCCTGGACCAACACTTTCTGAAAATGTACATCAAATCATTGAGGGGATTTACGCCAATGAAAATATGACTTTTTCAGAAAAAGAGAAACAATTTATGGCCGCAAACCTGCCTCAATCCGAAATACAGCGATTTATTAGACCTATTGAAATCGGTAGATTAGCCGCATTTGTATGTAGCCCATATGCGTCTGCATTTAAGGGTTCTCCAATCCGTATGGATGGGGGAATGGTGCCAACTATTTTTTAATATTTTTACTGGGATTTGAAAGCTGGATTAGGGCTGTGAACTGGAATTATTGTCACCTACCAATCGCTACCAAAAACAGCCGATTGCTCGGCTGTTTTTTAACTAAATTCCTTTCTCTTTCGTTGAAAAATTAACGTTAAATAAAGAGTAGAGGGGTTTATTTGAAGAAACGGTGAACCTATGACTCTCGCAATTGTCCTGAATCCAGGCGTCGCCGACTCATCAATACCAAAGTCAATGCAATTACCGTAAGGACAATCCCAAGCACTTGAAATCCCTCGAAGCTGAACTTACCTCCCATTACGATACCTATCAACAATGAAGAGAAAATGGTTCCCAGATATCTTGATGTATTAAATAATCCGGATGCTACACCGATTATTTCTTTTGGAGAACTTTGGAACAAGGCTGCTTGCATACCTACATTGTTCAGTCCGTTGCTAATACCGAATGCAGCCAAAGCCAAACACACGCTGATCACCGGAGAAGTTGGATTTAATGTTACAAGCCACACCGATCCCAATGTCATCAGGATTGCCGATACCAGTAATGCCGGTCTGGGTCCTGATTTATCAATCCATCGTCCTGCTATTGGGGAAGCAGCTAGCGAGCACAAGCCTAAGCTTAGCATGAGAATCCCTGTTTGGAACTCGCTTACATGCCTTACCACTTGCAAGTAGGACGGAAGCCCGAAAAAAAGCGAGTAATAGAGTACGTTAACGAACATGAATTCGACATTAACCCAAGTCAACGCAGGATATTTGGCGAACGTGCGTAAAGGAATAAAGGGTGACGTCGCTTTTAACTCATATCGTACGAATGCCCCCAGCGCAACGAGGCCTATTAACCCGACAATGACGTTTTCTAACGAGATATGCCCAGATGATTTTGCCGAGAGTAATCCGACGAGCAGGGCAACCAGCCCTAATGTGAAGAGTAGGATCCCTCTTGCATCAATTAAATCAAACCATTTACGAAAGGACATGTTGCGTGCAACAGATGTTGGCGATTCGTCCTTAGGAATAGTCCTCCAAGCCAATAGAAAGCTGGCTACCACAAACGGAATATTGATGAAAAAGATGGCAGGCCAATTCCACCAATGAACCAAAACCCCGCCAATAAAGGGTCCAATTGCTGCCGCTCCTGATAGGAAAATGGACAAAACAGACAGCGCAGTCGCTTGTTTCTCTGTAATATGAATTCGAACAATGGCCATTCCAACCCCAACCATCATACTTGTTCCGATGGATTGTACAATGCGGAACACGATGAGCCATCCAAAGGTTGGTGACAACGGAGCTAATAATGATGCAATGAAGGCTACAACAAGTCCAATAAGAAACATCTTCCTACGGCCGAATAAATCGCTGGCCTTTCCCATGATAGGTTGAGCTATGCTACTTGCAATGTAGAAAGAAAAAATAATCCAGGAAACACCTGTAAAGTCAAGTTGGAACACATTTTGCAGACTTGGAATTGCAACAGAAACCATCGAAGAATTTAATGGGTTCAATAATATCCCTAGACCAACTGAAATCATTAACCACCAGCTGCGAACACTCATTTCTGCCCCCCCCATAGCGAATTAATGTCATCGTACTTGAAATCGATTATTTATTCCAATGCATTTGATGTTATAATCTCATTGATTTGAGGGAATGAATGGGGGATGCGAAATGGAACTTCTTCAACTGCAATATTTTCTCACGGTAGCTCATTTGGAACATGTAACCGAAGCTGCACGAAGTCTGCACGTTACTCAATCGTCGCTCAGCAAAACGATTCAACGCTTGGAGGAAGATTTGGGAGTCCCTTTATTCGATCGAACAGGGAGGAAACTGCGATTGAATGAGTTCGGAAGCAGATTCCTTTACCGTGCAGAAAGGGCTTTATTTGAATTAGAACAGGGGAAGCAGGAGCTTAGCGACTTATCCAGCCCAGAACACGGAACTCTCGAATTGGCAGTGACCACCGCAAGCACATTACCAGGTATTCTTCGAGAGTTTCGGAGAAAACGGCCCTATATTCAATTTCATGTACAAATGCTGACCACACAGGAAATGGTTACACTTCTTCATAGAGGAGAAGTTGATTTTTGCTTGTCTTCACCTCCTGTTGAAGGAGATGACATCGAATGTAAAATCGTATGTATCGACCCCATTCTTGTAGCTGTTCCAAAGGGGCATCGGCTTGCGGATCGAAATAGCGTATCCTTGACAGAGCTAAGGGAAGAATGGTTTGTCGGCGTAAAAAGAGGCTATGGTACTCGTGATTTAGTGGACTCTGTATGCATGTCGGAAGGATTTGTGCCTAACTATGTGTACGAGGGGGATGAACCTGCAAGGCTTAGTACTCTTGTGGAAGCCGAAATTGGGATAGCTTTCATACCGAGCACGGCACGAAATTCGCAGGAACATCTCAAATATCTCCAGGTAGAGAATCACGAATTGATACGTGAGATTGCTTTATTATGGAACAGGAATCGGTATATTTCGCGGGCTGCTCAGGAATTCCGCGAGATAGTTGTAGAATATTTTGCGACGAATTCCAAATAGACAATCTAACTCCATATATGTTTTTGATGATCTACCATTGAAAATAAATAAGTAGGAGATTGCGTTAATAAGATAGCGCAGAGGCTAAACATTGTTATCCAACGAGCAGGAACTAACCGTTTTTGCTTTACCTCGTCATGAAATGATTATTGTCAAAAATAACAGGTGATATTTTTATTGTTTTAGTGATAATATGGTTAGGTAATTGCAATTAAACAGATTTTTACTTTTATTTTGTGGAGGCGTTAGAATGAAGTACATAGTGAAAAGAAGGGCACAAATTAAAGGGGATAACGCATCACTGGCCCTATAAACTGCGTAATCCCTGGCATTTTTAAGGGGTTTGCATAATGGAAAAATCGATTGAGAAACGTATTCCCAATTCTTTGATTTGGCTGTGCGTGCTTGCATTTTTCAGCGTATTGAATGAGACGGTGTTCAACGTATCGTTGCCCGACATTGCCGCTCAATTTGGAATTAACCCATCCGCTGCAAATTATGTTAATACCAGCTTCATTCTTTCTTTTGCCGTAGGAACGGCCGTTTACGGAAAAATATCGGACATTTACGGCGTAAAAAAACTGGTTCTCAACAGTATGATGATATATAGCGGGGGATCGCTAATTGGCTTGCTTTTTCATGCCTGGTTTCCGATTTTGCTTGTCGCACGATTTATCCAAGGAGCGGGTGCTTCTGCCGTCCCCGGACTGATTATGGTCATCGTTACCAAAAGTATCGAAAAGCAGCATCAAGGAAAAGCTTTTGGAATGATTGGATCGACCGTTGCTCTGGGAGAAGGTTTTGGTCCTATAGTTGGAGGCTGGATCGCGGACTATGTACATTGGTCCTATCTGTTTTTCCTGCCAATGATGACGCTAGTCACACTACCTTTTTTCTTACGGACGCTGCCTGACGAACCTATGAAAAAAGGTGGGCTTGATGTTCTGGGAGGCCTGCTCTTTGTTCTTGGAATTGTTTCGTTCACTTTATTTACGACACATTACGAGTGGTGGTATTTGACCAACAGTGTCATTCTTTTCATAGGATTTGTGCTGAGAATTCGAAGAGCTAAGGAACCTTTCGTAGAACCAGCTTTATTCAAGAGGAGAAGGTTTATTGTCGGCGTATTTGTAGGGGGAATACTTCTAGGGACCGTTGCAGGATTTATGTCTATGATCCCTTACATGATGAGAGAAGTACACCAGATGCCGACAAGCCTTATCGGAGGCGGTGTTCTGTTTCCAGGAACGCTTAGCGTGATTCTTTTTGGGATCGTTGGCGGTTCTTTGGTCGATAGGCAGGGAGCTCGTTTTGTCATGGTTGCAGGGTTATTGCTTCTCGTGATGGGGCTTTTGATCGTTTCACTTTTTGCCGATCGTAGCCTCTGGATCATTTCAGGAGCATTGGTTTTGATTTTTGGTGGATTATCCTTTGTCAAAACGGTCATCTCAACCATTGTGGCAGGCTCGTTAAGTGCTGACGAATCAGGCTCAGGTATGGGGTTTTTAAATTTTTCCTGCTTTCTGGCGGAAGGGATTGGTATCGCAATTGTAGGAGGAATGCTTACACAGCTTAGGTGCAACTTTCCTATTCTCCCGATCGTTACTGACGTTGCAGCATATTTGTACAGCAATTTGACGTTACTACTTCTAGCTGTAGTAATTACAGGCGGTGCCATTTTTATGATCGTATTTAAGGGAGAAGAGGCTTCCTTGGACATTAATAGAAAATAATAATTTTTATAGAGCTGACATTGATATGTAATGATGTCAGCTTTTTTGTACAAAAAACTAAACTTTTTAAAGGGTGCATACATTGATTAATTGGACATCAACTAGATGTTTTTTCGGTATTACTGAACGTTTCCTATGAGGCTGAGCATCGCGTATAATATATAGTAAATTGTTATGTACCGAGTGTGAGATTCGTTTATTTTGGTTTGGGGTGAGTGTAGTGGCATCTATTCATGAGGTGGCGAAACAAGCAGGGGTATCGGTGGCAACGGTATCCAAAGTGATTAATAATTATTCTGATGTCAGCAGCAAAACGAGGAATAAGGTGAACAAGGCGATTGAATTGCTGAACTACCAGCCGAATGTGGTTGCCCGAAGCCTCGTGAAAAAGCGTTCCTGGACGGTCGGGATGTTCCTGCTGGATTTCTTCACGAATCCTTTTATTTCGGAGCTTCTTGATGGGTTAAGAAAGTCTCTTGAAGATAGCGGTTATGACCTGCTCTTTCTATCACCGAATCTTAGCAATCCCGATTATACCTTCACTAAGCATTGCATCAGCCGCAATGTAGATGGAGTTGTCATGTTTGGTGTCGATCGAACTAATCAAAATTTTTTGGATCTACTTCAGGCTGAGATGCCGACGATGATGATCGATACCGATCTGCTGGGACCTAGAACCGGATATGTAACAGCCGACAATCGCATAGGTGCTTACTTAGGTGTTCAGCATTTGGTGGAACTCGGACATAAACGCATCGCTTTTATTTCAGGGGATTTGGGATGTCTGGTTGGTCAAACGAGATTTTCCGGGTATCAGGAGGGGCTGCGCTCGAACGATCTTCCTTACTACGACCAATATGTGGAGGTAGAGAAATACAGCATTGAAGGTGGATATAAGGCGATGAAGCGCCTGCTACAGCTTCCGGAAGCACCGTCCGGCGTAATCTGCTCTTCAGACTATATGGCGACCGGTGCGATCGAAGCAATTCGCGAAATCGGAATGCGAGTACCTGATCATATTTCCGTTGTTGGGTTTGACAACACATTCTATGCGGAACTGTCCATGCCCAAGCTTACAACAATCAATCAGAACATTACGCTAATGGGAATGAAAGCAGGAGAGCATCTCATCCGAATGATTGAGAATCCCGATTATTCACCGCCAACGGAGATTGTCCCGGCAAATCTGGTTGTACGAGACTCGACAGGAGAGTATAAGGAATAGTTTTTTAAGAATTGACAAACACAAAAACAAATTGTATTTTAATTATGGTGTAAGCGCTTAATATAAGGTCCCTTGAATCACTTCTGCTCGTTCTTGTTTCATTCCCGAGTTATGGACAAAAGGGAAGGTCTCATATTGCGTCAGAGGGGAGGAAACTGGAATAGATATGATTTTAAAAGAAGGTGGTGATCCGGAAGACGTAGGGCGATATGTTGTTAACCTGAGGAAAGCGTGAAGATGTTAATGGTTGAATCTAATTGAGTCTATTGGAACAGGAGGTTTCACTAACATTTTTATTTCATTTTCGAAAACGTTTTCGCCAACAAGTTTGAATGCTGTCACTGTTCTTGAATCCGGCCGATATGCAGATGAATATCGGGGCTACTTGCCGAAATTTTTCGCGTAATCATGCCATATTAAAGGGAGAAGAGAATTATGAAAATGTCGTTCAATTCATTCACTAAGCCATTAATCATGATCCTACTGTTCAGTTTATTAACGCTACTTTTTCAAGCGGCCTTACCTGCAACGCCCGCTTCTGCAGCTGCCTGCGCAAACCCTGTAAGTTATTTCGGTGAAATGAAAGCAAGTGGAAACAAGATTAACGGCTCCAAAACGAATCGGCCTATGATGGTCAAAGGGTCGAGCTTCTTCTGGAGCAACTGGTCCGGTCCATTTTGGAATACCGCCACGGTGAATCGGATGGTGGATGAATTCCAAGTAGAGATCGTAAGAGCGGCATATGGCGTGGACCCCAGCGGAAATCCGTATAACACGGCCGATGAATCCAAAGTTCGTGACGTGGTCAATGCGGCAATTGCTAAGGGGATCTATGTTATTATCGATTGGCACTCACATGACGCGCACAACAACGTCAACGCCGCTAAAAGTTTCTTCAGCCGCATGGCGCAGGAATACGGAAGCTATGATAACGTCATTTTCGAGATCTATAACGAACCTACGCAAGTCTCGTGGGGGACAATCAAAAGTTACGCTGAGCAAGTTATTCCAGCCATTCGTCAACATTCTGACAATCTAATTGTCGTTGGTACGCCATTCTGGTCTCAGAATGTAGACCAGGCAGCGAACGATCCCATTACATCCTCTAGTAATATCGCCTATACATTGCACTTTTACGCTGGAACTCATTTTCAGTCGCTCCGGGACAAAGCCAACTACGCAATGAGTAAGGGCATCCCGCTATTTGTTACCGAGATGGGCTTTGTTAACGCGGATGGCGACGGCGGCATTAATTACGATTCCACGAACCAATGGCTTGACTGGATGAACCAGAATAACCTGTCATGGGCCAACTGGGCGATTAATGACAAGACAGAAGGCGCCAGTATTTTCAATACGAACGGGAGTCTCACAGCAGGAGGTAACTATCTGAAAAGCATTCTAGCCGGGCACGCACCGTATGCCGAGTGGAGGCAGAATGCGGCTTGCGGTGGCAGTAGCGCAAACACATTATATGACTTCGAGGGTAGTACGCAGGGCTGGACCGGTTCGAATATATCCGATGGTCCATGGAGCGTAAACGAGTGGTCATCCAAGGGCAGTAATTCTCTTAAAGCGGATATCATCATGTCTGCTAATTCCCAGCACTACCTGCTTCTCTCACAAAGCCGCAACCTTAGTGGTAAGGCAACGCTAAGCGCGACCGTCAAACATGCATCTTGGGACTCCGCAGGTGACGGACTCAATGCCAAGATTTATGCCAAGACAGGATCAGGTTGGGCTTGGTATGCTGGCAAAGCTGTCAAGATAAATTCTTCTGGAGGTACGACGCTGTCGTTCAACCTTGCATCTGTACCCAATCTTGACGATGTTAGGGAAATCGGCATACAATTTCTTGCCTCGGCGAACAGCAGCGGTAAGTCAGCCGTTTACGTTGACAACGTGACACTTCAATAACCCATTCCTAACCTTTCCTGCTACGGGGCTTCATCGCTATATTGTGAGTTTGTCCTTTCGACCAAGTTATTTGCGCATAGTGGGGGAATGATGCTAGTGATAGTTGATTGATCCATAAAACTGTGTCAAATTAAAGAGGCAAGAGGAAAGAGGAAAGACGCAAGATAAAGCTCTTGCCCAAACCAAGTGACAAGAGCTTTATCTCATTACCGATTGTGTCAATAATATGATCTCATTACTCATGGTCTTCATGAAGTACCCGTGTTTTGTAGTTGGGAAATATAAGGCTTACAAAAGCTGGTACATATACCGAATTACAAACCAAACACCTCAGTAATTAAATAGAATCAATAAACCTCCTTTTAAGCACAACCTTATCTTAGTCCTCGGACTGGAGGAAGGTTGTTTTTCTTTGTTATAAAATAGGAATCCTTTGTTGTTTCACACAATTATTCCCTAATTAATCATTCACATTATGATATCGCGGATTTACGAGAGAAGACGGAGGTTATGATGAATAAAGCAAAAACTCTCATTATTGAAGAATTTAGTAGCTGTCCTATTATCTAATAACATTATGACATGTACTTTTATCACAGTGACATTCCAATACATAAGAATTGTTAGATATACTTGAGCTGCCTAAGATTAGGTCCTCAACTTTATGACATGTCTTGAGGGAGGCGTGAAATGAGAAATAAGAAGAGGGCACGTCAGAGGCCAGTATTTTGCTAGGAATGAGAAAGGATGAAATCAGGTGACTTATATTGCACAAGAGAATCGATACGAACAGATGAAATATCGGCGGATTGGACGGAGCGGTGTCAGGCTCCCGGCCATTTCGCTCGGCTTGTGGCAAAATTTCGGTGGGGACAAACCGTTTGAGGATAGTCGTGCAATGATACTACGCGCCTTTGATCTTGGTGTCTCGCACTTTGATTTGGCAAACAATTATGGACCGCCTCCCGGATCGGCCGAGGAGACCTTTGGACACGTTTTAAAAAAGGACCTCGCACCTTATCGGGATGAGCTGTTTATTTCAACAAAAGCTGGCTACTATATGTGGCCTGGCCCGTACGGTGAGTGGGGATCGAGAAAAAACCTGCTTGCAAGCCTGGATCGCAGCCTTCAGCGAATGGGACTCGACTATGTCGATGTCTTTTACCATCATCGTCCCGATGGTGATACCCCCTTAGAGGAATCGATGGGAGCGCTTGCTCATGCTGTGAAAACAGGCAAAGCACTGTATGTCGGTTTATCCAATTACGGACCGGAGGAGACGAAGCAAGCAGCTGCGATCCTTAAAAACCTTGGTACACCGCTGCTCGTCCACCAGCCTATGTATTCGATGCTGAACCGGTGGATTGAGAACGGATTGCAGGACGTGCTGACTGAAGTAGGAGCCGGCACAGTGGCTTTCTGCCCGCTTGGTCGCGGACAGTTGACGGGAAAATACATCGATAAGCTGGAAGCTGAGTTTAAAACAGGCCTGCGCACGTTGAAACTAGAGGCCATATCTCAGGAGCGGATTAACAAATTCCGTGCGCTGGAGGCGATCGCGAAGCGCCGGGGTCAAACGTTGCCGCAAATAGCGTTGACATGGGCGCTGCGCGAAGGAGGTGTGGATTCGGTGCTAATCGGTGCAAGCCGTGTAGGTCAAATCGAGGAAAACGTGCAAGCAGTACACGCGGATCCGCTATCGGCAGCGGATCTTCAAGAGATAGACCAGGTTATGCATAATATCGGGGATGTCCCCTGGTAATGTCATGGCAACAACACGATTCATTAAACGAAACAAATCAGTCGAGGCTTGAAAGACCCATTGAGCTGTCTCTTTTAAGCCTTGCGCGAAAGTATGATGGAGAAAGTCCCTTCACTTTTTTAAACATTTTGGAGAACAGTAGCGGGTCGCTATAACCAACAGAATAGGAGACTTCCGTGATGGACAGCTGCGAATTGTCCAGCAGATCGCCTGCTTTGTCCATCCGGAGGTTCAACAAGTATTGTTGTGGGGAAACATTAAGAATCTCCTTGAAAAGGACGGACAGATATACACGATCAATCCCAACTATGTGTGCGACCTCGGAAATGGAAACTCTTTGGTTATAGTTCATTCGAATAAACTCGACCGCTTTACGAATGTAGGCGTCCTTGGGCCGTATCTCGGGCAGTAGCTGACTCGTAGCAACCAACATATCAATCCAATCGGCGAGTAACCTGAACAAAATACTCTGTCTTCGTAGTTCACTGGTGCTGTGGTTCACGTCGCAGGCAGAAAATTCATCCAAATAAAAATCAAACCAAAACAATGGGGAGTACCTGAATACGGGATGAAGGGGAGAAATGTGCGCCTGCTCGAATAGAGGTATAACCCCGTTACCCGAAAAGGCTATCCAAGAATAAATCCAAGGATCAGTTGGGTCCGCTTCCATGTAACAAAGAATGTTGTCGTATACGATAAAGCCTTCGCCTTGCTGAAGATGAAAGGTCTTTCCGTCAATCTGGTAAACGCCTCTACCCGCATGGATAAACATGATTTTGTATTGTCCTTTGATGCCGGGCCCCCAAGAATAGCTGGGTTCACATACTTGTTTGCCGTGATAACAGTAACAAATATCCATCTGGTTGCTTTCCTCCTATAATAGTACATCATGACATATAAGATCCTGAAAGTCACTTGCGAAATGAGTTCACTTATAAGGAGTATAATGCTTGATCAGTTCCTTACGGACTATACGAGTCGTCAAACAGATGAATACGGTGGATCCATTGAAAACCGGATACCAGTTATTGCGAATGGCCAGCTTGATGATCCTGATAAGGCTGCCACAATCATTGGGCAAGGGTTTGCTGACGTAATTGCGTTGGAGAAAGGCGTACTTGCAAATTATGATTGGATAAAGAAGGTTAGAAATGGTAAACCGTTATCTGAGCTGGATCAAAATAAAGTTTTAAGACCGGATGCAACCATTAAGGATTTCGAGATTAGTCAATAAGATGATCATTGCGTAACCAAACATCTGGAGTTACGGATATGATGAGGACGTAGCTGGGATAAAATCGGAAGAACCATCGAAGGATGAAAAGTCCAGAGCGGTGGTTCTTTTTTTCTTTTGTTACCTATGCCATCATTATAGATGGAGGGCGATGAACAATGTTCCAAGATTTTAAGATCGTTGGTGACCGTCCGGTCGCGATACAAGTAAAAGAATATATTAAACGTTTAATTATAAAAGGGACGTTTCATAAGGATCAGAAGCTACCCTCCACACGTGAAATGAGTAGTGTGCTCAAGGTGAGTCGCAATACAGTTATTGCAGCCTATGAAGGCCTAGAGGACGATGGATTTACGTATACAATACCGAGTAGAGGCAGCTATGTGGCCGCTATGGTGGACCGTTTGGTTGCGGATAACGGAGGGGCTGACGCCTCCTTCGCCTGGCAGATTGATTGGAAGACAAGAATGAGCAAGTACGCTGTATCGGCTGCAGAGCTTGATATGATGAAGCAGGGCATTCGCGCCCCAAGAGGAATCATCTCGTTTACAAGCATCGCACCGGATGAGCAGCTGTTTGATCTGGGAAATGTAAGGCGAGCCTTTATGGATCGGATGGCAATCGAAGGGCAGGTGCTGCTCAACTACGGCTATGCCAAGGGTTACAAACCACTGATCGATTACCTGATGAGATATATGGAGAATAAGGGCGTCGATATAAGCGGCAAGGATCTACTGATTACAAGCGGTTTTACAGAAGGCTTCGATATTGTGCTGTCGGCACTTCGCCCTTCAGCGCGCCGCGGTACAGTAATTTGTGAAAATCCGACCCATCACACAGCGATCAAAAATTTAAAGCTACAAGGCTTTGAGATTACCGGCATTCCAATGGAGCGGGATGGTATTAATGTGGAGCAGCTTGAAGCGGTATTGCAGAAGCAGACAAATAGCTTCGATCTCGCCTATTTGACTCCTTCCTATCACAATCCTACAGGCATTGTCATGTCGCCAGCAAAGCGCAGCGCTGTAATGAATTTAATGATGCGCTATCAGATTCCGGTGATTGAGGATGGTTTTAATGAGGAGCTGCGCTATTCAGGAGCGCATATTGCGCCATTAATAGCAACAGCAGGGCGAGGGAACGGAGTCATCTATATTGGCAGCTTCTCCAAGGTGCTGTTTCCTGGCTTGCGAGTAGGCTGGGTGCTTGGAGATCGAGCGCTGATTGACACTCTGGAAAGCATTAAGCGTGCGCGCACCATTCATACCTCAACAATCGACCAATCGATATTATATCAATATTTACTCAATGGAAATTTTGAGAAATATGTAAAAAGAGCACGTATGGAATATAAGCGCAAATACGAGCTTACGAAGGCATGCTGTGATACCCATCTCTCTGAGGCGCAACTATCTGGCGATGGGGGCTTGCATGTGTTTCTTACCTTCCCAGCAGGTGTAAATACGCGCCAGTTGCTTGAAGCATGCATAGATCAAGGTGTTATATATACACCTGGAGACAAGTTTTTTATACATGAAGGTGAAGGGACGAATACTTTGCGGCTTGGCTTTTCCCGAGTAACGGATGAACAGATCGAGCGGGGTATTCAGATTATAGGCCAACAGGTGCGTAACTTTTCTAAGGCATGTGGTCATAAGAACAATCCGTAACTGCACTATGATTTTTTAAGAAAATGGGGGGTCATGATGAAGATTGGCGTTATTATGGGGGGTACTTCCACTGAGCGTGAGGTTTCTCTGCAGACAGGTCAAGAGATGCTGAATCATTTGGATCGCAGCCGCTATGAGGTGGTTCCAATTGTGATCGATCAGCCAGCGGATTTAATCGCACAGGTTCAGCACACAGGCATCGATTTTGCGTTGTTGGCGCTGCATGGCCAATATGGCGAGGATGGCACGGTGCAGGGAGCGCTGGAGACACTGGGCATTCCCTATACAGGGAGCGGTGTTCTGGCAAGCAGCCTGTGCATGAATAAGCAGCTGTCCAAGATGCTGCTGAAGTCGGCAGGGGTGCTTACGCCTGCAGGCCTCTGCTGGCAGGGAATGGGCGATTATGATCAGCAAGCGGTAGAGCAGTTGGGTTATCCCGTTATTGTGAAGCCGAATATGGGAGGATCCAGCATCGGCATCCAGCTTGTGCATAATGAGAAGGAGCTTCACTCGGCTATTCAGAAGGCTTGTGCTTTGGATCAGACGATTTTGGTTGAGCCTTTTATTCAAGGGACGGAGCTTACCTGCTCAATTGTGGATGGCGAGGTATTACCGATTATCAGGATTCGCTCTGCCCATTCTGAATGGTTCGACTATAAAGCGAAATATGAGACCGGCGGTGCTGAGGAGAAGGTGATCCAGCTTCCTCCCGTTATTGAGCAGCGTGTGCGCGAGACGGCGCTTGCCAGCTATCGGCTGCTGCAGTGCAAGGTGTATGCAAGGATCGATATGATTTTGTGCCAGGATGTACCTTACGTTTTGGAGGTAAACACCTTACCCGGAATGACCGCTAACAGCCTACTTCCGAAGAGTGCAGCTGCAGCAGGCATAACCTTTACGCAGCTGCTGGACCGTATTATTACTAGCTCACTTCATGAGCGAAAAAGGGAATGAGAGAAGGTTTAACATGTTTGATGGATTAGACCAGCTAGAATACCTTGATACGGAAGCTTTCATCTGAGAGAACATCGGAAGGCTTTTTGTTCATCCTAAAGAGAATTTAATGGTCTATAAAGTAAAGGGATTAGACAGAAAATGGCGAAATATTGTTATAATGGTTAGAACGGAACAGCGTTAAACTGATGTAGATTTGAAGGATGTTGCAGCATTAATGCAACTTGATTTTGCTTCAAGATGGGGAGGTGTTCACATCTCTATTCGCACCTTATAAAACTGTAGGAGAACGAATACGAAAATGAATATTTTAATCAGAGAAGTGAAGGCTGAGGACGGTGAGTGTAGCACAAACATTGATGGTAGCTTTATCGTGGATTCTACCCTTGTTTTGCAATTAACGGGACAGCAAATCGAATATACGGTGAAGGAGAGGCCTATTAGTAAAAAAAGCTACGATGATGATCAGTTTGAGGAAGACACAGTTGAGGATTATTCGAATTATATCGACAATCCCGATCAGATCATATATTTAGCGCTCGTAAATAATCAAGTCGTAGGTCAAATTGTTCTGAAAAGGAATTGGAATAAGTATGCATATGTGGAAGATATCAAAGTCGACAAGCTATATAGAAGCTTCGGTATCGGTAAGGAACTAATCGAACAGGCTAAACGCTGGGGGAAGGATGGCGGAATGCCAGGAATCATGCTGGAGACACAAAGTAATAATATTCGCGCTTGTAAATTCTATGAAAGTTGCGGTTTTGTGATCGGTGGATTCGACTCCTACGTCTACAGAGGCCTAGATAAAGAAAGTGACGAGATCGCGATCTATTGGTATCTGATGTTTGATTAGAACGACAAATTTATTTGAATAAAGGAGGACAAAAAGATGACTAAAAAGAGAATGGAATGGGAGGAAGGGAATTGGATCAATTCACCTCTATATGCCCGGAAAGAAGGAGATTTCCTTAAGGTTGCGCCTGAAAAGGGAAGAGATTTTTGGAAAAAGACATTATATGGTTTTGAATTTGAAGATGGGTCCGCTTTATTATCGGATTGGAATAATAACACGGCGGTAGAAGTATCGTTTCAACTCGCATCCTTTACGGAGCTTTATGATCAGGCAGGTATTTTGTTATACCATGGCCCCGAGCAATGGATTAAAGCGGGGATAGAAATCAATGATGGCATTCCTCAGCTTTCCACAGTCGTAACCGCTGGGTATTCTGACTGGTCGCTTGCGGCTGTGCCGGAGTGGGTTGGTGAAGAAGTCACCCTCCGCGCTTCCATCATCAAGGATGCTGTGGTCATTCGCGCACGGACGGAGAATCATGGATGGCGAACGATTCGTGTGGCGCGTTTTCCCTACACCACTGGAAATCAGGCAGGTCCATATACCTGTTCGCCAACCCGTGAGGGCTTTGAGGTTACCTTTACTCGCTGGCACTTTACAGAACGGGACCAAGACCTTCATAGTGATCCTCCTGTAGAACATCATTGAAGAACGAATGCACAGCTGAGCACAGCAATATGAGATACGATAAACTAGCTTATATGCACATGAAATAATGATTAAGAGTAGGTGTCTCATAATAAAATATATTGTAATAGACCCAAAAGGGAAGATGTGTATTTTGGTGTGAAATCCGGGACTGATAAGGAAGACCAAAGCGGAAAACTACTACTTGACACAATAAAATACATACTCTAAAAACTCCGATTTTGTCTTTCCTAAGTTCAGTTTTTTACGCAACAGACATGAGGTTGAAAAATATTTGATGTAAAGCACGCCCCATAGAGTACACACAGGGTAGTCTAAATGACATACTCTACTATGTACTCTATGGGGCATAATTATATCTGTCATTATCCATTTTAAAGATCAGGCGGTTTAATATATTTATAGAGGAGATATGCCTTCCAGCATCTTACAGCCCTTCTCTTGGCAGACAACTATTCCCCGAATGGCAAGCTCTCTTTAAGCGCCCACAGGTCATCATAGCTGGAAATACGGTAATCTGCCTTGGATAAATCCTGCTGGCCCGAGCCTGGGTTGTGTAAACCAATGCAGCGCATACCAGCACTCTTGGCTGCATGAACACCATTTCGTGAATCCTCAATAACAATACAATGGTCCGGGGCTATGCCAAGTAGTTCGGCGGCATATAGGAAGATGTCTGGTGCCGGTTTACCCTGGGATACCTCTTCTCCAGTGATTCGAATATCAAAGTAACGGCCAAGTCCCGTTTTTTCCATAATGAGATCAATCAGCGACCGCGGAGAGGAAGAGGCTACTGCAATCGGAATTCCTTTTTCCCGTAACCAGTCCAGCCACCGTTCCAGTCCGTCGATCGCCATCAGGCCCTCATATGCTGTTATGGTCTGCATCACATTTTTTCGGTGATAGGCAAGTGCCTCTTCCAATGTATTAGTAAGTTGATGCCTGTCCAGCACTTGACGCCACATGGATTCGAGTGTCACTCCAACATAGGTGTGATGCTCTTCTTCCGTCATGGGTGCACCGAAATGGGCAAAGGAGCTGCGTTCAACCTCAAAATAAATCGGTTCGCTGTCTACCAACACCCCATCCATGTCGAAAATGACCGCTTTGACCGGAACGGACGCTGATAGGTCTCCTGTGCATTCATGATTCGTCGGTGTAACATGATGAATGCTCGTCATGTCCATTCTCCCCCTTGTTAGTAGCTAATTTAGTTGCCGGAGCCATTCGATTGCAGCACAATCTTGATCGCCTGAGACGAAGGCTGAAGTGTCCGCTCGCTGATATTACATCCAAGTGTCTTAAAGGCTTCATGGTAGTCATCAAGCGGATACGAGTGGGTAATGATTTTTTTGGCGGGAATGATTTGCTGCTCAATCAGATAATGCGCCGTGGAGAACGTGCCCAGAGAATCAATCGAGCCGATGATTTTAAGGCTACGGTCAACGACCTCTTTCGGATTAAACGAGCTTATCCCATCTCTCAGCCCCACCAGCATCAAATACCCGCCGCTCGTAAGCTGGCTTAGTACCTCGGTGCCGACCACGCCTGTGGTATCCACAATCATGTCCACCTGATTCTTTGCCGGAGCCAGCCTATGAATGGCCGCCTCCAGCGTGGCATGCGCGGACCACCGTTCGGGGGCAATAGAATCCGCAATGGCGAGCCGTTCCTCCGAGATGTCAACAAGGCAACCAGTCACGCCTTTCGAAGCAAGAGCATAGCTGTACAGAATCCCGATCGGACCTGCGCCTATAATAACAGTGGTGAAGTTCGGCAGCAGGTTAATCTGGTTGATCCCGGTCAGCATACAGCTCAGCGGTTCGGTCAGCGTCGCTTCTTCGTAGCTGATATGATCCTTCAGCTTGTACAAAAAACGGTCCTCAGTCACATAATAATCGGTGAACGTACCGTCGGCGCTGACTCCGGTCTCTGTTACGGATTTGTGTGTACAATGATTTTGTCTTCCTGTCCGGCACATTTCACATTGACCGCAGTAGTATGTTGGATCAATCACCACCCGGTCCCCAGGCTTGAGTGAACTGACGGCTGATCCAACAGCGACAACATCCCCGGCTGACTCGTGACCCAAGATCGTGGACGGCACGGCATGATATTTGCCACTAATGATACCTAGATCCGTACCGCATACGCCTGTCGCCCGAATCCGGACGAGTACATCGTTATCCTTTTTAATCTCCGGGATCGGTCTTTCCTCAAGTGCGACATCCCAAGCTGATTTGTATACTAGTGCAAGCATGAATAATTCCTCCTTTTGCCTATTGGGCAGATCGTTAGTGAAGAGTAGAAAGAACGGCATCAAGCCGTTTAACAATTTCGACAATCTCATCTTCTGTAGCCGTGAGAGAAGGTCTCACTTTGACCACATTGCCATAACCGTAACGGGAACCTCTGAGAATTAATTGCTGTTCCTCAAATGCACGATCGATAATTCCATTGCTTTTCACTGCATTCGGGGCATCGTCCTCATCTACAATTTCCAGTCCCCACATTAGTCCGACGCCACGAGCCTCACCAATGCAATCATGCTTGTCGGCCATCTCCGTCAGCAGGGATCCAAGCAGGTCTCCTTTGGACCGGACGGCTTCCAGAAAACCGGGTTCGGTTACAACCTCCAGCGTGGATTTGGCTGCCGTGACCGAGATCAGATTGCTGCCCGAGGTAAAGGAATGCTCGTGCTTCTCCAGGACATCAAGACGAGACTGCATCAAGACCGCTGCAACCGGGACACCGATGCCACCCAGACCTTTGGCGAGTGTAATGATATCCGGTTGGATGTCAAACAGCTCACTTGCGAACATGTAACCTGTCCGCCCAATTCCGGTCTGCACTTCGTCAGCAATCAGAATCATTCCGTGCTCGTCGCATAGCTGACGGAGACGCTTGAAATATCCTGGAGGCGGGATGATATTACCTCCGTTGCCCAGAATGGGTTCGATAATCATGCAGGCCACAGACCCAGAGCTTGCATACTCAATGGCGTCTGATATGGCGTCAATACAATGATGACCACACTTGTCTGGTGAAGAATTAAAGGGACAGCGATAGCAGTAGGGGGCAGGCACATGCAGAGAGTTTGCTGTAGTTGAGTTAGGAAAGTTTTTCCGGCGGAAGGCATTGCCGGAAATGCCTGTTGCGAATTGGGTTTGTCCATGATGTGACAGATGCAAGCTGATGATATCAGTAGCTCCGGTATATTTCTGGGCCAGTTTCACAGCACATTCGTTCGCTGTGGAGCCGGTAATATCTCTCATCCACCCAGCGTCGATACCGTTCGGGGCGTACTGGATTAGATGATCTAGGACTTCTTCGACATAAGGCTCTGTAAAAGACGAAGACATGTGAGCAAGATTGCCGACCTGCTCCTGTACTTTTGCGACGACATGAGGGTGGTTATAACCGAGCGACAAGTTGAAGGTGCCGGATACGCCATCCAAATACTCCTTGCCCGAATCGTCAATCAGAGTAATGCCTTTACCATATCTGAAACGTTCTTTGGTTAACGTATGCACGATATTTACCCTCCATATCAGAATATACATTCTTATTAAGTCATCTTATAAAAGTGTACCACCCTATTAGAGCATCACGCGGCTGAACTCACCTCCCCAAAATAAGAAGTTTATCTTCCTTGCCCTCATGGGCAAGGGAGCACAATCTGGTGCTTCTGCGATTTCACAGATATGAGAGATAACCGCAGTAACAGAATCAGCCCGAAAAGCAAAAATGCGATAGGCCTCACCTCCCCTAAGAACTAAGCGATGTCATCCTTCCTTGCTCTGATGGGCAAGTGAATCAACTACTCGGCTACCCCGATTGTTCCACAGATGCGTGAGAATAAGTGCCAGCAGCAAAATCAGAGTAAACCCTCCTAAAATCCAGAGGCTAGCCGCCACCGGCCATTCGCTCATGCTCCAGCCTATAACATATTGAAGCACCGATCCGCCAATTCCGCCTGACGCAATCAGAATGCTGGTCGTCCGTTCGGTCATTCCTGGAATCATTACGTTGGCGTAGACAAGCGCGATACAGAAGAGGCCAGACATGAATATGCCTGCACCAAAAATGAGAAGGTATGTAACCCATTGGCTGGATATAAACACCATGGCAACCAGAAAACAGAAAGTTCCAATTGCACTCCATAACAGATAAGGAATATATCCTGCTGATTCTGCAATCTTTCCTGAGAACATACGACCAATGATCATTGCAATCCAAAGCACGCTGACACCTAGCGAGGCAACAGATCCCTGAAGTTGTAGCGTTTCTGTCAGAATAGAAGGTAGGAAGTTCATGAGCCCCAGTTCAAGACCCATATAAACAAAGAAGAAAATAATGAAGATTCCTAGCAATACACGGTGCTGTCCTGAGTAACGAGCTTGTTCAACTGAACGCTCAGTAGTGCGGATGTCTGCTTGTGTGAGGTGAGTGGAGGCGGAAACAGGCATGGTAAGCCAAAATAGCAACAGGATAAAAGTAAGAAAGGAGATGGTGTAAAAAGTTAGATTCCATATTCCAAACCAGATATATAGGCTAACGATGGCAGGCATAAGCAGTGCACCAAGTGCAAAATAGACATCCAGCTTGGACATGGCCACGGCTTTTTGCTCCTCCGTAAACTCAATTGTAAACGCTCCGATGGATGATTCAATAATGCCTGAGCCGAAGCCAATGCAGATTGCCATTACGATGACCCAATTCCATGAGGGCAGTACACCCAAGATAGTACATGCGATGACAATACTCCCCAAGGCAATAGCAAGCATGGACTTGCGGCCCATATGTAGAGCCATGAAGGGAGTGAGCAGAACGCCGACAAGAAAGCCGAAAAACTGCAAGAACAGCAGCAATCCACCATCGCTGTACCCCCGTCCATAGTGAGGCAGCAAAGTCGGCAGTAATGCCCCCAGCACAACGCTGGTGACACCGATTAACAGATAGAAAGCACAACTTAAAGCGAAAAGTCTCTTCAAGGCCTGTCCCTCCATAAGGTCATATTTTTTTATATGAGCATTGTTTTTACTAGAATATACCATTACTCTGGAAAAGTATATATACAATTCTACAGAAATTGTAAAAATAAATCGATAGACTCTTAATAATATGCGTCATGCTCCTTATCAACGTGATACACATCAGTTTTATCTTGAAGGCACTATATACTTTCGTACAATTGACTTTGATTTAGAAGTTGGTCCATCCTTCAAATGAACGGTTGATTAAAAACATTGGAGGGATCTTTCATGCGTTTGGGAGGAAAAGTTGCGGTCGTTATGAGAATTACAAATCCCCCTGACCAAAGTTTCGTAGCAGGGGGATTGCTTTAATATAAGTTCTAATTCACATACTTCTCTATCGTACTTCGGACTGCTCCGGGACTTGCCAGCATTTCATGAAACATGGCTTCAATCTTGTCGCCCAGACCAATCTCATATAATCGGACGCCGAACAGTTTTTCATCCTCAAGGAGGTAGCGAATTTCGGAGGTCTGATCGCCTAGCTTCGTATTCTGTAAATATCCCTGTAATGTATCCAGTAACGGGTCCGGACTGAGTGTGAAGGGAGCTCCTTGATCATCCAGTCCCAGCAAATAGCGACACCAAATCGCAATGGTCAAGGGAATAGCAGTCAAGTTGGCAGGATCAAGACCTGCTGTGCTAACATAAGACTTTATGGTTTCCCCAAAACGGATGCTCATCTTTTGAGATGTATCTGTTGCAATCCGCTGTGGTGCATCCGGAATATAGGGATTGGCGAAGCGTTCCTGCAATACCTCGTCAATGAATGCTTTCGGTTGGATAATTCCGGGATCAACCACAACAGGCAAGCCTTCCTTGTAGCCGATGGTTTCCACCAGACGACGCAAGGTGTGATCCTTCATTTCATCTGCAATGAGTTGATACCCTAGTAGACACCCGGAGAGGGCCAGCGCTGTATGTAGCGGATTGAGACAGGTAGTCACTTTCATCTTCTCCACTTTGTCCACCGTATCCCGATCCGTGAAGATGATGCCAGCTTCCTCTAGGGCAGGTCTCCCGTTTGTAAACTTGTCTTCAATGACCAAATACTCGCTAACCTCAGCATTGACAAAGGGGGCCGTATACGTATGCCTGGTGGTAACGATCATCTCCATGTCGACCAACCCCAGCTCCCGAAGAGCAGACTGTACCTGTAAGGAAGGGCGGGGGGTGATTTTATCAATCATAGTCAGCGGGAAGGTTATTTTCTCCTCATTCTGCAGATAGTCTACAAACCCTTTCTCAACTAGACCTCTGTGATTCCACTCCTTGGCGATAGTAATCATACTATCCATTAACAGATCGCCGTTATGGGAGCAATTATCCATGCTTACAAAGGTCATTGGAAGCTGCCCCTTCAGATAACGCTGATAGACAAGCGAAGTAGCTATGCTCATCACATGCACCGGCTGTTCAGGACCATTCGCTAAATCCCTCTCTACAACAGCCAGATACTTACCGTCGGGCCCGGTGAGGACGTATCCTTTTTCCGTGACAGTATAGCTGGCCATCTGCAGAGTCGGATTTTCAAATATTTCAATCAGACGGAGGTAGTCGTCCGGACGATTCTTTTCTGCTACGAGGCTCTCAACGACGCTTGCGATCATACTTTTGTGAAATTTTCCGTCTGCACTCATCAACACCAGTAAGGTTAGATTGTCGTAAGGCTTATAAGTTTTGTCGATCATTTCAAAATCAAAGGCTTCGGCCGCAATTATACCTGTATCCGCTTTCAAACTATTCAGCAGCTGCTGCTGTGCATTGGCTACGAACCCCCGAAAAATATTGCCTGCGCCGAAATGCACCCATTGCGGTCTAACTCGGGTATTATGGGCTACAAGCTCCAAATCATATTTTGGCAGTTCAATACCTGCTGCTTCCCAGGCCGTCCTGTCTAAAAGGCTTTTCCGGTTAAGCTGGAGCATCTATTTCACTCCCTTGTTGTTTTGAGCCAGACTATCCCAGACACCCAGCAAGTACATAACTCCCAGTGCACGGTCATACAAACCGTAGCCTGGCCGACAATTCTTTTCTTCTCCCCATAGATGTCTGCCATGGTCTGGGCGCACATATCCCTGATAGCCGTTCTCGTGATAAGCTCTAACTACTTCCGGTACATTGACGCTTCCGTCCTTTCCACGGTGTGACACTTCAATAAAGTCGCCATTTTCGAACACCTTAACATTACGGATATGCGCAAAATGAATACGATCATGAAATTCCCGAATCATAGCCGGCAAATCATTCTCAAGATTAGTCCCCAGTGAGCCTGTGCAGAAGGTTAGACCATTATATGGACTGTTCACTGCATCCAGGATACGCCGGATGGTCTCACGACTCCGAACAATTCTCGGTAACCCGAAGATGGGCCATGCCGGATCATCAGGATGAATGGCCATCTTGATGTCAACCTCCTCGCAGACGGGGATAATGCGCTCAAGAAAATACTTTAGATTGTCAAACAGCTTGTCTTCAGTGACTTCCGCATAAGCAGCAAATAGTTCATCTAGTCTCGCCAACCGCTCCGGTTCCCAGCCTGGCATCGTGAACTTCCCTGCTCCCTTGAGAATCCGATCCACCATTTGGCGGGGATTATCGGTAATGGCAGCCTTTTCATAAAACAGAGCGTTAGATCCATCAGGTAGTTCTTTATACAACTCTGTTCTGGTCCAGTCAAAGATAGGCATAAAGTTATAGCAAATCACCTTGACTCCCACCTTGGCTAATTTGCGAATGGTGTCAATATAAATGTCAATGTATTGATCGCGGGATGGGAGGCCGATTTTGATATCATCGTGGACATTTACACTTTCTACGACCGCCGTACTAAAGCCCTTGCTTGTGATCTGCTCAGCTACCTTCTCAATTCGTTCCATTTCCCATACTTCACCCGCTACCTTATCATGTAAAGACCAGACAATACCCATAACTCCCGGAATTTGCCGGATATGATCCAGTGTAATATTGTCGTTGCCTTCTCCATACCATCTCCAGGTCATGTTCATAAAGATACCCTCCCTGATTTTATTGGCAATCTTGTATACAAGATCGGTTTGATCATAAAGTACAAAGTTTGCCCTTGTCAATGACAATTTTAGAGGGGTTCAACACATCAAAATGTTTTATAATAAGTCTAGATTTATAAAGTGAAGGCAGGAATGATATGTTTACAAAGGAAGAAATCAAGCAGCTTTTGAAAAATGATATTTTGTCGATGATCTTAAAGCCTGGTACTCTGCTCAGCGAGACGACCTTGTCAGAACGCTTCCAGTTGTCCAGAACTCCGCTGCGCGATGTATTGAAGCAGCTTGCACTAGAATCTTATATTGATATTTATCCCAAAAAGGGGAACGTTGTCTCTTATATCGATCTGGAGTCCGTAGAACAAATGAGCTACCTGAGAAGCGCAGTGGAAAAAGAGATTATGAAGGAGCTTTCTACGCAATTTGCATTAAGCGATATACAGAAGCTGAGCGAAATTCTGGACAGACAGAGGGCTGTCATTGATGAAGATCATGCTACGGATCAATTTCTCATTTTGGACGATCAGTTCCACCAAACTATGTTCCAATTGGTAGGCCGAGAATTTCTTTGGCAGCTAATTCAGCAATCAAATGTTCATTATATCAGATATCGCAAGCTGCATATGCTGCAAGCAGGGAAGCTGATGGAAATCTGGCATGAGCACCAAACCATGCTTGAATATATGTTGAATCAGGAAACGAGCAAAATGGATGATCTGGTTCACCATCATCTCAGAAAGGATATACATTCTCTCGAATTTCTCCGGCAGTTCGCTGACTATATCAAGAAATAATGCTGGTGTGTGTTATTCATTTTTTGCTTATGAGTTTAGTTGTTTGCCGTCAAGTGGTGGTTGGAATTGAAGGATTTTCATAGGAATTCGAGATCTTGTATACAAGATAGGGCGTTGTTGACACACTAAGCCCCTTGCCGCTTCGCAATTGTAAAATAGAAGGGCAAGGGCTGGAAAATGAAGATTCTATACCCCCGAATAGGCCATGAAACCACCATCGATAGGAATGACTGCACCTGTCACAAAACCGGAAGCGGTTTCATCGACCAGCCAAAGTAGCGTTCCGAGGAGGTCTTCAGGTTCACCGAAACGGCGCATTGGGGTGTGGGCAATAATCTTGGCCGAGCGCTCGGTAAGCGAGCCGTCCTCGTTGGTGAGCAATTGTCGGTTCTGCTCTGTCAGGAAAAATCCGGGGGCAATGGCATTCACCCGAATGCCGGATTCGGCTAGATGTACGGCCAGCCACTGGGTGAAGTTGTTGATGGCGGCTTTGGCAGCGCTGTAGGCGGGAACCTTGGTCATCGGGCTGGAAGCGCTCATGGAGGATATGTTAAGGACCACAGCGCCAGGTCGCCCGATCATGCTTTTGGAAAAAATCTGTGTTGGGATTAAAGTCCCGATAAAATTTAAATCAAGTACATTGCGGAAGCCGGGCACACTGAGATCGAAAAAGGTAGTGATTCCAGGCTGGTTCAGATCTTCAGGATGAAACGTCTCCAGACTCGTATTCGCACTGGGGTGGTTGCCGCCTGCTCCATTGATTAGAATATCGCACGGACCGAGCAGGCGGCGGACCGTCTCCTCAGCCTGCTTCACGCTTTCGACATCGGTTACATCGCAGGCAACCGCAATGGATTCTCCGCCGCTTTCACAAATTTCCTTTGCTATCAATTCGCCCTTATCAGCAGTACGGTTTAAAATGGCGACCTTGGCCCCCTGGCGGGCAAGCTCCTTGGCCATGGAGCTGCACAACACGCCGGAACCGCCAGTTACCACAACTGTTTTTCCGGACAAAGCCGGATGCAGGGGAAGACTAGTCAATTTACATTCCTCTTTTCGTTGGAAGATAAGCCCGTATTACGCTTATTCGCGTCCCACAAGCTGTCATGAATTTTAGTCTAAAACGATAACAGATGATCTTATCTAGCTTTCTTTCTAAATTCGCTAGGTGTCATGAATATCGTTTGTTTAAAGATCTTACAAAAATACATGGACGAGTTGAAGCCACATTCGTTACCAATCTCGAGTATCGTTAACTTTGTATTGATCAGCAAGTTGCAAGCATGTTGAATCTTAATATTATTTAAATATTGAATAACCGTAAGTCCCGTGACTTCTTTAAAACGATGACACAAATAATATTTGGACATGTAAAACGACTTTGCGATTTCTTCGATTTTGGTGATTTTGTTATAGTTTTGGTTGATATACGACAGAATAGGTCCAAAGTTAGCGTACTTGGAAGACTGCTGCTCCACGGTTTGGGAATTCTTATTATTATTTAATAGAGATAACAGTTCAGCTAAAAGTATAAAAATACGATCACTCTCACCCGAGACGTTTTCTTTCTCCAGGGAATTCAATAGCTTTTTCACTTTCGCAAACACTTCTTGGTTCAAAGAGATGATGATTTCTGTGTTAAAGCAGCCTAATAAAGATTTTATCGCCCGCTCCGTAAAATATAATCGCAAGAAACGCTCCGTGAAATAGACACATGTTCTGGCACAGCCTTGATTTTGGTAGCTTCTATGGAACAAATTTGGTTTGAACAGTGCAACATCATGCAGCTCAATGTCATAGATGGAGTCCTGGATCAAAATCTGATGGTACCCTTTTTCTAGAAAATAAAGTTCATATGCATCGTGATAATGAAAATTGGTCATGTTGTGGTCTGCATCATGGACGACATATTCGATTGAAAATAGGGGATGCATATGACTTACATCAGCAATCATCGCTCAACCTCCATCCTATAGCAATATAATATAACAAATCGATAATTCGGCAACATATTAAAAGATTATTGCTTGGTATTCAGGTATAGTTTAGCTACCAGATTTTCTTCCGAATGGACCACATGAGGAGGTTAGACACTTGAAATCACACCAAGGAACCCAGAATGAATTTGAACTGTTGAAAAGAAATCACACGGTGCCTGTTTTTGTTTCCGAAACGGAAAACAGCGCGGTGCATCTTGCCTTTTGCAATCTTATGCGAGATATTGATTGGGTTTGCGGTTGTAAGCTATTGCGAGCAAAAGAAATGGATCAAAGCAGCATCGTGATCGGCACGATCACAGACAATGAGCCGTTACTCGCTTATCTGCAAGAAAAAGGGGTATCGCTGAAAAAACTAGCGCTGGAGGATGGCTCATATCGGTGGGAAGCGTTTCTTCAGGAAGTCATTGACGGTGTCTTATATATCATAGGAACCGACAGGCGCGGTACCATCTTCGGAATCTATGACTTGTGCGAGGCAATGGGTGTGTCTCCGTGGTATTACTGGGCGGATGTACCGGTGAAAACCTACGATGTATTTTGTCTGCCTTTGGACTACTCCAAAGCAGATTGGCCAGCGGTTCAGTACCGGGGAATTTTCCTGAATGATGAGGAAGAGCTTGATGACTGGGCCAAGATTCATACGCAAGATGGCACCATCGGGCCTGCCGCGTATCAATCCATTTTCGAACTTTTACTTCGACTGAAGGCCAATTTCATCTGGCCTGCCATGCATGTGAATTATTTTAATGAGAATCCCGAAAATGGAGTACTCGCTGAAAAAATGGGGATTGTTGTAGGCACGTCGCATTGCGATATGTTGCTTCGCAGCAACCAGAATGAATGGGAGCCATGGCTTGCAGCCAAGGGTTATGACGACGCCTCATACGATTATTCCATCGAAGGCCGAAATCGCGAGATTCTACAGGAGTATTGGCGGGAAAGTGTCGAGAAGAATAAAAATTACGAAGTGTGTTATACGGTTGGCATGCGTGGAATCCATGATTCGGTATTTCATACGCAGGCCATTGATGAGGACAATTCCATGACTAAGGAAGAACGGGCAGAAGCCAAGTGTTCTCTGCTAGGAAAGGTCATACAAGATCAAAAGCAAATTCTCAAGGACGTGATCGGCGAATCAAAAGAAAATGCTTCATTACAGACATTTATCCCGTACAAAGAAGTACTAGAGCTATATGACCGAGGTCTTGATATACCTGAAGGTGTGACTCTCATTTGGGCAAACGATAACTTTGGGCATATGCGCCGATACCCGAATGAGAAGGAACGTCAACGCAGTGGAGGCAACGGTTTGTATTATCACAACTCTTACTGGGCAGCTCCAGGAACGGGGATGAGCTATCTCTTTATCAATTCAATTCCATTGGCCCATACAGAGAATGAATTGAAAAAATCGTATGAATCCGGAATCCGAAAATTGTGGATTCTGAATGTTGGCGGGTTGAAGCCCCTTGAACAGGATATGGAATTCTTTTTGCGATCTGGCTGGGAAGCCGGCAAAGAGGAAGGAATGACCAAGAATGCATCCCAATTCGTCGAATCTTGGATAAACGCCAATTTTTCCGGCAACCACGGACCTGAAGCTGCGGAATTATATGAAACATTTGCACAGGTCACTAATGTACGAAAGATCGAACATATGCAATCCAATGTGTTTTCACAAACTGTATTAGGTGATGAAGCAGGGCGCAGATTAATGCGGCTGGAGGATATTTTTCGTCGAGGCAATGCCATAATGTACAGCCTTCCGGTCCAGGAGCGGGCTGCATTTTTCCAGATGTTTCTCATGAAAATTCACGCGTCATATTATACTAACCATGAGTTTTATTTTGCCGACAGAAGCACGCTTTCTTACGAGCGCGGAAACATGCAGGCTGCTGACCGATATGTGGAGCTTTCGATAAAAATGGCGGACTACAAGCGAAGAATGCTTCATTTCTATAATGCAAAAATGAGTGAAGGCAAGTGGAATGGAATCCTCACACCGGAAAGCTTTCCACCACCGCCTACCGCCTTGTATCCTGCGCGAAAGCCCGCATTGAAAATTGCTCAGGGTGGCATGAGAATCGACCTTTGGAATGAAGAAACCACACTGCGCTTTTCCATCCATGGTCAAAAACAAAAATGGTTTGAGATTGGAAACCAGGGGAACGGGACTATTCCATTCACGATTGAGGTAATGGAAGGCGAAGATTGGATCATTCTTTCCGAAAGTGAAGGATTGATCCAAACGGAGAAAAGAATTCTTGTCTCGATCATTGATCCGCATCAGCATGCTGGAAAGACTGGACAACTGACCGTCCGAAACCATAAAGATATGACTTCTGTTCCAATAAAGGTGCAAGTTGAGGAAGGTGTAAATGTTCCTGAAACGTTTTACGGACATATAGAGGCAGACGGGTATGTGTCTATCCCAGCAGCCTCCTACGACCATAATGTTCCCGGTGCAGATTCGACAGATAAGTCTGGTTGGGTAGTCATACCGGGGATGGGAAGATATGAAGGAGCCGCGATGATGGCCTGGAACGGTGAACTACGACCCCTTGGAGGAGAGCTTAAGAATCATCCATATTTAGGATACGATATTTTTTTGAAAGAGGCTGGGCAGTTTACCTTAGAGATTCACCGTTTTCTTACTTTAAATTCGACAGGCAACATTCGTTTCGGTATCGGAGTCGATGATATAGCACCTATTCTGGTAGAATCAGAGACTCGTGACGAGTGGCTGGGCACCTGGCAGGAATCCGTTTTTAATAACGGTGAGAAGATAAGAGTGGAGCTGCCCTACCTAGCTTCCGGTATACATGCCTTAAGAATTTATATGGTAGATCCTTATGTCACGATTAACAAGTTAGTGATATATACGAATGAGCAAAAAACGTGCAATTTAGGACCGATTGCCAGTCAGCATTATCATAGGTTGGTTACCGATCACGGTCTGGAAAGTCCTACTGTGAATTGGAATGAAATCGAACAATTATGTAATCAATTTTACGAAACTGGAGAGCATGAAGTACCTCTCCCCGTCGTTCTTTATGCCACAAGAGATTTTTACGCTACCATCGATGAGATCTTCTTGAAATGTTTTGATGTTCCGCAGACCATGTTGGGGGACAAACGCTATGTGGACATCTGTGATGCTGACGGTACCAAGGATATTATAAAAGAATTTGGTGCGGGTATGTTTATCGAATCAAACAGCATCGTTGCGATCGAAGCCGAATATGCATTGGAAAACTCTAAAAATGCGTATCTCACGTCCAGTAAAGACGGTAATGCTATTGATTGGAGCCACGTACAGGCCGAAACCAATGGAAGAACAGGTTTCGCCATGCATGTCTCTGAGCCTGGAAGGCAGTGGGAGAACCCGGAGATTGCTCCAGGGATGCATTACAAAATAAACATCACGAATTCAGGTAATTACCATATTTGGATTTTGGTTCGACATCATAACGGCCAATCCGATTCATGCTACTTATCGCTGGACGGCGTAGTGAGACCTTTATCCGAACAACTGGGCCAGGGCACACTGCATACGTATAACACAGCTCAAGTGTACTATTGGTGTTTACTGTCGGATTTGGAATTGACCCGTGGTGATCATCTGTTTTCGATCTTAGCTCGAAAGTCGCAACTCAGAGTCGACCGGATATATATGACACAAGGGAACGAATTACCGCCTGTGGATGCACTCTGGACGGATTCGATAAGAAAACAGCCCTAAGTTAAAGTAGCGCCTCCATGCTGAAAGAGCGGAATTTAGATACATGTTGAGATTCCGCTCTTTTTTCGATAATAAAAGAAACAATTCATTCCTGAAGATTGTTTAATATGAGTTTCAAGTATTCTCTAGCTGATGGATTCAATGGTTGTAAGGGTAAAGGAAGACTGGGACTTGAGATCAAGCCACTTATTTCTGCTGCTGCTGAAACAACACGAAGGCTACCATATTGATGAAATAACGTCCAAATAGGTTCAAGTAGTGCCGAGAGTCGTTCTGCTTCGTCAGCAAAACCGTCCTGGGCCAATCGGGTCATATTTAGACACGCTTTTGGGAACAATCCGCCAAGAACTGAGAACCATGCTTCACAACCTGCATTCAAGCCGGTGACTGCAAATGAATCTCCACTTACTCCTATAGTTACGTGGGGAGGAATCGACCCTCGTAGTTTTTTGATGCGTGTCTTGGCTGCTTCGGGATCAGTAGGTACTCCGGGAATCTTAATCGAACCAACATTAGGTAACTCAGCAATTCGGCCGTGCAATTCATCACTGAAATGAAAATGGGAGGTACCCGGATTATCATAGACACAAAGTGGAATGGAGAGTGAACTGGTTACCTGTTCATAAAGTGAAAATACTTCTTCATTCGTTAGTGCTTGATAGGAGATGGGGGCTAGCAGCACTGCACTTGCTCCTGCTCTTTGTGCATCTTCCGCTAATCGAAGTACTTCTAAGGTACGAATCGCACTTATACTTGTCATCACGGGAATCCCCTCGGCTGAGTGGACAGCAAGTTGAAGAACACGTAAACGTTCTTCTCGATTAAGATATGCATAATTTCCAGTTGATCCTAATGTACCAATTGAGTCTACACCAGCTGCAACTAATCGTTGAATCAGCGTCACAAATGCTTTTTCGTCAATGCCTGTCTCATTAACCGGTGTGAGTGGAAAAGCAGATAATCCGTGGAACATAAAGTTACACTCCTTTATGAATTGACCTTCAAAATACAAACACATTATAAAAATGAATAAGACGCAATTAAAGTACCAATTAAGAAACAAATAACTGTACCAATTCTTCTAGAGAACTTAAAATTGAAAATAAAGATTCTGTATCGAAATTAATGTAATGATATTACGCCTTCAGATCAGGTTAGTTGAATTAGAAAGACAAAAAGCATTCTATATTGAATGCTTTTTGTCTTTATCATGATTTGGTGATGTACCAGAGTGTGTTAAGATGCGATCTAATACTTTTCCAGTGAGGGGCATGAAATAATTGAGTATTAGCCCCCCTAGACCAACAGTTAACAAAGTTCCGATGCCAATGGGTCCATTTAAAATTAACGCTATGACCAAGAATATGAGGTAAATGAATGTTCTTGAAAAAAATAGATTTGTTCTAGTTAATTCCTGTACGATTATTGTTAATCGGTCAACTGGAATGGGCGCAAAGTTTGTCTGTAAATATGTTGCAGTTCCTAATCCAACAACAATTAAACCAATTCCAAAACAAACAACTTTGCTGTACCATAGTTCAGGCGTTAACACATCCTGCAATAAAAAAAGCCACATATCAATACCAATCCCCGTTATAAATGCTGTTAACAACCCCAAAACTTCTGGTCTTTGTCTATTTAAAAGTGAATTACAACAGATCAAAATCAAAGCCATTATGATTTCCCAACTTCCTACAGTAAGCCCCACATTTGTGGATAGTCCTACCAAAAGCGCATCAAAAGGTGATGTCCCAAGGTCTGATTGTATAGTGAAAGAAATACCAAGGGATAATATAAAAATACCTATTACAAAAAAAAACATATTTCACTTTACTGACCTCTTTAATATAATTTTATATTGCAAATGCAACAAAGTTAGGGTAGATTAAATATATACCATGTTTATTGCATTTGCAACAAAATAGGGGCAAAGGAGTTCATTATGAAGGAAGTACTTCGTGAAATTGGGATGATAGCCAGAGCATTAGATTCGATAAGTAATATTGAATTTAAAGAATATGACCTTACAAAAGGACAGTATTTATACCTTGTACGAATATGTGAAAACCCAGGAATCATTCAAGAAAAGTTAGCTGAGATGATAAAAGTAGATCGAACAACCGCATCTCGCGCTATCCAAAAACTTGTAATTAATGGGTTTATTGAAAAGAAAGAGGATCAGCATAACAAAAAAATTAATAAACTCTTTCCAACAGAAAAAGGGAACAATGTCTATCCTTTCATAAAAAGAGAACATGATTATTCGGATAATGTTGCCTTAGCGGGATTTTCGGAAAGTGAAGTAAACACTATTTTTAATCTACTTCAAAGAGTAAGAAAAAATATAAGCGATGAATGGGAATTTGTGAAAAAAGGGAACAAAAGAATTTACTAATTGATTTATATGAAGGAGCATAAATTTATAATGAATGCGAAAATTATCAAATGCAGCCGTGCAGATTTACAAACACTCCAAGAAATAAGCATTGAAACATTCAACGATACTTTTAAAGAACAAAATTCACCTGAAAATATGCGAGCCTATCTGGAAAGAGCATTTAACTCGAAACAGTTAGAGAAGGAATTGTCCAATGTCTCTTCAGAATTCTTTTTCGTCTATTTTAATGAAGAACTTGCTGGATTTTTAAAAGTAAATATAAATGATGCTCAATCCGAAAAAATGGGTGATGAGTCACTCGAAGTTGAGAGGATTTATATCAAAAACAAATTTCAAAAACATGGGCTTGGTAAATATCTGTTAAATAAAGCTATGGAAATTGCACTGGGACATAATAAAAAGAAGGTCTGGCTCGGGGTATGGGAAAAAAATGAAAATGCCATTGCTTTTTATAAGAAAATGGGGTTTGTTCAAACGGGTGCACACTCTTTTTATATGGGGGATGAAGAACAAATTGATTTCATAATGACCAAATCAATGATACTATAATTGAATTTAAAAATGTTTTCTAGGGTTCCGCGATGTCATATCGGCTGGTCCGAGAGAAAACTCACAGTCGTTGTACTGTGTCACGGAGGGATAAAAGCCTGGGAGAAAAACTGCTGTATGCAGTATGATCTCAGGCTTTTTTTAATTGCTGCTTTGATCCATATTACATTTGCAGCGTTATCAAAAAGGAGGAAGTACAAAATGAACAAGACATGGTTATCTGTTGTAATTGCGGCATTATTTGAAGTTGCATGGGTTATCGGGCTGAAACATGCCAGTGGATGGTTAGAGTGGGGAGGGACTTTGGTTGCTATTTTTGTAAGTTTCATACTCATGATTATGGCTTCCCGCACGCTTCCGGTTGGAACCGTATATGCAGTTTTTGTCGGTTTGGGAACAGCCGGAACTGTATTGGCAGAAATATTGTTGTTTGGTGCTGAGGTGCAGGGATCTAAATTCATGCTGATTGGGTTGCTTCTGCTCGGAGTTGTAGGACTCAAAATACAGAATAAAGAGAAGAAACAAGGAAAAGAGGTGCACTAACGGATGAACTGGGTATTTCTGATTTTGGCAGGCGTATTTGAAATGATTGGAGTTCTCATGATTAATAAGCTTCATAAGGATCGGAATTTCTTGTCCATTTTCTGCTTGCTTGGAGGCTTTGGATTGAGTTTTTTCTTTTTAAACCTGTCCATGGAAGCACTACCCATGGGAACAGCCTATGCCGTCTGGACTGGTATTGGAGCTTCGGGTGGGGCCATACTGGGTATGATCTTTTATGGTGAACCGCGTAATACCACGAGAATTTTGTTTATTGTGATGGTACTCAGCTCAGCGGTTGGACTAAAGCTTGTAGGCTGAACAATGATGGGATTTGAAGACAAACTCCCTATACTGGGAAAGCAGCTAGGGAGTTTGTTAATTTATGTTCTATGATGTCCTTCGTCATTGGGGTAATGTGACAGATTTGATTTGAGCAGAGGTATTTCCGTAAATATCCTTCGCCAGCAAAAGAATATGCAGTGTATCGGCTTGGGAGGCACCACTCTGTTTGTATATCGTAGTTGGAAGTGTTGCTGACCAATTAGCTTTATCTTCTGTAATAGCGACACGCATGCCATTGACATAAACTTTGAGCTGAGCGATTTCACTTTGATCTGTGACTGAACCTTTCAAAGCGAGAATATCGCCCTTGAGCGAAGTATTCAACTTAAGTGCAGGAGCTTCTGTTTCCTTGCGTTTAGAGGGTGGGAGAGCAGTTTGTGGGTTATAGGAAAAGGTTTCATCCTCAAGCGCTGGCGTGCGTGTTGCAATAGGACGGTTTTTGGTTGCTTGCTCATAGGAATAAGCGTATCGAAGCAGGTCGTTATCGCTATATGCGGCACCTGCCATCGTCAGGTTGACGGGCATACCGGTATCTTTCATAGCACCCATACTCACAGACACACTTGGGATTCCGTACTCGCGTAGAAGGAAATTCGTATTGGAGAAATAGTTGCCATTCTCCCAAGCCTCCTCATAGGATGTTTCATTTACATCGGAGTCCGCTTTGCCGATATTCGAATTGGCCGGGAAAACTATAAAATCAAGGTTATTTTGCTTCATCCAATTTTCAAAATCAATCTTTCGTACATTTTCAAGCCCCCGTAGCCCTTCTTGAAACTGAGGAATTTGTTCGTAAGGGGTGACGCCTTTCTTTATGGTGTCAATGAATACGTCATAGTGACCAAGGTCTCTGCCACGTTTGGCATCAACTGAACCGGGCGGATTCGGAAAGACGGTTGCAGGGTCGATATTAGTCCATGACGGGAAATTCGGATCGCCCACACTTTTAAGGAATTCCTCAGCTACATAAGGATTAAGCAGCCCGAATTCCTTTTCAGCCCACTTTGCCGGCATCAAACCGCGTTCTTCAGGTGTTTTCGCTGTTGGTCGGTCCTTCTCGCTGTTCACTTGCAAGGGGAAGTCAACTTCCACAACTTCAGCTCCAAGAGCAGTTAAATCCTTTACAGCTTTTTCCCATAATGCCTGTATTGAAGGTCTGAATTTAATCGGAGTTGTGGTTTCAGAGTCCTTACCGATATAGATTTTCGGAACACCGATGCGTTTGCCTTTCAAAGCCTGCGTATCTCGCAACTCCAGATAGGAATTGGGACGGACACTGTTGACAGAAGGGAGCCGAACGGCTTTCTGTTCTCGCCAAAAATCGCCCTTGGTGATTTTGTCCTCTACAACGATCACGTCAAGCAAGCGGAGCATGTCCTCGACAGTTCTCGTATGTGGGACGACGACATCCCGTACAGGGAAGAGCGGCCAATTCCCCCGAATGGAGATTAGGCCCCGCGATGGGGTGTAGGCAATTAAACCATTGTTCGATGCTGGTGATCTTCCAGAGGATACCGTTTCTTCCCCCATACCGAAGGCAGCGAGGTTGGCGGCTGTTGACACGCCAGATCCGTTAGAGGAGCCAGAGTACCAGGCTGCAGCCAAATAATCTGGATTGTACGGACTTTCGGCACGACCATAAACGCCTCTTTGCATTCCACCAGCTGCCATTGGCGGCATATTGGTTTTACCAATGAGCACCCCACCGGACTTTCGTATCTTCTCTACTGTAAAGGCATCATCTTTTGCCATCAGGTTTTTGAAAGCCGGAGATCCAGAAGCAACAGTGAGTCCCTTAACCTTGTAACTGTCTTTAACCGTGTAGGGGATGCCTTGCAGAGGCCCGGTATTAATCCCCTGAGCCCTTTGCTGATCAGCCTGAGCGGCTTCTTTTAGTACGTCAGGATTCAGAACAGGGATGGAATTCAGCCGAATGCCACTAGAATCATAGGCATATACCCGGTTAAGGTACATGGCTGTGAGCTCGACACTCGATAGTGCTCCTGACTTCATCGCGTCCTGCATCTGAGCAATCGTAGCCTCTTGCAATTGAAATGTAACCAGGGAGGAGGTAGGTTCACTAGTTTTACTTGAGGATGAGAGTGAGGGTGAAGGAGCGGCGGATGCAAACGAGCATCCCGTGAGAGTTACAATCATACCAGCTGCGATCCATTTGTAATAGCTACCGATTACATTCCTTGTATTCGCTTTTAACGTTCGTGCGCGCATAGCATTTTCACTCCTTAAAATAAGATAGGTAGGATCAAGAATTTGAATAGAGGGGAATGAGGAAAGGGCTCTTTTTTGTACAAATCTTTCTATTTATACTACTTATTTTCATTGTAAATGTCAATTTTTGTAATGTTGAAAGCGAGAAAGTACAGCTAATAAGTTGCATTACAATCCTTGATACGTAAAGATACTTTCAGGACTGATATATTTTGGTTCCAATCAAGTAATCTATGAGAACAAATTAATATGAAGAATAAACAACTCAGTAATCAGATTTCTACAGGAGGCGGGTCAGTATATTAAATAAAAGATACATTGAAAGAGATCCACTATGAAGCATTAAAAGAAAAAAGACAACTTAATTACGCCACTTTTTCTTTTTAATCAGCGTATGGGAGTATATAGGATCGAACTTTTCAGAATGATTTACAATTTAAGTTTTCCTCTATTTACGTTTCTTTAACTGTAATATAAGGCAAAAAAGAAAATCCAAGCCCACTCATAACGGTTTGTGTAATCGCCTCTACACTCCATAACTCCATGGTTTGAAAATGAAACTGGAGCCGATAAACATAATAGCGCAGAAAAAACAGGTATATATACCAACTCAAAGGAGAATTACATAAAGGGATCGAGGATAAAATAGCGGAGGATTTATTTTAAACACACTAATAAGGGGAATGTAAATGTTGAAAAGAATACTATTAGTATCCATTATTTTTTGCCTAGTAATAAGTACGTTTGAATTCACTGAGAAAACATTGCCTAAAGCTGCAGCATCCACTGGATTTGCTCATCCTGGCCTATTACATACGAAAGAAGATTTTGACCGAATTAAGCAAATGATTAATGAAGGCAGACAACCCTATTTGGATGGTTGGAATCAATTGCTGTCCAGTCCACTATCACAGGCTGGATGGAAACCACGCGCTACTTCTACCATTATCAGGGGAGGAAGTGGGCAAAATGTAGCTGTGTTTTACAATGATATAGCTCGTGCTTATCAGAATGCACTTCGTTGGAAAATTACAGGGGACACCGCAAATGGAGATACAGCTCGTGATATTTTGAATGCCTGGTCCTCTAATCTTAAAACGATTTCCGGCAATGCTGATCGCTACTTAGCGGCGGGAATTTATGGATATGAGTTGGCTAATGCAGCAGAACTTATGAGAGATTATCCGGGGTTTAATGTGGAACAAATGCAGAACATGCTTCTTACCGTATTTTACAAACCATTGAACGAGAGATTCCTTATTGGCAATGAATATGGCAATAGTCATAATGATTCATATATACAGAATTACTGGGCGAACTGGGATCTAAGCAATATGGCTGCCACCATTGCAATCGGAATATTCTGTGACCGCCGGGATATTTATGATATCGGTGTTGAATATTTTAAAAATGGTGCAGGAAATGGGTCCATTTATAATGCGATCCCATTCCTTCATCCTGATGGTCTTGCCCAATGGCAAGAGTCTGGAAGGGACCAAGCGCATACTCAATTAGGTATTGGTTTAATGGCCACAATTGCTGAAATGGCGTGGAATCAGGGAGATGACCTTTATAGATGGGCGGACAATCGTTTCCTGCGTGCTGCTGAATATGTTGCCAAGTACAACAATGGCGAGGATGTGCCATTTACAACTTATGAATGGGGATCAGGTAGAAACGGCGCGATAAATAGTCAATCCGGAATATCGCCTGCCAGTCGTAATGAAATGCGGCCCATCTGGGCAATGATTTATAACCACTATGTCAATCGAAAAGGTCTGTCTGCACCCAATATTGCTGCCCGAATGGCTCTGGAAGGTACCGAAGGTGGTCCGAATTTAAAATATCCATCAACGTTTGACCAACTTGGTTTCGGAACTCTTCTCTACACCCGGCCTGCTGGCAGCGGAGATAAAGCAAGCATTCCTGATGGAAATGTTTCTAATGGTATTTATCGTTTCAACGTGCGTTTGGACGGCAAGGTCATGGAAGCCGATAATACGATAGAAGGTGCAAATGTAATTAAATCAACCTATGCAGGTAAAGAAAATCAGCAATGGAGTGTTACGCATCTAGGTGGCGGTCAATACAGTATCAAGAATGTGCAGAGTGGACGTTCACTCGAGGTAACAAATGGCTCTCTGGATCATGGCGCTAAATTCCAACTGGCTGCTAGTACTGACCAAGATCAACAAAAATTTGCTTTTATCTCTACAGGAGATGGTTACTATCGCATCACTCCTGTAATTTCCAATAAGCCAGCTGATGTCACAGGCCTATCAACTGCAGAGGGAGTTCCTATCCAGCAATGGCGGTATACATCCAATTATAATCAACAATGGAAGCTTGAATCTATTGAATAGCGCTGATCAGTAATTTGCCTAAAAGCATCAATCTAACATCGTTTATTCAATCGGTTGAATCTCATTCAGCATTTCCTTAGTCAAGCCACTATATTGGGAAAAGCTGTGCGGCAAAAACTGGTGTCGATATTCCGTCGGCGCCAGTTTTTTATTTTGGTACTGAAAGATATATTACTCCAAGACAATAGTCCGTCTGGTCATAAGCGCCTCCTCTTTAACCAACCTCTTTATTGTAAACAACATAAGTTGTATAGTTGATTTTGAATGAAACTCGAGTATTATTTAATCGGCAATAGTGCTTCATTTTTGCCTAGACAACATGTATAAAAAATTGTTGAAAATAAGGAGAGCAGCCTATCGCGTCTTCTTGCCACTTTGTTGCTTGTTGAACTACCAATAGATCTTCAAATTTCCAACTAAAAGGAGGATTTAAAAGTGTTTGAGACTGAATTGACGCGTACTCTAAAAATTCGATACCCGCTTTTTCAAGCGCCGATGGCAGGTGGCGTTTCGACGTCTGAATTAGTAGCGGCTGTTTCAAACGTTGGTGGGCTAGGCAACCTAGGAGGCGGATACTTAACGCCGGAACAACTCCGCAGCGAGATCCAAAAAATCAAGCAACTAACGGATCAGCCATTCGGAGTAAACTTGTTTGTGCCTGAGCAATTTGAAGAGTCGGAAGAAGCTATCTACCGGATGACGGATTATCTCAATAAATATCGTATCGAACTTGGCACTGCTCAAAATCCATTGATTTTGAAGTCTGCAGAATCGTTTGAGGAACAGGTACAGGTATTATTGGAGGAACGTGTGCCCATATTTAGTTTCACGTTTGGCATACCATCTCCAAACGTGATTCAAACCATGAAACAGCATGGAATATTCGTCATTGGAACTGCAACAACCGTTGATGAAGCCAAGCAATTGGAAGCAGGGGGTGTAGATGCTATTGTGGCTCAGGGGAGCGAAGCAGGCGGGCATAGAGGGACCTTTCTGAAAGACGTCTCCCATGATGCTTTGATAGGCACCATGGCTATTGTTCCGCAGATCGTTGACCATGTGTCGATCCCGGTCATCGCAGCGGGGGGAATCATGGATGGGCGGGGACTTGCAGCAAGCCTTTTATTAGGAGCTTCTGCAGTACAGATGGGCACTGCGTTTTTAGCCTGTCCTGAGAGCGGTGCCCACGAAAAGTACAAGCAGAAAATCCTCTCGGCAAATGAAGACTCCACTCAAATTACACGTGCTTACTCCGGCAAAGCTGCAAGAGGCATTCAAACAAAATTTATGATTGACATGCATCAGTACTCCGAAACAATCCCTGCTTATCCTATTCAAAACGCGATGACCCGGGATATTCGTCAGGCGGCTGCAAAAGCAAACAACCCCGAGTATATGTCACTTTGGGCTGGCCAGGGGCTTCGGTTAGCCAACGACCAACCTGCTGCTTCAATTGTAAAACAAACCATTGATGAAGCCAGTATTCTTGTCAAAAGTTAAAAAGCCATTATTTCGTTTTGATCTTATTTGAAGGGCGATTTCCATGAGGTTTGGTGTCGAGATAATTTTAGATACCAGCATACTTGAGAAAATAAATGCGTGAAGACAAAGTCTATGGACTTCTGGAGAGAGAAGCAAAATAGAATTATTTACTCTCCCATGAGTACGAAATAGATGGTACCTAGTCACTTGGCTGGGTATTTTTTTATTGAATAATAGAAAAAACATTCTAGATAATGAAAGGATAAACATACCAGCAAACTATTTGAACTGTTTGGTGGAAATCATAACCTGATTTTGATACATTTCTAATCGTAAATATTACTATTTAAAGGGGGAGGTAAAGACCGTGAACAATAAAAACAAAAGCAATGCTGCTGTGCGGCTCCCGCGTGCCAAAGGCATTGATATGGCGACCATATATACACCAAAGGAGTGCGCCCGCAAGGTCAAACGAATCGTACTAGCCGAGAAAAACCAGACAATTGTGGATGAGTTTATTACGATTTTGGGAATGAAAGAAAAGTTTGAGGAGCAGGATGTGCCCATGCCTAACAAGATCGTAATGTTTGGTCCACCAGGAACTGGAAAAACACTAACGGCTTTTTATTTGGCGCAGCGCTTAGATCTGCCGCTTATATTAGTGAGGCTTGACGCGATTATCCATAGTCATTTGGGGGAAACAGCGAGCAATGTGCGCAAGATCTTTGACTATGCAAATGGGACGCCTTGTGTTCTGTTTCTTGATGAATTTGATGCTCTGGGGCGTATGAGGGATTCAAATGATGAAGTGAAAGAGATGGCACGAGTGGTGAACACGCTGCTACAATGTCTAGACGAGTTCGGCGGAGAGAGTGTTTTTGTCGCAGCCACCAACCTTGAGGAAGAACTGGATACAGCGATATGGCGCCGTTTTGACACGAAAATGACGTATACATTGCCAACGCATGCGGATCGGATTCAATACATTGAACTGCTGATCGGGGAGAGCCTTGCTGGACAGGCTGCAGATTTGCTTGCCGGATGCAGCTTTGCTGATATTGAGCAGATTGTGTTAAAAGCAAAACGAAAAGCGATTATAGAGAACCGAGCACTTAATTTTGAAAACATAGAAAATGCACTGTCGGAGTATAATCCTCGCATGAAGGTATAGAAAGAGAAAAATTCAAAAATACCCAGACGCCTATTAGCTGATTTGGGTACTCACTGGGTATTGTCATTATGGAGCCAATTTTTGATTGGGTCTCATATGTATTTATGTATATGCTATGTAAATAATCTTGGGCGTCGATAATTGTTTAGTGTGAAACAAATGTGGGAAGTAGATTTATAAACGACATGTTGTATTGACATGTGGACAAAACAGGATTATATTTTTTATTAATCGTAATTATTACTATTTAAATAATTCATCCTACAATCATGCAGGGTGAATACAATGATGTAAAAAAGGTTCATGAGAAACGACACCCCATATCTTGATCTGTGAAACTTATTCTAGAAGGAGTGCATGAAGTGATTTTATCTGACCGCACGCTGCGAACGCTGATCAGGCAAAAAAGGATGACCGTATCTCCGCTGACAGAGGAACAGATTCAGCCTGCTTCCATTGATAGTGAAGAGACCTTGATTCCACCGTTATCCTTTATGCTCGCAACCACGATTGAAACAATTCGGCTGCCGGGTTATATTACGGCTTTTGTCGAAGGGTGGATTTCAATTGGACGTATGAGCTTATTTATGAAGCGTTCCGATCCGACATGCATTTAATCTAATCACTAAAAGGAGCTAGAAAAATCAATGGCCAAAAAATCAAAAGTAGTACGTGAGAAGAGACGTCAGGAGACCGTAGCCAAATATGCAGAGCTGCGCCGTCAGCTGAAAGAAAGAGGGGACTATGAAGCATTGCAGAAGTTACCGCGTAATGCATCCCCTACTAGACTGAAAAACCGTTGTGAACTGACGGGGCGCCCGAGAGGATATTTGCGTAAGTTTAAAGTATCACGGATTGTCTTTCGTGAACTGGCTCATAAAGGACAAATTCCTGGTGTCACCAAGTCGAGTTGGTGAACAGAATAGAAGTCCAAGATGAAGCAATTGCTATTTTGACCGCATGTCTTGTTGCATTACCTACCGTGCATAAGGAAATGGGGAACATTCGCCGCACAGCTCACGAGCAGACAACTGCTACCTCTGTGGGGGGGATTTTTCATGGCCTGCTTCATAGAAGATGTATAAAAAATCTACATTGAAGGGGTTTGAGCATGGAATAAACATGTGAAAAGTCTGATTGGGAGTTTGCAAGGAATGTACAATTTAGAATTAGCACCTTAAGGGGGGACTTACATGGAAACGGAACAAGATCCACGCATTCCGGTAACGGTAATTACGGGATTTTTGGGAGCTGGTAAAACGACGCTGCTTAATCATATATTGAAGGCAGATCATGGTTATAAAGTCGCTGTTATTGTGAATGAATTTGGAGAAGTGGGCATCGATAATGAACTAATTGTGGAATCTGGCGAAGAAATTATTGAAATGAACAATGGCTGCATCTGCTGCACAGTACGAAGTGATCTGGTGGATATTATGAAAAATTTGTTGCATCGAAAATTTGCAGAGACTCCTACACCTGTCGAATATGATCGGATTGTTGTTGAAACTACGGGTTTGGCTGATCCGGGACCGGTCATTCAGACTTTTCTTGCGGAGCCACTGATTTCAAACTTTTTCAAAATTGATGCTGTTATAACCGTAGTAGACGCTAAACATGCTGAACATCATCTAGATAACGGACATGAGGCAAAGGAACAAGTCGCTTTTGCCGATGTCATATTATTAAACAAAATAGATCTTGTCGAAAAGGAAGATATTGCTCGCTTGGAATCCCGGTTGAAAAAGATGAACTCACATGCCCGATTGACGCATACACATCAATCCTTAATTAATTTGGATCAGATTCTTGGAGTTAATACATTTGATCTTGATCACAAACTCGAAGTCGATCCACATTTTCTGGAAGAACATCTTCACCATCATCATGATGACGATGTTTTCTCCATTGTTCTCACTGAAACGAGACCTTTGGATCTAGATAAAGTGAATAAGTTTATAAACGATTGGTTGGTGGAGCATTCAGCTGATACGTATCGATACAAAGGAATTCTTAATGTACAGAAAACAAATAAAAGGGTCGTATTTCAGGGAGTTCACATGATATTTGGGGTGGATACTGATAGGGAATGGAATGTGGATGAAGACAGAACAAGCCGCATCGTTGTAATTGGAAAAGATTTGGATGAGGACTGGTTCAGAGCACGATTTAGCGAATGTGCGGTTGCCGAAGCAAGCGTCTGACAAGGAGCAGGATAACATGAGTAAGAGTGTGACACATTCATTTGTACTGCCTGATAAGGCTGAAAGGCTTCGGCTATTCGGTTCAGTTGATCCAATACAGGGAGACAAACCTGTTCTCAAAGAAGAGATGCAAGATTTGCAAAATAGCAAAAATGATTTTCTGTTTGAGTTACAGCAAGTAGGCATCGAAAATTTGAAGTATCCTATCGATGTTATTTCGGTAAAAAGTCCTGTAAAGGTGTCCAGCATTGGCAATTTTCGACTGACTACCTCACTGGAGCGGGAATTTAAAGGCATTAATATGAGCCGATTGGCAGAACAGCTTCAGCATAGTCGCAATGAGGGACTGAGTGACCAAATTACAGATTTACTTAGACTGACGCAGCGAATTGCCGAACAGATGAATCAACAGAAATCACAACTGGAAGTTACCTATCCCTGGTTCTATAACCGTGCTGCACCCATAACAGGTTTATTCGGGTTAAACCATTCATTGGCTTCGATTACTGTGACATAGGAGGCAGGTAAGTCTCCTATTATTAAAGCAGGTCTAAATATACAGATTACAACGTTATGTCCTTGTTCTAAAGAAATAAGTGAATATAGTGCACACAATCAGCGTGGTATGCTACGAATTCAGGTACAGGGCAACCCTGGAGAATTATTGCCAAGTGATTGGAAGGAAAATCTGTTGGATGCCGCTGAATCCAATGCAAGCAGTTGCCTTCATCCCGTATTAAAAAGGCCTGACGAGAAACAGGTTACAGAACGTGCGTACGAGAATCCTCGATTTGTTGAAGACGTAGTGCGGTTGGTGGCTGCTGATTTGTATGAAAAGCATTGGGTAAGTAAATTCAAGGTGGACTGCAGTAATGAAGAGTCCATTCATCAGCATGATGCGATTGCACGCATTGTGTATGATAAGTCCAGAGCGTATGAATGTGTTGATGATTACTTTACTTTAATCTAGATCATCAGAAGATGATAAACATCAGAGTGAACTGCACCCCAATTTTTAGACGCGATCTAACTTTGGAGGTGCAGTTTTTTGTGTCAAGTTGCAATGAAGTATTCCTCTTCGCATTCAGGTCGTGAGTGGTCATGAAACTTCAACCATTACATATTTTCCCGAATTGACTTTATGTCCGGATATCATTATTATCTTACAGTATAAGATAAATGCAGAAGGTGGTACTGCCAATGGACTATAAAGCGTCAGCAACAGAACTATTCGAGTGTATCGTCAAATCGCGCAAACCGGTGTTAGAGGAACGAGCGCATTTCTCTCGTGGTGAAATGGGGATTCTCATCGCTTTGAGTCATCAGGATGGGGTTACTTCGGGCCATTTGAGCGAATACTTGTCCGTCAGTACGGGACGGATCGCAACGGCACTGAAAAGTTTGGAGAAGAAAGGGTTGGTTGTACGACGTACGGATGCTAACGACAAACGTAAGGTGATTGTATTCATTACGGATTCAGGCAAGCAATTTATGATGGACAGGTATAACGAAGGAGTCGCATGGAGCGAGAAAATTCTTCGAAAGCTGGACGAACAGGATGCCAAAGAGTTTATCCGACTCATCAAGCTTATTGTCTCTAAAAGCTGAATTCCTATGTAGAGGACGTATGCAGGATACGTTAATTGCACCAAACACCTAAGATTTTCAGATAAAGGAGAAGAACAGAATGCTGAAGATATTCAAATATCTCAAGAAAAATGAATGGATGTTCGTTCTTTGCAGCTTGGCCTTCATCGTTGTGCAGGTGTGGCTGGATTTGAAGCTGCCTGATTATATGGCCGAAATTACAACCAAGCTGCAAACCGCCGGAACGCCGATGTCGGAACTGCTGATTCCCGGTATTTATATGCTGTTATGTGCTGTCGGCAGTATGATTGCATCTATTATTGTCGGCTATTTTGCGGCAAAGGTCGCGGCAGGGCTGGCCATGCGTCTGCGTGCGATGGTCTTTGACAAGGCCTTATCTTTTTCCATGGAAGAGATGAACAGCTTTTCAACAGCCAGCCTTATCACCCGCTCCACGAACGATGTTACCCAAATTCAAACGGTGGTTGCGCTGGGGCTGCAGGTGATCATCAAGGCGCCGATTCTGGCCGTGTGGGCCATTGCAAAGATTGCGGATAAAAACTGGCAGTGGACCGCCTCTACAGGAGTGGCTGTGGCTGTCCTGATCCTGATGCTGAGTGTCATTGTTATTTTCGCTCTTCCGAGTTTCCAAAAAATCCAACGTCTCACCGATAATCTGAACAGGGTAACACGTGAGCATCTGACCGGGCTTCGGGTGGTGCGCGCTTATAATGCAGATCAGTATCAGGAGGAGAAGTTCGGACAGGCCAATGCAGAATTGACAAATACAAACCTGTTTGCGAACCGGTTAATGGCAATGGTTGGTCCGGGGATGACCTTTATTATGTCGGGTCTGAGTGTCTCGATCTATTGGATTGGCACATACCTGATTAACGGAGCGGCCGTGCCGGACCGCATTACGCTATTCTCTAATATGGTCGTATTCTCCTCATATGCGGTGCAGGTGGTCATGGCCTTTATGATGGTAAGTATGATATTCTTCCTGATGCCTCGAGCTTCGATTTCTGCCAAACGGATTATGGAGGTATTGAATACCGAATCTCGCATCATCGACGGACATGAGACAGCTGGAGAAGAGGGCGTTATGGGTCAGGTGGAATTTCGTAATGTCAGCTTCAAATATCCGGATGCCGAGGAGCCTGCGCTTCGCAACATTAGCTTTACGGCAAAACAGGGCGAGACGGTTGCCTTTATTGGTGCAACAGGCAGCGGCAAAACCAGTGTGATCAATCTGATTTCCCGTTTCTACGATGTGACTGAGGGTGAGGTACTTGTGGATGGCGTGAATGTCAGAAACTATAAGCAGCAGACACTTCATAACAAAATCGGGTATGTCCCACAGAGAGCCGTACTTTTCAGCGGTACAGTGGCTTCCAACGTTTCGTATGGTGATAACGGCAGAGCAGAAGTTTCGGAGAAACTCGTCAAAGCCGCTGTGGAGATTGCCCAGGGTACGGAGTTTGTCGAAAAAATGGACGGTCAATATCAAGGACGGATTTCACAAGGTGGAGCGAACGTGTCGGGTGGTCAAAAGCAGCGTCTGTCCATTGCGCGTGCCATCTACCGTCAGCCAGAGATTTACATCTTCGATGATTCCTTCTCGGCACTCGACTACAGAACAGACCGGGTCCTGCGCTCTGCGCTTAAACAAGAAACCGGCCATGCTACGACACTCATTGTTGCTCAGCGCATAGGCACCATTAAGGACGCTGACCGGATTATTGTTCTCGACCAGGGCGAGATTGTAGGGAACGGCACACATGAAGAGCTGATGGCGAATTGCAGCACCTATCAGGAAATCGCTTATTCGCAGCTTTCGAAGGAGGAACTCGTACATGGACAAGAATGAACACACCGTCGGCAGTAAGCATATCAAAATGAAACAGCAAGGTCCCATGGGTAGAGGTCCTACGGAGGGGATGGGGACTGGTAAAAAAGCGAATGATTTTAGAAAGAACATCCGTCAGCTCTTATCCTACATCAAGACCTATATGCCTATGATTATACTCTCTATGGTGCTAGCGCTGGCCGGTTCTGTCTTCAACGTGATTGGTCCGGATAAGCTCAGCGATATTGCCAACCTGATCCAGGAAGGAATTGTAACAGGGATTGATATAAATGCTATTCAGAAGATTGTTCTTGTATTGGTGGTTTTGTATGGTCTCGGCCTTATCTTTAATTATTTCCAGGGATTCATTACGGTAACCGTGTCACAGCGCCTTACAAAGAAGATGCGGACAGAACTGTCCCGAAAAATTAATCATATGCCTTTGAAGTATTTTGATGCTACGAGCTATGGTAATGTGCTAAGCCGTGTAACCAACGATGTCGATACCATTGGACAAACGTTAAACAACAGTCTCGGCACACTTGTCAGCGCCTTGGCAACCTTTGTGGGTGCATTGATTATGATGCTGTATACGAACTGGATCATGACCATTACCGGGATTGTAGCTACGCTGATTGGTTTTTCACTGATGACCGTAATTATGAAGCATTCACAAAAATATTTTGTAGCACAGCAAGTGGAGCTTGGCCAGATCAACGGTCATATTGAAGAAACCTATGCTGGTCATAACGTAGTCAAGGTATATAACGGAGAAAAAGCAGCCAAGGAAGTGTTCCATGGCATTAATGGCCGCTTGTATACAAATGCATGGAAATCCCAGTTCATGTCTGGCCTGATGATGCCGGTTATGATGTTCATCGGGAATTTCGGTTATGTAGCGGTCTGTATCGTGGGCGCTTTGCTGGTGAACCAACATGTTATAACGATCGGAACTATTGTGGCCTTTATGGTGTATATTCGTCTATTTACACAGCCCTTGTCACAGTTGGCGCAGGCTGCAACCAATTTGCAATCGGCGGCTGCTGCCAGTGAACGTGTATTCGAATTTCTGGATGAAGAAGAATTGAAAGATGAAAGTGATAAGACCATGAAGCTAGATAACGCCAAAGGGGATGTTGAATTCAAACATGTTCGTTTCGGTTATAACGAAGACCATATGATTATCAAAGACTTCTCTATGAAAGCTGAAGCTGGTCAGAAAGTCGCCATTGTTGGCCCGACAGGTGCTGGTAAGACGACGCTCGTGAATTTGCTCATGCGGTTCTATGAGCTGAACGGAGGGGAAATTTATATTGATGGAACTCCGATCAGCCAATTAACACGTGAGAATGTTCATAAATTATTCTGTATGGTACTGCAGGATACATGGCTGTTTGAAGGAACGATTCGTGAGAATATCGTCTTTTCCCAAGACCATGTTACCGATGAACAGGTAGAAGCCGCATGTAGAGCAGTGGGTCTGCACAACTTCCTTAAAACTCTGCCGCAGGGCTATGATACAGTACTAGACGACAAAGCCAATCTCTCTGCTGGCCAAAAGCAATTGATTACCATTGCAAGAGCCATGATTGAAGATGCGCCTATGCTCATACTGGACGAAGCCACAAGTTCGGTCGATACGCGTACGGAGTTGCTGATTCAACAAGCGATGGACCGACTTACTGTAGGGAAAACCTCTTTTGTGATTGCCCACCGTCTCTCAACGATTAAGAACGCCGATCTGATTCTGGTCATGAAGGACGGTAACATTATCGAAACGGGTAATCATGGAGAATTGCTGGGTAAAGGCGGATTCTATGCCGATTTATATAACAGCCAGTTTGAAAATGCATCCTGAAGAATACAGTTGTAGGAAAACACAATAGCAACAACATGGAACTGGACAAGTGTTTAAGGCAAGAACACTGAACCAATAAAAAGTCGCTACATAGCGGCTTTTTTGTTTTATTGAACAAGTTCTTATGCATTAATGGTCTTACTGAACATGTCCTGAAAGGACAAAGGAAACTCGTTGATTATTCTATTTTTTTGTGGGTATTCGTAGTTTCAATTTTGAATAACTTTCCTCTCATCATGAAGAAAATACTTGCACTTGTTGGAAGCTTCAAAGGAACCAGAGGTGAGGATGGTTTATAAAGTTCATAAACATCTATGCAGATGAGGCGACTATTGATAATCTATAACGAAAATTCTCTTAATCGAGACCTTGTAGACTTCTTTCCATACCGAAGCAAAGCCAGTAACAAAAAAAGACATGGAGCTTATGCTGAAAACTTATTTGCCTCAACCCCAAAGGGACGTTTTATCAGGGGTAAAAAAATTTTTTTCAGAAGATCATGCGGATTCCCATCATTACGAAGTTCCTACACAACTTCAATGATTTTAAATTAGAAGAAGACGACCCAAAACTACATCTGAGCCTAAAAGGGATTATTTATTACATGGAAACCTGGCGATGACGCTCATGAGTAACCAAACTGATGAATATAAGATACTTCAAAAGTCGGTTGAAGCATATATAAAAAATTGATTCGTATCAAAGGAACAATATTCTTGTCCTGTACAGTTGGAAGTACTTAAATAAGATTTACTAGTATCCCGGTAGAGAAAGAAATCAATTAGGCAGCCTATCGGTAAGCAATGTAACGATAATGTCCCTTGGTATTTTATTATTCAATTTTTTAATTGAATAATAAATCGTACTTATTTATACTAAAATAAGCTCGAAAATCTCAGGGGATAAAGAGGTGAAATATATATGAAAGCAATTCAAGTTCCTGCTAAAGGTGAACCGATGAAATTAGTTGAAATCCCTATACCTGTTCCAGCCCAAGGGCAAGTACTTCTTCGGATTGAAGCATGCGGAGTGTGTAGTGGGGACGCAAGCACGATTAGTGGAGCTGCCCCAGAGTATCCAAGAATACCCGGTCATGAAGTAATTGGAATAGTTGAACAACTAGGAGATGGATTCACAAAATGGGAGATCGGGCAACGTGTAGGAATGGGATATCATAGTGGAGACGATCATGTAACGGGCTTGACTATGGATGGTGGTTACGCGGAGTATATGGTCGCTTTTGAAGAAGCCCTGATTCTTATTCCCGATGAAGTTTCTTCTGAAGAAGCAGCACCTTTAATGTGTGCTGGTGAAACTACATTTAGTGCGCTGCGAAACAGCTCTGCACGTCCAGGCGACTTGGTTGCCATTTCCGGCATTGGTGGATTGGGCCATCTTGCTGTGCAATACGCCAAGAAAGCTGGATATCAGACAGTTGCTATATCCCGAGGAGTGCAGAAAGAAAATCTAGCAAAAGAACTCGGGGCACATTTTTACATCGATTCCGAAAAGGAGGATCCTGCTAAAGCTTTGAAAGCGTTAGGTGGAGCTAAAGTCATTCTTGCCACAGCGCCAAACGCCGGAGTGATATCTTCTTTGGTTAATGGACTAGCGACAGAAGGTGAGCTTATTATCGTAGCTGGATCCAGAGAACGTTTAGAATTGTCAGCTATGGATTTCTTGAAAGGTCCCCATACAGTGAAGGGATCATTTACTGGGAAAGCCAAAGAAATTGAAGCTGCGGTACGGTTTAGCGTCTTGACTGATGTCCGACCTATAATTGAAGTTTTTCCTTTAGAACGGGCAAGCGAAGCGTATGAAAAAATGATGGCAGCAAAAACACGGTTTCGGGCAGTTTTAAGTATGTCTGCTGAAAACAAAGCCAAATAAAAGCTCGCCAAGGAAAAATGAACTTGAGTCTTTACTTGACAGTAATTATTGTTGAATTTATAATTCAATTATTAAATTGAACAATTTATTGGTTGAAATATATATTGGAGGTAATCCTTATGAGTGCAACTGCATTAACTAATCAGACTTTCAACAACCAAATTCAGTCTGGAATAACCCTGGTTGATTTTTGGGCACCTTGGTGTGGTCCTTGTCAAATTCAACTTCCTATCATTCATCAATTGGCCGATGATCTGAAGGGAAAAGCGACTATTGCTACTATTAATGTGGATGAACAGACGGAGTTAGCCACGCGTTTTGGAATTAGAAGCATTCCGGCGTTGCTTTTGTTCCAAGATGGTAAACTGATGGATACAATGATTGGGATTAACCAAAGAGATGTTCTCGAGGCAAAAATTCTTAAACTTATGAATTAACGAATCAGATAATCGGTAACAACTCTAAACATGTTGCCGATTTTAAACGATGTAGAAAAATCAATATTTTTGTCAATCAACTACCAACTAGTAGGTAAAAAAACAAGGAGATGTTAAAATGAAATTTGAAAACAAAACAGTGATTGTAACTGGCGGAGGAACAGGAATTGGAAAGACTACAGCACAACGTTTTTATGAATAAGGAGCGAACGTAGTCATAAATGGCCGTCGAGAGGATGTATTAAAGAAGACCGCTTTGGAAATTGACCCATCCGGTAAAAAAGTGATTGTTGTATCAGGTGATATTAGTTTGCCAGAAACGTCGAAAAAACTGGTCCAAGCTGCTGTAGAAGCGTTTGGTGGAGTAGATATACTGGTGAATAACACAGGAAAATTCAATCCAACCCCTTTCATGGACCACACTGCGGATGATCTGCAATCATATCTGGATACCATCGTTAAAGGGACGTTTTATCCTTCGCAAGCTGTGATTCCGGAAATGAAAAAAAGAGGCGGGGGAGCGATTGTGAATACCGGATCAATGTGGGCGATTCAAGCGGTTGAATCGACGCCATCGTCTGCATATTCAGCAGCCATGGCAGGAAGACACGCACTGACCAGAAATTTAGCTGTGGAATTGGCTGGGGATCACATTCGAGTGAATGCAGTGGCTCCCGCTGTCGTCGAAACTCCGATTTACAATACATTTATGAGTGAAGAACAAGTGGCAGAAGTACTACCAAGTTTTAATGCCTTTCACCCCATCGGACGAAATGGCACAACGAAGGATGTCGCAGAAGTGATCTTGTTTTTGGCTAGTGATTCGGCATCTTGGATTACTGGTGTAGTCATGCCTTTGGATGGCGGTGTTACTGCACGTCTTCGATAATTCTTTGGGGCTGGCCTTAATTAGGTTAGCCCTTCTCTCATTCACTATTAGAGTTAGACCTTCGAAAGAAGAACTTTTATCTATCTAAAGGAGCAAAGTATGGAAACTCAATTGAATAGGGATGCCCCTGTAATAATAGTTGGTGCAGGTTTATGTGGACTTCGTGCAGCTGCCTTGCTCAATACACATGGAATAAGATACCTCATCTTGGAAGCACGAAATCGTATTGGAGGAAGAGGCTTGAGTGTAGAGGTTGAGGGTAAGCCTGAGCTTGGGAAATTCGATCTTGGGCCAACATGGTACTGGCCTCGTTATGAGATAGCAATGAACCAACTAGTCGAGGAACTCAGCTTGCAGACGTTTGAGCAGTATAATGAAGGAAGAATGCTAGTAGAACGATCCAGAAACACACCACCGCAACAGCATGATTTGTCCGCAGAAGCGATGGAATATTCACTTCGGTTTATAGGCGGAGTTCAGTCTCTAATTGATGCACTGGCTGCCCAAATACCATCAGAAGCAATCTATCTGAATACCAAAGTAACTTCTATTCATCAGGAGGACGATAGCAGGGGGAAGATTCAAACTGATGCAGGGAACTTTCATGCAAGTTCGGTTATAGTTGCTCTACCCCCACGGATCGTTGAACGAAATATTACGTTCTTCCCCAAACTTTCTGCTGAACTAAAATCGAATTTAATGAATAAGCCAACTTGGATGGCCAGTCAAGCTAAGGTTATTGCTGTTTATGACACCCCCTTCTGGCGTGACCAAGGTCTCTCTGGATTCGTATCGAGTTGGGTTGGCCCTTTGAGGGAAATTCATGATGCCTCGCCTTCTACAGGTTCTGGCGCACTTTTTGGTTTCTTTGGTCTTCCTGCAAAAGCTCGCTTGAATATGGGGAATGAACAATTACTTGAGCTTGTGTTGGAACAATTGACACGACTTTTCGGTCCAGCAGCAAAACATGTAGAAGGGACTTTATTTAAAGATTGGTCTTTTGATGAACATACAGCCGTAGAGGAAGATACAGATCCACTTCTTGATTATCCGAGTTACGGACCTATCATCGACGGAAAGGGCTCAAGGCAAAATATTTATTTTGCTGGAACTGAAACAGCTTATAGGCAAGGCGGTCATCTTGAAGGTGCCCTTCGATCAGCTGAAAGAGTTGTCAATGAAGTCATCAAACATTTATCCTAAGAAAAATATTCGATTGAAAGGGGTTATAAATTGAATTTTATTGAAAAAAGGGTTTGGTATAAAAGAACAACCTGAAAGGACAATTTAATAAATGAATAAAGAATTATTATCAATAGAAGAGATAGATGCTTTTATTCAAAACAACCGACTAAGTATGTTGTATTTTTCTCAGGAGAATTGCAATGTATGTCACTCTGTTTATCCCAAATTAAAAGATTTGCTTACTAAATTTCCTTCTATAAAACTTGCTCATGTTGACACAAGTAATGTAGAAGAGGTTGTAGGCAAATTTTTAATCTTCTCAGTACCTACAATAATTATGTTCATTGATCAAAGAGAGTCGTTCCGTGAAGGTAGATTTGTTCAGTTGGGACCTCTTGCAGCTCGTTTACAACAATTAAACGATTTTTGGTTGAAGAGCAACTCGGGGTTGTAATAGGGAGAGGAACAGGGAGTGGAAAGACTAGCGCATAACGTTTTTTGGAAAAGGAGCGAACCTAGTCATACATGACCGTCGAGGTGATTCTTTGATAATTCTTAGGTCCGATCGCAAAAAGTGAGTAGCCTTTTCTTTTATTGTAAGGGGAGGAGGATACCTTGACAGTATACTTACTGAATGGTAGATTTCATTTATGAATATCAAGAAAAACACTGTACAAGAAATTATGGACATAGGCCTCACCTTGGTTCAAGAGCGAGGATACAATGGCTTTAGCTATGCTGACATTGCTGAAGCGATAGGCATTCGGAAAGCAAGTATACATTACCACTTTCCGTCTAAACAGGATCTAGTGCAAGCTGTTCTGAATCGATACCGTCGAGAGTTCATGGACAAGCTTCAACAAATTAACGATCAACCTCTGAGTTGGCGACAAAAGATACAATCTTTTTTTTTGTTATATCGTGAACCTTTGGAAAACAATACCAAGCTTTGTTTATGTTCAATGATGGCTGCTGAGTTGAACTCTTTTCCAATTGAAATTCGAGATGAGTTAAACTTATTTTTTGACGCCAACACACTATGGGTTGAGAATGTGCTTGATCAAGGCAAATCGGCTGGCGAATTTACATTTTCTAACGCTGCTTTGGAACAAGCGAAGATCCTAATTGCATTTGTACAAGGTGCCCAGTTGTTATCCAGAACTTCAAGTGAAAAAGGATATTTTGATTCGCTTGTCTTAAACTACATGGCGACTTTGACTCAATAAAAAAGTTTAAGAAGTGAATCTACCGTTGCAAAACCACTTATTCATTAAAAGATGGATAGGTGGTTTTTGCTATGTTGAATATCTTTATGACAAGGTATTGTATTCAAAACCGTTCCATCTATTTTGCTCATAAAAAAAGATCTCAAGCCAAGTGATGGCTTGGAGATCTATAGTTAAAACATAGGAAGCAGGATTAGTGGGTCAGAAAATGTCCTTGCCATTCATTGATCCCTTCATCCATGCGGTACGCTTTATAACCTTCTTGTTGCAATTTTTGAACTGCCAGTGCGGAGTATACACAAAGTGGTCCCTGACAGTAAGCGATGACTTCTGCATCTTTGGGGAGTTCTTGCATCAATGTATCAAGCTCGGTCATTGGCATTGAAATTGCTCCGGATATATGACCCATTTCAAAGTCTTCTTTAGAACGTAGATCCACCAATAGTATGGAATCGTTATTCACTTTCTCCATAACCTCATCCATAGTCAAGGTTTGAATGCCGTCAAGGTTGTTCAGAAAATCCTCTTTCAATTTTGCGATATCAGGAAGTTGTTTTTCGCTTATGCGCCAAAGGGATGCCATGAAATCAATAATCTCCGGATCTGCTAGTGAGTAAATGGCATAAGTCCCTCTTTTAGCGAATTTAACAAGTTTTGCATCAAGTAAAATTTGAAGATGACGTGATACATTGGCCATATTCATACCTGTACATGCCGCCAATTTCTCTACAGTTTTTGGACTTTGGGACAATACATTTAAAATCTCCAGTCGCTTGTCACTCGAAAGGCATTTTCCGATTCTTGCAAGTTGTTTATACAGATCTTCTTTTAATACATTTGCTGAACTCAATGGTTCTTTCATGATGGTCAACCTCTATTCTGAGCTTTTTTAGCGTTATCATACGACTACAACTATCCTCAATCATTTATTACAAAAATGAATCAATTAAATACTCAAATTGTATCATGTTCTTAAATGTAATCAAAGTCTAGGTAGGGAATGTTTACTTGACGAAAGAAATAAGCATGACATATAATTCAATTGATCGATTGAATAATTGTTTATTTAATAATCGATACATTTATCAATGGAGGTTCGAAATCATGGCAAAGGCATATCTTCAAATTACACTAAAAATTAATGCACCGGAACGCGAGGCGGCTACAAAGGTTTATACAGCATATAAGGAGCCTTTTCTTTCAGGCATCTCTGGTGCTGTGTCTAAAGAATTGTTAGTGCGTGACGAGGATGTTCAGGTTCTGCATGGCTTTACTAGCGAGGCAGATGCTAAGGCCTACCTAGAAAGTGATCTTTTCACGAATGACGTTGTCGTTGGACTCAAAGACTTGCTTCAAGCTGAACCGGAAATCCGCATTTATAGTACATTCTAGAAACCCAGTTGTGCGAACTAACTCTTTTGAAGAAATAAAAGCTAATACTTAAAAATTGTAAACCGACATTGCAGTCTCGCTATGTCGGTTTATTTTAATCAATCATCAGATTAAAACTGTTCAGATCAAGTGATCAGTTTACTATGTTGAGGAGTAGCATATATAAACTTAAAGGAGAACATCAATATGGCAAATCAAAAACTTAGTTTGAATACAGTTTGGTACGGAAATGCAAAAGGTAATGGCATCATTAAAAGCGAAAACTTCCAAACTCAAATTGCTATCCCAGTCTCAAAAGGAGGAAGTGGGGAAGGTGTTGAACCTAAAAAGCTTCTTATGTCTTCTGCAGCAGCCTGTTATCTAATGACTTTGACATATATGTTGGAACAAAATCGTATTCCCGTATCAGGATTATCCATGGATACAGAAGGAAACACTGCTCCAAATGGTCAATTGAGCATTACTCATCGTCCACATATTGTTTTAAAGAAATCAGAGGCAACCAATCAAGATGTTAGCATGGCAGAAACTCTAATGCGAAACGCCGAAGAAAATTGCCAAATTGGCCAACTTCTAGTAAAAGCAGATGTTCAAATAACAATTGAAGGTCATGTTTCCTTCGAAGCTGAATAGGGTTTCAACTGTATACAAAGTGGCTTTTCGTAATTTAGGAGAAAATAATGGTAGAAACGATTCCAGAAAACAAGCAAACATCTGTACAAATTCCACCTTCAATTATGGAGTATATGGAATCACCGCTGAAGCAACTTCAGTTGCATGCCAGAACAATGAAAGTTGTAGTTGCTTCACAAATTTGCGGTGGAGCTGGCCTAGCTGCAGGCATCCCGTAGGTCGTTACTTGCACAAGATATGCTAGGGATTGACAGTTTCTCGGGAGTTCCCACAGGCCTTTTTACATTAGGTTCTGCTGGTGCAGCGCTCATGGTAGGATTCAAAAAAAAGGAATTATGATCGGTGCCTCAGTTATGGTGCTAACACAAATTGTTATGATTGCGATCATGACAATGGCTCCCGTTCATATGCAACATCATGGTCATGATTTAAGTAAAATCGGCCTTGTTATTGGAATCCGCGTGGCTTCTATGTATTTACCGTCTGTAATCACAGGAGTACTCGTTGATAATTTTGGATACATTTTTATGGCTTATGCTTCTGTCTTTACCTTGATGTTGTCTGGTTTGTTGGCTGCCTTCGTACCTGGTGATTCGATGGGTTTACTTACTCTTGCGCTGGCTCTTCTGGGATTAGGTTGGAACTTTGGTTTGATTAGTGGGACTGCGGCGATTGTTGAGGCACCTCCATCCAATGTTCGTGCAAAAACTCAAGGAACAGTGGATGTACTGATTGCATTATCAAGAGCATCTGGAGGAGCACTATCTGGTATGGTTGTGGCACACTCCAGTTATCATATACTGTCTTTAATTGGATCAGTTTTGTCACTGTTCCTTATTCCTGTTGTGGTTTGATTTCGTAACAAGCAATCTTTCACATAATATTCAGGTAATACAATCAACAAAAAACCGTTCTTCTAGTTCATAGTGTGGCTCGCTACGAACTAGAAGAACGGTTTCTTAGCACCACGGGAGTACGAACGAGCTGGATATTTTATCAAACACGATGATTTGGAAGAGGAAGGATATTGGGCTTTCAATTTTGTGTAGATTTATTGCTGGCATAGCCGATATCATACTTACCTCGCTAATCAAACTACTTGGTTTGCACTGGCGGCTATTCGTTATAGAGATGCTTGCATTCTTACTGTGAAATATTTGAATGAAAAAGCCGTAACACAACCCCAACACCATCTTCTTCTACGAAATCACATATGAGATTCATTCCACTACGGTAGTTTCATATATTAGTCCATATAAAATAAAAAAATTTTCGGGCTGTATACACTTAAATAGATACATTTATCCATACTTCTCTAGTTGATAATTCAACCAAGTATAGTTACACGCTGGTGATTAATGAAGCTGTTGCTGATCCTACCTGAGTGACAATTGCACTTCAACTTTTTGATGAAAATGGGAAGCATGATCGCCACAAACTGGCCATTGGCGAAGCGAATAAAATTACGATCAAAGATGATAAAGGAAACGTAGTGGGCAGCATGTACGACATGGGGTACACGAGTGATTTTTATTATATGGTTGATTTCTTTAGTGAGCCGCTGAAAATAGATAAGATCACGATAGAAGGGAGTATTGGATCGCTTGGACAAAGGAGCGAAACCTTAATAAAAGGAAATTGGAACTTTAGCTTTGATATTGATATGAAAGAGGCAAACAAGCAGAACAATATAGAGGAGTTGGCAGGTAGTTACACAACGCCGCACGGAATGGCGATTACATTAAAAAGACTAACGAGAATGGTACAAGGAGTACGTTTCGAACTGGAGACCGAACTTGATGATGTGGCAATGGCAAGATCCCCCGGTGATTTATGGAGAAAGCAGATGTTAAGCTTTCATTTCGAGACAACAGATGGGCAAGAGATTCACTCGGTGAATCCAAGAAAAAAGAATTACAGGGACAGCTTAATGACATCTGATCATAGAGTTATTGGAAACGGAAAAATGCATTGGAGTTATACCTTCAAGTACCTGCCTGAGGATAAACCATACCGCTTTGTTCTGGATGCATACTCGGTTGCAGAAATGGACGGAAACAAGATGTCCTTTAGACCATCGGAGCTGACTAAGCCCAAAACTTTTAAAATAATGAATGATAGACTGGAGTTGGTTAGGGCTTCACTTGAGAAATCGCAAGTTAACAAAGGCGCATATGAAACTGTCATCTCATTCTACGGGAAAATGAATAATGAAATAATGCATGAGGAGTGGAGAGCATTTGATTCAGCAGGTAAGCAGTATGACGTAAGTGCGGTGGGGGGATCATCGTTTGAAAATAAACTGACTGATCATTGGAGAGAGGGATATATCAGTATGGGGGGCGTAGGGCAAAGCAGCCTTACGAATTCCAGATTATGAAGCTAGGTCAGATTCCAGAGGAGCTTACCCTGGTAAGGGAAGTAGTGGATAAACGATACAAAGACCCTAACTGGTCAGTATTGCTAGGAAAATAGAATAAACGAACTACTTAAATCTTCAATACCCAATGGATCCAAATCTTCCATATTCCTCATCATGGGTGTCTCCATTAATTCCTTCCCAGAGAGGGTATATAATTTATTTGCTAATCCCATATAGCGATTGTTCTGATCAATATAAGGGCTTCGGGGGTTGTGAACAAGACTGCTTTTTTATGAAAATCTGTGCACTTAACTTTAAGAAAAAAAGGACATTTGGATGTAGATGTAACTTTCTAAAATTTATCATGCACTAAAATCTTTATCAAAATGTCTTCTTCACCAATATAGTCAATCTTTTGGACCACATCCTTATCCATTATGATAATGTGGTCTTTTTTTAGTTCGATTTTTCATTATTAATATACTGGGTACAGCTGCCTGTATACATATAGTTGATTTCCACAAAATCACGCGTATGCAGGTTTTATCCCTTCTGATCACAGCGCAGAAGGTTTACTCGGTCGTGATGCGCTCATCACAAAAACGATTCGATTTGTATAAAGTAATCATCACAACGACAAATATGTTCAGTACTTTTGCTGTGTCAATCTTCACTTCATTATTAAAGGATTAACTCGTCAAAACTTAAAAAAATAGCAAGTTTCTTGCCACATGGAGACTTGCTATTTTATGTTTTTGGGTCAATAAGTTTCACAAAAGAAATGGTCCAAAAGTTATAAATTTTCTGAAAATCTAAACTTTTAATGAAAAATCCAAACGTTTCTATTAATAAAAAAGTAAAGTTTATAGCTCAAATGAGAGAATATTTAACCTAAATCGAAATTCTGAGAGAAAATTTAAAGAAAATTTTGCTCGGTAATTAGTTCAAAAGATCTAAAAAAATCACTATCTATTTAAAAAGTGAAGAGTTATTAATTTCGAATTAATTCAGCTTGAGCAAATAAATCCCATGATTTAGGTAGTTAAAGAATATTGCTGAAAAAGTTGAAATTTGTCGGATGGTGTCAGGATCGGCTTGTTATATTTGTGTTAATGATATGTAACGTAAAATGTGTTTTGGTACAAGGGTTTTGGGCTTCATGCAAGCACACAGCATTTTTATTTTATCGATTATAAAATCAAAAATTTTGTTCTAAATCATATTAACTTGTCGTAGTTAGTATTCAATTTAATAAAAAAGTGGAATTCTTGCATTTAAAGATATAAAAATAATAGAATAATATGGGCTGTTTATTAATTTTATGAAATCTATCAAATTAGAACTTATGTCCCATGTTAATCGGTTTTAAAGTTTGTATATTTAAAATAGCTAGAAAGTATTGGGAGAAAAGAAGATATATAAGGATTTATTGTTATATTGTGGACGGAAAGAGGATGTGAGAAATTTGTATGGCAACTCGGTCGTCTCTTGTTTGGTTTTTAAAAAATTTCCGGTAAATCCGTCCCACGTCTTCCATATTCCAAAGACAACTCCAATTTTATTCAGATTAATCTTTCACCAAAGAGCTTCGTTTGATGCAGAGAACACCGGAAGAAGTACTGTAATTCATCCATGTACAAAATCAGGAAGTCATAAGCGCAGTCGTGAGTATTTTTAGCTCCTTTCAGCCTAGAATTACGCTCCTAATCACGCTGCAGCAGTTCATGCGTCTCGTAGCATCGATACCCTCAAGCCAAGATTCAGACAGCACACATCACGACACACTACGTTGTTAACATTGCGGCAACCATTCTACAACCCACCACCAAGATTGCACTCACAGCATAATTCGAAAATGTTCCCATTCCATGCACATATTCATACATCCAGAGTCAGAGTTTTTTCACCATGACCGCCCAACTAAAAAAAGCTTGCACTGCGAAAGTGTGAGCGATGAAAAAGAAGATGTGCTTATTTCGATTAAAATCAGCTCTTCGAAGCTCCGGGGGGCTGAAGGAGTATGCGAACTCAGATCTCAATGGTATATCAGGAGTGGTCGCTTTTGCCGACTTCCATTGGTAATTCAATGCCGGAAAAAAGGATCGCATGACCGTTTCTTGCCAAGGGCGGTCATTTTAGCAGAGTTACTTTTACACATATCTATTTTGCGAGGAGAGGTACGTATGACTCAGCACGATGTTCAATTGTTTGCATTAAGCCAGCCACAGCAACGTATTTGGTACACGGAGCTTGTGTATCCCAATCGCAACACGTCTACGATTATTACTACTGTTAAAATCAAGGGAACGGTTCGCATAGATGCATTGCAGCAGGCAATGAACCGGGTTATTGCACGAAATGATTCTTTTCGTATCAAAATCACGGTTTGGGACGGCATTCCCTATCAATATGTTGAGCCGTTTGCTACTCAAAGCATAGAAACCCTTCAGGTAACCCAGGAGGAAGCTGAGCTATGGGTGAGTCATCATAACGCACAGCCGTTCCCCTTACTGGATTCGCAGCTGTATCGGTTTGTTATTTTGCAGCTGGGGGCAGAAGATACCTGGTTTAGTTTCAAGATGCATCATATTATTTCTGACGGCGTTACCATGGAGCAGGCCATTAATGAAATTACGGGAAATTATATGAATATTGTGCATGGTACAGGTTCAGATGCGCCGGTCCCAGCGAACTCATATCTTGATTTTATTCAGACAGAGCAAAGCTATGAGCAATCAGAACGCTATCAAAAGGATAAGATGTACTGGACGGAGAAATTTGCCAATTTGCCGGAGGTTACAGGTTTAAAATCGTACAATCCGCTCACAGTAAGCACGGCTGCACGCCGGGAGACCTATACACTGGAGCACGAATTATATCGTGGTGTCACGGCTTTTTGCGAGGCGCATAACATCAGTATTTTTACATTTTTTCTGGCTGCTCTGTATATTTATTTACATAAAACGACAGGTGAACAAGATTTAACGGTTGGTACATTGTATGCTAACCGTACGTTGAAGAAGGAAAAAAATACAATGGGCATGTTCGTCAGCACTGTGGCTACACGTTTGCAAGTTGAGCCGGAATCCGAGCTGCTTACTTTCCTACAGGGTGTTGGCAAGGAGCAGTCGTCCATTTTGCGGCATCAGCGTTATCCGTATAACAAAATCATACAGGATTTGCGTGAACAACAAAGCGGCACGGATATTGGCCGCCTGTTTGGCGTTACCATTCAGTACCGTACGCTGAGCTTCTCTCGTTTTGATGAAGCTGTTCAGCAGGTGCATACCGATTTCTGCGGAGATACGGTGAGTGACTTTGATATTGCCATGATTGACATGCTGGATGACGATAAACTTGTATTGCAACTGGATTATCGGACCGAGCTGTTCAGCGAGCAGGAAATCGCCCGAATGATTCACCAATTTTTGAGTGTGGTAGAGCATATGGTGAAAGGGCCACAGCAGCGGATTCAGGAGTTGTCACTGATGAGTGACAAAGAGCGGGCACAAATTATGAATGTATTTAATGCGACCACAGTTCCCTTTCCAGACGATGTGGGGATTCATGAGCTATTCGAGAAACAGGCAGAATGTACACCAGATCAGACAGCGGTTATGTTTGGAAGTCAGAGTCTGACTTATCGGGAACTGAATGAACGGTCGAATTCATTGGCCCGAATGCTTCAAGCACAGGGAGTAGGACCTGACAAGCTGGTCGGCCTGATGATGCAGCGCTCAGTGGAAATGATCGTAGGCTTGCTGGCTGTTCTAAAAGCAGGCGGTGCTTATGTGCCGATTGATCCCGAATTTCCGTCATCTCGTATTGAATACATGCTGGAAGACAGCAAGGCTGCAGTGCTTCTGACCAGTCGTGATTTGGCAGAAGAGCACCATTGTCAGGCCAATACCATGTTTCTTGAGGATGCAGAATTGTATCAGGGAGACAGCAGCAACCTGGAGGTGATTTCTCACCCAGAGCAGTTGGCTTACGTCATCTATACCTCTGGATCGACTGGTAATCCGAAAGGAGTTATGCTCCAGCATCGTTCGGTACTCAACTTTATTACCGGGATGCGTGAAATCATTGACTTTGAAGCTGGTAAAACCATTTTGTCACTCACGACCATTTCATTCGATATTTTCGTCTTGGAAACTATCTTACCGCTATTGGCTGGAATGACGGTTGTGCTTGGCGATCACCAGCATCAAGTGGATCCTCAGGCGCTTGGTGAGTTGATTACCCATCATTCTATTGAGATGTTGCAAATGACACCATCCCGGCTGCAGATGCTGCTGGATCATGAAGCTGGTTCCCGCGCGCTGCGGGGCGTAAAGGAAATCATGGTGGGAGGTGAAGCCCTTCCTTCCAAGCTGCTCGCAGCACTGCAAGAAATAAATGGCCCCCGTATTTATAACATGTATGGACCTACAGAAACGACGGTTTGGTCGACCGTACAGGAACTTACTCATGCTCAAGAAATTAATATAGGACGTCCCATCGCGAATACCCAAATATATATCATCAATGCGAGTGGGGAATTGCAGCCAGTCGGTGTGCCGGGCGAGTTATGTATAGCAGGGGAAGGCTTGGCCCGTGGGTATTGGAATCTGGAAGATCTGACGGCAGAGAAATTTGTAAATAATCCGTTTGCCGGAGATAAAGCAGGTTATGAACGGATGTACCGTACAGGCGATTTGGCGAGATGGACACTGGACGGCAACATTGAATATTTGGGACGGATGGATCACCAGGTGAAAATCCGGGGCTACCGGATCGAACTGGGCGAGATCGAATCGCAGCTATTGCAGGTGGAGTCGGTACGAGAAGCGGCCGTCGTGGCTCGTGTGGACGAAACAACGGGCCAAAAACAAATGGTGGCATACTATGTGGCCAGTCAAGCAATGGAAGCCAGTAAACTGAGAAGTGAGCTGGGGCGGGAGCTACCAAGCTATATGGTGCCGTCGTATTTCATTCAGTTGGAGCAAATGCCGTTGACACCGAACGGTAAAATCGACCGCAAGTCCCTGCCAGCACCGGAAGGCAGTCAGCAAAGCGGAGCGGATTATGAAGCGCCCCATACTGCGCCGGAACAGGCACTCGTAAGGATCTGGCAGTCCGTCCTGGGCGTGCCAACCGTCGGTATTTTGGACAATTTCTTTGACCTGGGCGGCGATTCGATCAAGGCGATTCAAATCGTATCCCGTGCGTTCCAGGCAGGCTACAAGCTGGATATGAAGGATCTGCTTCGGTGTCCAACCATCGCAGCATTGGCACCACTTATGACAAGTCGTATGGCAGATCAGGGAGAAGTGAGCGGGGAAACGGCATTGCTTCCGATCCATCATTGGTTCTTTGAACAGGAGCAAGTGGACGCGCATCATTTTAATCAGGCGGTTATGCTGCACCGGGAGCAGGGCTTTGACGAAGCTGCTTTGCATCAAGCGTTAATCCAGTTGACGGAGCACCACGATGCACTGCGGATGGTGTTCAGGAAGACCGAGCAAGGCTACCAAGCGTGGAATCGCGGAATACAGGAAGGCGAGCTGTATCATCTGGACGTGCTGGACTTTAGGGATTTGACGGATGAAGTCACCCTGAGCACGAAGATTGAAACGAAAGCAACTGAAATTCAAAACAACATAAACTTGTCTGAAGGACCGCTGGTAAAGCTCACTCTGTTCCGTTGTACTGATGGAGACCATTTGTTGGTGACAATCCACCATTTGGTGGTCGACAGCGTATCATGGCGTATTTTGCTGGAGGATCTGGCATCCGGCTATGAGCAGGCTTTACGGGGCGAGTCTGTCCGCTTGCCGAATAAGACGGATTCTTTCCGCCTTTGGGCTGATCAGCTGTCAGCTTATGCGAACAGCGCCGCGTTGGAGAAGGAACGTGCGTATTGGGAGCAGGTGGAGGAAGCAGGGAAGAGTCTGGCATCCTTGCCTATGGATTACACTCATAAATCTCAGGCCAAGCGACAGCTTCAGGATGATCGAACACTGACCGTAGCGTGGACGGTCGAAGAAACGGAACAATTCTTGAAACAAGCTCATCGGGCCTACAATACAGAAGCAAACGACCTACTGCTGACAGCTCTGGGCATCGCCATTCAGGAGTGGGCAGGCATCCGTCAGGTGCTTGTAAACTTGGAGGGTCACGGACGGGAAGCCATTTTGCCGGATATGGATATTACGCGCACGGTCGGTTGGTTTATTAGCCAATTCCCAGTTGTACTGGATATGGGCGAGGACCGGAATGTGGGACAGCGTGTTAAGAACGTCAAGGAAGGGCTGCGCCGTTTGCCGCATAAAGGGATTGGATACGGGATTTTGAGATATCTTGCTGACGGAGAAGGGAAAGCAACTTTTGTTGCCGAGCCGGAAATCAGCTTTAACTATCTTGGACAATTTGATCAGGATTTGAAAAATAATGCTTTCCGCATGTCTCCTTATTCCATCGGAGCTTCCATGAGTGACACGTTGACCAAGCGGTATGCGCTGGATATTAACGGCATGATCACGGACGGTGCACTGGAACTGACGATCAGCTACAGCAACAAAATGTTCATGAAAAAATCAATCAAAAAGCTGGCTGATTTACTTCAGGAGAGTTTACGTGAGGTATTGGCTCACTGTGTGGCCAAAGAGTTGCCGGAGCTGACCCCAAGCGACTTGTCCTTCCGAGGACTGACGACTGTAGAGCTGGATCATATTGTAGAGCAGACGGCTGCTGCGGGGGAACTGGAAAACATTTATTCGTTAACACCCATGCAAAAAGGCATTCTGTTCCACGGCTTAATGGAGCCGCAATCCGGGGCATATTTTGAGCAGGCGACATTTGATCTACAAGGCAGCTTTCAAGTGGAGACTTTTGCCGAAAGCCTCAATCAACTGGTGGATCGCCATCAAATATTCAGAACGAATTTTTATAGCGGCTGGAATGAACAGCCCTTACAGGTGGTGTATCGACACAAACATGCGGGGTTCCGTTTTGAAGATATACGCTTGATGGGACAAGAAGAGCAGGACGCATACATTGCTGATTTTGCTGAGCGCGACAAAGCCGAAGGCTTTCATTTCAGCTCAGGCGAGCTGATGCGGGTGTCTATTTTACGTACAGGCGAGGAGTCGTACCGTTTTGTGTGGAGCTTCCATCATATTTTGATGGACGGCTGGTGCTTGTTCCTGGTTGTAGGGGAAGCATTTAATACGTACTTTGCCATCCTCGAAGACCGCAAGCCGGAGCTTGCCCCGGTAACACCATACAGCGAATATATTGAATGGCTGGATCGGCAGGACAAGACGGAGGCTGAACGGTTCTGGCGTGATTATTTTGCGGGCTTTGAGCAGCAGACGGTATTGCCGCAGGTCAAACAGCTGGACGGTCACGCTAAAGCATATGAAGCGGACAAGCTTTCGTTTACACTGGGCCGTGAAGTGACGGAGCGGATGAACAAGCTGGTTAAGCAGAAGCAAGTGACGGTCAACACACTTCTGCAAGCAGCGTGGGGCGTTGTGCTGCAGCGGTATAACAACAGCCGGGATGTGGTATTTGGCAGTGTCGTATCTGGTAGATCAGCCGATATTCCGGGCATAGACAAAATGATTGGGTTGTTCATTAATACGGTTCCTGTACGGATTCACAGTGAGAAAGATATGACATTTGCTGGGCTGATGAAGCAGATCCAGGAGCAGGCACTGGCTTCCCGTGCCTATGAAACCTATCCGTTGTATGACATTCAGGCCCTGACCGAGCAGAAACAGGACTTGGTAAACCATATTATGGTGTTTGAAAACTACCCGGTGGAACAGCGCATGGAGCAGATGGGTAGCCGTGGCGCGAATGGCTTTACGATTGCCAATGCTTCCATGTCAGAGCAAACGAACTATGATTTCAACATTACGGTTGTGCCGGGTGATGAAATTCATTTCCATTTGGAGTACAACGCGAAGGTGTTGGAACGTGCAGCTGTAGAGCAAATCCGTGAGCATTTGCTGCATATGATTGAAGAAGCGATTCACAGGCCAGATGCACGGGTGGATGAGCTTCAATTGGTGACTGCTGCGGAAAAAGCAAAAATCATCGATGGTTTTGGATCAGTAGGCGTCGCTGCGTGGACTGATGAAAAAGAATCTAATTTGTTGTTCCACGCCTATGTGAAACAACAGGCACAGCTTGTGCCGGATCACGTGGCCGTTGTATACGAGGAACGGCAGTTTACGTACCGCGAGCTGAACGAGCGTGGAAACCAGCTTGCTCGCAGATTGCGGAATGAGGGCATTGGACGCGAGTCCATTGTCGGTATTTTGAGTGAACGCTCGGTGGACATGCTGGTCGGCGTACTGGCGGTGTGGAAAGCCGGAGGCGCATATGTACCGCTGGATGCGGATTATCCGTCCGATCGGATTCGCTTTATGCTGGAGGACAGTGGTGCGACGGTGCTGCTAACGCAAACTGGTTTGCAAGAGCGTGCACAAGCATGGCTCAACTTGGATGGAGAGCAGACGGAGGGCGAACTGGAAACAGCAGCTGGCGCTGAAACGATGGAAAGAGACAGCCTGAGTGAAGGCGTAAGCTTGAAATTAGATTCGAAGTCTGACAACGAAGAAGCATCCGAATCGGCAACAGGACTGCGTCTGCGTACTGTATTGGCATTGGACGATGAGTCGCTGTACACCGGGGATGTCACGGATATCGAACCGATCAATGAACCGCACGATTTGGCATATGTGATATACACGTCTGGGACAACCGGACGTCCGAAGGGCGTCATGATCGAGCATCGCAGCTTGGTGAATACAGCTGCGGCGTATCGCCGAGATTACCGTCTGAACCAGTTCTCGGTGCGACTGCTGCAACTGGCCAGCTTCTCCTTCGACGTGTTCGTTGGCGATATTGCGCGGACGCTCTATAACGGGGGCACGATGGTCATTTGTCCGAAAGATGACCGCATTGATCCAAGCCGTCTGTACGGATGGATTCGCGATTACCAAATCACGGTGTTCGAATCGACTCCGGCCTTGATCGTACCGTTTATGCAGCATGTGCATGAACAGGGGCTGGACATGAGCAGCATGGAACTGCTGATCACCAGCTCGGATAGTTGCAGCGTGACGGATTACCGGGTGCTGCAAGAACGGTTTGGCGCAGATATCCGCATCATGAACAGCTACGGCGTCACGGAAGCGGCGATTGACTCCAGCTTCTATGACGAAGAGCTGTCGAAGTTGCCAAGCAGTGGCCATGTGCCGATTGGCCAGGCATGGCTGAACGCACGCTTCTACATCGTGGACAGCCAGCTGAATCCGGTGCCGATCGGTGTACTGGGTGAGCTGTGCATTGGCGGTGCTGGCGTGGCACGGGGTACCTGAACCGTGCGGATCTGACCGCTGAGAAATTCGTAGCGAACCCGTACGTACCGGGTGAACGGCTGTATCGTACCGGCGATTTGGCGCGGTGGATGCCGGACGGCAATGTGGACTTTATTGGCCGGATGGACTATCAGGTCAAAATTCGGGGCTACCGGATCGAGCTGGGCGAGATTGAAACGGCGATCCAGCGAGTGCCAGATGTGCGTCAAGCCGTAGTCATCGACCGGACGGACGAGCGTGGAAACAAATATTTGTGCGGATACATCACGGGAGAAGCCGAGCTGCGGATTGAGGAGGTACAGGCAGCGCTGGAAGCCGGGTTGCCAGCGCACATGGTGCCTGCGCGCCTGATGCGACTGGAGACCATCCCGCTGACCAGCAACGGCAAAATCGACCGCAAGGCTTTGCCGGAGCCAGAAGGCAGCATCCATACGGGAGCAGCCTATGTAGCCCCGCGTACCACAGTGGAGCAAGTACTGGCTGCGGTATGGGCTGGAGTACTGGGCGTGGAAGCCGTAGGCACGCAGGATAACTTCTTTGAGCTGGGTGGCGATTCGATCAAAGCACTGCAAGTATCGTCTCGCTTGCTGCAAGCAGGCTATCGATTGAACATGAAAGACCTCTTTAGTAATCCGACAGTAGCAGCACTCAGTCCTTTGCTTCGTACAGATGTCAAGATGGCCAGTCAGGAAGAGGCAGTAGGCCCGGTGGAACTGACACCTATTCAGCGATGGTTCTTCGAGCAGCAGCCGGCCGACCTGCACCACAGCAACCAGGCGATGATGCTGTATCGAGCTGGGCGCTTTGACGTCGACGCGTTGCGCCGTACGATGGACCGTATGGTCCAGCATCATGACGCATTGCGCACGGTATTCCGTGAGACGGAGCAGGGCTATGTCGCTTGGAACCGCAGTGTAGCGGAAGGCGAGCTATACACGCTGGACATTGTAGATTTCAGCGCAGTGGAAGACGAATCCACCGCTGTTGAAGCCAAGGCGAGTGAAATTCAAGCGAGCATTCATTTGAGTGAGGGTCCACTTGTGAAGCTTGGTCTGTTTCACTGCGCTGAGGGCGACCATTTGCTAATCGTCATTCATCATTTGGTTGTGGACGGTGTATCGTGGCGTATTTTACTGGAAGATTTGGCATCCGGTTATGAGCAGGCTGTTGCAGGTCAAACCGGCACAGCGATCCGACTGCCGCATAAAACAGATTCATTCCAGGTATGGGCCAAACAGCTGTCAGCCTATGCCAGCAGTGCGACGATGGAGCGGGAGCTTGCTTACTGGCAGCATATCGAACAAGCAGAAGCTAGCCTTGTGAAGCCTTTGCCGAAGGATTTTGCAAATGACAATGCTCTGCTTGGAGACAGTGAGGTTGTGACGGTCCGCTGGACGAAGCAGGAAACCGAGCAGCTGCTCAAACAAGCTCATCGCGCGTACAACACGGAAATGAATGACCTGTTGCTGGCTGCGCTCGGAAAAGCAGTCTATGACTGGTCTGGTTCCGAACGGGTGCTGGTCAATCTGGAGGGCCATGGACGGGAAGCCATTGTATCGGATGTGGATATTACGCGCACGGTCGGCTGGTTTACGAGCCAGTTCCCGGTTGTACTGGATGGAAGTTTGGGACAAGGGGGACATACCGCTCGTCTGATCAAAAGGATCAAGGAAGGGCTGCGTCATATTCCGCAAAAAGGCATCGGCTATGGTATTTTACGATACCTGTCAGATATGAATGCGCTGGAGAAAGCAGGCGTACAGTTACAGGCTCAGCCTGAGATCAGTTTTAACTATTTGGGCCAATTCGATCAGGATTATAAAGGCAATGATCTACAGCCTTCCGCCTATTCTATCGGTGTGCCTGTCAGCACGAACGCGACTATGGATTTTGCGCTGGATATCAATGGAGTGATCGAAGATGGCGAGTTGATGTTCACGATTCGCTACGGCACAACGCAGTTCCGTCATGAAACAATTGAACGGCTTGGAGAGCTGCTGGCATCCAGCTTGCGTGAGGTGATTCATCACTGTGTTGCCCAAGAAAGAACGATGCTAACCCCAAGTGATGTCCTGTTAAACCATGTAACGCTGGATGAGCTGGAGCAATTGGTGGAAGATACGCGAGATCTGGGCGAGCTGGAAAATGTGTATGCCTTGACGCCGATGCAAAAGGGGATGCTCTTTTACAGCTTGATGGATGAGGATTCGGCAGCTTATTTTGAGCAGGCCACCTTTGAGTTGAATGGCCGCTTCGATGTAGTTACTTTCGGTAAAAGCTTTGATCTGCTCGTGCAGCGTCATGAGGCATTGCGGACGAACTTTATCAACTCCTGGAAGGATGAGCCTGTACAGGTCGTTTTCCGCAACCGTAGCGGACAATTATATTATGAAGACCTGCGCGGACTGGAAAAAGAGGAACGAGCAGCTCGTGTTGAAGCTTTTGTCATCGAAGATAAAGCAAAAGGATTCAATCTCGCAGAGGGCGCACTCATTCGTATCTCCATCCTGCAAACCGGGGATGAAACGTATCACTTTATCTGGAGCTTCCATCACATTTTGATGGATGGCTGGTGCTTGTCCTTTATGACACAGGAGGTATTCGGTAGCTATCTGGCACTGCGTGCGGGAGGGGAGCCAGTACTGGAGCCAGTCACGCCGTTCAGTCGATTTATTGAATGGCTGGAACGTCAGGACCGTGAGGCAGCCTTGCAATACTGGAGTGGGTATTTGGCGGACTATGAGCAGCAAATTACGCTTCCTCAGCAAAAAACACAGCCTAAATCGATGCACGTCGGGGAATATATCGCTGAAGATCTGGATTGCGAATTCCAGCCAGAGCTGGCTGCCCAGGTTGAACGGGTGGCGAAGCAAAATCAGGTCACGATCAATACGCTGATTCAGACCGTATGGGGCGTCTTGTTGCAAAAATATAACAATAGTTCGGATGTCGTGTTCGGCAGCGTTGTGTCTGGTCGCCCAGGGGATATTCCAGGTGTAGAGCACATGATCGGGCTGTTCATTAATACGATTCCAGTGCGTGTGCAGTCTGAACAAGGCGAAACCTTTGTCGAGCTGATGAAACGAACCCAGCAGCAGGCGCTGGCTTCCAATGCCTACGATGCGTTCCCGCTGTATGAAATTCAGGCGCTGACCGAGCAGAAACAGGATTTAATCAATCATATTATGATTTTTGAAAATTATCCGGTGGAGCAACAGGTAGAGCAGTTGGGCAGTGAAGGACAGGAGCCCTTCACAATTTCGAATGTGGTGTCTACAGAGGAAACCAACTACGATCTGAACGTCGTCGTTATGCCGGGAGAAGGCATCAAGATTCGTTTTATGTATAACACGCTCAGCTTTGATCAAGCAGGTATTGAGCGTCTATATGGGCATTTCGCACGTCTGCTGGAGCAAATTTCGCTCAACCCGCATGTTCGGGTTGAAGAGCTGGAACTACTCACAGCAGCGGAAAAACAACAGATTACAGCGGCATTTAATGACACCGCTTGTGCATTCCCATGCAAACAGACGATCCATCAGCTGTTCGAGGAGCAGGTAGAATATACGCCAGACCAGGTGGCATTGGTGTTTGGACATCAGAGTCTGACTTATCGGGAACTGAATGAACGGGCCAACTCATTGGCACGCATACTTCAAGCACAGGGAGTAGGACCTGACAAACTGGTCGGCCTGATGGTGCATCGCTCAGTGGAAATGATCGTAGGTCTGCTGGCCGTTCTAAAAGCAGGTGGTGCTTATGTGCCAATTGATCCCGAATTTCCGTCCTCTCGTATTGCATACATGCTGGAAGATAGCGAGGCCACAGTGCTTCTGACCAGTCGTGATCTGTTGGAAGAGCATCATTGCCACGCCAATGCAATATTTCTTGAAGATAAAGAATTGTATCAGGGAGAGAACGGCAACCTGGAGACAGTTGCTCAGCCAGAGCATTTGGCATACGTCATCTATACGTCTGGTTCGACTGGAAATCCGAAAGGAGTTATGCTCCAGCATCGCTCGGTCCTCAATTTTATTACAGGGATGCGCGAAGTCATTGACTTTGAAGCCAGCCAAACCATTTTGTCACTGACGACCATTTCATTCGATATTTTTGTCTTGGAAACCATCTTGCCTCTGCTGGGTGGAATGACGGTCGTGCTTGGCGACAGCCAGCATCAGGTGAATCCTCAGGCACTAGGTGAATTGATTGCTCATCATCATATTGAGATGTTGCAAATGACACCATCCCGGGTGCAAATGCTGCTGGGTCATGAAGCAGGCTCCCGCGCGCTGCAAGGCGTGAAGGCAATTATGGTCGGGGGCGAAGCCCTTCCGTCCAAGCTGCTCGCAGCACTGCAAGAAATAAACGGTCCCCGTATTTACAATATGTACGGACCTACAGAAACGACAGTTTGGTCGACTGTGCAGGAACTGACCCATGCTCAACAAATTAACATTGGACGCCCTATCGCGAATACCCAAATATTTATCATGAATGCGAATGGGGAGTTGCAGCCAGTCGGTGTGCCGGGTGAGTTATGTATTGCCGGGGAAGGATTGGCCCGTGGGTATTGGAAACGTGAAGAACTGACGGCCGAGAAATTTGTAAATAATCCGTTTGCTGGTGACAAGGCAGACCATGAGCGGATGTATCGTACAGGCGATTTGGCAAGATGGATGCCGGATGGCAACATTGAATATTTGGGTCGGATGGACCATCAAGTGAAAATCAGAGGCTACCGGATCGAACGGGGCGAGATCGAATCGCAGCTGCTGCAGATGGAGTCCGTACAAGAAGCGGTCATCATGGCCCGCACGGACGAAACGGGTCAAACCCAGCTAGTGGCGTACTACGTGGCGAGTCAAGAGCTTGGAGCTAATGAGCTGAGGCAGGAGCTGGGACAAGAGCTGCCAAGCTATATGGTGCCGTCGTATTTCATCTGGTTGGAGCAGATGCCGCTGACACCGAACGGTAAAATCGACCGCAAGGCACTGCCTGCACCGGAAGGCAGTCTGCACAGCGGTGCGGATTATGCAGTGCCACGCACTGTAACGGAACGAGCACTCGTAGCGATCTGGCAGTCCGTCCTGGGCGTGCCAACTGTAGGTACTTTGGACAATTTCTTTGACCTGGGCGGCGATTCCATCAAGGCGATTCAAATCGTGTCGCGTGCATTCCAGGCAGGCTACAAGCTGGACATGAAGGATTTGTTCCGCTATCCCATCGTCGCAACACTTGCACTGCATATGCATGAGGTAAGCCGCATGGTAGATCAAGGAGAAGTGAGCGGGCAAACGGCATTGCTTCCGATCCAGCACGGGTTCTTTGCACAGGAGCAAGTAGACGCGCATCACTTTAATCAGGCGGTTATGCTGCACCGGGAGCAGGGTTTTGATGAGTCTGCTCTGCGTCAGGCGCTTGGCAAACTAGCAGCGCACCATGATGCACTGCGGATGGTGTTCAGCAAGACCGAGCAAGGCTACCAAGCATGGAACCGCGGAATACAGGAAGGCGAGCTGTACCACCTGGATGTGCTGGACTTTAGCAATTTGACGGATGAAGTCATGCTCAGCACGGCAATTGAGACGAAAGCCAGTGAAATTCAAAGCAGTATTCAACTGCAAGAAGGGCCGCTGTTAAAGGCTGGCTTGTTCCACTGTGCAGACGGGGATCATCTCCTGATGGCGATTCACCATTTGGTCATGGACGGGGTATCATGGCGTATTTTGTTCGAGGATTTGGCTGTAGCTTATGAACAGGCCATCCGTGAAGAGGCGCTCCAGTTACCAGACAAAACGGAATCATTCCGTTCCTGGTCACAAAAACTTTCCACCTATGCGAATAGCGCAGCCATGGAAAGTGAACACGCCTACTGGGAAGAATGGAATGCAGCCGCTTTGTTAGACCAAGTACGTTTGCCTGAGGATCAAGGGCAGGCTGAACCGTTTACCCTAGCTGACACGGATACAGTGGTCTTCCAGCTTACGGAGGAAGAGACAGAAAAACTATTGAAGCAAGCACATCGCGCGTATAACACGGAAGTGAACGATCTGCTGCTGACCGCATTGGGCATGACGCTGTACACGTGGACGGGTCATGAACGCAGTCTGATTCATTTAGAGGGACACGGACGTGAGAACATTTTGCCGGATACGGACCTTTCTCGTACAGTAGGCTGGTTTACGAGTCAATATCCGGTATGGCTTGACATCGGCCGTGATCACGCTTTGTCGGAATGCATCAAACAGGTCAAAGAGAGTCTGCGTCATATTCCTAATAAAGGAATTGGCTATGGAATTTGGAGATATTTGAATGAATCTGGTCAAGCCGTTGGTCAACATCAAGCTTTTGCCGAGCCACAAGTAAGCTTTAACTATCTCGGACAGTTTGATCAGGACTTGCAAAACAGCGATATCCGTATGTCTCCTTACTCGATGGGATCGGTCATTAGTGACCGTACGAAGATGAAATATGCGCTCGAAGTGAGCGGAATCGTAACGAACGGCATCCTGGAACTGGAGATTCGGTATAACGGAAAAGCCTTCCGTAAGGACACCGTGCAGATGCTGGCTGATCTGTTGAAATCCAATCTGCTTGAAATGATCGAGCATTGTGTCACACGGGAGCGGACCGAATTGACTCCAAGTGATGTACTGTTTAAAGGTCTGACCCTGGAGCAATTAGATACGATTAAGGAGCAGACAAAGACGCTTGGGGAATTGGAAAATGTGTACCCGCTAACGCCAATGCAAAAGGGTATGCTGTTCCACAGTTTGATGAATGCAGAAACAGGCGTGTATTTTGAGCAGGCGACCTTTGATCTTGAGGGCTACTTTGCACCGTCTATATTCGAGGAAAGCTTGAAGCTGCTGGTTAGTCGACATGCTATATTACGGACGAATTTCTATAGTGGCTGGCATGGTCAACCGTTGCAGATTGTCTATCGTCATAAAAATCCGAGCTTCTTTTATGAGGATGTCAGAGGGTGTGAACAGGCTGTAGCTGAATTTGTGGCCCAGGACAAAGCTCGAGGCTTTGATTTAAGCAAGGATGCGCTCATGCGCGTAGCTGTCTTCCGCACGGGTGATCGCTCATACCGTTTTGTATGGAGCTTCCATCATATTGTGATGGACGGCTGGTGCCTGTCCCTGATGACGGACGAAGTGTTTGGTGCATATGTTGCCTTGCTGGAGAATAAGCAGCCAGAGCTCGCACCTGTCAAGCCGTATAGTGACTATATCGAATGGTTGGAACATCAAGATGCACGGGAAGCGACCCGTTATTGGAGTAACTATTTGGCAGGTTTTGAGCAGCAAACATTGTTGCCTAGTGAGAACGTGCAAGCTTCTGTAGTAGAACGCGATGAAGATACAGACAGAAGCGGTGGAAGTTCAAATTCCGGTTATGTTTCGGAAAAGCTGCCATTTATGTTGGGTAAAGAACGGAGTGCCACATTAAACCGAATTGCCAAGCAACAACATATAACGATTAACACATTGCTGCAGAGCGTTTGGGGCGTTATTTTACAGAAATACAATAATAATCAGGATGTTGTGTTTGGTAGTGTTGTATCCGGTCGTCCGGCAGAAATTGCAGGCGTAGAGAACATGATCGGTTTGTTTATCAACACGATTCCGGTACGGATATGCAGTGCACCGGATGCTACATTTGCTGAAGTATTGCAGCGTACACAGGAACAGGCTTTGGCCTCCAGTGTCTATGACACGTTCCCGCTGTACGACATTCAGGCACTGACTGAACAAAAACAAGACCTAATTCATCACATCATGGTCTTTGAAAACTACCCAATCGGGCAGCAGATGAAGCAGATGGGCGGTTCCGGCGAGACAAAGGCACAAACAGGCTTCTCTATTGCCAATGTGGCACTTGCAGAGCAAACCAACTACGATTTTAATCTGATTGTCGTTCCTGATGAGGATATCTCTATCCTGTTTGAATACAATGCGCTGGTGTATAACCGGTCTGCTGTGGAGCGTATCTATGGTCATATCAACCACGTCATCGGACAAATCGTGGACAATCCGCATATCCATGTGAATGAGCTGGAATTGGTGACACCGGAAGAGCAGACACAGATCGTTCAGGTGTGGGGAGATACGGCGGCAGCCTATCCGCAGGATCAAACGCTAAGCGCATTATTCGAGCAGCAGGCAGCGAACACGCCGGAGCAAGTGGCGGTGTTGTGCGGAGCGGAATCGTTGACCTACGCAGAGCTGAATGAGCGAGCCAACCGTCTCGCACGCACCTTGCGTGCCGAAGGGGTTGAACCGGATCAGCCGGTAGGCATTCTGGTCCACCGTTCACTGGACATGATCGTAGGCATCTATGCGATCCTGAAGGCAGGCGGAGCCTATGTGCCGATTGATCCGGAATATCCGGCCGACCGCATCCGCTTTATGCTGGAGGACTCAGGCGCGAAGCTGGTGCTGACGCAATCGCATCTAGCGGAGCAAGCATCGCTGAGTTTCGACGGCCAGGTGCTGATACTGGATCACGAGGACATCTATCACGAAGATGGCTCGAATCTGGAGCCACTGGCTGGATCGCACCATGTCGCCTATGTCATTTATACCTCTGGCTCCACGGGAAAACCGAAGGGCGTGATGGTGGAACACTATTCTGTGCTGAACCGGATTTTGTGGATGCATGATCGGTACGGCTTGAGTGCGGAAGATACGATCCTGCAAAAGACCGCCTTCACCTTCGACGTGTCGGTGTGGGAGCTGTTCTGGTGGTCGATGGTCGGCTCGAAGGTAAGCCTGCTGTCCGTGGGCGGGGAAAAGAACCCGGAAGATATCGTCGAAACGATTGCCCGCGATGGCGTGAGCACGATGCACTTTGTTCCAGCCATGCTGCATGCGTTCCTGGAGTACGTGGAGCAGCAGCCACGGGAAGTGATGCAAGCGAAGCTGGGCACACTGCGCCATGTCTTTGCCAGTGGTGAAGCGTTGCCGCCACAGCATGTGGCCAGGTTCCAGCGGCTCGTATCGAGCCTGACCGGAGCGAAGCTGATCAACCTGTACGGCCCAACCGAAGCGACGGTGGACGTATCGTACTTTGATTGCGAGCCGGATGAGGAATATACAGTTATCCCGATCGGGAAACCGATTCAAAATATCCGTCTGTATATCGTGAAGGAAGGCACGGAGCAATTGCAGCCGATTGGTGTGGCAGGGGAACTGTGCATCGGCGGTGTCGGCGTAGCCAGAGGTTACCTGAACCGTCCGGAGCTGACGGCCGAGAAATTTGTGAAAGATCCGTTTGCCGGAGGCAAAGCAGGCTATGAACGGATGTACCGCACCGGCGATTTGGCGAGATGGATGCCGGACGGCAACATTGAATATCTGGGCCGGATCGATCATCAGGTGAAAATCAGGGGTTATCGGATTGAGCTGGGCGAGGTCGAATCGCAGCTGCTCCAGGTGGAATCGGTACGCGAAGCGGTCGTCGTGGCCCGTATGGACGAAATGGGCCAAAACCACATGGTGGCCTACTATGTCGCGGGACAAGTAGTCGATGCCAGCGAGCTAAGAAGTGAGCTGGGACGGGAGTTGCCAGGCTACATGGTGCCATCCTACTTTGTACAACTGGAACAGCTGCCACTGACACCGAATGGCAAAATCGACCGCAAGGCATTGCCTGCACCAGAGGGCAGCCTGCAAACCGGGGCCGATTATGCCGAGCCGCGTACGGCGCAAGAACTCGCTTTGGTAGCGGTCTGGCAGTCGGTACTGGGGCTGCAGACGGTCGGTATTTTGGACAATTTCTTTGATCTGGGCGGTGATTCGATCAAGGCGATCCAAATCGCATCCCGTGCGTTCCAGGCTGGCTATAAGCTGGACATGAAGGATTTGTTCCAGTATCCAACCGTTGAAGCTCTGGCACCGCATATGCACGAGGTCCGTCGTATGGCAGATCAGGAAGAAGTCAGCGGGGAAACGGCGCTACTTCCGATCCAGCATTGGTTCTTGGCGCAGGAGCGCGAGCGTCCACAGCACTTTAATCAAGCGGTCATGCTCTATCGCGCGGAGGGCTTTGAGGAGACGGCAATTCGCCAAGCCATGGATCACCTCGTGAAGCATCATGATGCGCTGCGTATGGTATTCCATCAGACTTCCGCTGGTTATACAGCTTGGACTCGCCATGTAGAGGAAGGCACGTTATATACACTGGAAATGGTAGATTACCGTGAACGGGCCGCTTATGCGGAAGCGCTGGAAGCGAAGGCAACGGAAATCCAAAGCAGCATGGACCTGTCCGCAGGACCTTTGGTGAAACTCGGATGGTTCCGCACAGCGGAGGGCGACCATCTGCTGATCGCCATTCACCACTTGGTGGTGGACGGGGTGTCGTGGCGGATTCTGTTTGAAGATTTCTCGACAGGCTACGAGCAGGCGATCCAGGGCGAGCCTGTACGATTGCCCTATAAAACAGATTCCTTCCAAACTTGGGCACGGGAGTTATCCTCTTATGCTAACCGTCCTGAGGCTGCATCGGATGAAGTCTATTGGAAGCAGCTGGAACAGGTCAAAGCTGAAGCTGCACCACTGCCTAAGGATTTTGCCTACGAGGGCTCCGTGAATGCAGACAGCGAAGTGCTAACGGTGGAGTGGACTGAAGCTGAAACCCAGCAACTGCTGAAGCAGGCCCATCGCGCCTATAACACCGAGGTCAATGATTTGCTGCTGACCGCGCTGGGACTCGCGGTGCACAACTGGACAGGTGCAGGCCATGTACTGGTGAACCTGGAGGGACACGGTCGGGAAGCGATCTTGCCAGAGGTGGATATTACACGTACAGTAGGCTGGTTTACGAGCTTGTATCCAGTGCTGCTGGATACAGGTGCAAACCTGACGCTGGCTCAGCGGATTAAAGAAACGAAGGAAGGATTGCGCCGGATTCCGCATAAAGGCCTGACCTATGGCACTTGGCGTTACCTGTCCTCTGCGTTGCCTGCAGATGAAGTGGGCACGATCGCAGCCGAGCCGGAAATCAGCTTTAACTATTTGGGTCAAGTCGATCAAGATCTGCAAAACAGTGGAATCACGTTGTCCTCCTACCGTGCAGGGGAAACAGAGGATGCCCATTCACCGTTACTGTACACGCTGGATTTGAACGCGATGATCTCAGAAGGTAAGCTGCGCTTGACGATCGCTTACAGCCGTAAGCAGTATCGTAAAGAAACGCTGGAACGGGTGGCGGGGCTAATGAAATCTGCTTTGCAGGAGGTCATTGCGCATTGCGCCGCTCAAAAGCAGCCTCAGCTGACGCCAAGTGATGTATCCTTCAAAGGTCTGACGACTGGAGAGCTGGAACAGATCGCGGAACAGGCGGCACGTATTGGTGAGCTGGAAAATGTATACGCACTGACGCCGATGCAGAAGGGCATGCTCTTTTACAATCTGATGGATTCGCAATCGGGAGCATATTTTGAACAGGCCTCCTTTGATCTGCGAGGAGAGTTTAATATCGCTGCCTTTGCGGCCAGTTTGGATGTATTGGTGCAGCGGCATACAGTACTGCGTACGAACTTCTACAGCGGCTGGAAGGATGAACCGCTTCAGGTCGTGTACCGGAATAAGCGCAGCGAACTGTATGTTGAGGATTTGCGGGATATGGAGGAAGAGAAGCAAAACGAGTACATGCTCGAATTTACGCGCCAAGACAAGCAAAGAGGCTTTGATCTGGCGCAGGATGCTTTGATGCGTGTCGCTGTTTTGCGCACAGGTGAGGAATCGTACCGTTTTGTATGGAGCTTCCATCATATCGTGATGGACGGCTGGTGCTTGTCACTGGTGACCAACGAAGTGTTTGCGAGTTATTTTGCGATACTGGCTCATAAACAGCCGGAACTGGCCCCTGTAACGCCGTACAGTCAATATATCGAATGGCTAGAGCAGCAGGATCGTCAGGCCGCATCGAGCTACTGGAGCAAGGTTCTGGATGGATATGAGGAGCAGTCCCGCTTGCCACAGGCAAAAATTCAGGGTAAGACGGGGTATCAGTCGGAGCGTTTGGATTTTGATTTGGGCGCAGAGCTCACAGCTGGTATTCAGCGCATAGCCAAGCGTTATCAGGTGACCATCAATACGTTGATGCAAACCGTATGGGGCCTTTTGCTGCAAAAATATAATGGCACCGATGATGTCGTGTTTGGCAGTGTGGTATCTGGACGTCCGGCAGACATTCCGAATGTGGAGCATATCATTGGTCTGTTTATCAATACGATTCCGGTGCGTATCCGCAGTCAGGTGGACAGCGTATTCTCCGACGTGATGAAGCACATCCAGGAGCAATCGATTGCTTCCCATGTGTATGATACGTATCCGTTGTATGAAATTCAGGGGTTGTCGGAGCTTAAGCAGGATTTGATTCATCATATTCTTATTTTTGAGAACTATCCGGTAGAGGAGCAAATTGAGCAATTAGGTAGTAGTGAGGCGTCCAGCTTCACGATCACAGGAGCCGAGTCCGTTGAGCAGACCAACTATGACTTTAACGTGGTAGTGCTGCCGGGAAACACCATTCATATGAGCTTTGGCTATAATGCCCTAGCCTTTGAACGGGAAAGTGTGGAGCAAATTCGAGGTCATCTGGTGCAGCTGCTGAAGCAGGTGACAGCGAATCCGAACATTCGTGTACATGAACTGGACATGGTTACGATGCAGGAGCGTAAGCAAATCGTTGAGGTGTGGGGCAATACAGCGGCAGCCTATGCAAGCGAGCAAACGATTCACGGCTTGTTCGAAGCGCAAGCATTAGAGACGCCAGAGCAGACAGCCTTGTTCTTTGAAGGAGAAACGCTGACTTATCGCGAGCTGAATGAACGCGCGAATCGTCTGGCACGTACCTTGCGCAGTCAAGGCGTGACGAAGGATCGGCTGGTGGGTCTGATGACCGAGCGTTCGGTGGATATGATCGTGGGCATCTTCGGGATTTTGAAAGCTGGAGGCGCATATGTCCCTATTGATCCGACGTATCCGGAGGAACGTATCCGCTACATGCTGGACGACTCGGGTGCGAAGCTGCTGTTAACACAAAGTCATCTGATGGACAAAGCAGTTATTGATGGTCAAGTACTGGTATTGGATGGAGCACAAACCGTGTACCACGGGGATGGTTCCAATCTGGAGCCGCTGTCTGGTCCGAACGATTTGGCGTATGTAATCTATACGTCGGGTACAACCGGGCAGCCGAAGGGCGTTATGCTGGAGCATCACGGGCTCTGCAATCTGAAAACGTATTTTGATCAGACACTCAAGATTAGTACAACGGATCATGCACTGCTGTTTGCCAGCTATTCGTTCGATGCGGCTTGCTGGGAAATCTTCCAAGCGCTGTTCTGCGGGGCTACGTTATATGTGCCAACAACAGAGACGATTTTGAACTACGAGCGGTTTGAGCAATATATGGCGGATCACCACATTACGGTGGCTGCTTTGCCACCGACCTATGCGGTGTATCTGGAGCCGCAGCGGATGTCAAGCCTGCGTATTCTGTTCACTGCGGGTTCAGCGTCTTCCACAGAACTGGTATATAAGTGGAAGGATCAGGTGGCGTATTACAATGGCTATGGTCCAACCGAAAACTCGGTGGCAACATCCATTTGGCCGGTATCCGAGGATGAAAGGGCAGGACAGCTCATTTCCATCGGACGTCCTATGCCGAATCACCGGGTATACATGGTGGATATCCATGGACATTTGGCGCCGGTCGGCGTAGCGGGTGAGCTGTGCGTGTCCGGTCCGGGTCTGGCGCGTGGTTATCTGGATCGCCCAGAGCTGACGGCAGAGAAATTTGTAGCGAACCCGTTTGCGGTGGGTGAAGCAGGCTATGAACGAATGTACCGTACGGGGGACTTGGCGAGATGGATGCCAGACGGCAACATTGAATATTTGGGCCGGATCGACCATCAGGTAAAAATCCGGGGCTACCGGATCGAACTGGGCGAAGTCGAGGCACAAATCGTGAAAGTGGAAGACGTGCAAGAGGTCATCGTACTGGCCCAAGCGGACGAGCAGGGGCAAAACCAACTGGTGGCGTACTATGTCGCTGAAAGAGACGTAAGCGCTGGGGAGCTGCGCAGCTTCCTGAGTGAGGAGCTGCCAAACTACATGGTGCCTTCGTATTTCATTCAGTTGGAGCAGATGCCGCTGACACCCAACGGTAAAATCGACCGTAAGGCCCTGCCGGCACCGAAAGGCAGTCTGCAAAGCGGAGCGGATTATGTAGAGCCGCGCACAGCACTGGAGCAGACGTTGGTTTCGATTTGGCAGTCTGTATTAGGAACGAAGAACATCGGGATTTTAGATAATTTCTTTGATCTGGGCGGCGATTCGATCAAAGCAATCCAGGTATCCTCCCGCTTGCTGCAAGCGGGCTACAAGCTGGACATGAAGGATTTGTTCCAATATCCGTCCATTTCGCTGCTGAGTGGTCATGTACACCCAGTTAGCCGTACGGCCGATCAGGGCGAGGTTTCGGGAAGTGTTAAGCTGACTCCGATTCAGCAGTGGTTCTTTGGACAAGCATCGGCAGAGCCGCACTATTTTAACCAGTCGGTGATGCTGCATAGAGCAGAAGGCTTCGACATAGGCGCATTGCATCACACGGTGACCCAGGTGACGGAGCATCATGATGCGCTGCGTATGGTCTTCCGTCAGACCGAACAGGGCTATGAGGCGTGGAATCGCGGTGTGAACGAAGGCGAGCTGTACAGTCTGGACGTTGTAGATTTGACGGATGTGCAAAACATGGCAGAGGTGGCAGCCGCAATTGAGATGAAAGCCAATGCCATCCAAAGCTCCATTCATCTGGATGAAGGACCGCTGGTGAAGCTGGGACTTTTCCGCTGCATGGATGGAGATCATTTACTGATTGCCATTCACCATTTGGTTATAGACGGGATCTCATGGCGGATTGTGTTTGAAGATTTTGCGACTGGATATGAGCAGGCCGTTCGGGGAGAAGCGATTCGCTTGCCTTATAAAACGGATTCGTTCTCCACTTGGGCAGAACGGTTGTCTCAATATGCGAACAGTCCGGCCATTGACAACGAACGCGAATACTGGCAGCGTCTTGCCCACATGGAAGTTGCATCGCTACCTAAGGATCAAGACAAAGCAGCAGGACAGCATTTTTGGGTCAGAGATAGTGAGACGGTGACCGTAGCTTGGAGCGAACAGGAAACCCGGTTGCTGCTTCAGGAATCACATCGTGCGTACAACACGGAGGTCAATGATCTGCTGTTAACCGCACTCGGCAGCGCATTGTACAACTGGAGCGGGCAGAAGCGTGTGCTGGTCAATCTGGAGGGACATGGCCGGGAGGCTATTGTTCCAGATGTGGATATCACACGTACCGTGGGCTGGTTTACGAGTCAGTATCCAGTATTGCTGGATGTGGATGGAAAGGCGGAAGTAGGGCAGCGCATCAAGCGGGTCAAAGAGGACCTGCGTCATGTGCCGCATAAGGGCATTGGCTACGGTATTCTGAAATATCTGTCTCAGGATAACGCTAATCTTTCCTGGAGCCTGCAGCCTGAGATCAGCTTTAACTATTTGGGACAATTTGATCAGGATTTGGAACAGAGTGACATCGTGCTGTCTTCGCATACGGACGGAGAACCGATGAGTGGTTATACCGTGCTGGAGCAGCCGCTGAATGTGAACGGCATGATTACAGCAGGCGTGCTGACCTTGGAAATTCGCTATGACAGCCAAGTATATCATCAGCAAAATGTAGAGAAGTTTGCCCGGCTGCTACGGGAAAGCTTGCAGGAAGTAATCAAGCATTGTGCCTCCCAAGAGCGGAGCGAACTAACGCCAAGCGATGTCTTGTTCAAAGGCTTGTCGTTGGAACAACTGGAGCAATTAACGGAGCAAACGGCTTCTGTGGGTGAACTGGAAAATGTGTATGCTCTTTCTCCCATGCAGAAAGGGATGCTGTTCCATAGCTTGATGGAACCCGACTCAGGTGCATACTTCCAGCAAGCCTCGTTTGATCAAAAAGGCAGCTTCGATGTTGCTGTTTTCCGCAAGAGCCTAGATCTGCTGACACAGCGTCATGAAGCGCTGCGGACGAATTTCCATCGGTTTGAGACCGGACACGGTCAGGAGCCATTGCAACTGGTGTTCCGTCACAAAGATAGCGATCTGTCCTTCAAGGATGTACGCGGAATGCCGAAAGCAGAACAACAGGCGTATATCCAGGCGTTGAAGCAGGAGGATCAGGCTCGGGGCTTTGATCTCGGTACGGATGCACTCATGCGCGTACAGGTATGGCAGACCGATGAAGAAACGTATCACTGGGTTTGGAGCTTCCATCACATTATCATGGACGGCTGGTGCTTATCGCTCGTTACGGGTGAGGTGTTTGGTACGTACTTTGCGCTGCTGGAGCAGAAACAGCCGGAGCTGGCTCCGATCACACCGTATGGCCAATATATCGAGTGGCTAGAGCGTCAGGATGAACGTGCGGCAAAAGAGTATTGGAGCAACTATTTGGCGGGCTTTGAACAGCAGACGTTGCTGCCTGGATCGGATACTGCATCGAAAGACCACGTGACGGACAGCAGGGAACATGCGGTATCCTCGACAGCAAGCGAAGCCAGCGAATATGTTTCTGAAAAAGTAACGGTAGATCTGGATCCAACGTGGAGCGAAGCCATGTACCGGATTGCAAAGCAGCAGCAGGTCACGATCAATACGCTGATGCAGAGCGTGTGGGGCGTTATTTTGCAGCAATATAATAACAATGAAGATGTTGTATTCGGCAGTGTCGTATCTGGACGTCCGACGGATATTGCTGGCGTAGAAAATATGATCGGTCTGTTCATTAATACGATTCCGGTTCGGATTCAAAGTGAACGAAATGCCACGTTTGTCGAAATCATGCGGAACACGCAGGAGCAAGCGCTGGCTTCGGGGGTATATGACAGCTTCCCGCTGTATGAAATTCAGGCGCTGACCGAGCAGAAGCAGCATCTGATTAATCACATTATGGTATTTGAAAACTATCCGGTAGAGGAGCAAGTCGAGCAGTTGGGTGAAGTTCGTCCGTCTGCATTTGACATTACGAATGTAGAGGTTGTTGAGCAGACGAACTATGATCTGGATTTGATTGTGATGCCGGATGAAACCTTCCGCATCATGTTCAGATACAACGCGAATGTTTACGACCGGTCTACGATCGAGCGGATGCAGGGACATGTACTGCATGTCATCGGGCAAATCGTGAACAATCCGCATATCCGTGTGAATGAGCTGGAATTGGTGACACCGGAAGAACAGGCACAGATCGTTCAGGTATGGGGAGATACAGCGGCAGCCTATCCGCAGGATCAGACACTAAGCAGTCTGTTTGAGCAGCAGGTCGCGAACATGCCGGAGCAAGTCGCGGTACTGTGCGGTGAAGAGTCGCTGACCTACCGTGAGCTAAACGAGCGAGCCAACCGTTTGGCCCGGACGCTGCGTGCGGAAGGGGTGGAACCGGATCAGCCGGTGGGCATTCTGCTTCACCGTTCGCTGGACATGATCGTAGGTATCTACGCGATCCTCAAGGCAGGCGGAGCTTATGTACCGATCGATCCGGAATATCCGGCCGACCGCATCCGCTTTATGCTGGAGGACTCGGGCGCGAAGCTAGTGCTGACGCAATCGCATCTGGCGGAGCAAGCATCGCTGAGTTTCGACGGCCGGGTGCTGGTGCTGGACCGTGAGGACATCTATCACGAAGATGGCTCGAATCTGGAGCCCTTGGCCGGACCGCACCATGTGGCCTATGTGATCTATACCTCCGGTTCCACCGGAAAACCGAAGGGCGTGATGGTGGAACACCATTCCGTGCTAAACCGGATTTTGTGGATGCATGATCGGTATGGCCTAAGCGTGGAAGATACGATTCTGCAAAAGACCGCCTTTACCTTCGACGTGTCGGTGTGGGAGCTGTTCTGGTGGTCGATGGTCGGCTCAAAGGTAAGCCTGCTGTCGGTCGGCGGGGAAAAGAACCCGGAAGACATCGTCGACACGATTGCCCGCGATGGCGTGACTACGATGCACTTTGTACCAGCCATGCTGCATGCGTTCCTGGAGTATGTGGAACAGCAGCCACGAGAAGTGATGCAAGCGAAGCTGGGCACACTGCGCCATGTCTTTGCCAGTGGTGAAGCGTTGCCGCCACAGCATGTGGCGAGGTTCCAGCGGCTCGTGTCGAGCCTAGCCGGAGCGAAGCTAGTCAACCTGTATGGACCAACCGAAGCGACGGTGGACGTATCGTACTTTGATTGCGAGGCGTCAGAGGAATATGCGGTTATTCCGATCGGGAAACCGATTCAAAACATTCGTCTGTACATCGTGAAGGAAGGCACGGAGCAATTGCAGCCGATTGGTGTGGCAGGGGAACTGTGCATCGGCGGTATAGGCGTAGCACGAGGATATCTGAACCGTCCAGAGCTGACGGCCGAGAAATTTGTAGCTGATCCGTTTGCCGGCGGGGAAGCAGGGTATGAGCGAATGTACCGTACCGGCGATTTGGCGAGATGGATGCCGGACGGGAACATTGAATATCTGGGCCGGATCGACCATCAGGTGAAAATCCGGGGGTACCGGATTGAGCTGGGCGAGGTCGAAACGCAGTTGCTCCAAGTGGAATCGGTACGAGAAGCGATTGTCATGGCTCGTGCAGATGAAACGGGACAAAAACACATGGTCGCCTACTATGTCGCGGGGCAAGAAATCAGTGCCAGCGAGCTGAGAAGTGAGCTGGGGCAGGAACTACCAAGCTACATGGTGCCGTCCTACTTTGTACAGCTGGAGCAGATGCCACTGAGTCCAAATGGCAAAATCGACCGCAAGGCACTGCCAGCACCGGAAGGTAGCCTGCAAAGCGGGGCCGATTATGTCCCGCCGCGGACGTGGGTGGAAGTGAAGCTGGCGCAAATTTGGCAGGATGTGCTGGGCCTGGCGCAAGTTGGCGTGAAGGAAAACTTCTTCGAGATTGGCGGACATTCGCTGCGGGCGACGACACTAACCTCGAAGATTCATAAGGAGCTGAACAAGCAGCTTCCTCTGCGCAGTATTTTTGAAGCACCAACGATTGAACAACTGGCAGCCGTGCTGGAAGGTCTGGATCAGGTGGCGTATGCGTCCATTCCGGTAACGGAAGAGCGTAGCTTCTATCCACTATCCTCGGCGCAAAAACGACTGTATGTGCTGCATCAGTTCGATCCGCTGGATGTGAACTACAACATGCCGTCGGTGCTGCAAGTGAGCGGTCCGCTGGACGTGAAACGAGTGGAAGACGTGTTCCGTCAACTGATCACCCGCCATGCGACGTTGCGTACCCGTTTTGAGCTGGTGGACAATGAGCCGATGCAATGGATCGAGGACACCGTGCCATTCGAGGTGGAATATACGAAGATACAGGCAGAAGATGTGATTGCGGATACAGATCAGGACACAACTACAGATACGTACACAAGGGTCAACATAGAGGCGCAACAGCTGGTGCGGCGCTTTGTCCGTCCGTTTGATCTCAAAGCTGCGCCGCTGCTGCGAGTAGGCTTGGTGGATCTGGGCATTCAAGGAGTAGAACAGGAATCCCAACATCTGCTTATGCTCGATATGCACCATATCGTCTCAGATGGGGTGTCCCTGGAGGTCCTGACTGATGAGTTTGTCCGTTTGTATGGCGGTGAAGAGCTGGCGCCATTGCGGATTCAGTACAAAGATTATGCCGTATGGCAGCAAAGCGAAGCCCATCAGGAATGGATGCAGCGTCAGGAAGCGTACTGGCTGAGCACTTTCCAAGGTGAACTGCCTGTACTGGACCTCTCTACGGACTTTGCTCGCCCAGCGGTACAGAGTACGGCAGGGGATACGATCGAATTTGTACTGGAGCGTGAGGTTAGTGAACGCCTGAAAGAACTGGCTGCCCAGACCGGCTCTACCCTGTATATGGTGATGCTGGCTGCGTACACCACACTCTTGCACAAATACACAGGCCAAGAGGACATTGTAGTCGGTACGCCGATTGCAGGACGACCGCATGCGGAGCTCAGTAATCTAGTCGGTGTCTTCATTAACACGCTGGCGATTCGTAATTATCCATCCAGCGACAAATCGTTCCTTGAGTATCTGCAAGAGGTCAAGGAACATGCGCTCAGTGCGTATGAGCATCAGGATTATCCTTTTGAAGAATTGGTTGAAAAATTGAATGTAGCGCGGGATACGAGCCGGAATGCGCTGTTCGACACGATGTTTGAATTGAAAACGTTGGAGAAGCGGGAGTTCGAGCTGGAAGGGCTGAGCTTGAACTCCTATCCACTGGATAATCATACATCCAAATTCGATCTGAGCTTGGAGGCAATAGAGCAGCCAGAAGGCATTCTGTGCAGTCTGGAATACAGCACAGTGCTGTACAAGCGGGAGACCATGACGCGATTGGCACAGCATTTTGCGGAAATTGTTCGAGCGATTGCCTATCATCCACAGCAGCCACTGGCAGTTTTGAATATGGTAACCGATGAGGAACAAGAGCAACTCATCTACGGTTTTGGAGAAGTGGGCGTAACGGATGTTGCTGTTGAAGCAGGAGCCCTGTTCCATACCTTTGTGGAAAAACAGGCCCAGCTTATACCAGATCACGTGGCGGTGGTGTACGAGGAGCAACAGCTTACGTACCGGAAACTGAACAAGCGTGCGAACCAATTGGCGCGTAGATTGCGAAATGAAGGTATCGGACGCGAATCGATTGTCGGCATTCTGAGTGAACGGTCGGTAGACATGTTGGTCGGCGTATTGGCGGTATGGAAGGCTGGAGGCGCATATGTGCCGCTGGATGCGGATTATCCGTCCGAACGCATTCGTTTCATGCTGGAGGACAGCGGTGCGACGGTGCTGTTGACCCAAACAAACTTGCAGGATCATGCGCAGATATGGCTCGAAGAAAGCCGGCAGGCCTTGGCCGGAGGGCAGACTGAGAGTGAGCTGGAGACGGCAGTTAGCGCTGAAACGATGGAAAGAGACAACCTGAATGAAGGCGTGAGCTTGAAATCAGATTCGAAGTCTGACAGCGAAGCAGCATCTGAATCGGCAACAAAGCTGCGTCTGCAAATCATGCTGGCATTGGACGATGAGTCACTGTACACCGGAGATACGACAGACGTTGATCACATCAACGAACCGCAGGATCTGGCGTATGTGATCTACACCTCCGGAACAACCGGACGTCCGAAGGGTGTTATGATTGAGCATCGCAGTTTGGTGAATACGGCTGCGGCGTATCGCCGGGATTATCGCCTGAGCGAGTTCCCAGTACGACTGCTGCAACTGGCCAGCTTCTCCTTCGACGTGTTTGTCGGGGATATGGCGCGGACGCTCTATAACGGCGGCACGATGGTCATCTGTCCGAAAGACGACCGACTTGATTTTAGCCGTCTGCACGGATGGATTCGTGATTATCAAATTACCGTGTTCGAATCAACTCCGGCCCTGATCGTACCGTTTATGCAACATGTGCATGAACAGGGGCTGGACATGAGCAGCATGGAACTGCTGATCACCAGCTCAGACAGTTGTAGTGTGGCGGATTACCGGGTGCTGCAAGAGCGGTTTGGCGCAGATATCCGCATCATGAACAGCTATGGCGTCACGGAAGCGGCGATTGACTCCAGCTTCTATGACGAAGAGCTGTCGAAGCTGCCAAGCAGCGGTCATGTGCCGATTGGTCAGGCGTGGCTGAATGCCCGTTTCTACATCGTGGACAGCCAGTTGAATCCGGTGCCGATCGGTGTACTGGGCGAACTGTGCATCGGCGGAGCCGGGGTCGCACGGGGGTACCTAAACCGTGCGGACCTGACGGTGGAAAAATTCGTAGCGAACCCGTACGTACCGGGCGAACGACTGTACCGCACAGGCGATTTGGCGCGGTGGATGCCGGACGGCAATGTAGACTTTATCGGCCGAATGGATGATCAGGTCAAAATCCGGGGCTTCCGGATTGAGCTGGGCGAGGTGGAAGCGCAGCTGCTGACTGTGGATGGCATTGAGAAAGCCATCGTCACCGCCTGGGAAAACGAAAACGGAGACAAAGATCTGTGCGCGTATGTCGTAGCTTCGGAGGCGCTGAATTTGCCGGAGCTGCGCAGCACACTCCAGCCCAAACTGCCGAGCTATATGATCCCGACGTATGTCGTACCACTGGATCAATTCCCGCTGACACCAAACGGAAAAATTGACCGCAAAGCGTTGCCAGCACCGGAAGCGCGCCTCGAAGGAGGTACGGAGTATGTTGCGCCGCGGACACCGCTGGAAGAACAATTGGTACGTATTTGGAAAAGCGTTCTGAATCATCAGCGGGTAGGCATCCAGGATAACTTCTTTGAAGTGGGAGGACATTCTCTGCGCGCTACAACACTGATGGCGAAAATCCATCAGGAGCTGAATCACAAGCTGGCCTTGCGAGATATTTTCCAATATCCGACGATTGAGCAATTGGTACAGGTGATGGGTGAAGATCAGACCCAGCAAATGTATGTATCCATACCTGTGGCGGAGGAGCGCGAATATTATCCCGTTTCCTCGGCGCAAAAACGGATGTACGTGCTGAGTCATCTGGAAGGCGGAGAGGTTAGCTATAACATGCCAGGAGCTTTGATTATCGAAGGTTCCTTGGATAAAGAGCGACTGGAGCAAGCCTTCCGCCAGCTGATTGCCCGTCATGAAACCCTGCGAACCCGATTCGAGATGGTGGATGGCGAGGTGATTCAGCGGATTGAATCTAACGTCCCATTCAGCGTGGAGTATGTGCAAGCAAGCGAAGAAGAGACACCGCAGTACGCACAGGACTTTGTACGTGCCTTTGATCTCGCACAAGCCCCGTTGCTGCGGGTTCAGTTGATCGAAAACGGACCGGGGCGTCACGTTATGCTCTATGACATGCACCATATTATTTCGGATGGCGTCACAGAAGGAATTATCGTGCAGGAGTTCTCTCAATTGTACGAAGGCAAGGAGCTCCCGCCACTGCGTATTCAGTACAAGGACTATGCCGTTTGGCAGCATGCAGATATGCAAAGTGAACGTCTTCGTGCGCAAGAAAGCTATTGGCTGAACACCATGTCTGGTGAAATTCCGGCACTGGATATGCCAACGGATTTTACAAGACCCGCTGTACAGCGTCTGGAAGGAACTCGATTTGAGTTTGCGATCTGCATGGAGGACAGCGAGCAGTTGAAGCAGCTGGCCGCGCAAACCGGATCCACCTTGTACATGGTGTTGCTTGCAGCGTATAGCACACTCTTGCATAAATACACGGGTCAAGAGGACATCATCGTCGGCACGCCGATTGCCGGAAGACCACATGCGGAGCTCAGTAGCCTGGTAGGCGTATTCCTGAACACGCTGGCGATCCGTAATTATCCGTCTGGTGACAAAACGTTCCTGGACTACTTGCAAGAGGTCAAAGAGCATGCGCTCAGTGCGTATGAGCACCAGGAATATCCGTTTGAAGAGCTGGTTGAAAAAGCTGAATGTAACGCGGGATACGAGCCGGAATGCGCTGTTTTGACACAATGTTTGAGCTGAAAACATTTGAGCAAGCAGGAGTTTCGAGCTGGAAGGGCTGACCTTCAAGCCGTATCCAACGGACGATCATACGTCCAAATTTGATCTGACCTTGGATGCCGTAGAGCAGCCAGAAGGCATTCTGTGCAGTCTGGAATACAGCACGGCGCTGTACAAACCTGAGACTATCGCGCGCTTTGCGCAGCATTTTACCGAACTCGTACGTGCCATTACACTGCATCCACAGCAGCCACTGGCCGCATTGGATATGGTAACTGTCGAGGAAAAAGCACAAATCATCTATGGTTTTGGAGATGTAGGCGTATCGGATGTTGCTGCTGAAGCAGATGTCTTGTTCCATGCCTTCGTGGAAGAACAGGCCCAGCTTGTACCAGATCACGTGGCGGTGGTGTACGAGGAGCAACAGCTTACGTACCGGAAATTGAACGAGCGTGCGAACCAATTGGCGCGTAGATTGCGAAATGAAGGTATCGGACGCGAATCGATTGTCGGCATTTGGAGTGAACGCTCGGTAGACATGCTGGTCGGCGTTTTGGCGGTATGGAAGGCTGGAGGCGCATATGTGCCGCTGGATGCAGACTATCCGTCCGAACGCATTCGTTTCATGCTGGAGGATAGCGGTGTGACGGTGCTGCTCACGCAAACCAGTTTGCAGGAGCGTGCCCAGGCATGGCTGGAGAAAAGCGATCAGGCCTTGGTCGAAGGGCAGACTGAGGGTGAGCTGGAAACAGCGGCTGGCGCTGAAACGATGGAATCAGGTGCTCTTCATGGAAACCTAAATGGAACAGCAGATTCGAAGTCTGACAGCGAAGCAGCATCCGAATCGGCAACAGGGTTGCGTCTGCATACCGTACTGGCATTGGACGATGAGTCACTGTACACCGGGGATACGACGGATGTTGAACCGATCAATGAACCGCACGATCTGGCGTATGTGATTTACACCTCTGGCACAACCGGACGTCCGAAGGGCGTCATGATTGAGCATCGCAGCTTGGTGAATACGGCTGCAGCGTATCGCCGGGATTACCGTCTGAACCAGTTCCCGGTACGACTGCTGCAACTGGCAAGCTTCTCCTTCGACGTGTTCGTCGGTGATATTGCACGGACGCTCTATAACGGGGGCACGATGGTCATCTGTCCAAAAGATGACCGGATTGATCCAAGCCGTCTGTACGGATGGATTCGCGATTATCAGATTACCGTGTTCGAATCGACTCCGGCCCTGATCGTACCGTTTATGCAGCATGTGCATGACAGGGGCTGGACATGAGCAGTCTGGAACTGCTGATCACCAGCTCGGACAGCTGCAGCGTGACGGATTACCGAGTGCTGCAAGAACGGTTTGGC
>NZ_CVPD01000001.1:3862500-5624359 GCF_001049835.1 Paenibacillus sp. Mc5Re-14 | reverse complement strand
GGTGAGCTGTGCATCGGCGGTGTCGGCGTAGCCCGCGGTTACCTGAACCGACCGGAGCTGACGGCTGAGAAATTCGTAGCCGATCCGTTTGCTGGTGGGGAAGCAGGCTATGAGCGGATGTACCGCACAGGCGATTTGGCGAGATGGTTGCCAGACGGGAACATCGAATATTTGGGACGGATTGACCATCAGGTAAAAATCCGGGTTATCGAATCGAACTGGGCGAGGTGGAAACGCAACTGCTCCAGGTGGAATCGGTACGAGAAGCCGTGGTCATGGCTCGTGCGGATGAAACGGGCCAAAACCAAATGGTGGCCTACTATGTTGCGGGGCAAGAACTCAGTGCCAGTGAGCTGAGAAGTGAGCTGGGCCGAGAACTGCCAAGCTACATGGTACCATCCTACTTTGTACAGCTGGAGCAGATGCCACTGAGTCCAAACGGCAAAATTGACCGCAAGGCTCTGCCGGCACCCGAAGGCAGTCTGCAAAGCGGAGCGGAGTATGTAGAGCCGCGCACTGGAGCCGAACGGGCACTCGTAGCAATCTGGCAGTCCGTTCTGAACGTACAAACGGTCGGTATTTTAGACAACTTCTTTGATCTGGGCGGCGACTCCATCAAGGCGATTCAATTCTCTTCCCGACTGCTTCAAGCCGGGTACAAGATGGATATGAAGGACTTGTTCAAATTTCCAAATGTGAAGGAACTGGCTCCGCATCTTCGGTTAGCGGACAAGCAAACGACCGAGCAAGGCGAGGTCACGGGGAAAGTGGCGCTAACGCCGACCCAATACTGGCTTGCAGAACAAGGGCAAGTGCATGCGTATCCATTTAACCAGGCGGTTTTGCTGCATCTGAAGCAGGGCTTTGACGAATCCGCTCTACGTCAGGCGCTCATGAAGCTAACTGAGCACCATGATGCACTACGGATGGTGTTCAGCAAGACGGAGCAAGGCTATGAAGCATGGAACCGGGAGTACATGAGGGCGAACTGTATCATCTGGATGTATTGAACTTTAGAGATGTCACTGATGAAGCCTTGCTTAGTGCGACGATTGAGGCGAAAGTCAGCGAAATTCAAAGCAGTATTTATGCGCATGAAGGCCCGCTATTTAAAGCTGGTTTGTTCCACTGTGCGGATGGGGATCATTTGCTCATAGCCATCCACCATTTGGTGGCAGACGGGGTATCGTGGCGCATTTTGTTGGAGGATTTAGCCACAGTCTATGAGAAAGCCGTCCATCAAGAAGTGCTTCAGTTACCGGATAAAACGGACTCGTTCCGTTCCTGGTCTCAAAGACTGTACACCTATGCGAATAGTGCAGCACTGGAAGGCGAACGCGCCTATTGGGAGCATCTGAACGCATCCGCTTTGGCTGACCAGGTACGCTTGCCTGAAGATCAAGCACAGGATGGCAAATTTATCTTGGCTGACACGGGTAAAATGGTCGTTAAGCTTTCGGAAGAAGAGACAGAACGGCTATTGAAGCAAGCGCACCGCGCATATAACACGGAAGTGAACGATCTGCTGCTGACAGCTTTGAGCATGATGCTGTACACATGGACCGGTCATGAACGTAGCCTGATCAATTTGGAAGGATATGGACGTGAGGGCATTTTACCAGATACGGACCTTTCTCGTACGGTAGGTTGCTTTACGGTTCAATATCCAATATGGCTGAACATCGGCAGTGATTTTACTTTATCGGGACGCATCAAACAGGTCAAAGAGAGTCTGCGTGATATTCCGAATAAGGGAATTGGCTACGGAATCTGGAGATATTTGAGTGAATCCGGCCAAGCCACGGATCAGCAAGCAGATGCACTGAATCTCGGTCAACATCAAGCTTTTGCCGAGCCACAGGTAAGTTTTAGCTATCACGGACAGTTTGATCAGGAGTTGCAAAACAGTGATATCCGTATGTCACCTTACTCGATTGGATCGGTCGTTAGTGATCAGGTGGAGATGAAATACGATTTCATTGTGGACGCGGGTGTAACCAACGGTATCCTGAAACTGGATATTCGATATAACAGCAAGGTCTTTCGTAAGGACACCATCCAAATGCTGGCTAACCTACTAAAAGCCAATCTGCTTGAAGTTATCGAGCACTGTGTTGCAAGGGAGCAGACCGAATTGACTCCAAGCGATGTACTGTTTAAAGGTCTGACCCTAGAGCAATTAGATACGATTAAGGAGCAGACAAAGACGGTTGGAGAATTGGAAAACGTGTACCGCTAACGCCAATGCAAAAGGGTATGCTGTTCCATAGTTTGATGAATACACAAACCGAAGTGTATTTTGAACAGTTGACGTTTGATCTTGAAGGAGAGTTTGAACCGAGCATGTTTGAGGAAAGCGTGAAGCTGCTCGTAAGCCGTCATGCAATTTTCCGGACAAATTTCTACAGTGGCTGGCATGGTCAACCGTTGCAGGTTGTCTATCGTCATAAAAATCCGAGCTTCCGTTACGAGGATGCCAGAGGGCGTGAACACACTGTAGCTGAATTTGTGACTCAGGACAAAGCTCGAGGCTTTGATTTAGGCAAGGATGCGCTGATGCGTATAGCTGTCTTCCGTACAGGGGATTGCTCATACCGATTTGTATGGAGCTTCCATCATATCCTGATGGACGGCTGGTGTCTGTCACTTGTCATGGAAGAAGTGCTAAGTGCGTATTCGTCTTTGATGAAGAACAGGCAGCCGGAACTACCACCTGTCAGACCATATAGCCGTTACATTGAATGGCTGGAACAGCAGAAAGCGCAGGAAGCGGCTCGCTATTGGAGCGACTATTTGGCGGGCTATGAGCAAAGACCTTGTTGCTTGGTGAGAAAGCGCAGGCTTCTGTAACAGTGCAGAATGAGGATGCAGACGGAAGTGACGGGCGTTCGGATACAGGCTATGTTTTGGAGAAGGTGACCTTTGGGTTAGGTAAAGAGCGGAGTACCGCATTGAAGCGTATTGCAAAGCAACAGAAAGTAACAATTAATACGATTTTACAGAGTGCGTGGGGTGTTATTTTACAGAAATACAATAATAATCAGGATGTGTTTGGTAGTGTGGTATCCGGGCGTCCGGCAGAAGTCGCAGGCGTGGAGAGCATGATCGGTTTGTTCATTAATACAATTCCGGTACGCATTTACAGTGAGCGGAATGCAACATTTGCTGAAATATTAAAGCGTACACAGGAACAGGCTTTGACCTCCGGTCCATATAACACGTTTCCGCTCTACGATATTCAGGCGCTGACTGAACAAAAACAAGACCTGATTAATCATATTATGGTCTTTGAAAACTATCCGATCGGGCAAAAGATATCTCAGGTGATTGATTCCGGCGAAGCAGACGCACATAAAGGCTTATCTATAGCCAATGTGGCAATTGCAGAGCAAACCAACTACGATTTTAACCTGATTGTCGTGCCTGACGAGGATATCACGATCCTGCTGGAATACAATGAACTGGTATATAACCGGTCCGAAATGCAGCGTATCAAGGGTCATATCGAGCATGTCATTAGGCAAATTGTGGAGAATCCGAATATCCGTGTGAGTGAGTTGGAATTGATAACATCGGAAGAACAAGCGCAGATTATTCAGGTTTGGGGCGATACTGCAACAGCTTATCCACAGGATCAGACGTTAAGTGCGGTGTTCGAGGAACAGGTGGCACAGACACCGGATCAGGTAGCATTAATGTTTGGACATCAGAGTCTGACTTATCGGGAGCTGAATGAACGAGCCAACTCATTGGCACGCATACTTCAAGCACAGGTGTAGGACCTGATAAGCTGGTCGGCCTGATGGTGCATCGCTCAGTGGAAATGATCGTAGGTCTGCTGGCCGTTCTAAAAGCAGGCGGTGCATATGTGCCAATTGATCCCGAATTTCCGTCATCTCGTATTCAATACATGCTGGAAGATAGCGAGGCCACAGTGCTTCTGACCAGTCGTGATCTGTTGGAAGAGCACCATTGCAACGCCAATGCAATATTTATTGAGGATGCAGAATTGTATCAGGGAGAAAGCAGCAACCTGGAGGCGATTGCCCGCCCAGAGCATTTGGCTTACGTCATCTATACCTCTGGTTCAACTGGAAACCCGAAAGGGGTTATGCTCCAGCATCGCTCAGTGCTCAACTTTATTACAGGTATGCGCGAAGCAATTGACTTTGAAACGAGTCAAACCATTTTGTCACTGACGACCATTTCATTCGATATTTTTGTCTTGGAAACCATCCTGCCTCTGCTCGGTGGCATGACGGTTGTGCTTGGCGACCGCCAGCATCAGGTGAATCCTCAGGCACTTGGTGAGTTGATTACTCATCATCATATTGAGATGTTGCAAATGACACCATCGCGGGTGCAAATGCTACTGGGTCATGAAACAGGTTCCCACGCACTGCAAAGCGTGAAGGCAATTATGGTCGGGGGTGAAGCCCTACCGTCCAAGCTGTTGGGAGATCTGCAAAAGATAAACGGTCCTCGCATTTACAATATGTACGGACCTACAGAAACGACAGTTTGGTCGACTGTACAGGAACTGACCCATGCTCATCAAATTAATATCGGACGTCCTATCGCGAATACCCAAATATATATCATGAACGCGGATGGGGGATTGCAGCCAATCGGTGTGCCGGGCGAATTATGTATTGCAGGGGAAGGATTAGCCCGTGGTTATTGGAAACGCGAAGAACTAACGGCCGAGAAATTTGTAGAGAACCCGTTTGCCGGAGGCAAAGCAGGCTATGAACGGATGTACCGCACCGGCGATTTGGCGAGATGGATGCCGGACGGCAACATCGAATATCTGGGCCGGATCGATCATCAGGTGAAAATCAGGGGTTATCGGATTGAGCTGGGCGAGGTCGAATCGCAGCTGCTCCAGGTGGAATCGGTACGCGAAGCCGTGGTCGTGGCCCGTATGGACGAAATGGGCCAAAACCACATGGTGGCCTACTATGTCGGGACAAGTAGTCGAGGCCAGCGAGCTAAGAAGTGAGCTGGACGGGAGCTGCCAGGCTACATGGTACCATCGTACTTTGTACAACTGGAACAGCTGCCACTGACACCGAATGGCAAAATCGACCGCAAGGCCTTGCGGCACCGGAAGGCAGCCTGCAAACTGGAGTCGATTATGCAGAGCCGCGCACTATGCAAGAGCGCGCTCTGGTAGCGTCTGGGAGTCGGTACTGGGGCTGCAGACGGTTGGTATTCTGGACAATTTCTTTGATCTGGGCGGTGATTCGATCAAGGCGATCCAAATCGCATCCCGTGCGTTCCAGGCTGGCTATAAGCTGGACATGAAGGATTTGTTCCAGTATCCAACCGTTGAAGCTCTGGCACCGCATATGCACGAGGTCCGTCGTATGGCAGATCAGGAAGAAGTCAGCGGGGAAACGGCGCTACTTCCGATCCAGCATTGGTTCCTTGGCGCAGGAGCGCGAGCGTCCACAGCACTTTAATCAAGCGGTCATGCTCTATCGCGCGGAGGCTTTGAGGAGACGGCAATTCGCCAAGCCATGGATCACCTCGTGAAGCATCATGATGCGCTGCGTATGGTATTCCATCAGACTTCCGCTGGTTATACAGCTTGGACTCGCCATGTAGAGGAAGGCACGTTATATACACTGGAAATGGTAGATTACCGTGAACGGGCCGCTTATGCGGAAGCGCTGGAAGCGAAGGCAACGGAAATCCAAAGCAGCATGGACCTGTCCGCAGGACCTTTGGTGAAACTCGGATGGTTCCGCACAGCGGAGGGCGACCATCTGCTGATCGCCATTCACCACTTGGTGGTGGACGGGGTGTCGTGGCGGATTCTGTTTGAAGATTTCTCGACAGGCTACGAGCAGGCGATCCAGGGCGAGCCTGTACGATTGCCCTATAAAACAGATTCCTTCCAAACTTGGGCACGGGAGTTATCCTCTTATGCTAACCGTCCTGAGGCTGCATCGGATGAAGTCTATTGGAAGCAGCTGGAACAGGTCAAAGCTGAAGCTGCACCACTGCCTAAGGATTTTGCCTACGAGGGCTCCGTGAATGCAGACAGCGAAGTGCTAACGGTGGAGTGGACTGAAGCTGAAAAACCAGCAACTGCTGAAGCAGGCCCATCGCGCCTATAACACCGAGGTCAATGATTTGCTGCTGACCGCGCTGGGACTCCGCGGTGCACAACTGGACAGGTGCAGGCCATGTACTGGTGAACCTGGAGGGACACGGTCGGGAAGCGATCTTGCCAGAGGTGGATATTTACACGTACAGTAGGCTGGTTTACGAGCTTGTATCCAGTGCTGCTGGATACAGGTGCAAACCTGACGCTGGCTCAGCGGAATTAAAGAAACGAAGGAAGGATTGCGCCGGATTCCGCATAAAGGCCTGACCTATGGCACTTGGCGTTACCTGTCCTCTGCGTTGCCTGCAGATGAAGTGGGCACGATCGCAGCCGAGCCGGAAATCAGCTTTAACTATTTGGGTCAAGTCGATCAAGATCTGCAAAACAGTGGAATCACGTTGTCCTCCTACCGTGCAGGGGAAACAGAGGATGCCCATTCACCGTTACTGTACACGCTGGATTTGAACGCGATGATCTCAGAAGGTAAGCTGCGCTTGACGATCGCTTACAGCCGTAAGCAGTATCGTAAAGAAACGCTGGAACGGGTGGCGGGGCTAATGAAAATCTGCTTTGCAGGAGGTCATTGCGCATTGCGCCGCTCAAAAGCAGCCTCAGCTGACGCCAAGTGATGTATCCTTCAAAGGTCTGACGACTGGAGAGCTGGAACAGATCGCGGAACAGGCGGCACGTATTGGTGAGCTGGAAAATGTATACGCACTGACGCCGATGCAGAAGGGCATGCTCTTTTACAATCTGATGGATTCGCAATCGGAGCATATTTTGAACAGGCCTCCTTTGATCTGCGAGGAGAGTTTAATATCGCTGCCTTTGCGGCCAGTTTGGATGTATTGGTGCAGCGGCATACAGTACTGCGTACGAACTTCTACAGCGGCTGGAAGGATGAACCGCTTCAGGTCGTGTACCGGAATAAGCGCAGCGAACTGTATGTTGAGGATTTGCGGGATATGGAGGAAGAGAAGCAAAACGAGTACATGCTCGAATTTACGCGCCAAGACAAGCAAAGAGGCTTTGATCTGGCGCAGGATGCTTTGATGCGTGTCGCTGTTTTGCGCACAGGTGAGGAATCGTACCGTTTTGTATGGAGCTTCCATCATATCGTGATGGACGGCTGGTGCTTGTCACTGGTGACCAACGAAGTGTTTGCGAGTTATTTTTGCGATACTGGCTCATAAACAGCCGGAACTGGCCCCTGTAACGCCGTACAGTCAATATATCGAATGGCTAGAGCAGCAGGATCGTCAGGCCGCATCGAGCTACTGGAGCAAGGTTCTGGATGGATATGAGGAGCAGTCCCGCTTGCCACAGGCAAAAATTCAGGGTAAGACGGGGTATCAGTCGGAGCGTTTGGATTTTTGATTTGGGCGCAGAGCTCACAGCTGGTATTCAGCGCATAGCCAAGCGTTATCAGGTGACCATCAATACGTTGATGCAAACCGTATGGGCCTTTTGCTGCAAAAATATAATGGCACCGATGATGTCGTGTTTGGCAGTGTGGTATCTGGACGTCCGGCAGACATTCCGAATGTGGAGCATATCATTGGTCTGTTTATCAATACGATTCCGGTGCGTATCCGCAGTCAGGTGGACAGCGTATTCTCCGACGTGATGAAGCACATCAGGAGCAATCGATTGCTTCCATGTGTATGATACGTATCCGTTGTATGAAATTCAGGGGTTGTCGGAGCTTAAGCAGGATTTGATTCATCATATTCTTATTTTTGAGAACTATCCGGTAGAGGAGCAAATTGAGCAATTAGGTAGTAGTGAGGCGTCCAGCTTCACGATCACAGGAGCCGAGTCCGTTGAGCAGACCAACTATGACTTTAACGTGGTAGTGCTGCCGGGAAACACCATTCATATGAGCTTTGGCTATAATGCCCTAGCCTTTGAACGGGAAAGTGTGGAGCAAATTCGAGGTCATCTGGTGCAGCTGCTGAAGCAGGTGACAGCGAATCCGAACATTCGTGTACATGAACTGGACATGGTTACGATGCAGGAGCGTAAGCAAATCGTTGAGGTGTGGGGCAATACAGCGGCAGCCTATGCAAGCGAGCAAACGATTCACGGCTTGTTCGAAGCGCAAGCATTAGAGACGCCAGAGCAGACAGCCTTGTTCTTTGAAGGAGAAACGCTGACTTATCGCGAGCTGAATGAACGCGCGAATCGTCTGGCACGTACCTTGCGCAGTCAAGGCGTGACGAAGGATCGGCTGGTGGGTCTGATGACCGAGCGTTCGGTGGATATGATCGTGGGCATCTTCGGGATTTTGAAAGCTGGAGGCGCATATGTCCCTATTGATCCGACGTATCCGGAGGAACGTATCCGCTACATGCTGGACGACTCGGGTGCGAAGCTGCTGTTAACACAAAGTCATCTGATGGACAAAGCAGTTATTGATGGTCAAGTACTGGTATTGGATGGAGCACAAACCGTGTACCACGAGGATGGTTCCAACCTGGAGCCGCTGTCTGGTCCGAAACGATTTGGCGTATGTAATCTATACGTCGGGTACAACCGGGCAGCCGAAGGGCGTTATGCTGGAGCATCACGGGCTCTGCAATCTGAAAAACGTATTTTGATCAGACACTCAAGATTAGTACAACGGATCATGCACTGCTGTTTGCCAGCTATTCGTTCGATGCGGCTTGCTGGGAAATCTTCCAAGCGCTGTTCTGCGGGGCTACGTTATATGTGCCAACAACAGAGACGATTTTGAACTACGAAGCGGTTTGAGCAATATATGGCGGATCACCACATTACGGTGGCTGCTTTGCCACCGACCTATGCGGTGTATCTGGAGCCGCAGCGGATGTCAAGCCTGCGTATTCTGTTCACTGCGGGTTCAGCCTCATCCACCGAACTGGTATACAAGTGGAAGGATCAGGTGGCGTACTACAATGGCTATGGACCAACCGAAAACTCGGTGGCGACGTCCATCTGGCCGGTATCCGAGGATGAAAGGGCAGGACAACTCATTTCCATCGGACGTCCTATGCCGAATCACCGGGTATACATGGTGGATATCCATGGACATTTGGCGCCGGTCGGCGTAGCAGGGTGAACTGTGCGTGTCCGGTCCGGGTCTGGCGCGTGGTTATCTGGATCGTCCAGATCTGACGGCGGAGAAATTTGTAGCGAACCCGTTTGCGGCGGGTGAAGCAGGCTATGAACGAATGTACCGTACGGGGGACTTGGCGAGATGGATGCAAGACGGCAATATTGAATATTTGGGCCGGATCGACCATCAGGTAAAAATCCGGGGCTACCGGATCGAACTGGGCGAAGTCGAGGCACAAATCTTGAAAGTGGAAGACGTGCAAGAGGTCATCGTACTGGCCCAAGCGGACGAGCAGGGGCAAAACCAACTGGTGGCGTACTATGTCGCTGAAAGAGACGTAAGCGCTGGGGAGCTGCGCGGCTTTCTGGGTGAGGAATTGCCAAACTACATGGTGCCTTCGTATTTCATCCAGCTGGAGCAGATGCCGCTGACACCGAACGGCAAAATCGACCGTAAGGCCCTGCCGGCACCGGAAGGCAGTCTGCAAAGCGGAGCGGATTATGTAGAGCCGCGCACAGCACTGGAGCAGACGTTGGTTTCGATTTGGCAGTCTGTATTAGGAACGAAGAACATCGGGATTTTGGATAATTTCTTTGATCTGGGCGGCGATTCGATCAAAGCAATCCAGGTATCCTCCCGCTTGCTGCAAGCGGGCTACAAGCTGGACATGAAGGATTTGTTCCAATATCCGTCCATTTCGCTGCTGAGCGATCATGTACACCCAGTTAGCCGTACGGCCGATCAGGGCGAGGTTTCGGGAAGTGTTAAGCTGACTCCGATTCAGCAATGGTTCTTTGGACAAGCATCGGCAGAGCCGCACTATTTTAACCAGTCGGTGATGCTGAATAGAGCAGAAGGCTTCGACATAGGCGCATTGCATCGCACGGTGACCCAGATGACGAAGCATCATGATGCGCTGCGTATGGTCTTCCGTCAGACGGAACAGGGCTATGAAGCGTGGAATCGCAGTGTGAACGAAGGCGAGCTGTACAGTCTGGACGTTGTGGATTTGACGGATGTGCAAAACATGGCAGAGGTGGCAGCCGCAATTGAGATGAAAGCCAATGCCATCCAAAGCTCCATTCATCTGGATGAAGGACCGCTGGTGAAGCTGGGACTTTTCCGCTGCATGGATGGAGATCATTTACTGATTGCCATTCACCATTTGGTTATAGATGGGATCTCATGGCGGATTGTGTTTGAAGATTTTGCGACTGGATATGAACAGGCCGTTCGGGGAGAAGCGATTCGCTTGCCTTATAAAACGGATTCGTTCTCTGCTTGGCAGAGCGGTTGTCTCAATATGCGAACAGTCCGGCCATTGACAACGAACGCGAATACTGGCAGCGTCTTGCTCACATGGAAGTTGCATCGCTGCCTAAGGATCGAGACAAAGCGGCAGGACAGCCTTTTTGGGTCAGAGATAGTGAGACGGTGACCGTAGCTTGGAGCGAACAGGAAACCCGGTTGCTGCTTCAGGAATCACATCGTGCGTACAATACGGAGGTCAATGATTTGCTGTTAACCGCACTCGGCAGCGCATTGTACAACTGGAGCGGTCAAAAGCGTGTGCTGGTCAATCTGGAGGGGCATGGCCGGGAAGCTATTGTTCCAGATATGGATATTACACGTACCGTGGGCTGGTTTACAAGTCAGTATCCCGTGCTGCTGGATGTCGATGGAAAGGCGGAAGTAGGGCAGCGCATCAAGCGGGTAAAAGAGGACCTGCGTCATGTGCCGCATAAGGGTATTGGTTACGGTATTTTGAAGTATATGTCTTCGGATAATGCGATCCTTCCTTGAATCTGCAGCCTGAGATCAGCTTTAACTATTTGGGACAATTTGATCAGGATTTGGAACAGAGTGACATCGTGCTGTCTTCGCATACGGACGGAGAACCGATGAGTGGTTATACCGTGCTGGAGCAGCCGCTGAATGTGAACGGCATGATTACAGCAGGCGTGCTGACCTTGGAAATTCGCTATGACAGCCAAGTATATCATCAGCAAAATGTAGAGAAGTTTGCCCGGCTGCTACGGGAAAGCTTGCAGGAAGTAATCAAGCATTGTGCCTCCCAAGAGCGGAGCGAACTAACGCCAAGCGATGTCTTGTTCAAAGGCTTGTCGTTGGAACAACTGGAGCAATTAACGGAGCAAACGGCTTCTGTGGGTGAACTGGAAAATGTGTATGCTCTTTCTCCCATGCAGAAAGGGATGCTGTTCCATAGCTTGATGGAACCCGACTCAGGTGCATACTTCCAGCAAGCCTCGTTTGATCAAAAAGGCAGCTTCGATGTTGCTGTTTTCCGCAAGAGCCTAGATCTGCTGACACAGCGTCATGAAGCGCTGCGGACGAATTTCCATCGGTTTGAGACCGGACACGGTCAGGAGCCATTGCAACTGGTGTTCCGTCACAAAGATAGCGATCTGTCCTTCAAGGATGTACGCGGAATGCCGAAAGCAGAACAACAGGCGTATATCCAGGCGTTGAAGCAGGAGGATCAGGCTCGGGGCTTTGATCTCGGTACGGATGCACTCATGCGCGTACAGGTATGGCAGACCGATGAAGAAACGTATCACTGGGTTTGGAGCTTCCATCACATTATCATGGACGGCTGGTGCTTATCGCTCGTTACGGGTGAGGTGTTTGGTACGTACTTTGCGCTGCTGGAGCAGAAACAGCCGGAGCTGGCTCCGATCACACCGTATGGCCAATATATCGAGTGGCTAGAGCGTCAGGATGAACGTGCGGCAAAAGAGTATTGGAGCAACTATTTGGCGGGCTTTGAACAGCAGACGTTGCTGCCTGGATCGGATACTGCATCGAAAGACCACGTGACGGACAGCAGGGAACATGCGGTATCCTCGACAGCAAGCGAAGCCAGCGAATATGTTTCTGAAAAAGTAACGGTAGATCTGGATCCAACGTGGAGCGAAGCCATGTACCGGATTGCAAAGCAGCAGCAGGTCACGATCAATACGCTGATGCAGAGCGTGTGGGGCGTTATTTTGCAGCAATATAATAACAATGAAGATGTTGTATTCGGCAGTGTCGTATCTGGACGTCCGACGGATATTGCTGGCGTAGAAAATATGATCGGTCTGTTCATTAATACGATTCCGGTTCGGATTCAAAGTGAACGAAATGCCACGTTTGTCGAAATCATGCGGAACACGCAGGAGCAAGCGCTGGCTTCGGGGTATATGACAGCTTCCCGCTGTATGAAATTCAGGCGCTGACCGAGCAGAAGCAGCATCTGATTAATCACATTATGGTATTTGAAAACTATCCGGTAGAGGAGCAAGTCGAGCAGTTGGGTGAAGTTCGTCCGTCTGCATTTGACATTACGAATGTAGAGGTTGTTGAGCAGACGAACTATGATCTGGATTTGATTGTGATGCCGGATGAAACCTTCCGCATCATGTTCAGATACAACGCGAATGTGTACGACCGGTCTACGATCGAGCGGATGCAGGGACATGTACTGCATGTCATCGGGCAAATCGTGAACAATCCGCATATCCGTGTGAATGAGCTGGAATTGGTGACACCGGAAGAACAGGCACAGATCGTTCAGGTATGGGGAGATACAGCGGCAGCCTATCCGCAGGATCAGACACTAAGCAGTCTGTTTGAGCAGCAGGTCGCGAACATGCCGGAGCAAGTCGCGGTACTGTGCGGTGAAGAGTCGCTGACCTACCGTGAGCTAAACGAGCGAGCCAACCGTTTGGCCCGGACGCTGCGTGCGGAAGGGGTGGAACCGGATCAGCCGGTGGGCATTCTGCTTCACCGTTCGCTGGACATGATCGTAGGTATCTACGCGATCCTCAAGGCAGGCGGAGCTTATGTACCGATCGATCCGGAATATCCGGCCGACCGCATCCGCTTTATGCTGGAGGACTCGGGCGCGAAGCTAGTGCTGACGCAATCGCATCTGGCGGAGCAAGCATCGCTGAGTTTCGACGGCCGGGTGCTGGTGCTGGACCGTGAGGACATCTATCACGAAGATGGCTCGAATCTGGAGCCCTTGGCCGGACCGCACCATGTGGCCTATGTGATCTATACCTCCGGTTCCACCGGAAAACCGAAGGGCGTGATGGTGGAACACCATTCCGTGCTAAACCGGATTTTGTGGATGCATGATCGGTATGGCCTAAGCGTGGAAGATACGATTCTGCAAAAGACCGCCTTTACCTTCGACGTGTCGGTGTGGGAGCTGTTCTGGTGGTCGATGGTCGGCTCAAAGGTAAGCCTGCTGTCGGTCGGCGGGGAAAAGAACCCGGAAGACATCGTCGACACGATTGCCCGCGATGGCGTGAGTACGATGCACTTTGTACCAGCCATGCTGCATGCGTTCCTGGATATGTGGAAGCAGCAGCCGCGGGATGTGATGCGAGCGAAGCTAGGCACACTGCGCCATGTCTTTGCCAGTGGCGAAGCGTTGCCGCCACAGCATGTGGCGGGTTCCAGCGGCTCGTGTCGAGCCTAGCCGGAGCGAAGCTAGTCAACCTGTATGGCCAACCGAAGCGACGGTGGACGTATCGTACTTCGATTGCGAGCCGTCAGAGGAATATGCGGTTATTCCGATCGGAAAACCGATTCAAAACATTCGTCTGTACATCGTGAAGGAAGGCACGGAGCAATTGCAGCCAATTGGTGTGGCAGGTGAACTGTGCATCGGCGGTATCGGCGTAGCACGAGGTTATCTGAACCGTCCGAGCTGACGGCCGAGAAATTTGTAGCTGATCCGTTTGCTGGCGGGGAAGCAGGGTATGAGCGGATGTACCGTACCGGCGATTTGGCGAGATGGATGCCGGACGGGAACATTGAATATCTGGGCCGGATCGACCATCAGGTGAAAATCCGGGGGTACCGGATTGAGCTGGGCGAGGTCGAAACGCAGTTGCTCCAAGTGGAATCGGTACGAGAAGCGATTGTCATGGCTCGTGCAGATGAAACGGGACAAAAACACATGGTCGCCTACTATGTCGCGGGGCAAGAAATCAGTGCCAGCGAGCTGAGAAGTGAGCTGGGGCAGGAACTACCAAGCTACATGGTGCCGTCCTACTTTGTACAGCTGGAGCAGATGCCACTGAGTCCAAATGGCAAAATCGACCGCAAGGCACTGCCAGCACCGGAAGGTAGCCTGCAAAGCGGGGCCGATTATGTCCCGCCGCGGACGTGGGTGGAAGTGAAGCTGGCGCAAATTTGGCAGGATGTGCTGGGCCTGGCGCAAGTTGGCGTGAAGGAAAACTTCTTCGAGATTGGCGGACATTCGCTGCGGGCGACGACACTAACCTCGAAGATTCATAAGAGCTGAACAAGCAGCTTCCTCTGCGCAGTATTTTTGAAGCACCAACGATTGAACAACTGGCAGCCGTGCTGGAAGGTCTGGATCAGGTGGCGTATGCGTCCATTCCGGTAACGGAAGAGCGTAGCTTCTATCCACTATCCTCGGCGCAAAAACGACTGTATGTGCTGCATCAGTTCGATCCGCTGGATGTGAACTACAACATGCCGTCGGTGCTGCAAGTGAGCGGTCCGCTGGACGTGAAACGAGTGGAAGACGTGTTCCGTCAACTGATCACCCGCCATGCGACGTTGCGTACCCGTTTTGAGCTGGTGGACAATGAGCCGATGCAATGGATCGAGGACACCGTGCCATTCGAGGTGGAATATACGAAGATACAGGCAGAAGATGTGATTGCGGATACAGATCAGGACACAACTACAGATACGTACACAAGGGTCAACATAGAGGCGCAACAGCTGGTGCGGCGCTTTGTCCGTCCGTTTGATCTCAAAGCTGCGCCGCTGCTGCGAGTAGGCTTGGTGGATCTGGGCATTCAAGGAGTAGAACAGGAATCCCAACATCTGCTTATGCTCGATATGCACCATATCGTCTCAGATGGGGTGTCCCTGGAGGTCCTGACTGATGAGTTTGTCCGTTTGTATGGCGGTGAAGAGCTGGCGCCATTGCGGATTCAGTACAAAGATTATGCCGTATGGCAGCAAAGCGAAGCCCATCAGGAATGGATGCAGCGTCAGGAAGCGTACTGGCTGAGCACTTTCCAAGGTGAACTGCCTGTACTGGACCTCTCTACGGACTTTGCTCGCCCAGCGGTACAGAGTACGGCAGGGGATACGATCGAATTTGTACTGGAGCGTGAGGTTAGTGAACGCCTGAAAGAACTGGCTGCCCAGACCGGCTCTACCCTGTATATGGTGATGCTGGCTGCGTACACCACACTCTTGCACAAATACACAGGCCAAGAGGACATTGTAGTCGGTACGCCGATTGCAGGACGACCGCATGCGGAGCTCAGTAATCTAGTCGGTGTCTTCATTAACACGCTGGCGATTCGTAATTATCCATCCAGCGACAAATCGTTCCTTGAGTATCTGCAAGAGGTCAAGGAACATGCGCTCAGTGCGTATGAGCATCAGGATTATCCTTTTGAAGAATTGGTTGAAAAATTGAATGTAGCGCGGGATACGAGCCGGAATGCGCTGTTCGACACGATGTTTGAATTGAAAACGTTGGAGAAGCGGGAGTTCGAGCTGGAAGGGCTGAGCTTGAACTCCTATCCACTGGATAATCATACATCCAAATTCGATCTGAGCTTGGAGGCAATAGAGCAGCCAGAAGGCATTCTGTGCAGTCTGGAATACAGCACAGTGCTGTACAAGCGGGAGACCATGACGCGATTGGCACAGCATTTTGCGGAAATTGTTCGAGCGATTGCCTATCATCCACAGCAGCCACTGGCAGTTTTGAATATGGTAACCGATGAGGAACAAGAGCAACTCATCTACGGTTTTGGAGAAGTGGGCGTAACGGATGTTGCTGTTGAAGCAGGAGCCCTGTTCCATACCTTTGTGGAAAAACAGGCCCAGCTTATACCAGATCACGTGGCGGTGGTGTACGAGGAGCAACAGCTTACGTACCGGAAACTGAACAAGCGTGCGAACCAATTGGCGCGTAGATTGCGAAATGAAGGTATCGGACGCGAATCGATTGTCGGCATTCTGAGTGAACGGTCGGTAGACATGTTGGTCGGCGTATTGGCGGTATGGAAGGCTGGAGGCGCATATGTGCCGCTGGATGCGGATTATCCGTCCGAACGCATTCGTTTCATGCTGGAGGACAGCGGTGCGACGGTGCTGTTGACCCAAACAAACTTGCAGGATCATGCGCAGATATGGCTCGAAGAAAGCCGGCAGGCCTTGGCCGGAGGGCAGACTGAGAGTGAGCTGGAGACGGCAGTTAGCGCTGAAACGATGGAAAGAGACAACCTGAATGAAGGCGTGAGCTTGAAATCAGATTCGAAGTCTGACAGCGAAGCAGCATCTGAATCGGCAACAAAGCTGCGTCTGCAAATCATGCTGGCATTGGACGATGAGTCACTGTACACCGGAGATACGACAGACGTTGATCACATCAACGAACCGCAGGATCTGGCGTATGTGATCTACACCTCCGGAACAACCGGACGTCCGAAGGGTGTTATGATTGAGCATCGCAGTTTGGTGAATACGGCTGCGGCGTATCGCCGGGATTATCGCCTGAGCGAGTTCCCAGTACGACTGCTGCAACTGGCCAGCTTCTCCTTCGACGTGTTTGTCGGGGATATGGCGCGGACGCTCTATAACGGCGGCACGATGGTCATCTGTCCGAAAGACGACCGACTTGATTTTAGCCGTCTGCACGGATGGATTCGTGATTATCAAATTACCGTGTTCGAATCAACTCCGGCCCTGATCGTACCGTTTATGCAACATGTGCATGAACAGGGGCTGGACATGAGCAGCATGGAACTGCTGATCACCAGCTCAGACAGTTGTAGTGTGGCGGATTACCGGGTGCTGCAAGAGCGGTTTGGCGCAGATATCCGCATCATGAACAGCTATGGCGTCACGGAAGCGGCGATTGACTCCAGCTTCTATGACGAAGAGCTGTCGAAGCTGCCAAGCAGCGGTCATGTGCCGATTGGTCAGGCGTGGCTGAATGCCCGTTTCTACATCGTGGACAGCCAGTTGAATCCGGTGCCGATCGGTGTACTGGGCGAACTGTGCATCGGCGGAGCCGGGGTCGCACGGGGGTACCTAAACCGTGCGGACCTGACGGTGGAAAAATTCGTAGCGAACCCGTACGTACCGGGCGAACGACTGTACCGCACAGGCGATTTGGCGCGGTGGATGCCGGACGGCAATGTAGACTTTATCGGCCGAATGGATGATCAGGTCAAAATCCGGGGCTTCCGGATTGAGCTGGGCGAGGTGGAAGCGCAGCTGCTGACTGTGGATGGCATTGAGAAAGCCATCGTCACCGCCTGGGAAAACGAAAACGGAGACAAAGATCTGTGCGCGTATGTCGTAGCTTCGGAGGCGCTGAATTTGCCGGAGCTGCGCAGCACACTCCAGCCCAAACTGCCGAGCTATATGATCCCGACGTATGTCGTACCACTGGATCAATTCCCGCTGACACCAAACGGAAAAATTGACCGCAAAGCGTTGCCAGCACCGGAAGCGCGCCTCGAAGGAGGTACGGAGTATGTTGCGCCGCGGACACCGCTGGAAGAACAATTGGTACGTATTTGGAAAAGCGTTCTGAATCATCAGCGGGTAGGCATCCAGGATAACTTCTTTGAAGTGGGAGGACATTCTCTGCGCGCTACAACACTGATGGCGAAAATCCATCAGGAGCTGAATCACAAGCTGGCCTTGCGAGATATTTTCCAATATCCGACGATTGAGCAATTGGTACAGGTGATGGGTGAAGATCAGACCCAGCAAATGTATGTATCCATACCTGTGGCGGAGGAGCGCGAATATTATCCCGTTTCCTCGGCGCAAAAACGGATGTACGTGCTGAGTCATCTGGAAGGCGGAGAGGTTAGCTATAACATGCCAGGAGCTTTGATTATCGAAGGTTCCTTGGATAAAGAGCGACTGGAGCAAGCCTTCCGCCAGCTGATTGCCCGTCATGAAACCCTGCGAACCCGATTCGAGATGGTGGATGGCGAGGTGATTCAGCGGATTGAATCTAACGTCCCATTCAGCGTGGAGTATGTGCAAGCAAGCGAAGAAGAGACACCGCAGTACGCACAGGACTTTGTACGTGCCTTTGATCTCGCACAAGCCCCGTTGCTGCGGGTTCAGTTGATCGAAAACGGACCGGGGCGTCACGTTATGCTCTATGACATGCACCATATTATTTCGGATGGCGTCACAGAAGGAATTATCGTGCAGGAGTTCTCTCAATTGTACGAAGGCAAGGAGCTCCCGCCACTGCGTATTCAGTACAAGGACTATGCCGTTTGGCAGCATGCAGATATGCAAAGTGAACGTCTTCGTGCGCAAGAAAGCTATTGGCTGAACACCATGTCTGGTGAAATTCCGGCACTGGATATGCCAACGGATTTTACAAGACCCGCTGTACAGCGTCTGGAAGGAACTCGATTTGAGTTTGCGATCTGCATGGAGGACAGCGAGCAGTTGAAGCAGCTGGCCGCGCAAACCGGATCCACCTTGTACATGGTGTTGCTTGCAGCGTATAGCACACTCTTGCATAAATACACGGGTCAAGAGGACATCATCGTCGGCACGCCGATTGCCGGAAGACCACATGCGGAGCTCAGTAGCCTGGTAGGCGTATTCCTGAACACGCTGGCGATCCGTAATTATCCGTCTGGTGACAAAACGTTCCTGGACTACTTGCAAGAGGTCAAAGAGCATGCGCTCAGTGCGTATGAGCACCAGGAATATCCGTTTGAAGAGCTGGTTGAAAAGCTGAATGTAACGCGGGATACGAGCCGGAATGCGCTGTTTGACACAATGTTTGAGCTGAAAACATTTGAGCAGCAGGAGTTCGAGCTGGAAGGGCTGACCTTCAAGCCGTATCCAACGGACGATCATACGTCCAAATTTGATCTGACCTTGGATGCCGTAGAGCAGCCAGAAGGCATTCTGTGCAGTCTGGAATACAGCACGGCGCTGTACAAACCTGAGACTATCGCGCGCTTTGCGCAGCATTTTACCGAACTCGTACGTGCCATTACACTGCATCCACAGCAGCCACTGGCCGCATTGGATATGGTAACTGTCGAGGAAAAAGCACAAATCATCTATGGTTTTGGAGATGTAGGCGTATCGGATGTTGCTGCTGAAGCAGATGTCTTGTTCCATGCCTTCGTGGAAGAACAGGCCCAGCTTGTACCAGATCACGTGGCGGTGGTGTACGAGGAGCAACAGCTTACGTACCGGAAATTGAACGAGCGTGCGAACCAATTGGCGCGTAGACTGCGAAATGAAGGTATCGGACGCGAATCGATTGTCGGCATTTGGAGTGAACGCTCGGTAGACATGCTGGTCGGCGTTTTGGCGGTATGGAAGGCTGGAGGCGCATATGTGCCGCTGGATGCAGACTATCCGTCCGAACGCATTCGTTTCATGCTGGAGGATAGCGGTGTGACGGTGCTGCTCACGCAAACCAGTTTGCAGGAGCGTGCCCAGGCATGGCTGGAGAAAAGCGATCAGGCCTTGGTCGAAGGGCAGACTGAGGGTGAGCTGGAAACAGCGGCTGGCGCTGAAACGATGGAATCAGGTGCTCTTCATGGAAACCTAAATGGAACAGCAGATTCGAAGTCTGACAGCGAAGCAGCATCCGAATCGGCAACAGGGTTGCGTCTGCATACCGTACTGGCATTGGACGATGAGTCACTGTACACCGGGGATACGACGGATGTTGAACCGATCAATGAACCGCACGATCTGGCGTATGTGATTTACACCTCTGGCACAACCGGACGTCCGAAGGGCGTCATGATTGAGCATCGCAGCTTGGTGAATACGGCTGCAGCGTATCGCCGGGATTACCGTCTGAACCAGTTCCCGGTACGACTGCTGCAACTGGCAAGCTTCTCCTTCGACGTGTTCGTCGGTGATATTGCACGGACGCTCTATAACGGGGGCACGATGGTCATCTGTCCAAAAGATGACCGGATTGATCCAAGCCGTCTGTACGGATGGATTCGCGATTATCAGATTACCGTGTTCGAATCGACTCCGGCCCTGATCGTACCGTTTATGCAGCATGTGCATGAACAGGGGCTGGACATGAGCAGTCTGGAACTGCTGATCACCAGCTCGGACAGCTGCAGCGTGACGGATTACCGAGTGCTGCAAGAACGGTTTGGCACAGATATCCGCATCATCAACAGCTATGGCGTTACGGAAGCGGCCATTGACTCCAGCTTCTACGACGAAGAGCTGTCGAAGCTGCCAAGCAGCGGGAATGTGCCGATTGGTCAGGCATGGCTGAACGCACGTTTCTACATCGTGGACAGCCAGCTGAATCCGGTGCCAATCGGCGTACTGGGCGAGCTGTGCATTGGCGGTGCTGGCGTGGCACGGGGATACCTGAACCGTGCAGACCTGACAGCCGAGAAATTCGTAGCGAACCCGTACGTACCGGGTGAACGACTATATCGCACCGGCGACTTGGCGCGGTGGATGTCGGACGGCAATGTGGACTTTATTGGCCGGATGGACTATCAAGTCAAAATCCGGGGCTACCGGATCGAACTGGGCGAGATTGAAACCGCGATCCAGCAGGTGCCGGGCGTGCGTCAAGCCGTAGTCGTCGACCGGACAGACGAGCGTGGGCACAAGTATTTGTGCGGATATATCACGGGAGAAACCGAGCTGCGGATCGAGGAAGTACAGGCAGCCCTGGAAGCAGGACTCCCCGCGCACATGGTGCCTGCACGCTTGATGCGTCTGGAGGCCATTCCGCTGACCAGCAACGGCAAAATCGACCGCAAGGCCTTGCCAGAGCCGGAAGGCAGCATCCATACAGGAGCCTCCTATGTGGCCCCGCGTACGAAGGTGGAGCAAGTGCTGGCTGCGGTATGGGCCGGAGTGCTCGGCGTAGAAGCCGTAGGCACGCAGGATAACTTCTTCGAGCTGGGCGGCGATTCGATCAAAGCCCTGCAAGTATCGTCCCGCTTGCTGCAAGCAGGCTATCGACTGGAGATGAAAGACCTGTTCAGCCATCCAACGGTGTCTGCATTGGCGCTGAGCGTCCAATCGGTGACCCGCTTGGCGGATCAAAGCGAAGTAGTAGGCGCGGTGAAGCTGACACCTGTTCAGCATTGGTTCTTTGAGCGGAACCTGACGGATGCTCATCATCATAATCAATCCATCATGCTGCATAGCAAGGATAGTTTTGATGAGGCAGCGCTACGCACAGCGATGGACCACATCGTTAGCCATCACGATGCACTGCGGATCGTTTTCCGTCCTACGGAGCACGGATATGAAGCCTGGAACCGCGCGGTGGGTGAGGGCGAGCTGTATACGCTGGAACGTATAGACTTCAGCCATGAGACTGAAGTGTCTGCGGCGATTGAGGCCAAAGTAAATGAAATTCAGGCGGGCATTCATTTAAGCGAAGGACCACTGGTGAAGCTGGGGCTGTTCCATTGCCCAGATGGAGACCATTTATTGATTGCTATTCATCACTTAGTAGTGGATACCGTATCCTGGCGCATTTTGTTCGAGGATCTTACGACAGCCTATGAACAGGCATTGCACGGACAAGCGGCTCGTCTTCCGCACAAAACGGATTCGTTCCGTACCTGGGCCGAGGCACAGTCTCACTATGCGAACGGTCCAGAAATGGAAGCAGAGCTCGCCTTCTGGCAGGAAGTGGAACAGGGGGCGTATGAGCCGCTTCCAAAAGACCAGCCGCAACCACAATCCTTGAATAAAGACAGCGAGCTTATGACGGTCACATGGACCACTCAGGAAACGGAGCAGTTGTTAAAGCAGGCGCATCGTGCCTACAACACGGAGATGAATGATTTGCTGCTGACCGCACTCGGCATGGCTATTCATCGCTGGGCGGGCATCGAACGCGTACTCGTCAACCTGGAAGGCCATGGACGGGAATCCATTTTGCCAGAGCTGGATATTACGCGCACGGTAGGCTGGTTTACGACTCAATTCCCGGTTGTTCTGGACATGAGCTCAGGGCAAGATCTTTCACAGCGCATCAAACAGGTGAAAGAAGGGCTCCACCGGATTCCGCAAAAGGGCATTGGCTACGGGATACTGAGATACTTGTCCGCCGCATGTGAGCAAGAGCGTTTTGGAACTGAACCTGAAGTCAGCTTTAACTATTTGGGACAATTTGATCAGGATATGCAACATCAATCCATTGGCGTGTCTCCTTACTCTAGCGGTGCCGAGCTTAGCGCATATGCAGCCAGATCGCACACGCTGGATCTGAACGGACTGATTTCGGAAGGTCAATTGCAATTGACGATCAGCTACAGCCATCAGGAATATCGCAGGGAAACGATGGAGCGGCTAGCTGAAGCGCTCAGAACCAGCCTGCAGGAAATCATCACGCATTGCGTGGGCCGCAAACAGCCGGAGCTGACGCCAAGCGATGTGATGCTTAAACCTGTAACCTTGGCCGAGCTGGATCAGTTGGTAGAGCGGACTCGTGACATCGGGGAACTGGAAAATGTATATGCATTGACACCGATGCAAAAAGGCATGTTGTTCCATAGTCTGATGGATGCAGCGTCAGGGGCTTATTTTGAACAAACGACCTTTGATCTACACGGACGCTTCCAAGCCGATATTTTCCAAGATAGCTTGAATCAACTGGCGCAGCGGCATGAGATCTTTAGAGCCAATTTCATCAGCGGCTGGCAGGATGAGCCCGTACAGGTGATTTTCCGCCATAAAGAGGTTGGTTTCAGATGTGAAGATTTGCGTCATTTGGATGATCAGGAACGTGACGCGTATGTGCAGGAATTTATTCGCCAGGACAAGGCAGCTGGATTCGATTTGTCCCGGGATGCGTTGATGCGCGTGGCGATTTTGCGGACCGGTGATGAGGATTATTATTTTGTATGGAGTTCTCATCACATCCTAATGGACGGCTGGTGCGTGGCGTTGGTAACGGATGAGGTGTTTGAGGTTTACTTTGCAGCGGTAGAGCATAGAGCACCGAAGCTCGCCCCTGTTACTCCATACAGTCAGTATATTGCGTGGCTGGAAGCTCAAGATGTAGCAGCAGCCGCTTCATATTGGAAGGAATATTTGCTGGGCTATGATCAGCAAACGTCGATTCCAACCGGCAAAGTAGGCGCGAAAGCCGAGGGTGAACAATTTGAGCATGTACTGTGCGACCTAGGTAAGGATTTGACAGGACGCCTGGAAATGGTAGCCAAGCAGTATCACGTGACCACCAATACGCTCCTACAAACGGCATGGGGCTTACTGCTTCAAAAGTACAACGGTAGTAACGACGCCGTCTTTGGTGGCGTAGTATCGGGTCGCCCGGCAGATATTTCAGGTATCGAAAATATGGTGGGCTTGTTCATTAACACCATCCCAATTCGTATCCGTAGTAAGGCTGAGGACACCTTTGCCGACCTGATCAGGGCAAATCAGCAGCAGGCGCTGGCTTCTCAAGATTATGAAACGTATCCGCTGTATGAAATTCAAGCCTTGACCGAGCAAAAGCAAGAGCTGATCCACCACATTATCGTGTTTGAAAACTATCCGGTGGAGGAGCAGGTCGAGCAGCTTGGCGAAGGTGCGGAATCGGATTTTGTCATCAGCAATGCAGGGATGATTGAACAAACCAACTATGATTTCAATCTGGTCGTCATGCCGCAGGAAGCGATGAAAATCCGATTCGAATACAATGCGAAGTTATATGATCGGGAAGCGGTGGAACGGACGCAGGGTCATCTGGTACAGCTGCTGGAGCAGGTGGTAGCGCAGCCGGACATTCAAGTGCAGGAGCTGGATGTGTTAAGCGAGCAGGAACGCGAGCAAATTCTCCGTGTATGGGGAGATACAGCAGCTGAGTATCCAAGCAAGCAAACGATTCATGGTTTGTTCGAAGCACAAGCCGTGCAGACACCGGAACAGCCAGCATTGTACTTCGAAGGAGAGCAGTTGACCTATCGCGAGCTGAATGAACGTGCGAATCGTCTGGCTCGTACCTTGCGCAGTCAAGGCGTGACCAAGGATCATCTGGTGGGTCTGATGACCGAGCGTTCGGTAGACTTGATTGTGGGTATGTTAGGCATTTTGAAAGCCGGAGGCGCATATGTGCCAATCGATCCGACGTATCCAGAGGAGCGTATCCGCTATATGCTGGATGACTCGGGAGCAGAGCTGTTGTTGACGCAAAGCCACTTGGTGGACAAAGTAGCTTTCGACGGTCAGGTGCTGGTGCTGAATGGGGCAGAGAGTGTGCATCACGAGGATGGCTCCAATCTGGAGCCGTTGTCCGGTCCGAACGATCTAACGTATGTGATTTATACGTCGGGTACGACGGGGCAGCCGAAGGGTGTCATGGTAGAGCATCGCAATGTTGTGCGTTTGGTGAAAAATACAAACTACGCGCAGTTGGATGCTGACACGCGCATTTTGCAGACAGGCGCGATTGTTTTCGACGCATCCACCTTCGAAATTTGGGGAGCTCTATTAAACGGTGGACAGCTAGTGTTAGTGAGTCAGGATGTCATTTTGGACGCGCTCAAGCTTAAGGAAGCTGTCCGCAGTCATGGCATTACCACGATGTTTCTGACCACACCGCTCTTTAACCAGCTGTCCCAGCAGAATCTGGCGCTGTTCGAGGGGGTAAGGGAGCTACTGGTTGGTGGTGATGTGATGTCCGTACCACATATGAACCGGGTGCTGGAGGCCCATCCGTCCCTGCGAATCAGTAACATCTATGGCCCTACTGAAAATACGACCTTTTCCACAGTACACGCGATCACCGGTGTACAATCGGAATCGGTGCCAATTGGCAGACCAATCCATAATTCGACAGCGTATGTTGTGGACCGTTCGATGCGGCTTCAGCCCGTGGGGGTATGGGGTGAACTACTGGTAGGCGGTGACGGGGTAGCACGTGGTTACCGCAACCGTCCGGACCTGACATCCGAAAAGTTCATCGACAGCCCGTTCCGTAGCGGAGAACGCTGCTATCGCACAGGCGACATGGTACGCTTAAATGCGGATGGTTCGCTGGAATATAAGGGGCGGATCGATGCGCAGGTGAAAATTCGGGGCTACCGGATCGAACTGGGCGAGGTAGAAACGCAGCTGTTGAAGCTGGAGGCAGTGCGAGAAGCTGTAGTCATCGCACGGGAAGATGAGCAAGGGCAAAAGCAGCTCTGCGCTTATGTGGTCGCCGATGAGGAAGTTGTCGCAAGTGAGCTACGCAGCGCTTTGAGCCAGAAGCTGCCGGGTTACATGATCCCTTCCTATCTGGTACAGCTGGAACAAATGCCGCTGACACCGAACGGTAAAATCGACCGCAAGGCCCTGCCAGCACCAGAGGGCAGCCTGCAAAATGGAGGCGACTATGTTGCACCTCGGACATGGGTGGAAGTGAAGCTGGCGCAAATCTGGCAGGATGTACTGGGTCTCACTCAGGTCGGTGTGAAGGAAAACTTCTTCGAGATTGGCGGTCATTCGCTGCGGGCAACGACACTGGCCTCGAAGATTCACAAAGAGCTGAACAAGCCACTTCCACTGCGCAGTATTTTTGAAGCACCAACGATTGAGCAACTGGCCGTTGTACTGGAACAGCTGGATCAAGTGACGTATGCGTCCATTCCGGTAACGGAAGAGCGCAGCTTCTATCCCCTGTCCTCAGCGCAAAAACGACTGTATGTGCTGCATCAGTTCGATCCGCATGATGTGAACTACAACATGCCGTCGGTACTGCAAGTGAGCGGTCCGCTGGACGTGAAGCGGGTGGAACATGCATTCCGTCAACTGATCGCCCGTCATGCGTCCTTGCGCACCCGCTTTGACCTGATCGACAGTGAGCCGATGCAATGGGTTGAGGACACGGTGCCGTTCGAGGTGGAATATACGAAGGTACAAGCAGAGGGTGCGACTACGGATACAGACACGAGGGTCGGCAAGAAAGTGGATGAGCTGGTGAGTCGCTTTGTCCGTCCGTTTGATCTCAAAGCTGCGCCGCTGCTGCGAGTAGGCTTGGTGGATCTAGGCGTCCAGGGAGTAGAGCAGGAATCTCAACATCTGCTTATGCTCGATATGCACCACATCGTTTCGGATGGCGTGTCCATGGGGGTACTGACTAATGAATTTGTCCGCTTGTACGACGGTGAAGAGTTACCGCCACTGCGGATACAGTACAAGGATTATGCCGTATGGCAGCAAAGCGAAGCCCATCAGGAATGGATGCAGCGTCAGGAAGCCTACTGGCTCGATACCTTCCGGGGTGAACTGCCTGTGCTGGATCTACCGACAGACTTTGCCCGTCCGGCGGTGCGAAGTACGGCAGGCGATACCGTGGTGTTTGGGCTGGAACGCGAAGTAAGCGAGCGTCTGAAAGAACTGGCGGCGAACACAGGCTCTACACTGTATATGGTGTTGCTGGCGGCGTATACCGCCCTCTTGCACCAATACAGCGGCCAGGAGGACATCGTCGTCGGCACGCCGATTGCCGGACGACCGCATGCGGATTTGGAGCCGATCCTCGGCATGTTCGTCGGTACGTTGGCACTGCGGAACTATCCGACAGCAGAACATACCTTCCGCAGCTACGTGGAAGAAGTGAAGGTTCGCGCCCTGCAAGCCTACGAGCATCAGGACTATCCATTTGAGGAGCTGGTGGAAAAGCTGAATGTGAAGCGGGATATGAGCCGCCATCCGCTATTCGATACGATGTTTACCCTGCAAACGACCGAAGAAGGCGAACTACAGTTGGCAGACCTGAGCTTCCGTCCATATGGCTTGGAGCAAACGCCAGCGAAGTTTGACTTGACGCTGGAAGCCAGAGAGGAAGAGGCAGGCATCCAGTTCGGATTGCAGTATGCAACTGCGCTGTATCAACGGGAAACCGTTGAACGGATGACACGTCACTTTATTCGCTTAGCCGAAGCCGTGGCAGCGAACCCGGATGCGAAGCTGGGTGAGCTGGAGCTCATTACGACAGAAGAAACCAAGCGGATTCTAAAGGTATTCAATGATCCGAATGCACATAGCGTGCGTGGAACACTCCAAGGCCTGTCGCTCAGCGAGCGTTTTGAAGAGCAAGCGAAAAACAGCCCTGAGCGGATAGCCGTGGTGTCTGGGGACATGGCGCTATCCTACGCTGAGCTGAATGAGCAGGCGAACCGGTTGGCCCGTGTGCTACGGGCGAAAGGGGTTGAAGCAGATCAACCAGTAGGCGTACTGCTGGAACGTTCTGCGGATCTTCTGGTGAGCATTCTGGGGGTACTGAAGGCCGGAGGCGCGTATGTGCCAATGGATACGATGTATCCACAGGAGCGCATTGACTACATGCTCCAAGACAGTGGGGCACCAGTCGTGATTACAAGCAGAGCTGCCACTCTCTCGCTCAGACTGCCGGTAGCAATACAAGCTGTAGTTCTGGACGATGAGGGCGTTCAAGCTCACTTGGGAGAACAGGATGCAAGCAACCTGGTTCCTGTCTCCGGCCTGCACAACCTGGCCTATATGATTTACACGTCAGGTACAACCGGTCAGCCGAAAGGGGTCATGATCGAGCAGGGCAGTGTCAGCAATCTGGTAGAGGCTCTATACGAGCGCGTATACAGCCGGTATGATCAGCCGCTTCACATCGCATGGCTGTCGGCCTTTGTATTTGACGCTTCGGTGAAGCAAATCTTTGCCAGCTTGCTGTTAGGCCACACCTTGCATGTGGTGTCCCGTGACGTCAGCCTGAGCGGGGAGCATTTGATTGCGTACTACCGTATGCACCGGATCGACCTGTCGGACGGCACACCAGCGCATCTGCATATTTTAAACGAAAGCGTCAGCGTGACCGAAGCGCCGGATGTGAAGCATTACCTGATCGGGGGCGAAGCCTTATCCGTGCAGTTGGTAAAGGTGTTCCTACACAAGTGGTCCGGGTATCGTCCGGTCATTACGAACGTGTATGGTCCGACGGAAACGACGGTAGATGCGACGGCTTATACGATTGAAGATGTAGAGTCTCTGCATGTACTGCTGGAAAAAGGGGAGCATACGGTATCCATCGGAACGCCGATAGCGAACCAGGCAGTGTATATCCTGAACAACCAGCAACAGCTGGTGCCGATCGGTATCGCGGGTGAGCTCTATATCGGAGGTGCAGGTATCGCACGAGGATACCTCAACCTGCCGGAACTGACCGCTGAGAAGTTTATTCCGAATCCGTTCGCTGATGCGACTGCCGCTGATCAAGCGGACAGCACTTTCGCAAACCGGATGTACAGAACGGGCGACCTGGCACGGTGGCTGCCGGATGGCAGTATCGAGTATTTGGGCCGGATCGACCACCAAGTGAAAATTCGGGGTATCGGATCGAGCTGGGCGAGGTGGAAGCGCAGCTGCTGACCGTGGACGGCATTCAAAAAGCCGTGGTCACAGCCTGGGAAAACGAAGACGGACACAAGGATCTGTGTGCCTATATCGTAGCTTCGGAGTCGCTGAGTTTACCGGAACTGCGGAATGCGCTGCAGCCGAAGCTGCCGGATTATATGATCCCGACGTATGTGGTACAGCTGGATCGTTTCCCACTGACGCCAAACGGGAAAATCGACCGGAAGGCGTTGCCAGCACCGGAAGCACGCCTTGAAGGAGGTCTGGAGTACGTTGCGCCGCGGACGCCGCTGGAGGCCAAGTTAGCGCAAATCTGGCAGGATGTATTGAAGCTGTCCAGCGTAGGCGTCACCGACTCATTCTTCGATGTGGGTGGACACTCCCTGCGGGCAACGACGCTGGTGGCTAAAATCCATCAGGAACTGGACAGTCGGATTACACTGCGTGAGGTGTTCCAGCACTTTACGATTGAGCAGCAAGCCCAGCTCATCGCAACGCACGGGACAGACACCTATACGGTGATCCCTGCTGCGACGAAACAGTCTTACTATCCTGTCTCCTCAGCGCAAAAACGACTGTATATTTTGAGCCATCTGGAAGGTGGGGATCTCAGCTACAATATGCCGGGTGTATTAGTAGTAGAGGGGCCGCTTCAGGCAGATCGACTGGAGGATGCGTTCCGTCAGTTAGTAGCCCGTCATGAAACGCTGCGAACTTCCTTTGAAATGGTGGACGGCGAGGTTGTTCAGCGGATTTACGATCAAGTGGAGTTTGTCGTAGAACGCCTGCAGGCCAGTGAGTCCGAAGCGGAAGTGTATATCGAGTCCTTTGTACGCAGCTTCGATCTTCGGCAGGCACCGCTGCTGCGTGTCCGTCTTATTCAAACCGGACCCGAGCGCCATCTCCTGATGTACGACATGCACCATATTATTTCAGACGGGGTATCGTCTAACAATATCGTGCAGGAGCTGGGACAACTGTACGAGGGACAGGCCTTGGAGCCGCTGCCAATTCAGTACAAGGACTATGCGGTGTGGCAGCAGCAGGAAATGCAGCGTGAGTCCTACCAGCGCCGGGAACAGTTCTGGCTGGAGCATTTAGCAGGGGAATTACCGGTACTGGATCTGCCGATTGCTTATCCTAGACCTGCTGTTCGCAGCTTCGAGGGGGCAATGTATGAGTTTACCGTGGCCCCGAATGTATCCGAGCAGTTGCACCGGATAGCGGCACAGACTGGAAGCACATTGTATATGGTGCTATTGAGCGCCTACACCGTTTTGCTGTCCAAATACAGCGGTCAGGATGATTTGATCATCGGTACGCCGGTAGCAGGCCGCTTGTTACCTGAACTGGAGCCGCTGATCGGCATGTTCGTCAATACACTAGCCATCCGGCACCAGCCGCAGGGCAATCAAACTTTCCATAACTACTTGCTGGAAGCCAGAGATCGTACGCTGCAAGCCTTCGAGCATCAGGATTATCCACTGGAAGAACTGGTGGAAAAGCTGGATGTAGCGCGGGATGCAAGCCGTAACCCGTTGTTTGACACTGTGTTTGTACTGGAAAATACGGAGTCGCAGGAAGCGCAACTTGAAACACTATCCTTTAGTCCTTATGTTAAGGAACACAGGACCTCCAAATTCGATTTGACCTTGTCTATGAGTGGTGAAGACGGGCAGATCAAGGGTTCCTTTGAATATTGCACGAAGCTGTTTGGCGCAGATGCTATTGAACGATTAACCGGAGATTTGATAACGATCCTGTCACAGGTTGGAGCCAATCCAGATTTGCTATTAAGCGATCTTCAGGTAAACTCGGACGAGCAAGCAGAAGGCTTCTCGCCCGATTCCATCGATTTTATTTTCTAAATTAGTTTTCATTTTTCTAAAAAAAATGATTTCACTTAGCAGGCAAGGGCAGCGGCTCCGTCCGATTGTCCTTGCCTGCTAAGTATTTTTTCTAATATTACAACGATCCAGGCTTGTGATCTGGACTATTTATAAATGATAAAACCCTAGGGACCTTATGCAATAACCAACCCCATGTAAATTGCAGATTGCCCACCACAATTCCGTTTACCGGTGCTGCAATTTCTCTTAATATGAACAAAATCAAGCCAAGTAGGGCAGACGAGCTTTTGCTCACTAATCCTACCAGATAGTCTGCCTTTAATTTGCCCGGCTACAATCAAATTCAAGGTTACATCCCTTTTGGTGTGCTCTTTTTAAATTAGAATGATATTGTTATATTTGATAGAGTATGGTATGATTATCCCAAATAAATCCATTATTTTATATCCAATTACATATTAATACTCAATTTTTTATATTTCTATATTTTATTAAATTAATACTGACATCATAAGGACAGAGATAAGTATTTAGTGACTCCTCTTGTAGAATGTTTCCAAACAATACTTTGTAAGCGATTTCAAAACAATTCTATCTCTTACCATTCTTCACGTCATTCTCCTTACGGGTAAAGGTCTGAGCATATCCATAAATTTGATATATTTACGGATAGCTCGGCTTTAGACCATATAAAAAACGGAGGTTATGTTATGATTAGAAAATGTCTAGTTTTATTTCTTTCCTTCGCTTTATTGCTGAGTGTCTTTCCCATGCTAAATGTAGATGCTGCCAATCGACCACTGGCTAAACTACCTGGAAATTCCAATCCTCTAATGGATCACAAATTGGGAGCTGACCCGTATTCATTGGTATATGATGGAAGAGTGTATATTTACATGTCAAGTGATACGTACGTGTATAACAAGGATGGATCGATTAAAGAGAACGACTTTAGTAAGCTGGATCGTATCCAGGTCATATCCTCCACAGATATGGTGAACTGGACGGATCACGGAACGATACCAGTCGCAGGTGCCAACAACAAAAACGGTGGAAGAGGCATTGCCAAATGGGCCTCTAACTCCTGGGCTCCAGCAGTTGCGCATAAAAAAATAAATGGCAGAGACAAGTTCTTTTTATATTTCGCCAATGGGGGAGCAGGTATTGGTGTCCTGACAGCGGACACGCCTATCGGACCTTGGACAGATCCCCTTGGCAAAGAACTTGTGACACATAGTACACCTGGGATGGCTGGCGTGACTTGGCTTTTTGACCCGGCTGTACTGGTAGATAATGATGGCACGGGATACCTGTATAGCGGTGGCGGAATTCCTAATGAATCCGATCCGGCTTCCATTGCAAATCCGAAAACCGCCAGAGTCATCAAATTAGGCGCAAATATGACAAGCGTTATTGGAAGTGCCACCACTATAGATGCTCCTTACCTGTTTGAAGATTCCGGTATTCATAAGTACAACGGCAAATACTACTATTCGTACTGTATCAACTTTGCCGGAACACACCCTCCACAGTACCCTGCTGGTGAAATCGGCTATATGGTTAGCGACAACCCGATGGGTCCCTTCACTTATAAAGGTCATTTCCTGAAAAATCCGTATACGTTCTTCGGCGTTGGCGGCAACAACCACCATGCTGTATTTAATTTCAAGAATGAATGGTATGTCGTATACCATGCCCAAACGGTCAGCAAAGCTCAAATTGGAGATGGAAAAGGCTATCGCTCTCCGCATATTAATAAGCTGGTGCACAAGGAGGACGGAAGCATCTCTGAGGTGCAAGGGAATATGACAGGAATCGCGCAGCTATCCAATATGAACCCGTATACCAGAGTTGAAGCGGAGACCATTGCCTGGCAAGCAGGCATTGCGACCGAACCCACGCAAGCCAGCGGCGGCCCGATTGGCAATCTGAATGTGACCAACATCCATAATGGGGACTGGATCGCTGTTGGAAAGGCTAATTTTGGCTCTACCGGAGCGAAGACGTTCAAAGCTAATGTGGCCACAAATGTCGGTGGCAATATTGAAGTACGGCTTGACAGTGAAACAGGTCCTCTAGTCGGTTCCTTGAAAGTGCCATCAACTGGAGGTATGCAAACCTGGAGAGAAGTAGAGACCACGATCAATAATGCAACAGGAGTTCACAACGTTTATCTGGTGTTTACCGGGTCAAGTAACGGTAATCTGTTGAATTTGGATGCCTGGCAATTCACTCCCAACACGGGGGAAAATACGGTAACAAAGGTTGAAGCCGAGAATATGAATATTGGCGGCACTCATGCAGGCAAGATCAGCGCACCGTTTGAGGGGGTCGCTTTGTATGCCAATGCTGACTACGCTTCATATTCACAGTATTTTGCCAACCCTACGCATAATATCTCAGTGCGGGGGGCTTCAAGCAATGCTGGTACGGCCAAGGTGGACTTGGTTATTGGAGGAACAACTGTAGGTTCCTTCAATTTCACAGGTAAAACACCAACTGTCAAAACCTTGTCCAATATTACTCACGCTATCGGAGATCAGGAGATCAAACTCACCTTGACGAGCGATGACGGCACTTGGGATGCCTACGTGGATTTCATTGAATTTTCATTATGATCGCTCGTCGAAACAGTAGTTGTTCTGGACCTTTTGTAAAATCGAGAGATCCGCCTGTTATTCCAAACGAGCGCAATCGGCGGGTGAAATGCTCTATTAATTGGTTTTCGGCAGACTGTATCGCGTTTGCTGGAAACGTATTCCACAACTTTGTTCATATTTGAAATTATTCTTGGAGGTGTATTTATGAAGAAGAAGTATTGGTTTACACTGGTGATCACGGGTATAGTTTCTCTGTTTTTTTCGGTAAGCGCTTTTGCGGCGAATGTGTTCTGGGAACCATTAAGTTATTATAATCCGAGTACATGGCAAAAGGCAGATGGATATTCCAATGGGGACATGTTTAATTGCACTTGGCGTGCCAATAATGTCAATTTTACTAACGATGGCAAAATGAAGCTTAGCTTAACGAGTTCTGCGTATAATAAATTTGACGGTGGAGAGTATCGTTCGAAGAATACTTACAGATATGGCTTATACGAGGTCAACATGAAGCCTGCTAAAAATACAGGAATCGTATCTTCCTTTTTCACATATACGGGACCTGCTAATGGCACGCAATGGGATGAAATAGATATTGAATTTTTAGGAAAAGACACAACAAAAGTGCAATTTAACTATTATACAAACGGGGTCGGTGGTCATGAGAAGGTTGTCGATCTGGGTTTTGATGCATCAAGTGGCTTCCACACCTATGCATTCGATTGGCAGCCAGGATACATTAAGTGGTATGTTGACGGGGTTCTAAAGCATACGGCAACTACGAACATACCGAAAACGCCAGGCCAAATTATGATGAATTTATGGAATGGCACCGGAGTAGATAGCTGGTTAGGTCCATATAACGGAGTCAATCCGTTGTATGCCGAATATGACTGGGTAAAATATACGAGCAATTAGTATGATTACAGCAGAAGAGGCAGCCCTGTAGGGCTGCTTTTGCGTGTTCAGGGGGAGATAGCTGAATAGACCCGCTAGGGGATTTTTTAGTTAACATAATGATGTTATGAAAAACTGCAAAAAAATAAGTGATTTTACTTAAATTTTTGAATAGATTTAGAAATAGAATTATCTCGAAATTCTTTTGGTGTTATAACCTATTTCGTTTTCAATCCCATAAATAGGATTTAAGTATTTTTCAAGTAAGATAGATGCTCTAGTTAACTTTTGAAGTAATATAATTTCTGAGAAAGATCTATTGGTAGTTCTTTTAATTAAATTACTTAGATAGTTTGGATGAAAATTGAAATGCTTAGCTGTGGAAATTAAAGTACAAGTCATATAATTTTTCTCTAAGTAATTAAGTATTTCTATAACAGGTGTATTGTTGATTGATTTTGAGTTAGATTGGCTTGAGTCGTACTGAAATACCCTCAATAGCTCAGAAAATATAAGCACCATAAAGCAATCAATTATTTCCTTTGAACATAAAGATTTATATGAGTTTCACCTGAAAATGCTGGACTCCTTGTAATAGAGTCCGGCATTTTTTGGTTCTCACCAGTCTAACATAACTATTTAAACGGTTAGTTGAAAAAAAGCATTGCATTAAATACTTGACTCTCCCCATTAGGGGATACATTAAACTCAATTTGTAAGCTAATCAATTAAAAGAAGGAATCAAAATCAACTTAGTTATTAGAGACATTAGAAAAAAAGATATAGAACCTATTAAAGCAATTATTGCGGATACTTGGAACGCAAAGGATTTTATAGAGGATGAGGGCGTGATAAATGCAGCAGTTACAATGATGTTCATAAGTCCAATAATAAATAAAAGTACTTTTGGAAGAGTAGCTACATTAGATGGAGAAGTCATTGGTGTAATTTTTGGTTCAAGAGTTGGTGAAACAACATCTTATAGAATGCTTCAGGAAGATTATACAAGTGAATTACTACAACTCTTAAATCTAAATGACATAGAACGAAAAGTATTTGTTGAACTCACCTCTATGACTAATGAGGCATACAGCAAGTTAATGTAGAGGAAAAAAGATAGGGAAAAAATTATTCAATGAACTCATCTCTTACTTAAGAGATACAAAAGCAACTAAAATTTATGTGTATACAGACACAATGAGTAACTATGGATTCTATGACCATAATGGATTTGTCCGTCTTGATGAAGCGGTAACTGTATTTAATCTACCTATCGGCAAACTCGAAAATACAAATTTTATTTATGAATACAAACTTTAAGCTAAAAGTCAGTCCACCTTGAGTAGGTAAACTTAAAAAGGATCTGTTTTCAAATGTCTGAATGTTAAATCCATTGTTCATAAGTTCATCTTCAGATGAATGAATAGCTGTCCTTAATATTTCTATTCGTTTATTAAGTTCTTCTAATTTCTTTATTTCTTTATAAATTTCTTCATTTTTCTGCTCTAAGTAAAGTTTAAGGTAATTAGTATCGGCTTTAGCAAATAAGGCTTTAATTTCTTTAACACTTACATTACTTTGCTTACTAATTTTTATAATATCCAGATAGATGAATTGATTAATTATACTTTTTGTTCTCCATAAATTCCTCCAATAAGGCTTATGTGTGAAAGTCGTCGCTCTGCTAATACATCAATTCCTACCCTCCTAATAAATCACAAGTTGTGCTCTTACACAATAACTCGCATTTAAGGGATTTGAATTTGCGTTTTATCCAAAAGCTATGTATAGAATATTAAAATATTGTATACTGTTCAGACTATAATTCCACGCAACATGCAATGGGGAAGAGGTGTATGGCATTTATGTATAGAGTAGCTATTTGCGATGATGAGTACAAGCAAAGAGAGCTTGTTAAAAATATGCTGATTGCTTTATCCATCAAAACAAATATAGAATTTAAAATTGAGTTATTCAACTCTGGAGAACAGCTGGTAGCTCATTATTTAAACCATGAATCGCCATTCCATATCTTAATATTGGATATTGAAATGAACGGCATGAACGGAATTCAAACAGCTCAAAAAATAAGGAGTTTACATCACCTTGATGAACAGATCATTTTTTTAACGAGCTATCCCGAATATATGCTAGAAAGCTTTGACGTAGTTACCTTTCAGTACTTAATAAAACCGATTGCTTCCCATATCTTTGAAGAAAAAATGATAAAACTGTGTCAGTATTTTCAATCTCTTGATAAAAAATTCGTTATCATCAAGTCAGCTTATGAAGAAGTGCTTTTAAAATATGATGATATCATTAGTATTGAAGTGGTCAAAAGCTTGACCATAAAAAACAAACTGCATTTTGTAACCTCTACACAAACCTATGATAGCAAAGGGATTCTTTCAGATTATGCTTTAGCATTAAAGGAATATAATTTTCTGCAAATTCATCGTTCGATTATTATAAACTTAATTCATGTCAAAAAATTTGCTGGCGGTGATGTTCTGATGTCAAATGATGTGAAGTTGCCTATTGGACGTTCTAAAATAAAAGAAGTTAAAGATCTATATACCAAATTTATGATCATGAAGATGCATTAATATGATGGAATATAACTACCTGTTTCTTAACCTATGTGTTGTCTTGGTGATGTGCTTTCAGGTGAATTTTTACTTCAACTCGGTTTTTGATAAGTCCAGTCGAAAGCCGAACAGAATGATGTATTTCATTATTTTCGGGCTGCTGAATTTTTTATATTTAAGTGTTTATCTGTCTCCTACGTTTTCCTCCATTTTGGCGTTATTTGTCATATTTAGCTTGGCCCAGTCTTATACTGTGGAAATAAAGACAAAGATCATTTTTTCCATCCTTTATGCTGTGTTGATCACCATCGTTAATTTTATATCTCTTTATATTTTATATACTGTAGACTCTGTTAAAGTTAGCAACCTTAGCCATTTGAGCAGTCAAGATCACTTGATATTTTCTAAGGTTATGTTGCTCAGCTGTATTATCATGTTTGCTGTCATTCAGATTATACGATTATTTGCCAAACGCAGAACCTTCCCTTTGCATGCCCGTTATTACATTTTATTTCTAATCGTTCCTATTATAAGTATATACCAGGTCAATGTTTTATCTGTTTATAGTGAAAAGAATATGTATTATTTTGTATCTATTATTGGCTTTATTTCCTTAAATGTTTTTATCATATACATCTTCGATAATGTCATTGAAAAATTCCAGTTAATGCATGAAAATGCTCAACTACAACATCAGATGGACTACCAAGATGCTAACTACGAAAAAACGGTTCACAGCTTTAAAAATATGAAAAGAATCATTCACGACACACACCAACAGTTCTTGTATATTGACGAATGTATCAAGAGAAATGAATTAGCTGAGGCAAGTGAACATATTAAGGTCACATTAAATAAAATCGAAGGAGCCTATCAGAGGGTTAACACCGGTAATCTGGTTATAGATGCTCTTGTCACAAATAGTCTTAATATTGCTCAGGCCAATGGCATCAAGGTGGATACCCAGCTCAACCTATACTCACAGAAAGTAAATATTGAACGTTATGACTTGTGCGTCGCTCTGGGCAATATGCTGGATAATGCCATAGAAGCATCTAAAAAGATCAAAATTGCGGATGATAGGTACATTCTTATTAAAATACATTCCAATGAATCTGCGCTTTTCATTCACATTCTGAATCATATGGAGAATGAAGTTGCCCATTTGCATAGTCAAAAATCAAACCCGGATATTCATGGTATTGGCTTAACGAATATATCCAGAATATGTGACAAATACGGTGGAAACATGATCATTGAAACGAAAAATAAAATATTCAATAATATGGTTTTAATCCCATTTTATAAGGACAGTCCTTAAACGTCATGCTGTTTAGGGATTGTTTTTTTCGTTTTAGGGTGACTTTGCTATAAAGAATCCTCGTTCATTGTATGATCAGTCCAGAAATAAAATCTGGGAACCTATAAGAGGAGGAAATATGGAATGAAGAAAATAATAGCTGTGTTCATTTCGGCTATGCTTATTGTACTGCCGATGACGAATGCTTTTGCTCAAGACAATCCTAAACCCATTAAGGAAAAGGCGCGTAATCTGGCCTCGGAGCTGGTATCCAAATACGGTGTTAGCGGTGTGCAGTATGCCATTATGGACCATGGAAACATCGTATTATCGGATAGCGTGGGTGTAAAGAATAAAGCAACCAACGAGCCAATCACTAACGATACGATGTTCGGTATAGGCTCTACAAGCAAAATGTTTGTATCTGCTGCAACGATGATGCTGGTAGATGCCCATAAGGTAGATATTGATCAGCCACTAACAACATACATTAAGGACTTTACAATGGCTGATGAAAGATACAAAAAAATTACACCGCGTATGCTGTTAAATCATTCGTCAGGCCTTTACGGTGCTCACTATAAAAATAGTATGTTATTTAATGACAATGATACAGAAAATCATGATGAGCTATTGCTGAGATTACAATCAGAAACTTTAAAATCCAACCCCGGCGAATATTCTGTATATAGTAATGATAGTTTTCAATTGCTTGAAATATTGGTTGAACGGGTGAGTGGTCTAAGTTATACCGAATTTCTGGCAAAGCATGTTAGTGCCCCTTTGGGTTTGAACTCTACGAAAACACCACTCGATCAGTTTGATAGACAAAAGCTGTCCAAAACTTATTTTCCTGCGATTGAGGGAGCCTTACCCGTTGAAAATGCCAATGTCATCGGGACGGGGGGCTTATACTCTACCGCAGAAGAATTGACCCAGTTTGCAGAAGTATTAACAGGGAATAGAACTGATATTTTATCTGAACAATCAGCAAAGTCCATGCAAAGCCATGAATATCGAAAAGGAATATGGGTATCTGAAGAGACAAACAGCTTTAATTATGGCCTTGGCTGGGACGCGGTTCGTTTGGCACCATTTAGTGATTACGGAATAACTGCGTTGTCCAAGGGGGGAGACACTGTTTTGTATCACTCTGTCTTGATCACCCTACCAGAGCATCATATCTCTATGGCTGTGCTTTCATCTGGAGGGTCTTCCATCCTGGATAGTATTTTTGCTTCTAATGTTTTATTGGAGCATTTAAAAGACAAGGGCATCATTAAAGACATTCTACCGGATAAAAGATTTGAACCTCCTGTAAAAGTGGAAATGCCATCTGACTTGCTTTCTTATTCTGGATTATATGGCACTGTGGGTACAACCATCAATGTAGAGATTAAAAATGGAGAGTTTGAGTTACCAGCTTTTCTGGATGGACTCGTCCCGGCGCAAAAATATGTGTATGCAGGCAATGGAGCATTCAAAAGCAGTGATGGCAGTGTAGCCATAAGCTTTGAGAAACAAAAAAACGGAAAAACGTATATTAAGGCTAACTTCTATTTAAACTTTCCGGGATTAGGTCAAATGGTTATGGTAAATTATGAATATCAAAAGCTTGATGCCAATCCTCTAAATACTACAGTTAAAAAAGCATGGGAACATAGAAACGGGAAAAATTATTATGCCCTGGATGAAAAGATATCTTCTATTTTTTATTTGGCTCCATCATTTATTACGAAAAAAATATCTGTTGATCATGAGGGATACGCAAGTGGTACTAAAATTGTGGATGAGAATAAAGCTGTTAATGCCGTTGAAATTCCAGTTATGAGTGGAAGAGATGCATTTGATTTGAATTTTACTACCAAGGATGGCTCAGAGTATTTAACCATAGATGGACAGTCCTACATCAGTGAGGATGCTATTAAACCTATCCTAGGAGGGAAATCACAGTACACTATACCATCCAATGGCCAAGCCATATGGTTTAAAATAGATAAAAACGTAGCCCATAAAACGATGACCGTTGATGTTCCAACAAGTGGAGGGTTCGCTGTCTATGATGAAAACGGAGCGGTTGTAGATTTTTCAACTGCCAGCCATAACAATTCGGTTGTTCTGCCCCAAGGGGGCTTGATCGTTTTGGGTGGCCAAGCAGGGGATGGATTTAAAATCAATATAAATTAAGCGTGTAGCCGCTCCTGAAAATTCAGGAGCGGCTATTATAATAGAATATCTCAAAACGCCTTGGCGCTATCGAACACGAGGGAAAGCAGGGTAACTTAGTACTTGGAAGCATCTTCAGCCAATTCATTGATGGGATGACTTTAAATGTAAACGCTTGTTAAAAGCTTATATGAGCAGAATGGAAGAGCTAATGTGTATACAATATTCTCGATGCATATACAGCACGTAATGCTGGAGACATGTTTTTTCACGTTTAACCATGTTAAAATAATAGGATACTTGGAGACTTGGCATGGAGAGAAGGCAGGTTGAAACAATGAAACCAAAACTTAACGATGTTGCACAATTAGCTGGAGTTTCACCGACCACGGTTTCTCGCGTACTTAACAATCGTGGCTATATCAGTCAAGAAACAAAGGATCAAGTTCATAAAGCGATGCAGGAGCTAAATTATTTTCCTAATGATGTAGCTCGGTCATTATTTAGTAAACGAACAAATCTGATAGGATTAATCATTCCAACTACAAGCAACCCATTTTTCGGAGAGCTGACTTTCCATATAGAGAATATTTGTGCGTCATTAGGCTATAAGCTGTTGCTTTGTAACAGTTTAAATCAGCTGGATAAAGAAGAATCTTATGTCGATATGCTTATGCGAAATCAAGTTGACGGTATTATCGTCGGTACACACAACCGAGGTATCGTAAATTATGAACAGAAGAATATTGCCGTCATTGCGATCGATCGCTTCCTATCCGATTCAATCCCAGTTGTAGGATCAGATAATTATTTGGGTGGCAAACTGGCGTCAGAACTGCTTATTGAAAAGGGGTGCAAGCATATTTTTCACATAAATGGCCCTGTTGAATTGGAAACACCAGCAAGCTTAAGAAGAAAAGCATATGAAGATGTGATGGAGCAGTATGGTCGAAAGGCAATTACCTATGAAGTACATGATCCCTTTCACCAACAGAATCACAATGAACCGATTAAACGCTTGCTCGATGAACATCCTGAAGTAGATGGATTGTTCGCGAGTAATGACATGGTGGCTGCGTCTTTTATTGCTGAAGCAAGAAGAAGAGGAAAACGGGTTCCTGAAGATATCCGCGTAATTGGATATGACGGAACTGAAACAACCCGCAATCTTCTCCCTGAATTAACGACAATTCAGCAACCAATACAGGAAATCGCGAGATCTTCCATAGAGTTACTTATTAAAGAAATTGAAGGTGGATTCAGTGATGTCCCGCGAGAAACCTATCTACCAGTGAAACTTATTGAAGCTAGTACAGCTTAACACAATTTCCATAGTTTTTAGCATTGTGATATAAGATGGGCTATCCTTATTAGAGTAATTGAAATCAAAGAGGAGAGCTCTTTTTCTTTTGAAGATATGTCAAGCGGTTGACATATGAAAGCGGTTGACATATAATCGATCTGTAAATACGAAAGTGCTTTCATTTACATTAAATGTTCAACTAGAGGAGCGTTCGATATGAGAAAGTCAAAGAGCATGTACTGGAAACTAAGTGCCTATTTCTTCTTTTTTTTCTTTACTTGGTCAGCAAGTTATTCATTGTTCTCCATCTGGCTAGGGCAAGAAATCAGTCTGAATGGCGCTGAAACAGGTGTTATCTTTACTGTAAACGCTATCTTTGCGCTATGTATGCAACCGCTTTATGGCTATATATCTGATAAAATCGGATTGAAGAAGCATATTTTATTTCTAATCAGTTCTTTACTCTTATTTGTGGGTCCTTTCTATATCTTTATCTATGGACCGTTACTTCAATACAATGTATTTCTCGGCGCCATTGTAGGTGGATTATACTTGGGTATTGCTTTTTTGGCAGGGATTGGAGCCATCGAATCTTATGTCGAGAAAGTCAGCCGAAAATATGACTTTGAATACGGAAAATCTCGTATGTGGGGCTCACTAGGTTGGGCAGCAGCAACATTTTTCGCTGGTCAACTCTTCAATATCAACCCTAACATTAACTTCTGGATTGCATCAATATCTGCTGTCGTTCTGTTTATCATTATGATGACAATTAAAGTTGAAATGACAGATTCCGAGATGGAGCGAGCAGAATCCGTTAACTTTAAGCAAATCGGCCATTTGTTTGCAAATAAGCATTTGTGGTTCTTCATTTTATATGTTCTTGGTGTTACCTGTATTTACAATGTGTATGACCAGCAGTTCCCGAATTACTTTTCATCGACGTTCTCAACGGTTGCATTAGGCAATCAAGTTTACGGTTACTTAAATTCCCTACAAGTGTTCTTGGAAGCAGGCATGATGTTCTTAGCGCCTTTCATTGTCAACAAAATTGGAGCAAAAAAGGGTCTGATATTGGCAGGGTTCTTGATGGCGTTCCGGATCATGGGTTCAGGCTTAGTTATTGGACCTTATGGAATCTCAGCTATGAAATTGATTCACGCATTGGAACTGCCAATCATGCTGATCGCCGTATTTAAGTACTTGGCTGCTAATTTCGATACGCGTCTGTCTTCGATCCTATATCTGGTGGGATACCAGTTTACGAGTCAGGTAGGAGCTTCGATTTTCTCGCCAATCGCCGGTATGTCTTATGACATTAGAGGCTTTGCAAATACGTACGTAATTATGGGTGTTTTCGTATTCGCCTTTACAACCATCTCAATCTTTACCTTAAAGAAAGAACCGAAAAAGCTAGAACCCAAGCCTAACAAGCATATTAAAACAGCATAGGAGGAAGACAAATGAACAGCACATATATTAACAACACGAAGCAAGCTGAGGAAGCATTAAAACAAGCAGAAGCGAAAATGAACAAGCGATACCGATTAGGTTATCATATTATGGCACCGGCCAACTGGATTAACGACCCCAATGGGTTAATTCAATTCAAAGGTGAATATCACGCCTTCTATCAGCATCATCCTTATGATGAGAACTGGGGCCCAATGCATTGGGGCCACGTGAAGAGTAAAGACCTTGTACATTGGGAGCATTGTCCGATTGCATTAGCGCCTGGAGATGCGTGTGACCTTGATGGTTGCTTCTCAGGAAGCGCAGTAGATAATAACGGCGAACTGACATTGATCTATACTGGTCATCACTATATTGATCAACCAAGCAATATCTTTTTCCAAAATCAAAATGTGGCAGTAAGCACAGATGGCATTCATTTTACAAAACTAAGGCAGAATCCCGTAATCGCTGAACCTCCGACAGATAGCTCACAGCATTTCCGTGATCCGAAGGTATGGAAGCATGAGGATACATGGTACATGATCCTAGGTAACAGCACGAAAGAAGATCTGCCGCGTGTTATTCTATATACATCTCCTGATCTTAGAACTTGGACCTATCATGGTGTGCTTCTGCAGGGAGATAAGAATATGGGCTTCATGTGGGAGTGCCCTGATTTCTTTGAACTGAACGGTAAGCATATATTTATGTTCTCCCCACAAGGTATTGATGCACAAGGAGATAAGTACAATAACTTGTTCCAGACGGGATATTATGTTGGCGAATATAATTATGATAGTAATGAATATAAACATGGAGAGTTCATCGAGTTGGATAATGGTCATGACTTCTATGCGGTTCAAACTTTTCTAGATGATCAAGATCGCCGCATTGCGATTGGTTGGATGGATATGTGGGAATCGGATATGCCGACGAAAGCAGACGGCTGGTCCGGAGCGCTGACGATCCCACGTGTAATTACGTTGGGTGCCAATAATAAATTACTGATGAATCCAGTAGAGGAAATGAAGTTGCTTCGTCAAAGCGAACAGGTTTTGTACCAATATCGCGCTATTTCTGGAAGTTACTTAACGGAAGTTGAAGCGGATCTGCTTGAAGTGAAGGTCGTGTTCGACCTGACGAAGTCAAGTGCAGACCTGGTAGGCTTGAGACTTCGCGGAATAGGTGAGGAGGAAACGGTTATCACTTATTCTATCGCGGGTCAGAAACTTATGCTTGATTGTTCTAATTCGGGCAAAAAGACGGATGGAGTACGTCAAACAGCCTTAAGTGCAGAGGGGCAGCTGACGTTACATGTATATCTGGATCGCTCATCCATTGAAATATTTGCGAATGAAGGGCAAGCTACGATGACAAGTCGCATCTATCCGAGTGAAAAACTGCTAGGCATAGAACTCGTAGCGGAGCGCGGAGAGGCTCTAGTAAATGAGTTGACATACTGGAAATTGAAAGATATCTGGCAAGCTGAATAACTTGATGAAAAGGTTGCTTTCTGAGTCCTTGTAGTGACTTAGAAGGCAACCTTTTCGGCAATGGCGACTTTCCCCGGAAATGCCCACCTACATGATAGCCGACTAAACCGAGCCTGGTTTCTGCGTATCCTCAATCATACCCTTTTGGAAAAACACAAGAGAACGTTTCCATTATTCGGCGTCGGATTCGCTGAAAAGACCATCCCAACCGGTTAAGCACTTCCAGTAACCGCGTAGGAGCATCAAAGGTTAGGATACTCCATGTTTTGTAATGCTGTCCCGAATTTCTAACTGATGCGATATGGACCAGTGGACAGCTGCTAATTCTTCTCCTCTAATAAGCTTAATGAGATTGCGGGCGGCAACCATGCCCAGTTCGGATGCTGAATATCGGACAGTTGATAATTTAGGCCGGATTATTGTAGCCATATCAATGTCGTCAAATCCCAAGAAGGAGACCTGTTCAGGTATTTTCACACCATTTTCGGCCAGAAAGTTCATAGCACCTATGGCAATTCGGTCCGTTGCGCAGAACACCGCACTAGGCAATGGGCCTGAATGATAAAGTTTTCTCATAGAGTTTATGCCGTCTTCAACTGAAAAGCCGCTTTCCAACACACGTTCGGCACGTACTGGCAGGTGAGCGGTCTTCAATGCCTGTTCATAGCCCAAAAAACGCTGATTGCCCACTGAAATATCCCCCGCTGGTCCCTGCAGCATCGCTATATCTTGATGCCCCTGCTGAATTAGATAAGTTACCGCTTCAAAAGCAGCCGTTATGTTGTCAACATGCACGGAAGGAATGGATTGGTCTCGAAAATCCCGTCCGACAAGGATGCAGGGAATTCCCGCCGCTTCAATGAGCGCAAATAGCGCATCCCGGATTTCGCTTACCGATATAATAATTCCGCTCGCCTGCATTTCACGGAACATATTGTAATAGTGTATTTCAGAATCCTCGTCCCCCCTGACAAGGCGATTATGACATCGAAGCCGTATAGGTGCGCTACTTGATTGATGCCTTCAACCATGTCATCAAAGACGTTGTTTTTAATCGCGGGCAGAAGTACCCCAATCAGAGATGTATCATTCTTTACCAGTGTCCGTGCTATGGCATTTGGACGGAATTGAGTGGCTTCAAGGACATCCTGAACTCGTTTGCGTATTTCACTGTTCACCGTCTGGCTGTTATTGATTACTCTGGAAACCGTTGAAATGGAGACGTTGGCCATTCGAGCCACATCTTTTATAGTCATTTTCATTGTACACACCGACTTTCAAGCAAGTATTTATTTAGAAAAAGTTTCTCAAAGTGGATTGAATTAATTATATCAGTTTATTGAATTGTTTATTGAGTTTAACAAAGATTCCAGAGCAAAGAAAGCGCTTGACCTTGGTTTATAAGGAGAGTATAATCAACCCCGGAAAACGTTTTCTAGTATTTTCTGGACAAAAACAATTGTTTTTACCAATAATCAGCTGGATTCAAGGTATTTCAGCTTGTTTTTTTGATGATTAAGAAAACGTTTTCTTGATGGCATTGAATTGTAGAGAATAACAAGGGAAAAGGAGCATGAGCATGAGCATGAGAAGTTCGAGCGATATTGTTGTAATGGGAAATGAGACTTCAGTGCAAACCGGTTCAAATATTACGCTGAAAGAAAAAATTGGTTATGGATTCGGTGATTTTGCCAGCCAGTTGCTGTTTGCCGCCGCAATGACTTTTCTGTCCTATTTTTACACAGATGTAATCGGGATCAGCGCTGGTGTCATTGGTACTTTAATGCTAGTTGCACGCGTACTGGATGCGTTTATTGATGTCGCGATTGGGGCTTTGATTGATAAAACGAAGAGCAGACACGGAAAGGCCCGTCCTTGGTTACTGTGGATGTCCGGGCCATTTGCATTGTCTGGAATTCTTTTGTTCACGGTTCCAAGTGGAAATATGACGATCACTATTCTATACATTTACGTTACCTATCTGCTAATGAACTTTATCTATTCCAGCATTAACGTCCCTTATGGTGTGCTTAATTCCATGATAACGCAGGATTCTTACCAGCGTTCTCTGCTTAATATTTTTCGTATGAGTCTAGCGAATATTGGTGCCTTGCTAATTAATTATTTCACCCTCCCGTTAGTGAAGTCATTCGGCGGCGGTCAAAAAGGGTGGATTTACACCTTTATTATATTTGGCTTGCTCGGAACCTTTTTATTTCTCGTTACCTTCTTCAGTACCAAGGAAAGGGTTACTCCATCTGTTGTACAAAAGCCAATTCCGTTTGGACGCGCTTTTGGAGCGCTGATGCGTAATAAGTATTGGAAATTGATCCTTGGGTTTGCTGTGGTCTATTTTATAAATAACGCACTGGGCACAGGTATGAATATTTACTACGCACGTTATGTGTTAAAAGACGCCAATCTGATTGGAGTCCTCGGCATATCCTTACTGCTTCCTTCCCTGTTTGGTTATATGCTATTGCCCCCCGTCGTCAAGCGGATCGGTAAACGAAATTCCTCCATTATCGGAAGTATCCTCCTGATTGTCGGATCGCTTGTCATTGCCGTCAGCCCCACAAGTCTGATGGCGGTCTGTCTGGGACTCGTTATTAAAGCGCTTGGGCATGCCGCTATTCTCGGAACCTTCTTTGCTATGTTGGCAGATACCATTGAATATGGCGAATGGAAGACAGGGATGCGCACCGAAGGACTGGTGTACAGTGCAGGCAGTTTCGGCACAAAAGCGGGAGGCGGTTTGGGAGCGGCACTTATCGGTTGGGGACTGGCATTGGGAGGATATGCTGGTGGACAAGCTACAATCAGTACTACTGCGCTAGCGTCTATTCATTTCATGTTTATCTACGTTCCAATTATCTTGGCTATCCTGCAAATTTTATTGCTGGCATTTTACAATCTAGATAAATTATTTCCCGGTATTGTCAAAGAGCTTGAATTCTTAAAAAACGCTGAATAGCTACTTGTAAATGAGGTAGCCCATGAATGAATTCATCCTATTGTTGAAGTGACTAGCAGTAAGGCAGTTCAAGAGGGGCTGCTTTTTTCATAGAGGGGTATTCGGATTTTATTCATTTATAAAAGGACAGGGCAGCTGGTATTATCCCCTTCTAGTAGACAAGAGAGAAAAGACATCTGTTAAGATGGACTTAATCTTGTTGAACGGAGGGGATTTTTCATGGCTAAAAAGGGACAATCATTCCGGCAATACTCCTTAGATGTAAAGATGGAGGCAGTCCGGTTGGTGAACGAAGAACATATGAGTATTCGTGAAGTGACGAAACAATAATCGCTGCGGTTCGAACTGTGGGTATCCATAAAATTCGAAAATGGCTAAGGGAATTCCAAGTCATTTCCTGCAGCTGATCTAATAGGCGATAATCTCATTGTTATATAGATCTTTGATGGCAGATAGGTTTTAACTCCTCATCTCGTTCATCATATTTTACCTGAACATTCAGATAACTTAGTGCAGACAAACAGTATGTGACCTACGAAGCGTACGAAACGATCCGGCAGTTGGGAATCCAGTGGCCTGCCGCTCAGGCAGATGTTGCTCTCATTCGTCAGAACATTAAACACAATGATTGCTATGTGCTGGAAATTGACGGGGTCATTCAGGCTACTGTCACCCATCTGAGATATAAGACCCTTGATTTTATAACCGATTTGCCGTTTGTGATATGGTTCGCTGTAGACCCGGCTGACTGAAGTAGTTCCGATTACAGGGAACGGACGAAGCTAATTCATGTAACGGAAGGGGCTTAATGATCCGTGCCATGAACTGTTATTACAAACCATGCCTGATTTTTTAGACAAAAAAGGACATGGTTTGTGTGTATAATATACTTAACATTATATTGCCATACTTTAATTTACTTTTAGGCTTAATGTAACAAAAACATTCATGTCTCATCATTTTCTCTTATTAAAGGAATTGGATGGATATTGACATTTTTCGAGTCCATATTTAATATATAAATAAAATATTCCATATTTAACGCTTACTTATAGAAAAACACCCTGTATGACTCCAGTAATTTCACACCATTCATCTATGATGCTGAATTTTAGCTTTCAAGCCTGAAATTTCAGTATACTCCAAGGTTTTTACACTTCCAAGTCTACTCACACACCTGACTTTTGTTCACAATCACACCACGAACGGAACCCTATTACCAATTCACTTCCATATGTCGATTACTGTTTTTTGGCAATCTACTTCGTTGCTTTTTACTGCAGTTTTCTCTACATCTTAATGTCACCATACATATGTATACATACATGAAATGTAAAGATACCTTTGTTCTTCCATAATTTTTGTGGAAAGGGGTTTGATATGAATCGTATAGCTTTGGTTTTTCCTGGACAAGGATCTCAGTATGTAGGAATGGGGGCTACATGGCATAGCGGCTTTGCAGAAGCGGATTGCTTGTTCGAAGAGGCTGCTGATATTTTGGGATATGATCTGAAAGCTTTATGCATGGCAGGTCCGATGACCAAGCTATCCAGAACATTCTATACGCAGCCCGCACTTCTCACGATCAGTGTCATTGCATTTCGGCGTTATATGCATGAAATCGGAATTATCCCTGAATTTTCAGCTGGTCATAGCCTAGGTGAATATTCAGCGCTGGTAAGCAGCGGTGTTCTGTCCTTTGGAGACGCTTTACGATTAGTCCAAGAGCGGGGACGCTTTATGGAAGAAGCCGCAATGACAAAGCTGGGCAGCATGATTGCCATTCGCGGAGCTGAGCTGGGCGAAGTGGAAGAATGCTGTCGTTTGTACTCCACAGTCGATCAGCCTGCAGCCATTGCATGTTACAATTCACCTAGCCAAAACGTCGTTTCAGGTCATCATACCTCTGTCGCTTTGGCAGCTGGCGAGTTAGAACAGCGAGGAGCCCAAATTACGCGGTTGCAGGTCAGCGGCCCTTTTCATAGTCCGCTTATGCAGCCTGCTGCGGACAGACTGGCCGAAGAGCTGCAAAAGTACACTTTAAATGAAGCGAAGTGGCCCGTGATCTCCAATGTGACCGCTCAGCCATACCGCGATCTTGACAGCATACGTCAAGGATTGATTTTGCAAATGACTCACCCGGTTCGATGGATTCAAACCGTGCAATATATGATGAATCATGGCGTAAAACAAGGCATCGAGTTAGGTCCACGAACAGTGCTGAAAAATTTAGTGAGGGAAATAAGCCCTAATATCGAAGTGCTGTCCTTGGACAGAGACTTGGATCGCTTTGAACTGGGCCGCCGTTTCTCGATCCGTGATTGGATTGCCTGTTCCCTGTCACTAGCAGTGTCTACTCCCAACGCCAATTGGAATGAAGATGAGTATCGAAAGGGTGTTATTTTACCTGTGCGCAGACTGGAAAAATTACTGCGAAACTTGCAATCAGGCAGTAGTTCGCCTCCTGCTTCTGAGCAAAGACAGGAAATACTGGAGTGTATTTGCCTTGTGTTGCAAACCAAACAGGTCTCCGAAGGAGAGCGGAAAGCAATGCTAGAGCAATTGAGGAGGGATCAGGATGGAGCAGTTTCAAACCTTAGTTGAAATCATTCAGGACCGTGCAAGCCGGGATGAGAACGGAATCATTTTTATTTCCGGTGATAAACAAGAGGAATACGTATCCTACAGGAAACTTCTGGAGCAAGCATTACAGGTGCTTTATGAATTACAGGAACAAGGAGTAAAACCCGGCGATGAGCTGATCATACAGATCGACGACAACCATAACTTTTTGAATGTATTTTGGGGTTGCCTGATTGGTGGAATCGTTCCTGTACCTGTAAGCATAGGGAATAATGATGAGCATAAAATGAAATTGTTTAAAATCTGGAACACACTCTCCCGCCCATATATGGTTGCAGATGACAAGGTATTAGAGCAGCTTGAAAAATACGCGCAAGAGCACGAGCAGCTGGATTCCTTTGAGCCGGTTAAAAAAGCGACTTTTTCAAGCCATAGATTCGATTATTCCACTCAGAATAAAGGTGTAGTTCATGTATCCAAACCGGAGGAGCTAGCTTTTATCCAATTCTCCTCGGGTTCTACAGGCGATCCCAAAGGAGTCATGCTGACGCATGAAAATCTAGTTTACAATATCCGGGATATTGTAAATCAAACAGACATGAGCTCCAAGGATGCTTATTTGGGCTGGATGCCGCTTACGCATGACCTGGGATTGATCGCATTTCATTTAACCTGTGTGATTGCTAATGCCAAACAGCTGATTATGCCGACGGCACTTTTTATCAGGCGTCCGTCTTTGTGGCTGAAAAAAGTATCGGAGCATAAGGTTACTCAAATATGCTCTCCCAATTTTGGATATAAATTTTTTCTCGATCAGTATAAACCTGAAACAGCAGCTAACTGGGATTTGACGAGTGTTCGTATGATTTTAAATGGAGCTGAGCCAATATCTGTAGAGCTTTGTCATGTGTTTATGGATGCAATGAGTGTTCATGGTTTGAATAAAAATGCCATGTTACCCGTCTACGGGCTGGCAGAAGCGAGTGTAGGTGTTTCCTCTCCGCCTCTGGACAAAAACACTTTTATTCCCATTCATTTGAACCGGCACCAGTTACACGTTGGTGAGCCTGTAGAAGAAGTGGACAAGTCTGACAAGCGGTGTCTTACTTTTTTGGATTTGGGTTATCCATTGGCTAATACCTCTGTCCGTATTTGTGATGAACAAAATCAGGTGCTTGATGATGGGGTGATTGGATACACGCAAATCCGCGGCAAAAATGTTACATCCGGATATTATAACAATCCAGAAGCTACCGCAAAGGTTATAACGGAGGATGGCTGGCTTATCACTGGAGATTTAGGGTTTATGCGAAACGGACGCCTGACTATTACCGGTAGAGCCAAGGATATCATTTTTGTGAACGGACAGAATGTCTACCCACATGATATTGAGAGAATCGCCGAGGAACTGGATGGTGTGGAACTCGGAAAAGTAGCTGTGTGCGGTGTACATGATACGCAAACGAGGCAGGATCGTATTATAGCCTTTGTAATGCACGCAAAAAAAATAGAGCATTTTGTACCGCTTGCCCAAAAGCTGAAAAGCCATCTGAATTACCGGGGAGGCTGGCATATTCACAAGGTGGTTCCGATCCGGCGTATACCTAAAACAACCAGTGGAAAGGTTCAGCGCTTCAAATTAGCCCAGAGTTATGAGCAGGGCGAATTTGATGAAATATTGACAGCACTGGCCGAGGCTGTTCGGGTCACACAATCAGCTGAGCGTGCGGTCTTGCCTCAAGGAGAAGTAGAGAAGAAGCTGATTGGAATATGCCAGGATATTTTAAATATAAAGTCGATCGGGACAGACGACAGCTACTTTGATATCGGAGTAACTTCCTTGCAGCTTGTTCAAATTGTGGACCAATTGGAGGATCAATTAGGGATTCATATTGAGGTGACGGACTTCTTTTCCTATCCGACCATCGCCAAGCTGGCTGCGTATATCTCCAGTCAAAATCTAAGCGGAGATGCAACTGCAACAGCAGAGTCCAAAGCCAAGGAAGAAGCAAATGTCCGAGATATCGCCATCATCGGCATGTCAGGCAGGTTTCCTCAAGCGGAAACATTGGAGCAGTTTTGGGCGAATGTAGCATCAGGCGCTGATAATATCGGCCCGTACAGCGACGAAAGAAGAAAAGATGCCGAAGCTTTTCTTTCGCGTCTGAATACGGAAGGACGGAATATGCAAATTGCAGAAGGCGGTTATCTGGATGAAGTAGACAAGTTCGATTACTCCTTCTTTAAACTGACTCCAAGAGAGGCTTCGCTCATGGACCCGAACCAACGGTTATTTCTAGAAACAGCCTGGAGCACGATTGAGGATGCAGGGTATGGGGGAAAGCAACTAGCAGGCCAAAAGGTCGGCGTATATGTCGGCTTCTCCAAGACCAGCTTTGAATATGAGCGTTTGTTGTCCGAGGTAGAACCAGGCGCGCTGCCGAACTTTGCCATTGGTAATTTACCGTCCATTATTTCCAGCCGGATTGCATATTTGCTCGATCTGAAAGGTCCGGCAGTAACAATTGATACAGCATGCTCTTCTTCACTCGTGGCAGTGCATTTGGCCTGCAAGTCCATCCTCAATGGAGACTGCGACATGGCCTTGGCAGGTGGAGTGAAAACGATTTTGTTGCCGCTGAAAGCCGGTATTGGCATGGAATCCTCCGATGATCGGGCACGCGCCTTCGACGACCAGTCGGACGGAACAGGCTGGGGTGAAGGAGTTGGTGCTGTTTTCCTGAAACCGCTGCGCAAAGCGGAACAAGACGGCGACCACATTTTAGCCGTGATCAAGGGTAGCGCCATCAATCAGGACGGCAGCACGATTGGTATTTCCGCGCCTAATGCGCTGGCTCAGGCAGAAGTCATTTTGCAGGCGTGGCGCGATGCACGGACTGATCCTGAAACGATCAGCTATATCGAAGCTCATGGAACCGGAACCAAACTGGGCGATCCGGTTGAAATTGACGGCATTGCCAAGGCTTTCCGCAAGCATACACAGCGTAAGCAGTTTGCGGCGATCAGCACGGTCAAAACGAATATCGGTCATTTATACGAAGCCGCCGGGATTGCGGGCTTGATCAAATCCGTGCTGTCCATGAGGCACCAGCAAATTGCGCCGCTTGTTCATTTTCGCACACCAAACCAGAAGATTCATTTTGAGGAATCCCCGGTATATGCCAATACGAAGCTGAGGGAATGGAAGACGGACGGATTCCCGAGAAGAAGCGGGGTGAGTTCCTTTGGATTCAGTGGGACGAACTGCCATGTGGTGCTGGAGGAGTATATAGAGAAGACAAAACCAGATCCAAGTCCAACGGGCAGCAACAATAAATCATCACCGCTGCTGTTGACCCTGTCGGCGCGGAGTGAATCCGCTTTGCGCCAGTTGGTCGGACGGTACGCAGAACGGTTCGGGCGCGTGGAAGAGATCGTGATGGAGGATGTATGCTATACGGCTAACACAGGCAGAAGCCATCTGAATCACCGGATTGCTGTGACTGCTGCAGGAGCGGATGCGTTAAAAGCGAAGGTGCTTCAGTTGCATGAACAAGGCAGAGTCGTCGAAGGTGTATACACTGGAATAGCGGATAGCATAGGCAGCGCAGAGATGGTCACTGGAAGCTTGGACACGCTCCAATCCCTGGAGCAGCTGTCTGCCAAGTATGTGCAAGGAGCGCAGATCAATTGGAATGCCCTCTATGCAGGTAAGCGTTATAAAAAGGTTTCTCTGCCTATGTATCCATTCGAACGGAAAAGATGCTGGATTAACGTGCCTGAACAGGTTCGAGCGGAACAGAAAACGTCAGTTCATGAAAACTCAACAGTAAAGGAGTCTGGAATGATGGGGAACGAGTATTCATCGCCAGCATCTGCTGCCGATGATCAGCATAAATCATCTATACTTCTAAAGCTAGCGAAAATGATCGGTAACGTGTCCCAGCTCAGCCTGGAGGAACTGGAGCCGCAGACACATTTTCTCGAGCTTGGGTTGGATTCCATTAATTTGTCCCAGGTTCGCCACAGTATCAAGGATACCTTCGGACTAGACATTCCAATGAACGAATTTTTCGAATCGTTGACCACGCTGGAACGGTTGGCCAGCTACGTAGCCGAACGGGCGAGCATTTCTACTTCTGTTGAACTCCCGGGTCAGTCTATGGAAAATCGTCCAGAAGCAACGCTGAAACAGTTTCATCATGCAGCTTTTCCGTTAACCCAACCGACTCTTGAGTCCGCCGTTCCGGCTGGGCCCACACAGGCTCCAAGTTTTCCGATTGCTACAGCTCCTGCGGCTGTAGAGCGAATTGTGCAGCAACAGCTGCATCTGATGTCACAGCAGCTTGATATTCTCCGGCATCAGCCAGTTGCATCCGCAATAGCTTCCCAGCCATTAAGCCCGGAAACGAGCGTTTTTTCATCGGAAATTAGTGAAAGCACGCAGATCATCCATACTGAACCGAAGCAGAAAGTTGCGGCTGGATTAGCACCAGCTCCAGCTCCATCCGTAAAGGCTGCTTCCAAGCAGGCAGGTCATGAAGCCAAGCCGTATACGCCCTATAAAAAGCTGGATGTTAAAGCACGTGAATTGCTTTCACTCCGTCAGGAACAACACCTGCAAGAGCTGATAGAGCGCTACACGGCCCGTACGTGCAGCACCAAAAAATACACTCAGCAGTACCGTTCCGTATACGCAAATAACCGGAATGTGGCTGGCTTTCGGCCTGTTTTGAAGGAAATGGTGTACCAAATTGTAACCCAACGTGCAGACGGGGCTAAAATCTGGGATTTGGATGGCAATGAATATGTCGATTTGACGATGGGCTTTGGCGTAAATCTGTTCGGGCACAATCCGGCCTTTATTCGTGAAAAAATTGAGGAAGAGCTGAAGCACGGCATGTGTATCGGCCCCATGTCCAACATAGCCGGACAGGTGGCCGAACGAATATGCAAGATGACCGGGGTGAAACGAGTTGCCATGTATAATTCCGGCACCGAGGCCGTTATGGTCGCGCTCCGTTTGGCGCGTGCTGCCACAGGACGAGCTAAAGTCGTCATTTTTGCTGGCTCGTATCACGGTACATTCGACGGGGTGCTGGCGCTGGGGAGTGCAGGTGACAACAAGGAACATTCGACACCTCTAGCTCCAGGCATCTTGCAGCATATGGTAGACGATGTCGTCGTGCTTCCTTATGGGACGGACGATTCCCTGAATTATATTCGCACTCATGCGCATGAACTGGCCGCGGTCATGGTGGAGCCGGTGCAAAGCCGCCGACCTGATTTTCAGCCCAAAACTTTTTTACAGGAAATTCGCCAGATTACGGAACAGTCGGGCACTGCCTTCATTTTTGATGAAGTCATCACAGGCTTCCGAATTCAGCCTGGAGGGGCTCAAGCGTGGTTTGGAGTACATGCGGATCTCGTGACCTACGGTAAAATCATTGGCGGTGGGCTACCCATTGGGATCGTAGCCGGAAAAGCCGCCTTTATGAACGGGATTGACGGAGGCACATGGAGATTCGGGGACGATTCCTATCCACAGCATGAGCAGCAGCGAACCTTTGTCGCAGGAACCTTCTGCCATCATCCGCTGGCCATGGCTGCATCTTTAGCGGTGCTGGACCATTTGGAGAAAAATGGCGAGGAGCTGCAAAATCGCTTGAACAGCCGTACCTCGGCGTTAGCGGCGGAGCTAAACAGCTATTTCACTGACGAACACGTACCTATGAAGGTCGTTCACTTTGGCTCCCTATTTCGCTTTGTGCTCAAGGGCGATCTGGAGTTGTTCTTTTATCACATGCTGGACAAAGGCATCTATATTTGGGAAGGACGCAACTGCTTCTTGTCCACGGCCCATACCGAGGAAGATATAGCGAGAATCGTACAAGCTGTCAAGGATAGCGTGGACGAGCTGCGCAAAGGGGGCTTTTTACCGGACCCGCCCCCGAATGGGAACAGCCCGGGGCCGGGCAGACAGCCTGTAACGGTACCTGCAGAAGCTTCAGCAGCAGACACTGTTATTGCGTTAACGCCAGACCAAAAACAGCTTTGGTTCGCCTCTGTTTCAGAACGCAGTGATTCTCTATCTTTACACGAAACCGCCTTGTTGCGGTTTCGTGGTCCGCTTCAGCAGCAGGCGTTCAACGAGGCTGTCCAGACCATTGTAAACCGTCATGAAGCCTTACATATTTATATGAGCGGAGATGGAGAAACTCAGGTGATCGCTCCTGAGATGAAAGTGGAAGTCCCGCTCTATGATTTTACCACTCACCATCCCGATGAACAGGAGCAGCATCTCCGGGCATGGATGATCAAGAACAGCGAAACCCCGTTTAACATGATACCAGGTGAGCCGCTATTCCGGATTCACCTACTAAAAATATCAGATGAGGAGCATCTGAGTGTCTTTACGTTCCATCACTTTATCGCGGATGGTTGGTCAATCGGTGTATTTATTGAGGAACTGGAACACATCTATTCTGCGCTTGTCCGGCATGCTGACTACAACCTTCCTGAACCGATACCTTTTCGGAATTATGTGGTTTGGCAGCAGGACCAGTTGAAAGCAGGAAAGGAAGAGGCCCTGGCTTTTTGGTCGGCGATGCTGGAAAAACAGCAGCCTGTCCTCCAGCTGCCATCTCCAGTGAGGGGAGTGCAGATTCTGTCCTCTAGAGGAAGCAGACATACCCTAATTCTTGAGACGCCGCTTGTTAAACAATTGAGGTCTGCTAGCATAAAGCTTGGCAGCAGTCTTTTTATAACGCTGTTATCCGCCTTTCAGATTTTTCTGCATCGCCTGACAGGGCAGCGGGAAATAACGGTGGGGGTTCCCACCGCAGGACAATCCCATATGGACGCATTCTCTTTGATCGGCAACTGTGTCAACCTGCTTCCGGTCATCAGCGAAGTGCGTCCTGATTCTACTTTTATGGAGCATGCTCACACGGTCAAAAAGCGCATGAATGAACTGGAAAGCTATCAAAAGTACAGCTTTGCCGGACTCGCTCAGCTGGGGCTAAAACATTTACCTATCATAAAGGCTGTATTCAATATGGATCGACCGATTCCGCGTTTTCAATTCCATAAACTGGAGACGGAGCTCGTTGAACATGAGGTATCATTCAGCAAATATGAGTTGTTTTTGAACGTGACAGAGACGCAGAAGCAATTACGTCTTGATTTTGACTATAATGCAGATCTTTTTCAGCCAAACATAATCTTGGCCTGGTCAGGATATTTCCTGAATCTGCTGCATTCCCTTGTAGAGGAAGAAGGGGCTCGCGTTTCCGCGCTGACGTTACTCCGTGCGTCGGAGACCGAAAAACTTCGAGCAGCATGGGCAGCGAATACCGATGCCAATGGAAACTATCTTTGCGCCCTTGATGCGTACAAGCATTTGGCGCCTGTCGGGACAGCAGGGGAGGCGTATCAAGCCTCAGCAGCAGGTCTGTTGGGAACGACCCAGGAATGGGTTTATGTGGAGAACGATGGTAAGCTGCGGCATATCGGAAATTTGAATCGGGTCATCCATATTCGCGGGCATCAGGTTAATCTGGAGCAGTTGGAGAAACACCTGCTGCAGGTTCTCCAATTGGAGTCCTGCGTCATTACACCGCAAACGGACGAAACTGGAATCGTCTCATATATAAGCGCCTATGTGGTCGCAAACGCATCGAAGCCTTGGGAAGCAGACGCATTAAAAAAGGCTGTAATTGAAATGCTTCCAGATTATACGCAGCCCCGTTTTTGGATTCTGATGGATCATATTCCTCTTCTGCCGAATGGCCAGCCTGATCTACAGGCTTTGCCAGCACCGGGACAAGCAGGCGTATTCGCTAAAACAGGCATCGCTTCAGAGAACCGAGGTATGGAAGATCAACTTGTGGACATTTGGAAGGACGTTCTGAATGTAACGGATATCAGCCATGACGATAACTTTTTTCAACTGGGCGGTGATTCGCTAAAAGCGACGGTGATTCTGTCGAGAGTCGGTAAGGAATTGGGGGCACACATTCCGCTTAGCCGCATTTTTGAGCTGCAAACGATTGCTGATCTGACTGCATATATTGCGGGTGGGAGCAAGAGGGCCTACGAACCGATTGTAGCTGTGAACAGACAAGCCTTTTATCCGGTATCTTTTGCCCAAAAGAGAATGTACGTGCTTGAACAGCTAGGAGCCGGAATGGCCTATCATGTCCCTGGCCAGCTTTTCATAGAGGGAGCTCTGGAGGTTCCCCGCTTCATTGAAGCCGTTAAGGAAGTTATTTCTCGTCATGAATCTTTTCGGACATACTTCGATCTGGAAGACGGGGAAGTGGTGCAAAAAGTTCGGGACACCATTCCATTCGATATCCCGCATACCCGTATTTCCAAGGAAGAAGCAAAACAGGCCAGGACCTTGTTTGTTCAGCCTTTTCAGCTGGGAACAGCTCCTTTATTCCGCGCCGAACTGCTCGAATTTATCGAAGGTGGCTTCAATCTGCTCGTGGATATACATCATATCGTGTCTGATGGTTTTTCCATGGCTGTACTGCTTAATGAAATCATTCAACGGTACCAGGGTAGACAACTTGCGAACATTCAGCTTCATTATAAAGACTTTGTTGCTTGGCAGAAGCAGCAAATAACTGATGAGGCATGGAAAGCGCATGAATCATATTGGCTTCAGAACTTGAATGGGGAGCTTCCTATTCTAAATATGCCAACAGACTTTCCACGTCCGCAAGTACAAAGCTTTGAAGGTGACAGCTTGACCGTCACATTGGAATCCAAACTAGCGAGCAGACTCTATAAATTGGCCCAGGATACAAAGTCCACGATCTTTATGGTGCTTTTGGCGGTTTATAATGTCCTGCTGGGCAAATATGCGGGTCAAGAGGACATCATCGTAGGTACACCTGTTGCCGGAAGACGGCATGTAGACACGCAAGCGATGATTGGCATGTTCGTCAATACGCTGGTGCTTCGTAACCAGCCGCAATCTTCTTTAACGTTCCAATCCTTTTTGCAGGAGGTTAAGCAAAACTTGCTGCTGGCACTGGAGCATCAGGAATACCCGTTTGATAAGCTTGTAGACAAGCTGGAACTGGTACGCGATGTAAGTCGAAATCCGATATTCGATACGATGTTCAGTTTGCAAAATGTCGGCACAGATATTGTGGAAGCAGGAGGTATTCGTTTTAAACCGGAGGAATTCAACGCGGGCATATCCAAGGTGGATTTTTCATTGCATGTGACCGAAGAAAAAGAACGATTGTTCTTCACTTTAGAATATGGCACAAAGCTGTTTAAACCGGAGACCGTCCGGCGGCTGGCAGAGCATTTTGTACGAATTTTGGAAAAAGTAACGCAGGATGCAGGGATGCGGTTGGCCGATATTACGATTATTTCAGATGAGGAGAAGCAATTACAGCTAACCGTATTTAATCGTACCGTCGTACCTTTCCCGTTTAATGAGACAGTACACGGGCAGTTTGAAAAGCAGGTTGAACAGACGCCGAGTCATACAGCATTGGTGTTCGGAGATCAGCGTCTGACCTACCGGGAGTTGAATGAACGTGCTAACTCACTGGCACGGGTGCTTCAAGCGAATGGTGTAGGACCCGATAAGCTAGTCGGTTTGATGGCGCCGCGTTCAGCGGAAATGATGATCGGCTTGCTTGCCGTGCTAAAAGCAGGTGGTGCTTATGTGCCTATCGACCCTGAATATCCGTCAGCCCGTATCGAATATATGCTGAGTGACAGTGAGGCTGCCGTACTCCTGACCAGCCACGATCTGGCAGGAGAACACCATTATAACGCCAACATCCTGTTTATTGAAGATGAGGAATTATATCAAGGAGAAAAGACCAATCTGGAAGTTACGACTCAGCCGGAGCATTTAGCCTACGTTATCTACACCTCTGGCTCAACCGGAAATCCGAAAGGAGTGATGCTCCAGCATCGCTCGGTGCTGAATTTTATCACTGGGATGCGTGAAGTGATTGACTTTGCAGCGAATAAAACGATTTTATCGCTAACTACCATATCGTTTGACATTTTCGTTTTGGAAACGATTCTGCCCCTGTTGGGCGGCATGACCGTCGTGCTGGGCGATCGTCATCATCAGGTCGATCCTCAGACACTTGGCGAATTGATTACTACACTCCACGTTGACATGCTGCAAATGACACCATCCCGGCTGCAATTGCTGCTGGGCCATGAGGAAGCTTTCCGTGCGCTGCAAGGTGTGCAGGAGATTATGGTCGGGGGAGAAGCGCTTCCGTCTAGGCTGCTGGAAGCATTGCAGAAATTGAACGGTCCCCGCATTTATAACATGTATGGACCTACGGAAACAACAGTTTGGTCGGCAGTGCAGGAACTTACCCATGCCAAACAGATCGACATTGGGCGTCCTATCGCGAATACGCAAATGTATGTCATAGATGCGCAGGATAGATTACAACCCATCGGCATACCGGGCGAGCTATGCATTGCAGGGGAAGGGCTAGCCCGCGGCTATTGGAACCGCGAGGAGTTGACGGCGGAAAAATTTGTGGTTAATCCATTCTCCACAGGCACACGAATGTACAGAACGGGTGACCTGGCTCGCTGGAAAGCAGACGGGAACCTGGAGTTTATCGGCCGAATCGATCATCAGGTAAAAGTACGCGGATTCCGGATTGAGCTGGGCGAGGTTGAACATGCCTTGATGAGCCATTCTGCAATTCAGGAGGCTATTGTCACTGTCAATGAAAGCCAAAATCATGAATCCGTACTATGTGCCTACATTGTACTGAATACAGAAGAAGCACCTAGCTTGACGGCCATTCATGAACATGCTGCCAAACTGCTCCCCTATTACTCGGTTCCGTCTCACTTCGTTTTTCTGGACCAGATACCGTTGACACCGAACGGCAAAACTGATCGAAAAGCATTGCCAGAGCCTGAAGAGCTATCCCGGCCGGGTGTGGTCTATGCAGCGCCACGAAATGATGTGGAAGAGGCTTTGGCCGCCGTATGGCAAGATGTTTTGGGACGCGATCAGGTAGGCATTCAGGATAACTTCTTCCTGCTCGGAGGCGACTCTGTTAAAGCCGTTCAAGTCATCGCGCGTATGCGTCTTCACGGGTATTCGCTGGATATCCGGCACGTATTGGAGCATCCGTCCATTGAAATCCTGAGCGGCTATGTAGAAGCACTGGCCCTTCCGATTGAGCAAAGCCCAGTAGATGGGGAGGCGCTACTGACACCGATACAACGACATCTAATCCATTGGTTCGAACGGTGTTCAGCATCCGAGGCACTTCCTGCTGCAGCGTCAGTACTGCTGTTAGCAAAGTCGGGCTTTGAAGAGCCGCCCTTGCGTGCCGCATTGAAGAAAATTGTAGAGCACCACGATGCTCTGCGCCTTGGCTTATTACAAGAGGCTGACGGATCAGTTGTGCAAACTCACAAAGAGTTGAATGAGGAGCTAATCACTTTGGAGGTGCTGTCGCTAACGGGAACGGAAAGCGAAGCACGCAGCCAATTGGCAGCTGAATGTCAACGTCTTCAAAGCAGCCTGCGGCTGTTTGAAGGACCGCGAGTTCGAGCAGTGCTTTTCCGAATGGGTAGCGGTGATCATCTTTTCCTTGCTATAGACCCGCTAGTGGCTGACGCCATTTCATGGAATATTTTGCTGGAAGATCTGGCAACAGGCTACAGGCAAGCGCTGGACAAGGAAACGATTGTCTTACCGTACAAAACGAACGCTTACCAAACGTGGGCAGAGCATCTAGAGCATTATGCGAATAGCAAAGAGCTGGTCAAGGAGCAGGATTATTGGAACAAGATAGAGGTCTCTGAGTGGGGGACGCTTCCCAAAGACCATGGAGTCATTACGGATTCTGGATCGGAGAGACCGACACACCAGCTCCACCTGCAATTATCACCAGACGAAACCCGGCAACTGATGACACAAGTTAATTATGCCTACAACACCGTGCCAGATGAAGTGCTGCTGTCCGTACTAGGTCAGACAGTATCCGAATGGTCAGGACTAGAACGAATTGCGCTCTGCGTGGAAAAGCCGGTCCGAAAGCCGGGAGAACAGAGTTCGCTGGATTTCTCTAGAACGGTGGGGCAGTTTACGTCCGTGTATCCAGTTGTACTGGACATCAAATCTGCAGATGATATTTCGATGCTGCTCAAACGTGTGAAGGAGACCATTCGACAGGTTCCCAACCAGGGGCTGGGCTACGGTGTATTAAAATATCTGACCAAGGTCAGTAATCAAACGAATTCCAGCATTTCTCGTTATCCGGAAATCGGGTTCCGTTACATAGACTCCGTGGACCCGGAAACGGTATATTTTTCAACATCGCCGCTGGAAGCTGAGGTGGCATCAGGTTCCCAGGCTGCAAATAGCGCTTCACTTTATGCTCTCTTATTAAGCAGCCGAATGGAAGATGGAAAATTAAACATCCGACTAACCTATGACCGAAATGCATACGAAGAGTGCACGATCAAGCAGCTTCTCTCTCGCTTTAAAACTCACCTGTTAAATGCCATCCGTCATTGCCTGGATCACTCCGGTCAGGAACTGACACCAACAGACGTAGGCGCGGATGATCTGGACCTGGAAGAGTTTGAAGAGATGAAGCACTTCTATGAAAGCCTATAATATTCGGCCGAGGGGGAAATCCGATGAGTAAAAGTCTTGAAATCGAAAAAGTGGCTAATTTAACGCCTTTGCAGGAGGGGATGCTCTTTCATACAGTGATGGAGCCAGAATCACAGGCTTACTATGAGCAAGTACGAATGACCATCCGGGGTGAACTGAACCTGGAGGCTCTGCAAAAGAGCTTCCAGACTCTGGTGCAGCGTCATGAGGCGCTTCGTTCGAATATTTATCATCAAAGCGCCTCCCGTTCGCGGCTCATCGTGTTTAAGGAGCGAAATGCGGTGCTTCGTTACGAGAATTTGATAAATATTCCCGAGGCAGAGCAAGCTGCAGCCATTCGCAGCTATGCAGACACAGATCGGAACCAGCGTTACGATCTGAGCAAGGATTTACTCATTCGTCTGACGGTGCTTCAAACCAAAACGCACGTATATACGCTACTTTTAAGCTTTCATCATATAATTATGGACGGTTGGTGCCTCGGCATCGTTATGGAAGAGCTGTTCGCGGCTTATGAAGCACTGAAAGCGGGTAAGACTGTACAACTGCCGACACCGCAGCCTTATACGGGCTATGCCCGTTGGCTGGATAAGCAGGATAAGAAGGCGGCGAAGGAGTACTGGCAGTCCATTCTGAACAGCTATGATCAGCCAGCCGTGCTGCCGACCCTGCCTGTAGCACATTCACTCCTGGCAGATACCGGGTACCTGCTACATGAGCATAAAATAACACTCACGGATGAAACAACCCGTCATTTGCGAACGGTGGCAGAACACAACGGCACAACCCTTAGCAGTCTGTTTCTGGCCGCATGGGGAGTGGTGCTTGGAGGATACAACCAAAGTGAAGACGTCGTTTTCGGCACCGTTGTTTCCGGTCGGCCGCCGGAGCTTGCAGGTGTAGAACAGATGTTGGGACTTTTCATAAACACCATGCCGGTACGAATCAAATGGGATGCAGACCAGCCGTTTTCAAGTCTGCTTCGTGAAGTGCAGCGCAACATGGTTCAATCACGGGCATATGACTATTGTTCACTCGCTGAAATACAGGCCCAGTCTGTGCTCAAGCAGCAACTTATGGATCATTTTGTTGTATTTGAAAACTACCCACTGGAGGATATAGTTGGTCGGCCTGATTTGCAGGAACGGCTTGGATTTGTCGTAGAGGACGCCCAGTTATCTGAAGAAACGCCTTACCACTTCAATATCGAAGTAGAAGACGGAAAAGCACTGGGCTTTATGCTGTCCTACAACAGCTATGTCTACAGCGATGAAGCCATGAAACGGTTAGCCGGACATTTGGAGCACGTACTCGTTCAGATTGCACATGCACCTGAACTCCCGCTGGAGGACATTCGCCTGCTGACTGCTAGCGAGAAGGCTGAGCTCACCAATGTATGGAGCGGACCGGTTGCCGCCTATCCTGCTGGGACGTTCCATGGAATATTTGAGGCGCAGGCAGAACGTGTGCCGGAACAGACTGCTGTCATCTACGAAGATACCGCACTGACCTATCATGAGCTGAATGAGAAGGCCAATCTGCTTGCTCAAGCGCTACAAAGCCGCGGGGTCGAACGCGAGCATCTCGTCGCCGTGATGCTTGAGCGTTCAGCAGATATGATTATCGCTGTGCTAGGCATTATGAAAGCGGGAGCTGCCTACGTACCTGTCGATCCGACCTACCCGAAGGAGAGAATTACTTACATGCTGCAGGATAGCAGGGCTACAATTATGCTCACGCAATCTTCCCTGACTGAACTACTGGCAGATGTGGATTTTGTAGGTGAAGTGCTGGATTTGCCAGTATTACTTCAACAAGCTTCGCAAGCGGAGCAGGCCTACCAACAGGGGCCCACTTACACACCTATCCATGATCCTGAGGCTTTGGCTTACGTCATTTACACATCGGGAACGACGGGCAACGCCAAAGGCGTGATGATCGAGCATCGCCATTACGTAAATACGGCGTGGGGCTATAGAGAAGCTCACCAGTTAAAAGAATTTCCAGTCAAGCTCCTTCAGATTGCCAGTATGTCGTTCGATGTCTTTGCAGGTGATCTGGCCAAGACATTTGTGAACGGGGGCACCATGGTCATCTGCCCGCAGGATGTGCGCAACGATCCTCCAGCTTTGGCCCAGGTCCTCGAGCAGCATAAAATTACGACGTTTGAAGCTCCGCCAGCCTTGTTGACGCTGCTCATGGACTATGTATATGAACACGGTACAGATGTCAGTGCCATGAAGCTACTTACTACAGGCGCGGACAGCTTTGGCGTTGATAATTATCGGACACTTTTGAATCGCTTCGGTGATACGATGCGCATCATGAATACCTATGGTGTAACCGAAGCGGCAATTGATTCCAGCTTTTATGAAGAAACTGCTGAGCGTATGCCTTCATCCGGTATCGTCCCAATTGGAAAGGCACTGCCCAATCATAAAGTATATATCCTGGATGAGGCTTTGCGTCCGCTCCCGATCGGTGTAGCCGGGGAGCTGTGCTTGGGCGGCGCCTCAGTAGCCCGCGGATATTTGCACCGTCCTGACTTGACGGCGGAGAAATTTGTACCGAATCCTTTTGTGAACGGAGAGCGTCTGTACCGCACCGGAGATCTGGCACGCTGGCTGCCGGATGGCAACATTGATTTCATCGGCCGAGTTGACTTTCAGGTGAAAATTCGTGGCTACCGGATCGAACTTGGGGAAATTGAGTCGGCCTTACTCCAACTGGATGAGGTACGCCAAGTGGTGGTCACGGATAGAACGGATAAGGGCGGACAAAAGTATTTGTGCGCCTACGTAGCAGGTGCAGCCAACAAATCCTTCCTGCGGACAGAGCTAGCCAAGCAGTTGCCGAGCTATATGGTTCCCGCCCATATTATCGTGCTGGATCAATTGCCTTTGACCCATAATGGAAAAATTGATCGTCATGCGCTTCCGGAACCCGAAGATTTTGTGTTGACCGATACCGAATATGAAGCGCCGCGGAGCAAATTGGAGCAGACACTCGCTTCCATCTGGGAGGAAGTGCTTGGCGTTAAACCGATTGGCCTGCGCAACAACTTTTTCGAGCTTGGCGGAGATTCTATCAAAGCACTGCAAATTGCAGCCCGGTTGAATGCAAAGGGCCTCAAAATGGACATGAAGGATTTGTTCCGTCATCCGCAGATTGATTTGATCGTTCCTTATATTAAGACAATAACACGGATCATCCCGCAAGGGGCAGTCCAAGGTGCAGTGGAGCTGACGCCAATCCAGTGGGAATTTTTTGAGTATCATCAAACCGAACGTCATCATTACAATCAGGTTGTCATGCTCCAGAACACCAAAAGATGGAATGAAACCTGGCTGAGAAGCGCCATGGATAAGCTGACCACGCACCATGATGCCTTGCGAATTACCTTTGATGAGCGAGAAAAAGAACCTGTCGCCTATAACAGAGGCACAGCCGAAGGTGAATGCTTCACATTGGAAAGCTACAACTTATTACATGCTGATCAACCTGAGGCAGAAATCTTACAATTGGCTGACGCGTTACAACGCGGCTTTGATTTGCGTAACGGCCCGCTTGTGCGTTTGGCTTTATTCCGGCTGCAGGAAGCCGACCATTTATTAATCGTCATTCACCATCTTGTCGTAGACGGTGTATCGTGGAAAATTCTGTTGGAAGACCTGGAAAAAGCCTATCAGCAGGCTGCTAACGGTCAAAAGCTACAACTGCCTGCCAAAACTGATTCCTATAAGGAATGGGCAGCACGTTTATCCAAGTACGCGCATAGCGCGCAGGTGCGTCAGGAAATAAACTATTGGAATGAGGTAGAAGCCCGTGAGATACGTCCTCTGCCAAAAGATCATGAGGTTTCGGTTAGCCTCATCCGTGACGCACACCAATCAGAAGTGACACTCAGCCGGGAAGAAACTGAAAACCTGTTGAAACACGCGCACCATGCCTACAATACAGAAATAAATGATATTTTACTGACGGCGCTAGGATTAGCTTTTTATGAATGGAGCGGACATGCTGAAATTGCAGTCCAGGTGGCTAGTCATAACAGGACGGATTGTATTAAAGACATTGACGTATCCCGTACAGTTGGACGGTTTACGTCCGTATATCCGTTTGTGATACATGTGAGCAAGCCCGAAGATCTGGCCTATCAAATCAAGCTGGTTAAAGACAATTTGCGGCGTGTACCCAACCAGGGTGCTGGCTATGGTATTTTACGCTATTTGACCAACAGGGAGCAGCAGGATAAAACAACCCTTTTTTCTGCCAAGCCACCTGAGATTAGCTTTAGCTTTGACGAAGAAACCAGAGAAGGTACAACATGGCGTACCTCGGCACTATCCATGTTTGCCGGTTCTGCAATCAGCCCTCTGACTGAAAAAGCACCCGGCTTTGGTATTCATGGTGTGGTGGCTAAGGAGAGACTCAGCATTGTATTCGAATATAACGCGCATGAATATGAAGAATCGACGGTGACGCAACTTACAGCCAGCTTTAAGAATCATCTGATCGAACTTATTCGCCATTGCTGTGCTAAGGAAACAGCAGAACAAAGCCCGACGGATTTTACATATGGGCAATTGTCTTTGGACCAGTTTGAAAATATTGCAAACCGTTTGACAGATAAGCTGTTAAACCACCAAGTGAAAATTAAAGACCTCTATCCGCTTTCCCCGATGCAGGAGGGAATGCTATTTCATGCCATAGCTGATGAAAAGTCAGAGGCTTATTTCGAACAAACGATTATTACCATTCATGAAGCTATGGATACCGACCTAATCAGCCGAAGCCTACAAAGGCTGATTGACCGCTATGATATTTTCCGTACGGTATTCGTGTATAAGGAGACGGATCGTCCGCTTCAGGTTGTACTGGAGGAACGATCAGCTACTCCTGTGCATACCGAAGATGTGCGCGGTCTACCAGAGGCGGAAAAGCAGAGACGACTTCAAGCCATTTTACAGGAAGAGCGGCAGAGAGGTTTTGACCTGGAGAAGGAAGTTCTTATCCGGTTAGCGCTTGTGCAGTGGGATGAGGATATCTCGAAGCTTATCTGGATTTCTCATCATATAATTATGGACGGCTGGTGCCTGCGAACGGTAGCCAAAGATTTTTTTGAAATTTACACATCACTTCGGGACGATACGCCTTTAACATTAGAGCCCGTCTATCCATTCAGCAGCTTTATTCAGTGGTTGAAAAGACAAAATAAAGAGGAAGCAGCAGCACACTGGAACCATTATGTGGATGATTTTGAAAATGAAACCGTCGTGCCCGGCTATACCCGCTCCGTTGATTCTTCGTTTCAGGCAGAGCAGCTCATATGCACATGGGGAGAGCAGCTGACCCAAGGCATGGAACAAATCGCGAAGCAAAACCGTGTCACCGTCAGCACCTTATTTCAAACCGTATGGGGCTTGTTACTACAAGCGTACAACAATAGTAATGATGTCATTTTCGGGTCCGTTGTGTCGGGCAGACCTGATGAAATCCCTGGGATTGAAAATATGATCGGATTATTCATTAATACCATACCTGTACGTATTAAAAGCTCCGCAGAACTTCGGTTTTCCGACTTGCTTACGTCTATACAGGATTCCTTGATGGAGTCCAATCGGTATTCCTATTTTTCCTTGGCTGATATTCAAGCCCATAGTGTACTAAAACAAAACCTGATCCAGCATATTGTTGCCTTTGAGAATTTCCCCGTTTCGGAAGAACTTGTGGACACGGAAGTAAAATCCAAATCTCTCCGTGTTGGTAAAGTTGAGGATATTGAACAGACCAACTATGATTTAAATGTAATTGTCATGCCTGGGCGCGAGCTGGAAATCAAATTTAGTTATAATGCATTGACGTATAACAAAAATGCGATCAAACAATTGGCTGCCCACCTCATCCAAATCATGGAGCAAGTGATTCAGAACCCAAATATCCGGGTTTCGGAGATTGATCTTTTAACGGCAGAGGAAAAACAACAGATTTTGTTTGAATTTAACGATACACGAAGACCGTACCCATCGGATCACACTATACATCGCGCCTTTAAAGAACAAGCAGAGAAAACACCGGAAGCAGTAGCGGTTGTATTTGAAGATCGTGAGCTAACCTACCGCGAATTAAATATAAAAGCTAATCAACTGGCCTCGAAACTGCGGAAACTGGGCGTTGTGTCAGAAACCATCGTAGGCATCTTGACTGAACGTTCACCAGAAATGATTATCGGTATTCTTGGTATTTTGAAGGCGGGTGGAGCCTACTTGCCGCTGGAGCCTTCTTATCCGCAGGAACGGATTATGTTCATGCTTCAGGATAGCGGCAGCGAAATTTTGCTAACCCTGTCCGGTAAGGGAAAACAGATGAACACTTTCGATTTTTCCGGTATGGTTCTGGATCTGGCCGACATCAGCTCCTACGATTCAGACGACTTCATTTTTTCCGAATCGTCAACGGCAGACGATCTGGCCTATGTCATGTATACATCCGGTTCGACCGGGCGTCCCAAGGGTGTCACGATTGAACACCGGAATGTCATACGGCTAGTGAAGAACACCAATTACATGCCGTTTGCCGAGAACGAACGCATTTTGCTAACAGGGGCGCTCGTGTTCGATGCCTGTACTTTTGAAATTTGGGGAGCTTTGCTGAACGGATTGCGCTTGTACATTGTACCGGAATCCGTAATCTTGGATGCTGTTCAGCTTGGTGAAGCGCTGGATCGATATCATATTACAACGATGTGGCTGACATCGCCCTTGTTTAACCAACTCACTCAGCATAAACCAGATCTCTTTGCTTCGCTAAAGCACCTGCTGGTGGGCGGGGATGTACTTTTACCTGGGATCATTAATACGGTGAGAGCATATTCTCCGGGGCTGAACGTTATCAATGTCTATGGCCCCACGGAAAACACAACATTTTCTACTTATTTCCCGATTGATAAGGAATATAACCGCATTCCTATTGGTCGTCCAATTGGCAATTCAACAGTTTATATTTTGGACTCTTCAAGCAGGCTGCTTCCTATTGGTGCTCAAGGAGAAATATGTGTTGGCGGGGATGGTCTGGCACGTGGCTATCTGAACAGGGATGATCTGACCCAGCTAAATTTTGTCCCTAATCCATTCATTCCGGGCGAAAAAATGTATCGGACAGGTGATTTGGGCAGATGGCTACCGGATGGCAATCTGGAGTATCTCGGACGGATAGACCAGCAGGTTAAAATCCGCGGATTTCGTATTGAACCTGGGGAAATTGAAACCCAGCTCATGAGGCATGATGCAGTTCAGGAGGCGCACGTAACGGTAAAAAGCACAAACGATGGTCAAAAAACGCTCTGTGCTTATATCTCAACCGACGTACCGCTATCTAAGAGTGATATGAAGACCCATTTGACTGGCCAGTTGCCGGATTATATGATTCCTGCCCAGTATGTGTTCCTGCAGGCGTTTCCTCTGACAACGAACGGTAAAATTGACCGCCAAGCATTGCCTGAGCCAGAAATGACCAGCGGTTCCGATATGGAATACGTTGCTCCAAGAAATGAAGTGGAACAACAGTTGGCGAACCTGTGGCAGGCAGTGCTTGGCGTTGAAAAGATCGGCATTGACGACGGATTTTTCGAGCTTGGAGGTCATTCATTGAAGGCCATTCAACTGGTATCCAAAATGCAGGAATCGAACATTCCACTAGATATACATCAATTGCTGCGATATCAAACGATCAGAAACCTGGCCAAGCTGTTACAACGTGGTAAAGAGGGCGGAGAGAACACGGATACGCTTATTGCGAAAACTCAGGAGGTTGAGCAGGCAATTGCCGATGCGTTTGGTGTACAGGCATGGCTTCATTTCGTATCCGCCGATAAGCAAGACTATTTGTTCCTGCAAGTTAAGCCTTTTCACACAGAACAAGTCCAGGCAATCACAGCGTTTATCCAATCTCGTATCCATCCAGACCTTCATCCCCATTATATCGTTCGCTGGGGAACCGACGAACCAGATAGAATTTTTGGGACTCTACCAACTAACGAAGAACAAGAAACCTTACTTAAACTACAAGTCGATGAATGGCTTGCTAGCATTGCCGAGTCAAATATAAGCTGGAATACCAATATATTAAGTCTAAATGCTATTGGGTGCTATCCGCTTGCACCAGCTCAGCAGTATCATTTGCAGCATTTTACAGGCTCGGGCATGGCAATACAGTTAGATAGCTACTTGGACACCGAGCGTTTGACCGCAACAGTTCAGCGGCTTCTTCACCGCCATGAATTGCTAAGAAGTGTGCTTGTTCAATCGTCCGGAGCATGGGAATGGGAACTGCATCCAGCTCCAGAGCATCTTTCTTTACCGATTGTTGATCTCTCGGATCAGCCGATACAAGCACAACGCAGGCTACTTTTATCTATCGCTTCCAGCCTGTTTTTAGAACCTTATGAACTTACACAATCGTTGCAGTACCGGATTGTCCTGGTTCGCTTAAATTTGCGTGAACATCTGTTGTTATTTCCTTGCTCGCACATCATCTTTGATGCTACGAGCAGCGACATCTTACGCAGACAGCTTCTTGATGAATATCATCACCCGCAACAGGAATATACGACAGAAGAGCTGCAGTACCGGGATTATGTGAACCATATCCGTCAAGGCCCTCAAGGAATCAGGGATCAGGAAATCAGCGAGCAATTCGAACTTCAGAGATTTGGTGAGAATAATGAACGTATCCACGCGCTGACCGAAGAACGCAACTATGCTGACACTACTAGATATCGCTGGACGCTGAATTTAGACGGAATTTCAGAGCAGCACGGCCCTGCGATGATGTGGGAGATTTCGCTTCAAATGGCTGTACGTTTTTTCAGCAGCTATTTCGAAGGCTCTGATGTTCCGCTTTGGCTTACTAATTATGGAAGACAATATGTCGACCGGAATTATTTTGGAATCGTAGGCGAGTGTATTGATCATATCCCCGTTGTACTGCAGGAAGATGACATGGAACCCTATGAAAAGAGCATCCATACCCATCTGGACTTTGCTTCACGCTATCATTTGAACTTTTTCAACCTGATCTTCAATGCGGAAATGGAGGAAGCTTACCCGGTATCCAGTAGCTTTTTGAAAAAGGGACTTGGGCAGCTGCCCATCGTATTCAACTATTTAGGTGAGGGACGCGATGATGCAGAATTGCTCGACAATCTATATACCGAAAGCACACAGACTAATGTCAACAAGGTTATTTTCTTCGAGTCAGAGCATGTAGGGGATATTCTGAAAATTTCACTTACCATTCCATATAAAGAAAACCGGCAGTATATCCATCAAATCTTCCAGACTGCTAGTGACAGGCTTTTGAATGCTTTGACTATTTTGCAGTAGAAGATGAAGATGTGAATCTATTGTTTAAGGATAGCCGTTTTATCCGTTTCTTCGCATCTCGTACTTCTGCCAATATCGCGGACAGCATTTATTCTATCGTCCTGCTGTATTTTGTTCAGCAATCGACACAGTCGGTGGCGATGCCCAGCTTCACGTATACGGCCGTATCTGCGGCGTCGATTTTCAGCTTTCTCGGGGGTCCTTTGGTGGATCGTTATTCACCGCCTTTGTTAGCCAGCATCGCTTTGTTTACGCAGGCTGTGTTAATTTTGGCCGTCCCGTTTCTCATTCAGGGCGGGATGGCAAATCTGATCGCTATTCTTGTTATTGTGTTCATTGCATCATGCTGCCGCAACTGGTAGACTCGCAAAAGTATATTAAAGCAGCTCGGAGGTGCAAAAGTGAAAAAAAAGATATTAGTTGTAGATGATGATAAAGATATAGTAAAACTCATAACAAAGAGTTTAAGTTATGAGGGATTTGAAACGATCCCAGCATATTCTGGGAAAGAAGCCTTATGTGCATTGAAAGAAAATCACATTGATTTCATCATTCTTGATATAATGATGCCTGGTATGAATGGTCTTGATGTCTGCCGAAGCATCAGAAATTCTTATAATGCTCCAATTCTGTTTTTAAGCGCTCGGGATAAGGATATTGATAAAATCGTTGGGCTCGAAATAGGGGCAGATGATTATATGACAAAGCCCTTTAGCATTCAGGAGCTTACTTCCAGGATAAGGGCCAACTTCAGAAAAGTTGACAGGCTGCTTAAAGAGTGGAATGAACTTAGTCCCAATAGAGAAAGGACTGATTCTCCTCTCATCTTGAATGATAAGACCTTTGAAGCATTTCTAAATAACAGAAAGCTTAACTTATCAACAAAGGAATTCCAAATATTGTCCATGCTCATGCATAACCCCAATAATGTATTGACTCGTGAGCGGATATATGAATATGTCTGGGGAGACGAATACGGAGAATTAAATACCGTAACGGTTCATATAAAAAATATCCGTAAGAAACTTGGTCCTGAATATGACTTTATTAAAACAATTTGGGGCATCGGATATAAGTACAAGGAAAGAGAGTAATGGTATGAAACTGAAAATAAAGCTGCCTTTACTGTTCCTGGTGATGTTTATAGTTTTTATGGTTTCAATTGGAATCTATTTAAAGTTTATCTTTGCAGCATATTCACCTATATCCAGTTCATTACTGAATCCCTCATATATAGGATTACTCTTTCCTATATTTGCTATTGCCTGTTTCATCTTTATTATTTTGATTATGTATATCTATTTTTTTATAGAAAAACCAATCGGACTGCTTAATACCAGATTGGAAAGAATAAATATTGTGCATCCATTGCCTCCACTTGCATTAAGGAGTAATGATGAAATTGGAGACCTTTATAATCACTTTAATAAGATGGAAAAGAGGCTCCAACTAGCACACAAAGAGCAAACGGATATCATTGCTGCCATTGCTCACGATCTAAAAGCACCATTAACATCTATTAATGGTTTTGCTGAACTGTTAGCTATGCAAAAGGGTCTATCAGAAAATGAAAAGCAGGAATATTATGAGTTGATACAAAAAAAGTCAAAATATATGGCTGAACTCATCAATGACTTTGTAAGCTTCACCAAAGAGAAACAGGATTTAGAATCCATGACTGTGAAACCCGTTGATGCATCAAAATTATTTGAAAACATTGCCCTAGAATATGAATATGAGCTATCAGGACTTGACTGTGAGCTTGTTTACAAACATTTATTCACGGGAAATGTAATGCTTATGGTCAATGAAATTATGATAGGTCGGGTCTTTGGTAATCTCTTCAGTAATGTTGTAAGATATGGAGGAAAAAATGAGTTGAAAGTGTATATGACTGGATACTCACAAGGTTCTTATGCCTATTTTGAAATTGAGGATAATGGGACTGGAGTGCCGGATAAGGATATCTCTTCACTATTTCTTAAATTTTTCACTGTGGATAAATCTCGGCAAATTGAAAATGGCGGGATAGGGCTTGGACTTGCAAGCTGTAAATCAATTATTGAACATCATGGTGGAGAAATCTATGCATATTCTTCTGAGTATGGCGGTCTGGGCATAAAGTTCAGCCTTCCACTTGCAAAACACTAATTTTATTTTTTTACAATAAATTAAAGGCCGCTGCTGGTTGAAAGTACAGAATATAGGCAGTGGCCTTTTTGCTTTTTAGTACTTTATGATTTTTTATATTCTCTTTATAAAGATTTATTTTCCTTTTAGAAAAGCTTTATTTTTATATCTTAAAATTTACTTGTAGCTTAAACACTACAAGTAAATTGATAGGAGGAAATGATATGGTAGAAAATCAAGTTTTCGGCACCGACATAGATAGGTGCTCATTTCGAAACATACACCCTTGTGCTTAATCAGAGAAGGACGGGACTAATCTATAGAGCTAGAAAAGGAGGATACTGCAATGTCAATTGAATTCAGCCGTTGGCCAAACAACTATATGATGTCATATCAAGTAACTAAAGCTCTAGGCATGGCAAGTCTTGGTGCTACTGATGTCACCGAAATTTATGAAGCATGCAAAAAAATAGATCCCAATGATAAGGAAACATGGCATAGGGAATGGCTCATAACAGCAGAGGCCTTGGAAAGGCATGGCAAGGAGGCGGAAGCTTTTGGAAACTGGTATACAGCACGTAACTGCTACATTCGTGCTTGCAATTACCACCGAATCGCTGAATATGCTGTGATGGATGATGACACCGAGAAAATCCGTATATTTAGGAAAGTAAATGAACTCTTCGAAGCTGCCGGAAAGTACTTCGATGTCAAACCAGAGAAAATCCAAGTAGATTATGAGGATGTCAAGTTGGATGGGTACTTTTTCTCACCTTCTTGGATAAAAGGTCCGAAGCCCACAATTTTGGCTCTCAATGGTGGTGATGAGTGGTCAATTGAGAACTATTTCTGGTTAGGGCCTGCCTTTATTTCGTGTGGATATAACTTTATGGTCTATGACCAGCCTGGGACCGGTCTCTCAATGTACGAAAAGGGAAAGGGCAGACGGGCTGACAGCGAGGCTTTTCATTCAAGAGCAATCGACTTTCTTCTGACTAGACCGGAAGTGGATCCTAGCAAGATTATTGTCCATGGTGAGAGCTTTGCGGCATACGACTCCCTTAGATTTGCTTCCTTCGACCACAGGATTGCTGCCGTCATCTCTGACGGAGGCACCCACGCATTCGACTGGGAAGCAATGCTAATATGGATGCCGCCGAGTTTGGCTGCTCACGGCATGAGAATCCTGGGTGCAAAAAGCTTGGATGACTTTGCGGAAAATCCTCGTTTTGCCTACAATCTCGAGGGCGTGCTTCACCAGATAGAATGCCCGCTTCTTGTGATGCACGGTGCGGAAGAGATATTAGTTCAGCCCAATCCACTAACGCAAGCTTTTAAAAATTACGAGCAGGCTGGTTCGAAAAACAAGACGTTCTTCGCCATAGAGGATAGAAGACTTGGCGGATTAGAACACTGCCAGGTAGACAACATCAACGTGCTGCATGAGGTAGTACTGAATTGGCTTTGTTCCATTGGTCTTGGCCCTTCTGCACCTAGACCAAGTGATTGCTAGGACATTTTTAAGTTAATTAGAAGGTGGATCTTATGAAACTTACATTAGTTACAGGTGGAAATGTGTTTGTTAGAAAGCTTGTAGCGAGATATTTTAATTTAAGGATCATGAAGTTTAATATAAGGGGTCTCGCCAACATTTTAACCGTTCTATACGCTTATCATTAGCGGACATGGATTTTTGGCTGCAAATATGGAACAAGAGCATCAGCCCATTCCATCTGACATGCCCAGGTATCTATTTCTTTTAATTCATTAATGTGTGTCTCATGATTTGATTCAATAAATCATATTTGTCCTGATAATGAAGAGCGTACCACGGTTTACGTTTGCTTGGTCTGCAATGTCTTGAATGGTAATGTTATCGAAGTTTATTACAGCCGTTAGCTCTATAACAACAAGAAAGCAGCCGACCAATGTGATCAGCTGCTTTCTTTGTTTTGTTGCCCATGACGCCAGTCCGCTAGTAGGCTGCGGTTTCTATAAGTTAATTACACAGTATGGTTTGTTCTCGTTAATATGGTGCTCTAAAATGTAGGATATTGTCGATAACTTTCGATGGCAGATTACGTAAGAATGAACCTCTGTTTTGAAATCCGGATAAATTCGGACATAGCTGCAGTTTCATAAGTATCTTTACGACGTATGAATAGAGTCGGGGTTTTATAGAATTCTTCCGAGATTTCTTGAGATCGCAAGTTATATTGAACCGTGGCTCTTTCAACCACCGAGCGAGGTAAAAGGGATACTCCGAGACCAGCATGAATACATCCAAGGATTCCTTCCAATGTTCCGAACTCCATGATCTTAGCAGGAATAATTCCTTGCAAATGTAACCAATCCTCGAGTTTTCGTCGGTATGAACACCCAACACGAAATACTAGTAAAGTCAGATTTTGCAATTGTTCAGGCTGATCTATTGAGGGGAATTGTCCTCCCGATATAAACGCAAGTTCCTCAACCCCTACCTCAGTAATATCGAGCTCAGCATGATCAACTGGCGCAGCTACGAAAGCTCCGTCCAACTCGTATTTCAACACTAAATGGATAAGTTCTTCCGTCGTTCCAGTTTTTAATGCTAAATCCACCTCTGGATAGGATTTATGGTAATCAGTGAGAATAGATGGTAGCCGAATCGCAGCTGTGGTTTCAGGCGATCCGATCCGAAGCGGGCCTCTTGGGATTGAGTTATCTGCCACGACTCGTTCCGCCTCTTGAGTAAGAAAGACAATTTTCTCAGCATAGGACTTGAGTGTCTCTCCGGATGTTGTGAGCCGAACCCCTTGCCGGCCACGACGAAATAACGCTGTTTTCAGTTTCTTTTCAAGCTGCTGGATACGGATGCTTATACTCGACTGAACATATTCCATTTTTTCGGCTGCTTTGGTAATGCTTCCTTCGTTCGCAACCGCCAGAAAAATCTGCAAATCCCGGATGTCCACCGTCATTCCTCCATTTTATTATTGATAATTTTGATATTACAAATCGTATAAATTCATTTTACACGATATTTGTGAGGAGTTACAATTAGTTTAGTAAGCGGCAGGTCTTATGAATAAAACAGGAGGTTATAGTATGAGGGCTTATCATTCATTAGAGATAGAAGGATTAAACGTATTTTATCGTGAGGCTGGTAATCCCAACAAGCCAGTCATTTTATTGCTTCATGGCTTTCCATCCGCAAGTCATATGTTTAGAGAGCTAATACCTATTTTACAAAAAGACTACTATTTAATTGCTCCTGATTATCCGGGGTTCGGGAATACCTCATCACCTGACAGAGAAGATTTCCAGTATACATTTGACCATATAACTGAAATTATAGAAACTTTCATCGATAAACTAGGGCTTACTAAATATGTGTTATATGTCTTTGACTACGGAGCCCCTATTGGCTTTCGCATTGCCAAGCACCATCCAGAACGTGTAACAGCAATAATAAGCCAAAATGGCAACATTTATCGTGAAGGACTAGGAGGAAAATGGGCGGCACGAGAAGATTATTGGCGTTATCCTACACAAGAAAAAAGGGAAAGTTATAGGACAGCATTTGCGCCTAACACAATCAAGGGCCAATATGTTGATGGAACAAAGGAAAGTCAAGTTTCCCCAGATGGCTATACTCTAGATATTGCTTATATGTCCCGGCCGGGAAATGATGAGAAACAATTGGATTTAATTTTTGATTACCAAAATAATGTAAAAATGTACCCGGAGTTTCAACAGTATCTCCGTGAATATCAGCCGCCCTTGCTAGCAGTCTGGGGTGAAAATGATGTTTCCTTTATTCCGGCTGGTGCTGAGGCTTTTAAGAAAGATTTACCTAAAGCCGAGATTCATTTATTAGATACTGGGCACTTTGCATTGGAAACACATGCATATGAAATTGGAGAACTAATGTTGGATTTTTTAGGAAAACAATAGAATTTGAAGATTCAAAAGTTGGTAAATCCCGGATGGTTTCTACCGTCATTTCTTGTTATAGGAATTGATTTTTTTAATGTTAACCAGGATTTATGTTCATATTAATTGATGTATTGAGAGGTAAATTGAATTTAGAAGGGTGACAGGTCAGTCTCATGGAGAATTCAGGAGCTAAAAATGCGAAATTGTTTAATTCCACAAAGACCATGATCGGTGGTTTAGTTATGCTCATTATTGCAATGGGAATCGGACGTTTTTCATATACTTCCATACTTCCATTGATGCAATCACAAGCTCATCTATCCGCTACGGAATCCGGATATTTGGCAGGGAGTAATAACTTGGGTTACCTTATCGCTGCCTTTGGTGCAGGTTTCATAACCTGGGGATCCCGAAGAGCCTATCATCTTCGGATGCAATTGGTACTCTGCATCATTTTAACGGGACTTATGGGAATCACTTCATCATTTTTATGGTGGATGATTTTGCGCTTTCTTGCTGGAATTAGCAGCGGCCTTATTTTCGTTCTATCATCAAGTTTAGTGTTGGATGCGTTGTTTTCAGATAAGCGTGAAAAATGGGTAGGTATATTTTACGGAGGAGTTGGCGTTGGTATTGTTTTAGTTGGTTTAGTTACGCCTTTTCTTAGCATTTTCACTTGGAGGGGGCCTTGGATCGGCCTTTTGATCATTAGTATCATCCTTATCATACCCGTTTGGTCATTTATCCACGATAAAGAGCCGAAACCTATAACTCAAAATGCTGAATCCCTGAGTTCATCAGCGGAAAATCCATCTATTTTCGGCTGGCTACTTATTGCTTATGGACTCGAGGGGTTAGGTTATATTGTAAGCGCGACGTTTCTTGTAGCAATGGTTAAGCAAATGCCTCATATGTCGATTTTTGCTGACTTTAGCTGGATTATCGTTGGGATAGCGGCGGTACCATCAACAGTGATCTGGTCCTGGTGGGCGAGTAAAGTCGGTTACATCAAACCATTGATTATTGCGCTTATCCTGCAGGCTGTTGGGGTCATACTGCCGGTATGGCTTCCCAATATATTCGGCGTAACGTTAGGATCTATCCTTTTTGGAGGCACTTTTATGGGCATTTCCATGCTTGCTCTCGCCGCGGCTCGTATGTCTAGACCATCCAGTGGTAGTAGAGCAATTGCTTTGATGACAGGATTTTATGGCATAGGTCAAATACTCGGTCCAATCGGAGCCGGAATCGTGTTGGAAATGGCGCATAGCTACAACCTATCACTACTTCTTGCCGCTTTGGTACTTGTTGCTTCTGCTATTATATTGCTATCCGGTGCAGTCATTTCAAGTCAAAAAGGAGCGGTAGGAAATTTGAACCATGCTCGTATTCATCCTGATCAAGAGCTTAGTTAGATCCTGGGTAATTTACATTGGAACCATATACAAATGGAATTGGTGAATTGATTCCTTTATTGGAGGAATGGAAATGCAAATAGGTTTTTTTGATTCTGGTATTGGAGGCATTACTGTATTGCATGATACATTAAAAGTTTTACCTAATGAAGATTATATGTATTACGCAGATACAATAAATGTTCCATATGGGCACAAAACGAAAGATGAAGTTAAAAGGTATGTTTTAAATGCTATAGAATTTATTAGCCAGCAAAAAGTAAAAGCGATAGTGGTTGCTTGTAATACTGCCACAAGCGCAGCAATCGAAGAAATAAGGGCAAAATACAGTATTCCAATCATTGGTATGGAGCCTGCCGTAAAACCAGCTGTTAAAACAAAAAAAAATATAGATAAACAAGTTTTAGTAACTGCTACTGCTTTGACTCTAAGGGAAGAAAGACTTCAAAATCTTATTACTAAATTAGATAACGAACATGTTGTTGATTTATTACCTCTTCCGAAATTAGTTCAGTTTGCAGAAAGTTTTGAGTTTAACGAGCAAATAGTGCTGCCTTATCTTCAAGAACAATTATCTATATATGATTTAAGTAAGTATGAAACTATTGTTTTAGGATGTACTCACTTTTCTTACTATAAAGATGTATTTAGAAAATTATTTTCATCGGATGTTAATATAATTGATGGAAATAATGGTACTGCAAAAAATCTAAAAAAAGTACTGGAAGAAATGAATTCTTTAGATGAAGGCAATGGCAATATTTCATTCTATTGTTCAGGGGTCAAAGTCGAGGATAAGGCTAAATTAAAAGAGTTTAATAAACTGTTCAAAAGATTGGATGCTATTAACGAATATAATTAAAAAGTCTGCCAGCCTTTCGGAGTAAACTTCTTTCTGCCTGAGCAATCAGAAGATTCGGAAGAAGCAGTTTACCGGATCACAGATTATCTGAATAAATACCGCATCAAACTTAGAACTGCTCAAAATCCATCTCATATGAAGTTTTCAGAATCATTTGAAGAGCAGCTACTGGTACTGTTGGAGGAGCGTGTACCCTTAGTCCGAAAATTTTCTTTTATTAGAATGGTTGATAATAAATAGGGAAAAATAATTTTTATTAAAGGGAGGAAGTTAAAATGCCATTACTTCGTTTTGATCTTATTAAAGGACGAGATAAAGCAAGCCTGAAAAAACTTTTGGATGTTGCCCACCAAGTTGTTGTGGAAGCTTTTGACGTTCCTGAGCGAGATCGTTACCAAATCGTTCACGAACACCCGGCGGACCATATGATTATTGAGGATACTGGGCTAGGATTTAACCGTACCGATAGTCTAGTTATTCTCTCCATAATAAGCAAAGCCCGGCCAAAAGAGAAGAAACAAAAGCTCTACTCCTTGCTGGCTGAAAGGTTAGAAGCTGAATGCGGCATCGCACCAACCGATTTAATGGTATCTATTGTTGAAAATAATGATGATGATTGGAGTTTTGGACTGGGGGAGGCACAATTTTTGACCGGTAAGTTAAGCTGATTCAATGCTAGTCGTTTCGATCTTAATCGGTAATATCTCTAATTCTAATCGCCCTTAAATTGGCCTGGTAGGCTAGTTGAAGGGCGATTTCCATGAGGTTTGGTATTGAGATGGTAAAATAGGCTTATGGATGGTCCAAAATTACAATTACATCCAATCATTCTGATGTGAAACAACCCAATTCATAGTAAGTATTATTGTTGAAATCAAAGCTTTTAATCACGTCAAGACCAAGCTTTTTGGTATGGGCAGCGTAAGATCTATGATTGATGTGGTTTATAAAAGTTATCAATATCGGATATTTTTTACTCATTTGCATTCTGGAAAAATCAAAAACCTTTCGGAGTACTACCGTCCCCCTGTAATCCGTATCAATGCAAATTGGCCCATACTGATAAGTGTTTTCAGTAGAAAGCGTAATCCCCTTATATTCTGTATCTTTCAAATCGTCAATCATAAATTGAAAAAGAGGCCACTTAGCCCAATACTTCCATGAGGCAGCCATCACATAAGCAATAATCTTCTGGCCATGACATGCAATTGTAATTCCATTTTCTTTTTCAATTAATTCCTTAAATTGTTCTTCTGTAAATAAGGTTGTTACGAAGCCATCGGGTTTGTCTTTTTCACTAATGGTTGTAATGTGATATTTTTTTTGTAATTCCACTATAGCAGATATATCATCAACAGTAGCGTTTCTATAAATCATTGTTATCCTCCTATATGAAATGAGCTTAAAAAAACTTTACTTCAGCATTCGACATATTGCAACCTATAGGTTTTTGCGAGAGGAAGGCTACACTATGATCAGGAGAGCGTTAACAGGGGGAGAGCGACTGGAATTTCTATTATCCTACCTGTCTTACAAGGGAACATTGGAAAAGTTTTTTAAGAATTTTCCCAAGAGGGAGAGGATTTTCAGATCGACCCACTGCAGATTAGTGTAGCCCCTGACGAATAAGCAAATGGAGTTAGTTATTAGATCGCGGCGGGTAAAAGAAAATAAAGATTTAGACTGAAAAATAAAGTATTAGACTGACGATGCTTCATTAAGCTAACGGGCAAAATTTCAATGCTAAGTGTATAATTTAGAAGACGTATTAATTATATATAACACTCCAGGACATTCTCCTGGTCATATTTCAGTTTTCGATGAAACAAAAGGGTATTTATTTACTGGCGATCTGCTCTATGATGAAGCGCCAATATATGCCTTTTATCCTTCAACGAACCCTGTTGATTTAGTGAATTCATTAGAAAAGATTGCAAGAATACCCAACGTCAAAATGGTATACGGTTCTCACAATACATTAGGACTTAATCCAATAATTTTAGTTGAAGTAAAAATTGCAGTTAAATTTCTGAGGGAACATGATCTCGTCAAATTTGGAACTGGGATTCATAAATTCAACGGATTTAGTGTTCAGTTCTAATAATCTTGTCAAACTAACGGGAAACGTTAGCTCAATAAAATAGCGACAGTCTAGGACTTTATTTCGTGTTATTAGATCAATCAGAGATTTCTGGTTGGCCTTTTTTCTTAGGCATCATATGATGGCGGTAGCCGAGAGAACGTTGACTTTATTGGGGCGGGCCCGTCGTGAAAACAGTTCTCTCACTGCCCTCAATGACCATGTTTGAGCTGGTTGAGACAGGGATCTCGTATCACAAGCGAAGCTATGGGGGAACCATCGTGGGAGTGGCCGCAACTTTAATATTAGGGAGTGTGTTATGGAGCCGGTTGTAGGATTAGATGTGGATTAGTTTCCTATTTTAATACGCGAGGAGTGCAAGCATTTTATAATCAATCCACTTCAAACTAAACGTGCGAGAAACATGCAACTGCGAAAAGTAAAAACCGACACTGCAGATGTCAAAAGATTGAATTTATCAATAAATAGGCAAAATGAATAAAGTCCCTGGACTCTTAATGCGATGTGCATGCGGATCGGGGACTTATCATGTGAAATACTCAATATAAGCGGTTTGCTTAATTTCTGAAAAAACACTTAAAAACACTTAACAAAAAGCGTTAAATTGCTTATGATGAATATAGGGAAAGGGGGAGGGATTATATTCACCAAGAGGAACGACTTTTGAAAATTTTAGAGTATCTCCAAAGCCGTAACCAATTATCAAATTCGGAAATCTGCGATTTATTGAACATCTCGAGAGATACGGCAAGAAGGGATATTATTAAGCTTGTTCATGAAGGGGGGGTTATCAGAACCCATGGAGGTATTGCCTTACCCTTATTAAAAGAAGAAATAAGAGCCTACAAGGAACGTGTAACCTCAGCAACAAAGCAAAAGATGCTTATTGCAAAAGCAGCTTCTGAGTATATCGCTGACGGAGATGTATGCTTCATGGATGTATCGACTACCATTCAACTGCTCTGTGGGCAATTGGACAAGAATCTGACGGTTTACACACACTCGTTGGATAATGCAGAAGCTTTATCAGCAAAAAGTGAAATTAACATAAATTTGCTCGGGGGCAAATTTAATCATGAAAACCGTTTTTTTTATGACTACGACACGGCTATGCAGTTGAACGATGTTTTTTTTGACAAAGCTTTTTTAGGAGCTGCCGCCATTATGGAAGACGGAGTGTATTTTGCGAACCGTGATGATGCTTTAGTTAAAAAGCTGGTATCGAGGCGTGCCAGAGAAGTATTTTTACTTGCCGATTTCAAAAAATTTAATTTAACAAGCCCGTTTAAAGGTCTGAATTTTTCCGAAATTGATATTCTAATTACAAATCAGGATGCCCCGAAGCATTCATTGCTGATGTTGCAGGATAGCGGAGTAGAAGTTATCAAGGTGCTTGAGGAAGAAAAGTGATAAAAATCGCAAGGGAGCATGGGCCATGATACAAGCAATCTTTAGCGATATTGACGGGACGTTGTTAAATTCAAAACATCAAATTACATTCGACACCAAAAATACAATCCAAAAGGTTGTGGGAGGAAATATCCCTTTTGTACTCGTTTCAGCGAGAATGCCAAGCAGCATTTTTCCTCTTCAGCAAGAGCTCAATATTAACGCTCCCGTCATTTGTTATAGCGGTGGTCTAATATTGGGCTGTAATAGGGAAATCCTCCATAGCATCTGTTTATCGAAAAAGAGCATTAAACAAATATACGATATTGTATCGGATCATTATCCTTCTATTAGTTTTAACTTATATGGCTATGACCAGTGGATCGTTGATAACACTCAAAATCCTTGGGTAATTCAGGAAGCGGGAATTATTAATGGCTCTCCCATACAGAGGGTGCTTTCCTCATATATAGAAGAAGATCATGATACTCACAAAATTTTATGCATGGGACCTCCCGAAGACGTTGAGCGGCTTGTACAACAAATCAAAAATGAAGTTACTGGTATCAGTGTCTATAAATCCAAGGGAACCTATCTGGAAATTATGGATGAGATGGTGTCCAAATCGTATGCCATTCAGGAACTCGAGGGGATATTTAATATTACTTATCGTGAATCGATGGCCATTGGAGACAACTATAATGACATGGATATGATTTTGTACGCAGGCCTAGGAATTGCAATGGGGAATGCGCCAGAGGAAGTTAAGAAAATTGCCGACTGGGTCACATCAAGTAATGATGAAGACGGTTTGAAAATAGGCTTGGAGAAATACATTTTGTCCGTTTGAAATGATCCAGTGACATTGGATATACAAACACCAAAAAACTGTAGGCATTAGAAATAGAACAGAGGGGGACACATAACCCTGAGGATACTGAGTTTGTATCTTCTCGGTCTGCGAGTGACGAGAACGGTAGAAAAAGAAAAGCAGAGTGAGACGACAAAAAGAGATGAGGAAAGTTAGGTTGGGAGTTTAGTCGTCTGGATTTGTAGTGAAGAGCTTATTTACCTGTAATGCAGAAGAGCAGAAAGGATTAGTGATGCACGTTCTTATTATGGGCATCAAAAGTCAATTTTATTAAACTAAAGGGCAGGATAGTCAATTTTTTCACAAATACTTTACATTTGAAAGAAATTTGCGAAATTCGTAGATAAGAGGTCATGAGAAAGTGATGTAAGCTTTTGGATGCTAGGTGAACAAGGAGAGCCTGCTTACCTTATGACGGATTTTCTTATAATGGACTGATTAAAACCCATGAAAACGTGGGTTCTTTTTTATGCAACATTAACGTTATCTTTGTGTGATCAAACATAGGGCTTTAGCAGTTAGACACCATTCATAGATATAGTGAATAAGTGGATAGTGTATAATGAAGAAAATAGGAACGGAGGACAAATCGGTGAAGATACAACTATTGGTACTAATCATTTCTATTGGTGGAGTAGTATTAGCGACATTCATTTCTGTGTTTGCTGTGCTTCGATTGAAAAAGAGTCATCAAACGGCGAGTGACGAACAGAAGAATAGTAGAAAAGTAAACTTAGCCATACCGTCTAAAACATTTGAAGTTGAACTCCATCAATCACTCTTTCAGGACTGGGGAAGTGGTGTGGAGGAATCATCGTTTCAAGACGATAAATCTAGTGTTTATCTAGAAGTTTATAATCATGGAAATATCCCAGCAGAAAATGTCATGGTTGAGATTGCGGTTGATTTTGATGAATTAAATGATTTTATGAAAGATCATACCGCTTTCAATGATGATGATAATCATTCATTTTATCTTTCTGAGGAAGAAGAAAAAGTCGTTATTTCATTTAATAAAGCAGAAATTATCAAACATGAAATCAGTTTTCATCTTGAGGAATTGGGAACGATTCACCCTGTTGGCGCAGAAAAACACGGTATAAAAATACATCTTCCTAGATGGTACATATACTTATTGAACATAAAGGCCTTTAATGAAAACTTGGATTTATTCAGTTTGAATATCATATTGGTGTACAAAGATCCGAATAATGAAAGTAAGTTATGTACAGAAGAGTTTTTGATTGAACCTGAGATACATATGGCGAAGAGGGAAGAAGAGCATTCTAATAATAAGGTGAAGTATAGAATTAAGGGTGAGTTAATAATAGAATAACTGTTTAGCACGGTTTATACGGCTTCCAGTAAGTAGTCGTTCTTTTTTTTGTTTCAAAAGATACTTAACAATATCCTGGCAGCCAGCTACAAGGCAATTAAAATGAACAAATGGACTTCAAGGATCAATGTGAAATCGGTGAACCTATTTAGGTAACTTTGCGTCATTAATGTAGGAACATTTTTGTCATTGGATAAAAATGGGGAGAATATGGACTAAGTAATTGTAGTGACACAAATCTTCCCTAAGTCTAGCCTCAGGGATAAATACAGTGAGATTGATGAATTTTACCTGATTTATATCATGAAGAATCTACGTTGCTATGCGGGTTTTCTAAGACATCTTCACAAAACCCGTATCTCTTTTAGTTTGATTAAATTATTATTTAGTCTTTATTTAATAAGGATTTTATATATTGTGTCACAATATATATATATTTGATTGTAAGTATAGGTTTAAGCCATAGACACATCGGCAGAGGAATAGCCACAGAAGCAACAGCGAAAGCCATAGCTTCTATCCATTCTGAAAAGAAACATGAATTCATTCATGCTTTTTGCAATCCTGCTTCTAATGTCATTTGTCGCAAGCTTGGCTTCTTCTTATTGGTGAATGTGATTTTGAATACCCTGTTGGTACTACCATACGATGTAATGACTGGAGGCTGAGGGTCGGGGACGGCTTATCTTAGTTGTGTAAAATAGATATTAATTGTAATTTGCAAGAAATATGTCGTACCGTTCGGCACAATAGCATGCAGCGCTTCCATGAGCTTGAGTGAGGAAACTAAATCATTTCCAGGGAGCTTAATGATTAAGTGGATCAATTCGAAAGATCCCAGGAAATAAAGAAATGATCTCGCCAAATTTGGAACTGGGATTCATAAATTCAACGGATTAGCATTCAGTTCTAATAATCTTGTCCAACTCACGGGAAACGTTAGTTCAATAAAATAGCGACAGTCGGTAAGAAGTTCTCTTGTTTTCAACTATCCATTCCCCTTTATATATTAATACCAATTACAAAAAAGTCCCAAAAACAAATGTTTTTGAGACTGGGTTAAAAACCAAGTATTCTTGTTTACTGACTGGTATCCTATGCTACATATTCATTTTTTCCTGCGCCTATACCCGTGATAAAGATAATAACAGAAGTTAAAACTAACATCAGTAAGGAAGTATTCCAATTATGTGTCACATCATGTAACCATCCAAATAAGACAGGGCCGATAGCAGACAAAAGATAACCTAATGATTGAGCCATGCCGGATAATTCTGCTGCCTCATTCGTATCTTGAGTACGTAAACTAAAAAACATCATAGCTAAACTAAAGGCAAATCCCACTCCAATTCCAACCATGATTATCCATATTGGAATAAGGATCGTGCTTCCGTGTAAGATACCGAATACCCCTCCAATAAGCAAGACGACTGAAACCAGTACTAATGAATGCTGCTTCTTTAAACGTCCAGCTAAAATAGAGACAATAAACGTAGTAGGAAGCATAGCAAATTGCATTAAAGACAACATCCAGCCAGCTTCATGAGTGTTCAGCCCTTTTTGTTCAAGAATTTCAGGAAGCCACGTTATCATGGTATAAAAGATTAAGGATTGAAAACCCATAAATAACGTGACATTCCATGCTAGTTTAGAATGCCATAAGTTTATAGATTTAACTTTCTTTTTAGTTTGTACAAATCTAATAGATTTATGTTGATTTTGTATTAGTGGTAACCAAAAGAAAAGTGTTAGAAGAGATAAGATTCCCCAGCATCCGAGACCTCCTGACCATCCTAACCCTGATAATGAGGAGATGGGGATACTTATACCGGATCCAATAGCTCCACATAAATTCATAGAGACTATATAAATCCCTGTTATCATTCCTACATTTTGTGCAAAGTTATGTTTAATGAGACTGGGGAGTAATACATTACCAATGGCAATACATGAACCAATTAAGATTGTTCCTATAAATAAGGTTATTACACCACCAAAAGAACGTATTCCAAATCCAATGGTTAATAAGATTAAAGAAATAAATAGGATAAACTCCGTACTAAAACGTTGAGCTAACTTAGGGGCAAAAGGGGATAAGAATGCAAAAGTAAGTAAAGGTACTGTAGTTATTGTCCCTGCTAGTATATTAGATATGCCTAAACTGTCACGTATAGAATTTATTAGTGGACCCACTGATGTTAGTGGTGCTCTGAGATTGGCTCCCATTAGGATGATACCTATAATAAGTAATCCTATTCTAGGCTTTAGATCCGGTTTCGGTTGTCCTAGTTGATTGGTTTTTTGTGAAATACCCATGATCGCTATAGATCCTCCGCATTTAATACTAAAGCTTTTCTAAATTAGGTAATCAATTCATTTATTGTTTGGATTGCCAAACTTCTATATTGTTCCACAATAGTAACCGTAAAGCAGAGAACATAATAAAATGTTGTTTTCTACTGACGGTTACTTTTAAACATTTTAATTAAATTAAGCGAATTTTTGGACTTCTCCCGTTAGTTAATAGGAGAACGACAAGCCCCTACTTTTATACCTAAAGAATTATAGTGATTTTTTATGTTTATGATGGCTTGACCACTTGTAACTTTATCAATTAATTGTTTTATCTTCCAAAGGTCTACTGGTTTATTCATTAATAAGTCATTAAAAATTTGTTTGATTTCTTGTGGGTAAACATTTCCTACCATACTAGAAAGTCCATTACATCCATTCATTATCTTTTCTATAAGATTTACATCTCCACCAGCGAACATGATGAAATCATCTGGTAAGTCAGTATTATGGTGACGTTTGGCATCACTCTCTTCTTTAAGTCCTACAAGGTTAGAGTACTTCTGGTTAATAACAGTCTTTAATGATTCAGCACTTAGCTCAAATCCTGTTCGGAAAGGATTATTATAAAGGACAACGTTTTTGGTAGTATGTTGTAGCAGCTCATTGATATAAGAAATAGCTTGTTGTTGTGTCGGCTGAATGTAAGGTGGAAACTGAATTAGAATAGAATCAAAAACAGATTCCTCAAGCTTTTTAACCAGTTTTATTGCATTTCTTGTTGTTGTAGCTGATACGCCAAACATCAGTTCAACATTTTCAAATTTTTGTTGATTAAAATAATCAATAATATGGATACGCTCTTCAATGCTCATTGAATTTTGTTCGCCTGTCGTAGCAGACACAAGTAGTGAATCTATCCCGTTATCTGTTAAATATTTAACAATAGGATTGAATCCTTCTAAATATAAGCTCTCATCATCACGAAAGGGAGTTGGAATAGCAACATTAAAATTTTTCATCAGTTATATCCTCCAGTGTATATACATTACAAGAACTAATTTGTACATAAGGTCAAATACTAAATCCTTTCAGATAATTTTTAAAAGGTATATTTGAATGACTAAATTGTTCTATGTTCATGTTGTTTAAAGTTTGGTTACATTCTTCAGGCCAAAAGTATTAACTAATCTTTTCTAGTTATTCTTTGTTTGTGTATCTGGTTTGACTATGTGACGAGGTGTACTACCCACCGGTTTCTCTAAAAACCAAGTGCCCATTGAAGTAAGAACCGGTACATTTTGAAACGTGTAAATAATAGCATCCTCTGTTTGTTAAGTGTTGCAATGCTCATGAGCAGAGCAAGGAGGAGCTAAGAATAGGTCACCTTTTTTCAATTCAATCTTTTCTCCATCCACGATACTATAACCTTCGCCCTGAAATACTAGATTGAGAGCTACATTAGTATGACGATGAGCTTTATTATGCCCACCAGGTTTAAAAATTTGGACGACTACTTTCATAGTTGATGAAGTTCCATGCGTATCCCCTGTATGATTATGAATGAGTGACAATGTTCCACGGCCACTTTAAAGAAAGCCTTCTGATACAGATTAATTGAGTAATGGATAAATGTCTTTCCATTTCCATGAACATGCTCGAACGGCAGGCTTCCTACTCTTTATTAAAAACTCACTGTAGTAGATAATCTCTGTTTTTTGACTACCCATCTTATCACCCCCACAAAATTTTTACACAGTTTAAAGAATTTATACTTTTAGGATTAAAGACTTTACTTTGATCTCTGTGCAACTAATAGTCTAAGACAGTTCAATCAATAGTACAATTCAATTATTTATATAATAACCATAGGTTTAACCTATGGTATAATGTGTAATATCTAAGATTGTTTATAGTATTCCTATTGAAATTCATGTTAATGAACTTGCAAAATGCAAAGGTAGGAACTATTACCGTTTAAATCAGGAGGCTTAAGAATGGAGTTAAGACAACTTGAATATTTTTACGCTGTGTGCCAAGAGCTACATTTTACAAGAGCAGCAGAAAAGGTAGGGATTTCTCAACCTTCTTTAAGTCAACAAATTCGTTTGTTAGAACATGAAATTGGCACACTTTTATTTGATCGCATGGGTAAAAAGACGGCTCTTACGGAATCAGGGGAATTACTCTTAAAGTATACACGTAACATTTTTCATGAACTGGAACAGGCAAAAACCTCAATAGATGAACTAAATGGCCTTCAAAGAGGAACCATTTCTATAGGCACCTTGTTAACCGTTGAAAATTACCTCATTCCGCCCACATTACGTAGTTTTCATCATCTATATCCTGGTGTTAAGATATCTGTGTTTGGATTACGTACTGGGGATATAAAAAAACAACTGTTAGAAAATAAGCTGGATATAGGCATTGTTTTTTTACCTATGAAAGGGGATGAATTAGAAACCATTTCTTTATATAGAGAGGAAATGGCGTTTGCAGTGCCTGTTGGACACCCGTTAGAGAATCAGGATAAATTAGGTATAGAAGTCTTGCAAACAACACCTTCCATCTTACTTCCTGAACAATACTTTATAAGACAGCTTATAAATAAAGCTTGTAAAGATGTGGGGTTTATTCCAGAACCGGTCTTTGAAATTACAACCATGCAATCTTTAATTAATATGGTTATAGATAGGATAGGGGTAACTATATTACCGCGACCTTACTTAGAGTACCTTAACCATCCTCGTATCAGAATTATTCCCATTTTAAATGTTAATCTTGCTCGATATATAGGAATTATCTACAGGAAAGATAAATACCTGAGTGCTGCGACACGTATTTTTATTAATACTCTAAAAGAGGCTTCACTCCATTTGACTCAGAATTTTATGAAAGGCACTGATTAAAAAGTCCACTCATTTTTATTAATCTTTATTTATATACTACTGGACATATAAAAGAAAGAAGCTACGACGGTCAGTTCTTTTTTGGATTGGAAAAGTCAGAGGGAATAGCTTCAGGTGCTATTAATATGTAAAGAGAACGGAAAAGTCACAATTTTAAAAATAATAAGGTCATCTTGAATCACTGATTGAATCGTATCAAAGGGCAATCGCGTAGGTAAAGATGCGTACGAAAAACCGTTATTGTGATGGTGGGCAGACTTGAATTATCTCGATTCAGGTATGAATTTGACTTTTGAGAAAATAATGAGGTTTATACTAAATGCCATCGCTCCATTTAAGAAGGAATGACCCATTTTGCGTTAACAGACTTGGATCTTAGTCTACAGAACAAATTTCCAAGGAGTGCATTGGTACTTAGGGGAGCGGTCGAGGATTCAGCCGCTCCAAAAAAGTCAAACAGTCCTCCTTTTATTAATGGCTATGATGTGCATGTGCATCCGGCGCACCTGACTCTATAGTGCACAAAATGGATTCATCGTGTCTATGCTGTTCGGACTCGATCTGCAAAGTAGAGTGAGGAATGTTCTTATGCTCCAGCATATGCTCGATACTATGCAGTAGGGCCTCGGTTTCATACACTGTTTTATTTCCATCAACTACAATATGCGCAGTCAGAGCGTTTAAGTTGCTAGTAATTGACCAAATATGCACATCATGTACGGCTTTCACACCTTCGAACTGCGAAATGGCTTGTACGACTTCCTCTACATCAATGTTACGGGGTGTTCCTTCCATAAGCACATGCAGGGAAGACTTACTAACAAAGTAACCACTGCGAAGGACAAGTACTGCGACAATTACACTAGAAAGTGGGTCTGCCCAACCCCATCCCAAGAACATCATCAGAAGAGCGGCAATAATCGCTCCAACAGATCCCAGCATATCGCTGAGGACGTGCAGATAAGCACCTCTCATATTCAGGTTGTGCTCTGTATCGCTACCTCGCATCATAATCCAGGCAACGAGTATATTAATGAACAGGCCAACAATACTAATAACTAGCATCCCTACTGTAGCTACTTCTGGAGGATTTATAAACCTTTCAATCGCTTCGTAAAAAATGTATAAGGCAATCGCAATCAGAGTAACACCGTTTAGCATTGCAGCCAATATTTCAAATCTCCTGTAACCAAAGGTTTTTTCCTTATTGACAGCTTTCTCTCCAAACTTAAACGCGAACAAAGCGATCGCCAACGCAAGAGAATCCGATAACATATGACCTGCATCCGAGAACAAAGCTAAACTATTGGTAATAAATCCACCAAAAGCTTCAACCAGCATGTAAGTAGTGATGATGATGAAGGAGATCAGCAAAACTTTTTTATTGTTGTGTCGATGTCCATGATCATGTCCTGCCATACATATCCCAGCTTTCTATTTTATTAACATATGAGCAACTGTTCATATGTTTTATTGACTTTAATTATATGTGGGGAAAATCTACACGTCAAGTGCAGCATGGCAACATCAGTATTTAGTTGCCTTTAAGTTTTATAAAGCATTAAAGCACTTCCGTATTGAGAAAGTGGTTAATAGGTCTAACGTTGTTTTAGTGTATCTATTTTATGGTGTATATAAAGAGGGAATATTTTAAACAGCTTTAAGAAGTCGAGTAGGAACGTCGAATTTAAAAAATAGAAACAAGCAATCAAAGCTTATTGTGAACAATATCCTAAGATTAGCTATGCTTTTAATGGTGAGCTACATACAAGTATTTTTGACATGTGGATTCAGTTGAAAGATGGAACTGTAAAATGTTGTGAGGTTAAATATGAATTCGAGTTAAATCCCGAAAATCCGCGTAACTCCCGAACATTGAAACAAATAAAGGCACAGAAAATTTGGTGCGATAATAACGGGATTATACATGAAGTTGTTACAGACAAAGATCTAAGAAAGAACCACTTAGAATTGGAAAATAAATTAAAGGTTATTGTACAGTGACACAAAGTGTAGCCCTTACTGAATCCTTATTTTATAAGGTTTTTTTTTATTTTAGGAGAAACTTTGTGTCACAAATTTGCGACACAAAGTTTCTCCCTTTCGAGGTAAATGACACAAAGTTTCTCCCTTTTGAGGAGTTTGTAACATTTAGAGCGGCAGTAAATTTAGAATTACTTAGTGGTACGGCTAGATATAATTTTGCTTGAATCGACATTATGTAGTTTGGTTTGACAAAAATAGTTCTTTTTCGAAAGAGGAGTGCAAAGTACTTTGACGAATTAGGTTCTTAATACTATTTTTCACAATGAGGCGGGCATATGTATAAACCTATTATTTCAAAAAAACTCGGGGTAAATAGATGGTTTGTTTTTAGTAAGAAGTTAAACCGGGAAGTTAGGCTATATGGACAACTTGAGTATGACCATTGGGTATTAATTGAAATGGATCCGCAAGTAATAAACTATTGCGAAAAGCCCTTAGAAATTAATCATTCATACTTTGGAAGACCTGACACGGCTTTGATCGATATGTGGGTGAAAAGGAAAAGTGAAGAGGAGTTTATAAATATTGCCTACTCCCATCAATTGGACTCTCATAATGAAAATTTTAATATCGGCATGTTTGAAAAAATAAATGCTGTGAAACTTTGGACACAGTCTAATAATCATAGCCATATAGTTACAATGGAAAGCGATATTTATTCAAACTCAATACTCCTGGAAAATAAGAAACGCCTACTTCCTTATAACTATGATATTGCTTCATTAAATCTAAAATTAAAAGATAGAATAATTAACCATGTTAAAAAAGGATTGATTAACATAATGGATCTCGAAGTGCAATTACTAAACGAAACAAACATATATGACTTTCAAAAAGCTCTATATATGCTAATTATCCAAGAATTGGTTTCAAGTAATATTGATCAAAAACCACTTGGTCCTGAAACGAAGGTGTTTTTACGTTGAGCAGAAAACGCTTATTAGAAATGTTCCAAATGCACGAGAAATATCTTGATTTATCAAATTGGCCTATAGTAAATAAGTTATCTTTAGATCAAGCTAGTCTTGAATTGTATAAAATACGTGAACTTGCAGTCAGTTTATACATGCAACAAAAGTTAACCAACCAAGAAATATTTGAAGCAACGGGCATAAATGAAAAGGAAGTGCGTCGTCTTATAAAAAGATGCTTAATGTGGGATGATGGTACAGATATTATTTGGGGGTTTCGGGCTCTGATACCACAAAAGAGAGTTTCTAATTATCAAAGAAAGTCACATACATCTGCCATTGCAAAAGATGGAAATAATCATATTCCAAAATTAACGGGGGCATTCTCCAAACTAATGGATGAGTACCCATTAATAAAAGAAAAGCTTACAAAAGCCTATCTTCGAAAAATAGGGTCCCGAAAAGAACCGCAGTTTGTGAGAGGTAACGATATTCATTATTACTTTTTAGAACTTTGCAAAAAAGAAGGATTAGGTGAAAGAGATTATCCGTTTAACACATCGGACCAAGGAAAGAGATCTTTATATCGTTACTTTAAAATAATAGAATCTAAAAATTTTGGTTCAGCAGCAAGCCTCTATGGTCCAGAAGCATCGCGAAATGCAAGAAAAATGAGCTCAAAAAATACTCAGTTAACAACTCCCTTGCTAGTTCGGCCATACCAAAGGGTTCAATTTGATGGGCATCGAGTTGATGCATTTTTTACAATATCATACAAAACTCCTGAAGGGGATTGGGTAACAGATACAATAGAGCGGGTATGGTTACTGGTCATTATTGATGTAGCCACTCGAGTTATAATTGGCTATCATCTAAGCTTGAATAAAGAGTATACGCAATATGATGTCCTTAAATGTATTAAGAATGCAGTAATGCCGTATTCAAAAAGGTCATTACTTATTGATGGCTTAAACTATCTCGGATCAGGTGGGTTCCCTTCTGAGGTGATACCACAAGCAGAATGGGCTTTATGGGATGAATTTAGTTGTGACAATGCGAAGGCTAATCTATCTGAATTGGTTCGCGATCGCTTGTATCATGTGATAGATTGTAGGATAAATCCCGGTCCTGCTGGAGTACCAGAGTTTAGAGGAATCATCGAAAGATTTTTTCGTACGCTTGAAAACCGAGGGTTCCATAATTTGATAAGTACAACTGGAAGTCATCCAAATGATCCAATTCGAAGAGACCCAGAAGGCGCAGCTAAGCGGTATGAGATCTCTTTAGATCACCTGGAAGAACTCACTGATGTCCTTATCTCAGATTACAATGGAACACGCCATGGAGGTATAAACAATTTTTCGCCTCTTGAACTGATGAAACAAAGAATAGAATTAAGAAATATGCTCCCCCGAACATTAGAAGTCTTTAAAAGGAAGGATATCATCTTCTTTTCTTTACAATTGGATAGAACAATACGAGGTAATGCGAAGAATGGTAGGCGTCCTTTTGTTCATTACGAGGGTGTAGATTATCGAAGTAGTGTTCTTTCTAATAGTCCGTTTTTAATAGGAAAAGAATTAACATTGCTCATCAATACTGAAGATTTACGAGTTATTCGAGCATTTCTGCCTGATGGCAGTGAGTTTGGTTACCTCACTGCATCTGGAAAGTGGGGGATAAGCCCCCATTCATTAGTGGAGCGTAAGGCGATAAACAAATTGCGCGATAATGGAGATATATCTTTTACTCCTTATCAAAATCCCGTTGCTGTATATCACGAATTTATAAAGAAGAAAAGTTCAAAGAGCAAACGTTATCGAAATCGTCATGCAGAGGTTTTACGAAAAACTAAAGAAGAAGAGCTACGGAGGATTGATATTCAAGAAAGTGAGGACGTAACGGAGCAAATTGTAAGTGAAGATAGTCAATCTTCAACTCAACTTTCGTCATTAGAAAAAAACATAAGTAAACAAAATGAAACGATAACAAAGCCATTAAGGACTTTCAACTACTAATTTGGAGATGGATATATGAATACTATTGAACGTCCTCTAGTTCCTTTGGGAAGCCACCCAGTTGAGAGAACAACATATCTTATTGGTACTAAGGAAGTCGCAAGGATGTATGAAGAAATTAAGCAGTGGATAGAAAATCGTTCACCTGGTGGGCTGGCATATGGGCGGCCTAGATTAGGAAAATCGAGAGCTATTCGCTATCTATCTCAAGCACTTCCGTATGACTTCGGTGACAATTTACCTATCTATCATATATTATGTGACTTAGGAAACAAGACAATGAACGAGAATAAATACTTAGAAGAACTATTAATAGGCGTAGGCCATGCAATTCCTTATTCAGGTAAAACTATCATGAAAAGAGAGCGACTAATTAAGTTTTTAAAGGAGAAGGCTGAGACATCTGGAACACATCGAATTATTTTCTTTATTGACGACGCTCAAAGTCTTGTGGAATTACAATATGAGATTCTTATGGATATTTATAATAAGTTGGAAGCGGATGGAATTAGTTTAACTGTAATTCTGGTTGGACAAGAGGAGCTGATTTATCAACGAACGGCTTTTTTAAGTGCAAAAAAAGCTCAGATTGTTGGACGATTTATGGTGCATGAATATAAATTTTCGGGAATTAAAAAAATGGATGATATAGAAACCTGTTTAGATGGTTACGACGTAGAATCAGAATATCCTATTGGAAGTGGTTGGTCGTACACAAGATATTATTTTCCTGACTCCTTTGAAGATAATTTTAGACTTAAAAATTATACGAAAGATATTTATGATATTTTCAATGAATTAAGAACTGAAAATGGTTTACATGGTGAGTTTGAGATTCCGATGCAATACTTTACCTTGTCTGTTGAGTATGTTTTAAAAAAATTTGGTATGGATGGAAGATCTGTAGATTATCTAACCAAGGTACACTGGCAAGAAGCTATCCAAAAATCAGGTTATATCGAAAACGAAATATATATGGATGTCTTATCTTAATCGGTGAGGTAAAAATGGCAACTATTTTTCAATTAGAAGAAAAAAAGGTTGATAAAACTATGTATGCTAAGATTTGTTGGAGATCAGATTGGATTTCTCCCTTTGAATCTCCATGGGGGTTATTTGAAAAGTTCAAACACGCTAATGAGGCAGATATGAAGGACATTCTTCAGCTCTTTGGAAATGAGAGGGTTAAGGCTTTGAAGAATCCTTCAAGTAATCTAATTAGAGATCTAATTAATCTAAATGCTTTTGATCCTAGTAAACTTTTAGAGGGCTTACAATATGACCTCATCTCAACAAATGAAAGGTATGTGAAGAGCATTGTAGGAGTAATGCCGGATTGGTACTTTGACGGTCCAAAGAAATTCGAAAGCCCAATTTTTTTTCGGAGAGAACTTGCTTATTGTGAACATTGCTTTAAAAAGGGTTATCATAGTATATTTCATCAATTTGTCCTTTTAAGCGACTGCCCATTTCATCTAACACCTTTAAAATACGAGTGTCCATCTTGTAGCTCTAAGATTCCCTATCTGTTGCTGCGCAATGAATTTAGAGCCCCCTTTATCTGCAGATGTGGATACAACTTCCTATCATATAATGACTATTCCTTAATTGACTGGAAGCCTACTTCTATAGAAGAGTTACGATCGGAAGTAGTGAAAAAATGGATAAATATAAATGATTCTCAAGTTGAACGATTGGCGAGCCTTTTTATTGATCCTAATTTTGATTGGGCTTCAATGCCTAACGCACTTGAAAAAGTGTACGATTTAATTAAGAAGGAAGATGAATGTAAATCTTTAACTGATGAATTTGATAAACATAATCATTACGTAGTATCTAGCTCCTCATATATTAAAAATATAAGAGGAATAAAAGAGAAGCGCGAAGATCAAATTTATACTAAAAAGTACTTTCCAAAAATTAATAGTGATTATATATGGAAAATGAAGTATCTTGAATTCATCAAAGAACTGAATCAGTCATTTGAAATAACAATTAGCGGGTTAGCAAAGCATATTAGGAAAGAATTATCGGATCATAAAACTTGTATTAAACATTTTTTTAGAAGCTTAGAAGAAAAAAATAATGAACCTTTTTGTCCTTATGCTTATGCATACTTAAACTGGCGACATTCTTTGCAGAATTTTTTTTTTCTTGGAGGAGTAGATAATTGTAGAACTCCTGACCGAAGTAAAGGACCCTATTTACGTTTACCTCCTTATTTTTCGTATCAACTTTCAGAGCTATATCGCTACTTTAGAAGAGAAACCGAAGATATAACACTAGAAAGTCGGGCATCTCTAAAATGGGGACTTAATCGAATTATTGTTCACTTTGCCTATCATTATTTTTTGAATTGGTTGGAGAAATCAGAGGATTTTGCAACTAGACGTGTTGAAGTGGGAACTATTCCATTCGATCAGAACGATGTTCCATTTTACATCGCTAAATTACCCTGGGCAGATAATGAGAGTTATGAATTTCACTGGTGGACAGAAAAAAAAGAAGAAAAGGAATTGCATCTTCTGTGTCCATATAATTCTGTTAAGAAAAGACGAATAAAACAGAAAGCCTACAAGAGAAATCGAATAGATTAGAAATAATAAATCACTTTTCCGATATTGGTTATGAGTGACTTATCTAAAAACAAAAATATGGTATTTTGTAAATGAGAATAAAAAGGTACTAATGTATCTATATTTACTGAGAAGTAAGGATCACAAAATTTTGTATACTTGATAAGATAGAAATTAGAACCAATCATTTTAGAATATCAACATTAGGAATTCAGAGAACTATTATTTTTTTTAATAATGTTCAGTTGAAATAATGTACGTTTTTTGAATGGCTCATTGTGTACTAATTGGACATTAAGAATGAGCGAGGTAATTGTTGTTTCTAATGATCGGATCGAAATGAAGTTTGGTAGATACTCAATTAATGGTAAAGTCTGTCACGAGTCAATATTTTTGAAATCACTCAGAAAAATCAATTAAACCAAAAGAGCACTGCAGATTCATTAATTCTGCAGGCTCTTTTTAATTATTTAGCCATGATGTCTGCAAGTTCAGTTGCTAAAGACTTAGATCCAGACAATCCCTTAAGATATCGAAGGTGTCCAGTTGAAGACCAATCTATATCCTTTAGTTTTTGTACAGCTTGAGCTAGTGACGTGTAATCAATTTTCTTTTTTTCAATTAAAAGAAACTTGTCTAGTACAATTCCCGCAGCTATAGATAATGCATCTAGACAAACTATATGAGTTATACGATGACCGCCATAATCTAACCATTCATAAGAGAACGTGTCTTTTAATGTATTGTAATAATGCAGGGCAATATTGAGTTTTTCCTCTTTTGAAATTAGTGCTACATCATCCTTTTTAAATAAAAAATGAAGAGTACGATATAGATTCTGCAAGGTAATGTGACGACCTTTAACTCGTTTCCCAATAATACTGCCAATATTATAAAACGGACTTTCTTTGCGTACAAGTAATTCGGTGGCAACCCAGCTCAGCTCATCAGAGTCACGCCTTAAGTATTTACTGAGGGAAGGGCCGATCCCTTTGGCTTTAGTGTTAATGGTATCAAACAACTGAATCTCCTCATCTTCGTCTAGAGAATGAAACGCTAAGAAAGGAACCATAATATCTGCGTTTGTTTCTTGGATATACCTCTGAATGCCACCAAGCCGATGCTGTCCATCCATAAGAGAAGCCTTCCCTTTACATAATTGACGGCCATAATTAGGCCGTAGTTTGTCATAAGCGCTAAACTCCCAGTTAGAACAAGCATTTAACAACACAGGTGTGAATAAAGCATCATCGCCTTTGGATAAATACAAAGCAAAATCATGACAACGTTTAGGATCTACTGGGCGTTGGTATCCTTTTCCTGACTTATCGTCATAAGGTTTAACAAAAGTAAGGTTTAACGCTATTGTGGCTGGCACGTTACTTTGATAGATAACCTTTCCACGCATCTTGCTCTGGATCACGTTTTCAATAACAACTTGTTGCGGTATTCTTTGGTCCATAATATTGTCACTCCATTATGTTTGATGAATAAAATAAATATAGAACTTATAAGTTCTTTTTACAATGGTATTTATAGTATAATGATCTGTTTTGATTTCACTCATCTATTTAGGCTTATTGTAGGTGGTGGTATCAGTGACTGATTTAGCTGAACTTATTGGGGTTCGTATTCGGCAAATAAGAAAATTGAGCGGCTTAACCCAAGAGCAACTTGGCGAGCGTGCTCAGTTACAAAGTACATATATAGGAGGAGTAGAGAGAGGGGAGCGGAATATTTCTATTGAAACACTTGAAAAGCTGATTAGAGCATTAGATATGAGCCCTTCTGAGTTTTTTTATTTTGGTGACAATCCTATTGAAAAAAATACAGATAAAAATGAGCTAATACACATCTTTATTTCGAAACTCATGACACAAGAAACCCAAAATATTCGTAAGATGATTAATATTTATAAAGAGATCTTTGAATAGCAATTCAGTTGAAACCATCAATTGTATTGCTACAGAGTTAACCCTTGGCGTAATAAAGAGTTGTTCACTTATTTTGGAAATTATGAGTTTGCTACGCCCGTGACCACTTGGCAGAGAAGTATCTAAATAAAGTAGAACCACAACGCATATCAGAGAGCAAAAAAATCATTTGAATGGTCTAGTTCTTCTCCTTTGCTCAAATGAATTGATCAGATAGTAATTCTCTCATATTACTCCTAATTGTCCCGCTAAAGTTCGAAACAAATTATCGATTTTTATCAAAGTGACAAGTAAACGAGCCACTAAACTGAGTGATAAATCTAATAGAATATTTTGTGACTTAAAAACGTACAACAACTGGTTATAGCTAGTTGTTTTTTTTGTAGATGTTCTGTTGCTAACGTAGAAAAGGATTGAGATATTACGAATACTTGGGTAGTTCAGCAAAGTATTTCTCGGCGAGAGGAGATTATCTCATCCTGATGGTAAGGAAAGATGGAGGTAATGGGATCGAGCGCGCGTCATTTTAATGGATGTCTACGACTCTGAGCAGATCTCTAAACGGGATTAAGGTAGCTTATCAAAGTTTTGACCAAATTGATTTTTTTTTAAAATTACTTATATGGATTATCATTGAATAGCTAAGGAAATAACGTTACGTCACCTACGCCAACAACTGTACATCACTTGAAGTATCGATCTACTTAACAAGCAACGAAATATGCACTAATCGAGTAGGAGGGGGCGGCAAGCCCCCGTCCTCTCACACCACCGTACATGCGGGTCCGCATACGGCGGTGCCAAAAGGTTAACAAAGTTCCAGATAACGTGAAAGCAAACTTTTCAGCCCTTTCGCTTCCCAGTAGGAAGTGGGAAGGGCATTATTCGTGTTCCGGGACATTTCCCATGCGCCTCGCCGCGAGTTAGCCATCCTAAAACAAGCCCACTCTGGTACCCCAAGTACCCGAAGTTCGCGGATTCGTGTGCGTACTCGTTTCCATTGCTTCCACAGGCACATTCGGAATCTTCTCCGAATCCATTGGTCCAGTATTTGGAAGTGCGTCTTTGCCGACGCTAGACGGAAATAGCCAAGCCACCCCATCAGGTAGCGGTTTATACGGCTAATCCGTTCTTCCATGGAAATGGACCAGGTTCGATTCGTCAGTTCACGAATTCTTTCCTTGAATCGTGAGATTGTCTTTGGTGCTAATCGAATGGTCGCCTGTTTCTGGCTCAGGAAACTGAATCCTAAGAACTTCCGGTGCCACGGCCTGGCCACCGCACTTTTCTCCCGGTTCACTTTCAGTTTTAGCTTTCCTTCTACAAATCGGCTCACCGATTCCATGACCCGTTCGCCTGCTCGCTTACTCCCCACAAAGATATTACAGTCGTCCGCATAGCGTACGAATCGCAGGCCTCGTCCGGTCAATTCTTTGTCCAAATCGTCCAGTAGAATGTTTGCCAAAAGCGGACTGAGCGGACCGCCTTGCGGCGTTCCTTCCCGGCTACGCTCCAGCTTTCCATCCACCATGACTCCGGCGTTTAAGTAAGCACGAATGAGTATCAGCACACGCTTGTCCGTCACTTTCCGCGCCACTCTTGCCATCAGCATGTCGTGATTCACCTGGTCAAAGAATTTCTCCAGATCAAGGTCTACGACCCACCTCAGGCCACTTTGGATATATCTTTGGGCTTGTCTAACCGCATCATGCGCGCTCTTCCCTGGTCGGAAACCGTAGCTATACCACGAGAAGTACGCGTCAAAAATCGGGTTCATGACTTGTAAAAGAGCTTGCTGGAGAAAACGGTCCATGACGGTCGGAATGCCTAGCAGCCGCACACCGCCTCCGGGTTTGGGGATTTCCACCCGTTTGACTGGCGCAGGTCTATAGGTACCCGCCAGGAGTTCGGCTTTCACCGATTCCCAGTGCGTATTCAAATAAGCTTGTAGATTCGCTACCGTTACATTGTCCACACCAGGAGCTCCTCCGTTTTGCATCACCCGTTTGTAAGCGAGCCTGAGGTTATCTCCTTCGAGCATTCGCTCCAGCAAGTTGTTCTCTGCTTCGCGAGAGGAAGGGGCGACTTGTGCCGACGAAGAACTCGGCGCTCCGGCATACCCTGGCGGCTTCACCGCTTCTCTTTGCCGCAAGCTCTCTTGCGAGATATTCTGCTGTCGCTGCTCTTCATACGAACGCATCGGTTTCCTCTCTCCTTTCGGTTCAGCCCTTCCATAAGCTGTTGCAACAGTTTATGTACTATGGCTTCTGCTGACTCCTGCCAGTTCAGCGTAGCCTCTCGACTACGGTTACAAGTTTTTTTTCTTGCATCTCCCCAGATAAGAGCGTCATCTTTCCGCCCGCGACCACTGGAGTTTACCGCGCCAGTCCTTGGCGGCTTTGGATTTCGTCATGTAGAGGTGACTCATCCGACTGGCACAGCCTCGAATCCAGTTCGTGTACCTTGGCCCGTGCTTTTGCCTCCGGCTTCCTTCAGATTCCACCTCACGATGGACACCCTTGCCCTTGGCTAACGGTAGGCGCTCGCCAGCCCCCGTTCGGGACTTTCACCCTAAAGATAACGCCCATGCTGGGCGTACGCTAAAAAAAGAAGAAACGAGGAAAACCTGTTTCTTCTTTTTTATGCTTTTTTAGAAGAGTTTGAGTTAAGATGAGTCCTTAGACCAGCTTTTGTTTCAATAGATTTTGTTTACATAGATTTCCTTTGAATGTAGAATTACATAATAAAGTATTACTAAAGGCTTATTTATTGTGCGGAAATATACAGTGAGTAGTTCTATAGACTCTGAACGATTTGAAACAAGAATAATAGAGTTGTTTATAATCTTAATAGGTAGAAAGTAGAGGTGCGCCACATTATGAGACTTAGTAAATTAATTATTAGTAACTTTCGTTGTTATGGTTCTGAGGAGACGTCTATTGACTTTGAAGATATTACTACATTTATTGGATCTAATAGTAGTGGGAAAAGTGCGGCATTACAGGCATTGACTAAGTTGTTTGGTGAGACTAATGCGGAAAAAATTCTGGAGAAAACCGATTTTCACGTCCCTCATAATGAAGTGTTGGAAGACTCCGTAAAGAGGGAGTTGTATATTGAAGCGAATTTTTCCTTTCCAGAGGTTGAGGACGAGAGTGATGAAATTCAATATGCAGTACCGACCTTTTTTGAACATTTTGTAGTGGACAAAACAGGAGAAGCACCTTACTTAAGGATAAGATTAGAAGCATCTTGGGAGCAAGGTAACACTCCAGACGGATTAATAGAAAGTAGAATATTTTATGTGTCTACCAATGACGTTACTACAAAAATTTCACAGAGCGATCTTTCTCAAATCAAAATCATCTATGTTCCAGCGATTCGAAATCCCTCTACACTTTTAAGGAATGCTACAGGGACTTTGTTGTGGAGGGTGTTAAAAGGAATCAATTGGTCAAGTGAAACCAAAGAAAATATAAAAAATCAGCTAAAAGAAGCTGAGGATTCATTATTTGAAGAAGCAGGTTTGGAAAAGGTTAGGAGTTCCTTGAAGGACCATTGGAGGTTGTACTATAAAGATGCTAGATACTCAGAGGCGAATATAAGATTCAATAGTACAGATCTGGATCAGTTGATTAAAAAATTTGAGGTTGATTTCATGCCTTCTGTAACACAAAAGGCGTATTCAATGGATTCACTAGGAGACGGTCTCCGGTCTTTATTTTACTTGTCGCTTGTAGACACTTTTTTGGAGATTGAGCAGCAAGCTTTAGAGGGAATCGAAGAAGATGGTGGTCCAGTTTTTAATCTTCAGATTCCAGCTATCTCGATTCTGGCTATCGAAGAACCTGAGAATCACGTATCACCTCATTTACTCGGTAGTATTATTTTAAATCTGAAGAGGATCGCATCTAAGAAGAACTCTCAGGTAATACTTACATCTCATACCGCTTCTATTGTAAAAAGAGTGTCACCTGAATCCATTAGATATTTCAGCATTTCGTTAAAAGAATTAATTACAAAGGTGAAAAAAATTATCCTACCTTTAAAAAATGGATCTCCTGAAAATGAAGAAGCCTACAAGTATGTTAAAGAAGCAGTGAGGGCTTATCCCGAGATGTATTTCTCTAAATTAGTCATTTTAGGTGAGGGAGATAGTGAAGAAATAATTATCCCTAAAATCATTGAACTAGAAGATGAGGAGCATCTCGATAGTTTATCCATTTCTGTAGTACCACTTGGAGGAAGACATGTAAATCATTTTTGGAAACTTTTAAAAGAATTGGATATCCCTTTTGTTACATTATTAGATTTAGATAAAGAACGTTATGGGGGAGGATGGGGGAGAGTAAAGTATGCTTTGGAGCAACTAATTGAAATTGGTATGAACAGAGATAAGTTGCTGAAAATGAAAAATGGAGCTGTCGCTAATTTAAATGAGATGAGCAATTGGGATGAAAAGAATGTCGAAACTCAACAATCTTGGATAAATTTTTTGGAAGGCCACAACATTTATTTTTCAAGCCCTCTAGACCTAGATTTTATGATGCTGGAGGCATTCTCGGATGCTTATAAGAACATTCTGAGAGGGAATGAAGGTCCTTACATAGATGGGGCCGGGAAAGTCATAGACATTGAGGATGAAGATCCTGCTCTGATAAGTTATGAAGAACGGTTAACATTGTCAATGAATCACACATTGAAAAAAAGAGGAGGTAGTGGAGACACTTATTCTTATCATCAAAAGAAGTTAATGGTTTGGTACGATTATTTCTTCTTACAACGCGGAAAGCCTGTTACTCATCGACTAGCTTTACTTCATATCACAGATAACGATTTAAAAACGAATTTACCAGAACCATTAAAACGGATGCTCTCCAAAGTCAAACAAATACTTAATATGGCCAAGAGAGAAGATTAATATGAAATACATCAACAAAGACACTTGGATGCCTTCAGATAATTTGATACTGGAGCCAGTTGCATTAGATGCAGTAAAAAGTGAACAAAATGCTTTAGTTATAGCTGGGCCTGGAGCTGGGAAAACAGAATTACTTGCCCAAAGAGCAAGTTTCCTACTTGAGACGAATTCATGCAGGGGCTCTAAAAAAATTCTAGCCATAAGCTTTAAAAGGGATGCAGCCAAAAATCTTGCAGAAAGAGTGGAGAAGCGGTGTGGGGCAGAACTCTCGAGGCGTTTTAAATCGATGACATATGATGCATTTGCTAAAAGCCTTGTAGATCAGTTTTATATGGCCATCCCTGAAGCCTTTCGCCCAAACGCTTTTTATGAAATTGCAGTGACAGATCGTAATCAAAATGATATTAGAAGAGCGTATGACCTTGCCGGGTTTGAGCCTGGAGGAATGGACCGCAGCAATATTAATAGTTTTTTGGAAAGGGAGATTGCAAAGCATCCGTTGCCAATTCCTCCTGAAGTTGATTTCCCTACACAGGCTGCTTGGAATATATTATTGAAGGGGCAGTACATGGAATCTGCTAGGTTATCGTTTACAATGCTTACAAGATTAGCAGCGTATTTATTAGAGGTTAATCCTACACTAAAAAAGTCTCTCCAGATGACTTATAGCCACGTCTTTTTGGATGAATTTCAAGATACAACAAGTATTCAGTATCATTTGGTTAAAACATGCTTTTTTAAATCTGATTGCGTTCTCACGGCGGTAGGCGATAAGAAGCAGAGGATCATGGTATGGGCCGGGGCAATGCAGGAGATATTCCCAACTTTTACGTCTGACTTCCATTCCCGAATTTATCGTTTAGTAATGAATCATCGCTCTGCCCCTAGACTTGTAGAGATTCAAAAGATGTTTTTTTCTAGACTGGACGAGCCTATTTCTCTTATACAAACTAATTCCAAATGGCAATCTACTGACGGGGAGGCTTTCATTCATTTATTTGATAACCATGTTCAGGAAGCACAGATCATATCGGAAATCGTTCAAGGTTATATCTCTGATGGAAGTCATGAACCTAATGATATATGTATCCTTTTAAAGCGATCGGTTGATGATTATTCCGGTGAAATTATTACCGCTTTAAACAAACTTGGAATACAAGCCCGTAATGAGGTTATCTACCAGGATTTTCTTAAAGAAGATTTTATAATGTTATGTATTAATACTCTGATTTTGGCTGTGCGACGTGATGCTGCTGCCTGGAGCTATTGTAAAAAAGTCTTGTTTGATCTTAGGATGGTAGACGACGATTCCGAGGATAACTATAAAACTCAACAAGAGTTTGGCCAATTTTTAAACCTAATCAAATCCGATATAAAAGCTCTCGCAGATATGAATGATTTAATGGTACTTGTTGATAAAGTTTCGGATTTTTACTCAATTGATGCTATAAAAGCATATTACCCGCAGTATTTGAGGTCCAATTACATTCAGGTATTAAAAAACAAACTTGTTGGATTTTTATGGGATGAATATGATGCCTCATCAGGCTCAATGAATGTAGCAATCGATAATCTTCTTGGGACCGATACTGTTTCAATTATGACTATTCACAAGAGTAAGGGATTAGAATTCAAAACGGTTATCTTTCTTGGATTAGAGGATACTGCCTTTTTTAATTATGCGAACCAGAGGAGTGAAGATACTTCCGCTTTTTTTGTCGCTCTTACACGGGCAAAGAATATAGTTCATTTTACTTTTAGTTCAATAAGACCCATAGGAAGGAATCACAAACAAAAAAGAATTATCATCGACGACTTCTACCAAGCGCTATATGAATCGGGAACCGTAGAATTGATTGATCATACTAGTACTAATTATTAACTTACAGAAGGGATTGTTATCACTGAGTAGAATTTTTATTACCTTGTTAAGTTTGACGTTCTTGATTACACCGATCACGCCTATCAGCATTACAAATGCAGTCCAGGTAAATGTAGTACAGACAAAAGTATATTCCTATAAAGATCAAAAATATGTTCAAATTACTGGTGGAGATCAGAATGTAAGAAATAAAATCAATAAAATCTTGAAAATCCATGCAGTGAATGCGGCACAGGAAAATGCAACTTTAAAAAAACAACAGAGCCACTATTATAGGACGTCTACAGTTGAAACAAAATATAATGCTAAGGAACTTCTTTCAGTTGTGTACAAAGATTCTTATTACAAAGGAGGAGTGCATGGCTATGAAGAAGCTACCACATACAATTTTGATTTAAAACAGGCACACAACTGTTTTTAAACAATGTCGTCAAAACTAATAAACAAGCCTTTCACTTATTTGAAGGTATTGAATTTGCGCTCCAAGCGAATAAAAATGTTTTCGCTGAGAAGACAAGAAATTTTCCTCTGATCAATAAATCAAACTTTTATTTTTATAATGAAGGAATAGGAGTAATCTTTAACCCATATGAAATAGGTTCATATGTAGCGGGTTTTATTGAGGTAAAGGTTCCTTATTCCAAAATTCAATCTGAATCTGGAATGTTTCTCGATATAAATAAAAACTTTGCTGCTGACTGCAACATGGCAAATTACCTGGCTTTAATAATATAAGTTTCGGGCAGACAAAGGCTCAAGTAATGGAAATACTAAATGCTAGGAAGAGCGAATCCTATTATGAAATGGGAGGTCTCTTTTGGTTCTTTGAAGAACTGGACTATGTTTCATTTCATTTTGGTGAAGGAAACACGGATGCACTTAGCCATATTCAATTTAGTTCCAAGTCCTTTCCGATGAAAACATTTAGTGATGTGGAAAAGATACTAGGAAAGGGTGAAAAAACTGAGAGTTCAAATTATGACGAGGTAAAAATACTTTCCTATGATTTTGGAGATGTGCACGTTGATTTTGAATCAAGCTTAGAAAATACAACTATTAGTGGTATTAACATATGGAAAAAGTGAAATAGTAATAAGAAAAGAGTGATCACATTTTGATTGCTCTTTTCCTATATGAATAAGGGCTAACCAAATATATTTTGTGAGGTTAATATTGAGGTTGTCATTTAAATCTTCCGTTTTTAATGGGTTAATATCTCACATTGAATAACATAGTGGGATTTAATGAAAATAAAAACTTGGTAAGGTATGATATTAATTAAAAATATTCCATAGCGCTGATTGGCATCTTGGAAAACTGGTGCAAAGAGTTTATATGACAGAGGAACAGAAATTTATTCTTGCTGAATTGGTGCTAGAGGATTTGGCGATCATTGGTCAAGAGAATCAGCCTATTAGAATTGGTCTAGATCTAACGATGGTGGATCATCAATTGGTAAAAGTCGGCGAAACAGCCTTCAATCTTGCAGTTGCAAGATCTAAACATAGAAAGAAAGTATATTAAAACAATTGACCATACGTACTTGGAGAACTTAATTAATTCTAATATGAATGAAGATGAACTTATTCAGATTCTTGGTACGATGGACGATTCAGCTAGAATAGAAGAGTCCACTGCCTTTCTTAAAACTAGAAGATACAAAAGGTGGATTATAGAGGATTTAAAAAGGATATATAAAGGAAAATGCCAGATTTGCGGGTATAGTTCTTATCCTGAGTTCAGTATTCAAGTATCCGAAGCACATCACATAGATCTTTTCTCAAAATCGTTAGATAATTCACCAAAAAACATTATAATTCTTTGTCCTAATCATCATAGGATTTTGCATTTAGGTAACTTCCATTTTTCGAGAGAGAATCTTCATTTCTATAATGCTAAATCAGTGCTGCCTATCTACTTAAATAAACATTTATAGTAGTTTAATAAATACTATTATGTAGGTCATCGAATAAAGAGAGCTAGGTTCTGAAAAAATTCCGGATAATATAGAAATCTTTAAAGGAAGGTTTACTGTGAAGAATAAATCATCTGGGGTACCTGGACACCCAGGAGATTAAAGAAAAGGTGTATCCTTGTTGTTGAATCACTCATGGGCCAATGTGGGTATTATGGCAATACCACTCGGTAGAACATTTGAAAGCCGATTACAGACGGATGGCGATGAACTGGCACTGTGTGCAGACCATTACATGAAACTGTGTCAAGAGGTCGGTGGTTAGGAAAAATTGTTATTTGGAATTGCTGTGAGGACTACCTTAATATCCACTTTGAGACTCGACAATGCTTGGAAGAAAAATTATGTGAACGAACTAAAAAACTGTATTGAAGCCAAAATAACGATACTATAAACTAATAGCCCTGCTGATGTGTAGTCAGCAGGGCCTTCATTATTCAATGTGACTTCATTACCGTAATTACCTATTTATCAGAGGAAAAGTGTTTAAAAAAGTAAACTTGTTTCAAAAAAAGCATTAATTTAGATTGAAGCAGCTTATTAGTTTGTTTTTAATTACGTATGAACAGGGACCTCAGTAAGTAGTGAAATTCCGAGAGCCTCTTCAACCTCACCAAAATGATTTGCAAAGGTTCTTGACCCATCTATAGCACCACCAAACAATAACCCTATAACTTGATTCTGTTCATCAACAATGACTGAGCCTGAATCTCCTTGATCAGAAAATCTAGGATTTAGATTTTTATCCGGTATAATGGAAATTTGATTTTTTAATGTCACAAAACCGATACTAGATCCATAAGGAATTGTAACGGTGCGATCAAGACCATCTACAGAACCAAAAGTCAAATCAGTAGTACGACCTTGTTTGCGAACGGCTGCCCCAAACACTGGTAAAGCCTTACCTTTTACCCTACCGATATTTAATATCTCGGATGAAACTTGTCTATTTTCAATTGTGCAAATAGCTGCATCAATCTGTTTGCTTTGACAATTAAATTTACTACTGAGACAAGCATTATCGAGTTTTCCAATTAGATCATTGGAGCAATTACCGCCATCAGGTCTACCTGGTTGTGTCATATCATCTCCCGGGGCAAAGGCACTGTCAACGCACATAACGTGGAAATTGCTCAAAGCGTAAAGTTTATCATTATCTTTCTTAACGATAGCTCCAAGTGTACCGACATAAGTAACTTGTTGGCCATTATTATTAATAAAAGTTCTGCATGGCCCGATGCTAGTTCCACCGATTAAAGGTTCAAACCTTCCTCTTTCAACTTCGAGAACTGGCGCATCTACCGGGACTTCTAATACTTGTAATACTACCTCTTCTTCTTCAATAACATCTGTCTTTATGCCATTTATAGTCTTAGGAACTTCATCATTAGATTTCACATTTTCTTTCTTTTTGACAAATACACGTATAGCAATCTCGTCAGTTCGTTCCCCTCCGACATGTTTAAACCCTACATCAACACCAATGACATTCGGTTTACTTAGTAATACACTTTCATTAGCTCTTTTAACATCTAAAAGTTCTTTAAGTTTTTGGTCCAAATAAATCCTTCCTTTCTTAGGGGTTAAGATTACTGAAACAGGAACAGTGATATATTTAGTAAAAAAAGCACAATATATACATGCTATTTTTTTTACTAAAATTACTAAAAATTAAATTTCGTATAATTTAAAAAGCTAAGTTGCTGTAATGTCCCCCCGAAGACATACATTGAAAACCATATCAAGGCAACCAGGAACGTGTAAGAATGTACCACGCTTTGTGGCACTAAAATTTGTGGAATGGTCTAGAACGTACACAACGTGAGCAAATGATTAAAAAAGGTTGGGAACCTCCCTGATTTGAGAATGATTCCGGGGTATCGACTTCTTGTAGATGCATAGATAGATGATTCAGATGGTGAATTCGTAGGTTGATCAGAATAACCATCCACACAATGATCACGATCATAACATCAACATAAAACCTTTCATCACCCCATGGCTGGAAATATCTTGGGATCATAAGGATCAGGTCTGACCAATGCCTGTAGTGGGAAATCCTAATCTACAAATATTCGGGAACTCAAAAGAACAAGGGACCATCGATATTTACCAACAACGCGTGACGGAACGATATACCAACCCGAATGGTTCAGATCGGTAAAGCTAGACGATTTAGGTCGAGAATTGGAATTCGGCATCCACGGGTGGATGCATCTGCACTGGAGTTCATTGCCGCCACCGGAAGCCCAGAATACTCTCGTTCCATCTAACGATAGGCTTGGATCGCCTTTCTCAAGTCATGTAAATAATCATTTCTGGAAGTTACACGGCTGGATTGACGATCGAATCATTGTATGGGAAGACGCGCTTGGTACAGAGGCCAATCTCTCCCAGGGACGGGAGTATTGGGGATTTGATGATCTGGCCAAGGGATATTGGGCGTCTTCCAGCGTGTGAATAAGAGAGAATCACATGGATTAGAAAGAGGATATCAGGATACGGATGACAAACAGATTGAAAAGAGAGAGGGGCAGAGCCAGATCCCGGAGTGTAAAATCGCAGACATGAATAAGGTGATTGATAGAGCAAATGGTGCATGGGTTGTCACTAATAGCAACTTTACAGCACAAGCCTATAAAATAGACCAAGCAAAGCCCCTCTTATACAACAAGTAGGGCTTTATCGGTTATAACATTCGGATGTAGGGTAGTATCATGTCACGGGATAAGAACATTGTTCTCATTACCGATTAGATAGGTAGGGGGTCTATTTGGCACTTACTAAGTTTGGATGAAAAAGCCACGCCACTTTCCTGTACTTGCTAGTATGCTAGCTAACTGTTCTATCTTATCGATCTCTCCAGTTATTTCTCTCATTACAAAGTGATGATGAGGCTGATGTGGTACCGGATTACCAATCCAGGTCCCTTCCACTGGTAGTTCTCAGCTCGGTTTACTCGCTTCCAATCATCAATTCGATCATCAACCCACCCATGCAGTTTCCAGAATACTGGATTAACATGCGCGGAGTATGTATCACCCAGCCAGTTGTAAGCTGGTTGATTCCAGATTTCGTCTACAGATTCACCTAATTCTCCATCTGGTCGGTACCCCATCGGAGATTCTGCTGACCACCTCATGTGCATCCAGTTATGAATGGTCCATTCTATATCGGAGCCAAGTTGCCCAAGGGTTACGCTACGTAAATAATCAAGATCCGTAAATCGCTGCTCCTGAATTGCAAAAGACTGCCAGAAATCGTCAGATTTTATTCTCTGAAGTCTCTCGTCAGCGCTGGTATCACCGCCTAATGAATAGGCCGGCGGCACTGGATAGTCGTTGTCCCAAGGGCGAGGGACTTTTTTCCACCCCTGAATCCATGGGTAGTTGGGATTCCCTTCGTTTGCTAGAATACCATTGACCATCATTATCATGGTTCTATGCAGGTATAGAAAATCTTCACCAGAATTATTATCTCTGATTGGATTTCTACTAGTGTCTAGCGCGGGGCGAGGTGGCTCCCATTCAGGATAAACGTTCAGCAAGCTTTGCTGTTCTTCTGGAGTCAGAATTTCCCATGTGTTTCGTAATCCATGCCAGAGGTAATGCCACAGACGATGTTCCTTAGACGCCATCATCTGTATAACGGATTGTGGCAGTTGAGGTAGTGTCATTATTCAAAACCCTTTCTTTTTACTCTCTAAAGTATTTATAGTGCACTAATACTTTATTATGAGCTGAATTTTTCACATGTATGCAAATCACTCTAAGTCGATTAGAACATTATCAATTTAATCTGCTATCTTGACTGCAATAAATGATGCAACTTTACCAGCCGCTCCATTATCATGACCAATTGTACGAATTACGCTACCAACTATTGAAGGAAATTCATTGACTCCCGCAGGCCATGGAGATAATACGAATCCGCGATATTGATATACCCACCCTGCGGTATTAGTATTGTCCCGTCCAATCCCGGTTCCATTTAATATAAATCCATCTGCTAATCCCCTATCTTCAATAAATCCAGCTAAATCCATTACCCATTCGTCCCCAAAACTTAAAGTAGCAGACCACCTATTTAATTCTTTCGAAGTAAAGGTTAGTTCTCCCTCACCAAATAACAATTCAAGTGCCTTTAGAGGGTCATTATTTATTTTTTCAGTGTTGTTATGAAAACTCCTATAAATCCATTTTCCAGAAATCATGGAAACCTCCTGTAAATACATTATTTATCGTATTTATTATGCTTCAGATAAAAATAAATATTACCCAAATCTACAACATTTGCCGATATCCATGAAATAGTACACGATGGAAAGCGCACTGTACCGAAATCGGCATGCCGGGTGTTCTGTGGGGGGGCTGATTACAATGGTGGGGCTCTTTTACACAGAGATGAGGACTTGCCACTCACTCTTAACTGATTGTAACAGCATGCTAAATGGACAACGCTCAGAATAATTCCTGACTAAAGTACAAAACCTACTCTTGCAGAAGTCAAAGCTTACGCACAAGAAATTACCGCAACGAAAGAGGGAACATCAATGGTATTTACAATTGAGAATCCAGAGCCGCTTTTTAAAGGCTCCGTTACACTTGCTAATTTCTTAGAAACGACGAAGGAACTCACGTTGACAGAACGCCGGACAATCGTAGACCAGGCACTAATTTTGATTGACTCAGTCTATGTTCATCTGCCTCTAAAGAAAGCTATGTATGCAGTAAATCCAGTGCAAAGGCTGAAGATATTGCGGCGCCAAATGAAAACCCTATCTGAACGAGAGTTTCACAACGAAATGCTTCAAATCTTCAAAGAATTGCGTGATCTACACACAAATTACATCCTACCTGCTCCATACAATCAGCATACTGCATTTTTGCCATTCCTGATGGAGGAGTTCTATGATGCCAATAATAAACGTCACTATATCGTGTCGAGGCTGACCTTCCATCATGATACTTTTGTACCAGGCGTCGAAATCACGGATTGGAATGGAGTTCCGATAGACCAGGCGGTGGCCATAAATGCCGACCGGGAAGCTGGCAGTAACAAAGCAGCTCGGCACGTACGAGGATTAGACGCCATGACCGTACGGCCAATGGCTATGTCGTTGCCACCAGCCGAGCAATGGGTCATTGTCGGTTACTGCAGTAATAGTCAAAACTACAAAATACAGCTATCCTGGCAAGTAAATAAGATTAGCTCGTTCAACGAAAGTTTAACCCTTGCTGCAACCGAGAAATTTGCAACTGCTAACGGGCTAGATCTTAACATGGAACTTACCAATAACGCCAGAAAGGTTCTATTCGCCCGGAATGCCATTGAATTGAGCAAACATGCAGCTGATCTTAGGGACGAATCCAATAAAGAGGAGGAAGATTTCTTTAGACGTAACAGTCGTTACCCCAATACCTTTCAATTTCGGCCAGTCGACACACCTCAAGGCCAAATCAGCTATCTACGTATAAGGACCTTTAGCTATCCTGAACCCGAGACCTTTGTCAACGAGGTGATCCGGATATTGGAACTACTACCGCAACGAGGTTTAATTATTGACGTACGTGGTAATGGCGGCGGTATCATTATGAACGGCGAACGAATACTGCAACTCTTCAGTTCTAGCCGAATTGAAGCCGAACGAATGCACTTTATCAATAACGAAATAACCCTTGCCATTGCTAATTCAGATGTTGGAAACGGATTTGCTAAAGAATGGGTAAATTCCATTGAATTGTCTACTATTACCGGCTCAATTTACTCTCAAGGCTTCCCAATCGAATCTCCTGATCTTACCAACAGTATTGGACGACATTATAATGGCAACGCTGTTTTGGTTACTGATGCTCGCTGCTACAGTACAACAGATATCTTTGCAGCAGGTTTTCAGGACAATAAAATTGGCAAAATTCTAGGGGTCGATGATAATACTGGGGCAGGCGGTGCAAATGTTTTTACCCATGATTTTTTAAGAGAAATACTACCAGGATCGGACTCACCCTTCAAAAAACTCCCTGGTGATACTAAAATGCGAGTTGCCATCCGCCAGACAACACGTGTGGGAGACAAAGCCGGTCTGCCCCTTGAAGACCTTGGGATACAACCTGACGCAATTCATCGCATGACTCGTGACGATGTACTATACGAAAACCGTGACCTTATTGCAGTTGCAGCCGCCTTGCTGTTTCACAATAGTTGATTTGGTACGGGAGTGTATGCCAAGAGGACAGCCAAATGTGGCGAAATGCCCGATGGCAGCTTTACTGGACCCCCTAAACATCCCTATGAGTAGTTGAAGCCCCGACAGATGATCTGGGGTTCTTTGAGATTCTGAGTTCAAACTTGGAATGAAGAAACGGTCCGGATTCTTGGGCGACCCCATAGAAACCAATCATGAGCAACATGAGGGATATGCTAAGAACTGACTGTTCGGCGAGGAGCGTAATCCTGTTCATCTAGCATTAATTGCTGAAAAAGTGGACCAATTGGATACAAGCGAACGGCCAGCAACTCCCTGGGGCTGATCCGGGAACGGGCGGCGGGATTCGACTCTATCCGGCGCATGTCAGTGGATTTGGATTAGAATAACCCTTATCTCTAGTGAGAATCAATAATGCATTTAAAAAGGAGTCGGTCAGAGTGAAACGGGAATATTATGTTCGTGGAAAAAAAGTACAAATTAAGGAATTATCTGACGTTATAGCTGTTAAAGTTGATAAAGAGGATACACCCTTAGTGCAGCAATTAGAACAAGCAACATCTTTTTTTAATGCAAGAGAGTCAGCAGATGCAGGAGAGCAGCAAGCTTTCCAAAATGCTGGATGGTATTTTATAAATGCGGCAGCGGAGAGTAGCATGTCCTTTCACAGAAGTTCTGCAAACCGTTCTGTCGGTCGAGTGTTCCAGCAAGCAAGTGGACGCACGCTCATCGGGAATAATCTTTTAACTGTACAGCTTAAATTTGAATTATCCGAACAAGATGCCTTAGATTTGCTATCCGCAAATAATCTTGAAATTGTTAATAAATTAGGATTTGACAAGCATTTATATGAAGTAAAAGTTCCTGCAGAATTTGATTTTCTTGAAGTAGCTAATAAATTGCAAGAGCGACCCGAGTTTTTGTTTGCTGAACCGCAATTTATTGAACAAATTTCATCTCGCTATAAACCTACAGATCCTGACTACAATAAACAATGGCAGTGGAAGAATAACGGTTTTAACGGAGGCATTGCAAACGCAGATCTTCATGCTGAGCAAGCCTGGGACATTACAAGAGGCTCTGGTGTCCGGATAGCTGTCATCGATAATGGATTCGAAGTAAATCACCCGGATATTAAAGAAGCAATTGTCGATGGAGCAGGATACTTCACAGAACAAGGAATTGGCTCAACCACATTTGTAGATAGTTTCTCCCATTATCCAAATAATGCTCATGGTACGTTTTGTGCTGGAATCGCCCTAGCTAGAGCAGATAATGAAACAGGTGGATGCGGCATAGCGAATAAAGCACAATTTATTCCAATTGCAGCGCTGCCCGACCAAGTTGGAACACAAGTTACTCTGGCTCGATCAGTTGTGTATGCGGCTGATCCATCAAAGGAAAATGTCAATGCAGTAGGTGCTGACGTCATATCTTGTAGTTTAGGTCCTAACGGAGCAGACTGGACGTTGTCATCCGTTTTAGATAGAGCCATCAAATTTGCTGTGAGTAAAGGCCGAAATGGACTTGGAATACCTATTTTTTGGGCCGTAAGTAATGGTAATTTTCCTGTTGCACAAGATGAGGTATGCTCGCATCCAGACATAATAGGAGTTGGAAGATCCAATCGTCAGGATAAAGAAGACGGCTCCGCTTTTGGGCCTGAGCTTGATTTTTTAGGAACTGGAGTAAATGTTTTTAGTACAGATTCAGGCGGGGGCTATACCACGAGTACGGGGACAAGCTTTGCCGCACCTTGTGCAGCTGGTATAAGCGCCTTAATGCTTTCCGTTAATCCCAATTTGAATTGGCAGCAAGTTCGCGCAATCATGCGCTCCACTTGTGATAAAATCGGCGGAGTCAATTACGATACTGAAGGCCATCATAACAAATATGGATACGGTCGGCTTAATGCTTTCAGCGCAGTTAGTCAAGCTCAACGCTCCAATGTTTTTGACTCTGAACCTGAACCACTTAGAGTGTGAACGTACAAATATTATAAATACTAATAATTGATGGAGAAAACATGATTAAAAAAATTATGATTACGACAAACACCCGTGAAGAAATGAAGAAACTTATCCGCAACAGCTCTATTGATATGAACTGTGGAGGACCTAGCCAACAATCTAATGGCACATTTGTGATAGAAGCTTATGTACCTGATAGTTACGTCGATAATGTTCGAACATTAGGGTTCCCTTTTGAAGTCGTTGAAAATATAAGCCGTTCCATGCTTGAACAACGACAACAAGAAGTTGGCATCGGAGATCGTTATGAGGGCGGTAACATAGCCCCTCAAGGATTAGGAATTAAGCGCTAACAGCGATGCTATAATCTAACAGGAGGTGAAAAAGTGGCTTACTTAAATATAAACGAAGTAGAGTCGGCTATAATCGCACTAAACCGAAAATATCCAATCTTAACTGAATTAATTACACTCCCCCATAAAAGTTTAGAGATGCGCACTTCTCATGCTTTGCGAATTTCAAGCAATTTTCAAAGCAGAAAAGATGCGATATTTTTGACAGGTGGTCTACACGCGCGCGAGTGGGGAAGTTGCGAAATTTGTGTGTTCGTTGCAGCTGATTTATTGGAAGCCTATGATCAAAATACTGGATTGGTCTATGGAGGGAAAAATTTCACCCAAGACGAGATTAAATCACTTGTTGAATCGGTCGATTTCATTATTTTCCCAGATGTAAATCCAGATGGGCGTTTTTACAGCCAAACGATGGAAGCGATGTGGAGACGCAATCGGAATCCAGCTAACAGCGGAGAAGTGAACAGTTGTGTAGGAGTGGACATTAATCGAAATTTTGATTTTTTGTGGAATTTCCCTAAACATTTCTCTCCTCTTGCAGCAGTTAACACGTCCACTGATCCGTGCAGCATGAGCCAAACATATCATGGCAGGGCTCCTGCATCTGAGCAAGAGACTAAAAATGTAGTTTGGGTATTTGATAACTTTCCTCAAATCAAGTGGTATGTGGATATTCACTGTCATGGAGAAAAAATATTAACGAGTTGGGGCGATGATGAAAGCCAGTCAAATAATCCTAATATGAACTTTAGAAATCCTGCATTCGATAATGTTCGTGGTATAGAGGGGGATAGTGCTTATAAGGAGTTTATACCAAGAGATGATCGTACGGTAACCCAAGGACTAGCCAATGCTATGCATGAAGGCATTAGATCTGTTCGTGGGCGAAATTATACAGTACAGCAGGCTTTCGATCTTTATCCCACTTCTGGAACTTCCGATGATTATGCATACAGTCGACATATGACTAATCCGAGCAAAGAGAAAATTTACGGATTTACTATTGAATGGGGTACGGAATTTCAACCACCGTGGAGAGAGATGCAGCATATCATCAGCGAAGTGTCTGCGGGAATCGTCCAATTTAGCCAATCGACAATCTGATAGCCAGAAAGATTACGGCTGTTTTTTGAAGTCTTCTTAAGACCTCAAACTAAATTCAGAAAGAACAATGCCATGACGGTTGAGCCCCTCTAACCCATTACCTTCACGATTAAAGATCTGGTTTTGTACACTAAGAACCGTCAAGGTAAACTTTCCAGACAGTTCTTAGTGCGCTTTACAGCGCATCGACTAAGGAGTAAAAGTCTCAAGCGAGGTGGCGGAAGTGCATAGTGTGCGTTCTCTATGAGGAAAGTTGCGGAGGAATGGGAAAAAGACAATAGTGGGACCAGGACAGTCGAGTTTTTCCTACAGAAATCGTGGTAGAATCAATGAGTAGCACTTTAAGCGGCTTTAACTCACGCTGAGGGTGTCGGTTTCCCCAATATCCTCTTGCTAAATCAAATCCAATTTCAGCTCTAGGTTGTTCACCTTGAAACCAGCAATGGAAGCCACAAGTTCCGATAAACATCACTCTTGCTAAAAATCCCCCAGCGACACCCCGTATCTTCTATGTGAAATCTTATGATTTCTTCAGCTTCGTTTCTATCTCTGCATGGGCTTATATCCATAAATCTTGTTACATTCTCATCTGAAAAATGCTTAAAGACGGCTTCAATGTCGTCTAAGGTAAGAATGGCGAGTTTCAACCTGTCTGTCTCTATTTAAGGAAATGTAAGATTTGGATTGGACAATTCCTATGACCTCCATAAGTAGATTTTGCTACCACATATTGGACTTATTCTAGTCAGAAAGGACTTTCTTTAAATATTAATGGTAGTATGACCAATGGACAGAATCCTATTGTTATAGACAATGTAACATTAGTTCCAATACGAACAGTTTCTCTTATACCAAATCTAAAAGTGGACTGGGACAACAAAAGCAAGACGGTTATGGTGACCGATTCAGGTACGAAAAATAAACTTAAATTAACTGTGGGTAGTAATAGTGCGTATGTCAACGATAAGAAGGTTTCTGTAGGGGTAAATCCTACTGTTAAAGAAGGCGCTGTATATGTACCTTTTCGTTTTATAGGGGAAGCATTAAATGCAAAGGTATTGTGGAATTCTGATACCAAAACAGTTGTTATTTATAAGCCTAGTCAGACTCTACTCCAACACTATGCTAGCAATAAACTAGAAGAATCCAGAAACGCAGCTATCCAATTACCAAGGATTTCTATACATGAGGAACTCGCCAGCACTGAAGAAGGAGGGGATGGAGGAACTTATTACTTCCCCAACAAACAGAGCAATAACTTTATTTATGCCTATAGAGGAATAGCACAATATGCTGTGGTTATAGATGGGGCTGCTTGGGTCAAATGGGAGGGCCAAATAAGCACGAGTAAACCCAACAAGAGTGTGATTCCAAATGTGCTCCAAGTAAATAATAAGGAATGGGGAGATCGACCAATCTTCACAGGAAAAATAGATTTCTTTAAGGACTTGTGGAAAACAGAGCAAGTTAAATTTGGAACATTCGATAAAAATGGCAAAATCATCTATGAAGGCGAAAAAGCTCTGCCTAATAAAGGGAAAGACATTATTGCAACAATACCTGCGGAAGCGAAATAATAATGGGTAAAACAGGCTGACTGTTGCTAATTCATAATTCCGACAGTAAGTGTTGTTAAATTACTAGGAAAGCATTATTTAGCATAGGTAGACTAAATAATTTTCTATTGATACGTATGTATATTTGTTGGCTTAGACGACTATAATTATATAAGATCGACTGGTATAAAACTGTTTAACAAATAGGTCACCTGGGCTCAGAGTGACCTATTTGTGCGTTTCAAAAAGTGGAAAAGTGGTATTCTAACCATCAAAAATCGCATTTATTATTCTTAACGTTTCTGTCTAGAGAGTTAGGCGGTTGAATATAGAGTAGATATGAAAAGGGTCTACCAGATTGTATTCACTAGTCCCTAATGGGTCGACCATATCAAGATAGGAGTGGAAAACCATGAAGAAAAAAATATTTTTGTTGTCTATTATTTCTTTAGCTATAGTTGCCACAGTAGGTGTAACTTAAGCTTCACCAAGTAAAACTAGCGGAAACAATATTATTTCTCAAAGATCGGGCGGAAGCGCAACAGTAAGAGAAGCGTTTAGTGTCCCTAAAGGCTGGGGGCAGGTTAAACTTTGTTTGAAGAATCATTCTGATCATCCAGTAAAGGTAAGTTTAACTCACCTTCAAACAAACTATATATAGATGGACTAGTAATTATCAGTTTCTGACCTTCATATCATGGACTTGATATTACTTTTCTTTTGTCGTACATTAATCCTGTAAGATATTACCTAATTTTATGAATTGTTGTATTGCCTATGTAGGGGCAAGCTATGTTAAGCCACTTTATGGCTTTTTTTATTTTAAATGTTCACAAAATTAGGATTTCTTTTAGTTTATATAAAATATTCAATTCTATATTAATATGTATATATTGTGACATAAGATATAATTTGCATTCCTTGAAAGACAGCACAAGACTTGGTTCATGCAAATGATGAACTCTCACGATGGTGGTATCAAACCCCACTCTTTCGAAACCTTGTTCAATTGAGAACATGTACTATAGTTTGATCTTGGATCCTGGCCCTCTGCCAGCACATTTAGCCTAATCCTGTGAATCCATATTTCACCAGCCTTCACTGTGAAGAAAACAACAATTCCTTAAAGTGCATAATTCAGTGTGCAAAACACATAATTACAAATAGATATTTTATGTGTAATAGGAGGATGAGCAAGTGGAGGCAGATGCAGTCTTTGAAGGTGGGGGCGTCAAGGGAATTGCTTTTGTTGGAGCTATTGAGGTGATGGAGGCGAAAGGATATACCTGGAAAAAACTTGCGGGGACATCCGCTGGAGCGATTGTTGCAGCTTTATTGGCCTGCGGTTACAACAGTGCTGAAATTAGGAAGCTGATGAGCTCGCTAGACTATATGAAGCTGCTCGGGCGGACAGGAATGAACAGCCTACCTTTTTTAAATAAAGCCCTTCCTTTAATGTTGAACTCCGGCATTTACAGCAACCACATCTTAGAGCAAGTGATGACGGATTGGCTGAAGCGAAAGAACATTGTAACGTTTGGAGATCTTCCTGAGGGAAAGCTCTCGATTATCGCCTCGAACATAAGCAATGGAAAGATCGTAGTTTTCCCTAATGATTTGCCTCATTATGGGCTGAAGGCATCTGAATTTCCAATTGCTGCGGCTGTACGGATGAGCACAACACTGCCTTTCTTTTTTAAGCCTTATATATGGCATACACCATTGCAGAAAAAACCGTATTACATGCTGGATGGAGGAATGCTCAGTAATTATCCAATCTGGCTATTTGATGTGGATGGAATTCCACGGTGGCCAACCATTGGCTTCCGGCTATCAGAAAAGCGTACGTATGCCCAATCCGTGGATATCAACGGCCCGGTTTCTTTACTCAAAGGAATGTTCAAAACTATGCTGCAGGCCCACGATCAAAGACATGTGGATGAGCATGCGGAAGAACGAACCGTCTTTATTCCCACCGGAAAAGTAACGACGACGAAGTTCGATTTGACGGAGGAGGATAAGCATAGCTTACTTTCATCGGGCCATGCTGCAGCAGAAAAATTTCTGGAGACTTGGGATTTTGAAGCGTACAAGCATAAGTTCAGAGAAAATCATGCAGCCAAACCGATTCACCCATATTTTAATGAACAGCAGGAGGAACCCGGGATTTACCACTGACTAAGAACTTGAAGCTCTATCACGGGGCAGCGGCGAGAATTCGTCGTATACCGACCAGTTCAGCGGCACATCCGGCGCTTCCCCGATTGTTGCAGGAGCTCTGGCATGCTTGCAGAGCATACATCTGACCCGCGGCGGATGTCCTATGCAACTGTGCGGGAACTGCTGCGCACAACGGGCAGTCCACAGCAGGACGCACCGGGCAGACCTGCCAGCCAACGGATTGGCAATCTGCCGGATTTGAGGGCACTGATCTCCCGGTTAAACGAATTTTAGGCAACAAGTTTACCGCCATGAGGATTTTGTCAGCATATGTAAGGAGGAGGCTTTTCATTGAGTAATGTAGACATGCAGTATGAACTTAAGTTTCTGCTCGATGCCAACCAGGTGCTTACGGATGAGCATACGTTGCGCACAGAGCTTGTGCATTTAGATCAATCGGAAGGGCAACAGATGGATATCCGCTTCATGGATACGCCACAACAGGATTTCTTCCGCGAAAAATGGATATTGCGTGCCCGGCTCAAACCAAATAAAGATCAATGGGAGATCACCTATAAGAAGAGGTTTGACTTTTCTGAGGGTCAAGATCTGCAGCAGGTAATGGAGCATGCAAAGGAGCTTGGATATGATCTTGAGGACCCCACCTGCAAACAAGAGGTTGATTGGAGCGGAGTTGGATGACCAAGAGGTACAGTTAATTGAGTAGGCGCTAATAGAGTCCTACAACTCGCGCCAGCCTATCAGCGTGACCGTATTTAGCCCGTTTGACGACACGGTTATGACTGGTGTAGTTACGTCAATTAACACCGCCAAACGCGAAGTAAAACTGTTTCGTGGTGAGGATGATTTTGCTGGAGGATATTATATCGACAAATTTTTAAAATCTCTTGCTTACGTCATGCGCCCCTATATAATTAAGGTAGATTAATTATTTCAATCCACGCACCACATGTAGTGCGACGCAAGAATTTAACGAAGGGCAGCAAGATTAGGAATTTTAAACCACACATTCACATGGAGTGCGACGTTTGTCATAAGTGTAATTACCCTCATAATTGTGTTATTTCAATCCACGTACTCACATAGAGTGCGACAGGTACTATAATACATGGCATAATCATAGTATAGAGATGTTTCAATCCACGCACTCACATGGAGCGCGACAGCGAAAATGCAGTAATTCATACCCCTAATGATATCAATTCCTCACATGGTCGCAAAAAATGATGCCAAAAAGGCTTGGATCAGCCATTGACTTTAACTGAGGGTAACTTATTCAGTTACTTTTCTATTATAGGGATAATTAATCCTATCCTGTTTCATTGAGTCATACCTTCAATACGATTTTCCTCGTGTCATCGTCATTCATGGCAGCCTCATTTTCTTTTTTGTAAAATCCTTTACTATGAATCAATTTTTTATTAATCAATGTAAGGACAAAATGGTCGACATATACTCCTCAAAATTCTTCCAGTACTGGTTCGATATCGTTGGACAGGAGTTTGTAGGTTACAGCCTCCAATTTCTAACCACGCACTCACATGGAGTGCGACGCAAGCAATGTCCTACAAAGAAATTTCTAAGCTAGTTATTTCAATCCACGCACTCATATAGAGTGCGACAAGTAGCGTATATCCCAAAGGACGACTATACAGTAGCGATTTAAATCCACGTACTCACATGGAGTGCGACCTTCCGGTAATTTTGCAAACAATATCATTTACGTTTCATTTCAATCCACGCACCCACATGGAGTGCGACAGCGAAAATGCAGTAATTCATACCCCTAATGATGTCAATTTCTTACCTGTCGCAAAAAATGATGCCAAAAAGGCCTGAATCAACGCTTGATTTTTACTGAAGGTAACTGATTCAGTTTCTTTTCGACAAATTTCGAGGTGCGAAGGACCCGGGGTTTTTATGTGAGCTTCACATTCGCACCACAATAGAACATTCACATTATCTAACGGCGGGTGTTTATGGCAACCATTAAAGTGAAAATCATCTTTTTGCTGAAAGATCAGCTCATCCCACACGGAAGTGTACTAAACCGTCGCTTACCATCCAAATCGCATAGAATATCTGTTCCTCACTTATCGGACCTCTTTATTTCGGATAAAGCGGCACTCTCCAATCGTACGACCAGGTGACGGTCATGGTCCACGCACTCCCATGGAGTGCGACAGCCTTTGGGTGCTGCAATAATGGGCTTTATTGTATTTCAATCCACGCACTCATAGTGCGACGATACTATTTCAAAAGCTGGAAGGGTGGTTATTCATAATTTCAATCCACGCACCCACATGGAGTGCGACAGGGTCTGCGATTATGCAGCTTGCAAAGTACTAGATTTCAATCCACGCACCCACATGGAGTGCGACAGCGAAAATGTAGTAATTCATACCCTAATGATATCAATTTCTCACATTGTCGCAAAAACTGATGCCAAAAAGGCCTGGATCAACGCTTGATTTTTAATGAAGGTAACTGATTCAGTTGCTTTTCGACAAATTTCGAGGTGCGAAGGACCCGAGGTTTTATGTGAGCTTCACACTCGCACCATAATAAAACATTCATATTATCTAACGGCAGGTTTTTATGGCATCCATGGAAGTAAAAAACATCTTTTTGCTACAAGATCAACTAATCCCACACGGAAGTGTACTAAATCGTCGCCCACCCTCCAAATCGAATAAAATATCCGTTCCTCCACTTATCGGATCTTTTATTCGGATAAAGTGGCGCTCTCCAATCGTACGACCAGGTGACGGCTGCTCCATCATGGTCCACGCACTCACATGGAGTGCGACGAGCAGTCCAGCGATCAAACAAAGGCCAAATTTCCATTTCAATCTACGCACTCACATGGAGTGCGACGCGTACAGGCGTGTATCAAGTGAAGGGTGAGGCCAAATTTCAATCCACGCACTCACATGGAGTGCGACAATACCGTCCGGCACTCTACAACGGCAAGCATGTATTTCAATCCACGCACTCACATGGAGTGCGACCGCTCGCTGAAGATGAGGAGCAAGCAGCTCGGGATGAAATTTCAATCCACGCACTCACATGGAGTCGACAGCGAAAATACAGTAATTCATACCCTAATGATATCAATTCCTCACATTATCGCAAAAACTGATGCCAAAAAGGCTTGGATCAACCATTGACTTTTACTGAAGGTAACTGATCTAGTTACTTCTCGACAAATTTCGAGGTGCGAAAGACCCAAGGTTTTTATGTGAGCTTCACATTCGCACCAGAAATATCTATTAGTTTTACAAGATCCTAAAACAGTGTGACATTAGCTCCTACACGTACAGATGCCAAATCTAAAAATGGAAAGGGACAATAAAACCAAGACGGCTACAGTTCGGTCTCCAGGAATTTCCTGTGTTCCTCTCAGTGAGCTATGCGCCAATCTATGTGCTCACGCTGCGACAAAACAAAAAAGGGAGCGACGGCCTGATGACAGCAATTATTTTAATCCATGCACTTACATAGAGTGCGACTTGTGATGATTATTTGGTGCCACATTCCGATTTTATTTCAATCCTCACACTCATATAGAGTGCGACTCCATGAGCAAGAACAAGTTTGTCGTATTCTTGTTATTTCAATCCTCACACTCATATAGAGTGCGACAGCAAAAACTACATATCCAATGGCCTTCTAATCTCCATTGTAGCGCACAACAGTAAGTATGATAACTAGAATTTACTAAATTCTCTGATTAAACTTCACGTTTTGTATACATTCAACGGGTTTCGACAAAATCTGAGGTGCGAATAACTCGGGAAAATCATGCTAGTTTGGCATTCGCACCAGAAATATCTATTAATTTACAAGAACCTAAAATAAAACAGTGTGACACTAGTTTCTACACGTGCAGTTTCTCTTATACCAAATCTATCTAAAAGTGGAATGGAACAATAAAATCAAGACGGTTACAGTAACTGATTCAGATATGAAAAATAACCTGAAACAAACCATGGGTTGTACAATCTGTCGTCATCAACACGAGAACGAACACCGCTTGATACACACTTAATGTAATATTATAGTAAATAAAGACGAATTTAGGGCTTTTATGTCGTATTTTGTTGTAATTTATTGGTTGAATAGCAATAATACTAGTGATAAAATGTAGCAAGTAGTGTAAATGTAAAAAATATTTTAATAGAAATAAAAGTGGGACCGAATTTCGGTGCCGGAGTATTCACTTCTTATGGCGTTTGTGACATCGTTGAAGGAGGATTCCTACAGGTATGGATTGGTATGTGTTGTCAGTCGAAACGGGCAAGGAAAACTTGGTTCAAAGATTCATCCATAAGCGTTTTGACGAATCCGTTATTTCAGCGGTTGTCCCGAAACGGAGGCTTCAAGAGCGTAAGCAAGGAAAGACCTTGGAAGTATGCAGAACGATGTTTCCTGGGTATGTTTTTGTGAATACAAAGATGAGCGTGAAGACTTACTATGATCTAAAGGGAATTCCAAGGTACTACCGGCTTTTGAAGCGATATCACAATCATTATACGAGGAATCAGGGAAGGATCTGCAATGGAACCAGAGATAACGGCGATCCTGCGGAGTTTTTTTTATTCTCCAAAGTTGACGATAATGAAATGAAGCAGATTTTGCAGCTTATCGGCAATGACGATGTGATCGAATTCTCAACCCTATATGTGGAGAATGCCAAAGTAACCGTATGCGATGGTCCACTGAAAGGCTGGGAAGGCCTGATTAAGAAGATTGATAGACGCAAGAAAAGGGCGCGCATTGTTCTGCGGTTCATGGGACTCGACAAACCGCTGGATATTGGAATTGAAATGCTGTCAACGCCTGACACTAATCCAATTTCTTAAAGCTATGGCGTTTCGTTTGCTATAGATTTGTGAAACAAATTACCTTCTATGTTCGTACAGCACATTCTGCCTGTGCAATCCACAATAATCAAAGTCAAGCCAATCGCTGCTGCGGTGCGTTGGGGTAGCTTTGAGGCCATATCAACACCGGTGTAGTGTGTATGTTGTATATAGACGACCTGGCGGAGCTGTGTCCGCCGGCAGATTTTTACGGTGACCGATTCGTCTTGACAATAAAACACTGACGACCATGCTGAAACAGTGATTACTGTTTCAGCATTTTTTTTGGAAAGAAAAAATTCTCTGAGGCCAAGAAAGAAGAGGGATGTATGAAAAAACAAAACGGAATGCCTGTTGTTGTTCTCATGTGTTTAGGGATTTTTATTTGCATGCTGGATTCGACAATTATGAACATCACGCTGCCCGCCATTCAAGAGGACTTGCATACCACTCTTGAAACGAGCTCCTGGATGTTGAACGTCTATACCATGGCAATCGCTGTGCTCGCCATCCCGATGGCCCGGTTTGCTGACCTTTTCGGTAAACATAAGTTTTTTATGGCCGGCCTTGTGATATTTAGTCTGGGTTCCGCCTTGTGCGGATTGTCCGACAGCGGAATAGATCTGATTGTTTTCCGTTTCGTGCAGGGGATCGGTGCGGCCTGCCTCATTCCTTGCAGTATGGTTATTGGCGTCAGTGCCGTCCCGTTGGAAAAACGAGCTGTGCCGTTGACCTTGCTCGGGGCTACCCAAGGGCTGGCGACAGCGCTCGGACCGACGATAGGGGGCATCATTACGCAGAATTTGAGCTGGCACTGGGTATTTTACGTGAATGTCCCCATTTGTCTAGTGGGATTGATAGCTTCTTTCTACATCTTAGATCTGAAGCATGAGACAAGGGTGAAAGCGGCTATTGACTGGATAGGCGTTCTGTTATGCGGTATCGCGATTTTTTCATTAAACCTGGTGCTAATTAAAGGATTTGGCTGGGGCTGGGCGAGCCTGAGGGCCATCGTCTGCTATGGGGTCTTTGCCTTGGCTTTTGTTCTGTTCCTGCACTTTGAACGGAAGAACAAATCGCCGATGATTCAACTGAAGCTGTTTAAAGACCGGGTATTTGTCGGATCGATCATAACCGTTTTGGTCGGGTTCCTTTTTATTATCGCCATTATGGTGTTGATGCCGCAATTTCTGACATTGTATCAGGGCAAGTCGGAGTTTCAGGCAGCCCTGCTTGTGACGCCGATCTCGGCAACGGTTTTTGTGTTCTCCAACGCCGCTGGCCTTCTTATTAAGAAGATCGGATATGCCCTACCGATTTCATTCGGCTTTCTGTTATTGAGCATCCCTTACTTTATGATGCGGAATTTGAATATCCAAAGCTCCTCCGGTCAAGTGATTGTCATATGCGTATTGGTTGGGCTTGGCTTCAGTTTCCTGATTGCCGGAGCGACGATGGCCAGTGCCTCGTCCTTTGTCGGCGAGATGCTCACGTCTTCGCAAAGTGTCTTCTCGATGATCCGGCAAATCGGCATTCTGCTGTCTGTTGCCATTTTTGTATCGGCATTGAACCATACTATTGAAAGCAAGAAGCTGGATGTCGTCCAATATGCCTCTGCACATACAGCCCAACTTAATATTTCACCTGAGGGAAAAGAGCAGATCTCCAAGACAATGGAGCAAACGATCCTGCTTGGCGGCAAATTGTCGAAGGAGAACCTAGAAGATGCATTGGATCAATCCGCAGCGGAACCGACGGTAAAGGCATTTGCTCAGTCCGATACACAGAATAGCATCACGGCGTATGTAAGCGACATTGCTAGTTACGCAAAAAAAACAGTGGGATCCAGCTTCTCCGTGCTGTATACCATTGCCCTTCCCTTTGTGCTGTTGTCGATGCTTATCGGACTCATCTTCCGCAGACCAAAACCACGGGCCAGCGTTTCCGAAGCTAAAGCCAGCGGAAATTGAATATCAGCGCATGCGGAAGCAAGTAGCAGATCAAGCTTATAGACGGCGGAAGGCGCCGTTTTATAAGCTTTTTCTTATTGCTGCTGACATGTCTGGAAATAGTCAGACTTTGTGATACACATGAAGTAGGTGATCCAGTTTGGAACAGTCATATGATGTGCATTTATTGCAGGTCGGGGCCGAGCGGTTCCGCAATTACAATTATATTATTACGGACAAATACAGTAATGAAGCGGTAATTATAGACCCGGCCTGGGACTTAAATTTGATCCTGGGACAGATAAGGCGCTTGAACGTAAACCTGACGTCTATTCTGCTAACACATTCCCATGACGATCATGTCAATTTGGTCCGGCCATTGCTGGAATACTTCGATGCCAAAGTATATATGTCAGCGGCGGAGATCGATTATTACAGCTTCGATACAGAGAACTTGGTTCCATTTCAGGATATGGATGAAATCCGGCTTGGCTGTACACTGATTACTTGCTTGGTCACTCCGGGGCATACGGCAGGCGGAGCATGCTTTTTGCTGGCAGACCACTTATTTTCGGGGGACACTCTGTTTACCGAAGGCTGCGGCATATGCAATACACCTGGAGGATCAGCGGATGAAATGTTTAACAGTATTCAACGGATCAAGCATATAGTGCCTCCGCATGTGTGCGTGTATCCTGGGCATTCCTACGGGAAAGCGCCTGGATATACGCTGGGTTATCTTTTGCAGAGCAATATTTATTTACTGATCGACGATAAAGAAGTCTTTATAAATTTCCGGATGCGCAAAAATCAGCAGCATATACTCCGGTTTTCATAAAAGAACTGATTCAAGGGGGATGCGATGAAGCGAAAAATAGTGTTTATGTTTTCCGGCCAGGGTTCTCAATATGCACATATGGGAAAGGAACTGCTGGCCCGCCATCAAGTCTTCCGCTCCTGGATGGTAAGACTGGATCAAGTGGCCTGCTCCAGACTGGGAAGCTCAGTAATTGAAGCGATTTATGCTGGCCGTAAAGGAGAGAAGCAGAATCGGACCTTGTATACGCATCCGGCCATATTTATGGTGGAATATGCGCTGTTCATGACGTTGCTCGAAGAAGGCGTTGTTCCGGATTATGTGCTGGGAGCAAGCCTGGGAGAGTTTGCGGCGGCTGCCGCGGCCGGTGTGCTTGCGCCTGATGAGGCACTGAATCTTGTCATCGCCCAGGCGGAGATGCTGGAGGTGCGCTGTGAGCCAGGAGGCATGATGGCTATACTGGATAACGCCAGTCTGTACAGACAGGAGCCCATGCTGCACCGGAACAGCACACTGGCTGCGGTAAACTTTGCCGGGCACTTTGTGGTGTCGGGAACCAATGTTGCGCTTGATCATATTGCCGGGATGCTGTCGCAGAAGAAGATTGCCAGCGAGCGTCTCCCGGTTTCGCATGCCTTTCACTCTTCGGGGATTGATTCAGCTGCACCATTATTTTGCAGACTGATACTGAAGCATACCTATAGGGTTCCCCGTATTCCGCTCATCTCCTGCACTTCCGGAAGCAGGGTACGGGTGTGGCCGCCAACCCGGCTTTGGGATGCGGTCCGCGAGCCCATGCTGCTTCCGGAGGCGATCCGGACTTTGGAAGCGGAGCAGGCGCTTGCTTACTTGGATCTTGGGCCGGCGGGAACGCTGGCCAATTTGGTAAAGCGCAATCTCGGCAAGGAATCATTGTCAGAGAGCTGCAACATCTTGACGCCATACGGCAACGACTGGAATGAGTTTGAACGGGTGAAACGCACGTACGGCGGAAAAAATTTGATTTCCAAGATAGAGGTGGATCAAAACATGATAACCTATATGTTTCCGGGACAGGGCTCCCAGCACAAAGGAATGGGCGGTGAGCTGTTCAATGAATTTCGGGAATGGACGGAGCGAGCTGATGCGATACTGGGATATTCCATTAAAGCATTGTGTTTGCAGGATGAGCGGCAGCAGTTGGGACATACCCAGTATACCCAGCCGGCGTTATATGTCGTTAATGCGCTTTCGTACATGAAGAAGCGGAAGGAAGCAGGCATAGTGCCCGATTATGTGGCCGGGCACAGTCTCGGCGAGTACAGTGCGCTGTTTGCAGCAGGCGCCTTTGACTTCGAGACCGGACTAAAGCTTGTGAACAAAAGAGGGGAGCTGATGAGCAAGGCGACCGGCGGCGGTATGGCCGCCATAATCGGCTTTACGGCAGAGCAGGTTCAAGATGTTCTGAACCGGCATTTTCCTAATCTCAGCATCGCCAACTATAATTCGCCCAAGCAAATTGTGATTGCTGGAATGAAAGCGGATATTGAGGCTGCACAGCCTGTGTTCGAAGCGGCCGGTGCCCACTTGTACATACCGCTTAATGTCAGCGGCGCGTTTCATTCCAAGCATATGGCGGAAGCGGAACGCGAATTTGCCGCCTACCTTGATTTATTTACGTTTTCGGAGCTAAACATTCCCGTCATCTCCAATGTGCATGCAAGGCCATACCTCCAGAAGGACATCAAACGGAATTTAATGATGCAAATCACCCGTTATGTTAACTGGACGGACAGTATCCGTTATTTGATGGGAAGGGGAGATATGAGATTTGAAGAGATCGGGCCCGGAAATGTATTGTCCAAGCTCGCCGCGAACATTAGCCGGGACGCAAACCCAATTGTGTCCGTGGAAGAGACTACGACTGTGATGAAAAACAGTGCAATCCTGTCGACCGGCGAAATGGCGGCCTCCGTTCAAAGCAAATTAGCTTCTGCGCCCGAGATCCGCAGGGAAGCTGCTCCCGAAGCTAGAAGGCACAGAACTGACGCCGGAACGCAAATTACGGCGCAGTCGCTGGGAGACGAAGAGTTCAAACGGGATTATGGACTGAAATATGCTTATGTTACCGGATCCATGTATCGCGGAGTTGCTTCGAGAACGTTGGTCGTCCAGGCGGCAAAAGCAGGCCTGCTCAGTTTTTACGGAGCCGGAGGCCTTGATCTAGAGCAAATTGAATCAGATATCCGGGCAATGCAGCGGGAGTTGGATAAAGGGGAGGCCTATGGACTGAACATGCTGCATCAGCCGATGCACCCCCAGAAGGAAGAACAGCTTATAGATCTGTATTTGCGCTGCGGTGTAAAGGTCATTGAAGCCTCTGCTTACATGGCGGTCAATGCGCCGCTTGTTCGCTACCGTGCCAAAGGGCTTGTGCAGGATGAGGATGGTTCCGTTACTGCTGGCAACAGGATTATGGCCAAGGTGTCCCGGCCAGAGGTGGCAGAGGCTTTTCTCAGTCCGGCTCCCGAACGGATCGTTCTCCGGTTGCTTCATGAGAACCGCATTACTCCGGCAGAGGCCGATGCCCTCCGGTCCATACCGATGGCAGATGACATTACGGTGGAGGCCGATTCGGGGGGCCACACCGACCAGGGCGTGGCGTATACACTGTTGCCAACGATTCTGCGGCTCCGCGATGAACTGCTACAGCGTTACGGTTATGGCAAACGGGTCCGGGTCGGGGCAGCCGGGGGCATTGGCACACCTGAGGCAGCCGCAGCTGCATTATTGATGGGAGCGGATTATGTTGTTACCGGTTCAATCAATCAATGCACGACAGAGGCCGGTACAAGCGATGCCGTAAAGGATCTGCTTCAGCAAGCCAATGTTCAGGACACCGAATATGCCCCTGCCGGAGATATGTTCGAACTGGGCGTCAAAGTGCAGGTGCTTCGCAAAGGCCTTTTTTTTCCGGCACGGGCCAACAAGCTGTACGAGCTGTATCGCAAGCATGCCTCGTTAGATGAGATCGACGAGAAAAATAAACGGATGATTCAGGATGTCTACTTTAATCGGACGTTTGGGGAAGTGCTTGAGGAAATCCGAACGCAATGGCTGCCCGGGGAAGCCGCAAAGGCTGAGATCAACCCGAAGCAGCAAATGGCGCTGGTGTTCAAATGGTATTTTGCCAACTCTACCAAGGCGGCACTGGGCGGCAATCCCGATCAAGTAGTTGATTATCAGATTCACTGCGGCCCGGCGATGGGTGCGTTCAATCAGTGGGTAAAAGGAACCAAACTTGAAAATTGGCGGAACCGTCATGTGGATGCATTGGGTAAACTGCTTATGGAGCAAACAGCCGAGATGTTAAACCGACAGTTTTTGCGATTTACCAATTCAAGCAGGCAAATGGAGGTTTAGGCAATGCAATTAGAATGGCTGGAATATGTGCCGGAGACGGATTATGGACGGCCGCCGCTGTTGTTTATCCATGGCGCTCATCATGGGGCCTGGTGCTGGGAAGAGCATTTCTTGCCTTATTTTTGTGCCAAAGGATACCCGTCCTATGCCATCAGTTTGCGCGGACATGCCGGGAGCGAGGGCCTGGATCGTCTGCACAGTTTTAAGCTGGATGACTACAAGGAAGACGTGTTGGGGGCGCTGCAAAGGTTCAAAGAGAAGCCGGTTCTGATCGGACATTCGATGGGCGGCGCTGTGGTGCAGAAGGTGCTGCATGAACAGCCTGCCGCTGCCGTTGCAGCCGTATTAATGGCAACAGTTCCACCCAGCGGGATGCTGAAAGATCTGAAGCGGGTGGCGCTGTTTCATTCCAAGGCGGTCAAGGACATGACATTGTTTAACGAAGATGCGGATGTGGCCGTCCCGCCGCAAATTTTCTTTTCTAAACGGACGGAACCCGGGCGGCTCGCAGCATGGATCGGGAAAATACAACCGGAATCGAAAAAGGCGCGCAACGAGTTGGCCAAACCGATTGTGCCAGAGGCGTTCGGAATGGATATTCCGCTGCTTGTGCTGGGGGGCCGAAAGGATTGGTTTTTTTCGGTACGAACCACCAAAAATGTGGCGAGAACCTACGGCACGAAAGCGGTGATGTTCCGGCATCTGTGCCACGATATGATGCTGTCCCCGCAATGGAACAGCGTCGCAGAGCGTATGCTGGAATTTTTGGAGCCATTGAAACGCTGCGGAAGGGGAGCATGAGCATGAGCGCAGAAGGATCTTATCAGATATCGACCGTTGCTAGCAGCGTCCAACATGAGATACAGCGACTGCAAGGGCAGGTCGCATTATTTTGGGAAAAGGAAGTAAAGCATTATGTGGAATTTGGCTTGCGGGACGGTCACTCGGTAGTTGAACTGGGAGCTGGACCCGGCTATGTTACGGAAAATATTCTGCGGCAATTTCCCCATACAAGGGCAGTCGCGGTGGAGATTGATCCGCTGCTTGCCGATTATGCCCGGGAGCATACGCTCTCGTCGTTCGGCGATCGATGCGAGATTTTGGATGGTTCAATTATGGCAACCGGATTGCCAGATGATACCTTTGATTTTGCAGTCACCCGGCTCGTGCTGGAGCATTTGCCCGATCCGGTGAGCGCCGTTCGCGAAGTAAAGCGGATATTGAAGCCAGGCGGGACGGCGGTTTTCGTGGATAATGACTTTGAGATGCACATCATGACTTACCCGTCCATCCCTGAACTGCGGTTGTTATATGAGGCTTATTGCGAATCGCGGATTGCGGAGGGGGGCAGCCCACGGTTGGGGCGGCAACTTCCGTCCGTCCTGCGGCAAGGCGGTTTTGCAGAAATCGACTTCGAGGTCATCTGCGCTCACAGCGATCTGCTCGGGGATGAGATGTTCCTGAAATCCGAAGGGATCGGTATTCCGACAAAGCTGGTGAAGGACGGATTCTTGCCCAGCAAAACTCTTGCCCAAATCGCCTATGCCTGGAGGAATATGATTCGGCACGAGCAGAACTCCATTCTGCGCCAACTGTATTTGGCCGCCGGCCGGAAATAGAGAAAAGATAGGAGGCTTGTATGTTGAAGAGTGATCGCGCATGGCAGCAGGAAGCAATCGCTGCGGAGTTACTGGCAGTGTTAGACGGCTTAATACAGGCACCGGAGTCTGTGAATGCGGAGGCAAACTTTGTCGAACTCGGAATCAATTCGCTTCTGGCGGTCGAACTGGTGGAAACCATCAATGAGCGACTGGCGCTGAACCTGGGGATTGAGGTTATATTCGATTACCAGAATGTCTTTGAGTTGGCGGCCCATATCAGTGAACATAAGCCGACTGAAGGGGATGCCCGGCAGCGTAATCAGGTTCGGGACTTGGGCCAGGAGAGGCAGAAGACGGGCCTGGCCGCCGTTGAAGACCAGTTGAGGATGGTCCTTGCCAGGTTGTTGCGAGAAGAGCGGTCGGAGGCTAACCCCAATGCAAGCTTTGTTGAGATGGGGATCAATTCGCTCCTGGCAGTTGAACTGGTGGAGGGGCTGAATGCTGAGTTTGGGCTTCAACTAGGAGTGGAGGTTATTTTTGATTACCAGGAAATTAAGGATTTGGTTCCATTTATCCATAGGCAGCTTGCCGGAGAGGAGGAGCTGTCGCAGATTCAACAGGCCGCTTCCACCTCCGAAGAAGAGGGAAGCGTCGAAGTTGCCCCAGCCTTTCCCGCTGCATCGGGCAAACCGGATGACATTGCCATTGTCGGTATATCGGGCCGGTTCGCCGGCGCGGAATCCGTGGCGGAATTTTGGCAGCATTTGCAGGCCGGGGACGATTGCATCCGGGAAATTAGCCGTGATGGCTGGAGAACTGATGATTACTACGACAGCGATCCTGCAAAGCGGAATAAATCGGTTAGCAGATGGGGCGGTTTGCTTGCCGACATTGAGGCATTTGATCCGTTGTTCTTCAATATTTCGCCGTTGGAAGCGGAGCTTATGGATCCGCAGCAACGGCTGTTTCTTCAGGAGGCCTTCAAGGCGTTTGAAGATGGCGGATTCCCGGCGGAACGGCTCTCTGGCCAAAAAATCGGCGTGTTCGTCGGCGGGCGAGCGTCGGACTACAAAGACCGGACACTGGAAGCGGAAGAAATCCGTTCGCAAACTTTTCTCGGCAATGATATGGCAATTCTCGCGGCACGGGTTTCTTATTTTTTGAACCTGAAAGGCCCAAGCCTGTCCATTGATACAGCCTGTTCCTCTTCACTGGTTGCCATTCATCTGGCATGTGAAAGTATCCGTAAAGGGGAGTCGAAGATGGCTTTGGCGGGAGGCGTCTTCGCATTAAGCTCTCCCGAATTTTATATTATGGCCTCCAAGACGAATATGCTTTCGCCGGACGGCAAATGCAAAACCTTCGACAATTCGGCCGATGGAATTGTTGCCGGTGAGGGTGTAGGCGCGGTAGTACTTAAATCATTGGCAGACGCCTTGGCCGAGGGGGACTTTATATACGGTGTCATTAGAGGATCGGCGATAAATCAGGACGGCAGAACGAAGGGGATTACAGCGCCAAGCATGCTGTCGCAAAAGGCGCTGCTTGAGGAGGCATACAGCAATGCCGATATATCGCCGGAAACGATCAGCTATATCGAAGCCCATGGAACCGGCACAAAGCTGGGGGATCCCATTGAGATTAAGGCATTGACAGAAGCCTTTCGGACGTTTACCGACCGTAAACGGTATTGTGCGATAGGTTCACATAAACCGAATGTCGGGCATACGATTATGGCGGCAGGCATGGGTGGAATCTTCAAAATTATAATGGCCATGAAGCATCGGCAAATCCCTCCTACTATTCATGTGGAACAGGTCAACGAACATATCCGTTTGGAGGACAGCCCGTTCTATCTAAATACAACGCTGACGGACTGGCGGTCTGACGCTGGCGTACCACTACGGGCAGGAGTCAGCTCATTCGGATTCAGTGGAACCAACTGCCACATGATTCTGGAAGAGCCCCCGTTAAGGCACCGGCCGGCGGACCAAGCGTACACTCCGGGTTACCTGTTTCCGCTCTCGGCGAAGACCGAAGAGGCATTAAGTCGTAGGCTGTCCGGGTTGAAGTACTGGCTTGAGCATGACGGGGGCGGCGCCGTATTGGCGGATATTGCCTACACGCTGTCCGCGGGCCGCAGCCATTATCCGTTTCGCTGTGCTCTGGCCGCCTGCAGCCGGGAAGAGCTTCTTAAAGCGCTGGAAACGGTGATATCCTGCGGGACCGAGCCTCAAGATCAGGGCGGAGTGACCGACGAATCTGCTCTCATCGTCAGAGGCGCCCGGATCCTGGATGAGCTCGTTTCGTGCAATCGATCTCCGGACTCTTTTATGAACAATCTTAAAGAATTGGGCCGCTTGTATGTGCAGGGATATGACCCGGATTGGGAAAGTCTCTATCGAACGGCAGGCTGCCGCCGCATTCCGCTGCCGCCGTACCCGTTCAGCAAAGAACGTTATTGGTTTCCGATTCACGGGAAGGCGGAGTCCACAGTGGCCCGGCAGCTTTCCTCAAGCGCGCTTCATCCTCTATTGCAGGAAAATGTGTCAACCATCAAAGAACAACGGTACCGCTCGATATTCACGGGCGATGAGTTTTTCCTGGCGGATCACGTCGTGAAAGGAAAGCGGGTTATGCCTGGTGTAGCATGTCTTGAAATGGTGCGTGCGGCCGCCGAATTGTCCGCCGGGGATTCAGGAACAGACCAGAAGAATATTGTAATCAGGCAAACGGTGTGGCCGCGGGCGATTGTTTCAGCGGGGGCGCCTCTTCAAGTGAATATCGGGCTATCGATGGAGAACACCGGCGAGATTTTATTCCATGTATACAGTCAGGCCGAAGAACATGGGGCGGATCCGGTTGTGCACGCACAAGGAAAAGTGGCATTTACCACTGCGCCTGCTCCTGCATCGGTAAACCTGCATGTGCTGCGCGGTGAATGCAACCGCGACCTGCTTGACGCGGAACAGTGCTATGCGCTGTATGCAGCGATGGGTATTGATTACGGCCCGGGCCACCGGGGCGTGGAGGCGATTTATCTAGGAGACGGGCATGTGCTGGCCAAGCTTGCTCTGCCGCAGGCGCTTGCCGGTACCGAGAATGCATATGTCCTGCATCCAAGCATGATGGACGCAGCGCTTCAAGCATCGGTGGGCCTGCGCCTAAACGCAGCCACAATGAAGCTGGCCCTGCCCTTTGCCTTGCAAGAGCTGGTAATTTATTCCCCATGCTCTGCCGCAATGTGGGCAGCTATTCGATACAGCGAGGGAAGCAACGCCGGTGACAAGGTGGAGAAGCTTGATATCGATCTGTTTGATGAATCGGGGTTGCTGTGTGTGCGGATGAAAGGATTTTCTACGCGTGTATTGGAAGGCGAGGTGTCGTTACAGGAACACTCTTCTGGCAGCCAGCCGCTGCTGCTGCATCCCGTCTGGCGGGAACGACGGGCGGAGGCGGCAAATCAGACTATTTCCTATGCCCGGCGGATGGCCTTCTTTTGTGAGCCCAACGGAGTGGAACACGAGACGCTTGCATCGCTGCTCTCCGATGTCGATTGCTGTGTTTTGCGAGAAGATGTTGGCAATGTGGCGGAGCGGTACATGAGATATGCGATAGACCTGCTGGAGCAGGTGAAAGGCGTTATGGCAGAGAAACGGAACGGAAAATTGCTGTTGCAGCTCGTTACGGTTAACCGTGGGGAAGGGAGAGTGTTTGCAGGACTGGCTGGTCTGCTTCGTACGGTCCAGGTGGAGCACCCGAATCTCCTCTGCCAACTGATTGAGGTTGATCACGGTGAATCAGCCACAAGTATAGCCGATAAGCTGAATACGGATAGCTGTCATCCCGGCGACTTCCACATCTGTTACCAAAGCGGAGTGAGGCATGTGGCCGGCTGGGAGCAGACGGCGCATGAGGTTCCCGAACGTATGCCTTGGCGTCACCACGGGATTTATTTGATTACAGGCGGCGCCGGAGGATTGGGCCGGATATTCGCTGCAGAAATTGCGCATCAAGTGAACAGCCCCTGCCTGATATTGATCGGAAGATCACCGATGGATGCCGGCAAGCAGGCCATGCTGGAGGAACTGCGGAAGCTGGGCGCACAGGCGGTATACCGGACAGTTGATGTAGCTGACTGTATGGCCGTCGACGGACTGATTGCAGACATTGTGGGAGAATTCGGCGGGCTTCACGGCATTTTTCACGGCGCTGGCGTACTCCATGACGGTCTGATCATCAACAAGACGGAGCAGCAAATGCGCGAGGTGATGGCGCCGAAAGTTGCCGGTCTCGTTCATCTTGATCAGGCCAGCAGCCGGTTGCCGCTTGACTTCTTTTATATAGCTTCTTCGGTGGCCGGAAGTTTGGGGAATATAGGACAAGCCGATTATGCTGTGGCAAATGCATTTATGGATGCCTATGCGCTTTACCGCGATGCGCTTGCAGCCGAAGACCGCCGTAACGGCCGGACTTTGGCGGTCAATTGGCCGTTATGGAAGGAAGGCGGCATGCGGGTAAATGAAGCGGCCGAGGATCAATTGCTGCTCCGCTGGGGGATGGTTCCCATACAGACGGAGACAGGGATCCGTACGTTTTACCGGTGCTACGGCTCGGGTAAGCCCCAGATCATGGCCATGGGGGAGATGCTACGCGGATTCAGGAGAGGCTGCTTGCGCCAATACCTGTTGGCGTGATGGATACCGGTTCTGCGGTTGCCTCGCCAGACGCGCAGATCCATGAGCTTGTGGAAAAGGAACTGGCTTCAGCCGTATCCCGGCAGTTGAAGATCCGTCCGGAGCAAATACGTGAGGACAGCGAATTTACCAAATACGGATTTGATTCCATTACATTTACGGAAATGGCGAATAAGTTGAACAAGGCGTACAAACTGGATTTGACGCCGACGATCTTTTTTGAATATACAACCATCCGTGCACTGGCCGAATTTCTAGTCCGCGATTATCCTTCGGCATTTACAGCATTGTTGCCCGGTAAGGAGGACACTGGGCGGGCAACCGGAACGCCTGAAAGCTATGTAGTACAGGTGCCGGTTACGAATCAAGTTGAGTCCTGCCGATTGCCCGATCACTCCGGTATAGACCCCGCTATAGTTGCACGGAAGCCTGCTCAGGCGGAAGGAATAGCGATTGTCGGCATCAGCGGCAAATTTCCAATGGCGGACAACCTGGAGGCGTTTTGGAACAATTTGCTGCAAAGCAAAATATGCGTAACCGAGGTGCCGGAAGACCGCCGGAAATGGCGTATTGGCGATAGTGCGGCTAAGCAGGCGGGGGGCAAGCGCTGGGGCGGCTTTATTGATGGGGTTGACCGCTTCGACCCATTCTTCTTCGGCATCTCCCCCCGCGAAGCGGAGCTTATGGATCCACAGCAAAGACTGCTGCTGATGGAAGTGTGGCATGCCTTGGAGGATGCGGGAATGTCGGCGGATGCGCTGTCTCAGCGTTCAACCGGCGTGTTCGTAGCTGCAGGGCCAACCGAGTATCAAAATATTCCTTATCATGAATCGCTCGCCATGACGACTGTTGTTCCGTCGATGATTGCCAACCGGATTTCATTCGCCTTCGATCTGCGGGGCCCCAGCGAAATTATAGAAACGGCGTGTTCATCAACATTTGTCGCCCTTCATCGTGCAGTGGAAAGTATTCGCCGGGGTGAATGTGACCAGGCGGTAGTGGGAGCGGTCAATTTACTGATTGCTCCGGACAGCTTCATCGGATTCGAAGCAATGGGATACCTGAGCCCCGCAGGCAGATCCATGTCGTTTCAAGAAGGGGCTGACGGCTATGTGCGCAGTGAAGCCGTTGGTGCCATGGTGGTCAAACCGCTGAGCCTGGCACTGTCGGACCATGATCATATTTATGCTGTAGTCAAGGGCACCGGGGTCGCGCACGGAGGACGCAGTATGTCGCTAACCGCACCAAGTGCGACCGGAATGAAGTCTGCGATGCTTCAAGCCTACCGGGCTGCCGGAATTGATCCGGCCACGGTGTCCTATATCGAAGCCCACGGCATTGGTTCTCCGCTGGGGGACGGAATTGAGATCAGTGCATTGAAATCGGGTTATCAGGAGCTGGCCGGCGAATTCGGCGCTCCGGCACCGGAGGGGGACGCCGAGCGGTTCTGCTATATCAGCAGCTTGAAGCCTAACATTGGTCACGGCGAGGTGGCTTCGGGCATATCGGAATTGTTCAAGGTGTTGATGGCGATGCAGCATGGGGTGATACCCGGCATCGCCCAATTTACGGAGCTGAATGGGAATATCTCACTGAAAGGCAGCCGACTCCGGATCGCGTCCGAGAACCGGCAGTGGCTGCCTACGTCCGATGAGGCCGGAATTCGCCGGCCGCGCCGGGCGAGCATCAGCAGTTACGGGTTCAGCGGAGTCAACGCCCATACCGTATTGGAGGAGTACATTCCGGTTCCGGCAGCCGCTTCCCCGGAGTCAGAGCCGCAACTGGTCGTGCTGTCGGCGATGACCCGCAACCAGCTGCAGGCTTCCGCAGCCAAGCTCCTAGAGTATGTGGAAGCGCGGGAACCGCTTGTGCTTGCCGACCTGGCGTATACTCTGCAGGTGGGCCGGAAAGAAATGGACAGCCGGCTCGCATTGGTGGTTCAAAGCAGAGATGAACTTTTGGCAGGACTGCGGAACTATCAGTTATTGGCCGGAGCAGGCGGGGAAGAGCAGGACAATACTGTTCGACTGTATACCGGCGAGTTGTCGGAAGGGGACCCCGAATTGCGCAGTCTGCTGTCCGGAAGAATCGGAGACACTATTCTGAACACCCTGCTCGGAGACCGCCAATATGAGAAGCTGGCGCTTTATTGGGCCAAAGGGGGCAGTTTGCCATGGAATCGGCTGCATGGAGGACGGTCTGTCTATAAAATATCGCTCCCAGCCTATCCGTTTGAGCAGGGCCGCTTCTGGATTGGGTCGGATGCCGCAGAGCGTGCGGAGCGGACAAACGCTTTTGTTCCTGTCACTTCATCAAGCCAAGCTGCTCCGGAAATACAAGGATTGCCTGATATTCGGGGACTCATCGGTGAAGTGCTAGGCATCCCGCCGGCAGAACTTTCGGTTCGTAAGCCGCTGTCATCAGCGGGTTACAGCTCGATACAGGCGGTCACCCTGCGCTTCAGGATTGCAGAGGCCTACCGTTTGGAGGTGCCGCTGGCTTTATTAAATGAACGGCAGACCGTGGAGCAGCTCGAAGAGAGCGTTCGTCACTGGCTTGTCAGCGTGGATGCCGAAAAGCTTTTACCGGGTATAGATACCGCGCATGCAGGTGCCGAACGGAGCGAGTCTGCCGATGAAAGGGCGCTTCTCCCTGTGCTGGTCCCAGATCCCGAGAAAAGGTATGAACCGTTTCCGCTTACCGACATGCAGGAATCATTCCTGACGGGACGCAAGCTGAAAATCGGCGGCGATCCCGCTGGTTGCCATATTTATTTGGAGTGGGAAGCGGCGGATCTGGATATTTACTGGATGGGAAAGGCATGGGAAGCACTGGTGGCCCATCACGATATGCTACGTTGTGTAATTCTGCCGGAGGGAAGGCAGCAAGTGCTTGAGGTGGTGCCCTCCTATACTATAAAAGCCGCAGATTTACGGAGAAAAAGTGCACCGGCCCGGGAAGAAGCTCTTGCGAAGACGCGGAACGCTATGTCTCACAAGGTATATGAGACCGGCCAGTGGCCGTTGTTCGATATCCGGATCAGCCTGTGCCCGGACCAGCGTTATCTCGTTCACTTCAGTATTGATGAATTTATCATCGACGCAAGTGGCTTAATTATGCTCTTGCAGCAGTGGAAGCATCTTTATGAACGGGGCGCTGGCGTTTTACCGGGGCTGGAGATTAGCTTTCGCGATTACATTGCAGCGATTAAAGCGTTTGAAGGCTCGCCGCGCCACCGCCAAGATTTGGATTTCTGGGAGAATAAGCTGCACGGCATGCCTTATGGTCCACTTTTGCCCACGCGTAGCGATCTTGAATTAAGCAGAATGGATCGATACCAGAGAGCCAGACTTACTTCCATTCTGCCCGGAGAGCAATGGGAGCGGCTCAAGCGCAAAGCGGACAGCGGCGGAGTGTCTCCAACCATCGTGCTCCTTGGAGCATTTACCGAGATTCTCCGCGCTTGGAGCAAACAGAGCACTTTTTCGCTGATCCTTACGCTGATGAACCGTGTTCCGATTCATCCACAGCTTGATCAAGTGCTGGGTCCGTTTCTTTCTTCAAGCCTGTTCATCATTGAGGAGGACGGAGGAGAGGCGTTTATCGACCGTCTGCTCAGCCATCAGGCGCAATTGTGGGCGGCTCTCGACCATAGCTGCGTCAGCGGTGTCCGCGCGCTCCGAGAGCTGAAGGTTAGCAACCGGATGTCCGGAACGTCATCCTTGCCCGTAGTGTTTACATCGCTTATCAACAGCGGGACTGCAGCCGGCGAGAGCAGTTTTTTTGACCAGGTCAGCTATATGGTCACTCAAACGCCGCAAGTGTACCTGGATCATCAGGTTCTGGAAAGGGCTGGAGATCTGGTGCTGAATTGGGATGTGGCTGAGGGAATGTTCCAGGAAGGCACTATGCAGACGATGTTCGAAGAATATTGCGCTCTGTTGGGCAAGCTTGCCTCTGCAGAGGATGTATGGCAAGAATCCATCCTTACGGAGTATGCAGCGGAAGGGAAACGGCGGGAGCACTTGCCTCTAGCGTCTAACACAGTAACAGGAACGCCGGCAATACCGGATGACAGCCCCCGCCGGGTATTCGAAATCCCGGAGGGCCTAACATTCGAAAGCAATCCCCAGGACCGTTACAAGCCGTTTCCGCTAACGGATCAGCAGCAGGCTTACGTATTCGGACGCAGCGCATATATGGCCGGCGGCAACAGCAGCTGCCAGTTCTTTCAGGAGATTGAAGCGGAGCAACTCGACCGGGGCAAACTGGAAGAGGCCTGGAACTGTTTGGTGCGGCTTCATCCGATGCTTGCGACCGTGATCCGCCCGGATGGGGTCCAGCAATTGCTGGAGCATCCGCCCGAATATCGGATCGAATGGAGCGACCTGTCGGATCAAAGCGAGGCGGAAGCGGAAAAAGCACTTCAATTGACGAAGCAGATAATGCTCGACAGGGTGTTTGATCTGAATGTTTGGCCTTACTTTGAGCTCCGGGTGTCGGTGCTGCCCGGGGGGCGTTACCGGATTCACTTCAGCATCGACATGTTGATTGCGGACGGCTACAGTATTCAACTGCTCCTTGCCCAATGGCTTAACGGGTACGAGCAATCCGGCACAGAGCCTTCGCCGACCGCTGGGCTGTTTCGCGATTATGTCATGTCATTGCAAATTTATAAAAAAAACCGAAAGCTATGCCCAAAGCATGAGATATTGGGAAAGCAAGTTTGCTGCATTGCCCCCCGGACCTAATCTGTCCTCGACAGCGGGAAGCACAGCAGGTGGTCAACTAGATTATGTACAGTATCATGGCGTCCTTTCCTCCTGGCATACGTTGAAAGAGCGCGCAGGCAAGCGCGGAATGGAACCGGGAATGGTACTGCTGACCGCCTTTGCCGGAACCCTTGCAGCCCAGTTGAAGCATGAGCCCTTTACAATCGCCATACCATGCTGGGACCGTCTCCCGCTCCATCCACATATGTATGAGACGGTCGGTGATTTTACCGCCATGAGCTGGGTGTCCTTCGGCACCGACTCCAGAAGCTTCGCAGATAATGTTAGACGCTGCGGAGAAACTGTTCAAGCGGACTTATCGCATATGGCAGTGAGCGGGCTGAAAGGGTTGCGCAAGGCTGCCATGCGCAGAGGAGGGGAAAGAGGACCGCTGTTTCCGGTTGTCTTCACCAATCTGCTGCCGCAAGGCGGACTCGTTTGGCCGGAGAAATTCAAGAAATTGAATACCATCACCAAAACACCGCAGGTTTATCTGGACCATATCGCCGAAGAGCGCGGCGGCAAGCTTTACTTTCAGTGGGATGTGCTGAGAGGCGTGTATCCTGAGCAGATGATCAAGGAGATGTTTTCCAGATATGTGTCCACCCTAAAGGCGCTTGCCTCCTCAAACGGATATTCATGGCATGAATTCGGCTGGAACGAGCTGGTCCAGGAAAAATCTATGGATTATGTTGTTCGCGGCCAAGGCCATAACGACGAAAGGTATGTGATACGATGAACATGCTGCAAGCAGATGAACAGTCGGAGAAGCGGTGCTTGCATGAACTGGTCGAGGAGCAGGTGCAACGAACTCCCTGTGCCACGGCGCTTCTTTTCAATGGGCAGACACTCTCCTTCGCCGAACTAAATGAACGGGCGAACCGTACCGCTTGGTATCTGCGGGGCATCGGCGTTGGTCCCGACAGCATCGTAGGCGTCTTCATGGAGCGTTCTCTGGAGATGGTAGTTGCGCTGCTCGGAATTTTGAAAGCGGGAGGGGCTTATCTTCCTCTAGATTGCGAATCTCCGGGAGAACGGCTGGCATTTATGCTGGAGGACGCCGGGGTAAGCGTTGTCTTCACCCAAGATAAACACGCGCATAAGCTGAGCGGGTTTGACGGCACAGTGGTCTGCCTGGACAGTGAATGGAAGAGCATGGAAGATGAACGTGGGGATAATCCGGACGGCTTGGCGGCTCCCGGCAATCTGGCTTATGTCATTTACACATCCGGTTCCACCGGCAAGCCGAAGGGATGTATGCTACCGCACCGGGCAGTCTGTAACCGACTGCTGTGGATGCAGCGGCAGTACAGGCTAAACGACGGAGATCGGGTGCTGCAAAAAACTCCATTCACGTTTGATGTATCGGTGTGGGAATTTTTCTGGCCGCTGCTTTCTGGAGCCTGTCTTGTGCTGGCCAAACCGGATGGTCACAAAGACAGCGATTATCTGGTACGGCTGATTCAGCAGGAACAGTTAACGGTATGCCATTTCGTTCCATCCATGCTGCGCTTTTTCTTACAAAATTCTAGCGTGCTGCATTGCCGCACACTGCGGCATGTATTCACAAGCGGGGAAGCGCTTCCTTTTGAGTTGGTAGCTGCTTTCAAGCAAAAGCTCTGTGCACGATTGCATAATTTGTACGGCCCGACTGAAGCGGCTATCGATGTTACGTATTGGGAGTGTGAGGAGCGGGAGGACCGCAAAGTTCCGATCGGCCGCCCGATCGACAATATTGAGCTGCATATTCTGGATCATGCCCTTAGGCCGGCGGCGGAAGGCGAACTGTATATCGGCGGGATCGGGTTGGCCAAGGGCTACTTGAACCAGCGGGAATTGACAGCAGCTTCCTTTATCCCCGATCCTTTCAGCGGAGTAGAGGGGGCCAGAATTTATAAGACCGGAGACCGCGTGCGTTATCTGGCTGACGGCATGGTGGAATATTTGGGCCGGATCGACTTTCAGGTTAAACTTCGCGGCAACCGGGTAGAGCTGGGCGAGATCGAAGCGGTACTGCGGCAGCATGATGCGGTCGCGGATGCCGCCGCCATGGTCAGGGACGAAGAAAGCGGTGATCCCAAACTGATCGCTTATGTTGAGCCCTGCGGGGTATGGCCCGATGTCAAAGAGATCCGGTTATTTGCCAAAAGCAAGCTGCCTGGTTATATGGTGCCAAACCGTATCGTATATATGAAGGCGTTGCCAGTAACGGCCCACGGGAAATTGGATCGCAAAGCGTTGCCTTGGCCTGTCGATACTTCTGATTTTCCCGCCGAATCTTCTGCACGGCATGCTGAAGCCGCTGTTGATGGCGCAGCCTGGCTGGCAGACATTACGGCCGGACTGCTGGAAGAGATGAAGCAGCTGCTGAAAACGGATCAATTGAGGGCAGACGATGATTTGTTCGACAATGGGGCTACTTCGCTGACGATGGTTCAGGTAGGAGAAAATCTAAACCGGCAGTATGGAATAGCTGTACCGATCGAAATCTTTCTTGATGAACCCACTGTGGCGGCCATAGCGGGATACATTTCCCGAACCGGCAACTTCCCAAACAAATCGCCGCAGGCGCTTAACCGTGGGGAAATTGACGGAGCTACAGGCAGCATAGCTGCGCCGTCCTTATGTCTGGGTCCATCGGTGGGGCGTGCGCCTGCCGAAACTTCCGAGAGTAAAGTGCTGCGCGAATTGACGGCTTATTTAGCCGATGCGCTGTATTTGAAAGAAATCCTTCCCAGGGATGACTTGTTCGATCAAGGCGCAACTTCGTTGACAATGGTGCAAATCGTGGAGAACATCCAGGGGAGGTATGGCGTTGCGGTTCCTGTCGATCTCTTTTTGGATGAACCTAACCTTGCAGCGGTATCGGCTTATGTCGCGCAGCGGATTGCTCCCGGACATGGGGAGGGGGAACTGCCGCGGATACATGCGGCCGAAGTTGAGATTCAGGAAACGCAAACACTAAATGCGACGGACACTACAGATAACGGTGCAATCACGGAACTCTCCCTCGCGTCCTTTAACCCATCGGCATACAGCCAGGGGGAAACGGCGCGGCGGTTTGCCAGCAGCAAGATTCCGTTCCGGTCTTTCAGCAGAATGATATCCTGGTTGGGAGCGTGTGAAGAAGCGGACGGCGGCAAGTATAAATACCATTATCCGTCTGCGGGAGGTCTGAATGCCATTCAGACCTATATTTTCGTTAAAGAACAAGCAGTGGAAGGCCTGCAGGGCGGTCTCTACTACTTTCATTCCGAGCGACATGTGCTGGCTCTGATTAATGGCCGTTTTGAGCTGGAACGGGCGGCATTTATGCCCCGCGATCGGACCGTGGTCGATACGGCCGGATTTGCATTGTTTTTTATTGCGCAGATGGATGCCATTGTGCCGATTTACCAGATGGGCAGTCAGGTGCTCGCAACGGTGGAGGCGGGGTACATGGCCCAACTGCTGGTAAGCAGACAGCAAGATTGCGGACTGGGCGTTTATCCGGTGACAGGCCTCGATTTCGGCGCAATACGTGAAGGTATGCATCTCAATCAGGGCCACCGTTTCCTGCATTGTATATTGGGTGGTGTGCCGGACCCTGCTGCAGACAGCGGACAGATGCAGACGCTGGCTGAATACTTGCGGGGAACGGGTGAAACTTCTACGACGCATTTTACAGATGCCGCCAACGAAGGCGCGTACGCCGAATGCCTCGATATTGAGTCGATTTCGCAGTGGGATCAACTGCAAATCATGAGCCCGAAGGAACACTTTAGATTTATGGCGAAACGGCTGCATCTCCGGGAAATCGCGGGGGAAGCGACAGTACCCTTGGAGCGTATGCCATCGGCCAATGGACGTTATGAGATGCGTGCTTGCCAACGGAACTATCAGATCGGTCCGGTGCCGCTGGAGCGGCTTGGAAAGCTGCTGACGCTGTTCAGACCGCAGACGGCGGAAGGAACGGACAGGTATTTGTCTGCAGATGCCGCCGGAATCCGCGCGGTAAGCATATATCTCTACGCCAAGGAAGGCGGTATCGAGAATCTGGAGGAAGGCATTTACCGTTACGACGCCGCTGCGCACTCGCTGATAAGAATGTCTTCAGCGACCGAAGGATTCGTCAAGCAGATTCACACACCGTTCAACCGCAAGCATTTCCAATCCTCGGCGTTCAATTTGTTTATGATCGGCCGGCTGGGCGATCTGGAGCCGGTCTTCAAGGGAGAAAGCCTGTATTATGCTCTACTGGAAGCGGGATACATGGGTCAGTTGTTAATGGAGCGCCAAGCCGAATTCGGCATTGGCGTATGTCCGATCGGCGGGCTGAAATTTGAGCGTGTCCGTGTAGGATTCAAGCTGGGCGACAAGGATGTGATGCTCCATAGCTTCACTTGCGGTAAGGTGAATCAAGCGCTGCCTGCGGGATGGAAACGTCTGGAGGACCGTCCGTCCCTGTCCCAGGTATCGCCGGAACGGATGCCGTTGGCTTTGAAACGGAAGGTTATTCAGCACGATCTGGCAATCATTGGCCTCAGCGGCAGCTATCCCGGAGCTCACAGCCTGGAGGAATACTGGGAACTGCTTCGAGGCGGCAACAGCGCGATATCTCCACTTCCGGATGAACGCCGAAAGCTGTGGACAGCCTCCCGCCCTGCCGCTCCGTACAATGGAAGCAAAGGCGGGTATTTGGAGCATATCGATTGCTTCGATAGCCTATTGTTCCATATCTCTCCCGGAGAAGCACGTACGATGGATCCGCAGGAACGGCTCGTTCTGGAAGCAGCATGGGATTGTTTGAGCCATGCGGGCTATACAGCGGAAGGATTGTCGCGGACAGCTGGTTCTATAGGCGTATTTATGGGCGCGATGTGGAGTGATTACCAGAACCGGGGCAGCGGCCCCAGCGGCGATTCTCCAATGGAGCAGCCGATGGCCTTCCACTCGTCTATCGCCAACAGAGTTTCCTATTACTTTAATTTGGATGGCCCCAGCATAGCGGTCAATACATCCTGCTCTTCGGCGGCTACGGCGATTCACCTTGCCTGCGAAAGCATCAAGCGGGGCGAGTGCGATGCCGCTCTCGTCGGCGGCGTCAATTTGATGACGGATGAGTATCATGAGCTTCTGTTGAAGAGCATCGACTTTTTGTCTAAGGACGGCGAGGGGCGACCTTTCAGTGCCCAAGCCTCAGGCTGGCTGGCTGGCGAGGGCGTCGGAGTCATGCTGATCCGGCCGGTGGAAGACGCGGAGCGGGACCGAGACAACATTCTCGGTGTGATTAAGGGGACGTCCATCAGCCACACCGGACGTACAATGCGATTCGGTGCACCGAACGCTTCTGCAATGGCTGCTTCGATGCGAAAAGCATTGAATAACGCAGGCGTGGAGGCTTCCTCCATCAGTTATATTGAAGCGGCTGCGGCAGGCGCCGGAATGGCCGATGCCGCCGAAATGCAGGCGATTTCCGAAGTGTTCGGCAATATAAAGCGCTCAGAAGGGCCGTGCCGCGTCGGGTCGATAAAAGGCAATATCGGCCACTTGGAATCTGCCTCGGCGATGTCCCAAATAACCAAGGTTCTTTTGCAAATGCAGCATGGCCAGTTGGCGCCCACGCTCCATTGCTTGCCACTGAATCCGCTGGCTGCGTGGAAAGCAGATGAAATAACGGTGGCCGACGAGCTTGCGGATTGGAAGAGCAACGACGAACGGCCTTTGCGAGCGCTGGTCAGCGCTTACGGAGCAACGGGGTCAGGCAGCCATGTCGTTCTGGAGGCGTACCGCAGTGCGCCGGAGGCCGGCGGGGCGAAGAGGGAGACCGGACCGCTTGTCATTCCGCTCTCAGCCGCCTCGGCCGAGCAGCTTGATTTGTCGGTTGCGAGACTATCCGACTGGTTGGGAGAGCGTGAAACGGTAGCGTTATCCGACATTGCATATACTCTGCAGTCAGGCCGGGAGGCTCTGGAAGAGAGACTTGCTATAGTCGCTGTAAGCGTGTCGGAGTTAAGAAACAAACTGCAGCAATACAACCGGGGAGAAGGCAATGTCGCAGGCCTTTACCGGGGCAGTGCCGGAACCAGATCCAAGCCGCGCAAAATTGACGGAGCGGACCCTGTGACGGCAGCCAAGCGCTGGGTGCGAGGTGATCTGGTGAACTGGGACTTCCTACAACAGGGTACCGAGCGCAAATTGCCGATGCCCGGATATCCGTTCGCCAGGATCAGCCACTGGCTGGACGATAAACCTTCTGTTGTAATGGAGGTTTCAGCATCCGCCGAAGCCGAGGCTCTAAGATCGCCGGAAGGCGATACCTCTGCGGCTGGTCATTTGCTACCCGGTCTGGAAGGATACCTTCTAGGCATATTTGCCGAGATTTCGGAAATCCCGGAGGACCGGTTGAATATGAATACTCCCCTGGAGAATTACGGTATCCATTCCATGATGATTACAAGGCTGAACGGCAGGCTGGGGCGTGATTTTGAGGAGTGCCCGAAGACGTTGTTCTTTGAATGCAGGACTTTGCGTGAAGCTGCGCAATATTTATGTTCAACCTATCCCGTACAAGCCCGGAAGCTGCTTGGTATCGGTCCAGCGCAACCGGGAGATGAAGCCGCTGCCTTTCAGGCTCCGGGCAACTGCAAACCGAGGGGAATGCAAACCCTTTGTCCGCCGGACGTCGGGAGTGGGCCTGTTCCCGCAGGCAACTTACGCTGTGTAGCCATCGTAGGAATGGATGGGCGGTACCCCCAAGCGGAAACCCTGGATGAGTATTGGCAAAACTTGCAGCAAGGCATCGACTGCATCACGGAGATTCCGGCAGAACGCTGGGACTACCGTCCGCATTTTGATCCTGGACAGCGGACTCCTGGCAAAATGTATAGCAAGTGGGGAGGATTTATGGCAGATGCGGATGCATTCGATCCGCTGTTCTTCAATATTTCTCCCAAAGAAGCCGAAATTATGGATCCGCAGGAGCGTTTGTTCCTGCAAACGGTCTGGCATACATTCGAGAATGCGGGTTATAGCCGCGAAGCGATGCAGCGCGCATTTGGCGGACGTGTCGGAGTGTTCGTCGGGGTTATGTATGCCGAATACCAACTGTACAATGCTGTCCGCCATGAAGATGAAGACGCCGATCCGGTTTCAGTCGTTTCTGCCTATGGTTCAATTGCCAACCGAATATCTTACTTTTTTGATTTTCATGGTCCCAGCATGGCCGTCGATACGCTCTGTTCTTCATCACTGACGGCGCTCCATCTTGCCGTTGAAAGTATTAAACGGGGCGAATGCGAGGCTGCCGTTGTTGGCGGAGTCAACTTGTCCCTTCATCCGGCCAAATATTTGATGCACTCCCAGATGTCGATGTCCTCTACGGATGGCCGTTGCCGCAGTTTTGGCGAAGGCGGCAACGGTTTTGTGCCCGGAGAAGGGGTCGGGGCTGTGCTACTAAAGCCATTGGACAAGGCGGTTGCCGACGGCGATCATATTTACGGCGTTATTAAAGGTACGGCGGTCAACCACGGTGGCAAGACCAACGGTTACACCGTACCCGATCCGGTGGCTCAAAGTGAGCTGATTCTCGCCGGGCTGCGCCAGGCAGAGGTGGATGCGCGGACAGTCAGCTATGTCGAGGCGCACGGAACAGGAACTCTGTTGGGAGATCCGATCGAAATTGCAGGACTGACCCGTAGCTTCAGGATGTTCACCGGCGAAAATCAATTCTGCCCGCTCGGCTCTGTGAAGTCAAATATCGGCCATTTGGAAGCGGCTGCCGGAATTGCCGGGCTTACGAAGGTGCTGTTGCAAATGCGACATCGCCAGCTGGTTCCATCGCTGCATGCCAAGCATTTAAATCCAAATATCGATTTCACGCAGACGCCGTTCATGGTGCAGCAGGAGTTGGCGGAATGGAGACAACCTGAGCTAGAGCAAGACGGGAAGACCATTGTCTATCCCCGCAGGGCGCTGGTGAGCTCATTTGGTGCCGGAGGCGCCAATGCGACGGTCGTGCTGGAGGAATACGCCGCTCCCTTGCGGCCGCTGCCGGAGGAGACAGTATCCCGTCAACTATTTGTGCTGTCCGCAAAGAGCGGGGAGCAACTGCAGGAGTATGCCCGGAGATTGCTGCAAACCGTCCACAGGACAAATGAAGCGTCGAAGACGAGTATGAGTTTGCAGCAGATGGCCTACACCCTGCAAACCGGAAGAGAGCCCCTGGAAGAACGGCTGGCCATTGTCGCTGGTTCGTTCGCCGAACTTGCTGGCAAGCTGGAGCAGGTGAGCGACGGGAAAGAAACGGTTTCCGATGTTTACCGTGGCCAAGCCAACACCAGGCGGGAATCCATGCATCTGTTTGCGGAAGACGAGGACATGCGGTCGACGGTAGAGGCTTGGTTGCGCAAAGGGAAGCACGGCAAGTTGGCGGAACTATGGGTCAGAGGCGTTCCGCTCGAGTGGCGCCTGCTTTATACGGACGGACTGCCATCCAAGGTCCCGCTGCCTGGCTATCCCTTCGCTAATGAAAGATACTGGCTGCCGGGGAGCCGCAACGCTTTTGCAGCGTCGGAATCCGTTGCGGCTGCCAATCGGCTACCTGCGGCTATGGACTTGGCCGAACCGACTGCAATGCAGGAAGATGCACCCGCAATCCTGGAGGAAGTGTGGGCAGAGCGGGAAATAGAGTACTCACCGGAAGCAACTGACGCCGTATGGAGGACAGTGGTCTTCCTGTTAACTTCCGCTGATTCGCAACGAGTTGTGCTAGACACGATGCGCAGCCTTGCGCCGCAGATTAAGGTGATTATCGTTGCGGCCGACCATGCCCTGCAATCGGGACCGACGGCATATATAGTGGACGAGGTTTCATCACAAGGATTTGGAACAGCTTTGCAAGCTGTCCACAGTGACCATGGCCCAGTCGATGCCGTTGTATGTGTTTGGCCGGTGGAAGCGAGAGAACAGCTTCGTAATATTGCTGGCTTGTCTTATGCGGTGCAGGGCATAGCCGCTTCCGGTTTGAGACCGCGCCGACTCTATTGTGCATCGTCAGCCATAGACGGTCTTGATCGTTGCTATACAGAGGGCTGGATTGGATTTATCCGCTCTCTCTCATTGGCGTTGCCTCATACGCGTTCTGCCGTCATCGGCTGCGAAGCGGCGGGTGGCACCGCCGATACGATGGATCGCTGGCTGGCCTTGCTGTGGACGGAAATGCAGGGTGCCAAGACAGAAAGTGTTATTTACCGTGGAGGCGAGCGTTATGCCGCTTGCCTGAAAACGGCAGCGGCGCCTCTGGATGGTCGCATGCTGAAATCTGGCGGAACATACTTGATCACCGGTGGCCTGGGGGGACTTGGGCTGTTGCTAGCTCGCCATATGGCGATGAAGCATCCGGTAAACCTGATTTTGGCTGGCCGGTCGCCGCTGGATGATCATAAACGTTCGCAAATCAGCGAGCTGGAGGAGCTCGGCAGTTTGGTGTATTATGCCCAAACCGATATTACCGACGCCAAGTGGTTCAAGATAGAGATACAGAAAGCCCGAAACAGATTCGGGAGAATCGACGGCATGATTCATGCGGCAGGCGTTTTGGGGGAAGAGGACATTTTAGGAAGAACGGCCGAAAGCCTGCAAGAGGAACTGGCGCCCAAAATCGACGGAACCTTGGTTCTTGACGAGGTGCTGGGGGATGAACCGCTGGATTTTATCTGCTACTTTTCTTCGGTCGCGGCTGTGCTGGGAGACTTCGGTTCATGCAGTTATGCGGCAGGCAGTCGGTTTCAACTGGCTTATGCCAGCTATCGCAACGGGCTGCGCCAAAACGCAATGCGCCATGGAAAGGCCGTCGCTATACTGTGGCCGCTGTGGCGGGAAGGAGGCATGCATGCCGGCAACGCTGCGAAAGAGGAGCGGTATTTGCAGTACAGCGGGTTGCGTTACCTGGAAACGGATGAGGGACTTTCTCTGTATGATCAACTGCTCTCTACCAGCGGCTCCCACAGCATTGTTCTTCCCGGCCGGCCTGAGCGGATCCGGGAACTCACAGTCACAGCAGGGGAAACGAGTAGAGAAGTCCCGCTCCATTTGAACTCGCCCGGCCATGCGGCGGAGCCGGAGCGGGGGTTGGAACTTTTCATTAAGAATGAACTGAAGCAGCAAATCAGCCGTATCTTAAAAATCCCCTGCGACAAACTGAGCTATGAAGAGAGTTTTTCTGGCTTCGGTTTTGATTCAATCAGCCTGATCGATTTGGCAAGAGGCCTATCGGATCGTTTTGGTATTGAAATAATGCCACCGCTGTTCTACAACCACTCTACCATTGCCGCGGTCGGTAATTACTTGCTTCTGGAACACGGGGAATCCATGCTCCGGAATTACGCCGAAACGGTAGCCGGAGGAGTCGAGCCCACTAGTGTGCCATCCCAACCCGGCAACCGAACTGAAGCGGCGGGGGTATCATTAAGGCCTTTAGACGCAAAGGGCAGCGTCGAGGGTGCAAGTACGGCCGATGATCGCCCGGCGCTTGCAGCGGAGGGAATTCCGCAGGAACTGGAGGCTATAGCGATTATCGGTATGAGCGGACAGTTCCCGATGGCCCGCAACATTGAAGAGATGTGGGAGATCTTGAAAGCAGGCCGCGAAGCGGTTCAGGAAATTCCGGGCGAGCGTTGGGAATGGCGGAGCATCGCCGGTGACCCGATACTTGAAGTGGGAACCACTAACTGCAACCGGGGGGGCTTTGTGCCGGGTGCTGCGGAGTTTGATCCGGGATTCTTCGATATTTCGCGCCGGGAAGCCGAGCTTATGGACCCGCGCGGGCGTCTTCTGCTTCAGGAAACATGGAATGCTCTGGAGGATGCAGGCTATGGCCCCAATCAAATCGCTTCGGGAACCGTAGGCATGTTCGTCGGTCTTGAACAAGGGGATTATGCGCTGCTGGCTGCGGGAAGAGGGAACATAACATCGCATAGCAACGCCGTTCTTGCCTCTAGACTTGCCTATTTCCTCAATCTCGACGGTCCGGTCATGGCGATCGATACGGCATGCTCCTCGGCGCTGGTGGCCGTCCATCAGGCTTGCATGAGTTTGCGAAACCGCGAGAGCGATACGGCGGTTGCAGCCGGAGCCACTGTCATTGCCGCTCAAGAAACGTATGTGGGCATGAGTCAGGCCGGCATGTTATCCGATGACGGCAAGTGCTTCGCTTTCGACCAGCGGGCGAACGGACTGGTTCCGGGCGAAGCGGCAGCGGCCATTATTCTGAAACGGCTAGCCGATGCCGAAGCCGACGGCGATCCGATTTATGCGGTAATCAGAGGCAGCGGTATTAACTATGACGGCAAAACAAACGGGATTACAGCGCCGAACGGGGCTGCACAGAGCAAATTGCTTCGCACAGTATATAAGCGCTATGGAATTCAGCCAGAAGAGATTGAGGTTGTGGCTGCGCATGGAACCGGAACAAAGCTGGGCGATCCCGTTGAGTTCAACGCGCTATGTGATGCTTTTAAAACCTATACCAGCCGTGAACAATATTGCGCCATAATCTCCAATAAAACGAATTTCGGCCACACGCTTGGGACCTCGGGGCTTGTAAGTTTAATTGGGATGGTTCAGTCCTTGCGGTTCGAATGTATTCCGGCCACGCTGAATTGTGAGCAAGATAATGAATACATCCGATGGGAGCGAAGCCCTTTTTATCTGAATAAAACAGCCAAGCCTTGGCCGAGCAGAACGGGGAAGCGCCGTTTAGGTGCGGTCAGCGCGTTTGGGATGAGCGGCACCAATGCTCATGTTGTTGTCGAAGGTTACGAAAAGCGGCGGGAACCGGTTGAAGCGGGGACTCCGGCTTATTTGCTACTGTTGTCAGCCAAAAGCGAAGCTGCGCTTGAGGGCAAAATAGCCGATCTTTTGGCTGTATTGCAGCATGGCGGGAAGGAAACCCCGGATTTGGCCGAACTGAGCCGTACACTCATGGAGGGCCGTTTCCATTTTCTCTACCGCTGTGCCGTCGTCGTCCGCAACTGCGAAGAGGCTGTATCCGCTCTGCTTCAATCCGGCAGCCAATCACAGCCTTCGGGTTTGTACATGGACGTAGTGCAGCGGGAATTCAGCGGCACACAAGACATTGCCCGTTATGGCGAAGAACTGTTGGAGCAGAGCCGCAGCCAGCTTAAGCGACCTGAATTGTATTATGAAACCTTGCTCTCCCTTGCCGAGCTTTACTGCCAAGGATATGACCTGGTTTGGAGCAGACTCTTTATGAACTGCGGAGTGCGCCGTGCTCATGCGCCAGGCTATCCCTTTGCGAGAGAGCGTTATTGGCTGTCGCGTATTATCCAGCGCCCCCTCGGGATGCTGCAACCGGAGTCGGCGGCACCATCTCTTGTGAGGAGGGCCGCAGAAAATATACCGTTGCAAGCGAATCGGCAACCGGCAGAGACGACAATGCGGAAAGATATTCCCGCCGGACACAAACTGGCTGCATTGGTTGAGCCGGAAACGGTGGATGTTCCCGCGGAAGCCGCAGCTTCCTTGTCTGCTGCAGCAAGGAAGCGGGGTAAAATAGCGCTTCGCCCACTGAGCGGGCTGATCCCCGAACAGAACGAAGCTTTTGAGCGGACGAAACCGTTCGTCTCGCTAACTCCCGTGTCAAAAAGCCCGGATGGCGTTCGGCCAGCTGGACTTAAAACAGCGCTTGAATTGCCTGCGCTAATGCCGATGCCGGTGGCTCCCAGTGGCGAAGAGACAGAAGCGTTGGCGGTTGAACTGTGCACCAGTCTAGGTGAGGCTTTGTTTATGGAGCCGGATCTGGTGGAGGCCGACAGACCTTTTATTGAGCTGGGGATGGATTCGATAGTCGGTGTCGAGTGGATTCGGTCGGTGAATAAACATTACGGCACTGCAATTGCCGCTACCAGAATATACGATTATCCGACGGTCCGCATGTTTGCCGGGTTTCTGGCCAAGGAACGGCGCCGTTTAAAGAACGAAGTTCCTGCAGCGAACAGGCAGGCTTCCACGCAGTTGGACACCGACGTTCACACCGCGTCGATTGCGGACCCGGAGGACCATCTACTTGAAGAACTTACGGTATCCCTGGCCGAAGCCCTGTTTCTTGAACGGGAAGCAGTAAGTCCGACTCGGCCGTTCATTGAACTGGGAATGGACTCGATAGTCGGTGTCGAGTGGATACGGTCGGTGAATAACCGTTACGGCACTGCAATTGCAGCTACCAAAGTATACGATTATCCGACGGTCCGCATGTTTGCTGGGTTTCTGGCCAAGGAACGGCGCCGTTTGGAGAACGAAGTTCCTGCGGCCGACAGGCAGGCTTCCACGCAGTTGGGCACCGACGTTCATACCGCGCCGGTTGCGGACCCAGCGGACCATCTGCTTGAAGAACTTACGGTATCCCTGGCCGAAGCCCTGTTTCTTGAGCGGGAAGCGGTAAGTCCGACTCGGCCGTTCATTGAACTGGGAATGGATTCAATTGTCGGTGTGGAATGGGTCCGCTCGGTGAACAAACGGTTTGGAACCCAAATCGCGGCAACTAAAATCTATGACTATCCGAATCTGGCCGAGTTTACGGCATATGTGGCCAGGGAGCATGGGAAGGCATGCCCTCCTGCCGAAGGGAAGCTGGTCGGGCTTGGCAAACGGACCGATCCGCCTACTTTGGATGAGGTGCTGGAACTGCTTTATCGAGGCGAGATTGAACTGGCGGAAGCCAATCAGCTTTATCAATTTATACAAGAGAAGGGGACCGCGAAATGAGTAAAGAAGAATTGTTGACGCTGGTCATAAGCCAGATCTGCGAGGTACTGCCGGAGTTGTCGGGGCATTCGTTTCAGCCGAGTGACCGGCTGGCTGATCTGGGCGCCAACTCGTTGGACCGGGCGGAAATCGTAATGATGGTCATGGAGGCGTTGTCGTTACAAATTCCGCGCGTGGAATTATTTGGCGCCCGCAACATAGGAGAACTGGTGGATGTCCTTCACAGCAAACATGAATCGGTTTGAGCCGGTCATTACTGGAGTCGGGGTAGTTTCTGCGATAGCTCAAGGGAAGAAGGCGTTCGCGTCCGCCCTTATGGAAGGGCGGCACGGCTTTGACGTGATGAAGCGACCCGGACGGCAGAAACAGACCGCATTCTTGGGAGCGGAGCTGCCGCCGCTTCGGTTACCGGAGCGCTTCACGTCCCGTCAACTGCGTAATTTATCCTTAACGAGCCAAGCCGCCTTGACGGTGCTACAGGAGGCTTGGGACGATGCCCGTCTCGGCGGCGTAGAACCGGAACGTATTGGGCTGATCATCGGCGGCTCGAACTTCCAGCAGCGCGAACAATTGCTGGCCTATGAAGCTTACGCTGAGCGTCTAGCGTTTCTGCGGCCTACATACGGACTTGCCTACATGGACAGCGATTTATGCGGGATATGCACCGAACATTTCGGCATTCATGGGCCGGCGTTTACGCTTGGCGGCGCTTCGGCCAGCGGCCAGGCGGCAGTGATTCAGGCCGTCGAAGCTGTACGCTCTAAGCAAGTGGATGTCTGTATTGCCCTGGGAGCGCTTGCGGATTTGTCTTACATGGAATGCCAAGGGTTTCGCTCGTTGGGGGCGATGGGGAGCGACCGTTTCGCCGACGAACCGGCCGCCGCCTGCCGTCCTTTTGACCGTCTGCATGACGGCTTTATTTACGGCGAGGCCAGCGGAGCGGTAGTTGTAGAGGATGCCGCTTTCGCCGCATCCCGCCAAGCGAGAATGTACGCTACGATTACAGGCTGGGCCATCGCCTCGGACGGCAACCGCAATCCCAATCCTTCCTTAGAGGGAGAGGTGCAGGTGATCCGGCGGGCGCTGAAGCAAGCCGGCCTGCCGCCTACGGCTATTGATTACGTCAACCCGCATGGCACCGGTTCGGTGCTGGGCGATGCAACCGAGCTAAACGCACTGCGCGAGTGCGGACTTGCGCATGCACCCATCAATGCAACCAAGTCGCTGACCGGACATGGCTTAAGCGCAGCCGGAACAGTTGAACTTATTGCTGGTCTGCTGCAGATGGAGGCGAAAATACTTCATCCAACGCGCAATCTGTTTGAGCCGGTCGATGACTCTTTTAACTGGGTGCAGGAACGGGCAATTCAGTATCCGATGACAAGAATGCTAAAGCTAAGCCTGGGATTCGGTGGGATCAATACAGCGTTATGTCTACAAAAAATCTAATACACGCAACACCAAGGAGGGTCATCATGAAGACGGTCGGAATTGAAGCCATGAATGTATATGGCGGTACTGCCTACCTGGATGTGTTTGAGTTGGCGCGGCACCGCAATCTCGACACGACACGTTTCGATAACTTACTGATGAAAGAAAAGGCAGTTTCGCTGATCTGTGAAGATCCAGTGACCTTTGCTGTCAATGCGGCGAAGCCGATAATTGAGTCGCTGCCGGAAGCGGACAAGAAAAGCATCGAGCTGCTGATTACATGCACGGAATCGGGAATCGATTTCGGCAAATCCATCAGCACTTATGTTCATCATTACCTGGGGCTCAGCCGAAATTGTCGGATGTTCGAAATCAAGCAGGCCTGTTACTCAGGCACGGCGGGGTTCCAAATGGCGGTCAATTTTATTTTGTCGCAAGCTTCGCCCGGGGCAAAGGCGCTTGTCGTCGCCACGGATATTTCGCGTTTTATAGCCGTTGACGGCGGCGAGGCTTTGACGGCCGACTGGTCTTTTGTCGAACCCAGCTCCGGCGCAGGGGCCGTTGCCATCCTTGTTGGTGAAAATCCGGCAGTCTTTCAGATCGATGTGGGTGCAAACGGTTATTACGGCTATGAAGTGATGGATACTTGCCGTCCTATTCCAGACAGCGAAGCCGGCAACTCCGATCTTTCGTTGCTCTCGTATCTGGATTGCTGCGAAAAAACTTATCTGGAGTATGCGGAACGCGTTGCCGATGCGGATTATCGAGATACATTCCAGTACCTGGCGTTTCATACTCCTTTCGGTGGAATGGTTAAAGGGGCGCACCGCTCAATGATGCGGAAGATGACCAAAGCCAAGCCTGCGGAAATAGAGGCGGATTTTGCACAACGTGTAATTCCGGGACTGATGTATTGCCAGCAGATGGGCAATATCCTCGGGGCGACGGTGCTGCTGTCTTTGGCTAGCACTGTGGACAACGGCAGGTTTGAGGCCCCGCGCAGAGTAGGCTGCTTCTCTTACGGCTCAGGCTGCTGTTCGGAATTTTACAGCGGAATTGTCACGCCCGAAGGACAGCGGCTTCAGCATAAATTTCAAATTACCGAACATTTGAACCGTCGGTATAAATTGTCCATGTCCCACTATGACCATCTGCTAAGGTCCAGCGATACGGTTAAATTCGGGACGAGAAACGTGAAGCTGGATCTTGGTGATCTGCCGGCCATGCTGGCGTCCAGCGGAGGGGGGCAACGGTTGTATCTGGAAGAAATATCGGAATTTCACCGGGTGTACAGGTGGGTCTCATGACATATGAGACGATTCGGGTCCGCCGGCAAGAGGCGGTATATTTTATTCAAATCAGCAGGCCTGCCGCCAACAATACCATCAATGATGTGTTGACTGCGGAGTTCCGACATGCCTTGCGGGAGTGCGAGAAAGCCGCTTCGGTAGTGGTCGTAGAAGGGCTGCCGGAAGTGTTCTGCTTCGGAGCCGACTTTCAGGACATCCATAAGCAAATGACCGCTGCGGATACGGCGTTGGGGGATGCCGAGGCGTTGTATGATCTATGGCTGCATCTGACAAGCGGCCCATTCATCTCGGTTGCTTACGTCAGGGGCAAAGCCAATGCCGGCGGCATCGGCTTTGTGACAGCCTGCGACATTGCACTGGCAGACGAGACGGCGCTGTTTAGCCTTTCGGAGATGCTGTTCGGCTTATATCCTGCCTGTGTGCTGCCGTTTCTGACCCGAAGGGTCGGTTTTCAGCGGGCCCACTATATGACGCTGACCACACAGCCGGTCACGGTGCGGCAAGCGGTGGAATGGGGATTGATTGACGCCTGCGACGGTGACGGCCAGGCTTTGCGCAAGCTGTTGCTGCGTCTGCGGCGTATATCCAAGCCGGCGATTGTCCGCTACAAGCGATATATGAACGAGCTGTACGCTTCGCTGGGCCAATTCAGGCAAACGGCTTTGACGGGGAACAGGGAAATATTTTCGGACTACGGAAACCTGCAAGCCATCAGCCGTTTTGCGGCAACGGGGCAATTTCCTTGGGAGGCCGATTGATATGCGTACGGCAGAAAGGGATAGATATGACGTCGGATGTAATTGATGTAACGGAGGCTGCCCCCGGTGTTCTGCGGATTACGATGCAGGATCGGGTCCATAAAAATACATTTTCGCCGGAGTTAATGTCGGCTTTGATTGCGGCCTTTCAATATGCCGGTTCTTCAACCAGCTATAAGGCCGTTATTTTAACGGGTTATGATTCCTATTTCGCTTCAGGGGGAACCAAGGAAGGGCTGCTTGCCATTCATGAGGGCAGGGCCAAGTTTACGGATACGAATGTATACAGCCTCGCCATCGACTGCCCCATTCCGGTCATCGCCGCAATGCAGGGTCACGGAATTGGCGGAGGCTTTGTGATGGGGTTGTTTTCCGACTTTGTTATTTTGAGCAGAGAAAGCGTATATACAACGAATTTTATGCGTTACGGATTTACGCCAGGCATGGGAGCGACGCTGATTGTGCCGAAAAAGCTTGGACTTGCATTGGGGGAGGAGCTGCTGCTGAACGGGGGCAGTTACCGAGGAGCAGATCTCTGCAAGCGGGGAGTTCCGTTTCCTGTGCTGCCTCGCGCTGAAGTTGCGGATTATGCATTGCAGCTTGGGAAGGAACTTGCGGATAAGCCCCGCGCTTCTTTGGTCGCCCTGAAAAATCATCTGGTCGGTTCTTTACGGCGGGAGCTGCCGAAATTCGTTGCACAGGAGGTCATTATGCACGAGCTGACATTTCATCAGTCGGAGGTCAAGGAACGTATTCAGGAATTGTTCGGGAACTAAGGATACTTGGAGAGGAGGATGACCATTGAATGTGGAGCAAATATTTCGGGCTTTGAAAGATAAAACGATGAACCCCCAGAAAGCCAAGCGGCTATTGTCACAGTCTGGTTCTGACGGCAGCAATGCAGAGATTTCACGGAGCGGTTCCGGTGGTCAGGTGCCTGTACCGGAAAAGAGGCTGCTGACGCCGCTTCCGTCGGGAGTTTCTCCCGAACGGTTCGGCAATCCGCTTTTTCAGAAGCGGTACAAGTGCAAATGGAATTATATCGCTGGCTCCATGTACCGCGGCATCTCATCGGAGCAGCTGGTGATTGCCATGGGACGGGCAAGGTTGCTCAGTTTTTTTGGCAGTGCAGGCCTGCGCGGAAATGAGCTTGAGACGCGGATTGGGCGCATTCAGAAAGAACTGGGGCCGGAAAAGCCTTACGGCATGTGTCTGATTGCTAATATCGACGATCCTGACGAGGAATGGGAGCAAGCGGAGCTGTGCTTAAAGCTGAATGTTCCGGTAATCGAGGCTGCAGCTTATTCAGCGATCACCTTGCCGCTGGTATATTGTCGTCTCAAGGGGTTGTCCCGGCACAACGGAAGCTTGACACCAAGGCGGAGAATTATCGCTAAATGCTCGAGGCTGGAGATCGCCCGCATGTTTTTGTCGCCTCCACCTATGGAAATGGTGCTGGAACTGCTTGCAACGGGCCGGATCAATAAGGAAGAGGCTGCATTATCGCAACACCTTCCACTAGCTGATGATTTAGCAATCGAAGCGGATTCCGGCGGGCATACCGATCAAGGTGCCGCTTTTTCCCTACTGCCTGCTGTGCTTTCCCTAAGACAAGCGATGCACAACCAGTACAGCTATGAGGAAGAGATTATGGTGGGATGCGGCGGGGGCATCGGAACGCCCGAGGCCGTTGCGGCGGCGTTTATGCTCGGCGCCGATTTTATTTTCACGGGTTCGGTCAATCAATGTACGGTCGAAAGCGGTGCGCATGAAGCTGTGAAGGAACTGCTGCAGTCCCTTTCGGTTCATGATACGACGATTACGGTTGCCGGCGATATGTTCGAGATTGGTGCCAAGGTGCAAGTGGTCAAAAAACAGACGCAGTTTGCAGCCCGGGCCAACAAGCTGTATCAGTTGTTTACCCAGCACACGTGTACAGAGGACATCCCCCCTGCAACGCGCCGGGAGCTAGAGCAGCACTATTTCAAACGAACATTTGAACAAGTGTGGGAGCTTGTCTGTGAACACAAGCAGCGCAGCAATCCGGTTCAATTGGCAGAGGCAATGGACAACCCACGGTTGAAAATGGCGCTGATTTTTAAATGGTATTTTGCGCATTGCAATGACGTCACTCTGAGGGGGGAGTTATCCGAAAAAGATAATTTTGTGGTGTACTGCGGTCCTGCGATAGGAGCCTTTAATCAATGGGTAGCGGGCACGGATTACGAAAACTGGCAGAACCGCCATGTGGACGGCATCGCGGAAATCCTGATGACGCACGCTTGCACCTACACCGCTGCCCGAACGGTAAATACCGTCTCCAGCGGGCAAGCGGGCGCGGTAAACTCTGCTCCGCATGAAGACCGGGCTATTGCCGTTATCGGCATGTCGGGGCGATTCCCCATGTCAAAAAACATCGAGGAATATTGGAACAATGTGTCTGCCGGACGCGACTGCATATCGGGAATTCCACTGGAACGCTGGGACATCGATGCGAATCCCACTTCGGCAATACAGTCGACCCAACCACCCGATTACCGGTGGATGGGGGTTCTGGAAGAGGCCGAGTGCTTTGATCCGCTGTTTTTTCATATCTCTCCCGCAGAAGCCGAGGCCATGGATCCACAACAGCGGCTGTTTCTGGAACAGGCATGGCACTGCATCGAGGATGCCGGCCTTCGCCCTTCTTCTCTCTCCGGAACTCGCTGCGGCGTATTCGTCGGTTGCGCGGCGAGCGATTACGCAGAACTGGTGGGGAGCGGCGGCTGGAATGCGCAAGGGCTGATGGGGCGAGCACTCTCCATTTTGAGCGCACGCATTTCGTATCATTTGAATCTGAAGGGTCCGTGTCTTGCCATTGAAACAGCCTGCTCCTCCTCGCTGGTGGCGATCGCGGAAGCATGCGAAAGTCTTAGTCTGGGGACTAGCGATTTGGCTCTTGCAGGTGGAGTGTATGTGGCGGCCACGCCCTCCATGCAGCATATGACGGGGAATGCTGGTATGCTCTCGCCAAGCGGGCGCTGCTATACCTTCGATAACCGTGCCGACGGATTTGTTCCCGGGGAAGGTGTTGGAGTGATTCTGCTTAAACGCTTGCAGGATGCCGAAAGGGACGGCGATCATATCTATGGCGTCATCCGGGGCTGGGGCGTCAATCAGGACGGCAAAACCAACGGAATCACCGCTCCTAGCGTCAATTCGCAAACCGTGCTGGAGCAGGAGGTGTATCGGCGGTTTCAGATCGATCCGGCGACAATTTCTTTGGTGGAAGCTCATGGAACGGGTACCCGGCTCGGCGACCCCATTGAGGTCGAAGCGTTGACGGCAGCCTTCCGCTCCTTTACAACCGGGAAGAATTATTGTGCACTGGGCTCGGTAAAAAGCAATATCGGTCATTTGCTGGCAGCGTCGGGTGTGGCTGGCGTGATCAAAACACTGCTTGCCCTGAAGCACCTGATGCTGCCGCCGACTTTGCATTTCGAGTCTTTGAACGAGCATATCGACTTGCAAGACAGCCCGTTCTACATAAACACCCAGCTGCAACCGTGGAGGAGCGAAGCCGGCCGGAGCCGGCGGGCTGCGGTCAGCGCATTCGGGTTCAGCGGGACCAATGCTCATATCGTGCTGGAAGAATATGCGGAAATGCGGGAATCCTCACAGCTGAAAGCGGCGCCGGAAGATCATCGTACGCTGCACTTTGTGCTGTCCGCCCAAAGCGCCGAGCAGTTGGGCGAGTATGCCGCTGCGTTGAAATATTGGCTGGAATGTCATCCGGAAGCGGAGCTTCGGGATGTTGCCTATACGCTGCAGGTTGGCCGCGAGACTATGGACCACCGGCTGGCGTTTATGGCGGCTTCCCGGCAGGAGTGTCTACAAGCGCTTGATGCTTATCTGCGCAGCGGCATGTCCCCCGGGAATTTAATGGGTTATGTCAAGGGCTCTGGCGAGCCGACAGCCGCCACCTTCGGGAAGATTTCGCCCCCTGTCGGAGGGCTGGACAGCATCGGCGAGCAATGGGTGCGCGAGGGAGAGGTAGACTGGAGCAAGTTGTACGGGGAAGCCACACCGCGGCGGATCAGCCTACCGGGATACCCGTTTGCGCGGGAGCGGTATTGGATGAGCCGGCGTGCGGGAAGTGCGTCGGAGGCCGAGGCGAGACATACGTCCGTGCTGCATCCGTTGGTACAGCGGAATACGTCGGATTTGACGGAACAGCGGTACAGTTCACGGTGGAGCGGCGAAGAACTCTTCTTGAAGGATCATGTGGTACAGGGGCGGAAAATGCTGCCGGGGGCAGCCTATCTGGAGATGGCGCTGCAAGCGACGCTGCTGGCTGCCGGGACGGCGGGGCATGAGGCGGAGCAGGGCGTGCGGCTACACGGGGTGGTATGGCTGAAGCCGTTCACGGTGGAAGAAGGAACGGAGCAGGAACTGCACATCGCACTGACGCCGGAGGCGCAGAACCGAATTGGCTTTGAGGTGTACAGCGGAGAGGCAGTAGGCGAAGGGGAAGTACACAGCCAGGGAAGCGTGGAGCTGTACACCCGCGAGGCGGCGGCAAACCTACCGAAGCTGGAGGTGGAGGTGCTGCGGGAGGAGAGCCGGCACATTGTGAGCGGCGCGGAATGCTACGGGCAGTTCCTGGAGAGAGGGATCGCGTACGGACCAAGTCATCGGGGGCTGGAGCGGCTGGAGATCGGTCCGCGGGGCGCGCTGGGCAAGCTGGCGCTGCCGGAAGGCACAGGAGAGGGCTATGTGTTGAATCCAGGTATAGTGGATGCGGCTTTACAAGCCTGTGCGGGTTTGATGGAAGAGACAGGCGGAAGCGAGACGCAGCTGCCGTTCGCGCTGGAGCGGCTGGAGGTGATGTCGGCGGCGCCCGCGCGGGGCTGGATCTGGGTGCGTCCGCAGGAAGGAAGTGCGACGGAAGGCAGGCTACAGAAGCTGGACATCGACCTGTGCGCCGAGGACGGGATGGTCTGCGTGCGGATGAGCGGCTTTACAGTCCGGGCATATAAGCGTGAAGGGGCGTCTGACGAGGTTGCTCCGGCCGGAACGGATTGCAGATCAGCGGGGTCTGAAGTGCTGATGTTTGTACCACAATGGCGTGAGTGCTCTGCGGGGACAAGCATAGGCCGGCAAAAGCACCTACTGTTGGACACCGGTTCCGGACTTCGTCATTCACTAGCCGGATTTGCCGAGCAGTGGATTATCCTATGTGAAATGGAAGAATCGGTCCATGCGGCGGTACACGCGTGGCTGGACAGCGAATCTGACAGTCTGCCGGCAAGCAAGCGCACTCTGCTTCTGTGTTCGGACGAGAAGGAAGTGTATGGGCGTTATCGTGACTATGCGGCACAATTGTTACAGCTAGTCAAAGACATTATGCTCAGTAAGCATCGGGATAAAGTCCTGCTGCAACTGCTGATCCCTTCAGGACAAAAAGGAGAAGACGGACTGTTCTCCGGACTCATTGGCCTGCTCCGGACAGCGGGATTGGAGAATCCGGCAATCGTCGCGCAGTTGATTGAGACCTCTGGGGCCATCTCCGCGATTCAGGAAAGTTGCCTCCATCCCGAAGAAGCGAATGTCCGGTATACGAACGATAAACGCTGGATGCCTGAATGGCAGGAAATACCGCTCCTTGAAACGGATCTTGCCGCTCCATGGAAGGAGGGCGGGGTATACCTGATTACAGGTGGAGGCGGTGGACTTGCGGCACTATTTGCCGAGAATATTATCCGCCATGCTCCTCAAGCAACTGTTCTTCTCGTAGGCCGACGTGAGCCGGACGACCGCCGGCGGCAGTGGATGCATGATCTGCAGCGCAGTGGAGCGCAAGTCTCCTACCGTATTGCGGATATCACGAAGAAAGAAGAGGTCCAGCGGCTGATTGGCGGCATAAAGACCGAGTATGGGCGCATTGACGGCTTGATCCATTGTGCAGGGGTGCTGCGGGATCGTTTCATATTACATAAAAATGCGGATGAACTTCACGCCGTGCTTGCGCCCAAGGTGGATGCCCTGATTCACCTGGATGAAGCTGCAAAGGATATTCCGCTTGATTTCTTCGTACTCTGTTCATCGCTGGCCAGTGTGTTCGGCAATCCTGGACAAGCGGACTATGCGGCGGCCAACGCTTTCATGGACGGATTCGCCGCTTGGCGCAATGAAAAGGTTCGCTTGGGAATGAGACAAGGGCATACGCTCGCCGTCAACTGGCCGCTGTGGCAAAACGGCGGTATGCGCGCAGATGAACACATGCAGGAACGCATGCATAAGCAGGCGGGAATAGCTCCGCTGGAGACGGCAAGCGGAATCCGGGCGTTGTATGCGGCTTTGGCAGCCGGGCATGGGCAGGCTATGGTGTTGGCGGGCGAACGCAGCCGATTATTAAGATGGCTGAAACCCGCCGTAGGTACTGCGGAGAGCACGGAAACGGTGGCAACTACAGAAACGGCGGAAACCACAGCAGCGGTTAATCAGGCAGAACGTCTGCAGGAAAAAACGGTCCAGTATTTCAAAAAGCTGCTGTCGGACATCACGAAGCTGCCGGCAGGACGGATCGAAGAGAAGGCACCACTGGAAAAGTACGGCATCGATTCAATCATGGTCATGCAGCTGACGTCGCGGCTGGAGCAGGATTTCGGCCCGCTGTCGAAGACCCTGTTTTTCGAATACCAGACGCTGCGCGAATTGTGCGGCTACTTTATGGACACCTACGGCGGCCGGTTAGCAGAATTGTTCGCCGCGGCGTCAGGGCAGATAGCTGCACCGTCGCCGCGGCTGACAGAGGACGCTGTGAGTCGGCGGGAAACCGCCAGCCGACGCAAAGGTGGCCGCCGCCTCGCATCCATCCCTGCTTTGCAAGCAGAGCCGGCGGAGGCGCCAGAGATCGCCGTCATCGGCCTGTCAGGCCGCTATCCGGGCGCACGGAATGTGGACGAGTATTGGAAGCGGCTGCGCGAAGGCGCCGATTGTGTAACAGAAATTCCGGCGGAGCGTTGGGATTACCGTCGGTACTATCACCCAGAGAAGGATCGGCAAGGTACAACCTATAGCAAGTGGGGTGGCTTCATCGAAGGGGTGGACCGATTCGACCCGCTGTTCTTCCAGATTTCACCGCGGGAGGCGGAAATTATGGATCCCCAGGAACGGCTGTTTCTGCAATGCGTGTACGAGACGCTGGAAGATGCGGGGTATACGCGGGAGACGCTGGCGGAAGCAGGAGGGGACAGCGGAGGAAACGTAGGCGTGTACGTGGGTGTGATGTACGAAGAATACCAGCTGTACGGTGCGGAGCGGACGTTGCAGGGGCATCCGCTGGCGCTGTCAGGGAACCCATCGTCGGTGGCGAACCGGGTGTCGTACTACTTCAACTTCCACGGGCCGAGCATGGCGGTGGATACGATGTGCTCCTCGTCGCTGACGGCTCTCCATTTGGCCTGCCAAAGCCTGCAGCAGGGGACGTGCAAGCTGGCGATTGCCGGCGGGGTAAACGTCTCGGTGCACCCGAATAAATACCTGATGCTGGCCCAGGGCAAGTTTGCCTCCAGCAAGGGGCGGTGCGAAAGCTTCGGAGAAGGCGGAGACGGCTATGTGCCGGGGGAAGGCGTAGGCGCGGTGCTGCTGAAGCCGCTGGCCCAGGCGGTGGCGGACGGGGATCAGATCTACGGCATCATCAAGGGAACGGCGGTGAACCACGGTGGGAAGACGAACGGCTATACCGTGCCAAACCCGAAGGCGCAGGCGGAGGTAATCACGCGTGCGCTGGAGGAAGCGGGAGTGCATCCGCGGACGGTGAGCTATATCGAGGCGCACGGCACGGGAACTTCGCTGGGAGACCCAATCGAGATTGCAGGCCTGCAACGGGCGTTCCAGGTGCAGACGGAGGAAAAGCAGTATTGCGCAATCGGGTCGGCGAAGTCGAATATCGGACATCTGGAAAGCGCGGCGGGGATCGCGGGCTTGACCAAAGTGCTGCTGCAGATGCGGCATGGGGAGCTGGCGCCATCGCTGCATGCGGAGGTGCTGAACCCGCATATCGACTTCGGGATGACGCCGTTTCGGGTGCAGCGGGAGCTGGAAGCGTGGATGCGTCCGAGCGTGACGCTGAACGGGCAGACGCGGGAGTATCCGCGGATCGCCGGGCTGTCGTCATTCGGGGCGGGCGGATCAAACGCGCATGTCATCGTGGAGGAATACCAGAGTCCGGGGGACAACGCGGCGGATGAAGCGGCAACGGTGGGAGGAACCGCGCTGATCGTGCTGTCGGCCAAAAATGGAGAGCGGCTGCGGGAACAGGCGAAACGCTTGCTTAGTCACATCCAGGCAGGCCAGGTGACGGACGGGCAACTGGCGGCTGCGGCGTATACGCTGCAGGTGGGCCGAGAGGCGCTGGAAGAACGGCTGGCACTGATGGCAAGTACGGTCAGGGAAGCTGCAGAGAAGCTGGAGCACTTCGTGAATGGCGGCGGGGAGACCGAGGGTTTGTACTGCGGCCAGGTCAAACGGTATAAGGAAGCGCTGGCACTGTTCCGGGCGGACGAGGATATGGAGCAAGCGGTGGAAGCGTGGATGCGGAAAGGGAAAGTGGCGAAGGTGCTGGAGCTGTGGGTGAAGGGCTGGGCGGTCGACTGGCGGAAGCTGTACGGGGACAAGCGGCCGCAGCGGATGAGCCTGCCGACATACTCGTTTGCGCAGGAGCGGTGCTGGGTGCCGGAGATCGGGGATGCAGCGCAGACCGGAGCGGGGCTTGCAGCGCTGCATCCGTTGGTGCAGTGGAACACGTCGGACTTCGCAGGCCAAAGCTATGCGGCGGTGCTGACGGGGGAAGAGCTGGTACTGAAGGACCACCGGGTGAACGGGAAGAAGATGCTGCCGGGTGTGGCGCAACTGGAAATGGCACGAGTAGCGGCCACGGATGCAGCCAAGTCGTATATGGACGGGAGGACCGGGGTCCGGCTGCGAAATGTGACGTGGCTGCGGGGCCTGACGGTGGAAGACGCGGCAGAGACGGTGCGGATCGCCCTGACGCTGGAGGCGGAGGGAGCGATGAGGTATGTCATCGGCAGCGGCGGATCCGGGGACGAAGAGGTTGTGTATAGTGAAGGGATGGCAGAGCTAGAGGAGCTGCCGGAGCAGGAACAGGTAAAACTGGAAGCGATACGCGGACGTTGCGGTCGGAAGGTGAGCAAAGAGGCGTGCTATGCAGCGCTGGAGGAGCTGGGTCTTTGCTACGGAGCGAGCATGCGGTCGGTCGTAGCGGTGTGGACAGGAGTGGACGAAGGGCTGGCGGAGCTGAAGCTGCCGGAGGCGGCGGAAAGTAGCTGGGGGGAGTATGTGCTGTACCCGGGGCTGCTGGACGGAGCGTTGCAGAGCTGTATGGGATTGGCGCTGGGCGAGGAAGATCAGCGGGTAATGTTGCCCTTTGCGCTGGAGAGTCTGGAGGTGCACGGGGAGCTGAGCAAACGGATGTGGGCGTGGATCCGGCGCCGGAAAGGGGAAGGCGGCACCGGGAAGCTGGATATCGACCTGTGCGAGGAAGGTGGTCGGGTCTGTGTCCGGTTGTCCGGATTGATGGTACGGGCCGTTGCTGCCGGAAGTGGGAACCGGGAGCCTGATTTTGCTCAGGAGCCGAAAGAACCGCAACTGATCGGCAATATAATGCTGGCGCCTGTGTGGGAGCCTTCGCTGGTCCAACCGGGAGACCACTTTCCGGCGCCTGGCGAGCGGGTAATGGTCATAGGCGGAACCACAAGCCAATGGGCAGGAATCCGGGAACGTTGCCCCGGCGCATCCCGCATAGAGATTGTTTCCGATGATTCCATGCCTATCATAGGTGGAAAATTGGCCACTTGCGGCGTTGTGGATCATTTCATCTGGATCGCTCCTTCGGATGGCGATACCACATTCAAGCCAGAGGCGGTAATTGCTGGGCAGAAGTCGGGCGTCCTGCTGTTGTTCCGGTTCATCAAAGCCTTGCTTCACGCAGGCTATGGGGCCAGAAAGCTTGGCTTCTGCATCTTGACTGTGAAGACGCAGCATATAACGTCTGATGAGCTGATTGATCCGACCCACGCCGGCTTGCACGGCTTGGTCGGTTCGTTGGCCAAAGAATATCCTCACTGGAATATCAGGCTGGCCGATCTGGAAACAGAAGAAGGCTGGCCGTTCGATGAGTTGTTCGCCCTGCCCCCGGATGCAGAAGGACATCTGCGGACATATCGGGGAGGCCAATGGTATGAACAGCATCTTATGCCTGTCCGGCAGGAGATTGCAGAGCACCGTCTGTATAAAACCGGGGGTGTCTATGTGGTCATTGGAGGCGCTGGCGGCATCGGGGAAGCCTGGAGCGAGTATATGATTCGCAGCCACCAGGCTCATATTGTATGGATTGGGCGGCGGCCGAACGATGCCGTTATCGAAGCCCAGATCAGGCGCTTAGGCGCTTTGGGGCCGGCACCGCGCTACATCTGCGCCGACGCAGCCAATGAGGCGGCGCTGCGCGAAGCCTACAGGGAGATCAAGTCGATTCACCCGGCGATTCATGGGTTGCTCCACTCCGCTGTCGTGTTGCTGGATCAGAGCCTGGAACGGATGGATGAGGAACGGTTCAGCGCCGGGCTTCAGGCGAAGGTTGATGTCAGCGTGCGGATGGCGCAGGTATTCAGAGATGAGCCGCTGGAAATGGTTTTATTCTTTTCATCATTCATGTCCTTTACAAAAGCCCCTGGCCAAAGCAACTATGCGGCGGGCTGTTCCTTTTCCGACGCCTTCGCCCACCAGCTCGGCAAGTGGTGGACATGCCCAGTTAAGGTGATGAACTGGGGGTATTGGGGCAGTACCGGCGCCGTGTCGGCACAGGGTTACAGGGACAAGATGGCACGTACGGGAATCGGCTCCATAGAACCGATGGAAGCATTTGAAGCACTTGAGATATTGCTGGCCGGATCAGCTTCGCAAGCGGCGCTGATTAACACGACGAAGCCTCTGGTTCTTAAGGAGTTATGTGCAGATGAATGGGTTGCCTTTTATCCGGACCAAGTGCCATCGGCAGTGCCACACCTGCCGGATCTTAAGGCGGCTATTACAAAACAAGGAGGAGAGATTGGTGACCGGGCCGGATATAGAAATGAAGATACAACACCTTTTACGATCAACCCTGTCTGAGTTGCTCCAAGTAAAGCCTGAGCAACTCGATATGAATTTTAATTGGGAGGAATATGGATACGATCCGGTCGTCTGGGGCGAATGGGTCAGACGGCTGAATGAATCGCTGGTGCTGGATTTGTCACCGGCTGTTTTTCATGAATATCCGAATTTGCAGGCGTTGACGCAATATTTGCTCCAGATACAAGGAACTCCGTCCATTGATGTCCTGATAGCTTCAGGTGATGTCCCCACGGATGATGGGGAGAAGGCAGACAACGGGCCGCACAGCTCCGGGCTGGCCGGGATGCTTGCCGAAGCGGTTGCCAGCTATGTGCAGCGCCGTCTGGATCTGGATAACTCGTCCCGTGTTCATATTTTGCAGATCGGTCAACTGACAACAGCGGAACTTTCCTTGCTGCTGCAAAAGTTGCTCCCCTTCAATACGCAGATTGCCGAGTTTTGCTGCACCGGTTCGTCGGAGGACCATTTCCTGCGGATCGAACCGGGACTTGAGCCCGTTTGCCCATTTCTGAGGTTCCGCAGTCTAGAGCGGCATATGCCTTTTATGGATCAGCAGTTATCTCCGGGCGGCTATGATCTTGTGATTGCCCGGGGCAAAATAACCGACCTGCAACATGTTCAGCAGATGTCACGCGAGGCGAAGATCGTTCTGAAGAAAAACGGTGTGCTGCTGTGGGAGGATAGCGGGAGTCTTGAACCGGATATGGATAATGCAAGCGGCGCGGAAGTCTTCAATACAGAGAGCGCCGGCCGTATCCGCAGCCTGCTGACCGGTGCAGGGTTTCGAAATATCGGCATGGCCGGCTATTTGCCAAGCCCCGTCCTGCTGGCGGCGGAAAGCGACGGTGTAGTGCGGATGAAGCGCAAGAGCCTTTCTGTCTCACCAGAGGCAGTGTCCTCGGATGCACTGAATTATAACAGCAATTTGCCGTCCCGCAGCGAAGCCGCTGATCCGCGTTTGGTCCAGCACGGCAGTGAAGAAGAGCATACTATTGAACATCTGCAGGATAGAAGCCGTCAATATTTAAAAGATCTGATTGGTGAGGCTTTGAAAATATCGCCGCAGCAGATCGACACCGCCGAACCGTTCGAGAAGTTTGGCATCGATTCGATTATGGTCATTGAATTGGCTGCTGCATTGCGGAAGGTGTTCAGCAATATCAGCAGCACATTGTTTTTCGAGTATCCGACAATCGATAAACTGGCAGATCATTTGCTGCAGTCGCAGCGGGAGTGTTTCATGGAACTGCATGATGTTGGAACAGCAGATTCGCCGAACGGCACAGTGGGGGAAGAAACGGTCAATGCCGATCCTGCTATGCGTTCGGAACACTCTGGCAACCGCTTTTGGAAGAGGTCGGATACGCCTTTTGTTCAGCGCCAATCCTCACTGCCGGATACCTCTCGAGATGTGGCGGTCATCGGATTGGCCGGTCGCTACCCCGGGGCTGATGATGTGCATGAATTTTGGGCGAATTTACTGGCCGGCAAATATAGTATTTCGGAAATTCCCCCGGAACGTTGGGATTGGAAAGCTTATTATGCGGAGGAAAAAGGGAAGCCCGGTGCCATGTACACCAAATGGGGCGGCTTTATCCGGGATATCGACGCCTTCGATTCGCTTTTTTTTCATATATCGCCTGCGGAAGCCGAACGGATGGACCCACAGGAAAGGCTGTTTCTTGAGGTGGCCTATGCAAGTGTGGAGGATGCGGGATATACGCCGTTGACCCTCGAGCACAGCCGAAAAATCGGTGTTTTTGTCGGCGTTATGAACGGAAACTATCCGACAGGGTCCAGTTATTGGTCCATCGCCAACCGTCTGTCCTATCTGTTTAACTTTCAGGGGCCAAGCCTAGCAATCGATACGGCTTGTTCCTCTTCACTGACTGCTATTCATCTTGCACTGGAGAGCCTGCACAGCGGTTCCTGTGAATGTGCGATTGTGGGCGGAGTCAACTTAATTGTCGATCCGGTACATTACTTGAAACTCAGTGCGTTGACGATGCTGTCCTCCGGGGATAAGTGCAAAGCGTTTGGAGATGAAGCAGACGGTTTTGTGGACGGAGAGGGTGTTGGGGCTATTGTTTTAAAGCCTTTGGCCAAGGCACTCAGTGATGGTGACCATATCTATGGTGTGATTAAAGGAAGCATGATCAACGCTGGAGGCAAAACTCACGGCTATACGGTGCCTAACCCAAATGCACAAGCAGAAGTAGTTGCAGACGCCTTACGGCGAGCAGGCATTCATGCCCGTGAAGTCAGTTACATCGAGGCACATGGCACGGGAACCGCGTTGGGTGATCCGATTGAGATTGCGGGTCTGGTGCGAGCATTCAAGGAAGACACCGAGGATACACAGTTTTGCGCCGTCGGTTCCGTTAAGTCGAACATTGGCCATTGTGAGAGTGCCGCTGGTATCGCTGGCTTAACGAAAGTGCTGATGCAATTCAAATATGGTGTAATCGCGCCTACCCTTCACTCCGGTACAGCTAATCCGGAAATTTCTTTTGAGCAGACACCGTTCTATCTCCAACATGCGACGGCGGAGTGGAAGCGCCCTATGCTTCACATCAACGGAAAACTGACGGAAATCCCGCGTATTGCGGGCGTTTCTTCGTTCGGCGCCGGAGGGGCCAACGCGCATTTGATAATTGCAGAACCCCCGCTCCTGGATGAGAAGCTAAATCGTATGCGGTCTTCGCCTTTGCAGCCGGCTCTTATTGTGCTATCGGCAAGACAAGAGGACCGCCTTGTCATACAGGCCTCACAACTGCTCCGGACACTGCGGGAGCAGAACTGGCAAGATGATGAATTGGCCGATGTGGCCTATACGCTACAGACAGGGCGCGAAGCGATGGATGAGCGGCTGGGAATGATCGTCTCATCTGTCGAACAATTGGAGAATGCCTTGCAGGCTTTTGTGCAAGGGGAACAACAAAACGGGCATCTGCACCGTGGACAAGTCAGCCGAAACAAGGAAGCGTTGGCCGTATTTGCCGATTCTGAACTGCGCGACACGGCGGAGCAATGGATTCGGCTTGGCAGATACGGCAAACTCCTGGAATGGTGGGTGCGCGGGGGAGAGGTAGACTGGAGCAAGCTGTACGGGGAAGCCACACCGCGGCGGATCAGTCTACCTGGATACCCGTTTGCGCGGGAGCGGTATTGGATGAGCCGGCGTGCGGAAAGTGCGTCGGAGGCCGACGCGAGACATACGCCCGCGCTGCATCCGTTGGTACAGCGGAATACGTCGGATTTGACGGAGCAGCGGTACAGTTCACGGTGGAGTGGTGAAGAATTCTTCTTGAAAGACCATGTGGTACAGGGGCGGAAAATGCTGCCGGGGGCAGCCTATCTGGAGATGGCGCTGCAAGCGACGCTGCTGGCTGCTGGGACGGCGGGGAGTGAGACGGAGCAGGGCGTTCGGCTGCACGGGGTGGTATGGCTGAAGCCGTTCACGGTGGAAGAAGGAACGGAGCAGGAACTGCACATTGCACTGACGCCGGAGGCGCATAACCGGATTGGTTTTGAGGTGTACAGCGGAGAGGCAGTAGGGGAAGGGAAAGTACACTGCCAGGGAAGCGTGGAGCTGTATACCCGCGAGGCGGCGGCAAACCTACCGAAGCTGGAGGTGGAGGGGCTGCGGGAGGAGAGCCGGCACAGTGTGAGCGGCGCGGAATGCTACGGGCAGTTCTTGGAGAGAGGGATCGCATACGGACCAAGTCATCGGGGTCTGGAGTGGCTGGAGATCGGTCCGCGGGGCGCGCTGGGCAAGCTGGTGCTGCCGGAAGGCACAGGAGAGAGCTATGTGCTGCATCCAGGTATAGTGGATGCGGCATTACAAGCCTGTGCGGGTTTGATGGAAGAGACAGGCGGAAGCGAGACGCAGCTGCCGTTCGCGCTGGAGCGGCTGGAGGTGATGTCGGCAGCGCCTGCGCGGGGCTGGGTCTGGGTGCGTCCGCAGGAAGGAAGTGCGACGGAAGCCAGGCTACAGAAGCTGGACATCGACCTGTGCGCCGAGGATGGGACGGTCTGCGTGCGGATGAGCGGCTTTACAGTCCGAGCATATAAGCATGAAGGGGCGTCCGGCGAGGTTGCTACGGCCGCCGGATCCTTGATTAATCTGATCGCTCCGGAGGGCACAAGAACTGCAGATCCGACAGAACGCCTGCAGGAAAAAACGGTCCAGTATTTCAAAAAGCTGCTGTCGGACATCACGAAGCTGCCGGCAGGACGGATCGAAGAGAAGGCACCACTGGAAAAGTACGGCATCGATTCAATCATGGTCATGCAGCTGACGTCGCGGCTGGAGCAGGATTTCGGCCCGCTGTCGAAGACCCTGTTTTTCGAATACCAGACGCTGCGCGAATTGTGCGGCTACTTTATGGACACCTACGGCGGCCGGTTGGCAGAATTGTTCGCCGCAGCGTCAGGACAGATAGCTGCACCGGCGCCGCGGCTGACAGAGGACGCTGTGAGTCGGCGGGAAACCGTCAGCCGACGCAAAGGTGGCCGACGCTTCGCATCCATCCCTGGTTCGCAAGCAGAGCCGGCGGGGGCGCCGGAGATCGCCGTCATCGGCCTGTCAGGCCGCTATCCGGGCGCACGGAATGTGGACGAGTATTGGAAGCGGCTGCGCGAAGGCACCGATTGTGTAACAGAAATTCCGGCGGAGCGCTGGGATTACCGTCGGTATTACCACCCGGAGAAGGATCGGCAAGGTACAACCTATAGCAAGTGGGGTGGCTTCATCGAAGGGGTGGACCGATTCGACCCGCTGTTCTTCCAGATTTCACCGCGGGAGGCGGAAATTATGGATCCCCAGGAACGGCTGTTCCTGCAATGCGTGTACGAGACGCTGGAAGATGCGGGGTATACGCGGGAGACACTGGCGGAAGCAGGAGGGGAGAGCGGAGGAAACGTAGGCGTGTACGTGGGTGTGATGTACGAAGAATACCAGCTGTACGGCGCGGAGCGGACGTTGCAGGGGCATCCGCTGGCGCTGTCAGGGAACCCATCGTCGGTGGCGAACCGGGTGTCGTACTACTTCAACTTCCACGGGCCGAGCATGGCGGTGGATACGATGTGCTCCTCGTCGCTGACGGCTCTCCATTTGGCCTGCCAAAGCCTGCAGCAGGGGACGTGCAAGCTGGCGATTGCCGGCGGGGTGAACGTCTCGGTGCACCCGAATAAATACCTGATGCTGGCCCAGGGCAAGTTTGCCTCCAGCAAGGGGCGGTGCGAAAGCTTCGGAGAAGGCGGAGACGGCTATGTGCCGGGGGAAGGCGTAGGTGCGGTGCTGCTGAAGCCGCTGGCCCAGGCGGTGGCGGACGGGGATCAGATCTACGGCATCATCAAGGGAACGGCGGTGAACCACGGTGGGAAGACGAACGGCTATACCGTGCCAAACCCGAAGGCGCAGGCGGAGGTAATCACGCGTGCGCTGGAGGAAGCGGGAGTGCATCCGCGGACGGTGAGCTATATCGAGGCGCACGGCACGGGAACTTCGCTGGGAGACCCAATCGAGATTGCAGGCCTGCAACGGGCGTTCCAGGTGCAGACGGAGGAAAAGCAGTACTGCGCAATCGGGTCGGCGAAGTCGAATATCGGACATCTGGAAAGCGCGGCGGGGATCGCGGGCTTGACCAAAGTGCTGCTGCAGATGCGGCATGGGGAGCTGGCGCCATCGCTGCATGCGGAGGTGCTGAACCCGCATATCGACTTCGGGATGACGCCGTTTCGGGTGCAGCGGGAGCTGGAAGCGTGGATGCGTCCGAGCGTGACGCTGAACGGGCAGACGCGGGAGTATCCGCGGATCGCCGGGCTGTCGTCATTCGGGGCGGGCGGATCAAACGCGCATGTCATCGTGGAGGAATACCGGAGTCCGGGGGACAACGCGGCGGATGAAGCGGCAACGGTGGGAGAAACCGCGCTGATCGTGCTGTCGGCCAAAAATGGAGAGCGGCTGCGGGAACAGGCGAAACGCTTGCTTAGTCACATCCAGGCAGGCCAGGTGACGGACGGGCAACTGGCGGCTGCGGCGTATACGCTGCAGGTGGGCCGAGAGGCGCTGGAAGAACGGCTGGCACTGATGGCAAGTACGGTCAGGGAAGCTGCAGAGAAGCTGGAGCACTTCGTGAATGGCGGCGGGGAGACCGAGGGTTTGTACTGCGGCCAGGTCAAACGGTATAAGGAAGCGCTGGCACTGTTCCGGGCGGACGAGGATATGGAGCAAGCGGTGGAAGCGTGGATGCGGAAAGGGAAAGTGGCGAAGGTGCTGGAGCTGTGGGTGAAGGGCTGGGCGGTCGACTGGCGGAAGCTGTACGGGGACAAGCGGCCGCAGCGGATGAGCCTGCCGACATACCCGTTTGCGCAGGAGCGGTGCTGGGTGCCGGAGATCGGGGATGCAGCGCAGACCGGATCGGGGCTTGCAGCGTTGCATCCGTTGGTGCAGTGGAACACGTCGGACTTCGCAGGCCAAAGCTATGCGGCGGTGCTGACGGGGGAAGAGCTGGTACTGAAGGACCACCGGGTGAACGGGAAGAAGATGCTGCCGGGTGTGGCGCAACTAGAGATGGCACGAGTGGCGGCGACGGATGCGGCCAAGTCGTATATGGACGGGAGGACCGGGGTCCGGCTGCGAAATGTGACGTGGCTGCGGGGCCTGACGGTGGAAGACGCGGCAGAGACGGTGCGGATCGCCCTGACGCTGGAGGCGGAGGGAGCGATGAGGTATGTCATCGGCAGCGGCGGATCCGGGGCGAAGAAGCCGTGTATAGTGAAGGGGTGGCAGAGCTGGCGGAGCTGCCGGAGCGGGAGCAGGTGAAACTGGAAGCGATACGCGGACGCTGCGGTCGGAAGGTGAGCAAAGAGGCGTGCTATGCGGCGCTGGAGGAGCTGGGTCTTTCCTACGGAGCGAGCATGCGGTCGGTCGTAGCGGTGTGGACAGGAGTGGACGAAGGGCTGGCGGAGCTGAAGCTGCCGGAGGCGGCGGAAAGTAGCTGGGGGGAGTATGTGCTGTACCCGGGGCTGCTGGACGGAGCGTTGCAGAGCTGTATGGGATTGGCGCTGGGCGAGGAAGATCAGCGGGTAATGTTGCCCTTTGCGCTGGAGAGTCTGGAGGTGCACGGGGAGCTGAGCAAACGGATGTGGGCGTGGATCCGGCGCCGGAAAGGGGAAGGCGGCACCGGGAAGCTGGATATCGACCTGTGCGAGGAAGGTGGTCGGGTCTGTGTCCGGTTGTCCGGATTGATGGTACGGGCCGTGGAGCGCTTGATCGGAATGGAGACACCCAAAACGCTTCCTGCCTCGGATAAGCTGGGCCTTAGGAAGCGCGAATGCGACGGTGATCCGCTCTCTCCGCAGACGACAGACGCTGTTCACTCAGTGGGAGCACTTCTGCTGGCGCCCAGTTGGAGTGAATGCCCAGAAGAGCCGGTTGGAGCTGTTCCGCCTTTCATCAAGCATGTGGTACTACTTGGAATGGAGAACGAGGCTATATACGAAGATTTTAAGCATTGCCTAGAAGATTGCGCTGATACACTGCTATCCACCGAGGTGCTGAATTTGGGCTTCAACCGGGAACCGAACGGAGCCGATGAATGCTTCAGCGAAGCGGCTACCCAGACATTCCGAAAGCTCCAAAGCATTATTCAAGATAAGCCGTGCGGCAAAGTGCTGATTCAACTAGCGATACCAAATTGCGGAGAACAGCGCCTATTGGCAGGATTAACGGGAATGCTGCAAACAGCCGTTTCGGAAAATCCCCAGCTGGTTGGACAGCTCATCGAAACCGCATCTGACGATAGCGCTGCAGAATTACTCCGCAAATTGCAGGAAAGCGCGACTCGGCCAAATATGAAGCATATCCGTTATGATGCCGATAAATGCCGGATGCTGGAATGGCATATGCTGGTGCAGCGCAGGGAAGAATGTCCTGCGTTGCCCTGCAAAGATAACGGAATCTATTTAATTACAGGCGGCGCGGGCGGCCTCGGGAGGATTATGGCCCACGAAATATCCCGTACCTGGAGGGGGACGACGCTGATCCTTACCGGCCGTTCTGCGATAGCACAGGGGGATCTGGACAAGCTGAGGCTGTCCTTAAATGAGGATACCCGCGTTGAGTATATTTCTATCGATGTAGCCGACCGTGAAGCGACTGCCGCAATGATTCATGATATTCACATCCGCCACGGCGCTCTTCATGGCATCATTCACAGTGCCGGTATACACCGCGACAATTTCATAATAAAGAAAACGGAAGATGAACTGCATGCTGTGTTGGCATCGAAGGTGCGCGGTCTGGTGAATCTTGATCAGGCAAGTAAAAGCATACCATTGGATTTCGTTCTGCTATTCTCTTCGTTGGCGGGAGCGTTTGGAAATGCCGGTCAAGCCGACTATGCAGCAGCTAATGGGTTCATGGACGCTTATGCAGCCTACAGAAACGAACTGACAACGCTGGGACAACGGCATGGCCGTACCTTGAGCATCAATTGGCCGCTGTGGAGGGACGGCGGTATGCAGGTGGATATGCCTACAGAGCAGCTTATGCTGCAGCGTCTTGGGATGCTGCCGCTAGAGACGGCAACGGGGATGTGGGCTTTGGGGCAATGTTGGGCAGCAGGCCAATCGCAAGCCTTGGTCATGGAGGGCGACATGATCCGGTTGAAGCAACTCTGGGTGGTGTCGCGGCCTCAATTGCTGGATTCGCCGGCATTCGGCGACAGCGCCGGCAAAGGTTTAGATCGTGCGATCCGGGAGGTGCTGGCTGTGTTGCTTGAAACAGCATCGGCGCTGCTTGCGGTTAAGGGTGATTCTATTGATCCCCAGGGTGAATGGAGCGAATACGGATTTGATTACGCGTTGTTTCACCGGTTTGCCGAGCTTCTAAATGAACAATACGGGTTGGATCTCTCGCCAGAAGTATTCTATGAGCATCCTTCGTTGTACAGTCTGACGCTTTACCTGGTAAATGTGAAGCAGCCGGCGGAGGCGGCGTACGAAGAAATGCGCGTTTCTACCGTAAATTTGGATGTGGACAGTGCCGGACATTCCACCGATGTGACAGGACCGGAAAACGATAAGCAGGGCGAAAATGACTACTGGCAGCTTGTTGATCGAATTGTGCAGGGAGAACTGACGGAAGAGCAACTACTCCGGATTTTGGGTGCAAACTGAAAGGAGAGAAGGCATGGAATCTCGTATATACAGCCGCATTAGGGACGGGAGCTTGAGCCGTGAAGAAGCAGCACAGCAATTGAAGATGATCGGAGAAGCCTATAGTGCCGCAGCAGGCGGAGATAGCCAATTAATTGAAGCTGTGCAACGGCTGCTTTCAATGCTGATTTGCGATTTACTCAAGATCGTAGAGGAGTCGTTTGATGGACAAAACGAACTGAGTGAATATGGCTTTGACTCTGTGAGCTTCACCCTGCTTGCCAATCGTATCAACGATGAGTATGGGCTGCAGTTGAGTCCCACGTTGTTTTTTGAGCAGACGAATCTGGACAGTCTCGTTCAATATCTGGTTCAGGAACATCGGGTGAAGCTTACCGCAAAACATATCACTGGAGCAGGGAACGCAGTTTCACCGGAGAATCCGGCGAAACTGCAAGATAAACCCGAGAAAAACCTGACGGACTGTTCAGTCTCTCTGAAGCCAGGAAGTGCACGCTTTCTGCAGGAGGAGATGCTTGCCGGGCAAGCATCTCCTCCTATGTCCAGGGATTCGGCCGCAAAACGGGCTGGACGGCATGAGACTTCGCCGCAGCTCCGGACGCAGGCTGCTGTGCAACAGGAACCGATTGCCATTATCGGAATGAGTGGCAGGTTTCCGATGGCTGATAACCTGGAGCAATTTTGGGATAATCTCGTTTCCGGCAAGGACTGCATCTCCGAAATTCCCAAAGACCGTTGGGATTGGCGGGAAATATACGGCGATCCCCTCACGGAGGTCAATAAAACTAACGTGAAATGGGGCGGATTTATCGAGGGCGTGGATGAATTCGATCCCGCATTTTTCGGCATTGTTCCCCATGAAGCGGAACTCATGGACCCTCAGCAACGGCTTTTAATGATGTATGTTTGGAAGGCGATTGAAGATGCTGGTTATGCTGCGAGCAGTATCGCCGGCACCGATACGGCGCTTTTTGTGGGAACAGCGGGCAGCGGATACAGCAATTTGGTCTCTAGAGCAGGCTTACCCATCGAAGGTTATACATTCAGTGGGATCGTGCCGTCAATGGGACCTAACCGGATGAGCTACTTTCTTGACATCCATGGACCGAGCGAGCCCGTGGAAACCGCATGTTCCAGTTCGCTCATTGCCATCCACCGCGCCGTCTGCGCGTTGGAGAACGGAAGTTGCAGCATGGCCATCGTTGGAGGCGTCAATACACTGATTGCTCCCGATGCCCATATCGGCTTTAATAAGGCAGGAATGCTGGCTCAGGACGGGCGCTGCAAAACATTTTCAAGCGCTGCCAACGGTTATGTGCGCGGAGAAGGGATTGGGATGCTGGTGCTCAAGAGGCTGCGAGCCGCCGAACAGGCCGGTGACTCGATCTACGCGGTCATCCGGTCGTCGGCCGAGAATCACGGAGGGCGCGCCAACTCCCTGACGGCACCCAATCCGAATGCGCAAGCCGCGCTGCTGCAGACAGCCTACCGCCGAGCCGGAATTGATCCGCGGACCGTCGGATATATCGAAGCCCATGGCACAGGCACCGAGCTTGGTGATCCCATTGAAATCAACGGGCTGAAGGCGGCGTTTAAAGCGCTTTACGAGGAGACTGGTGATCCGCATATTCGTGAAGCACATTGCGGACTGGGTTCGGTGAAATCGAACATCGGCCACCTTGAGCTTGCCGCGGGCATCGCGGGAGTCATCAAGACAGTGCTCCAACTGAAGCATCAAACATTGGTGAAAAGCCTGCATTGCGATCCGGTGAATTCGCACATCCGTCTGGAGAATACCCCGTTTTATATTGTGCGGGAGACCGTCGAATGGAAAGCACCGGAGGATGAACACGGACACCTGCTTCCACGACGAGCCGGGGTCAGTTCTTTCGGTTTCGGAGGAGCTAACGCCCATGTGGTGATCGAGGAGTACCGTGACGAACGACCTTCAGACACGGAACAACATTTTGCTGCTTGCAATCCCTTGCTGTTTGTATGGTCAGCGAAAACGGAAGACCGGTTATTGGCCATTGTCCAGCAATGGCTTGCCGAAATTCGTGCCCAGCGTTTTGACGAAAGGGAACTGGCAGATATCGCCTACACGCTTCAAACTGGACGCGAGGCGCTGGAAGAACGCTTGGCGTTCACGGCTGGCAGCCTTCAGGAGCTGGAGTTCAAACTGGAAGGGTTCATGCAGGGAAGGACTGATATTTTCCGCGGAAGAGCAAACCGGGGGCACGAGACGGCAGCGCTGTTTAAGGATGAAGATATGCGGCAGGTGCTGGAGATTTGGATGGCCAAAGGCAAATACTCGCAGCTGTTAGATCTATGGGTAAAGGGGGTGACATTGGACTGGAGCAGGCTGTATACGGGGGCGCAGCCGCGGCGACGCAGTCTACCGACGTACCCCTTTGCCCCTGAAAGGTACTGGGTGGCGGACCTCTCTGCTCCATTGACAACATTATTGACCAGAATCCGGCCTCAACATTCCATAACAGAGGAAGCGGCCCTGGCTGTGGCAGATAATTCCGATGAAGATGACATCTCGCCACTTATTGCCAATATCGTAGCCGCTGCGACGGGTTATCTTGCCGCAGAGATTTCTTTCGACCGTCCTTTGGCACAGCTTAGCTCGGATTCTATTGTGATAATGAAAATTGTGCGGGCTATCGCGACATCGTTTCATGAATGGAATACGCCGGAAGCAGGGAATGAACTGCTCAAGCTTTTCCTTGAGGAAGAGATAACCGTACGTCGTTTGGCCGGTCATATCTGGAATAAGCGGAGGGTTTCGAGGGCTGCCGCATTGCCGGAATGCTGGGATCAGAAGACTATACAGGCTGTGTATGGTGGGCAGAAGGAGATTGCCCAAAATCTTCTTTGCGACAAGGTCCGCATTACTTCAGATGATCCGTTTACCATGACTGGAACTTTAATTGTCGACGAAACGCATCCTTTCTTTTTTGATCATCCGCTTGATCATATCTCCGGGCTGCAGTTGGCTGAGGCGATGGGACAATTGGCTAAAACCGGGCAACTGCTCAGATTGGGACTGGACCCGAAAGAACCGGTTTTTGTGTATGAGGCTCAGCTTGCATTTCATGATTATTGCCATAAAGCGAATAAAGCTGTTGTTCATGCGGTCGCTCCGCCGGCCGGCGGAGCTGAAGTGGATCTCGGCTGCTACAAAACAGAAATTATACAGGAGGGACGTCTGGTCGCCAGCGGGACATATAAAATTAAGCATTTGTTGTCGCCTGAGCGAGATGCAGCATCCAGCTGGACACATGACACTTCTCTGTCTTTGCCTGTATCTAAGGAGCTTGTAAATAAACGACTACACATTAATGTAATGATCAGCGGAGCGGAGAGCAGCAAGGATCGCGAAAGTTTAGAGTGCCGATTGTGCATCGATCCTGAAAACCCCTATTTCAGCGATTTTCCGGGAGTCTGGCATGACACAGTCGTATTGCTGGAGGCATGCCGCCAAAGCTTGCGGGTGTTCGGTTATGCCCAGAACGGATCGGACCAGCGCCCGTTAAGCGGACTGCTCCCGGTGTTGAAAACGATGAATATTAAGCTAACGCGGCCTATTCTGCGGACAGCGGAAGTGGTCTTACACAGTGAGCGCCATGAAGCTTTTCAGGTTGGAGACAACCATATGCTGCAGCTCCAAGGGCTGATTATGTCAGACGGTGCCAAAGCCGGAAGCTATGAAATACAATCCCTGTTGCTGGCCGAGGAGTTTCTCGCCTGCTTGCGAGAAGGACAGCTCCGTGAAGCTGCTTCACCGCCAACCAAAAAGAAAAAATCACAGAAGCAGGCTCCCGCCGATGTAAAAGATTTAGAAGCTACAACCGCAGGGCAGCCCCCGGAACAAGAAATACTGCAAAGGTAAAATGCAAAGGAGACTGAGCTATGAATACAATTCGACTGATTGCATGTGATGTGGATGGCATCCTGCTGACCGACACATTCAGTCCAGTGCTGAAATCCTTGGTAAAGAAGGCGGGAATGCCCTATACCCGCGAGATCGAGAGAAATGTTTTTTCGCGGCAGCGTTCGGAAGCGGTCGCCTACTTGAAACAACTGTTCCGGGTAAGCTCTAGCGAAGCCGACTCGCTCCGGGATTTTTTCGGGGAACGGGATAACTATATGGCAAATCATGATTCGGGACTTATTGAAGGTGCCCTTGCGTTTCTGAATCTGCTCTCCACGCAGAATGTAAGGCTGGTTTGTTACGGCGGATTGGCGGAAGAGAAACTCCTGAGCCATTTTGAGTATTGCAAGCCTTTTTTTGAAACGTATATATGTACTAACGATTTTCGGCCGGGGATCAAAGAGATTACCCGCGACATTTATGGACTGGAATACCATGAGGTGTTGTTCATCGACGATGTAAACACGGTGGCCGAGGTCGCTAAATCGTTGAATGCGCCCTTCATTGGTGTGCCATCGACCCCTTTTCAGTATGAGGATATGAAGCAGACCGGGGTTAAATACTTGTTGAATTCGCTTAAGGGAATTGACGCAGAGCTGCTGGAGAGAATTGACCTTGAAGCCGCCGAACAAGCCGTCTGGTCGAATCATGCGCAGTAATTCTACGGAAATCGCGAAAGCAGGTGGCAGCGTGGCGGAAATTTCCAAGCTGGATATGATTTTGATCGATTTTGACGGCACCATTTCCCCAAATGCCGTAGCCTCATAATATAGAGCCCCCATGATTTTTATTAACCGATATACTGAACTTCCTATGGAAGAATTATCTGGACTCTTTAAAAGAACGATCTGTTTTCTACGGACTGTTCGATGCTTTCTTCCGTGGGGCTTTAAAGCCTGTTTACTGGACTTTTATCGCAAAGTTATCGCCTTGGAGGAATACGGGGGATGCCGAGCGAAATTGAAAAAAGCTTTTTTCCTTTTTGGACTTCTACGAGCATAAAAGCATGGCTTACCGCATACTCTCCTCCGCACAACGGACGGTTATAAGATTTGCCCTGCTGTACGGAAGGATCGGTCCGCACCATATTTACGACTTGTAGGGAAGCCAAAATCCAGTTCCGTCAAGTGTTTGATGCGTTGATCGATTACACGATTCGGCTAATTAACGTCATTGCTTGATGTCTGACCCGAATTTGCTGTATATCAGATGGAGCCAGAGGGAAAATAAGGTATTGTGGAGAGGGAAATTCTGTGATAGCATCAATATTATAGTAAATAGGTAGGAATTAATAGTTTGGAGGGATTAATTTGGCTAAAATTTATCAGAATTTGACAGATCTCATTGGAAACACCCCTTTACTGGCATTAACGAACTACAGCCAAACCCAAGATATTGAGGCAAATTTGATTGCTAAGCTGGAATATTTTAATCCCGCCGGCAGTGTAAAGGACCGCATCGGTTATGCGATGATCAAAGACGCCGAGGATAGAGGACTAATCAATAAAGGCTCTGTCATTATCGAGCCGACCAGCGGCAATACCGGAATCGGGCTGGCTTTCGCCGCTGCGGCTCTTGGATATAAACTGATCATTACGCTTCCCGAAACATTCAGTATCGAACGCCGTAAGCTTCTGCTTGCGCTTGGTGCCGAATTGGTGTTAACCCCAGGAGCGGAAGGCATGAGAGGCGCGATTAAACGTGCGGAGGAACTGGCTGCCGAGAACCCAAACTCCTTTATTCCGCAGCAATTCAAGAATCCTACCAATCCGGAGATCCACCGTAAAACTACAGCGGAGGAAGTATGGCGTGATACCGACGGTGAAGTGGACATTTTTGTTGCAGGCGTCGGCACCGGTGGAACGGTCTCAGGCGTCGGCCAAGTGCTGAAAGAGCGCAAACCTTCGGTCAAGATCATCGCCGTGGAACCGTTCGATTCACCGGTGCTTTCCGGCGGATCGCCTGGATCGCACCATATTCAGGGTATCGGAGCAGGCTTCGTTCCGGATAACTACAACAGTGAATATGTGGATGAAGTGTTCAAAGTCAAGAATGAAGATGCTTTTGCAACAGCACGGCTACTGGCCAGAAGTGAAGGACTGCTTGTCGGTATTTCTTCCGGAGCTGTGGCCTATGCGGCGACGCAAATTGCGAAGCTTCCTGAGAATAAAGGCAAAAACATTGTCGTGCTCTTGGCAGACACAGGTGAACGCTACTTGTCTACTCCGTTGTTTGACTTTTGAAATAAAGAAAGTGCCAAAAAGACACCTATGATTAGATCTGAGCTATCACCTACAAGAAGGACACTTTGAAAAAGAGCCCCTCGTGGGTCATTGGTGTTTTAATCAAGGTATGAGGTGGGCTAAACGAGTTACGGCAACAGATGATGATATTAGAGAAAGAAGAGGACTAGAAGGAACAAAGCAAGGAACGTGTCGATGAGATGATTCAACTTTTAAGCTTGCGGTAAGATATACTGGAACAATTCGATGATAATTTGTTCAATGCGTTGGTGGAAAAATACAATTTTCTCACCAACGCATTTTGTTCTTGCCTTGAAAAGTGGAATGAGTATACACGAAAACATTTAAGCCTTTATTTCACGTCCTCGGTTTGTATTTGATTAAGCATACATTACATTCATGAGATATGATAATTCACTTTAGTACGTTCATCAGTTACATATTTTATTGATTTCCAGTTCTTTAATGCAACATAAAAAGAATAGAAATCACTACTACATCCAGGAGTGTGAATACATAATATTGCTGCAAAAACACTAGGGAAGAACAAGCCAGGAATAATGATTATTAAAATACCGAGTGAAAATGTGATCAATACGAATGGTGCCAAAAGATTAATTAGAAAACGTTGCTTGGTTGCATACCCATCAAATATTACATACTTTCTGCCCCGATATACATTTCCGATATCTTTACCACCCTTTAGGATGCTCTCATGAATTTTTTCATGTAACCATTCAGTGACATAAACGAATGATATGACTATCACCAACCAACCAATGAAACTAATTAGTGAATCAGCTTTACGGAATAATCTTAGAAGAAAGTCTAAATTGGGTGCAATCAAAATCAAAGCAACCACAGTAAAGAAAAGGAGCCCTATCATGAAGTTTCTCTTTTTAGCTTGTTTGCTATTTTGAACAATCTCTATCAAGAAGAATTCCACCTTTCAAATCGCCATTCACTTAATATTGTAAATTATCCAACCATTAAAGAAATGGTATTCCCTAAACTGAATTCTATAGAAAAAAAGGTAGGAAATAAACATATAAAAGGTTCAATATCGTTTAAGTGGAAACTAGATATTACAATAAGAATGGTAATGCGATTCATAAGATAGCAGATGGATCACAGCGCAAATAAGCTGGGAAGTCGGACTTTTGTCAGTTAAATGAATAATACTTTTGAAATTGTGTACTTGTGGTCCTTGGTTCTAATGTGGTCTTTATACAACGGTTCAATTTTAGATAGCAAGTGATTTCGGGATACTTCATAAATAGTTGTATTTCCATGGTCGTTTCCTCCAATTACATACTTAGTAAGGGAATTATTTTATTAAGTAATTATATATAATGAACGTATTAAGTGTTAGAAGCTAGACAATTAATTTAGAACTGGGGGATCGTATGAGCAAGAGGAGCATTAGAAAGAAAAGAACATATACAGATCAAAGCAAAGGTGACGCACCAACGCAGAAAAAGAATCAAGATAAACCTGCTAACACAGATAAATTTATAGCAAGTGGAATAACTATACCTAAGTCCATTACAAATTTTATAAGGAAATTTGATAAATCATGGATAGGGAAAACTTATAGATGTATAACCACAATACTTAATACTTGTTTTCTTATAATTTTGGTTAATTTTATTATCTCTAAATTAATGGACTGGAATTTAATGAACTGGATTCCATTTAATTTAGAAAGCATTGTTAATTCCCTGAACACCTTTGATATTTGGTTCACTGGTTTTATGCAAATCGAGATTGTTGCCAAATTAGCACTGATGTTTGGATTTTGTACTTTTCTGTTTAATGCTGTCAAATCAACCGATATGAAACAACTGGCATTTAATAGAATGCATAAACTGTCCAAAAAAGGTAAATGGAAATTAATGAGAACTGATATTTATGTAACTTATACTTTATTAGGTCTTAGCCATTTCTTCCCTCCCCAATATGTGAATGAAAATCCATTCAGAACATTGGGATATATTTATATCCTTAATTCTGTATTTTTTTATTTTTACATTAGCAAAAACAATAAAGAAGGAAACTAAGACATAGAAGTGCGTTAGAGGGGAATAGCAAATAAAAAGACCATCAATAAAAGGATTCGACAATCAGGCGTTTAGAAATTACGCCGATAATTAATGCATTGTGAGGCCCAAATAACAAAGCGGAGGTAGTCCGGGAAATTTAAGTTCCGGATTACCTCCGTTTCTGTTAGGCGCCTAATTTTATAATTACGTATAATTTGACGTAATTAAACTTAGACCGGAACCATATTCAACGCACAAACTTTATTTTGACGGAAGAGTCGATTACCTGGATTAAATGACCTGATTGAAGGAAAGCAAATGAGTTTAGCAATTTATTTTCGGGAAACGAAGCGCACAAAGAAGCTGTATATTTGCCATCTTATTGATAACGGTGCAAAGAATGCAAAAATTACCATCCTTCGGGATGTCTTCGGTGATTTACCCAAGGATACCAAGATTAAAGCGCCCCTGGATTGGCGTGCAATGTACGTCCGGATTGACCGGCTGTTTAAGAATAAAATGATGGAGGCTCCTGCAGAAAAAAAAGGTATTGATTATCAAAAATGTTACTTTGTTTTTGGGAATGAGTTTTGGTTCTATTAATTAACCCAAAATGGTTGTTTACTGATAATGTAATGGTTAGTACCGTAAACGTCCATTTTTGTCGGGTGATAAGAACATTATCTCATTAATTGCCGCGAAAATCGTGGCTTTTTTATTTTATGGGATAAAGTTCTTGTCAAAACCAAATGACAAGAACTTTATCCCATTACCGATTTTGACAAGAATATTATCTCATTCCCAACGAACCAAACATCGAAGGTTTATATTTTAACAGCTTTTTTGTTTATTGGTACAAGTTAGTGTCCGGAGTCGACAACAAAAACTTGTACCTGTGGCTGAAAGGACAAGAGCATAGTGTCATTATTGATTTGGTATTTACCTAAACAGCTTAATTCGGCTTATGCGTAAGAAAAGTGGACGTATCGGCAGTTATTAATAAGTTGCTTTTCCAACAACTTCCTTAGCAGTATCATAAAGATTATCATAATGCAGAAGTTCAATATTTTGTTCCGTTTTTGTACGACGCTTAGTTCGGTAAGTCTTTTCGTTAAAGTCTGTCCGACGACCTGCAACAACGACGAAATGGATTCTCGTCCTGTCGGGTACCATAAATTCTAAAGGTAATTGTTGTGCCGCGTTCTTGTACTTTAGAATAGCTTCTTGAAAAGATGTATAGTACGATTCGAGCCAATCAGACCAGTCTTTTACTTGACGAATACCCTTTCTGAAAGCATCGCCTAAATCACCGTCACTTAAAGTGATTTTCCCGTATCGTGCTTCTAACTCAACAAAGATGAATTCATAACCGCCTGAATTTTTGCCGATTATCAAGAAATCAACTTGGATAGCTGTACCTAACTTGAGCTCTGGAAAGATGAAGGCATCGTGATGACCAAAGTTATAATTTTGTAAAATGGAGGCGATTATGAAATAGGCTTTATTCTCTCGAATCCAATTTAAAACTGTTCGCTCAGGCGTTCCAGGACTATCTAACATTTGAGCATATTTTTCGCATAAGTAGTTAAGCTCCGACTCTTTTTTTAATTCTTCAATGTCTAGGTAGTTATTTGGAAAAAGGCTCATGAAATGGCGTGCGGCTTTCGGGTACTCTCTGAACAAACTTTTTCGTATCCATTTTTCACCCAATTTCCGAACCTTCTCCCCTTCCTTCTTCTCATCCCAGAGTTTCAATTCTTCATCGGTAAGATAGGTGCTGTCTCGTTCATATATTTTCATGTGCGCTCCTCTATTTCGATAGTATTAAACATACCTAATTTTAGCATAATGGCTTTAATTATCACTATATAACCAGCAAGAATTACTGTAGATAACAGTGTTTGGTTGCTATATCAATACCAGGTAAACTAAATTGTCGACCGAACCCAATAAACCGGGTAAAGATTCATTGTTTCTTCTTTTGAAAAAGAAAATAATTATTAAAATCCTTCACTACTAAAAGAATGTTCTCTTTGTGGAACATTGTTCTCGATGTGTTGAATTTTCAATGGTAGTATATAGATTGAATACAAGTTATAAGCACAGGAATTCTATATATTTGTATACAAAAACGGGGGATAAGTATGCTTGAAATAACAGGTGATGAAATCGCTCAACTTAATGATACCGACCTAAGATCCTTGGTAGGCCTTCTTTGTGAAGCAGAACTGGCATCTGCACAAATCCCGCCATGGGGCACCCGAACGAGCGACCCAAAGCATGGCATTTAACATCCATCGGTTGTCCACAGCGGGACGTCCTCCTTGTGGTTTTCGTTCGGGTGGAAACAGATTTTGAATCAGCCGCCATTGTTGATCTTGGATTTCGTATCGTGTACTCATCTACTTTATTTAACCTAATTAAGCCCTATTCTTGCATCACCCAAATTCCAGTTAAAGGATGTTCTTTGGAGAGTATCCGAAAATGGGGACATGAAGTAAAATAATAGGATCTTGTGTGTAAAGGGTGGCTCTCTCATGTCTACGTCGAACGCTTCTTCTCTGGCGACGCCGGATTTTTCATTTTTCAAAAGGATGTTTCTGTTCAATACCCTTCTCTTAAAGCGGTTGATTCAAACCATGATCACGCTGTCTACTCGGCTCGGCTCCTCCATTTCTGCGGCTAGTAGGGACAATGCAGAGCGGCAAGCCATTGGCCGTCTGCTGAAAAATGCGGCGATTACGGAAGAAAACGTGTTGGACTGCTACCGGCTAGAGACGATTCGACAGATGAAAGAAACCAGAGAACAGGTGTTTTTGTGCGTCCAGGACACCACCGGAGTCAGCTACGGGCAACGCGACAAAACCACCGGTCTGGGCCAATACACGACGTCTAACACCAAAGGCTTGTTGACCCATTCCGCTGTGGTGTTCACGACCACGGGGTTGCCGCTGGGACTGCTGTATCAGAAAATCTGGGCTCGGGAACCTCAGGCGCAGGGGAAGCGCAAGGTCAGTCCGTATGAGGAAAAAGAAAACTACCGCTGGACCGAAGCTGCACGCATCAGCGCCGCTGCGGTGCCAGAGTCCCTGAAGCTGATTCACATCGGCGACCGGGAAGCCGATTTTTTTGAATTTTTGGTCCAACTGCAGCAAGACGGGCAGTCGTATGTCGTTCGTTCCATGCAAAACCGGATCACGGAGGATGGGGACGAGCGCCTATGGGACAAGGTGCGCGCCCAGCCCGCCGCGGGCGAAATCCGCGTGTCTCCCCCCGGGATACCCGCCGGGGTACACCGGCACGGGAGACCACACTGGCCATTCGGTTTACGAGCAGCACGGTCCAGGTGCCCATTCATTTGCAGCAAAAAGGAGCAGATTACCCGCCACTATCCTGTACGTTGATCCACGTGGTGGAAGTGACGCCGCTGGTGGGCCAGGCGCCCATTGAGTGGTTTCTGGTCACCAATATTTCGACCACGAATGCGGACGAGGCGGCGGAAAAAGTAGCTTGGTACGTGCAGCGCTGGAAAATTGAGCGGTTCCACTACATTTTAAAGAACGGATGCGAAGTCGAAAAACTGCAGGAACACCATGCCGATCGGCTCCAAAAACTTATATTGTTCTACTCGATCATTGCGCTACAAATTCAGCATCTGACATATCGGTCCAGGGAGCAGCCGGAAGCCCCGGCGACTGAAGTGATCAGCGAAAACGAATGGCAGGTACTGTACCGGATTGCCTATCGAACTAAGACCGTGCCCCAGCAGCCAGCCACGCTTAAAGAGGTCGTGTTAGCTTTAGCTAAGCTCGGTGGATTTTTGGGACGCAAGAGCGACGGAGACCCGGGCACGAAAGTGATTTGGAAAGGTCTGCGAAGGTTTCGGGACGTGTATGAATCCTACTATTATTTGATGTAATTTTTTTCTATTTAGGTGATGCAGGATTAGAATTAAGCCTTGTTAAACAGTTTGAAGACACACTCTAATGTATATTCATTTTTAATTAATTCGTCATTACTAGCGGGTTTGGTTTCAGGGGTCATCGCAAGTGCAGCGTGGGAAAGCATAAGATACGTGATATTACATACTTTCAAAAAAGTAAAAGATAAAAAATACAACAAAATAAAAGTAAAGGTATTGAAGAAAAAGAAGCTACTTTGGGTATCGAAGTAAAGGTGAATAATAATCATTACAATTTTAGGTTTAATGGAATCTCATCGGAAAAAGCACACTAGATAAAATTATTCCTTTACTAGTATCTGTACAATCACAAACAATAGAAACACACGAAAAATCAATACCTGGAATCCCTACTTTTATTGGAACCTATGATGAAAAAACATGCTTGTGGGTGGTTAGAGAGACGAGTGAAATCATTAAAGAGAAGATTAGAATTTCCAATGATTAGCCTAATTTGAAGGCGATAGCTATAAGTACGTTAGTTATTAAATTAAACAATTGACAAGAAAGATCGTTCTGGAGGGAATTTGATTTGAAAGATGACTATAAAGAATACTTACTCGTGAAACAAGAATTTGCAAACATCTCCAAGGAAGTTCCGTTGCTGTTTACTTGGCTAATCGAGATGCTTCAGAAATTAGAATATAAGCTTGCTACTATAATGTTTCTGAAAGAACAAGCAGAAATTGTGGAAAAGGAGGGAACAAGCAAACTAAGTCCAAATCTTTTTGACGAGAATATGGATTTTCGGATTAGCGAGAAGAATAGAAAAAGATTTGTTGATAAAATTGAGAATTCAGTTGGAGATGCTTCATTTGATAATGAAGAGTTGCTAACTATTTTGAGGAATATGGATTTTAAAGTTTTTAAGTTTGAAGATAATAGTAGATTCATAGACATTTTTCATGAATGCAGAAAATATCGAAATTATTTAGCTCACGAATTCTTTGTGGAACATACTCTTAATGGAGTAGGCGACAGCAAAGTAAAGGAAATGGAAAAAGAACTTGAGAACATTTTATGGGATACAAATACAGTAGTATTCTTAGCCGATCAAATAATAAATTCATTTGCTCATTTTATTCTTCAGTTCATCGTCGAGGAAGCAGAGGAGGTAGAATGAGCAGAGGGAGGTTGTAGTTCGATTTTACATATGAGTATTTACTTCTCTCTTGGTAGCACATGAAATAGAACTTCTCTTGAAATAAGTTTGTTGTATAGGTTTTAGAAAAGAAACCCCCACCGAAGAATGATATACTATTAATAGTACATTCGACTCAGTTTAAGGGTGGGAGATATGAAGTTCTTATTAAGGCTTTTTAGTCGAAAGAAGTATACTTTGAAACTGTATTTTACCCCCAATAAAAGGTTTATACTTAGTGCTTGGTCAAAACATCGATCTATAGCAATTCAGAAGGTGCTATCACTTCCTTCATTACTAGATGACTCCATTCTCAGTAGATGGAGAAATACTGACTTGAACGAAATTGAGCTTGGTTTAACCGATGTGTTAATTCTCCGTAAGACAGCAATCTCTTTCATGGAGAGTGTCGATTCAAGCCGTATACAGTTTGAAATCGATCCAATTATATTGGATCTGAATCAAATACCTCAACCGGATGATTTTATAATTCAAGTTGTATGGAACTAAAGTCAAAATGAGATCCTCATGGAACTACCAAGTGGAGTAGAGTACTTAGAGAATTTTGATCATGGTTGGTTCATAAAAGGAAACCAAGTCTGGCATCTCCCTGATTGGACCACAGTAGATCAAAGCTGGTTATTCAGTAAAATTCAACCCGCTCAACTTCCTTTTTTGCTGACGAATATTCTACCAGATATGATTAACAGAAAGCTTCCAGTGTATAGTCCTATCATCCTTGAATCCCAAGATGCAGTTCATTTCCAAGTTCTCGAGTTTGGAACGGACGCTATCAAACTAAAGGTGAATGTGAATATTGACATTCCTATGCGAATTCCTGGTCTAGAGGGTTATCTCTTAGATGGATACCATCTATATCCCGGCCCGCATCCAGCTTACTTGAATGATTTTCTGTTTAAGCACCCTGCAGACGAAAATGGGATAATCCTTCTCCAAGGGGAAGATATACCCAATGTAGTTGCGCAGATCGAAGGGGAATGGAAGAGATTTACCTCGGGCGATGTTCAAGGATTACTACAAGCCCATCCTATTCAGAGCGCAATTAAGCTCATCCTTGCAGCATCGGTTCAAATTAATAATGGCGTAGGCCAAGTCACCGCAACGCCTATGCTTAAGGTTGAAGGTGTCCAGATGAGCGCTGCTGCAATCTCCCGACGATTGAAACCCAGATTGCAATACATAAGGAATGGATCGGGATGGATTGCGGTAGATGATTTAAGGCGAGTAGGTATCGGGGTTATGGGACGCGCTGTAAATGGTCTCTCTTTAGATAACGTTTTTTCTTTAGGAGCTCGGGAAATTCTCGAAAGAGGAGGCTACCGTTTAGAAGGTCCCTGGAGCAAAATTGAGTTCCCTGAGTTCAACTGGCCACACCAATCAAGCACCCCTGTATTAGAGCATCTTCAATTTCTGGCACATTGGGGCCTGAATGGTGGAGTTAAAGGGGGACAGGTCATTTGGGGGAGTCCTCTTCTAGAGTACCTCTTTCAACTAATCACTCAGTTTCCTAAAGTGCAAATCCTCATGGTTGGCACCAAGGTAATGTTGGAGTCATTAAAAAAGCAATGCAGTGATACGTTTAATTTCACGTGGATCACGTCGTTGGCCGAAGCGAATCGACTTCAACTGGAGGACGTTTCCTATATTGCAGTGACACCAAGTGTTCTGGGCAAGCAAACCGATTTAATGAAGCAGAAGTACGATTTGCTAATTATGTTGGAGCCGGATCTTATAACAAAAAGTACAGACACCAAAATATACGGAACACTCTCATCCATCAAGTCTCGGTGCAGATTTTCCTTGTTTTCGGATGCCAATTACCTTGAGCAGAGTAATGTGAAATCAGCGCATGAAATGCTATTGCAACTCCATTCTGCAAGCGAGCAGCGCTGGACCATTTTTGATCAGAACGCTCCGCTTGCCTTACTGCCAGAACCCTATCAGATGAAGGTGAATACAAGCGTGAAGAATAGCTCAGATGATCTCTTTTTCTCAGAGTTTGACCTAAATGAGTCCAATGAAGAGGACGTGGGAATTAATATACCAGCAAGCACAATCTCGTTTCAGGAACGCACCGTGAAAGTGTCAGTAGAATACGAATCTCGAGAGCAGCAGTTTGTGGAACAGGCCAAGTCACTTGCCGATCGCAACGGTGAACCAGCGCCTTTTGTTCAATTCATGAGCTACTGGCCTACGTATCGGGACATGACTGACTCCCAACAAAAATGGTATTTTTACTGGAGATCGGAAGTCAGGAACATGAGATACCCAGAGACGGACCTATCCTATATTTTTATGCATATCTATGAGCTCATTAATGGAGTAGGATGGGCAGAGCCAAAGCATGGACTATTCCAGCTTACACAGCTACTGATCCACTATGGTGAAGCTTATCGTCAACTTGAGAACTACTTATTTAACTGGATATATGATTTTGCGTTAGTCCACCAGTTAACAAGTACAATTGGGGAACTGGATGTATTGACAAGGAAGCCGGATAGGCTACCTGGAGAGTTTCTTGCAATGGAGTTATTAAGCAAGTTCCAGAAATCTCCGCTTCAGCTTTCATTGGATATGCTATTAAGCTTAAGCAATTATGATATGAAACGAAGCAGATTCTACTTGGGAGAAGGAAAGGATGATCTTGAATTCTATATCCCCCGTATTCTCGCCGTTGTGGATGGATATATCAATAAAATACACGATGTGCGTCTAATAGATATGTTTTCTCCTGGTGAAATGCTAGTGACACAAAGATACCTGTTCCGTAGTGCAGTATATAACAATAGACTTTACGGCAGCACTTTTTCCGTCAGTCATTTGCCCATTTTAGATCATGAACCATTACGAGAATATATTACTCAGATTATCAAATTTGCCGAGAACAAACTCCGGGAATACAAAGGCTTTAAGGGACGGTTAAAAGGAATTTCCTTGGAGCCGGAAGTGGAGACACTAATTGAGCGTTACTTAGCCAGAGAGTATGCCAAACAGTCTATTACAACTGCCATTCAAATTGATACTGATAAACTAGCACAGCTTCAATTGGATACAGAGTATGTGCGTGAGATGTTAACGATTGAAGAAATAGAAGATCCACTCGAGACATCAAATGACGCTCATATGTCGGCGGAAGTCTCGCATGAGTCGGAACTAGTCACCCATTTACAATGTGCTGCTGCAGAAGAAGCACAATCACTGGATAACTCTGTAGAGTCTTCGTGGGATACGGCAGACCTTGGAGAGGAATGGTTACTCTTGGCGGAAGCCTTGAACGAAGTCCACTTCAACGCTTTGGCAACACTAATGAGCGATGCACCCGTAATAGAACTAAGCCGATTGGCAGAAGAGCATGGAACGATGCCAACACTTCTTATCGACGAAATTAACCAAGCCGCGATGGAGCATATTGGAGATTTGATCGTGTCAGAAGATGGTGTTGTGGAAGAGTACCTAAATGATGTGAAGAATTTGAAGAGGTGAACAGAATGTTGGAACAAAATATGAGCGCACAAAAAATACCTAAGAGACTTACCACGGCCCTTGTGAACTCTCTGACTGCCGGAGTAGTACCGCGGATAGGACTCGAGCATATCGCAGTTGGCCGTAGGGCAGAGGTTGAAGCCATTTTAAGAGACATGGAGAATATTGGAGAGGGAGGGGCGGCCTTTAAGTTTATTACGGGCCGTTACGGGAGCGGCAAAAGCTTTCTTCTGCAGACGCTTCGGAATTATGCAATGGATCGAGATTTTGTGGTAGTGGACGCTGACCTGTCTCCAGAACGAAGATTTGTGGGAACGAAAGGACAGGGCCTAGCCACCTATCGTGAGCTGATGATGCATTTGTCCACGCGGACACGACCAGATGGGGGGGCCCTGGAGTCTATTCTTCAGAAGTGGATAGCTTCTATCCAACAAGAAGTGATGATAGAAAAGTCACTTCGTCCTAATGATCCTGCTTTGAACGTTGAGGTGGAGCAGAAAATTTTCGAGATTACAACGGAGATGCAAAGTCTAGTGCACGGATTTGATTTTGCCCGAGTACTGTCCATTTACTGGAATGGCTACAAGCTTGCTGACGATCACCAAAAGCAGTCTGCTCTTCGTTGGCTCAGAGGGGAATTTCCAACCAAGACGGAGGCCAAAAGAGAGCTGAATGTGGGTGTCATTATTGATGATGAGAACTGGTATGAGTACATCAAACTCTGGGCGGAATTTGTTTCGCGAATCGGTTATAAGGGCCTTCTTCTCTTTATAGACGAAGCAGTTAATCTATACAAGATAAGCAATAGTATTGCCCGACAAAGCAACTATGAGAAGCTACTCACTATGTTTAACGACACAATGCAGGGGAAAGCAGAAAATCTAGGGATTTTCATAGGCGGAACGCCGAAATTCGTAGAGGATGAACGAAGGGGACTATTCAGCTATGAAGCTCTTCGCTCCCGGCTGATTGAAGGAAGATATGCGAATCAAGGCTACTTGAACTATACGGGTCCGATTCTAAAGCTTGAAATGCTGTCTCATGAAGAAATTCTTATTCTACTGCAGCGTTTGACTCAAATTCATGGTCAGCATTTTGGATACAGCTCATCATTAACGAATGAGGACCTTATTTCATTTATGCAGACAGCCGTAGGACGACTTGGTGCTGACCAGTTACTCACACCACGGGAGGTAATCCGGGATTTTATGGATCTCCTTCATACGTTGCACCAGAATCCTGAGGTTTCGTTCGCACAGCTCGTTGGGGAGAGGTCAGTTGCCCCCGTAGAATCAGATCCCGATGAAGTCAATGACTTTCTGTCGGAGTTTGAATTATGACGCAAAATCCATTTTATCGGCTCGCCCCATTTTTGCAGGAGTTCATTTATAAAAAGAAGTGGAACGAGCTAAGAGCTGCTCAAGTAGAAGCGTGCCGAATATGTTTTGATACTCCCCATCATCTACTAATTGCCGCAGGAACCGCTTCGGGAAAGACAGAGGCTGCTTTCTTTCCCGCTCTTACAGAATTGCATGAACGGCCTTCACGGTCCGTAGGCATTTTGTACATTGGTCCTTTAAAGGCACTGATAAACGATCAATTTGAGAGGCTTAAGGAATTGATACAGGGTTCACATATCCCCGTATGGCATTGGCATGGGGACGTATCCCAATCCGAAAAAACAAAGCTGGTACGCAGTCCTTCCGGGATTCTGCAAATTACGCCAGAATCGTTGGAAGGGTTACTGATGAACCGCCCCAATGCCATTCCTAGTCTCTTTGGAGATCTAAGGTATGTGATTGTAGATGAGGTCCATGCTTTTATGGGAGCAGACCGTGGTATTCAGGTGCTAAGCCAGATTAACCGTCTTGAGCGCATGACCGGTGTGAGACCACGTCGAATCGGATTATCAGCCACACTGAGCGATTACGATTCAGCTAAAGCATGGCTGGGGGCCGGGAGCCAGCAAGCAGTCGAAGTCGTATCCTCTTCAACAGGCCGCAAACTCCGTCTACGGGTAGATCATTTTTCATTCCCGGATGCCCGTGATGAGGAACAAGCAGAACAGCTACAAAATGCCAAGAAAGCTTACTATAATCACATTTACGAGAGCACCTATCTCAAAAAATCCCTGATTTTCACCAATAGCCGTTCAGATGCTGAATTGACTACGCTAGAAATGAGAAGGGTTGCTGCGCAACGTCATCAACCAGATGTGTTCTATGTCCATCACGGCAGTATATCGGCCATGCTTCGAGAGGAAGCAGAGAATGCTCTGAAAAGCGATCCAGGCCCCGCTGTAGCTGCTGCAACGCTAACACTGGAGCTTGGGATTGATTTAGGTGAATTGGAGCGGATTGTCCAGCTTGGTGCTCCTTATAGTACATCCAGCTTCGTGCAGCGGCTTGGCCGCTCCGGCCGGAGGGAGGATAAGGCATCCGAAATGATGTTTGTCATTCATGAGGAAGAGGACGAAGAGGCTTCACTCCCGGCTCGAATTCCCTGGACCTTGCTACGGGCAATTGCCGTCATCGAGCTATATGTCCGGCACAAGTGGGTAGAGCCTCTGGAGACTCGCAGGCTCCCGATCGGGACAATGTACCATCAGACCATGAGCATCCTAAAAAGCATGGGAGAAGCCCAGCCTGCTGACTTAGCGAGGGCGATATTAACGTTACCTTCCTTTAGGGGAATAACTCCAGAGCAGTATAAGACCTTTTTAAATTATTTGATTCAAACAGACCATATTCAGTGGACAGAGGATAAGAACTTGATCATCGGTCTCACAGGCGAGAAAATCGTTAACAATTTTCGATTTTATGCGGTGTTCAAGGATGATGAGGAACACTCCGTCTACAATGGCTCTGAAGAAATTGGTTCCATCACCACTGTTCCACCTCCAGGTTATTGTTTTTCTCTTGCCGGCAAGCTGTGGAAGGTAGTGGAGGTAGATACGAAGCACAAAGCTGTCTACGTCAAAGCAGCTAAAGGGAAGGTAGACACGTTATGGCTTGGATCTGGGGGAGATATTCATACCCTGGTTACACAAAAGATGAGGGAAGTGCTGGCGGCTGAGGACATCTACTCATATCTCTCACCTGAAGCTGTGAATCGTTTGGAGCGGGCCAGACGTCTGGCAAGAGAGAGCGGATTGCTCAAGGAGATTGTGATTCCGGCAGGAGGCGATTCCCTGTTCATTCTTCCCTGGGTGGGAAGCAAGCAATTTCGGACCCTGGAGCGATTAATCAAACACACACTATCCATTAGGCTTTCATTACGATTAGGCTTTCATTACGATCGGTCGTTCCTATGGAGCCATATTATTTGATTGTATCTGGGCGAAGTGATGCTCCAATACTGTTACAGGAAATGCTCCTTGCATGTAAGGACTGTAATGAGGAGCAGTTACTCGATGACAAAGAGACCCCGTATTTAGGGAAATATGATGAGTTTGTAGCACCCGAATTAATTCGAAGTGCATTTTTGGCAGATGGACTGGATTTAAAGGGGCTAGCGAGAAGTCTGGTGTGAGAATCTGTAAAAGTCCCGATAGTAAAAAAAAGAACAAGTGGATAACACGGAGGCTTTGGACGGCATATGCCGTCCTTAGAACCTCATGCCCAATATACTACATATTTATTTTTTTATTTATTATTCTTATTTTGTTTAGTGCTTCGTTATCAAGGTCTAGTTTTAATAAACTATATTTATCAGCATGAGTATATTTCAAACCTAAAATATACGTTATTGCCGTTAAATGATTATTTAAATCAGAAATGGTCTCAGACTTAAGGATGTATTCTAGCAAAGCATCCATAAGAAGGGTGAAGATCAATGAGCTTACACTTAAAATCACAAAACCCTCATCATATGAGTTGATTTTAGTATTGAAAACGGCCATTAAAGAAAATATTAACGCTAGGGTACTTATAAAAAGCGAAGCTAATGAATTATTTAAATTAGACTTAATACTAGTGCTATTCATAAGGAATTTAATGCTATCCTGCTTTTGGGTAAGGATATCTAATGATTCATTTCTATAGAAATCTAGAAGAACATTAAGCATTTTATCTGAATGAAGATATAAGTCATTGCTACTTTTTAAATTTTTAGTTTTTCTTATGTGTTTTTTCAATGGTTGTCTAAAGTTTATTTTATAACTATGTACAAGTGGTATGTTTTTTGCGTGTTTTAACATTGTGCTTATAGGCATAGCAAGTATTAGAATCATACCTAAAGTGTATATCAATGTTAGCACCTCCTTTATTGATATATCGACATAAATAGAGTCTTCATTAAGAATCTTCTTAAATGGTGTTGAAGCTAAAACCTTCAAAATGAATCATGCTGAATTAATAAATTCGGAATTATTACAATAGTGTTATGTGCAATCTCTTTATACTAGAAAGATACTCCAGTATAGATGTAAAATGAGACAGTGAACGAGCTAAAGCCAAAAAGCTTAAATACAAGATAATCTTATAACAACATTACATTATGAATTCTAAAGCAGCCTCCCAAGAGAAAATACATTTATTTTGGCGACCTGGAAGAAGAAAAGAGGTGAATTTCTCATGAAAAAATGGTACAAGGATCGTATCGACGATCGTTACATATATGGTCTGTTTGACTCGATACCTGAAGTTACAGGAGTCTATATTGGTCAAACAACCAATGTGGAGCGCCGATATGCTCAGCATTTAGAACATGCTTCAAATGCATGGGTGAAGGAACAAATCTCAAGTGGAAGATCGCCAAAGCTGGTCATACTTGAAAAGGCTCGAACTAGTCAATATGAAGCTTATCAACTCGAAGTGGTTTGGGTCCAGGTAGCTTTACAGCAAGGTTTCACGATTTATAATACAGATGCTGATTATTTGGCTGCATTGAGATTATGGAAACAGCTTGAACCTCTTACGAAAACAAGACAAATGCCTAGACTCGACCAAACAAAAGACTTTCAAATGAAGGAAGATTCAAATTTGCTTGAACATCTTCATCACAGTTGGATTCGGCTATTCGGAGAGAAATAAAAATTGCTGGACATGCCAATTAATACGCTGTTCTTCGTGAGGGCGTTTTAAAAACATGCTGATCGATCTGACCATCCTTATTTCTAGCTTGCATACCTGCTAGAAAAAGAATGTTTTCGTTAGGCCGGTTTAAGGAGCCCACACATCTCGAAAATCAATAGTAACTTTCGTAGTTTTACTATCAGAATTTTCGAAATTTAATACTCATCTGCCAGCTTGTTTGTTCCTAAAAATATGTTCTGTAGGTCATGTGTTTACTAGCTTAAAAAGCGCTTAACCCATGAATTAAATTAGGGATAGTGTTAGTAGATATAAGATAAGACAATTGAATATGAACGATTAATGTGAGATAATATGTCGAGAACATAAGTTCTTAATTATAAGAATAGGACTGTGATACATGGGGAAAGCCATTGATGCAATTAATGCCGGTATGACGTATCAAAATCTTTATTTTTGGTTTTTTGCATCCGAGTTACTACATAACAATACCAATATTAAAGAAGTATACTACGAAGATGATCGTGTTAAATCTCTTGATGATGTTGTAGTTGAGTATTTCGAACCTATAGCAGGGGATTATGATATTGCAGACGAAATCACCATGGACTTCTATCAGGTCAAATATCATGTCAAGAACACACATTCAATTGAATTGTTAGACCTCATTAATCCTTCTTTCATTAACGCCTCCACGCACTCGTTTTTAGCTCGTGTACGCGATGCTCTAACGAAAGGGTACACCAACGCTCGTTTTCATTTAATAACACCCTGGAACATAAAAAATGACGATCTTTTAGAAACTTTATTGGATAATTATCACAATAAATTAAATTTGAATGCTTTTTTTGATGGGAAACCAAGAACTAAAATAGCTCTAGCCCGAAGAGCCATGATGGAACACCTCGGTTTAGACGATGAAGAAGAGCTGCGGAAAATCCTGAGATGTATTCGTATTCAGCATAGTAAACCCGGCATTTCTATTTTAATCAGAGATTTACTTAATTCAAAATTAATGCTCGCTGGGCTTAAACCCATTGATTTTAAAGTGCTCGTAAATCCCTATAACGATTTAATTGTTAATTGTGCAAGCAAAGGAAGTAAGCGTTTCAACAAGGAAACTCTCTTGAATTTGTGCCGAAGAGAGGGACTATATACGGGTCTACAATTAATCATAGACGAGATTCCTGTTGGCATTCGCAGTTTCCTTTCTCATGCAGAAAAATTGGAGGAAGAAACTAGTCACTTACTATGTCTTTGTGACCACTTCGATGGACGGCTAATTAAACTTGAAAAAACCTGGAACGACGATATTGCACAGAAGTTAAGAAAGTTCACACAGGGAGTATTTTCACCAGGCAATGCCTACTTACTTCAACTCAACACACATCTTTCCATAACATTTGCTTTAGGGTTAACCTTAAATCCCAAATCAGGAGTTAGAGCATTTCCAGTTCAGCGCGGAGACGGCTTAATTGCATGGATTCCGGATGTACATTGCCAGGACCAAAGCTATTCAGCTTTCATCGAAGAGGTTTTAGATAGCACTTCAACTGAAGGAGATACGGTTGTTGCCATTAGTGTAACTCGTGATGTAAAGCCTCATGTTGAGTGGCACATTGAGAATAACCAACTCCCTGTGAAGACCTTTTATCATTTCCGTATGCCATCAGAAGGATTTAAAGCTGTCAAGGATGGTACGCATGCCTGGAAACTAGCTGAGCAAGTAATCAAAGCTTTAGACAAACGCAATCCAAATCAAAGAAAGGGTAAAGTTCACTTTTTTATTTCAGCGCCTAATGGTTTTGTTTTCTTCCTTGCTCAACAAGCTGCAAATATTCCGGAGATTGTTCTATATGAACATAACTTTTCTGGCGATGGATCATATACCCTTTCTTTTTTGCTCCCTTACTAATAAATTGGAGGTCTTGAAATGAATATTCCAACTTATTTTGCGAGATTTCTTAAAGAAATTCGGCTAACAGGTAATCAAGTGAATGATCTGATTACAGGTCACACCACTTTAAGGAATAGATTAGAAGAAGACGAAGAAATGTCGAAGATAATTGTAAGTACGTTTCTTCAGGGAAGTTATCGAAGATCAACCGCTGTTCGACCAAAAGGAGAAAGCCGCTCCGATGTGGATGTCATTGTAGTAACAAAATTGAGTATGGAGGAATACAGCAATCCAGAAGATGCTCTTCAAGTTTTTGTGCCGTTTATGGAGAAGCACTATGCTGGTAAATACAAAATTCAAGGTCGTTCAATAGGAATCTCTTTAAGTTATGTTGACCTAGATGTCGTCATTACGGCAGCACCTTCAGAAAGTGAAGAAGGAATTCTGGAGTCAAATAGTGTCACCGATGCTCGTGCACTGGAAGAGATTGAAACATGGACCTTAAAGAAGTCATGGGCAGTCCTTGGTGAAACGTTGGATTCAAGCTCTGTATGGAAGACCTATTCCAACGCAAATGAACCTGAATGGAAATCGGTTCCTCTTTGGATACCTGATCGAGAGGCTAAAGAATGGAAACAAACAGACCCTTTAGCTCAAATTAAATGGACACAAGAAAAAAATAAATCTTGCAATCGTCATTATGTTAATGTAGTTAAGACTTTAAAGTGGTGGAGAAGATTGAATCATTTGCCGAAATATCCAAAGGGTTATCCTTTTGAACATTTGATAGGCTTATGTTGCCCTGATGATATCGGTAGTGTCGGACAAGGAGTAACTGAAGTCTTAGAGGCCATTGTTAACGATCACCCAACAAAGCCTTTTATGGCAGACCATGGTGTACCTTCCCATGACGTCATGGGAAGGGTTACTGATGAAGAATACGATGAGTTCTATAATCTTATCCAAGAAGCAGCTGTAATTGCTAGGAAGGCTACAGATGCGACCACAGTAAAAGAAAGTGCAGAAGAATGGAATAAACTTTTTGGCTCTAAATTCCCTACATCAGAGGCAACAACCGACAAGGACAACAGGGCAAGTGTTGGATTTTCAAAAAGAGATAATCCGACAACTCCTAATATTGTAGGTGGACGTTTCGGATGATTAATTCTGTCCCTGAACGTATAAATACTGGATGTATTCAACTTGAAATTATGGATGGGTACCAGCAGCTTGAAGAGGTATATTGGATTGCAAGGCTTAAGAGTTGGGTTCTTCATTTTAGCTTAAAGGTATCTGGGCTAGATATAAATTCATCAATCCCCCAAACGACGCAGTGGTATATGCTTATCGATCCGCTTTATCCGAGGGGATCGATAAGCATATTTCCTGATAAAGTAAATAGTATAACCCTTACCTATAAACATATGAACGAAAACATTGAAAAGGATTACCTTCCTTGGAGGTTAGGAAAGATCTGCACTGATTGGGATACCGGTCAACTGGAATTACTGTCTGATAGTGACGAGCTCATGGATGAAGAACAGCGCATTAATTGGCATGTCCAGCGACTGAAAGAGTGGCTGCTTGCTGCTTCAATTGATTCTTTAGCCATCCCAGGAGACTATTTCGAATTGCCTCATTCTCATTTCGAACCGAATTTTTCAGTGGTTTTTGCAGAAGAACAAAAGCATATTCAAGTATGGAACGAAACAAAAATTAGATCTGGTCATGTATCTCTTAAAGAGATACATGAATATCGTAACACCTTATTTGTGTCGGCTTTCTTTGGTAAAAAGTCAGAGGTGATCCATACATATGATTGGGGGAAACTTATCAGAGCTGATTCAAATAAGCTATTCCACGGTGTATGGGTACTCCTTCCGTTTCAACCAATAATACAGCCTTGGTCTTATCCAAGAACCTTCAGAGAGCTGGAAACAATCTGCAAAGAACACCATTTTGATCTCTGGAATGAAATTTATGAACGTATGAATATTTTCAGATTAGAGGGCCGGAATTTTTTATTGATTGGATTTCAAATCCCTAAACTTGTTGGGGGAGAAAACACAGTCGTTCACTGGATCAGTTTTGAAGTCAGCAGGTTAACTAAAAAAGTGAAAAAGATTAATGGATTTAGAAAAGCAAAAGATTACTATTTCCTTCGTGATCGCTTGAATCAGTTAAAGCCTGAGCGAAAATTAAAATATGTCCGTACAGAGAACTGGAGTAAGGAAGCAATTCTGAGCAGGGGGAGTTTAGATGAAAAAGTCCAGAGGGATGGAGCCGTTTTAATCGGTGCTGGTGCACTCGGTTCAGCTATTGGGGAATTACTATCCCGAACCGGTATATCAAGAATCCTGGTCTGTGATGAAGATATTCTAAAAGCCGGTAACCTTTCTCGGCATACACTTGGCATAAATCATCTATATATGAATAAGGCGGAGGCTTTATCTAACCGGATAAATCATAACAATATACACGTCTGGTCCTCGGCTATAAATGAACCTTTTCCGAATTTGTCTGAGGATGAGGTGGATGTAATAGAGGGATATGACGTAATTATTGATACGACAGGTAGCGATGCAGTTATTGATCACCTGTACTCTTTTGACTGGACTCTACCGAAAAGATTCGTTTCTGTATCCCTTGGGTTTGGAGCAAAGAGGATTTTTATTTTCCTATCGAACAAACATCCTTTTCCTCGCAAAACTTTTTATGATCTTATCAAACGATGGATTGAGTTAGAACAAAACGAAAATAAGGATATAATCTTACCTAGAGATGGAATCGGATGTTATCATCCTTTGTTCCCAGCTCGTTCAGATGATATTTGGGTTATGGCTGGATTAGCAATAAAAGAGATGGAACCATGGTGGCTCAATCCATTCGGTCCCAACATATTCGCTGTCTATGAACAACAACAATTAAATGGCATGCCAGCAGGTGTTATATTGAAGCACCGCGAGGTGTTTTAATGCTCGTTCATAAGTATAAAGATATTGAGAGTGGCCTTGAAGTTGAGTTCTGTGAGGAAATCTTAGCGTTTATATTGGCTCAGTGCAGTTCAAGTGGGTATCTAGAAACTGGAGGCATTCTGGCTGGATATTATGATGATGCATTGAAAAAAGCCGTTATTGTAAAGAGCAGCGCTGCACCCAGAGACTCCAAATACACAAGAACTCGATTTTACAGAGGTATTGAAGGTTTAAAAGAGTGGCTCGATTCGTTATGGAAAGTTGAGAAGGCATTTTACCTGGGGGAGTGGCACTTTCATCCTTTTTCCTCTAGCAAGATGAGTACCATTGATTCCAAACAAATGATCTCTATATCTTCCAATAGGTCGATGAATTGCCCTGAACCTATTTTGCTAATTATTGGGGGAGATCCTACAAGTCATTACTCAATGTCCATAAGTGTTTTTATTAGAGGTAAGCCGCCAATCGATCTAAGAGATTATTCATCTGTAACCCTGTAACTATACTGAATAAATGGTTAATGAGGACAATGAGCTCGAATTAATTGAAACCCTGATTAAAGCCTGTATAAAGAAGAGGATGACTTCCTCGTTCCGAGTCTTCGCCTCTGGCAGCGGAATGGGAAGGGATTGTAGTGGCTAACATTACTGGCTTGGTCTCGAGGTACAAGAACATGATCACATTAAAAGTCGCTAAATAGCGACTTTTTGGCTTTATTGATGCAAGTTCTTATCCCGGACCAAGGAGAAGATTATTAACGATTTGTTGTGATATAATTACGTAAAATATGATTTTGACGAATATTTATAGCTGAAGTATAATAATTTACGGAGGTTATACATATATGGATAAACAAATGAAAATGCATTACATGAATCGAATCGATGAAAAATTGTCTGATCTTCCGTGGTTTGTTACGGAATTTATTGATAGCAGAAAACGAAAACTTTCTCCCACAACGCTTCTGAACTATTGCCATGACTATATTATATTTTTTGATTGGTTAGTTGCAGAAAACTTTACTGAAGATAGCCGTAAAAACATTAATTTAGCTGCTTTAGAGAAACTAACGATTCGTGAAGTGGAGAATTTCCTATCTTTTTTGGAGTATCAACTCGGCAATACTAAGCTAACCATTAACCGTAAATTATCCTCACTAAAATCCTTATTTGATTACTTACAGAACAAGGCTGAAACAAGTGACTTAAAGCCATATATCCAGCGCAATGTTATGGCCAAAATGGATTTAAATGTTGTTAAAGAAAGCCAAGAGACCATTGCCAATCGTATTGACGGGAAGATTCTCAGAGAAGACGCTTTTGAATCGTTTAGGCTATTTATAGCCCATGATTTCGGAGAAATCAATAAAGAGAATAAACGTATTTTCAATTTCCATCAATTTAATCGTGAACGGGATACAGCCATTGTTTCCCTCATTTTAGGATCTGGTCTTAGGCTCTCTGAGATTGCAGGCATTAATGTTGAAGATCTGGATATGAATAAAGCTTTAGTTCGTGTTATACGAAAAGGCAATAAAGAACAATATGTGTATTTCAGCAAGCAAGCTTTACTGGATTTAGAAAATTACCTTCAGATCAGAGAATCCAGATATGTTCCACAAAGAAACGAAAGCTTTTTGTTTATTGCAGCTCCTGTTGGTCGCAAAGGAAAAAGCCGACGTTTAACGCAGAGATCCATTGAAAAACTGATCGAAAAGTATGCTTCTGCTTTTGGAAAACCAGCTTTAACCGTGCATTCTCTGAGACATTCATTTGCGACGCGATATCATCTGGAGAATAATGATGTACCCAGATTAAAAAATCAGTTAGGACATTCTTCAATACAAACGACCATGATCTATACACATTTAACAGATGAAGAAATGCGAAACGCGGTTAATAATATGGATAAGTGATGTATAATTCAAATCTAAGGTGATCTTGAAACTACTAATAACGATAATTTTTCACTCATTAATTTGTGACACAAAGTTTATCCCTTGCGGGGAGAATGACACAAAGTTTATCCCTTGCAGGGAAAATGACACAAAGTTTACCCTTACAAGATATAATAGCGCAAAATTTCTCTATATCGACCTAGTTCCGGCCGACAACTTGTAAGAAAAGGGGATAAACTTTGTGTCATTAATTCAAAAGGGGCAAACTTTGTGTCAAAAAAGAGGTAAGCTTTGTGTCACTGGACAGTTATCTCTATAATTTAAATGAATTACGAGGTTTCCCTTATACATATTCACAAAACCCGTATTTTGTACATATGTATTACATGAGTTGCTGAGATAAAACTTCTTCTCAACAATTGTTGTCGGATGACAATAACTTGATAACATAATGACAAGAACTTGATAACATTCCCCACCCATACAACGAGCGCGAGTGAACATGATGCGAAAATGGACTAACTTGGAAATGTTAAGGAGTCCGGTCTTTGAGAGGTTTATTGTATATTTTTGTTTTTTTTAAAGTTCCCTTTCTTGCTGTCGCTGGCTACTTTTGCTTTCGCTCCGTCAGTCAGCAGCATTTCATAACACAATTTTGCCAGCGCCAGTGCTGCATTCGTACCTACAGCAGACGGAGTATATCCTTCGCGGGATCCCATTGGCTCTGCCAAAATGTACGCAAACATCCCAGGAGTCCGTTAATCTATCCACGATTTTGCCTGGGTACTCCATTCGCAATATTGAATCCATCAAAAAGGAAATGACCAATGCGATTGCGGATGCCTATCTCAAAAACAGCCCAAGCGATAATGCATGTACCAGCCCTGCGTTACAGCCTGTTTTTGAATATATTCACAGTCACAAGAGTGAGCTGGTGACATTGAAACACATGGCAGGTCTATGCCACCTTAGTCCAAGCTATTTCAGCAGACTATTTGCCAAGGAAACCGGGGAGAATTTCACAACCTATCTGGCCAAGCTCAAAATCAAGTGGGCCAAGCAATTGCTGGAGGTTACCAACATGCCGATCTCACAGATCAGTGATGAGCTGGGTTTTAACGAATCAGGGTACTTTATCAAAATTTTCAAAAAATTCGAAGAGATCACGCCTGCCCTATATAGCAAATACATTCAAGAGCAATCTGTCACCTAGTCTGACTATTTCATCTGTTCCTGAACCCAGATCGCAGAACCGGCCAGCATCTCCATCAATCCGTTAAAGTGAGGCGCTACCTCCTGAAATGGATAGTCTCCTGCATAGTCGTGGATAAGCATCAGAACTTTACCCGAATTCCGTTCCAGAACAGCAATGCTTCCTTCTCCAAAACCGCCAATTGGGAACGGATTCAGGTCTTCAGGCAGGTCGTACTCTTTCTTATACTCATCATACGCTTCCACAAATGCAGGGTATGCCCAGTCCAATTCCTGTACGGAATAGAGCGCAGGATCACCGAAGTGGCAGGCACCGTAGTACAGCAAAAGGTCCCGGTACGACTCGGGAAGAATAACGTTGTGCTTTTTCTCAAAATCAACGATCGCCTGCTCCGATTCCCGCGTACAGCTCTTCCCCATTACGGTCTGATATGCCTGATTCAAAAGAGTCCGAATTGGTTTTAATGCCGCTGATTCCATGAAACATCCTCCTTTTATAGGTGAGATAAAGCCTGCCATCATTGTACCGATGTAAAATATTATTGATTAGGCCCTCGATCTAACGAATTCGAGTTCGTCCCTCACTGTTAATAACAATACAACCCCGATAGAGTTTTATGAAATAGAATTTTTAGCCTTCGTTATTCCTGGTTGTCATCATCTCCAGCAAGCCACGTAATGCGGCCGATAGATGTTCACTTTGGGCATGTACAAGTCCCACTTCCAACCTGCAGTATGGCTCTGGTAAAGATATCACTGAAACCTCTCCTCTTAATACGGCTTGAACAACCGAAGATCGCGGGAGTAAAGATACCCCTATTCCGGCAGATACACCACTTAGGATCGTGTTCAGTGTACCAAATTCCATTACATTGAGCGTATGGACACCACGGCTATGTAGAAAAGCTTCAGCTTGAATTCTGTGTGTACACCCGATCTCAAAGAACAACATCGGTTTTCCTAATACTTCGGGCATCTGATGCAAGCCGGGTTCCGCAATCAGAACCAGTTCTTCATCAAACACCTTGATTCAAGGTGTTTGATGAAGTAATCGGAACATTCATTAGCAAAAACCGGTTCATTCTCCTTACATACCAAATTCATGGTTCTTATAGAAACCATTAAACGTAAAGTTAGCAGATCTGGTAATAACCGAAGTCCCATCGAATATATATAGCTTTGAGTGTAGGTCCTGCAGCGCATATATGTTGGCACCAGCACTTAACAATCTATCTAAGCCATCAATGTTGCTTGCGCCTTGTATAAAATCCTCCCGATAGAAGCGGGTTATGATGTTGCACTCAAGCTCCTCATCGCTTTCTAAAACCGCAGAGAGACTTATGCCGTGTTTCTCCCTATGAAAGGAGAAATAATGTTGATTTGCGTTGTACAGTTGTCTAGAAGCCTTAAATCCCCTATTAGGCTTTGTCCTCTTTTAAGTACATTGTTGGGAATCAAATTCAAACGCAAATCTGATGATATCACCCTTGGTATCAATTTCCTTGCATTCTTCGGTACTCGATCGGAGAGAGACCATTGCGCTTTTTGAACGTTTTACTGAACTGGTATACGTCAGAATAGCCACAGGCTCTCGCGATATCTGTGACGGAATCACTTCGGTAATCCGCAACTCGGTAGCAAATGCCGTATCTAACTTCTCCTTGAATTTACGAAGAGCCTCTACTATTCCGTCCCCATCGTTGTGCCTCCCTCCTGCTTCCGCTGCCTCGTGTACCTCTTGTACCAAACGATACCAGACTGACTTTACTCTGGTCTCTCGCACAAGATCTCCAGGTACCCATTCCCTTTCCGCTTCCCGGAATTGTTCCCCAATCCGGCCCGCACGCTCACTCTGTAGAGGCATAATAAATGGAAGCCGCAGCCGCTCAATCGACTTTGGCGTATCCCATTCGTTCTCATTTTTTATGAGCGAAGCGCAATCAAACAGTATCATCGTCATTCGGAGTGGATGTGCATCAGACGATTTCATGTAAAGAGGCAGACCAGGCCATAGGTATACCAATGTTCCCCCGCTAACCTCTAGATCACTCTCCTCACAACGAAAGGTTCCCTTCCCACTGTAAATGTAATAAAAGGTATGTCCTGATACCGTCTGCCGTATATCTTCCCAGCCTGGCAAGGGCTTAGCGATTACCCAATGGATATGCACTACCATATTTCCCAAGGCGTAGTCCATATAAATTCCTCCTTTCCTTAATAGTATCATTTATGACAAATGATGAAGATTGTTTTTGCCATTGTCGCTGGCTTGGTACCAATGCTACACTCCCAACATACAGGCCATCCATGATGTTCTATTGCAAAAATATACTGGAGATGATGAATATGATTCGAACGTTTCAGCAGCATCGACTTAGGGAATCCCAACAGCTTGATGGATTATGGGATTTCGTTTTTGACAAGAATAATGTTGGATTATCTGAAGAGTGGAATATGAATTTCCCTTCCAATCATGATCGTGTGCCTGTGCCAGGCTGTTGGAATAACGAGCTCGGCAAATACGAATACGAAGGTGTTGCGTGGTACCGGACATGGGTAACCCTTGACAATCCCAGCCATCTGCGTCTACTGTTCCACGCTGTCATGGGACATGCCGATGTATATTGGAATGGACAGCATTTAGGGTACCATTATGGTGGATTCACTCCTTTTGACTTTACTATTCAGGATGTTACCTCTGGTGTACACGAACTCATTGTCCGCACAGACAGCACTCTGGGGACCAACACCTTACCCTATCATATCGTAGAGATGTATGGATTGAGGGAATGCGCATTACCTATGAGATGACCGGAGATTCCAGTGCAGATACCCGAATCGTGCTCAAGCTCCGCTCGATGTCAGATAAACCCGTTGATGTCCCTGTTTCTCTCTATCGGAATAATGAGATATTTAAAAATCAAAACGCTTACCTTCCAGCTAAGGGTAGCACGGAACTTGTGCTGGAACAAGAATGGTCAGACCTCCAGCGTTGGAATCAGGAAGATCCTGCCCTATACATGATTCGAGCAGTCGTGGGTCAGGACGATCTGACAGATCGCATTGGGTTCCGTACCGTAGAGACGCGGGACAAGAAGATTCTGCTAAATGGCAAGGAACTTTACCTGCAGGGTGTTAACCGTCACGAAGAACACCCCGAATGGGGTTTCGCTTTTCCCAACAAATTGATGACCAAAGAACTGGATATTATCCGTCAGATGGGATGCAACACGGTACGCGGGTCACATTATCCGCAGAGTGAGTACTGGCTCGACCTGCTTGATGAGCAAGGTATCCTCTTCTGGAGCGAAATTCCGATTTGGGGCGCTGCTTTTCCCGCCAAGGAGACAGATGATCCCCTCTTCGTGCAACGAGCATTGACCATGATGGATGAGATGATCGAGCGAGATTTTCACCATCCTTCAATCCTGTTCTGGTCTGTACACAACGAGATTGATACACGCTCTCAGCAGGCTTATGTTCTATCTGTCAAATTGACCGAGCTCGTTCGAAAAAAGGATCAATCCAGACTGGTTGCTTTTGCCACGATGTACCCTATGACAGACATCTGTCTTGGACTATTCGATGTCATCGGGATTAACTATTATGGTGGATGGTACTTCGGACATGTCGAGTTTGAGGAGATGCTTAAAGTCTTTCATGAGCGTTGCAATGAATATGGAGCCGAGTATACCCCGGTGCTCATGACCGAATTTGGTGGATCCGGTGTATATGGAGATTCTGGCTGGGAACCGCGCTTATTCAGCGAGGATTATCAAGCTGATTTGCTCGGCAAGTCGCTGAAGCTCTTCCGAAGCGACCCGAAGATTAGTGGCACTTACGTTTGGCAATTTGCAGATACACGGGGCCAACTTCTGAGCCATCAACCGCACTTCAGAGACCGGCACGCTCCTTCAATAACAAGGGGCTGGTTAACGAATATCGCAAACCCAAGCTTGCCTATCGTGTGGTGAAGGGTATTTACACTGACCACAGTGATCCGTATGACTGGGGTTCTACACTGAAATGAGTTTGTAGAGATTCTATAAGCTTTTTTGAACTCGCACTAATTAGGGGGTACTTTTGGAACACGTACTTATATGGTCATAGGGGAATACTCTAATCCAGAGGAATTCTTACGATTCCCTGTTTGGCAAACAGGTCGAGAACAGGAGCATGTTTCCCCTTGTCTCGACCTTTTGTGCTTGCTTTAAATAGCCCTATCGACTTACCCAGCAGCTCTGCTACGCTTACTCCAGAGCCTTAAAGGCCGCCTTGGCTGCCTCAGCGATTAGGGCATTGTTATACTCTGCATCTTTGGTATCACGGCTGGACATTACAGCAATAATGATCGGCTCCCTGTCCGGAGGCCATACGATGGCAACATCGTTGCGTGTGCCATAGCTTCCTGCGCCTGTCTTGTCACCAACTACCCAGCCCTCTGGCACAGCCGCCCGAATTAGTTCGTCACCGGTAGTATTTTCCTTTAACCAGCCGATAAGCAGTTCTTGTTTGTCATTAGGCATAGAATCGTCAAACGTCAGCACTTTTAAGCTGTTGGCAAGGGCGTTGGGTGTACTCGTATCACGGTGGTCCCCAGGAATCGCTTCGTTCAACTCTGTCTCATAACGGTTGGCCATAACCACAGTGTCACCGTTGTCTCTCATCGCTTTTTCGAACCCTTCGGGCCCGCCGAGCGCCTTTAGCAGCAAATTTCCTGCCGTATTGTCACTATAACGAATAGCCGCATCACTGATTTCCTTGAGATTCATCCCGGTATCCACATGCTTTTCCGTAATCGGTGAATACGTGACCAGATCATCCTTGGCAAACTTAATGACTTTGCCCAGTTCATCGTTAGACTTCTGCTGCAGGACCGCGCCTGCTGCCAGTGCCTTGTAAGTGGATGCATAGGCAAAACGTTCATCGGCCCGATAGGCAACCTCTTTCCCTGTTCCCGTATCAATAACATATACGCCCAGCCGCGCGTCAAACTTGATTTCAAGCTGTTTAAAAACCACATTCGCTGCGTTTGAGTTTGGCGGCTCCTTTTCAGTCGGCGGAGTTGAAGCCCCCTGTTTTGTACAGCCAACGAGCAGCACAAGAAAGAGTGTCATCGCAAATAAAGCTATTCCATTTGTATTTAATACGTATTTTTTCAAGATTTAACCTTCTCCCCTTAAAAATATATCGCCTGTTTGTACCCCTGCCAGCAGGTTATACCCGATGTCCTCCTCTCTTCTCATTTCCACATGTATTACAAATGTAATATTTCAGTTATTATATTTGTGGTTTTTAAAAGTCAAGTTACAGAATTTTGATAGTAGAGCTCACCGACCGAATATAAAATACGCCGTCGTTATGTCCCTAGTACATCTTATCTATTTTGAAATCGTTTTCTTCTGAATGCGGACATACGTGCCTCGATTGCATAAAACGACGGTTAATTATAGCAGAAACCGACATTCGCCCTCAAATAAAGGGCGCGATGTCGGCTTTAAACTTAACGGCCAAACTCCTTATCGATTATTTTATTGTGAGCCGGCTCCACTTCCGGGGCTACCGAGTTGATGCACGTTAGCAAAATACGCTGCCCGCCTAAAGATCCGAAGGCTCTTGATTCAAATCCGAAAGTACGGCCGGCATGTCCCCAGAATGATTGCCCGTCAGAAGTGCTACTCCTTTTCGAATGGTGAATGATTTCATAACGCAATCGCTCCTATTATTTTAGAATGTTGTTCTGCTTTCCCCCCTCATCTTACCTCCGATATTGTTAAATAGAACAGTGATAAAACCGCCAAACTTTTGATGACATCGTACTTGGACCTGTCACATATACCGCATGACAAACTATCAACTGTCTTATATGACGTGCTTGTTAAGATAAGGATCTCTAGTACAAAAGGTGTTAGGACGACAACCTTTACCGATAGGCAAAGAAACATGCCCAGAATGAGTTGTTGTTCTAACTATGTTATTTGATAGAGCTCATACAATTTAGTTAGCAAGGATAAACTAGTGTACTTTCTTTTTTGATTGCAATCGTAGGAGTCCTGCTTGAGAAAAGCCAGCAGCCCATGAAGCACATCTTTAGAGGCTAAGAAACCGATATAGGTCAAAGTGTTGTTGCTCGGCGGAATGGGGAGCGCGATGAAGTTAGCTGCAAGCCGATGAGCAAGACCAGGTATCCATATTCGTGAAACAATTGTTCAACTAACCCGATCAGGTCCATGAGCATTCTCCCTCTTGTGCTGCAATGTCCCGCGAGCCGAGACAAGCTTGTTTTGCGGCAAAATTAAATAAAAAAGTGCAAGAACAGCCAGTAAAGCAGCGCTGATGCTAATGGCTGCTTCATTCGTATACTGGCTGGCTATCCATCCCCCGATGACCGGACCAATCATAATACCGAGCCCTTCAATCCCTGAGAGTACTCCCCACCCGGTCCCCTTCTGATCCTCCGGAACAAGGTACGACAGCACCGCATTCCAGGCCGGAAGCACGGCTGAGTAAGACAATCCCAGCATAAAGGCAAACAGCATCGTTAATGCAGGCGGCGGCATGGATATGATTAACAGAGCCAATATGACCGTAAGCGATACGAAACCGGCGAACAGCATTTGCTTGTGCCCCCATCGATCGGCCAGCTTCCCCATCGGGACCAGAAACAGCATCGCACCGGCCCCGCCGAATATGAGCATTATCGAATATTGCGGCTGGCTCAGACCGAGATGGTCAGCGGCAAAACCGGGCAGTATCGGCAGCAGCAGTCCCGCGGCGGTCATCTGCAGAACCATGCCTGGCAGTAGCCATTTCAGCTGAACGAGTCTTCTTCGCAGTCTTGTCGCTTGTTCGGCAAAGCTGACGTTCTGGAGATGCAAGGGGGTTGTTCTGTTAATCCCGAACGATGCAATGCAGCCGACGGCGAGCAGCGCAGCCATCAGCCGGAAGGCAGGTACGAAGCCATAATCGAAGGTGAGATTGATTGTGATCGGCCCCAGACCGATGCAGGCCAGCCACACGGTGTATATCGCCCCAATCTGGGCTGCCCGCTCCGTCAGCCGGATTTTCTCCAGACAAATGAGCCATATAGGCGACGCCCCCATCCCAAGCATCACGGAACCGGCAACGAGCCCCCAGGCATATGGACTAAAGAACACAGCGGCTAGTCCGGACAGCATCAGGACGAAAGTGGCGGGCAGCAGCCAGCGCAGCGAAAACCTGTCCAGCAAATATCCAGCCACACATTTAATCAGCGTATCGGCTGTATAATGAAGCGAGACGGCAAGACCGACCAAAGCAACGGTTTGCCCCGATTCGTTGACGGCAAAGTTCGGCAGGAACGAGAACAAGAAAGCGCTTCGGACAAACTCTGTGCAAAAAAGCACCGTGAACAGCATCAGAGTAGAAAGCTTGAACGCGCTCCTCCCGCTCATCATATTCCACCCCTTCTTAAGGGGCTTGCCTCAGGAAACAAATGCCGAACAATATGGTCCGCAGACGTTTTCTGCCTTGCTGCGAGCAGCCCGTTCATCATTGACTGCTTGATCGGCTCAGAGGAGATCATCGCTTGTATCTGCAACACCAGATCATGAATCGTAAAGGCCACGGCTGCCGCTCCTTTGCGCTGCAAATACAAGGCATTCTCCTTCTCCTGCCCCAGAAACGGATTTAGGATGAAAATCGGAACCCCGGCCTGAATCGTCTCGGATAGTGTAACGCCTCCCGCTTTCGTGATGACGCAGCAGGCACTGCTCATCAAAACATGCAATTGATAGGTGAAGCCGAATACATCCACTCTTGCATCATCCGCCCAGCTCTCCGCAAGTCTCCGTCTCCATCTTTTCTGCCGGCCGCAAATCACTTGAATGCGGACGCCTGACAAGAGTAGCAGCTTCCCGATGAGCCTCGATAGCGATTGTAATGTGCCGCAGACGTTGGCCATAAGCAGAATCACATGCTCATCTGCCTCTTTAACGGAGCTGGAACCGATCATTGCCGCATCATAAAATGACTCCCTGACCGGAATTCCGGTCACGGTAATACGACTCTCGGGGACGCCCTGCCTGACCATGGCCTCTTTGACGTCGCTGGCAGGGACAAAATAGTGATCCGGCTTGGCGAACAGCCATCTTCGGTGAACGTCAAAGTCTGTTATGACAACAGCAGTCCGGGGACGGATCGCAGATAATGCCTCGCTGCTTGGCAAGCTGCCGAATGGGAATGTATAAATGATGACTTCCGGCTGGTACTGGAAGATGATTTTCTTGAGCCTGTCGCCGCCAAGACTGTTCATCCAGGCCGCAATCTTTCCCTTCATGGGAAGCCGGTTGGTCAGATGGTAGATCCATCCGTAATAGGGAATGCCTAGGCTGGCTGCATGCGGGCTTTGCCGGTATAGAAAGCGGATTATTTTGTTCAGCACAGGATAAGCTTCCCGGAACAAGTCGACAACCGCCACCTGGCTATAACCATTGCGAATCAAGCTTTGCTGCAACACCTTGGACACCTGATGATGACCTTCTCCGTAATCGGCCGTTAAAATTAAAATTTGTGGTTCCTGTCCCACTATTGTCACCTCATTTCACTTGTCAAGCCATTTCATCCAGACGAACGAATTGCAAGTTGCGTCCCTGTAATTGATGTAGTACTTCCTCCAGAGCCTGAAGCATAAAATATGGCGCGTGACGGTCCGCTCCCGGCGTATCTCCGCTGTCATGCAGTAAAATAACAGATCCGTCCGTAATTCCGTTCAGCAGCGTTGCCTTCAGCTTCTTGCGGCAGCTCCTGCTGCGCCAATCCCCCGCCTTCAAGGACCAGAGTACGATGCGGTACGATTTGGGATGAAAGAAATCGAAAGCGTTCATGAGCCCCCATGGCGGACGATAGTGATTCGGCCTTTTTCCAATTATAGATTCAATAATATCTGCGGTCCGTTTCATATGATCACGCCGCACCGTCCAGGGAAGCATCAGCCAATTGGAGGTGTGAGCGTAATTGTGGATTCCAATCTGATGACCTTCACGATCCATTCTTCTGATTAGATCCGGGTGCAGTTCCGCCTGCGAGCCAAGCACGAAGAATGTGGCCTTCACTTGATAATCCTGCAATAAATCCAATAATTCCGGTGTATACCTCGGATGCGGCCCATCGTCGAATGTGAACGCTACCTGGTTCTTGGTCGTTCCCTTACGAAAGGCTCCCAATCTGACTATTCTTGGCAGAAAACTGGGAATTAGCATATACAGACTGATGAAGCCTATGAGCCCAATCAACAAATATTTAACAAGCAACGTCTTTATCCCCCTTAGTGAAAATTAAGCTTAAGCATATTGCTGCAAGGAGCAAACCCATTTTTCTTCCTGGGTATCGTTCTGCATGCTCAGAATTTGCATGACCGCATGTCTGGCGGAATCCTGCTGTCTGCACAGCCCTGCATTCTCCCTCATTTCTTCCAATAGGGAAGGCTGTTGAACCAGCCGCTGAAGCTGATCCTCCAAATTGTCATTCTGACATAGATACGCTACTCCCGCTTGAATCAAATAACTAGCATTATCCTTTTCCTGCCCCATTCGTGGCTCCAGCAGCAGCATGGGAAGCTGAAGCGCCAGCGCTTCGGAGGTCGTCAGTCCGCCCGGCTTGGTAACCAATACGTCTGCGGACGCCATCCATTCATGGATTCCCTCCAGGAAGCCTGTCAGCATGACGTTATCCCTGTCTCCCAGCGCTTCATGCAAACGGTTCAGCAGCTTCACATTGCGTCCGCATACGATCACAAATTGCACGTTAGGGGGAAAAGAGTCAGATTGCATTTGCTCTATGAAGGATTTATCGATAATCCCGCAACCGCCCCCCATCACCAGCACGACAAAGGCGTCAAGAGGCAAGGCCAGCTTCTCGCGCAGCCGGTCTTTATTGTCGGTCTGACTGTAGAATGGGCGAACAGGGATGCCCGTTACAGCAATTTTGTGGTCAGCAACGCCTTTTCTCTGCAGAGCTGCACGCACACCTTCGGAGCCGACCAGATACAGATCCGTAAACGGATGTATCCAATAACTGTGATCGGAATGGTCAGTAATGACTGTTGCCGCAGGCAGATCCGTCATCCCTTTTTCCTTAAGCAAGGAAATGGCGGCTGATGCCAGCGGGAACGTACTGACAATCAACGTCGGCTGTTCCTCATTCAGAAGTTTGAGCAGCCGCTGTAGGCTGGTTGTGAGAAAATGCTTCAGGAAGAAAGTAAGTGTACTGTCCGTCCGGGTCTTCTGATACATATATCCGTATGAGGAGGGAAAATGCTTCACCCATTGCAGGAAGCAATACCGTTCAACCACATGCATGCGGGGATGGATCCATTGCATAAAGTCGACCACCTCTACTCCCTGTTTGTACAACACCGATGCCTCCAAAATCGCCTTGGCCGCCTGCATATGTCCATCCCCGAGCGCGCCGGACAAAATCAGCAGCTTTTCCCGTTTTATGTTATTCATCAACAATCGCCTCCTTCGTGAAATTTAACTATGTATGAACAAAATAACCAGCACCGCCGTTAGGAATCCGACCATCCCACCAGCCACACAATCGATTGGATAGTGATAGCCCCAGTAAACCCGGGATATGGCCACCAACAAGGCCAGACCAATCAAGACAAGCATAATTGCCGGCGATGAGGCCAACATAAAAGGTGTAACCAGGGCGAAAATAGCGGTTGTATGGCCGGATGGGAAGGAATAATCTTTCAACGGGAATTTGCCTACCTTTACCTGCTCCAGCTTGCGGAAAGGCCGGTCTCTGCGCACCTTTCTCTTGATCAGAACAGCAACGATATGGCTAACGGCCAGTGCGATCAAGCTTTGCAGCCCGATTCTGCTGAACTCCCCCTCGGCGAACCATGCCAAGGATACTGCGCAAATGATGGTAAATAAAGCTCCGCCCAAATGGGTAATCCATCCGAACAATCGGTCCAAGACCCGACTACTCAGCCGATGGTTGCACCAGAAGAACATCGTTTGATCAATTTGCCTTATCCACTGCATCCTTCTTTCCGCCTCCATTCCCTTTTTTTTTCATAGATTGATGTTCCACCCTTATCTTCCTCCGCTCAGACAGCTTCCGTATTAAGAACCATATTGCCGCAATCGCTATACCAACGCCCACCAGCATAATCGTGAGAACTTGGTTCACCATATTCTCTGCCGCGCGGCCATATATATAGAAGAGAAAACCGACTACATAAAACTTCACCGCCCGGCCAATGGCCGCATAGCTGAGCAGCTTCCATAACGTATAATTCATGCATCCGGATAAAATCGTAAATATCTTAAACGGGATCGGAGTGAACGATCCGATGAGGATTGCGGCCTCGCCACGGCGGGCAAATAAGTCGCTTGCCGAATCCAGCCATTTTTTCTTCATTACACTGCCTAAAACATGCTTTCCCGACAGCTTGCCGATCCCATAACCGATCGGTGTCCCAAGCAGGCTTCCGGCAAAGCCAACCGTAGCGAGCCATAAAGCCGACTCCGGTTGCATCGCGCTTAAAGAAAGCTGCAGGAAGAACGCCGGGATAGGGAAGATAATCGCATCGAGCATAGCGTGAATAAAAAGTCCCGTCGCTCCGAAGTTCTGTAAAAATTCCATAATTTCATCCATGAATGCCTTCCCGCCTTTGTTACAGAGCATGATGAAAAATAGGTTACCTTTGGGTGGTATGGGTTTCCAGTCGCTGTGTTTCAACTCCATACCGCCTCCAGGAACTTACCCACCACGCTCCTAGTTTCTTTTGTTTTTAATTAATTGGATCTTGATTTGGGTAGACATAACTCCTTTGAAACGGACTGTCTCTTCATCGTCATAAATCGGTTCCTCAGCGAGCTGCGGGAGTGAATCAGCATCATCGGTATCAATTGTTCGGTCTTGCGGCCAATCCGCTTCTTGCCTTCAGGGTGCATGACGGATAACAACAATCGTAGATAAGCCGTTGTAATGCGTTGAAACAGATCGGACTTCATCGGCTGTTGTTCGAAACCAAGACCATGTATCAAACCACGATGAAGCAGCGTAATGGCGACTAACGCCTTCACCTCTCTGAACTCCGGCTGACTTGCGAATGCCTCGCTGATCTGCTGCATGGATTTCCGTGTAAGCCGGGCCGTCATGAGCGCCGCGCGGTCTGAGTCTTCGGATTTGATCAGCATCAGAATCTTTTCATTATTGAGATGGAGTTCTCCGACCAGATCGCCTCTATCGATGATGGTGGAGTCCGCACAGACGATGCTCTCCCCTCGGTGTTTCTTAATCATGACTTTGCAAATTCCAAAGTGCGATGTATGCGATCCGCGAAAGCGTGAAATCCAATCGAACCCTCTTTCCCACACCATCCAGACTGCCTGCATTGAAGATTTGCGTAAACGAAGCAACATTGATCCAACCATCCCTCATTCTTATTTTAATCGACAAATTCCATTGAAATTGTCAAACTGAAATAATATTTCTATGTGAATTCCTTATCTCTGTTAACTTAATGATAGAGGATTTAACCAAGAGAGCATACGGGCTGAAGTACTGGCAGGGCCGGATACATCCGGTTGCCTACTGTACATGATTAAGTATGAAAAACAAATCTTAATTAAACGTAAAGAGATTCTTAAAAAAAAGTTAATTTTTGTTTCGGGTTGGGGGTCCGTCACACAATTTGATCCACATCGCTGCTCGCTCAAGTTTTCATATATAAGTGCGACCAAAAATAGTAAGCCAATAAGAAACACTTAAACTTTGATGAGGTAAGTATCAGAGTGGCAAATAGGTCGGAATGGTATTGAAAATCTGCCATATTTCACTCCTTTTCGAATGGTGAATGATTTCATAACGCAATCGCTCCATTATTTTAGAATGTTGTTCTGCTTTACCCCCTCACCTTACCTCCGATATTGTTAAATTGAACAGTGATAAAACCGCCAAGCTTTGATGACATCGTACTTGGGCCTGTCACATATACCGCATGACAAACTGTCAACTATCTTATATGACTAGGTCTGAATCATTCGAAAATTGATTTGCAAAAAAATATAAGAAGGTGTGCGTAATTCGTGTTCTCGATAATGAAAAAAAGGTTCTGATTATAATAATGGAATTTATTCACTCACTTTCTAAGGAAATTCTGCCCGTTAAAAAAGGAGCCGATCACGTTGATCAGCTCCTTTTTTTTATTAATTTAGCGTTTGCCGTTATAGTTTAATGGATCACATTTGTTGTCTTAATGGAACCTGCCACTTATTCCATTAATTCCCTTTACTTCATTATCATTCGGAATTAATTCATACAATGTACGAACATCACAACCGATGGAATCGGCGATTGATATGGCAATTTTGAGTGGCATCACTCTCTTGTTTTCAATAAAGTCGTAAACTCGTTCCGGTTTAAAAAGCAAGTCTTTTGCCAGCCATTCTGCTGACTTTCCAGATTCCATCAATCGTTCACTCAGTAAGCAACGTCCTAGTTCAAATTTCAAGAAGCGATGACCTCCCGCATAAGATAATATTTAACCTAAGCGTTGTCCATTGCCAGCATGAATATACTTCATAAAGGGAGCCATAACGATGAAGTTCCTCATGCGTCGGCCCAATTTGTTGGGTGAGCTCCTTCCAGTCGCTATCGTTTCCCCTTATTTATCCATTACAAAAATTCGATATACCCTTCTGTTCCATGCACGCGAATTCGTTGCCCATCTTTTATCAGTTTGGTCGCATTCTCCACTCCGACAACGGCTGGCAAGCCATATTCACGTGCGATAACAGCTCCGTGGGTCATCAGTCCGCCCACCTCCGTAACCAACCCTTTTATGGATAAAAACAATGGAGTCCAGCTGGGATCAGTAAAGGCGGTGACTAGTATATCGCCATCTTCCAGATCAGCCCCTTCTATATTCAGGAGCACACGTGCCCGCCCCTCTACAACACCCGAAGAAACAGCGAGGCCTACAATAGCTTTAGCGGGGATATTTTCTCGTTTGTACTGACCCGTAATGATTTCGCCATCAGACGTGATAACACGTGGCGGAGTTAGTTTTTCATATAATCTATACTCGTCTTTGCGTTTGTCGATGACCTGGTAATCCAGTTTATTTGTGCGTATGGTTTCCTGCAATTCTTCAAAAGCGAGATAGTAAATATCTTCTTTTTCATGAAGAACGTTGGCTTGTACGAGTCGTTCCGCTTCCTTTAGTAAAGCCTGTTTATAAATGAAGTAGCGACTAACAATGTCGTATTTCGGATATTCACGATAACCGATGAAATTTCGGATCTGGTCGATCATTTGTTTTGTCTCTTCAGCTTTTTGTTCACCATCCGGTAATTGTTTCAATCGGGCTAATAAATCCTGTTCTTTTTTCATTGCCTCCTGTTGCCCTTGCTCAAATTTTCGTTTACTAGCGCCAGACTCAAGGTTTTTGATGTTACTGAGGATCATAGGTACCAATATATTTGGTTTTTCACTCCAGCGTGTTCTTGTAATATCGATCTCCCCGGCACATCGCATTCCATATTTGTCTAGATAAGCAGTAATAACATCACGCACCTGCTGTCCACCTTCGAATTGAACCAGTTCTTCTAAAAAGTTATCATCCTTTACCTGTTGTAAATACTCAATTATTTTCGGGTAGGGACGAATCACATCTGCAACATCCAGTAGCTCCATACCCATTTCAGAAGTGACGTTGTTAGGTACAGATAGGGAAAGTGCGTCTGCTACGTTTTTTTCACCTAACCATTCATCCATTTTTTCATTGATCCATGCTGAAGCATGGATGGCGGACATAATCACACTCAAGTTTTTCAGATCTGACGCACGCTGCCTCCGTTGCTGCATATCTTCCAGGATACAATCTAATACATCCAATCCTGATTTCGTTTGGATGTTATGTTTTAAAGCTGATAACGATGTCTCACTACTCTTAATCAAATCGGCAACAATTGCCGGGTCGTTTCCTGCTTCTGCCAGAATATCCGCAGACGACATACCCTTATGGCTTTTAACGGGTCCCGGTTCGCTTTTGTCAGATGGGTCCAATTTTATGAAATCTCCCCGCTCTATGATGGTAATAAGCGCGTCTTTTATGAGCGGATCGGAGTGTCCTAAAACATCCAATAAATTTTGCCTGCCATCTGGTGAAGCCAGACCCATCGTGATATCCACAAACAGCCTTCCACCACCAGTTTTAAACATGGGTGTGGCACCTGTTAACATCCAAACAGATATTCCCAGTGGTTTAATAGGATCAGTCATCATTTGCTGATGGCCGACAGATACATACACGTGATTCTCCTGGTCATTTGCTTCAGGAATGGGATATAAAGTGGTGATCGGCCGGCTCTGGACAATATAAAATATATCATCAGCCAAACACCATTCGATGTCTTGGGGGCAGCCGAAATGTTCTTCGATCTGTCTTCCAATGCGTGCCAGTTGTAAAATTTGTTGATCCGTAAGGGTTTGCGTCTTTTGCTGATCAGGATTGAGCTGCTTGGTCTCTGTTCCGCCTTTTTTCCGTCCATAAATAGCCATTTTTTTGGTTTCTATCCTCTTGCTGACGATTACCCCATTCTGTACTTGATAACAATCTGCAGATACCAAGCCGGAGACCAGCGCTTCTCCAAGTCCGAAACTTGCATCGATAGAGAGCAGCTTTCGGTTGCCATTGATGGGATCAGCGGTAAATAAAATCCCTGAAGCCTGTGGGAACACCATCCTTTGAACGATGACAGATAAATAAACTTGACTGTGATCAAATCCATTCTGCATTCGGTAAATTACCGCGCGTTCCGTAAATAAAGAAGCCCAACATTTGCGGATATGCTCCAAGATGGATTCTTTGCCGATAATATTTAAATAGGTATCTTGTTGACCAGCAAAAGAAGCATGCGGCAAATCCTCAGCAGTCGCACTAGAACGCACGGCATAAGCATATTCATCACCAAACTGGGAGAGATAGTGAACAACTGCTTTAACAACATCAGAAGGAATGGCTACTTCCATAATGGCCTGTCGAATCTTCTTGCTGATATCATCAATTTGTTCTCGATCTTCTACTTTAAGCGTAGCTAGCTGATCCAGAAAAGCATGAACTATTTCGTTTTGTTCGATGGCTTTTTGATATCCCAATGCTGTAACACAAAACCCTTTTGGCACTTGTATTCCTTCCATTTTGGTTAATGCCCCTAAGTGCAATCCTTTTCCACCAACAAGCAAAAGCTGAGTGTTATCCATTTCTTGAAAATCGAGAACCAGTGAATTCATTCAACATCTCTCCTAACCATTAATATAGAGAAAAAAGCGAACAATCATGATCATGCCTAGTCACCGCCGAAGTAAGTCGCCGCGTACTTCTTCTCAAAACCGCTTGATTATGTACGCAGCCTGATTGCACATTCCACCTTCCTTTCTATTTTCTGGGGGGGGTAAAAAAACATTGACAAATCAAAGTTCTAGATGTACTATAAAAATAGGGATAATATTTTTTCGGTTGTTTATATGATTTGTCAATAACGCTATCGATTATATCATAGCTATTTTTTGTGTTCAATTATTTTATATAAAAAGAGATGATCCTTGAATTTATCAGGGTCATCTCTTTTTGTGATTACTCTTTTACCGATCCTACAACAATTCCAGTCACAAAATATTTTTGAAGTAACGGATAAATCAGCAGTAGCGGGATGACAGCGACTACGATTTTTGCCGCATTTAGATTTTTGTTTGAAATTTCAGTCAAGTTGCTGAGTTGTGCTGAGTTGGTGCCGGATTGAAGAAGTTCCGCAATATTCACGTTAAGGGACTGAATATACGTCATGAGCGGATAATTGCTGACTTGAGTCATATAGATCAAACCGCTGAAGAAATCATTCCACGTTCCCACGATACTGAATAGTGCTACCGTCGCCAGCGCAGGGATGGACACGGGAACATACACTTTGAACAGGACCTGCAACGGACTCGCCCCATCGATGAATGCTGCTTCCTCTAGGGCCTTAGGTACAGCAGAGAAGAAGTTCATGACAAGGATGACACTGAATATAGGGACAGCTCCTGGTAGAACAAGCGACCAAATTGTATTGAGCATATCGAGGTTTTTGATCAATAGATAACTCGGGATCATCCCACCGCTGAACAGCATGGCAAAAATCATGACGTTCATATAAATGTTTCTGCCCTTAAATTCTCTTTTTGACTTGGAGAGCGGGTATGCCATTAGAACAATAAGAATCATGTTGAGAAGAAGTGTAAGCACAACACGTAGAACAGATATGCCAAAGGAACGCCAGAACTGAGCATCATCGATAATTTTTGTGTACGCTGCGGTTGTAAAATTGACTGGTATAAGACCTACAGCATTAGCTGACACAGCCTCGCTGCTGCTAAATGAAATCGCAACGATATTCCACAATGGAAGAAGGCAGATCAATGCCAGCAATATGACGATGGCATAGATGACTAACCCGCCAATTCGATTTTTTTGGCTTACAGAATATGACACAGGCATCGCCTCCTTAAAATATTTTTCGGTCGGTGTATTTTTTGGCCAATTGGTTGGCTGACAATAGCAAAACAATACCAATCACTGACTTGAACAGGCCAACAGCCGTACCGAAGCTATACTGTCGCCCAACGAGTCCAATTCGATATACATAAGTATCCAGAATATCTCCCGACTCATAGACAACTGGGTTATACAGATTATAAATTTGATCGAAGCCGGCACTCAAAATATTGGTCAGACTCATCACTCCCATGAGCAGGATAATAGGCAGCATGCCTGGCAACGTAATATGCCATACTTTTCTCCACCAGCTGGCTCCATCCATTCCTGCCGCTTCATACAGACCCGGATCAATCGAAGTAATTGCAGCCAAATAGACGATGGAACTGTAACCGAACTCCTTCCACACGTCTGTCCCAATAATCAGCGGCTGGAACCAGGTGTTGCTGCCGAGAAAATTAATATTCTCCAGACCGAAAAAGGCCAAAATTTGATTCACACTTCCATCTAAACTGAACATGTTAACAACCACGGACGCTAGAACTACCCAGGACAGAAAGTGTGGCAGATAAACAATTGTCTGCACGGATTTTTTAACGAATTTGATGCGGATCTCATTTAACAAAATGGAAAAAATGATAGCCATCATTGTTCCCAATAGAATCTTGGCAATGGCAATCACCAACGTATTACTAAAAACCTGTGCGATGTCCGGCAGCTTAAACATATAAATAAAGTGCTTCAGCCCTACAAATTTGGAGCCTAACATTCCCTTGGCTGGTATATAATCCTGAAACGCCGTAATGACACCGACCATCGGAACATAGCTGAATACCAGCAAAAATAAAATACCCGGAAGCATCATCAGATGATATATGGCACCCGTGCCGAAAAGGATTTTTGCTTTATCGTTTCCCTGTTTCATGGATGGACCCCTTTCCTAAAAGCAGGGCTGCAATACGCAGCCCTGTTAGCAGTTCAAGATTGTTTATTTTTTGGATGCAACCTCGTCTTTAATTTCCTGAATTACCTGGTCACCGCCTTGCTTCTTCCAATTGCTAACGAATGTATCGAAGTAATTCAGAGATTCTGCGCCAGTCACAATTTTGATGAAAGATTCCTGCTCCATCTTGGTCAGATTAGCCCATGTCTGTTTCATGCTTGGTGTAGTTCCGGAGAAAGCGGGTGTCATCCAAACGAATTTGTTTTCCCGTGTCAGTTTGTCAATGAGTCCCACTCCGTTGATACGCGAGTGATATTTCGACCAGGCTGTTACGTTATCCGTATCCATATTACTTAAGTAAGTCTGGATACTTTTAATATTGTTCTTTGATTCTGTTGTCCGGACCTGATCCAAACTTATCTCTCCTTTAATCCCTCGAACGATATCAGAGTAGTCATCCAGTAACGAGGTCGCCGAGTTGACTTCAATATTAAACGGTCTGGTAGAACCGTCTACGCCGTTCTCTTGATACTTGGCAGCTTCTGGCATAGATGTTCCCACATTTTTATCATTTGCCAGTTTATCGTAGAAAAGGTTTACGATTTTAACGGCGAGTTCCGGGTGTTCGTATCCTTTTCTTACAACGATAAACTGATTAGCTGGATTGGCGTGTGCCACGTTTACCTTTCCATCTGCATCTTCCAAAGTGTAAGCCGTGAATTTCGCATTCTTATCCTTCTGCTTCACGTTGCCCAGACCCCAGTCGGGAATATGCCATGGTCCAAAAGCAATACCGCATTGGCCGTTGGTGTACAGTGCCGTAATATCATCAAATGTGCGTGTTCCAAATTGCGGATCGATGATGCCTCTCTTGAACCAATCTGCCATGACGCCTAGCATCTGCTTGGTTTCCTCTGTTGTTGAGCCATAAACAATGCTGCCGTCTTTACCCTTCATCCAATACTGAGGGAATGAACCCTTCGTTGAGGCAACTCCAAGCATGGTATAGGCAGAACCATTATAGTCAGTTGTATTCAGGGTGTTCACAAAGGGAATACCTACCGGTTTCCCGGTTTGACCCGGATCTCTTTTCAAGAATTCCTCGGCCGTTTTCTCCACATCTTCCAGCTTGATGGTACCATCTCCGTCTGCATCAAGCTGGATTCCCAGTAGATCCAGCCAATCCTGACGAACCCAGACCATGGTTGGTGCGGAATCTAGGGAAGTAGCTGGAAGCGCCATTAAACGTCCATCTATCGTCGCATTGTCTAACGCCCGGCCCTCATAAGAGTCGTAAATATTCTTGATATTATCTGTGGCATACTGTTTGTAAATTTCCGTCATATCTTCAATCAGATCATTATCAACCAGTTCTTTGAGTTCATCCTTGGAATCGACACGCATCATGTCAGGCAGTTCTCCAGAGGCGATGGCGAGCGAAACCTGACGGCTGTAATCTTCTCCGTTGGCTTCAAATTGGTCTTTAATCTGAGCGTTAAACGCTTTTTTGACCAGTCGAGTATACGCATTGTTCTCATACGAATCTCCAGCCGGCAGCTTCGGGTTGGCCGTAGTCACACGACCCATCGTGACGGTTATTTCGTCTTTATAGGCACTGAATGGGTCTCCGGGTGTTACCTCATATTTGCCCGCTTCCTTCGCAGTGGGAGGGTTGGATGAAGCCCCACAGGCTGCAAGGGTTGAAATCATTAGGGCAGATATCGACAGTACGGCCAGACGTCTCGTCAACAATTTGCTTTTTACGGACCATTTAGTTGTCATCTCATTCGATTCCCCTTCGTTGTGAATATTTCTCTATCATTGTTGTTTACGCTTTCATTATAAAACTCGATGAAGACAAAACGAGATAGGGATTAAACGTCTGTTTGGATAGAAAAATGTATGCGGTTTCACGCCAGGCAGTGAAGTCATACTTGGCTTGTAAGCATTTATCCTACCTGCCGACATACATTTGTCTATCTTTACTTACTAACCAAAGTGAAGCACAAAAAACCGGCAGCTCCTATCAGGAATCTGTCGGCTTGACTGAATTATAAAAGAGTACGCTTTTTATCCCCTCTGCCCAGCTGTCGATATTCACTTGGAAGCAGGCCTGTCAACTCGCGGAAAATTCGGCTGAAATATTTTTCATCCGTATAACCCACTCGCTCCGCAATCCAGAAAATCTGATTATTTGTATTCAATAAATACTCTTTAGACTTCTCTATTCGTATAAAACGGGAGTACTCATTAAAGGTTTTCCCCATCAGATCCTTGAAGCATTGACTGAAATAGCTTCGGCTGATGTTCAGTTGCCGGGACAGACCTGAAGCAGTAAAAGCTTGATCCAAATCATTTTGCATGATCATAATCGCTTTTTTCACGGCGTCTACAATTTCCTGTGAATACGAGGTCTGTTCATCTGCCTTACGAATGTCCACAGAGGTCTGCTTGATCCAAGCTTCTACCTCGTACCACGATAGAAAAGAATGGATCATTGAGATTCTACCAAGCGTAGTCTCGGCAAAAAGGTGATTCCATTCCATAACTATCGAGTATAGCAATCCCATCAACTGGCTTTTTTGCAGTCTTAGTGATTTGAACTGTTCAATCAGTTGGTTGTAGTAACTGTCGTTATGTGTCCATGGTGATAGAAACCAACTTTGCTTAATTCGATCCATATCTTCATCCTGCGGTTCTATTGGAAATGATTCCTCCACATTCATCGAAACGGCAATGACAGGATCATAAGGGTCGTATGCATAGAATAAGGACGTTTCTGTATAATTCATAATCCAGTTTTGGATTTGCGACCACGTTCGCTCTTGTACATCGGACATAACTAGCAAGGCGCCTTGGGGAACTTGGTCCCGGTATTCCTTCAGTTTGTGGAACAGTTGATCCTCTAAGTCCATGGGTGCCGCCCACATCCAACTGTTCCGTTCAACCTCCCATCGGATCTCATCTACACTGGATGTCGGTTCAATCGGCCAGCTCTGTCCTAACTTGCGATCCAGTGAAACAAGTGCATACACATGGCGGTAATGGACATTAGTCTCACTAAGCAGCGGCAGCTTTCGTTTTTTATTCGCCAGCTCGTCAATCCGGATATGTATTCGATGCAGCACGTGTTCGAATTGCTCCTTCTCGAGCTGAACCTTGGCTATATAGTCGATGGCTCCCAGCCTGAGCGCTTCCTGGATATAATCGAAATCTTGATGCAGTGTTAATACGACAATATGAAGCTCTGGATAGAGTTGCCTTGCAGCTCGCATCAGTTCAATACCTGACATCACCGGCATCGCGAGATCCGTCAACATCAGATCGACTGGTTGAGATTTCAGAAAATCCAGTGCTTTCAACCCGTTACTTGCTTCTCCTACAACTTCCATATTGAACTCATTCCACGGCATCGCAGAGCTTATGCCTTTTCGTACCAATTTGTCGTCATCCACAATCAATACTTTAATCATCCCCGAACATCTTCTCCTTTGATAGGAAGTATGAGCAGAATACTTGTCCCTGTACCCAATTCACTTTCGATCACCAGTTGTGCTTGATCTCCGTACTGTGCCCTCAACATGCGGTGAACATAATTGAGTCCGATGCCCATCCCTACTTTTTTATGTTCTGCTATACGATTGTTCAAGAGTTTTTGAATCGCTTCCTCGGTCATGCCGGCTCCATTATCCTGTATCAGAATATTCAGCGTTTTGGTGAGTGTAACTTCAATCTGAATAAAACCTTCGTCACTCAGTCCATGATAGAGAGAATTTTCAACCAACGGTTGCAGAATAAAACGAGGCACAGGTATTTGAAGCACATGGTCATCCGCTGAAATACGCACGTCAAATTCAAAGTCATATCGAATTTGCTGCAGGACTAGATACTGTCTTAGCGCATCAATTTCCTCTTCCATCGTCGATACTTGCCCTAATTTACCCAAATTGTAATACAACAGCTTGTTCAAGGATTGCACCAACTTGTCAATCTCCCCTTGTCCATTCATGACGGCCAGCCAATGTACAGTATCTAGCGTATTCATCAGAAAGTGAGGATTGATCTGATATAACAATTTTTCCACTTCCAAATCTGCACGGATCTTCTCTTTCTGCTGCACTTCCTTGAACAGGTCACCGATTTGATGCTGCATATTTGAGAATTCTCCCAATAGAAAATCGAACTCGGGAATATGAGTGCGGGTCTGGCTACCTGCCTTTTGTGGATTCTGAGACATTCCGTTAATTTCCGAATGGAACAGACCGAGTGGCTTGTAGACCATCTTCCACAGAAGCCAAGCAAGAAATACAGTAAAGCCGAGAAAAAATAAAGCGACCAGTAATATTTGAAGCAACCACTGGTTTTTCTCCTGTTGATACTTAGCCTGCGAAATTACCGAGATGACGCTCCAATTCTGAGCGGAGTCCTCCTTAAACCAATGGTAGTCACGGGATATTCCGTCTTTTGCAGCACTTTTTGATAAGCTGAAGAAATTCTCCCCCACTTTCATCGTTTCCGGAATTTCACTGTAAACAATTTGACCTTCACCATTCAGGATCAAATGCGATAAAGCTCCTTGGTATTGGTTGTAACCTAGTATATTCTGTGTAAGACGAAAGCCGGATTCGACGTAAATATATACATCGTCCCTTTGAGGCAGTTGTACCTTTCGCATGGCAGATAAAACGAGTTGGTCATTAAATCGGTTCATACTGATATGGGGACCATAGTACGCAATGCCATAAGATTTGAAAAGCACAGGCAAAGACTCAGGGGCAAAACGATCTTTGATGGGAAAGTTAGCGAACTGTGTAGCGCCTTCTTTCTGGAAATAATATAAGGTCAAGCCTATATTCGGATTAGTGAACGTTACAACATTTAACTCATTCTTTAATTCATCTCTAGCCTCAATCAATTCAATTATATTGGAGGAAGGTTGCAAGACTTCATCCAGTTTTTTGCCTAAAGTACCGCTATATGATAATTGCTGAGTAACATGATTCAGATTGGTAATTGAATTTTCCAGTGATGAAGTTACCTGCTGTAGATTGCTCCTAATTCCATCATTGATTTTATTCACAAAAATAGAATCAATGGTATAATAAGAAATTGCAAATATACTGATAAAGGGAATAAACGCGCTGAGAAAAAACAATAAAAAGATTCTTTTTTTAAGTGTCATTCCGCCCCATTCTCCTTAGGTAAATAAAAGAGCAAGCCCCTGATTATGGAGCTTGCTGTTTATTGAACAACAGCTCTAGCAATTATCTTATTCCTCATAGGCAGCGACCTATTTGAGAATAGACAACATCTTCATCCGATTCAGACTGGAATAATCAGGATTTTTCCATCTCGGTGAGGTCCAATTCTGTTCATAATTATAGAATGATATTCCAATATGTCAAACGCTTTCATGGAATTCATAGAACTTATTCTCCCTTCCTCTTTGCATACATGGCATTGTATTTGTTCTTTTTAGACAAAGAAAAACTCCCCTTCAATTAGCGGTTTATTTATTAAACCTGTCTACTTGAAGGGGAGCATATCAAAATCGGTAGCCTGTTCCGTAATTTATAATAGCGAGGTTACGAACTTCACCTCCGGAAAGCGGCTATCCGGTCCTTTCATTAAGTTTCCGCCTTGATTTTTCAGATACCTATCGAAGAAATCTAGCATATAGACATTGATAACGGAGTTCGCTCTTTCGGGCGCAATCTTTCCTGTAATGCCCAGCATTTTGAAAATCGGAGAAATGAACTGTACGTCAGCGAAATTCAAATGCTCCGTATTTTCGATATAGAGGACTTGTCCCCCTTCGTCAACCGTTTCACGCATCCGTTCAAGCTCCAATTTTTTATCTTCCGTTACTTGATCCTCCCACTCTCTTGTTGATCCCATACGGTTAAGCTCTGCATCCGTGTAGACCCGATTATCCATTACCATTTTTAATTTTTCGAAATAGCTTTCCGAGTTGATGAACAAAAACGGCTTTCGCAGACCCTCTCTGTCACGCAGTCGATAAAGCCCTCCATCAAGGTCTATCCCGACTGCGATTCGCGGATCGTAAGAAGCGTCATAGGCCGTCGCTCCACCGATGGAATGACCGAACACCCCGACATGACCGAGATCAATCTTTCCTTTTAAATGACTTGGAATCTTCCCCGATTGGATGAGCTCGAATTGGTCCAGCGCAAACGCCACATCGCCGGTTAAAACTTGTCCCAACTTGTCGCGATTTCCTCTGCTCGTCTGGTAATCATGGTCGGGCGAGAATAAGTCGTTGGTTGTGCTGGTTGTGATTCGACCGTCCGGAAACTCGGTTGCAAATGTATTGTAGGTGTGGTCGATCACTGCCACCATATATCCGTGACTCGCGAGATATTCGGCTTGCGAGGTGTGGAGGAACCTGGAAGAGCCGTTGCCGGGATTCGCAAGGATCAGCGGGTATGAAGTCTGTGCCGAAGAAACTTCGGCCCCCGAATAAGTATGACTGGATACGTACCTCAGGTGTTGAAACGTAAACCCGGGAAGACCATAGTTCGCGGCCATATAACGTAAAATCTGGGTATCGGGAATAAAGGGAGCATACTTGCCAGTGCTAGCTTGAGCCGGATACCAGACCTGAACCATCAATTCTCTCTTACCATCTCTGGATTCGTCGAAAATCTCTTCCCTATTTGTATCCACGAAATGAAAAATTTGCGTTCCTACCTTAAATTCGCCTGTCGGTTCAGGTAGTTTAAATACAGGAAAAGCATACATAAGACCCGCTGTTACGACCAGCATTATCGCTATAGCGGTATAAGCTGAACCCAACATGAATCGTGGGATTTTTTTTTGACCGTTTTTTTTAAAATAGCTATAACCTGAAATGGCTAAAAAAATGATCGTTATGCAATATGGGAAAAATAGCTGAATTCTGTATCCTTCCACCGTCCAATGAATGACCAGTAAAAGTGTGGCAATACCGCTTGCAACGAATACTGGAATTCTACGCCGTCCTTTTTTTAATAGGAAGGTTAATGAAAACAAGCCGACGTTTGACAATAAAAGCAACAGTTCAAACAGCCTCATCTCGATTCTCCTTTTAAAAAATTTCTATTTTCGTTTGTTCTAATCTTATCCTGCCAGGTTGGCCTAAGCTATCGATTTGCCTTACATCAACCTAACAATTTTGTAATTCGATCTTGCGGTATTGGAGGACTCGTAAAACAGTAAGTTCAATCATTCAATCATATATGGAGAAATACGGGTATCGAGCTGAAGCGGTCTAATTGTTTATTTGCAGTCAATGCTATCAACCTTTCTCTATAGAAAAATAATGTTGCGCCTAGAATGCCTCTCCATAGCAACAAGCAATCGGTGATCATAATGTGACCCTCTAATTAAATGATAATAATTATCATTATCAATTATGGTGTATCAAGATCTACGGAAATTGCAAATACACAAATTGTGAATGCTATATATAAAGACAAAAGCCCTCGCATCTAGAGGGCTTTTGGAATAAATCAGCTATTCATTTGAGCCGCCTCAATCCGTCACTTGCATCAACGGAGTATCAGCACGCACAGGACTCCAAGAGAATCAGATTTTGCATAACCCCACAAAAACTCTAGTTTTGCTTCACTCATCTGCACCGATATTCACGGCCTTCCCTTTCATACGGGGTTCCCTGTCGATATCCTCGGTTCCGATGATGTCGTTATCCGTTGATCCGGAATTGATCGCTGGTGACGAAGACTGCAAATGGAAGTCGCCATTCGTGGCATTCACGAATTTAGGATCGGCAAACAGAGAATGCGCATCTTTGCCCGTTCCCGATTTGTACGTGGGGAATCCTGTATATTCTTTATCTTTCCAGGTCCAGTTGGCCCCCGAACTGCCACCAGGTGCAAAATATAAATTATAATCAACAACATTGCCCGAATTTTGAGTATATCCATTGTAGATCAACACATCAGTCGAACTGGCTACGAAAATATTGTTCTTGATCACGTTGTTTCGTGTATCATACTGAACCAAAAGCTGGCCGCTTCCGTCGTCCAATGTATCGTTCTTGTACAGCGTATTGTTCACGATCTTGCTGTTTACCGTTGAGCCACGCTCGTCATCGTAGCCGCCCATAGCGATGCCGGTCAACCGGTTGTTATATATCACGTTACTGCGGACCGTAATATTGCTGGTGGTTTTGCCGGCATGCTCGGAGGCAATTTCGACGCCGATGTCATTGTTATAGCTGTAATTCTGCTCGATAATGTTGCCCTTGCCCCCATCCACATAAATGCCGCCGGCCGAGTTGTCATCGCTCTTGTAGGATGGGTTATTTCGAACCGAATTATTGTACACTCGATTGCCTTTTACCACCCCGTTCCGCACCTGATCGTAAGCAGTATTCGGCGCGGTTCCTTCAAAGCCGATCAGATCGATTCCAATGTTGTCGTTATCGTGAATGAGGTTGCTGGTCACTGCAAAGCCGTTCACATTCCCGTTTAAAACAAGCGATTCGCTGGAGCCGAGCACGAGATTGTATAGTTCATTGCTGTTGATTGTAAGGTTGTGAATCGATGCAGGAGCTTTCGTGCCATAAACAGCGATGCCGTGAGCGTCCCGGCCTAGCCGGTCTTTTCCAGTTGGGGTGGCCGTGTTTTTGATGTCGTGGATTTTGTTATCAGACAGATTAATGAACCCCCCTGCACCGTGAACGTAAATGCCTGTAGGCACTGCGTTCTTGGAAGCAGTGGTAAAATTGCGGATTTCAAACCCTTGGATGGTGACGTAATCGACATCGGCCAATTCGATTAACCCTTCGTTCCCACTGACAGATAGTCCAGTACCGTCAACAATGGCGGTTTCCGTGCCATAGCTTGCGAACACGGTTGGGCCTTGCGAGGCGGAGCCAGAGCGGGTGATTTTCAGTTTCTCCTTATAAACACCACCTCGGACATAGACCTTGCTGCCCGGAGGGACTGTGTCGGCCGCATGCTGGAGCGTTTTCCACGGCGCATCGCTTGTTCCCGCGTTGGAATCGCTACCACTTGTCGCCACATAATATTCGGTACCAGCGGCAGAGGCGGCAGGAGTCTGCACATTACCGATTGCAAGGCCTAACCCCAAGCTTAAACCTATAAGCAAAATTTTACCGAATTTCTTCAAGAATTTTCAACTCCCATCCTAATTCAGCTTTCGTCAAACTAACGTTATCATCACTTTATGGCTTCTTGCAAGCGAAGAACATCCTCTACCGTCCATCGGCAGGCTTTCCGTACAAAAGTCGATAGCGCCCACACGCATTGGTGAATTGCAGTAATTCTTCGCCTTGACAAAGAAAGCTAAATAAAAACAACCCTGAAAATATGATGTATATTTTCAGGGTTGAACGGCTAACTCAATGTCTTCAATAACACTGAACACTCTGAAATGAAACTGTTGGATGCTGCCTGTATGAAGGGCCATTATGGTCACACACCATGAGAAGACTGCCGATAAATTTCATCGACAGCCCTTCTCTTCCAAGTAGTATACTCCTCAATATTGTTCGCTGGACAATTCCTTGAGCGATTTGATTTTACCATGGGGATGCTGTTCTTGCTTTCGTGACTTCCATGCAGCTTCTTTCCTTCTCTTCTGGTGAGCCATAACAGATATCCTCCTTTGGAAATTGTGAATATATACTACTTCCTTAAGTTGTCATTTCTCGCTTCTGTTCATTCATAAAATTAAATTCGTTGGGTTTTGTTTTTAGTTAACGGGCATCTCGTTAAAGAATGTGATATCGTCTATCGGCAGCCGAGTTGTCTGATGACCCGGTTGTGCCGCTTTACCGAGCGCAATCAGCATGATTGGAATGTATCGGTCACTAATACCGAACGATTGCTTAAGCTCGGCCGCATTATAGCCGCCCATCGCGACGGTATCGTAGCCGTGAGCACGTGCAACCAGCATAAGCTGCTGGGATACAATACCACCATCAATATGAATGACTTTATGAAGTGTTTCCTCTGGCAATGAAACATACGTATGAATCGATCTTTCCACGAACGATTTAGCGGTATCTTCCGCTATATAGCCGTGTTTTACTGCTTCGCCGAAAACTTCATCGAGCTTCTTATATCCTTCCGTATCACCAAGCACAACGATCACCGCAGCAGCCTCAGTAACCTGGGATTGATTGTAGGCGATTGGCTGCAGTTTTGCTTTCAATTCCTCTGTCTCAATAACCAAGAAGCGCCAGGGCTGAACGTTACTCGAAGAAGGCGCAAGCGTCGCTTCTTTCAGAAGATCCTTAATCTCCTCGTGAGACAGACGAACCGATTTGTCGTAATGACGCACAGAGCGGCGCTCGCGGATGACATCGGCGAACAAGGCGGAGCTCTGGCCAGTATGAGTTGAAGTTGACATTATGAATCCTCCTTTAAATAAATACTGTTTTTTATTCAGCACAGTTAAATCCAGACTAAGCGATTAGTCAAAGTTTGAATCCTATTAAAACGAAGTGCCTTGAAAAAATTCCAACAATATTTCCGCTTATGCGCACAGGTATAACTGTGTTCATTATCACACAGTATAACCTTAAAAATTAACGTTGCGCGCGGCTTGCGTTTAACTGTTGTTTATATTGCACAGTATAAAATCTAAGCAAGCCGCTGTCAACCGTCTTTTTCCAGGTTCATCTAAAGCTTGGCTTCCAGTTGATTGGCGAGATCAGCAATCGTGTACTTGCTTAATACTCCACGTATGCTATCGTCCATTTCTTGGGTAATATCCTCAAGCGTAGATTTCATACATTTACCGAGCGGATGCGTGCCAGCTGTCTCGGTAATACCAAAGGAAAGCCTGCTGTCTGAACGGAATACATCGTACACATCAACCAGTCGTAGAGACTCTGCCGGTTTCCTAAGGTGGTACCCGCCGTCACGGCCTTCCCGGGTTCCGATAAGCCCTTCCTTGGCGAGAACGGAAAGTATGCGGCGCAGCAAAGAAGGCTCCGACTGAAGATATTTGGCGAGTTCAATACTTGGACAAGCTATGCTTTTGTCCTCCTGCGACAATATAACAAGCGCTTGAACAGCCAGTCCAAACCACTTTGGGTGCTGAGTCGGTGTACAATACTCCTGCTTCAACCTTTACTCTCTCCTTCCAGCTTACTCTTAAGTAGTATGAGTAAATTGTACCGAATTCCCTAATATGCTGCAATAGACGAGCTTACATCCAATTTATATATTAAATATAGTATTGACTTCTGTGCAACAGCTTCTTTGAAAGATGGAAAGCTTAACACATGATCTGCGGCTTCACGCAATTGATTTGTAGTCAAGCTTTCCATTTGTAACTTAATGTCTGCTCCCATATTGGCGACTTGCCCTGCGATGATCGGCTTGATCCGTGTTCCCAAATGCCTCAAAACAAAGCTTATAGAAGTCAATTGCTTGGTTAAAGACTGTCTTGTTTATTATTCTTTTATTGTTTGTAAGCTGGCAGCTCATGCAACAAAAAAAGCTTGTTTTCGTACTGAACATTGTTGACTAACGTTAAATACTCATGGTTTACTGGATGACTGTTTGTTGGCTGAATCACTATAAACCGTGCTTAATTTTGATGTCGCCCTAATACCATTGGGACCTTCAATGATAATACGACCTTGTTCCGTTAAGCTTGATCCTTGCCAGTCAGTGGTCATATCTAAATAATCGAGACCCGGACTGTTTCCTTTCCAAGACCATGCAAGATAACCTACACCCTTTTGCTCAGCGTAACTCATAATGGTAGCCTCATCCACATCACCGCTCGTATGCTTAATGCCGAATTCTCCAATCAGCAGAGCTAGGTTTTTATTCAGTACATTATCCATATTGCTCTTTACTGTGGCGGCATTACCTCCGGCATATTCGTACATATGAATGGAGAACATCGTATTTTTAAGCGGATCTGCATTAAAGACTTCTTTTCCGTAGTCAAAAATAGATTGCGGATACTGTCCCCATCCTGCACCATCAACAATGATTGTGTTTTTGATGCCAGCATTTCTGAGCTTAGGTATAACAGACTTATAACCTTGCGCCCAGCCTCCGCCATCCCAAGTTCCATACCATTCGTTCGCGATATTGAGGATGACGGTGCTTTCTTTTCCAATGAGTGCACTTTTCATTTCAACCCAGTAATTAGCGATATTATCCAATACAGCAGCGCTGTCAGACCCTGTGCCATCATGTACTTCTAGAACAACGACCAATTTGTTTTGCTCTGATAAAGTGATTAAATTTTGTATCGCAGACAGATCATCTTTTGTCCATTGCTGACCATCCGACAGTACGATTCTGATGGTGTTCGCTCCCGTTTTTGCAATGGCAGGGATCGCTACAGACTCTTGCCCCTTATACCAGGTATAAGCGTGATTGATTCCCCTCATAACAAACGGATTCCCCTTGGCATCGTAAAGCGTTGTTCCATTAATATAAAAACCTGTATTCTCCGTTGTAGAATTCGTCGTAACCTTTAGGACATTGCTTGCTGTTGAAATATTTCCTGCTGCATCCCTGGCTTTGACAGTGAAGCTGTATGTTGTATTGGCGCTAAGCCCTGTCACCGTATAACTTGTCGTGGGGGTTGAATCGACCAAAGTTGTTCCATTATACACATCATAGCTGGTGACATCGACATCGTCTGTTGATGCTGTCCATACAAGGCTTACCGAAGTGTTTGTTTTGGAGTAGCTTTTCAGGTTTGCTGGTGCTGTTGGTGCCGTTGTATCAGGGGTTGAGTCAACAAGCGTAAACTTCCATTTCTGCTGATCATTTCCGTTATCCGTCCATTGCTGCACATTTGCCCCGTCATTAGTATAACCTCCGATTACATCCAGCGCTTTACCGCTAGATTGTACAAGCAGCTTATAATATCCACCGCCGACGTCAATCATTTTCCATTTTTGATTAGTTAAATCGCTGTCTGTCCATTGCTGTACACTAGCCCCATCTTCTGAAGAGCCTCCGGCCACTGTTAATGCTTTACCGCTGGATTGCACAATCAATTTATAATATCCATCGCCAACGTCAATGACTTTCCATCTTTGCCGAGCACTACCGTTGTTCGTCCACTGCTGCACCTTCGCTCCATCGGCAGTTGAGTCTCCTGCTTCCAGATTTTTTCCGCTATGCTGTGCCGTTAGTTTATAAGTTTCACCTGAGACAATATTTGTGTCAGCTACGCTGGTGGTAACATCAATCACATTGCTTGCATCTGACACATTACCTGCGTTATCTCTGGCTTTCACATAAAAGCTGTACGTCATGCTGGCTGTTAGGCCGGTAACGATGAAAGATGTCGACGCAATGGATCCTACGAGATCTGATCCTTTGTAGATGTCGTAGCTGGAAACACCTACATTATCTGTAGATTCCGTCCACTGCAAGCTTACTGTTGTATCTGATACTGAGGAACTGGTCAGGTTGGAGGGGGCTGTTGGAGGTGAGTTATCCTCCGGTTCATCAGCTGAATGCACTTCAAATTCCCAAAGGGAATATCCGTAGCTGGTAGCTCTTTCGATACCGTTCATTTTTACATATCTAGCGTCTGTTGCTTCGAAAGATATCTTATCGATTCCTCCATCTCCAGTCGTGGTGGAATAGACGGTAGTCCAATGACCATCATCCATCGATGTCTGAACTTGGTATGACTTCGCATAAGCGGCTTCCCAGTTGAGCGTAACGCCATTGATTTTGGTGGTGCTACCGAGATCTACACTTATCCACTGCGGATCTGAATATTGTGAGGACCATCTAGTTTGCGGGTCACCATCAATCGCAAAATCAGCCGCTTTACTCGAATCTTCGACGGAGCTTGCGGTTGCCGATTGGGTAAGCCTAGCATTTTCGAAAGCGCTCACATTTTTGAACGGCAACATACTCATCAGCAGTCCAAACAAAATCAAGCATGTTATGGTTTTTTTCATTCCCAAAGCCTCCTATTTACCATCATAAATAGCTAATGGTTACCCTTGCATTCTCATAGATTTCAATTCCATTCTCTATCCCTGAGGCACGGTAAAGTCTTCTCCTTTCCGATCATAATTGGGACCAAAACAAACAAACGTAGAACAACCCTAAAGTAACCGCTTTCTTTTACAACTGCAATTATTTCGCTTTAATAGATTTTCTGTATCGTTCCCAGCGATGAGATTTTATCAAAGCGACCTAAAGCATATATATTTTTGTTTTCCAGTACTATTCCTTGATGATTAAAAAGTTTTAAAATCTGTTTTCCTAACTCCATAGCATGGGTCCTAAAAGTGCAAAACAAGACAACTTTCTCCCAGCAGTTGTCTTGTCTAGTATTGTTATATTTGTATAATTGTCGATTCAACTCGTTATTCTCAGGATGTAATCTTGTTTACCAGAAATATAAATCGCTACCCTTGAGCTTGAACATAGCCTCTATGAAAAAATAATCGCCGTAAATGATGGATTGATGATGAAGTGGTCTCTAGGTTCTTCGGCTAGAAAAAGATGGATCGGCAAGTTCGGAGCTTCTGTCTCCAGAGTCGGTAACTTGCCGCCATGACTCAGGCGCAGCCAGCCGTCTTCAGTCCATATACACTTCTGAATCGCTGTTTCCCTGCCGAATGGATTCATTAAAGAAGTACCGGGAAAAGGCCGAGTACATAGATGGGCCATATACCATTCCCATGTTGCGTTTCGACCAGCGTCCCATGACCCGCCTGCCAGTAGAAGGATTAGAGCTTCTAGACATTGCTTTGCCGGATGGAAGCCTCAACTTTGTAAAAATGCTATCTGCGTCTACTACGTGAGGGATGAGTATAAAAACACTCCTTTCCGCTTCTTCAAGCTGGCCATGATTGAGCCGCAAAGTACGATGTTGAGATCAGTGAATTACGAATTTACGGTCAACGTCATGAATTTAAGTAAAGTGTCCCACACCAAACAATCCTCTACCTATTTGGTAGAGGATTGATGTTTCTAGACTTCCTATTATGTATCTGTGCGCACATCATCCCAATCCTGTCCCATGTAACTGGTGAGCCATTTAAGCACACGATGACGTTCATACACTACACCATCATCCAGATTTCCAGGGGCTGGCTGTTTATGAATGCGGCTATCCACACACATCCAGTCGTAACGATAAATTAAATCGGCTTCATCTAAAATTTCCTTGCTGCTGCGCAGCCTTGAGCTTGACAGAAAAGCCTCAAATGAGTCAAATTGCTGCAGCTTTGAAACAGACAACGGCACGTCGCAAATCCCAGTTGGGTCACCTAGCTTCTCAACATGGCCCAAAGCCCATAACAGAGTCCAAAAGCCTTCATAACGCCAGGAGAACTGGATGCCCTCCGACTCATCGACATCATCATTGGATAAGAACCTCTTCTCTTCCGGTGAAAAGAAACGGTCCGCGCCATACTGATCAGTCACTTGATTTATCATCCGTTTCGTATCATCCTTGCTTTCGCCCGCACCGATACACTCGCCTTTCAGTGCTACAATACACAAAGCAACGGCACGGCCAGCCACTTCCTTGAGAGAACGGATGCTGTCTGCGACTTCATCTCCTAGCCTGCCTGGGATCGGCGGCATTTGCGTAAAGCCTTGATCGACCAATTTCTTTTCCGACCGCAGCTTCCGCTCCATCCCGGATTCGCTAATTGGGTCCTCTCCGTGCAAATAACTGACATGAGCAGTAACTGTATAATCTTCCACTTCCGAACGCCCATTGACATCTAATAACAGACTTCCATCAGGTGCAAGCAAATTACCGCCACCCCAGAACATCAGCCCGTCCAACGAATTTATGATATCAAGTAATTCGGCAAAAAAGGCTTTAGATATATCCTCCTCGGTCTCCACACCAATCACCATATTTAGCGTACTCATCTTGATTAGCAACTTTTGCTGCAACTGTTCGTTTTCAGCAGGAATCTGACTGAAAAAATTTATCATTCCGTTAAGCATGGAGGCAAACTCCTCCGGATTCGTTTTGCTGGTCATTATGTTAAAGCCTTTGACTTTCTTATTAAACCAGCCTTTGCTTTTGACCTCAAATCTAGTTTTGCTTTCATTTACGTGTATCTTGTTATTGGGATAAATCGACTCTAATAGTCTCTCAACCTGATCCAGATCAAAGGTGGAGCTGTATAGCGCACAATTTCTCATGATGACCTCCTTATGGCAACACTACGAATAGTCCATGTTTGTTACTTGCTCGATTCAATTAACTCTGCAAAAGCCGATGCAGTAATGCCTCTCCCTCATTCTCAAACCTTCGCTGTTCCTTCAGGAATCCAGGAACATCTTGTAGCCGGGAAGGTCTGTACCCAGGACCGTCACATCCGCAGGAATGGTAAGAGTATCCGTTTTGGTACAAAAGCTCTACCTTTTTCCACTGCTTGATATCCGTTTGCTTCGGGGCCTGAAAATCATGCCCCATGTCATGCATGGGCGTCTGGCATTGCGGACAGACATGGACAATCCCCTCATATTCTTCCTTTGGAATCTCAAAGCGGGATGTTTGCTTATATACCTTCCTACAAGCAAAGCAGGCAAAGATATCTTTGTATGGACCGTACATTGCATATCTACACATATTTTCACCCTCTTCAAAAATTTCAATTGGTCTGATATTTTTCGCTCACAATTTAGCAATCTATAAATCTATTTTTGAAAAATTAAAAATACATTCACATCACCGTAGTATTAAGAGTACATAGATGTCAAGCTGATGTTTCTTTTATATTAGAACGACACTATAGAACTAATCAAGCTAAAAGGTCCATTCTAGCGCATTCCTCGCAGTAGTGATGTTATTTTTATAGCATTACTTGTTCAAGGCGCAAAATTATGTAGCATGATGTCTCAAAAGTTAACTAAGAAGACTCCGAAGCCGCAGTCAAAACAGAGCTGGAGCCTTCTTTTTTATAGTAATTAATATCAAAGCAGAATGCGCAAATCCCAGACCGACTTTTGGGACAGCCCCTCCAGTCTTATAATTCTTGTATGCTGCAGGTCAGCTTCAGGCTGGTACTTGTTTTATACATCTAACGTATATAAGGGCAGGTTTTCCGGTAAAGCCGCCGGGCGCTGACATGTGCTCTGCATCGTATAAAAGGTCTGCTGATCGGAAGAATCATGGAACGCCCACATCGCCTCCAGCACATGGTAGGCCAGTTCCCCGCTGGCGCGGTGGGGGCGTCCATTCCGGATTGCATAGGCCATATCAGCAACACCGATACCTCGTGTATTCTCCTGGTAACCTGGCAGCAGCGGGACCTCGGTCCAATTTTGCTCACCTACCAGCCTAAAGCGAACTGGCCCTCCGAATGTGTTCGGGTCAGGTACCTGCAACGTGCCATGCGTACCATACACCTCAATCGGTGGCAGAGTGCTACCTCCAAAAATGTCAAAGCTGGTTATCAGCGTACCAACAGCTCCCTGCTTGAAGCGCAACAATCCAGCCACATGGGTCGGAATATCGACTGAGATGGTCTGGCCTCTCTTTTTCTCGCTCGTAATTGTTCTCTGATCCATCGCTTTGCTGGTCATGCCCGAAATGGCGGCAATCGGTCCCAGCAATTGCACCAGAGCCGTCAAATAATAAGGTCCCATATCAAACATCGGACCACCACCAGCTGCATAATAAAATTCAGGATCAGGATGCCAATGTTCGTGTCCACGAATCATCATAAAAGCCGTAGCAGCTACCGGATTCCCAATGACTCCGTCTTCAATCAGTTTTAGTGATGTCTGTATACCGGAACCAAAGAAGGTCTCCGGTGCGCAGCCGACAAGCAGTCCTTTTTGTTGAGCAAGATCCAAGACTGCCTGGCCCTGCTCTCGGGTGACAGCAAGTGGCTTCTCCACATAGACATGCTTGCCAGCCTCAAGTGCTCTGAGACACACCTCGGCGTGAACGGCCGGAATGGTCAAATTAATGATGAGTTCGATCTGCGGATCAGCCAAAATCTCATCTACCGAATATACGTTCGGAACGTTGAACGCTATCGCCTGCTCCTCTGCCCGACTTTGGTCCAGATCCGCTACTGCGAACAGCTCCAGAATGCCGAAACGATGGCAATTTTCCATATAAATTCCGCTAATTTTACCGCAACCGATAATGCCCACTTTCATTTTTTTCATGCCTGGACTCCCTTCTCCTTCAGAAAAAATGGATAATGGCATTCTTTTATTACATCGGATACTATCCTGTTCACGCTACTGCTGCTGGTTGTCTGCCATACCCGTGTATGCCTCTGCCAGCGAGCTACCTCGGCTGGTCGCCGCCTGTTTGCCTGCCGCAGTCCACAGGAATCCGCTGCGCATCATCTCGGTCACTTGAGGTATTTCTATGATATCTGCGTGATGACCTAGCGAATTGTAGAACACACGGCCGTTTCCCCACCGCTTTGTCCATACAACGGGCATATCCACTGGCCCATTGGCCGAATGAGGTCCCGGAACGACCGGGAAGCGTGTGGTTGCCAGCACCTCAACCGCAGGGTCTACATGGAGGTAGTACTGCTCGCTTTTGACCTGAAAATCCTCAATATGGCCCAGCAGCGGGCTCGATCCACGCTTTATGTTTACCATGTACTCCACCCCATCATTGCCGGGATGTGCAACCCATTGCCCACCTGTCATGAATTGCCAGTCCACGTTGTTTCGAAAGGCATCACACATGCCACCGTGACAGCCTGCCAGACCTACGCCGCTTTGAACCGCTGCTGAGACATTATTGATCAGTTCCTGCTCAATCTGTCCCATGGTCCACATGGGAACGATCAGGTCCAGGCCAAGTAGTTTCTCCGCATCCTGATACGCTTCAAGGGTACTGGACACCTCCACCTCAAACCCTTCTTCCTTCAGAATGCGTTCAAAAATGGCCGCCACCTGCTCCGGTTCATGTCCGTTCCATCCACCCCATACAATCAGTGCCTTGCGCATCTGTAATCCACTCACCTTTCGGAATGTGTTGTTATACTACATTTCTTCAATGGATACCCAACGGCGTTCCTCTATAGATCGTTCTACTGCTTCAAGCACAGCCTGACAAGCGACCCCGTCGTGGAAGTTCGGCGAAGGTTGCCGCCCTTCGGAGATGGCACTCAACATCTCAAGCATCTCGTGGGTGAAGGTATGCTCGAATCCAATTGTATGTCCTGCAGGCCACCAGGCTTCGGAATACTTGTGTGCCGGATCGGTGGCGAGCACGCGGCGGAAGCCCTGAACGCCTTCCTCATCCTGTGTGAAATACACTTCCAGCTCATTCATCCGCTCAAAATCAAACCGCACACTGCCCAGACTACCGTTGATTTCGAATGAATTTGTGCTCCGATGTCCGGCTGCAAAGCGTGTGGCCTCAAAGCTGCCCAGTGCACCTCCAGCAAAGCGTGCTAAGAACAACGTGGCATCATCAACCGTCACTTCTCCCATCGGTGCATTGGCCTCGGTACTCCTTTTGGAGCTCAATCCGCTCATCTCCGTAGCCAGCGGACGCTGTTTGATGAACGTCTCGCTCATGCCGATGACTTCGTGGAACTCGCCGACCAGAAACCGAGCGAGATCAATCAAATGAGCGCCAAGATCACCATGAGAGCCAGAACCGGCCACTTCTTTTTGCAACCGCCATACCAGCGGGAAGGACGGGTCCATAATCCAGTCTTGAAGGAAAAAGGCGCGAAAATGATAAATCTTGCCCAGGCGACCGCTTTCGACGAGCTGCTTCGCCAGCTGGACAGCCGGAGAAAAGCGGTAGTTGAAGCCAATCATATGGTTGACCCCTGCTTGCTCTGCTGCTTGCAGCATGTCACGGGAATCCGCCAATGAAAGCGCAAGCGGCTTCTCACAAAACAGATGCTTGCCATGGAGGGCAGCCTCAATGACAATTTCCTTATGGGCATTACTCGGGGCGTTAATGTCAACAAGATCAATATCGCTACGTTTCACTAGATCACGCCAATTCGTAACACTTTCGCTCCAGCCGAACTGGCGGGCAGCTGCCTGAACCCCCTGCTCGTTACGTCCACAGATAACGGACATCTCTGGTTGCAGCGGGGCATCCGGGAAAAACATGGGTAGACTACGGTAAGCGTTGCTGTGAGCCTTGCCCATAAATTTGTAGCCAACCATTCCAATACGAAGACGGTTAGACATGTCGTGATCCTCCTTATGGGTATGAGTTTCAACGAATTATTGATGAATGATGTTATTGACGAATGGATGACGCCCTAATAATCAGCTCTGTGGACAGGAGTTCTCTGATTAAGTTGCACCCAGTCAGTTCCAGAGCCGGAGTGAGATCCTGAGAATCGGGTATAAGCTTCGAGGCTGCAAGTTCCCCCATCTCATAAAATGGAACACGGACACTGCTTAGTGGCGGAACAGCCATCTCAGCTGCATCCGAGTCATCATAGCCTACAAACGCTGGAAACCGCTCAACTGCCAGCCCGCGCTCACGGAGACCCTGCATTACACCGAGGGCCATCCGGTCGTTCGCCGCAAATACGGCATCAATATCATCTAATTTGTCTGCGATTGTAGCCGACGCTTCGAGCCCGCTTCGACGACTGTAATTACCTTCCAGAATCAGCTCATGGTCATATTCAATACCAGCCTCCTGAAGCCCGATGAGATAACCCTTCAATCGCTCAGTACTGTTGGAATAGATATCCGGACCGTTGAGAAAGGCTATCCGCTTGCATCCCTGCTCAATGAGATGACTTACAGCCGCCCGGCTTCCTTCTACATGGTCTGCATCCACTTCACAGAACGACTGCCCTTCAAAATGGTGATTCATGACACAGAACGGTCGCCCCTCTTGCTGAAGTCTCTTCAGAGCCTCCACCTCATCGTGGTCATCCCTTGCTCCAAGGATGATACAACTGTCGACCTTTTGCTGACGGAAAAGACTGCTGTAGTCCATCCGTTCGCCCGGTTTTCGGAATAATAGTAGTAGATCGAGCCCGCTGTCTCTGGCCTTGTTACCGATGCCGCTCAGCATCTCGGAGAAAAAATAAGCAGAGAACAGGTGCGCCTTCGGGACATAAGGCATAACCACACCAAGATGGCCGCTTTTGCTTCGGGCAAAGTTGCGGGCCAATGCACTGGGAACATATCCAAGTTGATTGGCAACGTCCAGGACCCGTTTCCGCGTATCTTCCTTGATAGGACCGGTCGCGTTCAATACCCGAGACACCGTCGCTTCAGACACGCCAGCGAGTTCTGCTACTTCCTTGCGCGAAACGATATTGCCCACCTCCAATCATTTTATGTACGCGCGTACATTTTCTCATGCTGCTATACCTCTGTCAATCCCGAAAAGCGTGCCCTATTGATATATAGGCTTTTTTCTCCACAAATTCTCTCTAGGGCTTAAGCAGGCTAATCATTCCTACTCCTATCATCAGCACCGTAATTCCCACAAGTATAGCTAACCATTCATAAAGACTTTTCTTTTCCTTAAATATTAAAATGCTGCCGACACAAGCAATTGCAATGCTCGCTTGAGAGATCGGAAAACTAGCCGCCATGCCGATCAGACCGTTGGAAATAAATAGTGCTAGATTAGCAATGCTCCAAACCAATCCTGTAAACAAATTGCGAAGCACTGGAGAGAAGCGTAGCCGATGTTTGCCTTTCAAATTTATGACCAGGGCCGAGTATAACATCCCGAGCGATTGCGGCAGAATGACGGACAGCCCAGATATATTAAAGTACTGATTGATAACTACATAACTGCTTAACGCTAACCCGGAGCAAACCAGCATCATGATAATTCGTAACGCCATAGGCTTAGACAGCCCAGCAGACTTGCCTGATAGCTGGTCAATAGAACTCCCGCTAAAATACACAGAAGAGAACCAACACCCATCCCATATTGGTAACCTGTTATCCATTCACCCAAGATCAGTGCGGCAAATAACGTCGTCCCTATCAACTGTAGACCGCAAATTACAGGAATGGCGATGGATACGCTTACTTTTTGGAAAGATCGAAAATGGAGTAATTGTCCAGCAGCCCAGAAAATACCGGATATAAAACTTACCACGAAAGAAATCGGTGCTAATGAGGCTGGATGATTGATATACAAGCACAGGGCAAACAGCACAGCACCAATAACGGTACCTGTCAGCTGTTCTCGGGGACTGGCTTTAGTCATATACGCCAATATCGGCATGACTCCCCAGCCGACAGCTGGAATAAAGGTAGTTATGAAATCCACGTGCGGTTCTCCTCCCGTAAAAAGTATTTTTCCTACAATCGTTAAAAATACCAGGCAGGAAAAAACCAATAATTTTACGATAGCAAAGAAAACCGCTTCCAAATACCAATATTTTTATAGATTAATATAGCAAAAACAAAGAAATTGTTCTCTATATGTGCCTATCCCACAATTTTATAGAATCAGATCCGATATATTTTCATGCTCTGAACTGGGATGTGTATCTACATCCTGAAACGTATTCTGGCCCATTCTCACCCTCCCCGTACTTTGCCCAATATAGAATCTATGTTTGTTAATTTATCAGTATAGCATAAGTTAAGGATGACAAATACTTAGAAAAAGGTTGAATCTAACTATAAATTTTCTTTGAAAGATTCTATGTTTTTCCCATAATACGCTTAAAAAAAGTAATGTATTTTCTATCCCTGGCTTTGTTATGCTGAGTTCGATAATAACGCTTTCAACAGGACTGTTATATTTTGAAAGGGGCTATGTACATGGCTAGTATACAAGTTAACCCAAAGGAACGTACATTTCACTTAACGAACAAATACTACAGTTATCTTTTCCGTGTCATGGAGAACGGGCAATTGGAGCATTTGTATTATGGCAAAAAAATGGAGTACCTAGGTCAATATGACCGTTTTATTGAACGAAGCTACCGCTCTGTGTCTGTCGGTGAGTTTGATGGTGACTTGGTAACATCATTGGAAAGCATCAAGCAGGAATTCCCTTCTTCGGGAAGTGGAGACTTTAGAGAACCAGCAGTTGAGATCATACAGGAGGACGGTTCTCATGTCATGGAGTTCATCTTTGACCGTTACGAGGTCATCACGGGGAAACCTAAAATCCCCCATCTCCCTGCTACGTTTTGTAAGGAAGCAAATGAAGCAGAGACACTCCTGATCACGCTGACCGATTCCCTTACAGGAGCGGTTGCCGTGCTTGCATACACCATCTTCAGTGAACTGCCTGTAATCACGCGATCCGTATCCATAACGAATTCCGGAAATAGTATTCTAAGAGTCAATCGTCTTATGAGCGTGAGCCTTGATCTTCCTGACTCCGAATATGAAATTATTCATTTGTCGGGGGCATGGGGTAGGGAACGACATGTGGAGCGTACACCACTCAGACCAGGTGTTCAGTCCATTGGGAGCACACGAGGAATTAGTAGTCATATTCACAATCCATTCTTGGCGCTTGCCAAACCGGGATCTCAGGAACACCAAGGAGAAATATATGCAGTGAATCTCGTCTACAGCGGAAACTTTCTTGCCCAGGCGGAAGTGGACAGCTACTCAACTACCCGACTGAGCCTCGGTATTCATCCTGACAAATTCTGCTGGACTCTGAAGCCTGGAGAATGTTTTTATTCACCTGAAGCAGTTATGGTCTACTCACAGAGCGGTTTGAACGGCATGAGCCAGGCGTTCCATCGCCTGTACAATAAACACTTAATTCGTAGTAGCTGGGCTGAACGGGAACGACCTGTATTGATCAATAACTGGGAGGGTACCTACTTTGATTTTACCGAAAAGAAAATAGTGGATATGGCTAAAAAAGCAAGTGAACTAGGGATTGAGCTCTTTGTCTTGGATGACGGTTGGTTCGGTCAAAGAAACAATGATACCTCCTCACTCGGTGACTGGTTTGAAAATCGTGAAAAGCTACCGAACGGAATCTCGAATTTGGCAAAGAAGATCAATGAGCTTGGTATGAAATTCGGTCTTTGGTTTGAGCCGGAAATGGTTAACTCCGACTCTCATATTATGAGGGAACATCCGGATTGGGTTGTGGGAACACCCGGGCGTAAACGCAAGCATGGACGACATCAGTATGTTCTTGATTATTCCCAACCGCCTGTTGTGGATTACCTGTTTAAGTTAATGGATGACGTGCTCTCTTCTGCTCATATCGAATATGTAAAATGGGATATGAATCGCTGCATTTCAGAAGCCTATTCATTATCTCTGGGCAAGGAAAGACAGGGCGAGTTTTTCCATCGTTACGTCCTAGGCGTGTATGCTTTATATGAGAAACTGATTACCAAATACCCTGAGGTTTTGTTTGAGTCCTGTGCTTCCGGTGGAGGACGATTTGATCCAGGGATGCTTTATTATGCTCCGCAAACATGGACGAGCGACGATAGCGAAGCTATTGAACGTCTTAAGATTCAGTATGGCACTTCCATGGCCTATCCGCTTAGCAGCATGGGTGCTCATGTGTCAACCATTCCGAACCACCAGGTAGGCAGAACCGCACCGCTGCAAACCAGATCAAATGTCGCCTACTTCGGTGTATTCGGTTACGAACTTGATCCATTGGCTTTGACCGAGGAAGAGTGCAATATAATCAAAAAGCAAATACAACTGTATAAACGTCACCAACGATTAGTTACCCAGGGAACGTTTTACCGTCTGCTAAGTCCCTTTGAAAAAAATGAAACAGCATGGATGACTATTGATGCAGAACGTGAGCATGCTCTCGTCGGCTGGTACCAGGTACTCTCACGCCCCAATGCAGCTTATTCACGGCTAAAGCTCATCGGACTGGACGAAATGGCAGTATATTTCGTGGAAGAACTGGATCGACGTTTCACAGGCAGCGAGTTAATGAACATCGGACTTATACTCACCCCGCCTTATAAGGCTGACCAGGATTTTAATATTGCGGAGAAATATGATTTCTCATCTCAATTATTCACTCTAACTAAAGAGACTTCCTCGTGATTGATATAAGTTTCATTAAGGGATAGACTTTAGTTAGAACGCTATGATTGGTGCTATTGATCTTAAATACGTCATACCGGGTAAAATCATTTTCGTATAAATTCGATGATTTTACCTGGTACGATTCTCTGAAAAAAAGGTATCCCATCAATTCAATCTCCACAGCTATGAAAGAATTAGATCATAGGCCTGTTCTTCTCTCCAACTCCTGTATATCTCACGCCCATCAAAGGGATTTGTGAGGCTGCATTGCTAATGTTCCGCACATCTTCAGACGTAAGCTGAAGACTCACCGCGCCTAAATTTTCTTCCAAACGACTCAATTTCCGCGTGCCCGGAATCGGAACGATCCACGGCTTTTGGGCAAGCAGCCAGGCGAGCGCAACTTGAGCTGGCGTTGCTTTTAACTGCTCAGCCATCTCCTTAAGCAGGTCCACTAGTACCTGATTGGCCTCCAACGCTTCTGAAGTAAAACGCGGAAGAATACTGCGCAAATCGTCATGACTGAATGTCGTGTCTGTATTAAAACTCCCCGTCAGGTAACCCTTACCCAAAGGACTGAACGGAACGAAGCCAATGCCGAGCTCCTCAAGCGCAGGAATGAGTTCCTCTTCGGGACGTCTCCACCACAGAGAATATTCACTCTGAACTGCGGTGAGCGGCTGAACCGCGTGTGCTCGACGGATCGTCTGCACTCCTGCTTCAGATAATCCCCAGTGCTTCACCTTTCCTTCTCGGATCAGATCTTGCACGGCTCCTCCCGCCACCTCTTCGATCGGCATATCTGGATCGACCCGGTGCTGATAATACAGATCGATGGCTTCAATCTTGAGACGTTTAAGCGATGCTTCAGCAACTTTTTTGATATGCTCAGGGCGACTGTTCATTCCGAATGGCTTGCCATCCTGAATATTAAAGCCGAATTTGGTGGCAATTACGACTTGATCGCGAACAGGAAGAAGTGCTTCGCCCAAAAGTTTCTCATTCGTATAAGGTCCATATACTTCAGCGGTATCAAAGAAAGTCACGCCGCGCTCGACTGCTTCCCGAATGACTGAGATCATTTTCTTTGGATCAGAAGCCGGGCCATAGCCGTAGCTCATTCCCATGCATCCAAGCCCCATCGCGGAAACTTCCAGACCGCTATTTCCCAATTTACGAAGCAGCTCAAGCGAGTTGCTTCTTCAATTTCAGGTACAAGCATTAAAGATTGTGTTTATCGGGACCAAACACAAGATTGGCCGACTGTTTGGCCTTCTCGATGACATTCATGACCTTTTCGCTATGTTCAAGCATATACGAGACTTTTTCCAAATCGTTTTCTCGGATGATACGTTCGAATTCAACGAATTCGTCATACATACGATGCGAATGATCTTTCAGGTCCACCTGGATGGGCGTTTCCTTATTAGGAGTGTATTCAAAATAATCGCATATATTAGCTGAACTCGCCATGTGTACATAGCCTTTATTGCCTTGAATGTTCACTGCATTGGGTGCCGTACTGTCTTTTGAACCTATGCAAACACACTTAAAATCGCCGTAATCAAGCAGCAGTATGCCTGAAGTGTCAATTCCACGTTCCATGTTCGCCAAATATTCTACCTTCTTAGGGCTCCCGAAGAGGCCAACAACAAAATGAATATTGTATAAATTGATATCCATCAATGCTCCGCCAGACATTTCCGGATTAAACGCAGGCTGGATTACTCCCGCTTTAAAAGCCTCATACCGGGATGAATATTGAGAATAGTTGCATTCAACTATTTTAATCTCGCCAAGTTTAGGCAGATACTCCTTTATGGACAAATAATTTTTCAAATATTGATTCGTAATAGCTTCCACCAATACCAGTTTTCTTTGCTGAGCAATTTCTTTTAGCTCTAGAAATTCATGCACATTGGATGTAAACGGCTTCTCACATATAACATGTTTACCACTCAGTAATGCTTCTTTGGCATATGAATAATGGAGATGATTAGGCAAACCAATATAGACAGTATCTACGTCATTATTTCTCAGCATTTTGCTGTAATCCGAATAAATCTGAGAGATTCCATATCTATGTTGCCAATCTAGTAATTTCTCCTCATGGCTAGGCCTAGAACAAATGGCCTTTAATAAGATCGTCGGGATTTCCTGAATAAAGCTCAATAGATCCCCTACGATCATTCCTGCTCCGACAATTCCCAATTTCATTCTAGTTACACTCCTCTATACCCTTCTCAAGTATTTCCATTGAAGTTATGGTTTCTTCATCTGTAATCGCTTTTTCTTTGCCGTGTATGATCGAATGATAGAGATCGTCATACACTCGGGCATAATCTCCTTTTTCAGAAACCACTTTTTCTTCATGGTACTGACCATCATCATCCAGGTACGTTAAAATGCCATAATGCTCATGCTGGTCGATGCCAAAATCGGCGTGTCCCTTAGGCAGATAGTATAATTTAAGATGCTCCTCCTGACGATCCTTTGTCTGCTTTATAAAAACGCCTTTTTTGCCGTATACTACAAAACTCGGCCGCTCTTTTAAACGAAAAAAGCTGGATTTAATGGATACCTTGAGTGAGGGATAATAAAAATCCAGATCAAAATAGTCATTCATTCTTCCAGAACCGAGCAATTGGCGCACGTCGTAATGGATCGTGTCAGGTTTCCCAAAATAGGAAAGAACCTGGTCAATGGTATGAGCGCCATGTCCATAGAGGTAACTGTTATATTTGGAAAAATGAGAGGTGGAGTTGGGGGTTTCAGGGCGGTAATAATCAAAATGCATTTCCACCTCCAACAAATCACCGAGTTTTCCTGATTCAATGACCTTCTTGGTAGTGAGAAAATCCGAATCGTATCGTCTGTTTTGGTAGCACTGTATAATCAGATTTTTCTCTTTGGCATATTGGAAGATGGACACTGCTTCTTCTTTCGTTAACATAAAGGGTTTCTCAATAAGTACATTTTTTCCGTGGTCGAGTGCCATTTTCGCATAAGTGTAGTGGGATTCTACAGGTGTACAGACAACAATCAACTGAATTTCCTTATCGTTCATTAAAGATTCAAGATTATCTGTATACTGCACGCCAGGAATTTTCTCCCACTCCCCTTTATCTGGATTACGGGCGTAGATCGTCTTTACTTTCAAATGATCTCTGGTCAATGAAAAAGGAAGATGATACCGATTGGTGCTTTTGCCATTCCCAATATAACCGATGGTAAGCATATTAATTCCCCCTAGGCTCTTTTTCATTTATTATAGTAGAAGAACGTCGATCGTAAATAATTTGCCATCAAAACGGTACATTTAACCGAATATTTGTAAGCATGACGGCTTGTTTTTAAACAAAATGTTTATTGGGTATCTTTTATCAAACGTTATTTCAATTGAACCGGGGGGAACCTGTTGAAAATACTGATGCAATTATCAGAAATGCAAAACTTTACACCAAACGAAAAAAGCATTGCTTCCTACATTTTGGTCCACAAGGAATCGATCCTGCACTTAAATATTCAGGAGCTTGCCAAAGCTACGTATACTTCGCATTCCGCCATTAATCGATTAATTCACAAACTTGGGCTATCCGGCTTCAAGGAGTTTATAATAAAACTCGCTCGGGAATTCCAGCAAGATACCCAGAATATTTCCAATGTAGACCCCAACTATCCATTCGGGTTTGATGAAACCCCACTTCAAGTGGCGAAAGAAATTGCTGAATTAATGAAGGAAACGATTGAAAAAAACTTTACATTCATGGATGATCACTTGCTGTCACAAACAGCCCAGTTACTGGATCAAGCAAATAGGATCTTTATATATGCGTTAGGCGATTCACAAATCCGAGCAAAAAGTTTTCAGAATAAATTAGTAAAAATCAACAAGTATGTGGTTATAGCCACGGAGCTGTCTGAATGGGCTTACCATACGGCTAATCTAACTTCAGAAGATTGCGCTATTTTCTTAACTTACCACGGTAAGTCACCGATTTTTTTAAAAGCGGCACGACATTTTACGCGTGAGAATATCCCTTTTATCACCATTACAGCTACCAATCAAAGTGAATTGGCCAAACGAAGTAGTATATGTATCCAGGTGCCTAATGACGAAGTAAAGCATGCCAAGATTGGTACTTTTTCGTCGCAAATTGCCTTTGACTATGTATTAAACGTGATTTACTCCTGTATCTATAAAATCGACTACTTGAAAAATATGCAAACCCTGACACAATCGTTGGAGAATTCGCATCTCAACGACATGATGAATGACGTGTAGAGGGTTCAGCTTCTCTCTAACTGCAAAATAAGCGGCAATTTATAATTATATATGGTTGTTCTTCGACAAATAAGGTCTAGTTAGTTTTATGCTAACTAGACCTTTTTCTTTTATTGCTTCAAGCCCATCAGTACGGCCGACAGCAAGCTAGGAAAGCGTTCATTCAAATCATCGTAACGGATAGAGATAAAGCGTTGGGTTCCCTCTATTCTCGTATGAATGACCCCTGATTCCCGAAGAACCTTAAAATGATGAGACAAGGTTGACTTTGGAGCTGAAATATCTATTGAGCTACAGGATTGCTCCCCTTTTTCGTCTAAAATCTGGATGATATTAAGCCGAATGGGGTCACTTAGAGCATATAAAACTGTAGGTAGAGTAATTTCAATTACGTTGGGATGATACAGCGTTCTCAAGATCCGTTCACCTGCCTAACAAAGAATTGTAGTTGCATTATAGCATATTGGAATGCTATATTTCTATTATTCGAAAATATTCGAACTATAGAACAAATGGAGGGTTTCGTTTTGAATAAAATTATCACCTTGTTTTTCTTGATCATGTTTTTCATTGGTACAGATACGTTCATTGTGTCGCCTCTTCTACCTATTCTTCGTGAAAGCTTCGGCATTTCTATCGAACAATCGGGCTGGATTGTTTCAGCCTATGCTTTAGGGTATGCTCTGTTTGCCTTAATTGCAGGACCGTTGTCAGATGCATGGAATCGAAAAAAAGTACTACTGTTCGGCTTACTTGGTTTTGGTATCTTTACTCTACTTTGCGGCTTTGCCGTTGATTTTTGGACCATGTTTGCTTTTCGCTTATTGGCTGGCATTAGTGCCGCTTTTGCCTCACCTCAAGTTTGGGCAGCCATTCCTCAGTTAGTTCAACCACATAAAGTGTTAAAAGCCATGGGAGTTGTCACCGCAGGATTAGCTTTTTCCCAAATGCTAGGCGTGCCCATTGGCAGCTATCTCGCTACCGCCGGGTGGCAAACACCCTTTATTATGATTGGTTGCTGCACCTTCCTGATCGTTATTTGGACTGCTGTTCTCTTGCCCGCCTTGCCTCCTTCTATACAGAAGCAAAAGGCTCCCTCGATTAGGAACAGATACCGTTCATTGCTGCAGGGGTCAACACCTAAGGTCGCTTTTCTGGCCTACTTCCTGTTCCAACTCGGAAATTTTGCTGCCTTCTCTTTTATTGGCACATGGCTGTCCGACAAATTCAGCCTCAATGTTGCAAATATTGGCACGGTGATATTATTCCTTGGTTTAGGAAATACGATCAGCAGCTTATTTGGGAGCAGCTTAGTTAACAAAGTGGGGCCTAAGCACTCTTTGATCTATGGCGTAATTTTCATCGGTCTGCTTTATTTGCTTCTGCCCTATTTACCTAGTGTGACCTATGTCGAAATTACATATTTTCTGATCTTCCTTATCCTTGGAATGATTTTCCCGCTTATGATGAGTATGCTTCAAACCTTATCTGCCACAGCACGCGGAACAGTTTCATCACTTGCCAATTCTTCTATGTATTTTGGAACAATGGTTGGCTCTTCCACAGCAGGAATGCTATACGCGCACAGCGGTGGTTTTATTTCCGTTAGCCTGTTTTCTGTGATTTGTTTCGGTGTGTCACTAATCTTGTTCCTACGTAGCGGAGTTTTACTAGGTCTAAGACTAAAATAGAAACGAGTAACCTTAAAAAATCGACATAAGCTCTATCTTTGGGCCAGGAAAAGAACTTATATTATTAGAAAAGCCGCCAGTAGGGCGGCTTCTTATGCTATCTAATGTTGTCTACCTTGAAGAATCAATTTTCATCAATAGCATTTCGAATATCATAATCATCGATGTTGATATCCAAAGCCATTCCAAGTGCTAATTTTGCCAGTTGGCTTCCAATAAAGGGCCCCATTGTCAGTCCGGATGCTCCAAGCCCATTGGCAGCTATAAGACCGTTCCAGCCAGGCACAGCTCCAAGCACCGGTAGAAAACCGGGGGTAAAAGGACGGAAACCGACTCTTACCTCCTGAAAAGTGCTATTTGCCAAACCAGGTGCTAATTCTAAACCTTTATTTAGGATTTCCTGCATTCCACCTGCTGTTACTCTTGTATCGTAGCCTTCGATTTCATTTTCGTGAGTCGCACCTATTACGATCTTCTGTTGATCAAACGCCAACAAATACTGGTCAGAAGGCGGTATGATTACAGGCCAGGTGCCTGTATCTTGTCCGGCAGGGATCTGCAAATGCATGATTTGTGCCTTTTGAAAACTAACTTTAAAGCGAATGCCCAAAGGCAGCATCAGTTGATTGGCCCATGCACCAGCACAAACAATGACTACGTCAGACGAAAAACTATGTCCATCGACCGTTACTCCGGTTACATGGTCGGAATTATATTGAAGCACAGCATCCCCATGGATAAGGGTTGCCCCATTTCTTTGGGCTGATCGGATCAACGCGTCACGTAGCGCACGACCATCTATACGAGCGGCACCGCTAATATGAACAGAATGATATCGATCTTCTAATAAAGGAAACTGTTCATGGGTTTCCTTTTCATTTAGTTGCGTAATTTCACCGATTTCCGGTGCATCTGTATGTCGTAAGTGTGCCCGTTCCTGCATTTTTTTGATTTTCTCCAAATCATCGTGAATACTGAGAGCCCCAACTTGAGCATAGCCAGTTTCTGTTTCTCCCTCGCTTTTGAGTTCTTCAATCAATTCGGGGTAAAAACGTGCGCCCGCTTTGGCTAGCTGGTACCAAGCCTGATTGCGTCGCTGTGATAGCCAGGGACAGATAATGCCAGCAGCTGCATCAGTCGCCTGTCCTTTATCTTTGCGGTCTACAAGAATGACATCAGCGCCCATTTTTGCTAACTGGTATGCTGTCGATGCCCCCAAAATTCCTGACCCGATTACGATAACCTTCTTCATGATTACATCCCTTTCCTAAATCACTGTATCCATTATAGCGAATACTGCATGAATGCATAAAGTTTGAAACATTAATATTTCAATCCTTATAAAGTTCTTAGAATTGATCTGTAAAGTAGTTGTCAGAACGAATGAAAAGGATGAACTGATATGGATAATATTATTTTACAGACTAAAAATCTCTGCAAAACCTTTGGACGACAGCAGGCAGTGAACAACGTCGCGTTGTCTATTCAGGAGAATTCCGTGTATGGATTGCTCGGGCCAAATGGGGCAGGAAAATCAACTACCTTAAAAATGTTAACCGGTATGCTACGCCCGACAGCCGGTGAGATTTTATTTCAAGGGAAACCTTGGTCCCGAAAAGATCTTGCTCAGATCGGCGCACTGATCGAATCTCCTCCACTCTATGAGAATTTAACAGCTAGAGAGAACCTGAAGGTTCGCACAACGTTGCTTGGACTACCTGATTCGCGGATTGATGAAGTGCTGAGCATTGTTGATTTGACCCATACCGGGAAAAAGCGATCCGGCCAGTTCTCGATGGGTATGAAACAGCGGCTGGGCATTGCGATTGCTCTCCTCAATCATCCCAAGCTATTGATCCTAGATGAGCCAACCAATGGACTAGACCCCATTGGTATTCAGGAACAACGTGAGCTGATTCGCTCCTTCCCGAAGCAAGGAATTACTGTAATTCTTTCCAGTCATATCCTATCCGAAGTCGAACAAATCGTTGACCATGTCGGTATCATTGCCGGCGGCGTATTAGCTTATCAAGAGACGGTCACTCCAGGGCAAAACCTGGAATCGTTGTTCATGCAGATTGCACAGAAATATCGAAAGGGAGGTGAGTAGGATGCAGCAATACATAGCCGCCGAACATCTAAAATTAAAGCGCACCTTCACGAAAAAGCTGGTCTGGCTTGCCCCGATCGTTACTCTTACTCTGTGTACCGTGCTCATGGGGGGACGTATGCTCCAAAGCGCCAGCTACAATTGGTGGTATTTCATGCTGCTACCAGGTGCCCTCACCTTAATGTGCTCAGGAGTGATCCAAAAGGATGGCAAGAAGCTGAAATACCGTGCTGTCCTTGGCATATCTGTAGATTTGGCTCGGGTATGGTACGGTAAAATCGGGGTTTGCGTAAGGCTCTTAATGGTTTCCTCTATTATCCTTTTTATAGGGATAACTCTTGGCGGATTCGTATTCTCAACTTCCGTGACACTAGCAGAAAGCGTCGCTGCAACTCTGCTACTCTTCATCACCTTTTTGTGGCAAGTTCCACTTTGCCTGTTCCTAACGGATCGAATAGGCATGTTTGCCACCCTAATCATCAACATGCTGGGCAACGTAGCCTGCACCGTCTTGTTCGCTACGTCTTCTGTATGGTGGGCGGTACCCTATGCTATTCCAGCGCGATTGATGTGCGCCGTCATTCAAGTGCTGCCTAATGGGCTTGCCGTTCCTTCAGGAGATCCACTTTTGGATAGAGGCATAATTGTTCCCGGCCTGTTGATCACAGTATGTCTATTCATGATTCTGTCAGTGCTGACGGCCATGTCTTTCCGTAAACGGGAGGCTAAGTAAGATGATATCTTTCTTCCGCAATCTGAAATCTGATGTGCTCAAACTTAGAAGGCAGCCCTTATTGCTGGTACAGCTGCTTGTGCCACTCTTAGGCATAGCAATCTTTCTAGCCTATTATTCCTTCACTCCATACTCATCGATTTCGAAGATAGACGGCTATTTGCAGGTCCTGGCTGTGGTTCTTCCTACCATGATTGGTATTGTATGCTCCATTGCTGTTGAGCAGGAGTCAGTCGCTGGAAATTTTCAACACCTCTTGACCTCGCCGGTGAAGCTGTTACCTTTTTTGAGCAAGCTTAGCCTGCTTCTGTGCTTGGGATTTGGTAGTGTGCTGCTTGCCTCAGGCGGCTTTGGAGCTGGCTATATATATCTGTTGAAAGAGTCCCCGTATGGCTTGAACTTTTATTTGTTGGGTGCCTGCATTCTATTTATGTCGAGTGTATTCCTTTATATTCTACATTTTTTCGTTAGTTTGCGATTCGGTAAAGGAGCTTCTATCGGTCTGGGCATCATGGAGAGTCTATTGTCCGCTTTGCTTCTAACAGGGCTGGGTGATCATAATTGGATATTCATCCCCTCTGCTTGGGCGGCCCGCTTCATCACGATCTGGGTGCAATACGGCGTAAGCTCAGCAGATTCTATCCCTGAAACTATACAGCTTGATTTGGGAATCAGATATTGCGTAGTAGGGACCTTAGTCATCATGGTATTATTAGGGTTATGGATTTGTCGTTGGGAAGGACAAAATTCATCCGAGTAAAGATTAGAGAAAGAAAGCAAGGGAAGTGAATAAAGCATGGCAAACTTGTTGGCCGTTGATGATGATCCCGCCGTTTTGGCACTACTTCAAAATATTTTGCAGAAAGATGGCCATGTTGTCACGGTAGTCTCCACCTCCCCACAGGTTCTCACCATGCAGCTTGGAGCCTTTGACCTCATCCTGCTGGACGTGATGATGCCGGGCATGGACGGATTCACACTCTGTCGGGAAATTCGCAGCAAGGTAGACTGTCCGATCCTGTTCCTTACAGCAAAATCTATGGAGAACGATGTAATGTTGGGCCTTGGGGAAGGAGCCGACGATTATATTGTCAAGCCGTTTGGGGCTGGAGAGCTGCGCGCTCGAATCAACGCCCATCTCAGACGAGAGAGTCGTGAACGGCGTAATGTATTCTGCATCGGGGAAGTTCATTTCAATCTGTCGGGTAAGGAAATCACCGTTCAAAATGTTGTAATCCCGTTTACCAAAAGTGAATATGAGATATGTAAGTTTCTAGCTCTGAACTGGGGCCAAGTGTTCTCTAAAGAACAGATTTACGAAGCCGTCTTCGGCTTTGATGGAGACAGCGACTCCGCCACCATCGTGGAGCATATCAAAAATATTCGGGCCAAGCTTGGCAAAGTAGAGGTTTCGCCAGTGGAGACAGTTTGGGGGATCGGATACCGATGGAAGTAGCCAAAGTACAGCAAGCACATAAGACAACCAAACTGCGAACCATTTTTCTGGGTTATTTAGTTATGTTTTGTATCGGGACGATTGCGCTAGCGCTGTTCCTGGTCCTCATCTTCTATATCCTGATGTCTTGTGGAACCATTCTTCCTGCGAACTATGCTGAGAATCAGGTACGGGAGGATAAGGCAATCATTGAAGCTGGCAAGACCCTACAGCCGGATTCTCGGCAGAAACTATATAGATACGCGTCATTCACTTCGGAAGGCCGCCACATTGAGGGAAATCTTTCTGAAAAGCAGGCTCAAGCCGCTTGGAGTGTTACGGAGCAGAGCAATACTGCCTATCAATTTCCCTATAACTATGTAAAAGTTTCACATAATAATGAAGTTACTGTGATGCGCTACTCTGTCTCGGCACAGTTTGAACTTCCTATTCTACGTCAATATCTGCCGAACGCGGAATTGTCCTTTTTTGCCGTGTTTTGTATCGCCTTCCTGGGGGGAGGAGCCCTACTCGCTTCCTCCTTCGGACGAAAGCTGACGCGGAAAATGAGTGGATTGCAGCAGGCTACAAAGCAAATTCAGGCACAGGACCTGGACTTCTCAATTCAGCTCAGTGGTGTGATGGAGATCGATCGGGTGCTCCATTCTATGGATAAAATGAAAGAAACGTTAAAGACTTCGCTTCAGAAACAATGGAATCTCGAAAAATCCCGTCGTGAGCAAATATCCGCCCTGGCACACGATGTCAAAACACCACTCACTATCGTTCGCGGAAACGTAGAGTTGCTGTCCGAAACCGATCAATCGGAGGAGCAAAAAAACTATACCGATTATATAGCGGAGAGCACCAGGCAAATGGAGCAGTATATTAAGACTCTTATTGAAATTTCAAAAGCGGAAACAGTAGCCACCCTGCAGGCGGAAACGATAGATACTGACTTCTATCTAACTAAGATAAAAGATCAGGTAATGGCTCTGGCCGCTGTCAGAAAAATATCTGTCGTATTTGCTACATACAACCTCCCTAGTACGTTGTATGTAGACCCAGTTCTGCTTGAGCGAGCCATCATGAATGTTGCTTCTAATGCGGTAGAGCAAGCGCCGGAATATAGCGAAATCCGGCTGACTGCGGAGTCTGCCGAAGAGTGTATTCGTTTAAGCATCGTAGACGAAGGCCTAGGCTTCTCTCCTGAAGGCCTCAAACAGGCAGCGGAGCAATTTTATATGGGCGACTCATCCAGAAGATTAACTGGACATTACGGCATGGGTCTGTATATAACAAAATCCATTGTGAACCTACATGGCGGACAGCTGATCATCACTAACTCCACCCAGACAGGCGGCGGACAGGTAAGCATTGAGATACCAATCCGTGTATCATCGACATCATGATAAACTCCTAACAAAAAGAGTTCTAAAGTTTTTTACTTTAGAACTCTTTTTGTTAGAGTATTTACTTGGTAATCGTAATTTGTTTGGATACACTATTATAGTTTACCTGATAACCCGAAAGCTCGCTGATGACTCGTAATGGAACCAGCGTATAGCCGTTAATAATAACCGGAGCAGTGATGTTCGTCGAATAATTTCGGGAGTTGTTTAACTCATATACAGCAAGGGTGGAATTCTTGACTTGAAGTACTATTTGTTTGCCGTCTGTAGGACGATTCAGAATGATCTTTTTAGTCCCTTTTTCATAGTTTACATCGTAACCCACCCGTTCACTGATAAAGCGTAACGGGACCATCGTTACCCCATTTATAATTTTTGGAGCCTGAGCTATCGTTGTAGCCCGACCATCAACATAAGCTGTTTTAGCTCCTGGTGTCAGGGTGAACGATGTTGTATATGAAGCAACCGCATTGTTCGTGTAACTCGTCGTAGTGCCGGAAGTCGTTGTAGTTGAACTCGTCCCGGACGATGAACTACTGGTGCCTAATGCCCTATTGCGAATAGCCTCCAGTCGATCTAGCAGGTCGCTTTTACGTGTACCGGTTGGCAGATCACTTATCGCATCTCTGGCAGAACGCCAGTCGGACGCATTTAGACTGTTCTCCGCAATCCGCATTAAATCTCTCGCTTTCTCATAGTTCGATGAACTAGAGGACGAAGAGTAGTAACCATCCGAATTCGTGCGTTCGGATATCTTTACACCACTAGATTCCCTTCCACTACTATTTACGGTTATGACTTTAATCTCATACCAGCGTCCTTCTCGTAAATCCGTTATTTTATAGGATTCTGAGGTTGTAGTTCCCTTATAATCACCATCAACATAGATTTTTACCCTCTCTGCTCGACTCGGCATATCATAGGTGATTTTGATCCAGGTGTCGCTTTTGCTATCGACTTCAAGATTAGAAACTTCTGACGAATTGGAAGATGTACTGTCCGTTGTGGCAGTCAGCTTCACACCGGAGGACAACGCACCTGAACTTCGCTTGGATTTTATCGTGAACGTGTATGTCTGGCTTGCCGAAAGATTGTTAAATGTATAGGATGATCCTGTTGAATCAGTTACCAGTTGTCCATCCTTATACAGACTGACCGTACTAATTCCGCTAGGTCTTGTCCAGGAAAGAGTAACGCTATAGTTATTAACTGATGTCACCGAAGCACCTGTTACCTCGGGCACGATATCTGTAGAGACTGAAGACGTTGTAACCGGAATACTAACTCCTTGAGATATGTTTCCGGATTTGTCTATCGTTTTGACCATTACAGTGTAGGCTGTAGCAGCATTCAACACATTAAACGTGTAAGACGTGCCTGTGGTTTTCTGAATTTCTGTACCATTTAAATAAATAATCGCTTGGCTTAAGTCAGCATCCTTAGGCAGTATGTAATTGATGGTAAATCCATTATATCCTATATTTGTCGCTGTCAGCCCGCTTACTTCTCCTGGGGGTGTCTTATCCACAGGGGCATCAGTGGAAGCTGTTTTAACCTGTACTGTCGTACCTAGAGATTCGTTGCCGCTCTTATTCACTGTCTTTACTCGAAAGGTATATGTCGTATTCGGCTGTAAACCACTCATCATATAAGAGTTACTTCGAATGTTATCAACATATACATCGTTAGTGACATTAACCACTTTTACGTGGTCAAAATTGATGTCCGATGGATTAGTCCAGGACAAATTTACTTTTGTTGTTTCTGTAGGGATCGCTGTCAGATTGCTTATCTCTGCTGGCGCAATATTCGCAGTAACCAATTGGGTCGACATTAATTTCATCACTTGGTTAATATTAGGCTTCTGATCGGTTAATGTAGTCAATTTCGTGCTAGAAGTAATCGGTATTTGGCGTCCTTGAACGGTCGCTAATTTGGTATGTGATTGTGGTATGTTCAAACCTGTCAGATTTGAGTTATGCCTTTCAGTCGGCAACGCGCTAGCCACTCCATCGGGTCCCAAAATGCCATACCCCGTATTCAAAATCAGCGTAGCCGTTGCGAACGGAGCCATCCATTGACGCAAACGTTTTTTATTCATGTTTTATGCTCTCCTTGATACCAGTATTGAAATTTTATGTTGTCAAAATAAATAAGTAAACTCACAAATCCTTCTGCTGTAATTCAGCTTTTAAAATATATACCATAACGTACAGATGTTCATTTAACTGTTATCGGAATTTCCATACAAAATGTTTAGACCTGACACTAGCATTCTTTAGTAATTGGGTACATGTTAACCTCGAAATGTCCATATACACAAAGCCTTCGAGCTTGGCTAACTAGACATTTTTTTCTTGCGCTAAGCCATACAAAGCAAACCTTGTTACCCTAGTCTCAGAGGAAATATTAAAAGCTAGCTGTAAATATTCGATATATCGTAACTTTCTACCGTTTAATAACATTGCATTATAGGATATATTAAATTTTAAGTAATAGAAAAAGGAGGTGTATTATGTTCAAAAATGCTTTTAAGACGTTTGGTGCCATTGGTAATATTGAAGCGATTTCTTATCTGCTGCTTGTGTGTATTGCCATGCCACTTAAATACGCAGCTGGAATGCCGCAAATGGTAAGCTGGGTGGGAATGATCCATGGGGTACTGTTTGTGGCTTATGTGGTTGCCACTATTGTCATGCTGATTTTGCGTAAAATTACGCTACCGCAAGGGCTTGCAGCCTTAATTGCCTCGCTGTTGCCGTTCGGCCCCTTCATTTTCGATCGTAAGGTGCTTAAGAAAGCCGAAGCCCGTGCCAGTCATGCCAGCTCGATCAAAGCTACATAAACCCATACCAGGCCTAGGTCAACGCAGCAATGCGGGTTCTCCTTACCACTTATACAGCAGAATATAAAAAAAACAACCGATGGCTGTAAACCACTCGGTTGTTTTTTTATTCACAAATAATAATTATTAGTTCCTGGCATTTTCCAAAAATTCATAATAGCCATCATTTGACGGATCATCCTGGCTGTTACGTTTGAGATATCCTACTGTAGCTAGATAAGCAAAAAGTCCGAACATAGCAGCAGAAATAGCTATATATACTTTAAAACCGAAAATTATTGAAAAGATGATCATAAAAATAGCGATTGTAAGGGAGACGCCTAACTTTGACATTCTTTCATCCCTTTCTGTTATATTTATGTAATCACAACTAATCTCTCGGGTAATTTACACTCATGATATCCATAAAAGGAACTTTATCCGTTTCTCCATTACTCTCTACGTGAACCTTGCCTGTTCTCGGGTCCATTTTAACGATTTGTCCGCGGGTTGCTTCTTCGCGTCCCCATACTGTCAATACAACTTCGGATTGCTCTTGTTGTGCTTCTACAAGCTGATTCCCGATTTCCTCCAGTACAAATTCATCCCGAGTAGGCCGTTTGGGTACCTTCGCTTTTGCCACTTGCTATCACTCTTCCTTTCGCGCAAAATCAAATTCATTCCATTTTACCATACTTTTCATCAATTGGTGCTGGTAATGTGAGTAAAATTACGTCCCAGGATGCACCAAAAAGCCGAGTTCTCAAAAATGAAAACATCGACTCTCTAAAGTCGCTTTTTAGAGCTCATTAGGGGCGCATGAAAACCGACCAGCTAAGTCATTTGACCAACTGTGGAATGTAATCCACGATATTATAAATAGGAGCACTGCTCTGTTGTGTAACCGCTAAAATTAATGCCCCTTCGAGCATCGAGATGATCAGTACCGCCAGACTGTGTGCCTTTTCCTCATCCAAGCCCGATTCCTGAAGGCGTTCCATATAGATGTGCTGCCAATCTGTAAACGTATTCACACAGGCATGACGTAGTGATTCACTAATACAGGAAGTTTCCGCGGCAGCCCAGAACCCAATCGGCATGAAGCTGTCAAAGCCGAGACGGTCTGCCTCCTCGGCTGTATGACGAATAAAATCCTGAATGGCTACTACAGGATTTTCGTTTCCACTCAGTGTCTGTTTTAATTTTTGCTTAATAAACTCATTCCCTCTTCTTATGCACTCCAAAGCCAACTCTTCTTTACCATGTGGAAAATAATAATAAAGTGATCCCTTCGGTGATCCACTCTCCGCAAGAATCTGATTCAGTCCGGTAGCATGATACCCCTGGTGAAAAAAGAGCCTCGACGCCGTTTGTACGATATTCTCATATGATTCGGGTTTAGCAGCCATATACAGCATCCTTCATTATATATTATTTGAAACTTTTACTTTGACAAAAAAATAATAGCATGTTTATTATATATAGACCGATCGTTATAATTCAATACCCATTAATTTATTGGAGGAACAAAAACAACATGAGTACAATGAGTCAAACAAGCTCACCCTCTGAACCCAAAACGTTCAAGGTGCTACCTATTATGATTGCCCTGCTCCTTAGTGGCTTTATTGGGATGTTCAGTGAAACGGCACTTAACATTGCGTTGAATGATTTGATGCAGATTTTGCATATTACAACTGCAACAGCTCAATGGCTGACTACCGCTTATCTGCTGACACTTGGTATTTTGGTGCCTGTATCGGGATTGCTGCTTCAAACCTTTACCACAAGACAGCTGTTTGTGACATCGTTGCTATTTTCAATAGCTGGTTGTCTCGTTGCAGCGCTTGCCCCTACCTTTTCAGTGTTATTGATCGCACGCATTTTACAGGCTATGGGTACAGCGCTGTTATTGCCGTTGATGTTTAACACGATCTTAATTATCTTCCCAGCTGAAAAGAGAGGCGCGGCTATGGGAATCATCGGATTGGTTATTATGTTTGCACCTGCGGTAGGACCTACCATTGCAGGACTGGTACTTCAGAATTTATCTTGGCACTGGATCTTCTGGATCTCTCTTCCTTTCTTGGTCCTCTCGCTGATCTGCGGTATTTTGTTTATGCAGAACGTCTCAGAACCGACCAAGCCCAGGATTGATCTTTTATCTATTATCCTGTCTTCCATTGGCTTCGGCGGTGTCGTGTTTGGTTTCAGTAAATCTGGTGAAGGTGGCGAAGGCTGGACCAGCCTGGTTGTTTTGCTTCCTGTGATCATCGGCGTGGTATCGTTGATTCTGTTCTCTGTACGACAGTTAAAAATGAAAGCACCTATGCTGAATTTGCGTGTATTTAAATATCCAATGTTTGTGATCGGCGTTATCATGGTGTTCTTATGTATGATGACGATCCTTTCTACGATGCTGATTCTTCCACTCTTTTTGCAAAAAGGGCTGGCCTTGTCCGCTCTAACAGCAGGTTTGGTGCTTCTGCCAGGTGGAATTATCAACGGTCTCTTGTCGCCTATTATGGGTTCCTTATTTGATAAATTCGGTCCTAAATGGCTTGTGATTCCAGGACTTGTGATCGTGGCCGCTGTGTTGTTTTTCCTGTCCGGCATTACAACGACATCCACGCTCGTACTCATTATTGTGCTGCATAGCTGCTTGATGATCGGCATTTCTATGATTATGATGCCAGCCCAAACTAACGGTCTAAACCAGCTCCCTATGGATCTATACCCAGACGGAACGGCTATTATGAGTACGCTCCAGCAAGTCGCTGGTGCAATCGGTACTGCCGTAGCGGTAAGTATTCTCTCCAAAGGCATGGACAGCTATTTGAGCCAATCCAGCATGCCTCAATCCGTAAATGAAATGGCTAATGCCATGGTAATCGGATCTCAGAATTCATTTTTCTTTGCAATGGTCATCAGCGTGATCGGTCTGATCCTTGCGTTTTTCATCCGCAGAGTTCATGTTGAACATGGCACTGCTAAAGCACCCATGCACTAATTAATTATTATTTTCATTCCAAATGTAATACCTGAATAAACCTAAAGGCTGCTAATCATCTCATTTATGATTAAGCAGCTTTTTTTATGAATCTAGATAGGTATTCATATAATTACATATTTACAAATCCTCCTCATTTGGTTACGATATGACTCACGGAGTAAAGCGTAAAAATTACGATTACTATTAAGGAGGACTCCATGTTGTTTAAACGTTCGTATTTCAAACTATTTATCCCTGCGGTCATGGCGGTGATGATGACAGCCTGTGCTACATCTCCATCAGCTTCATCCACATCCTCTACGGCACCACAAGATAAAAGTGTCACCTTATTGTTCAACGTGCAAAGCCCTTCTATTGATCCTCATGCAGATATCAATTACACAGCCGTTCGTGCTGGAGTAAATGAAACACTGATCAAAGTGAATAAGGATCTCAAGCTGGAAGCTTGGCTTGCAGAAAAATGGGACAGTAAGGACGGGCAGCACTGGACCTTTAGCATCCGACCAGGCGTGAAATTCCATAGCGGTAAAGCCGTAGATGCCGCAGCTGTCAAAGCCTCTTTGGAAAGAGCATTAACGCTCAATCCATCGGTTAAAAATGCGCTACATATCCGTGATATTCATGCAGAAGGGCAGATCATGAGCATTACGACGGACAAGCCCTTTCCGGAATTTGTATCTGAGCTGGTTCATCCGAATACCGCAATTATGGACACCACAGCCACAGGTGACTTCCCATCAGGAACGGGGCCGTTCAAAGTTGTCAGTTTCCGTGCCGGAAGTGAACTGAATCTGGATCGCAACGAGGACTATTGGAACGGTGAAGTAAAATTGAAACATGCCAAATTCATGTTTAACGAAGATGCCAATGCACGTCAGCTTGCTTTTCAAGCTAAGACGGCCGATATTGTGTATCGTCCGCCCGTTGAAAGTCTGGAGCTCTTGAAAGCTGATTCTACCGTTAAAGTTGACTCACTTCCTAGCCTGCGGACGCACCAACTTATTTACAATATGAACAATCATGATCTGAAAAAGACAGCTGTGCGCAAAGCATTCGATAATTTGATCAACCGGGATGAGATTGCGAGCGGTATTATGTCTGGTCAGGCAACCCCTGCTCAAGGTCCGTTCTTGCCGGACTTTCCTTTTTCACCGGAATATATCACGAAAAAGTTTGATTTGAATGCAGCACGAGAAGGCTTCAAAGAAGCTGGATATACAGTGGAGAACGGAAAAGTTACGAATTCTGACGGGTCCTCCCTTCATCTTACATTGTTAACCTACCAGTCGAGAGCGGAGCTTCCACTCATTTCACAGCTGATTCAGGCTAACGCTAAGGAGCTTGGCATCACGATTGATATCCGTCAGGTTGATAATATTGATGAATATCTGGCCGCTCATCAGGATTGGGATTTGGCGACTTACAGTAACATTACAGCTCCGCGCGGCGATGCAAGCTATTTCCTGAATGCGGCCTATATGCCGGAGGGAGCATTGAATTACGGTCGTGTGCATGTACCAGAACTCGCGAGTATGATTACGCAGCTAAACACAACCGTGAATGAGGAGCAACGCAACAAGCTAGCGCTGCAGGCTGTCACGCTGATTGACCAAGAAAATCTGCAATCCTTTCTAGTTCATCCAAACAACGTAGTGGCCTATCGTAATTACGTACATAACTGGGTAACCAGCCAAAGTGAATACTATCTGTTGACCCAGGATTTGGATGTGAATTAGCATGCTTCAATCTATTGCCAAAAAGTTTCTAACGCTTATATTGTTCTTTCTTATTCTTTCCTTTGTGAGCTTCTGTCTGCTTAAGCTTGTTCCGGGCGATCCCGTTCGGAGCATTCTCCGAGTAGATGATGTAGCTGTATCCAATCAGCAAATTGCGGATATGCGCAGCCAACTGGGGCTGGATCAACCATTACCTGTGCAATATGGTAAGTGGTTGGTTCAGTTGCTACAGTTGGATTTTGGACAATCTTATCTAACCCATCGTCCAGTCTTGACAGAGTTTATAGAAAAGCTGCCTTATACACTCCTCCTGACTGGAGGCTCTCTGTTCATTATGCTGCTGATAGCTCTCCCGTTGGGCACAATGTCCGCACTGTACCGTAACCGCTGGATTGACAGTGCCAGTCGTGTATTTGCCTTAATTGGCTCCTCAATTCCCAGCTTTTGGTTGGGGCTTTTGTTTATCGAATGGTTTGCAGTTAAATTGCGTATTTTGCCGTCTATGGGGGATGGAACCGTTTTTCATTTAGTCCTCCCTTCTCTTACCCTCGGATTGGCAATGGCGGCTGTTTATGTACGAATGATTCGCGCAAGTCTGATTGAAAGCTCGGGACAGGATTTTATCAAAGCGGCTCAAGCCCGTGGAATCAGTCCGGTTCGCATTTTTTTCAGACACATGTTCCGTCACAGCTTAATTCCACTTATAACGGTATTCAGTGAGAGCATAGGCAGCCTACTGGGAGGTACGGTGGTAATCGAAGTGCTGTTCGCCTATCCGGGGCTTGGCAAATGGATTGTGGATGCAATTGCCGCGAGAGACTATCCCATTATACAGGGCTATACAATTTTTATGGCCATATTCATTATATGCCTCAATATCTTGGTAGAACTGTCCTACCGTTGGGTCAATCCTGAAATTGCTTTGAAGGAGAAACGTTTATCATGATAAAATCCGTACATGCGGAAAACAGGCAGTTCACCAGGGCACGATTGTCCAAAGCATGGATCGGATCACTCTCCATCTTGTTCATTCTTACAGCCATTACAGTCATACCCTTCCTAGCTCCACAAGATCCGTATCATATCCAGATGGGGAGTCGACTTCAACCGATCAGCGCAATGCACTGGCTGGGAACCGATCATTTGGGTAGAGATGTGCTATCGAGGGTCATAGCAGGACTACGGACGACAGTCGGAACCAGTTTGTTGATTTTGATCGTTTCACTGGTTGTTGGGGTACCCCTCGGTCTGCTGTCAGGATTTATTGGAGGCTGGATGGATCGTGTATTCCAACGTGTGGTCGATGCCTTCATGACTTTGCCTGATTATATTTTTGCCATTGTACTAAGCGGCCTGCTCGGACCAGGCTTAGGAAACCTTATATTTGCGGTGTCTGCAGTAAAATGGGTTGGTTATGCCCGACTGGTGCGCAGTACCGTTCTGGCTGAAAAGCAAAAGGATTACATTTCGTTATCCATGCTCGCGGGTACCTCCTCCCTGCGAATTGTCATGCGGCATATTCTGCCCCATGCCATTGGGAATGTACTTGTACTGGCTACGCTGGATATCGGCAAAATCATTTTAATGATCGCCTCTCTATCTTTTTTGGGCTTAGGTCCTCAGCCGCCCATTCCCGAATGGGGCGCGATGTTGAATGAAGGGCGTGCATATTTTCAAATGGCCCCTCATTTAATGCTGGGTCCCGGCATAGCTGTCGTGCTCACGGTACTATTAGCGAACGTGTTTGGAGACAAGCTACGCGACCGTTATGATGTTAAAACCCGGTCAGAGGAGTGAACTACATGCTGACTATTGAAGACTTAACGATTCGGACAAAAGCGAAAACGATTGTAGAACAACTGGAGCTTGCCATTCGTCCGGGAGAATGGTGTGCTCTGGCAGGAGAAAGCGGAAGCGGTAAAAGCATGACTGCGTTCGCTATTGGCGGTCTCCTCCCCGCTTCTGTTAGCGCTGAAGGCATCATAATGTGGAATGACGAGAATTTGCTTGCCCTACCCGTTAAACAAAGACGTTCCTTGCTTGGTAGTGAAATATCTTACGTTTTTCAAGACTATCACGGGGCTTTTACCCCTTTTTTGCGTGTGGGCAGCCAACTCGACGAGCTGATGCGTGCTCACGGCAAGCAAGACCGTAAAGCGCGTAAGCAGCGCTGTCTTGAGGTGTTGGAGCACGTACAGCTTCCCGCCGAGCGTGTGTACCGCAGCTATCCATTCGAGCTCAGCGGCGGTCAATTGCAGCGAGCAGCTATTGCAGCTGCACTGCTTCTAGAGCCAAAGCTGCTCATTGCCGACGAGCCAACAACTGCGCTGGATACGCTCACTGCACACCGAGTACTCCAGCTCATTGACCAAATCCGGATGGAAACGGGGATTTCCGTCTTGTGGATCACTCACGATCTACGGCATGTACGGAAGTATGCGGATCGAATTGCAGTAATGCGTACAGGTGTTTTGCTTGAAGCTGGTCAAACGCAAGCGGTGCTGGACCATCCAGCCCATCCATATACGCGTCGCTTACTGGCGGCTATTCCGCCGCTGTCTCCAAACGCTCCTTCACGTTTGCCATGCAACAGCACCGATGAACAGCTTGCACCGGAAAGGAGCATATTACATGAATAATCAAGCCGCCTGCGCTCAGTGGCAAGACAGCCCTCATCCTGTTGTTACCGTCTCCGGTTTGACGAAGGCTTACGCTGGGGGCAAAACTGTACTGCACGATGTTGCTCTGTCGGTCTCACCCGGAGAATGTCTGGGTGTTGTCGGAGAAAGCGGCAGTGGGAAAAGCACACTTGCTCGCTGTATTTTGACATTAGACACGTTTGATCAAGGTGAGCTTAGACTGGATGGACAGTCCATTCGAGGATTAAAGCGAAGTGAATTAAAACGGATTCGCAGCAGACTGGGGGCGGTATTTCAACATCCATCCGCAGCTTTGAACCCCAGACTAACCATTTTGCAATCCCTGCTGGAGCCATTGGATCAGCTCAAATGCTATGTTCCTTCCTTTATGGCGGGGATGCCCTCTGGACGTTGGAATATAGCAGAACAACTGCTAGGTATGGTAAAGCTTCCGGCAAGCTACCTGGATAAGTTTCCACATCAGCTCAGCGGTGGGGAAAAGCAGCGTGTAACCATTGCACGCGCCATTAGTACAGAACCGGAATTTATCGTATTGGACGAGCCGACTGCAAGTTTGGATGTGACCACACAAGCCACCGTTTTAAATCTGCTCAAGGATTTGCAGGATGAGTTTGGACTGGCTTATCTGTTTATATCGCATGATCTGGCGGCTGTGCACTTTATGAGTGATCGAATCATGGTTATGAAAGAAGGCCGTGTGCTTGAGCATTTTTCCAAGGAAGCATTATTTCATTCGGATCGGCATCCCTATACACAATCATTACTGGAGGTTTTTTCAACATGCTGCCTTCCCACCGAGCCTATCTTGCTTTAGCAATCCCTTTAATTATTTCAACGATTACTACCCCGCTACTCGGTGCGGTGGATACAGCAGTAATCGGTCATTTGAGCCAGTCAGCCTATTTAGGCGGCGTGGCAGTCGGTACTCTTATTTTCAATACTTTATATTGGCTGTTTGGCTTTCTGCGAGTCAGTACGTCAGCTTTCACAGCACAAGCCGCAGGTGCACAAAATAACGACCAAGGCATAGCTGCTCTCATGCGCCCACTGGCTATAGCTCTACTCATCAGTGCAGTATTTATTGTCTTGCAAAAGCCCATCCTGCTAGCTTCTCTCCAGCTTATCCGTCCAGCTCAGGATGTGGCAGAGCAAGCTGCAATTTATTTTAACATCCGCATTTGGGGAGCACCCCTTACATTGGTGAACTATGTGCTGCTCGGATGGCTGATGGGATTGTCCCGCGTGAAAGCTACATTATTTTTACAAATATCAATGAATGTAATCAATATGCTTTTAGCTCTTGTATTTACACAGATCATGCATTGGAATGTCACTGGGGTCGCAAGCGCTACTCTGATTGCAGAAGCTCTTGCATGTGTATTGGGTCTTGCACTGGTGTTCCGTTCACCGATTTGGAGAGAATGGAAACGCAGTGGACAGAGGAATTGGCGAGAATGGTTCGGTGCCTCAGAGTTGAAAAGTGTCATGGCGACGAACCTTGATCTCATGATTCGTACAGCCTGCCTGTTGACGATGTTTAATCTGTTTACGGCGCGCAGTGCGAGCTTTGGCACCGATCAGTTGGCGGCAAATGCTATTTTGTTGCAGATCCATTACATTATGGCTTACTTTTTTGATGGATTCGCCAACGCCAGTAGCATCATGACGGGTCAGGCTCGTGGTGCCGGAGATCGTAAAATGCTGCAAAGAGTTATTCATTTGTCCTGGTTTTGGACACTGGTTACCGGTGTAGTGACGGGTGGATTGTACCTTGCACTGAAAGAACCGCTGATCTCGCTATTTACGGGGAACGCTACAGTGATTAGCCTGACAACTCCTTACAATGGGTGGCTGGTGGTCTTTCCCCTAGCAGCAGGGCTGGGACTGGTATTCTATGGTGTATTTACAGGGATGACGGTAACGTATCCGATCCGTAATTCGATGCTGATTTCACTGGTCTGCTTTTTGATCGCTCTCTTCTGGTGCGTTCCACATTTTGGGAATCATGGACTTTGGTTATCCTTTATCATCTTTGCCTTGGGACGGTCACTGTTTCTGGTGGTCTATTTGCCTCGGTTGAAGAGAATTTAGCAGACCTGCTTTACATCGCTCTCAAAAACAAAGGATGTCCCATCCACCATGTACGTGGTGTGGGGACATCCTTTTATTATTTATTCATACAGCCTTCAGGTTAGGAGTATACCAATCCTTCTACTCGTCTTGTGGAACGGTCAAGCCCAGACCATCCGCTACACGACGTCCGTATTCAGGATCAGCTTTATAGAAATGACCGATCTGACGCAGTTTGATTTCATCACTTTCTACAGGCTTCATCGCATTTACGATGTTTCGGACCAGGCGTGAGCGCTCTTCTTCACTGAGCAAGCGGTACAGGTCCCCTGGTTGTGTGTAGTGATCGTGATGATCATAGGCTACACTTTGTGCCTCGCCAGACACTTCAAAAGGAGCAATTTTGTGAGCTGGTGATTCTTTCGGTCCACCGAGACTATTAGGCTCATAATAGACAGATCCCCCGCCATTACTGTCACTGCGCAATGCACCATCGCGTTGGTAGTTGTGTACTTCCGCATGCGGCCGATTGATGGGCAACGCATTATGGTTTGCGCCTACACGATAGCGATGTGCGTCACCATAGGCAAACAAGCGTCCTTGCAGCATCTTATCCGGGGATGCCTCAATACCAGGAACAAATGAACCGGGTGAGAATGTCGCCTGCTCTACCTCAGCAAAGTAGTTCTCAGGATTGCAATTCAGCACCATGCGTCCTACCTCGATCAGCGGGTAATCCTTTTGAGACCATACTTTGGTCACATCGAATGGATCAAAACGGTACGTATCCGCATCTTCTATAGGCATAATCTGCACATAAAGTTTCCATGCCGGGAAATCGCCCTTTTTAATCGCATTAAACAAATCTTGTATATGATAATCCGGGTTTTCACCGGCAATTTTCGCAGCTAAATCCACATCAAGATTTTGTATACCTTGTTCTGTTTTAAAATGATATTTCACCCATACGGCCTGTCCCTGTGCGTTTACCCACTTGAATGTATGGCTGCCAAAACCATGCATATGTCTAAGTGTAGCGGGAATACCGCGGTCAGACATCAGGATACTTACCTGATGCAGTGATTCAGGAGATAGGGACCAGAAATCCCAGACCGCATTCGGGTTTTTTAAATGCGTTTGGGGATGACGTTTTTGCGTATGAATAAAGTCAGGAAATTTAATAGCATCCCGAATAAAAAAGACAGGTGTATTATTGCCCACGAGATCATAGTTTCCTTCTTCTGTATAAAACTTTACCGCAAATCCACGTGGATCACGTACAGTATCGGACGAGCCTAACTCACCTGCCACAGTAGAAAAACGGATAAACATCGGTGTACGCTTGCCCACTTCGGACAAGAAGCTTGCTTTTGTATATGAAGACAAATCATTAGTGACTTCAAAATATCCGTGCGCCCCCGCGCCTTTAGCATGAACAACGCGTTCCGGTACACGCTCCCTGTTGAAATGCGCCAGTTTCTCCAGTAGATGCACATCCTGAATTAATGTGGGACCACGTGAGCCTGCTGTAATCGAATTCTGATTATCTCCAACAGGAGCGCCCCAGCTTGTAGTCAGGTTCGTTGGTTGGTTACTCATAATTGAAATCACCTCTTGAATGAATTGGTTGACCATGTGCTTTTCACTATAAATTGTGCACAAATAAAAATCAATACTTTTTTATAATTATTATAATCTAGGATTTAGAATTAGTTTAAATTAAAAAAAGAAAAAGCAAGCCCCATAAGGCTTGCCGTAATATAGTGCTCTATTTATTTACAATAAAATGACTTGAATTTTTTACGTTCTGTAATAATTACATTGATCACTTCTTAGGTTTTGTTATGGAGACTTTCAGACAATATTCATATGGAATTCATCATAAAATCATATTAGGAGCTGCTTTCTATCGAGAAAGTCTAGAATATCCAGTACCGACTGACTTACCTCCCGACCTTCAGTGGATACGATTAAATCAGGTTCCAGCGGTACTTCATATGGAGCATCAATCCCCGTAAAATGATGAATTTCTCCGGCTCGTGCTTTCTTGTACATTCCTTTTGGATCACGACGTTCACATTCCTCTAGACTGCATTGGATATAAATCTCGTAGCAGCCTTCCTGTTGTAAAATGTCCTTTACCATCTCACGATCCTCACGATAAGGCGAAATGGTAGCGCAAATCGTTAGAACACCCGCATGTGCCATTAGCTTGGACACTTCCGCTATACGACGAATATTTTCTTTGCGGTCAGCGGGTAGGAAACCCAAATTGCGATTCAAACCATGCCGAACATTATCCCCATCCAAAATAAACGTACGTATCCCTCGTGCATATAACGCTTTTTCGAGTGTGGAGGATACCGTTGACTTTCCCGAGCCAGACAGCCCCGTAAACCAAAGCACCGGACTCTTATGTCCGTTCAGAAGCTGTCGAGCTTGCTTATCCACTTCTGATACATGCCAGGTAATGTTGGAAGATGGGTTCATTCAGCACTCTCCTATTTCATCAGTATTAATGGTTAATATGTCTCTGATATCAGGATAGAGCATTTTTAAAACTGTTTAAAGTACGCTGCTCTGTTTTGTGGTCCAATACTGCAAAAACAATCTGTTCAAACAGCAGTCCATATCCTTCAGCTACAAGCACTTGCTTAAACCAGTTGGCAACCTCTTCCGGCTTATTGCAGAATACCCCACAACCATAAGCACCAAGCACAAGATGTTCTACACCATTTTGCATGGCCATTCCCAAAATATAACGGATACGCTCCAACATGACTTCTCCAATCCGATTGACCTGCTCTGGCTCCCGTTCACGCACGACTCCAGCATTCACAGCAGGCGCGGTCAGGAAATCGACTAAATACGGATTTTCCAGCAATGTTCCCTGATCATCCCGAAAAACAGGAACTTGGGGAGAATAAATCATATAATCTGAATAAAAACAGCTCCGCAGCTTCCGATTATGTTGATACATTTCCTCCATTTGTGAAATGCAAGGATACAGCGCTGATGAACGAGCCAAGCTTTCCTCTTGAGCCTGACTGCCTCCAAGGAATCCGCCCCCGGGGTTTTTGGCTGATGCAAAATTCAAACATGCTACGGGTTCCCGCTTCTCCTCGACCTGGAGTCTATGTGCGGCCTGCAACGTACTTTCTCCCGTAACTTCCAGCTTTCCAATGATCGCCTGTGCGCCTACATCGGAAGAATCTACCCATATAGTTTTTATTCTTTGCTCTGCCTCTTGCTTTATGGCTACCAGTTGAGAAGGTCTATATAGCTTCGAGCCTGTGACCGCATTTTCTACCTCTTTTGCTATATTTACTTGTACCTGTTTGGTATTCGTATAATGCCCATTTTCCAAAATGGACAGTGTTTCATGCGCCATATATGATCGAACATCCCGATTACTCCGGGAATTCATTGTGTTTTTCATGGTGACTAATCCTCCTTTTGCAATAGATCCTCACGTAAATTCGTCAATATTTCCCCCAGCCAGTTCGTACCTCGCCATAGCTTCCGGTGCCGTATACGAGCATCATTTTCAGCTAAGCCTACACCCCAAATGGTGTCCGTCGGACTTGCCTCAACCAGAGTAGTTCCCTTCGTTTTAAGCAGGTGCTTGAGCAAATTCTGATTTTGAGTGAACTTGGCATAATTTCCGTCATACACGAATTGCTGGCAATTTGCTTCCCACAAGGATTGGTCAAATCCGCGCACACTGCGACCACGGGCTTTTTGCTCCCTTGGGGTGGGGGCTTGCATAATTTTCAGGGCTGCCTCTTCGTCTCCAAAAAGCTGCGCTTTTTTTAGCATCATATATTGCTCGGCACAGTTAAACTCCAACCCATCAACGACAAATTCACAAGGGTACCATTGCGAAAATGGCGAATGACTGCGATAAAAAAATGTAAACTTTTCCATAAATATTCCTCACTTCTTCTTTCTTTTATGCTATATAAAACGTGACCGTGGCTTAAATCGGTATAATTTGGACGGACGATGTCCGGCCGCCTTCCTGTATTCATTGGTTTCTTCCACGAGATCTGCTATTTTGCGACGAAAAGCTGCGGCCAACAGCTCCTTACCTAAAATAATTTCATATACCTGCTGAAGTTCACTCAGTGTAAACAGAGCTGGCATCAGGTGAAATGCAATATCTGTATATTCAATTTTGCTGTGCAGACGCTCAATACCATACGCAATAATTTTGGCATGATCAAAAGCAATTCCCTGTGACTCCAGCACTTCTCGCTTGATTTCTATGGTTTTCCCCTTAAGAATTTCAGTTACTTTCACTTTGGCTGACAGGAGGATGTCCGCATGCTTCAATGTAATGTCAATGTTTTGCTCCCATGTATAACCTTCCGGTTGATTCGTCCGCGTCTCCTGAGCCACACTGTAATCCAGTTCAAACCATTGAGCATCTGCCGCATCATCCCCTGCCTCTACCTCCAAGGATTCATGATCAACTAACGCCATATAAGCGCAGCTGATCACCCGCATACGCGGATCACGTGCCACATCTCCCCAAGTATACAGCTGCTCCATATAAATCTGATCGACATTGGTTTCGGTTTTAAGCTCGCGTCGTGCAGCTTCTTCGAGGCTTTCATTCATGTCTACAAAACCGCCAGGCAACGCCCATTGTCCTATAAAGGGGTGCTCTCCTCTTTGGATCAATAGAAGCTGAAGTGTCTTCTCCGGTAGCTTACGGTAATTTTGCTGGAGCTGATCCATTACAGTAAATAGCAGCATATCTACCGTTACGGATGGGCGTTCATATTGATTCGCATCATAAAGGGCCAGAAATTGCTCTTCCGTCAAGCCACTGTGATTGTGTTTCAATTTATCTTTCATTTGTGTCACCCACCTGCTCATATTTGGGGCATCCTCGCTTTTGCTTCACAAGCAAGCAACGAATGCTTTATGTAATTTTCAATTTGAATAAATTGATAAAAACAAAATGTTAATATCAATACAATAATATATAAATAATGCTTCGTCAATAGGGTGTATAGACCTATTTTTGATCATGTGATAGTACTATTAGACTGTTTACTGAATTTTGCTTGTTGCTTATTGTCATATCATGTATGATGTTTTGGTCAATATAGGAAACACAACATACTAAACACGTAGGGAGAAGATTCAATTGTCTAACCAGTTTAATCCGCAACACAATCAACAAGGAGCACCATCCAGACCAGCCCCTGTTTACCCGCCACCTGTTTCATTCAAGGAGTGGATGATCAGTTTACTCCTGATGGCTATACCGGTAGTTGGACTTGTTATGCTGTTTGTGTGGGCTTTTAGCGGCTCGACGAATCCGAGCAAAGCGAACTACGCTAAGGCAGGTCTTCTTTGGGCTGCTATTGTAATTGTGATCTATATCATTATGGCTGTTGCTCTATTGCCTGCTATTATAAGCTCATTGAACTCCAGCAGCTACTATTGATTTCAAGTACATAGCAAAATAACCTTCCGATGAATCAACCTGAACCATCAGAAGGCTTTAAACCAAACTGCCGATCCTGTCGGCAGTTTTTTTATTTGATCTCTTTCACTTTACTTGTACCAAAGATCATCGGTTTCGAGCTCCTGTAGGCTGCTCAAAAACGATTTTGAGTTATCAACATAAAGTTCGGTGTCGATATAGTACAGCTTTTTATCTTGTAAGCATTGATCAATATACTCTGCATTCAAAATACTTTTATCTTCTACATTGGCGGCAAATGCTTGCAGTTTGGGAAGTGCAGTTTTCTGATATTCAAGCCACGAATGATGGAATCCAGCCGGCTCCTCCAGACAATAAATATCATGATACAACGCTTCAGCAATCCCCTTTTTCCTGAGATAATCGGGTGAGAAAGGCATACTTTTGAAGTAGCGTCCGGTCATAGCGAAAACGCGATAGCTCCAATGAGGAGCACCATGATTAGATTGGCAAAAAAGATTAAGGAAAAATACAGAATAGTGCATTTTTATCGTCATAATATGATGTTTCTTCACTTCCGCAACAATACGATCCGCCATCCGGCTGTCAATGATCTCATCGAAATCAGCCAAGATGATCACATCATCATCATCAACCTTTTCCTGCAAAATAAAGGTGCTCCTGTTTCTTTGGCAAGCTTCATTGTGAAACGCACTGTTATGACTGAGCAGACTCCAGTACCAGTGGTCAAAGTGGTCTGCGCCGCAGCGATCCACATCAAAATACAATGAATGCTCTTCAGGTGCGCGAAACAGTTCATCCGCATGAAATGGATGGTGAAAGACCTTTGGACCTATATAATCTGGATTAAAGTTGCAGGGCTTATCCAAATAGCTGAATGTCTTGTTGGCTTCGATTACGTGCAGTTCGTCGATCCAGCTGGCATTTTCTTTTATTTTAATCTCTGCAATGCGATTTTCATTGAAAAAAGGGCAAAATTCATATATTTTCATAATCTGAGGCTCCCTCCATTATCATGCTATATGGTCGAACACCAATGCTTCGATACAGATATTCGGATATAAAGCGTATTAGCTTTGCGATCGTCTGATCCTTATAATGCAGTGAACTATAATAGCAGGTTAAACTTAATCTATCTCGTCTAAGGTCTGCCGTCATATTTAACTTGTAAGCAGAGGGGTTGTCCGCCGCATTCGTGCTTCCGTAAGAAATCGATAAAGGCTCATACAAATCATCAGCTATTCCGTTCATTTCCTCTGATTGGTAATGGAAAAGCATGTGCGTTCCGTCTCTCAGTGGTTTCGTATTTGGATAAACATCCTGTATCATATAACGTAAAATAAAGTAATCCATGCCTTCAGATGGAACATGCTGCAACATGTGTATGACATGTCTCAGTGCCATTTCCCAATTGTCCGACTGATCTCCTGCCGGGATCTGAATACGAAGGGGATATGCTCCAGCAAAAAAACCAATAGTACGATCAATCACAATACCCGGCAAAAAGGACTCACGTTGATAAGACATGACATGCAGCAGCAAATCCGATTGGTTTTTCAATTGAAAACAAGCCTGTGATAATGCCGTTAGTAGGATGCTCAGTGGTGTAGTTTGATGCTTTACAGCCAATGCCTTTAATAGCTGAAGATGCTCTTCTCCTTCAAGTAAATCAAGCGTTATAGTTTTCATGTGGCGATGGAGAGGCTGTGCCTCAGATTCCGTGTCAACCTGCAAAGATTGTCCGCCTTCTACAATCCTGTTCCAAAAAGTGAATGCTTTAGAAAAAGTGTCTTTCGCCGCATATTGCGTCAACGCCATGCACCAATCCCGATAACTGCTTCCCTCCTCCACATGTAGCGCCAGATTACTCCCTTGTTCCGGCAAGAGAAGATGTCTCAAATCCTCTAAAAAAATGTTTATAGAGATTCCGTCAAAAATTAAATGATGGAACAGAAGCAATATCACCTGTTGGCTCTCGTCGTAATAGTGCTCAAACAATACAACCTTCCATAAAGGTCCTTCCTTGATATCGAATTCATGCTGCACTTTCGAGCAGTAGTCCGAAATATAGGCGTCATGTGATCCCGAAACCATGCGCAAATCCACGTAAGAAACCACCTGTTGTACACTTATTTTCTGCTCAAATTGATACCATTCATCATCCTCCAGTTGAGCAAATGACAGCCGTAACGCCGCATGTTTGCTCAATAGTTGTTCAATCGACGTGTTCAGCAATTCTGTAGGAATGTAATTTTTGAGCCGAGCCAGGTAAGGTACATTAAACATGTTGCGATTCACAAGATCTCTTTGGAAAAAACGTTTTTGTACAGCAGACAGTGGAAATCCGTCATACGGGTATGCTTTTCTTATAGACTGAATATACAGGTTATCCATGTCTGGACAGAGGGCAGTCTCTCTATCTGTCATTGCATTGCTCAACGAAAGTGCCAAACGTTCGATCGTCTGTTCGCGAAATATCTGGTTAACCGTAACCGGATATCCGCTTTTTTGCAGCAGGCTGGCTATGCGCAATGCATGGAGTGAATGTCCTCCCAACGTGTGAAAGTCTTCATTCTTGCCAATGTAATCTAGCTTCAGGACCATGCTCCAAACTTCTTCTATGGTTTGCTCCAATTCAGTCCATGGTCCAGCATTTGCTTCTTTATCGCTATGGATTTCAGGTAAAGGAAGCTTTTTGCGATCAATTTTCCCGTTAATCGTTAATGGGAACGATTTTAGCCAAATGTAACGAAACGGTAGCATATATGATGGCAGAACGTCGGCCATAAAAGCATGAAGCTGTTCCTCTCGTTCTTCCTCTTCCGTTGTATAGTAAGCGAACATTCGGAGATCACCATGAACCTCCTGCATAAGGACCAGGCATTCTTTTATCGCAGGATAGCTGCTAAGACGGAACTCGACTTCTCCGAGTTCGATTCGATATCCGCGGAGTTTTACCTGATCATCAACCCGTCCGATATACTCGATATTCCCGTCTGGCAACCATCTCACTCGATCTCCCGTACGATATAATACTAAATTTGTGCCTCTTTCACGATCTTTGGCAGAGCGGTGTGGATTTGGAGTAAACGCATGCTGTGTCAATTGGTTTTGCTGCCAATAACCCCTCGCCACCCCGTCTCCTCCCACGCATAATTCCCCGACTGCTCCGACAGGCTGAACACGGCCCCGTTTGTCCAAAATATAACAAGTTGAATTACTTATGGGCTTACCGATAGGAATATTCTGCTCAAATGGCTTTTCGATCCGGTAGCTCGTCGAAAAAGTGGTGTTCTCCGTAGGACCGTATGCATTGAGAATCGAGAGTTGTGGATAGGCGAGCCGGATACGATTGATATGCTTAACCGACAAAATTTCCCCACCTACGACCAACCATTGGAGTCCAGCAAACAGCTTTTCATTTTCTTCAATCCAGTGATTACACAGGGCAGAACTTAACCATAGGGTATTAATTCTCCACTCCTTTATCCGCTGCTCCAGCACATGGATATTTAAAAGATCGTCTTTGGAAATTACAAACAGCCGGCCACCATTCAGCAACGTCCCCCAAATTTCAAACGTAGAAGCGTCAAAAACAGGCGAACCTGTATAGAGTAATCTGATGTCAGAGGAAAATGGGAAATAACAAGTGTTTTTGACCAAGCGAATGACATTGCGATGTTCCACCATTACGCCTTTCGGTTTTCCCGTCGATCCGGACGTATACATGAGATAAGCAAGGTCATTGGGAGCAACCCTGTTTTCCTTCTTTTCCTGTTGTACAACTCCATTTTGGTCAAAATGTTCTGTATCAATCAATGTTAAACGGATTCCCTTACAAGCTTCCGAGATACGTTTTGTTCCTTCCTGTGAAGTGAGGATAGTGTCCAGTCCAGCATCCTTGATTAATTCTCGGGTTCTTTCTGCCGGAAAATCAGGATCAATAGGAACATAGGCATATCCCGCTTTCATGATCGCCAGGATGGAGACAATGAATTCAAGAGAACGCGGCAAGTAAACTCCAATAAATTTTCCATGACTACTGGCATTAGTATCATCCGCTAACCTGTTGGCAATGTGCTGAGACATGAGGTTTAGGCTGTGGTAGGACATAACCTGATTGTGCGCGATTACTGCTGGCTGTGAAGACCGCAGCTTTGCTTGCTCCTGAAATAAGTCAACAATCGAACGATCTCTGGGATATGCTGTATACGTATTATTCCAGTCATAGACGATTCGATCATATTCATCCTTATTCATGAAGCAAACGTCTCCGACGGTGTGATTCGGATATTCCAGCACATATTGCACCGTATTTTGTAGTTGTTCTGCCAATCGGCTAACCGTTTCTTGCTTCAGTCGATCTGCGTCATATATAAACTTGATGATGATCTGTTCCCCGTCATGAGACACGGTGATCGTCATTGGATAATTCGTTTTCTCTCGTTCCTCCATAGCCGACATCTTCAATTCATTTTCAGGCTGCTGATAGTCGTTCAAATAATTTTCGAATGCCACGATGCTATAAAACATGGCATGTCCTTGAATACCAGACCAGCTCTTCAATTCGTTCAGACTCACATAACTGTGGTCGTTTAGTTTCTGAATGGTTTGGTGCAGCTGTTGTACATACTCCGTGATGGTTTGCTCCACATTCCAGTGCATGACTAAAGGCAGCGTATTAATCAGCATACCTGTGATCCGATCCGCTTGTGCAAGATCCGATCCTCTCCCGGATACCACCATGCCAAAAATGGTTGTATCGGCATCATGATAGACTTGTAGCATTTTTCCCCATGCGAACTGTACCAGTGTATTTAGCGAAACTTGTACTTGCTGTACAAAATCAGCGATCTGCTTGGTTCGTCTTGAATCGATAATAAGCGTTTCGATCTGTTGGTTCTCTATCGGTTGATGTACATCGGGAAGTGTACCTTTCTCTATCGGTGGTCGTGTCGGCTCCGTTACGTCGGCCAAATATGCCCTCCAGAATGTCTCGGCCTCCATGCGATCCTTATTATTTAGCCAACGAATATAAGATTCAAAAGAACGGTTCAAGTTGCGTTGAGGTATCCGATTTTGCAGGCTGCAAGCATAGAGCTCATGTACCCGATTCAGTAGTAGCGGCAGGCTCCAACCGTCCAGCAAAATATGGTGGTAACTCCAAATCATCGTCCATTCGTTCGAAGCAATCTGAATTAAGTTTAGGCGGAACGCAGGCTGAGTTAGATCAAAACGGCGATTACGATCCATTGTCATCCAGCGTTCGATATGCTCTTGTTGCCGCTCTGGTTGCTCTGCTTCAAAATCCAAAAACGTCCATGCCCATTCTGTATTTCGGACAATACATTGTAAGGGCTTGTCCAACGTCTCCCAAATGTAGCAAGTCCGCAAGCTATCATTTTCGGCAATGACGCTGTTCCAGGCTTCCCGGTAACGATCTACCTCTAGCCTGCCATGATATTTCCAACGAACCTGCACGAAATATTGATCGGAGGCGGGATGGTCCAAGTAATGGAACAGTAGTCCTTCCTGTAAGGGACTTAGATACAGCATTTTATCTAGACCATGTTTCAAATGATATGTCTTTACGATCTGATCGAGCGAATGCTGTTCCAGGGACACAGATGGAAAATCACTAGGCGTGAATTCTTCGCGTTCAGCCTGGCTGCAATGCTCGATAATAGCAAGCAGACGTGTTATAAAAGCTTCTAGCAATTGAGTTATAGTTACTTCTTCATAGTGACATTTGCTATATTTCATAAACAGATGCAGCTTGCCATGAACTATGGAACAATTGAGTTCCAATAGGCTTGTTCCATGATTAAGCGGTGAGCTATAATCCTGTGCTGCGTCACGTGTAAACTCTAGCCACTCGTTTGACTCGTTCATATTCCCCTGATCAAATTGGCCCAAGTAATTAAAAAGAGCCTGAGGTTCAGAAGCTGCTAACTCGGAACGGACTTCTTCGTGCGGGTGACAGTATCTCAAAGCACCATATGACATACCACGGTGAGGAATATAGCGCAATTGCTCTTTGACAGATTTAATCGTCGCTCCCAAAGAGCCGCTATCCAGAATCCGAATGCATACCGGAAACATAGAGGTAAACCAACCGATAGTTCTTGTAAGGTCTATATCGGATACAAAATGCTCACGTCCATGACCTTCTAAGCGAAATGCAATCGTTGTCTGTCCAGACCAATCGGAGAGTGCCAAGGACCAAGCTGTAAGCAGCAAATCGTTGATCTCAGTATGGTAAGCCTGGGAGCAATGGTGCAAAAGCAGCTCCGTATCGTCGAAAGTAAGCATCGTAACCAATTCCGACGATGCACTGCTCTTTTTATGAGCCGGGTAATGGTCTACTGGCAGCACAAATGCTGCAGCTTGGTGCTGTACTATTTTCCAATACTCAATATGACTTAACGTATCCTTATGTTCAGAATAACTCATCAATACAGAGTGCCACTTTTTGTATGGATTTAAAACGGGCGGCAGTGCAGTCCCCTGATACAATTGACACAATTCCTGAACCAATATTCTCCAGGAAACTCCATCAATGACCAGATGATGTATAGTCATAAATAAACGAGCTTTACCATCAGGATGACCTTGGATTACTCCTGCATATATCATAGCGCCGGTCTCATAATTCAATTGTCTGTTCCACGCATCACATATGCTTAAAATTTCGGATTCAGTATAATCAATTTGTTGAAGGGTATAGCTAGCCAGTTGGATGGAAGTATCCGTTCGGTAGCGCTGCCAATACACATGTTCCCTGACCACGATCTCCGTCGAAAGCTCTGGATGTAATCGAATCAATTGATTAATGGCAGTTTCCAATCTCACAGGATCAAAATCACGGAGCACAAACAGCTGGGATTGATTGAAATAATGCGGCTCTACAAACTGTTGCTCGAAAAACCACTGCTGAATCGGTGTCAAGCCAAATTCGCCTGTCAAATCAACCATAAGCTCTTCCGTTTGATTACTGTTTGTCCAAGTAACAACAGTAGCTAATTTCTTAATAGTTGGATGCTCTGCCACTAGTCTTGGAGTAAGTATCATACCGTGATCTCTGGCTATAGATACGACCTGAATGGCAAGAATTGAATCTCCCCCAACAGCGTAAAAATGGTCGTTAACTCCGATATCTCCCCTTTTTAAAATCTGTCGCCAAATCCTAAGCAAACGCTTTTCAAGATCATCCTCGTCTGCTTCCACAACTTCATCAGCTTGAAGAAATAAGATGCTCTTCGGATCAGGGAGAGCCACACGGTCGACTTTTCCATTTCTATTTACCGGAAAATACTCCAAATAACAAAAATATGATGGAACCATATAAACTGGTAATACAGCACCCAAGTGCTGCGTCAATTCCGCCTCTTTCAGTTCTTCTAGAGCAGTATAATAAGCTACCAGTTTATGGTATGACCCGTCCTTCCAGGTTTGAACGACACATTGACCGATGTCAGGATGTTGGCGTAGCTGATATTCTATTTCACCCAGTTCGATACGATACCCTCTGATTTTAATCTGTTCATCACTACGCCCTATAAATACCAGTTCTCCATCCGGCGTCCATTTCACAATGTCCCCGGTTTTATATAACCGCTCACTGTGTGACGGATATTCACTGCTGACTGCAATCTCTTTGTGAGCGAATCGTTCTCGAGTCAGTTCCTCACGATTCAAATATCCTCTGGCAAGCCCAATGCCCCCTACCCATAGTTCGCCGGGAACGCCGACAGGCACAGGATTGCCGAATGAGTTCAAGACGAATAAACGTTTGTTATAAACGGGTTTGCCAATCGTAATTTCTTTTCCTGGCTGGCAGACAGAAGTAGCACAAATAATCGTTACTTCGGTCGGCCCGTAAGCGTTCACAAATCGTCTTCCTCTTCCCCAATAGTCGACAATATCAGGTGTACAGGGTTCTCCAGCAGATATAAGTGTACGCAATTTTGGCAATTCTCTATGTTTCATTGTTCGGAGCACCGATGGCGTCAGCATGGCAATGTGGATCTTTTTCTCTGCCAGAATATCTGAAATGTCTGCATAAGGTGGTAGTTCATCGTCTGAAAGGACAACCAAAGTCCCGCCTACTGATAACGTACCGATCCATTCGTAGACCGAAGCGTCGAAACTCATGGAGGCGAATTGCATGACTCTTGAGTCGGACGTAATACCAAACTTTTCAACAAGATAAGGGATCAACGTAACCAAGCCAGCATGTTCAATGAGAGTGCCCTTCGGTTTTCCGGTAGACCCGGATGTGTAGATGACATAAGCCAGATCATTCTGTTTCAGCCCGATCTGCAAATTTTCGTAAGGATAGCAGTCCTGTTGCTCCGAGCATTCATCCACACAAATCAGCGTATGTGGTTTCATACCCAGTTGAGAAATATATGGATTTATTCTAATTACTAATTGACTGTGCGTTATAATCATTTGGACCTGTGCATCTTCTAAAATAAATCGCAACCGCTCTCCAGGATATTGGGGATCGACCGGAAGGTAAGCAGCTCCTGCTTTCATAACTCCGAGCATTGACGGGAGCACATCTGCGCTCCTGTCCATAATGATAGCAATTAGCGTGCCAGTCGGCAGAGAGCCATGTCCTTGCAGCAAATGCGACTCTATAATCATGTGGCTGATTTGATTTGCCCGGTGATTTAACTCATAATAGGTCAGCTTCTGCTCACCAAACTCCAAAGCGATCGCATTGGGTGTTCGATCAGCTTGCTCCTCGATCAATTGAACCACCGTTTTATCCAAAGGATAGGCTTGTTCTGTATCATTCCATTGTTGCATCTGTTCGCGTTCTTCCGTGGTCAGCATGGGGTGAAATAGTATCTTTTTCTGCGGAAAAAGGAGTGCATTTTCCAGCAATGTTTGAAAATGGCCTGCGAAGCTAGGGATTTGTTTTTCTCCAAAACGATTGCCATCATACTGTATCGCGCACTCCAATACATCCGCATCATAATAGTAGCAGAGTGCGATTTCTAGCTGATCTATACTGTATAAGAGAGCCTGTTCTTTCATATTGGAACTTGAAGATAAGAAATTAACACACATCTCTGTGATACCCACATTGAAGAAATCCTTTTCTGCCCCTGATCGAGGATCGATTTTAGTTTGCTGTGAAGAATCCTCTCTCCATTCGCTGCTGGTACGTTGTTTGTTCCAATTCATTTGTACCCTTTGTATCAAAGAGAAAAGATCATCTTCCCTCTGTATATGAATGAGTAGCGGATAATCCAGACGACATTCTTTGGCTTCTTTGTCGGATATCACAGAATATACAACAGGCAAAGCATATTGATTGGCGTAATGGGATACCAGTACGGACCATATGGCTGTTATAAAGGAAGGCATGCCCATTTGATGATCCCGTACAAATCCTATAATCGCTTGGACCTGTCTTGTCTCCAAACGAATGCCGTAAAGCACTTGATTGTGGCCTGCAGGCTGTGAGATATTTCTACTGGAGTGAGAAAATAAAGGCAAATAACGTCGTGGTCTATCAGACCCACTCTGACTAGGTATAGTGGATGACTCTATCACTTATTGTACCTCCCCTATCCGGGATGCTATACCAGCAGCTTGATAAAAAGCGGTCCTGACTTCCTCTACTTCTATCTCGTAACTGCATCGTATAGAAAAGATAAGACCATCCGTGTAGGAAGAAGCAATGCAATTGAACAGTGAATGGATCGGCAGTGGATTCGGTTGCTTTATAACGGTATCATCATAATAATTGCTGTATTTTGAGCCTGCCTTCGTGCTGTTTCCTAAATAGTTAAACATGAATAAATCCAGTTGCTCATACTGCTTCCCCAACTGTGCAAGTGTTCTGGTCCGCTTCCACTTGTCTTCGTAATCAGGGCTTGTAAGAAGATGCATAAAATTGATCGTATGGTATTTTAATAAATCCAGTCTGCTTCTGACAGACTGCATCATTTCATCTGGATTTTGCTTCAGATCCAACAGCATAGGCACAAAATCAATAAATTCACCGGTCGTGTTATAATAAGCTTCCTTGTCGTATCTTCTTCCATCATATAAAAATAACAATGGCAGCTTATCCATACCTAAATATGTTTGCAGGCCCCTTGTATAGACATAAAGCGCCAGCTCTAAAGAAGGATTTGCAGCGGGAATGCATACGTTAAACAGGTAGGCTTCTGTGCTCGTTCGAAGCTTCGGGGCTTGGAAGATGTATTGCTTGCTTTTTTGGAACGCTTCCAAATTAAAAGATGATATTAATTCTGGTTCCGTGATTCCTTTTGGTCCACTTTGGATTTGTCTAACATACTCCACATAGGGCTTCACTTCATCCGTAGGAAGGGAGCGATTTTGAAGTAGACTCCTGTAGCTAGCAATCAGCTGTCGCTCAGCTACTTCCGAGGTCACCCGGTCGCATATCGCATGATGATAAATAGTAATGACATAATGTTCACGCAGGTTCCGTTTCAGCACAAATGTGTGGAATAACATTTGCTCTCCGGCGAATCGTGTATTTGTAACATAATCATTTATCACTTCCATAAGGGGGCCACATGGATTGTAAGCTGACACGTCAACAATGTTAAGTCTTGGCACACTATCACTAGGCAGTACGTATTCCCTCCAATAAGTCCATCCATCTCTTTGGGTCGGAACACTCCTCAGTAACCCTTGACTTTGGACAAAATGATTGTAGGCCTGATTCAAAAAATCATAATTCACACACTCATCCAGCCTAAATACACCTAAACTTGGTGGTGTTTGAAACGAGATTTGCATTTGTTGAATTCCACTTAGCGGATATTCTTGTGCCACTTCCCCTCTTTTAAGAAACTGATCTTTTTTCAAATAATCATCTTCCAATTGCTTGCGTAAACTTTCCACTGGATTCGAATTCATGCTCTTTAAGCCTAGTTGCTGGAAAAATTCCTCTTCATCCATCGTCCAGTATTGATCAGCCATTTCAGCTCTTAGATGCAGTGGTACAATATAGTGTGGCAGTAGCTCTGGAGCTACTTTTCCGTCCATAATCCGCATGATATGGTTAACGTCAGCCACCATGTCGGTGTAAAGCACCTGAATATCTCTAACTTCGTGAATAAAATCCCTTACTTGGTATTTCACCCACTCAAAAACACCATCCGTTTCTTGGTGAAGCCAAGACATCAGCTGATGCCTTGTTTTAATGATGCCCTGCTGCTGTTGGGACCCGATAACACTATTCTGTGTTGAACGAAGGTAATCAGCGAGGGCCCGAATCGTTTTATAGTGATAAATGTCTGTTAAAGTGACGTGATATCCTGCCCACTCCATCCTTGACATTAATGTAAGCGCATGAATAGAATGTCCACCGAGGTCGACAAAGCTATCTAAAACACTGATCTGCTGCAGTCCCAATACATCCTGCCATATATCCATCAGCTTCGTCTCCAGTCCCGGCTCAGGAGGGACATATTCTGCTCCAGCATGCATATTTCCTTGAAGGGCCAACAGTGCCTTGCGATCCAGCTTACCATTCAGTGTCAGTGGCATCTGCTCTAATTGAGTAAAAAAAGAGGGAATCATGTAATTCGGCAGTTTTATAGAGAGAGCAAATTTAATTTCATCTGTTGTCAGTTTTGTGGTCGCTGTAAAGTACGCTTCCAGTTGCTTCTGACCGTCCTCATTTTCGCGGGTAATAACAGCCGCTTGTTGTATATCATTTATTTTTAATAGATGCGACTCTATTTCTCCTGGCTCAATTCGGTACCCCCGTATTTTCACTTGACCGTCGATCCGGCTAATATATTCGATGTTTCCGTCCGCTTGCTCTTGTACCCAATCTCCGGTACGATACAACCTGCCTCCAGGTACCCGTGAAGACTGAATAAACCGCTCTGCTGTCAGCTCTGGACGATTCAAATAACCTTTAACTAATCCATCGCCAGCGATGTACAATTCGCCTGCAACTCCCTGCGGCAGAGGACGCTGCTCTTGATCCAAGACATAAATCTTCGTGTTGCTAATTGGTTTGCCGATCGGCACAGTATTTGCATTTTCGTCCAAATGATCAATCGGATAATACGTAGCAAATACCGTGCTCTCCGTCGGCCCATAGACATGAATTAAACGGCCGGGACCCAGAACAGCGAACGCTTTACGTACATGGCTGACCGACACCTTCTCACCACCGAATAGCAAGGTTTCAATGGTTGCAAAGCAGCCGGGGTCAATATCCACCAATGCATTAAAAAGAGCCGTCGTGACAAAGCATTTTGTAATCTGTTGTGTACGTAGTATATTTGATAGCTCCCGTGCATTCATAGATTGATCCTGTGTGCTCAAAACAAGAGTGCCCCCATTAAGCAAAGCTCCATAAATACCAAATGTAGCACCATCAAACGAAAAACTGGACACTTGCAATATCCGATCTTTTGTCGAGAAATGGATGTAATTTGGCTTTTTAACAACACGTGTAATGTTGTAGTGCATCGTTAAGGTTCCCTTAGGTTCGCCCGTAGAACCGGACGTATACATAATGCATGCTAGCGTATCGGAACCTTGAATAGATGTGAGATTCCGTGTTTCTTTTCCATAATTCCGCTTGTCCATCAAATCCAGAACAAGACTGTCGAGCTCCAATGGGTTGTGGATTGGAAGCCGGGTCAGCAGGAGGGTTGCGCCGGAATCCGTCAGCATATAGCGTATACGTTCCTTGGGATATTGCGGATCAATCGGCACATAGGCTCCCCCGGCTTTTAAAATTCCGAAAATCCCGATAATCATCTCCAATGAGCAGTCAACCATGATCCCGACGGGCTCGTCTTTATCTACACCTTTGGCTCGCAAAACATGTGCAAGCTGATTGGCCTGTTTGTTCAGATCGGCATACGTCAAGTCCTTGTCCCCAAATACAACCGCTACGTGGTCCGGTGTACGCTCAACCTGCTCCTCAAACAATTGATGAATCGTTTTCTCCTGCGGGTAATCCGCTAACATACCGTGTAACATGTTTAAGATCATCTCCTTCTCCTGTCAGCCATAATCCAGATATTACAATAGGTTGGATATTTAACTGGAGAAAAAGAAATGACATCAGAGCTTGTTTTTCGACTGAAAATTTCTTTAAAATAAGTATATAGCTACTTCTTGCTCTACAATAAAATACCACAGATTGGTTACTCGACTGGAGGAAAAGAAATGACATCGGAGTGGCAAAGATTACAGACCAAACTGCCGGAATGGGTAGAACAAAGCCGTCATGAGTATATTCATGGCAAGGTAGCAGCATATATTCCCGAACTGTCCAAAGCCCCGGCCGACGCGCTGGGTATTGTGGTAATGAACGGTGCGGGTAAGACCGTGGTAGCCGGAGATACGGAAATACAATTTACGATGCAGAGCATCTCAAAGGTATTTACGCTCATTCTGGCCTTGATGGATAATGGAGAGGACGTTGTCTTCTCTAAGGTGGGGATGGAGCCTACCGGGGACCGTTTTAATTCCATGCTAAAGCTAGAACTGGTTGAGCCGGGGATACCGTTTAATCCACTGATTAACGCTGGAGCAATTGCTGTCTCCTCTCTGATTCGCGGAAACAGTCCAGAAGAGAGATTTGCCCGTGTCCTTCAATTTTTCCGTCTGCTTACTCATAATGACACATTGGAATATGATCAGGATGTCTACGATTCAGAATCAGCCACAGGCCATTTAAACCGTTCCCTTGCTTATTTTCTAATGGAAAAGGGGATTTTAAGAGGTCATGTGGAGGATGTGCTTGACGTCTATTTCAGACATTGTGCTGTCAAATTGAACTGTACAGATTTAGCACGTATGGGACTCATACTAGCCTACAACGGCCGTGATCCGGTCACAGGTATACCTCTGATTCCCCGTCGTTATGTACAGATCGCCAAAACATTTATGACAACATGCGGTATGTATGACGCCTCTGGTGAATTCGCCATTCAAGTCGGGCTCCCTGCCAAAAGCGGCGTATCTGGCAGTATAATGACGATGGTACCCGGACGATACGGCATCGGGCTAGTGGGTCCTTCATTGAATCGTATGGGCAACAGTACAGCGGGGGTACACTTGCTGGAGACAATGTCACGGGATTTGGATTGGAGCTTGTTTTAGTATAAAAAAAGGGTATTCCCAGCCAGTACGGCTTGTAGGAATACCCTTTTTGTTACGTTCCTGCTATGTTAAATGGTTTGACCATGTACCAATTTGATTTGAATGCGGAACGGGTCAGCCACATACAGGGCCCCATCACGTTCTTGTATCCCATAACCTGCCGCAGTCAAACGAGCAGTAATGGCATCCAATTCTTGTTGGTCTGGAACAATCAGTTCAAAATAATCCAATCCAGTAGCCTGCTCGGGAGCTGGTGGTGCTCCTTCACCTGCCCATATATTCAAGCCCATATGGTGGTGGTAGCCACCCGCAGAAACGAACAGGGCTGAAGATCCGTATCGGCACGTAATGTCAAAGCCAAGCACATCGCAATAAAATTGCTGTGCTGTGCGCAAATTAGATACATGGAAGTGAACGTGCCCAATTACTGTTCCCTGTGGAAGCCCCTTCCAAAGTATATTTTCAGAAATGGCAATCAGGTCTTCTGCATCCACGGGACCTGTTCCCATCATGTAAAATCCATCTGCATCTCTTTTCCATTGATCACGAGGACGATCCGCATAGATTTCAATCCCGTTATTATCGGGATCATGGATGTATAGTGCTTCACTTACATCATGATCTCCCTGTCCGATTTCAATCTCATGAGCTAGCAAATTACGCAAAGACAGGCCAAGAGCTACACGGTTCGGTACGAGAATAGCAAAGTGATACAATCCGGCTGCGGACTGGCGCGGCAGAATAACTGCATTTTCAATATAATTAAGAACCAGTAGCGCATGCTTTCCGTCGACAGTCAATTCAGCCGTATCCGCCGTTTGGCGCAGAAGTTGTAAACCAACGACCTCAGTGTAAAATTGAATAGAACGCTCCAAGTTACTAACTTTTAATGAAACCTGCCCGATTTTAGTGTTGTCATGAATATGTGCTGTCATCAGATTTCCCTCTTTCTACATGGATTGGAGGACTAAGGATGAAACGAAATTATTGTTCTGTTGACCCACGACGACTGAACAAAGAATCCAGAGAGAAGCGAGTTGTCGGTGCAAATACGAGATGAAGAGCTACCAGAATAAAAGCAATATCCAACTCATAGCCAGCTCCTTGACCATTCCCCATCAACCCGCCGGACAATTTGGCCGTGAAAATGGCACCGATCAATACAATAACTAAAAGTCCGGATACATAGCGAGTAAGCAATCCAAGAATTAATGCAATCCCGCCGACCAACTCAATCACCGCAACGACATAACCTAAAAATCCTGGGACGCCAATGCTGGAAAACCAGCCTGCTACATTACCCAACCCCATTTGGAATTTAGCAATTCCGTGTACCAAAAACAAAATTCCGAGCGCCACCCGCATAATTGTAGAAACGTTTCTGCTTGCCGAACTCATGTTATCTCTCCATTCTGTTTGTTTTATTACACTCATACAAGTGTATATGAATAATTAATTTATATTACTAATAATTTAGTTAAAAAAATAATAACGTTCGAATCTATACGGCAACATATATGTGTGAATCAAACTCAATTATTAGTAATAGTAATAATTATTTTGTAATGTGAATTTAGCATAAGAAACTATAGTCTGTCAACAAATTATTTGGTATGATAAATAATAAATTAGTATACATTATATTTCCCAAAAGGAGGAACGCTCAATGGGTATAGGATGCAACATTCGTGCCGCTCGTAAACGTAAAAATTTATCCATCCAGCAAATATGCGAACGAACCGGACTATCTCAAGGGTTTATGAGTCAAGTAGAAAATAATAAAACCTCCCCTTCCATCGCTACATTGGACAGCATCGCTAATGCGCTTAATGTACCTCTCGCTTTTCTGCTTCTTAAAGAAGAGGAACGAATGCAAGTGATTCGCAAGGACGAGCGCCGTAAAACGTTGTATGGAAAAAACAAGCTCCAGGTCGATCATTTGGGAGGGCAGGGTAACGTCAAAATGATGCTCGTTGAAATGCCGCCAGGCTCATCTACAGAAGAAGAGCATGCTCATGCAGGAGATGAGATTCATTTTATTTTGGAGGGCACAGTATACGTGGAGCAGGGTGAGGATTCAGCTACTCTGGAAGCAGGAGATTCCTTTAGCTGGAGAGCGGCCATTCCCCACTATGCCAAAAATGTAGGAGAAAACAACGCTCGTATTCTGATCTCCGTATTCCTCGAAGCAGAAAATGATGCCTAATCAAGATTTGAGCACATCACAATATCAATTCCCCATATCATTGCAAAAAGCGTGTACCTGGAAGTTAAATTAACTTCAACGATACACGCTTTTTTGTAGTAGCTGTTTAACTTATTCCATCGCTTGCTGAGTATCTGTACGCGATTCCCACGGAAGCTTGAAGGTTTTCATGATCTTTTTGGCATTGGCTGAGAGTACGGTTACCGGATCACCAGTCATTCCCAGCAGTTCTTCTTTTTTATCTATAGTAACACGCCCATAAAAAGTAGTGCTGCTGTCTCCCCATCCTGTAGTATACTCATAGATCAGCGGTTTATTAAATTTCGGATAGGTTCCCCACTGATTTTTGGCCTTGTTTTCCAAGAAAAGGTCCAGCGGATCGTATTCCATCGTAAATGTTTTATCAAAGGGAGCTCCCACATACCCTTGATAGGTGACCATCGGAAAATCGTCCTTCACTTCAACCAGACTCAGCACATCCCCGTCCACTGTAAAATACCGTAATGCTTCACCTTGAGGAAACATGTAGACACTAGACAAAAGCTCAGTGTTGGGACGGTGAACTTCTATATAAGGATGAACAGAACGTGTTTCTAAGTGGATTAACGCTTCGCGTGCTGCTACGAGATCCCCTCATACAATTGTTCTTTTAGTTTACCGTGAATCGGTGGCTCGATCTGAATCTGTGTGTTTGTCTTCTCCAACGTATAACCTAATTCAAGCGACACATCTCTAAGAGGTACATATACATCTTTACCTACAACCTTAAAGGTCAGCTGCTGCTGGTTCTTACGTAATTGCTCTTTAAGAATTAAGGGTTCTGCCCACTTTTGCAGCGTAATCTGCTTTTGTTTAGCGTCCCAATGGTAGCTTGCACCCACAGCTTCAGCGTATGGTTTGAGAGGTACCATCAGCTTACCGTCGATCAATAGCGGTTTGATTTTGTTGTTTAAGGGCTGACCGGCTATAACAATATCGGTTAGCTGTGTTGCTTGAGGTGCTGTGCTTTCCTGTTTAGCCGCTTCAGCGTCTCCTTGGTGTATTGTTGTCAAGAGTAATGGTAGCATCAGCAAGGCGACAAACAATCGCTGAAATCCTGTTCGATCTAGCTTCATTATTAGTCTCCGTTCACTGAATAGACTTGTTCATTCCCGCTCTATCTCTTTTTGGCTGCATCAATGTCTCCAGGTCTCATCCCTGCCCATATGTTCGGGATACTGACGGTCTCTGGATGCTCAAATACGAGAAACGCAGTCGGCAAATACCGTTCACCGTATTCAGAGGAAGGCTTGTTGACAATGGTGTTGTCCTTGACGAGCACGGTTGACGAACCTCCATCCAGATTAGCACCGATAACCGCTCCATGTTTAAGTAAAATATTTTGCATATCATACAAGTTGGCACCGATGCTGTACCCAGGCTGGCGACCGTCGACGGTTACAAAAATAATTGCCCCGTCTGCTCTCTGCCCCATTGCAGTTCGGGGAGCAATTCCCCATCCCTCGCTTGCATTGCGAATCAGACCTTTTCCATTCACGATTAGGCGTGGCTGAAAGGTAACCGCTTCTTGCACATTCATTTTGGACAACTCGGACAACGAATAGTGGCCGGCTATCATTTTTCCCTGTTTATCAATACCTACGATTTGAACAGAGGCATTTTTACCCATATCGTTGTAGTATATCTGACCCTGAGAAATGACAACACCAATCGGTTTAAAGCCATTCCCGTTCCAGTTGGGATCAGCGAATCCACCGCCATTCACCCCAGCAACAGCCCCCAAACGCTCGACCATGCTAGATACATGTTCTCCCCGGCCGACTTTAGCAGGAACCCCGAGCCTAATTTTAGTGGGGTCATGCACCGTCATAACATAGCCATGATAGTTACGACCTGACACCTCTTCCACTTCAACCAATGGCGTTTGTTGTACTTTAGTAGGTATCAGATCAGGCAAGTTGATTGTATGTCTATCCTTCTCTTCACCCATCTCTTCGAACCGGGCCGAATATTCAGCCACTCGTTGCTTCGCCTCTGCTTCGCCGATAAAATATTTCGCCCAGTGACGATGCTGAGTCGTAATCAGCGTGTCTGCAGCCAAATAGCGCATGTCCTTGCCAGAAGGGGTTAAAAACAACCATGCACCACCTCCAATTCCCGCTAACAGGAATACAATAAAAAGTCGCAGCATAAAGCGACCAAATTTTCCTTTCCGTTTCTTTTTCTTATTTTTCTGCCTGCGAGCTGCTGCACGCTGTGGCAAGACTTCCGGTTTCATTCATCATCTCTCCTGTTTGGTGACTTCTATCGTATTTCATCACTATTGCCCATCAAATGATCAGTAACGATAGGCTGCGACATCTAACGACAATATCATAAACTAATTTTGTAGAATGATAGTGTCAATTTTTTAACAGATTCATCCACTCTGAAAAAGAATACAGCAAAAAGCCCTTCACATAAATGTGAAGGGTTGTAACTATAGGGGGGATATCCGATTTACGGAGCAGCCTCCGGTTCGAGCAGCATGAACAGCTCTTTCATCTGCTGTCGCTTGAGTTTGGGACTAAGCACATACAAAGTATCGCCCGGTTCAATCACGGTCGTGCCTCTCGGGGCAATAATTTGCTCGTCCCGAATAATGGCTGTAAATAAGATATCTTCAGGCAGCTGTATATCCTGAATCGCCTTGCCCGCTATCGACATCCCCTTTTGTACCTGAATGTGGTTGATTTCCGAAGTGGTTTTTCCCAGAGAAACTAATTCCAGCAGTGAAGGAGACGATGTCTCGTTAGGGTCCATCAAGCCAAGCTTCACCGCTAGCCACGAGATTGTAGTACCTTGGATAATCGCAGAAGTGAGCACGACGAAAAATACAACATTAAAAAATAAAGGTCCTACATCCATTTCATCCAGTAATGGATAAGTTGCTAGTACAATGGGTACCGCCCCCCGCAATCCTGCCCAGGATAACAGTGTCTTCTCGCGTACAGAGTACCTGGAAAAAAGCAAGCTTAGGAACACGCCTATTGGACGAGCCACGAGCATGAGGATGAAGGAAAGCGCCAAGCTTTGCCACGCGATACCCAGCAATTGATCGGGAAAGACCAACAAGCCGAGCAGGACAAACATCATAATCTGCACCATCCAGGCGAAGCCATTGTTAAAATGAATAATGGATCGCTTGTAGGTTAAGTCGGAATTTCCCAATACAATGGCCATGACATAAACCGCCAGCAATCCGCTCGCCTCCAGTAACGATGCCGCCGCATACGTCAATACCGCAAATGCCAATGCCATCACAGGATACAAACCGGATGAATCAAAATTCATTTTATTAATCGCATATACACCTAAGCGTCCGAGTACAAAACCAACGGCTAAACCAAAACCCATTTCCCATAAAAACAACAAGATATGTATCCAAATGGATTGTTCAGGGTGATGTATCAGCTCAATCAATGTTACTGTGAGAAATACAGCCATCGGGTCATTGCTGCCGGATTCCGCTTCAAGCGTCGAGGTAATTCGCTTTTTGATGTTTTTACCTCCTAAAACGGAAAACACTGCTGCCGCATCCGTCGAACCAACAATAGCGCCAAACAGCATGGATTCCATCCAGCTCACGCCTAAAATAAACTTGGCGCAGACGCCAATGACTACAGTCGTAATGATGACTCCTAACGTTGATAATGACAACGCAGGTCGAATTACTGGCTTAACATCTGCAAACTTTGTCTGCATCCCGCCTTCAAACAAGATTACAATGAGCGCAAGAATGCCCACCAGCTGTGTGATAAAGGCATTATCAAAATAAATAAACTGACTGAGCACCATGCCTACGGCAATAAACAAAACAAGCGCAGGCATACCGAAACGGCTGGAAAATTTGGTAGTCAGCACACCGACCAGCAGCAAGCCGGACAGCAAAAGCACAATCAAATTAATCACGGTTGTCTGTTCCATACGGCTTCTCCTATCTTGAAAATAAATGTTCATTTTTTCGCCTTCTAACTATATACCCTCAAATCACATAGAATACTAATCTTAAGTAAAAAAAATTATAGGAGAAAATTAAAAAATCCAGCTCATGGTCTGTGCTAAATCGGCACTCCATAAGCTGGTCTGTAATTTTTATAGGTGTTAAGCTGCGACAAATGTTGTGCTTTAGGCTTTAGGATGAATCATATGCGCTGGTACAACATATTGGTCAAACTGCTCTTCAGTCAGCAGTCCGCTACGGAGTGCCGCTTCCTTTAGAGACAGTCCTTCCGCATGTGCAAGTTTGGCGATTTTAGCGGCATTTTCATAGCCGATATGTGGATTCAATGCTGTCACCAACATCAGTGAATTATTCAAATTGTGCTCAATCTTAGCGAGATCAGGCTCGATGCCGACGGCACAGTTGTCATTAAAAGCAATGATGGAATCAGCCAGCAGATGAACTGATTGCAAAAAATTGTATATGATTACTGGCTTAAACACATTCAGTTCGAAATTTCCTTGACTTGCTGCAAAGCCGATGGCTGCATCATTACCCATGACTTGCGTAACGACCATCGTTAGTGCTTCACTCTGGGTCGGATTTACCTTACCAGGCATAATGGAGCTACCTGGCTCGTTAGCAGGAATCGTGATTTCGCCCAAGCCGCTCCGTGGACCACTAGCCAACCAGCGAACATCATTGGCGATTTTCATCAAATCTGCAGCTAACGCTTTGATTGCTCCATGTACAGCCACCACTTCATCGTGACTGGTCAGTGCATGAAATTTATTAGGTGCAGAAGTGAACGTTTTACCAGTGAAGCCGGATATTTCCGCAGAGGTTCGGGAACCAAACTCTGGATGAGCATTAATTCCTGTACCCACTGCTGTTCCGCCAATCGCCAGCTCCTTCATATATTGAACCGTATCGACGATCATTCGTTTGCTTTTATCCAGCATGGCATACCAGCCGCTGATTTCCTGACCCAGTGTTAGTGGTGTCGCATCCTGTAAATGGGTTCGGCCAATTTTGATGATATCCTTGAATTGTTCTGACTTCTGTTGAAAAGTCTCTTTCAGCTTATCAATGGCAGGCAACAAACGGTCCTCGACGGCAATAACACCTGCTACATGAAGGGCTGTAGGAAACGTATCATTTGAGCTTTGTGACATATTCACATCGTCATTCGGATGCAGCTTCGCATCTTTTCCCTGTTCTTGAAGCCATTGGCTTCCCAGATGAGCAATCACTTCATTGACATTCATATTGGACTGCGTTCCGCTCCCTGTCTGCCATACAACCAACGGGAAATGGTCATCGACTCGTCCAGCTAAAATTTCGTCCGCTGCATAAATAATGGCGTCCTGCTTTTCCTGAGATAGCTTACCCAACTTATAATTGCTGATCGCCGCACTCTTTTTGAGCACCGCGAACGCCTGAATGACCTCTAATGGCATTTTCTCCGAACCAATCGGGAAATTTTCCTTACTGCGCTGTGTTTGCGCTCCCCACAAACGGTCTGCCGGTACTTTGATTTCGCCCAACGTATCCTTTTCAATGCGGTATTTCAACTCATTTCCTCCTCTTGGCCTATGTAATTCAGACAAAATATGGTGATCTTCTTTGCCTATTATACATTAAATTTCAGATGTTATCATATATTTTGCAAGCGCTTTTTTTACAATAGGGTCAGAGGAGAGACAGAAGAAAAATTCAGCTATGAGCTTGATTACCAGCCTCAGCTAATCGTGATGTTGCTTTTGGCATGAACTTCTTTTCTGCCCAGTAGCTTGTTTAACGCGTCAATATAAGCTTTAGCGCTAGCTTCCAAAATATCTGTACTTGTACCTCTTCCCAGTGCTGTGTATTCACCTTGCCTCAAAATAGCGTGGACTTCCCCCAACGCATCTTTGCCGTACGTTACAGACTGGATGGAGTAATCCTCCAATTCCACCACTTCCCCACTGGCCTTGTCTATCGCATTGAAAATCGCATCTACAGAACCATTACCCATCGCTACTTCATCAATCGATGTACCATCTTGCTTATTCAGCCGTATGGAGGCGACTGGGACCGACTGATTACCATAGGAAACCTGAATGGAACTTAGCGTGTAAATTTGAGGCGAGGCATTGCGGCTTTCATCCATCAAGACGAGTAAATCTTCATCCAGCACCTGTTTTTTCTTATCCGCCAAGGCTTTGAATTTGCGGAACGCATCCTGAAGCTGTTCCTCTGTCAAAACATCAAAGCCCATGTCCGCCAGCTTTTCCTTAAACGCATGACGTCCCGAATGCTTGCCTAATACAAGTTTACTCGTCTTCAGACCAATGCGCTCAGGGGACACGATCTCATACGTTGTACGCTCCTTCAGCATTCCGTCCTGGTGGATACCGGACTCATGTGCAAATGCATTGGCCCCCACAATAGCCTTGTTTCCTGGTACCGACATCCCCGTACGTTTGCTTACCAGTCGACTGGTGGCATACAGCTCCTTCAAAATCAGACTCGTTTGTGCACCATAGAGATCGGTTCTCGTATCAAGGGCCAATGCGACCTCCTCGATAGGTGTATTTCCGGCTCGCTCACCGATGCCATTAATGGTACCTTCAAATTGATCTACACCGTTACGGATAGCTGCCAGCGTATTGGCTGTTGCCATGCCAAGATCATCATGACAGTGTGTGCTAAGCTGTATTTTTTCGATACCTGGTACTTGTTGTTTTACGATTCTAAACATTTCTCCAAATTGATCTGGCGAGGCATATCCCACCGTATCCGGCAAATTGACGACTGTCGCCCCAGCGCGAATTGCCATATCTACAACTTCACAAATAAAGTCCAACTCGGTACGACTGGCATCCTCTGCCGAAAATTCTATCTTGCTAAAATACTTGCGTCCATAACGAATGGCAGCGGCAGCGGTCTCTAATACCTTCGCTTTATCCATTCGCAGCTTATGCTGGCGATGAATAGGTGAGGTAGCTAGGAACAAGTGAAGACAAGCGTCCTCCGCGCCCCGTAGAGCTTCTCTGACCGCATCTATATCCTGCTCTTTCGAGCGTGCAAAACCAACCAGTGTTGCTTGGGTGACCTGTTTGGCAATTTTCTGCATGCTGACGATCTCACCAGGTGAGGTTGCCGGAAAGCCAGTCTCAATCCGATCTACGCCTAATTTTTGAAGCTGAAGAGCTATTTCCACCTTTTCTGTGCTGGTTAAGCTAACTCCTGGTGATTGTTCTCCATCTCTTAACGTTGTGTCCAACACCCATATTTTTCGCATACAGATACCACCTTTGGTTTGATTTTAGGAGATGCTCAAAGTAGAAGGTTTAAACATCATTTTATTCATCTGATCATCTGATGTTTAAGATTAAAAAAATTAAGAACTTCCCATATGCTTTTGCAGCTCCAGCTTGGTGCCGTCCAAATGCTGAATACTATACAGTTCTGCAGCTTTGCCATCCTGCTCCAAGATCGCTTCATAAATTTTTTCATGTTGAAGTGTAAAATGATTTTGCATTGCTGGATCGGTAATCAGATTGCTCAGCGCCTTGCGAATAGCCTCTACAAAGCTGCGGTAGACGTCCGTAAGCACCTTATTGCCTGTAGCTGCTGCAACAGCCAAGTGAAAAGTGATATCCGCATCCAAGTACCCATTCATATCTCCAGCGGCCAATGTCGCAGCTCGACGGTCCAGCGCCTCCCGCATCAAGCGTAAATCTTGGTCATTACGACGTAACGCAGCTAATCTGGCAATCTCCAGTTCCAGAACGCTCCGCACTTCATAAACTTCAATAATTTCAGCGCGACTTAGTCGGTAATCCAATGGTTCTTGAGAAGTCGTTGGTTGGCAGACAAAGGTTCCGTGTCCTTGCTTTTTCTCTAATAGACCGGCATGCACCAGTACGCTAACCGCCTCACGAACTGTAGATCGCCCGACTCCAAATAGCTTCATAAGCTCGGGTTCCGTTGGAATCCTAGTGCCCACATTCCATTCACCAGCAGCAATTTTTCGTTGCAGCTGCTCAGCCACTTCATCGGCAATTTGCTTGCGTTTGACGGCTTGAAAAGGCACCATTTCATAATTCATCTGATCATCTCCTGTTTCGTATCATACTATGACACATTGCTTTTCTGCAACCTATTTCACCTTCCTTCCCCATTATCTTTTATATAAGACCTTACCAACCGAAAAAGCTTGCACCGTTCATCACGATGCAAGCTTATGAGGATAGAGAACATATTAAGATTTCGTTTTATTCGGAGTAACACAATACAGACGGCTGGTTGTTTCAAAAATATGCCCCGGAGCCAGTGCAATTAACCCGATGTCTTCCGCAGGCAAGTCTGGTCGATTCGGCGCATTGATCATGTTCATTTGCGGTTCAGGACAGATAAATTCCTTGTTCGCTTTGTTGTTCCAGATCATCCAATGCTTATAAGCAGTGCCTACATCGTATACAAGGGTAGCACCTGTCTTACTGTGTGTGAGTTCCATGTAGTTACGTCCATTTTGCGGAGCCGCCGTATAATGATTATCCATAGAGGCAAAATAAGGGCTAACTCCTGTTGTCTTCATCAATTCCTCTTCCGGGGATAACGGTTGGAACTGCCCAGTGGCCAACAATCGATCTGTCAGCTCACGCCGCTCACCGATCGTAACCTTAATCTTGTAATCCTCAGGCGAGCTATCAGGTACAAACGGTACCCGAATGGCTGTGTGAAAGGCAAACAAGTTGGGAATCGGCTGATCCCCCTCGTTATGAATCACATAACGCTGATGCAGGCCGAATTCGTCCAGGCTGTACGTCAGCTTCATTGTAAAGGTGAAGGGTAAATAACGGAACATAGGATGCCCTTCCCTTACATGCTGATTCATTACTACATAACTACCTTGCTCCCCGGAACCGTAGTCCTCAACCTCCCACCGAACGGTGTGTAAAAAGCCGTGCAAATGGTTATGGGTAGCCTCTTCATTAATTGGCAGCTCATATGTAACACCATTCCACAGGAATTTTCCATCCTCATACCGATTCGGAGGGAACAAAAAAGGAATTCCGTAAACGGATGGGCTTTGCTTAAAAGCCTCTATGCTCTCAGCATCCGGCTCACGTAGAAAAGAATATCCCGTCTCATTGTCACGAAAAGAAATCAGATTTGCGCCGTTTCCTGGCAGGGCAACCGCTTCATATCGTCCAAATTTAAGACGAATCGCCGGTATTCCATAATAAAGATCACCAATTGCAGTATGCTGTTGTGTCATCAAAAATCCTCCTTGATGAAATGACGATGTTTAATGAAAGCGTTTAGCTTTTGGCTTGACTATACCATGTCCAGCAAAAAAATTCCACGTCAACACAAAAAACGATGCCCCGCAAGGCATCGTCCTTCACACATATTACACATAGCGTCCCTGTTTGGGTACTGCCATGTGTTCAAAATTCCCAGCCAGCCGTTCCAACTGATCGGTCAGCTCGGTACCTTGCATGAAATGTCCATGCCCTGTAACTGCAATTGCGGGCTTTAAACCAGCTAACATTTTCACTGACCGCTGTGCAGCTTGCCAATCTGTTGTAAAATATGCAGGCGGTCCGTGGATTTCTTTTTCCTGTAAAAGCACAGCCAATGCCGATTCCTGCTTTACCGTGATAAAAGCGTCACCAGCCACCATTAAGCGTCTCTGCTCATGAAAAAGCGATACATGACCAGGTGTATGTCCTGGTGTATGCAGCCACTTCCAACCAGGGGCGCCGGGGATACTGCCATCTCTGGGCAAGGAGGTGATGCGATCATCGAGATCTATAGCATCATTGGGGTACAAAAAGGAAATTCCCGACATCAAACCTCCCCCCACACTAGGGTCAGGTTTTTGATAATCTTTCATTCCCGTCAAATAAGGTAGTTCCAAAGGGTGTGCATAGACAGGCGTACCCCAATGCTGTACCAACTCAATAACCGAACCTACGTGGTCAAAATGACCGTGAGTAAGCACAATAGCAACCGGAGGACCCGTAAACCGTTCCTCAGCCAGGCGTATAATCGAGTCTGTGAATCCTGCCATCCCCGTATCCACCAGCACCCAGGATCGGCTTCCCGGCTCTCCGATAAAACACACATTTACAAACAGCGTCCGTAAGCTCAGGAGATCGGGAGCAGCCTCTTCATTTGCCGTCATTCCTTCGGTGAACAGATGATTTGCCAAAGCTTCACCCTCCTATTCACATGGAATTTCTTGTTATACTCGACCTATAGGCTTCCCCCATGTCAGCAGATTATGCGGACACTGCTAAATATAATCCGCTTGTCACGAAAATAGACCATGTTTACATTACTCGGGTAATTTACTCCATGCCGCATCCAGCAAATAGTCGAAAAGATCATCATTCTCTTCAATCCAGCTATCCATCTGTAGCATTTCTTCCTCCAAGCGCGGCTCTCCAGCAAAATGGAGACTATAATCCCACTCCTTTCCCTTTTTACTGTGGAAGGTAATTTCATATATAGAACTCTGTCCGTCTACTCCAAATACCACTTGACCTAAATATGCACCGTTCTCATCTCTTGTCATTTGTGCCTGTTGAATATGTACTTCTTTCAATTCCTGAGAAGAATTTTGCTCTGTCATTTATTTAACCGCCCTTTCATTTTCACTAAAAAGTACCAAAACTGATTTGTGAACCTTTTCGTTACATTGTACAATATATAAGCTATGTGTGGAATTTGCAAAAAAACTGTGCGAATTACCCTATTCTTATTTGAGGCTTTTTCGTGAAATGGAGGAAAGTTACATGTCAGATTTTCAACAAAAATTGCAGAAATATGCGGAATTAGCCGTTCGAGTGGGCGCAAATGTCCAACCTGGGCAGACACTTATCGTTCATGCGCCAATCTCGTCCGCCGAACTCGTACGACTTATCGTTAAATCAGCGTATACTGTCGGAGCCAAGCTGGTAAAAGTAAAATGGAGTGATGAGACGGTTACCCGATTACAGTATGAACTAGCTCCTGATGAAACTTTTAATATTGCTCCCAAATGGTACGCAGCCGAAATGACTGAAGAAGTGGAAAATGGCGCTGCAGTACTCCATGTCATTGCCGAGAATCCTGATTTGCTTCAAGGGATTCCGTCCAGCAGAATTACCGCTGCCCAGCGTGTGCGATCACATGAATTACGGCAATACCGTGAATACCAAATGGCTGACAAGTTCAGCTGGTCTCTGATTGCTTATCCTTCAGCAGAATGGGCAGCCAAAGTGTTCCCTGATCTGCCAGCTTCCGAGCAAATGGATAAACTGTGGGAAGCCATTTTCAGCACTGTACGTGTGGATCTGGACAACCCTGTGGAGGCGTGGAATGAGCATTTGAAAACTCTTTCCAGCAAAGCTGATATTTTAAACTCCAAACGCTATAAAAAGCTGCATTATCTGGCTCCAGGTACAGACCTCACCATCGAACTTGCAAAAGACCATCTGTGGGTAGCAGCCGAAAGCATCAACCAACAGGGACATAGTTTTGTAGCCAACATGCCTACTGAAGAGGTATTTACTGCTCCACTTAAAACGGGAGTAAACGGTAAAGTCAGCAGCACCAAGCCACTCAGCTACAGTGGCAACATTATCGACAACTTCTCACTGACCTTTGAAAATGGACGTATTGTCGATGTACAGGCCGAAACCGGCTTGGAGACTCTCCAGCATCTCGTAGAAATGGACGAAGGTTCACACTACCTGGGCGAGGTTGCGCTCGTGCCTCACAAGTCACCGATCTCTGACAAAAATATTTTATTCTACAATACATTGTTTGATGAAAATGCCTCGAACCATCTGGCTATCGGTAATGCCTATGCATTCAACCTTAAAGGTGGTAAAGATATGACTCAAGAGCAGTTGGCTGCCAACGGTCTGAACTCCAGTCTGACTCACGTCGACTTTATGATTGGTTCAGGTGAAATGGACATCAACGGCGTTACCGAAGACGGTACTGAGGAACCGATCTTCCGTAAAGGAAATTGGGCGATCTAACACGGCAAAAAAGGCTCCCACCGCTTCATGCGGGAGAGCCTTCTTGCTTCGTCCGTTAGGATATGTTACCTATATTCACAGTGTATTAATCCAATAGTTCGCTGCAAGTCCAAAAACGATTTGTACTATGCTGATGATAAAAAAGACAATAAAGCAGCTTACGACTCTTCGATTAATGGTTTGATGTAAGGATAAAGATGATTTCACATAGAACATACTACCTAATATCCCTAAACACAGACCAAAGACGCCTGCAAATAACCACCCTATAACCAAGCTGACCACGACAAAAGCCCAACTCCAGCCAGGAGCCTTACTTACTGGAACATAAGGTTGATTGGACCCAAGATATATACCGTTCACAGCTAAATCTGCTTTGTTGCCAATGACTACAACATTCAGAGCTTTCTCCTTTAATCTTATTGGAAAATCAATCAAGTTTAAAAATGCGTTCTGGCTTTTCACCTTCTGCTCGCTACCATTCACAATGACTTTTCCACCGTTAAAGCCACGCTTATACTCAATAGTATATTGAGTACCTTGATCTTCTACATTCCACTTTGCCATCGCTAAACTCCTCTCAAAATTTAGGGGAGCCGTAAATATACTCCCGGGATTTCCTAATTATGTACCATGAAAATCATACCATAAGCTGCAAGTTAAATAATGGAAAAAGGCCGCTTATTAGCGACCTCTGAACCTACTTTATTAGTATGGGATTAGTTTCAATGTCCAATTTTAGCCTTGTAGGCAACTGAATACTGGTCAGCTGCTAAGATTGCATCAAGCACATCATCCGCTGTAACAGCAAATGGTAAATTGTGAGCTGTTTCGCCTTCTTTGGTAGCAGCCTGAGCTACCCGGTACAAATCCTCTCGTGAGGCTTCTTGCAGCTTAATGTCTTTCAGCGTAACCGGCAAATCCAGTTTTAGGTAAAAATCAATATACCGCTCCACCTCAGTTAAAGGTCTTTTTTCCAAGGCAAGCTGTACTAAGGTGCCAAAGGCTACTTTTTGACCATGCGTCAGGTGATGAATGTCTCCTTCGAGTACGGTAAAACCGTTGTGAATGGCATGTGCGCCTGCCAAGCCACCGCTTTCAAAACCCAAACCACTTAGCAACGTATTGGCTTCCACCACCGCTTCAAGCGCCGGTGTAACAACTTTGCGTTTCACAGATTCATAAGCTTGCAGTCCGTAATCGAAAAGAACTTCCTCGCACTTGGACGCAATGGCTTCTGCCGCCAACGTTGGCAAACCACCAGCCATAGTGGTAGCACGAGCTTCAATGACTGCGCGGGCTTCAATCCACGTTGCCATAGCATCGGCAATGCCTGAGGAGAGGAACAAAGGCGGTGCTTGAGATATGACTTTCGTGTCAACCAGAATTAAGCTTGGATTTTTACTGAAAAAGGAATACGTATCAAATGCACCCTCATCGGTGTACAAAACAGATAGTGCACTGGTGGGTGCGTCTGTAGAGGCGGTCGTTGGAACAATCACAACTGAGGAACCGAGTAGCTCATTAACGGCTTTGGCGGTATCCAACGTTTTACCGCCACCTACACCAATGACAATATCGACCTGGCCGCTTCGTCCCTCATCAGCAATACGGTTTACTTCATTTTTGGATGCTTCCCCTTGAAACTCAACCTTTACCACCGTAATCTCAGCCTGTTCTAGACTTTTGACCACCCGATCGGCTGCAATCTCCCAAACCAGCTTGTCCGCAATAACCAAGGCCGTATGACCTAAAGGCTTAACATATTCACCTGTTTTATCAATCACATTTTTCCCTTGCACATATTTACCTGGACTAATAAATACTTTTTCGCTCATCATTCAACTCTCCCTTCCATGTTTGTATAACCTTTATTATACGGCTGAAAGAGCACACATCTCAATTTCAAAGCCAAGATCTTCTATCATTTGATGATCAGCGGTAACTTCTTGGCCTTCTGTCGTTAAATAATCTCCTACAAAAATCGAATTTGCTGCATAAAGGGATAGCGGTTGTAATGAACGCAGATTTAACTCCCTTCCGCCTGCAACGCGTATTTCCTTGGATGGACAGATGAACCGGAACAGTGCCAACACCTTCAAAGCTTGGATCGGCGAGATCCGCTGTGCTTCTCCTAAAGGGGTTCCGGGGACTGGGTTCAGGAAATTAATCGGAATAGAGTCGGCATCCAACTCTCGTAAGGCATAAGCCATTTGAACGATTTCCTCATTCGTCTCCCCCATACCGATAATAACGCCAGAGCATGGAGACATTCCGTGTGATTGAGCCATTTTCACAGTTTCGACGCGTTGATCATATGTATGTGTGGTTGTAATCGAGGGATAGTTGGCCTTGCTTGTATTTAAATTATGATTGTAACGGTGTACCCCCGCATCTGCCAATCGCCGTGCTTGATCTCCCTTGAGAATCCCCAAGCAAGCGCAAATCTTGAGCGGCATGGTACGAGTAATTTCCTGTACAGCATCAATTACCTGATCCAGCTCCCGATCTGTCGGACCTTTGCCGGAAGCTACAATGCAATATGTCCCTGCTTTTCGTGCTACGGCTTCCCTTGCCCCAGCCAACAGTGATTCCTTGTCCAGCATACTATACTTGCTGACAGGTGCCGTGGAAACGATGGATTGTGAGCAATAACTACAATCCTCCGGGCACAGGCCACTTTTGGCGTTCATGATCATATTGAGCTTTACTTTTTTTCCGTAAAAATGATGCCGCACCTGAAATGCAGCTTGCATAATCGGTAATATTTCTGCATCGTCCGCTTCCAGTACCGCCGTACCTTCTTCCAGCGTCAGATTGCTGAAATGGATCGCTTTTTCAGCTAATCGGCCCCAATCTACATCCTTATTGAATACATCCTTATTGAATAAATTCATACTTCATCCTCCCTCATTTAAATGAACATGTAACCAGATGAGATTTTTAGCGTAAGGAAATTTGCTCTATTGTCAACCTATTGATATGCAGTTAGGTTGACAATAACACGAATATCATATCAATTCATATCCTTTATGTAAAGAAGGCAAATTAAAAAGCGACCCCATATCATTGAAGGTCGCTTTCCATATTTATTCCATTATGAGACTCCTGCTTCCTCCACGACGATAGGCTGTTTAATTAGCCGAATACGTGAAATCCGCTTGTTTTCAACTTCTTCCACAATGAACATACATCCTTCAAACACTACAGACTGGCCTGGCTGTGGAGGAATAACCTCTACATGTGAGTATAGCCAGCCTCCTACTGTATCATAATCCTCATGATCAAGATCCAGTCCAAAGCGATCGTTCACTTCATCAATTAATAACATACCGTCAATGGAAAATTCCTCGTCATTAATCTGCTCACAACTCGGACGTTCTTGGTCGAACTCATCCTGAATCTCACCGACGATTTCTTCCATAATATCTTCCAGCGTTACCATACCCGATGTGCCACCGTATTCATCAATCAAAATTGCAATTTGCGTCTTGCTACGCTGCATGCGTTTGAGCAGATCACTAATTTGCGTTGATTCAGGAACAGCAAGAATCGGGCGAATCATCGTACGGGTATCCAGCGTGTTTGCACGTAGAAGATCTTTAATATGGATAAAGCCGATAATATGGTCCTTATCTTCGGCGCAGATTGGATAACGGGTTCTCATGCTTTCCGTCGCAATCGCGAGATTTTCTTCTGTAGACTCATTACTGTATAAACAGATCATCTCCGTGCGCGGAATCATGATTTCCCTGGCGGTCGTGTCGGCAAAATCAAATATATTATCAACAAGCGCCAATTCCGTATTATCAATTAGTCCGCTCTTATTGCTTTCTTTCATCAGAATGCGTATTTCATCCCCCGTATGCGCGGAATCATCATATTCGGATACCGGCTCCAGACGAAATAAACGCAGCAGGCTGTTCGCCATTCCATTCAACGCCCATATGAATGGATACATCAACTTGTAAAACCAAGTCATCAGCATGGCCGAATACAGCGTAATAGTCTCAGATTTACGAATAGCTATCGTTTTGGGTGCCAATTCACCCAATACAATATGCAGAATCGTAATGACAATAAATGCAATGACCACGGCAGTACCGTGCACGTATACCGCTCCCAAGCCAGCGGCAGTAAATATAGGTTCAATCAAATGTGCGATGGCCGGCTCTCCGATCCATCCCAGTCCCAACGATGCTAGGGTAATACCCAATTGGCAAGCAGACAAATAAGCGTCCAAATTGTGTATCATATTGGCGGCGTATACGGCCTTTTTATTGCCCGCCTCCACCAAGGTTTCTATACGGCTGCCCCTAACCTTCACCATGGCAAATTCCGCAGATACAAAAAATCCATTCAATAATACTAATGCAAAAACAATAAATAAGTTAAACATACTCGGTAAAGGGTCACTCAATATGCTCCCCATCAGCCGTCATTACGGCAGACAGGCGCACCTCCTTCGGATAGTTTCATCATAGACAGAACGATAACACATCATAAGCAGCGTCAACTTCCCAACACATTCACCCCTTCCGGCTTCCCTAAGCCATATTCCGCAAAATGATTAAATCATTTATCAGCTTATATTTAATTATATAACTATACTCTATACAGTCAAACCACAAGCAATGTCAGAAAAATCAATCCCTCTATCATTTAGGTCGGAAAGCTCTCATTTTCGCATCTTACCACCAAGAAAGCAACTATATTTGAGAAAGAATATAAACAAAATACATCCCCTGCCGTCTGGCAGAGGATGTAAACTCATATATATGAAGGCATCAGCGAACCGGAGATCCGCCCGGGTTCCCGATGACGCCGGGATATTGGTACAACAATGGCTCATCAAAAGTTGCATAATCCAAGTTTAACATCAGCAGAATGGTCCGTTTGCCTGTCGCCGGATCACTAATAATAATGTGGTCCCGACCTGCTGCTTCTAGAATGCCTTTGAATATTTTAGCATTCCATTCCCGGTTATTTTCATAGGTCATATAAAAGGTTCCCGTTTTGCCCAGGTTCAAGCGTAAAATATTCTCGATGTATGATTGCTCGTATTGCGGAGTCTGAACCTGCACCACTGTACCCGTTGGTGTCATAGGGCTGCCACTACTTACTTGAGGTGGAAAGCCAGTCATAGGTTGCATAGGTTGCATAGGTTGCATGGTTCCGACTGGAGCCATCCCTCTTGGCCATTCGGGATATCCATTACCGGAAGCATAAGATACGGGACGGTAAGCTTGCTGTGAAATCATGTAAATTCCTCCTAAGATGGTTTTAATTTAACTTTAATTCTTCAAGCCATTCTGAAAGGTGTCTAATATACATTAGGACAGTCCTGTGCAGTCGGGCTAAAAAAGCAGTGGGCTTTAAAGCGTCCGGTATTGGTCTGGTTATACCAGGTACCCGGGCATTCACCAGTCGGTCTGAAAAACCATAATGCATTGGATGCCGGACGTATTTTTTCTCCATTAATTACACGCTGGGCAAGTCGAATGTCCCGATCACGGGCTTTCTGATAAAAATACCCCTTCTGAGTAGCTTCAAAACCTCCAGGGCTTTGAAACACCATGTCATTCATGAGGCGTATCCCTTGGAAATCCAAGCAATTGGATAAAATTCGGTTCACACCGACATTACCAACCATGAGCATTCCCATCTCACCTTCACCTTCGGCCTCAGCCCGCATCAGCCGGGCGAGGGTCCTCACATCCCCTGAGTTGGTCTTGATTACAGCCACCGCGTCCCCTCCTTGCTTCTCAATCACATACCCTATCCTATGGTACAAATGCCCAATAAGTGACAGTCCAGAAAATAAAAAAATAGCCCCAAGAATGGGACTACTTATTTAGGCTTTTATCATGGCTCGTAAACCATCTTACGCGTCATGCCACCATCGACCACCAAATTCGTGCCTGTTACAAAATCATTGCCCGGTTGTGTCAAATACAGACAGGCTCGTGCGATGTCTTTAGGGGTCCCTACTCGTCCAGCCGGGTGCTGTTGATGGTCTTCAGCACGCAATTGCTCGTAATCCCCGGTTTCAATCCATCCTGGACTAATACAATTGACCTGAATCCTATCCTTTCCTAGCGATATGGCCATCGCGTGTGTAAGGGCGGCTATGGCTCCTTTGGATGCCGCGTAGGCTTCTGTATCCGGCTCTGACATGAAAGCTCGTGTAGAGGTCATATTAACCACTGAGCCCCCTTCTGCGTTCCGCTTCATTACCTTAGCCGCTTCTCTTGTTGCAATAAAACAGCTGCGTACGTTTGTGTTCAAAATGTCATCCCATTCTGCTACGGTTAACTCATATGGAGATTTCCATCTGGACACGCCTGCATTGTTAATCAATGTATGAATTGTACCGTATTCTTCTTCCGTGGCACGGATCAGCGCTACAATATCTTCTTCCTTACGCACATCACAAGGGATAAAAATGGCCTGATGCCCCTCGTTCCGGACTGCTGCAGCAGCTGCGGCGCCCACTTCCTCATTGCAGTCAGCAAACACGACTCTGGCACCCTGAGCAGCGTAGGCAAAAGCGACCTCTTTCCCGATACCATGCGCTGCTCCTGTTACAATAACAACTTGTCCTTCAAATGACACGACTTATTCCTCCTCTGAACTACTCTGTTTTAGTATATATGTACCAAAATGTGCCGTACAAGAAACATTCACAGCCCCCTACCCTGACTCCTAGCAGAAGGCTGTAAATGAGCATGAATGTTTTTGACTGAATCCTACATTTTAACTTGCTCCAAGCTATAGCGATTAAGACGCTGAAATCCAATATACCTTGTACCTTGAAACGTAAGCCGTCCCTCATCCCCTTCAGCACATTGACCATATTCTTCCCCAGATACTTTGAACTCCATCCGGTCGCCACTCTCCACCTCAAAGGTTACATAATAGAAGGTATAGGTACGAGTGCCTTGTTCCTCCTGGCGCCTCTGTTGGAGATGTGTCCTTCTGGCCGTAATGCGGGAACCCACCGTCAACACAGGCTGCCGCTTGTTCCGGCTCCATTCCATGACTTCCCTGCCCGCAGACAACACGACAATACCCAACACAACTACGAAAAATACGGGCAATACCGTACCCAGCCAATCGAACATCCATAATGACTCAAATCCCATGCACCGCACTCCTCTCCGCCAGGCATTCCACAGGGAAACCACCGGGCATCCTGACCTGCCTCAAGCCTTCTATAACAGTATATGTATGTTGCTGCCCAAATTTGATAGTAACCCTCAAGAACGCCAAGAGCCTCCACGGAATAATCCGGGAGGCTCAAGATATGGCGATATCAGAATAGCTCATCGATTTACACATGTACAAGCTGGAGATAACGTTGTGTTTCATCCAGAACTTCATGATCTTCTTCCTCGGCGTAACGCTCTGCGCATTGCTTGCAGTCCTCTTCAGTCGTGCAACCGTAGGCATCCTGACAAGTGTAGCAAAATTGAAGGTAGTATTGGGTTAACATATGATCCTGATTCGCTCTCATGATTATCACTCCTATCGTTGTTTACAGGTTTAGTATAACAGTGGCTCATTTGTTAGTTTGTGATTTTTTTCACATGTTGTCGTATAAAATTTAAATTTTTTAAAAATAAAACGCCCTGGGAAGACATCCCAGGGCAATCACCTTTATCGTGATTATAAAATCCTCCAGTTTGCACCACCGTCCGTTGTTTTTAACAGCAGTGATTTCTTGTCGTCTAGTCGTTCCAAAAGCAGCCAACCTACCGATGAAGAAGCAAAACGCAGCTTGACTGATCGTGGATAGTCTTTTAGCTTCGAAGGCAGCACCTTGTTGCCTCTGAGACTTGTCCACGTCTTTCCTCCATCCATTGTACGGCTCATTCCGTTTACGGTTATAACCCACCCTTCTTTATCGCTTAGAAAGGTACGCCCAGGAGTTATAGAAGTATTATTGCTACTCAGACCCAATGGCACATCATTCCATTGTGTTCCTGTATTATTCGTAAATAGCCCGTTATATTTTGTACCGTTATCCCCGTAGCAGAGAACCGGAATCCAATATGAAGAACTGTTACCTTCAAGAGACTGCTGAGCTTCTGCCTTAGCCTGAGGGCAACCCTGCATGCTGTTAGCGACCGGAGTCCACGTTTTCCCTAGATTCGAAGTTTTATACAACTTCACCCTGCTGTCCACATTAATCGCCACAAAACCCTGATTGTTGGAAGAAAAGCTCATTCCCGCCACACTGCCCTGATCGGGTAAACCTGAGCCTGACTTGTTGGATGTCATACCAGAACTTTGTGCAACTTTATTCCACGTGGCCCCTCCGTCGGTGGTGTGATACAACATTTTTTGTTGATCCTGCTCATTCAGTTTTATATAAGCCATGATCCAGCCTGTAGTTGGATTTACATATTGAATTGAGCTTACATGGTCTCCGCTTGGTAGCGCTGAAACATCCCAGCTCTGTCCTCCATCTGACGTTCTTAGAATGACCGTTGCTGTTTGGTCCAGATTTTGACGGACAACCCAACCGTGACGGGAATCTGTGAAGCTGATATCCTTGCCATATTCAAGCTTGTCTTGAAATTGAACATTTTCGGAGGGAGAAATATTATTCCATGTTTTCCCACCATCATGGGTATCATAAAGGCGCAGCTCATTATGGGTAACTCCCCAAACCAACCCTTTATTGTTATCGATTAAATGAAAATCCGCGATTCGTGTTTGTACAACATATTTGGCGTTTGGATCACCCGCCTTCGGGGTCACCGGCGGATTAATAGTTATCGTCTGTCCCTGGTCATCTGGTTCCTCAATCGAAGGTTTAGTTACAGTTTTTGGGGTTTCAGCAGAACAGGCAGTTAGCAAAATACCCGTCAACAGCATTACTCCTCCCAAGAGCGCACGCCAGCGCAGTTTCATATCAAAATCCTCCCTCGATGGCATGCGGTAATCACGTGCCAAAAGCTTATCTGAAACAGAATTATACCATAAACACCCCTATGTGACACTTTTCGCGTAATGACAAAAAAAAACCGGCTCCTTCACAAAAGTGAAGGATACCGGCTTTTTTTATACTAATATTGTTCAGGATTTATGGTTCAACAAACTTTTGTGATATCCATAGAAGAAATAAATCAGTAATCCAAGCAGTAGCCACACGATAAATCCGATCCAGGTGCTGATATGAAGCTGAAGCATCAGACCGATGCAAACCAAAGCACTCAGTAGCGGAAGCAACGGAACCCATGGTACGGTAAACCCTCTTTTCAAATCCGGGCGTGTCTTGCGCAGAACGATGACCCCGACCGACACTACAGCAAAAGCGAACAGAGTTCCAATACTCGTCAGATTGGTCAGTGCATGCAACGGGAACAAGCCGCTAGCCAATGCGATAATGCTACCCACCAGCCATGTACTTCGAATTGGTGTTTGGGTTTTGGTATTTATTTTAGATAAAAAAACGGGTAAAAGGCCATCACGTGACATGGAAAAGATTAATCGTGTCTGGCCGTACAACAGAACCAGTAAAACGGTCGTCATCCCTGCAATCGCCCCGACTGAAATTAATCCAGCTACGAAATCCTGATGAATAAAGCGGAGAGCAAACGCAACCGGATCACTAACGCCCAACTGCGTATAAGGTACCATCCCCGTTAGCACAACTGAAACGGCAATATACAATATCGTGCAGATCGCTAGAGAAGAGATAATCCCGATGGGCATGTTACGCTGCGGATTGCGTACCTCTTCGGCTGCAGTTGAGATAGCATCGAAACCCAGATAAGCGAAAAATACGATTGCCGCAGCACTCAATACACCAGAAAATCCATAAGGCAAAAATGGTGTCCAGTTGGCAGGCTTAACATAAAAGATTCCAATCGCAATGAATAACAGTACAACCCCAACTTTGACACAAACCATAATGAAATTGAATCGGACCGTTTCCTTGGCTCCGAGACTTAGCAACAGTGTGATGAGCATGATGATGCATACCGCTGGCAGATCAATAATGGTCCCCTTGGTCGAATCAAAGGCTGCGGTTAAAGCTAACGGTAGATGTATATCAAATCCGGCCAGCAAGCCTTGAAAGTAAGCAGACCAGCCACTACTCACAGAGGCGGCCGCTACTCCATATTCCAGAATCAAGTCCCAACCCAGTACCCAGGCCAGAACTTCTCCAAAAACAATATAACTATATGCATAAGCGCTCCCAGCCGCGGGAACTGTAGATGAAAGCTCTGCATAGCACAAGGCTGCCAATACGCAGGCAATCCCTGCAATAACAAAAGAAAGCATCAAGCCGGGACCTGCATTTTCTGCTGCTGCCTTGCCAGTAATAACAAAAATCCCTGTCCCGATGATGCATCCTACTCCTAGCATGGTGAGATCAAAAGGCCCCATTGTTCTCTTTAAGTGACCTGTAGATCCGCTTTCCTCGTGCGAGAGCAGTCCTGTTTTTTTTCGAAATAAGTCCATATTCCTAATCCTCTTTCCATAATTTCTTACGTCAATATCGGTGCTGCAACGCTTTAGTGCGTGTTCTTATCATTCGATTAATTATTAGCGAGCTCGCCTTTGAAGTCAAGGAAAAATGTCATATTTCTTTGCGGTGGGTTAGTATATAGGGTACACTAAGTTGGAAAGATAAATTTTTAAGTAATATCCTAAAATGAAAAGGTATACAACCCGAGAAGGAGATGAGGATTTTATGAGCTTAAAACCTTACAAACGAAGTAGAGTGGCTATTGTCGGCATGGGAGCGGTTGGCACAACAACCGGCTACACCCTGCTGCTGCGCCAACGCATGCAAGAACTTGTCTTTATTGATGTCAACGTCAAAAAGGCGAAGGGGGAAATGCTCGATATGAATCATGGGCTTCCTTTTCTCGGCGGTGTCAAAGTATGGGCGGGTGATTATGAAGACTGCCGTAATGCAGATATCATCATTGTTGCAGCGGGAGCTTCACAAAAGCCGGGAGAAACACGTATTGATCTTCTCAAGCGTAATGCCGAAATTTTTGAAAGTATTATTGATAATATCGTCAAGGTCAATACACATGGCATTTTGCTGATCGCAACCAATCCAGTAGACATTCTCTCCTACATCTCTTGGAAACGCAGTGGTTGGCCTTCAAGCAGAGTCATTGGATCAGGAACGTTGCTGGACAGCGCACGCTTCCGCTATCTGATCGGCAAACAAAAGGGTATCGACCCACGAAGCATCCACGCCCATATTATTGGTGAACACGGTGACTCCGAATTACCTGTATGGAGCACAGCTAACGTTGCTGGAACACCTCTGGAACTGGACGAAGAGACGAAAAATGAAATTTTTGAAAATACCAAAAATGCTGCCTATGAAATTATAGATGCCAAAGGCGCAACATCCTATGCCATCGGACTGGCTCTCGATCGGATCGTAGCCGCTATTCTCGGAGACGAGGGGTCGGTACTTAATGTGTCCACCCTGCTGGAAGATTATAACGGTGTATCTGACGTTTATTTAGGTGTACCAAGTATCGTGGATCACAATGGAGTACGTGAAATTTTGGATCTTCCGCTCAATGACGAGGAACGTGTAAGGTTGGTTCAATCTGCGGACAAGCTGAGAGATCAAATTAGTAAAGTGCATATGTAATTCAGTAAGTTAGGAACATAAAAGCTAAATAAAAACGGGCCTCCACAGCAGATACATCCGTTGTGAGGCCCGTTTTTATTTAATATAATACAGTTTCTTGCCCTGCTATGCGTTCCAAATTACCAAGGTGGTGTATCGCCATCCATACCCTCATTTTCGTGTTGCCGTTTCTCTTTCAGCCGCTCAGCCACTGTTTCAAAGGATTCAGGTTGCAGCAGTTCAATCGGTGAAAATCCCTTTTCAAACGTAAATGCGTCACCTTCTATAATAAGTGCATATCTATCATGAAGTTTTGTGATATGCAGCTTGGCACCAAAGTCGGATAGCAACCCACGTACAGCCGTATCATCCAGTTTGAAGCGAACTTCAATTTCCGGTTTTAGCTCGACAATATGCTGCGCAGCCTCTACGACCTGAAGGGGTTCCCACTTCCCTTGCAAATCCCGTTTTTCGCTGGCTGCCCATAGTTCCAGATCGCGCTCTTCCTGCTGTCTTTCCTCATTAGATGCATCCGGCCATTTGGTTTCTACATAGTTCTGAACAAAGCCCATGACATGCTCATTAACGATTTCCGGCATGGATTGCTCATAAGTGACGAATTTCAAAAAGTCTTCAAAATACCGTGCATGCGAGGACTGATGTATTTTAAGCTCCCATTCATCGTTCATACCCTCCTCCAGCATGTAAGGATACATGATGGATTTCATATTACGGGCTGAAATCGCCATTTCGACCTCACTTACCAGGCTACTCTCAGTAATCCGTGCAATTTTAGGTTCAAAATCACATTTGAGCACAAAAATAAACGGGTCGTCAGAGTGGGTATTTAATGTAGCCTGTACAATGATCAGTGCTCCACCTCGTACCGCGCTTGTATCCAAATACATCCGCACCAGATCATCACATGCATTTTTAAAATCTTCCTTATCCTCTGCTGCACGTAGTCGGGCGAACATATTGAAATTCGGATTACTGCTCAGTTCATGTTCCGGTTCGACGATAAAGCGGCCGATTTTGGTCGGTGCCTGCTCTGTGCTGGGATTTTTTTCAACCTTTCGCTTGCTAATACGAGCAAATTCCCCGTCCAGAAATTTTTTGACATCACTCTCGTCGTAATCATAGTCATCCATTGTAGCATAATGCTTGTAGGACTTACCGCCTTGTCCTTCTTTTCCGTCTACCTGAATCACAAAAAAAGATAAAAAGTCCACTTGAAAGTTCATTTACGTTCTATACGCTCCTTTTCAGGCATGTACGCGTAATTATATCACTATGATTTTAAAAGGTACATCGGATTCAGATTCTGATAGATAAAGATGCGCTTATTAGTTAACATAATATTAATTATGTTCATCTATTTTATTTGAGCATAATTTCCAATTTATAAATATGTAGTGACTCATTCCCTTCTATTCTAATCCGCATTCTTTAGCATGATTGATCACTTCCTTTTTCCTGCTCTACTTCATTCATAATCATAAAAAACATTTGACTAAATAGCAGTATATTTATTATATTATCTATTGTTATATAGACAAATATTAGTTTTGTTTATAAAAATACAAAAATACAGAGCTTGAGGGTTTTACCCCCTGAAAACTGGAAAGGAGAGTTTGTTGTTGTTTAAAAATCCATATATAAGAACTATTATCGCCTCCAATGCGTTGCTAAATTTGGGCATCTGGGTGCGGAACTTTGCCATACTGTTGTATGTAACAGATCTGACCCATAATGATCCCGTATACGTATCGCTCATTTCGGTTGCTGAATTTGCGCCTATCTTTCTGTTTGCCATCATTGGAGGTACGTTTGCGGATCGTTGGCCGCCTAAACGGACAATGGTTAGTTGCGATCTGCTGTCGGCTGCATCTATTTTTATCGTGTTGCTCGCATTGTGGTACGGGTCATGGCAGGTGCTCTTGCTATCCACTTTCTTCTCGGCCATTCTATCTCAATTTTCTCAGCCATCTGCGATGAAGATATTAAAGCAGCATGTAGCACCAGAACAGCTTCAGGGAGTGATGGCTCTTTTTCAGTCTCTCATGGCATTATTTATGGTTATCGGTCCTGTCGTCGGTACATTTATTTATCAACACTTTGGTATTTTCTCTTCATTGTCTATAACAGGAATGTTGTTTCTCATCTCTGCGCTTGTTCTGACTCGTATCCCACAAGATGAACAAGCAATTGAGATAGATCGACCAACTCATTTTATTGAAGAGCTTAAAGAAGGAATACATTATGTATGGAATAACCGTACACTTCGCACGCTTGGAGGAACATTTACCATAATTGGGCTGGCGGTCGGACTTATTCAACCATTAATGGTTTTTGTCGCTATCGAGAACCTCGGACAAGACAAGGAATTTTTACAATGGCCGTTAATGGCGAACGGAGCGGCTATGCTGTTGGGCGGCGGTCTGATTATGGGGATTGCCAAAAAAGTTCAGCCGCAATTGCTGTTGGCGACTGGACTTCTGGTCAGCACACTGACAACCTTTGGAGTCGGATGGTCGCACAATATTGTGCTGACAATGGCATTACAAGTACTCAGCGGTCTATTTTATCCTTGCATTCATATCGGTATCAACACGATGATGATGAAAAATTCCGAAGCTGCTTTTATCGGCCGAGTCGGTGGTGCCCTCTCTCCCCTGTTTTCCGGGATGATGGTCGTCGGTATGAGCATCGGCGGTACACTCAAACGCGAATCCTCCCTGTACACCGTATATATCGTGAGCGCCGGCTTATTTTTAGTCGGATCGATGTTGTTGTTACCGCTGCTTCGTGACAGACCGCCTGTACAAGCTGTCACATCCGTTGATTCTAAATAAGAGCACAAGAAACCGCCCTGGGAGATATGATATGCCAGCTACTAGGGCGGTTTCTTAATGTTAGTACTCTGTTTCATATGGATGCTGTATTCCTGCTGGAGTGGGATCATTTTCATAAATCATTTAATCGAAATCAGTTAACATAATATATATTTCGTTAACTCCTTGTCCTCATGATCACTTTTTCATCAAATTGTGAAGTCAGCCTTGACTTCCATACCTGTCTGATTGTATATTGTGGATATATCTTCAATTAAGGGAGAGATTTTAATGTCGGTGAACGTTCTTAACTAAGCAATTGCATATTCAGGGAAAACCATCAGGCGCTTGTACCCTTCAGGGACAGGTTTGTTTGTTGCTGAGTTTTCACCCTGGTATTAGTTAAGAACATGCGGATATCATAAATCGCCTTAGGGATTATTTTCATTTAGGCCTTATTCCGTGCTGTGTTCAGCACGGTTTTTTTGTTTCCAGCTTTGTGAACTCTTTTTACACGTTTTTCTATTCATAAGCCAATTAACTGATATGTTGGTTGGCCTGTGGTTTAAAACGCAGAATTGGTGAGTTCACATGCTGGATTATAGGCTTATTTGATGATACATTCCCTCTTCCTTAAAGGGCGGAGAATGAACGTTTTGTTCATTCCCCGCCCTTTTTTTGTTTTCCAGAAAAGTTTTGAAAAAATCCTGTCAATACACAACTAAAGGAGAGATTTATTCATGAACGAAACTACAATGCTGCGTTTGGAATATGATCAGATTAAAACAAGAGTATCTGAATGTGCCTTTTCGTACCTGGGTAAGCATCATGCCGCTTCCATGCAACCAATTACAGATATCCGTACAATCAAAATTCGTCTTAACGAAACGAGCGAAGCTTTACAACTCATTCGCCACGGAGCTAGCGTACCCGTTCCTTCATTGGAAGGAATGGAGCACATTCTGCACCTCTTGGGAACCGGCTATATGTTCAGCGAGCGTGATTTTTCTCATTTGGCCCAATTCATCAGAAGCTGCATGCAGCTGATGAAATATATGCATGCCAAGGCGGATGCAGCTCCAACCGTCAGTGCTTATGCCTCTTCCATGTATGGTATGGAGTCACTCCTATCCGAAATCGAGAGATGCATTTATTCGGGTCGAGTGACGGATAACGCCAGTAAAGAGCTAGCTAAAATTCGCAAAAAAATTGCAGTTACTGAAGAACGTATCAAGAGGAAATTAGACTCTCTCACCAGCCGTCATCGATCCATCATGCAAGAAAATATGATCAGTCAGCGCAATGGCCGTTATGTACTTCCGATCAAAAAGGAATTCCGCAAACAGGTGAAAGGCAATGTACTGGATGAATCGGGAAGCGGTCAAACGGTCTATGTTGAACCTGCAGAGATCGTAAATCTACAATTCGAACAAAGCGCAAACATGGCAGAGGAATCAAAAGAGGAAATGAAAGTGCTGGGAGATCTGACCGCAATGGCTGAGTCATACAACCGGGAACTAAGCATTAATACAGAGACGGTAGGCATACTGGATTTTTTATTGGCTAAAGCTAAATACGCCATGACCCTGGATGCTGTTTCTGTCGAGCTTAACGATGAGGGGATTATAGATATCCATGGTGCACGTCACCCATTGATGGCGAATACTATGGTGCCGCTTGATTTCTCAATTGGTGAGGGTTATTCCTCGCTTATTATTACCGGACCGAATACAGGCGGAAAAACGATGGCTCTCAAAAGCGTCGGTCTGTTAACACTCATGGTGCAATCCGGCCTGCTGGTACCTGTTTTGCAAGGCAGCCGCATGGCTGTATTCGAGGACATTGTGGTAGACATCGGGGATGGCCAAAGTATTGAACATGCTTTGAGCACCTTTTCTGCACATATTCGCAACATGATTGGCATTTTGGAAACGGCAGGCAGCTCTACTCTGATCCTGATCGATGAAATGGCTTCTGGTACCGATCCGGGAGAAGGCGTAGGTCTATCTATCGCACTGCTGGAAGAATTTCATCGTCGACGGGCGACAGTAGTGGCTACCACCCACTTTAGCGAAATCAAGCATTTTGCTGAAAACACACCTGGATTTCAAAATGCTCGTATGGAGTTTGATACCGAAACGTTGCAACCCTTGTACCGACTTCGCATCGGTGAGGCTGGGGAAAGCTATGCATATGCAATTGCTTTGAAGCTAGGCATGTGGACTCGCATTATCGAACGTTCGGAGGCCATTTCTGCTGGAAGAACGTCTCAGAATACACAGAAGTCTTTGGTTCTTCCCCCTTCTTTTGACGATAAAAGGCCTGAGGATGTATGTAAACCTGCCTCTAAAAAAGCATCTACAGACCGTACAGTCGCAAAACAGGAAAAACAAGAGAACCCACTCATAACCAGGTCGTTTGCTCTTGGAGATAGTGTTTATGTCGGCTACCTAGATCGAACTGGTATTGTTTGCAAAACGGAAGATGAACGAGGCAATGTTGGAGTTTTGATTCAAGGACAAAAGCTGATCATAAACAAAAAGAGGCTCGTTCTTCACATCGCAGCAACAGAATTGTATCCAGACGATTATGATTTGGATATTGTTTTAGAAACAAAGGAAAATCGAAAAAAACGAAAGCTTCTAGCGCGCAAGCATGTTCAGGGGCTAATCATTGAATCACCTCCGGAAAATGAAAAGTAAGCGTACGTGCATATTCTTCATTGAAAAATAAGTTGCTTCGGAATGTTATACGCACCAGATAAACATAATATATATTATGTAAACTAGGTGAATACAAAAGAGCATGTCTTAAGCTTAAAGACACGCTCTTTTGCTTTTATTTTATCTCATACTTCAAGATGGTGTGATTGCATGTAGTTGTATATAGCACCTATCAAATTCGCTTCATTGCCTAATTTACTTTGCTCAATATCTGCACGCACAAAATTTAAGATTGAATGCAAATAAAGCTTCTCTAGCTCTTCCTTAATAGTAACAACCAGCAAAGGATTGGCAGATATGCCTCCCCCAATCACAAACTTTTCAGGGTCAAGAATTGCTTGTAGGTTAATAATTTGTGTTGCGATGTTCCTACAGTATTCTCGAAAAATCTTTTGTACCGTGTGATCACCTTCTTCAATGAGCTTGAATACTTTTTCACCTGTAATAGAATCTGCTGGAAGTCCTTTAGCCTTGGCAACCGTTTTAGCTAAAACAGAACTACTACCCTGCATACCAAGCAGATAATCCACATTGTCTGCATGCTCGTTGTTAGTTCTGATGAAGGAGAATTCCCCAGCCGATAAATGATGGCCTTTCAGCAATTTACCTTGAGAGATGATTCCACCGCCCATCCCTGTTCCAACAACCAAAACAACACCATCAGCGATCCCCTGTAGTGAGCCGCGCCATACTTCTCCAAGAGCAGCACACTTTCCATCATTTTCAATGGCTACGGGTAAATGGAACGCTTTCTTAAAAACTTCAATCATATTGATATCGTTTATATACCTTAATGAACCCCCATGCACCATATGACCAGTGATCGAGTCCACAATACCTGGCATGCTGACGGCTATACCTTCACATTTATCTATAAACTGACTGTGAATTTGCTTCAAAGCTATAAGCAGATTCTCTAGTGAATCTAACGGTGTAGCAACTTTGCCCTTTGTCATAAATTCACCTTGAGAATATAAACTGAATTTAATAAAAGAGCCGCCAATATCAAAAACCAGTATTTTATTTTTCATGCTGCGTATAGTCCCTTCATTCGGTAGTGTGGAATCTGGAGGTCTATCTTCATAAACGATAATTAATATTAGTGCTTTTGTAAATCCATCATTTTCTTTATCGTTAACAATACACCGTTTTCTTCATTGGATTTGGTAATAAAACTTGCTGCATTTTTAGTATTCTCACAAGCATTTTTTACAGCAAAACTGTATTTGGCAATACTCATAAGCTCCACATCATTTTCACCATCTCCAAAAGACATGGTTTCATCCATAGTAACGCCCAATATCTCTTGAAGTTTTCTTACCGTCTCCCCTTTATGAGTATGAAGGGCTGTAATATCCAGCCAATTTGCTTCAGAATCTACAATATAAATTTGATCTAGCAGCGTTTTTTCAACATGTTTTCTTAATAAGGAACTTCTCCCGGATGGATCGTAAACCGTTATTTTAAGAAAGTTGCTGTTTATTTGATCAAATGAATCAATCTTTAGCACTTCCTTGTAGGAGCCCTTCACAATTTTGTAATATTCCTCTTGAATATGAGAGTGAACATAAGCTCCTTCTGTTGTACATGCTATGATAATAAAATCCTTAGCAAAAGCTTCAATTTGATTGATCGCTTGTAATGCTAAATTACGTTCAATTGTAAACTCTTTTACAACGACTCCATCCTTTTTAATGCGAGTCGCGCTGTCCCCTAAAATCCAGATCCCTTTTCCATGTTCACCAAACAATTCTTCTACTCTTTCACATTGCTTACCTGTACAAGCAACAAAGGAGATATTATTTTCTTGCATTTCTTCATACACTTGATTGAATAATTCAATATCAAACGTGCCACTATTGTTCAGAAAAGTACCATCCAAATCACTTACTACCAGTTTAAACATAAATAAGCCTCCCTTAGTTGTTTGATACACTCGGGACTGACCCCATAACGGGAGACAAATCAAAACACCTTCAAGAAAATCGAACCATGTCGTAAGATATGGAGATAACCTTGGAGGTGTTTTTACGTTGGCAACGAGAGTGAGTTATCCCTTAGAAATAAAGATGAAAGCTATTGAAATGAGATTGGCAAGAGTCCCGGTAAGAGAGGTTATGGAGCAGTTGGGAATACGGAATAAAACACAGCTAAAAACATGGATGAGGTGGTATCGAAAAGGTGAAGTGCATCGTCTGGAGCAGCCTGTGGGTAAACAATACAGCTACGGAAAAGGTCCGGAACACTCTTCGGAGCTCGAAAAAGTAAAAGCGGAGAACCGGTTCCTGAAGCAGCAAGTGGACCTGCTAAAAAAGTACAAGGAACTGGAAAGGAGGTGGAACCAGAGGTCGCCGTTGCCTGGATCGAATCCATTCGAGACGAAGTGACGGTGTCTGAGGCTTGTACATGGCTCGGAATCGCAAGAGCGACCTACTACCGTTGGAAAGCAACTGTGGGGACAGAGTATGCTGACAAAGCAGTGGAGAGAATCCGGGAGCTTTGCATCCGTCATAAATTTCGGTATGGTTACCGGAAAATCACCGCACTCCTTCGGGCAGAGCAAAGAATGAATCACAAACGAGTTCAGCGGATTATGCAGCGTGAGGGGCTACAATGCCGCGTGAGGATGAAGAAACGAAAGGCCACTGGGCAGCCCGCTCATCCAGCAGAAAATCTGCTGAAGCGGCAATTCCATGCAGAGGCGCCCTTGCAAAAGCTCGTCACGGACATCACCTATTTACCGTTTGGCGGAAAGATGTTGTACTTCTCCAGCATTCTAGACCTGTACAACGGGGAGATTGTGGCTTACAGTATAGCGGACAAGCAAGATACGTCCTTGGTTTTGGATACGCTGAACCAACTTCCAAAACGGTCAAGCATGCTGCTCCATAGCGACCAGGGAAGCGTATATACGTCACAGGCTTATCAAGCTGCAGTAAAGGGAAAAGGCATTACCATGAGCATGTCCCGTAAAGGAACGCCCGCTGATAATGCCCCCATCGAATCGTTTCATTCCACACTAAAGTCTGAAACATTCTACCTCGAAGATCTCATCTGTACAACGACTGCAATCGTTGTACAGACCGTTCGAGACTACATCACCTACTATAACTCAATTCGGATTCAAGCGAAACTAAATAACCAGTCGCCGGTAGATTACAGGCGACTGGCTGCTTAAACTTGAAGGTGTTTTGATCCCTGTCTCACAAACGGGGGTCAGTCCCCTCATTGTCAGTTCATACTACGGTTTTTTATGTTCATTCCAGGGATCAACATCAAAGTCTCTATTAAAATTCTCAAACTTACGTGCTGCAAGCTTTTGAACAAAAGAAGAATGAGCCAAACTACTGATTATGAAATACGTAATGCATAAAACGGTAACGCATAAGACTCCTTCAATCCCCACATTGTCGCACTCCCTTCTGTCGTATCTGCAACTTTTATACAACATCTAATCCATTTAAACAGCTCGATACAGTTCCAGTCCACTTCATAAAAGATTTAATTAAAGATGTTAATAAAGAGAGTAAAAAAAGCACCTTTATTAAGTGATTATAAAACTACTCAAAAAAATCATCGATGGAGCGGTAAGGTTTTACATCCATAGGCTGTCTTGATAATGCTAAGCACCAGTAAGTACCACACCATATAACTAAACATAATAAAATGAGTGAGATCATAGAGTGCTCTCCTTTCTCTTTTAGGGTATACATTTACTTTAGCTGATGAAACGCGTTTCAAGTCAAGTTGTAATTTGTCTTAACCCTTCAAAATTCTCTTTCTCAGTATACGATTCACTTGTTCTGAACTGAGTAGCATAAAAAGAAGGAAAACAAGGACTGCAACCGGAAAAAAATGAATACTTACCTGAGATGCTATCAGCCCAACAATGGGCGGGAGTAATGTTGTGCCTGTATAAGCAACTGCCATCTGATAACCCATGAGTTTGGCGGAGTTTTCCTTACCGAACCGTGTTGGCGTTTCATGAAGAAGTCCAGGATAAATCGGTGCAAGCCCTAATCCAATAAGGATAAAACCGGGCAATAAAAAGGCAACAGGCAACGGAAACAGCAAAATGAGTCCGCCTGCAACAGCAGTAAGTTGGCCAATCCGGATTAGGATACGATTATTTATTTTTAAAGTTACAAACCCCGTAATCAGCCTGCCTACAGTGATTCCACCGTAGTACAAAGATACCCAACCAGCAGCAGTTTCAGCTGGGATGTTTCTAGCCCCTACCAAAAAGCTGGCTCCCCATAAACCCACCGTTGCCTCTACACCACAATAAAACAAAAAAGCAACGAGCGTGTTCTTAACTCCTTTCATTCGAATTAGATTTTGTTTGGGTGTGTTCTCAACTTGTGCTATATTGTGATCCATCTGTGAGTAGTCTGATTGAGCTTCAGAAATAATCGAATCTTGTATCGCGTTTACACGTTTCCATAATGGCAGTGTAATAAGCAAAATAATAACAAGTCCCCACTGAATCATGGATACGGCTGTATAGCCACTTCTCCATGAATTGTAGTTCGAAATGTAGAAAGACATAATGATTGGTCCCATCGTAGCTCCAACACCCCAAAAACAATGCAGCCAGCTCATATGATGTGCCTTATAATGAGTAGCCACATATTGATTGAGTGCTGCATCTACAGCTCCTCCGCCGAGGCCAAGAGGAATTGCTAAGAGTACGAGCCAGAACAATGAAGGTGCAAAAGAAAACCCGAGTAACGCTCCTGCAGTCAAAAAGCAGCTCATTAGAGTAATCTTGCCTGTACCTATTTTTTCAATGATAGTTCCACTGGCTAGACTTGATACAATGGTTCCGCCTGCAACGACCATGGATACTATTCCGGCTGACCCAAAATCAGCCCCGAGTTCCGGCCACATCACAGGCCATGCTGCCCCAAACAGGGAATCCGGGATTCCCAAGCTAATAAACGCTAGATAAATAATAATCAGAAACCAGGTTGCCATCATGTTTCTCCTCCTCTGCTCAAACGATAGATGTCATTATCTAAAAACAATAATAGGACGCTCTAATTCTTTTAGGGTTAACTCTCTCAACCCTGTTTTAAAATCTTCATAAAATAAATCGGAGAGAACAATGTTTGGATACAAAGGCATCTCATGCTTAGCTTTGTAGGTTTCCAAAAAACGAAAGAAAGAGTCTTCTTCTATATTCTCTCTATAGACTACAATTTGATCAGGATCAAATATAGATTGTAATGTTTGAATTATTTCACATATACTATTGAAAAAAACTTCTCTTCCCTTGCTTTCATCCCACACTATAGACGGGAGGAATTTGATTTCACCAGCCAATCCATGTTTGCCCTTTAAAACTCCATTGCGTAAATAAATCCCCATCCCTGGTGGAGAATTTTCAGGAAAATAGATAGCTAGCACACATTGATCTTCATCTAACTGTTCTCTGTAAACGTATCCACACACAGCCGCATTTACATCATTCTCCACCATAACGGGCAAACCAAATTTGCTCTGCACATCCTCTGCCAACCGGATTCCATTCAACCTTTCATGGCTGCTGACTGTAATCTCTCCATCAACCGATTGTCCCGGGATTCCAATACCAATAACCTTAATAGAAGGATAAAGTGAAATGATGCCTTGAATCGTGGAATAAAATTGTGCATCATCAAAAATTTGAAAGGGATGTTCTTCTTTCATGAGAGCGTCCTCGTTTAAATTAACGACCGTGGTTGATACTACATCCGTTCCTTGTTTTTCATTAATATGTATAATCAGTGCCAGACTATACTCATAATTAAAACGATAGGTTAATGCATGTCTACCACCGTTGGAAGGCACAATCTCATCTTCAAAAATCTCTCCATTATTAAGCAATTCCTGCATAAGCGTATTGATAGTCACCACACTTAAATCAGTCAATGCGGCCAGTTGGGGCTTTGTGGCCTTGCTGATCTGCTTTAATACTTTGCGAACCAGATTCAGATTTATTTCTTTAATTAAATTTGTATTAGCTTTTTCCATACCGTGCTCCTTCTTTTTACAAAATTAGTGGAACCACTTCATAAACCATATTTATAAAGTGGTTCCACTAATTTTGCAGCAAAATATTACCTTTGTCAAGACCAGAGTATGCTGGGCATTAAATAAACAAAGCTGTAAAAATCAAGACAAAGCTTATGATAAAGATTACAAGTTCATAATATTAAGAACATAGTATCATGGATTTAATTTACAAGTCAGGTTCAATTATTTTCTAGTTTGTTTACGTAAAAATAATTATGTAAACTAACTCTAGATAAACTATACAATATAATCGTGGAATATACTTACAATCCCGTTATAGGTATCTGAATATCCAGTTTATCCATTGCTTTTTCTTTTTCCCGATCTGTGACATGTGTATATACCGTGGTGGTCTGTATGGATGAATGCCCCAGCAACTCCTGTACTGTACGCAGATCTGCTCCCTTGCGTAATAGCATCGTGGCAAATGTATGTCTTAGCTTATGGCTTGAATAAGCCTCCCGACGTTCTGTGCCCTTATCTTGCTGGAATCGTTCAAACGTTTCTGTAGCAATCTGTTGAATAGAACGCACCGCCAGACGGCGACCTTTTTGGGATATGAACATCGCGTCTTCCTTACCTCTCCACGGCGTCAATCTTTCCTCCAGTGCATGCTCTACAAAATCACATACAGCCGCCGGCACTGGCAGGGTGCGCCACTTACGTCCTTTACCGAACACATCTAAGGTGCGTCTTTCTCGGCTGTAATCTGAGACATTCAAAGAATGAATCTCCCCCACCCGTAATCCCATGTAAACCATAAGTAGAAAGATAGCCATATTACGATTTGCATACTTCCCTTCCACCGCAAGCAAAAACGGCTGAATATCCTTCTCATCCAGATAGACAGGCATACGATTCTTTTCAGTCTTTGCTTTTTTGATTCCCGCTGCCGGATTCGTGCTGCATAACTCAAATTCCTGTAGCGCTCTAAAAAAACTGTTCACCGCTGCATGCTTCCGGTTCCGCGTACTATCTCCGGCGCCTCCCTCCCGCGCTTTAGACAAATACGACATCACATGAATCTTTTTCACCTGGTCAAGTGGTTTATCACGCAATGTACGTAAAAACTGTTTTACATCCCCTGTGTAATTTTTTTGCGTATGTATTGTATACCCCGCATCCTTCATCCAAATCAAAAAAGCTTCCAGCTCTTCAGTATACACTTCATCAATTTCTTCTATCGTATCTAGCTCCATATGCCGCAGCTCTTTTCTCAACCCGCTTGCCTCCATTCAGTTCAAATTCCAAAATATGCTGTAAAACGATCATCTTCGTCTGATTTTTATCGACAATCCAATCGACATCTTATGCAGGAGAGCATATAAAAGTCGTTTTAAACCTAAACTGCGTATAATTTATATTATACGCAGTTTTTTTGAGCACTTTTTAAGTATAAATAAAGCGTGTCCCTCTTGTCCAGCCTATGTACTTACCCTTTTTTGCTCATCCGCTTATACATCAGCACGTACTGGCCTTTGTGACGGCAGATTCCTGCTGGACGCCTACATGCCCTATCATTTAAACTATTAGAAATTAATTTTTGAAAGTACGGGATTACAGCGAAAGCATGAGGCTCCATCACCCCATCTTACAATGAAATACAAGCATCACTTTCTGCCAGCTGTAATCCCGTTTATTAACTACATAATAATTATTATGTAAACTAAGAGCGGAGGATGAATGTATGATTAACAAATTGTACTGGTTACCGGTCGGTCAGCTTGATATTGATCGCTCCTCACTCAACCATCATGCACAGCCTGGTGAACTGGTGCGCCTGCAAATCTGGTCGTATCTGCTGGAGACAGATCACGGTCCGATTCTCATTGACACCGGTATGCCGGATTCGTTTATCAACAATCCAGATTATTTTAAAAATACACCGTTTGAAGGGCGCTTCATTCCCCATATGTCAGCCGATGATAGTATCGTAGCTGTACTGGATCGGATTGGCTATCAACCAGACGATATCCATGCCATCGTAATCTCTCATATGCATATGGATCATGCCGGAGGCAATCCGCATTTTCCGAATACACCGATTTATGTGCAGCAGACCGAAGCAGACGCTGCGATCGGTAATCTGGAGTATGCGCCGCCGGAATGCGTGCAGACGAACTTGAATTACCGACTGCTTCAAGGGGACCATGAACTGGTTCCGGGCTTGCAACTGCTCCATACTCCGGGTCATTCGCCGGGTCATCAGTCCGTGCTGATCACAACAAAGGAATCGGGTCCGGTCATGCTGACGATTGATGTTGCCTACACGCAGGAGAATTACGCAAACGACGTGCCGTTTGACGGCTTTGACCGTGAACAGGCACGCCAGTCAATCGCCCGCGTTCAGCAGATTGTGCAGGAGGTTAAGCCGAACCTATTGTTCTTCGGTCATGATCCTGAGCAGGTAGCCGTTCAGCCGGTATATCCACAGTACAAATAATGATAAATGTTATAGCCTCTTATTTTTTTCTTTTCATTAGGTAGTTGTAACGACTTCGACATTTAGGGCTGCAAAATTTGGTCACCTGAGATCGCTGATATGGAATAAACAAAGATTGCATTGAATAACCTTTGCTGTTCTCGTTGCTCCTCTCCATAGCTTCCAGCAAACTGATAAGTGATTGCATAAACATGAAGCTAATGTCCCTAATCTCCTGTTATCGCCAGCATAAGGAAGTATATCTAAGAACTCAGGGGGTGAGCAGCTGTCGACGCGGTATGGATGATGAGGATAAGTATTTTGCTATCTCATTCTGTTTTCCCTTGATCATCCAGCACGATATACTTAAAGAAGTCGAAAGGCAACCTTATATTCAGTCTATGCTTATTTCTAAAATGTAGATTTATTCATGACAAAGGGAGTGTTCATTTACTTATGAGTACCGAAATGCTGGAACGTCGAAGTGAGATTTTAAAACGAAACATCCATCAGTTGCTGGTTCAGGAAAATCAACACGGCGTGACACGGCAGGAAAATTACACGTTGCATAAAATGATCAGAGAGCTGCATCAAACCTCTCATGCCTTGAATACTTCCCGTTGAGATGAAAGGCTGCTACATCAAACAAAAAATAACCTTCAGCTCCACTTCTTTAGTGGTGTTGAAGGTTATTTTTTATGTTATCCTTTTGAGCGACTCAAAAGATATAAGAAGTATGGCGCACCTATGATGGCAACAATTAATCCTGTCGGAATTTCTTTCTGTAAAGGTAAGGCTCGTGTGATCGTATCCGCTACAAGTACCAGGAGTGCTCCGACTAAAGCACAGGTTACCAGCAGCATTTTATGCTTCGGACCCACTAGCTTTCTTGCCAAATGTGGAGCTACCAAACCGACAAAACCGATCCCGCCACTAACCGACACACTTGAACTGGCTAGTCCAACTGCAGCCGCGAGGAGAAGAATGCGTTCCTTTTCAATAGGTGTACCTAACCCGGATGCCGTCTGATCCCCCAAATTAAGCACATTCATTACGTTTGCTTTATAGTATGCGAAGGGAAGCAATACAATTATCCAAGGCAGCAGAGCCATTACGAATTTCCAGTTTGAACCCCATATGTTTCCTGCTAACCAATTAGCTACAAACGTGTAGCTTTCAGGTGTCAACTTAAGAGTCATAATGATCATGGCAGCACTGATGCCCGCCGCTACCCCAATTCCGCTCAGCAATAGCCTTGTCGGAGAAATGCCTTCGCCTTTTTTGTAAGAAAGAGCATAGATCAGAATAGCAGCCGCTCCCGATCCAATTAGTGCAAGAGCGGGTAGTAAAAATAATGAATTCATAGTTTGCATAGATGGGAAAAGTAGTACAAACAACATCACCATCAGCCCGGCGCCTGCATTAATCCCCAGAATACCAGGGTCTGCTAGACTGTTGCGTGATACCCCCTGCATAATACAACCGGAAACAGCCAAACCTGCACCGATCAGAATGGCAATAATCATTCGCGGTAACCGAAATTCAAGGAGAATTAATTCCTGCTGTGGAGTCCCTTGTCCGAACAAGGTTCTAAAAAGCTCCATTGGCGAAAGTCGGATCGTTCCCGTGTTCGCGCTCACAGTGAATGCAGCAATGAGCAATACAAGCAAAATGATAACAACCATCCAATCATGGATTTTTTTACGGTGACTTGCTTTGGCAATAGCCCCATTCGTAACGTTACTCATCTTACAGTGCCCTCCTTTCTTTACGTGCTAGGTAAAGGAAGAATGGAACACCAATTAAGGCAATAAGTACACCCACTGGTGTTTCCTCAGGTGCATTAATCATACGGGCCGCCAGATCGGCAAACACGATAAGTAAAGCTCCCATAATAGCCGAACAAGGAATAATCCAGCGATAATCGACCCCAACCAGTTTGCGCGTGATATGGGGAATAATCAACCCTACGAACCCTATAGAACCAACCAACGATACCGCAGCACCCGCCAGGATTAATACGAGAATCATACCGGCGACCTTTACCATCCCAGTTCGCTGACCAAGGCTCAACGCAATTTCGTCTCCTAGACTAAGTAACGTAATGGAGCGTGATAACATGAGGGCACCGATAAAAGCTGCCACAACCCATGGAACGACAATGCCTAGCTGAACCCACTTGGTCCCACTAAGTCCTCCAGCATACCAAAAGGCCAAATCCTGTCCAACATTAAAGTATAAACTGATCGTATCTCCTAAGGCAGACAGCAATGCCGTGACAGCTGCACCCGCCAATACAAGGCGAACTGGCGTAATACCTGATTTGGAAATAGCGCTTGTACCATAGACCAACATAACCGCCAAGGCTGCACCCACAAAAGAATACAGCATTAACTGCAAAAAGGAAGTACCCGGAAAAAGAGCAAAGCAAATCGCCATCGTCAAGCTGGCGCCCGAATTCAGCCCAAGCAAGCCAGAGTCCGCAAGCGGATTGCGGGTCATCCCCTGCATAATGGCCCCTGCTACGGCGAAACAAACTCCGATTAACACACCACCCAGAATCCGAGGTAGACGGATTTCCCATATAATTTGATGGTTTTGCAGCTCAGGATTAAAATGAAAGACGGCGTTCCAGACCTCCTCCAGTTTGATTGAGGCTGCACCAAATGATAAAGACAGAGCGATACCGAATGCTAACAGTGCTAATCCGGCTGTCAGGATAAGCGAAGCCGCCCATGGCCGCGATTGAAATTGAGTCGGCGGCTGATTACGATTGCTTTGAGCAGAGCTATCCGAAGATTCTGATAATTTCATAACTATGGTTCACCCTTACTGTTAAATAGTATGTAGGCTATCACGAAAACCTGTAGTGAAGATAATATTTGATAATGAGAATTATTATCATGCAATCTTTACTATTGTAAATTAATGCGGCAACAGCTTCAATAGCAAAATTTCGACGATTTTCTTATGTTCAGCTGTTTGTGAAAAATAAAGCCCTCTGGCAAAAATACCAAAGGGCTGCCAACATTACCGAAACAACTACTTCTGTGAGACGTTCTCTTTATTCCGCTGGACGATCATATCTGCCAATTCTTCAGCTTGCCCCGCAATAGCGATAGGATCGAAGTACCAGTATCGATCCTCCTGAAGCTCAAAAACCTTCCCATTCCGGACCGCACTCAGTGATTTCCATATGCTGTCTCCTTCATAACCGCTCAAATCCTTATTAACCGTCAGGAAAATATAAGAGCCAGCATATTGATTAATAACTTCCTTGGAAATTGACTTCCATTGCGTCTCGCCTAATAGTTCTTTTTGGACTTGTGGTGGAGGTGTCAAATTCAATCCTCTATAAACCGCCTGTCCGCCTCTGCCAAAATTATCACCGTATACATAGTATTCTTTTTCCGTGGCTTCCATTACCGTGAAAGTATCCCCGGCTTGAACAATTCCTTTTAATTTGTCACGTGCAGCTTGCAATCGCTGATCATATTGGGCAAGCCACGTTTTGGCTTCCTGCTCTTTTCCCAGTAGCTCACCAAAAGCTGTCAGTTCTTCATGTACATTCTTGTACGTTCCATAAGGAATGACTATAGTCGGAGCAATTTTACTATATTTTTCATATTCAGAAGTATCTTTAGAACCAATCAGAATCATATCCGGCTGTAAAGCCAATACTTTTTCAATAGATACACTGCCACGGTCTCCAATGCTTTCAATGCCTTGTACAAGATCCTTCGAAAACGGATTATCCAGATAATACTTAACACTTCCCACAGGTTTAATTCCTAGTGCTAATAAATCATTCTGGTACATATCTACTACAATCCGCTGAGGGTGAACCGGAATCTTAATATCTCCATGAATTGTCTTGACTGTTTTCGTTGCAGCTGACTTTGATTCACCAGAAGCTTGATTCTGCTTTTCGTCTGGCTGATTTCCCCTTCCACCACAGGCGCTAAGAAAAACAATGACTGACAAAAAAAGCATCGTCACCATCCACATTTTCTTTGTCAAAATCATTCATTCCTCTCTCTATTTACGATGTTGCAGTTGACTCTTACGTTCCATATTGAGCTTGGTGCAGGCGGCTATATGCACCTTTTACGGCCATTAATTCTTCATGTTTTCCTTGCTCGGCAATCCCTTGATCTGCAACTACAATAATACGATCAGCATTTTTGATCGTTGCCAGACGATGTGCAATCACGAGTGTCGTGCGACCCTGTGATAGCTCTGTCAAGGCCTGCTGAATTGCAGCTTCTGTCTCTGTATCCAATGCTGATGTAGCTTCATCCAAAATAAGAATTGGCGGATTTTTCAGAAACATCCGGGCAATTGATAAACGTTGCTTTTGACCACCGGACAGCTTTACGCCTCGCTCACCGATCATCGTATCCAAACCCTCTGGGTAGGATCGAACAAGTTCTTCAATCTGAGCACGACGGGCAGCATCCCAGATTTCATTTTCTGAAGCATCAAGTTTGCCGTAAGCGATATTCTCACGAATCGATCCATCAAAGAGGAATACATCCTGCTGTACGATACCAATCATGGATCGCAGCGAATCCAGCTTCATTTCGCGGATATCCATACCATCAATCGTAATACTGCCTTCCTCGACATCATAGAAGCGAGGCAGCAAGCTGCAAAGTGTCGTTTTGCCTGCACCTGAAGGGCCTACAAGAGCTACGGTTTCTCCCGCATGTATGGATAGGTCCACTCTATGCAAGACCTTGTCTTTATTTTCATAGCCAAACGTTACACCTTCAAATTGAATATCTCCCTTGAGATGCTTAACGGTCTTCGCGCCTGGCAGATCCTCTACGTCGGATTCACTTTCCAACAAGTCCAGGTAACGTCGGAAACCGGCAATTCCTTTGGGATACGTTTCAATGACAGAATTAATTTGTTTGATGGGTGCGAGGAATACATTGGACAGCATTACAAATGCGATAAATTCCCCATAGGACATCTGTCCCTCAATAACAAACCATGTTCCACATACAAGCACAAACAATGAGACCAGTTTCATCAGAATAAAGCTAATTGAAGAATTCCACGCCATAATGCGATAAGCAATCAGCTTTGTTTTACGAAACCGTCCATTATTTTCAGCAAAACGCTCCATTTCATGGGCTTCGTTGGAGAACGCTTGAACAACGCGAATACCGCTAACGTTATTTTCAATCCGGGCGTTGTAATCTGCAATATCAGAAAACATACGATGGAAAGCAGCATTCATTTTGCGACTAAAATACAATGACAGGTAAATCATTAGTGGAACGATAATAAATGTCAGCACAGCCAGCTTCCAGTTAATACTGAGCATAATACCGAAAGCCCCGCCCAGAGTCATCAGCGCGATGAACAAATCCTCAGGTCCATGGTGGGCAATTTCTCCGATATCCATCAGATCGTTGGTCATACGGGAGACCAGATGGCCTGTTTTGTTATTATCAAAAAAGCGAAAGGATTGCTTTTGTACGCGATCAAACAGCTTTTTGCGCATATCCGATTCAATGTTAATTCCCAGCTTGTGTCCCCAATACGTAACGACGTAATTCAATCCGGCACTTACAACATAAATCGCAAGTAGAGCCAGACAGGCAAATAAAATCCATTTCCAGTTTCCGCTGGGTAGCAAATCATCAACCACCCGATTAACTGCAAGCGGAAAAGCCAACTCCAGCAGTGCAGCTAGTATAGCGCAAGTAAAATCAATGATAAATAACGTCCGATAAGGACGGTAATACTCAAAAAATCGTTTAAGCATATGACTTCTCCCTTCCTATTCAAATGAACTGGTTATGTAGGATCGACGGAAAGCATCTTAATAGCCTCATCCAGTGAGTGATCGATAGCCAGTGGTGAGTAGGTAAACCAAGGATCGGCCTTGATGAAATACACTTTGTGGTTTTTGACAGCCGGGAGATTTCTCCACAGCGCACTTTGTTCAATTTCCTTCAACATTCCGTCCTTAGCCGCTTCATCGTAAACCAACATAATGATACGATCCCCTGACAGTTCAGGCAGCTTTTCCATCGAAATGCTATCGTATACAAAGTTATACTTCGGGTCCTTTGCGAGCTTCTGACGTATGTACTCTGGAGGATTCAATTCCAGTGAACGGTAGATGACATGTCCTACATTTCGCGCCCCGTACACTCTTAGCACGTCCTTACCGTAGGTCATATAAATGGTAATCGTTTCATCCTTTTTGAATTTTCCAGCCAGCTTCTTTCGACCTTCTTCAGCCTTTTTGTCGAAACTAGCGATCCAATGCTCGGCTTCCTTGTCCTTACCCAACACGGCTGCGACATCCCGCAGTTGCTTAAATACATCCCCATCTCCAAACGAGACGGCTACGGTTGGAGCAATTTTCTCCAGCTGCTCTTTTACTTCTGGCGGGGTATCTTCTGTTGCTATGATCAGGTCAGGTTGTAGCTCCAGTACCTTTTCCACATTCGTCGGGTTCCCAATATCAGCAATCCCGTCAATCTTTCCTTTTAAATAGTCGCCTTCTAACACATGAGAAGCAGCCCCTACTGGCTTAACACCTAAAGCCAGCATTGCATCCAAATATTGTGTCGTGACGACTCGCTGTGGATTTGCAGGGATACTGACCTTTTTGCCAGTGGCATCAACATATTCACGCATAGCAACCGATTGGGATTGCCCGTTAAGAGCATCCGTTCCGCTCTTTTCATTGGTCTGGTTGTTACTAGCTGCGTTTCCGCATGCAGCCAATACAACCATCAAAAAAACGCCAAGACCAAGCATGATTCCCCATTTTAAGCTGTACTTTTGTTGCACAATATACGTCCTCCCTAGATATATGTCTTTATAAAATGATAGTGATTCTCATTATCATACAATTGTTATTCTATCTTTTACCATCCTTTCTTACAATACAAAAATTAAAAACTTCCATTTATGTGTATAAATCGTCTGGGTAGAATAGCCAAAAAAAGGACTGATGCGCATTACAGCATCAGCCCGAAAAGCTTAATATGTTGGGTTCAAACGCCCGTTTTATTTCGATTGATCCACTAACTCCAGCTTAGCGGGAATGGATGTTTTCACGGTTTTACCTTGAAGTACATCCTTGGCTGCCTGTACCGCCAATTGACCAATCAGCTCGGGTTGCTGAGCCACGGTGGCGGTCAGCTTCCCTTCCTTAATTGATTTGAGCGCATCCTCGTTACCATCAAAGCCAATGACTGGAATATTCTTACCAGAGCTTTGAATGGCTTCAATGGCTCCCAACGCCATTTCATCATTGTGGGCAAATACAGCCTGAACATCCGGGTTGCCTTGCAGCAGATTTTCCATCACATTCAAACCTTTGGTCCGATCAAAATCGGCCGATTGTTTGGCTATGACTTTCAGATCCTTATCTGCTACTTCATGGAAGCCTTTCCCACGTTCGCGGGTAGCCGATGCGCCTGGGACGCCTTCCAGCTCAATGACCTTGGCACCTTTTCCGACTTGATCAATCACGTATCTGGCAGCCATCCGTCCTCCCTCGACATTGTCCGAAGCGACAAGTGCTTTTACATCTCCTTTGTCAGCAGATCGGTCCAGTGTAATAACCGGGATGTTCAAAGCATTCGCTGACTGCACGACAGTTGAGATAGCTGACGAATCTGTCGGGTTAATGAGTAATGCGTTCACTCCCTGCTGGATCAGATCATCCACGTCATTACTTTGTTTTGCAGAATCATTTTGTGCATCGACCACAATAACCTGCAATCCTTGTTTTTTGGCCTCTGCAACAACTCCGTCTTTAAGAGAAACAAAGAATGGATTATTCAATGTTGAGATCGACAAGCCGATTTTAATATCCTTCAGGTCTGCAGTCGCTTTAGGCTTCGCCCATTCGGGCGGCTCCAGGGAACACCCTGTCATGAGCAGGAGCAGTAAGGCAGTCATGATTAATGTAAGCTTTTTCATATTTGTGTGTCTCCTTCTATGCAGATTAGGTGTATTATGCGGATTTTTTACGGTCAATCAATACAGCAATAGCAATAACGATCCCTTTTACAACCATTTGGTAAAAAGAGTTAACCCCCAGCAAATTCAAGCCGTTGTTTAGAGTACCGATGATAAGCACACCAATTAATGTACCTACGATTCGTCCGCGTCCTCCCGAAAGGCTTGTTCCACCTAATACGACAGCCGCAATGGCATCCAATTCATAGGAAGTACCCGCTGTCGGCTGCGCCGAGTTCAAACGTGAAGTCAAGATAGCTCCCGCCAATGCGGAAAGCATTCCGGCCAATGAGTAGATCCAAATTTTTACACGTGGTACTTTAATACCAGATACAATCGAAGCCTTCTCGTTACCGCCGATGGCATACGTTTTGCGTCCGAATGGTGTTTTATGCAAAATGATCCACAGGACAGCAAAGGTAATGAGCATCGTAATCGCTGGAACCGGAATACCAAACTGATAGCCACGACCGAATAATTGAAATACCAGACTATCTCCGAGCCCCGTAATAGGGTTACCGTTGGTATAAACTAAGGTTAATCCTCTAAAAATAGTCATGGTTGCGAGTGTCGCGATAAACGGAGCCATTTTACCTTTCGTAATCATCAAGCCGTTGACCATTCCCATCACACCACCTAATGCACAACCAATAATAATCGCCAAAACCGGATCGAAGCCGGCCAGCATCATATTTGCAACAAACGCACTGGATAGCGCTAATATGGAGCCGACGGACAAATCTATTCCACCTGTAAGAATAACGAAGGTCATACCGAACGCGATCAATGCATTAATAGATACCTGGCGCAACAAATTCAAAATATTAAGCGGTTCCAAAAAGCTGGGATTTAAGGCTGATACAATGATCACCAAAATAATGAGTCCCAACAATGGGCCAAGCTTCTGTGTGATTTGTGATATTTGAATGCCTTTGCTACCTTTTGCTTCATTCTTAGTTGTCATATTACTGTCCTCCTGTAGCTAGCGTCATAATATTTTCTTGTGTGGCTTCTTCCCTGCTCAGCTCTCCGCTGATCTTTCCCTCGTGTACCACGACAATACGATCACTCATGCCAAGTACCTCGGGAAGTTCTGAAGATACCATGATAATCGCGACTCCACGTTCGGTCAGTTCGTTCATCAACTGGTAGATTTCCCGTTTGGCTCCCACATCCACGCCTCTCGTCGGTTCGTCAAGAATGAGCACATTGGGACCAATACCCACCCATTTGGCAATGACCACCTTTTGCTGATTGCCGCCTGACAAACTGCCCACCGTTGCTTCGGCTGATTGGGTTTTAATTTGTAAGCGCTTAATTAATGTATTAACAAAATCCATCTCTTTTTTGCCTGAAATAAATCCTTTTGATGTAAAACTGAACAAATTCGTCAGCACCATGTTTTCACGAATGGAAAAATCCAGCACTAAGCCCTCATCTTTTCGGTCTTCTGTAATGAAGCCAATCCCTAGTTTCACTGCATCATCTGGCTTGCGAATAGACACCTTTTTCCCACGTACGTGTATCTCACCACTATCCAAAGCATCCAGTCCAAATAACGACCGCATGATCTCGGTCCGTCCCGAACCCATCAAGCCCGAAAAACCTACGATTTCCCCAGAGCGCACAGTAAAATTCACATTTTCAAATAAACCTTTATGCGATGCGTTTTTGACCTCTAGCACCACTTCTCCCAAAGCAGGCGTTCTTACCGGGTAGCGTTCAGTCAGCTCTCTGCCAACCATTTTACGTACAACCTCGTCAAAATTCGTATCAGGGATTGCTTGAGTATCTACGGTTTTCCCATCACGCATAATGGTAATCCGATCACAGATTGCGAATATCTCCTCCATCCGATGGGAAATATACACGATTGAAACACCATCTTTTTTCAAGGAAGTAATAACCTCAAACAGCTTTTGTATTTCCCGTTCGGTTAAGGCTGCTGTCGGCTCATCCATTACGATCACTTTAGCATCCGTCATGAGTGCTTTGGCTATTTCAATCATTTGTTGTTGACCCACTGAACACTCGCCTGCTTCACCGTTCAAAGGAAGATTTACTGAAAGTTTGCTAAATTGCTCATTTGCTAGCGCTTTCATTTTAGAGCTATCTAGTAATCCCCACTTGGAAGTCATCTCCTTGCCGATAAACAGATTTTCCAGTACCGTCATCTCCGGCCACACATTCAGTTCCTGGTGAATAAAAGCAATTCCTTTTTGCTCCGCTTCCTTGGGGTTGGCAAAATAGGTTTCCTGACCGTCAATGATGATCGTTCCCTCATCGCGTCGATGCAGTCCGATTAAAATATTCATCAGCGTTGATTTGCCTGCACCATTTTCACCCATGAGGGCATGTACTTCTCCTTCACGGAGATCAAAGTCAACACCACTTAGGACCTGATTGGTTCCAAAGGCTTTGTGAATTCCTTTCATTTGAATCTGCATGCTGTCCCCCCCTTTTCATTCCACACTGATTTATCCAAAATGAACTCCTGCCTGTAAAATACAATTGGCAAACGGCGTAGCCTCTCCTGTACGAATGACAGCTTTGGCTTGTCGGGTTAATGCCTTAAATTGTTCATGTGAGCAAAACTCAATGACGGCAGTCGGCTCAATAATCTGTGAATGCTCTGGTTGCTCCCCTGCAAAGGTGCGCATAATATACTGCAATGCTTGTTCATTTTCTTGTTTGATTTCTTCGGCTAATGTTACTTTTTCAATCACCATGTCTGCCGCAATGACATCAACAACATCCTGAAAGGAGGGAACCCCCAGTTTCAACGCCAAATCAATTTTGGTAACGCCTTCAGGAACTGGTAAGCCGGCATCAGCCACGACAATAAAGTCCGTGTGGCCAAGATCCGCTAGTATTTTGGATATGTGACTGTTTAGAATTCCATGTTTCTTCATTATAATTGCTCCTCCACTTCACGACGGGTTGGCATTCCGCCTTGCGCTCCAAATTTGGTAACGGACAATGACGCAGCCCGATTAGCAAATTTCACACTGTCTGCCAGCGATTTTCCTTCAGCCAGTGCCACCGCAAATGCAGCGTTGAAAGTATCACCTGCACCTGTTGTATCAACGGCTTCTACCTTGTAAGTAGGAACCACAACTTCCTGTTCTCCGTCGAAAAACCGTACACCGTTGCTGCCTTCAGTTACAAACAACTTGTTTGGATATTTGCGCAACGCTTCTTGAAGACTCATGTCCTTAAACATGATGGCAGCTTCATGCTCGTTTGGCGTAATGTAGGTTGCATTGGCAATTACGCTTTCTTCCACCTCACGAGCTGGAGCTGGATTCAGCAATAATGGTACCTGATACTTCGCACAAATTTCGCTTACATAGACAATCGTCTCTGGCGGTATTTCCTGTTGAATTAACACAATATCCGAATTTCGAATGACATCAAGCGCTTCTTCCACGTAAGCGGGTGTAACTTCATTATTTGCTGCTTTTACCACGACGATACTGTTATCACCCTCGGCCAGTACAATGTGCGCTGTACCACTTTCCATATGTGTAACCGGTTTCACATAATCAATATGAACATGATTTTCTTCAAAATTGCGTAAAATCTGTTGTCCAAAATGGTCATCCCCTACACGTCCAATCATCTTAACGTCCGCGCCGAGTCGTGCTGCGGCTACTGCCTGATTGGCTCCTTTACCTCCAGGCACGGTTGTAAAGCTTTCTCCTAATACGGTTTCACCAGCACCGGGACGCTTGGATGAAGTCACTACGAGGTCCATCGAACTGCTTCCGATAACCGAAATTTTAGCCATGATGATCCACCTTTCTCGTCGTTTCCCGTTCGATAAATTTGACGGGCAATTGTATGCTTGAATAGGTAAGTACTTTCGAATGAAGATTAGGTACACTTGTTTTCGTTGCTTGCACCTGCTCAATTAACTGAATGAGCAAACCTGCCGCCTCCCAGCCCATTTCATAAGCAGGCTGTCGGATCGTTGATAATGGCGGAAATAACAAGCTGCTTAATGGTATATCATCAAACCCGATTATTTGAACATCTTCCGGGATTTTCTTTCCTAATCTATGTGCCTCATGCATCACCGCTGTAGCTACAATATCGTTACTAGCAATCACTCCGTCCGTATCCGGATACTTGCTGAACAGCTCTTTGGCCCACGATTCAGCCTCCTTGAACGAAAAAGACGTTGTCTCGACGACATGGTAAACAATACCGGAATGCTGAAGCTCTTCCACCGCCCCGCGAAAACGATCTTGTGCTGGACGAATATGAGCAGGCCCCTGCATAACTGTAATTTGTCTGCTGCCACGGGCAACCATGGCCTGAGCAGCCAAGCGGCCGCCATGAGCTCCATCCGCATAAACGGAGAGACTGTCACTGGAAGTCCGGTCGAGAAAAACGACTGGTATTTTCAGTTTGGCGTAACAGTCGGCAGCAGGGTCATTGGTAGATGAAATAACCCCAACAACATTATTCTGAACAAAAGTATCCATGTAATCTAATTCTTTTTGGCGATCTTCATCACTATTACCAAAAATAATCCGAAAATCATTTTCCTGCATTCGATCCTCCACCCCACGAGCCAACAAGGGAAAGTAAGGGTTCGTAATATCCGGCAGCAGCAGGCCGATTAATCTGGATTTCTTTTTATACAGAGAACGTGCAACTTCATTAGGCTTGTAATTTAGCTGCTTCACTGCAGCTTCAACCTTCCGCCGTGTATCCTCGTGGACATATCCGGTTTCATTAATAACTCTGGATACGGTCGCTACGGAAACACCTGCAAAACTTGCTACCTGCTTAATTGTTGTCATAATGTAGGTTCAACTCCAATTGTGTAACCGGTTACACATATAAAATATCATAGCATTTATTTTTTGACAAGCATTAATTATTTGCACGTCGAAAGCATTAGCCGTATAATTCATTTTGTAACTGATGAAGTTTCACCTTTTTTACTTACACTAAAGTAGGCAGATTCACTCCCAGTTGCTCAATAAAATATGTATACATGGAGGCATTTCCTGATGAATATCGAAGTTTGGTCTGATTATATGTGTCCGTTCTGTTATATCGGCAAACGCCGTTTGGAGCAAGTTTTACAGCAGTTCCCACACCACGATGAGGTTCAATTGACATTTAAGAGTTTTGAATTGAACCCTAATGCTGTGAAAGATAGTGGTAAAACGATTAATGAAGAACTATCAGCAAAATATGGTGTCAGTCTGCAAGAGGCTCATGCCATGAATGATCGCATGACCGAAAATGCTCGTTCTGCGGGTCTGGACTACAATATTCATGCCATGGTGCCGACAAACTCTCTCGATGCTCACCGCCTAACGCATTGGGCTCACACACAAGGCAAAATGTTGGAATTGAGCGAGCGTTTATTTCAGGCTGTCTTCATGGAAGGCAAGCATACCGGGGAACATGAAGTGCTGGCAGCGTTGGCAGCCGAGGTGGGTTTGGATCATAACGAAGCCGCTGCTATTTTAGCCAGTGGCCGCTTTACCAACGAAGTTAGAGCTGATGAAGCTGAAGGCGCTAAGTTAGGCGTTCAGGGTGTGCCATTCTTTGTATTTGATCGAAAATTTGCTGTTTCTGGTGCTCAGCCGGAAGAGGTATTTCACGATGCGCTTCAAAAAGCATGGGATGAACGTTCACCTTTTACTATGATTAGCGGCAGCTCGTCCAAACAGGATGCAGCTGGTGTATGTACCGATGACGGTTGCGAGCTTCCAAGCCGTGAGAGCTGATCAGTCAATAAATTAAACCTCTCTCTAAATAACTTATGAAAAAGCGTGCCAGCACCAATTACACCTGATGCGGCACGCTTCTTTATTTTTTTATAATGATTTAATCATTCCGCCGTCCACAAGAATGGTGCTGCCAGTCAAATAGGATGAAGCCGATGATGCCAGAAAAGCAACGACTTTACCGAACTCTTCTGGCTCTCCGTACCGTCCCAACGGAATGCCCTCTTCTGCTTGTTTGCGAACTTGATCCGTCGTTTGGTGGGATTTTTCGGCTCGATGCTCGTCCAAGCTGCGTACGCGATCGGTTGCAATTCTCCCTGGTGCTACAGTATGTACCAGAATATTGTAAGGGGCTAATTCCATTGACAATGTTTTCGCTAATCCAGCGACCCCAGTACGTAGTGTGTTGGAAATAATCAGGCCCGGAATCGGTTGTTTAACTGATGAGGAGGCGATATTTAAAATTCTACCGCTTTGTTGTTTTTTCATATAGGGTAACACCTCACGGATCAACCGGATATGACTAAGTAAATTTTGCTCAAAGGCCTGCATCCATACTTCATCTGTAAAATCATCAAAGGTGCCCGCAGGAGGGCCACCCGCATTGTTAACCAAAATATCGACGGTGCCAAACCAATCAACTGTACGGCGGATGGCCTGGGAGATATGTTCAGGTTTGGTTACATCACAAACTAGATATTCAACGCGACCACTCGCTGTTTCCCGTAATTCGGCTTGCGTCCGCTGAAGCTCTGCTTCATTTCGTCCCGAAATAACTACATTTGCACCTTCACGTGCCAATTCGCGTGCACTTGCTTTGCCAAGTCCTTTACTGGAACCTGCAACAAAGGCTGCTTTTCCCGTTAATCCTAAATCCATTTATGATGACACTCCCTTTTCTGAGACTTCTCTATTTAATTGTACACATGACCAGAACATAATGCGAATAGCTCGGTACAAAATAGCAAAACAAAAAGGGACCTGACATTCAGCCAGGCGCCCTTTCTGTATACACCATTTTTGTTGACAGCACGTTATAATGCTTCAGATGTTGTTGCCTGCTCATATACAACAACAGACTGGCTCTCAGGCTCCCATTTAACATTTGCTCCCAAAGCCTCTCCGATTACCCTTACAGGTACCATTGTTGTTCCATCCACTATGGATGCTGGCTGCTCGATAGAATATGGCTGGCCGTTAATGTAGGCTTTGGCGCTATTCACGAATAATTTGACGGACACACCGTTACGCGTGACAGTAACAGCCTTTTCTTTCGGATCCCAGGAAACCTTGGCATTCAGAGCTTCGGAAGCTGTTCTAAACGGAACAAGTGTGGTGCCATTGCGGTTAATCGGTTCGGCATCGTATTTTTCACCATTCACGAACAGCTTCATACCTGATGACCGTCCAGCCTTCCTCGAGAATAAATCCAGCTTTTTGTAGCTTTCCAGATTGGACACATCAGCCAATACTGCCTCTTCCTGCATGTAAACGGCATCTGTTACATTTCCGTTTTCAGCTAGTAGCTCTGCAGCCTTAGTTAGTGCTGTGTCAGAATTTCGGATCAATTCAAGTTCAGTTACCTGCTCCGGGGTCAAACGTTCCGGGTATTTTGTAAGCAACAGATTCGCAATAACCGCTCCTGCCGGCTTATCTTTTGTATTTTCTACCGCTTGAAGCAGACCATTGTACCCGTTGTGTCCCTTGCGACCTTTTTGGTCTTTGGACTCCCCGTATGTATCATCCGTTACTGCAACAGGGGTATTCTTTTTGATTTCGTCGTGTTTATCTTTTTTGCTGCTCTTTTCATTCCGGTCTTTATCAGACGCCTTTGCTTCCTGTTTGTTCTCCTGACCATTTCCGCGCCCCTGCTTGGCTTCGGCGGTTCCCGCTGCCAGTCCCAAGACCAGTATACACGCTAATAATGCTGTCCATGTGTTTCTCATGATGCGATTCCTCCTTATAGTAAAAGACCAGGTTTAAATGTAACCTACATATATTAACGGCTACTATAAGCTAAATATGAAGCTCTTTTTTTCTAGTGTTGCATTTTTAGGGGCTGATGGCTAATCCAATATAATAAATTTTATTATGCGCGAATCTGTTTCCACAGTATAATGGAAAATGCAAATGCATTTTAAAGATTAACCTTTCCATTCGCATAATAGAAAGAAGAGGAGACAGACATGTTCGGCACCATTCTTTTAGACGTTGTTTTACCTATTTTTGTCCTTATCGGTTTTGGCTGTATCATGCAATATTATTTCCGACTGGATTTGTATACCTTAGCTAAAATTAATTTTTACTATATCACCCCTGCAGTTGTGTTTACCGGTCTTTATAACTCTGAAATTTCTTTAATCGTCATGGGTGAAGTCTCACTTTTTTATGCCTTGTACATAGCTATTTTGTACGTAATCAGCACTACCGTTGCCAGATCTCTGAAATACAGCCCCGGCATGCGTGGAGCTTTTACAAATAGTGTAATGCTTGATAATTCAGGAAATTATGGTCTACCAATTAATCAGTTGGTGTTTAAAGGTGATCCGTTGGCTATTTCCGTCCAAGCTCTGATTATGACTTTTCAAAGCTTTGTTACATTTACATACGGTACTTTTGTTGTACAAAATGGTAAGGCCAATACACGAAAAATTTTAATTAATTTTTTGAAAATGCCTGTGCCCTACGCGCTTGTGCTGGGCTTGCTCCTGAATCTACTGCACAGTCCATTGCCTAATTTGCTGGCTGAGCCTCTAAACTATATTAGCCATTCGATGGTCGCAGTGGCTCTACTTACTTTGGGAGCACAAATTGTGCAGTACCCTTTTCATTTGCGCCGGACAGCCGTGTATATCAGTATGGTATTACGCCTGATTGCAGGTCCAATAGTTGGTTTTATGCTCGTGTTCTTCCTAGGTCTTAAGGGGATTCCCGCTCAAGCATTGCTCATTGCGTCAGGTATGCCTACCGGCGTTAATACAAGTATTTTGGCGGAAGAATATAAAAATGAACCTGATTTTGCAGCACAGACAGTATTACTTTCTACGATTGTGAATGTCATTACGATGACCCTGTTAATTTCAATATCCCGTCATCTTACTTGAGGTGTATGATAAATATAAACTTGATTTATGACGCTTTTTGTCTGTGGACAGGAGCGTTTCTTTTCAATTAAAAAGGGAACAAGAGTTCGTGTTTTACCCTTTTTCTGTTTAATGTGGTGTGTTTGTTTGACGGAGATGGTATGCAAGAAGGAATCTTTTTCTATTATGAATTTTTCATATAGTAAAATAGTTATGTGTTTGAATTCAAACCCCTGCTGATTGCTGTTTTTAACTTGAGCTTCTTTTATTTTTAGATAAGAATGAGGAGAACTAATTCCTCAAAAAATAAAGCCAGCTCGCTCATTAGAGTGGCTGACTTTAGAGTATTTTTATGAAGATTTAGGGCTCAATTCCCCATTGCTTGATCCCAGACAGGTAAGCGGTTATTTTAGTAGAATCTTGTAAGCTGTTTGCTGTGGGGTTAAAGGAATAATCATCAGTCTGTGTATAATTGCTCCAATCCGCTTTGGATATCCGGGTTTGTAGCTCAACACTCTGACCAGGCTCTAAAGAACCCGCTGCCGACCTAAAACCAATTTCCGCATAAGAATCTGCACTTGGCTTTGCATTGGTTAACGCTTTGAAGTTAGCAATCACATTCTCTGTACCGATGCTTGACCAATCTGTAAAGAAGTTCTGCGATTTCTCACCGTTAATGGTGTAATAATAACGCAATGTCACGTCTGCTAGGGAAACGGGTGAGCTTCCTGTATTGGTTATTTTAAACTTGGAGCTGATCGTATTACTTGTTGCAGATATATTCCCATTGAAAGATTGCACCTTCAGAGCGCCCTCGCCTGTTCCCGGCTCACTTGGCGTATCCCCTTTTACCGTAATCGTGAACAACGCATCATTGCCAGTACTAAAATGGAAGTTAAGCGTTGTCTCTCCTTTGGGAAGTTTAGATAAATACTTGTTGGTAAGAATGACTGTTTCTCCACTAACCGTATAATCTTCACCTTTGCTCAGTGTCACGCTCCCTTGCTTGATCGCATCTAGTGTATTACCGTTAAGTGTAAGCTTTACAGTAATATCGCTATTGCCGTTAGCCACTCCATAGGTTGCAGCTGTCGGTGTAATACTTGCTTGCCCGGTCGAAGGCTGATCCCCCCCTACACGATCTGCCACCAGAATGCCGCGCCCATTCGTTCCCAGATAAGCACGTCCGTAAACCCGAGGATCCCCAATAATGGTGGTCACACGAGCATACTGATGCTTGTCATCATTAATGCGTACCCAGTTTGCGCCAGTATCGTCCGAGCGATAGAATCCACGTGTACCGTCAATTTTACCAACGATAAACACTGCTGCATTGGTGCGATTGGGTGCTGCTTTGCCAAAGCCTACAAAATCCGCCTCCTGTACATGATCAAGCTTGGTGAATGTAACACCTGAATCCTTGGAATGCCATAAGCCGTATGGCCCTCCGTCCTCGGAGCCTCCAGCAAACCACACATCCCCTTCCGCTCCTCGTACAGCACCAATATCTGCATTCCCTACACTTGGCAAACCAGTAACTGTAGATGCTGTAAAGGATGCGCCTCCATCAACACTTACATATATTTTTCCAGCAGCAAACGCGTAGTATTTGTTAGGATTTACTCGGTCAGAGGCGATCTTTGCATTGGCTGGTATTCCCGTGCTTGCTGTCCATGAGTTTCCTCCGGTTTTGGAATAAAATACACCTTTGTCCGATGTACTCCACAGCAATCCATTACCATTTGCCGCAACAGCGATGCTGCCTCCTCCTGCTGTACCAGAAGGCTCGCTATTTGCTTTGTACCAGTTTGCTCCGCCATCATTGGAAAATCCGATGGATTTGGCATTTGGATCTTTTTTATAGTCTGCTTTACCCACCCGAGCCATAAAAGAAGGGTTCAGCTCGGCATAATCAATGCTTTCGCTGCTTGTAAAGGTTGGATTATCCAGCATTTTAGCGGGAGCCTTGAACAGATCATCATGTCTGAATCCGGAAACATCACCCACTGCACTCACTAGAGGAGCTCCAGTAGGAGGGCTCACCAGATCCAAAATCGCCGTTTCCTCTATCCCTTTAGCGGCTACCGAGATGTCCAGCTTATCTCCCTTGTCCCAATTGGTCAGATTTTTAGAGCCATATATCGTAGCTCCTGTGCCATACAGCATATGATCTGAGTTAAATGGATCTATCTCAAGATCTCCAATCATCCACCCTAGCTTGGGCGATACTTCTGGCGGAGCAGGGTTGGCATTGAAAGTCAGCCAAGGCGCACCGGATATATCCAGATTGTATTTGAGCTTACGAGACGGGTAACCGTCGAATTCCCAAATAGGGCTCCAGGTTGCTCCACTATCAGTACTGCGGTAAATCGTTTCATCCGGCCACCAGGCATTCAATGTTGCAACCATAAGGGTACCAGGCTTCTGGGCATCCACCGTCAGTCCACCATACCCAAAATGATTGTCTGCGCTGCTGCTGGCAACGGGGCTAATGTTAGTCCACTGTCCGCTGGCTGTATTCAATTTCCATAGTTCACCCTTTGTTCCGTCATATGGCCCAGCTCCATCGCTGTAAGAAATATACAGGTTTCCATCTGGTGATAAAACACCGTGATGTGGCAAATAACCTGTAGGCTGTCCTGCTACAGCAGACCAGGTTGTCCCGCCATCTGTACTGCGGTAGACACTTTGCTTTTTGTCTGCGACACCCACATAGATGGTCTGTGTTGCTTTGCTGGAAGAGCCCGTTTTTTTGTCAAAGGTGATCCAGGCTAAACCGACAATATCACTGGTGTATTCATTTGAAGGGTCCTGTACATACGTCCCCGGATTCGGGAAACCGCTCACCTTACTCCAGGTTGCCCCGAAGTCGGAGCTTTTCCACAGTCCATTACCACTTCGAGCTCCGAAGAATAATATATTGTTCTTATTCGGATCAATTGTCAGACGTTCACCCATCGAGCGTCCCGGCATATTGCCTCCTACCTTAAAGGGAAGCTTCGTAGTCTGCCATGTATTACCTTTGTCAGTGGAGCGCATAATTTGCCCGTTATGTTTATCCCAGGAATTAGTATACGTACCTGTAGCTATATATACACGATTCGGATCCACAGGATCGGTGGCTAGTGCGTCGACACCATTTTTGTTCCAATCTTCCCAGCCCACAGAATCGGTCAGCGGAATCCAGCTTTCATTGGCAGGATTCCAGCGGTAAGCTCCTCCAATATCTGTGCGGGCATAGATCAGATCTTTTTCCGTTTCATTAAAAATAATACCAGGTACAAAACCACCTCCACCACCTGTAACGACACTTTTCCAAGTATATTCGTCACTTGGAGCAGCATGAGTGGGTGCTATCATGCCTGTCCAGGAAGCACCCGCTACTACAAGCGCCAAACATGCAATTCTCAACCTGCTTTTTGTCTTAGTCAATGAATTCAACCTCCTTCTCTGTAATCATTTGAATTGGTAAGCCATTTGGAGCTAAAAGTAATCAGACAATTGCGGATTCATTCCTATCGTTATTATTCCATTCATCAATCAAACGAGCGTTCTTTCAAGCTCACCTCCAGTAATTCAATAGATATGCAACATCCAATTGATAGCGCTTACATGGATGTTTGCTCAATAGATTCGTCATCTTTTTCTCTTTTCCTTGTGTGAAAAATTAAGATAATGTAATAGGATCTCCTGGTTGACTACCTGTAATATAAGAGTAAGCTTTCCCTTACCGTTGATACCTCTTATAATTTACTATTAGGAATTTTTCATATAGTGAATTATTTTCTTAATTTTTCATTCTATCTAGATGCCAAAATACTTTGATTTACAGCAAAAAAACCGCGCTATGCGCGGTTCGAGCTTCCGTTAATGCTATGGCTAACCATTAAAAAATATAATTATTGCAAATATTCAAGCGCCAACGCTAGAAAAATATGTCCTGAGATGAGCAATGCGCGCTCATCAAAATCAAAGTGAGGATGGTGATGAGCAAAATGCGTTCGTTCATCCTCATTACGTGCACCCACATGAATAAAAGCTCCAGGTCGTTGCTCTAGATAATAGGCAAAATCCTCTGCTCCCATGACCGGTTTCAAGTCCATAAAAGCATCTGCCCCATACAGCCTGCTGACTAGCTCACGTACCCGTTCTGTTTCGGCTTCGGCATTCACCAGTGCAGGATAGCCATTCAAATAATCAATTTCGTATCCCGCATGATAAGCCTCCGTCAGACCTTTTACGATACTACGAATTTCGTTCTCGACTTCCTTGCGTACATCCTTATTAAACGTACGTACGGTCCCTTCGATTTTGGCTTTATCTGCAATCACATTAAAGGCAGTACCCGCTTGAAATACCCCAATCGTTAACACCGCTGATTCAATAGGGTCCACTCTGCGACTCACCACCTGCTGCAATCCGTTCACAATCTGACTGCCGATGACAATGGAATCCACTGTCTGATGTGGCCTGGCGCCATGTCCACCTTTGCCGTTGATCTGAATTGTGAAAGCATCGACTGCAGCCATTGCCGGACCACTCTTTAAACCGATTTTGCCCAGCGGGATCTCCGAGGAAAGGTGGATACCATATACTGCTTCCACCCCATCCAGACAACCATCCTCGATCATGAATTTGGCTCCGCCAGGCGGTTTTTCTTCGGCATGTTGAAAAATAAACACAAGCTTTCCCTTCAGTGTCTGACGGTGACGGCTTAACACTCGTGCGACTCCTAACAACGCAGCCGTATGACCATCATGTCCACAAGCATGCATAACACCGGGAACGGTCGATTTATAAGGCGCATCCTTTTCATCCTGAATAGGAAGTGCATCAAAATCGGCACGAAATGCAATCGTTCTACCTGGCTGGCCACCTTCTAAAAAACCGAGCACACCATTTCCACCGACATTCGTTCTTACTTCAATACCAAAAGAGCGTAATTGATCGGCGATAAATGCAGATGTATTCGTTTCTTCAAAAGAAAGCTCTGGATGCTGATGCAGATGTCTTCTCCATGCAATCAGTTCTTGTTCACCATCTTTTAGTTCCTGAATCCACTTCTCTAGCATTTTACCCTCTTTTCCTATTGAATTTATATACTTACATCCTTATCTTACCATAGATGATTCCAATAAGTTATATATGAATTAGCAAATAGCTTTATACCTGCGTTTTTATAGTGTCAATGCAGGTTCTAATTGGAACGATCTATGGATAGAAGACTGTAATTAACAACAAAAAAAGCCGACAGAATATTCTCCTCGGCTCTTTTCTGGTGGTTTTCTATTATGAATTTTTCATGTATTGAAAAACTGACTTATATTCCCTCGTACTGGATGTGTTTGCTCCCTATACTCACCATTCGTATAGCTTCCAATTACCTTGCGCCAAAAGGATTGGGCTGGTCTATTCGTGCTCATCTGCGTCACCTTCCACCGCCCGTTAAAACGTCCAAACAGCTCATGAGCCGCCCATGTACCCACACCATTGTGCCGATAAGGGCGAAGTACAAAGAACTCAGCCATGTAATAGTCAGCTTCTCGATTGCTAGACATTCGGTCAACGAGTGCAAAGCCCACAGGAATATCCTGTCTCCAAATCAGAAAAGGTAGCTTCTGTTCGCCGCTCGTCCAGTATTGATACAAGTCTGGATAAGCCGGGAATGTTCCCTTCTCAGTGACATCAATTCGCAGATAGGCTGTAAAATCGTATAAGTAAAATTGCATGAGTTGGACAATAATGTCCTTCTGCGACTCTGGTACACTCTTTATGGACAGCTTCAATTCTGATTTGATATTATATCCCATACTTTCACCTCTCTTGGCGGTCAGCTTGTTCTTTACTTTGATTACTCCCATCCAGTGCTGTTCAAAATATGCTAAAATACATGTATTATGACCGGACGAGGTGGACCCTATGAACATACAAAAGATCATCGACCGGCGCAAACTGGATGAAAAGATGCCGGATCTGCCATGGTACGTACAGCAATTTATGGATTACAAGCTTCCCGACCTATCCCCCTCTACTTTGCTGGAATATGTACGGGATTACGAAGCTTTTTTTTCATGGCTTCGCTCGGAAGGCTTGTCTGCCGGAGAAGCGAATGCCCAAGTTACGCTGGAAGAATTAGAGACACTTCATATGGATAGCATTACAGGCTTTCGCTTGTTCCTGTCTACCAAACGCGAAGGCTCCAATTCCCGCATCACCATTTCACGTAAGTTGTCGTCCCTGCGTTCACTCTTTCATTACTTGAGTCAAATCGCTGAGGATGAAAACTTTTATCCGTTGCTCAAGCGCAATATTATGGCCAAAGTCGAAATTAAGCGCGTACATAAACCCAAGGATACGGCCGCCAAGCTCAAAGGAAAAATACTGGAAGAGGAAGAGCTGCTTGAATTTATCGGCTATATTTATGAAGGCTACGGACAAGATTTGGCTGATAACAAGCAAGCCCTATACTCCTATGAATTAAACAAGGAGCGGGATGCCTGTATCGCAAGTCTTATTCTGAACTCGGGGCTACGTGTATCCGAAATCGTCAACTTGAATATGGATGATCTCGATATAAACAATAAATTACTGTATGTGTACCGCAAAGGAAATAACGATGAAACTTTTAAAACGCCAGTATATTTCCGCGAGCAGTCCAAAGATGATCTCGCACTTTATTTGTCCTTAAGACATACCCGTTATCGCGCTCCAAAAAAAGAAAAAGCTCTTTTTGTCGCACGTCCCAACGGCAGTACGGAGGGCAAACGGATGACTAAAAGAGCGATTCAAGCTATGATCATCAAATACGCCAAGCGGTTCGGCAAGCCCTATTTGACCGTTCATAAGCTTCGTCATTCCTTTGCTACTGACTATTATTTACAAAATGATATCTACAAAACCAAGGAACAGCTGGGTCACGCTTCGACTGAAACAACGGAAGTCTATGCCCACCTGACTGACAAAACGATGTCTCAGGCGATCGAACGGCGGCTAGAGACTCAGACTGACCCAGCCGATTAATGGCCCTCTCAGCCCTGCTCTGTCTGGAATCCTGCTCTGTGCCTCTGAATTTGTTCGAGTAACCAGCGGCCTGCCGGGTCGCTGGCATCGGCAGGATATATCTGCACCGTTTGTTCATCTGAGTAGTAATCCTGAGCCCAATCCATATGGCACTCCCAAACTACTACTCCCTGTACATTTGTCAGCTCCTGAACAAGTCGGGCATCCGATTGTTCTCGCACCATGACCAGCTTCGGATATTTTTCCTGCTTGAAGCCTTCCAGCAACACACAGTCATACGCCTGAAAATGCCGGATGAGTCCGGTCACAGGCCGACTTTGTTCCTCTAAAATCGCTGTTCTTCCTGCCGAAACAATCGCTACGCCTTCGGCGCCTGCCTGTCGGTGCTTGTACGTATCTGTTCCCTCATGATCCATCTCAAATTCATGGCCATCATGCTTGATCACTGCTACACGTAGTCCTGACTGCTGCACATAACGAATTAAACCTCCGAGGAAGGTGGTTTTTCCTGTATTTTTGAATCCGACGATTTGACATACAAATGGATGTTTTGTTTTCACGTCACCTGTCCGCCTTGAAGCACCAGTACATGCACCTCTTCACCTTCGCGCAAGCCTTCTGTTGTGGGAGGGACTACGATCAGACAATCGCTGTCCTTAATCGTGACCATGGCACTGGATTCATCTACTCGCGCAGGAATCGCATATACTTGTCCACCACGTATCTCCAGAGAACTGCGTACAAAGCGGGTATAGTTGTTTACCTTCGTATAATCTGCTCCTAGCTTCGCTGTCCAGGTTTGCAAATACGGATGTACCGAAGATAACATCATTTGAATAGTTGGACGTACAAACAGCTCACAGCCTACAAAGCACGCACCGGGATTGCCTGAGAGCGCAAATAACAGCTTGCCGTCTATCACTGCGGCTGTGGTTACACTACCTGGACGCATCGTAACCTTGTTGAACAGCATATTCACATCTTCCTGTCGCACGAGGTCACCCATAATATCAAAATCACCCACCGACACTCCACCACTCGTAACCACGATATCATAGGTAGCTATTGCTTCTCTGACAGAAGCCCGAGCAAGGTTCAAATCATCATGAATGGCTTGCAGAATGAACGGCTCTCCTCCTGCCTCTCTAATTTGAGAAGCCAGCATATATGTATTACTGTTTCGAATTTTCCCCGGTTGTAACGGCTCATCCACTGCGAGCAATTCTGACCCTGTGGAAAAGACGGCCACCCTTGGCTTCCTGTAAACAGGCACCCGATGTACACCAAAAGTAGCCAGTACCGAGATGTGCCCCGCTCCCACACAAGTTCCCTTACTGAGCAAAAGCTGACCTTCCTTAATCTCATGACCAATTTGTGTCACATTTTTGCCAACTTCCATACGCTTCTTCAAGCCAACATATGTCTGTCCATTTTCCTCACGCAGCTGTGTCGCCTCCAGCATAACCACCGTGTCCGCTCCTTCAGGTAATTGTGCTCCTGTCATGATGCGGGCTGCCATTCCCGTCTCCACCCGCTTGTCCGATACGGTGCCACAAGGAATTTCATCAATCACATGTAGCCAGATTTCCTGACCAGTCGAACAGACTTCAGTGTCCGAGGCAAGGATTGCATAGCCGTCCATACCAGAACGACGAAAGTGGGGATACGGATGTGGCGCAGTCAAATCCATTGCCAGATAGCGACCATGTGCTTGCTCGAGCCCTACGTCCTCCCTTTCGCCCTGTTGAACATAGCTAGCTATCCTGCTTTGTGCCTCTTCCACCTTAACTGCTTTACGTTGGAATTTTTCTGTATTTAATGGCGTCTGATTCATGTTCTCACTCCGTTCTTCTAAAATACCCTCTTTCTGTTATAACGCTAAAACCGTTATCTGGCAAATCCGAACGGTATTTATTGGATTGCTGCAAGTCTCTATCCGCCAAAAAACAGCCTGAATATCGTATCGCGGCTGTTTTTGGTAGATTTTAGTCTTTGGTTTTTGGTTTTGCATGTCATCACGTCTGTTTTCTACGTATATTAGGTTATATTATTTTTACCGAAATAGATTGAATCTATTGTAACCTCATACAACGAGGACATTTGCTGCGCTCGAGCTATTGTTAAATCAGATGAATCTTCCTCTATATGTTTTAATTCATTCATTGACATACCAAGTATATTGCAAGCTATTAACTCACTATATCCTGAAGCGAGTCGTGCCATCTTTATTGTATAAAAGCTAGTGCAAGTTACATTTTCATTTTTATCTGCAACCATCCAATCAACTCCACATTATAATTGATAAAAAAGTAATTTACCTGTATACTCTGAACGAAACACTTTTCCCCTGTTAGGAGCAAGTAAGGTGCAAAAACTTACTCGGGGGAAATGCCTTTTGAAAGAGGAGCTCAAATCTCATGGACGCACTCAATCATGGCTCGCCCGACGAACTGGATATTCGCGGCAACAAATATCTAACTGGATCGCGGGACGTGACAAAATGTCATTCGAGGCGGCAGTCCTCATTTCTAGGATATTGGAGTGTAAAGCTGAGGACTTATATGAGTGGGAACTTGCCTGACAAACAGGCATTTCCTTCGGGGCATTTGTACATGCCGGCATTTACAATATATATCCCGCTTTCACCCTCCTTTTCTTATATGTAGATTGTTTTCACCTTAATTTAAAAGATTGTTATTTTTTTCATAATCAATTTTATCACATGGAAAATGATTAAAAACGGGAAATATGTCGAATTAAATCGAACCCGTCCGGCTTATCCTAGTCTAACTGATTATTGACTTATTCATTTAAATCTGGTAATAAAAATGACCCCTGAATTTTCATGGGTCATTTCCACAGTTTTTTAAGCGCTTTAAGTTTATTATGAGACATCGAGCAAGTGAAGTCAGATCCTTCGAATCGTACCAGCCCTCCAAATGCGTTAGACTCAATTTCACAAACCAAGTCGAGATTTATCAGGGTATCTTTATAAGCTGGATATAGATACGGAAAAGCTTCCCTGCAAGCCTGTGCGGTTAGCCCGATTGTATAAGAGCGATCTCCAGAGTGGAAACGCGGGACATAGTAATTTTTTTTAGGTTCCCACATATCCACACTAAGCATATTCCCTACCTTAAAAAAACCGCTCACTGTTGCCTTACCCACTACCTTGATTTCCGATCCGAAAATATAACGAATTTCTCTATCGGCATTCATTGCATCCGCATATATTTGTTTCCACCGAGATAAATTGGCTGAATTTATACTTTCTTTAATGTCTTGATTTTTAAAAACAACCTGCCCCCCTCCATAATCTCCCGTAATGATCTTGTCCACTTGTGTGATGTTAACCAAATTAGATCCGTCCAAATTGCAAAAAGTGGGTAAGCCTACGGAACATTCATGGAGGGTGGTGGGAACTGTAAATCTTCCATGAGAAGTATGAAAAAGCGGGATGTGATAATTGCTTTTAGGCTTCCACAATTCAATCGCAACTAGGTGATTTTCACAAAAGAAAGAGCAATCTCCAAGTGAATTGTCATCAAGCAATGGAGTGGCTAGGATTCGCTTTCCCTCTTCCATTAAATTCAGTTCTTTTCTGTTTTCTTCAGCTCAGCTGGTACAGGTTTAGCGCCAAATATTGTTTTTTCTTTTTTGGTAGACTCGTTAGCGTATTTCCCAAGACTTATACTTAAAACTCTCGCCAATTTCTTATCCATTTTCGCTCACCTCCTTTCCATAAAGGAAGAATACTGAATGCTTGTATAACTATAGATAAACATATTATGTGAGATTGTACAAAAAAATTTAATATGCAAACCAAAATACATATCGTTTTATAATACTTGTGATATTTGGTCTTATTAATATAGATAAAATGATTGGGAGCATATACTACAAAAACTAATAATGAACAAGCGTTAATTATCAAAATTGTTGATAAACCTAAAGAAACAAAAGGTATAGTTACACATATGGCCGTTGTAAAACAGACACAAAGGGTAAGGTTGCTGAAGTGTACCCCACCTGAAAATCTCCTTACAAACATGATCGTAGCCAGAGCTAGTAATGCCCCCCAAAAATGTCCTGTTATCCAGGCTATAACTGCAACCATTAGTACTGCCGAAATTTCGGTAATTTTTATACCAATCGCATACTCCATCACTTCTACACTTGTAGGTCCATCAGGATCAGCTTTCTTTATTTCTGATGCGATGTGCCTCGATAGCGTTTCTAGCATCCTCGTAATCTCCTTTCTCTGAAAAGAAGTACGAAATTCCAAAAGTTAGCAATGAGATGGAAAGTAGTCCTATCGTATTGGAGTTATAGAGCATATACAAAGTAACAAGAATAGTGACAAATGATATTAGGGAGCCTATGATGAACATTTTATTAAGGGGTGATAGGTAATTTTCACCTTTCAAAAAATCATGTGGGGGCTGAATGATAAATGAGAAACCAAAGTTGTATTTCCCCATGACAAAAGAAATAAAGTACGCAGTAAAAATAGAAGCCAGCTGTATAACGTAAATGGAAGAACCAGAAGTATTATTAATAATATCAGGTTGTGCTACTCCGAAAAAATTTGCAAATATATATACAAATAGCTGTAGGTTAATGTAAGCTGTTAGACCAGAACCAGCAGAAAATGCTGCAAGATATGTTTTGATCCCTAAACCAAATCTTAAAAAGAGAACCATTAACAAATACTGAAGCGGAAAATCAAATTTAGGCATGCCTATAACTTCTCTCATGAGAAAGGAAAAGAAAGCTATGCCAATTGCATAGAAAAGTATTTTTCTTCGATTTTCCCACACCGGAAGCATATAAAGCTTCAAGACCAAAGTAACTGCCGCTAAAGCATCGAAAAAACCAAGTAAAATATATAAAAAAGCAGATAACACAGTTACATCATCCTCCTATTTCGCCTGATGTAATTGTATATTTTACTAATAGATGTGGCAATGAAATAATCTAGTAAACTGTCATTTTTTGTATAAATATGAGGTAAAATTTTCTTTCTATGGCTTTCTTCTTCAAACTCGACACCCATTCGTGCTAACAAAAAAATCCCCCCAAGTGAGCGACGTTGCTTTTGCTAATGTATTATGTTGGTTTTTTTTCGATATCAAGGTTATAATCTACTTAATTTGGGGTGGAGGGATTATAGTGGCTTTAAGTGACAATTTTAAAAAATTACGTATAAAATATCATTTGACTCAACAAGAGCTTGCTGAGATCGCTGGGGTTACCAATAAAGCAATTTCAGCTTGGGAGAGCGGACTTTCTGAACCACGAATGGGTGCTATAGAAAAGATAGCTCGTCATCTCCATATCAAAAAAAGCAACATCATTGAAGACGATGGCATTGAGCACATAAGCTCTGATCCAGTGTAGATCAAAGTAGACGGTAATAAAATCGAAGTGAGAGCATCCGTTCAATTCACTGTAGGTTATATCAAACAACAAAAAAAGGAACTGTGCAACAGCTCCACAGTTCCGCAAACAACTTTAGAAGAATATAAAACATTACCATTATCGTCGACTTCGTCGGCTGATTTTACCTGAGCCGCTGCGTGTTTTAGGCTTACTATACGATTTGCGCGGCGAATCAAATATGCTGGAACCGCCGCTGCTGCCTCGGTCACGTGAAATCGAGCCTCTGCTCGGTGAACTGCTGGAGCCTCTATCGAATAGACTCCCGCTTGATCCAACGCTGGAATCCGAATTTTTCCCTCTACGGGTAACTGAGCCTTTTCGCTCCACCGTTATCGGCGGGATCGCTTTTTTCTCCTGTGCTGTTGGAGCACGATATTGCCCTTGTGAAGGTCGGTATACATCTCTGCTCGAATAACCTCGATAGGAGCCAGACCCCCGCAACGAATCGAACAGAGCATCCAGCACAGTTGCAGTTAAGTATCCTTTTAGAAAGCTGGAACTGTAATTTTGCTCGACATACTTTTTACTATCAATTTCAATGAGTGTGTCTTCCTTCTTAGCTGGATCCTGCTGCAAATGGTACCACTCATCGCTATATACCAGAAACATCCGCTCATTGCTCTGAGGTGACATTTGTTCCGGTGTACGCTGTTCTTTCAATTCCTCCGCTACTTCGGGAACCGTTTTGCCTGCCGCCCGATACACGTACGAAGTCGAGTTTCCGCTACCACTAACGGATTCCAGCGGATACGTATCTTTCACATTTGGCGCGCCGCAGCCGCTTAACACGGATACGAACAAGCTCAGCGCCACAATGACCTTTAATGCATATTGCCAGGTGCGTTTGCTCATGTGTAACCCTCTCCTAGCTTGCCCGAATAACCTTGACGTCTCCGGTAATCACTTCTTCTCCTTCATAAAGCATAAAGCGACCGTCCTGCCATTCTACCCGCAATAGATGGTAATCATCAGACTGGTACTGCCAAACATGTTGCTCTCCACCCTGCCGGAAAGGAGCACGGCCCATAACGGTAACATGCCCAAAATACTGTTCTTCCAAATGATACGTTGTATCATCCAGCTCTAAAATGGTCGGTACTTCCTCCGGGTTGTCTAGTCTGCCATCGATGGCCTGATAAAGTCCGAATTGCAGTGTTTCCCGTTCCTCAATATGAAGATAACTCACTTGATTACCATCCTGAAGCGTCAAAACAACGGCATTCCGAGCACGATTATGTACACGACCTACCACTTCATAGGTGACAAGCGACACCTCACAAATATCCCCTGGATTTAAGTGAAGCATGCTTTTTTCCGCTTTCGGCGGTTCAGGCTTGGCAAATAGATTTGAAATTCGTTTCCATACACTCATGGTCATATTTCCTCCTTACTTTGCCTAGAAGCATGCTGTAATGATCAAGGCACCAACCAAATGCAGCGCTCCCGAAAACAGACCGAAACCAATTTTACCTTCCTGGGTACCTTTATCCAGATCAAACTGTGCCCAATATCTCAACAGCAGACGCACAATCACTTCCAAAACAAGCAGGATAATAAAGGCAATCACAGAATACACAAGCGCTTCAAGCAAATTATTAGCGGTAGCAATTGAACCTGATAAAATATATCCTTGTGCAATCAGCTTCATAATCATCCGTACCGTTACGGCCATATTTCCGGCTTTTACTTCGGCAAAATCCTTATACTTTGTAAATAAAGAATCGACATACATTAATACGAACAGCAAAATAGCACCCGCGCCCGTCCATACCAGCATCGCTTTCATCGTTTCTAAAAAATGCATTTGCTACCATCCTCCACATCTTCTTGACTACATATATTGTTTACGCCCCCAGGCAGGGAAAAGCGAAGGAGAAAACGTTTCTCCTTCGCTTACTGAGCCATCACACTAGCGGCAATGCTTAAAAGTTCTTATTTGTTTTCGTATTGTTTCAGCAAAGCGGCAAGTTCATCGTCCACAGCACTTTTCTTATCCAGCTCTTTGAACTCTTCATCCAGCGATTTTTCCTTGGAAGCCATTTCGTTGCTCGCTTCAGCACGTGCTTCTGCTTGCAGCATTTTTTCCTCCATACGCTTCAATCCAGCAGTTGCCGTATCCGAGCTAAAACCGTTCATAGCTTTGTTAATTTCAGTTTGCGCTTTAGCCGCGTTATAACGGGCAACCAGTGTCTCGCGCTTGTTTTTCATTTCAGTCAGCTGTCTACGCATTTCATCCAGCTTACCACGCAGGTTGTCAGCTGCAGCTTTGTTTTGCTCATAACCAGCTTGGAACTCGTTCATTTTTTGTTCGGCAGATTTCTTTTCTTCCAGCGCACGACGAGCAAGATCCACATTTTGTGCTTTTGCAGCCGTATGAGCCTGTTCTTCGCGTTTTTTCACCAAAGCTGCCTGTTCTTCGTATTGCTGTTTGAATCTCTTTTCAATAGCAATTTGAGCGGCTACCGCTTTCTCTGCGTCTTCCAGATCCTCTTGCATATCACGAATGTATTGATCCGTCATTTTAACTGGATCTTCTGCCTTGTCGATAATGGCGTTAATGTTAGACATCGTAAGATCTCTTAATCGTTTGAAAATAGACATGTGAAGTTCCTCCTAGAATTGAATGCTTAAATTTTAAGCTCTGTACACATGTTTACGCAAGCTTTGCAAAGAGGTTTCAAAAATATCTAAAAACCGCGTAGATAAGGCTCTGGGATATCTGCCTGTACTTTTAGCGCCCGTGAAGCATGCAGCGCCCAATAGGGATCACGCAGCATGGCACGCCCTATGGCTACCAGATCAGCTTCATTTTGCTGAACGACTCGGCGGGCATCCTCATAATCATCCAATAAGCCGACAGCAATGACAGGCACATTCAATTTTTCACGGACGGTATGAGCCAAATCGACCTGATAACCAGCACGCGCAGACGGGCCTCCGCTGGAGCCTATCGGACCCTCACCACCAGAAGAAATATGGAAAATGTCTACACCTGCATCACGATATCGTTCCCCTATGGCTGCTATGTATTCAACATCATATCCGTCTTGGACATATTCTTTGGCAGATATCCGCATTAGCACAGGCATATCAGCAGGAAGTACCTCTTTAACAGCACGGATCACCTCAACACCAAACAGTGACAAATCCTGCCCATACTCATCTTCTCTGGTATTGGTTAAAGGGGAATGAAATTGATGGATCAGATAGCCGTGAGCACCATGAATCTCTACCGTGTCAAAACCCGCTTCTACCGCCCGGCGAGCCCCCTCTTTGTAGGCCTGAACCAGTTCCTTGACTTCTGCTCTCGCCAAAGTGTGCGGATCTTTAAAGCGTTCACTAAAGGGGATCGAGGACGGGCCTACAGGTGTCTCAGCATCCTCGGCTTTGCGTCCGGCATGGCCTAATTGAATGGCAATTTTGGCACCATACTTGTGGACTTCCTCTACGATTTTGCGATATGCGGGAATATGTTCGTCACTCCAAATGCCCAAATCACGATCCGTAATGCGTCCATCCGGATGAACCGCTGTCATTTCCACAATTATGAGCCCAGTCCCTCCTACCGCGCGACTCACATAATGGACATAATGCCAATCCGTCGGTTTGCCGTCCTTGGCCTCCACGCTGTATTGGCACATTGGGGCATGACAATCCGATTTTTTAATGAAAGCCCCTTTAATTGATAAGGAGTAAACAAGTCGGTCACTTTTATCCATCCTTCCCTCAATTCCAAGTATGTATCATTATGAATAGCATCCCCATTATACACCAGCTGTCATGGTATACCGAATCCTTTGAAAGGCTAAAACTTGCGAAAATGCTTCAGTTTTCGGTCATGTTTAAGAGAATATGTACGTTTACTTCGTCATCTTCACGGATACCCGCTTCATGATGTACTTCTCTTCAGCCGTGTAGGCTTCACTCAATCACCAGCATAATTTTAATAGGACAGGTACATAATAGCTGAGAGCACCACTAGGTACCACTGCACGGAAAGGGGGAATACAAATGCGGTACAGGGGAGTGTTGCCATGTTTAGCACTGTTACTAGCATTTTCAAGTTTTCCCGTTCACGCGGACACGCCTTCCAACATTGGAACGCCCCATCCCAAGGAAGCTGCTGTCGCTACTTCGGTATATCAAAGTAAAGATCGAGCTACTCCAACATTAGCGATGCTACGAAAAAAGCATGCGGACATTTTTAAAATGTGCGGCCCGCACACCCGCCAAATTGCCTTAACCTTTGATGATGTGCCCGATTCAAGGTATACGCCGCAGGTTTTGGACGTATTACACGCAAATGGTATCAAAGCTACCTTTTTTATCGTCGGCCACCGTGCGGAAAAGCATCCGGGGATCATACGCCGCATCATCCGTGAGGGTCATGCTATAGGAAACCATTCCTATACTCATCCGGATTTCAGGAAGGCCACACCAGAACGTTTTCGTCACCAGATTACAAAAACAGAACGCATTTTAGAAGCCAGCATAGGTTTTCGACCCAGATTGATACGACCACCCTATGGTGAAATCACGGAGCCTCAAATCCAGTGGGCACGTCGTCATGGGTACATGATCGTCAATTGGAATGTGGACTCTCTAGACTGGAAGGGATTAAGCAAAACACAAATTCAGCGCAACGTGATCCCGGCTACCGGACCTGGCTCCATTATTTTAATGCATGCAGGTGGAGGTCAAAGTTCCAACTTGCAAGGCACTGTCCAAGCTTTGCCGGGTCTAATCCACTCTCTAAAAGCTAAGGGCTACAAATTTGTCACTGTCCCCCGGCTACTTCACACATCGGAACGAAAATAACAGTACGTCTAAGCTTCAAATATACCAACAACGTAAAAAGGCTGCCTTAACGAGCAGAATGCTTCTGCTTGTAAGACAGCCTTTTTTAGCGATAAACGACCGGGCCTAATAAAAAGTCGTCCCAGTTATATGTTGTATGATAGATCAAGTTTACATAACTTATATTATGTTTAATTAAATCATACATAAGCACAATGCTATTTATCAATGACGTACAGTTTCACATTCTGGAAGCCGAAGTCGTTCACGAATGATTTATTGCCAGGGATAAAGATATCAATCCGCTTTCCGGTAATAGCACTGCCCTGATCACGGGCAACGGCCACAAAAGAATGGTTTGGCAATCCGGGATGGGAATAACCTGTAACTAGCACCTTTGTTCCCATAGGAATGACTTTCGGGTCTACCGCAATTGTACCTAGCTTAAGCGGATTGCCGTAATAATCGACCGCACCCCATTTGCCATTTTCATCAGCTGCGGCAGAATATGCTGTAGCTTTAACATCAACTACTTTACTGTAATTAAATGTTTTGCCCCATGCTTCAATTGTTGGCTTCTCATTCGCTGGTGCTTTCTCTGTAAGAAGCTGTGGCTTCGAATCCGAAGCCGCCTTTACACTTTTTTCGTCTGGCACTTTAATTTGCAGACCTGCATATATGTTGTTGGACGCAATATCCGGGTTAGCCTTCGTCAACTCATCTACTGATACCCCATAACGTTGAGCAAGCAAAAAGAAGGTATCGCCTTCTTTGGCAGTGTGAAGCGAAGCAGCATCTGCTACTCCAGCTGTCTGTGCCAGCCCTGCAATAGCTGCAGCAAGCACCGCAAATTTCATAGTTTTTCCAATATGTTTTAAATGTTTCAAAGATATGTACCTCCTCTGTTATGCCTGCGAAGTTAGCTGTCGGATTCGGACTCAGGAGAAGCCCTATGCTTGTGCAATTCACCCCTAGGCATATTCCACAACATCTTATGATGCATTGGAATCATTGCCGTTGTTACGTCCCCCGCACTTCCCATGGTTTGAGCCCAGCACCTGAGTATTTATTATCATTACTGCTGCCCCGGTAAGTTTTGGCTTACTGCATAATATCACAATTTTGTAACCTTATCTGCATGAAAATGTTGGTAACCTTGAATATCGTACTATACTCGTTACAATTTTGTCATTAAGAATCCGTTTTCTGTTACAAAAATATGGAGATATAGTGACAAAAAGAGAAAAGCCCTCCGTGAAACATCATCACGAGAGGGCTTTGTTAATATTTCATAAAAGCATTTTCTTACAGCACTTTAGCAAGAAAATCACGGGTACGGTCATGGCTTGGAGTACCGAATACTTGCTCAGGCGTACCTTGTTCTATAATTTGACCGTTGTCCATAAAGATGATTCGATCCCCTACCTCACGGGCAAAGCCCATTTCATGCGTCACGATCACCATCGTCATGCCGCCCTCAGCGAGCTTCTTCATCACGTCCAGAACCTCTCCAACCATTTCAGGGTCAAGGGCAGAAGTAGGCTCATCGAACAGCATTACGTGTGGCTGCATGGCCAAAGCACGTGCTATCGCAATACGTTGTTTTTGACCACCAGATAACTGGTTCGGGTAGGTATTCTTCTTATCCTCAAGACCCACGGTCCGCAGGAGCTCCAGCGCAATTTTCTCCGCTTCTTTCCCCGACTGCTTTTTCACCTGCGTTGGTGCAAGCGTCAGATTCTGCAGTATTGTTTTATGCGGAAACAGATTAAAATGCTGGAAAACCATCCCCATCTTCTCCCGAGTCGCATTAATATTATGACCACGGGCCGTAATCGGCTCACCCTCAAACAAAATTTCCCCTTCTGTTGGCTGTTCCAACAGATTCATACAACGCAAAAACGTACTTTTTCCTGAACCACTCGGGCCGATAATGACGACTACTTCACCTTTGGCGATATCTATATCAATGCCTTTTAAAATTTCATTCTTACCGAATGATTTACGCAGTTGTTTAACGGTGATCACTGGCTCTCAACTTCCTTTCCCATAAACCCAACAACTTAGATAAGCTGAATGTCATTACAAAATAAATAGCGGCTGCGATTACGAACGGACTCAAGCCTTCGTAGGTAATATTCTTAATGACCTGGGCTTGATACATAATATCCACCATCCCAATGGTCGAAATAATAGATGATTCTTTAATGATCGTAATGAACTCATTACCAATAGCAGGCAATATAGATTTAAATGCTTGCGGTAAAATGACATGACGCATTGCTTTGCCTCGTCCCATCCCGAGCGAGCGGGCAGCTTCCATCTGTCCACGGTCTACTGCCTGAATACCAGCACGGAAAATTTCAGCCAAATATGCCGAACTATTCAGAGACAACGTAATTATACCAGACTGAAGTGGCGTAAAATTAACCCCCAACGTCAAAGCAACTCCGTAATGAATGATCATGAGCTGCACCAGCATAGGTGTGCCGCGCAGTATCTCTACATATGCGGTACCTAGCCACTCGATAATACGAATACCACTCATCCGCAGCAAGGATATGATCAGACCAATAATGAATCCGAACAGTACTCCAAGCGCAGACAGCAATAGGGTGTAGCCAATACCCGTAGCGTAGAAACTGCGATATTTCAAAAATATATCTACAATGCTATTCGAAGAAACTTGTCGGTCTGCAGACAGTGCACTTGCTTCTGTAGAAAACTTCTCAATCGAACCGTCTGCTTTCAGGCGAGCCAACGTTTTATTTACTGAAGCAAGCAATTCCGCATTTCCTTTACGAATGCCTACAGCAGTTTCTGCTCCTTCATCCTCAGGTACTGCCTTGGCAAGTGTTACGGTACCGTCTAGTGTGTATCCTTTAGCAACGGTATCCTCGATTACAACCGCGTTGATACGGTTGGTCCGAAGCTGGAGTACCAGATCGGATATTTTATCCAATGAGGTCACAGAAGCATTAGGCACTTTTTGCGCAATTTCTTCCTGGATACTCCCCTTCTGCGCACCGAGCTTCTCTCCTTTTAGAGCAGCCATCGTTGAATATTTGTCTTTATCCTCTGGACGTACCATAATGACTTGCTTGGAACGATAGTATACATCCGAAAAATCAATGCTCTTTCTGCGTTCATCCGTCGGTGTCATACCGGACAGTACCAAGTCTACGCGACCACTTTGCAGAGCAGGCAGCAAAGAGTCAAAACTCATGTCCTCTGGGACCATCTCCGCATTCAGATCCTTGGCGATTTCCTTGGCAATTTCAACATCAAACCCAACAATGGTATCCTGACCGTTAATAACTTTATGAAACTCATACGGCGGAAAGTCAGCACTCATGCCCACTACGAGTTTTTTCTGTGGCTTTTCTTCCGATCCGTATGCAGTGAGCATGGGAAGACCAGCCAGCAGTAAGATAACCGCCGACAAAACCAGGGCGGTAAAACGATATGCCTTTTTCAATCTTTTTTTCTCTCCTTAAATTCTTTATAATAAATAAGATTGTGTCATTATAAATGAATATGCATGATTATGCAATGAATGTTATAGTACAATTTTAGTATATCTATCGCAGCACCTACATTACAGCATATATAAAGGAGTTTTTAGCATGAATTTCAAACAGACCATTCAACACACCATTGAACAGCATGCCCAGCGGTTTAAGGACATTTCGTTATATATTGGCGCAAACCCTGAACTTGGAAACGAGGAATTCTTGGCCTCTGCCCGTTTAAAAGAAGAACTTGCTTTTCACGGATTTGACGTTCAGGCACCCGTATTGGGTATAGAAACAGCCTTTATTGCTACTTACAAAGCAACCAAGCCTGGACCAATCATTGCTTTTCTGGCAGAATACGACGCTCTGAAAGGGCTAGGACACGCCTGTGGGCACCATTTGATATGTATGATGAGTACAGGCGCTGCCGTAGGTCTCAAATCGATTATCGACGAGACTGGTGGAGAAGTACGTGTATACGGCACACCTGCCGAAGAAACACGCGGTGCAAAGGTTCCGATGGCGGCGGCCGGGTTGTTTGATGATTGCGACATAGCTATGATGACACATCCCTTTGACCGCTACGAAAAATCAGGCAAATCACTAGCGATTGATGCTGTGCAGTTCGAATTTTTTGGTCAATCCGCTCACGCTGCGGCCAGTCCGCACGAAGGGATTAATGCTTTGGACGCTGTGATTCAAACGTTTAACGGGATTAACGCATTTCGGCAACAGGTGAAAAGTACGGTACGTATCCATGGCATCATTAATCAGGGTGGGCAGGCTGCCAATATTATTCCTGATTACGCCTCAGCCCAATTTTACGTGAGGGCCGCTACACGCCAAGAGCTGAACCCGCTTACCCGCCGTGTTGTTCAAATTGCAGAAGGAGCTGCTTTACAAGCCGGGTGTCGTTTGGAAACTTCCAATTATGAGACTTCTTACGATGAAATGGTGACCAATCGTGTACTCTCCGACACCTTTACCGCAAATTTGGTGCAGGCTGGCATTGCGCAAGAAGATATTACGGAGGGTGAAGATCATGGCTCTATGGATATCGGAAATGTATCACTTCATTGCCCTGCGATCCACCCGTACATTCAAGTTATTGACGAGAAGCATGCCTTGCATACACCAGAATTCCGCGATTTAGCAATGCAGGACCGCGCAATGGAAGGAATGCTCTTGGCCGCGAGAACCTTGGCATGGACGGCTTGCGATGTAATCACAAATTCTGAGCTGCTGGCACAGATTAAAAAAGAATTCGCTCTACTGAATAGCAAAAGCTAAAATCGGAAATGCCGTCTTCTTTTAGAAAGGAGTGCCATTATGAATAGTATGACTAGCTTTTGGACGTTGTTTATTGTGGTTGGTCTCATCATTCTTTGGTTTATATTTCGTGCTATACGCAGGAATCGTGGAAACAGAAGTACGCGGCGCCGGAATGCATTTTTCCTTAGCTCTCCGTCTCCTTCGTCACTCACGCAGGAGCGTCATCGAGAGATTACGGAGCTGAAGGAGCTGCTGGATCGATCCATTCCAGCCTCCTATGCTCATAACGTAAAGCAACGTGTCATGGACGCCAATCCTAGCCTGACGGAGCAAGAATATAATTGGCGCTGGCATGAGCTAAAACGATACTTCATGCTATGCGCCATTATGAATCGGGTGCCTATGTTCAGTAGTGATGTGGATGAACTATGGCACGAAATGTTAATGTTTACGCGTGAATACCAGCAATTCTCCGAAGCTTTTTTTGGTCGTATGCTTCACCATGCACCCCATTCGGGCGGCTCTCAGCCGATGCCAGAGGAGCGGGCGTGGTTTGACTGGTTGTATGTGGAATGCTTTGGTTGGAATCGTTATAGTGCCAGTTTGTGGGGAACTTTTTTTAATCATCCGCTACCGAACGATGAGCTTTCACACTATTACAAACTGACAGCTTCGACGCAGCCAATAGGTGACCGATGGAATTCCCATGAAAATGTAGACATTTCACAGCAAGCACAACAAGCGGTTCATAAGATAATCCAACACCTCCGTGAGCGGGTAAATAAAGCTGTAAATGATCCGGAGGGCAAGCAGCTACCCAAGGTCAACTATTTGCAGGTTGACTATCTGCTATTGGCTGCTGTGTGGTATTCATGGTATCAACCTGAACAATTTGCCATACACATGCACCCAGATTCTACAAACAGTGCCGCACTAGCCAGCTCATCCGGCTGTAGCTCCGCAAGCGGCTGCACGAACTGGGATACACACCACTCGCACCATCATTCCTCCCATGACAGTTCTCATGGTGGAGGCTCTTCTCACCACGATTCAGGCGATTCCGGGAGCCATTCCTCGTGTAGCAGCGGGTCTTCGTGTGGAAGCAGCTGTGGTGGCGGGGGCGACTGACCAGCAACAAAAAAGGGAATTCCTCAGCCAAACCATGGCTAAAGGAGTTCCCTTTTTCATTAGCATAAATATGGTATTTATGTGCTGTTTAATCGGTCTTTGCTAGCGAACGGTAAATATCCATATACGCCTCGGCCGATACATCCCAACTGTACTCTCCTGCAAAGGCCGTCTGTGTAAGCTTGTTCCAATGCTCAGGTTGACGATAGTAATGAACAGCACGACGAATGGTATGCAGCATGTCATGTGCATTATAGTTCGTGAAACTAAAACCGTTACCTTCACCTGTAGATTCATTGTAAGCCTGCACAGTATCGTTCAGCCCTCCAGTTTCTCGCACGATGGGGATACTTCCATAACGAAGCGCCAGCAGCTGACTAATCCCACAAGGCTCAAACCTCGATGGCATAAGATACATGTCACTTGCCGCATATATTTTTCGTGACAGTGGTTCGCTAAAAGTAAGCTGCGCTGACATTTTCAGAGGATATCGTCCCGCTGCTTCCCGGAACCAGTGCTCAAAAGCCGGGTCCCCTGTTCCCAGCACGACAAACTGAATATCATCATAATACAAAATTTCGTCAAGCACTCTCGTTACCAGATCTAGCCCCTTCATATCCACAAGCCGGGTTACCATGGCAATCATAGGTACGTCCGGACGCACCGGCAAACCCAGCTCCTTTTGTAGAGCAATTTTATTTTCCTTTTTCTTTGCCAGACTTGTGCGGTATTTCGTATAAATACGATTGTCTGTGGCAGGATTGTAGCTTTGGGTGTCAATTCCATTCACAATCCCCGTTAAGCGTCCCTGCTGTCCTAATTTACGAAGTAGACCCTCCAGTCCGTATCCGTAAAATTCAGTTTGAATTTCCTCTGCATAGGTTGGACTCACGGTCGTGACATGATCCGAGTAAGTAAGCCCACCTTTCATAAAGTTCAGTCTGCCATAATACTCCACACCCTCGGGGGTAAAATAGCTTCCATCCAAGTTAAGCAGCTCCGTTAAGACCTCATATGGAAAATCACCCTGATACAACAGATTATGTATCGTAAACACCGTGCGAATATCGTTGTAAAAGGGCAAATGTCGATAATCGGCATTCAGAAGTAGCGGAACCATCGCCGTATGCCAGTCATGACAATGCACAATATCTGGCCGAAAATTCAGTTCAGGCAGCACTTCCAAAATCGCCCGGTTGAAGAAGGAGAAGCGTTCGCCATCATCCATATAACCGTAAATACCGTCACGACCGAAGTAATATTCATTATCTATAAAATAAATCCTGATCCCGTCCAACGTCAGCTCCTCTACTCCACAATATTGATCACGCCAGCCTACAGCTACATGCTTGACCGTTACCGGACGCAGAGACTTCTTATAGGTATCGGGAATACCCGCATATTTAGGTAAGATGATTCGGACGTCACACCCTGCCTGATGAAGTGCCTTTGGCAGTGCGCCAATAACATCAGCCAACCCGCCTGTTTTAATAAATGGATGTGCTTCTGCTGCCGCAAACAAAATGTTCATATGTGCTTCCTCCTTATGTGGTCAATCTGCTTTTTTAGACCTACGTGGTGGTGTCTTCTTGAGTATAACGATGCTTAGGGGTGGAATAGTCACCTCCAAGCTGTGAAGCTGTCCGTGGTAAGGGATTTTGGAAGTACGTATCGCTCCGGAGTTTACCTGACCACTTCCCCCAAAGTCCTTATGATCGCTGTTCAGCAATTCCATATAGCTTCCTGCCTTTTGCAACCCTATTCGATAATTTTCTCTTTGCACAGGCTGAAAATTAATAAGGACAACCAGTGTATCCCCCGTTTTTTTGCCTTTACGTAAATACGTAATTACACTCTGCCCTCGGTCTTCAGCTTCAATCCATTGATAGCCGTCCCACGAATGGTCCAATTCCCATAATGCTTTCTCCTGAAGATATAAATGATTCAGTGCTTTCGAATATGTGTGCAAAGACCGATGACTGTCATAGTCCAGCAAAAACCAGTCAAGCTGATCCTCATCCTTCCATTCAATAAACTGGCCAAATTCCCCTCCCATGAATAAGAGCTTTTTACCTGGTGAGGTCATTTGGTAGCCAAGGAGTGCCCGTAGTCCGGCAAATTTTTGTTCATAGGTGCCCGGCATTTTATCAAGCAGCGACTTCTTACCATGAACAACCTCATCATGCGACAATGGCAGTGTAAAATTTTCGCTGTATGCATAGGCTATGGGAAATGTCAGCAAATTATGGCGTTCGGGTCGTTGATCAAACTCCGATTCCATATAATCAAGTGTATCGTTCATCCAACCCATATTCCATTTGTAATTAAAACCGAGCCCTCCATCGCTTACTGGGGAGGTCACCATCGGCCAAGCGCTGGACTCCTCTGCCATCATGAGTGCATATGGATAATAGCGGAATACCGTCTCATTCAGCTGTTGAAGGAAGGCGATAGCCTCCTCATTTTCAATCCCTCCCTTGGAATTGAGACAATATTGTCCTTCCTGCTTTTCAAAATCCAGCCGTAACATGCTCGTCACCGCATCCACACGCAGACCATCAATATGGTACACATCCATCCAGAACAATGCGTTGGAAATCAGAAAAGAACGTACTTCTGGCTTGCTATAATCGAACGTTAGGGTTCCCCAGCCGGGCTTTTCAGCAATTAGCGGGTCCGCGTATTCGAACAGTGGCGATCCGTCAAACTGTCTCAATCCATGAGCATCCTTGGCAAAATGAGCCGGAACCCAATCCATAATCACTCCAATTCCCGCCTGATGGCAACGATCCACTAAATACATAAAATCATGTGGTTCACCATAACGGCTTGTGAGTGCAAAATATCCTGTTAATTGGTAGCCCCAGGAAAGATCATACGGATGCTCACTCAGCGGCATCAGCTCAATATGTGTATACCCCATATCAGTTACATAAGGCACAAGAAGCTCAGCCATTTCCCTGTATGTATAAAACGTACCATCTGCTTTTTGCTTCCAAGTGCCTAGATGAAGCTCGTATATATGTAGAGGTTTACCATAAGGTGCTCTACGTTTACGGCGCCAAGCTGCATCGTTCCAAACATAACCATCCAATGAAGATACCACTGAAGCCGTAGCCGGTCTCACTTCAGCACGTACGGCGTAAGGATCTGCTTTCAGAAATCGTTCACCATTTGGACCTGTAATGTCGTATTTGTAAAATGTTCCTTGGGATATCCTCGGAAAAAAACGACTCCAAAAACCGGATTTGGGAACCCTATATAAGGAATCCTGTTCCCCATTCCAGTTGTTGCGATCTGTAGCAAGCCCGACATGGAGAGCATGAGGAGCCCAGACCGTAAAACGAACGCCCTGTTCTCCGTTCTCCACAGTAAGGTGGGAACCCAAAGATCGGTAGCTGTGATAAAGCGTTCCTTCATGAAACAAATAAATATCTTCCGATGAGATAGTCTGTTGCGGAAGAGTTTGGTCTGTCATCACGTCACCACCCTTTTATGTTTGTAAGTAAAAATGTATGAATCGGTAATGCATTCGCTTTTGGGTCAAAGCTGACCTGAGTTATTACCCCATTCTAGCCACAATGAACAGAAAAATGACTAGGAAAAAAATAAACCTTAGTTTTTGGGGAATCTTATATACCTGATGGTTTCAAGAGTACCCCATACCGTTTATGTATGTACTACAACAGACAACTAAACCGGGAGGGAAACGAAATGTTTAATAAAGAATGCATTGCCATGCTGCTGGCAGGCGGAGAGGGACGCCGTCTTGCTCCCCTTACTTCAACGATTGCAAAACCCGCCGTACCTTTTGGCGGTCATTACCGGATCATCGATTTTCCTCTCAGTAATTGCGTAAATTCAAACATTGATACTGTAGGTGTACTGACGCAATATGAGGCAGAATCCTTGCACGAACATATTGGGGATGGAACTCCATGGGGCCTTACAAAAACGGATGACAAAGGAATTACCCTGCTTCCATCTTATAATACAGGTAACGCTGAATACTTAGGAACGGCAGATGCTATTCATAAGAATATCGAATATATTGACAGCCAAAATCCAGAACATGTGCTTATTTTATCCGGTGACCATATTTACTATATGAATTATGGCGAGATGCTGAACTACCATAAGGAAAAAGGAGCTGCGGCAACCATTTCTGTCATGGAGGTTCCTTGGGATGAAGCACACCGTTTTGGTGTTATGAGCGCCGATGAAGATCTGCGCGTCACTGAATTTGCAGAGAAGCCGGAGAAACCGGAAAGTAATTTAGCCTCTATGGGGATTTACCTTTTCAAATGGGATTACTTAAGAAATTATCTACTGGAAGACGCACAGGATCCTCAATCCAGTCATGATTTTGGCAAAGATATCATACCTAAAATGCTGGCAGACCAAGAATCACTATACGTTTATGAATTCCAGGGCTATTGGAAAGACGTAGGTACAGTTAAAAGCCTATGGGACTCCCACATGGACTTGCTGCAAGAAAATTGCGCGATTGACCTTCAGCGTCAAGACTGGCCAATGTATACACGTGAACGCCGCACAAGGCTGAGCGCGCAAAAGGTGCCTGGTCGTAAAATGCAGTCATTGGACAGCCTCCTGCATGATTCCTGCCAAGTCGAAGGCCAAATTGAGCGCTCCGTAGTGTTTAGCGGCGTCGAGGTGGGAAAAGGCTCTTCCATCAAGGAAAGTATCGTTATGCCTGACACACGTATTGGGCGCAACGTGCATATTGAGCACGCAATTATCGGTGAAGGTGCTGTGATTCGTGACGGTGCTGTTATTAAAGGTAATCCGAGCGAAATTGTGGTTATCGGACCCAATGAAACAGTATTTGGCAAAATGGCAGTACGGCCACAAACTACACGTATGCTAAAAGAAGCCTATGAGCGTAACACACGCTTGCGTGCAGAAGGCTTTACTTCATAACTCTCCCCTAAATTTCAAACAGCCAGCCCTCCATTATGGTGAGGACTGGCTGTTTTTATGGTTACATCTTACATTTAACTTTAAATCTGCCCTTCCGAGAGTTGTGGTGGTTCCACCGATGGCTCTGCTTGCAGAGCAGGCAATGAAACCGTAATGGTGGTTCCAGCTCCCAATTCACTTCTAATGAGCATCTGCCCGTGATGACGCTCAACAAACTGTTGCGAGATTGCCAATCCCAGTCCAGTCCCCCCATTTTGGTGGTCTACCTGGAAAAAGCGATCTCTTACTCTGGCAAGATTTTCTTCACTAATCCCAATTCCTGTATCCTGTACCGATATCTCGATATTACCCTTAACACGTTGAAGAGACAGATAAATAATCGAGCTCTCGTGCGAAAATTTGATGGCATTATCTACAATGTTCAAAAACACCTGTTTCAGACGGTTACCGTCTCCATGAACAAGATATGCCGTTTCCTCGGAATCCAGTTGTAGCTTAATCTGCTTCATTTCTGCCTTGGCCCATACATTCAGCATAATTTCCTGCAAAAGCTCTCGAAGATCAACTGTTCCCATCACAAGCTTCATGGCATTTTGTTCTAGTTTGGAAAAATCGAGAATTTCCTCCACCAAGCCAATCAGCCGGTCCGTTTCCTTAGAAATAATCTGCATTCCGATCTTGGTCTCTTCCGGGTCATATCCGCCAGAATTTAACGTTTCACTCCAGCCCTTAATGGAAGTAAGCGGAGTACGCAGCTCATGAGAAATGGAAGAAATAAAATCATCCTTGATTTGATTGGTTCTGACAATTTCCTGTGCCATGTAGTTCAACGTCGATGCCAGTTCACCCAGTTCATAGCGATAATCGCCTTTGATACGTGCATCAAATCGACCCTGCGCCATCTGAGCAGATACATCGCGAATATTGTTAATCGGTCTCACAATGGAATTGGCAAGCCCTGTACTCACTACAAATACAATAATCAATACAGCTGCCATGATTCCCACCGAAAATAATGTAATGATGAATAACTTGTCATTTACTAATTCCAACGAAGTCGTATACCGGATTATATACACCTGATCCCCGACAATATTGTCCAGTTTTTGAGATACCGCCATTACCTGTTGCCCCGTACTCGGTTGTTTACCGATCCATTTGCCTGTATCTCCAGCTAAAGCTTGTGTCACATCACTGGTTTGCACACTTAGATCCGCAGCAAAATTTGTCGAGTTATCAATTACATTTCCCTGTTCATCTAGCAATTGCAATTCAGTGTTGGGCAGTGAAAATGTATCCAACAAATACGATTGTAATGATTGTTCCGGCTCCTTGAATTTGGATGCAAATTCACTTACCGATTGGATACGGTTCTCGATCTTTTTATAAATAGTGTCATAATAATATGACCGGAGTGCAAACATAAAAATGACTTCTACTAACAGAAGCGCCAAAAACACTACGAAAAAATAGTGAAGCACAATCTGTCGGCGAATCCCCTTTTTGATCATTGAGACTGACCTTTCCATTTGTATCCATGTCCCCATACGGTTTGTAAGAAAGCCGGCTCGGATGGATTGTTTTCAATTTTCTGCCGCAGACGTCGGATGTTCACATCTACAATTTTCGGATCGCCCATATATTCCTTGCCCCATACGTGGTCAAGCAGAACATCCCGGCTGAGCGGCGTATTTTCCTTTTCGAGAAAAAACTGAATCAGGGAAAACTCTGTCGGTGTCAGCTCGATCAGCTGCCCGTTTTTCTTAAATTGCTTAGCTATCAAATCCAGCGTGAACGGACCGGACTGGAAGGACACCTTGGCTGCTGTTTCACGATGTACATTCACCCGACGCAATAACGATTGAATACGTGCAATCAGCTCTGTCGGGCTGAAAGGCTTGCTCACATGGTCATCAGCCCCTACAGACAAGGCATACACCTTATCCTGTTCCTGTACCTTGGCTGTCAGAAAGATAATGCCAATACGCTCATTCGTTTCCCGAATTCTCCGACAAACCTCAAAACCATCCATGCCCGGCACCATCACGTCAAGTAACGCAATATCGATATCCCGCACCGTATTCAAAATATTCAAAGCCTCGTGTCCTTCTGACGCCTCCAACACCTCAAAGCCGTTACGTTTCAAGTTAATGACGATAAAGCTACGGATAGATTCCTCGTCTTCCATGATTAAAACTTTACTCACTCTACTCTACCTGCCTTTCCCCCAGCTTGTTTTTAATGGCTTTACGTGGCTCCAGCTCGCTGGATCGTTTTATACCAACTACCTGTGCATTCGTTCGCCACAGTTGGCTATAGCCTTCGTTATTTCGCTCCCATTGTGATAACGAGAAAAATTTAATTTCCGCTATCGTTTTGTCTGTATCATCCAAAATAAACCGCAAATAGCTGTCCTTCCTTGAAACCTTCGGATCAATAGTCACCTTGCCATGCAGCTCTTTTGGCAGCCTGAAGTAGACCTGTTCATTAGAATCACGATACTGTTGCTGCTTGAAAATCGTCCCTTTGGCCCCATCCCACTGATAGAACGATACAAAATAAGGAACTTCATCGAGCGGCCTGTTGCTCCAGCCTTTAGGCTTCTCCAAATTTCCAAATTCGAGAACACCGTCACCGTCCACATCACCACTGGCGATGGTAGCATCCTTGAAGGTAACATCCATAAGATTGAGCTTTCTAAGTTTGCCGTGATCCATCACGATAACATTGGATACCGTAGTCGTCTGAGCAATCTTTGTATCTATAATGATTCCCTGCCTACCCTGGGCTACCTTACCAGCGACCACATTATAGACACCTAAAGCCTGACTGTCCAAATCCAACGATCCGATCTCCTTAAAGGTTCCTCCGCTGAACTGGAACGTTTTTACAGTAAAAAATTCATTGCGACGGAGCAAGATAATCGTCAAGTCATTCAGATTGTCCCCGTTCAAATCCATCTTCTTATGGTTAAAATCGTCTACAACGAAGTCCGTATAGCCCGTTGCATATATTTTTTCTAACGTTCCTCCAGTATAAGAGTAAACGATAAGACCCTTCTGCTCCCCGTTCTCGCCACTGTCTCCGCTCGAAAAGCCTGCTACAATATCAAGCGTACCGTCATTTGTTAGATCCACTAGTTTAAATGATTCCAACACTGTGCCTTCCCCATCAAATGTAAGCTTCTTTACCCACGTCCCGCCCTGATCTTCAAACAAGGCACCATGTATCTTTACGCTCTCATCTGGTGTTTCATAAAAGAGCACTGCTTCGTCTATACCATCATTATTCAAATCTCCCGTCCGAATTGGCGTAGGATCATCCGGATCATTCGGCCTTAAAGGCTGTACCGCCCCTAATTGCGTATTCACTGCTCCATTCAGCTGTTGTTTCTCGTCAGACATCGTTGGTGTCTGCATCAGCGAAATTGGATCGCTAATCACATTACAGCCGCTTAAAAATCCAGCAAGAAGCAGCAAGGAACAGCAGCAAGCCACCATTTTCAACAGCATTTTTTTCACTTCTCTTGCCGTCCCCTTCACAATTTGTTCTTTTCTGCCTGTGTCAATCGTCTTCCCTGGATATCAAACACCAGTTTACCCTCATTCAGACCCCAGATTCGGGAAGCAAAACGTTCAGCCATTTCCAGCGGCAGTACAGTAATGATTGTTACTCGCTCGTCAGAGCACAGCTTGCGAAAGGTTTCCAGTACATGCGCTGCTGAGGCAGGATCAAGTCCATTTACAGGCTCATCAGCTAAAATAACCTTAGCTCCGTGAACGAGAGCACGCGCTGTGGCTACCCGCTGCCGTTCGCCGCCGCTGAGCTTGTCGCATTTATCATGCGCCTTATCCAGCAGACCCAGATCCTCCAGAACGTCCATTGCTCCCATATAATCGTCGGAACGCACCATGCCAGTCATCATTCTCCACCAGGGTGTTTGACCCGATCTGCCAATGAGCACATTTTTAAGAGCGGTCCGATTCATATTAAGATGCGGATTTTGCTCCAGGTATGCCCACTCTCGCTTTATTTTCATCTTGCCCGTCCACCCGGATCTCAGTACATCATTGCCACCAACAATCAAACTGCCTTCTTCCCAAGGCTCTTGTAAAGCAAGACAGCGAAGAAGTGTCGTTTTACCGCTTCCGCTTGGCCCCACTATAGCAATGAATTCACCCTGATGAATTTCAGCATCAATCCCTCGAAGCAACGGGGTACGTTCAGGCCCCACTTGCTTGGTCAGCTTCCGAATTTTAATCATCTATGATTCCCCTTTGTCCGCTATCAATACATGTTTATATTTTATAGTAATTGTGAAACAAATACCATGCAAACCGCAGTTTTATACCGCTGGTGCTCTTTTTCGGGAAAACAGACCTAACAATCCGAAAACAATATAACTACCTCCAAGGACTAGAAACATACTGCCTTGAGTTCCAATGTCCAGCAACCCTCCGCTAATATTAGGTCCGATCACACTTCCCAGATTAAAATGAAAGGATGCCAGCACATTTGCAGCCGCCAAAAATGATTTGGGCAACAGGTCAGCTGCATAGGCCAAACCAAGTGAGAAAAAGGAGCCTACCAATCCACCTGCGATGGTCAGCAATACCAATGTGAACATAAAATGATTGCCACTCCATGGTAGTAACATAAAGGTCAACCCTCCTGCTATACCTACGCTCATTAGCACCTTTTTACGTCCCCAACGGTCACTTAATATACCTAAAGGCAGTTGCAGCACTAAGCCTCCCAAACTGACGAAAGGCAGCAAGGCAGCAATTTCATCGGTATGGAAGCCAATACGCAGGCCATAGACTGGAAAATTACTGTTCAGGCTCGCTTCCATATAACCGTATAGAAATGCAGGCAACAGAGCGTACCATGCCCAGCTATAGCTGCGCCGGAATCTTTGTGCGGGACGCGCCTCAGTCTCCTGCTTCTCGGGTCTTGAGTCAGGCAGCTTGATTAACACTAACAGCAACACAAGCAAGCACAACAAAGCCAACGCAGCAAATGGAACCAGCATTCCATAATCAAGTAGCCACAATCCCAATGGGCCTAATGCAAAACCCAGACCATAAGACATACCATAAAAGGAAATGTTGCGGCCTCGATTCTCTGCTGGAGTTACCAGCAATATCCACAACTGCGCAGAATAATGCAACGCACTGTCACCAATACCTACTAGCAGGCGCAGTACGAACCAAACCCGAATATCAGGGATTAGCGGGAACAGCAGCAGCATGATCAGCACAAGCACAAGACCACCAGCCATCAGCTTTTTAAATCCCAGCCACCCCAAAGTCCGTTCAGCCACCAGTGTCATTGCGAATGAACCAATATACAGTGCAGCCGCGTTCATTCCGTTTAGCGAAGACGAAACCCCCATTTGTTCCAAAGAGATCGACAGAATGGGCAATAGTAAACCCTGACATAATCCAGCAACAATAATAACTGCAATTAAGATAAAATAATGAACACGTAACGACGACGACATCCCAGCTCCTCCTGCTCGAACAAATAAATTATTAACATCATAAAATGAATGTTTAGAAATGATTTGCATTTGATACCATAATCAATAATAAATCTTATCACGATGTGTACCATGACTTTCTAAAAATCGATATATTACATATTAAGGTGTTTTTAGCATGTTAATTTTAGTGTATTAAAGAGAGAAATAAAAAAATCGCCATCTGAGATGACGATTTTACGGATAGAGCTAGTCTGGTATGTATCCGACTCCTCGGTTAAGAGCCTCGTATGTTCAATCCGACCAAGTTCACGTCACAACGCACTATTTCATATTATAGTGGACAATGCCTGGCAGAACAAGCCATAATAAATGAGTGGGCAATTTCAAAATGCTCATGTTTTGCTTATGGACGGGCTTTATTTACGTTCACCGCTCTGGGCTAGAAGACAGAATAGGAGGCATTTGATTCCATGAGTTATCAAATTAAAATAGACACTTCCCCAATTTATGAATTGCTCGGCAGCTTTATGGCCTATGTAACTAAAAAGTGGGTCCATGATATGGACTTGGGCCATGAATGGATCGACAAGGTGGATGCACGATTACAACAGGAAGTTCGTACTGAGCTAGCTACAGCTCAGGATTGCCCTTTTAGCGATTATGACGCACTCTATGCCTGGGCGTTGCTTCGACCAGAAACAGATGAAATATCCGACTATATTTCTTACTTGGATCACGGACCGGATAAGGATATGTTTGAGCTGCTTGTTCCGCATATTCCTTTTTTAACCTTTGAAGAATCTTTACGCATTCGTAAGGTATATGCACCGCTCCTCAGATTGTGGGATCGTGATTATTTTCGGGCCTTGGAAGGCGAACTGCGTGTATTGGCAGAAGAAGATGCTGCGGAAAAGCGCATGTTGTTAAGTAAAATGGAACCGGAAGCACTTGTTGAATATGCGACAGCTGGACTAGTCGTGCCACATATGGAAGACCTCGATACAGTAGTGCTGTTTCCGGTCGTTCATAATCGCCCAATTAATTCATACTGCTTTTACACCCGTACACTGCTAATCCAGTATCCGGTAGATATTCCCGAAGAGAGTGAGGAAGAACCGCCCACGCTTCTACTACGACTCACTCGTGCAGTCAATGATCCACAACGGCTGCGCATTTTGCGTTATGTAGCTCAAGGTCCTAAGTCTCTTGAAGACATGCGTCATGATTTGAGCCGATTGGAAGATACACTAATGTCTGATATGATGATTTTGCGTGTGGCTGGTTTGCTCCGCATACACATTGGACGCTATCACAAGGAAAAATTCAGCATCCGTCCCGACGGTGCGGCTGATTTGCAGGTATTTTTGGAATCCTATATTGGATTGTAATTTGAATCGCAACTTTAGTTATAAACTGAACACCGTTAAAGCTTTGGCTTGGAAGGAGTATGCATCATGTCGTATCCGAAACAGCACATTTTATTTGATCTTGATGACACTTTGGTCCACTGCAACAAGTATTTCGACCTTATTCTCAACCACTTTTTCGATTTGCTTCAGGAATGGTTTGCAGCTCATAACCTAACGAGAAATACAATCCGTGAAAAACAAATTGAAATTGATGTGGCTGGGGTTCATCAGGTGGGTTTTGCCAGCGAGCATTTTCCACAATCCCTAATAGATACGTACCAGTTTTTCTCTGAACAATTCGGACGCCGTACGGATTCTCGGGAAGAGCAGGAGCTTCGCTCGCTTGGCCGAAGTGTGTACGAGCAGGAAATTGAACCGTATCCAGGTATGGCCGAAACATTAAATTCACTTCAAAAAGCAGGGCATTCCCTTCACCTTTATACGGGCGGTGAGCAGGTCATTCAAGAAAGAAAGATTGAGCAAATGAAGCTGGCTACTTACTTTGATGACCGTATCTATATTCGCCAGCATAAAAATGTCGAAGCACTGGAAGAAATCATCCAAATAAATCGGCTGGACCGAGGCATCACCTGGATGATTGGGAATTCTTTACGCACCGACGTATCTCCAGCCCTTGCGGCAGGTATTCACGCTGTGTATCTTAAGCAGCCTAAAGAATGGATTTACAATATGGTTGAATTACAAAAAAACGTGAACTCTGTAATGTATACAATACAGAAGCTAACAGAAGTACCACGGGTGATCCACGAAAGCATACAATTACATCAACAAAAAAGGACCCTCGGATAGGGTCCTTTTTTCGTGTTTAAAAAGTCATTCAACCTTCACATTCTACTATGATAGACGACCCTATTTCAGGATTCCTCACGAACGCTAAGTTGTCCTGTTCCTGGTACATCCAGAACAATCCGCGCTTTGACGGTCGATCCATCTTTACGTTTAAAAGACAACAATTGCGTCTGCCCCTTCGCGAGCAGGGACTTGAGCATCGTTTCGGTAATCTGCTTGCCAGCATATTCCTTCCAAATGACAAAGCCACAGCCTTGCTTAAAATGGCTACATCCATACCCTTTACGACCTTCTATAATGCTTCCACCGCAATTGGAGCACGGGCAGCTGCCTAACGCCTGCCTTTGGCTCACTGAAGCATCTTACTGTCCATCAGATGAGCTCCGCACTGCTTTTGTAGCTGAACTGCGTCTTGTTGGTGGTGCTGCTTGCTTTAGCGCAGCACTTCCTGCACTACTACCGCCTCCTGATGGTGTGCGGTCCATTCCTTTGGCGGTGGCACGTCCACTCGCGCCTACACTGCGGGCGTTCCCCTTGCCTCCCGAGCGATTACTCCTTGCCTCCTCGCCAAAGGCATTTGCGGGAGCAGGTGGCTGCTGCCTTACCTTATCAATGATGGACAACGTGAATCTTTTAACGTTATCCATAAACTTCTCCTGAGCTGCCTCACCCTTGGAAATTTGATGAAGACGGCGTTCCCATTGACCTGTCATTTCCGGTGAGGCTAATAGATCTACCCCGGCATGACGGATCAGGTCAATAGCCATCTTTCCCTTATCTGTAATAAGAATCTTTTTGCCCTTCATTTCAATGTAGCCGACCCTTCTTCAATCGTTCAATTGTGGCAGCTCGTGTCGCAGGCGTACCTAAGCCAGCGTCCTTCATAACCTCGCGTAATTCCTCATTCTCCATCTGCTTGCCGGCGCTTTCCATCGCTTTAAGCAATGTGCCCTCCGTGTAGCTTTTAGGGGGCTGAGTCGCCTTTTCTTTCATCTCGGCGCGAACACAATCCACCGGACGACCTGCATCAATTTCAAACTTCTTGTCTGTCCACTCGTCCGTTTCCTCTTCATCTTCCTTTTTGGATGTTTTGCTCTTTTTACCTTTATCCTGGTCAGCCTTGCTCAAAACCACTTTCCATCCCAAGGACAGAAGCTCCTTAATATTGGTTTTAAACAAATGCTTGTCCACCTGCGTCATTACGGTATGCATTTTATATTCAGCCGGCGGGAAAAAATGCGACAGAAACCTACGAATAACCAGGTCGTATACATTTTGTTCCTCCTTGCTTAGCGTCCCCGGTCTTTTTAACGTCGGCAAGATAGCATGGTGATCCTCAACACGAGACGGATTGCAGACCGATTTATTCTGTTTATGGACCAAATTAGGGTTTGCTTGTTGAACCAGATCAGCATAAGAGCCTGTCCCGAGCATCCGTAATGCCTTATGCATGCCGTCTATATTCTGCTCTGTCACATAGTTAGAGTTGGTACGCGGATAGGAAATGACCTTGTGACGCTCATAAAGCGCTTGTGCCACATCCAGCGTTTTTTTGGCCGAATAACCGTACTTGGCATTCGCCTCGCGTTGAAGCAGCGTCAAATCGTACAATTTAAAAGGATACTCCTTTGTCTGCTTCGTATCATACTTGGTAATCTTCCCCTCTTTCCCGCGTACCGCCGCAGCGATCCCCTCAGCTTCTTCCGGTTTCGTCAGCCGATCTCCCTGCCATGCCCCTTTGTACTTAATCTGATCTTGCTTAAACTCAGCCCACACGTCATAGAAGGTTTGAGACTGAAATGCTTCAATTTCCTTTTCTCTATCATGAATTAGTGCCAGCACGGGAGTCTGTACCCGTCCTACCGACAGCAGGGTGTTATGACGTGTTGTGAACGCTCTGGAAGTGTTCATGCCAATCAGCCAGTCCGCTTCACTTCGTGCCCGCGCAGCTTGAGTCAGGAATTCAAACTCCGAGGCATCTCGCAATCGTTCAAAGCCTGTCGCAATACTCTCTGCTGTCAAGTCCGAGATCCACAATCGCTTAACCGGCTGTCGTAGCTTTAGCTGTTGCTGAATTAACGCAAAAATATGTTCACTAATGGAAAGTTCGCATATGCATGTTGTGAAAAAACCTTTTATATGTCCTACTCCGTTTAATCCAACGACATCTAATAATTTCATAACTTCACTCCTCGCATAGGGATTTTTTCGTCTTTTAGAGAGCTGGATTAAACCAGTTAAAGGATACATAGAATCAAATGCATATTTATACATTTTGAGTTGTAGTACTTGAGTCATAATGACGCACGCTTTTCAATAAAAAAAGAGCAACTTAAAAGAAATCATACGGGACTCGATTGAATCCTGTAATGAAATCTTACAAGTGCTCTTTTGCCGCCTGGCTAGAGCTCGATGCAACTCTTGTCACATCTCGCATAATGATTCATAGTCATACGTTTAATTTAATTATTTTACCTAGTCTTGTCAAGATAATATCCTTACTTCGGTTTAAATTCAAAACCGACCCTACCTTCTTCCTTTTTCCAGACAAGTGCGGCCTCGAAAGTTTTGTCACCTTTTTTGAATCCCTTAATAAGGTTTGTCCTCCCTTTCCCCAAAAACCTCTTGATCTGCGTTTCTGTTATGGTTTTACCCAATACTTTTTTAGAAAATGAAAAATCGCATCGCGGCCTTGCCGAGCAACTATAAGCCGCCCCTTTATCTATAACATCCTCTTTGCATTTCGGACACGGACCAAGACCTAAACCTCCAGAAACCTTATCCGCTTTTTCAGTCTGCTCTTTACTCTCCATACTTTTTGCTGTAAAAGTCCAAGTCATCGAGTTTCGAATTGCATCATCGACAATTTTTTGCGACAATCTTTTAGCCTGCTCCATAAACGATTGCGGGGACGCATTGCCTTGCCCGACATCATGAAGTCGTTGTTCCCACTTGGCTGTCATTTCTGCGGATGCTAATATGCTGTCGCCTAAAGCATCGATCAATATAATCCCCTTGCTTGTAGCATAAACCATGTTTTTCTTTACCTCAATATACTTGCGGTCTTTAAGAACTGAGATGATACCGGCACGCGTGGCCTCCGTGCCCAATCCTTCTGTTTTTTCAAGAATTTTCTCTAACTCTGCGTCTTCAAGATGCTTTCCAGCCGTCTTCATTAAAGTAATCAATTGCCCTTCGGTGTATCGCTTTGGAGCCTGAGTTTTTCCTTCTTTTACAAGTAATTCTTCAACTGTTCCTGAGTCGCCTTGCTCCAATGGAGGTAATACATCTGGTTCGGATTCTTCCTGAGAATCAGAATCATACAGAACTTTTCGCCAACCTTCCTGCACAATAAGTCTTCCTTTGGTGAGAAATGTTTCTTGATCACCTACGACTGTAATTAAGCGCGAATAATCAATAATAGCCTTATCATAATGCGCAGCTATCAGCCTCTTGACAATCAGCTCGTATAAATTACGCTCTTCTGGTTTCAATCGTCCGATTTGGGGGATCACTTCTGTTGGAATGATCGCATAGTGATCACTTACTTTTGCCGCATTGACAAATCTCTTATTATTGGCAATAGACTGTATGGGCAAAGGAAAGAAATCCTTGAATGATTCTTGACGACTTAACTTTGAAAGAATCTCAGGAAATTGCCTGGCTTCTTCAGGTGTTACATAAGCCGAATCCGATCTCGGATAGGAAATGTATCCTTCCAGATAAAGCTGCTGCAGCGCATTTAAACAATTTTGAGGCGAATATTTATAAATTTGATTGGCAACTGCTTGCAATGAAGATAAGTTAAAGAGCTGTGGCGGTTGAAATTCTTTTCGCTCTCTCTCAATTTCATTGACTGATGCCAGCTTATTTTCACAGTTTCTTTTGACGGACTCCGCTTCATCCCGACTTGCAAACCGTGTTTGCTTCTCCCGAAACCATGTGCCTTCATAGACAGTATCATTTATTAGGAATTTGGCTTTTAATTCCCAGAACGGTTCCGGTTTGAAATTCTGAATTTCTTTCTCGCGTGCTACGATTAGCGCCAATGTCGGACTTTGTACACGCCCAGTTGAGAATACTTCTCTAATTCCTCTACGCTGGAACAGAAGTGAATATACCCGTGAACCATTCATTCCTACGAGCCAATCAGCGCAAGAACGGCTAACGGCTTCATAATATAAGGACCGGGTATCCTCTTCACCTTTCAAATTCATAAAACCTTGTTCGACGGCTTTGGGTGTTAACGATGATATCCATAGCCGTTTCATAGGTTTGTTCACTCCAACAAGCTGAACCGCTATGCGGACTATGTACTCTCCTTCCCTCCCGGCATCCCCGGCATGGACGATTTCTTTGATATCTGGACGCATTAAAAGGGATTTAATCACTTGAAATTGCTTGGCTTTAGAAGGAGAAACGCGATGTCTAAATTTTTCGGGTAATATCGGCAAAGTGTCTAGACTCCACTTCTTAAGACTAGGATCGTATTCCTCTGGAGGCACCAATTCGCAAACATGACCAACAGCCCAAGTCACTAGGGCTCCTTTTGGAAATGTATCGTTCGGTGAGATTTCAATATACCCTTGTTGTTTTTTATGTTTAAAAGGTGAAGCCAACTTCGCCCCTTGATCCGGTTTTTCCGCAATAATAAGTTTCAATATGTCACGGACCTTTCTGAGAGAACTATAAATTGATTATATCAGCAAATCGGTTCAATTTCATGACTTAGAATTATATACAGCAAAATGATAATAAGTGGTATGAAATAGTTGCTGGGCTTCACTCCCTCTTTTTTTATATCCATTCTTAGGTAAATTCAATTTTCTTTTCAGACATCACATTGAATCTTGATAATTAGGGCTTTCTTAGCGGATCATGTTTTACGATGTTACGAGCAAATGAACGGCGAGCCTTGACAAAAACCATTGCAAAAGAGGCAAAAAGAGACCCCGAAGTCTCTTTTCAGGTTCATCACCAGCAGTTGTGTAAGCGCAAAATAGCCCCCACCTTGTTCCCAAGATGAGGGCCTGTTAGTCTTAGTTTGATTGAAATAGGCGGCACGTCAGTGGGAGCGAAGGCGACCATGGCAACAATTCGTCTAGCTCAACCGGATCTTTCGGATTCGCAAGCTGCGGAAGCTGTTCGAGCAGGTCCGTCAAATACTTGAAAGGATTTAGCCCGTTTTTCTTCGCTGTTTCAATGACACTGTAGATCGTTGCACTGGCTTTTGCTCCGTGTGGCGCATTAGAAAAAAACCATTTTTTTCAATGATAACGAGCGAATACCAGCCGCTTCCGTCCGGTGAAGAATAGACGGTCGAGTACGCAAACCACATCGCCCCGGCATCGTGTCCGCTGTCGATATGCAATTTCACCTTCAATTTGTCATTAGTCCTATTGGCGATCCGCCAACATTTTAACTTTATCTTGACTAGCTTAAACCATGCTATTAATAGTAAACAAAGTAACGAATTTCACCGATAATGTTACTTTGTTTACGGGATATCTTAACTCTGTAAACAACGTATTCAGCGTAGTGGTGCCTTTACAATGAGAGGCATCGGATAACCTTGCTAGGTAGGGCTTGCTGAACGGGTCACATTTTACAGTGGAACGAGCAAGCGGACCGCGAGTCTCAACCACAGCCATTGCAAAATAGACAAAAAGAGAACCCGAAGTCTCTTTTCAAGGTTCATCACCAGCAGTTGCAGCCCGATCACGGTCTCGCTCGTCGTCTGAAGGTGTGCTCGAATACGGCCAAACCCATAACTGCGCTTGCCTTCGCCGAACTTGCCTTCCACCGCATTGCGTGCGGCTGCATCCGTCTTGGCGATTTTCTTTTTCTCCTGCTGATCGGCTGACGGACGACCCAACTGCGGTCCGCTTAAGCGAATTCCCTCTTTGCAGAAGCGCAAGTTGTCGCGGGTTCGATAGATCTGGTCGGCCAGCACCGCTTTGGGATAATAACCAAATCTGGCGCGGTAACGCTCTACGGCGTCCTGCAATGTCTGCCCTTCGTTGTAGCTATCCCACGACAGATGCTCGCGGAAAGCGTAGCCGTTCACCACGCTAATCGCCAGCTTCTCTCCGAACTCGACGTTTGCCCTGGCTTTGCCGCGCACGATCGGTCTGACATGTGGCTGTGCGATACTGACAATCCGATCCGATATGCTGTGTGTCCGCTTGTCATACATCGTTTGCTGCTGACGATAAAGCTCTTGAATGACCAGCAGTTCCTTGTACAAACGCCGCGGCAGGCCGCTCGTCATATCGGCGAGTTCGGCGATCATGCGCAGATCACGGGAAACGAACCTGAGCTGCTTGCCGATCGCTTTTCGCATCGCGCGCGGCTTCACGCGCCGCTGCTTGGCAACCGCCAGATAGGCTTTGCGGGCACGCTCTCGGTATGTTCTGGGCTTGCGGGTCTTTCCACGTTCCGGTTCGTGCAGGATGTCGATGATCTTCTCCAGCTTTTCTCTGGCCTGATTCAGTAACGACAAATCCGTCGGGTAGGCGATATCCGCCGGCGCGCAGGTAGCGTCCAGCAGCAGTTCGCCCTCGTTCGTCAGTTCCATCTGCTGTGGCTGCGTTTCTGAAGGCTTACCGGACGCTGCGTCAGTTCCGCTGCCAGGTTCATCGTCGTCCGATGAATCATCCGACACTTGCGCGCTTCTTCCAGAGCGATCCATTCATTCACTTCCTCCAGAATTTCGCCACCCAATCGCTTGCGGAAATGCGTCATGAGAGAATGATGAAACGGACGGCGGTACCGATATTCCGGCAGACCGAGGAAGTACTGCAGATACGGGTTCTCCAGAATCTGACGAAGTGTCTCCCGATCATCGGTGCCAAGCCGCTCCTGGATGATGAGTGCGCCGAGCGCGATACGGATCGAAACGGCTTTTTGGCCCTTGAGGCTTTTCTTGAAGTTTTTCGCATACTTCTCTTCGAGCATCCACCACGGAATCATCTGGGCCAGCAGCACCCAGCGGTTATCTTCTGCGAGCTTTCCGCCGAACGGCAGAAAAAAGTCGACGGGCAGGTTCATCTGGTTCTCGGTTCGCTGATACAATCCTGACGCCTCCAAGTGCACGGTTTTTCACGGGGCTGCCCCGTTTTCCTTCGACATAAGAGGCCCTAAACCCTTGTGCCTGTTGGAGTTTTGATTCGTTCAGCAAGCCCTAGGTAAACCGTGTCCTATGGGCATCGGCGCACGTGTTTAGACTCCGATGCCGCGAGGCTCATTGTCAAGGCGAATACGTTGTTTACATGTCTTCGATGTACACGCCCTTGATAATCAAGGATTTTCTAAAAGCGAGTTGAGATAATTAACGAAAATATACGCTAAGTATTAAACGGATTAATGACCCTTTGGCGGCTCAAACATCATATTGTTTAACTGGTTCACAAAAATACCTTCGTTCGGGCCCGGGTTGTTTCGAAATACTTTCGCTTCTTCCACTAGAACCTCGTCCGCATCCGTACCAAGTACCTTCATCGTTTCATCAATGAATGATGCTAGTAGCATAGAGCTCGGATCGTTATTGAAATACGTTTGAACCCCTGGCGGCGCAATTTCCAGGATTTTCACCGATGTGTCTTTAAGCATGTACCGTTGGGATAGCGTATAGGAATGGAGCGCTGCTTTCGTCGCACTATAAACAGCAGCACCCGCCAGTGGCACGAATCCAAGTGACGAAGTCGTGTTGATAATAACCGCTTCTTCTTTGGACTTCAAATGCTCGAGTATCTACATAACTTTTCACAAATAGTATATTGTACATATTTTTTAGAGAGAATGCCTGTTTTAGAACCTTCTCTTTGTTCTTATTCAAAAATTTAATTGTACAATTCTCTAGGGCCTGTACGCAAACCTATTTGAGCCATAAACGAATTGAAAGCAGCGTCAAAAAAGCCATGAACATGTTCGCTGTTTTTTCATAGCGAGTGGCCAAGCGTCGATAGTTTTTTACTTTGTTGAAAAAAGCATTCAATTAAGTGTCGCTCTTTATACGTTTCAGAATCTAACGGGCGCTTTACCCGCCGATTGCGTTTGCTTGGGATAACCGGAGTGATCGCTCGGCTTTGCAAAAGCTCCAGAATGGCATTGGTATCGTAGGCGCGATCAGCCAACACTTCGCCCGGGCAGAAGTCCAGTTCATGAAGAAGGCGATAGCCGGTGACAGAATCGTGGTCTTGTCCTGGCGTCAATTCGAAACGCAGCGGATAGCCGAGCGCATCCACCATCGCATGAATTTTGGTAGTTAATCCTCCGCGCGAACGTCCGATTGCTTGCCGGTCCTGCCCCCTTTTGCGCCCGCTCCATGTTGATGGGCGCGGACGATGGTGGCATCGACCATGACCTGCTCCCAATCCGGCTCGATGGCGAAATGCTTCAGTATTTCACCCCAAATATTCGCTTTTTGTAGCCGCCAGAAAAAGCTGTAGGCTGAAGACCAAGGGCCATAGTAACTCGGTAAATCCCGCCATGGCGCGCCCGTTCGAGCAACCCAAAGCACGGCATTGAGCATCTGGCGCCGATCCTTGGGCGGACGTCCTCCCTGTTTTTTTCGGGCTGGGGGCAACAGGGGGTCAACTATATTCCATTCTTCATCCGTTAACTCATTATCTTCGTCTCATGTGCCTTATTTTACTAGATTTCTACGAGTTGTACAGTTTGCGTACAGGCCCTAAAAAAATCGGGCTGAAAAAACGCATTTTTCAGCCCGATTTTGCTTATCTTTTTTTAAAATCCACCTTAGTTCTTACCGCCATAGCCCTTATAAGTAGCGTAAACTGCATCTGCATATTGATTGGCCAGAATAGGACGGCCATAAGAGTCTGTAGCTCCCGGATACCAGTTATCTCCTCCGTTATAGTGTAATAAGCCATTATATATGTTGCCGAATCTAGTAATCTTTTCATTTAAAATCAGTCCGCCCAAGCATACCTGATCTTGTTCACTGCCGTGATTATAAGCACGGCCAAATTTTGAGCTGAATTGAGATAAATAAGCATTACGTGTGTTTGGTTCTACCTGCATCAATCCGTCGCCGGCTGATGGACTGCCTGGTAAGCCTGCTCCAAAGCTGCTTTCCTTTTTGATCACAGCACTCAGCAATAAAGCAAAATCTCCGCCTTTACCGAATTTATCGCCCGCATTCATTGTGTATGTCCATATGTGGCTTGGAACTTCGGAAGGCTTTGTTACTGAAGGACCTGTTGGTGGCGTTGTTGGCGGTGTTGTAGGTGGCGTAGTTCCGCTGCCGCCTTTCTCCCATAAAGCAGGAACAATAGGTGGTTCCCAACCTACGAGGGAAGTATGTGCCTGACGACAGGTATAAGTACTTCCACTATATGTTACTGTATCATTTACTGCATAGGCAGTATTTGGTGCCCATGCTCCCCTAGCGGCTGCGCTCACCGGCAAGACTGCGCAAAAGGTGGATAAGAATACTGCTAAAACTACCAAAAGTGATGTGGCTTTAAAAGAAAACTTTTTGCTAGTCATTTTCAAACCTCCTTGTATTTTTCTTCTGATATTTTCCTGTGTTGCTCATTTTCAACATTTATCAGCACTATTTCCCCCCTTTGTTTTCACAAATACTTCAAGTTCATTCCATAATTAAAGCGCTTAAACAAATGATTACAATTCTGATAATACAGAAACATGAAAATAATTCCAATAGGACGTAGGTTCTACTTTCTTGAAATTTTTGATTAGACTGGAAAGAGGCTAAGTCTACAGGTCATTAAAGTCAACCTAAAAACTTAGCCTCTTGATTTCATATTAAATTTTAAATAAACTTTAGTCTTCACATACCATTGTCTGCAAAGTCGATGAGACTACTATTTATTATTGCTGCTACATCCTTTTTGTAATCGTGTATAAAAAAATGATCCCCGTCAAACATATGAATTTTACAACTTTTGGACGTATAATCATGCCATTTTGCAACGTCAAAAATAGTGGCTCCCTTTTCTCTTTTTCCCCACAATACACTTATATCGCAGTCAAGCTTAGCGTTTTTTTCAATGTGCCTGTATGTGTCAGTAATTCTAAAATCCGCTCTGAGTATCGGTAAAAACAACTCCATTAATTCATTGCTTTTCAGAACCTCTTTGGGCGTGCCTCCCAGCTTAAATACCTCATCCACAAACTCCTTATCCGGCAAATCATAGAGTACCTTCTTCTTACTTACAAAACCCGGAGGATATCTGCCGGAAATAAACATATGGACAGGATATGGATGTCCGAGCTCCTTTATTCTATAGGCAAGTTCATATACAAGTACACTGCCCATACTGTGGCCAAACAACGCATAAGGTTGTTCTTCAAGGTTGCTTATGATAATACGGTGTATATCTTCAAGCGCTTCCTCAACACTTCCGTAAAACGGTTCACCAATCCTGCTGCCTCTTCCCGCAAGCTCAATCGGGAAAAGCTCAATCCTATCATGCAAGTATTGTTCCCAATATTTATATACTGCTGCAGAACCTCCTGCATACGGCAGACAAAACAATTTAATCTTATCCATTATATCTACCCCTTATATCTGAACTATTGGTTGATCTCTTCCAATATTTCTTTAATAATAGCCGCATTTTTATCTATATATCCTGTACTTAACATATCAAAATGACTGCCAAATCCGTTATATACTTTGAACTCTCCCGTTGTTGCCTCTCTCCATCCTTCACATAAATCAGCTTCACCTTCATTGTCTTGCTGCTGTGATATAATAAGATGGATATTGGAGTTTATCTGTCCCGAGTTTATAACACTTCTAGTGTATTTATGATAATTTCTCATTCTTTCAATGGCCTTTTCAATAACTGCCTGGTTATCTCCAAACATGCCTTTTATAAGTTTCTCATTTTCTTCTATAAATTCTTTATCCTGTTGCTCAGCAAGTTTCTTAGCATCTTCGCTTTCTTCCTCAATAAGGACAAATGATTTAGCCGAATCCAGAAAGATTATATCGGATACATGATGTCCAGTTTCAATTAATACTTTAGCAACTTCAAATGCCAGATTACCTCCTGCCGAGTAACCAAATAGAATATATGGGCCCTCGGGTTTGACAGAAGTAATTGCCTTCACATACTCCTCCATCCTGCTCTCATTTTCTATAAAGTCAAAGGAATATATGGAATAAGCATTCATTTGTTTTGATAAACTACCATAAGCTATTCCATTTCCTCCTCCTGGAGGGAATGCAAACATAAGACTCTCCATTGCTGAATTAAAATGAATTGCCGGACTTGGTGTAATATAATCATTGGCGTACGTATTGTGTATAAAACGGGCAATTTCCTTTATGGTTGGGGCCATATAAAAGTCTTTTAGTGGTACCTCAACATTTAACTGTTCATAAATTCTGCTTATAAGGGATATTGCCTTCAGTGAGTATCCTCCCAGTTCAAAGAAGTTATCATTCACACCAATTTTTTGTACTCCAAGGGCATCATGCCACAGCAGTGCAAGCTTCTCCTCAACTTCACCGCAAGGCTCTACATACTCTACTGATGTAGCTAAAGTACCGTCATTTTGGGGTAAATTATTCCGATCTATTTTGCCATTGGCTGTCAAAGGCAGCTTTTCCAGCTGAACAAAGTATTGTGGTATCATGTAATCGGGAAGTTCTTTTAAGAGAAGCGCCCTTAAATCTGATATTGTAAATTCACTTTCCCCTGCTATATAAGCACACAAATACTTGTTGCCCTCCTGGTCTGTCTTTGCAATTACCGCAGCTTCTTTTATTGAAGGATGCTTTAATAGCTGCACTTCTATTTCCCCAAGCTCTATCCTAAAGCCCCTAATCTTTACCTGATGGTCTACTCTGCCTATAAATTCGATGTTTCCGTCAGGAAGCCACCTTCCAAGATCACCGGTACGATACATTCTTTCTCCAGAGCTGAAAGGATTAGCTACAAATTTTTCCGTAGTCAATTCAAGTTTGTTCAAATAGCCTTTTGCCAGCCCATCTCCAGATATATATATTTCACCAGTTGTATTAACCGGTAAGATATTCATGTCTTCATTAAGTATATATATCTTATAATTCTGCAATGGCATACCTATAGGTATACTTGTTAGATTTCTCACCTTCTCACGGCTTAAATGGTAATAAGTTGAATCTACGCAGCATTCTGTTGGACCATAAACGTTTGTTATAGTAGGGTTATTATCTTTAAACCGATCATAGAAACCTTGTATACCTTTACATGAAAGTTCTTCCCCTCCGATAATAAACTGCATAACTGAAAGACTTTCGCCAGGCCTGGCAGTATCTGTTAAAAGCTTTATATGTGCTGGTGTTCCGTCTGAAACAGCAATTGAATTCCTGTTATAGTACTTTAGAAGGCCCTCACCATCTAGCCTTGTATCCTCAGGAACTATAAACAGCGTATGGCCAAGGAGAGAAGCCGCAAATATTTGTTTTACAGATGCGTCAAAAAAGTAAGGGGACACAAGGGCAACATTTAAATAATTATCATAATTTTCATAGACAAGCTTTCTTAGTCCATAAACCAAGTTAACTACACTTCGATGCTCTATCATTGAACCCTTCGGAACTCCAGTAGATCCCGATGTATAAATGATATAAGCTAAGTCCTCTGGTTTATTTATTTTATCAAGGTTTTCAGCACTTCCAATGTATATTTCAGGGGAATCAAGCAGTAATATATTACCGTAAAACTCTGCTTTATCCGCTAAATGTGATTGCGTCAACAGCATAGTTGCATTACTATCTTCCAGTAATTTTTTTATTCTTAGTTCAGGAAGTTTGGTTGAAATTGGTAAATAGACACCTCCTGCTTTTAAAATTCCCAGTATTCCAACCTGCATATCTACGGATCTTTCTACCATTATTCCAACTATGCTGTTTTGCTTTACACCATTACTTCTAAGTGCTCTGGCAAGCTGATTTGCCTTTTCATTGAGCTGCCTGTAGGTTAATTGCTTGTCCTCAAACACTACAGCTACATTATCAGGTGTCCTTTCCACTTGGTCTTGGAACAGCTCATGTAGAGTCTTATCCCTAGGGTATTCTGCCTTTGTATCATTAAAACTATTTAGTATTTGCTGTTTTTCATCCTGAGATAGTATATTTATTTCGGACAGCATCTTTTCGGGGTAAGCTGTGATCTCTTCCAGTACATTGATGAAATGGACCCCAAGTTTTTCTATTGTCTCTTTCTTAAACAGACGAGTAGCATACTTTAACCCAAATACAATATTATTCTGGGTCTCTTGGGCGTTTAGGGTCAAATCAAATTTGGACGCCCTGAACTCATTATCATAGGGCATGAACCTTAGCCCATTCATCTTAAATTCTGATGCCTCTTTATTTTGCAAGACAAACATAGTATCAAACAGCGGATTTCTGCTCAAATCCCGCTTAATGCTAAGCTTCTCCACAAGTTCCTCAAATGGGTAATCCTGGTTTTCATAAGCCCTTAGAGCATTTTCTTTTACTACCATCAAAAACTCGCTGAAATTCTTTTTACCTTGAGGGTAATTCCTCATAGCTAGGGTATTGACAAACATGCCTATGATGTCCTGCAAATCTGTATGTGGCCTTCCTGCTATAGGGCTTCCAATTACGACATCTTCCTGTCCGGTGTATTTGAAAAGAAGCACATTGTATGAAGCTAGAAGCACCATATACAGTGTTGCTCCATGATCCACGGCAAGCTTGTTCAGTTTATGTGCAAGTTCCCGGCCTGTTTCAAAACTGACCATATCGCCTTCAAAACTCTGTATAGCCGGCCTTGGGTAGTCTACCGGCATATCAAGTACTGGTATTTCTCCCCTAAATGCCTGGAGCCAGTATTCTTCTTGTTTACTGATTGTGCCGTCAGCAAACAATTTATTCTGCCATACGGAATAGTCCTTGTACTGAATCTGAAGTGCTGGAAGATTCATTCCTTCATACAAACTTATGAATTCTCTTACCAGTATTTCATCCGACACCCCGTCAGATATGATATGGTGTTTATCAAGCATCATGACATGCCTGTCTTCTCTAATTTTTACGAGCCCTGCTCTTAGTAAAGGAGCCTTGCCAAGGTCAAATGGCCTTATGAATTCATTTGCTGCTTCTGAGGCTTTTTCTTCGCCGGTTTCCATGTACATGATACTAAATTCCACCTCATCATGGACCTTCTGCACCGGTTCACCATCTACCATATGGAAGGAGGTCCGGAAAGCCTCATGCCTTTTTACCAGCTGATCTAAGGCTTTCTCAAAACGTTCTATATCAATACTGCCTTCTAACAACATAAACTCTGGCATATTGTATGCCACCCTTGCTCCTTCAAGCTGATTTAATATATACAGCCTTCTTTGGGAAGACGACATAGGATAGTATTCCATTTCTCCAGTGGGCTGGATAGATTGATAAATACTCTCTTGGGCTTCCTGGATGTACTTGGCAATTTCTGCAATTGTCGGCAGCTTGAATATCTCCTTAAGAGATATATTTACATTGAACTCTTTGTGAATTTTGACTGCAAAGTTTATTGCTTTTAATGAGTGCCCCCCAAGCACAAAGAAATTATCATTTCTCCCTATTTTCTCAACCCCCAGGATATCCTGCCACAATTGTACAAGCTTCTCTTCCACTTCACCTGAAGGTGCTTCATACTCTACTCCAGTATTTAAATGAGCAGCAGGGTGGGGCAAGTTCTTCCGGTCTATCTTACCATTGGCTGTCAAAGGCATTTCATCCAGCTGCATGAAGTATGCCGGGATCATATACTCGGGCAATTCTTTTGAAAGGCATTCCCTTAGTTCAGTTATTGTCAGTTCATTTTCCCCAACGAAATATGCACACAGATCCTTGTTCTTCTGTTGGTCTTCCTTTACAATAACCACAGCTTCTTTTATTGAAGCATGTCTTAATAGCTGAGCCTCTATTTCTCCAAGTTCTATTCTAAATCCCCTTATCTTTACCTGGTGGTCCATCCTGCCTAAAAATTCTATATTCCCGTCAGGCAGCCATCTTGCCAAGTCCCCAGTACGATACATTCTTTCTCCCTTTATAAACGGGTTAGATACAAATCTTTCTGCAGTAAGCCCCGTCTTGTTTAAATAGCCTTTGGCAAGACCATCCCCAGATATATATAATTCCCCAGCGATACCTATAGGATTTACTTCTAATTTCTTACCAAGTATATATGCTCTGGTGTTTGGCAAAGGACGGCCTATGGGGATATTATCCAATCTACTAAGCCCCGCCGCAGTAATCAAATATTCCGTAGAATCCACACAGCATTCGGTAGGACCATAAACATTTGTGATGCAAGGTTGCACATCCTCAAATCTGCTTAGGAAGTCTTTTACTGCATCAAATGGAAGAACATCTCCGCCTATAATAAAATGTCTCACTTTTAGGTTATTATCTATAGGAGGAGAATTTAACATCATATTTACGTGTATGGGCGTTCCATCCGAAATATCAATCCTATTTTCACTATAGAAGTCCAGCAGCTTTTTACCGTCTTTCCTTGCTTCCTCCGGTACAATGTACAATGCATGCCCCATTAGCAGTGCTGCGAAAATCTGCTGCACCGAAGCATCAAAAACATAAGGGGCAATGAGGCAAACATTCAACGGTGATTCATATTTGCTATATATTCTCTGGAACAAACCCTCTACCAGGTTTAATACACTCTTATTATCAATGCAAACACCTTTAGGGTTTCCCGTTGAGCCAGAGGTATAGATGATGTACGCTGTATCACCAGGCTTATTTATACATTTTATATTCACATCGTTTATAAAATTATAATCATAATCAGATAAATCAATAATCTCACCATCGAAATCATCACGATCCATAAGATGATTTTGGGTGAGTAAAATTTTGGCCTTGCTGTCCTCCATCATATACCTTTTTCTTTCCAATGGATAATTAGGATCTACAGGAAGGTACGCCCCCCAGCCTTGATTACTGACATTATACCTATAACCATTTCAGGCGAGCGGTCCACCATTATGCCTACAATATCATCAGGCTTTACTCCCTTTTCTCTTAATGCCCTGGCCAATTGGTTTGCCTTTTGATTCAGTTCTCGGTAGGTTAATTGTTTACCTTCAAAAACCACTGCAATATGATCAGGAGTCTTTTTCACTTGCTCCTCAAACATTTGGTGTATGGTTTTATCCAGGGGATATTCGAGAGCAGTATCGTTAAAGCTGTATAATACTTGCTGTTTTTCTTCCTGTGATAACATTTCGATTTCATAAAGCCTTTTTTCGGGGTATGCTGCAATTTCTTCCAGCAAATTGATGTAATGAGCCCCAAGTCTTTCAACTGTTTCTTTCTTAAACAGTCTTGTACAGTATTCGAGTTCAAAGGCTATACCATCCTCAGTCTCAAATGCATTTAAGGTGATGTCAAATTTTGATATTCTGCCTTCTATCCCTTTGTTGTACGGCTTGAAGCTTAGATCAGACGTTATGAGCTCTGCTTTTCCAACATTGTATATGGCAAACATGGTATCAAAGAGGGGATTCCTGCTCATATCCCTCCTTATGTCCAGCTTATCCACTAATTCTTCAAACTGATAGTCCTGATTGTCGTATGCTTTCAAAGCATTTTCTTTAACTTCTTTCAAGAATTCAATAAAAGTCTTTTCTCCTTGCGGGTGGTTTCTCATGGCCAGAGTGTTTACAAACATACCTATGATGTCTTGAAGGTCAGCATGAGGCCTTCCAGCTATAGGACTTCCCACAATAATATCTTCCTGTCCAGTGTATCTAGATAACAGCACATTGTATGCAGCAAGAAGCGTCATATATAATGTAGCTCCATTGTCTGATCCAAGCTTGTTAAGTCTAACCGCAAGCTCGCTATCAGCTTCAAAGCTGATGTAGTCTCCTTCAAAGCTTTGTACTGCGGGTCTTGGGTAGTCGGTGGATAAATCCAGCACAGGGATCTCTCCCTGAAAGGTCTGGAGCCAGAATTCCTCCTGCTTACTTATGGCAGCTCCTGCAAACAATTCCCTCTGCCAAACTGAGTAGTCCTTGTACTGTATACGCAGTGGAGGAAGTATTTTCCCTTCATATAAGCTTATAAACTCTCTTACCAGTATGTCGTTGGACACTCCATCCGATATGATATGATGCATGTCAAACACCATAATATGTCTGGCTTCTCCAATCTTTACAAGTCCAACTCTTAATAGTGGAGCCTTTCCAAGGTCAAAGGGCCTTATGAATTTCTCCACTATTTCGGGAACCTTCTCTTCACTGGTTTCCAGGTACATGATACTTAGGTCCGCCTTGTCATGGACTTTCTGAGACAGCTCTTCCTCGATCATATGGAAGGAGGTTCGAAAGCTCTCATGCCTTTCTATCAGACTATGAAAAGCCTGCTCAAAACGTGCTTTATCAACAGTACCTTCCAGCAATATTATGCCAGGTATATTGTAGGCGATTCCAGCTCCTTCAAGCTGGTTTAATATATATAGTCTTTTCTGGGCGGATGACATGGGATAATATTCCATATCCCCAGCACGTTGAATGGACTGATATAGGCTCTCCTTTGAGTCTTCAATGTAGCTGGCAATTTCTAAGATGGTTGGTGTCTTGAATATTTCCTTAAGAGGTATGTCTACATTGAACTCTTTGTGAATTCTTGCTACAAGGCTTGTTGCCTTTAACGAGTGTCCTCCGAGCATAAAGAAGTTATCATTTCTTCCTACCTTCTCTATTCCAAGGATGTCCTGCCACAGCAGCGCAAGCCTTTCCTCCACTTCACCTGAAGGCGCTGCATACTCTGTTCCTGTATTTATTCTTCCATCAGGCAGCGGCAGCGCCTTTCTGTCCAATTTTCCATTTATGGTTAACGGTACTTTTGCTATCCTCATAAAATAGGATGGAATCATATAATCGGGCAGCTCTTTAGATATAAGCTCCCTTATTTCGGTCACTGTCACTTCTCGGTCAGACACTATATAAGCGCAAAGATACCTGCCTACACTTGAATCCTCCCGGTCAATGACCACCGCCTCATTTATATCAGCATGCTTCAAAAGGGCTGCTTCTATTTCCTCAAGCTCGATTCTATACCCTCTTATTTTAACCTGGTGGTCTTTTCTGCCGGCAAATGCAATATTCCCGTCAGGAAGCCACTTTGCAAGATCTCCTGTTTTATACATCAGTTCTCCAGGCATAAATGGGTTCGGTACAAACTTTTCCCTGGTAAGTTCCGGTTTTTTCAAGTATCCTCTCGCCAATCCTGCCCCGGAAACACAGAGTTCACCCTCAACACCTATGGGCTTAAGATTATTGTTTTCATCAACTATAAACACCCGGGTATTGGTAATAGGTTTACCAATAGGTACCGACTTATCGGCCGTCTCACAATCATCTGCTTTCCATACCGTTGCACATACGGTTGTCTCAGTAGGTCCATAAGCATTTATATATGAAATCCTGTTGCTCCATTTCTTTAAAAGTTCGGGAGTGGAAGCCGAACCTGCTGCAATTACCTTCTTTAAGGAAGTTACTTTTTCCGGGTCCATATTTGCCAGATACGGAGGTGGTAAAGTAGCAATAGTTATCTCATTTTCATTTAGGTATTCTTCAAATCTTCGATAGTCATTGATAATATCGCCTGAAGATATATATAGTGTTGCTCCTGCCAATAGTCCCATAAATATTTCCCAAACTGCAGCGTCGAATGAAATTGATGCAAATTGAATAATCCTATCGCTTTCACTTACATTTAAGCGGGTCTTGAAAAACGCCTCCAGATTTGCTACCCCTTTATGTTCTACCATAACCCCTTTAGGTTTTCCTGTAGACCCAGATGTATAAATGATATATGCCAAATTTTGCGGTGAACATACCACTTCCAGGTTCATAGGGTTTCCGGCATAAAGGCTTTCATCTTCTATGTCTATATACTTCCCGTAAAACTCCACTTTCTCCAGGAATTGCTTTTGGGAAATCAGCACCCCTATCTCGCTGTCCTCGAGTAAATATTCGATTCTTGCCTTAGGGTAGTCAGGATCTATAGGCATATATGCCCCTCCGGCTTTAAGTATGCCAAATATACCTATGACCATCTCCAGTGAGCGTTCTACCATAATACCCACTATGCTGTCTGGTTTAACTCCCTTATCCCTCAACACTCTTGCAAGCTGATTTGACTTCTCATTGAGTTCCCTATAGGTTAGCTGCTTACCCTCAAACACCACTGCCGCATTGTCAGGTGTCTTCACCGCTTGTTCCTCAAATAGTTGGTGAATGGTCTTTTCCCTGTGGTATTCCTCCGTTGTATTATTGAAGCAGTGTACTATTTCTTTCTTTTCCACTTCGGTGAGTATATCAATATTCCTAATATGCATATCGGGATTATCGGTTACAATTTCTATTACCGACTGAAAATGTCCCTTGATTTTTTCTATGAAATTACCATCATATACCAGTGAGTTGTAACTGAATTTAATAGATAATTCCTTACCGCCATCAACGAGTATCCCAAAATCATAATTCGTCTGCTCGAATATTTCCATTCCAACTACATTTAAAATGCCATTACTGGATGAAGCATTAACCGCTTCATCCATAGGGTAATTTTCAAAAGCCATGACATGATGTATCAAGGCATCTTTCAAGCATGTTTTTGACTGCACATCCGCCAGAGGATAGAAACTGTACCGGTCAGATTCAAGCACCGATTGCTGCATCTCTTTGATCAGTTCGGTAAAAGTTTTATCCTCATCACAACTCACCCTTACTGCAACGGTATTTATAAATAAACCCACCATGCTCTCAATTCCCTGTATTTCATGAGGCCTTCCCGATACCACCTCACCAAACACCACATCATCGGTATTGTTATACCGCTGTAATAATATCCCCCATATGGTCTTTATAATGGTACTCATGGTTGTATTGTTTTTGGCTGCAAACTTCTCAAGATCGCTAGTTATTTGTTCAGATATTTTAAACTCCGTTTCTTCAATCCTGAAATCATCACTTGCAGACCTGCCGTTTTGGGGAAGGACTGTCTGATGCTCGTAACCTTTAAGATAGGTTTCCCAGTAATCTGCGGCCTCGTTCTGATTTCTGCCTTCCAACCATTTGATATAGTGGCTGTAAGGATATACCTTTCCTGACTCCCGATCCCAGATATTCATCAGGGCTTCATAGTTTTCCATAAATTCTCTAAATATATTTGCGAGACTCCACCCATCAATAATGATGTGATGAAAGCTCCATACCATGTTATAAGATTGGTAGCCTGTTTTAATTACACTTAATCTTGTTAAAATATCCCTTGATAAGTCAAAGCCCTTTTTTCTGTCTTTAACCCTGTATTCTTCTATATACCTATCCCTTAGTTCTTCGGCAAGGGAGGTAATATCCTCATAGCTGACAGACAGCTTTCTTTCCTTCATGACTACTTGTAAGGGCTTGGCTACATTTTCATACAAAAAAATTGTTCTCAAAGCGTCATACTTTTCAATAATGATATTAACGCTCTTTTCAACACAATCAATGTCCAGGATGCCTTTTATAGAAAGTGATATCTGCTCAAAGTAGGCGTCTGAATTTTTATCCATCATATAGTGGTACAATATCCCTTGCTGCATAGGAGTGAGCCGGTACATATCTTTTATGTTTTGTTTCTTCAAATCACTCATAAGTACTCCTCCTTAAATACAAACTCTTTTTATTCGAAGTTATTCAATACGTCTTCAAACTCATCCATATTCAGATCGTCTACTGTAAAATCACTGAGTGTAGCTTCTGAATAGTCCATTTCTGCACAATGGGTTATTATGTTTACTAAATGCTTTTTAAAACTCACCGCTACCCCTTCAATAGTACTCTTCTCATACTCGCCCTGGTTGTAGCTAAAGTTTAATTCCAGCTTCCCGCCTTCTACAGTTCCGCCGTTAATATCAATACAATACTCACTTTTATAGTTTGGTCCTGTAGACTCTCCGGCAGGAATATCAGACACTCCAAATAAATTGTCTACATTATCCTGGTTGAATTGACCGAGGTAATTGAAGCTTATTTCAGGGTTTAGATTAAAGTTTAAATCGGCTTTGTTTTCCGGCAAGGTAAGATATTTTAGTATGCCGTAACCTATCCCTTTGTTAGGTATCTGCCTGATGTTTTCTTTTACCGATTTGATCATGCGGGAAATATCGAGTTGTCCGCTGACATCTAACACCACGGGATACTGGGTGGTGAACCATCCCACGGTCCTGCTTATGTCAATGTCTTTAATGATTTCCTCCCTGCCGTGCCCCTCCAGACTGATCAGAACCTTATCATTTCCGGTCCATTCCCTCACTGCTAATCCCAAGGCGGTAAGCAATATGTCGTTTACTTCTGTGTTATAAGCATGGTTTACCCGCTTTAGCATCTTCTCAGTCTCTTCAATACTCAGCTCGATCTTGACGCTATTGTTATTCATATACCTTCTTTCTTCAATCTCTCGGTCTTTTGGAAGCGGTATTGTTTCAGTTTTTTCCAAATTGGTCCAGTAATTTATTTCTTTTAATAGTTCAGGGCTATTGGCATACTCATCAAGCCTCTGTGCCCAATCTTTGAAAGAGTCGGTCTTGTTACTGAATTTTATTTCATCATTGTTTAGCGCCTGTCTGTATCCTATGTCCAAATCTTCCAGTATGATTCTCCACGATACCCCATCAACTACAAGGTGGTGAATAGCTATTAGCAGGTGGTCCCCTTCTTTAGTCTTAAACAGACCAACCTTAACTAAAGGACCGTTATACAAGTCCATGCTCCTCTGAATCCTCGACGCTTCCAGCTCTATTTTTTCCCGGTAATTATAGCTGTCCCTAAGGTCTACAATTTCCAATGAAAAATGTTCACCTTCAAGGTTTTTGTTGTATTGGAGTATATTTTGATCCTCTATTTTTACCACTGTTCTAAAAATATCGTGGTGCTCTACAAGCTTTGACAATACTTTTCGAATAATAGCTTCTTCAAATCCGTTACGCCCATATATCATTATTTCCTGATTAAAATGATGGATATCCTTGCTGTCTTGTTTATACAACCATCTTTGTATAGGTGTTATCGGTACTATGCCTTCTACCGGGCCTTGATGAATTCTTCGGCTTGTAGATTGTATATATTCGACGAGTTCCTCAATTACAGGATGTTTGAATAAGTCCCGCATTTCAAGCTTTAGCCCATGGACGTTAAGACGCGACATTACCTGTATGGCTTTTATTGAGTCTCCTCCAAGGCTGAAGAAATTATCTTTTACCCCGATGTTTTCAGTTTTTAGTACGTCTTCCCATACTTTGGCCAGTATTTCTTCTCTTTCGTTTCTAGGAACTACATGCTCTACTCCGGTATTAATATTCCCCTGTGGTTCAGGCAATGCTTTCCGATCAATTTTACCGTTGGCATTAAATGGCAGATGTTCCAGCTTCATGAAATATGCTGGTACCATGTAGTCAGGTAGTTCGTTTAAGAGATGCTCCCTTAGCTCGGAAATGGTCAATTCATTTTCCCCTACAATATATGCACACAGGTACTTCTTCCCTTGCTGCTCTTCCTTTGCAATAACCACTGCTTCCTTAATAGCAGTGTGCTTCACCAGATGTGCTTCAATTTCTCCAAGCTCTATTCTAAAGCCTCTTATCTTTACCTGGTGGTCGATCCTGCCCATGAATTCGATGTTCCCATCAGGAAGCCGCCTTACTAAGTCCCCTGTGCGGTACACTTTTTCGCCGGGAATAAACGGGTTAGGTACAAATTTTTCTGCTGTCAGTTCAGGTCTATTCAAATAGCCCCTTGCAAGACCGCTTCCACCTATCACAAGTTCACCGGCCACTCCTACAGGAGTTAATTGGTTGTGCTTGTCCAGTATATAAAGGTATACATTCTGTAAAGCTTTCCCTATAGGTACTGTTATAAGTTCTTCTGCTATTTTCTTTGTTATACTGTAACCCGCTGCATATATCGTGGACTCTGTAGGCCCATAGATATTTTCCAGAGATGTGTTCTCTGAGACATCGAAAAGCTCATGGACAAGCTTTTTGGGCAGCGCTTCTCCAGCAGCAAAAATATACCTGAGAGTTGATGGCAGTTTTATACCATTATCTTTTAAAGTATGTACCATTATATTCAGCATTGATGGTACAAAGTTTACATGGGTTATCTTATGCTTGTTTATTACCTCTACTAACTCCATAGCTTCCTTTTCCACACCTTGGCGTGATATTACAAGCTTTCCTCCGTTGAGGAACCAGCCAAATATCTCAGCTACGGATACGTCAAAGGTATAAGTTGTTTTAAATAGAAAAGCGTCTTCCGCTTTAAGCGGATACATGGCCTGGAGGGCTGTAATTATGTTTACAACGCTAGTATGCTCAATCATTCCACCTTTGGGCTTCCCTGTCGAACCTGATGTATAAATGACGTACGCAAGGTCCGAGGGTTTGTTTACATTTTCAAGCTTTGAGTTCTCTTCATTTAAATATTCTTCCTCCAGATATATAATATCCGCATCAATCTGCTTATTTTCCATAAAGGTCCTGGAGGTCAAAAGGATCTGGGAACCACTATCGTCCAACAAATACTTTATCCTTGTATCAGGATAATTAGGATCTATCGGCAGATACGCCCCTCCAGCTTTCAATATGGCAAATATCCCCACAATCATCTCAAATGAACGTTCGGCCATAATTCCTACAATACGGTCAGGCTTTACCCCTTTGTTCCTCAATACTCTGGCCAAATGATTTGCCTTTCCGTTCAATTCCCTGTAAGTCAAGTGCTTGTCTTCATATACCACAGCTATGTTGTCAGGTGTCCTTTCCACCTGCTCAGCAAACAGCTCATGTATGGTTTTGTCCTGCGGATAGTCTTTCTTAGTATCATTAAAGTCTATCAGCAACTGCTTTCTTTCTTCATGACTTAATATAATAAGCTTGTCAACTGACCCTTTGGGGTTATGGATAAACATATTTAAAATATTAATAAAATAGTCTATACACTCTTCTGCCTGTTTTCTTTCCAATACTTTGTCCGAGTAGATCAAGCTTATATTAAGATCATCGAATGTATTACTTACTGTAAAGTCAAGACTTGTATTGGTTGCTTCATATTCATCAACTGAAATTCTATCTTTAACATCACCGATTTCTTTGTTTATTATCTCGTTATATATATGAAAATCCACATAATTGAATATGGTATCAAATAAAGGATTTTCCTCTTTGTTTTCTTTTCCGCCCAGGATATTTATGATCTCAAATAAAGGCAGTCTTCCATAAAGCTTTAAGTTTATTAATTTCTTTTCTGCAACTTTTATCAATTCCTCCCATATATCGATTTTATCAAAACACATTTTGACGGGAACCGTATTTAAGAAGCACCCCAGCATCTTATCTCCATCTTCGCATACAGGTCTGTTATTTTCTACCAAACCTACGACAAAGTCATCCTCGTATGAAAGCATATTGAGCATATAAGTGTATGCAGCAAAGCAAAGTGTCTTTAAGCTTACATCATATCTTCTGGTAGTACTTCTTAAATCACCTAAAAATTCCTGACTTAAATGGCGTGTTACATGGTCTACTTTATAAGATTTTTTTGTTTTTCCATGAATATTTGCAGGCATATTCAACCTTTTATATTCACTTAATTCCTCTCTCCAATAATTAATTACTTCCTGGTTGTCCTTAATTGTCATTTGGTCTGCTATATAATCTTTATAGCTGCATTTAAGCCGTGTTGGTATATAATCTTTTTCTTGCTTAAGCTTAGAGTATAGGTTTGAAACTTCCGTAATCAATGAAGCAACACTCCAGCCATCCAGGATAGCATGGTGGAATATCAGAACCAGACAAATATGGTTTGCGTCAAGTTTGAATATTCTTATCCTCCAAAGGGGCTTTGATATATCAAACGGATTCGCTCTGTCATTTTCCAAATATTTGTTTATATACTCAACCTGCCCTGTCCTGCTAAAATTCATGATATCTATCTGCTCAATATCAAGACTACTGCCCTTGTAAACAATTTGCACAGGAGTTTCAAAATCCTCTAAATTAAAAACCGTCCTTAAAATATCATGTTTTGACGTCATTAGAAGCATCGCTTCTTTAAATGCTGGGAAATCAAAGTCTTTGTCATTCAGATGAAATGCAAATTGGTCATGATAAACTGCATTTTCATAGTCTTTTTTGGAATGATAAATCATACCCAGCTCTATGTGACTCATCGGATATATATCTTCCATGTCCGAAGGTAACTTTTCTGAGAGAGTTTCATTCATCAATATTCGCTGTTTAAATAACTCCAGTTCTTCCCTTGCTTTACCCATCTTACTGTTAAAAGCTTCCGTATCTTTTACTTTTAAGAATGCAGACAATCTCTCAATATCAGGATTCATGTATATATCCCTGATTTGGATGTTTATATCCAACTTTTTGCATATTGTGCTGACTAATGATATTGCACGTATAGAATCTCCGCCTATTTTAAAGAAGTTGTCCCTTATTCCTACCTGTTTTGCTCCAAGCACTTCCTGCCATATTTCAACCAGTTTCTCTTCCACTTCATTCCGCGGCGCTACATATTCTGTTCCCGTACTCATACTTCCGTCAGGCTCGGGCAATGCTTTCCTGTCTATTTTTCCATTAGGGGTCAATGGCAGCTTTTCCATCTGCATAAAGTAAGAAGGGATCATGTAGTCCGGGAGCTCTTTTGACAAGTGTTCCCTCATCCCCTGTACGGTTATTTCTTGATCCGGTACGACGTACGCACAAAGATACTTATTTCCGTCAGCTCCTTCTTTGTCCAATACCACTGCTTCTTTTATTGTTTCATGCTTTAATAACCGGTTCTCTATTTCACCCAGTTCTATCCTGTAGCCTCTTATCTTTACCTGATGGTCGATCCTGCCCAGATATTCTAGGTTGCCGTCAGGCAGCCACCTTGCCAGGTCACCTGTCCTGTACATCCTTTCACCCGGTGCGAATGGGTTTGCTGCGAATTTTTCTTCTGTAAGTTCCGGTCTGTTCAAGTACCCTCTTGCCAGTCCATCCCCTGCTATACATAGTTCTCCCGCTACTCCTATCGGCTGCAGGCCCTTTTCCTTACTCACAACATATAACTTAATGTTATCTATGGGCTTTCCTATTGGTACAAGCTCCAATTCTTCTTCCGTGGAGCAGCCAAAGTAGGATACATCTACTGTTGCTTCTGTTGGTCCGTACAGGTTATGCAGGCTTGTTCCTTTTTCTTTGTACAGCAGCTTGTTGAACTTTTCTACTTGCTTCAGGTTCAGTGCTTCTCCACTGGCAAATACCTGCTTTAAGCTTGCTATTTCCTCTATTATCCCCTTTTCCTCTACATACTCTAAAAATACACTCAACATGGATGGTACAAAGTGCATTGTGGTAACTTTATTTTTTTCGATTGCCTTCACGATTTCTTCCGGATTTTTTTCTCCTCCCGGTATCAGCAGGCAGACTTTGGCCCCAGTAAAGCTCCACCACAATAATTCCCATACCGATACGTCAAAGGTATAGGGAGTTTTCTGCAGGATCACATCACCTTCAGCTATCGGGTATTGCTTCTGCATCCAGTTGATCCGGTTGATTACGGAGTAGTTCTCTATCATTACCCCTTTGGGTTTGCCGGTAGAACCGGATGTATATATTACATAAGCCAAGTTTTCAGGTTTACTAATTAACTTTGGATTTGATACATCCCCAGTAAATAGTTCCTGATTTTCTATGCTAATAAATTCAGCATTTCTGTAACTACCTTTAGCATTTATAAATTTATCCTGTATCAGAATAATTTGGCTGCCACTGTCATCAAGCATAAACTGGATCCTGTCTTCAGGGTATTCAGGAGCTATGGGTAAATAAGCCCCCCCAGCTTTTAGGACAGCCATGATCCCTATGATCATTTCCGGGGAACGTTCTACCATAATTCCCACTACACTATCAGGTTTTATTCCCTTTTCTCTTAATTTTCTGGCCAGTTGGTTTGCCTTTTCGTTTAGCTCCCTATAAGTCAGCTGTTTATCTTCAAACACTACAGCAATATTATTGGGTGTCCGTTCCACCTGTTCCTCAAAAATCTGATGGATGGTCTTTTCCCGAGGGTATCCTGCTTTTGTATTATTAAATTCATATAATATTTGATGTTTTTCGTCTTGTGACAGCATATCAATTTCTAATAGCCTTTTTTCAGGAAAGGCTGCTGCCTCTTCCAATACATTAAGGTAATGGGCAATAAGCCTTATAACTGACTCTTTCTTAAACAACCTGGTAGCATACTCCAATTCAAATGCAATACCGTCCTCTGTTTCCTCAGCGTTTAAAGTCAAGTCAAACTTGGATATTCTTACTTCACTGTCATAGGGCATAAACCTTAGCCCATCCATCTTCACTTCTGATGCCTCGATATTTTGCAGTACAAACATAGTATCGAAAAGTGGATTTCTGCCCAGATCCCTTTCCAGGTTAAGCTTATCTACCAGTTCTTCAAATTGGTAATCTTGGTTTTCGTAAGCCCTTAAGGAGTTTTCTCTTACTTCATTAAGGAAGTCCACAAAAGTCTTTCCACCTTGAGGGTGATTCCTCATGGCTAGCGTGTTTACAAACATACCAATAACGTCCTGAAGATCAGTATGCGGCCTTCCTGCAACGGGACTTCCAACTATAATATCTTCCTGTCCGGTGTACTTGGATAAAAGGACATTGTATGAAGCTAAAAGTACCATGTAGAGCGTGGCACCATTATTCACTGCAAGTTTGTTCAGTTTAACAGCAAGCTCCTTGCCTGCTTTGAAACTGATCACATCTCCCTCAAAACTCTGTATAGCTGGCCTAGGGTAGTCTAGCGGCATATTAAGCAAAGGAATTTCTCCTTTGAATACTTGGAGCCAGTATTCTTCCTGCTTACTAATTGTCCCATCAGCAAACAGCCTGTTCTGCCATACGGAAAAATCCTTGTACTGAATCTTAAGTTCCGGAAGTTCCTTACCTTCATACAGGCTCATAAATTCTCTTACCAGTATGTCGTCAGACACCCCGTCAGATATAATATGGTGCTTATCAAACATCATAATATATCTGTCTTCTCCAACTTTTATAAGCCCAACCCTAAGTAAAGGAGCCTCATCAAGGTCAAAGGTCCTAATAAATTCACTGGCTATTTTCGCAACTCTTTCCTCATCGGTTTCCATATACATAACACTAAAATCCACATTGCTATGGACCTTTTGTACCGGTTTACCATCTATCATATGGAATGAGGTACGGAAAGACTCATGTCTGTCAACAAGCTCCCTAAAAGCCTGTTCAAAGCGCAGTTTATCGAGTTTGCCTTCAATTAGCATAATACCAGGCATGTTGTATGCCATCCCAACTGCGTCAAGCTGGTTTAGAATATACAGCCTTTTCTGGGCGGATGAAATTGGATAGTACTCCATCTCCCCAGCCGGCCCAATAGAATGAAATACACTCTCCCTTGCAATCTTGATGCACTCGGCAACTTCAGACATATTTGGGCTCTTAAATATTTCTTTAAGCGGTATGTTTACATTGAACTCTTTGTGAATCCTGGCAATAAGATTTGCTGCCCTTAAGGAATGTCCCCCCAGCTCAAAGAAATTGTCGTTTCTTCCCACTTTCTCTATACTAAGGATATCCTGCCACAACCCCGCAAGTTTCTCCTCCACTTCACCCAAGGGTGCGACATACTCTATTCCAGCATCGATATTGCCGTCAGGTTCGGGCAATGCCTTCCTATCTATTTTGCCATTGGGAGTCAGCGGCAGCTTTTTTAACTGCATAAAATAGGATGGTATCATATAGTCTGGAAGGTCCTTTAAGAGATGTCCCCTTAGTTCTGCTATTGTTAATTCATTTTCCCCTGCCACATAGGCACACAGATACTTGTTTCCCTTCTGATCTTCCCTTGCAATAACCACTGCTTCCTTTATTGAAACGTGCTTTAGCAGTTGTGCTTCTATTTCCCCCAGCTCTATTCTAAATCCCCTTATCTTTACCTGATGATCTACTCTTCCTAAAAATTCCATATTCCCATCAGACAGCCATCTGGCCAGATCCCCTGTACGATACATCCTTTCCCCTAGTATAAACGGGTTAGGTACAAATTTTTCAGCTGTCAGTTCGGGCCGGTTTAGATATCCCCTTGCAAGCCCTTCTCCCCCTATGCACAACTCACCCAAAACCCCTGTAGGCTGAGGTCTCAAGTGTTTGTCAACAACGTAGTATTTTATATTTTGCATTGGCTTTCCGATAGGTACACTCCCGGATTCCAAATAGCTTCCCAGTCTCTTTTCGTAATAACTGGAATCTATGGTGGACTCAGTAACCCCATAGCTATTAACAACCCGCAGTTTCTCTCCATACCAGGATTGTAATCTTTCATAATCTTCCACAGAGAGAGTATCTGATCCAAGTATAAGCAACTTGAGGCTATCAATAATCAAAGCATTATCATGGATATAATCCATAAGAGGAATAATCAGTGCCGGTGTGGATTCAAAGATGGTTATTTTATGGGTTTTAATAAGTGAATATAATCGTGCAGGATCGTATCTCTCCTCGGATGAACAAATAACCATTTGGCCTCCGTTGAGCAGCGTTCTCGAAACATCTCCCACAAATACATCAAAAGAAAAACTTGCGATTTGCAACAGCTTTACATCCATATCCGCAAGCCTATATTCCTTTTTCCATGCGTAAGATATGTTGACAAGACTTCTATGCTCTATCATGATCCCCTTTGGCTTTCCTGTGGTTCCTGATGTATAAATGACATATGCTAAATTACAAGATTTATTAATGACAGGAAGATTTTCTGTTCTCCCGTTGTAATTCACACAGTCATCAAAGCTTATAATATCAAGATCAAATTTAATTTTTTCTTTATGATGTTCTTGCGTAAGAATAATTCCAGCCAAGCTGTCATCGATCATATATCTGATTCGTTCTTCAGGATATTCGGTGTCTATGGGTAAATACGCGCCTCCTGCTTTAAATACAGCAATTACACCTATTATCATTTCTATGGACCGGTCTACCATTATAGCTACTACACTGTCAGGTTTTAATCCCTTGTCCCTTAAGATCCAAGCCAGTTGATTGGCCTTTTCATTAAGTTCTCCGTAAGTCAAGTATTTATCTTCAAATACTACTGCTATGTTATCAGGCGTCTTTTCCACTTGTTCTTCAAATAGCTCTTGTATGGTCTTATCCTTAGGATATTCTACTTTTGTATCATTGAAGCCATAGATTATTTGCTGTTTTTCCTCCTGGGACAACATATTTATTTCCGACAACCTTTTAAACGGATTTGCGGTTATCTCTTCCAACACGTTAAGGTAATGAGCCGCCAACCTTTTTATAGTCTCTTTTTTGAAAAGGCGAGTACAATATTCAAAGCTAAAAGCCATACCATCTTCACGCTCTATTGCATCAATGGATAGGTCAAATTTTGATATTCTATACTCTAACCCGTTATTAAAAGGTCTGAAGCTTATACCAGGTACTGCAAATTCTACCTTAGAGGCATTTTGCATGGTAAACATAGTATCAAACAGTGGGTTTCTGCTCATGTCCCTCTTCAAGTTAAGCTTCTCAACCAGTTCTTCAAATTGGTAATCCTGATTGTCATAAGCCCTTAGAGCGTTTTCTCTTACTTCATTCAAGAATTCTACAAAGGTACTATCTCCCTTGGGGTAATTTCTCATAGCCAAGGTATTTACAAACATACCAAGGATATCCTGCAGGTCTGAATGTGGCCTTCCGGCTATAGGGCTTCCAACGATTATGTCTTCCTGTCCGGTGTGCTTAGACAGCAATATGTTGTATGCCGCGAGCAGTGTCATGTAAAGCGTAGCCCCATTATCCCTTGCAAGCTTGTTTAATTTATTCGTAAGCTCACTGCCTGCTTCAAAGCTAAAAAAATCCCCTTCAAAGCTTTGTATTACAGGCCTTGGATAGTCTAGCGGCATATTCAGTACAGGTATTTCTCCCTGGAATGCTTGGAGCCAGTATTCCTCCTGGCTGCTAATTCCGCCCTCATCAAACAGTTTATTCTGCCATACAGCGTAGTCCTTGTACTGTATCCGAAGTGCTGGAGGGTTGTTTCCTTCATAAAGATCCATAAACTCACGAATCAGTATGTCCATGGAGACACCATCGGATATAATGTGATGCATATCAAACATCATAAGATGCCTGTCTTCTCCCGTTTTTACAAGCTCTACCCTTAGCAGAGGAGCCTTGCCAAGATCAAAAGGTCTGGCAAATTCCCCAGCATACTCTGCGGCTTTTTCTTCGTTAGTTTCAAAGTACATCACGCTGAATTCCACATGGTCATGAACCTTCTGGACCGGGTTACCATCGATCATGTGGAACGATGTTCTAAGAGTCTCATGCCTTTTTACCAACTGCCTGAAGACTTCCTGGAAACGCGCTGTATCAATGCTTCCTTCCAGCAGCATAATACCAGGCATGTTGTATGCTGTCCCTGCCCCTTCAAGCTGGTTTAGTATATACAGCCTTCTTTGTGCAGATGACATAGGGTAGTATTCCATTTCTCCTGCCGGTTGGATTGACTGATATAGGCTTTCCTTTGAGTCTTTAATATATCTGGCAATTTCTAAGATGGTTGGTGTCTTGAATATTTCCTTAAGAGGTATGTCTATATTGAACTCTTTGTGAATTCTTGCTACAAGGCTTGTTGCCTTTAACGAGTGTCCCCCAAGCATAAAAAAGTTATCATTTCTTCCTACCTTCTCTATTCCAAGGATATCCCGCCACAACAGCGCAAGTTTCTCCTCTATTTCTCCCGAAGGTACTACGTATTCTACGCCGGTATTAACATTGCTATCGAGCACAGGCAATGCTTTCCTGTCTATTTTTCCATTAGGGGTCAATGGCAGCTTTTCCATCCGCACAAAGTAGGAAGGGATCATGTAGTCCGGGAGCTCTTTTGACAAGTGTTCCCTCATCCCCTGTACGGTTATTTCTTGATCCGGTACGACGTATCCACAAAGATACTTATTTCCGTCAGCTCCTTCTTTGTCCAATACCACCGCTTCTTTTATTGCTTCATGCTTTAATAACCGGTTCTCTATTTCACCCAGTTCTATCCTGTAGCCTCTTATCTTTACCTGATGGTCGATCCTGCCCAGATATTCTAGGTTGCCGTCAGGCAGCCACCTTGCCAGGTCACCTGTCCTGTACATCCTTTCACCCGGTGCGAATGGGTTTGCTGCGAATTTTTCTTCTGTAAGTTCCGGTCTGTTCAAGTACCCTCTTGCCAGTCCATCCCCTGCTATGCATAGTTCTCCCGCTACTCCTATCGGCTGCAGGCCCTTTTCCTTACTGACAACATACAACTTAATGTTATCTATGGGCTTTCCTATAGGTACAAGCTCCAATTCTTCTTCCGTGGAGCAGCCAAAGTAGGATACATCTACTGTTGCTTCTGTTGGTCCGTACAGGTTATGCAGGCTTGTTCCTTTTTCTTTGTACAGCAGCTTGTTGAACTTTTCTACTTGCTTCAGGTTCAGTGCTTCTCCACTGGCAAATACCTGCTTTAAGCTTGCTATTTCCTCTATTATCCCCTTTTCCTCTACATACTCTAAAAATACACTCAACATGGATGGTACAAAGTGCATTGTGGTAACTTTATTTTTTTCGATTGCCTTCACGATTTCTTCCGGATTTTTTTCTCCTCCCGGTATCAGCAGGCAGACTTTGGCCCCAGTAAAGCTCCACCACAATAATTCCCATACCGATACGTCAAAGGTATAGGGAGTTTTCTGCAGGATCACATCACCTTCAGCTATCGGGTATTGCTTCTGCATCCAGTTGATCCGGTTGATTACGGAGTAGTTCTCTATCATTACCCCTTTGGGTTTGCCGGTAGAACCGGATGTATATATTACATAAGCCAAGTTTTCAGGTTTACTAATTAACTTTGGATTTGATACATCCCCAGTAAATAGTTCCTGATTTTCTATGCTAATAAATTCAGCATTTCTGTAACTACCTTTAGCATTTATAAATTTATCCTGTATCAGAATAATTTGGCTGCCACTGTCATCAAGCATAAACTGGATCCTGTCTTCAGGGTATTCAGGAGCTATGGGTAAATAAGCCCCCCCAGCTTTTAGGACAGCCATGATCCCTATGATCATTTCCGGGGAACGTTCTACCATAATTCCCACTACACTATCAGGTTTTATTCCCTTTTCTCTTAATTTTCTGGCCAGTTGGTTTGCCTTTTCGTTTACTTCCTTATAAGTCAGCTGTTTATCTTCAAACACTACAGCAATATTATTGGGTGTCTTTTCTACCTGCTCTTCAAACAGTTGATGTATAGTCTTATCCTTAGGATACCGGACCTTTGTATCGTTAAAGTCATATAGTATTTTCTGCTTTTCTTCCTGTGAAAGCATATCAATTTCTGACAACCTTTTTCCAGGATAAACCGTTATCTCTTCCAGAACATTAAGGTAATGGGCTGCAAACCTTTCTACAGTCTCTTTCTTGAACAGCCTTGTGGCATATTCCAAATCAAATGCAATACCTTCCTGGGTTTCCCGAGCATTTAATGTCAAGTCAAATTTGGATATTCTAAATTCATTTGTATAGGGTATAAACTTAAGCCTATCTATCTTCAATTCTGATGAGCCGGTATTTTGCAATACAAACATAGTATCAAAAAGAGGATTCCTGCTCATATCCCTCTTTACATTAAGCTTTTCCACCAGTTCTTCAAACTGGTAGTCCTGATTTTCATAAGCCCTTATAGAGTTTTCCCTTACTTCCTTTAGAAACTCAGCAAAGGTCTTTTCTCCCTGGGGATAGTTCCTCATGGCTAAAGTATTTACAAACATACCTATTATGTCTTGTAAATCTGTATGAGGTCTTCCAGCTATAGGGCTTCCCACTATAATATCTTCCTGCCCCGTATACTTAGACAGCAGTATGTTGTATGAAGCAAGCAATGTCATGTAAAGAGTAGCCCCATTATCCCTTGCAAGCTTAATAAGTTTTCCCGTAAGCTCACTGCCTGCTTCAAAACGGATAAAACCTCCGTCAAAGCTTTGAACCGCAGGCCTTTGGTAATCTACTGGCATATTCAGCACGGGAATTTCTCCATTAAATTCCTGGAGCCAGTATTCCTCCTGCTTCTTTATTTTGTCCCCAGCAAATAGTTCCTTCTGCCAAACAGAATAGTCCTTGTACTGTATACGGAGGGAAGAAGGGTTATTTCCTCCATACATATCCATGAACTCATGTACCAGTATATCCATGGACGTACCGTCAGATATGATATGGTGCATGTCAAACATCATGACATGCTTGTCTTTTCCCGTTTTCACAAGGCCTACTCTTAGCAGCGGAGCAATTCCAAGATCAAACGGCTTTATAAATTCTTTTACGATTTCCCCCACTTTTTCTTCGTCAGATTCTAGATACACTACACTAAAACCCACAGGATCATTGATCTTCTGGACGGGTTCACCCTCTATGAAATGGAAAGATGTTCGAAGGGTCTCATGCCTATTTATAAGCTGTTGGAAGGTCTTCTGAAAAAGCTCCAGATCAATACTGCCTTCAACCAGCAAGCTGCCTGGCATATTGTATGCTGTCCCTGCTCCTTCAAACTGATTTAATATATACAGCCTTCTTTGGGCTGATGACATAGGGTAGTATTCCATCTCTTTAGCAGTTTGGATGGATTGATATATACTCTCCTTTGCTTCCTTCATATACCTTGCTATTTCCGCTATAATTGGAGCCTTAAATATTTCCTTAAGAGGCATGTCTATATTGAACTCTTTGTGAATTCTCGCTACAAGGCTTGTAGCCTTTAAAGAGTGTCCACCTAACATAAAGAAGTTGTCATTTCTTCCTATCTTCTTAATTCCAAGGATGTCTTGCCAAATCAGTGCAAGCTTCTCTTCAAATTCGCCTATAGGCGCTTCATACTCTATTCCCGTATTTATATTACCTTCGGGTTCAGGCAATGCCTTCCTGTCTATCTTGCCATTAGCTGTCAATGGCATTTTTTCAAGCTGCACAAAGTATGATGGTACCATGTATTCGGGCAGTTCTTTTAAGAGATGCTCCCTTAGTTCTGATATTGTCAGCTCATTTTCTCCCGCTATATATGCACACAGGTATTTACTGCCCTGATGGTCTTCCTTTGCAATCACCAAAGATTCCTCAATTGAAGGATGCTTTAGCAGTTGTGCTTCTATTTCACCAAGCTCTATCCTAAAGCCTCTTATCTTTACCTGGTGGTCTATTCTACCCAGGTATTCCATTTCTCCATCAGATAATAACCGGACCAGGTCTCCAGATCTATATAACCTCTCTTCCGGCTTGTACGGATTTTGAACGAACTTTTCCTTTGTAAGCTCCGGTCTTCCAAGATATCCTCTGCAAACTCCGTCTCCTCCTACACAAAGCTCTCCGGCTACTCCAATGGGAACAACTTTCATGTTCTTATCCATTACATATGTTGTAAGGGTTGGTATAGGCCTTCCTATGCTGCTCACATTAGATCTAATTTCTTCCTCTTCTATCTCTTTATATGTGACATGCACTGTTGTCTCGGTTATTCCATACATATTGATGAGTCTAGTCTGCGGGTACTTCTTTCTCCATTCCTTCAACAATGCAGGCTTTAATGCTTCCCCTCCGAATATGACATATCTTATCTTAAGTTTTTTTTCTTCATATGATACTTCTTCATTGGCTATATTATAGAAGGCTGAAGGTGTCTGATTTAATACGGTCACCTTCTCATTCCTTAGAAGTCTCAGATACTCTACATTGCTGCGTGCTGTCATTTTAGGAACTACCACCAATCTGCCCCCATATAACAACGCCCCGTACATCTCCCATACGGAAAAATCGAAACTCATAGAATGAAACATAGTCCATACATCATTTTCGTTAAAATCAAACTGCATTTTACTGTTAAATAACAGCCTTACTATGTTTCTATGCTCTATCATTGCCCCTTTGGGTTTACCTGTAGAGCCTGAGGTATATATTAAGTAAGCTAGATCGGAAGGTTTATTTACCTCCGATAAGTTATATTGTTCATCTGAATATTCCTGCTCATCTTCTAAATTTATTACTGTACCTATTGATGTATATTTGTCTATAAAATGTGATTGGGTCAACAGGATCACTGCCCGGCTGTCTTCCAGCATATGACTTATTCTTTCCTCAGGATAATCTGGATCTATGGGAAGATATGCCCCTCCTGCTTTTAATACCCCTAGGATTGCTACTATCATCTCAAGTGAGCGTTCTGCCAGAATACCTACGATACTGTCCGGTTTGACTCCTTTAGCCCTTAATACATGGGCCAACCCATTTGATTTTTTATTGAGTTCACTATATGTAAGCTTTTTACCCTCAAATACCACAGCTACATGATCAGGGTTCTTCTCTGCCTGCTCTTCAAAAAGCTGATGGATAGTCTTGTTTTTAGGATACTGTGCCTCTGTAGCGTTAAAGGTATATAGGATTTGCTGTTTTTCTTCCTGTAACAGTACATCAATTTCCCACAACCTTTTTTCAGGGTATGCCGTTATCTCTTCAAGAACGGTTATATAATGGGTTCCAAACCTTTTTATTGTCTCCTTCTTAAACAGCCTGGTACAATATTCAAGGTTAAATGTTATACCTTCTTGACCCTCTACCACTTCAAGCATAAGGTCAAATTTTGCCTTTCTGCCTTCCAGCCAGTTGTTGTATTGTTTGAAGTTTATACCCGATGCTGCAAATTCTGTCTTGTTTGAAGTGCGCAGTGCAAACATAGTGTCAAAAAGAGGATTCCTGCTCATGTCCCTCATGAGATTAAGTTTTTCTACAAGTTCTTCAAACTGGTAGTTCTGATTTTCAAAAGCCAAAAACGCATTTTCCCTTACTTCCTGCAAGAATTGGACGAAGGTCTTTTCTCCCTCAGGATAGTTCCTTATGGCCAAGGTATTTATAAACATACCAATGATACCCTGCAGGTCAGCATGGGGCCTTCCGGCTACAGGACTTCCAACTATGATGTCTTCCTGTCCAGTGTATCTGGACAGGAGTACGTTATATGCAGCCATCAGTACCATGTATAAGGTAGCTCCATTATCTGTTGCAAGCTTATTTAGTTTGACTGAAAGTTCAGGGTTTATTTCAAAGCTTACAGCATCTCCTTCAAAACTTTGTACCGCCGGTCTTGGATAGTCAGTAGGCATATCCAGTACCTGTATATCACCCTTAAATGTCTGGAGCCAGTATTCTTCCTGCTTCTTTATTGAGTCTCCGGCAAACATCTCCTTCTGCCATACAGAAAAATCCTTGTACTGTATCCGTAGTGGCAAAAGGGTCTTCCCTTGGTACAAATCCAAAAACTCACTCATAAGTATATTGACTGATATACCATCTGATACTATGTGGTGCATGTCAAACATCATAACACGCCTGTCTTCGTTCGTTTTTACAAGTCCTACTCTCAGTAATGGAACTTGGCTAAGATCAAAGGGCGTTATGAATTCTTTGACTATTTCTGCTGCTTTTTCTTCATCCAGTTCCAGGTACGTAATACTGAAATCCACGTAATCATGAACCTTTTGTACTGGTTCACCCTCAACCATATGAAATGATGTGCGCAGAGCCTCATGTCTTTTTACTAGCTCCTTGAATGCCTGTTCGAAGCGTACTGCATCAATGTTTCCTTCCAGCAGTACGACGCCTGGCATGTTATATGCAGTACCTGCTCCTTCAAGCTCGTTTAGTATATACAGCCTTTTCTGGGCAGATGACATAGGGTAAAATTCCTGCTCTCTGGCAGAAGGTATTCCAGAAAAGGCATTTGGCGTATATTTTGAAACATCTTTTCCTTTTTCTTTTAGCATCGTCTCAAATAGCTTTCTTTTTTCTGGAGAAAGAGATTCTATTCTTTTCATCAAATTATCCATAACTTCGTCCCTCTTCTCTATTTCATCTTTTTTAATTCCTATTTATAGATTTTCAATCATGCTTAAAATTTCTTCGATTTCCACTGTATCGTTAAGTCTATTTTTAATACTTTTTGCTATTGCCGAAATTGTAGGACCCATAAACACTTCTTTTAATGCAAATTCTATGTCAAATTCTTTATGAACCCTTGATACAAGATTGGTTGCCTTTAATGAGTCTCCTCCTAATTCAAAGAAGTTATCATTTACTCCAATCTTCTGGACTCCAAGGATTTGGCTCCATATCAGTACAAGCTTCTCCTCAATTTCACCGAATGGTGCAGCATAGTCTACCCCTGTATTAATATTTCCATCAGGGGCAGGCAGGGCATTTCTATCTACCTTGCCATTCGCTGATAAAGGCAGTTTTTCCAACTGTACAAAATATGAAGGGATCATGTAGTCTGGCAGATCTTTGGAGAGATACTCCCTTAATTCCGGTATTGTCAATTCACTTTCTCCAACTATATATGCACAGATGTACTTGTTCCCTTGGGGGTCTTCCCTTGTTGCTGCCACAACTTCTTTTATTGAAGAATGTTTTAGAAGCTGAGCTTCTATTTCTCCAAGCTCTATTCGGTATCCGCGGATCTTAACCTGATGGTCTATTCTGCCCAGGAATTCGATATTCCCGTCAGGCAGCCATCTTCCCAGGTCTCCTGTTTTGTACAGCCTTATCCCCTTTTCTTCTCTGAAAGGATCTTCAAGGAATACATGGGCTGTTTTTTTCAGGGTCATTTAAATAACCCCTTCCTACACCTGTTCCAGAGACGCAGATCTCTCCTTTTACTCCGATAGGGCACAGGTTCATGTTTTTATCTGTTATATATAGATTCATATTTTGTATAGGCTTGCCTACAGGAATGTTCTCTCCTTCATGAGCAGCTTCCATAGTATATAGAGTAATATCGTCCGCTGCCTCTGCAGGTCCGTAGGCATTAACTACTTTAGTATTTGGACATAGGTCAAACCATTTCCTTACTATGCCGGATTTTACGGTTTCTCCCGTTATCAGCAAGTAATGAAGTTTTTCCGGTTTATTCCCTGTATTTTCCACATACTCAAGCATTAAAGCAAGGTATGAAGGTACCACCTCAAGGACCGTTATGCCATCTTCTATGATCCGATTCGTAAACCTTGCAACATCCTTTACTATTTCATCTGGATAGATGATAATTTGAGCTCCTATGGTTAGGGCTGCAAAGAACTGCCATACAGATACATCAAAGTATTGAGGCGAGTTCTGGGATATTATGCTGTTGTTAGTTATACAAAGTTCCTTTATTTCCGCATGGATGTGGTTTATCATGCCAAGATGCTCTATCATAGCTCCCTTTGGTACACCAGTTGAACCAGATGTATATATAACATAGGCCAAACTATTTATGTCTATATCTAGATCTAGGTTTTCGCCACTTTCAGCCTCAATCTCTTTTTCACACTGGTCAAGGTATATAATTCGGCCTTTATAGTTCTCACTAAGCTGCTGGGTCACATAATCTGATAAGGTCAACACATAGGCAGCTTTAGATTCCTTAAATATATCAAGCACCCTTTGTGTAGGGTATTTTGGATTTACAGGTATGTAAGCCCCCCCTGCTTTCCATATACCAAGTACCGATTCTACAAATAAGGGTCCCCTCTCCAGCATGACAACTACGGCTTCTTCTCTACCAGTGCCAGCCTTTAGCATGTACCTTGCTATCCTGTTTGCCCTTTGGTTGATCTGGCCATATGTAAATCTACGGCCTTCATACGCTACTGCTATATTGTCTGGACGTACTTTCGTCTGCTGCTCAAACAGGTGGTGTACCGTCAGGTGATGTTCAAATTCAACCTTCGTATCGTTAAAGCCGTATATTATTCGCTCCTTTTCTTCTTGGGATAACATATTGATTTCTGATAGTTTTTTTTCAGGGTTTGAGGTTATCTCTTCAAGGATATTAAAGTAATGCTGAACAAGCCTTTCTACCGTCTCCTTCTTAAACAGACGTGTAGCATATTCCATCCATAATATTATATTATGACCATCTGGTATCAACTGGAATGTTAGGTCAAATTTTGATGTTTTACTTTCAACCGGATATTTGGAATACTTTAATTCACCACGATGTTCCATAATATGCTCATCAGAAGGAACAATATTAAACATAACAGTAAATAAAGGATTTCTGCTTGAATCTCTCTTTACGTTAAGTTTTGTCACAAACTGATCAAACCTGTATTCCTGATTTTCATATGCTTCTAAGGAGCTTTCTTTTACTTCTTCCAAGAACTCAGTAAAGGCCTTATTTCCCTCTGGGAAATTCCTTAATGCCAGGGTATTTATAAACATCCCCAGTATTCTTTCAGTATCAAAATGAGTTCTTGCCGCTATAGGAGTACCAATAATTATGTCTTCCTGTCCTGAGTATTTATACATTAGTGTATTTAATGCCGCAAGAAGTATCATATACACGGTGGCTCCTGTTTGGGAGGAAAGTACATTTAATTTATCCATCAAATGACTGTCTAAATCAAATAGCAACCTATTTCCTTCAAAGCTTTGAAGGACAGGCCTAGGATAATCTGTAGGCATATCAAGGATAGGAATTTCACCCTTGAACCTATTAAGCCAGTATTCTTCCTGCTTTTTGTAAACCTCAGTGCTAAACAAGCCATTCTGCCACTGGGCAAAATCCTTATATTGCACCTCCATTGCCGGAAGGCTTTCACCACTTAATATAGAAACTATTTCATCAAAAGTCCTGATTATTGAAGTTCCATCCGAGACTATATGATGTACATCAAGCAAAAGTATTTGCCTGCTAGCATGGATTTCTATAAGACCTACTCTTATTAAGGGTGCTTTGCTTAAATCGAACGGTCTTACAAATTCATCGATTATTTTCTCTACTCCGTCTTCCTCAGACTCAAAATATTCTATAGTAAAATCAACTTCATCTTGTATCCTTTGCACAAGCTCCCCATCAATCATCTCAAAGGATGTCCTAAATGCTTCATGCCTTTGTATCAATGTTTTTAATGCTTCCCCAAGGGCAACCCTTTCAATCCCACCTTCAAATAAAATTCCCACAGGTATGTTATACCCAATGTTGTTACCCTCAAGATTATTAATGATATACATCATCTTTTGTGCAGATGAGGTTTCATAGTACTCTTTTTCAGAAACTTTAGGTATTCTTTCAAGCTCAGCCTTACCCATATTTAGGGAATCCTGTTCTGAAATCTTTCCCGATTCGTATAGCTTTGATATCATTTGCTCGGAAAGATCGTATATGCTGGAACCCTTAAGAAGTTCTACTATGGAAACAGGTGTTTTAAAGGCAACCTCCATCCTGTTTTTTATTTCGGTGGCCATTAATGAATCCATCCCAAAAACAGTTAGTGGTTGTTTGGTACTTAGATCCTCAGGATTATAACGCAAAACCTTCGCTACTATTGTTTTAATATGCATTTCAACGATATTCTGCCTGCTCTGTATTGGAGATGAAATAATATCCTCCAGGATATCAACATCCACCTTTGATTTATTTATATTCTCTTGTTGTCCTGACTCATCTTGCAAAAGAGTTTTAAGCACATGTGGAGAACTCATGGGTGAGAACCATTTTTCCCCAAACGTTTGCCACGAGAGTATAGGTAGAACCACAGACTGTGCAACAGCTTCTCCAACAAGGTGCTCCATAGCCCTAATTCCCTTTTCTACCGTTACAGATTCTATGGATTTTTGTATATAATACTCCGGATCACGTTCCATAAACCTTGCAGCCATTCCAACCTCTGACCATGGTCCCCAATTGATACTCAGTGCAGGAAGTCCTCTCGATAAACGGTAATGTGCAAGTGAGTCCAAAAAGGCATTCCCAGTTGCATATGCTCCCTGGCCTGGTGAACCAAATACAGAAGCAACTGAAGAAAATAAAATAAAGAAGTCAATAGGCCGTCCCTCTGTCATACGGTGAAGGTTCCATGCACCATTTACCTTAGGCGAAAGGACCCTATAAAAAGTCTCATCTTTACTAACCTCAAGAAATTGATCATCCGTAATACCAGCAGAATGTACAACACCTCGAATAGGAGGCCTTTCTTCCTTATCAAAATCTTTAAAAAATCCAGCAAGCTTTTCCTCATCAGTTACATCCACTGATCCAATATATACTGTTGCCCCCTGGGACTCCAGCTTACGAACAAACTCAATCCTCTCTGCAAGGCTGCTGCCTGGCTCTACATTGTTCCATTCAGAACGTTTTGGAAATTCTCCGCGTCCAAGCAGTACCAGATGTCTTGCTCCCTTGGCAACCATCCACTGGGCTGTAATCATACCTATGCCACCAAAAGCACCTGTAATAACATAACTTCCATCGGGGCGAAGATGTACGGGTACTTGATGCTGCATATCAATCCGCAGTTTATCGATTCTTGCTGCAAGTCTATTCCCATTACGGAAAGCAATTTGGTTCTCTCCATTACCTAAGACTTCTTTTAACAGCATTTCCATTTCACCCGCATTGGCCTCTATGTCAAGGTCTACAAGGCCTCCCCAATTTGAAGGCAACTCATGGTAACCTATGACGGTGCCAAGGCCCCATACCAACGACTGTAAGAATGCAGAATTTGGAGTAGCCCTGTTGATCATTTGGGCTCCTCTTGTAATAACCCACAGCTTAAAATTTAATCCCAGATTTGTGGTTGCTTGTACCAGGTGTTTTAATACAAACAGGTTTTCAAAACAAGCTTTTTCTATAGCTGTATTGCTAACTTCCTGGATCTCAAGGATATTGAGGCTCCACATATATACAATACCTGTTAGCTTCGTTTTAATTTTTGAGAATTCATCAAACAACGCTCTAAGATCCTCAATGCTTCGAGGGTTTATATATATCTCACGCTCTTCATACTGCCAACCAAAATTCTCACCAGGATATACCATAAAGCATTCTTCTCCCCTTTTTTCAAGGAGATTTGCCAGTTCTTTTCCTGCTGCTTTATGATCCACAAAAATAAGCCATGCTCCAGAGTTAGCAGCAGCTGTGCGGGTATCAACTTCTTCACTTTTTAGAAGCTCCCAGTTTATCTCATAAAGATAATCCTTAACTCTTCCAGCATCAGACCCTCCACTATTTCCAAGTTCCTTAGTTCTTATGCCCAGTATTTCGGCGATTAGATTTCCGTCCTCACTATATAGACGGATGTTGGCGTTCAAATTATTATCTTTCCTATCTACCATCTGCGTATGACAAAGCATGACAGGCTCCGGCCTTCCATAAAGCTGCACCCTGTCTATTCCTACAGGTAGGAATGATTGGCCTTCGTTATTTTCATCTTCATTAAGTGGTGCAACTGCCGCAATGGTAACCTGGAAACAGGCGTCCAATACCGCCGGGTGAAGACCGTAGATAGAGCTATCAATCTCCAGTATTTTAGGGATCTCGATCCTGCCAAGAGCTTCGTTATCACCTTTCCATATCTTGTCTATACCTTGGAAATAAGGACCATAATGGAAACCCATTTGATAGAAGGTTTTATAACATACTTCTTTTCCGTATTCTTTGGTACAATTTCCAAGTATTTGAATCAACTCATCTTTAGCAGTGATCTTTATGTTTTGCCGTTTTCTTATTGTGCCGGATGCATTGCATGTCCAAGTCTTATCTTGTCCCGGTATCCTGCTTGAAATCTCGAATTTTGCGGTTTTTGGATCCAAAACCACCTGCACCACAGGTGATACTCCTTGATTTAAAAATAAAGCATTTTCAAACTTTATATCTTCAACTGTATAAAAACCCTCTCCAAAATAGCTTCTGGCACAAGCCATTCCCAGCTCTACATACCCTGCTCCGGGGAAAACTTCTATACCTTGTATTTTATGATCAGAAAGATACGTCATATAGGTAGTATTAAGTTCAATCTCCCATATAGGGCTGGAAGTTTTCAAACGGCGTCCTAAAAACTTGTGCTTATTTTTTCCCTGCCTAAATTCACTTGATTCCTGCGTTTCCATCCAGTATTTATCCCATTGCCATGGATAAAGAGGGAGACTTACAAACTCACCTTGGTACCGGTAAATCTTGTTCCAATCTATAGGGTATCCCAGTGCATATAGATTCCCTAAGTTCTCCAGTATTGAAACCTGTTCGTTTTCATTTCTTTTTATAGAGAACAACTTCTTACCTTCAACGTTTTTAGCTGACAGACAATCAGAAATAGAAGCTGCTAAAACAGGGTGAGGGCCCACCTCAATAAATAAGTTATAATTCAACGAAATCATTTCATACATTGCTGCTTCAAAACGTACCGGCTCTCTTACATTTTTATACCAGTAATGTCCATCACACTCTGTACCCGTCAGCATTTTCCCTGTAACCGTGGAATATATCGGTATCCCGGCAGGCTGGGACTTTATTCCTTTTAATGCCTCCAATAGCTCCTGCTCATATGGTTCCATTTGGTAACTGTGATACGCTACATTGACCTTTAAAAGCCGCGCAACCCCCCCCTTATCCTGCAACTGTTTTTGGATCTGCTCAAGGGCATCAGGATCACCTGACAAAGTTACCGAATTTGGGCTATTGATTGCTGCCATTGAAACACCTTTTATGTTCTCATCCAGCAGGGCCACAACTTCTTTTTCTGGTAAACCTACCGCCAGCATTGTGCCCTTGTTTACTGCTTTTTGCTGTGCACGGCTTCTGTGAATACTTACCAACATGGCATCTTCAAGGCTGTAAATTCCTGCAACATATGTAGAAGCCACTTCTCCAACACTGTGTCCTACCACCGCATGGGGTATAATACCCAAGGATTTCCATACTTCAGTCAAACCCACCTGAACAGCAAAATTGGCAGGTTGAGCAAACTGGGGCTGGTCCAGACGTGAATTCTCCTCATCGGCGAGAAGTTCCTCCAGTAGAGACCATCCAGCATACTGACGTGTAAGTTTATCGCATTTTTCTATCATATTTCTAAACACAGGGTCTTTTTCAAGGAGCTGTCTGCCCATAGCCCACCATATGGGCCCCATACCTGTATATACAAAAACAGCTTTATTGTACTTTCCTGCCTCAACATTTCCCGCAGACATCCCCTGGCGTGCTTGTCCTTTAATATACGCTTCCAGGTTTCCTGCAAGTTCTTCCTTTGAAGATGCCGAAACCGCTAGTCTATAGTCATGATGGGTGCGCTTTTTGCTCATCATGCTTCCAATATCATATAAAGAAATACTTTCTCCACTTCCATTAATAAAATCAACATACTTTTGCGCATAGTTTTTTAGCGCCTTTTCTGAGCGCGCAGATATGGGAATCATATATGGCCATCCGGTATTTACATTAACTTCAGGAGTACCCTCTTTTTGGAGATCTGTAGCTTCCTCCAAGAGGATATGGGCATTTGTTCCTCCAAAACCGAATGAATTTATGCCAACCAATGCGGGTTGCGGCAAAGGCTCCAGGGTCTGAGGAATTCGTATACATAAATCGTCAAAGGGAATTTTAGGGTTTGGATTCTTAAAGTGCAGATGTGGAGGTATTTGCTTATGCTTTATGATTAGTGAAGCTTTTATCAGTGCGGCAACTCCTGCAGCGGCCTCAAGGTGGGCAATGTTTGTCTTAACAGATCCGACAATACACTTTTTATCTTTTGGCCTGTCTGTTGAAACCACTCGTGCTATTGCATTAGCCTCAATAGGGTCTCCAACCGGAGTGCCGGTGCCGTGAGCTTCAATATATGTTATATCTGAAGGTGATATTCCTGCCTTTTTGTATACCTCCTTCATTAAGTTTTCCTGAGCCTGCCCGTTTGGAACAGTAATCCCGTCTGTGTGGCCGTCCTGGTTTACACCCGATCCACTTATTACGGCATAAATCCTATCTCCGTCTTCGATAGCATCTGACAGGCGTTTTAAAACCACAACGCCGGCTCCTTCTCCTCTTGCATAACCGTTTGCACTGGAATCGAAAGTTTTGCACCGTCCATCGGGAGATAAAAAACCACCCTTACTTTCCGCTATGGTATACTCAGGTGTAGCTATAACACTTACTCCGCCTGCTATTGCGAGATTACATTCATTATTCAATAAACTCCCGCATGCAAGGTGTGTTGCAACCAAAGAGCCCGAACACGCTGTATCTACAGACAAACTTGGACCTCTGAAATCATATATATATGAAATCCTGTTGGACAACATTGTCATCATCATACCCGTTGCCGAATGTGTATCTAAACTTTCAACCGATTCGTTTTTAAATTGTATTGCTTGATAGTCAAGGGTGAAGCCCGCTACAAAGACACCGGTATTGGTTCCTGCTAGCTTGGCCGGATCCAAGCCTCCATCTTCCATTGCTTCCCATGATGTCTCCAGCATCAGTCTTTGCTGTGGATCAAGAAAGGCCGCTTCCCTTGGAGAAATACCAAAAAACAAAGGGTCAAACTCATCTATTTTATCTAAAAATCCACCATGACAGGTGTAATGCTTGCCTGGCTTTGATTTGTCAGGATCATAAAACTTTTCTAAATCCCAGCGGCCTTCGGGTAAATCGGAAGTCATATCTTTTCCCGCACTCAATGCTTCCCAGAACTCCTCAGGCCCCCTTATTCCTCCTGGCAAACGGCATCCTATTCCTATAATGGCGATTTTATCCATAACTTTCGACCTCCAATACTTTATTTATATTCTCTTGAATAGCTTGTCTGATAATTGAACAACCCTGCTGCAAAAGTTCAAGCTCGATGGTTAACGGAGGCATAAGTTTTATAACACTGTCTTTTCTTCCTGCGCTTTCGATGATTAAACCGTTTTGGTAACATTCCTCTACTACTTTTTGCGTGATTCGCTCATCCTCCACATTGGAAAAATCAATACCCCAAATCAAACCTGCACCCCGAATGGTCAGGCCCTTATGTAATGACAAAATCTGCTTGGTTAAATATTCTCTTACAAATGCTTCCTTATATTTCACAGACTGTTCCAAATTATTCATTTCCCAATATTCCAACGCAGCTGTAGCTCCAATGAAAGCAAGCTGGTTTCCCCGGAACGTACCGTTATGCTCACCAGGCTTCCAGACATCAAGTTCCGGTTTCATCAGCAGAATAGACATGGGAAGGCCATACCCGCTGATTGACTTGGAAAGCAGTACAATATCAGGGATCATCCCGGCACGTTCAAATGAAAAGAACGGTCCGGTGCGTCCGCAGCCAACCTGAATGTCATCGCAAATCAGTAGAATACCGTGTCTGTCGCTAAGTTCCCTCAGCCTGAGCATCCATTCGGGTGAAGCTATATTTACGCCGCCTTCCGCCTGAATGGTTTCAAATATAATAGCCGCCGGTTTTTCGATTCCCGAGTGACCGTCGTTTAGAACGGCTTCCATGTATTCAATAGTATCGAATGAGTCAATTGGACTCTCGGAGTATGGGAAAAAGGTAACATCGGATAATGCTATGCCGGAGGAAGATCTTTTCTGAATGTTGCTGGTAACAGCCAGACTCCCCAGCGACATTCCGTGAAATCCTCCCATAAACGCAAATATACCAGTCCGTTTAGTGATCTTTCGGGCAAGCTTCAGCGATGCTTCTACAGCGTTTGTACCTGTAGGCCCGCAAAATTGAATTTTATAGTTTAACTTTCGGGGTTCCAATATGATCTGCGAGAATTTTTCGATAAATTCACGTTTCGCTTTTGTGTACATATCAAGCCCATGAGTAATACTGTCCGATTCAAGATAAGCGAGTATCTTTTGTTTGATGTATTCGTTGTTATGTCCATAATTTAAAGCTCCTGCTCCTGCAAAAAAATCAACAAATTTCTTTCCGGATTCTGAATAAATCAGTGCACCTTTAGCCCGGTCAAACACATCGTAGAAGTTTCTACAATATGCTCTTACGTTGGATTCATACTGCTCAAAAATTTCCATACTGATAATTCCTCCCTTAAACTGAAGTTAGTGTTTAAACACTAACTTCAGTTTATTTTTCCGGCCCAATCCACATCCATGTTCTCTCCCGGCTTGTGGTGGATGTGCATCGTTGCCTTTGTCCTCCCCCGCCCACTCCCGGTATTACTTACAAAACTGGGTGTACATGTACGGTAGGATTGTAAAACCTGCAAGGGTGGAAAATAAATAACATCTTAGTTCTTACCGCCATAGCCCTTATAAGTAGCGTAAACTGCATCTGCATATTGATTGGCCAGAATAGGACGGCCATAAGAGTCTGTAGCTCCCGGATACCAGTTATCTCCTCCGTTATAGTGTAATAAGCCATTATATATGTTGCCGAATCTAGTAATCTTTTCATTTAAAATCAGTCCGCCCAAGCATACCTGATCTTGTTCACTGCCGTGATTATAAGCACGGCCAAATTTTGAGCTGAATTGAGATAAATAAGCATTACGTGTGTTTGGTTCTACCTGCATCAATCCGTCGCCGGCTGATGGACTGCCTGGTAAGCCTGCTCCAAAGCTGCTTTCCTTTTTGATCACAGCACTCAGCAATAAAGCAAAATCTCCGCCTTTACCGAATTTATCGCCCGCATTCATTGTGTATGTCCATATGTGGCTTGGAACTTCGGAAGGCTTTGTTACTGAAGGACCTGTTGGTGGCGTTGTTGGCGGTGTTGGCGGTGTTGGCGGTGTTGTAGGTGGCGTAGTTCCGCTGCCGCCTTTCTTCCATAAAGCAGGAACATTGGATGGTTCCCAGCCTACAAGGGAAGTATGTGCCTGAAGACAGGTATAAGTACTTCCACTATATGTTACTGTATCATTTACCGCATAGGCAGTATTTGGACGTTCACACAATATTTATACCATAATGAACATTGTTCGTAAAGAACAATGTTCGTTATGTGTTAGAACACCTACATGTTCTAACTTTAGAACTCTCATCTTTTTCGCGCCTCCAAAAGGCGGAATTTAGGAGAAGAGGATATCTTGGTGTCGTGTGAAAGTATATCGCAACGCTCCACTACCCGCCGGATATATATCGCTAGCTCCAGAAGTTTGGGCTTACCGGACGCGCTGGGGTTATGGCGGCAGCCGCAGGACCGATCGATGAGGATCGGACGGATTGACGCGGCATCAATGCGTCAAAGTCAAGAGGCCGCTGAAGAGCTTTCGTAAGCTTTTTTCTGTTGCGGACGGAACCACGAGGCAGCAAGAGCGAGTAGAGAAGTCCCTATTAGTGCGATGATGACCCAGCGGTAACCGTGAATGACGAAAGCAAAATCAACGGCAGAAATCACATTGTTCTTTCCGGAATACAGCACGTTCTTCAGGTGGGCCGGCAGCGCTGCGCCGACGATGGTTAAAGAAAGAGCCGTACTCAGCACTTGACCCAAGTTATATAGCATGGACCGCAGTCCATTCGCCACCCCGCGGCTTTGCTCCGGAACGCTTGACATGATCTCCGTCGTATTGGGGGTAAGGAATAAACCGGTCCCGACCCCGATTAACAACATGCCGCAAGCGGTGACCCCGTAAGAGAAATTTCCACCGACCACGAATAGGAGTAGTAGTAGTCCTGCTATAGAAATAAGAATTCCAAGTGAGGCCAGAACTCGAATGGCCGCCTTCTTAGCCAACATGCCAGCAATCGGAGAAATGACCAACATCCCTATCGTAATTGGAAGGATCCTTAGACCGGCATTAAGCGCGTTTTGGTGGAAGGCAAATTGGTAATAGAGAGCGAAGAGCAGAGCAACCGCCGTACGGGCAAAAGAATTAAAGAATGTAGCGATGTTCCCCATACTGAACGTCCAGCTTTCAAAAAGGCTTAAATCTAGTAGAGGTGATGCTGAACGATGCTCATGCCATAAAAATATAGTAGTAAATATGGCGAATATCGCAAAACCTCCGATCACCTGCTTGTCTCCCCAGCCCAGTTCTCCCCCCTTGGATAAAGCAATGATTAGACCCGCTAAAGCGACAAAGATCATGATGCCTCCATATCCGTCCACTTTTTTATGGAGCTGCGCTAGGGGCTTCACCCTTAGAATCCAGAGCCCCCAGATGAGAACAATGATCCCGAAGGGAACATTAGACCAGAACACCCACCTCCAGCCTCAGGCGGTCGTGACCACGCCGCCGACGACCGGGCCAAGCACCTGCGCGACGGAAGCGGACAATAAATTCAGACCGAGACCGGTGCCCAGCTGCGATTGGGGAAACGCATCGGTAATCAGCGGTGTTGTGTTCGTCACTACGAGCGCTCCTCCGGCAGCCTGTACGATCCGAAGAAGGATTAGTACCTCTACATTAAAAGCATAACCGAGTAGTAAACTGGATACGGTAAAGATGGCCATTCCTATTAAATACATTCGGCTTCTTCCGAAAATATCCGAAATTTGTCCGAAGATTAAAATCAGGATAGTGTTTACCAGCATATAGGAAAGTAAAATCCAGCTGGAAGCTGCCGCATTCGCATGAAATTGCTGGCTTAATTCCGGCAATGCGACATTAAGCGTTCCGATATTGACCAGAACCAGGAACGCTCCGAGACTGGTTACAGATAAGACATACCAGGGGTACATCCTATCGGACTTGGGACTTCTCTTTTGGGTCATAGAGACCAACCTCCTGAAATAAAAAAACGACCCCTGGAACCTGATAAATCCAAGGGCACATCTCCTTTGGGTTCAAACTTCAGCAAAGGCAGAAATGATTTCCTGTGTTGTCCGAACACGCCCGATGCGTGGAAAAATAAAATTTTTCACGTGATCGTGCTCGGCTTGAGAAAACCCGGTCATGGCATCGATCGCCAAAATCAGCTGATACCCATTCATAAACGCTTCCCGCGCGGTCGTATCCACGCCAAGCCCGGTAGCGATGCCGCATAAGACGATGGTGTCGATTCCCCGGCGACGCAACTGCAGGTCGAGCTCCGTTCCGTAAAAAGCTCCCCATTGCTTTTTAGTAATGATGTGGTCTGTTTCGGCGACTCACATTTATGTTAATTTATATTACATATATTTAAATTTGCAGTTAATTGTTTTGTAAAATGAATGTATTTTTCTTTAAAAAGGCTACACACACCCTCCTTATTTATGTTATGATCACTATAAATAACAGTTGCATGATTAAAGACTCAATTCAAAGTCATTTTATATGACATTAAATTCACACCCTTTTGTACACCTCCCTAGAAAATTGGATTCAACAACTAGCGACAATGCTTGAAACACAAATAAAGCCCCATCCTAAGATGGAGCCTTTACTTGATTCGTAAATTAAATTTATAATTACACCAAAACAGTAGTACCCATGAGGTATTTATCAACTTCACGTGCTGCTTCTCGACCTTCATTAATAGCCCACACAACCAGACTTTGTCCGCGGCGCATGTCACCCGCAGCAAACACCTTATCCACATTCGTCACATATTTCCCATAACGTGCCTTAACGTTGGAGCGACGGTCCGTTTCCAAACCGATTTCCTTCACAATCGTTTGCTCAGGCCCATCAAACCCAATTGCAATCAGCGCAATTTGTGCTGGGAATACACGTTCCGTACCTGGAATCGGTTGATAGATTTTACGTCCAGTTTCATCAACAATACGTTGGATTTGAATGGTGTGCAGTTCTTTCAGATTGCCATTCTCATCACCTACAAATTTGGTTGTCATGATGGAGAACTCACGCGGGTCTTCCCCGAACAACGCTTTCGCTTCTTCCTGTGCATAATCGAGAGAGTACACATTCGGAAACTGCGGCCAAGGATTGGCAATCGGATCACGTTCCAGTGGAGCTTTGGTGTGTGTGCCAAATTGAGTGACACTCCGGCAACCATGCCGCAAAGAAGTAGCTACACAGTCCGAACCTGTATCACCACCACCGATAACAATAACGTCCTTACCTTTGGAAGACAAATAGTTGCCATCTTCAAGGTTAGAATCCAGATAACTTTTGATGGTGCCATTCAAATAATCCATAGCATAATGGACGCCATTCAAATCACTGCCTTCAATATCGAATTCTCTCGGCTTTGTAGATCCACCGCATAGCACAACCGCATCATAGTCGGCAACCAACTGTTCAGTAGGGATATCCTTGCCAATTTCCGTATTCGTGATGAATTGAATACCTTCAGCCTCCAGCAAGTCTACACGACGCTGTACAACCTTCTTATCCAGCTTCATGGATGGGATTCCGTACATCAGCAACCCACCTACACGATCTGCACGCTCATATACAGTCACGCTGTGCCCTGCTTTGTTAAGCTGTGCTGCCGCAGCCAATCCCGCAGGACCCGAGCCAACAATCGCCACTCGTTTGCCTGTACGTTTTTCCGGCGGGTTAGGAACAACCCAGCCTTCCTCAAAACCTTTTTCGATAATCGCTTCCTCAATTGTCTTAATGGTAACAGACTGCCCGATAAGGCCAACAGTACATGAGCCTTCACATGGCGCAGGACAAACACGGCCCGTAAATTCGGGGAAGTTATTCGTTTTGTGCAGCCGGTCTAACGCTTCCTTCCACAAACCACGATATACGAGATTGTTCCATTCCGGAATAAGATTATGAACCGGGCAGCCTAAAGTTGCTCCCATGAGATCCATCCCCGTATGACAATAAGGAGTTCCGCAGTCCATACAACGCGCCCCTTGGGTACGCAGCTCTTCTTCAGACATATGCTTATGGAATTCTTCCCAATCCTTTATACGCTCTGCCGGGTCCCGGTCTGTAGGAAGTTGTCGTGTGTATTCCATAAATCCAGTTGGTGTAGACATGTTACGTTCCCCCATCTCTTCGCTTATGAACCCCGATCATCCATTCAGAATTCTAATCAAATTCGAACTTGTCTGTTTGTGTTATGAAAGGGTCTGTTCTCGTTGAATTTGATTTATTGTATCACAATACAGCGTAAAAGTAATGAAAACTTATGCAACTTTCTGCATCTACAGCCAAAAGGATTTTTTATATGGTTTATTAATTTTTCAAATGAGCTAGGTCGAGTTCATCTTTTGTTATCCTGTTCTCTCGTAAACAACAAAACGGTAGTCATACAGGTTTTTGTCGTCCTTGATACCTGGCGTCTCACTGACTATAGTCCAGCCGCTCCAATCCAGCTCAGGAAACGTCGTATCACCTTCAAAGGTCTCCTCAATTCGAGTCACAATCAGCCGATCAGCATGTGGCCAAAACAGTGAATAAATCTCCGCTCCGCCAATGACCATTAGCTCTTCTTTCTGGGCAAGTTGGAGCCCTTCTTCCAGCGTATGGATTACTTCCGCACCTTCCGCCTGATAGCGCTCATCTCGAGTCAAAACGACGTTACGGCGGTTTGGTAGGCTTTTCCCGCCAAAGGATTCCCACGTTTTGCGTCCCATGAGTACCGTTTTATTAATCGTCTGCTCTTTGAAGAAGGCCATGTCTCTGGGAAGGCGCCAAGGAAGACTGTTATCCCGGCCAATCACACCATTTTGTGCCATAGCCCATATCATCGAAATGCTCATCTTTCCACCTCCTCTAATCAGATGGCGACAGGCGCCTTGATCCCTGGGTGATGCTCGTAATTCTCAAAAACAAAATCCTCGTAAGTGTAATCAAAAATGGATTCCGGCTTGCGCAGGATTTTTAACTGTGGCAAGGGATAAGGATCACGCTCCAACTGCGTATGCACTTGTTGTATATGATTTGAATAAATATGCACATCGCCGCCTGACCAAATAAACTCTCCAGGCTCCAAACCGCACTGCTGTGCAACCATATGCGTCAGCAATGCATAACTAGCGATGTTGAACGGCAGTCCAAGGAATGTATCCACTGAACGCATCGTCAACATACAGGATAGCTTTCCCCCAGCTACGTAGAACTGGAATACAAAATGACATGGCGGCAACTTCATCGATTCAATTTCAGCCACATTCCAAGCACTGACGATATGTCGACGTGAATCCGGATTGTTTTTGATAGCCTCAATGACATTCGCAATTTGGTCAATATGTTGTCCGTCCGGTGTTTCCCATGCGCGCCATTGCGATCCATACACAGGTCCCAGATTCCCCTGCTCGTCTGCCCATTCATCCCAAATGCTAACTCCGTTCTCCTTGAGATAAGCAATATTGGTATCCCCTCGCAAAAACCATAACAGTTCATGTATAACGGATTTCAAATGTACTCTTTTAGTGGTCACCAACGGGAAGCCCTTGGCCAGATCAAAACGAAGTTGCCTTCCGAACACAGATAATGTTCCCGTCCCTGTCCGATCCTCTTTTTTCACTCCGTTCTCTAAAATATCCTCCAACAATTCCAAGTAGTTGCGCACGTTGTTTCTCTCCTTTGAGCATGAATAAAAAACAGCATCGTCAGTTTTTAATTTTTAAAATTCTCGATCTACCCCATTAATCTATATTTAGTTTATCATGTAGGGTACTTTTTTGACCATGTGCTGTGTGAATTTTCATGATAGTCCAATAATCTTAAAGTTTGAAAAAAAGAGACAAAGAGCGCAGATATAGCGCTCCTTGCCTCTTTTTTCATGTATGAAAACCAAAAACAAGATAATGAAATGGAATTAGCGACGTGGCGCCAATGCGTGGATCGGATGACCCATTACGACTTCTGCAGCTTCCATCACAAGTTCGCCCAGTGTAGGGTGAGCATGGATAGTCAAGGAGATATCTTCGAGTGTAGCACCCATTTCAATCGCCAGACCCAGCTCAGCAATCAGGTTGGAAGCTTCCAGACCTACGATTTGCGTACCCAGTACCAGACCTGTATCTGCGTCAGCTACGATTTTTACAAAGCCTTCAGCAGCGTTCAGGGAAACGGCACGACCGTTTGCTCCATAAGAGAACTTGCCAACTTTGACATTATAGCCTTTTTCTTTAGCTTGTGTCTCTGTGTAGCCTACGCTAGAGCATTCTGGATCTGTGAACACAACAGCCGGAATACATTTATAGTCTACAACAGATGGTTGGCCAGCAATTACTTCAGCAGCTACTTTACCTTCGTAAGAAGCTTTGTGAGCCAGAGCAAGACCAGGAACAATATCACCGATTGCGAAGATGTGAGGGATGCTTGTGCGTCCTTGGTGGTCAACTTTCACCATTCCGCGTTCATCCAGTTCTACACCGATCAAATCCAGACCCAGTTCACCGTCTGTATTTGGACGACGTCCAACAGTTACAAGCAGGTACTCAGCAGTTACTTCTTTGCTTTCACCGTTAACAGAGAATTTCACTGTTACATCTTTATCAGTTTGTTCCGCACTTTCCGCTTTAGCGCCAGTGAAGATTTCGATACCTGTTTTCTTCATGCTTTTCGAAACGATGGAAGTCATATCTTTATCGAAGCCAGGAAGAACAGTATCCATACCTTCAATGATCGTTACTTTGGAACCGAATTTGGAATACATTTGTCCAAGCTCTGCACCAATATATCCACCACCGATAACGATCAGGCTTTTCGGAATTTCAGGCAGGTTCAATGCTTCAGTAGAAGACAGAATGCGTCCGCCAAACGGGAATGGCTTCAATTCGATAGGACGGGAGCCTGTTGCGATAATTGCATTTTTAAAACGGTAACGTGGTGATTCATGTTCGTTGAATACACGCGCTTCGTTTTCGTTGATGAACATGCACTCACCGTTGAAAACTTCGACTTTGTTGCCTTTGAGCAAGCCGCTTACGCCGCCAGTCATTTTCTTAACAACACCGTTTTTGAATTCTTGTGTTTTTGCAAAATCTACTTTTACATTTTCAGCCGTAATACCGAAAGTTTCGCCATGTTTAGCTGCTTCGTATTGATGAGCTGCAGAGATCAAAGCTTTGGATGGAATACATCCACGGTTCAAGCAGACACCGCCCAGCTCAGATTTGTCAACGATCAATACGCTTTGTCCCAACTGTGCGGCACGGATGGCAGCTACATAGCCGCCAGGACCCGCACCGATAACCAATGTGTCAATATCCAGAGAAGCGTCTCCTACTACCATTGATTACACCTCCATTACAAGCAGCTCAGGGTTAGCGAGCAGCTGTTTAATATAGTTCATGAAGTTTTGAGCAGTTGCACCGTCAATAATACGGTGGTCAAAGCTCAGGGAAAGAGCCATTACTGGAGCGGCAACAATTTCACCGTTTTTCACGACTGCTTTTTCACTGATGCGGCCAGTACCCAAAATTGCAACCTCAGGAAAGTTGATGATTGGAGTAAAGAACATACCGCCTGCGGAACCAATGTTCGTGATGGAAATCGTGCTTCCTCTCATTTCATTGGCAGCCAATTTACCATCACGACCGCGTACAGCCAGGTCACGAATGGAATCAGCAATCATCCAGATACTCTTACGATCAGCATCTTTGATAACAGGAACGATCAAGCCGTTGTCTGTATCTGTAGCGATACCGATATTGTAGTATTTTTTGTAGACAATTTCGTTAGCTTCTTCGTCGATCGAGGCATTCAGAGCCGGGAATTGACGGGAAGCAGCAACCAAAGCTTTTACGATGAATGGCAGGTAAGTTACTTTTGTGCCTTTCTTCTCTGCAATTGGTTTGATACGAGTACGGAAAGCAACCAGCTCAGTTACATCCACTTCGTCCATAATTGTAACGTGTGGAGCCGTGTAAGCCGACTTAACCATAGCATTGGAAATTGCTTTACGGATACCTTTAAATGGTACGCGTTCTTCCTCAGCACGCGGGTCTGCAGCTGGTGCGGATGGTGCTGCAGCTTTCGCTTCTTTTTTAGCTGGCTCTTGCGCTTTTGCAGCTTCTTTCGCTACTGGTGCAGCCGCTTGGCCTCCACCATTTTTGAAAGCTTCTACATCTTCTTTAGTGATTTTACCGTTTTTGCCGGAGCCACTCACTTGAGCGATGTTAACACCTTGCTCACGTGCAAATTTGCGAACGCTAGGTGTAGCCAGTACGTCTTTGTTCGAAGCAGCAGGTGTTGCACTTGGTTGCGTGTTCGCTCCACCTTTGGCAGCATCCTCTTCTTGTTTAACAGCAGCTGGTGCTTCTTCTTGCTCAGGAAGTTCACCTTCAGCAGCGATGACAGCCACAACTTGACCTACGTTAAAGATGTCTCCGTCTTTGGCAAATACTTCTTGAACCGTACCATTAACCGGACATGGAACTTCAACTACAGCCTTGTCGTTTTGTACTTCCATGATAATATCATCATCAGTTACTTTGTCGCCGGGCTTGATGTGCATCTTGATGATTTCGCCTTCGTGAAGACCTTCACCCAGCTCTGGGAATTTATATTCAAATCTAGCTGCACCTGCAGCTCCGCCTTGTGCAGCAGCACTTGGCTCAGGGCTAGCAGCTGGCGCTTCTGGTGCATCTTCTTGTTCAGGAAGTTCACCTTCTGCGTCGATGACAGCCACAACCTGACCTACGTTGAAGATGTCTCCGTCTTTGGCAAATACTTCTTGAACCGTACCATTAACCGGACATGGAACTTCAACTACAGCCTTGTCGTTTTGTACTTCCATGATGATATCATCATCAGTTACTTTGTCGCCGGGCTTGATGTGCATCTTGATGATTTCGCCTTCGTGAAGACCTTCACCCAGCTCCGGGAATTTATATTCAAATTTTGCCACGTTTAAAACCTCCCAAATTTACGGTGTGCTTTAATTAAAATTCCAATACTTTATTAACCGCATCAATGATACGTGTTGGCGTTGGCAACCAAGTATCTTCAATTTGAGCAAATGGATAAACGGTATCCGGACCTGCTACACGCAGAACTGGTGCTTCCAGATGCAGGATTGCTTTTTCGTTAATTTGTGCAATAACTTCAGCAGCAACACCGGCACTCTTTTGCGCTTCTTGAACAACGATAGCACGATTGGTTTTTTGAACAGAGGCAACAATGGTATCAATGTCAATTGGGCTGATTGTACGCAAATCAATGATTTCCACTTTAATACCCTTTGTTTTTTCCAGCTCTTCAGCAGCCTTAACTGAAGTGTGTACCATCATACCGTAAGTAATGATCGTCACATCGGAACCTTCACGAACTACATTAGCCTTGCCCAGTTCAACTGTGTAATCATTCTCAGGAACTTCAGCACGGAATGCATGGTACAGGTTCAAATGCTCCATAAAAAATACTGGATCGTTATCGCGAATAGACGCGATCATAAGACCTTTTGCATCGTAAGGGTTGGAAGGAACAACAACCTTAATACCTGGTGTTTGAGTCAAAAGACCCTCCAAGGAATCTGTATGCAGCTCGGCTGCCTTAACACCGCCACCAAAAGGTGTACGGAATACGATTGGAGAATTGTAACGTCCGCCGGAACGGTAACGCATACGGGATGCTTGAATTGCCATTTGATCGAGTGCTTCAAAGATAAAGCCTACGAACTGGATTTCAGCTACAGGGCGGAAACCTTGGATACCCAGACCGACAGCAAGACCCCCGATTGCGGATTCCGCCAGCGGAGTATCGAATACACGTTCTTCGCCAAATTCTTTTTGCAGACCTTCTGTAGCGCGGAACACGCCACCTACATGACCTACGTCTTCACCGAAAAGCAGGACGTTAGGGTCGCGTTTCAACTCTACGCGCAGTGCGTCACGAATCGCTTCTTTCATGTTCATTTGTGCCATTTGCTTCATTTCCTCCTTAAACATTGACAGATCAGTTTCAGTTCAGGTCAATCGAAAAGCAGACCGGATCGGGTTGCCGCCCGGTCTCTTTCAAGTTCAATTATTTAAAATCAGCTTTTTGTTCTTCCAAGTGCTTAGGCGTAGTTTCGAACATGCTATCGATCAGGCCAGGAATTGTCATTTTTTCTGTTTTCTCAGCTTTTTTGATCTCTTCGTTCACTTTTGCCTTAGCTTCTTCTTTTACGCGAGCTGTATCTTCTTCAGTCCAAAGACCTTTTTTCTCAAGGTATTTCGCAAAGCGGGCAATTGGATCTTTTGCATTCCATTCGCCTTCTTCTTCTTTAGAACGATATTTCGTCGCATCATCAGAAAGGGAATGCGGACGGAAACGGTAAGTAACGGCTTCAATCAATGTTGCACCTTCGCCATTACGTCCACGCTCTGCAGCTTCTTGAACAGCTTTAATAACTGCAAGCACGTCCATACCGTCAATTTTCACGCCTTTAATACCAGCAGCTACTGCTTTATGAGCGATCGAAAGGGCAGCGGTTTGTTTCGAGAATGGAGTTGTGATCGCGTAACCATTGTTTTGCACAAAGAAAATAACTGGCAATTTGTACACACCAGCATAGTTCAGACCTTCGTAGAAGTCACCTTCGGAAGAACCACCGTCACCTGTATATGTAATGACGACTTGTTTTTGTTTTTTCAGTTTGTAGCCCATTGCAATTCCCATAGCGTGCAGAATTTGCGCGCCAATGATGATTTGCGGCATCAATACGTTAACGCCGTCCGGAATTTGACCACCATGTTGATGACCACGGGAATACAAGAAAGCTTGATATAATGGCAGGCCATGCCAAACGAGTTGCGGAATATCTCGGTAGCCTGGTGCAATAAAGTCTTCTTTTTGGAGCGCAAATTCACTACCAACCATTGTTGCTTCTTGTCCGGATACCGGAGCGTAGAAACCGAGACGTCCTTGACGGCCCAAGTTAACAGCACGGTCATCCCAAGTACGTGTAAATACCATACGATACATAATTTCTTTCAATTGATCATCTGTAAGTTTAGGCAATTTATCTTTATTGATAATTTCACCATCCGGAGAAAGCACGGACAGAGCCTCAACTTCCTCTGTGTAAACTTCATAAGGAACCTTGCTCATTTTCTTCACCTCAACAAAAAAATTTGAATATCAAGTTCCGCTGTTATAGGATTATTATACACCTGTTATATCGCTCGCGTCAAAGATTTAGTTATTTTTTTTGAGTTTGGCACATTTTTGTGTATGTAACAGGGTGTGTTTTTTACTATAACAGCTTAATACATGATTGAAATTTTAAACATCTATTGCAATCAGGGTAATCTTAACTTATTGTGATCCTTAATGCAAAATAATACCCAAGAAAGGTGACGAAAAATGACGGATTCTCGGTATTTAAAACGAACCATCCTTAAAGACGAAGTAGATAGCCGCTTACTTGGCGAAACCCGAATTCTTCGGATTTATTTGCCGCCCGGCTATAATGAAATATTGAGCTACCCGGTCGTCTACTGTCAGGATGGAGAGGAATTCTTCAACTTTGGACGAATTGCAACACACGCCAACCGTCTCATACTGGATGAGGGCGTGGAACCCTTCATTATTGTAGGCGTGGAAGTGAACACCAAAATCAGAACTCAGGAGTACGCTCCCTTCGGCAATCGTTTTGAGGCATACACTGCCTGTTTTGCAGAAGAGATTATTCCCTATGTGGAACAAAAGTATCCTATAAGAAAAGATGCAGCTTCCCGCATTCTGGCTGGGGATTCACTGGGAGGCAGTGTGTCTTTGCATTTGGCGCTATTGTATCCTGAGCTGTTTAATCGCATTATTAGCCTTTCAGGTGCCTACTATGAAGCTTCGCAAGAAATTATTGCCCGTGAGAAAGAACTGTCGCATCTAAATGTATGGATGACAGTTGGCCTTCAGGAAGATGCTTTTGAGAGTGATACCGGCATTTACAACTTTGTAGAGCTGAACCGTCAATGCGCAGATTTACTGCGCGAGCGGAATGCTGAAGTTTCTTACCGTGAAAAGGATGGCAAACATTTATGGGGCTTTTGGCAAAACGAGTTGCCTGACGCGCTAATGTATTTTCTGGATCGTGCCTGAGTAAAAAACATCCCAGACAATGATGAGGAATGAGCATTGACCTAGGAGGTCATAAGGCTCCTTCCTCTTTTTTTATAGTTTGGTTGCGCTTTCAAAAATATATAACGGAAAACGGCAATGATTGCCGTCATCTGTCGTTCACATTATAGCTTTTCTTCTATGATCTTGTCCAGCAAGGCCTCGCATCCTGCGTCCAATAATCGATAGGTCTCTTCAAAGTTCCCGGTAAAATATGGGTCGGGTACTTCTCTTAACTTTTCTCGAGGAAGCAAATCCATGAATTTTAGAATATCTGCATCTGCTCCACCTGCAAGTTTACGCATGTTTCGTTCATTAGAGTCATCCATGCACACAATATAATCAAATGCGTCAAAATCACGATCCGTTATTTGCCGTGCCTGTATGCCTTGTTCGCTGATTCCGTGCAGTTTAAGCTGCTTTAGCGTTCCCTCATGCGGAGGATTTCCAATATGCCAGTCGCCTGTTCCAGCCGAATCCACCCGAATTTGTGCGTCTAATCCCCGTTCCTTTACTTTATGTCTCAGTATTGCCTCCCCCATGGGAGAGCGGCAAATATTGCCCAAACATACAAACAAAACGTTAATCATTTCGTTCCCCCTCCTATTCACGTCACACTTTTTTTCTGTTCCATTGTAGCCAGGTCCTCCAAAATTGTGCAAGCCATATTTAACGCGGTATACTTAAAATGATCGTATATCTGGAACCGTATGCAGAAAGAAAGGATGTTGGTTATGATGAAAAAGCGAGCCATTGTATTTTCAGGCGGTCGTCTTAATGAAGAAGATTTACAACAAATACAACCCGATGATTTTATTATAGGCGCAGATAAAGGTGCCCTTTTCCTGATAGAACACGGTATTACACCACATGTCTCTGTAGGAGATTTTGATTCGATTACTTCAGAGGAACAAGAACAGGTAAAATCAGCAAGCCAACGTATGATTGCGTGCGATCCAGTACATAAGGATCTAACTGATACAGAGCTTGCTTTAGAAATTGCTATGGAAGAACAAGTAGATCATGCACTCTTGCTCGGTGTTACTGGCACTCGAATGGACCACACCTTAGCCAATGTTCAAATATTAGTACGGGCCATGCAGCATCACATTAGTTGCGCTATCATGGACGCACATAATTATATTGAGCTGACCGGATCAACGCTCGAGATCCAGCCCATGGGCTATACATATACATCCCTGATTCCTATGACCGCCGAAGTAACAGGTATACAACTGGAAGGATTTATGTATCCTCTTCATAATGCCACCCTCAAAATGGGACAATCACGTGGTGTCAGCAATAAGCTAACAGCTGCAAAAGGTACTATTTCTGTCAAAAGCGGTCTACTACTCGTTATTCAAAGCAAGGATTAATTATGACATTGTTGTAACTATTTAAAAAGTTGTTCACACACTCAAAACCCTTGATTAACAAGGGTTTTTCGGTTTTTTAAAGGTACTAGAATTTATTTATTTTTTACAAATTGTAATTTTTAATCGTTTTTTAATAATCGCGATGTAAGCCTTGCCCCACAAGCATTTGAGAGTAGTTTTCCAACTATTAGGCGGCTTCAAAACTGTTATACTCAACGCTGTCAGTTAGTTAGCAACTCAGCAAAATATTGCACAAATCAATTTTTGGAGGTACTTACAACATGAATATGCATAAAATCATAAAAAAGGTAATTATCGCAGGAGTCGCTGCCACTATCGGCTTTGGTACTTTTGCCATTGAGGGAGCAAATACAGCACAAGCTGCTACTGCTACTACTACTGTAGGTCAAAAAGTAATTAACTACGGCAAAAAATATATGGGTACTCCTTATAAGTTTGGAGCTTCCACAAGCACCACACGCAATTTTGACTGTTCTTCTTTCATGAAGCACATATTCAAGAAATACGGAGTCGATTTGCCGCGTACTTCTGTTCAACAGTCTAAAGTCGGACATGCCGTATCCAAGGCCAATTTGAAAAAAGGTGACTTAGTGTTCTTTTCAAGCGGTAGCCGTGCCACAGGGCGCAATATTACTCACGTAGCAGTATATATGGGCGGGGGTAAAATCCTACACACTTACGGTGGACCTGGGGTGACCATCTCTGATTTGAACTCCGGCAACTGGAAAAGAACGTACATTAAAGCACGTCGCGTGCTGTAATGTAGAACTCATTTAAGATTGGTAAGCCGGGACGAAAAGTCTCGGCTTTTTTTTATTTAAACTTTATGCTATTTTGCTTCAGTTGGCGTTCTGAGTGAATAACCAATGCCTCGTTCCGTTCGAATCATTTTAAACTTTTGCCCTCTATCTACTTTAACCCTTAAATGCCTGATGTACACATCTACTACGTTCGTATCAGCGATATAATCATGTTTCCAAACATCCTTTAAAATTTGCTGCCTGCTACAAACTTGGTTAAGATGTATCGCCAGATGTAGCAAAAGATCGAATTCTTTCGGAGTTAATTCCAGCTTTCGCTCCCCTCTGCTCACCATTCTGCTTGCAGTGTCTATATGTAAATCCCCTGCCTCGATTGCTCTTTTCACATCACGTTCAACACCAAAAATTCGTAATAAATTAGCTACTCTAGCCTGAAGAACTCTAGGATAAAAGGGCACTACCATTACATCATGTGCTCCTTGTTCAAAGCAGTAAACCATAAGTGCTTCCTCATCTGATGAAATCATTACAAGCAGTGGAACATGAGGATAATTCTGCTGCAAAATGCGAATCAAGCCTTGAGTGTCCGCCTGTTCATCTTTAATGTTCAGGAGTAGCAAACTCACAGGATTTTGAGCTATATAAGGGCTTACATCCGACGTATTACGAACATGAACCACCTGATAACCTGCCTGCTCCAATGGATGAACGAATACAGCGGGCGCTTCATTTTCATCCACAAGTACAATTAACGGGCTCATCTTTTCACCCACCTGGTTTGGACATCGCATTACATATTGGATACGAACAAGTTTGTTATAAGCCATTAAAACATATTTGTGTTAGTGTAACAAAAAAGCAGAAAATCATTCTCAAAGAATGGTTTTCTGCTTTATGCTTTATGGTTTATGGTTTTCAGCCCAAATAGCGATGATATAGACTTCTTGCTTTTGCCACGTCCTTTGTCCCATGGATCAGCGCTCTGCCATCTGCAAAAACAACTAAGCGATGCTCGCCCACACTAAAGGAAACCAGATACGAATTCCACTCTACGTTCCCCTCACCCAATGCTGTAAATCTATTTGCTATCTCTGCGAGATTCAGATGTGTTCGGTTGGCAGGTCTTATTTGAACGGTATCCCTACCGCACAAAACATCTGTTTTCTGCCGATAAGAGGCTGATAAATAGGGATACGTCGGTTGGCTACCGCAAGAAGGACAATTCGCTTTTTTAAGACGATCCACTGCTATTGCTACATACTCATTTTTCCACAAATCAAACGAAAGCAACTTTCCTCTCAAGTTCTCGGGATATCCACCAAGAAGCTTGAAAGCTTCCGTAGTCTGGTTAGCGGTGACCATTTGTACTGCCTGCGGAATAATCCCGGCCGTATCACAGGTCTCCTCTCCAAGCGGTACAGTTCCCATCAGACAGTGTAGACAAGGTGTCTGACCCGGTAAAATAGTGTAAGTTACACCGTAGCTACCCACACATCCTCCATAAATCCAAGGAATGCGATGCTTGAGTGCCATGTCGTTCATAAGAAGCCGGGTATCGAAATTATCGGTTGCATCCATCATGAGATCTACCCCCTGGATCAACTCTTCCAGCTCTTCTATCCCAACATCCAAGACATGTGCATGTACAATTGTTTCCGAATTAATATCCTTTAATCTTCGCTGGGCAGCTACTGCTTTGGGACACCTTTGCACAGCATCACTTTCCTGAAAAAGCTGCTGGCGCTGCAAATTGCTCCATTCCACATAATCCCGGTCTACCAGGCTTACTGTACCTACGCCTCCACGAACTAACGTTTCTGCAATACCTGTGCCCAGCGCTCCAACACCTATGATTAGTACGTGAGAGGAAGCAAGCCGGCGTTGGCCTGCAGGCCCAAAGGGTGCAAACCTTTCCTGTCTGGAATAACGGTCACTTTGTGGTGGTTCAGCAGCAGATTTTTTAGTAATCCTCATCCCTGAACCATGCCTTCTATCGGACTGCTTGCTGAAGCATAACGTTTTACAGGAATCATCCCCGCCTCAAATCCATATCTACCTGCACGTACAGCCAGCTTCATGGCCTCAGCCATTTTCACAGGATCCTTCGCTCCTGAGACAGCTGTATTTAGCAGAACACCATCTGCTCCCAACTGCATTGCCATTGCTGCGTCACCAGGTGAGCGAATACCAGCATCGACAATGACCGGAACTTCCGCTTGCTCGATAATCAACTCTAACGAAAACGGATTGAGCAAACCATGTCCTGTACCAATCGGCGACGCTCCAGGCATTACGGCATGTACTCCAAGCTCTTGCAACCTCTTCGCTAGTATCACATCATCCGATATGTAGGGTAGCACGACAAAGCCTTCCTCTAGCAACTTTTCACTAGCTTTCAATGTTTCAAAAGGATCAGGCAACAGCGTCTTGCTATCCCCAATGACTTCTACCTTAATCATATCGCACAAGCCGGAGGCTTTTGCCAACTTGGCAATACGGATTGCCTCCTCTGCTGTTGTTGCCCCCGCTGTGTTGGGAAGAAGTGTATACCGGCTCAAATCCAGTGTATCGAGAAAATGCTGCTTATCCCGTTCCTCCAAATTCAGTCTGCGCACAGCGAACGTTAATATTTCCGTCTCAGCAGCCTCTACAGCTTGGGATTGGATATCCCGATCCGAAAATTTCCCTGTTCCCAGCAACAGCCTTGAGGTAAAAGATGCTTTTCCAATGGTTAACATGATCAACCGCCTCCTACAAAATGTACGATTTCTAGGCAATCTCCATCCTTAAGTACCGTTTCATGATGATCTTCACGGGTCAATATATGCCGATTCAGCTCTACCACTACGGTTTTCACCTTTAAATCAAGTTCATGCAGCAATTGATCCACACGAGTGATTCGATTGGAAATGGTCATACTCTGTCCGTTAATGGTCAGCTTCATAAGCTTTCCTCCTTGAGAAGTTCAGAAGAAAATTTACTTATTCCAAGTCCAGCTGCACCAGCCCCTTCAAGCATAGCTGCCATCGCTCGCCCAGTCGCATCACTAAGCAGGACACCGTTGCGATAATGCCCGACTGCAGCATAGACGCCCTCTACTCCAGGAACAGGGCCAATGAAAGGACTCCCCGCAGCTGCCTGCGGACGCAAGCCTGCCCATGCACGTACAAAAGAAGCTTCCTGTACACGCGGTAACCAGGCAGATGCACGTGCTAACAACCCCTTTAAGCCTCCTACGGTCACCTCTTTGTCATATTGATGCGGAAGACTCGTGGCACCAATCCAAAGCTCGTTATTCTGTTTAGGCACGAGGTAAATATCGTCAGCATAAATGGTATAATCTAACGGATGATCCTTCAAGGAGACTGCTACCGCTTCGCCCTTGACCGGGTATAGTGGATAATCAAACCCAATTTGTTCTAGCAAGTTCAAGCTGTCCAAGCCTGCGGCAATCACGACCTGATCACAGGAAAAAAATCCACTATCCGTTCGCACACCGCAAACTCGACCATCCTGTATGACCAGTTCCTCAGCTTGAGTTCCAGACCATATTGTTGCTCCCAGCACCGCAGCTGCCCCTGCATAAGCACGGCAAAGCTGGACAGGAGACACTTGTGTCTCCTTTGATCGGTAGATAGCCCCAATTACTTGATCTGCCAAGCCCGGAATCCGTCGGGCCAACTCCTTGGCATCCCACCAAATGGGACGATCATCCTCTCGCATATTCGCAGCATTCCAGCGTTTTTGGCCCTCTGCTTCCGAACGAAATGGGGTCACAAATCCTCCTGTACGAAAGTCCACTGAAATACCCGATAAACGTTCCAAATCACAGACAAGGTCAGGGAATGCATCTCGACTTGTACGGGCAAATCGTGCCAGCTCAAGGTCTGCAAACTCTTCACTTTCCGCTGCCAGCATTCCCACCGCTGCTCCTGATGCTCCCTCACCAGGGATCCATCGTTCCAGCATGATCGTACTGCGTCCCTCCTTAGCCACATGATAAGCAATGGAACTGCCGATCACACCTCCGCCTATGACCAAGCATTCAGCGTGTCCTATCGCTTTTTTCTCTGTATGTGTCTTTGACATATGTTCCGTGTCTCCTCTCCAGTAAACATTCTGCTTTCCCTTCGTCTCGTTTTCTTGCTACAGGTCGTGAACTACAAGATCTACCATTCGCCTATATTCCATCGCTGCTGCAACGGGTGACTTTGCTTCCCATATACCAGACATCACCGCAATTCCGCTTGCTCCAGCATGATAAAGCTCTGGAACATGATGGGGTTGTATGCCTCCCAGCGCTATCACCGGAATGTCCGACAATCTGCAAATGCGTTCAAGCTGTGCTATACCTCGCGGTACAAGACCGGCTTTACAATGGGTCTCATATACATGACCAAATAGTACATAGTCTGCTCCAGCCTGCTCGGCGGTCTGCACCTCCTCCAAGGAATGTACAGACACTCCACAGCGTGTACCCTCTGAAAGTAGACTTTTCGCATCCACCACAGATAACCCATTAGCTGGAAGCTGGACAGCTCCTGCCGAGGTAAGTAAAGCTACGTCCACGCGGTCATTTACTACAATTTGCCGCAAAGGAACTTCCTGCTTGATCATGCTACGAGTCAAAGAAAGCAAAGCAGAGGCACCCTTCTGTTTCGAACGTGCGTGTACATAATGAATATAAGGACAAATAGCGGCAGCCACTTGGGGTACATTCACACAGGAGACACTTTCCATCGTAATTACGTGTAATTCGATCTCATTTTCACCTCACTTGGACTAAAGAATATGAACTTGTGTTATCAAAAAAATCGTATTAGCTGAATCTATATTGTTTTAGCTCCATATTGGGTAATATCGGAGCCAGCCACATATACCAGCAATAATGAAAGGAGATTATATGTAAATCCGTCTACGGAAACTCGAACAAATGAAGATGAACGAAACGCAAAAAGCCACTTCCCAAAGGAAGTGGCTTGACAAACGTTCAAAATCAAACGGACTATTATATCCGTAAACGTATATCGTTCCCTGCGCAAACAAAAGTAAAGAGCTACCACTTTGTTTGTACAGTACTCACTTCCCTACGCTGGCATAACCCAGATCAGGTACAAAGGGTCCGAAATCCATTTATTTCGTCTCAGCCGCATGGGCGGCTCCCCTAGTGTGACTATTTTATTGTATCAGCTAAAGATAGCTTAGCATATTTTCCTAATTCTGCAAACCCCACCTTGTGTGAAATCTGTCAGAACTGGATTTTAGTTAACTTTACTAGACCACTCTTCTACATTCCACGTTTTGGTTACCCAATCCTCGTAAAAGTCCGGTTCGTGGGATACAAGCAATACGGTCCCTTTGTATTCCTTCAAAGCGCGTTTGAGTTCATCCTTTGCTTTGACATCCAAGTGGTTGGTAGGCTCATCAAACAGTACCCAGTTGCTCTCACGCATTAACAGTTTACAAAGGCGGACTTTAGCCTGTTCTCCACCACTAAGCGCAGACAAAGGCCGGGTGATATGCTCATTCTTCAAACCACAGCGCGCCAAATGCGCTCGTACTTCATGCTGATTCAAATGTGGAAATTCATTCCATACATCGTCAATCGGTGTAATTTTCTCTGCCTTTACTTCCTGCTCAAAATAAGCGGGCTGCAAGAAATCTCCTTGATAGGTTTTTCCGCTGATCGGAGGTATTTTCCCAAGAATGGTTTTGAGTAACGTAGACTTACCAACACCATTGCAGCCAACAATTGCGATCTTTTCGCCACGTTCGATCGTCATGGACATTTTAGGCAAAAGGGCATGAGTATAGCCAATTTCAAAGTCAATACCCTCAAAAACTGTTTTCCCGCTTGCACGGGCTTCTTTGAACTGAAAGGTTGGCTTTGCGGCTTCTTCAGGCTTATCAATACGTTCGATTCGATCAAGCTGCTTTTCACGGCTTTTTGCACGACCTGATGTAGATGCGCGCGCTTTATTGCGCTGAATAAAATCTTCCTGTTTCTTAATATATTCCTGCTGCTTCTCATATGCATCAATATGCTGGGCTTTGTTCAGATCCGCCATTTCAAGAAACTTTTCATAGTTAGCTGAATAACGGGTCATCTTAGCAAATTCAAGATGGTAGATTACATTAACGACTTGGTTCATAAATTCAGTATCATGTGAAATTAGGATAAAAGCATAAGGATAATCCTTCAAATATCGCGTAAGCCACTCAATATGCTCCACATCCAAATAGTTGGTAGGCTCATCCAGCAGCAATACATTTGGCTTTTCCAACAGCAACTTCGCAAGCAGCACCTTTGTCCGTTGCCCACCACTAAGGGCTGCTACATCCCGATCCAGTCCGATGGCAGAGAGACCTAATCCATTCGCCATTTCTTCAACCTTCACATCAATGAGGTAAAAATCCCCCATATCCAGTTGCTCTTGAATTTCTCCCATCTGTTCCAGCAGTACTTCCAACTCTTCGGGAGAAGCCTCTCCCATTTTATCCGTAATCTGCATCATTTCCTTTTCCAGTTCCAACAAAGGAAGAAACGCGTCTTTTAATACATCACGTACTGTTTTACCTGGCGTTAGCTTGGTGTGCTGATCCAGATAGCCATAACGTACACGTGGAGTCCATTCCACTTTCCCTTCATCTTTAAGCAATTTTCCAGTCAGAATGTTCATGAGTGTCGATTTACCAACACCGTTTGCTCCTACCAATCCTACACGTTCCCCCGCAAGTAATCGAAAGGAAACATTTTTAAATAACGCACGGTCCCCAAAGTTGTGGGATACATTTTCTACAGTCAATAAACTCATAAGCTGTTTTTGGCTCCTTATTGTCTCATCGGCGCTGCCGAGTGTTCTTATTTCATATAGCTATCGTTTCTTTCAAAGCTTTATTGTAGCACATCCGGCACCCTTATCGGAATATTGAAAACAGCGAATTTTAAGGTTTTCAGATGGATTGGCCTAAAAAAAGAAAAACAGTTAATCGTAGTAGCACTTAAGCTCCTCTTCGGTATGTACGTAAGGAGTTACTTGCTGCTTTGGTAATCTAAGCTTCTAGTATACAGAAGCTTACAATTCCCTAGCAATGAATGCCTAAATAATTGATAAGTTCTAATAACAATTAATAAAAAGGAACTCTATGTAGACAGTTCTCATGAGTATCGGAGGAATAATAAAATGAGAAAATGTAATCATCCCGGTCTGGGTTCTTGACCGGGATGAAATAAAATTAATTTATAATTGGCTATCTTTCAGCAGACATGGCAATTTCTTTTGTTTCATGAACTGTACCAAATGGATGCTCAGGCGGTGCATAGATAACGTATATCTTAAGGGGCGTATTTCCTGTATTAATTACATTGTGCCATTTTCCAGCAGGTATCATAATTGCATAGTCATCATAGGCCATCACTTGATAATCTAATTTGTCTTTCCTATCCCCCATTTGAACAAGTGCCTGACCTTCTTCAATACGTATGAATTGATCAGTTGTTGGATGAGCTTCTAAACCGATATCATCGCCAACATTAATACTCATCAGAGTCACTTGAAAATGTTTCCCTGTCCATATAGCAGTACGATAATTTTTGTTTTGATTTGCAGCCTGGTCAATATTCACTACAAATGGACTTTGTCCATAATCTCTTAATATTATCTTTTCATTGAGATTACTGTCGTTGTTGTACCAATTGTAGTATTGAGGATTATAACTCCGATAGTTGTAATTACAGCTGTTATACATAGGAATATGCCATGGGAAGTGATGGCATGATTTAGGGTACATACTCATTCTCCTTTATTTGATTCAGTGTTTACTTATCATATGCGGTTGCCTATATAAAGGACTAAAAAACCTTCAACATTAGGCAAGAGCCTAAATGATGCCAAGACAAAAATATTCACAAGCGGTTTCGTCTTTTACTTCAACAGATATTAGCACTTAAAATTACATATAACCGCATATACTTTGCGAGTGGTGTCAGCTTCGTTGGAACTCCCCCCGATAAGTCGAGTATCAAATTCCATTTATTTGACTCACTCTTTAAAATAGCAGTGACCATAAAATCGAAAGACTAGGCTGTCACTGCAGGCCAACCTTTTAGTTGACCTAATAATACGAAACCCACCCCGGAGAGTGATTATTTTAAGCTGTTATGATATTTGTATTCGAAATACCCAGCAGCTGCCGCAGATTTTTCATCCGTAAAACGCTCAACCGCTTGAAAAGGGGCTGGATATGAATCTCTATAAAAATATTTCATTTTAGTACCCGGTTCTATGCCTCCAATAATAGATCGCTTTCGGACGACTCTTCCACCACCAAACCCGTAGTTATTGTAATACCTGTCTCCAACTGGAATGCCTTGGATAAACGCAATCATACCCACATCATCTATCGTGTTATACCATTCCTCTTGTGGAATGAGTGGAAGAGTGAACGTATAGGAAATGCCATTCCGTGCTGCTTTTTCGTTATGGACGTTAATCATTCGAGCCAGATCTTCCTGAACGGTGCGAACGATGGTAGAACGGCGCATTTGCTCAAAGGTTAATGAATTGTTCAGGAACGAAATGGGGGTCTGACCCTCAAGCTCCTTTTGAAAACCCTCCACCCATCTCTGATTCCGCGCATCATATGCGTGCAGATAATTGTCCAGGGTGAATCCCACACTATTGCCTGCTGCATCAACATAGGCATAAGGCTTTTTTTCGCTCCACTTGTGGCCTATGACCGCTTGTCCATACGCATCTTTATAGGTTGCTGAAGCGAACGTATAATAACCATCATAGTCCAGAATCACAATGACTGGTATGTAATCCAATAACGCACGTTGTGCTGCTGTATCCCCATCAATGCCCATATTAAGGAAGAAAGTGTGCAGGAACGTCACCAGTGCTTCTTCTTTATCTACACGAAAAAACTTATCTGATCCATATCCGGCCTCGCGTTCCTGATGTTCATTCTGTGAGAGCACAACACCTGCATCCTGAACTGCGGTACGGAGAGCAGACGTATATTTGATTTCTAGCTGCTGTACTTCACGCTGATTCTGCACTCGTAAATCACTAACCACACCAAAGGGCAAAAAGAGTAGGACAAATATAACTGCAAAATCAGTAATCTTCATTCAAAACCATGCCCCCGTAAGAAGCTGAAACTGCCGGCTTATCGTTATCTATTCCACCCAAAATCCAGGATTTGTATAAATCCGCAGGAGTTCGATTCGTATTATGTAATCGTACTGTAAAATAATCTCCGGCCATCAAGGTATACCGACGTGTCTGTTCCGACTTGGGCTGCGAATTATCAGGAAACAGTACAGGTAAGATTTGCGGGTTATAGTAGCCATCGTATACAGCTTCATAATTACCAAGAAAACTGTCTGGCTTCGCCGCATCTGCATAGTTCGGTACATATTTTTTGTGCATATGCTCCAAATCAACTTCGTACGTATTGCCTGTCAGCTCCAGATCACGCATAAAATCGTTATACATCGTCGGTGTAATGTAACCTTTGGTTCTTACCATATCAACAAAATGTACAGTCGAATGATATGTATTTAACCCGGATATATCATCCTGCCGTTCAGCAGCTTGAGCTGCGGGTACGATGTACAAAAGCAATACAGCGAGCAGCGCCCCCAACAGCTTGGATATTATTTGAACCACTTCAGTCCTCCCCCAATTTCTCAAAACGTACAGATGTTATGTCTCCGTTCCCATTACGCTGTGGGTATATGGCATATATAGAGGAAGCATCCAAGGTAGATACATCAGGCTCAAATGGTTCAGAGTATACATCGTACTCTAAACCGTCAACTTGAACCGAAATCCCCTCCTGCAAGTTCATCCGAATGGTCTGGATAACTTGAGTCCCCTTAATCCGTTGCGGCGTCTCCACCTCTATAGTTCTGGATATCCGCCCCTCTGATTGCTCCTCCCGCTGCGACCTTAATTCCAGTGCACTACCCAATTGACTGGACAAGTTTGCTGCTGCTGCACATGCGGTTATAAATAGAATAACTGACACACCAAGCCACAGCATACTTGAAGCGTGATCAGACATGCTCACATCTCCCTTATGACTATTATCTTTGCTGTACTTCTTAAGACTGGGTAAACAACAACCCACGTACCACGTTTGATTTGTCTTTAACGATTTCAGCCTTGAATTTACCACTTGGATTTACGTATTCATTCTCCTTTTCATTAAGTGTATTCGCAATTTTTCCCGTCTTATCACTGCCGCCATTCACAGCACCATACTGCTCGCTGTCTGGACTAATGTTCAGAGCATTTCCATACCACTGTCCTGCCATATTTTTGCCGGTTTTAATCTGAATACCAAACTGGTCCTTTCCCTGAAACTTCCGCAGCGCATTGGTTACCTGGGAGCCGCTAATTGTTGTGCCGTCGTATACTGTAAAGGAGGCTTGAGACAATTCGGTCTGGATATCGGCGAAATTGTTTTGTGCTGTTTTAGTAGCTTCCTGAGCTGAGATAAACAGTATGACTACAATTGTAATTAGTGCGATGGTCAAAAATATCCCAGCAGCTACCTTTAATGCTGTTGATGCATTGTTCATTTCTTTCTCTCCTCAACTTGTAATATTGGTTAATCATCATTGAATTTACTTACTGAATTTTTTGTATTTGCTCATAATAGCTATCCATTTGATCAAAGCTCATACCGATCAGCGGAATTACCAAATATAAAAAGATAAGACCATACATCGGGGCAAAACCAATCATCTTCCCCCAGATTGCCTTGCTGTCTATTATTTTTTCATACTCCTGTTTTCTTTGTTCAAAATAGTAGGACATCTGGGATTCCAAATCATCAAACGCCTCTCTAATGGTAATTTTCCCCAAAGATAAATGAAGCTTGTCCACCAGACGTTGAAATTCCGGCAAAGGTGCTTCTTCTTTCAACAAATCGAGAGCTGCCTCTGGTCCATGTTCATAATGAAGCAGACATTTTTGCAGAGGTCTTTTGAAGATAACTGAAAATCTGTTCAGCCACTCCAATATTTCCTCGACAGACATTCGTTCCATAACCCGTAAAATGGAAATAACCGTTTGAAACTGATACACCTCATGCTTCATGTCCAAATAACGCATTTTCCGTTGCAAATATAATAAAAGCATGGGCATTTGATAGGTTACATACCCAGCAACTATACTAATCAGTACTTCCCACCATTTGATATATTCTTCATTCCAATCTTTCAGCTTTTGGAGAATTCGTTGAGTATTTCTGGATAGCTGCTCTGGAGTAGCTGTGCCATTAGCATAATGTTCTAAAGCAGCGTACGCTCGCTCGTATGTGCTGTCCGCTTTCATGTTCAACGTTTGCATGATTTTGCGGTCAATCTCACTCTGCTTCAAAGCTTCCTTTTCCTCTATCGGACTTAAACGTCCAAACATTTGACCCGATTGTACTGGTGCGTGAAGGATATGCGTTTTTTCAGCTTCATGTAAAATAAATATAGTGCTGATACTAAGCACTAATCCTAAGATAAAAAGAGCAATTCTGCGTATGTAGAGCCACTCAAGCTTTACCTCCGCACCACTTTCCTTTAATAGTCGGGTTATCTGGGAATAAGATGTCATATGCTGCCGGGGAATTAAAGAATCCACCATATTACGAATGATGGGCAGACGATATAACTTCTGCTCCCACACCCTCCGCCCTTTACCCGCACGATATCCTGTCTCGTCCGACTGTTGCAGTTTCTGTAACAGAAAGTAGGATAGGATGATAACAATGTAAACGGTCAATTTTGTGATATAACCCAATTTCCCCTGATAAAATTCATCCATGGATGGAAAGCTGGATCTCGCCCATCTCTCGATTGGGGTAGTAAAGAAAACGGGGGCCAGTGCGATCACGTTTAAACTTTTTAGTAGGTAGTCCAGTTTATTTCTCCGCAGTAACTCCAACTGGATTTCGCGTGCAAGACTGCTTAGCCCCTTTAAATAAATGGAACCACCATCCTCAACCCGATCACCAAACTCCATTACCATATACGAAATACCAGCAAAGGCTTTTAAAAACCGATTTGGAGCTGTTTCATAATATCTTTCGAGTGCCTCGTGCGGATCAGCATCTGTCAGCGCCTCATGGATGAGCCGTGCATGTCTTCCAGCCTCTGCTCCTGCTAAATCGGCCGCTTCAGATATGGATTCTTCTACCATACCGTGCTGATGATAGTGATGACGTACATTGGCGAACAATTCGATCATTTGAGAAAGTAGCCTTTTTTCCATTTGGCTAGTGGCCACATCTATAACAAGACTGTTGATTACCACTCCACATAAAACGGCCAATATAGCAAACTCTATTCCTGGTTTCATCATCAACAGCACAACGCCGCTGCAAACAAAAATACCCCAGATGAACAGTATCATCTTCATGGTCTGCAGACGAAGCTTATACTCATCGTATGCATGCTGACCAGCTAGTCGCTTACGTACACTTGTGATGTATCCAGATGTGATAGGGACCCTCATACACAGCGTATACAATTTATGCATTAAAGTTTGAAGTTCCCGTTGAAGTACCGCTTTTCCCTTTCGTGCTTCCTGTACAGAATGAATTCTACCTCTGCGAACTGCATAGCTCTTATGCTTATGCAACCCATACAAAACTGTATATAGAACTGCAAATCCCCCACCTGATATAAGCAAAACCCACAATAAAATTTCTTTAAGACTCATAGTCTTCCTCCCAATAACGGGTCAAAAAACTGCGGAAATCTGTAGCATCCTTAGCATTCATTTGCTCACACATTTCTTCTACGCTTTTAGCTGTCAAGGGCTTCATTGGTATATAGCTTCCATTTCGATATTCCATAACATGGCGATAGCTATAGCTCGATGAAGCATTGGGACCTACATCCGTATGCTCTGGATTACGCGGCACACATTCTGTGATCCGTTCGATATAACGCCGCCCTTGCGCATCACACTTGAGATGCACATCAAAATTAATGACATGCACTACCTGTTCTTCAGCAATGCCTTCATGCTGAAATACTCCAGTTTTGAGCAGTGAATTACGAAGTGAAAATACAAGATCACGAAATGTTTTAGCATGGTGAGTAAAAATAGTGAACAGACTAGCAACCTGTGACATTTGAATCATCCAAGCAGCTACTTCATCACTCGCTACTTCGCCTAGAATATTGACGGTTCCATCTGTTTTTTTCTGCAAGTCAAGACCTTGTTGTCCTGAAATATGATCTGTTTCTCGAAAGGTAAGAATATTACGGCGACTGTAGATGTTGCGTAGATGCAGCTCAAAGGCCATTTCCTGAACGCGAAGCGTATACGAAGCGTAAATATGCTTGACCATCGCCATTAACAATGTTGTTTTTCCTGAACCCTGCGCACCTGTAATTGCAGTAATCCGACTGCCTTTCATTAGATAAGATAATAGCTGGATTGGAAAATCAGCGTTTTGTCCCCTAATTAACTGTTCCAGCGAAGCGCTTTGAATATCAAACTTACGAACAAAGAAAGCCCATGATTCAGAGAAAGGCGGCCGCACTACTACTACCCGTGATCCATCCTTCATTTCGTTGACCTTATAACCATTCGCTTCAGAAAGCTGTCCTGGATAATTGTATTTGTAAATATTTTGACATACCCTTTTAAGCTCACGTTCTGATCCGAAGGAAAGGAATGAAAGATGGATAGTTTTACCTTTGTAGAAAATCCACACACTCTCATATCCATTTGTAGTAGGCGCAGAGGTTTGTTCAAATACATATCTATCTGAAGACCAATGTGGTGATGAAGGAATCCCACCTTCCGGCACACCACTGACACCCCCGCTTACACCATCGATCTTCTGGTCACGAATATCATCAATGACAGAAAAGCCTTTATAATTTTGATAAATCCGCTGCACAATAATATCCACTTTCTCCATAAAGGAAAGGGGACGGTATTCACAGTCATAGATATAGCGGATATCCTCTGTCGTTACGAAATAGCTTCCATCCTCTTCACCTTGCTGTGAATACCTCATTTCGGCTAAGTCATAAGTATCCAGTAAACGTGATAGTGCATCCGCGCCAAACTTCTGCTGATATTGGTAAAAAATAATTTCGAATTGATCCTGTGTGCTAAACAACTCAGGTCTGGAGAATGGCATAACAGTATCGGCGATTTTCTCGTTCAAACCGTAACCGTTTATCAGAAGCTCACTCATCAGATTTTTAACAAAACGTTTATCTCCACTGCTGCCATTGGCACAGTCCTTTAACGCCCTTCGTAGTTCCGCCCTTTGATGGATACGCCGCCTATATTCCTCTTCATGTAATCCGGCGTCTGCCATCTGGCTGTGACTTAGTTCATGAAGCGCATTTTTGATATACTCTATCAATGTTTCAAATGTGGCATCTTCGTTCTTTGGTTCTACCCGAAGAGCTGAATGTTGCGAGTGAAGATTCCCTCGATATTTAACAATAATCAGTACGATGCACAACAACACAATGCAGGTAACAATTAACCCGTTGATCATATGAGCGGACAGCATTAAGCGCCCCTCTCCAAAGCCTTGAGCCGAAGATCGGACTCTACCGCCTCCAGAATAGCTTTGCTAATCTGCCGTACGCTCTGCGCCCATCCTACAGACATAAAAAGCTTGCGTTGCTGCTCTTTTCCACTTCGCACCTCGCGCTGCACATGGCCAATCACATCCCTGCGGTTCCATGCGTCCATAAATTCGGTGCTATAAGGAACTGTATACAAAGTACCCTTGTAGCCATATCTCCTGCGTATGTTCGCTTCATTCGCTTGTGAATGCACATCATATTTTCCAAGGACAATTAATAAGGGTAATGACGAATATGTGGATAACGGAGACACAGATTCAAAATAAGCGTCCAACTCACGCATATTCTGAGTGAGCGAAAGAACAGCCAGTTTGGCTCGTGCACATGCTTCATGCTGTACAGCCCCCCAGCCTCCCCCACTCCCTGCATCAATCAGCGTTAAATCATAATATTGATTCGCTGTATCAATTACCACCCTTACAAGATCAGGGGAAAGTAGCGGCGGTGCAGCTCCAAAGCCGGAGGTTCCCTCAAGTACATCCAGAGTGTGTTCTAACACAGGTATTGTATAGTTACGAATATTTTCTCTAGACAACGTCCCTCTTAGAACTAAACGTGAAACAGCCTCCCAGCCCCCTTCCTGAATCTGTAGACTCGGATCGTCCATGCCGTACTCCTGTATAGGAAATCCTGATTCAATACCGGTATGCCTACGGCCTAAATGAGTCAATAATAGTCTTCCTCTATATAAATTACCTATGGTAATTGCTATTGCTGCCGCTAAAGAGCTACTCCCACTCGCTCCCTTAATTGGACTCCAAAATAAAATGGTGCTCATGCTCTCCTCCTTTCCGCACGCTTTAGCGCACGACGACTCTCTTTTATCTCCCAACTCATCCATTCCCCAATGCAACGGCACAATTCTCTCTTATATATTCTGGATAGAGGTTTTAGCAGAAGCTGTTTTTTATGCTCATTTTCCAGCTTTAGAGCAAGCTGACCCTCATCCCATGGCAGTACATACGGCTCTTGCTGCCATAAGGCAGGAAAGCGGTTCATGTATTCCCACAAATACGCTTTCTCCACACCACAATCCACTGCATGTATAAATAGCTTATGAAATACAAGATCTTTGGGGAATCCAGGTTGGTCAAACAAATGCTCAAGCCAATTCTGTCCGTTGTGCATTAACATGTGGCTATAATCACTGACCCAAACTCGCAGTTCTGCCGTTTTCCAAACCGAAATTGGACAAAAATCAGGCAGCTCTACATCCAAAATAACAATGTCATAAGTCTGTTCTTCATTTTGATCAGCCAGCATATCGATATGCAGATCTTCCCATGCTGTAAATCCAATTGCCACATCGAATCCACAAAACTGCGTAATGGGTAGTGGTTTATCAAGCATTCCTATGCTATACCGATACCGTCCCCGCAGTGTAGCGTCCACAAGCAGTACCTGTTGACCGGAAGCTGCCAATACGCTGCTGATGTATAATAAGGTATCGCTTTTGTCACAAAGACCGGCAAATATCCATGTTTTCATACTTCCGTTCCTTTTCTCTCATTTATTTGGCATACGGATCAGAGCTGCCGCCCTGCGTTAGAATCTTCGTTTGTTCTTTGTGATCCTGTTCCTCACTCCCTGTATCATCAATTCCGCTTGCTGCATCTTCAATAGCTGTGTCCGCATGCTGAGCTGCAACCTCCTCACTTAGAACTCTTTCCACAGGTGTTGAAATCACATTGTTTGATGAACCAAACGCATTTTCTAGAGAATCTCGTAGCTGCTTGGACAGTTTTTGTTCAGCAACACGGACTAAATTCGGATCACTATTCATTAACGCTAACACCTGCGCATTAGGCGGATAGGTCGGGATTGCCTTGGGCTGAAATTGGGGATCTACATATGTCAGAGCATAGATGGATGCTTTATGCAGATAGGCATCTACAATAGCACTCGAAAGCGATAGTATTTCCTGCTCATTCATAGTAACCCATACGATTGGGCCTTCCAGCCGAGAAATCTTCTTTTTGGATAATAGAATGTAATCCTGACCTGTTGGAAATTGAATGCGGATATCTACTTCGTCTCCTGACTTCAGACTGCTGGGCAGTACCACCACTTTTAACTCACGGTTGCGTAGATCCTTAGGTGTCGGTTCATTAGCAGTAATCATAGCCGATGTAAGCACAGATCCTTTTTTTAGTTCTATCTTGGCTGTGGTGCCGTAAACTTCACTTTTATTTGCCAATAAATTAGACGGGGCTTGAGAACCAGGAACCTTAATTCCCTTCAAATCATTAGATGTAATCTGCTCGCCTGGTGAAATGTCACGAACAACCGCCCAGCCTGTTTTCGCGGTCCGTTGCTCTTGTTCATACAGTTTCCATTTCTGCTCTGCCTCCACCTCTGCCTGTTTCCTGATCTCACTCATTTGATAGGTATTCAGTATAAGGTAGCTCACAAAGATCATGCCTACAATTCCCGCGCCAATACAACCTGCGGATAGTTTTTGTTTGCTGCTTTTTCTTAGCTTGGACACACAGCTTCTCCCCTACCTCTTTTTGATATATACATGTCTTTTTATTTAGTGCTGCCGTTTAAGGAATCCGAAACGTTTTTTCCGGGTGTCTGTAATGACTCCACGAAAAAGCTCATCCAATACCTGATCCATTTCATCATCCTGTTCGGAGGGGTCTGAGTGGAGCGGCAGCGCAAATACTTTATCGTGTTCTAGCTCCTTTCGTAACCTGCGGACAGCCTCCGAGGAGGCCAATGGCAAGCAGTAATTCCATTTGTGTTGCGGATGACGCTGAAGAGATCGGGCTAGGCCCGTTATATCCTGAACTCTCCATTCGGCCCCTGAGCCAACAACTAGCGGGTAATCGGCTCTCAGAAATTCTTCCAGTCGTTCATTGTCCTGCCCATTCCCCAAGTCCAGTACGATAAATCTGTAGGAGCCGCCCAGCAAAGAAATGACATCCGCACGAGATGTTTGCCGCCAATAATGGACTCCATCGACTTCAAAACGCCGACTTGAACTCGCTTGTCCAACAGGTATGCCTTCCACGACTTCTTGCAGCCGGGCAAATGCCTTAGCTGTACTATGTAGCTCAACCAAGGCTACAGAGTGGGTCCTTCGAGCCAAGTAGTGGCTCACCGCAATTGCTGTGTGCGTAGCACCGGAGCCGGAAGACACGCCCAGCACAGCCACTACCCTTGTTCCAGCATAATCCATTGAAGCATTACTCATAGATTTTCCAGGTTGAGCAGACTGAAAATCAGCACTGCGCCTCAGTTCTTCAATGACCTCCTCAGCAGACTGAAATCGTTCCTCAGGATGATGCCGCAGCAGCTTTCGAATTATCGGAATCAAATGTCGAGGCAATTCCCCACGAATATACCCTTCAACTCCTGCTGTCCACTCGCTATATTTACCACCTGTACATAGATACAATAGTAACGCCCCCAGACTGTACAGGTCCGAGCGAGCATCCGTCTGTCCTGTTCCATATTGCTCTGGGGCAGCGAAGCCTACTGTGCCCAGCTTTATCGTATCCTGATCCAGCTCGGACTTATAACTCCTCGCTATCCCAAAATCGATCAGCTTAAATTCCATTTCCGGTGTCAGCATAATATTTGCTGGCTTGAGGTCCCGATAAATGACTGGTAATTGACGGGTATGCAAATAATCAAGTACATCCAGTACCTGCAGAGCGAGTGGAATGATTTGCTCCTGTGGTATATAGCCTTGGTATCCTTTCATGTATGCTTCCAGCGTAATTCCTTCGATGTAGTCCATAACCAGATATACCGCACCAGATGGAGGATACTCAAAAAAATCAACAATTCTCGGTAAACGTGGATGGCTTAGCGAAATCAACATTTCGGCTTCCGTCCGTACAATCTTCATTATTTTTGGATCGGCAATCGACTCCTTCACTGCCCAATGCTTGCCCGGCAGCTTTAAATCTTCGGCCATGAACACGCGGCTCATGCCTCCCGAACCTAACGTGCGAATTATTCGGTAACGCTCACCGACAATTGACCCGAACTCTAATCGTGATGGTTGATTCATCATTCTCTTACCTCCCTTCTAAAAGCAGACAACGCAAAAAAGGGAAAGCCACCGCAAAATGAAGTCTTCATGCTGACATGAAAACAATTTTCGCGGGATGCTTTCCCTTGATTTAACACAATTATTTTGTTAAAGGAACAATTTGGTTTTATTATATAGCACACCTGTATCTATTGTAAAGAATTATTTTCCATACTTGATCATATACAGGGTAATCTCGTCTCGGTTATGGAAAAGCTGCTTAGCTCGCTGAATCTGCATGCCGGACTCCTCAAATGAAGCAATCACATCATGAATGAGCGCCAAGGGCTTTTTATGCATTAGCTTGACTGTTACGATAGCCGTACCACCACTCCGCAAACTATATAGTAAATCAGTAACGAGCCTTGCCATCTGTTTTGGACTCCAGCTCATATCACAAACCAGCAGATCGAACGAATTTTCTTTAAATTTGACTTCACTTGCATTTTTACGCAAAAACGTCAGATTGGCGTACTTCATCAGCGATGGCTCCATCTTGGCCGGATCAACCGCTGTAACTTTCAGTCCACGCTCCAGCAAAAAGGAAGTCCATCCACCCGGTGCTGCCCCAATATCTAGTCCCTGATGGAAAGCGCTAAAATCAATACCGAACGTTGCTTCTGCTTCCAGTAGCTTGAATTTGGCACGAGAGATCTGTCCGTCTTCCTTCTGAAAACGAACTGCACCTCCACTCCAATCCGATAGGTTGTCCTGAGGATGTGATACGCCTGCGTACCACGTATCCGTATCTGCAAAAACGGACACAATAACATCGGCGCCTTGTACCACCAACTCCATAGGTAGATCACTTAATTGTTCACTCAAAGCCAGCTTGAGCGCACCTGCGCTTTCAGTCCAACTGCTATTAGTTCCTTTGCGTACTTGCAAAGAAACACGTTGATCTATCAGTTCCCTGCGGTTACGGATAAATGCAACCAGACGCTCTTGCACTTGAACCAGATCCGTTCCTTCCTCCTGAAAATGAACAGGAAACAAGTGGCGAAGAAACATTGGTGGCTGGCCTGTAATCGTCCTCACTGTTTCAATTTCTCCCGCGGGTAGTGTTGCTAAAAAAATTTCACCAGGTAGAAGCATTGTACTTTTTACAGACCCAAATAATCTTCTAAGCTCCTCTTGAGCATAGGGTGCAAAACCATGGTTGGCCGTACAAACAAATCTTGATGATGACAAAGCGCATTCACTCTGTTCATCTGTATTCATGTATAGTTCTTCCAAAATAACGTTACCCTCCAGTGCACACCCGAATCCAGGGACGTTCACCATCCCATTCCAGCTCAACTGGGACTTCATAAGTGTGCATAATCAATTCTTTCGTTAAAACTTCTTTTTTCGATCCAGCAGCTGCGACTTTGCCATTCCGAATCAACGCAACATGCGTAAAAAGAGGGACAATCTCCTCAATGTGATGAGTTACATAGACCACTGATAAGTCTCGCTTGCGAAGCCGATCAATCTCGACCAACATCTTTTCCCGTTCAAATAAGTCCAATCCGGCACAAGGCTCATCCATAATCAGCAGACGAGGTTCAGCCATCAGCGAGCGGGCCAGCATTACCTTTTTACGTTCTCCTTGCGATAATGTGCCCAACGGGTGATGAATCAGATCGCCTAAATTCATACCCTCCAGAAGAGATACGGCTTTTTCTTTTGCCTCCGTCGGAATCTCCTGATAAAAACGCAAAAAAGCATACGCACCTGTAGCCACCACTTCCCAAACGGGATCTTTTAGGGCCAGCTTTTCCAATAATGTCTGGCTAATGTATCCGATCTGCTTGCGAACTTCTCGCACATCACATTGACCATACGTTTGCCCAAGCACTTCAACCGTACCACGACTTGGAAACATATACCCTGTCATCATTTCCAACAATGTTGTTTTACCGGAACCATTGCGACCCAGAATAGCCCAGTGTTCACCTTCTCGTATTTCTAGGCTTACATCGTCCAGGATACGTTTTTCTTCCCGCTGTAATGTAATGTTCTTCATGGATATCATTCCATCACGCTCCTTATCCTGCTCAGCAAGTGTCCTACAGATTCCATTTTGTAGATGATTTCAGGATTTTTGTTTTCACCATTATATATAAGAAGCGCGGGGACGCTGGAAATCCGATACTCCTGAACCAGTTCAGGAATATAGTTAATGTTGCTCTGCACCACTGCTCCTTCGGGGAGCAAATGCTCTGCTACCTCTAACATTCTACGGGCAGCCGCGCATGTTCCGCACATGGGAGTGTATACAAACAAAGCCAGCTTGCATCCTTCCCATATGGCATGGCGCGCCTCTTTTTGTCCGATCTCTTTCATCGCTTAGACTCGTTTAGGATCTCTTGCATACGCACCTCAGGTATTGGCCCGTTATGCACAGTGACTCCCTCCGGCTTACTCGCATAAAGCAGTTCATACATGGCTCGCCGCCCCTGCGGACTGGAGGAATGCAAGTAAATTTCACGCGGATATAACTGTTTACTTGCAATAGCAGCAGCTACATCCTTTCCCGTCGGTTGCCCTGGACCCAAATCATAATCTAACGATAGTATTGAAATAGGGTATTCATGAAGTAGAAGCAGACACTCATCCGCATCCCTTGCCAGCTTAAAACCTGGAGGACAAGGTCGATAATCGTCCATAAACAAATACACCAACTTCTCCTCCTTCTTCCCAAAAAAGTAAGCTTACATCATCCTCTAAGATAACTATTATCTATTTAAAATAATTCACTCCCAGCTTTGAATCATTTGAATGTCCTCCTGATGTGTCCCATCAGGTCCCGCCTCACTCTCCAATACGACGGGAATACCTCTTACAGCTTCTTGTTCTGTTATCCAGCGCATGCCCTCAGTACCAATGTAACCTTGCCCCACGCGCGCATGTCTGTCTTTTTTAGAGCCGTACGGGTATTTGGAATCATTCAAATGAACTCCGCACAGTGCTGGCCAATAGCCGAGACGGTCCCCTTTTTCAAGCAAAGCCTCGTCCATTCCACCGTTCCACAATCCTGCTGAATACGCATGACAAGTATCCAGGCAAAATCCGATGCTGCCAGGATCTCGACACAACTGGCGAATTTGAACCATTTCCTCCAGCGTGGTTCCCATGGGACCGTGATCCCCAGCCTGATTCTCAATTAATATTTTAGCATTTCCCTGCCAGCCTTCCAGCACATCATTCAGACAGTTAATAATATTACGATAGCCCTCCAGCGGGTCAGACGAATGCATATGCCCAAAATGGACAATTATCCCCTTCGATCCACAGGCTTCAGCAATATCCAAATCATTGCGTAATGAAGCAACCATCAGCTCATAAAGTTCCTGACCGCGTTCGCGACCATGAGCTGGATTCACGGGATATGGCGAATGAACAATGGATTGAAGCTGGTGCTCTGAGCAGTAGGCTTTACAAGCAGCAGTATCTGTAGAGCTCCATTCCTTCAGCTTGAGACTACGAGGATTTTTCGGAAAATATTGAAATGAACGTCCTCCCTGCTCTCGTGCACGTATAGCAGCTTTGGAAAAGCCACCACGCGTACTCACGTGAGAGCCGATAAGCAATTTAGGCATCATGCTGCTGCACCGGGCAATAAAATGCTTTTTTTTCCCGCCAGCTCGACTCTTACAATTTTCCCACCGCTTGGAGATTCTTCTCCTTCACGGTCATATACTCGACACTGATGATCAAAGCCACCTGTTAGCGTGTCTCCCTCCATTAGAGGCATTTCCATATAACCACCCTCCGCAGTAGCTTCACGAAGTACGGATTGAGTAGCATGATATAGCTTTTCCACTTTTTCTGGAGACTGCACAATATTTTGTACCTTGGAACCCGGTGTAAATCCGGCGATATAAGCAATTTCGTCCGAATAGCAGTTTCCAATTCCCGAAAAGACCTGCTGATTTACCAGTGTTGTTTTCAAAATTCCCCGTCGTCCTTTTAGACGTGCTGTAAAATTCTCCAACGTCATACGACGGTCTAACGGATCTGGCCCCAGGTCTGATAAAGCTTCATCTGTTTCTTTAGCCGTCAGCAAGTGCAGATAACCTAAGCGCAGTCCGATAAAATAAAGCTTCACTCCGCTAAAATCCAATTCGATCTGAATCGTACGGTCTGGACGTTGCTCCTCCGTTCCCAGATACAACAGTCCTCCCAACATTAGATGAAGCACAAGTCGTTTACCCGTGTTTAAATGAAAAATCAAATGCTTACCCCGACGCTCTAAATATACAACTGTTGCACCCAGCAATTGCTTCTTAAAGGTTTCCACTTCAGTATTAATGGACTTTTCGCGGCTAACCGTCACTCCAGTAATCGGAATGTCCAAAATTTGTTTTGACAATAAGATTCTGTAGTTTTCCATTTCAGGAAGTTCCGGCATATCAACATCTTTCCTTTCGTAGCTACATAGCTTTTAATTCTCGCAAATTTCTAAAACATATATTTTTTTATGACTTCAGCTCTTCTTTCATCCATTCCTGCAGTTCGTCCAAATTTTCAAACATCAGGTCAGGTTTCACTCCAACGGCACGAATATGTTCATCCATATTAGCGCGAGTCGTCACGCCTGACAGAATCAAAGCTGTCTTACAACCTGCTGCTGCACCTGCCGCAATATCTGTAAGCATATTATCGCCCACAACCAGAGCTTCATCCGCTCTAATGTTCAAGCGATTCAGTGCATAATTCATTAGCACGCTTGAAGGCTTGCCGATGACGATCGGTTTGACCTGTGAAGCAGCTTCAATGGCAGCTCCAATTGTACCTGCACCTGGTGTAAGTCCGTCATGCGAAGGCAATTGTAGATCCGGATTTGTCAAAATAAATGTGGCTCCCTCACGAATCCAACGCATGGCAGCTGCCAGCGTTTCATATGTAAATTGACGATCTATCCCCTGTACCACATAATCAGGATGGTTCTGAACAAGCTGCAAGCCAGCCCCCGTGAGTGCCTCGCGTAATCCCGTTTCACCAATACAATATACATGAGCTCCAGGGCTTTGCTGTGCAACATATTGTGCAGCTGCTAACGCTGAAGTATATACTTCATGACTAGCTGCTTCAATTCCCATACCAATCAAATGCTCAGCCACCGATTCGGGTGTGCGTGAAGCATTGTTTGTGACATATGCATAAGGTATCTGCTCTGAGCGTAATCGGGAAATGAACAGCTCCGCACCCTTAATCATTCGATTTCCATGATAAAGTGTTCCATCCAGATCAATTAGTAACGATTTTATCGCAATCCCCTCCCCCACTTCAATTTCATACATCATAACATTGAAAATAATAATTGACCCCGTGAATGGTGTTCTCCTTTTTATTTAACCACCTGAATGACTCAGGTCATTAAATAATCGGTCATTTCCACTCATCTCATCTATCTTAAGTCAAAAATGCTTATGAAGTCCATGAATTGCTGGTAAACCATCCAAAATAGCGTCAACCCTCGCTAAAAGCCGTCGCTTCCCCATAGCATAAGATCATTTCTTCGTCGAATTCCATCGAAGATGCTACGTCTTCAAAGAAAATTTCCTGTATTTCCTGAGCATACTCAAGCAACTAAATCCTTTAAATTCGATATATAGAAACTCAAATATGACATGCCTCCATATGTGGTAGAACAATTTCATTCATCCTCATACTGATACGTCTCACCTCTTGTCGCATCCTGCGCTTTCCCGGAAAATAATTTCTAGTGAAAAAGAAAAGCACCGGAGCAAGCCCCGGCACCTAAGCACATACCTTTCTCTCCAATCGTTTATTGACCGATATCAGGTACCGGTAACAACACATGCTGCTCCGCAAGCAATGAATTGGGGAATAGGCTTCGCGCTTCCTCCAGCAAAGGCTGAAGCTGCTCTTGATCTTTATACCTAGAACTAAAGTGAGTCATAATTAACTGCCCCGCGCCTGCGGCTTTGGCAGCTTCCGCTGCCTGAAGCGCCGTACTATGATGATACTCGTACGCCGTATCCGCCAGATCATGCAGAAATGTGGCTTCATGAACGACGACAGTTGCATCTCGTGCCAGCACTACTGTATTCGGACAGGGTCTCGTGTCACCTAAAATAGTGACGATCCGACCTTTTTTAGGTGAACCCAATACATCCTGAGGATGCAGAATAACTCCACCCTCTACTTCCACACTTTCTCCACGCTTTAATTTACCGTACACTGGGCCAGGCTTGATCCCGTATCGCTCCAACAGTTCTTGGTTGAGCTTACCGGGCTTATCCATCTCTACAATTCGGTAGCCATAACTGTCGATCCGATGATCCAGCAAAGCGGATTCCACCCGAAATTGACCATCATCGAACAGGACCCCGCCCGTATGCTCCACAATATGTAGTTGGTAATTGATACGAGATTGGCTGATCCCTAAAGATAGCTCAATATATTGTTGAAGCCCAGGCGGTCCATATACAGTCAGAGGTGCCGTACCCCCCTGATATGCCCTACTCGACAAAAGGCCCGGCAGACCAAAAAGATGATCCCCATGCAAATGAGTGATAAATATTTTTTCAAGTCTGCTCAGCTTGAGCGGCGAACGCAATACTTCCTGTTGAGTGCCTTCACCGCAGTCAAACAACCACATGCTTCTTCGTTCCTCCAGTAAACGAAGAGCAATGGATGTTACATTTCGCTGAATTGTAGGTACCCCTGCATTTGTACCGAGAAAATATAATTCCATGACATTTACCTTCTTCCTGCTGACCAGCAAATACCCTCCGAAGCTCGGAGGGTATTTGCTATCCCATCTGATAAAGGTGTTAAACCTTTTCGACGTTAAAATACTGCGCCTGAGGGTGGCTGAACACCATGGCTGATACTGAAGCCTCCGGTTCCATCATAAACCCTTCTGTTAGCTCAACGCCAATGTCCTCAGGTTTTAACAATTGGAACAACGGTCCCTGATCCTCCAGATCCGGACATGCCGGATAACCAAAGGATACCCGTATACCTTGATATCTAGCGCCGTGCCGCTGTTTCATCGTCATATCGGCTGGGTCCGGGAAGCCCCAGCTATCCCTGATAATATGGTGAAGCCGTTCTGCTAGCCCTTCTGCCACTTCGAGCGCTACCGCTTGAAGTGCGTGTGAGCGCAGATAATCTCCTTTTTCTTTCCACTGGGTAGATAGCTTTTGTATACCATGACCAGCGGTAACAACCATGAAACCTACATAGTCCATAACCCCTGATTCCACAGATTTCAAAAAATCAGCCAGACATAGATAAGGCTCTACCTGCTGACGTGGAAACGTAAATGTGTGCAGTACCTTGCTTACATCCGACGGATCATAGATTAGAATTTGGTTTCCTTGGGACTGAGCCGGGAAGAACCGATACATAGCACTCGCCTGAATAATTCCGTCTGTAACAGCTTCAAACATAATGCTGTCCACGGTTTCCTTCAACTGAATCGCTTTCGAGTCCCTCGAAGCTAGCAGTTGCTCTACATTCCCTTTTAAGCCAAGATGATGTCCCATCAGCATCTGCATATTCACATAAGGCAGAATATAGTTCAGTGGATAGTTACGCAGTACATGGCGATCCGTATCCGGTGGGATATAGACGGGCAAATCCTGAGCAATGTTAGAGCGTACAGCCCGAGTTAACTTAGGGAGCGGCTTGGCCTCCACGACCGTTGCCGCTTCTGCCTCCTGCTCAGCCTTCATGTCCTCGGCCATTTTTTTACGGGACTCAGGGTCCATAAGCTTATTGGCAATATCCAGACCATCCATAGCATCTTTCGCGTAGGCTACCAGTCCATCATATTCAGGACGAATACGATTTTTAGTAAACTTACGCGTTAAGGCAGCTCCACCAACCATTATTGGAATATCAATGTTCGCATTTTTCAAATCCTGCGCGGTTAGCACCATTTGTTGTGCCGATTTAACAAGCAGACCGGACAGGCCGATCATGTCAGCCTTTTCTTCACGATAAGCCTCAATGATGCGTTCTGGTGGTACTTTTATACCCAGATTTACAATATGGTAACCATTATTGGATAGAATAATCTCCACCAGATTTTTACCTATATCATGCACATCACCTTTGACCGTAGCCAACAAAATCTTACCTTTTACCGAGGATTCATTCTTCTCCATGAACGGCTCTAAATAAGCCACGGATGCTTTCATTACTTCAGCGCTTTGCAGAACCTCCGCAACAATCAGCTCGTTGTTGTTAAACAGACGTCCTACTTCTTCCATCCCTTTCATTAGCGGTCCGTTAATAATCTCCAGAGAAGAATATTTGGCGAGAGCTTGCTCCAGATCCGGGATCAGTCCCTCCTTACTTCCCTCCACTACATAGGAAGCCAGCCGTTCTTCGAGCGAAAGGTTTGATATCTTCTCTTTTTTCTCCACTTTCTTGTTACGAAAAGCTGCTACAAATGCAGATAAAGTATCGTCATTTGTATTATAGATCAGATCTTCCGCCAATTTCCGTTCATGCTCGGGGATAGATGCATAGCGTTCAAGCTTCTCTGTATTTACAATTGCATAATCCAGTCCAGCTTTGGTGCATTCATACAAATAGACAGAATTGAGCACTTCACGACCCGCTTCCGGTAAACCAAAGGATACGTTACTGATGCCCAATATGGTATGAACCCCAGGAAGGGCTTCTTTAATGATACGTATGCCCTCAATCGTTTCCTTAGCCGAACCGATATATTGTTCATCCCCTGTTCCTACTGGGAATACGAGCGTATCAAAAATGATATCCTCCGCTGCCAGACCGTAACGGTTCACCAACAGATCATAAGAACGTTTAGCTACCTCAAGCTTATCCTCACGCGCAATTGCCTGTCCACGTTCATCAATCGTTCCGACAACAACAGCAGCGCCGTATTTATGAATAATAGGAGCCATTTTCTCAAATTTCTCTTCACCATCCTCCAAATTAATGGAGTTAATAATTGCCTTACCTTGCGAATATTGAAGTGCTTTATCGATAACTTTAATATCCGTGGTATCAATCACCAATGGTACTTTCACCTTGTTTACAACCAGTTTCAAGAACGCTTCCATATCAATCATTTCATCACGGTCCGGATCTTGCACACAAATATCAATGACATGTGCTCCGCTTTTTACCTGAGCGCGGGCAATTTCAGACGCCTCTTCATATTTGCCTTCCACGATCAAACGCTTGAATTTCCGGGAACCCAGAACATTCGTTCGCTCACCAACCATATACGGACGATTATCCTGTTCAATATATACTGGTTCAATGCCTGATACGGCAGGAGGATGATGACCTACGAGCTGGCGAGGCTCAAACTGCGCCATACTTTCACTCATTACTCTTATATGCTCTGGTGTAGTACCGCAACAGCCTCCTGCAATATTCAACCAGCCTTTTTCAGCGAAAGCAGCCATTTTACGAGCTAATGAATCCGGCGATTCATGGTATTGACCATTTTCATCGGGCAAGCCCGCATTTGGATAACAACTAATAGCTGCAGAGGACATTTCAGACAAAGAACGAATATGATCACGCATAAACTCTGGACCTGTAGCACAATTCAGTCCAATCGAGATTGGGTTTAAATGTTCGAGTGATATGCAGAAGGATTCGATATTTTGTCCGGCCAACGTTGTTCCCATCGGTTCAATCGTGCCAGAAATCATTAACGGAAGCTCAATCCCTGTCTGCTCAAAAGCCTGACGAATTCCAATGCTGCCTGCCTTAACGTTAAGCGTATCCTGTGAGGTCTCCAACAGAAGAACATCCACCCCGCCTTCAATAAGCGCCAAAGCCTGCTCCTGATAGCTTTCAATCAGCTCTACAAATGTAACACCGCCTGTGACAGACAAGGTTTTCGTGGTTGGACCCATAGCTCCTACAACAAAACGAGGCTTGTCCGCAGTGCTGTATTTATCCACCGCGTTACGTGCCAGTTTGGCCGCCACCAGATTAATTTCACGGGCACGTTCTGGTATATCGTAATCCGCCAAAACGACGGATGTTGCTCCAAATGTATTCGTTTCAATCAGGTCTGCCCCGGCCTCCAAGTATGCTTCATGAATCCCTTGAATGACATCCGGTCTCGTTAAGACCAACATCTCGTTGCAGCCTTCCAACTCTTCTCCACCAAAATCAGCGGGAGAAAGGTCTTCCTGCTGAATCATAGTACCCATAGCCCCATCAAGAAGGAGTATTCTTCGTTGTAACGCATCCTGCAAGCTAACTTTATCCAAAATTTCTTCACCCCCGCAAAACGTTAAATCCTAGTTTAGCAGAAACCGTATCATTTAGATAGATTGAAGTAAAAACATACGTTTTATGCAGGTTATTCTTCTTCACAAACGACTTAGCTGTTCTATTTTTGTAGTATGCATCGTTATAGACGAACGTCTTTAAACTGTATCGTTTAGCTATAGTCGTTCCCATATAAATGTTTCAGCCTGTATTGTACAACTGGTTAAGACATGGTATTCTTTATACAATATTAATCCAAGTGGAAAAGAGGGATTTATACATGGCAGAAATTTTTATACGCAATACGAATGAGCGAATTAGTGGTGAAGAACAGGTACGTGAATTTTTGGAGAGCCACCAGGTATTGTATGAACACTGGGATGCCTCAAAGCTGCCAGGGGAGCTGCAAGAAAACTTTACTCTGACAGATGATCAAAAAGCCGCTGTTCTTAAAACATTTGAACCTGAAATCAAGGATTTAGCCGCACGTCGTGGATATAAAATATGGGACGTTATCACCTTATCTGAAGCAACGCCGAATCTGGAGGAGCTGCTGGCCAAGTTCGAGCAAATTCACACCCATACCGAGGATGAGATCCGTGCCATTGTTGCTGGTAAAGGCATTTTCATCATTAAAGGCTCTGAAGAGATCGGCTATTTTAATGTAGAGCTTTCACCAGGTGACGTTATTTCCGTACCTGAAAATACACCTCACTTTTTCACTTTAATGGAAAATCAAAAGATCGTCGCAGTCCGCTTGTTCATCGAAGAAAATGGCTGGATTGCCGAACCGTTCGAAGATCCAACATTCACTACAGCATAATTAAGATCTATGGTGTCAATAAGAAAACTCCCTCCGCTCTGTAGCATATCGAGCGAAGGGAGTTTTCTTGATACTTGTTTTAGAAAACTGTAGATTTCTCACTTTAAAGATTGAATAATTCCATGCAACTCAGACAAATGCTTGATTTGGAACTTCGGCTTGATTTCTGTAGTATTGGTTTTATCGTTCCGATTCACCCACACCGAATGTACACCAGCTGCCAAAGCCCCTTGAATATCAGTCGTCAGCTTATCTCCTACCATTAAAGCTTGTCCAGGTTCAATTCCTAGAAGGCCCAAAGCATGCTGGAATATAGAAGGATCAGGCTTGCCCCGACCAAAAGAACCTGAAATAACAACATGATCAAAAAAAGGAGCCAATTGAGGAACTCCATCCAGCTTCTCCTGTTGTAGATCAGGGGAACCATTTGTCAGCAATAACAGCTTGTATTGCCCCTTCAATTGTTCCAGAATCTCAAACGTTTCCTCATACACATGTGGACGTGCACGTCTTTCCGAAGCAAATTGGGCAGCTAGCTTTTCCGCCAACTCCTCATTATCTATCCCCAGTTGCTGAAGCCCTCTGCGCCATGATTCCTTACGATAAGCAGGAGCCAACTGTTCCAATTGGCGGAATTCAGGTTGCTCACCTGCTGTAAAATTCGCCCACAGTCCTTCAAACGGATTAATGCCAATCATTTGAGTAAAACTAAAGGTTTCATAGGACTCATACAAAGCGCGCGCTTCCTTGCGTACGGCTTCTTCCAGCGTTTTCGGATCAGCGCCTGTTTCTCGGGAGCCTGTTTGACACGCTGCATCAAATGCCTCTTCTACACTACGTTCATCCCACAGAAGGGTATCATCAAGATCAAACATTATCGCCTGAATCGTCATATGAATTATCCACTCTCTTTCCACTGTATATGTAAGATTGTCTGTTTGGTCACGAATCAGATCGTTATGTGTGCCCATATTAAGCAAGTGGCCGCACCATGTTATATGAAAAAATAACATCATACGGCCTTACTTACAGAGCTACAGGCTAAATCGGTTATTTCTTATCTACCTGTATCTGATTGGATAGTGCAAACTTTTCAAGACGCTCTGCGATGGCATCCGTATCGTAGCGTCCCAGTGATTTTGTAAAAATAAAATTACCGCCCTTCCCTTTTCTTTCAACGGTAACGTAACCCTTTTCAATTTTGATGGCTTTCATGTCCCCTGCCGTCATCGGCCGTTCTCTGCCACCTTTTAACATATAGAGGGTATCTTTTCCCACTTTTAAATAAGGACGGCGAATGAAGAAGATTACAGCCAGCATCAAGTACAAGCCAAATACCAGCCAGTCCATTCCCCGCATGCCGGTCTTAGTCAAAAAGTAACTCATAAGCATGTACAATACAGCAAGACCAGCCAGCATGATTGGCACAGTAATATTACGGCCACGGAAAATGTCCATTGCTGAACCTGCGCCGTTAATGGTTTGAATGCCTTGTTTCTTGCGCGTTTTATTTAAATGCGCTGTGTTTTTACGTACTTTTCTTTCAAATGATCGGGCCATCTCTCAATTCCCTTCCCAATAAATATTACATTAAAGCAACTGCCTTAAAGCTGATCTATATAGATACCAGGAAAGATACCTAAAACAAAGGCAAATGATGCAGGCTTTAGCGACATTAATGCTTCAGCCCGCCATTTCCCTTCGACGTATCATCGTCCACAAATTCAATGGTTTCAAGCTGCTGCCGAAAATTACGGCGAATGTTGCCTAAATAAATTTCCCGAAGGTTGGCGCGCTCTGTGGTTTCCTCTTCTGTCAATCCTTCGGCTTTTGCTTTGCGCGCTAATTCATTAATGCGCTGTACCAAGCTGTCTATATCCAAATTGTGTCCCCTCCATAAAAGCAAAGATATAATACACTTTGACATGTAGAAAAGAGCTTGTCAAGGCTCCCGCATTGCGCTCCTTGACAAGCTCTATAGTCTTATAGATCAGAAGTGTGGAAGCTTAAGCACCTGACCTGCCTGCACTCCCCGATCCTCCAAAGCGTTAATACGCATAATTCCTTCAATATATACCCGTGTATCCATTCGTTCCGGTTTATGATTCACGGCAATCTTCCATAACGTATCTCCAGGTTGTACGGTCAGCTTAATCACCTCTTTATTAGAAACTGAAGGTGCTGCGAAAACCGTAAGTACACCTGCCCCTGCAACCCAAACGATAATTACTAGAATAAGAAGCTTGAGTAAAAGAGTATTGGTAATAACCTGTAACAAACGCACCTTACCCTCTTTTCGGGTCTCCTGTAAATTCTCTAAGTTCATCGGGAAAATACTTTGATAAGTGCTATATTTCATAATTGGCCGCGTCCTCCAAACGTTTGTTCTTATGTTTTTCACAATATAACACGAACGTTTGTTTTGTTCAATAGAAAACAGAACAAAAGTTCGTAAATATTTTTAGGGATTATTTAGAACTTATGTTTGTACGAACGGAGGTTCTATGCTATAATTTTCCCAAACGTTACTAAATGGGGTTGATACGGTATGTCTAAGATTTCGAGCCGCCAGCAGGCCATTCTTGAATTTATCCGCAATGAAGTGCGTCTAAAGGGATACCCCCCTTCTGTACGCGAAATAGGCGAGGCAGTCGGATTGGCCTCCAGTTCTACGGTTCACGGTCATTTGGATCGTTTGGAGAAAAAAGGACTCATTCGCCGCGATCCTACGAAACCACGGGCTATTGAATTACTTGGTCAAGACGAATCGGATAACAGCAACTTGATTAATTACTCCATTAGTCGTGTTCCCGTCGTCGGCAAAGTAACCGCTGGTCTTCCTATTACGGCGACAGAAAATATTGAAGATTACTTTCCTCTTCCCCAACACTTTGTTGGTGAGGATAAAATATTCATGTTATCTGTTGTAGGCGAAAGCATGATTGAAGCTGGTATTGCTAACGGAGACTATGTAATCGTACGTCAGCAGCAGACCGCTGATAACGGAGACATTGTAGTAGCTATGACAGATGAAGACGAGGCTACAGTTAAAACCTTTTACAAAGAAAAAGATCATATCCGGCTTCAACCTGAAAATCCAGCCTTTGAACCGCTTCGCCTGACACACGTCAGCATATTGGGCAAGGTTGTTGGACTCTTCCGGGACTTCCACTGATTTATCGTGCTTTCTTCCCCGTTATACTACCACGAATATAAAACCGGCCGCCTAGGCGAGCCGGTTTTATATTGTTATTATGTTTACTATGTGTGTCTCACAACTATTCTTTCCTTTTTAGCAACCTATATTGTCTCTACTATTATATCCCCCCCATTATCCGAAATAGTTCCCCTCTGATCTTGAACTGTTTACTTTTATTAGCTAAATAAATGGAAATTTGACTCATGTGAACCTACTGTAGCCTTCCCCTATAACGTAAAGTTGGGAAGGCGAACGCAGGCTAGTATGAGCTTTTTTTGTTAAACATTTAGGAACATAGGTACTAGCTTCTTTTTGTCTTTAGTAGATTTATGCTGATACATTACTAGCACAATTGACATATGTATATAGCAGACCTAAAGCAAAGGAGTTATGCAGATGATCAGAAATAGAGTTAAAACGTATAAGCATCGCATCGGGAAAAACAGATATCTGGTCGTTAAAGTCTTTCAAGCCGCAGCTGCTAAAACAGGAAGCGGAAATGCACTCGCAACTAACGCATTAAATATCAAAATTTCCAAGCGTAAGCATAAACATCATTAAGATTTAACCGTACCTTCATTTCTTTGAAGGGAGGTGACATTATGAGCAGAAGACACAGCAACCGTGAATTGAGAAGAAGAAGATTAAACATCCGTTCCAATCAAAGAGCCACTGCGCGTGCAAGAGGTAACGCACTGGCTGTTAATCTGTTTAGCGTGAATGATAGACAACGCAGACGTTAATAATTATTTTCAAGCAAAAAGCAGGAAGAATTCTTCCTGCTTTTTTTGTGTTAAATCAAACACCAAACTACCAATCCCGCAGTTATAGCTTCTTCAAACTTGTATCAGCTTTGGTCCTGCTTGCCCACTTTTCTTTATAAATTTTATAAACAAGGCTCGAACAGCTGGACCCATAACCAATAATTGTAATGGATAGGCCACAACAAAGTTCTTTATAAAAATTTCTAAATATGCTTCAAATAATGAATGATCACTAATAGCATGACTAAGAATTGAAGTTAATAAACCGTAGAAAGACATAGAACAGGCCATTCCGAACACCATACATGTTGAAATCGTGATAACTAAAAATATTTTTTTGGATTTATCAAAAGGTAGACTTAAAGCAACTTTTTTTGCTATAGGACCCACGATATATAGATCTAATACGAGCGCTATAATAAATCCAATTAGAAATTCAACAGCAATGGTAATCAAGCTAATTTTTCCAATCAATCCGTTAATCAAAAGATTATAGAAGGTCATAATAATGACCATTCCAAAACACATAATAGCCCCAAAGTAAAAGCTTTCCTTTTTAGTTGTTGGCATTAAATTCAACCTTTCATTTTTGATGTGATTATTTTAGCTGCAACAAAATTTTCATGTAAGTGAACTTTTTATGAACATATCATCCTGAAATTAATGTATAACATTAAATACAAATACTAGAAAGTTGGTAACATTTTAATGAACAAAGTATCTTTGCTAGCATCAGCACTTCTTGTCTCATCTGCAGCTTTCGCAGCACCTTCTTTTGCAGATCAGGTCACAACTGACACTTATAGCTCATTACAAGACTCTAATAGAAGTATAGAGTCAGTTACACCTTTTGCTAATGTTGAATATGTTGTTACTGTAAATACAGCCAAACTTAAAGATGCTGGAACTGATTCTAATATCTCTATTACTTTGTATGGTTCAAATGGAGATTATGCTACCGCTACACTCAATGGAAGTTTTGAACAAGGAGATTCGGATACAACAAGAATTAGCACCAGCAACCTTGGTGACATCAGAAAAATTACGATCAGAACTGATGGATCTGGACATAAACCAGGTTGGAAAATCGCTAATATAAAAATTACTGGAAACAGGAAAACTCTTCCATTTGCAAGCCCAAACCGTTGGCTTGGCGATGGCGGTTCTCCAGATTTCGAAACACTTTTCCCTTCTTAAGAACATCACTTTCAACAATTACAATTTCTCTAAAAGACTCTGTCAATATTTGATGGAGTCTTTTTTTATTTTGAAAAATCCCCACTACCTTAGCTGGTCGGGTGGGGATTTCGCTTATTTAGAATATTCACTTACACTACACATTAGGAATTTTCTAATATTTGATTATAGCTGATCCTGCTTTAGCTCACTCTTTGGATTCTAATTGAATCCATCCATATACTGGTGAGTCAGAGTTGATTTTTTGTTTTATCAGTGAAAGGTTTTCATAGTTGCTGGAACTGTAAAGCGACCCTGTTTTTGGCGCAACTTTTACTGTCAGTATATTTTTTATATTTGGTTCTTCATCAGTACTAGTCCAGACTAATCGATTATAATAATTAGTATTAAACGGGTTTTCTAAACCACTAATCGAAAATTTCACTCTTTTCCCGACAATAGCTACATCTGTATATGCTGTGTCATCTTTAAAAATTACTAATTGAGATGAAACTAATTCTTGATTAAAAGAGTTTGTATAGGTGTCATGGGTAACACTTGCTACTGGCTCGTATCTTAAATTGGTTCTGTGCAATACCATTAAGTTAACTGGTAAAACAGTTTAATGAAACAGACAATATATTTGGATTTTTTTGCTACATACATTTTTACAGTCATATTGAGCTAACGTTCTCCATTAGCTCAATACATTCTTTGGAAAGTGTCGATATTGTTTGCAAGTCTTTACATTCGGGACACTTCTTAAGGTTGCGTTCCGTGTCAATTGAGTCCATTAAATTGCCTGAGCATTTGGATGAAATCATGAAGCTTTGTATCTTTCCAGTCCAAAATTCGTTCAAAAAAAACGGACTCCTTTTCCTTTAGCGCATCAATTAATTGTTGTTGTCCATGCTCGGTAAGAGATAATACAATTCCCCGTCCATCACTTTGGGAGGCCTCTCTGTTCAAATACCCCAAAGACTGGAGCTGTTTGACAAGACGACTTACTGAACTTCGATCCATCGCAGTTGATTCTGCTAAAGTGGCGGCATTAGTTGGGCCATAAGAATACAGCCAACGAACAATGTGGAAGGCCGCAGGTTGTAAGGAGGAGTCAAATTTCGCAGCAGCTCTGACATTCAAGGCGTGTGAAGCACTGATAAGTGCGTTAAGCTGCTCGCCCAACTCAATCTCCAATTTTTTCCTTGGTCCATTTTTGACTTCATTATATTTCATCCTCAATCACCTTTCTCTCGATCAAAAACCCATAATAAATCAAATTTGATTGACATATATCAACCAAATTATTATAGTGGACATATGTCAATCAAAGGCGCTAAATCGCCGGTTTTTGGAACTCCAATAAAATTGTAACACATGAAGGAGAAATGACGATGCCTAAAAATGCTACTATTGTCATAACAGGTGCCACCAGTGGTCTTGGACAGCTAGTCGCAATTGAATTGGGAAGACGCGGCCGTTTTGACCTTGTTTTGACTGCCAGGAGTAAAGAACGTGCTGAAGCTACAAGAAAACAGATTGAGGTGTTTAGCCCATCAGCGAAGGTTGACTTTTTTTATGGAGATTTATCAGTACTAAAGGATGTTAAACGGATCGGGTGTGAAATAGCCGCCGCATACCCTAAAATTGATGTGCTGTTAAACAATGCGGGTATCCATGCTTTTGAGCAACGTATCACTTCCGAGGGGTTTCCTGAAATGATTGCCATAAATTATTTATCGCCATGGCTGTTAACACATACACTAAAACCGTGTCTGCAGAACGTAGACAAGGCCAGAGTTGTCAATGTTGCCTCCGAAGCTTCACGCCGTCATGGAGTTTTGAAGCTCCCCGAAGATTTAACGGATACAACTGCCTTTACCGCTCGTGGCTCATCGCCCATTTATGGAAAAACCAAATTATTGAATATTATGTTCACTGCTGAACTGGCAAGACGATGGTCGTATACGGGAATCAGTGTAAATGCACTAAATCCAGGATTCAATGTTACCGGATTGGGACGAGAACTTTGGTTTGCCCCTCTATTAGAACGATTGTTGAAGTTTCTTCGTCTTGGAGATCCGCGAAGAGGAGCAGATATCATCACCCGATTGATTGTAGAGCCGGAATATCATAAAAAAACGGGTGGATACTTTAACGTCGGAACCGGGAAATCTATTGAACCGGTCTCACCCGGAGAAGATCCCAAGATGCAGCAAAAACTGTGGAAGGCCACAGAGGATTTGCTGGAACAGAAGGGATTCCTTTCATGAGAACTGATTGATGAAGGAATAAGACGGCAATATAACGTTGATAGCCCACACGTTATCGGTGACTCTGATAAGTTCGTAAATTGGTCAGCGTTCGCATTGGGCCGGGTTGGTGACTCCCCTTACTCAGCATAATATCGAACGGGAACAAATAACCTTTTGTCTGTCGATCTGGTTCGATCTTTGGTCTCCCTACTGCTAGCCAGTTTTTTAGCCATTGTCATACACCAAGTATTCATTTCCTTTCTAACACAATCAAAAAAGAAGAAAAAGTTTCCTGACCTTCTTCCTTACAAGAGTTATCTTTTTTAGTACATAAAAAATAAGCCTCAGTTTAATCTGAGGCTCAGAGTTCCATATAGTATCTATTTACACTTCAGGCGACGTAACACGATCCTTGGGTCACGACTTAAGCTCACTGTAATTGCGATATGCCTTGTGTCACTCTTGTCATTTCATACAAAATATTATATTCCTCTATAGTAATTTATTTTTTGTCGTCTATTCTCCCGTATGCTTCTGCAGTTTCATCACCAGTGATAACTACGTATAAATACCCCCCGCTAGGTACGTCGACATAATCAGTAAATGATCTCCCACTCATAAAAGTATCAAAACTATATGTACCTATTGGGCCATACCTAGATGTGCCGTCAACAGAGTACATAAACATTATTGTAGCTTTACCTGGACCAGTATAACCACCACGTAATCTAACTTTTCCGCCATTTGTATGAATAATGTCACTTTGGGCGTAGGTTTCGTTTTTCCACTTAGTTGTGGTTACGTAGCTGGAAGCTGAAACGCTTGTAGCAAACATTAAAAAAGCAGCAATCATGACTAGAAACATCGGTTTGAACTTCTTCATTGAGTATCCCCTCTCAGAATATTGGTATGATTACATAATAAATCTACTATTCTAAGTGTGTCGAAGTAAGGGAAAAATTGTTGTAGATAAAAAAACTCTCCGGCTGCTTACGAAAGAAATAGAGACCGTTAATCAACGATTGGAGTTACTCTCAATAGAGAAATTATTGTTGTTGGCTATACCATTTCCGAAGTTGATTTATATTTTGCTTGGTGATACCGGCTATGATCAGATATGTGCCAGATTCCAATAAATTAATCACAAAATTATAATCCGCTAAGAGATCCTTAAGTGAAATATCCCTGCTTTGCGGAATATTATTATGTTTATCAACCATAGGACCATACTTTTCCTCAAGATATTCAGGAATATCTTCTCCTTTAATTCTGTAAACCCATTTCAAGTCTACATATGACAAATGCCTAACCAACTGGGAAGTGCTGTTATACTTATGATCTGGCCCTTTATAATCTAACTCGCTTTGCTGCATATCTTGAACGATGGACTTTAATCGGTTGTAATTACCCTCCACCATTGAATAAAAGATGCCCACCTGCGGTGTCATAGATTCAGACCCTCTTAGATCAAAAATCATTAAAAAACCTCATTTCATGGGAAGATATAATTTGTCATAACTTTGTGCCATCAAAATATTTATATGTATGCTTTAAAACTGAACACTCAGTGACTCATTCGGGGCATAGTGTAACAATTCCTTTAACTAAAAAGCTCTACCAACCATAAGGTTAGTAGAGCCTTTGCATTTAAGAACCTCCAACCTGTACAAGGATCTGAATATGTTGCGTCAGGACGGGAAAAAACAAAAAGCTACTTGCAACGATTAACAGTGTCATTTTTTTCAACATTGTCTAACCACACCTTTTCTGATAGTTTAAAATACTCTTCTCTGGCCTCTGGAGACGCGTATGCTTGGAAATGTGCAAAGAGACCCGTACAGTTTATAAAGTATGTTTCATTGTTTAGTATATGTGCTTTTACCATAGCACATAATAATTGTTTAAAACCATCATTGTACTTCCCCCTGTTTAAATAATAGTAGGCCACTTCGTAACAAAACCATGCAATATAGTCAGGTACCACTTGTTGGGTGTACATATCAGTAGATAGCGGAAGTTGGGTAAAGGCATCAATGTCTATCTTAAATCGTGATAGTACATCATCTACATTCAAATTATATCGGTTAGCCGCTATCATAACGTTCAACAACTTTGAGAGTTTTTCATCCTCCACAGTATGTGCTGTTTCAGCTATGTATTCAACATAATCTGCAAGCACACTTGTATCTCCAGATAGGAGTTTATTAACGTAAATATTGCATCGTGCCCAGTCTTGATACATTTCTACCCAATATAGGGTATCATCATCAGTCTCTCTAACCCACTCCAAGTCTGCATAGGCATATGTATATTGTAGAGCTTGTTGATAATCGCCTTGGGCATCACAGACACTTGCACACAATAGGTCAGCATAGGTAATATATACAAACATGGGGCGACTTAAACTATTTTTAGACTCGTCATCCTTTAGTTTCTTCTGTTGATGTTTCAAAGTGTATTGGATTTCCGCCTTAGCTCTCAATTTTCTCGCTATTTCATCAACCTTATCCCATTTACGCAAAGATCTGTACACATTAGCTAAGTCCTTCAATGCATCAAGTTGTTCTATTTCATCTAGGCGCTCGACATAAGGCTCGAAAAGTATGGCTGCCCTAAGATTGCGGCTTTGATCGTCATCAATCTGAATCGTGAAAATCCGATATTGACAGATGGCCAAGCGTTCAGAATGTTGATATTTTTCCACTTCTGCTACACTTTCATAGAGCAATAGTGCAGCATCATATCGTCCCTGCGCTAACAATTCTTCTGCAATGTCAAATAGCTTGGGTGAGTAGAGTAGATTGTCCATGATAGCTCCCACCACTCGACGGATCGCATCCAACTTGTCCAACTCTGCACAGCGATACAAAAATGGTTCGATTCGCCTCATATTAGGGGGAATGTCGATAATATAGTTTTCTACATATAAGTCGTAAAAATAGCCTTCTGGTAAACCCATAGCCTCAGTGATTCTATCAATTTGGTTAACAGACATAGAACTATTTCCTGTTACAATGCCACTTACTATCCCCCTATTAATGCCTGCGATATGCCCGAATTGCGTTAGGTTCAGACCCTCTTGTTTTAGGTATCTATCTAATTCCGCCCGAATCGTAGGTGTATGCTTCATGTCATATCCACCCTTCACATAAAAATTCCAAAATTTTTATATTATTGTTATCTATTTTTCTCTAAAATTGACCATATGTCAATATATTATGCGAATAATGTGAGATTTCATTTTTAACATAAAATGAAATAAAAAAACTTCGGTAAGTAAGGTTTATGCTGATCACTGACAGTAGAACCCAATAAGCGCAACCACCTATTATGGCAGGGTTTCCCAAGTAGGCTGTAAAAACTTAGTTAACCAAAAGGAAGGGAATACTATGGTTACTGCCAAATAACCTATGCGCCATTGAGTTCAACTTTTACCATCTTAAAAAAAAGTGAAGTGTGTTACATTATAATTTTTCACAAAATTAAATCCAAAATGCTTTAGTAATTATAACCAAGAGGATAAAAAGCACCAAAATTGCCGCTGTAGAAGTCCACACACCGTAGCCACCTTCACATGCACCCATGGTTTTAACCTCCTTTAATTGTTGTACTTCTAATATATGTATAGATACTTTTTGTGACAGGGCATACAGACAAACAAAACAAAGGCTCAACCAGCTAAACCGGCTAAGCCTAATCACCTTTTTGTAAAAGCATTACAAGCTTGTGCCACTAGAGTATCTCCGACCAATCGGATCACTTGCTTAGCTCTCTGTCAATAAGGAATATGGGATATGCACCGTGAAAACGCCATGTTTAATAGTTCCTGGTTATAAACTAAATACTTATTGTTTTGGTCCAGCACCCAGTTGGCAAAACCTAACGCTCTGGTGTAGCTACCATAATCGTAGGGATTAATTTTAAACTCAAGAATATCCAGCATAATCTGGTTCTCTTCATCTGATAATTCCAAGCCCAACTTACTAAACTGTCTTTGACGAATTCTCCGAGCAGTAGCATCTTGTATAGCTTTGTGCTGGTTGGACACTTGTCCATTATGTTGACGATAATACAATACGTTTATGGGGAGGTTCGCCATTTGTACTTGGAAAGCTAGTCGGTTCCACAATTCGTAGTCTTCGGCATGGGGATAATTACTATCATATTGAATGCCAAGCCGACGGATCATGCTATTGCGCATGATTATAGCCGGATGGCAGATACAACAATGAAATAGCAACCATGTTTTTATTTCGTCATGACTGGCCGGATTTACCTTTATTGATCCTCCACTAGATGAAGTAAAAGCAGCACCGCATACATCAATCAATGGATTTTGATCCATAAATGCGATTTGAATAGCTAGTCGATCTGGCGTAGAAATATCATCGCTATCCATACGAACGATATATTCACCATTGGCCCTTTTTAATCCTTCGTTTAAAGAAGCGATTAACCCTCGATTGGTACTATGGAAGATTTTTATCACTCTAGGGTCTGATATTTGTGAAATAAGAAAGGTGGATCCATCTGTCGAACCATCATCAATAACAATTAATTCAAAATCTGAATAAGTTTGAGTTAAAATACTGTGTATTGCTTCCAAGACAAAAGCCGAATTATTGTAAACTGGCAGTATGACCGAAGCTCGTGGCACAATATTCCCTCCATTTCATATTTTAAAAATAGAATCAGTAATAAAATCACAAAGCAGCTCCCCTATTTTTGATAGCTGTTCCTTCTATATTCTTATGTTCTAAGATATGTTCTGAAATATATTTTTGAAGCGGCTTCCCGGTAATATAATATGGCCTTTTGAAAATTTAGAAGCTTTCCACTCCTAGATAGCCAATCCTCTTATCAAAAGACACCTCCCTATAATTAATTAACAGAAAAAGATTCGCTCGTGCCATCAAAGATTGATTGGTTTGAATATTCATGCTTCAAAGTCGAGTTATTTACTTCTTAGATGATATTGACAAAATAAGTAATAAATTTGTACAATTAGGAAAAATATATTACTTAGATCCCATTCTTCATCGGTAATAAACCTATTATAATATCAGTAATATTTTCTTAAAGATGGGTATAACAACTCTTTTTTGCCTCTCCTTTTTGCAAATGTGCCTGTATTCAATTTAACATAACCAATATTTGTCAGATATCACGGCTCCATATACTACTGTATATCTATATCTAAGTGGAAAACGGACTGTGAGATTCAGCCGATGATCATATCTGCATCTTAAAAAGGGAGATAGAATGATGGAACGAAATGTAACATTCGTAGAACACTACACTCCAATTTTGATTGTCGGTACGGGTATCTCGGGACTTGCTGTCGCTTATTATTTATCGAAAAACAATATCAAGTATACCATCACAACAAAAAAGAGTGCGCCCAAACAAAGCAACTCCTTTCTTGCAGCCGCAAATACACGTGTTCCATCGGAGAATGATATTAACAATATTATTAATCTTACGATTAATAAATGTGGAGCAGATCGATCGGTTATTGAAACGCTATATAGAAACTCCAACATGGTTATAAATTTTTTCGAGGAATTAGGAATCTCTTATGAGAAAACATCCTTTGGTATCATGCCTGAATGTTTGATTAAATCACAGGGAGGAAAAAAATTAATTAATTGTTTGTTACAACATATTGAACAACCGCTGTGTAATAAAATTTTGATTGATTTGGAAAAGTATAATGATGGAATTATCGCATTATTTTATGACATACAATTAGATCAATTTATCAGGATATATACTAATTATTTGGTATTAGCTACAGGAGGATATGCGGGACAATTTAATTACAATGATAATTCACCGGGTTCGACTGGAGAAACGCTTATCCTAGCTAAAAAAATAGGTGCAAGATTAAAGGGAATGTCTACTGTAATGTCTCATCCTTGGTCAATATACAATGGAAGACAAATTTTATTGGGTGGAGTTGTATCTTTAAGCCAAGGGAAAATAGTAGATGAGGAAGGAATTCAACTATTAAAAGATGAGTATATTTGTGATGCTATTGCTCGAGATGATTACCACGAAATGATTGACGAGATTTTACATTTTGAACTAGATTGCATCAAGCAAAAAAAGGATATGTACTTGGATATGAGCCATGCTGATGAAACTATATTGAATGAAAGATTTAAAAAATATGGATTTAGCACTAAGGTGGTTAAAAATAAAAGAATCAAAATCACACCAACAATGCACTATTCTTCAGGAGGAATCGAAATCAATGCTAATGCTGAAGTTATAAACTTAAATCGTGTTTTTGCTACTGGAGAAGCTCAATTTAATGGTGATCTTGGTATGGGAAGAATCCCTGGGCAAGCATTTGCAGCGGGTATCGTTTTCGGTAAATTAATTGCTGACAAAATAGCTAATGAAGGTGTCTTCAATACTCAATACCCGATTACATTTAAAGATCCACCTGAACCTATGCAACTGTACTCAAAAGAAAATAATGACTTTCCAATTGAAGAGTTTCAGAAAAAGTTGTCAACTCTAATGGTGGATCTGATCGCTCCTGATTCATCTGTGGTTTCTCTATCACTCCATAAAAGAGAAATACAAGAAAGTCAAAACATAATATTGAGTAGCGCAAGAGGATCAGGAAAACGATATGAGGATATTTTAACATTATTTTTTGGATATTTTGTTGCGTTAGAAATTATAGAAGATCTTGAAGAAAAGGCATTCGGTATAGGCTAATAAACCCTTCAATGAGACGTTCCCCTTTCCGACGAAACCCAATAAGCGCAAAACTATTATGGCAGAAATTCAGCAAGCACCCACCAAAAGAACAGCGAATGCTGTGGCTATTGCCAAATAGCTTATGCGCTTACTAGAATCAACCTTTTACAATCCATGAGTGAAGTGATATTATCCAACAGTTCTTTTCACAAATTAAACCCAAAGTGATTTAGTGATGATAACTAAGAGAATAAAGAGCACTAAAATCGCCGCTGTAGAAGTCCATACACCGCCGCCGCCATTACCTTCATATGCACCCATGCCTTTTAACCTCCTTTATCTGTCGTCACTTTAATATATGTAAGAATACATTCTGTGATAGGGCATGCTGGTAATTAAAAAACACCACAGAAACATTTTTCCCTTTATTTTGAATATATCCACTCTTATTCCCGTTTTCATTGACATTGGATACTACCTCTCCGTTAGAGCAGGCACCATTGATAAAAATACCATTGACGCATGAAAGTGGATCATAGCGCTTCTGAGTTATTAAAGCTAATCAAGAAAATGCTCAAATAAAACAAGCTCTACTAACCTTAATCGGTCGGCAGAGCTTGTTATCTAATCTGATTTCGGGCAGATTACCAAAGAAATAAGGGTATTGAACTTGCTGATGGGGCACTACACAATTTTCTTCACAAAATTAAACCCAACACGATTTAAGAATGATAACCAAAAGGATATAGAGCACCAAAATTGCCGCTGTAGAAGTCCACACACCTGCACATCCACTCATAGCTTTAGCCCTCCTTTAATTGTTTTCACCTTAATATATGTATAGCTACGACTCCGTGACCGGGCATTCAGTTAAATGGAAAATACACCCAACCAGGCGAATCCAGTGAAAATGCAGTTGTAGACTAAGCATCGGCGTTAAAGTAACTGGCAGGTTAGTGGTGGAGTTGTAAATTGACTCATGTTACATCGCGTGTTAGTATGATTTTAGCCAATAACTGAATAAAAACGTTTTCTAGGGTTCCGCAATCGCAAGATTGGTCTGGTCCAAGAGAAAACGCACAGCCAAGTGGCTGTGACACGGAGGGATAAAAGCCTGGGAGATAACCGCATTGCGGTTTATTTCCGGGCTTTTATCTTTTTCTTTTTTGCCCAATTTTTAATAAGAAGTTTAAGGAGGAGCGTGTTATGAACAAAACGTGGTTTTCAGTCATTGTGGCGGCTATATTCGAGGTTGCTTGGGTCAGTGGGTTAAAGCATGCGGATAGTTTTTGGGAATGGAGTGGTACAGTAATCGCAATTTACATCAGCTTTTATTTGATGATCAAGGCGGCTCGTTCATTAGCGGTTGGAACTGTATACGCTGTATTTGTCGGGCTAGGGACAGCTGGAACTGTAGTAGCTGAAATTCTATTGTTTGGCGCAGACATAAGTGTTTCGAAAGTAGCCTTAATCGGGCTGCTACTTATTGGAGTGATTGGACTAAAAATACTTAGTAAGAAGAAAGAGGAGATAAGTAGACTATGAATTGGGTGTATTTGATCTTAGCGGGCATTTTTGAAATGATCGGGGTTCTGCTTATAAACAGGTTCAATCAAACCCGCAGTTGGAAATCGCTGACTCTTTTGATTACTGGTTTTGGCCTAAGTTTTATATTTTTATCGTTGGCAATGCAAACACTCCCGATGGGAACAGCTTACGCTGTATGGACTGGAATTGGCGCTTCTGGAGGCGCTATCCTCGGCATGATCTTTTATAGTGAGCCCCGCGGTTTAATGCGCATTTTGTGTATAGGGTTGGTCCTTAGCTCTGCTGTGGGGCTGAAACTAGCTAGTTAAAAATATATATTGATACAGCTCTAAAGTTCGTTTCCTGAGCAAGCTAACGATGAATGTTAATTTTAATAAAGCTACGGCAGTCTAGGATTATATTTCCTCTTCCAAGGCTGCCGTTGAAATAAAATTCTACGAGAGTTTAGAACTGAAATTGCAGAAACCAACCTCAGTGTCATCTTCAAAACGCAATCGTTCAAAATTATGAAGTCGACAAAATATATTAGGTAAATCTCTAATATTAAGAGTCAACATTTGGACTTGTATATACTTTTGATAAAGTTCTTCTTGTGTGCATATAGGACTTGTGAACAAGCTAGAACCCCCTTGCTACCATATTTGCTTATGGTATCCTCTACTTTTCCATTAATTTATTGAATATCTCTCTATCTTTGGAAGTAAAGTCGGAAATCCGTTTCTTTTGCTCGTACGTGTTGGTACTTGAATCCAATTTAATGAAGCTCTTTTCCCCAACCACGTATACGATATTTTTTTTTATCTTATATGACACAATATTATCAACAGTATTTTCCAGCGGATCAGCAAGATGATTATAAAGAATTAAAGGGTCGTGCGGCCCCCCTCTATAAATTTGAAAAGTCCCGTCACCAAAATATTCTACGGTATCTTTGCCTGATGGGTATTTATACTTCGTATTATCCCCCAAATTCACTAAAAAAATTATAGTAGTAGTTATAACTAGTAGAAAGAGCAAGATCAAAATAAAGATATATCTACGCTTCATCCGCAATTCACACCTCACTTCCAAGCTTTTCTTGTATCAGTTACTGTTACATAAGACGTATATTCATTTAGTGTTCCCCATGATTCCATCAAATTTGTTAGGTTTGCTGCAGCCCAACCAAGTTTGTTGTTCCCAGTAAACATTTGTTTAAAATTATACTCAAAATTGTAGACCTCAGAATACGTTGTAGTAATTTTCCATTGCCCGTTTACATATGTTCCATCTATTTTGTACTTCATTTTGTGAAAAGCATTATATAAATCTTTATCACTTTCTAATCCCTTAGAACCATTATATGAAAAACTTTTAACTTTTTTAGCATTAGCTTTTTTAACTTCATCATTTACTATTGCGATGTGCTCTTTAGATTTTTAACTTGCTGCGCCTCATATGACCACTCGTTAAAGTGTAAATTTCCTGGTTTGTAGTCAAGTGAATGTTGAAGTAAATTGGCTGTGATGTCCCCGTACTTCTTTCGAGCTATAGGAACAGCTACTAATGCAAATGCTTTACGATCAGGATAATGTATTACAGTATCTGTTGAATTCTTTACCTTCTCTACGCCTCGCACCCAAGTCTTTTCTAGTTCTACCATCGGATTTTCAAACGGAAAAGTATTATTTCCTGCATACACTAACATATTCTTACTGTATGCACCTTCCAATACTTTTTTCGAGGCATCAGACTCATCCTGTTCTCTTGTTTCCTTAGGTTCTACCTGAGGACTGTACTGAATTTTTCCCAATTGATCTTCTTTTTGTTTTAAAACAAGTTCAAACTCAAGGATCTCTTTGCTAGTATCAATCTGTTCTTGATACTTATCTACATAAGCGTGTGTAAACGTAATATCTCGGATTGTATTTTCATTTCTAACGATTTGGATATTACATTTGCGATAGTAATCCTCACTATCAGGTTTATATTCTGTGGTTGCCCATGTATACAGCATGTTGGAATTATCCGCATTGTCTACAACTGAAGGAAGCGAATGAAGCGGAATTTTGCTTTGAATATGTAGTGAATGAGCCAAGTTTGGAGACTTAGCTGAAAGTTTTATGGAACTATTATTCTTATAAGTAAAGCCAATGATCTCACCATTTACAAACTCGATTGGTTCACCACCGGATTTGCGTTCTATTCTTATTGAAATGCTCATTGAAATAATCTCCTCTGTTAATTCAATCTAGTTTTGTAGGAAAAATTTGTAAAAAACTAATTTCCAAATATTAATATATACGAAAAATATTAAATAGTAAACATATTTTCAACGTGCTAAAGGACGTAAAAAAAGCCCCGGTTACCTATGGCCTTTTATGTACTGCAGAATAATATCCTCCAACTTAACCCAGCTAAAATCATCTTCACCGTGTGGCAGCCGTACGTGAATTGTAGGAATTTATTAGCGCTTGCTTGATTAGCTGCACTTTCTGATCATCCAATTCTGGCTTGCCGCGCCGTTAACTGTCGTTCATGAGTTTTAGATACGCTTCCTTATGTTCCTGTATGATGCGGCTGCTTTCCCCTAATCCATTACCTTCGAGTCTTATTGACATGACATGTATGCAGCCTCCTGATGTGTTATGGACGAATTATATTCTGAGTACAGAAAAATAAACTTCAGATCATTGGAGGTTTAATACCGTATAATGCCTATTTCCAGACGAGGAAATGTAATGATCATTTGGCACCATCCCAGCCCTCTATGATTACAATATAGAGCGTATCCGTCTTCGCTCAGCAGAATAATTGTAGGGTATTGGTAGTAGCGTTCGATATCAGGTAACAAAGCATTTAACTTCTTTGTTACCCGGCGTTTCTGTATCTATACAGATCAAAACAATGAACGACGAAAGCGGACACAACTATTATGCAACAATTACGGAATAGACGTTACCAAAGTTACCCTAAACTTTTGCAGAAGTTTACGATAGTGCACGTGAAGCCATGGAAAGATTATGGGGGCGATATTCCTGAGCCAGTAGGATAAGACAAGAACAGCAGTAAATTTAATGTGTGTATTCCTAAAAGCCTACGTCGTCCATTGCCAAAAGGGGCTACCGAAAATTCTCCCTTGAACCAGCATTGCCTTTACAAATTGAGCAAATGAGGGATTTACAATAAAGTTCGTCCCCCCTATTACCCCAGTCTAAACAGACGCATCGCAGTTCGTGCCAACCTCAAACGGCAAGTCATTCACCGCATTGGTGCCAAGATGCTAAAGGCTAACTGCGAGTTCCCAAAAAACAGTTGTCAATAAAGCGTACAATCACAGCACGTTGATACATTTAAACTAATCAGGAAATTAACCAAGTAGGAGGAAATAACCATGGCATTTGAAGGTTATGGAGAAGACAAGCGAGAACATTGGTTTGACTGGCCATTCCCCTTGTCGGTATCAATACTGTATGTAGATGCGGATGTAGATGAAACAGAAACGAAATGGTACCTCATTGACGAACAAGAAAAACACTTGATCCGAATTAGGGATGAAAAGCAAATTGAACTGCTTCATCATTGCATGTATGGAGTCTTGTTAAATGACGAGAAGATCAACTGGATTATTGATAAAAATGGCGGTAGATTTACCTATCACGATAGTGTGCAAGATTTTATCAAATTCCAGAAAGAATACCTTGATACACTATAAGTGGCGTGAACAGTTAAAAGCTCTACCGACCAATTAAGGTTAGCAGAGCTTTTAAATTTATTTAGAATATTCACTTACTTCAAATGTTAGGATACGATCATACAGCATGTAGTCCTTACGACTACTGAATGGGCCTTTATTGTTGTCGTGCTTATTAATGGCATATGAAGCCGGTCCAGAACCAGCCTGCTTACCTTCGTACCAAGCGATAAAGTCATTTACCTCTTTCATGCTCAGATCGAATTCTTTCTCTAAGCCAGTTGTCATGGTGACTACTAGAATAGCATGATCCCCGTTTGAAGTTTGGTCCGGGTCCTCTGTTCCTGGATTAGGAGTAGAGCTCGATACTTTAGACATCATCTCTAATTCGCTAAGAGCTAGATACTGACTTCCATTATTGCCTGTAATATTAATTCTATAATCTTTGTACGAATTAGGGTTAGAGAAAGTGAATTTTTTAGGAGTGCTATCTACCCATCCAGTGATATTTGACTGAGTGTCTAGCACATTCCAAGTAACCCCATCATTTGAGCCTTCGAAAGTCCAATCTTTAGGGGCACGGTCAGTTGCCGTTGTCTGTGGATATATCACATATTGCTCAATAACTTCGGCTTTAGGAAAGTCATATCTTAGCCAAGCAGAAGTTGTACTTGATGTCCACGCACTAGCAATAGTAGCAAATTCTTTGTTAAACGCCTCATAAGCGTATGAATATTCATTACTAGCACTTGCTACTCCAGATGGAAAAATGTTAGTTGTCATATGTGGAACTAGATTTTCTGAATACTCTGCTTCAGCTGCAAAAACATTCGACAAGGGAAGAGATAAAAGAACTAAAAATAAAACTGTTATACATGCTTTCTTCATTAAATAATCCTCCAATATTTTTAATAGAACTAAGAATAATTTAATTGAGGAAATGTGTCTAAACATAAACTTGCTTATCTATAAATATATTCTATATTTTTGCATATTTATTTTTTATTGGGTATAAAAAAGGACTCATACCATTTACCTGGGGAGTCCTTTATCTATACTTTAAATTTAAACTAATCAAGAAAAAAAGCTCTGCCGACCAATTAGGGACTGACCCCCGTTTGTGAGACAGGGATCAAAACACCTTCAAGTTTAAGCAGCCAGTCGCCTGTAATCTACCGGCGACTGGTTATTTAGTTTCGCTTGAATCCGAATTGAGTTATAGTAGGTGATGTAGTCTCGAACGGTCTGTACAACGATTGCAGTCGTTGTACAGATGAGATCTTCGAGGTAGAATGTTTCAGACTTTAGTGTGGAATGAAACGATTCGATGGGGGCATTATCAGCGGGCGTTCCTTTACGGGACATGCTCATGGTAATGCCTTTTCCCTTTACTGCAGCTTGATAAGCCTGTGACGTATATACGCTTCCCTGGTCGCTATGGAGCAGCATGCTTGACCGTTTTGGAAGTTGGTTCAGCGTATCCAAAACCAAGGACGTATCTTGCTTGTCCGCTATACTGTAAGCCACAATCTCCCCGTTGTACAGGTCTAGAATGCTGGAGAAGTACAACATCTTTCCGCCAAACGGTAAATAGGTGATGTCCGTGACGAGCTTTTGCAAGGGCGCCTCTGCATGGAATTGCCGCTTCAGCAGATTTTCTGCTGGATGAGCGGGCTGCCCAGTGGCCTTTCGTTTCTTCATCCTCACGCGGCATTGTAGCCCCTCACGCTGCATAATCCGCTGAACTCGTTTGTGATTCATTCTTTGCTCTGCCCGAAGGAGTGCGGTGATTTTCCGGTAACCATACCGAAATTTATGACGGATGCAAAGCTCCCGGATTCTCTCCACTGCTTTGTCAGCATACTCTGTCCCCACAGTTGCTTTCCAACGGTAGTAGGTCGCTCTTGCGATTCCGAGCCATGTACAAGCCTCAGACACCGTCACTTCGTCTCGAATGGATTCGATCCAGGCAACGGCGACCTCTGGTTCCACCTCCTTTCCAGTTCCTTGTACTTTTTTAGCAGGTCCACTTGCTGCTTCAGGAACCGGTTCTCCGCTTTTACTTTTTCGAGCTCCGAAGAGTGTTCCGGACCTTTTCCGTAGCTGTATTGTTTACCCACAGGCTGCTCCAGACGATGCACTTCACCTTTTCGATACCACCTCATCCATGTTTTTAGCTGTGTTTTATTCCGTATTCCCAACTGCTCCATAACCTCTCTTACCGGGACTCTTGCCAATCTCATTTCAATAGCTTTCATCTTTATTTCTAAGGGATAACTCACTCTCGTTGCCAACGTAAAAACACCTCCAAGGTTATCTCCATATCTTACGACATGGTTCGATTTTCTTGAAGGTGTTTTGATTTGTCTCCCGTTATGGGGTCAGTCCCATTAAGGTTAGCAGAGCTTTTTTTATTTCTCACGTTTTGATAATGCAAAGTTGATTAACAATAAATTTTACTTTTGTGCCGTCCGCGAAGTTTTCCAACCTATGACTTACCCATGATCCCGCTTCCCGGTTATCACTAGGGGTTATGTATCTGATATCAGCACCTGCACCACCTTCGGCGCACATAGCCATCGGCCATTCATCGCGGTCATATCCTTTTTTAGTTGGATAGCCCTTGAGTGACTCCTTCCTATTTTCCTCTGCTCCATCTCTATCAATCGTGCAGATCGCAGAATGTCCGGCTGCTATTGCATCCCCTAATGTGTGCCCCGGTTTCAGGGTAACGTGAACTTGGAAACTCCAACGTATACCCGGTTGCTTGTTGGTTGATTGCTGCCGGTTCAGCATAGACACCTTGAACGGAAAAAATAGCAGCTAATAAAAATACAATTAATCCTCTTACGATTCCTTTTATCATACGACACCTCCATAGTATTTAAATCTTCTCTATACTAATTGGAGAGTCATGTCGAAGTATCGCATATAAAATAAAGGTAATACCAGATACATATAAGTTGGGCCTTGTGTTCCTCGGAAATTTAAATACATTATTAAACTTATATTTGAATATATAGACATTATTGTTTAGACAATCCATATATAAATTGTTAAACTCGCATCATAGTAAATACACAAGGAGAGATTCTGTTGAAGCGATTTATTACGTCATTATTATTATTGGGGATATTTACGCTTGTAGGCTTGAGTACTTCAGCGTATGCTGCTACAAAAAACGTAGTATGGGAAAAGAGCCAGTCTGTTTCAGCAACTGTAGATTCAATTGGAACCAAAGCAAGTGTGGGAAAAACCAAAGGAAAATGGTATTGGGAAGTCACAGTAACAGCTCAAGCAAGTACCACAACTGGCATTGGTATCGTAGGTGAAGGTAAACAATATAATGGACCAGGCACAGGAGCCCTCCAGAATTGGATGTATTATGCTTCAAATGGAAATACTTTTCCGGGAATTGTTTCTACTGGAACGCCCTACACATTAAAAGATGTTATTGGTGTGGCTTTGAATATGGATGATGATAAAATCAGCTGGTATAAGAATGGTGTATTAGTTTATACAAGTACCTTTAAACCAAGCGATCTTCCAGGGGAGATTGTGACTCCTTCAATCACAGGTGGTTCAACTGGCAGCTTTTCGTTTGATGCAAATTTTGGTGCGACCCCCTTCATGTATAGTATTCCAGAAGGGTTCCTCCCATATCAACAACCTGAGAATTCATTAACTCTTAATGCAACAGGAACTGAAAAAAATATTCAATTGCAGTGGAATGAAATAAAGGGGATTACTACCTATAAAATTGAAAGAGCACTAACCCCTGGAGGCCCATATGAACAACTAGCCTCGGATATTTCTGGTACTTCTTATACTGATGATAAAGTGGAAGAAAACACTACTTATTATTATGTAGTTTCTGCGAAGATCTCCATGGATCAAGTTGTATCCAATGAAGCTGAAGCTACTGTAAAGAAATTAACGCCTGATCCGTCGGATACAGATGGTTCCTCACAACCAACGGGTGATCGTGCTATTCTGACTGTAACAATGGACAATGGATTTGATAAAGAATTCGATCTAAGTAAAAAAGAACTCAGTGCATTCATTGCTTGGTATGACGCTAAAGATGCTGGAAGAGGCCCTTCATTCTTTGCTATTGATAAGCACAATAATAACAAAGGTCCATTTAGTACCCGTAAGGACTATGTAATATTCAATAAAATCCTTACGTTTGAAGTAAGTGAGTATTCAACTAAATAAACAACAAAGGACTCCATACTGGTTACATACCAGCGGAGTCTTTTTTCACATCTACTCTAAATTCAAACTGATTACGGAAGAAATAAGATCCGTTAATCTTGATCGACTCCGGTGTGTATTTTTCGACCGGTCCGCCGTAGTCCACGATATCTATCAAATCCTCACCCAACGGCTGAACAACATATACTCTTACCTGATTTAAGGCAGCTGCAAACAACTCTATATCCGACTTTAACACTTTATATGTATGGTTCATACTGATCACTTCAAATAGTTATTCTGCCGTATGTATGGTAATTCCAGCACTAAAGAAAGCTCTGCCAACCTGAGGTTAGCAGAGCCTTTTTTAGAATCCACCAATCTGTACAAGAATTTGAATACCAGGTACGGTCAAAAAAAACAAAAAACTACTCGAAATGATTGACAGTGTTATTTTCTTTAACATTACTCAACCACACCTTTTCAATTAGATCGGAAAACTCCGTTTGAATTGCAGGAGCCGCATGGTCCTGGAAACGCATAAATAGGCCTATACAGTTTATAAAGTATGTTTCATTATTTATTATATGTGACTTTACCATTGCATTCATCAAAAATTTAAAGCCATCAGTGTACTTTCCTCGATGTAAATAATAATGAGCCATCTCGAAACCAAACCATGCGAAATAGTCTGGTATTACTTGTTGAGTGTACATATCAGCAACAGTCGGTAATTTAGCAAAGGAATGAATGTCCATTTCAAAACGCGAGAGGACATCATCCACATTTATTTGATATCTATTAGCCGCTATCATAATGTTCAGCAGCTTTGAGAGCTTCTCATTCTCGTTAGCGTTTGATGTTGCTGCAATATATTCAACATAGTCTGGCAGTACGCCAACATCTCCAGACAGAAGCTTATTTACATATATATTGCCTTCTGCCCACTGACTGAACAAGTTTACCCAGTGTCTTGTATCCTCGTCGGTCTCTTTAACCCATTCTAAATCCGCATAGGCGTATGTATATTGTAGAGCTTGCTGATAATCGCCCCGGGCTTCACAAACACTAGCATATAACAGGTCAGCATAAGCAATGTATCCAAATAGCGGACCTCTTGTTCTCTTTTCAATATCTCGTAACTCACGTTTCTCTTGGTGTTTTAAACTATACTGGATTTCCGCTTTAGCTCTCATTTGCCTTGCCATTTCGTCTACCTTGTCCCATTTACGCAAAGACCTGTACACGTTAGCTAAGTCCTTCAATGCGTCAAGTTGGTCTATTTCATCAAGACGCTCAACAAAAACTTCAAAAATCGTAGCTGCACTAAGATTTTTGCTTTGGTCGTCTCCAACTTGAATCGTAAATATACGATATTGACAAACAGCCAAACGTTCGGAATGTTGATATTTTTCCGCTTCAGCTACCCCCTCATAGAGCAACAATGCAGCCGCATTTTTTCCCTGGGACAATAATTCTTCTGCAATTTCAAATAGCTTGGGTGAATACAGGAGATTGTCCATGATGGCTCCCACCACTCGACGGATTGCATCCAACTTGTCCAACTCCGCACAGCGATACAAAAACGGCTCGATTCGCCTCATATTTGGAGGATGATCAATAATGTAGTTTTCTATAAACAGATCATAAAAGTGACCTTCTGGTAAGCACATAGCCTCAGTAATTAGATCAAGCTGGTTAATAGACATAGACTTATTCCCTGACACAATAGCACTTATTATTCCCCTATTCATGCCTGCAAGTTGTCCAAATTGCGCTAAGCTCAAACCCTTTTGTTCTAAATATCTGTCTAATTCTGCTCGAATCGTAGGTGTATGCTTCATGTCATATCCACCCTTCATACAGAAATTCCAAAACTTTTATATTATTGCAATCTATTGTTGTCGATAATTTAACAGTTGTCAATAAGTTTTGAAATATTTGTCATGCAATATTCAAATGAAATATGCATTTTCGAATATTAATATTTTTTACCATTTTGTTAATATAAAAGTACATTTTATTCCTTTTTATGCGCTATGACTGGTCAGTAGTACAAATTATACCATTCGGGAGGACGGTTTTTGATGAGGTTTAAAAACACAGCAATCATTCTTACAGGTATATTGGCTCTTACGGCAGTAGCTCCGCTGGTTGCTTCTGCCGCACCAGTTACGGGGATTAAAGTATCGAAGGATCATGGAGGTATAGTTATCCAAAAAACTGGTCAAGAGGTACATTCGGTTCTTGGTGGGACAAGTCCGACGATGGACTTAACTGTTGAGAAAGGTTATGGACATGTAAAGATTAAAGTGAAGAATGAAGGAACATCAAATCTCACTTGGAGCTTGCAGGGTAACGGGGAAGAATATGTCTATAAAACTGTTGGCAAAGGAGACACATTAACGTGGACTAGCGTTAATTCATTCCCTAATGGGATGCCTTCAGGTAAATACTTAATTCAATTCAGAGCCAACGGTAACAAAGTTGAAGGTGAAGCTTGGGGTACTACTGGTCGTACACAGGAGACATTAACTAACCGTTACTACAAGCAGGGGAGCGTCTTGGAGATAAATCCAAGGCGCTTTATGTATTCAATGTTGCCATACTCAGTGTCTAACAAAAGCCCCGCCGACCAATTTGAACTGTGACCCGTAAGATGGACACTTTGAAAAAAGTGACCCACTTACGGGTCATTTGTGTATTAATGCTGCGGATTTTAAACAGAAATATTGCTCAGCAAAAATAAGGTTGTAGAGTGACTATACATCTTTAAGCTAACAGGAAGTAAAGTTCCAATTATGGTAATATGGAGGATGACCAAATCTTCTGTTTGAGTTAGGAGCGAGTTACCTATGGATCTACTCATAATTATTTTAGTGATCGGTTTTATAACCATAGTAAGTTATCTCAGGGCAATTCATATTTCTCTTCAACGAATTATAGAATATAAAGGTAAAGAAAATGACTAGCTATTTTCAAATATGCCCAGTTTCAATATTTTGTAATATATTGGCGTATAGCTACATTATAACTATTCGACTGTCTTAACTTAGGAGGTTCTAAAGAATGCCTTATCCAATGGTCCATTTTGCTATAGCTTTAGAACTTTGCTCGCGTACTCCATCTTCTAGTTTCTTAATTGGGAGTATTGCTCCAGATGCTGTCCATGTAAGGGGAGATGTGACAAGAAGCGAAAAGGGTATTACACATTTTGTTTGTGAAGATAGATTCCCTAGTAGTGAGGTACTTAAGGAAAGATGCCAGTATTATTTAAACCTTAATGTTGAGACTAACTGGACAGATTACATACTAGGGTATTTTGCCCATATCTATGCGGACATAAGATGGACGGAAACAGTCTATTCGAATTTTGAACGTGAGTATCAAGGAGAAAAAGATGAAATAAGAAAAATCTATACTATGGAAGCAAACCAAGTAGAATTTAATTTAATCAAAAGAGAAGAATGGGCAGAAGATGTTCTCAACAAGCTCTATGTAGGAAATGCCTATAGTATTGAACCATTGTTAACACAAATTGAAGTAAATCAGTACCGAGATATAAAACTACAATGGCTACGTAATAAGAACAATGAACCCCAGATAACCCCAATTTATTTAAAGGTAGATGTGGTTAAGAGTTTTGTTACAAAGACATCGCATGAACTTAACGACTTATATAAAGAATGGGGAATCGAGTCTCTATAAGTAAGACTTGTTTAAGCTATCGGGACACAGCAGTTTAATATCACACATCGTTGAGCAGGCACATAAGTCTGCTCTTTGGGTATTAGACACTAATTTGATTATTTTTAAAATGGAGTTGTTTATCATTTTAAAGCATTATAAGATGGTTTCAGACATCGATGTACTTTAAAAAGAAAGAGAAGAAAATATGAAGGCTGAAATTGAAAAAATACCGTCTTGTAGAATTGCATACATGAGACAGATTGGTCCGTATGGAATTGCAAATTCACAACTAATGGAGAAATTTAAATACTGGGTTGAATCGAATAAATTATTTAATAATAAGTCTATTATCCTCGGCATTGCCCAAGATAATCCTGCATTTGTGAAGCCGGAAAATTGTCGCTACGATGCATGTTTGGTTATTCCTGATGGTTACTGTGTTAATACTGATGAAGTAAGTCTAAGCAATATTAGTGGAGGAAGATACGCTGTTTTTAAGATAAATCATACAGCAGAAGCTGTTCAAAAGGCTTGGGGCGAAATATTTCTAGAGTTGGAAAACCAAAAGTTCAGATTAGATGAAACCAAACCTATCTTGGAGCGCTATACAATTGAACTTATTAATAATCATCGTTGCGAAATTTGCGTTCCGATTCAATAAACGTGTTAAGATACCTATTATTAAAGGCAGTCTAATACTAATCCCTCTTATAAAAGTAAAAGCCCTCTGTTTAAGAGGGCTTGGGACTGTGGAGGAATTGATCGAAATACTTAATAATGATATTACAAAATCTGAAAAGTCATTGAATTACATCGATAGAAGAATAGGTGCGGCAGGCGACGATCAAAAACTTATTGAGCGCATTGAAAAAAGCGTCACCGTGACAAAAAAGTGCTTTACAATTAGTTCCTTGGACCAATTGGTATATGGGTTATTCTTCAAAGCCATTGCTTGTGACTGCTCTTCAACAACCACATATGAAGAAGGGGTTCCTGTTGTAATTTCAATAGTTTCCCCCTTCACCGCTAGGTTCGTCCCCAAAGATTCTGAAATCGGGCGCAAAGGTACATACGCTGTACCATCGACGGCAATAGCGTTTTCAAACAATGTTCTTCCATTTACGCTCATATTGTATTCCCCTAAAACCCTCTTTATTTCTTGATGATGGATCAAATGTAGCGTTCACAATTACATCATCGTACATATCACCTCTTAATGAAGCAACATCGTTTCTCAACTCTCTGATTGTTTCCCCGAGATTTTCAATAAAATCTTCAATTCCGAGCTTAAGCCCACTTACAGTAGCTTCAGTAAAATTAACCTCATTTTGAAAATAAACCATATCATCCGTAGATTTAATATATCCCCCACCCATATTATCTACATGAAATGAATTCAAGTCCCCAAAAATACGCCTACCCTCTTTTGCTGTACAGAATAAGGCACCTGTAATAATATCGCCCTCTATCTCATTACCAATTAACTTACTGGCTCTAATAATCATCTTGGGCCCGTATCGCTGCTAATGCATTTCCTATCCTATATCCAAACCTTTAAGTATTTCTTTCCGGCGTGCTGGTTGCGAAGCAATGATATGCAGAAGATAGTTGAATAACAGTAATCAATCTAAGGAGCATGTCGACCTACACGAGGCTTCATCCTAAATGAAACTAACGCAGGTTGTAGTTAAATTACTATTGTGATAAACTTGTTGTAATTTGATGATGGGAGTTGAACGGATACATGTAGAACTTTCTTGCTTCGAGATCACGAAAAGAACGGACTCAGCAATTGGCTAGGGTTGTTTTATTTCGTCTCTGCAAGAAAGGTCTGCGTTTCGTTTGCGCTCCCTCTCCGGACAGTCATATGGCCCCCTTGTAATGGGGTCTTATTTCCTCGTATGGATTAGAGCCGCAAGAAAGCACCTTTCTTGCGGCTCTTTTTTATTTCCAAACGAAAGGATGATTGCCATGCCCGCCATTCAGGTAACCAATCTTACTTTTGCCTATCCAGGCAGCTATGATCCTATATTCGAAAATGTTCATTTTCAAATTGATACAGACTGGAAGTTGGGCTTTACAGGACGAAACGGTCGGGGTAAAACGACGTTCTTAAACCTGCTGCAGGGGAAGTACGAATACAGCGGTACGATATCCACACCAGTCGCCTTTGATTATTTTCCGTTTCCCGTCGAACATCCGGAGTATTTGACTTTAGATGTCGTCGAAGAGATCGTGCCAACCTATGAGAACTGGAAGCTGATGCGTGAACTGAACCTGCTTAAGGTTTCAGAAGACGTGTTGTACCGACCATTCGAATCGCTGTCCCAAGGAGAACAGACGAAGGTATTGCTGGCTGTGCTATTCATCCAAGACAATCGATTTCTGCTCATCGACGAGCCGACCAATCATCTCGATTTGCACGCACGCAAGCTTGTCGCCGATTATCTGAATACGAAGCGTGGTTTTATTCTTGTTTCACACGACCGTGCTTTTCTCGACCGCTGCGTGGATCATATTCTGTCGATCAACAAAACGAATATTGAAATCCAAAAAGGCAACTTCTCCAGCTGGTGGACGAACAAAACTCGCCAGGATACATTCGAAATGGCACAAAACGAAAAGCTGTACAAAGACATACAGCGTTTATCAGCTTCCGCTAAACGTACTAGTAGCTGGTCTTTCGAGACCGAAAAATCGAAAAACGGCACACGAAATTCCGGTTCCAAACTTGATAAGGGGTACGTCGGACATAAGGCAGCCAAAATGATGAAACGCTCAAAATCCATCGAACAGCGGCAACACACTGCTTTAGAGGAAAAATCGAAACTGCTCCGAAATATCGAACAGTCAGAAAGCCTTGCGATCTCTCAGCTCGTGTATCCCAAATCGGAATTGGCGATACTGGATCATGTTACGATTTACTACGGGGAAAGGGCAGTATGCAAGAACGTTAGTCTGACGATTGAACCAGGAGATCGGATTGCAATCTCAGGTCCAAATGGTTCAGGTAAGTCTAGCTTGCTTCACCTGCTCAACGCTGAGGAGCTATACTATACAGGTACGTTTCAACGGGATCCGCAGCTTCGCGTTTCCTATGTATCCCAGAATACTTCTCATTTGCGAGGTACGCTTTCCGATTATGCAGCAGAGCACAGAATTGACGAAAGCTTATTTAAAGCCGTGTTGCGTAAGCTAGATTTCGCCCGCATCCAGTTTGAGAAGGATATATCGGCGTTTAGCGGCGGGCAGAAGAAGAAAGTTCTGATCGCGAGAAGCCTATGTGAGGAGGCTCATCTGCATATTTGGGACGAACCGCTCAACTTTGTCGACGTGATTTCCCGGATGCAAATTGAGGAGCTGCTGCTTGAATACACGCCCACCATTGTATTCGTAGAGCATGATCGGGAATTTCATGACCGGGTCGCCACGAAAACGATTGAACTCGGTGGGGATTAGAATTTTACAAATTGAATTGGATTAAGACATGATTTCAACGATAGAAAGCTTTGTTCAACAACTTTTATGAAAAGGAAAAAGATTGAACTAAAGGCACACGATAGTTCAATCGAACATCGGCAGTCTAGGATTTTATTTTTTCGTCCATGGCTGCCGATGTTTTTATTGAAGACAGTTTAAGTTATCTCACTAAGACTAAGAAGCTTATATTATTTTACAGTGGGTTTTGCTTCTTCTACTCTACTCTACTCTCACTGTCCATTTTAGGAAATTCCGCTTCAAATGCTATTGCAAAACGGACAATTGGATCAATAAAATTTGATCAAGAAAGTATAAGCCAACTTGTTTTAGTTGTTTGTGACTTTTACCAGCAACCGAGATTACAATGTCGCCAAAGTAATATAAGTTTGGTAATCCCTCAATTGAAAGAAAAAATATTGAGTGAGTTGAATTTGTATTTGCTTAAGAGTGTAGAAAACTTATATACAGATATGGAGAAAGATTTATTCGTATCTATTTATGCGAACGTAATCTATGAGGCTGGTTATTTATGGGCTTCCGGAAAAGTAAAATTAAACAAAGAAGAAATAGCTAAGAAAATTTAGTTATTCGTATTAGGTGGGCAGAACACTCTTTAATGCTGCTTTTGCTCACTTTCTTAATATTGCTCATCCTTCTTTCAACGGATAAGAAACAATAAAAAAACACAAGCAATTACGCTTGTGTTTTGATGCAGCCTATATCAGATCACTCTCAAAGAGACAAGACCCTGAAACTGTACCACGTAAGGCTTCAAGCTCATCCAGAGCTTTCTTTAAATCACCGTCCATCGCTCATATCCTATTTTCATTAAGCACATTCCCCTCTGTACAATTCATGATTACTTTAGAATAATCCGCAAAAACGTTGCGCTTGCCATGCAGGTCCAGTCGCGAAACAGCCCCGGCAATTTCCGTAACTCACCGTGTGGAAAACGACACCCCCATTGAAAAGGATGCCTCAACACTATGAATAAAGTAACAAATTTCAGGATAAAAAATCATAGTTCCTAATGTCAGAAGAAGCCAAAGTATTAGACTGACCTTAGAAATTGAAACAGCGACAACTAAGACGAGGAAATAGGGTCCTTGACTGTCGCTATTGCATTGAACTAACGTATCCCGTTAGTTCAATGCAATAATATACAACTAAAATCCCAACTCTGTTACTCTTTCAAGCCACTCACGCATAAGTGACTCAAATAATAGAGTCTGTTCAATCTGAAGATTATGGCCTGCTCGATCTAGAACGGCAAAGGTTGCTCTAGGATAATTGTCTAAAATTCTAAAAGCATCTATGTAACCAACAACTGCATCTTGTCGCCCAAGAGTAAATACTGTTGGTTTATCGAAAACTAATTCATCTATATTGGTGGAAAATCCATAGTTTCTTTGAATCTTGTTAAGAAAATCAAAGTCAGCGATCTTACAACCTGACACGATCTCTTCTGAATACCTTTTCCAATTATATTCATTGAGGACGACTTGATTTGCGCTAAAATCGCTTATTTGCTCTTCACTTAAGGTGTCCATAAACTCGCGATCACAATGAACAACAAAATGCTCGGGAAGTATTCTTCTTTTGTGTTCAGGAATAATTAATGGACAAATCAGTGCAGCCCCACCAATACGATCTTTATGTCTATTAATTATTCCTCTTGTAATATATCCACCGTATGATTCGCCTGCTATGAGATAATCTTGGTTTGGGACAAGAGTTTCAATAAAATTTATAACTGTTTCTAGCATATCATCTGAATTACATATTTGATCGTAATCCTTTGTTTGTCCCATTCCAGGCAGGTCAAGATAGATACGACGCCAATTGGAATTATCTTCAAATATCGGTTCCATGCACCCGCTCATTAACCGATGGTCTGGTGTAAAACCATGGATCATTATAATTGGTTTGCCTTTACCAATTTCCTCGTAATATATATTGGCATTCTTGACTTTACAATATGGCATACAGACTCCTCCAAAATTGAGTTATTATTATAATATTCTTACACTAAAGAAGAATCTACATGTTTTATCAAGCAAACCAGATCTCCTTTCCGTTTCGTTTTGATTATATACGCATATATAATATATGTAAAGAACACTTGTTCCCTATTCTTGTTTTCGGAGTTAAACTAACCTGCCCGTTACTTCAATGAAAAAAGCAGCCCCTCATGAACTGCCCTACTGCTAGTCACTTCAACAATAGGATGAGTTCATTCAAGGGCTACCCCATTTACCAAGTAATCCAACCGCTCGTTCGTTTGTAACTGTGTAGGATCTCGTATTCCTCACTACGCATCAGTCGTTTCATTTTTGTTCTATACAGCCGATAATCATCTTTTCTTGCTACTTTACATTCTTTGTTGTAATGAACACTCTTGATTCCTTTACGGAAATCCTTAAGCTTCTCTTTTCTTGGATCTTTGGGCTTATTATTGATCTCCAGACTACGCTGTTTCTCATCTTCCCAGGATTGAATCTCTTCCCGTGTAAACATCTTCATCCCCGTTGTGCCGGGTTAGATTTTGGCATTTGAAGCCATGACCTTAGACACAACTAATAGAAGAAGATCTTCGGATTGAACATTAAATCACCTCTGAATTTATTCGCCCTTATTTTAACATATTTATAACTATTCTTCCCGTTTTACGCCTTCAATCAGTGTTTAGACAATCATTTTACATATTTGAAATTTGCAACTTTCCCCTCTAAACCTTCCTCATCCTGGTCCGTTCCTGTTTCACCATGAGCTCCCTTCTAAAGGAAGTCTTTATGCATAGGTATACTCCGGTCCCAATCGTTTGATAATTCGATCCAACTGTCTGGTTAGATAAGGCGAAACGTCACCAATGCCAGCCACTGCTTCTAACAAGTGAAAGGATTGCCCACCCCACGGGCCTTGTGGATCAAAGACTTGTCTACCGATTCGCAAGCCTTCTGTTTCCCTGAAGATGTTCAATCGTTCCAATCCTTCAATAAGCAGCCCGACCGGCAGCGTTTTGTTCCTACGTCGGGACCATTCTGCCAAGAAAGACATGCCACGTAATATATCATATTCAAAAAACCTCGGAAAGCAAGGCTTCAGCCATTCCATATCGATGACGCTTTTATTTTGTTTAGAACATACAAGACGATGCTCAATTAAATAACGTGCGCCTTCATCTAAGAAAACGACTTCCTGTTCAGTAAATTCACGGTCTGTATGCCATAAGATAGCTTCAAGCGGAGGAAGTGTCGAAACAATAGAGCTTTTTTTAGAATGAGTATAAGCTTCAGGGTCGCAGTTCAGCCCTCCATCAGGTAACTGATGCTTTAAGAGCCATTCGCGAATCCAAGGAAGTTCCTTGTCCAAATTACAGCCATACGCCATTAGAATCATATAGTATACGGCAAGTTCACAATGGCAGCAATCCATCTTCATCTTATCACTTTCACTTGTTGGATGGTCATCGGGGGATATGATGAAGGTGGGCCAAACCTGAGTTTCGAGTAAATATTTTGCTCCTATAATAGCAGACTCGGGAATTAGTTTCACCTCTCCCATTTCATAAAGAGCAGCCATATGCCACCAAGCTCCATCCCATTTTCGACGGCTGCACTCGCCGTGAGTCATCCCCAAATGCGGAGTAGATTCAAGGAACTGTATAGACTCTTCGATTGCTAAACGAATATTTCGATTTGTTTCCATCTGGATATCTCCTTTTTTTGATTATCTCTACTTCACGCTTTAGTTAAGCAACGCCTCATCTGGTATACCCTTCCACTCTTAAAAAATTCGATATGTTATTAAACTATCCTGCCCGTTAGCTTAATGAGGCATCGTCAGAATATTACTTTATTTTTCAGTCTAGAACTTTATTTTCTTCTGACACCTATAATAAAGACCGCAAAGGCTTAAGCCCTTTGCTTCTGGCATCCTAAGTCCAATTTCTCCTTCTTGGTTTCGCCCCCGACCATAGTCGATCATCACAAAATCCAATGTTCGGTTGACAGACTTTTTGCTAAATTTTCTATGACCTTGCGTCTTTTGTCAGCGAATGTTGTGGCTGATATGCCATGAATACCTTTTTTATACTCTGCTCATATACTGTTGAGCTTTTAGATACAAAAGCTTTGCAGCAAGCCTTTCATGCACATCTCTAATGTTAGAGATTGCAAAACGGATATTGTTTGTAATGAGGAGATAGAACTTGTAATGACCTGTTACTCTTTAGAGCTATCCACATCCAGAATGCCACCCAAGGGTGAGCCATCATCCAATCAGCTTATGGTCATGAGCGGCCACGCTCCACGGAATCGCTTATACTCTTCTGTTCTTTTAGGCTGTAATAGCTGAGCTCATATTCAGGTTGCACACACTTTGACCTTTTATTGTCGTGATAACCGTAGACCTTCAACAGACTTCTTGAGCCTGGCTATCTCGTTATCCTTTTGTTGCATAAGGGTTTCAACGGCGATTAAATCATCGTTCTAGCCCTTAGCCACTTGTTGAAATCTCTATACCCCATTTCTATATCTGGCTGCTGTGGTGGGTCTGGATCAATCCTTCCACTACAGAATGGTTGTTGCTCCACATCTCATTTATATGTTTTTCCACACTCATCCGCCGTCTCGGCTCCATCCACTCTTTGCAGCATCAAAAGGCATTTTACAGTCATATACAATTAAAAATCCCTTTCCGCATTACTGTAAGTACACTGTTCGAATGCGTACACGCCTCTTCTTTCATCCGTAGGAGTATTTTTAAAATCTAAATCAACATTTTTAATGAGGAAGAAACCTCTGCATCTGGCATCATTACAACGATGCTTCGACAGACATTGTATAAGGCTGTTTTCTCTTTCTTTATTCCCTATGAGCAAAAATATGATATATCCTTACTGCCCTCAACAATGAATATGTTCTGCATAAACTATCAAAAAGGAGATGAGGACATGACTAGATTGTTAGATGCTCGAACATCTCAAAACGCAAGTTACGGTAATACGATCTCAATTCCCTTGCCAGCCAATACTGCTGGTACCATCGCGGAGCTTGGTTTAGATGTAACGGAATGCCCTTTACTCTGTGAGTGTCTCCGAAACAAACCCAAACGCTGTACAAGTCGTCACTATCAATGCTTCTGATTACAATATCCCTCTACCACCATCAAATGAATTGGTATATACCTTATATATATTTTGCACAGCAGATGCTACCCGAATAGGAATAGAAAGTTTTAATGCTGTTGCCTACTCGGATTAAAATTCACCGTAACATGGAGAACAAAGCCCTCTTATTTTTGTTTCATCTGCTCTTGGAGACAATAATTTCTATCTGTCGTTCATTTTTTGGTATAATTTACTTAAAGCGGGTGATCAAATGGGAATTATGTTTATTCTTATTGCTATTATTTTTTTCGCGCTTGGTATTTTAAGTAAACGGAAACCCACTTGGGGATGGCGTGCAAACGAAGCCTGGAAAATCAAAGGTGACTCAGAACCAAGCGACGCTTACATTGATGACATGAAATTTAGGGGCTCTGTATCTATTCTCTTTGGGTTCTTCTTCTTAGCATGTGGACTTTTGGTTATCTTCCTGTAAGCGCACTTCCTTAAACTTCAAAGCTCGACCAGCGAATGTAGTAGCAGTTCCATAACTAGCTTCATAGATTTCATACTTTTCTTTTTTTGTTTCTAAACACTTCTTCGCGCCCTGCTGGCGTTTGTATTCTTCCCAGTCTACTTTATGAAACCAAAAGCATTTTCCGTAGCTATCCCTATAGGTCTCTATACAGAATTGAAGAAGTTCCTTCATTGATTTGTATGTATCTGCTCATGGCATGGATCGAACATGCACAAGGCATTTATCTTTACACCGTGTCCGCTTCTAACTATTTAAAACCTAATTCAATAATTTTTTGTGGGGAAATTGTGGGGAGTACTGCGTAGTCCAAGAAAATGAAGCATTATCCTCAAACAAAAAAATCCCTCAACGCTTAGAGCGCCAAGGGATTCCACATTTTAGTAAAGCGTCAGATATTGATCACGTTCCCATTGATGTACTTGGGTTCTGTACATATCCCATTCAATTTCCTTAAGCTCATAGAAGTAAGCCAGAGCATGATCACCCAGTGCGTCAGAGATCACCTCGCTCCGAATAAGCTCAGACAGAGCTTCTTTCAGGTCTGCAGGCAGACTAGGAATGCCTTCTTCAATTCGCTCTTCCTCGGACATCACGTAGATGTTGCGATCGATTGGGGCTGGCAAAGCCATCTGACGTTTGATACCATCCAAACCTGCCCTCAGCATTACAGCCAAGGCTAGATAAGGATTCGCTGCCGGGTCAGGGTTCCGAACTTCGACGCGAGTGCTCAGGCCACGAGATGCGGGGATCCGAATCATCGGACTCCGATTGCTTGCAGACCAAGCAACATAACAAGGCGCTTCATAACCTGGTACGAGACGTTTGTAGGAATTTACTGTTGGATTCGTGATCGCTGCCATTGCACGTGCATGTTTAAGAATACCTGCCATATAGTGGCGAGCTGTCTGGCTTAATCCGAGTTCATCCGTCTCATCATAAAATACATTTTCATTGTCCTTAAACAACGATTGGTTGCAGTGCATACCGGAACCATTCACGCCGAACAAAGGTTTTGGCATAAAGGTTGCATGCAAACCATGCTGACGAGCAATGGTCTTAACAACGAGCTTGAACGTTTGAATCTGATCGGCAGCTTTAACTGCATCTGCATATTTAAAGTCAATCTCATGCTGACCAGGTGCGACCTCATGGTGGGATGCTTCAATTTCGAAGCCCATCTCTTCAAGCTTAAGAACAATTTCACGACGGCAGTTCTCACCCAGATCCATTGGAGCCAGGTCAAAATATCCGCCTTGGTCATTCAGTTCTGTGGTTGGATCGCCTTTTTCATCGGTTTTGAACAAGAAGAATTCAGGTTCTGGTCCGACATTCATCGAAGTGTATCCCATTTCTTCGGCTTCCTTAAGTACACGTTTCAAGATCCCCCGCGGGTCACCTGCAAATGGAGAGCCGTCTGGCTTGTAAATATCGCAGATCAAACGAGCTACACGATCTGAGGTTACCCATGGGAATACAACCCAAGTGTCCAAATCTGGATATAAGTACATGTCAGATTCTTCGATACGTACATAGCCTTCTATGGAAGAACCGTCAAACATCATTTTGTTATCCAATGCTTTTTCCAGCTGGCTAACAGGAATTTCAACGTTCTTAATGGTGCCCAGCAAATCGGTAAACTGCAAACGAATAAAACGAACATTTTCTTCTTTCGCAATCCTAATGATATCTTCTCTGGTATAACTCACACTAACCTCTCCCTTTCTGTAACGACTATATGCAAATCGGCTGTATCATAAATGACTTAAATGATGAGAGCGTTTTTAAGTAGAATAAACTTATGCCAAAAGGTAAGCCACAGCATTATCTTTTGTTGAAAAACCGTGATAATTCGCCTTGGATCAAAGATACCTGTCCTGGTCTTTTGCCTGCAACAAGTTGTTGCTTCAACAAACGATGAAGCTGAGTGTCGGACATTTCACGGCGTTTGACTTCCGTATCTGCAGTAATAACTGTAGCTTCCTCCGATTCCTTGGTAACCGGATTCATGACTTGTTTAATTCCTGCAATGTTTACACCCTTCTCGATCAACGCCTTAATTTCGAGCAGACGCTCTACGTCATTAAATGAAAAAAGTCGTTGGTTACCTGATGTACGGGCAGGAACTATCAAATTATGCTGCTCATAATAACGAATCTGACGTGCTGACAAGTCCGTTAGCTTCATGACAATACCTATTGGAAACAAGGCCATATTTCTGCGAATTTCGTCGCCCATTTGTCATCAACCTTCCAGTGATCTATTATTCACCTTATTGTACATTTAGCTGATGCAAAGTGTCAATGATATGTTAGAAAAACTCACAATAATTTACGTTCTTTCATCGTTTGCAGAGCCATAAGTACTCCATATTTGACATGCGAGTAGGTTAAGCCCCCTTGCATGTAACCAATATAAGGCTCCCGAATCGGAGCATCTGCGGATAATTCCAAACTTCCACCTTGTATGAACGTACCTGCTGCCATAATAACCGGATGCTCATAACCCGGCATATCCCACGGCTCTGGCACCACATGGCTATCCACGGCGGCTGCGCGCTGAATGCCCTGTACAAAAGCAATTAGATGTTCTGCTCCGCTAAAAGAAATGGCCTGAATCAAATCCGTACGCTCTTCATGCCAGGCAGGTTTGGTCTCAAAACCCATTTCCTCAAAGACCGCAGCTGCGAATATACTTCCTTTAACCGCTTGCCCCACCAATGTAGGAGCAAGGAATAGTCCCTGGTATATGCCTCGTGTAGTACCTAGCATCGCTCCTACTTCTCCCCCAATACCGGGTGCTGTTAATCGGTAGGATGCCAGCTCTACATATTGATGTTTGCCGCAGATATATCCACCCGTTTCTGCAATGCCACCACCGGGATTTTTAATCAACGAACCTGCCATCAAATCAACACCGACCTGAGTAGGTTCCAGCTTCTCAGTAAATTCCCCGTAGCAATTGTCTACAAAGACAATAACGTCAGGCTTTATCTTTTTCACTCGTGCCGTCATTTCTTCAATATCTGCCACACTAAAGGAAGCTCTCCAATCATAGCCGCGTGAGCGCTGGATACCAATCACTTTGGTATTGTCATGGATTGCGGACTCCACCGCTTTCCAGTCCACTTTACCTTCTGCTGTCAGCGCTGTCTCTCCATAAGTAACACCAAAGTCCTGCAATGATCCTGTTCCGTCGCCGGGCTTACCAATCACTTTGTGTAAGGTATCATATGGTCGCCCTGTAATGTATAACAACTCATCCCCTGGTCGCAGCACACCAAATAAAGCCGTGGCGATGGTATGCGTTCCCGAGGCAAAATGCGGACGCACCAACGCTGCCTCCGCACCGAACACATCTGCATAGACTTCTTCCAGCACTTCACGCCCCCGGTCATTGTAAGCATATCCCGTTGAACCTGCAAAATGAAAATCGCTCACTTGCTTGCGCTGGAAGGCCTGAATGACCTTCCACTGATTTGCATCTACAATATGATCTATGTGCTGTATACGTTCTTGTATTTTATGTTCTACCGTTTCCTGAATTTGCTGAATTTCTGGACTAAAAACTACCATTTACCTTCTTGACCCTCTCTCTTCCGCAGCCTTAGGCTAATCATGTTATATTGTTGTTCAATTTGGAACGATAAGCATTATGATCTTATTAACCCAAAAACGTCATTAGATGTTAACTTTCTGTGAACTCACTGAGAGCATGACCATACTTTTCGTATTCGCCTCTTTGAATTTCTACCTCATAAATGACATCATTGCCATCATACTCTGTCAGCAGTACATCTCCAATTCGATAAAGCACAGATGTTAAATCCCCACGTTCCGCAGGAATACGGAATCTCAGTGTGTCACCGCTCAGATGCTCCTGAACCAGTTCGCGAATGCGTAGCAAATCCGCTTCATCAAATGCACTGATTTTCAAATAGCCTTCCCCGGAAGGAAGCATTTCCAATTGTTCAGGGGTGCAAGCATCTTTTTTGTTAAACAATACAATCTGAGGCTTGTCCGCAGCCCCAAGCTGTTGCAGGATTGACTCTACAACTTTCATTTGTTCGTCACGCATGTCTGAAGAGGCGTCCACGACATGTAAAATGAGATGGGCCTCATTGGCCTCCTCCAAAGTGGCCCGGAAAGAGGCTACCAAATCATGAGGCAGATTTTGAATAAATCCTACTGTATCTGTGAGAATAACTTCTTTGCCACTCGGCAATTCCATTGTTCTGGAGGTAGGATCGAGCGTTGCAAACAGTTGGTTCTCAATATATACATCGGCAGCTGTTAGTTGCTTCAACAGTGTTGATTTCCCGGCATTCGTATAGCCAACAAGTGCCACCTGAACGATGCCAGCCTTTTGTCTGCGCTCCCTGTGTAAATACCGATGACGCGTCACTTCCTCAAGTTGGCGTTTCAGATCACTGATTCGGTCACGAATGTGACGACGGTCCGTCTCGAGCTTGCTTTCACCAGGACCACGTGTTCCGATTCCGCCACCGAGCCGTGAAAGGTTTTTACCGTGTCCAGACAGTCGAGGCAGTAAGTATGACAACTGCGCCAGTTCAACCTGGATAATACCTTCCCGTGTTTTTGCACGCTGAGCAAATATGTCCAGAATTAACTGTGTTCGGTCAATTATTTTGAGATCCAGGCTCTCTTCCAGATTTCGTACTTGAGCTCCCGAGAGCTCCTGATCAAAAATAGCTGTATTCGCTCCCAATTCTTCAGCAACTGCACGCAATTCATCTACTTTTCCTTTGCCAATAAACCATTTCGAGTCTTTGGATTCCCTATTTTGTGTGAGGACGCTCAGGACTTCAACTCCCGCTGTTTCAGCCAGCTTCACCAGTTCTTCCAGCGAATATTCCGTATTGATGCCAGATCGTTTGACTTCATCCGTAATTAAACTGACCAGTACCGCCTTATCCTGCATTTCGGTTTGTGTATCATGAGTGGAGTTCGCCATATTGTTTGCTCCTTTATTTTCATGTCAACTCTCGAACAGAAACCGACCTGATGTCAGGCCGGCCCTCGTTCGATGTCATACAATTCGATATGATTCAGATTCCTATTATCGCCTATCTTTTGTCCATTTTCAAATCCTCTGGTCGCAACGTCATCAACTCCTGCTTACCGGGTTGCCCGCTCCTGTACTGATTAAGCAGCCTGACAGCTTGGTGTCGAATCGCTTTTTCAATCACATTACGAACATAACGTGCATTACTAAATGCATGGAGACTGTCATTTCGCTCATTTAGCAAATGCTCCTTCATTTTGAGTATAGACTGAGGCATGAGAATATAATCCCTTTCCTTAGCCATCATCTCCGAAATTTGAATGAGCTGATCCACAGTGTAGTCAGGAAAATCCAACTGGATTGGAAAACGAGAAGGAAGACCAGGATTTGTCCGTAAAAAAAAGTCCATTTCTCCCGAATACCCTGCGAGGATCAAAATAAATTGATTTTTTTGGTCTTCCATGGCCTTTACCAGGGTATCAATCGCTTCTTTTCCAAAATCCTTTTCCCCTCCGCGTGCTAAACTGTAAGCCTCATCAATGAACAGCACGCCGCCAAGAGATTTCTTTACCAGGTCTCGCGTTTTTTGTGCGGTGTGGCCGATATACTCACCTACCAAATCAGCCCTTTCCACCTCAATCAGATGGCCCTTACTCAGCACCCCCATTTTTTGCAGCATTTTAGCGATAATGCGGGCTACTGTCGTTTTCCCCGTACCTGGATTTCCTTTGAAAATCATGTGATATACGTGTGCGTTGCTCAACAGACCTGCATCAGTGCGCATGTGGGCGATTTGTAAAAAGGCATATACCTCAAATACCAGCTCTTTGATGTTATCCAAGCCGACGAGATGATCGAGTTCTTTCTGAATTTCCTGATAAAGACTGAGATACTGCGGTAGCGCCTGCGACTTGGTCGAAGCCACTGCTTCCGTCTCGTCCACAGTCACCGAAGCGATCGGCTCCGGGCTACGCAGCACGACATTGATTTGTCTGGAAGGTCTCTCCTCCGACCGCTTGCCCGCGGCGATTCCCCGTCCGTTCATGCATCCATCACCTCAACATTTCTTCAGGCACAGCTTACCCTATTAATGTATTCGGTCCAGCATGTCCTTATTAGCATAAAAGCAACGAGAACGTGCACTAAGCCTTCCCTCAATTCAGGCAATCCAAGTTTGAGCACTGATCCACCACCGTTGCAGCGTCCATTTAGCGTAAGCCAACACTTCTCTTGATTGATGGATTGGCATATTCAGCACTTTGGATTCGGTCAGAGCCATCTGAGGATGATCAAAATTCAAAAATTGAGCAATCTCCATCGCCCGAGGTCCATGATAGCTATGTGTGATGATTACGGTGGAGTTCCAGTCATATTCCTTCATGATACGCTGGCTGTAGAGCAGATTTTCGTAAGTACTGGTCGCCTGGTTTTCTAATAGAATATGCTGTACAGGGACTCCCCTATCTACCAAGTAGTGTTGCATCCCCTCGGCCTCCGTGTACGGAAAATCAGGTTGATCCAGTCCTCCACTTACAATTAGCCGCTGCACCGTCCCGTTGCGATATAACCGCAAGGCTTCTTCTAACCTTTCTTTTAAACCAGGACTGGGTTCAGCTCCCCACATTGAGGCACCTAGTACGATACCAATTTGTGCATGCTGGAGTGGATTGGTAGAGGCAGCTGTATTCATATTCCATACTCGGATACCTGCCCATACGAATCCGACCAAAATAAAAATCATCAAACCAAGTATGAAACGCTTCGATACCATAAATATTTTCCCATTGCGACTTTGCCTGCTTTTTGGCTCATGGCGTTGGGGCCCAGTGCTTTTAATCCACTGCAAAAATTTCACCGTTCTCTCTTAAAATCACCGTTGTGAAACCATTCAGCCCGGTGTTTCAGCGACATTTTAAAATAGGGGAACATATGAGCATCGATCTGATGTAACAAGTCAGCCGCCGTTCGGTTAGCCAATTCTGCTTCTTGCGTAGAAATATGTCCCCGTTGTAGCGCCTCCTCCAGTTCATCCTCATCCACCAGAAAGATTTCACCGTTTTTAAGCACGACCACATCCAAATACAAATCATCAAACCAAGGAACTCCTTGATCGGTTACTCCTTGATTTCGGCAGGTGTCAATGTACCATTCAACGATTTGCTCTCGATTGTCAAACATAGCAGTCACCACATAATGCTTACCTTTGGGATAATATTGTAACCAGGAATAACCTTTATCGGCTATGCAAAACGTATGACCACCATAACTTTTCCATAATGGCTCCTTGAGACTCAAAATAGTATACAGGGTCACATATCCTGTAAACGCATCACTTTCTACATACCGGCAAGCAAACTTGCGATTGGTGATTCTGCGCCAGTTGGCCCGGTCTCCGAATTTGCGCTTCATAAATGATGTTCCTCTCCAACATTGGTAAAACCAGCTTACCATATTTAAACTGTACACTCAAAAATAACCCCTGTATTACAGCAAAAAAGGTATTTTCAGACTGTCAAAACAGTCCGAAAATACCTTTGATTTGAAGCCACTATCATCTTACATAAAACATATTTGCTAATCCCGGTTGTGACGTCCACGATTGGAGTTTGAATGACCGTTGGATGTGTTTTCATGACTTCCATCCATAATAGCACCTGTGGTAGATGCATCTGTATTTTCTGGATTGGTCATAGTATTTTCATCAGTTATACCTGAATCCGGTGTAGTCGTCTGACCATTCCCCGTATTTGTATCGTTTCCGTTCCCAAAATTGTCGTTACTGTTGCCTGTGCCTCCAGTACCATTTCCATTGTTACCTCCAGGAGACGTTGGAACTTGGTCAGTACCAGTACCGTTATCAGTACCTCCAGGAATCGTATTCCCCTGGTCTGTGCCGTTCTGACCGTCTATATTCTCGCCATTATCCGGTACGGTTCCATCCTGATTAGGATCGTTTCCTGGCTGCGGATCTATCGGAGTAGTCTCTGCCGGAATTTCTACACTAATCGTATTGGAAGCTGCGGATTCTTTACCATCCGCTCCATAAGCTACGACATAGTATTGATACGTTTTTCCAGCTACAGGAGACGTATCTTCACCACTCGTGCCTCTCATCGCCTCCATAATCGTCCGGAAGCTTCCTTCGGAAGACTCTTTACGATAAACACGGTATTGTACATTGTCTCCCTCTGCCGCATTCCAAGACAACGATACAATTTGGGTATCCTGACTATAAGACCCGTTCAGTCCGCTAGGAGCGGTGGCCTGAACCGGCTCTTCTGGCTTCTCTTCAACCGGTGGTTCATATCCCTTCGGCTCGCTAAATTGCGTAACTGGATGCCCCTTGAGAGCTTCACCCATGACCCTTCCGAAAAAGGCAGCCGACTGTCCACTGTAGTTTCTCAACATATGCTTACTGTCCGGCTTGTCATACCCCATCCATACCGCTCCGGTATATTCCGGCGTATAACCGACAAACCAAATGTCCCGGTTACCACTGTTGCCGCTGATACCACTTTGGGTCGTACCCGTTTTACCAGCTACAGGCCAGTCAATACGTGCTTTGCGACCTGTACCGCTATTGACCACATTTTGCATCATTTTTGTCATTTCATAAGCCGTTTTCTCACTCATAACAGATTTGGATTCCTCATTATGAGTATAAACCACTTGATCATCACTATTGTTAATTTGCTTAATGGAGTAAGCTTTTTGGAATTGTCCCTTATTGGCAAAAGCGCTATAGGCCTGCGCCATTTCGAGGGTATTTGTTCCTTTGCTTAATCCCCCTAATGCGATAGCAAGCGAGTGATCATTTTTGTCCATCGGTATGCCTACGCTCTCGGCGAATTGAACCCCTTTTTCCACACCGATTTGGTTCAACAACCATACAGGTGGTATATTTTCAGACTTCGTAATGGCATCGATCATGCTGATGGTCGAAGAGTAACCATGCAAGTTTTTCGGACTGTATCCGTTAAAGCTCTGCCGTTCGTTACTCAAAGGAGTATCTATCGTAAATTTACCGGATTCAAGAGCTGGCGCATAGGCTACAATCGGCTTAAAGGCCGATCCTGGCTGTCTGCGGCTCTGTGTCGCACGATTGAAGGTTCCCTTTTTATAATCCCGTCCGGGTGCCATCGCGGCAATACCACCTGTTTGGTTGTTAATAATGACCATAGAGGCTTGAACAGGCTGATCGTCTGGACTCTTTTCGAACATATCATCATCTGCCATCGCTTGGTCCAGCGCATTTTGAGCCTGAGCATCCATTGTCGTATGAATTTTATAACCACCAATAATCAGATCATTGCCGCTGACTCCTGGCAAGGCATCCTCTGCCTCATCCATGACATATTCCATAAAATTTTGATACTTTTGCACTTTTTCCGGTTGTTTGTAATCGTAATTTATAGCCTTGGCTTCTTCCATTTCCTGCTTGCCAATCATTCCCTGCTCAAACATCAGCTGGAGAACCACTGCACGCCGGGCCTTTGAGTTTTCCGGGTTACTGATCGGGTTATACTTGGAAGGCCCTTTTGGAATAGCTGCCAGTGTAGCAATCTGCCACAATTTTAGTTCTTTTAAGTTCGATTGCCCAAAATAGCCTTCCGAGGCTGCTTTAATACCGGAATACGAGCGTCCAAACCAAATCCGATTCAGGTATAGCGTAATAATTTCATCTTTAGTCAAATTCCGCTCTAGCGCCATTGCGATGGATACCTCTGTCGCTTTACGGAAAAAGGTTTTGTCACGTGTCAAAAACAAGTTTTTGGCCAACTGCTGAGTCAGCGTACTGCCGCCCTCCACCGCAGAACGAGCAACGATATCCTTCACTGCCGCCCGACCGATAGACCAAATATCAACTCCTTGATGCTCCATAAAACGCTTATCCTCAGTTGCGATAAAAGCTTTTTTGAGCAACGGTGGAATTTCTTCACTCTTCACTGGGTCACTTTTTTGCACAGACAGCTCACCCATGAGCACACCGTTGCGGTCATAAACCTTTGATGTCTCGTTCACTGTAATTTTGTCCTTGTTGGCTTTGTAGATTTTTTCGCCATTAACCATGACAAATAAATAACCACCAAGTGCGCAAAATATGGCTAATGCTGCTGTAATAAACAGCGTCCACCCAACTCGCTTACCTGTTATTTTCTTTTTCTTGCCCTTCGGCTTCTCTTTAGATGTGTTTCTATTGCGATTGCCGGATCTGGACAATGAATCGTTTGGCATTCCCCTGACTCCCTTTCGCGAATAATCATTATGTCACCGAGCCTAAGCTTAGAGCTAGCTGTCGGCAGCATGAAAGTAAACGGAATGAAAAGAACAACCCTGATCAGGTTGCTCCCGGTCACATTCCTATACAGTTAGACGAGACGGACGCCTGAAAAGTTTCATTACCCGGGCGTCCGCCCAGCCGTAATCAGTTATCGCTAGCGTTATCTTGTTGTACAAGCGATACGTTGCGTTGCGGTGTAAAGGTGGAGATGGCATGCTTGTAGATCAGCTGTTGCTTTCCATCCGAATCGATAACAATTGTAAAATTGTCAAATGCTTTAATCGTTCCTCGCACCTGGAATCCATTGATGAGGTATACCGTTACAGGTATAGAATCCTTGCGCAATTGGTTCAGAAACGTATCTTGGATATTAATAGACTTGTTCATTTTAGCCGTACCCCCAATAATCATTTGGATTGTTTTGAAGTATATTCAAGGTCTGTCCGGAACTTTCCTGCTATAATTTCGTGTATTCGGGCTACATGAGCAGAAAAATTTTCGAAATCAGTGACATCTACCCACTGGATATCCTTCATATGGCGAAACCACGAGAGCTGTCGCTTCGCAAAATGACGCGTATCCCGTTTTAGCCAAGTCACCGCCTCCTCCAAAGACACCTCTCCCCGCAGGTAGGAGGATATCTCTTTATAGCCTAGACCTTGCATGGAGATGGCATCGCTTCGCACTCCCCGTTCCATTAAGGAGGTTACCTCAGCAACAAGCCCTTGATCGAGCATCCCGTCAATTCGGTCTTCAATACGTTTATATAGCATTTGCCTATCCATTGTCAAACCTACGATGCAGAGTTGGTAGGGAGATTCCTTTTTTTGACTGGCAAGTTGAGAGCTAAGTGTTGTTCCGCTAACATGGTAAATTTCCAGCGCTCTCACGACTCGACGACGATCATTAGGATGCAGACGAAGTGCACTTTCGGGATCAACTGCCTGTAGTCGCGCATGAAGCGCTTCGGCTCCAAACTGATCGGCATAGTCAAGCTGTTCCTGGCGAAAAGCTTCATCAGCCCCTACCTCAGAAAATTGGTATTCATAGCAAACCGATTCTACGTACAAACCCGTTCCGCCTACGATGAAAGGTAGCTTTCCCCTAGATTGAATATCAGGTATGAGACGACGACAGTCTTCCTGAAATCGGGCTACTGAATATGGGTACTCAGGCTCATGAATATCGATTAAATGGTGCTTGATTCCTTTCATTTCCTGTTCGGAAATTTTGGCAGTTCCAATGTCCATATGACGGTATACCTGCATGGAATCCCCGGAAATAATTTCCGCGTCAAATTGTCGAGCCATTTCGATGCTTAGTTTCGTCTTGCCAACCGCAGTCGGGCCAACAAGAACAAGTAGTTTAGGCTTAGATGCCACTGTCAATATCAATCACTCCGTACACTGTTTTCGTTGTGCCCCGTTGCTCCACACGGAAGCCGAGGCGGGCAAACTCTCCGCTACCCCTTTTTTCTTTCAATACAATTGTTTTTCGTGCAACCCTTTTCGCATGAGCAATACTTTCTTCATTCAACGCATCTGGATTAGCCAATCCTCTCAATGGACCGATTGCACTGGAATCAAGCAACGGATCACGGAACATCGGGTCAAAATAAATAATATCTACACTTCGATTCGGCAAGCTACGCAAATAGTCCAGATGATGACCATAACGAACGTCAATGTCTGAAAAGGCTCTATCCACTGCAGCGTTACCGGAACGGTAATGCCTCATCCCATCCTTGATTAATGCATAGACAGGGAAGGAACTCTCCACAGCTGTAACTTGTCCAGAGCTTCCCGTTCCAATCGAGAATAGAAGAGAATCCGTACCGAGCCCTGCCGTGCAATCGAGCACGGTATCACCCGGGGCAAGTCGGGCAGCCGTCAACATCGGATCAGCCTCGCCCTTTAATACCCTTTTAGCTCGAATGAATCCCATGCTTGGATGAAAAATCATCGGTGATTGTTTCGGGCCAATCAGCCTCACCCCGCCCTGCACCAGCACCAGAGCCTGACGGACTCTGTGAGCAGCGATTAGCTTAGCTACTGATATGCCGCGACGTGGAGCGTACAGCACCCCAAGCTCGGCTGCAAGCAACTTTGCGCGCTCCACAACCTCGTCCGAGGGAGAATCTCCTGTCGTGACCAGTAATTCAGCTTGCTTCTCACGAAGCATCATCTGCTTTTCTTCTTCACGGTTTTCCCAATCCTGCAACATATTTATACTCCCTTACATTACTCTTTTAAACAGCTTCTCCAGATCATATGTGGAAAAGGAAACAACGATGGGGCGCCCATGGGGGCAGGTATAGGGTTGTTTGCAGGCTGCCAAACGCTCTAGCAGCACGGCAGCCTGTCGGTCAGCCAGCTTCTGATTTGCTTTAATCGAAGCCCGGCAGGAGCACATGATTGAGGCAGCTTCCCGCAGTTTAGCAAGATCAATGGCTTTTTCCTCCAGTACCCATCCGGCCATTTCCTCAATGACATCCGCTTCTTCTCCTTTAGGGAGCCAGTACGGATATGAGCTGACACGGAAGGTTTGCCCGCCAAAATGCTCCAAATACACCCCCGCCTGTTCAAACCAGTGCAACCTCGTTTTCAATTTTTCCGTTTCGGAAGGCGTAAATTCCAATGTAATTGGCAGTAACAACTCCTGTGATACTGATTCAGGATTGCCAAATTTTTCGTAATAAAATTCGTAATTGACCCGCTCATGCGCGGCATGCTGATCAATTAAATACAAGCCCTGGTCATTCTGCGCAATCAGATAGGTCCCATGGTGCTGACCGATTAAATTCAGCTCAGGAAACGTGGGCAACTCGGGGGCTGCCCCCGACAACGCTGCTAATTGCTCTGTATTCAGACGTTCCTGATGCGGCTTCTGATCCGTGAATTTAGTAGTGTTGTCTGCAATTGGTGAAACAGCAGAACTGTAAGCAGCAGAAGCAGCCGTTTCCTGTATCCCTTCGCTGTACGAGGAAGAGACATCTGTTTCGGCATGATCTCCTGTGGATATCCGTGTAGTCGTCCCATCAGGAAGCGACACGCCTCCTTTAACATCACCCTCGTTGTTTTCTTCCACAAAATCTGCATCCAGCTCATCATCACTGATACTTTGACGAGCGAGATTATTGGCCTGCCCAATGACTGAATGGCTCCCCCTATTTGGAAGTTGCTCACGTTCCTGGCTAAACTTCTTACTCTCTTCATTACTTTCATTACTGCTTATATTATCTGAAGAAGCATCTACTTCTGCACTATTTCCTTTCGAGAAATGAAACTGCTCCTGCACAAATGAGCCGCTATCCTTGCCGCCAATTTCGCGTTTGACTGCCTTTGGAATCAGCACTTGCTGCCCTAAAACAGCTTTTACCGAATCTTCAACCAACTGAGACAGTTCAGCTTCTTTACTGAACCTCACCTCCAGCTTGGCTGGATGGACATTAACATCCACCAAAGAAGGATGCATGTCCAGTTGGATCACAGCTAGCGGATAACGATTAATCGGCAACAAAGTATGATACGCCTTGAGCAGTGCCTGATTGAGCCCATAGCTCCGCACAAATCGTCCATTCACTACTGTCGAGATTGCATTTCGATTCGATCTGGTCCACTCTGGGCGACTGACATAGCCGCTAATTCGGTAATCGAGGCTCTCTCCTTCCACCATCAACATTGATTTCGCCGCAGAAGTTCCGTAAATAGCAGCAATCACTTGGAGCAAATCACCATTGCCCAGCGTTTGCAACAATGTATTACCATTATGCCGCAATGTAAAGGCCACTTCTGGGTGCGAAAGCGCCATTCGGTACAATACATCCGAAATGTGTCCCAATTCCGTCTGGATCGTTTTCATATATTTTAGCCGCGCAGGTGTATTATAAAACAAATCGCGTACGGTAAAATCCGTCCCCTGCCTACCAGCAGCATCCTCGTGAAGCATCAGTTTACCGCCCTCAATCACCAATTTACGGGCACGGCCGTCATCTCCTGCTGCTGTGAGTAGCTCTACTTTTGAGACAGCCGCTATACTTGGCAATGCCTCTCCCCGGAAGCCGAGACTTGTGATCTGGAACAAGTCTCGGCCATGTCCGATTTTGCTTGTCGCATGTCGATAAAATGCCGTTTCCACGTCCTCAGGCTCTATCCCACTGCCATTATCCGTCACCCGAATACTTTGCAGGCCGCCCTCTTCTACCCATACGTCCACTCGTGTACCGCCCGCATCAATCGCATTTTCCACCAGCTCCTTCACGACGGAGGCTGGACGTTCCACGACCTCACCGGCAGCAATCTGATTCGCAATATGCTCATCTAGCACTCGAATTTTAGACATCCTTTTAACCTCCTCCTGACTTCAAAGTGTGATGAAAAATAAGCAAAATAATAATGTCTAATATTCTTAATTACAGACCATTGGCCTTATTCTTTAATTCATTTAACAGTTGCATCGCCTGTAAGGGTGTCATATTCATGACATCAGCATTTTTCACCTTCCGCAAAATTTGGCGCACGATCGGATTAGCTTCTACCGTCTCTGAGTGTGGCTTGGAGGGAGCAAGGTCCTGCTCTCCGAAAATGGACAGCTGTACCACGTCAGAAGCTGCATGCTCCAACTCACCTAAATCTTCCACAATCTGTAGAGTATCTTCTTTTACCAGGGTAGCTTGCTGTGATCCAGACTGGACTTGTGGTGCAGTTTCTCCGTTTGCTCGCAATGTCTGGTCCGCATATTTTGCGGACATTGGAGAAATCTCTTCTGTCCCTGGCACTGTACGAAGATCAGTCCCTTCCTTCGTTCCTCTTGCTGTCTCGGTGCCTGCCGTTACTTGAGCTGCCGCCTGTTCAAAACCATACAGTAGACCATTTGCTCGCTCAATAATGTTATTAGGCAAACCTGCAAGTCGGGCACAATAAATACCATAGCTACTACTAGCCGCACCCGGTATGAGCTTGCGTAGGAAATTCACCTTATCGCCGCTTTCCTGCACGGCCATAGAATAATTTCGCAGCGAAGACAGACCTTGCTCCAAATGGGCCAGCTCATGGAAGTGCGTAGATACCAGCGCCTTACAGCCAATCGTATCATGCACAAATTCGATGACCGCTTGTGCAATTGCCATCCCTTCGCTGGTGGATGTTCCTCGTCCCAGTTCATCAATTATAATCAGACTTCGTGGAGTTGCCTTGTCCGTCATGACTTGAATATCTGCCATTTCGACCATAAAAGTACTCTGTCCGCCAATGAGATCATCCGCTGCGCCGATCCGTGTGAAAATGCGATCCAGCATCGGCACTTTAGCACGTGCAGCCGGGACAAAGCAGCCAATTTGAGCCATAATCGCAATGAGTGCAACCTGACGCATATACGTACTTTTCCCAGCCATATTCGGACCGGTGATGAGTAGAATATGCGCATCGGCTTCTTCCAACACTGTATTGTTGGCGATAAAGCCGCCATCTTTCATGACGGCTTCCACAACGGGGTGCCGTCCCTGTTCCACTACAAAATCATATCCTGTTGTCAGCTCAGGCTTCACGAATCCACGTTCCGCGCTAACCGTTGCCAGCGACTGATACACGTCAATTTCAGCAACTTGCTCTGCCAGCTTTTGCAGACGGGGAATTTCAGCGTTCAGTTTACTGCGTAGCTCTGAGAAAAGCGTGTACTCCAGATCCACCATCTTATCCTCAGCTTCCAAAATCAGCGATTCCTTTTCCTTCAATTCCGGTGTGATATACCGTTCTGCATTCGCCAATGTCTGTTTGCGTTCATATCGACCTTCCGGTAATGATGCCAAATTGGATTTGGTCACCTCGATGTAATAACCAAACACTTTGTTGTATCCGATTTTGAGTGACCGAATGCCGGTTGCTACTCGTTCTTTGGCCTCCAGCTCAGCAATCCAACGCTTACCGTTCACACTCGCCTCACGCAGTTCGTCTAGACGCTGATGATAGCCTTCCTTTATAAGCCCTCCATCTCTTACGGAAATCGGGGGTTCATCAGCCACTGCTTCCTCAATCAGCGTACACAGGTCTGCACAGCTGTCCAATGTTTGTGCAATCCGTCTCAGCGTATTCGACGGAGATTCAGCGCACAGCTCGCGTAAAGACGGAATTTGGGCCAGAGACAGCTTGAGGGCGATCAAATCTCGTGCATTAGCACTACCAAAAGCGATCCGTCCTACCAAACGCTCCAGGTCGTAAATCTCTTTAAGCTGAGCACGTACATCCTCGCGGAAAATAAACTGGTGGTATAGCTTGTCTACCGCTTCTAACCGTTCCTCAATTATATTGCTACTCAACAGCGGCTTGTCGATCCAACGACGTAACAAACGTGCGCCCATGGATGTCTCTGTCCGATCCAGCAACCACAGCAACGAGCCTTTCTTGGAGCGCTCACGCACCGTCTCCACCAGTTCCAGATTCCGGCGGGTAAATGGATCCAGAATCATAAAATGATTAGGCTCATAGACCGAGATTTGGGTCAGTTGACCTAACGATCTTTTTTGCGTTTCATTTAAATAGGAAATCAGGCGCGATACGCACCGTCTGCGTTCCTCCGTAAGCCTTGCCCACGTGGCTTCACCAAATTGATCCCGTACCAGATCATCCTTGGATTTGTCCCACGCCGTATACACAACCCGCCTTCCAACAGGGGACATACGGGAGGTCACAAAATCAAGCAAATGACCATCCCCCAACATTTCGGACGGCTCATAAATGTTAATTTCATCTAATAGCCATTCTTTCGAATCAGGTACGGAAGTCACATAGAGTTCACCTGTCGACAAGTCGCATGCCGCCAGCGCCAGCATCCCGTCCGTCTCTGTGACACATACCATGTAATTGTTGGATTTATCACCCAGCACCTTGCCCTCCATGACCGTACCCGGGGTCACAACACGGACAATATCCCGCCGTACCATTCCCTTGGTAGCTGAGGCTTCCTCCATTTGTTCACAGATGGCCACCTTATAACCCTTCTCAATAAGGCGTTGTATGTAATTTTCTGCTGAATGATAAGGCACGCCGCACATCGGAATTTTCTCCGCGACGCCACCCTCACGACCAGTCAGTGTAATTTCCAGCTCCTTGGATGCAAGGATCGCATCATCAAAAAACATCTCGTAAAAATCGCCCAGGCGGAAAAACAAAAATGCGTCTTTAGCCTGCTCTTTTATAGATAAATATTGCTCGATCATCGGTGTATATTTAGACATACCGTTTCCTAACCCCCACACTTTGTTCCGTTTAAACTCATATTTACCTTTCATTATATCAAAAATGACAGTCGATAACATGAAACCCTCTCGGGTGTTGACACTTGATTTTACGAAAGCTTCCAGTACGGGCGCAAATCCCGTGTTTCATCCCATTGTTTTCCCTTGCGAAGGCTATCCAGCAGTGGCGCTATATAAGCTTCATATTGAGAAAAGATCTCTAATGAAATCATATCTAAAATAAGTGGCTCCATATACTCTCTAAGTACAACCTGATTCCCTTCATAAAAAGCTCTGTGAGCCTCTTCTTCTCCCAGCGGCCTACGCTGCAAACGTGAGTATTGGGAAGCAATCAGAAACGCCATCCCAATCACACCTTTCGCCAGCTGTGGCGAGATTAGAAAACTGGGCAGTGTACGATATTCAAAGCCTCCGTAAGACTGACGGCGAAAATCGCCCAAATTGCCATAATGCGGTCTGCGCCGAGCCGAGCGCTTGTCTTCCAGCAGCGCCAGAGGCAACGCCAAATAGTTATCTAGCGCCCTGAGCAGGGCACCATTTAGCGGAACCCCGCTGAAATGCAGGTGTCCGCCCAGGGGAAAACCTGGTTGCGGCATTCCGCCCGCCTGCCAGATGAGCGTATGGTCATCTATCCGCCGAGCTGCTATCGCAAAAGCTTGGCGCAGGTGCCTCAGCAGACGTGCCGGATCTTCGCTCGGTGCAGGACGAAGCTCAGCGACTGGGTATAGCGTTCGTCCTCGGCGGGTAACGGCATCGCAGCCGGCTACGCCTAATCGGCCCAAATATCGAGAGGCCGGAACAACCCTCCCCTCTGGCATACGAACCAGCACAAATTCGGGATCCATTCCGATTAATAGTCGCGCTCTGCCCCGTTCCGCTGAAAGTTCCTCTCCCGGAGCATCCTCTTCACGAGCAGCAGCTTCATATAGCGTGGCCAAACGTCTATCGTTCAGCCATGGCTGTGCCAAGACATAGCGAACCTGACAACTACGTTCTCCCAGCGGCGTCAGCACTACCTCACCACTGTCCAAACCGAGAGTATACAACGCACGTACAGCCAGCCGCTCCATCCGGACATAGAGCGGTGATTGATAATCTAGTTCAGACCGATCATATGCACTAACCTTAGTAGAACCTTCGAGGGAACGTCTACGGATTTCCAGCACCCGTAGTTGATGGATTTGCACCGCGTAGCCGATCGCAAAATCTGCTGTACTCTCATCCAGCCAACGAACCGAAATACCTGAGCGCTCCAATCTGCGCATTTTTTCATCGTCCGTCATCTGTCTGAAACGTCTGAGCGCCTGTCCCGGTTGCCGCATCATAACTCCCCCTTACCGATCTACGTACGGACTTAAACAATCCAAACGACAAAAAAGGAGGGCCTTTGCCCCCTGCGCAATTTCAGCCGGCGCAAAGAGTAAAGTGGCCCTCTTTTTGGTCACTCCTGTCAGAGCTCGTCGTCAATGAGGTCGGGGTCGAGCTCCTCATAGTCCCCCTCTTCCGCTCCAAAATCAAAGTCCTTGTCAAAATCGTCACTGCTACCATACGGGAATACTTCTACAACAATCTTCGTTTCCGCCACCAGCTCCACCGCAAATTCCCGCTCGACCCGGATCATTACGCTGCCACCTCCAGAAGACACACTGGCCTCGACGCAACTTGGCTCCTGTGTAGCTTCGGCGGATACTTCCACTGTAGACGCCCGGTGCTTCGGATCAAGATACGAGAGCGGCACATTTTCTACGTACGACACCGTTTCCTTAGCCACATCGGTCTGCGAGTTTTTATCGTATGAGTACCAAATATTGATATCATACGTCCCGATGACCTCAATGCCGTCTCCAGCCGCCACAGCTTCATACTGGTGGTTAATAATCCATGCCCCCAAAATACTGGTCGGATTATTCGGCGGAGTTACGGTATGGGTTACGGTAGAGAATCTGCGACCTTTACCACAGATCGCTTTGGTAATAATCTCTCTACGATTTTTATGACTTAATGCCATTCTTGAACCTCCTCCATACAATCAATCATTCCATACATATGTATGCAGGTTGTGGGCGAATGTTGAGTGAATAGGCGAAAAGGAAAAAATATTATTTGTATAAGCATATGCCGCCATGGCTTGAACTCATGCACGCCAATGTGTTACATGCTGCTCAACGATCTGTAAAAATTCGCTGAGAGCTGGCGATTTCCACTTTTTCGTGTGATAAGCGACCTGAGTAGCCACCTGCTGTTCACTGTCATCCCAGGCTAGACGTGCCATTTTCCCTTCTCGCAGCTCATTTTGTACCGTAACCAGCGGAAGCAGCGCAATACCCAGTCCAGCCATGACGCATTGCTTGATGGCTTCTATGCTCCAAAATTCCAGACTAGGGTCTGCAAAAATACCGTGTTTGTTCAAATACTGCTCAAAAAGGATTCGGTACGTACATCCAGCCTCCGTATGCAAAATGGTTTCGTCCTTCAAGTCGGCAGGCTCTACCTGTGTATAGGCAACCAGCGAATGCTTCAGTGGCGCAACCAGCGCCATCGGCTCATGAATAAGCGTGGTGATATTCAGTTCCCTATCCTCCGTCTCAGGTTGAAGCAAAAAAGCCAAATCCAATTTACCGGAACGGATCAAATCACGTAATTCCCAGCATTCGCCGGGTTTAAGTACAATTTTAACCTTTGGGTACCGCTCCCTGTACTCACGGATCAGACTCGGCAAACGAAAAGCAGCCAGAGACTCTGGTGCTCCTATTTTTAGCGTTCCTGCTAATTCTGTTTCTGAACGAAGCGCATCCTTGGCCATAGCATGCATCTTGGAAATTTCCTGCGCATAGGGCAGCAGGCGTCGTCCGGCATCGGTCAGCATAATTTTCTTGCCAATGCGATCAAACAGCGGCGTACCCAATTCCGTCTCCAGTGTTTGAATTTGAGCAGTAATACTTGACTGTGCATAATCCAGTATACGCGCTGCTCGCGTAAAACTGCCTGCCTCCACCACATTTATAAAGGTAAACAAATGCCGCGATTCCATAATCCGCTCCTTCAATCGATTTTTCCGATGCAAGCAATCGTAATATTCCGTTTTTCCGATAGATTGATTATCTGATAAGCTGGAGAAAATAACAAGAGAAAGAAGGCTTTTCTGCATGACGAATGAAAATAAACTTCAATCCACTATTGGTCTTCCACAGGCCATTGCGCTCTATATCGGAGCTGTATTGGGTTCGGGGGTATTGATTGTGCCTGGTCTTGCCGCCCAAATGGCGGGTCCAGCATCGTTGCTGGCATGGGGATTCATGACCCTGCTCATTCTGCCAATGGCGCTTTCCATGGGACTTCTATCCGCGAAATTCCCAAATGCGGGAGGGGTATCGCATTTTGTGACGTTGGCCTTTTCCCCACGTGCTGGTGCTTATATCGGGTGGTTTTTTCTCATGTCGGTTCCAATTGGGGCCCCTGTTGCCGCACTTACCGGAGCCGGCTATATGACCGCAGCTATGGGCTGGGGAGAGGAAACCCGCATAATGTTGGCCGCTGCCATGCTGGCGGTGGGCCTGGTCATCAACTGGATTGGTATGAAGGTTGCCGGACGTATTCAGATTGCCGTCGTTATAGCCATCGTTGCCGTCCTGATATTCGCTATTGCCGCAGCACTCCCTCAGATGAAAACTGTTCACTTCACGCCGTTTGTTCCACATGGCTGGCTTTCTGTCGGCCAAGCAGCTGCGATTCTGTTCTGGTGCTTTATCGGCTGGGAGGCTGTGTCCCATATGTCAGAGGAATTTACCAATCCCGAGCGGTCTGCCGTTAGAGGTGTGACCATTGCAGCCATCATTGTGGGTTTGCTTTATTTCCTTACTGCGCTTGCTACGGTAGGCACACAAAGTTACCTTGCAGGAGGTTCGGATGCTTCGCTCATATGGGTGATTAGTCGGGCTATCGGGCCATGGGGTGCGATCATTGCGGGCTTGACGGGGATCTTTATTTGCACCGCTACTATTATTGCTTACGTGGGTGCCGCTTCACGAGTCGCTTATGCTTTATCTCGACAAGGACAGGCCTTTCGCTGGATGGGCGTGTTATCCCAACGCTTCCATACCCCCATCGGGGGCATTGCTTTTCTTAGCGTCTGCTTCGTGATCATTATGGTGTTGTACAGTAGCGGTGCTGTTTCACTCACCAACCTGATCCAATTGCCGAACGCTACCTTCATTCTGACCTATCTAGGGGGTTGTGCAGCAGGAATCAAGCTCCTACGTGGGAGTCGTTGGGGAGTTTCCATTAGTTGGATTTCCTTCATTTCCACGGCAGTTGTTTTCCCCTTTGTCGGGTGGGCCATGCTTTACCCTTGCCTGATCACCGTCGTCTTATGGATCACAGATCGAATTCGGCATAAACGGACTTTCACTCATCCGAATTCTACCGTTACTGAACAAGAAAAGGCTACTGTCCGTCATAGATAGTAGCCGCTCAAGGTCCTTACTCTAATTTTTCACCGGAGTAGGGGCCTTGTCCTTTTTAGCGATTTTCAAATACTGGTGAAGCTCATGTGTAAGCTGCAATAATGCCGAACGAATCTCAAATTCCTCCCGAGTTGCGGGAAGCTCCATGGCTTTAAATTCTTCACGAACCTGCTCCAACAGCTTCTCGGTCTGTCCTGTATAATGTCCAGCCAAAACGTCGTTGCTAAGCTGGTCGAACAGCTCGGCCAGAAGCTTGGCCTGCGGCATGTGTTGATACATTTGTGCGATCAACTGCATCATGTTTTGAATCGAATCCAGCTGTTCTTTGCGCATATAAAAATACACATTCCAGCCTTCTTGGGGACGAAGCATTTGATTTTCCAATGAACGACCCGCCTCAGTGACCCCTTTGGTGATCACGCTGTCCGCTTCAATAACTTCCTTGCCATCCCATATGTATGCCGGACTACGCAGCGTGTTGGCCATATTTCTGAATATAACAGAAAATGTCCGATCCACCTCCTGCCGGATTTGTTGCATTGTATTATCAGAACGCGGCATATAAGCTAGATTGACAACCATCGCAGAACCCAGCCCAATCACCAGCAGAGCCAGCTGGGTCAGCAGTACCTCCATATCAATCACACCGCCGCTGAATACTCGGAAAACCACGACCGAACCCGTGACAATGCCTTCCTTAAAGCCCACCCGTACAATGACCGGAAACGCCGTTAAAATATATAATGCAAGCACCCAATCATGGAATCCGAATACCACAAACAAAACACAAGCAAAAAGAAGTCCCACGACGGATGCAAAAAATCTCGCCGAAATGGTGCGGAGACTTCTCTTGCGTGTGACATCCACCCCCAAAATTGCTAAAAGCCCTGCCGAGGTGGCTCCGTGAATGCCTACTCCCTCCGCAATAAGTACGGCCATTAATGCGGCAATAGCCGTTTTAATCGTACGAAAGCCCATGAAAAAATTCTGTCCCCTCTAGATGAAATCTGTTTTCTCATTTTCATAAATATTAAGTATTTCATTTTCATGGTACTTTATTTTCACGTTTTGCACAAATATTCAGAAATTTAATAATTACCGATGAGGGCGACCTGAAAGCAAGCGGTGCTCCACATACACAACTGCCTGGTACATCAATGTAGCTACGACAGCAATGATCAACAGACTGGACATGACCAGTGTGAAATTGAACACCTGAAAACCATAAATGATCAAATAACCTAAGCCATTTTTAGCAACCAAAAATTCACCAACAATCACGCCAACCCATGCCATGCCGACATTCACTTTCAGCGTAGAGACAATTGCGGGAAAGGAGGCAGGCAAAATCACCTTTTGAAACGTATCCCGGCGTGTTCCTCCAAACGTGCGAACCACTTTGACCAAATTGGGATCGACTTCCTGAAAACTGTTGTATACCACAAGGGTCGTAATGATAACCGTAATGGAGAGGGTTGTCATCAGAATCGCGGTAAAACCCGCCCCAAACATGACGATAAATATTGGCCCTAGCGCTACCTTGGGCATACTGTTAAACACAACCATATATGGATCAAGTACCCTTGATAAAAACGGCGACCACCAAATAAGTACCGCGAGCAATGTGCCGAGCAGAGTACCGAGCAAAAAACCTGCCATCGTTTCTCCAACAGTGACACCTACATGTCCCCATAATTCCCCGCTGACCGCATCCTTGCCAATCTGAGTGAAAATTTTGCTAGGATAGCTAAACAACAATACATCAATCCACTTCAAACGACCTGCAATTTCCCACAATACAAATAAAAGCAGCAAAATAGCTATCTGCACACCTGTTACTAACCACTGTTGCATACGCCTGTTACGCAAATACGTCTGATGCAGTCCTTGAATCCAACGTTGCTCAGGCTGATCAGCTTCGTTCTTCATACGTTAACTCACTCCTTTGCTCCCGAAGCCTCCAGTTCCCGCCATATTTCATGAAATAGCTCATTAAAGCCCGGCTGTTCGCGCGCAAAAAAAGGCTGCGCTTCCCGAATGGAATCCGGAATCTCGAAAGTACGCCGGATATGACCAGGATTACGCCCCATCACTATAACCCGATCACTGACTGCAATGGCCTCGGCCAAATCGTGCGTGACTAAAATCGCCGTTTTCTTTCGTTCGCGCAAGGTTTGCACAACGAGGTCCTCCAGCTGCAGCTTAGTTTGATAATCCAGCGCGGAGAACGGCTCATCCAGCAGCAGCAATCCCGGATTCGTCGCCAGCGTCCGTACCAGCGCCACACGCTGGCGCATTCCTCCAGACAACTGGGATGGATGCAAATGCTCCTTTCCTCCCAAACCCATACCTTCCAGCAATAATCGCGTCCGCTCACGCGCAGCTTCATCTACTCTGTTGCTTAGTTCCAGACCTAACAATGCGTTATCCATGATCGTCCGCCACGGGAAAAGATAATCCTGCTGCAACATGTAACCGACCTCAGGACTCGGGCCACTTACCGGCTGACCTTGCAACATAACTTGACCTGCCGCTGGACGCAGCAGCCCGGCGATCATGGACAGGATCGTCGTTTTTCCGCAGCCGCTTGGACCGACTAAACTGACAAATTCCCCTGTATTTACGGAAAAATCGATATTCTCAACCGCCAATGAAGCTTCCCGATCTGTTACGTATACATGGGTCACTTGCTCCATTCTCACCATCGGGATCATCACATCCGCAGTGAGACCACTCTGTTCCTCCGTCATGGTGAACCTCCTGCATCCACAGCTGTATCCGTAGCTTCGGTTGTGCTCTTTTTCACATCTGTCTCAGTATTCCCGATAGAGTTGGAGGAGATCGCCTGTTTTGCAAAACTTGGGTTTACCAGCTTATCTAGTGCAACCGGGCTTTTCAGCTCACCTGCCGAAGCCATGACATCCTGTAAATTATTCCATTCATTTTCCTCAATCATCGGGTTCATTGCATAGGTACCCTGTTCCTTATAGCGCTTGATACTACTCGTCAAAACAGCTAATTCTGTATCCTTAAAATAAGGTGTAATAGCTTCGGCGATCTGTTCAGGTGAATGCGCAGCAATCCACTGCTGTGCCTGATATATGGCATTTGTAAATTTCTGAGCGGCTTCGCTATTGGTGTTTAGATAGCTTTGCTTCGCCATATATACCGTATACGGCAACTCGCCACTCTCTACGCCGATAGAGGCAACTACCCGACCTCGACCTTCCTTTTCAAAAATAGACGCCTGTGGCTCAAACAGCTGCACATAATCCCCTGTACCCGAACCAAAAGCAGAGGCGACATTGGCAAAATCAATATTTTGAATCAGCTTCAGATCCTTATGCGGATCAATGCCGTGTTTGCGAAGCGTAAATTCAAGTGACATTTGTGGCATTCCGCCCTTGCGTTGTCCCAAAAAACTTTGTTGTTTCAGCTTTTCCCAGTCAAAGCTATCCTTTGTTTGCCGAGCAAACAAAAAGGTTCCGTCCTTCTGTGTCAGCTGAGCGAAATTAATGATAGGGTCCTCTGCTCCTTGCTGATACACATAAATAGATGTTTCCGCGCCGATCAGCGCGATATCTGCCTGATTGGACAACAACGCCGTCATCGCCTTGTCTCCGCCAGGGATCGTAGCCAGTTGGACATCCAGTCCCTCCTGAGCAAACATCCCCTGGCTCAAGGCTACATACTGCGGCGCATAAAAGACCGTACGGGCTACCTCGCCAAGTCTGATCTCAATCGTCTGCCCCCCCTTGGGGGCACACCCACTGAGCAACAGTAATCCGAGTAGTGCCGCAGCCACCACTGCTTTGCAACGAGCGCCGTATTTCATCCTTGTTCCCTCCCCACCTTTACATCGTTGACTTCATATATTGTTATGCGGCTGACATTATAATGGTTAACTGCATACAAAAACCCCGCATTTGCCTATGAATGCGAGGTTTTTGTGTGCGATTGTATAAGAACTCTAAATCAGAGCTTGTATATGGATGTATATTTATCTTCCAGATAGTCGGCGAGATAATCAGGATTCAGATCCTCACCCGTAATGGCTACAATCAACTCAGACGGCGTCCGGCTCTTGCCGTAACGGTAAATCCGTTCAGTCAGCCATTGCTTGATCGGCTCCAGCTCACCAGCAGCAATCAGCTCATCCAGGTTCGGCAGCTCCTTACGCAGAGTCGCCAAAATTTGGGCTGCATACATATTGCCAAGTGAGTAAGAAGCAAAATAGCCAAAATCACCACCGGACCAGTGAACGTCTTGAAGTACGCCCAGCCCGTCGTTCGGGGGTAGAAGCCCCAGGTATTCTTTATATTTTGCATTCCACACTTCGGGGAGACGCTTTACATCCAGCTTTTCATTAAACAGCATTTTCTCAATTTCATAGCGGACAATGATATGTAAATTATATGTCAGCTCATCCGCTTCAATACGAATCAATGAATTTTCCACGCGGTTGACTGCCCGGTAAAATTGCTCTGCCGTGACCTTCGCCAAACGATCAGGAAAATGCTTTTGCAGATCATCGTAATACCGATCCCAGAAAGCACGACTGCGTCCGATTTTATTTTCCCACAAGCGGGACTGGGATTCATGAATCCCCATAGAGGTTCCTCCGGACAGTAGTGATCCTGCCAGCTCAGGAGCAATGTTTTGTTCGTACAGTGCATGGCCTCCTTCATGCAGTGAGCTGAAAATAGCACTGGTTACATCATCTTGCAAATAGTGTGTTGTTATACGCACATCACCTGGATTTAATCCTGTCGCAAAAGGATGCACACTCTCATCCAAACGACCTGCATCAAAGTCATAACCCATCTGCCCTAAAATGAACAGACTGAACTTTTCCTGCTGCTTCACATCAAATACACCGTCTAAAAAGCTCTTATCCGGCTGGTTGGGTGAAGCCTGAATTTTAGACAGAAGGGGTACAAGGCGCTTTTTGAGTCGATCAAAGACAGCATCCAGCTTTTCAACCGTCATCCCTGGCTCATATTGATCCAAAAGTGTGTCGTACTCTGTATCCTTAACACCCCAGTAGCCGATAAACTCACGCTTCATGTCTACGATTTTAGACAAGTACGGTTCGAATCCGGCAAAGTCGCTATATTCCTTTGCTTCCTCCCACTTGCTTTCTGCCTGAGCCGCTAAAATGCTATACTCCCGGTAGCGGTCTGCTGGGACTGAACGATTCAAGTCATAATTTTTGCGACATTCCTCTACCAATCTGCGATCATTGTCCTCCAGTTGCTCCAGCTTGTCTTTTGCGGCAAAAAATTGCAGCAACTGCCCCATTTCATCTGAGATCATCAGCTTGAACATTTCCGTGGACAGCATCCCCAACGTCTCGGACCGAATGTCAACTCCCTTGCGTGGAGCTCCTGTCCGTAAATCCCAGTGCAGCAAGCCGACTGCTTCGCCATAACCGCTGATTTTGTGTGAGATTTCCTTTAAAGCCGTCCATTGATCCAACGTCTGTTGCTCCATAATTAGGGTCACCTCTTTAACTTAAAATGGTTAAAACTTTACAACTACCTATACTTGATGATACTTATATTAAAAAGTATAATCAACACACAACATGTACGACCAACTCCTAATACCTGGATCAACGTTGGGCAGTACATATTGCACTTTATTAGAATCTGGAGGGAACTATCGTGGATCACATCCAAGAAATTTTAGAGTACAATCGTGTTTTCGTAGAAAACAAAGAATACGAGGCCTATAGAACGGGCAAGTTCCCTAACAAAAAAATGGTCATCATAACCTGTATGGATACGCGGCTAACGGAATTGCTCCCCAAAGCCATGAACCTGCGTAACGGGGATGTCAAAATTATTAAAAATGCGGGTGCCATTATTTCACAGCCTTTTGGAAGTGTAATGCGCAGTGTGCTAGTCGCTTTATATGAGCTGGGAGCAGACGAAGTACTCGTTGTAGGTCATTATGAATGCGGCATGGCTGCACTAAACGCTGATCATATGGTTAATGAGATGCTGGAACGTGGAATTTCGCAGGAAGTGCTAAGTACATTAGAAAATTCAGGTATTAAGTTAAATAAATGGTTGAAGGGTTTTGACAACATTGAAGAAGGGGTACAGACTACAGTGAAGCTTATTAAAAACCACCCCCTTCTCCCTCCCAATACGCCCGTTCATGGTATGGTAATACATCCGGATACAGGCGCGTTAACCCTTGTTGTTGATGGGAATAACCAGTAAACAGAATCCTTATCCTCAAAAGTTATCAGGGTAGTTCAGGCGCGTATATACGTGCTTAAACTACCCTGTTTCTATGAAAAAAAGCACATATACATACCGAATGACCCGAGCCAATTTTGGCTAACCTGTGAACGACTGGTGTGAAAGTTGTCAAACCATACAGTTTCAGTGTACACTTTTTATGGAGCCGCAGATTACCTGCCGCAGAGCTGTTACAACCGTTACTTTGATGGATGAAGGAGATAAGATATATGAATTTACTATCGTATGGTCTGTTGGGACTTCTCGCCAGAGAGGAATCCTCCGGCTATGATCTGATGCTGCGTATTCAGCCTTTTTGGCAGGCCAAGCACAGCCAGATCTATCCGCTACTGGCCCGTATGGAGAGCAAGGAACTGCTAGCCTCCCGATGGATTCAGCAGTCCGACAAGCCTGATAAAAAGATGTATACCATTACGGACAAGGGAATCCATATGCTTCAGCAATGGTCTCAGGAAACGTTAGCTGCTCCGGTTACACGGGATGAATTAAGCCTTCGACTATTCTGTCTCTGGTTGACGGACAAAACTAGCGCCAATCGTATGCTAGAGGAACGCAAACGTTATTTTATTCAGAAAATCCGTCATCTAGAGGATATACTGAACGACATTCCCGCAGAAAATTTACACTTTGGCAGTAAGAATTTCGGTGACTATATTCTAGTACAAAAAGGGCTTATGAATGCCAAAGCAGGTCTGGAATGGTGCCAAATGGTGCTGCGCATGCTGCTTGCCGGTGATGTCAGAGCGGACACTAATCCGTTTTTACTTAAACCCTAAAGCAAAATGCTTTTATCAATCCATGCATGGGATTTATGTACGTTATCGTTTAATTTTTTAAAATTTAAAATTCTTTGAAACCCTTTTCCATGCTATATCGTATTACGGGTAAGCGGTTGTTTGACCTATAACACAAATTACTAGGGGGATTATATTTACATGAAAAAGACATTCACTTTGAAAAATATGATGATGCTGATGATGGCTTTCACCCTACTCATTGCTATGATCGCACCATCTACAGCTGATGCAAGGCGTGGTGGTGGATTTAAATCCGGACCAAAATCATACCAATCTACACCAAGCAAGGCGAATGACAGCAGCGGCATCAATAAGTCTGATAGCGGAACTAAATCTAGTGCGGCTACGGGCAACACAAGCAGAACCGGTGGGTTCCTCGGTGGCGGTGGCGGGTTCCTCAAAGGTATGATGCTGGGCGGCTTGGCAGGTATGCTTTTCGGCGGATTGTTCGGCAACATGGGTGCATTGGGCAGCTTACTTGGCCTGGCCGTTAACGTTCTAGCTATTTATGTCCTGATTATGGTTGGTGTAGGGATCTACCGAGCTATCAAAAATCGCCGTAGACCCGATGATTCTCGTGGAGGACGTTACTAAGTTATGATTTTAAGCATGGATGAGATTGTCAATGCCATTTGCCTGCATATGGCTGAACGCAAGGGCGTACGACCGACCGATGTGGTTGTGGAGCTAAGCTGGGAAGAGGATACAGGCTATACAGCCGAAGTTCATGTCCAGGGACGCAGTCAATATCTGGTGGAAGCCAATATGATTGAAGCCATTCTGAGATATCTTCATTCCGAATACAATATTCGTGCCTATCGCGAGCAGGTCAGATTGGATCTGGATGAAGAAATTACCGCTATTGTCCAAACTTAATTAATTGCATAGAACCGTCATACAAACTTGTTTCAAAACAAAAGAACCGCTCTTTGCCTGGTGGCAAGGGCGGTTCTTTTTCTGCTCTTTTCTCTCTAATAGATCGTCATGGTTGTACGCGGCACCCTTTCAAGCAAACCACTACCATACATTTCCCGAAATGGCTGCTTTTCCATATGGATATAACCGATATAACAGCCACATTCTTTCATCCGGCACGGACGCTGGGCGCTCAGCCCCTCCAGACCGTCTCTGTACAGGTGCCCAATCACACGTCGATCCTGATAGCAGTGTTTTACTCGCCCGTCACCTTGGACGTAGAATACATCTGCTCCCGCGCGACATGCTCTCCCCTGGCTGCTATAATCCTTTAAATTCCATTGAAAATAGGGATCTATCTCAGTTAATTCGGCAACCTCGGCATCCGTATAATAATGTGGTCGGTCCTTGTAGGCGTTGATCCACATATAAACTTCTTTTGGAAGTTGCGCCCGCAAGGAACGAATAGCCGGGAACGCCTGTCTCAATCCAACTGTACCGACACTATAGGAAATGCCAAGTTCATATAGCTTCATAGCCTGCGATATAAAAGCTTGCTCTTTGGTTTCTCCAGGATGATAAGTAGCCCACAGCGCAGCCGTATCTGGATTTAGTTCGTTTGTCCAATCCAGCTTAGCCGATAGATTCGTCTGTACCGCCACTTTTTCCACATGCGCCATGTGAGAAAACTCAATCATAGCCTTACGATACCAGGAATGAATCAAGGCTTCTCCGTACGGATTAAAAAAAATGGAGAGCTGGTGCCCTAAAGCCCCCTGCTCCCGTACCCAATCAGCAAAACGCTCCAACTGCGCCCGATCCTTGTTCAACGTTTCCCGACTATCGACGTTTTTACTGAATGGGCAGTAAGGGCAAGCATAGTTGCACGAGGTCAACGAACCACGATAATATAAGGTCGATCTCATGCGCCTACATATCCTTCCATACGCTCGCGTACTGATGTGGAGATCATCCAGTCTCCAATCGCATCGGAATAGGCCATTCCTTCCTCCGTAAGTCGAAGCGTGCCCTCCTCGACCACAGCCATACCCGATTCCAGTAGCAGCGACATTCCTGTAAAATCGTCTTCCAGGGATACACCAAAGCGCTCTGCATAGGCACATAGCTCCAAACCTTCCCGATGAAGAAGCGCCTTCAGGATAAAGCGCCGCTTACGCTCATCCGCATTTAAAATAAAGCCGTAGTCAGCCAGATCATGACGCTCCGCCGCCACATAATCCGCGATAATACTACGTGTAGCTGCTGTACTGACACCATACCGGCTGGCATAGTGTACATCGCGTGTATAAGAGCGTGCACCACACCCCAATCCAGCCATGCTCTCCTCCTGGCAACTGTAGGGTAAAAGCTCTTTGCTAGATGTACCCTCATTTTTAGCAAAACGGCGCATGGAATATTGTACATATCCTGCCTGTTTGAGTCGTTCGCGCGCTACTTCATACAAGCTAAGGCGAATATCATGATCCAGCCCAGTATAGCCGGGCTTTAAAATCGTATTTTCACGAATGTATAACGGGTAAAGAAAAATCTCTCCTGGCGAATAGGACAGGGCTTCCTCGAGAGAATACAGCCAGGTTTCCACCGTTTGACCAGGCAGACCATAGATCAGATCCACGTTGAGCAAAGGAAAATTGTATTCTACCAGCCGCTCAAGTGCTTCTCTAACAAGCTTGGGCTTCTGAGGTCGGTATATGGCGGCACTTTCTGATTCCACAAAGCTCTGGATTCCCATGCTGACACGATCTGTACCGCGGCGCTTGAGCACCTCCAGCCTATCCTCAGTTACAGTATCGGGAGAGGTTTCGACTGAAATAGAAGCTCGCTTGGGGTCCAATCCCATAATATTTTCCGCAATGTCAAATAAACGCTCCACCAAAGGAGCCTCCAATAAGGTCGGCGTACCACCGCCAATCGCAAAACGCGAAAAAGGCCGACCGCCCATAATTGGGGCCCATTGCCGAGCTTGTCTTTCTAGCGCATCCACATACTCCTTGTGCACATCCTGGCGCTTATCCGGTAAAGTGAACAGGTTACAAAATCCACAGCGAGCTGCGCAAAACGGTATATGCATATACAAAAAATAGCTTTCCAACTCTTCTTTCTCCCACAATTCCTGCAGTGAGAGCGGTGTATCGAACGAACGATAGGCCGTTTTATGCGGGTAAGAGTACAGATAGGAGCGATAGGGAGCTTCTCGGATCGTACGTGCCCATTCTACAGGAGTATCCGGCCACTGAAATCTAGTCGTTACTAATTTTGTGTCCATTCCCGGAGAAGTTTGGGTTGCTGCGCCCATCGGATGTAGGTGATTCAGATTCATGGCTTTCATTTCTGCTCCTTCCTCGCGCTGGATTGGATTCTTGATCATTTACCAGTGCAAACTACGTTTCTTTTTGTCCTACAGTATAAATTCGCGGTAAGGCACATTCCACACTACCTCATGCGCCAGACGATGCCCTTCGTAGCCGTCTTCGCCATAAGCTGTACCATGATCGGAAAAAGCCATGCAAAACGTCTTGCCACGCTTACGCAAAGCATCAAACAAGCGTCCAAGTTCACCATCCACGTACCGCAAAGCTGCTCGTTGAGACTCTACTGAATCTTTTGAAGAGCCCTTTATAAAATAATGATTAGGCCCATGGATTGCTGATACATTCAGAAACAAAAACAAGCGCTGTGCAGGGTTTACCTTTTCTAACAGCTTCAAGGCATGATTCACCTGATGCTCTGTTGAACGAGGGTTGGTAACGCCAAAGTTCATACGCCAGTAGCTCTCTTGAAAATATCCGGGCAGTACCTTGGCCAGCTTGTTCTTCTTCGTGAAAAAAATAACGCCACCGATACAGATGGTCCGATAGCCCTCGTTCTCCAGCCCCGACACAATGTCCGGAGCATCGAACAGCCAGGTATGTGGATGCGTTCGTAATCCCGTATCCTTTGTGTGAAACAGCCTGATATGTGAAGCCTTATCTGTATTGGCCGGAGTCGGTAAAAATCCGCCAAAAAAAGCATGGTGTGCAGCATATGTAAAGCTCCCTGGTGTATGGCGCTTTTCCCACGACCCGGAGCCGCATAAATTCGGGCAGTTTTCTTCCTCCAGCTTGGCTACGTCATAACGCAGGGTATCCAGCGTAATCATGACAATATCGTGAGAGCCGACAATTTGATTCATATCAGTCATTATCTGTCTTCCCTTTCCAAAACTACGCTCCTATTAGCAAGGTGCAGCATTTCCCATTCATATGGATTCCAACCCCGATGCTCAACCCGATACAGTAAATCACCGAACGGATTAACATCCAATACATAAGGACGACCACCGTGAGCTGGAACGAGCACATCCAGTCCAGCAACCATAGACGCCGGAAAAACCCTCATGGCGGCTATTGCAGTATGTTGAACCGATTCTATCGTATTCTGTGGTAGTCCGGCTTCCTCCAGCAAGAGTCGCTCATTACGCAAATGTAGATTTGTAATGGGGCTGTGACTCAAACGTAAAACCGCATGACAAGCTTCTGATTCACACACGAGTTGACGCACATCATAAACACGTCCGTTCAGGGTCGCTTTGGGAATCCAGCGTTCCACATGTACTCCTTCTAAACATAGCCAGTTAAGGATGGCATGAATGTCCTGCTTGTCTGTATAACGACGCAATCGTCCGGCATTATAATACACACGCTGTCCGTGTATGATCTCTGTTCCAATCGTAGTTACCGCCAGCTCTGCATGTGTCTGGGGATGTACCTGATATGCCATGACACCAGAAGCACCTGACCCGCAAAATATTTTCACAAATACGCGGTGAAACCCACTCTTTTTCATAGCTGTATGGAGATCGACAGCATCACGAAAAGCACCGCCTGAAGCTGTAAGCACAGGCGGAACCCTGATGTCTGCCTGGTCTAATACGGCGCTACAACCCCGTTTGTCAAACATGACGGCTACTTCCGCAGGATCGTTCATCCAGCGCGACGAAGGCCAGAGCCGATCTACTTCATGCCGCAGCCAAGCCAGCAGACGGCAATAGCCCCGGAACCATTGTGCCGGGTGCCAAATGCGACCATGCTGCTCCTGCAAACGGCGCGCTTCTGTCGCCAGTATACCTGTGTCATGTGCCCATTCCGGCCATGGCAACAAAGAATCGTCTCCCTCGGCATCCGGGGCGCCCAGAGCAATCAATTCCCGCTCTACCTCAAAGTTTTCGCCCGGTGCATCCAGACGTAGCAATGGACCTCTGTCCACCCGCCCTGCCAGTAATTGATCAATGCTCTCTTGCACATGGACACTGCCATTCACGCTATCTTGCGCAGCTTGTGCAGCTATCCTGACCATCAGTTCGCTCAGACTGTGCTTCTCTCGAATGGCCCCCAACACATCTGTATAGGAAACCTCCAGAGCTGGCGGAAGCATTAATCTGCTTCGTGCTTTCTGCAGCCCCGTAGTTCGACGATTCCCCGAATTACCGAACAAGATAAACGGCTCGTTGACATTACTATCCCACATCTTCATCATAGAGCCGCCTCACTTTTATTCTTTTTAATTTTAAATTCAATCCGTTTTAGAAATCCATTGGAGCAAATTACTCTGTCAGTGATGGATAGCGCCAATCATCTTCTTCATCTGCTTCTTGTTGATCTTCTACGTTCACAGATAAACCTGAGTTTTTCCAGCGTTCCATCATTTCACTAGACATATAATGATAGCTCAAATCCAGATGTTTTAGCCCTTTTATACTTTCACTAGCCAGCAGCGCTTCTGCACCTTGATCAGACAATGTACCTTGTGAGAGATCTAGCACTTCCAGTTGTCCAATCACAGGGGCATTAGCAGCAGCAATGGCAATTTCATCCTGTATCTCACTGTCTTTGAGTCCCAAGTACGTAAGTTTGGGAAAAGGATTGCTGTCCAAAAACGGTAAAATATCTTCCAGTTTACCGTCAAAACCATAATCCTCGACACCCAAATACAGCTCCAGCTTGCGCAGTTCAGGCAGTTCAGCATTAATGATTTGCTGAAGAACGCTCACAGGTAGACCGCCACAAATAATAACCAATTCTTGAAGATGATTATGGCGAAGTGGTTCCAAGCTCAGGTCCTGGCTTCCTTTAATATGTAAGGATTCAAGCTTTGGAAACGCTTCTAACAGCGGGGACAGATTCGTTTGGTTAATCCATGATACCTCACACTCATCATATTCCATATCACCAATAAACAGCTTGCGTACCTTAGGAAATTGATCTTTCAGCTTCACTAACACCGGTATAAAATCATCTGGTGAGTTTTCATAGGCGCCTCCCCAATCTCCGATGATCAGATCCGTAACTTGGGCACTCTCCGGCTTGGCTGCCAGTTCCTCAATAGATTTAGCCATCGTTTGGCCATTCTCATAAGCTTCATAATCTACAACCAATTTCACTTCCATCTCACAATTCCTCCGATCGCTTGTCTGAGATCTCGTAAACTATCTATTTCCAATTTAGTCTATCCTATTCTACCAATGTTCGTCAAAAAAAGTCCCAGATCGACATTAATTCTATGTAAAATGTGCAAATGAAATAAAAACAAGACAGCCCACTTGCGGGCTGCCTTGGAATGTATCCATAATAAACTTCTACTATTATAAAGAACGCAAGTTTAGAACCAAGTTATTGGGTAATTGTAATCGGTGAGTTATCGGTCAGCAATGCCAGATTATTCACGATCACATTCTCTTCCTTGCTCAAGCCACTGGTAATGAGTGTTTGTGAACCTGTCGTTTGAACAATCTTCACTTCCTTGCGTTTCGCATGGTCGCCGTTTACCACATATACATATTCTTTACCTTGATCCTTTTGCACTGCCGCAGTAGGAACAACAATACCTTCTTGCGCATTGGCAGCGACAAAGCTAATATCAGCCAACATGCCGGATTTCAGTTTCATATCTGGATTGGCTACTGAGATTTTTACAGGATAGCCTTTTCCGCTTGCATCCAACGGGCTTACATTTTTGACTGTACCTGTTGTTACAATGTTGGAAGCTGCAACACGAACCTGTACCTTGTCACCTGCTTTTACATTGTTGATCTGTTCCGCAGGGACATAGATCAATGTATTGACCGTACTCAGGTTAGCAATGACAAGCGCAGGAGACTGAGCGGATACCATTTCGCCCACTTCTGCATTTTTCGTACCCACAATACCGTTGATCGGTGATGTAACAACGGTGTCATCCAATGCATCCTGAGCAATGTTTACATTCAGTTGTGCCTGCTTAAGAGATTGTTGGCTAGACTCAATGCCAGCCGTATTTTGAGATACTTTAAGTTGATTTTGCGCATTGCTGTAGCCGCTGTTGGCATTACTGTAGCTATTTTTTGCTGACTCATAGCTGTTGCGGGCTGTAGTTAGGGCCTTTTGAGCCGCTATCAATTGATCTTTTGCATTAGCCTGCGCATTTTGTGCATTATTATAAGCCGCTTCCGCATTCACAACTGCGGTTTTTGCTTGTTCTAATTGTGCTTGGGTGCTCGCACCAGCATCAAACAGACTTTGTGTACGGGTTACATTCTTTTGTGCATCTGCCAATGCTTGCTGTGTTTGTTTCACCGTATTGGCTGCCGAGGAGACACTATGTGTCGCTTGTTCTACGGCTGTAGTTGCTTGATTAATAGCTCCCTGAGCCTGATTGATTGCACTTTGGGATTGAATCACACCGCTTTTGGACTGCACTAAGCCCGAAGTTGCTTGAACCATCGTTGATTCATGGGATGCTTGAGCGGTGCTTACGCCTGCTGCTGCTGCTGCGGCGGCGGCACGGGCTTTTGCAACATTGTTACGCATATCCTTATCGTCAAGCTTGAATAGTACTTGACCCTTTTTAACCTCAGAACCAATATCCACAGGCAGCTCAACCACTTTACCGCCTACTTTAGGCACAATATTGACTGTTTCCGAAGGAGTTACCGTACCTGTATAAATATTGCCCTGTCCGATAATCCCCTGCTGTGCTTGACTAATTTTAACCGGTACGACCATGTCCTGAGCCGCTTCGCTATTACTGGAGCAGCCTGCCAGCACTGCGCCGCCGAGGACTAAAGCCGCTAATGTACTTTCTACTCTCAATATTTTCATGATAATTCCCTTTCTTTCTGTCCGTGGAAATAATGTAAGCCATCCAGTCGATATTTTTGTATTTCTCTTTATTAAGCTTCCGGCTGTGTCTTTGCTTTCTTCCTCTGAATAAACAAAAAGATGAGTGGAATCGTGCAAAACAGCGGTATAGATGAAATGAGGAACGTATCCCCAATTCCTCTCGATGTAGCATCCAGTGTGATTAAACTACTTATGGATGACATCCATGAGCTACCCAATGTCGCTTGTAGCGTATGAGCCGAGTCTTGTGTAATGGACTCCGAAATTTGCTGGGCATGGGCAGCTGAACGGCTTTGCATAATGGCGGTCAGTACCGCAATCGCCATAGATGCAGCCACGGTACGTACCAGATTGGACGCTGTAGACGCATTGGCTACCTTGCTCGGATGAACAGCATTCATGCCGACCGTGGACAATGGCATCATGCAAATACCAATTCCCAGACCCCGTAATGCCATTACGGTTTCCAACCAGGCATGCGAAGTATCTGGCGTAAGCTGATGAAGATGATAGGTCATAAAGCTGGTTAACGTCAGGCCCACAAGTCCCAAAGGCACAATGCCGAACTTATCGAACAGCTTCCCGGCAATAGGCATCATCGCCGCCATGGCAATGGCCTGTGGAATGAGGATAATACCAGTATCAATCGGTGACACGCGCTGAATATTTTGCAAAAACAACGGTGTTAGGAACGTTCCTCCGTACATCCCCATCATGACCAGACTGGAGGCGATAACACTAATCGTATATTTTGAATTCTTGAATAATGAAATTTCAATTACAGCATTATCCTTGCCGCTTTCTACATAGATGAGAAAGACAAGTGCCCAGAAAGAAATAAATAGTAGAGATACAATCCCAAAAGAAGTCCAGCCATCACGCTGGCCGTTTGTCAGTGCGTACAAGAGTGTTCCTGCACAGGTTGCCGCCAGTAAAAATCCTGGCAGATCAAACGGTTTCGGCGTAACCTTAGGCGGCTCCTTGATGAGAAGGATGACCATTAAAATGGCAAATAAAGCAACCGGCAGACTGACAATAAACAAGAAACGCCAGTTAAACCATTCAATTAAGTAGCCACTCAGCGTAGGCCCTACAGCTGGTGCGGCCATTGCAGCGATACCCCATATACCAAGGGACATCCCGATTTGTTCACGCGGCATAATTTTGTAAATAATCGTCATACTCAGCGGCATAATGACACCGCCACCCAGACCAGCCAATACACGCGCTGCAATCAGGGAAGAATCACTCCATGCAAAAATACATATTCCTGTCCCCAGCGAGAACACGCTGAGCGCAAGAATCAAAAACTTTTTGTATCCGATACGCTGCTCCATATATCCGGTAATCGGAACGATTACGCCGGATGCAAGCGTGTAACCTGTAATAACCCACTGAATACGTGTCGTCGTTGACCCTAAATCCGTCGTCAATCGTGGAATGGCGACATTGATCAGACTGTTGTTCAGAATGGCGACAAAGGCGCCTAAAACGATAGCAAAAAAGGCAAGCCAGCGTTCTTTGGAAGAATCTGTCGAAGGAGCAGCAGCAGTTTCATTGGCAGCCACATGGACCCCTCCTTTTTAAGATGTATGAATTTTTACTTCCACGTTCGTTCCAGGGATAAGCTTCATGTCCTTCGGCTTGTTCACAGCAATTTCTACAGGTACACGTTGAGTCACCTTATTAAAGTTACCACTTGTGTTCACAGCAGGAACGAGCGAAAACACTGCATTGGAAGCTTCGCCCACTTTACGAACCTTACCCTGAATGACCTGATCGCCTGCAGCATCAAGCGTAATGTCAACAAGCTGTCCTGGTTTAATACGGTTAATATCGGTTTCTTCAATATTCGTGGATACATACAGGTTGTTCATATCAACCATAGTCGCTACAGCACTACCCGGTGTTCCAATTTCATGTTCTTTTGAATAAATCTTAATAACAGTTCCGTTAATCGGCGCACGCAGCACAGACTTGCTAATCATGCTTGCATCCAGTCCTGATACATCCTGTTCGGCAATCGGTTCATTGCGTTGCAGCACATCGCCTTCTTCAACATCAATGTGGCTAATCTCACCGGAGATTTGCGGCATCACCTTATACTGATCGGCTTGAATGCGCGCATCGTCACTTTTAACAAAGTGTGTTGCCTGATACCAATAATAGTAGCCAATAGCTCCACCACTCAGAATGAGCAGCACGATGAGAATCGGCAATACAGTTTTCTTACTCACTTGTTCCACCCCTGTTGTCCAAAAAATTTTTATTATTCAACGCTAATATTTTAAAATTGAAATATTAGGGCATTAAATCAAATGTAGAGCATAAATAAACACATGGCAGCAAGCCATGCACAAGACAGGACTTATTTATGTACGTAGGACAAGCTGATCCATAGTCCACAAACCGTCTTTATTATATTTAAATATTTTCATATAACTATTGTACATTGAAATATTATAGATATATTTATCTATTCAGGCAATATAAATTTTCAGTTTTTTCAGAATTTTTTTTCACAAAAAAGAACCTTGTTTCCAAGGCTCTTTCATGAAAAGGGATAGTTTACATTTAAAGGTTCACACAATAAACCTAAGAGAAAATCGTAGGTCCAAATGACCGATTCCTACAGTTTTTCGCCTCCCGCTCTTCCTTTTTGTCCTTATTCGCTCTGTTCTGCTGAGAACCTTGCTGCCCCATACATCCCCTACAACGACAGCGTTCTGCCGTCCCATGCTTATCCTCTCTGGAGTCTTTTAATAGTCGTACGTAATCCAAAGATTGCTGTAAAGAAGCCGAGCCCGGAAAAAAACGAACCTTCTTGCCTTCTAGCAGACAGTATACTTCGATAAGCTGAGGAAGAGCTCCAAATGCATAGTAACAAAATACATTTGTTAAATGTTGAAAAGTACTAATAACGTTAGGGTTGTAGTCCACCATATACTTTTGAATCAATAATGAATCCGCTTGTTCTGATTGTTGCCAGGCTGCCTGAATAATCAGCGAAATGTCGACCTCCAACTCAGGCACCGCTGTACAAAATTGTTCATACAACATCACAGGCACCAATAAGTCATTATTTAAGGCACATATTTTTGACAACTCGCCTGACACTTTATTTTTGACATCCCAGTAATGGAACAAGGATTCAAAACTGTTCGACTGCTTAGGCCACCACTTCTCCAGCACATACTGGACAGGGACTTCTCGCCGTACCTCTACTTCCATTCCAAAGTATTCGTTCAGCGCATGCCCTATCGCATATTGAACCCGTTGCCGCCAATTCCAACCCTCACGCCCTCGTTTTCTCTGTGATTGACGGATTGGCTGCGGAGTTCTCCACATCTCCTCAAGCTGATAGTCGTGCAGAAGAGGAAAACCGCTTAAGCTATCGCTATTGCGCATACCTATCCCTCACTCTCTTCTCAGGACACTCCAATACCAGCCTGCGCAAATTGCCTTCCGTAAGCCCGGCAATTCTCCTTCTCATCATCGAGTGGATTGAATTCAATCTTCAGACTCTCCTGAATGACCGATGCGCCGCGTTCTTTGACTTTTTCCTCTACCAAGTCCACTGCGCCACAGAATTGTGTATAAGATGTATCTCCACTGCCAAATACAGCAGTCTTTTTACCAGACAGATCAAGCTCGTCTAGTTCCTCATAAAAATCTAAAAATTCATCAGGAAGCTCACCATCTCCCCATGTATATACACCCAAAAGGAATCCATCATATGCAAGTAATTCTTGCGCGCTGCAATCATACGAAGCCTTCAACTCCGCCTCATGCCCTGCCTGACGAACACCCTCGGCGATCAATTCCGCGATTTCCTCTGTATTACCGGTCATGCTAGCATAAGCAATCATGATTTTACCCAAGTTCATCCCTCACCTTTATTTGAAATATGGGATGCTTTCATTCCCTATTACTCAAATAATATTTGATAATGATTCTCATTGTCAAATACAAATTTCAATTATCAACTGTATTTTGGTAAACATATACGCAAAAAAGTCGCATTATATGCGACTTTTCACAATTAGAATCTATGGATAGATGTAAAAATATTATGTACGTACAACTGAATCCCTTCTTCACAAATAGAATGAAAATCGGATAGTTGTACGTACAAGTGGGATTGATTTCATTTTAATATGGAAGCGCTCTAATTACAAGTACATCCGAAAAAAATATTTTTGCTCTGTCTAACTACTTACTTATTCATGGAATCATTCGATTGTTGCTAAGGTTTGTTGTACAATAGACTCCATATGGGGATTTTACGCAGCTTACTGCCTAAATCCTGAATTGACTGCTGAAGGATGGATTGTACATGTATGTAGCACAAGAGTGGAAAGACTATGAAGTAATGGATACAGGCGGTGGTGAAAAGCTGGAACGTTGGGGCAATATTGTCCTGCGTCGTCCCGATCCGCAAATCATATGGCCTTTGACCCAGGAAACAGCGGAATGGCGGAATGTTCATGGGCATTATCACCGCAGCTCTTCCGGGGGAGGCCAATGGGATATGAAAAAGCCTATCCCCGAGCGCTGGACGATTAGCTATGGACCGCTTAAATTCCACATTAAACCGACCAGCTTCAAGCATACTGGCCTTTTCCCAGAGCAAGCAGCCAACTGGAGCTGGATGATGGATAAAATTAAAGGCGCGGGCAGACCTATTTCCGTACTGAACCTGTTTGCATACACAGGAGGGGCCACGACTGCCGCAGCGTATGCCGGAGCCAGTGTAGTTCACGTGGATGCCGCCAAAGGTATGGTGCAATGGGCAAAGGAAAACGTTCAATTGTCCGGTCTGGCTGACCGTCCGGTGCGCTTCATTACAGACGACGTGTTCAAGTTCGTGCAACGGGAACAACGTCGAGGCAACCGTTATGATGCCATTATTATGGACCCTCCTTCTTACGGACGTGGACCTAATGGAGAAACCTGGAAGCTTGAAGAAAGCTTATATCCGTTCCTTGAATCCTGCATGAGCATCATTTCAGATCAACCCTTGTTTATGCTGATCAACTCCTACACGACGGGTATTTCACCTACTGTATTGCGTAACATGCTGAGCATGACGATGCAACAAAAGTATGGGGGCCAAATTAGCGCTGGTGAAATCGGATTGCCGATCACACGCTCAGGATTGAATTTGCCTTGTGGTATTCTCGGACGCTGGGAGGCTTAATTCCTCTTATGAATCAAGATGAACTTACTCGGCAAGAGCATGCACAGCCGAATATTCCCGTACTATATGAGGACAACCATGTCCTGGCGGTTGTAAAGCCTGTCAATGTTCCGACACAGGAGGATGCCAGCGGTGATCCCGATCTGCTGTCTTTACTCAAGGAAGATTTGAAAATCAGACACAATAAGCCTGGTAACGTCTTTTTAGGTTTAGTTCACAGGCTAGATCGGCCTGTAGGCGGAGCCATGATTTTTGCTAAGACGTCCAAAGCTGCTTCTCGCCTGTCAGAGTCGGTTCGAAGTCGTCATTTTCACAAGCTGTATACAGCTGTTCTGAATGGCGTTCCTGCGGCTCTTCAAGGCCGGCTAACCCATTACCTGCTAAAGGACAGCCGTACCAACACGGTCAAAACGGTTCGACCCGGCACGGCCGGTGCCAAGGAAGCCATTTTGGAATACCGCGTTATCGGACAGGCTGCTGGACTCAGTCTTGTGGAAATTAAGCTACACACCGGACGCTCGCACCAAATTCGCGTACAGATGCAGGCAATCGGCTGTCCCCTCTATGGAGACCAAAAATATGGCGGTAATCTGAGCCGTCCTGGTCAACAGCTGGCCCTCTGGTCCTTGCTCGCTGGAGCACCGCATCCGGTCAGCAAGGAAGCGATGAGCTTCCACTCACTGCCTCCCGTCCAATTTCCTTGGAGTGAGTGGCCCTTGTCGCTTTATGAGAAGATGATTACGTCGGAGAATTGAGCAGACTTACTACAAAGAACCCGCACTGCATGTAAACAAACATGCAATGCGGGTTCTCTTTTTTCACAAAAGCAAATTAAAATGTATCCATGCTTATGATGAGGAAACCACGGTATTCCCCTTCTCGCTGTTGACCAGCTGTTGACGGGAACGTGCGTTTTGTGCATTCGTATTTTTGATGAAAAACGCTAAAACCAAAGCCGTCACGCTCAATAGTGTAGCAATGATAAAAGCCGAGTTAATACCGTAAATCGTAGCTTGATTGCCAGCAGCCAGCATTCCCGCTTTGTCCGTAACGTTCAGTCCTTCAGATGCAATCATCGTGGTCAAATGATTGCTGGTTTGAGTAGACATTACCGTCACTAGAATTGCTGTCCCAATCGAGCCCGAAATCATACGCAGCGTATTGCCCATCGCTGTACCATGGGCATTCAATCGTTGTGGAAGCTGATTCAGTCCGGCCGTTTGGATCGGCATCATCAGCAACGACATCCCGAACATCCGTACCGTATAGTTGATCAAGAGTGTCAAATAGGTGGTTGATTCGGTTAAACGTGTAAATTCCCATGTCGTTACAGTCATGATCAACAACCCAATTACAGACAGCCAGCGCGCTCCAATTCGGTCAAAAATAGCTCCCGTCACAGGAGACATGATCCCCATCAGAATCGCTCCTGGTAGCATTAGCATACCAGACTGGAGCGGTGTAAATCCGCGAATATTTTGCAAATAAATCGGAAGCAATATCATACCAGCGTACAGAGCCATCGTCACAATAACATTAATGATTGTCGTCAAGCTGTACACATCGTATTTAAAGATACGGAACTCCAGCATAGGCTCATCTACCTTCAGTTGTCGGACAATAAATAAAATAAGCGCAATCGTCCCGACGATGAGTGTAGACAGGACTGGAATACTTCCCCAACCTGATGTTCCAGCATCACTAAAGCCGTATAACAGCCCGCCGAAACCGAATGTAGACAAAATAACACTGAGAATGTCCAGCTTAGGCTTGGATTGCTCGGTTACATTTTTCAGAAAAATAAATCCGATCACAATCGAAATTACGGAAATCGGCAGGATAATCCAGAACAATACTCGCCAGTCATAATGCTGGACGATATAACCAGATAAGGTTGGTCCAATGGCTGGAGCAAACCCCATGGCAAGCCCCAGCGTTCCCATTGCACGGCCACGACGCTCTATTGGGTAAATGTTCAAGATAACGACCATCATTAATGGCATCATAATCCCTGCACCCGCAGCCTGAATAAGCCGACCGATTAGCAAGATACTAAAACTCGGCGCTATTGCACATAACAGCGTGCCGATTGAAAAAATAGTCATCGCACTAATAAACAATTTACGAGTAGAGAAACGGGCAATGAGGAATGCGGTCACCGGGATTAATACCCCGTTTACGAGCATAAAACCTGTGCTAAGCCACTGAGCTATATTGGCATCTACATTCAGATCACTCATCATTTTCGGTAAAGCCACACTTATCAACGTCTGGTTTAAAATCGCAACAATTGCGCCAATCAACAGAGCGGCCACAATGGGTGCTCTGCGGACATTACCTGGTAGTGTCATTTGAGGACTGCTCAAGTTGATTCATTCCCTTCGGTGTTAATTTCATGATCATTTGTTTATGAACATCCAAGAGCAACTCTAGCTGCTCCTTCGGGATGTCCAGAATTGGCAAGACGCGCTCCATCCACATGGCGTCTACCTTTTGCATGATATCTTTTCCTTCTGGCGTAAGCGTCAGTACTAAAGATCTGCGATCATGCTCATGCCGTCCACGAGCGATATATCCCGCCTTGGTCAAGCGGTCAACCACCCCGCTCATAGTGCTGCTTCCCACATGAGCTATCTCTGCCAGCTCGGATAACCCAATATTGGGACGTTTATTTAGAATGGCCAAAGCCATGTGCTGAATCGCCGTCAGATCCAAATGCTGCTCCTCATTCCAGAAAGCATAAAATATTGTCTTGTTAACCTCCCTTACCGATTGAATAATCCGGTACACCTCAAGTCTGTCTTCCTCTCTGTCACTCACTAGAACCATCCTTCTTCCCAATACATATTCTTTACCCATATACACAAACTAGTAACTATTCGCATGCGAAATGTTATTTATTTATAACTATTATTTTACCATCTCTTATGTAAATGTCAACATTCCCCCAAATACTACCTATGCTTGAACACAAAAAAGCGCGGAAATGAATACCACGATCGGCATTTACCCGCGCATTTCTATTCGCCTCAGAAAGCTATTCTGCTCGCTCTATTTGTTCCTTTATTCCCTCGTTTTCACTGGCTGATACAGCAGTTTTTGACTTCGTTGTAATTTTCCCCAACAAATAAACCAGCAAATTCTGATTGTGCTGAGATATTCGGTTTAGTGCAGAACCCAGAAAATCGTCCCTGATTTGCAATCCACGCTCCACTTCTTCTCTACCTTGATCTGAAATAACAATCCATACAATTCTACGGTCCTTTACGTCTCTGAACCGGGTGACCAGTCGATTCCGCTCCATCCGATCCAATAGCATCGTAACTGCCGCAGGTGTAGTGGCGAGATATGGGATAAGTTGAGACGGCTTCATGCGGCCGTATTCGTTCAGAACCTCCAACACCGTGAGTTGAGCCTCAGTTAGTGATGGAGCTAGTTGCTGCTCCATATGAACCTTGTAGTCCTTAGCCATTCTGGACCAGATTTTTGCAAATTCGGTCGTTTGCATTTTGCCTCACTCCTTTGAATAACAGGGTCAGTAAAAGCATCAAAGTTACCGTATGGGCCACCGTCCGGATTGTATTTCATCACATTAAATTTTCGCCATTTCCCCTCAGTTTCCTGCCTTTTTTGGAGCATCAAATGAAAAGGGGAAGGAAGTCTCACTTCGGATTTGGAGGCAGGTCAAGGTTCGACAGCATGACGGCAAAAAGGTCCTCATTCGTGCCGGAATGGCATGTGAGGACCTCTCTTTTTCGAGCTAAAAAACGCTTGACTTTACAATTATTCTACTGTCTGCGAACTCTGAGGTTCACTACGCGGCAGCACATTTACAATTTCGTCCTTCTTCTCCACAGGAGCCAGCAGCTTGCCTGTATCCTTGCGGTCGGTTAAAGGAGCTTTTTCCGAAAGGAAGGACATCGTCTGCCCTTCTGATGTGATGACAAATAATTGAACAGCTTCACGACAATAGAAGGCAGCCACAATTCGTGTTCCGTTCGAACGCACTCGCTTGCCTTCCTTGAATTCGAAGGTGCTGATTCCTTTACCGCCTCTTCCCTGAGAAGGATAATCCAGCAGTAGCGTACGCTTACCGTAACCGGATTCGGTCAGTACCAGTACCTCTCCTTCATCCTCTTCTACCCATAGTGCTGCGACAATTTCATCGCCTTCCGCCAGTTGTATACCTTTGACTCCCGCTGAAACGCGGCCCATGGCATTAACCTCTTGCTCCTTGAAGCGTATGCTCATCCCCGCACGGGTAATCAACATAATATCCTTGCTATTGTCGCTTAACGTTACTGATAATATTTCATCGTCGCCAGCCACCTTGCAGGCTGCTACAGCACTGGAGCGCTTTGTAGCATACTCCGTAAGTTCTGTTCGTTTGACCTGTCCTTTCTTCGTTACAAACACAAGACTTTTGCCGATTTCCTCCATGTTTTTGATCGGAATAACGCTTACGATCCGATCTTCCTTCGCTAGCGAAATGACATTGACAATTGGAGTGCCCGGCTCTTTCCACTTATACTCTGGTACCTGATGCACAGGCAGCAAAAAGTATTGTCCACGCTGGGTGAAGACGAGTAGCACATCGAGTGTATTCACATCAAGGAACTGGGTAATGTAGTCCCCTTCTTTAACACCTGAGTTTGAACGTTCCCCGCCAGAGCGAGTGAACGACAGCATACTCGTACGTTTCACATAGCCATCTTTCGAGAGGGTCAGCAACACATCCTCTGCCGCAACCATGACCTCCAGGTTTACCTTAATTTCTTCTACCTCACCCTGTATCTCCGAGCGACGGTCAATACCGTACTTTTCACGAATTTCCAGCAGTTCCTTTCGGATCAGACTGATCAGCTTGCGGTCGCTATCCAGAATAGAACGATATTGAGTAATTTTCTTTTGAATGTCAGTAAGTTCTTTTTCGAGAGTTGTAATTTCAAGATTCGTAAGACGGTACAATTGCAGAGTCAAAATGGAATCCGCTTGTCGTTCACTAAAGCCAAACATCCATTGCAAATTATTTTGTGCATCCTGACGATTTTTAGAAGCTTTAATAGCCGCGATGACCTCATCCAGAATGTTCAGCGCCTTGACTAAACCTTCCAGTACATGTGCGCGATCCTCCGCCTTTTCCAGTTCAAACTTGATACGGTTTGTGACAACCTCGCGCTGGTGAGCTATATACGCTTCCAAAATGGACTTTAATCCAAGCTGGTGTGGTGCTTTGTTTACGATGGCTACCATATTGAAGTTATAAGCCACCTGGAGATCGGTTTTTTTCAGCAGGTATGCCAAAATACCTTCTGCATCCGCTTCCTTCTTCAGCTCGACAACAATACGCAGGCCATTTCGCCCGCTCTCGTCACGAACCTCGGCAATCCCTTCTACCTTTTTCTCCAAACGGATGTTTTCCATAGCGGTTACGAGCCTGGATTTAACAACCTGGTATGGAATCTCTGTAATAACCAGTTGCTGCTTGCCTCCACGCAAAGACTGAATTTCCGTTTTGGAACGGATATAAATACGTCCTTTGCCTGTTCTGTAAGCATCCTTGATGCCTTCGCCACCCATAATGAGTCCGCCAGTCGGGAAATCCGGACCTTTAATAAAGGTCATAATCTCTTCTAGCTCGATCTGCGGCTTTTCCATCACTGCGATGGTGGCGTCAATCACCTCACGCAAGCTATGAGTTGGAATTTCCGTTGCAAATCCCGCTGAAATCCCGCTGGATCCGTTTACCAACAAATTAGGATAACGGGATGGCAGCACAACAGGTTCCTTTGCCGAGTTATCAAAGTTATCCTTGAACAAAACCGTACGTTTTTCGATATCACGCAGCATTTCCATTGCGATCGGAGATAATCGTGCCTCCGTGTAACGCATAGCTGCCGCAGGATCGTCGTCCTGAGAGCCCCAGTTGCCGTGGCCATCCACCAGTACGTGGCTCATTTTCCAAGGTTGCGCCATCCGTACCATCCCATCGTAAATAGATGAATCACCATGAGGATGGTAATTACCCATAACGTCCCCAACGGTTTTGGCGGATTTGCGATACGCTTTTTCCGGGGTATTACCCGAATCGTACATCGCGTACAGTATTCGGCGTTGCACAGGCTTTAATCCATCCCGTACATCAGGTATCGCCCGATCCTGAATTATATATTTGGAATATCGGCCAAAGCGGTCACCGACCATTTCCTCCAGATAAGCTGGCAAAAATTGCTCCGATAAGCTCATGTCTACACCTCATTTAATAGCACTACTCTACGTATTCCGTGAAATCCACGTTTTCCACGATCCAGCGCTTACGTGGATCCACCTTATCACCCATCAATGTGGACACACGGCGTTCAGCTTTGGCAGCATCCTCAATCTGAACGCGCAACAGGGTGCGTGACTCGGGATTCATTGTCGTTTCCCATAACTGATCAGGGTTCATCTCCCCGAGTCCTTTATAACGTTGAAGCTCAAAATTTCGTCCAAATTCTTTTAAGTAATTATCAAGCTGCTCGTCAGTCCAGGCATAACGAACCGTTTCGAGCTTACCCGACTTGCGGGTTATTTTATACAATGGCGGCTGAGCAATAAATATGCGTCCTGCATCAATGAGTTCTTTCATGTACCGATAAAAGAACGTCAACAACAGTACTTGAATGTGCGCGCCATCTGTATCTGCATCGGTCATAATGATGATTTTGGAATAATTGCTGTCTTCCAGCGTGAACTCAGTTCCTACCCCCGCGCCAATCGCTGCCGTAATCGCACGATACTCATCATTTTTCATAATATCCGCCAACTTTGATTTTTCCGGATTCATCGGCTTGCCCTTTAACGGCAAAATTGCCTGGATTTTGGAATCCCGTCCTTGTTTGGCCGATCCTCCAGCCGAATCGCCTTCCACGATAAATAACTCATTACGTGTAAAATCCTTAGACTGCGCAGGCGACAGTTTGCCATTCAAATTAGAACTTTCACTGCGTTTCTTGCCAGAACGCATTTCGTCCCGAGCCTTACGTGCAGCTTCACGCGCTTTGGATGCTTGAACTGCCTTTCTGATCAAGGTTTGCGCTATCTGTGGATTTTCCTCCAAAAAGCGCTGCATTTGTTCAGATACGATGGCATCCACTGTACTCCGCGCCGAAGCACTACCCAGCTGATCTTTTGTCTGACCGACAAATTCAACCTCGGCCATCTTGACACTGATTACAGCCATCATACCCTCACGCAGATCGTTACCTTCCAGGTTTTTATCCTTTTCCTTCAACATCGCTGTTTTGCGTGCATAGTCGTTCATGATACGAGTGTAAGCGGTTTTGAAGCCTGTTTCATGCGTACCCCCGCCACGTGTCGGAATGGAGTTAACGAATGAAGCAATCGTCTCTGTGTAGCCGGCATTGTATTGGATGGCAATCTCCACTTCAATGTCTTCTTTCTCGGCATTAAAGTGAATAACATCATGCAGTACATCCTTACCCTCATTCAAAAAAGAAACAAACTGACTTGCTCCACCCTCATAAAAATATTCATCTGACTTTCCGCTGCGTTCGTCTTTAAGCTGAATACGAAGGCCGGAATTCAGAAAAGCAATCTCCTGAAGGCGTTCAGCCAGCGTATCGTAGTTAAAATGAATTCCTGACTGAAAAACGCGAATATCCGGTTTAAATGTAATTTTCGAGCCCGTCTTGTTAGTATTGCCCAGCACTTCAAGGCCTGTGGTCGGTTCACCGACATGCTCCACGCCCTTCTTGTCCTGCCAATATTCAAACCGCTGACGATGAATCTTGCCGTCCCGGTAGATTTCCACTTCAAGCCATTCCGAAAGAGCGTTCGTTACAGACGCACCTACCCCATGCAGACCCCCGGACTTTTTATATCCCGAACCGCCAAACTTACCTCCGGCGTGCAAAATGGTGAATACAACTTGAGGCGTAGGAATTCCCATTTTGTGCATTCCCGTAGGAATACCGCGCCCGTTGTCTGATACTGTAACAGAACCGTCCTTATGCATTGTGATATCAATGCGAGAGCAAAACTTGGCGAGATGTTCATCCACCGCGTTGTCTACAATTTCCCATACCAAATGATGCAGTCCCGAAGAACTGGTGCTCCCGATGTACATGCCCGGCCGTTTGCGAACTGCCACAAGCCCTTCGAGCACTTGAATGTCGTCCGCGCCATATTCTGAAGCTCCGTTCTGTGTACCGGAAGCTCCCGCAGACAAGTCGATTTTGTCGACCATTCATGCTCCCCCTTTGTCTAATCGTAACCGTGTTTTGCCTTATTCTTGATGGTTTTCACCAAAAATGCAAACAGATGTTTTCTTTTACCTTGTCCATTTTAATTCAATATATCCCGTTTCGTAAAGACGGCGAATGAAACAATCAACGCCGCAGCCCCCAAATGCCCAGTACAGCTAAAGAAAACGGCAGGGTCATTCCCTCAATCGGGGCAGGGCTTCCAGATAAATAATCGGTTAATCCGAGGTTAACCATAAATAAATATTTGGCGCTCTGCCAAGATGAAGCCATGTTGGTCAGTATAGTGCCCGAAATGAGCGCGGCCATCATGACCACGATACTTGCAGCTGTACTACGTACCAGAACAGATACCATAAAGGCTAACGAAGCAACCACCAGACTGACAAACCAGATCAATCCGGCTTGCAGCATCAGGTAATGCCATTGTGGAATTGCATGTACAGCAGACAAATCCACCGTCGATCCAACAATTTGAAAGCCGGTAAATACCGGAACATTAAAACCACGAAAACCAAAAAACAAGCCTGATATAAGATAACTAATGACAAATACGGCCAAAATGATGAGCGAAACGAACATATACAGTGTCAGCAGCTTGCTCAGCAGTATTTTCCACCGCCTGACCGGCCGAGTCAGCAACATTTTTATCGTGCCTGTCGTCCGTTCTCCTGAAACCAAGTCCGAAGCAATGGCCATGATCAACAACGGAACGAACAGATTTATGGAGTTATCCATAAACTCTCTGGTAAAAGTGACGCCACTCGGCTCATTAGGATTCACATCATTCTCCAGATAATATTGCATCTGCTGCACAAAGACCCGACGATAGGTCTTCCATTCTTCGGGAACCCTATCGCTGCCCAGCGAGTTTTGGTTATCGGTAATGGCTTGACGCAGTTCCAGCCGCCAATCATTGCCGAATTTCTTGCGATTGTTTTCTGCCACTTTCATCTGAGCGTACGTAAAAATCGGCACAAGCACAAGCAAAACAAGTAAAATGACATAAAATCGTTTCTTCTTGATAATTTTAAGGGTTTCATTTTGTACGAGCGGTAAAATATTATTCAAGTATCTCACCTTCCGTCATTTTCAGGAATAGTTGCTCCAATGTAGGATTAATTTTGGTTACACCTTTAACGGAAATACCGGAAGCTGTCATGTGTGCGACCAGCTTCGCAATATGCTCTTCATCCATTTCTGTAAAAATAGCATCGACTCCGCTGCCTGCAACAATGCTGTCATCAATTAATTCATCGACGTTCGTAATTATGTGCACATACGGAGAATTTTGCAATAGGGCAAGGCCTTGATCGCGAGGCTCCAGCTGCCATACAGCCATATGTGAGTGTGTCTCAACCAGTTCCTGTACCCCACCAACAGCCAGCACCTTTCCCCGACTAATAATTGCCACACGATCACATAGCAACTGGATCTCGCTGAGCAAATGACTGGAAACAAATACAGCCATGCCTTCTGCCGCTAACAAACGGATAAAAGCTCTCATCTCTTTGATTCCCTTGGGGTCTAGCCCGTTCGTCGGCTCATCCAAAATGAGTAGCTTAGGTCTGCCAAGCAAGGCTTGAGCTATACCAAGACGTTGGCGCATCCCCAGTGAATATGTACTTACCTTATCATGGATGCGACGATCGAGCCGAACCAACTCAACCACCTCGCGGATGCGCTGTTCATCAACACCAGGCTGCATGCGGGCAAAATGTTCTAAATTCTCCCATCCTGTCAGGTAGCTGTACACCTCTGGATTTTCCACAATAGAACCAATATGCCGTAAAGCCTGCTCAGGGTCACGATTTACATTATGACCGCATACGGTTATCGTCCCTTCCGTAGGCTTAATTAAATCGACCAGCATACGAATAGTCGTCGTTTTTCCTGCTCCATTGGGGCCGAGAAATCCGAAAATTTCACCTGCGCGAACGTCGAACGTTACATCATGAATGATCATTTTGCGTTTAATTCGTTTTTTAACATGCTGAACAGAGAGCACGATTTCATTATTGCTGCTGTCTCTGTCTGCGCTACCAACCTGATTGGAGGAATGAAGACTGGACACTGCATTCGTGGATGTCGAATCTTGGGTCACGCCAGCCTCGGTCTTGTCAGCAGATTGGATGCTCATTACTTGTTCCCTCCCTTTTTCGCTTCTGCAGGTTGGCTACTTGTAGACTGTTGATTAGGATTTACATGATCGGTACCCTTCGTTGCGGTAACAGCAAATCCTTGTGCGATACGTTCAGCGATTGCCTGATAGCCTTGTCCGTTGGGATGAAAATGATCGGATGATAAATAGACGGGCAAATTTTGCTCGAATAAATCGAAAGTTGGAACCAGCGTCATGTTACTGTTTTGGTTGGTAATTGCCATGGCAGCCATATTCCATTCAGTTACCACAAGATTACCGGGAATTTTCATTTCCCGCAGATCACTGAATGGATTATACAATCCTACATAGACAATTTTAGCATTCGGATTAATTTTCCCTACCTTTGTTAGCACCTTTTGCAGACGTTTGGCTGCATCAGGCAGAGCTTTGCGCAAACCGCTGAGTGTAGGTGGCTCTTTGCCGGTTTGGGCCGCCTGTGCGCCCTGAAATAAATCATTTCCGCCAATCGAAACTATAATCACATTAGCCTTCTTCAGTACATAAGACACACCAGGCTCATCCAACTTGGTTAATAGTCCTTGAGTCGTCAGTCCATTAATCCCTAGATTATTTATGAGCCGAGCTTTATGTCCTTCCTGATCATTTAACAAAGTCACCGACCGACGCACAAAACCACTTCCGGAGTCATCCCCCGTTCCTTTGGCTAACGAATCGCCAATGGCAGCTACACGCAACTCTTCCGTCTGAGCAGTAGCCGATGGTGCAGTTTGTGTCTGCGATGAACCGGATTGTACAGGTTGAGTACTTACCAATGGCTCTGGAGCCGTAATACTTCGTACTGCTGCAATAAATCCGTACAATAATAGCAGTGTGGCGGCAATGGAAACGGAACCGACAGACCGCCAAATCCATTTTGATGAATTCACTCGTGTTCCCTCCTGATAGCTTGGTGAAATAAACATAAAGCTTCTCCTGTCATTTTGCAAATAAACCGTTCTGGTTCAAGCGAAAATCAATGATTACAATCCCATATAATTTTCCATGAACATACTAAAAAAGGATGGCAAATTCCCATCCTTTTATTATACTTTTTGTGCGAATAGCCCTTCCTCTCATCAGCGGGATTAGACGGAAGGAACTATTTGCTATCAGGGATGAAACTTCTAATCCATTGTCCAAAACTACCCGGATTTCGGCTTTGAATCAGTACCGTTCCTTCACCGCGAAAACGACATACAAGAGCTTCCCCACTCGTTACGCTGGACAACCAGCCTTTAGATGCCTTTTCAATTCTATAATCCATATAATCCGGCCATGCCACTAGATGAGCATTATCAATAATACGCTCCTCTCCTGGCGCGATATAAATGGGGTGAATGGCTCCATACGAGGATAGGAATACTGTGCCTCGGCCACTGATTTCTACAATAAAAAAACCTTCACCGGAGAATAAACCTTTCATCAGGTTTTGCATTTTGGTACTAACCTCAATCCCTTCCGTACAGGCCAAAAAACCGTCCTTTTGGACCAACAGCCTGTACGTGCCATCCAGTTCCACTGCTTGTACATCACCTATGCTTGCGGGGGCTAGCAGTACTTCAGCGGGTCCCCGGGCTGCTCTCAGCTCTTGAAAAAAGAATTTTTCTCCGCTCAGCATTCTGCCTAAACCACGTAACAGCCCACCGTCTACCGTCCCCTTTATATCTACACTGGAAGACATGGAAACCATCGCTCCCATTTCTGCTTTAATGGTTTCTCCGGGGTTCAACTGCACCTTAAGCATCGCAAAAGCACCTTCATGCACGATTTCGTAGCTCATTTGTTCACCTAGCTTTCCAAAAGTAGTTTGTTATCCATTCAGCTTACTGTCATCATACTATAAGCGCGTCCCATATGTCTTTTCTGGGATAGAGAAATGGTTTATGCTTGAAGAGTCATAAGCGACATAAAAAGACCCGCTGAACGTTGTCAGCGGGTCTCTAAATTACGTTTCGTCACTATCTTTTTACAAACAGAAATGACGTTTGAAACGTTTTTTCTATCAACTTAGTTACGTGTGAACTCTTGTACCCAATATCCATTGTAGTAAGCCACACCGATTTGTGTATATTCTGCCTTCAAAATATTTTCACGATGTCCCTGGCTATTCATCCAGGCCTTCATTACTTCTTGTGGTGTTTTTTGTCCCATTGCAATATTCTCACCCGCATACGTATAAGTTACACCGAATTTTTTCATCATATCAAATGGTGAACCGTAAGTCGGAGATGTATGGGAAAAGTAATTGTTCGTGCTCATGTCCTTCGCCTTCGCTAAGGCTACTTCTGTAAGCTTCGCATTAGAGGTGAGGGGCTTCAGACCTTTTTGGCTGCGCTCGTTGTTTACAAGCTTTACCACCTCGGCTGCAAATTGAGACTTGCTCAGTTGTGCATTAGAATCTGTAGACTGACCTGCACCTGAGTTGGCGTTTTGTGTTTGGGTCTGTTGCTTGGTAACAGTCTTTGAAGCCTTTTGGCTAGCCTGATTCGTCGTTTGCTTGCCAGAAGAAGGATTTGCTGTTTTTGTTTTAGCCTTGTCCTTTTCAGAATAATCCTTAATGACAGTCTTCGTTATTGTTGTCGTCCCATTGGACATATTGACTGTGTATCCGTTATTTTGAAACCACTGTTGTAATTGGGCAGACAAATCGTCAGCTGGTGAAGCTGATGCCGGAACGATGAATCCTGCGGATAAAACGGCGCTTAAGCTTCCCATCACCAGTGTTTTTTTCAACATATTCTTCATTTCGTCATCTCCTCGTTGTATAAGTGCCTTGGTGTGAACGTCTCAGGTTACAACTTTGTAATCTTTACTCTAGCAGTATATCATGTTTTATAGCATCATCAATGGTATAAAAGTTGGAAAAAAAATAGCCTGCTCGGCAATGGCGAACAGGACTAAGTTAAAAATATTGAGGCTTTAAGTATTAGATTGTTTGTTGCAAGCTAATTATCTAAGCTTTTTGCTGAAACGGTAGCCTTGCTTCTCAAAGCCGATTCGGTTGTAGAAAGCACGGGCCTCTACTTGTTTGATGCGGTTATTCGCTCCAGTAATGAATAAATGATAGCAGCCTTGCGCACGCCCCCACTCCTCACCACAAGCAACCAATCGTTTGCCAATGCCTTCGCCGCGATACTCCCCGCTCACGACCAGCATGGTGATTTGTACAGCAGGATCAGGATAGGCCAGGCTTTGAGCCGTATGCATGCCGATTACTCCGACAACACAACCATCCATTTCTGCAACCATCATATTCGCTTGACTGTCCTCCTGCGCTGTTCCCATAACTTCTTTCATAACACCACAAGTCATCGGGTATCCGACTTCTCTAAGTAGTCCAGTTACGGCTTCACAATCGCCAAGCTCTACGGAACGAATTGTCAGTACTGGAATCATCACACTGTTAGACATGATTTACCTCCACTTTCAGCATATTGGCAGCTTCTTTGGCTGTCTTCCGTGCTGTCTCCACATCTTCTGCAGCGCTAAGCGCTACAGCCATCCGGCGTCCCGGCTTGGTTTCAGGCTTCCCGAACACTCGCACCTGTGTCCGGGGTAGCAATAGTGCATCATGCAGACCGCTTATTGCGAAATCGCGCGTTGCCACTTCTGCCTTCAAGGTAGCTGAAGCTCCTGGTGTAAGCAGCGTGACCGAAGGCACCGGGAATCCGAGAATCGCCCGTACATGAAGCGCAAATTCAGACAAATCCTGCGTGATCATGGTTACCATACCTGTATCATGCGGACGCGGGGATACTTCACTAAATATGACGCTATCAGCCGTTAAAAACAGCTCTACGCCAAACAATCCGTAACCACCCAGTTCATCCGTAATCGTACGGGCAATGTCTTGCGCCTCCGAAAGCTGCTTGTCCGTCATGCCATGAGGCTGCCAAGATTCGACATAATCCCCATCTTTTTGAATATGGCCAATCGGTGGGCAAAAAGTCGTGCCTGATTCCGATCTGACGGTCAATAAGGTAATTTCGCTCTCAAACGGGACAAAAGCTTCAACAATGACACGTGTCGTTTTGGCACGCGCGCCTTCCAGCGCCGTATTCCAGCAGGATTCTGCGTCTTCGAGTGTCCGACATACAGACTGCCCTTTACCCGACGAACTCATTAAGGGTTTGACCACACATGGCGTGCCCAGCTCTTGAACCGCCGACCGTAACTGCTCAAAATGATCTGCAAAACGGTAGGCGGCAGTCGGAAGCTGTAATTTCTCGGCAGCCAACCTGCGGATACCCTCCCGGTCCATCGTAAGACGGGCGGCCCGGGCCGTTGGTACTACGTGAAATCCCTCTTGCTCTAATTCTTCCAAAGCACCCGTAGCAATAGCTTCGATTTCAGGTACAATTATGTCGGGCTGTTCCTTGCGAATTAATGCCTTCAACGCCTCAGCATCCTGCATATCCAGACAGTGAGAGCGATGAGCCACCTGCATTGCTGGAGCCAGCTCATAGCGATCTACAGCAATACATTCCACGCCAAGCCGCTGAGCTTCAATAATGACTTCTTTTCCCAATTCGCCGCTACCCAGCAGTAGCATCTTCTTAGCCTTGGCAGAAAAAGGAGCACCCCACATCTTGAACTCTTCCCCCTCTGACGATATTGCTCTGATCTCTTTTCATCTTTATTTTCAGGGTTTAGCTCCAAGAATGCAATAGTGCTCGGCATTTTAATTTACAAAAAACGCGATTTTTTGATCTTTTTTTTACAAAAATCTGAACTGTGCTTCCACCAGCCCCCGATATATTCCATGTTTTTTCATCAATTGTTCATGATTACCACTTTCCTGGATTTCCCCATGGTCCAGTACAACGATATGATCAGCATTCCGAATAGTGGACAAACGGTGAGCAACCATAAAAGAAGTTCTGCCTTCCAATAGAACCTGAAGAGCCTCCTGAATTTTCAGCTCCGTTTCCGTATCAATGCTAGCTGTGGCCTCATCCAGAATAAGAATTCGCGGATTAGCCAGTAAGGCACGAGCAAAGGATAAGAGCTGGCGCTGGCCCATGGAAAGCATCCCTCCACGCTCCTCTACCTCTGTTTCATAGCCATCTGGTAAGTGAACAATGAATTCATGAGCATTGACCGCCTTCGCAGCCGCTTCAATTTCCTCATCCGTTGCATCCAAACGGCCAAATCGGATATTATCGCGTATCGTCCCCGAAAAAATAAATGTATCCTGAAGCACGATGCTAATCTGGCTGCGCAAGCTCTCCACCGTGACATCTCGCACATCATAACCATCAATGGTAAGTCGCCCTGACGTAATGTCATAAAAACGACTGAGCAAATTAATAATTGTACTTTTACCTGATCCAGTATGACCTACAAGCGCTATAGATTGACCTGCCTCGACAGAAAGATTAATACCTTTAAGCGCCTGACGTCCCTTTTCATATTCAAAAATGACTTTTTCAAATTGAATTTCACCCCGGATAGGCGGTAAGGCTTTTGCTCCCGGTTTGTTTGCAATATTCGGCTGTTCATCCATGAATTCAAAAATTCTTTCTGAAGAAGCCATCGCAACCAGTAGCTGATTGTACATTTGACCCAGCCGATTGATTGGCTCCCAAAAGTTCCCTACATAGTTGGCGAATGCAACCAGCAGCCCCACCGTAAGCTGATCTGTCTGAATTAAATGCGCTCCAAACCAGAACAGCACAAGCGTACCTAATCCTCCGGTAATATCAATAAGTGGGCCAAAGACCTGATTCATAGCAGAAGCCTTATCCCACGATTTTTTACTGGAGCTGTTCATATCGTCGAAATAAGCCATGTTTTCCTGCTCCTGCGTATACGCTTGTGTCACACGAATTCCCTGAATAGATTCATTCAAATGAGAATTGATACGCGAGTTCTTCATGCGTACTTCTTGCCAGGCGCGACGGATGCGTACTCGCAGCTTGGTCGAGATCAAAAACATGATCGGAACGGTCACAATCACTGCCAAACCGAGCTTCCAGTTAATAAGCAGCAAAATAACGATAATTCCGAAAAGCTGTACGCAGTCAATCAGGACATTCACTGCACCATTCGTAAATAAATCCTGTAGCGAGTTAATGTCATTCGTCACACGTACTAATACAGAACCCGCCGGTCTTTTATCAAAAAAGTTAAAGGAAAGCTTCTGAATATGCTTGAACAAATCTTCACGCAAATCGTAAATAACCCGCTGACCAATAATATTGGTGAATTTAATGCGGTACGTACTGGCTGCCCATTGAATTAAATATAACAAGAGCACGGCACCCGTAATGAGCAACAATAACTTTACGCTCGGCAGTGCAGGCCATGCGGGAGCAATGGCCTTGTCAATGGCCAGACTGATCAAATATGGAACCGTCAGCTTAGTAATCGTGCCGAGAATCATCATGACCAGAAGAATCGGCAGAATCTGACGGGCATAAGGTTTCATGTATGCTAGCAAACGTTTGAATTCCGCCCAGTTAAACGGTTTATCAATGACCTCATCATCTTGATAGACAAAGCGCTCATTGGTCGGCTTCTTTAACGGTTTGGCTTTTTCTACTGGAATATTCATGGTCTCACCTGCCCTTCGGATACACCGTCTGGAGCCTCCGCTATGTAATCGGCGTATTGAATATGATACACATCTTGATATGGACCTGGAGTAGCAATGAGCTGTTCATGTGTTCCACGTTGGACGATTCGTCCTTCCTCAAGCACTACAATTTCATTGGCATGACGAAGCGAAGAGATTCGATGAGCTATAATAAACGTTGTGCGTCCACGCATAACCTCTTGAAAACCGGACTGAATTTCATGCTCCGTCTCCATGTCGACCGCACTGGTAGCATCATCCAGCACGAGAATTTTCGGATTTTTGAGTAGTGCGCGCGCGATGGCGATCCGTTGTTTCTGCCCTCCAGACAGTCCCAATCCACGTTCACCAACAACAGTGTCGTAGCCCAGCGGTAATTCAGTTATGAATTCATGCGCCTGAGCCAGCTTGGAAACACGTATGATGTCATCCATACTGACATGACTTAACCCATATGCAATATTGTTGCGTATAGAGGACGAGAACAGAAACGTCTCCTGAAACACAGAAGAAATTTGAGCACGTAAATCGCGAATTTTCAAATGACGTATATCCGTCCCATCCAGCTTGATGCTTCCTGCATTCACATTGTAGGCTCGCATGAGTAGTTGAATAATGGTCGACTTCCCGGAACCTGTTCCTCCTAAAATCCCAATGACCGATCCCGGTGGCGCATCCAGATTGATGTCAACAACAGCAGGTAGCTTATTTCCGTAAGCAAAGGTAACATGATCAAACGTCACATGTCCCTTCACCTGATCGGCGTTGAGTGTAAGTGCATCAGCTTCATCGGTTACATCTACAGACTGATTCAGCAACTCCAAAACCCTTTCACCGGAAGCTTTGGACTGCGTATAGTTATTGATATGAAAGCCAATGCTCCAGATGGGACCGATAATATACCAAATTAAGCTAAAGAAAGCGACGAGTTCCCCCAAGGTCATTGACTTCTGGATAACTAGATATCCACCCATGCCCAAGAGAAGAACCACACTGACCGAGGCAATCAGTTCCATCGCAGGAAAAAATCGACTCCATAAGGAAGCAGCCTGAATTTGGTTACTTTTGTACTGCTCATTACGTACGGAGAATTTTTCCACTTCATAGGATTCGCGAGCAAAAGATTTAACGGTTCGCACACCTGTAATATTTTCTTGTACCGCTGTCGTCAGGGCGCTGAGAGCTATTCGCATTTCCTGAAAGGTGGGATGAATCCGAGATTCAAATTTGAATGTGACGAAGAGTAGCAATGGCATGCTGATCATCGTAAAGAGGGTGAGCTGCCAATTAATATACAGCATCATGATAGAGCCGAATACGACCATCAGTAGCACATTGAGGAGCTGCGCAAAACCAAACCCGATAAAGTTGCGAATCGCCTCCAAATCACCAGTCAGACGGGACATAAGATCCCCCGTTTTGGCGGTGTCATAATATCTGAAGGACAGAAATTGCAGCTTTTCGTAACAGGCATTGCGAAGTCGATACGCCAGATAGTTACCTAGCCGTCCACCAAAAAAACCATGTAAAAATTGCATAAACCCTTTGATGATCACGACTCCCAGTACAGTCAGAGCCAGAACCGGAACTTTCTCGAAGTCACCGGGAATGATAGCGTTATCAATGAGCCGTTGGAGCAGGTTCGGATACACCAGTCCCAAGGCCGTCGCTATCGCAAGGCATAGAATGGAAAGAAATAGATAATGTCTCCTCTCACGAAAAAAAACTTGCAGTTGCCTGAGCACTTCCATGTCAAGTCCCTCCATTAGTTGCACGACGTTGTTATATGGCTTAGTGAAGTTTACCATCCGTGTTCCAAGGCGGCAAAGAGGATAACGGGCCGTTTTCAGGCAGGTTCGCAATTGGTAGGTGATTAGACAAATTAAATCGCTTTCTTATCATTGAATATGGCTATTTCCTCAGTTTTCCTTTCTTTTTGAAGTATGCTTAAAACACCGGATTGTCCCACAACCCGGTGTCTTGATCTTAATGCAATCATGAACATATTTATATTGACTCTAAATTCGCGAGCTGATCAGCAAGCTCTTCCCAAACTTGTGGCTCCTCACCGCCCTTAAGTGCATGTTCCATACCACGAATCGTCTCCAGCATTTGCTCTCGTAGCTGTGCTTTCTGCCATGTTTGTTCCTCTTGCATCATAGCAACGTAAAAAGAAGACATTCGTTCTCGCTGCTGATCCACAGCTTCTCCGATTAACTGGCGTAATATGGGCTCCAGTCTAGTTTGTAAATTCGCCCGACCCGTCCCTTCAAAAAATAGCTTTGGATTTTTAAAGCTATTCCAATAATTCTTCCACTGAATGGACTCCTGTAGGGAAATATCGCTCAGTTCGGGGACAGCCCATTCTCTAAATCCAGGAACTGTGCAATCTAGCCCATTCAACTGAAGGTTCATGTGATCTACGCACTGTTGGATAGCTTTACCCACCAAGGCTTGCCCCATTTTTTCTAGTCTGAGGGTGGTTGCCAGCAATTCCTGAGACAACTCCAGTTCGATCAATCGCATCAGCTCACGACCACAAGATGCAAAGGCCAAACGAAGATCACCTACTCCTTCACGCAAAACAGATGGATGGAACGCTTCTGCCATAAATTCACCCGTCCGGTAGGCTAGCCTTTGGCGTACATGATACAACAGTTCATCGGTTTCGTCCGACAGCACAGATCCACCATTGTTGTCAGTCGAACCAAGGAGCACATTCTCCAGTTCCCCACGAATTCGAGTTAATTGCTCTAATCGGAGCTCACGCTCTTCAGCGCTATACCGGGCATCAGCAGCATGTTGTTCTATTCGACTCCGCAGACGTCCCAGCTCCTGCAAAGCAGATGCAATAGACAAGCCTGCCAGCTCTTCGGCTGCAAATGCCGAAAAATCATTTTCAAACACATCAAACCGTGAAGCTGCACGTAGCGAAGCCTCTCCCCGCTCGGCTGCTTCCAACGCTAGCATGCTGGAAAGCGGATAAATACGCGGCTTGCGGATTCCGTTCGCCTGAAGTTGTTCCTGTACATGCTGAGTCACAGAATATAGTTCATCTTCAGAAGACGCCAAATCGGATGCGTTGACGATAAAAAACGTCTGATTCAGCGCCAATGTCTCTTTGACTCGGCCCAATTGATTCAAGAACTGTCGGTCTCCTTGCGTAAACGCATGGTTATAATATGTCACAAATACAAGAGCGTCTGCATGCTTCATATAATTGAAGGTCACACCTGTGTGCCGTGCATTCACAGAATCGGCACCTGGCGTATCCACCAGCACGATGCCCTGACGAGTCAAAGTGCAATCATAATAAAGGTCGATATGCTCCACGAAGCATGATTTGCGCTCGGATGCGACAAAATCTCGATATTGCTCTAGATTCACCTGAAGCTGTTGTCCTAGCAAGCTTTCAGCTTCTTCCCATCCAGCTGCAGCAGCCTTCAAAAAGCTGTAATGAGGCCTTCCCGCAGGATGAATACCTTCTGGTGATAACGAATTTACGGCTTCTTGCCAGCCCACGGATGCTGGCTCTCCCAATCCTAATAACCGAAATGAGTATTTAAGATCTTCCCGCAACGCATCCACTGATTTCATGTGGACGTCAGCCGTGGCATGGCGCTCATGACTTGTAGGCGCCATAATGCGATTAATCGCCGCTGTCGTCGGATGGGGCGATACGGGTAACACCGCTTCGCCCAGCAAAGCGTTGGCAAAGCTGGATTTGCCGGCACTGAATGCTCCGAATTGCGCCAGTGTAAAGCGCCCGTCCTCCAGTGCAGCAGCTCGCGCATGTAAATCCCGAACAGCCGCCTGCATCGCAGGGTACGGGCTTACCAATGCAGCGGCCGCCTTCAATCTTGTCGCTGCTGCATCCAGCCGCGTACGGCGGCCCCCGGCGGCAGACTGCGCTGTTGTCATGCCTGCTTGTGGCTGCACCGATGCGTTGTGCGAGCCAGCAATGTCTGGACGCACGGCACCTGTTGAAGCCGTATCTGTCGGGGCAGCAGCGGCAGTATCGGCCGCAGGAGCAGGCGTGCCCACACGGGGCAACCCGCCAGGCGCGGAAGCCTGCGGCAGCATGCTACGCAGCAGGTCGGCGTGCGAAGCCAAGGCTTGCAAGCGAGTGCTGTAACGGCTCGCCGCGTCCGCCTGCGCCAGCAACGCAGTGCGCGCATCCGCGAGAGCCTCGCGGTTGGCTTCGACCCGTACCGCAAGCTGGGCCAGCAGGCGGTCTACCAGCGCCAACGCCTTGCGGCGGCAATCAGCGGTCACAGCAGCGCGTAAGTCCTTGCAATAGTTCAACGTATACTCCGGAGACAAAGCATTTTCCTTTACTGTCTGCTCTACCAGTTGCCGATCCGTTGCAGGGCGGATGTCATCCAGCTCCTGCTCCATCGCAGCGGTCCACAAACCTTGACCTTCTCCCCATGACCTCAGTAACTCACGCACATGAGGCAACAGTTGTCCCTCCACCTGATCACTCAGCATCCCTGCCAGCCGGGCCAAACGGTGCTCCTTTTCTCGCTCTGTCTTTCCTCCGGCAAACCATAACCCTGTTTTAAAGCCCGGCTTGCGGCTTTCTAAATATTCGCCAGCAGCTTCACGTAGCTCCGCAGGCGTGAGATGGGCGTGTTCCAGTAGATGATCCAGCTCTTGACGAAGCCGTTTATGCTCCTGCTCTGGAAGCATCCTCCAGTGTTCATCCTCTTGCTGTAAGGCCTTCTGCTCTATGTCCAGGCGCAAAATGGCCTCTTCTCCACCTGCTTCTTTGAGCAGTGCGTTCAGTTCCTCTTCTTCAGCGGCCTGCACCGTCTCCACATGCTGCTCTACCAAATGGTGCATAGAAGACACTAAACTATAAGCCAAAAGCTCTGCTTTGCGCTCCAGCAAATTCGGAATCAAGCACGTCAACTGCTCCCACTGATTCCAGGGGTGATTTTGCTCCTTCAAGGAAGTAAACAGAACGTCCGTGTAATGTACCTGCCAGGCATGAAAGCTGCTTTCCACCTCATTACGATAACGTGTAAAGGATAGCTCCCGCTCTCGGTGCTTATCGATTTGATTGATGATCAAATATAGTGGCTTGCCCCAATCCGACAAACTTTTGGCAAAAGACAAATTATTTTCAGATTGGACATGATTGTAGTCCATCACATAAAAAACAATATCAGCCCAATGTAAAGCTGAATGTGTCGCCATCGCGTGTCCGTGGTCTGTGGAATCTACGCCGGGTGTATCCAGCAGCACTCCTCCGCCAGATAATATCGGAACATCCTCCCATACTTCAACTGATTCATAGGCTCCACCATTTTTACAATACTCAGCAAGCTCGGACAGGGAAGCTTCCACGATTTCCGGCTCCGGGTTTTCTACCGATCGGGCTGGATGAATAAGCACTCTCGAACGTCCATGACGGATGGACACTACATTAGCGCTTGTAGGCACCGGTCCAGATGGCAGCACGGTTTTACCGCACAGGCTGTTAATCAAGCTCGATTTACCTGCTGAAAAATGTCCACAAAAGGCAATGGTCAACTCTTGCGCATGCGCTTTTTCCATCAAATCCCCTAGCGCCCTCGCTCCCGCTTCATCCCCTGCTTTACGCAAGTTATCCTGTATCTGTTCTATCGTATTCAACCACTTGTCCGCATCTCCTGTAATCGTTTGCATCATAAGCTACGGTTTCACTCCTTGTTTCTTATCTGCACCAAATAGCTATATTGTAGCATTCCTAAGCCACTGTGAGAATCATCACATTAAAAAAACTAAAAAAGCGCTCCCTGCCTGTACCTGGCTTTCGGGAACGCGTTCTTGTAAATGGCAAACCATAAGTTTATTTTATAATGTCCAAAACAGATCATCACAGTAATGCTTCAATATATTCTTCCATATCCAGAGGGTCTGTCGTTGCTTCAAATCGTTTGATCACTTTCCCGTTCCGATCAATCAGGAATTTCGTGAAATTCCATTTGATCGAATCTCCTGGTAAGTACTCAGGATGACGCTCATGAATTAAAGGAATAAGTATTTTGGCAACCGAATGTGTTTCATCAAAGCCCTCAAAGGGCAACGACGAAGCAAGATATGTAAACAACGGGTGAGCCTGCTCATCACGTACATTCACCTTTTGGAACATGGGGAATGCGACCCCATAATTCAGAGTACAAAATGTTTGCACACTTTCATTGGAATCCGGCTCTTGATCGGCAAATTGATTGCATGGGAACCCGAGAATCACCAAGCCTCTATCCTTATATTGATCATATAGACGCTGCAAATCCTGATATTGAAATGTAAAACCGCACTGGCTGGCCGTATTTACAATCAACACTACTTTATCTTTATAATCACTAAGGGTGATCTCCTTGCCGTTCATCGCAATGGCTGAATAATCATAAATGCTCATTTAAGAAACTCCTCTGAAAATGTAATTGAAGATTTCATATTTAAATATGTGAAATCATCCATATCCAGCGTTTTATGACGGTCTTCAAGGTTCGTATATGCGCCTGCGGGCTGGTTAGACCAGCCGAGCCGCCTATACCGGAACATGCAACGCATGTCGTCCGCTAATTACACTTAATTAGCTGCAGTCTCAAGTACTGGCAGCAAAATTTCAAATACTTGACCATGCTGTAAGATCGTAATTCCACGGGATTTATCCTTCATTACGACCACTTCTGGTTTTTGTGACATACGCTCCAGGTAATGCTCAGGGACATCACCAGAATGACTAACTGTGATTCCCTCTAGCTCGCGCTCTTCGTTTTCAGCAAACTCTGTTGTTACAATTTGCTCAAAAATATCGGAGAACGCCTCAAAATTATCTGTATATACCGCAATGCACTTCATTACTCTTCATCCTTTTCTACACATAAATGGTTAAACCCTCTATTACCTTTATAGGTCTTTCGGGTCTTTAAGCTCTACGTTTCTTATCTTTTCTGATAAGAGACGTTTTCATACGTTTCTTGCCTTCCCTGCACACATCCAGCAATGGACACACCTGACATTGAGGGTTTTGAGCTTTGCAATGGTAGCGTCCGAAAAAAATGAGCCGGTGATGGGTCACAGACCATTCATCCCTAGGTACCCTTTTCATCAGCTTTTTTTCCACCTCAAGCACTGAATCATCCCACCCTGCAAAGCCGAGCCGTTTGGAAACGCGCTCTACATGCGTATCTACCGCAATAGCTGGTACATCAAAGGCAGTAGATACTACGACATTAGCCGTCTTGCGGCCAACACCGGGTAGCTTGACCAGTTGATCATGCTCCGAAGGTATCTCTCCCCCGTACTGGTCTATTAAAATCCGGCAGAGGTTATGAATATGCTTGGCCTTGTTTCGGTACAAGCCGATTCTACGAATATCCTGCTCCAGTTCCTCAAGAGGAACAGCCAAATAATCCTCAGGTGACTTGTATTTTTGAAACAGGTCTGCCGTTACTTTATTGACCATCTGATCGGAGCATTGAGCAGACAATAACACGGCAATCGTTAATTCAAAAGCATTGTCATGGTTCAGCTCACAATGGGCATCCGGAAACATCGTACCGATGGTGTCCAATATATGACGTGCGGTTGCTGCATTCACGGAAATCCTACCTCCTAGCAAAAAAAACGTCTTGATACGGGATAGCCCGCATCAAGACGGTCACTCTAAATAATCATCCGGAAAGAAACGAATACTATTTGTGCATGACTGCCTGCATAGGCGAGAAATACACTCCTATATTATCATTATCTGTCACAGATTGCACGTGAAAAGTGTGTAAATTCTCAAGAAATTTTCATACAGTCTGATCGATTAACGGCTCATTGGATGCTCCAAATCTACATGTCCCATTAAGGACTCCAGAGATTGACCATCTACGAGCAAATCCAGCGTTTTGACTTCCTTGAATTGGAACATCGTTTGCTTCAAAGCATCGATAGCCAATTCCTCGCCGCCAGCTCCCAATCGAGCCTCATCCGGCAGGGAAATATCAAAGGTCAATGCACCGTTATCCAATTTGATCTTATGCACGGTAATTTTCTCGGACCACAACGGAATCAGAGCAGAATCACCGCTCTTTTGTAGAGCTTCAAACGCTTTTTGGAATTTTTCCAGCTCGCTCGGATAGGTAATTTCCTTTTTTTGTTCTTTCAAACCGTTCTCTTGTGTATCCGTATAATACACCGTGATCTGCTGTGTTTGACGATCTCCTGACTTTTCCGTGTCCGTCTTGGTCTTTGTAGGCTCCGTCGACGGAGTTGCAGGTGTTTGACTCGCTCCATTATTTTCAGCAGACTGAGCTGATGGATCAGGGGTCGTCTGTTCGGGTGTACTATTTTGTGCAGCTGAAGTTTGTGTTTCCTGAGATGGAGTCGCAGGAGCCGATGTTTGCTTAGAGGCACACCCTGCACCTGCAATGGCAAACAGTGCCAGCAGACCTGCAATTACGATTTTCTTGTTCATATGTCTGTCCCCCTCCTTACTTGACGTTGGCAAGCGATTTGTTGAAGATTTATTTTACGTCGAGATACTCTGTGATTCCATCTGCAATCCCTTGAGCTACCCGGTTTTGAAAATCTTCATCAAACAGTGTTGCTTCCTCTTTTGCATTACTCAGATATCCTACTTCAAGCAAAACAGCTGGCATAGTCGTTTCCCGAATTACATGGAAATTTCCATAACGAATGCCGCGGTCTGTCAGACCCGTCGCAGGAGCAAAGTACTTATGCATAACGTTGGCGAACGCTTTGCTTGCACTACGCTGGTAATACGTCTCTGTGCCGTTGGAAGCTGAGCTACCGCTGCTGTTAGCATGAATGGACACAAACACGTTGGCTTTAAGATTTTCAGCCACTTTTACGCGCTGTTTAAGCTCCAAAAATGTATCATCGCTACGTGTTAACACAACCTCAAGCTTGGGGTTTTGTTTTAATATGCTTTCTACTTTCAGAGCCATCGCAAGGTTGAAGGTCTTTTCATAATTTTTTCTTGAAATACCAACTGCCCCGGAATCTTTTGCTCCATGTCCAGCATCAATAACAACGACCTTTTTACCATTGCTATTAACTGGAGATGTCTGCGTATCGTCCGGCTCTGACCCATCCGGTAACGTTGCGTCTGGCGTTGTATTCACTGAATCCTTGGAAGCCAGATCGACGATAACACGATTCGATCCATCATTATATGCGGTATAATTCATGGCATGTTTCAAATCAATAACAACTCGCACCGTTGATGGTTCCTTTTGGAATAAAGCATATCGGATACCGGACACATCCGCTTCATTCTCAATGTCCAGCGAACCATTTAAGTTGCTATCCAGCTTCTGCTGGTCTCCAAAATTGTCCGCAAATGCAGTCGCTGGCAAATCCACCACTACCCGATCAGGGCCTGTCATCGTAAACGCTTTCGGCTTGACAGCACCCGCTGTTGTGATGGTTAAGCGGTTTTGGCTGAAACTGACTCCCTGCACCTGCGTCACACCTGAACTCGCATTATTGGTTGGCGCAGTTACACTTCCTGTACCTGTACTGTTATTTCCGGACTTAGGAGGTGTAAATTCCCCGTTTCCAGACCCACTATTGCGGGTATATAATTTTACGGACTTGGAGCTGCTGTCCCATTTTACGTCCAGTCCCATTTGCTCGCCGATAAAACGAAGCGGTACAAGGGCATAATTGGAACGCAGCAGAGGCGAAGCATCCAGACTAATGTCGCTTCCATTGACAGTCGCCGTCTTACTTCCGATTATCATTCGGATCAAGGTACTGTCCTTCTCAATCGTTATGGTTCGCGCCTGCTGCTTCCATGTCACGTCATATCCCAAATTTTCAGAAATTACGCGCAGCGGAACCATCGTACTTCCGCCAATTACTTGTGCCTTAGCACCACTAGGGACACTTAACTGTTGATCGTCGAGATAGATTTGTGTTCCACTCGAAGCCGCATGTCCATAACCCGGAACCGCCCACATGAAGACAAATAATAACAACAAAAAACCAAATTTCTTCATTCGTCACCCTTCCATTCATAATTTTTTTGCCACATGCTCCGGTGCGGCGACCTGATATACGCCTTATGTAATATCAGACAACCTTATAGACGTTATCTCACACCAAAAGTTGCGAATATATTCCATCATAACAGAAATATACGTGCCAAAGAACTATTTTTGTCGAATTTTGACTAAAAATATGGACCATTTGCTTCCCGTCAAAAGTCACAGCAAAAAAATAAAAAAAGCTACTTTTCACCCTCATGAATTTTCATTAAAAGGTGAAAAAGCAGCTTTTATTGCAAACTTTCTTAGTTGAGTGATTCAGTTACTCCTGTGCCTGTTCCAAGGTACTCTTTCAGGCCATCGACAATACCTTCGGCAATCTTCTGCTGTGTTTCTTCTGTGAACATGGCCGCTTCATTTGACAGATTACTAAGGTAGCCACATTCCAGTAATACAGCGGGCATTTGTGATTTTCTCGTCACCACATGGTTTGCCACCTTAATACCGTTATCCTTAAACTCGGTTGCTGCTACAAGATGCTTGTGCATGATCGTGGCCAGGCTCAAACTTTCCTGACGTGCATAATAGGTTTCAGACCCATTAGCTTTTCCGTTATTAGAAGTTGGCATACTGTTACCATGAATGGAAACAAACACGCTAGCCTGCTGATTATTAGCGAGCTGTGGCCGTTCATCCAGTGTGGGATACGTATCTCCATTGCGAGTCAATACAATTTGAATATCAGGATCATTTTGGGCAAGCTGCTGGACTTTTAACGCTACCGCCAACGTAAATTCCTTCTCATGTCGTCCAGTCACACTGCCTGCTCCAGGGTCCTTACCACCATGTCCTGGATCAATTACGACGATTCGCCGTCCTTCGACATTCGTTGGAGCTACTATCTCCGGGTTCACACTACGTTCACGCAACTGAAGGGTGATATCACCTATGCCATTTGTTGAAAGATCGTAATCACGTGCCTGATTCAAAGCAATGACGATACGTGCGCCCCCTTTTGTTCCATCCGCAGGAGCAAATCTGATTTCCTGTACATCCTCACTGTAACTATTCACCAACGCCCGCGTGCCATCCTTACGAACCGGGAACGACTGGAGAAGATCTGTCGACAGTGAAGTCTCCGGTAAATCTACAACTATACGGTCAGGTCCTGTCATTTTGGATACTTTAGGAGTTAGGTCTTTGTTCAGAGAAATCTTTAACGTTTCATTCTCAAAAGAAATGTTTTGTACAAGCACCGCATTTGTTGTAGTCTGTTCTACATTCTGCTCCTTGGAAGTTGAAGGTACGGCTTCCGTATGCTTGTCTGCTTCAACCGGAGTTATTGTTGTCGCTGTTACTGTAGACGTTTTATTTGTGCTTTTTGTACTCTGTGTTGACGTTTGCGACGGTTGTTGGGATTGAGACTGTTTATTCGCTGGTTGAGTTGCAATCTTCTGACTGAGATTTACGGATTTATTTTGATTATTCCAATCCACTTTTAACCCCATTTGCTCCCCGACAAAACGCAATGGAACCATGGTCGAGCTGCCCCGCAGCACAGGTGGTGCATCCAAACTAACTGTTTTTCCATTCACATCAGCCGATGTACGGCCTACATACATAGACATATCGGTACTGTTTTTTTGTATTGAAATTTTATAGGCTTGTGGCTCCCACTTAAACTGATATCCAAGCTGCTCCCCAACCACCCTGAGCGGTACCATGATTTTACCATTGACCATTTCAGGCTTGGCACCTGCGGGCGCTTCCACCCTTTTGCCCTCCAAAAATAATTCTGCTCCAGCCGCATTCACATGAGGGGAGGACGGCCATAACCAAATCAAGATAGCCGCTAGTATCACCCAACCATATTTCTTCATCCTCATTCCCCTAACTTATATATGTATTTTTTGTGCTACTTACAGACATAGTCCTTCAACCATTTTACATTTACAATACCATGATGAGTCGAACCGTCAACCCCTTATTTACCAATTTATTTTCTAAACATGATAAAAGCCCGTAGGCAAAAGAGTTGCCAGTACGGGCTGTCTGTCTATCAAATAAATCAACTATATTTCTTCATATTAAAATTGGACTGGAAATGAGCATTATGCGCCTTGTTTCGCAGCACGCTTTTGCTCATAAGCCAGAATTTCAGACTCATGCTGGAGGGTCAAGCCAATATCATCCAAGCCTTGCAGCAGGAATTGACGGCGATGTTCATCCAGATCGAATTCAATACGCAGACCGTAATCGTCAGTGATCGTTTTTTCATTCAGGTCTACGTTTAATTGGTAATTATCATGCTTCGCCGTGCGCTGGAACAATTCCTCTACTTGCTCTTCAGACAGCTTGATCGGCAAAATACCGTTTTTAAAACAGTTATTATAGAAGATATCCGCAAAAGACGGTGCGATTACACAACGAAACCCATAGTCCATGATTGCCCACGGTGCATGCTCACGGGAGGAGCCGCAACCAAAGTTGGCGCGAGAAATCAGTACAGATGCCCCTACATAACGAGGCTTGTTCGGTTCAAATTCAGGATTAATATTGCCCGCCTCATCAAACCGCCACTCATAGAACAAAAACTGCCCAAAGCCTGTGCGCTCGATTCGTTTCAAAAATTGCTTAGGAATAATAGCATCCGTATCCACGTTCACCCGATCCACAGGCGCTACAATTCCTTTTAAAGTTGTGAAAGCTTCCATCGTTAATTCCTCCTCCGTATCCTAGCGGACAACTTCTTCTTGCTTGAATTTCCAATCTCGTACATCGACAAAATGTCCATGAATCGCCGCAGCGGCTGCCATTGCTGGAGATACAAGGTGAGTACGTCCTCCGCGTCCCTGACGACCTTCAAAGTTACGATTAGAAGTTGAAGCACAACGTTGCCCCGGTTGAAGTACATCTGGATTCATTGCAAGACACATGCTGCAACCCGCTTCGCGCCACTCAAATCCTGCTTCTTGAAAAATGACGTCCAGTCCTTCTTCTTCAGCCTGAATTTTCACACGACCCGAACCTGGTACCACGATTGCCGTGACTTTGTCAGAAACCTTGTAGCCTTTGGCTACTTCGGCTGCAGCGCGCAAATCTTCAATCCGACCGTTGGTGCAGGAGCCGATAAACACATAATCAATTGCAATATCCGTGATCGGTGTGCCTGGCTTCAGATCCATATATTCAAGCGCTTTTTCAGCTGCTTTACGTTCGTTTTCTGTCGGCAATTCTGCCGGAATGGGTACGGTTGAGGAAATATCTGTGCCCATACCGGGACTGGTGCCCCACGTTACTTGTGGAATTAAGGAGTCCACGTCAAACTCCAGCACGACATCAAACTCAGCGCCTTCATCGGTGACAAGCTCTTTCCACTCAGCAACCGCCTGCTCAAATGCGTCACCTTGGGCTACATGTTGACGTCCACGCAAGTAGTTGAAGGTCGTTTCGTCCGGCGCAATCATACCTGCTCTGGCTCCGCCTTCAATAGACATGTTACACACTGTCATGCGCTCTTCCATGCTCAACTCGCGGATGGACTCACCTGTGTACTCAATAACATAGCCTGTAGCGAAATCTGTACCGTATTTGGCGATGACACCCAAAATCATGTCCTTTGCCGTCACACCAGGTTTGCGACGCCCTACAAAACGAACTTCCATCGTTTTTGCTTTTGCTTGCTGGAGACATTGCGTTGCCAATACGTGCTCTACCTCACTGGTTCCGATACCAAAAGCGAGCGCTCCGAACGCCCCGTGTGTGGAGGTATGGCTATCACCACAAACAATCGTTTTTCCCGGATGAGTCAGCCCCAGTTCAGGCCCCATAACGTGAACGACACCCTGATCTACCGTATCCAGATCATATAGTGTGACACCGAAATCGCGGCAATTTTGAGTCAATGTATCAATCTGCTGCTTGGAAATCGGGTCCGTAATGTTGTAACGATCTTTTGTCGGTACGTTATGATCCATTGTGGCAAACGTCAGCTCTGGACGACGCACCTTGCGACCGCTAAGACGTAGTCCCTCAAACGCCTGCGGCGAAGTTACCTCATGTACGAGGTGAAGATCAATGTACAAAATACTCGGCTTGCCCGCTTCCTGATAGATGACATGGTTATCCCAAATTTTCTCGAACATGGTCTTTTTACTCATCAATATTCACCCCTGTGTTTTTCGAACCTAGTGGAGAGAAGCTGTACGGCTCTCTCTTGGATGTCAACAATATACCACGACGTGTCTGATTGGTCTAAGATATGATATCTATAGAAGTGATAGTCTTGACCTATAAGCGCGCTTAAGAAAATATTGAGGCAAGACTAAAACACCAAAGGCCGAAGGTTATTTTTCCTTTTGACCTTTGGTATGACTCTATTTTTATATCATTATAGTTTTGCGCTAAAACATTGAGATTGAGTGCATCACCATACCGTACACCGTCAATCTCCGATGACTGCTTACTTCAAATAGGTTCCCGTTTCTCCAATTCCACCACTGCCATTCAAAACATATACCCTTGCATTTCCTTTACCGGAGCAAGTCAAGGTAATTTTGCCATCCGTAACTTTTTTGGAATCACCGGTCACTGCATCCACATAGGTTCCGTTCGGAATTCCGGAAAACGTTGCGTTTCCCGAAATCGTGACCAACGCAAAGCTGTCAATGCCTTTGGCGCTGTCGGTATATCTTCTCTTAAACGCAAGATTACCCGTTACATTTTCTGTAGAATACTGGCCTTTTTGCAAGGCAGGAACAGCTCTTCTAATTAAATTTAGCTGTCTGATATGTTTCGCCAGAGGATGGCTGAGTGATTCCGCCAGCGTGCCAGTAGCGTTTGTGTATTTGCCATAATCTTGTACCATAACACTGCCTTCTATGTGATCGCCGTAGTAAGCCCGTCCCGTTTTGCTTAGCGGTGCATTTGGACCCGGATCAATGACTGCCCCCTTTTGAAATTCGATTTCGGAGCCATAGAAGATGGCGGGTATTCCGCGGAAGGTGAACATCAGATCGAGATTCTCGGCCCAAGTATCTTGTGTGCCCGCAAATCTTTGATTTTCCGGAGCCTGGTCGGGCGCATAGTCATGGGAGTCGACATAGGTTACATTCCAGGTGGCATCATTGTAGTATTGATCTCCACTTCTCATATTGAAGGCTTCATGCGCGGTCTTGAATGCCCAATGCATAGGAAAATCTATCACATCCATACCCGATTTCATCGAATAGTCAGGCGTATGATAGGTATTGCCGATTAAGAAAGCATTGTTCGAGGTTGGCTGTCCTGCTGTAGTAGAGTTATCCGTCCACTCTTGTTCAACCGACATTTTATTAGAGGCATAGTCATTTTTCCCATCGCCCGGATATGATTTTGAAGCCTTCCAAGTATAGAATGGCGTTGAAATCGCTGGAATTCCGCTGTTCCAAACATCTCTGTACCGGGTGGCTACTTCTCCAAAAACATAGAAATCCGAGCCGCCTCTTGTCTTCCAGGCAGGAATATAGTATTTATTGAAAATATATCGGCTCACATGCTTCACTGTATCGACACGGAAAGCGTCAACGCCCATGTCTATATAGTGATTGTAGGTATCAATTAAATATTTGTTAACTGCAGGGTTTTCCGTGTTCAAATCCACGCAATCTCCCGCTATCTGACCAGTCTGAACAGTATAGGACTCCCAGGAAAGACTTTTCTCTGTATGGTAAATATTATTATTCGTTTCGGCGGTCTTCATTAAAGCGAGCCTTGCCTTATACTGCTGATCGGGTGTCATGGAATCATAGTTTGACGGCAGCTTATCCGTAGTTTTCACCAAGTTGTTACCGGTATCCGGTTTAGCCGGATCTTTCTTAAACATGGGGTACAGATTCTCTTCACCAAAATTACCGGTATGATTGACGACGATGTCCTGAATAACCTTCAGCCCTTTGGCATGGGCCGCATTGATCAAATCCTGATAAGAAGCTCCTGCCGATTCATACCTTGGATCTACGTTGGCAAAGTTTATAGCATGGTAACCATGATAATCATAACCGCTGGCATTCTGCACAACAGGTGTAATCCAGATGGCACTAAATCCGAGGGCTTTGATATAATCGAGCTTTTGAATCAGTCCCTTAAAATCTCCTCTCCAAGCCGGGTCCGAATCCGGATTACGCGCCTTGGTATCATCCCATGCATGCACATTGTTGCTTGGATCACCGTCATAGAACCGGGAAGTAATCACGAAGTAAATAGTGTCTTCCCGAAAATCCCCCTTGTCTCCAATATTATAAACAAAGCTCTGTTTGGTTTGATTCCCAGCACCGTCTATAACAAGAAATTTTAATGTCGTGGTCCTGGAGATAAGGATGGACGGTCCGGTCAATCCGGTCAGTGCGTTACCGTGGATGTAGACTTTTGAGCTTGTGGTCGGTTCCGTACCATCCTCCGTGTAGTATGCCTTGGTCGTTGCCGCCTTGTTATCTTTCAGGTTGAAGGATATCGTCACAGAGGAACCGGAATGCCCGGCAGGCAAATTAGCCGTGATTGTCGGAGCTTGCAGATCGGCATTTAGGTCAATTACATAATCGAAAGAGGATGCATTTCCAGTTTGACCGATTGAATTGACAGCGATGGCTTTGATAGTCAAAGAGGAAGCAACCTTGATTGGAGTGGTATACAAGGTCGAGGAGGTCGTAGGTGTCGAACCGTCTATCGTATAATAAATCTTATCGCCACTGTTGGTGCTGGACAGCGTTACCATTTGGGCCGAATCGTATGTTTTCGGCTCGGGAGAGATGGAAACCACCGGAACTTTTGGAGTTTCCGGGTTGGCATCATACCATACGTTATCCGTGTAATACCAGCCCTCTTTCACACTGCGGGACAAGTCGGCCGTCTGTTTGCCACTACTATCATTAAAGATGAGACTTGAGCCTGTCGCCTCGGCAATGGTATAGCTATACCAGTCGTTTCCGTCCGACTTCATCAGAATTCCGGGCCACGCCCCACTAATCGGAACGGTTGCCGGATTCAAATTCCAGTAATGGATTCGAATTGCTGAATTCCAGCTTGCAGGCTTTTTAAAGTGAACCGTTAATCCGTTTTGAGTTGATGTAGGTGCATACGTCGCAGTAACGGTAGACGTGACCGCTGCGGTCGGCAATGGAAGAACATTCACTGTGGAATTCGTATAGGCGGCTGTATGATCGGTGTTACTGGCCGAAGCACCGCCAGGTAAACCGAAAAAGTTCAAGCAAAGCGACAGTATAATCAACCAAGAAATAAAACTCCCTGTTTTTTTTCTTAGCAAGTTAACACCCTCCTGATAAAATTTAGTAGCTAGATCGTGCAACCGGTTGCATAAAAAATAAAAAAAAAAGAAAGACACTTATTTTGGATAAAATGAATCCATTGATCGCCTCCCCCGTGTTATATAAGGAAAATCATTGTACACGCTTACAAAATAAACTCTTAAAAAAGCCCGTTTAAATACGGATCTAAAATAATCAATGATTTTTCCTTTTTTGATTATATCATCCATACTTTTCCTCGGTCAATGTATTTGCTAGTGTGTAGATTTCCTCCGACCATAATCACTCTTTATGAAAACCAATGGCTACTTTTCCAGAACTTCGCTCGCAAATTCCCAGCATACCTACCTCCAATCTAAACTATGTAAAATTTTGGTTGGGTGTAATGAATTTCACATCTTTCCTGGTCAACCTGTTCTACCATAGAAGAGTGATACGCCGTGCTGGGCAGACCATTTTGGTCGGGACGTTTACTTCCTGTTCTAAATTAGCTACAGAGGCTGTCTAGCATGCGCGGCAAGTACGCCTTTATTTTGATTCGAAGCGGAGTGTCCAGATGTTGAATACCGAATTGGAATACCGTGAGCGCATCAGGAAGCTGGCCGTATGTATTGTCAAGCATTACCGAGGAAAAGGACCGGACAACGTTAAGGTTTCTTTGAACTCACCACTCCGAGTTACAGTAGAGATCCAAGGTACTTTGTCTAATCTGTCCGAAATTCTCGTTCATGAAGGCGCTGTGGAAAAGGTCAGTGATTACTGGAATGTCCTTCGTCCTTATCTGGAAAAGGAGTTTATGAGGGAAGCCGAAAAAACACTTGGCAGTCCCTTCACTTACACTTGGGAGGTCTGCCCCTCCGTCCATGGAGACGGACATATTATCATTACTTGTGAATTACAACACATACCCCGGTTGGATTAGCGGGAAGGAGATTAGCTCCTCGCTCGCGGATAAGCCAGTACAGAATGCAGCGTAAAGCGGCATTTTTGTATTGGCTTTTTTTATGTTACGAGTTTCATCTATTTCATATAAAAAGAGGTGCTGCACACATGGCAGACAAGGTATTAACAGTATGTCCTTACTGCGGAAGCGGTTGTCAGCTTCATTTGCTAGTGGACAAAGGACAGGTAATTGGCGCGGAGCCAGCTAATGGCCGTACAAATGAAGGAACATTGTGTCTGAAAGGACATTATGGGTGGGATTTTTTGAATGATCCACAGATTCTGACTGCACGCTTGCGCAAGCCCATGATTCGCAAAAATGGAGTCATGGAGGAAGTGGAATGGAATGAAGCCATTCAGTATACTGCCGAACGGCTGTCAGCAATTAAGGAAAAGTATGGACCTGACTCTATCATGGGGACGGGTTCCGCACGCGGTCCGGGGAATGAAGCCAATTATGTCATGCAAAAGTTCATGCGGGCAGTCATTGGCACCAATAATATTGATCACTGTGCCCGTGTTTGCCACGGTCCTTCCGTAGCAGGCTTAACCTACTCGCTTGGGGATGGGGCTATGTCCAACTCTATTCCTGAAATTGAACATTCTGATCTCCTTTTCGTATTTGGATACAATGCGCCAGAAACGCATCCAATCGTCGCAAGACGTATTGTAGCTGCCAAGCAAAGAGGTGCCAAAATTATTGTATGTGATCCTCGTATGACTGAAACAGGGCGCATCGCGGATATGTGGCTACCTCTAAAAGGCGGCTCGAACATGGCTTTGGTGAACGCCTTTGGTCATGTGCTAGTACATGAAGGGCTGTACGACAAAAGATATGTCGAAGCAAACACAGAAGGTTTTGCCGAATATGTAGAAAACATTAAAAAATATACACCTGAATATGCGGAAGGTATTACGGGTGTCAAGGCTGCTGACATTCGGGCCGCTATGAGGGAATATGCCAAGGCTCCTACCGCTACAATTCTATACGGAATGGGCGTATGTCAATTTTCACAGGCCGTTGATGTGGTAAAAGGTCTCGCTTCCCTTGCCCTGCTTACTGGTAATCTGGGCAAGCCAAATGTAGGTATTGGACCTGTACGTGGACAAAACAATGTCCAGGGCTCCTGCGACATGGGTGCATTACCCAATGTGTATCCTGGTTACCAGGATGTCATCGACACTGCAGTTCGCAAAAAGTTTGAAAAAGCATGGGGTGTTGAACTGCCGCGTAAAAAAGGATATTCACTTACAGAAGTACCGCATCTCATTCTGAAAGAGAACAAGCTGAAGGCTTATTATATCTTCGGCGAAGATCCTGTACAAAGTGATCCGAACGCTGCCGAGCTGCGTGAAGCGCTGGAAAAATTGGAATTTGTCGTGGTGCAGGATATTTTCATGAACAAGACGGCACTGCATGCGGATGTCATCCTCCCTTCTACCGCTTGGGGCGAGCATGACGGGGTGTATTCTTCGGCAGACCGTGGCTTTCAGCGCATCCGCAAGGCCGTCGAGCCGCAAGGTGATGTAAAGCCTGACTGGGCTATTATTAGCGAGGTTGCTACCGCCATGGGCTACCCTATGTCCTATGCGAACACCGAGGAAATTTGGGATGAAATGCGAAGCCTCAGTCCCTTATTCGCTGGTGCCAGCTACCAGAAAATGGAGGAACAAGGCGGCGTACAATGGCCATGCCCTACAGAGGATCATCCAGGTACACCGTATTTGTACAAAGGCAACCAATTTTCCACACCTAGTGGTAAAGGCCGATTATTCGCCTGCGAATGGCGACCACCACAAGAACAGCCGGATGCACAATTCCCGCTTGTCTTATCTACAGTACGTGAGGTAGGCCATTACTCCGTACGTACTATGACTGGTAACTGCCGTGCATTGCGCCAGTTGTCTGATGAGCCTGGATTTATTCAGATTAGTCCGGAAGACGGAGCAGATCTAAACATTCTAGATGGCGAAATTGTGGCTATCTCCTCGCGTCGGGGACGCATTATGGCACGGGCACAAATCAGTGACCGTGTGCAGAAAGGTGCGACCTACATGACCTATCACTGGTGGGTCGGAGCATGTAACGAGTTGACCGCCGATTTTCTCGACCCGGTATCCAAAACCCCGGAATTAAAATACTGTGCCATCCGGTTGGAGCGGATTGCCGACCAAGCGCAGGCTGAACGTGATGTACATGAATCATACCAACAGATTCGTAAACAAATGAACGTTCAGGAAGCCGTTTTAGCTGACAAGGTGACGAGATGAGCGGCGCGCGCAACACGCTGAGCCGTCCGACAAACAGAATGGGGTCCGCCGATAGAACAAGTGCTATTGCTTCCTCATTCGTCGTTGCAGACGGCGGGCAATGTATTGGCTGCAAAGCTTGTGAACTAGCGTGCTTTGCCGTTCATGGTCAGGCAGGCGGCATAGGCGCTTCGGTCGGAACCGTCAGCGTGCCTGTGGTTCCCAAGGTATATGTGGTGCGCGCCGGGGATACGTATGTGCCAGTGCAATGCCGGCATTGTGAGAATGCCCCCTGTGCACATGCCTGCCCGGTGCAGGCCATTCGTCAGGAGGACGGCGTAGTCATGATTGATGAGGACCGATGCATCGGCTGCACCTCCTGTGTTTTGGCCTGCCCCTTCGGGGCAATCGAGGTATCTCCAGTCTATCGAGCCGGACACGTTATCACGCAGTCCGGTCTGACTAACCGTGCGAATCGAACCGCGCTTCCCCGCACTGCGGCAAGCAAATGCGATCTGTGCGCGGAAACAGAGAACGGACAGCCTGCTTGTGTAGAGGCCTGTCCAAATCATGTGCTACGGCTGGCCAATGGTATATCCGACTCGCCTCCAGAGCCTCGGCGGGAAGTCTTTTTCCCACGCCTGTAAGGTCAAAATCAGCCGCAGAAAGGTAGAAAAACATGTCAACAACAGACAAGATCTCTTCGCCTCCATGTATGAGGACGTCTGATTCTACAGACCCCGTCATTCATATTGACCCAACGCTCTGTACTGGATGCAGACGCTGTGCGGGTGTTTGTCCGGTAGATGCCATAGAGGGACTGCCTGGAGAACCTCAAACCGTGAACGCAGACCGCTGTGTTATTTGCGGTCAATGTGTGCAAATCTGCAGCGTATACGCCACAGATTGGGCAGATTCATCTCCGCACGCAGCCGCCATCAAACGTCAGGAACGTATACGTGAACGCGATATGCCTGCCGACACCGGCGAACCGCTCTTTGCTGCCTATTATAGCTACAGCCTGAATAAGGTAGCTGACATGATGAAGAAGCCAGGACAGCTTCGAATCGTGCAGTGCGCCCCAGCCATTCGTGTGTCACTCGCGGAGGAATTTGGTATGCCGTTTGGTACCCTAACACCCGGCAAAATGGCCGCTGCCCTTCGTCGCCTCGGCTTTGATCGAGTATATGATACGAATTTTGGAGCTGACGTAACCATCATGGAAGAAGGCACTGAGTTGATTCGCCGCGTAACCGAGGGTGGACCGTTACCGATGTTCACATCCTGCTGTCCAGCTTGGGTCCGTTTTGCCGAGATTGAATACCCCGATCTGCTAGACCATCTATCCAGTTGCAAATCGCCAATGCAAATGGTGGGAGCGCTGGTCAAGACCTATGGTGCACAGCTGGATGAGGTGGAACCTGCGAATATTTACAGCGTCGCGATCATGCCATGTACCTGTAAACAATTTGAATGCGATCGTCCCGAAATGGAATCCGACGGTTATCGTGATGTAGATGAGGTATTGACCACGCGTGAGCTTGCATACTGGATCAAGCAACAAGGCATTGATTTTATGAACCTGCCTGATGAGGAATTTGATGCACCGCTAGGTCAATATTCAGGCGCAGGTACTATTTTTGGTGTAACAGGAGGAGTTATGGAAGCTGCCATCCGCACAGGTTATGAACTGCTGACGAATGAGAAGCTGCCAAAGCTCCAGCTGGATTTTGTCCGTGGCGAGGAAGGCATTCGAGTAGCGGAGGTACAGGTGGGCGAATTGCAGCTCAAGGTAGCGGTCGTCGCTGGACTCCAGCATGCCTATCAGCTCCTGGATCGTGTGCAGGCAGGCGAATGTGATTATCATTTTATTGAGGTGATGGGCTGTCCAGCTGGATGTATCAGCGGAGGAGGGCAACCCAAGCTCATGTTAGAAAAACAAAAAATCGAGGCTTATCGTGCGCGTAAATCGTCCATCTATGGACATGATGCTGCATCTCAGGTGCGCAAATCGCATGAGAATCCTTTTATCATCAAGCTGTACGATGAATTTCTAGGTGAGCCGCTAGGTCATGTATCACACCATCTGCTGCACACGTCCTTTCAAAAGCGTGGACCCGGCAGGCAGAGCCGCAGCAGCAGTGATATGTCCGTCAAAGGACATATCGATTATCCCATTCATTAGTACGTTCAACACATAGATATAATCATTAGAAATTATAATTTGCCGTTAGTTAGAGAGGAGTCGAGTTAGTATGAATCGCTTTGTTTTAGCTGATCCCGATCAGTGTATCGGCTGTCGTACCTGTGAAATCGCATGTGTTATCGCACATTCATCGGAGAACCCTTTTATCTCGCCAGATGACGAGTTTCATTTTCACCCTCGCTTAAAGGTGATCAAATCCTTTGGAGTCACCGCACCTGTCCAGTGTCGTCACTGTGAGGATGCTCCATGTGCTAATGCTTGCCCGAACGGCTCCATTACGAACGCAGACGGCTGCATTCTTATTAACAGCGAAAGTTGCATTGGCTGTAAAACCTGCATGATCGCCTGCCCTTACGGCGCGATTACCATGGTGCCTCAATATAGAGACGGACAGCCGGTCGTGCAAGACGGACTGTACACTAATGTGTCGGGTCGTTTGCAACCCAAAGAACGCATGATTGCCAGCAAATGTGATTTGTGCGAAGGTGTGGATGGCGGACCGGCCTGTATTGGAAAATGTCCAACGCAAGCCCTCAAGCTGGTCGAGCCAGATCTGGTTCATGCACGGGTTGAGGAAAAACGAGCTGCAAGTGCACGTCAGCTGCTGCATATGACACGTATTCCGGCGACGGGTCTATAACATGACTCCGTCTTCTCCTCTGGTCAAAGTTATGCGGACCGAACGGGATGCACTAGGAGACATGGAAATTCCTGCGGAGGCCTTGTACGGTATTCACACCGCACGTGCGATGAACAATTTTGCAGTCAGCGGCAGGCCCGTGAACAGAAACCTGATTCACGCTCTTGTATTGGTGAAAAAAACGGCCGCTCAAGTCAATGGTGAGCAGAAACGGCTACCTACTCACCGGGTGTCTCCCATTGTAAATGCCTGCGATGAATTACTCGCTGGACGGCATCAAGATATGTTTACCGTAGATGCCATGCAAGGCGGCGCAGGCACCAGTACCCATATGAATGTAAATGAGGTCATTGCTAATTTGGCCATCGTACAGCTAGGGGGGCAGCCAGGGCAATATGAGCTTGTACATCCGCTGGATGATGTGAACTGCTGCCAATCTACGAATGATGTCTATCCTACGGCGCTACGAATTGCTGCGATACGCCTGCTGCGCCCTTTATGTGACACGATGTCTTCGTTACAAAATACTTTACAGCAAAAAGAAATAGAATATGCCGACCTGCTCAAGCTAGGCCGCACACAGCTAATGGATGCCCTGCCTATGATGGCCGGGCAAGGCTTTGGTGCCTACGCAAAAGCTATAGCGCGTGACCGTTGGCGCCTCTATAAAGCCGAAGAACGGCTGCGAGAAATCCCAATTGGAGGCACGGCGATTGGCACAGGTATGAATGCGCCTCGGGCTTACAGCTACCGGATGGTCGAAAAGCTGGCGGACGAGACTGGATTAGGACTATGTCGTAGCGACCACCCCATGGACCCGATTCAAAATATGGATGTCTTCGTTGAGGTATCGGGTCTACTTAAATCCGCTGCCGTAAATCTGCTCAAAATATCTGGCGATTTTCGTCTGCTGGCCTCTGGTCCTTTCGGTGGTATCGGTGAATACATGCTGCCTCCGGTCCAAGCTGGCTCCTCTATTATGCCAGGCAAGGTCAATCCGGTGATGGCAGAAATGGCCGGATTGACAGCGATGCGCGTGATGGCCAATGATGCGGCTATCACGATGGCTGCTGCCTCTGGACAGCTGGAGCTGAACGCGTTCCTACCGTTGATTGCCGAGTCGCTGCTGGAATCTCTGCACATTCTCAGCAATGCCGTTCAACTGTTCGAGGAACGGTGTGTGCGCGGTCTGATCGTACATGAGGAACGCTGCTCTGCTAATCTGCACAGCTCAGCTGTGATGGCTTCTGCGCTAGTCGCGGAACTTGGCTATGATGAAGCTGCTTCCATTGCATCAGCAGCCATTGCACAGGGGCGCTCACCAGAGGATATTGCAGAGGATCGCGGTCAACTGACCCGTGCGCGGATTGACCAATTGTGCCATCCCTATACCGTTACCAAGCCCGGAATTCCGGGGCAGGAAGAAGGAACTCACCATGGGAATGAATGATACCCCGAGAAGCAACCGACCACATATCGTTCTGCTTGGTCGCCGAAATGCAGGCAAATCCAGCATTCTGAACACCTTGACCGGCCAGCCCGCCGCTGTGGTATCACCTATAGGAGGAACGACTACGGACCCCGTTTTCAAGCCGATGGAGCTACTTCCTGCGGGTCCCATTGTTCTGGTGGATACCGCCGGACTGGACGATGAGGGTGAGATCGGGGAGCTGCGCCGCAACAAAACGCTAGAAATTCTTAATAGTATAGACTTGGCTCTGCTGGTCATCGACGCCACTGTTGGCGTCGGACCATTCGAGCATGAGCTGCTTGAAAAGCTACGCACTAAAAAGATTCCTGTCATTGGGGTACTTAATAAAATAGATACCCTTGCTGAATCAGATCCGATGGCTGCAACGCTGGGGAACGAATTGAATCTCACACTGATTCCTTTCAGTGCCGCTATGCTTCGGGGGGACACTGAACTGAAAAAGGCCATCACGAATACACTCCCCCAAAACGAAGATCGCTTCCGCATCGTAGGTGACTTGTTGTCACCTGGCGATCTGGTCGTGCTGGTGGTTCCCATCGATAAAGCTGCGCCAAAGGGTCGATTGATTCTGCCGCAGCAGCAAACGATCCGTGATACGCTAGAGAGCGATGCCATCGCTGTAGTGACCAAAGAGCATGAACTACGTTTGACGCTGGAGCGACTGGGACGCAAGCCCCGCCTGGTCATTACCGATTCACAGGTCTTTATGAAAGTCGCAGCCGACACACCCAAGGATGTACCTCTTACCTCTTTCTCTATTCTGTTTGCCCGTCATAAAGGCGATCTGGACGAACTGGTGCGAGGGGCAAGAGCCATTGATCGCCTCAAGGATGTAGACCGTGTACTCATTGCCGAAGCCTGCACTCACCAATGCCAATCTGACGATATTGGTCGAGTGAAGATCCCTCGTTGGCTCCGCCAAACGATAGGCAAACGTCTCATTATCGAGCATGCATCCGGCTCCAGTTTCCCTGACGATTTGAGTGAATATGCGTTGGTTATTCATTGCGGTGCCTGCATGCTCAATCGGCGTACAATGCTTCATCGTATGTCTGAAACGAAAGCGGCCGGCGTGCCGATTGTGAACTATGGTGTTTTTATCGCTTATGTCCAGGGGGTCTTTCCCCGTGCTATTGAATGCTTTCCATCTGCTATGCTGGCCTGGGAGCAAGCGGCTGAAGCCGGTAGTTATTCTTAAAATCTCATCATTAATATTTTTTCTCTAGACATACAAAAGCAGCCGCGTTGGAATCAGCGCGGCTACTTTTGTATGTTCAAATGCTATTATTATAAATAATAAGAATTTTCATAGCGTGAAATGATACTACCCATATTATATAATGCTAAAAATACAAATCACGCTCGCCTGCTTCCAATCGTTCAAGTCTGTCAAGCGTCAAACGGCGCGTCGATTCACGTGGGATACGCTCCAGATTCTCTCGCAACGCGGCAGCTCCCAGTTCACGTGCCTCCTCATCCCCATAATCCAGTAGATATTCTTGGAAGGTCAGCAGCGAATTCGGCTGGCACACATTGTGAATTTGTCCGGATTTGGCAAGCTCCATGAAGCGGTCTCCAGTTCGTCCCTCACGGTAGCAAGCTGTACAGTAGCTTGGCATATATCCGCCGCGGCACAGACTTTTAATAATTTCCGATGGTGAGCGATGGTCTCCCACCTCAAATTGGGGCTTGTCTTCCGTGTCCTGTTTGGCATAGGCGCCTACGCCCGTAGCTGATCCTGCACTAATCTGTGACACGCCTAAACCAATGACACGGTCTCTATATTCCGGCTCCTCGCGTGTAGACAGGATCATACCAGCATAAGGGACAGCCAGTCGAAGGACGGATACAATTTTCATAAAATCATCATCGTTGACCAGGTACGGATATCGCTCCAGGTCTACATTTTCAGCCGGACGCAAGCGTGGAACCGAGACCGTGTGAGGCCCACAGCCAAAGACTTCTTCCAAGTGCTCGGCGTGTTTCAGCATGGCTACAGTTTCATAGCGGAAATCATACAAACCGTACAACACACCGATCCCCACATCATCTATACCTGCACGCATAGCCCGGTCCATTGCGGTGGTGTGCCAATCAAAGTCCCGTTTTGGTCCTTGTAAGTGAAATTTGCGATAGCTTTCTCGGTGATACGTTTCCTGAAATAGAATATACGTTCCAATACCCACCTCTGCCAATTTCCGATAATCCTCTTCGGTAGTGGATGCAATATTCACATTGATCCGCCGAATGCTGCCATTATCTACTTTGACCTCATAGATCTGGCGCAGACAATCAACGATATAGTCAATGGGACAATGGACTGGGTCTTCGCCCGCTTCCAGTACGAGTCGCTTGTGTCCCAGTTCTTGAAGTACTCTGACCTCTTCCACCAATTCCTCCGGGGTCAAGCGGCTACGCGTAAAGCTATCATTGGTATGTTTATAACCACAATATTCGCAGTTATTAACGCAGTGATTGCTTACATATAAAGGAGCGAACAACACAATCCGATTTCCATAAATCTGCTCTTTGACTGCCCGCGAAGATTTGAACATCTCTTCCAATAATTCAGGATCATCCACATGCAAAAGAGCCGCCGCTTCACTTGCATTCAGTCCGCGGCAGGCTCTACCCTTTTCTAAAATTTCCAAAATGCGTTGTCGATTGGTTGCCTCTTGTTTCCCCTGCTCCACTGCAGCCATAATCTCTGCTTCATCAATAAAATCCGCCGACACTTTCTCCCGTACTCCACTCACGTATACCCATCTCCTTATTTATGGTTACTGCACTGTTTCCGTCACGTTTCACACTGTCCCCTGTCTTATAAGCTGTCGTTGCACTCTCAAACTATCGCCGCGCCCCATATCAACTTCAAATCCAGCTCCACGGATCCGCAGCTCCAAGCAATGTCTACATTGGGCAGACTCATCACCCAAACATATTTTATTCTCATAAATCGCATACTTAGGCCTCACCGCCAGTGGCGACAAATTAGGCATCACCACATTCGCTCCCGCCTGAAGCGCCTTCTCCCTTCCTTGGGGATGAATCGTCCCCATGGCCGTGGATGCCGGAATAAGCGCATCTGGAACGACCAATCGGGATAATGAGATGATATCAAGTGCCTTTTCCATGCTCCCCTGGCTGGCCTCACGAAGCGGCGTGTTGCTATGTGGTAAAAAGGGGCCAATCCCGATCATATCTGGGGACAGGCTATGCAAATAGACCAAATCGTCTGCTAATTCACTGTTCGTTTGTCCTGGCAATCCCACCATACATCCAGCCCCGATCTGAAAGCCGATACGTTGCAAAGCCAGCAGACGGCTACGCCTGCTTTCGATCGTCATCGTCGGATGCAGCTTGGCGTACAAACTGGGTGAAGCTGTCTCATGCCGGAGCAAAAAACGGTCCGCACCCGCCTCGTATAATCGCTCATAAGTTTCGTCATCCCGTTCACCGATGGACAATGTAACCGCCACATCTGCAAAACGGCTTTTAATTTCCCGAATTAGTTTCGTCAGCCGAGCAGCCGTAAACCAGTAATCTTCCCCACTTTGCAAAACAAAGGTCCGATAACCCAGTTCATACCCCTCCGCACAGCAGGCCAGAATTTCTTCCGGCTGCAAACGGTAACGGTCTGCCTGTTTATTCGAAGCACGCAGCCCACAATACATGCAATCCTGACGACATATACTTGAGAATTCAATTAATCCTCGTAAAAAAACACCTTTGCCATAACGCTCCAATTTGGTGCGAGCTGCCAGTTGACGCAGTTGAGCTCGTAGCGCCGGCTCACTATCCAGACGTGTTAGCAGTTCCGTCATTTCTGTATGCGTCCATTCCTTGCCATCAGCCAGACGCAGTAATAATTCGTCCGTGACTCATCCCTTCTTCCCTCGTCCATCCGGACTTTACATCATCAGCGACTTATATCGTACATGTATTATTCTAGCAACATTAGAGAGAATATAACGTGACTAGTTTCACAAAAAATCCCATTTTCTGAAAACCAATTTCATTCTCAACTTAAAAACTACATATTCATCTCTACACAAAAAAAAAAGCTGCCTCCTCCCTTATGGAAGAAACAGCTTCTGTCGATGGTTCTGTTTATCACTGAATCAAATCAATCGCTTGCTGGGGTACAAAATAATCAACGCCGTTAAATGCGACTACACCGTTGAGCGTAGAATTTTTACCATTGAGTGTAGCAATATTTTTGTATACTGGAAGCTCCAGGTTGTTACTGCCTTTGGTCACTGTAATGACTTTCGTGTCTGCAGTAAACTTGGCTCCTTTAGCTTCAAAAGCGGCTTTTGCAGGAACAAACAGTTGCTTGCTGACTGTATCCAAATCCAGTCCAAGTACACGTGTCATATACTTATTTACATCCGTATTGTCGATTACACCGGATGGACGGTCTCCGTTCGGCGCGTACGTGTACAACACAACATCGCCTCCTGTATGTCCACCCGTAGTCCAGCCAATATTGGCACGTTTGCTAATCATCGGTCCGACGGCATAATTCACGCTACCTTCTTTAGCATTTTTAATTGTCTTTACTTCTTCGTCTGTCAAATCGGTGATGCCAAAATACGTGGAAAGCACCTCTTTAATATTGCTGCGATCTGCATTCAGCTTGGCTTCCAAGCCTTCCCCCGTTAGCTTCGCTTTTTTCAGCGGGTCTATAAAAGAAGCCAAAGGCGTTTTGTCATAATTGCTAGTTGTATCACTGCTACCAATCGTCAATCCACCGTTTCCGTGGTCTGTCACTGCTACGACGACAGTATTTTGATTTTGCTTGGCGTAATCCAGAGCCACTTTCACTGCATCGTCAAATGAAAGCACGTCACTAATAATTCCCGTTGGATCATTAGCATGTGCAGCCCAATCCACTTTACTGCCTTCTACCATTAAGAAAAAGCCTTTATCATTTTTGGATAACACATCAATGGCTTTCGTTGTCATTTCTGCCAAACTAGGTTCCTTGGATGCATCGCGATCCAAGTTATACGCGAGGGCTTCGGGAGAAAAGCTGCCCCAGAGCTTGTTGGAGGTCGAATTTTTCAACCCTTCAGGTGTTGTGACAAAATCATAGCCCTGGTCTTTAATTTGAGCAATTATATCTTGGCCGTCCTTACGCCCTGCTGGCTCCAAAAACTTGCCTCCTCCACCTAACACAACGTCAACTCCGTTGTAGGCTTGTTGCATGCTGAGTGCATCATAATTTTTACGGTCAGGATAATGTGCGGTAAAATCAGCTGGTGTCGCATGCATAATCTCCGAAGTAGCAATAATTCCGGTCGATTTCCCTGCTAGCTTGGAAGCCTCCAGAATGGAAGCTACAGGTTTTTTGGCATCACCTGCTGCGATCGGTTGTTGTCCAGGCATCGTCGCTTCATCCGGAAGAACACCTACATAGCCAGTATGTGATTTATGTCCTGTGGCAAAAGCTGTACCCGCTGGAGCAGAATCGGCAATCGGTGCATCCGCGGAATGCGTGCGCACCATGCCGCTTGCCATGCTGTCTAACGTTAAAGATGATCCTTTGTACCATCTAGCCAGTGCAGTAGCGTCATTAGCCATACCGTCTGGAATCAGAATAATTACATTTTTAATTGATGTATCCTTCTCGACTGCCATCGCTGTCCCGCCGCTTACGGTTAGCATCATTGTCGCTACGAGTGCAGCCACCGATTTTTTCGTATGTATCCCCCAACATTTTAGCATTCATTTTCCTCCCAGACCTTTTTTGTACAACCAGAACTAAGATTAATTAGGTTTTATCAGGAGAATGTTAAGGGAATTCATTATCTGTATTAAAAGGCGCTATTTGTGAAAAAACACTTCATCTATATAAAACTTGTGACACATGAGATTCGTTAGGATTGGGCATTTAATTTTATTATTGTATAATCAGTCTATAATGTAATAGGAAAAGCTTATAAGATAGGAGCATGAAATTCGATGGAGTTCAGACAGCTTCAGTACACCCTGCAAATTGCAGCGGAAAAAAACTTCTCACGTGCCGCAGAAAAACTGCATATTGCCCAGCCTTCTTTGAGCCAGCAATTGTCCAAACTGGAAAAAGAGCTTGGGGTGCTGTTGTTTCAACGCAACACCAGCACGGTGGAATTAACACATGCCGGAGCAAGCTTTGTGGAAAAGGCAAAAAAAATAGTCGACGCGGTGGAGCAACTCCGACAGGAAATGGACGATATCTCTCAACTGAGAAAAGGGAAGGTCGTCGTTGGCAGCATGCCTATCACGGGCTCCCATTTGCTGCCGCATGTGCTGCCTGTATTCAAGAGGGCTCATCCAGACATTGAAATCGTGTTAGTCGAAGATTCCTCCATGAATCTGGAGAAAAAAACGGCAAGTGGCGATACAGATCTCAGCCTGCTCTCTCTTCCCTTAGTAGAACCTACACTTTCTTATGTGCCCATCGGTGAAGAATGGATTGATCTCGCCGTTCCTCCGGGTCATCCCCTAGCCGTGCGTAAAATCGGTGACCAGCCGCAGCCCGTGCATATGGAAGAACTTAAAGACGAGCCTTTTGTCGTCCTGAAAAAAGGGCAGGGCTTTCGCAAGCTGACGATGGATCTGTGTCATCAAGCAGGCTTTGAACCCAATGTGGTGTTTGAAAGCACTAATATGGAGACACTCCAATCGCTCGTCGCGACAGGTATGGGCGTGACACTCGTCCCCCGTTTCATCGCACGGGCCGCCAGTAGCGAGTTTGTTCCAGCATTGCTGCCACTAGCCGAACCTACCCCCAGCCGCACCCTAGCGATTGCTTACCGGAACGGACGTTATTTGTCTAAAGCTGCCGAAGCTTTTATTGATACCTTCCGAGAAACGGTCAAGCAACTTTCTCAAAAGTAGCCTCGAACGTGAAAAGGACCGTCTTCCTCCCCAGCCCAAGCCAGAGAGGAAGACGGTCCTGGGGCTTCGCCCCTATACTTTCAATACTGCAATTAGATCACGGGTTCGATTACACTGTTGCGATGTTGCTTCATTCTGTCTTCAACGAACCACATTTCATGTTCATTTGAAATTCATGTCAGCCTCGCCTGATTACTCTACGCTTGCTCGGAAACTCCACTTTATCCATCCCGCATCACTTCTTTCCTTAAGGTCTCTAGTCTTGGTATCCAAGAATGTCCTACCTCAGTTCCAATGTGCTGTGTGATCCCAAAGTGTCTGTCCTCGCCTTGTTGTGATCAGGGTCTCCCTAGATGTGGTGGACTTTTGTCCTGATCATAGCCCATTTCATAGTTGTTTCCGACAACCTGTCTATTTAAGCCTCTCGGCCGTGACAGGCCATCCCTATTCGCCAGTTCGGATCTACTTTGGTTATCCATCGTTATCAACCTCCTGGTGTCGGGATACTATTATAATACACCTATAGGCTGTATCTGAAACAGGCGGAACAATTTTTTTATCGGGAAGAACCAAATGCTTGCTGCACGTCAGCTTCACTCACTTGTGTCTTAATAACCAGTTTCGAAGGATCTTGAGGCGAATATATAACCTCTATAATACTTCCCTGCTGCAGTTTGGATAGTTGGGAAGAGAAAACATCCTTTTGCGTGGTTACATTAAATGTTTCGCCACTGCTTTTCGTCACCGTCAGCGTAAATTGAAGCTTGATTTTATTGGGCCCCGCTTCCCCCATAGGTGTGACATCCAGTATCTTCGCATAGGCTTGCTCACCGGTTTTGGCAATTTCCATCAGCTCAGGCGATACGCCCTGCTTGACCATCTGCTCATTCATTAACGCTTGCAAATCCATTTGCGACACCTGACCTTTCAGGTCAAGACCTACCTTCATTTTGTCTTTCTCAGATACGATCAACGGAACGATCGAGCCCGGCTGAAATTGAGCCATGGAGGTCAAAGGAATAATTGTCGTCAAAGCAGTATCATATTTGTCTTCTCCCTGTTTGGTTACGGTCAACCCGAGCTTTACCTGCGGCTGATTATTTACATAAGTCCCTGTTTGTTGAACACTTGTAATGATTCCCACTCCAGGAACACCCTTCTTGACTTTACCGCCTCCAAAAAATAGACCTAAAATACCCGGTAGAAATATAAGCGCAAATCCTGTATAAATTAACGGCCGATACCACGGAGCATCCATAATCAAAAATGGATCATCCCATAAATATTCAGCCAGAAAAGGCGAAAACCCTACGCCAAACACCAGAAGTACCCCAATCAGACTCAAAAATCCTTTCATCCTCCAAAACCCCTTTTTCAATCATCTATTTTAAAAATATGCCCGCAAGAATGGTGAAACGCTCCAATCATTTATGCTGTCACCAGCCCCATATAAATCAGCTCTGATGGATTTACCGGATTGCTACCCAGCCCCACTGTATCTCCGGGCCGCGGAATTTGCAGCTTGGAAACGAGTGTTTCCAGTGTTTTTTGGTATCGATTGCCGTTAACTTCCGTCACATCTAGTACAAGCACCACAATCGGATCAAAATTTACGAGCTTCCCGGTATCTGTTACCGAAATGACAACCGCAGTCGCTGCCATCGCTAATCCACCGTTAGCCGCTGCTTGAGCTTGTCTTGCCGAGTTTAAGCTCTGGTTGATCTGTTCCCGATGCTCTTTGGGGACCAGACCTTTCATAAATAATCCGGATAAGCCCTTATTCATCAGTTGATCAGCATGTTCTATCGCATCCTGCTGTTTTTTCTTCTTGCCGAAAAAGTTCATCATGTGGCTGCACCTCATATTTTGTATTGTTGTTGTGCCTTATGAATTCAGTATAGAAGACGGTATCCGGCATCACAATATGTTTTGGCACATACAAAAAAACCGAAAAAACAGCAGCTTTAAACTGTATTTTGTCGGTTTAGTTTTGAACTTTGGGGCGGTTTGCACAAAATTTTGCGCACTTCGGAGCATTCTTTTACACGATCATCTGATCGTTTTGTGAAAAACGAATGCATTCAGACTATTTTTTACGCAAAAGATAGACCAGTTTACGATAATACGCTGATGATTCTTTATAACGACGACTGTCCTCGGACACTACAGCCAGCGTTTCATATAGTTGCTCAAGCCGCGCAGGATGCTGGAGGGCTTCAAAATAAGGCAAGCATTGCTGAGCATGCTTCCAAAAAGCATCCTGTTTTCCCTGGGCAAGCGCAAGCTGGCTTTCATAAAAATCAAGCCCCATTTGCTGATCCGTTGTCAGATTAGTTTTACGCAGCTGATCCAGATGCTGTGAGAGCAGCCCCCAGTTTTTCCGGGCAAACGCAATCTCGCAGCGATATATCAGCGTAACGGGCAGCATCATTTGTTGCATTTCCTCTCGCTCCCGACTCACCAGTGCTTCAAAACGCACCACTTCCTCCAAGGCCTTATCCAGCTCGCCAATCGACGTCAGCATAATAATCCGATTGTTCAGGATCGTCGTGAGCATATCTGCTGCATTTTCCAAATAGACCAAATTGGCCTCCGCCATAGACAACGTTAACAGTGCTTCCTGTACAGAACCCATAGCAAAACAATATCCGCTGTAAGCCACATACAGACCCGTCAAACGGTGAAAAAGCCGATCATCATATACTCTGCGCATCGTCTGCTCAAATACCTGCTTTGCCTGATCAAATTGCTTGACCTGAATGCAGGCCTCCATCATAATGTTTTGCGCATTGAGCCAGTTTTCCGTCCCTTCTTCCACCAGGCGGATTAGCTGCGTAACATTATTTAGTACATCATAATAATGATTTTTAGAGCGGAAATACTGAATTTTATAAAATAAAATTGCTTTTTTTAGCGGTACAGGCAGCTCCACCTCATCCGAGCGACCAAACTTCTCCAAGTAAAAATTCAAATAGGTTTGATGCAAATAATCATAGGCCGTTGGGTCATTTAACTGTTGAAAATAAACAGCCTTCATTAAATAAGTCGTCATTTCCACCACGAGCGAATCGTTGCGATCCTCCAACTGATCCACATAGCTTTCCGTAGCGGGATTAGCCAGCTTGGACAGCTCTGTGAAAATCTTATCCGCTGTAGCCAGCGTCTCCTCATCTTCTGCCGATGCACGCAATAGGTAAGAAGGTTGTACACCTAGGCGCTCAGCAATTTGCTCAGCCAGATCCTCAGCCAGCGGGTAACGATCAGCCAGTATATTCGCAAAATGTGCAGGTGTAACCAATCCGTCTACCAGTTCTTTACGGGATAGGTTTTTCTTTTTACACAAAAATTCAATGCGTTCCTTAAGCATGGATTATCCTTTCTACACTAACTATCGGTCATACAGCAGGGGACGCCGATCTTCAAACACCGGAATACGCCCGCGCACGTCCTGAACCAAGGCTGATTCAATTGATCCTGTGAGAATTTCCTCCTGTTCTCCGCCCTCGGCAATCATTTCTCCCCATGGATCAATGATGAGCGAATGCCCGAAGAAATCGGTATCTCCGCTACGACCTACTCGGTTACAAGCGATGACATACATCTGATTTTCAATAGCCCGTGCGGTCAGCAGGGTACGCCAGTGATGAAGCCGGGGATGAGGCCATTCTGCGGGTACGATTAGCAAATTTGCGCCGGACAGAGCCAGACTGCGGGCCAGTTCAGGAAAACGGATATCGTAGCAGATTGACGCCCCAGCCTGAATCCCGCCATCCAGTGCGAATACAACCTTTTCCTCGCCAGGCTGTAAATATTTCTCTTCATCCATAAGTCGGAACAGATGAATTTTGGAGTACGAAGCTATCTCTTTGCCTGTACGGTCAAAAACGAGCATCGTATTATACACATGACCGTCGCTTTTTTTCTCTGCGATTGACCCTGCTACTACATTCACTTGATGGGTGGCGGCAAATGCTGCTATCCATGCCCGAGTCTCCGTCCCTTCTTCGTCTGCCAGCTCATGAATGCGATCCAAGGCATAACCCGTATTCCACATTTCCGGTAGAACAATCAGATCTGGCTTTTGTTCGGCCTTCACCGCTTGTTCCATTAAAGATCGGATATGACTGTGGTTTTCGGGGGATTTCCTATCTCTATATGAGCTTGTATAAGTGCCACACCGAATGGCTGAGCTTCCTGATACGTCAAAGTCCTTCATCCTCTCTGTGAGCCGGAACTTCCCGTGTCCTATCGTCCGGTATTTTCTCCCATCATAGACCGATTAATCTGGATTACGCAACCATGAAAGCTCAATTCCTCCTATACAACTCGGTAAAATCGTGATAGATTGTTTCTTAAACTATTCCAAAAGGTCGTGTACATTGATGACTCATTTTTCTATTCCCTCAGCTGACGTCATGAAACAGTTACCCACTCAATTTTTTGCCACACTTGTACAAAATGTAAATCGTGAAATTGCAGCAGGGCATGATGTCATTAATCTCGGACAGGGAAACCCGGACACTCCTACTCCACCCCATATTGTAAAAGCTTTACAGGAATCAGCAGATAACCCGCTGTACCATAAATATTCACCTTTTCGCGGCTACAGCTTTCTCAAAGAAGCCGTTGTCCAGCGCTATCAGGAGGATTACGGTGTAACGCTTGACCCGGAAAGCGAGGTCGCCATCCTGTTTGGCGGGAAAACAGGCTTGGTTCAGCTACCGCAAGTCTTACTCAATCCGGGCGATGTGTGTCTCGTCCCTGATCCCGGCTACCCGGATTACTGGTCGGGCGTAGCCTTGGCTAAAGCGGAAATGTCATTTCTCCCCTTAAAGGAAGGGAACCGTTTTCTGCCCGATTATGAGGCCATTGCCGAAGAAGATCGCCGCCGCGCCAAATTAATGTTTCTTAATTATCCGAATAATCCCACTGCGGCAACTGCCCCACTCTCCTTCTACGAGGATACGGTTGAATTTGCGCTACGTAACAATATTGTGGTTGCCAGTGATTTTGCCTATGGCGCTATTGGATTCGATGGCGAACGGCCAGTGAGCTTCCTTCAGGCTGAGGGGGCTAAGGACGTGGGAATTGAGTTTTATACCTTGTCCAAAACATACAACATGGCCGGCTGGCGTGTTGGTTTCGCGCTCGGTAATGCCAAAATTATTTCACTGATTAATCTGCTGCAGGACCATATTTATGTAAGCCTGTTTGGCGGCATTCAGGCAGCAGCGGCGACAGCTCTGACGTCTTCGCAAGAGTGCGTAGGCCAGCTGGTGGCCCGCTATGAATCACGCCGTAACGCTTTTTATGATGCACTTGGGCATATAGGTTGGAAGGCGCCACGCCCAAGCGGCTCCTTCTTCAGTTGGTTACCTGTGCCGCAGGGCTATAGCTCGGCTTCTTTTGCCGATCTGCTACTGCGTGAAGCCAAGGTGGCTGTCGCTCCAGGGATCGGCTTTGGTAGCGGCGGCGAAGGGTATGTGCGGGCAGGGCTTCTAAGCTCAGAAACCCGACTGACCGAGGCAGCTGATCGAATTGGCAAGCTAAACCTGTTTGGTTAAGCCGTATTTTCCAGCTACAACTTCTTTGCCAAACCTGGTCTTTTCGTGGTATTCTGTATCCAATATCATTTAGCGCGTTGAAGGGACTATTAAGAGAGACCCGGTCCTGTTCAGAGAGTAAATTCCGATAGGCTGCAAGAATTTACCTGGACTCTCTCCCAACTCCTATCCCCGAGCGCCCTGCGCAATCAGGCGGTCCCTGCCGTTAACAGGTTTTAAGTGGGATGATCATGAATCATCAATGAAGGTGGTACCGCGGAAGCACAAACTTTCGTCCTTTGCATACAAAGGATGGAAGTTTTTTTGCATTAAAAAGAGTAAAATTAAGGAAGTGGACGTCTTGTCAACACGTATCGTCATTAAAATCGGTAGCAGCTCACTGACTGGAGTGGAAGGTGGCCTGAATCGGGAAGCCATCGCTTATTTTGCTAGGGAAATCAGCTTGCTTCGTGCAAAAGGCCATGAAGTGCTGCTGGTTACATCAGGCGCTGTAGCCGCCGGATTCCGGGAGATTGGGTATCCCTTTCGGCCCAAACTGCTGCATGAGAAGCAAGCGGCAGCTGCCGTCGGCCAAGCTCTTCTCATGCAAGCCTATGAGCAGGCTTTTAAAAATTTTGACCTCGTGATCGCACAGGTTCTGCTCACCCGTAGTGACTTTTTGAGCCGCAAACGGATGAACAACGCCGGAATGACTGTAGAAGAATTGCTGCGCCAGCAGGTTATCCCGATTTTTAACGAAAATGACACCGTATCGATTGACGAATTGAAATTCGGCGATAACGATATGCTGTCTGCACTAGTTGCCAATCTGGTTAAAGCTCAGCATTTGATTATCATCACGGATACCGATGGCGTATATACGGCTGACCCGCGCAAGCATCCAAACGCCGTACGTTTTGAACGTATCGAGGAAATTACTGAAGAGATTTATGCATTAGCCGGAGGTTCTGGATCAGCAGTAGGGACTGGCGGCATGCGCTCCAAAATCGAGGCTGCCAAAGTTGCTACACGCGGCGGTGTGCCTGTATATGTCGGCCGAGTAAGCGCAAATGGCGATCTGAACGCAGCTGTCGAAGGACACGGACCGGGCACTTATTTTGATACCCACCTCTCTTCACTGCCGATGAAAAAACAATGGCTTGGATTTATGTCCACCCCTCTGGGCTCGGTGCATGTAGACCAAGGGGCCGAAGAAGCGTTGGTACACGGAGGACATAGTCTGCTTCCGGTTGGCGTACGGCGTGTCGAGGGCAGCTTTCATGCCGGAGATGTCGTTGAGGTACTGGGACCGGAAAATAAGGTGTTAGGACGAGGCATTGTCAATTATGATGATGAACAGCTTAGAATGGTACAAGGTTTACCTAGCGGCGAGGTTGTGGGCAAAATTGGTCCCATCCATCGGCTTGAGGTGATCCACAGGGATGAATGGATTACATTATGTATGTAGGGAGGCCATAATATGAGTGATTTAACGACAAACACAGCGATAACAGCGGATAACCAATTCAGCGAAGTACGCACCAAAGCAAGTCTTGCGAAAAAAAGTGCCGGGGTTATGAACCGACTGACTACAGCACAAAAAAACGAAGCATTGCTTGCTATGGCAGAAGCTCTAGTGAACCATACAGAAGAGCTGATTGCAGCAAACCATAATGACCTGAAACGTGGACGGGAACTGGGAACATCCGAATCACTGCTCGACCGCCTCAAGCTGACCGAGGAGCGAATCGGGGCTATTGCCGAAGGATTACGCCAGATTGCGGCGCTACCTGATCCAGTCGGCGACACGCTTGAGCAAATTGAACGTCCCAATGGTCTACGAATTGAAAAAATACGTGTACCGCTGGGTGTCATCGGTATCATATATGAAGCGCGTCCAAATGTAACCGTGGATGCAGCGGGCCTGTGCTTGAAAACAGGCAATCCGGTTGTACTGCGCGGTGGTTCGGCTGCTCTCTCCTCCAACCGCAAGATCATTGAAGTGCTTCAGCAGGCGCTAGACGCAACAGCCGTGCCACGCGAGGCGCTTCAACTCATTGAAGATTCAGATCGTGCCTCCGTCAATGAAATGCTCACCTTGAACGGCTTGCTGGATGTGATTATTCCACGCGGCGGGCGTTCACTCATTCAAAATGTTGTTCAGAATGCTACCGTGCCTGTCATCGAAACCGGGGCTGGCGTATGCCATACATTCTTGGACGCTACAGCAAATACAGAAATGGCCGAAGCGATTACACTCAATGCGAAGGTACAAAGACCGTCCGTGTGTAACTCGATGGAAACACTGCTCGTACACTCGGATTATGCACAAACACATTTAACAGGATTGGCTGAACGTTTTCGTGATGTCGGGGTTGAGCTGCGCGGCTGTGCACGGACACGAGAACTGGCTCCTTGGGCTGTTCCTGCCACGGAAGAGGATTATGGTACCGAGTACAATGATTACATCTTAAACGTTAAAGTCGTACACAATTTGGACGAAGTACTGGAGCATATTGCCCGTTATGGTACGATGCATTCAGAGTGTATTGTCACTGAGAATAAAGCTCATGCCGATCGTTTTCTGCAAGAAGTGGACGCGGCAGCCGTGTACCACAATGCATCCACCCGCTTCACGGATGGCTTCGAGTTTGGATTTGGGGCCGAGATCGGAATCAGCACACAAAAATTACATGCCCGCGGCCCCATGGGATTGCCTGCCTTGACTTCAACCAAATACCGCGTGTACGGTACTGGACAAATCAGGGAATAATATCATAAATCAATCCGTATCTTTGGAGGTATGAATCCATGTGTGAATCACAAACAAAAGTGTTAATTAACGAGCAAATTACGTTTTTCGGGGCAGGTTCAATGGCTGAGGCTATTATTCGTGGGATGACGAATCGTTCTGTCGTCAAACGTGGCGGTATTACCGTTATCAACCGCAGTAATCAGGCTCGTCTTGAAGAACTTCAACAGCAATACGGAGTATTGTTCCAAACTGAAGATGCCGCCAAAACAGAACTGCTGCGTCATTCTCCAGTGATCGTGCTTGCCATGAAGCCTAAAGATGCTGCCGGGGCACTTGGACAGCTTGGTCCCCTCCTGTCAGATGAACAGCTGATCATTTCGGTCATCGCCGGATTGTCTATTCGTACCATGCAAACGTTGCTTGGTCGTAAGCAGCCAATCGCGCGGACGATGCCCAATACATCCAGCTCGATTGGACTGGGAGCCACAGGCATCAGCTTTTCTAAGGAGATCAGCGAAAGTCAACGTAAAAACGTGCTTACAATGTTCGAATCTGTAGGTACAGTCACGGTTATAGAAGAAGAGAAAATGGATGTATTGACCGGCATTTCCGGAAGCGGCCCAGCCTATGTCTACTACTTAATGGAAGCCATGATTGCTGGGGGAATCCGCGGTGGCTTGACTCCTGAACAAGCGCACGAACTAACAGTGCAAACTGCGCTTGGTGCAGCACGCATGGTGCAGCAAACCGGAGAGGAGCCTTCTGCCCTTCGTCACAAAATCATGTCTCCTAATGGCTCCACGGTAGCTGCATTGGAGACACTGGACAAAGGTGACTTCTACGAAACAGTGATTGCGGCGGTGCAGCGCTGCGCTGAACGATCCCGCGAGATGGGAGCTGTACTTAAGGAGGGAATTGAGTGAGCTATTGCCTGGCGACCTACCGAATATACGATGACAAAGCTGATTTTAACCAAAAGGCCCAATCTATTGCCATCGGTATGACGGTGGGCAGCTGGACTGAGCTCCCGCAGGCCAAGCGGGATGCGATGCAAAAACATCTCGGCTCTGTTCAATCTGTAGATATTCACGATGGAGGCCCCGGTGAGCGATACGCCGACTTGACGATTGCTTACCCGGATGTCAATTTCAGCCGAGACATTCCCGCATTGCTAGTTACAGTCTTCGGCAAAATTTCGATGGACGGCCGAATTAAGCTGATGAAGCTGGGGTTCTCGGAAGCATTCCTCTCTGCTTTTTCAGGACCGAAATTCGGTATCAGCGGCTTGCGCGAGCAGCTTGGCGTGTATGACCGGCCTCTGCTCATGAGCATTTTTAAATCCGTGATCGGGCTCAATTTGGACGAACTGCGTGAACAGTTTACCCGTCAGGCTCTCGGCGGCGTCGATCTGATCAAGGACGACGAGATCTTATTTGAAAATGCGCTGACGCCGATTGAAAAACGTGTCGAAGCTTGTATCCGAGCTGCCGAAGCGGCTGAGCGTGAAACTGGTAAAAAGCTGCTGTATGCCGCTAATTTAACCGGTCCAACCTCGCAGCTCAGGGCGCAAGCCCTCAAAGCTATCGACGCAGGCGCGAACGCGTTACTGTTTAACGTACTGGCCTACGGTTATGATGTGCTGCATGAACTTAGCAGCGATCCCGCCGTTTCAGTACCGATTGCAGCCCATCCTTCATTAGCAGGTGCTGCTTACCCCTCGCCTCATTATGGTATTTCGGCGTCCGTCCTGCTTGGTCAGCTTATGCGGCTGGCTGGCGCTGATCTCGTCCTCTTCCCTTCTCCTTACGGTTCAGTGACGATGCCACGTGAGGAAAACATGGCGATCCGCGATGAGCTGATCACCCGTGATTCACCGCTGAAGGCCTGCATGCCTGTCCCTTCCGCAGGGATACACCCCGGCCTAGTGCCGCTCATTGTCCGCGATTTTGGTACCGATGTGGTGGTTAACGCTGGAGGAGGTATTCACGGACATCCGCTGGGTACGGAAGCTGGCGGACGCGCCTTTGTGCAAGCGATTGAAGCGGTCCAGCAAAATGTCCCGCTGGCACCATACGCCCGCACTCATCCCGAGCTGCAATCTGCGCTCGACACGTGGGGAGGCGAACGATGAGCACTGCCAAGAAGCCCGTCATTTTTTGCGATTTTGACGGGACCATTACAAACAGCGATAATATTGTCGCTATTATGAAGCATTATAAGCCTGCGGGCTATGAGCCCATCATGCATCAAATCGTGAGCGGACATATGTCCATTCGTGAAGGCGTAGATGCGATGTTCGCCCTGATGCCTTCAGAACTTAAGGAAGACATCATCACATATGTACTTGGACAAGCGGGTATACGTGAGGGCTTTGCACGCTTTTTGGACTTTGTACGAGAGCAGCAGATTGAATTTTTTGTTACTAGCGGGGGCATTGATTTTTTTATTGATCCATTGCTAGAACCGTTCGACATCCCGCAGGATCACATCTTTTGCAACGGAGCAGATTTTTCCGGGACTCACATCCAGATCACGTGGCCGCATCGATGTGAGGAGCCGTGTAAGAATGACTGCGGCATGTGCAAAACGACCGTCATTCGTCAATACCCTCCCGAGCAATACGAACGGATTTTGATTGGCGACAGTCTGACCGATTTTGAAGGTGCCAAAATTGCCGATCTTGTGTACTCCCGCTCGCATCTAACATTAAAGTGTCAAGAGCTTGGCGTACCGCATGTACCCTTTGAGACATTTGATGATATTATCGAGGATTTAAAGCAAAAACAGGAGCAGGGGGTACTGTAATGAGTTTTAACTTGGCAGACATTTCATTCGAGGAAAAACGCCGTTCGTTGGAAGAACTCGCTGATGTCAAGGAGCTATTCGCCTCTCGTAACTGGTTCCCAGGTACAAGCGGCAATCTGTCGATCCGAATCGGTGATTTTCATCCTGAACAATTTTATTTTGCAGTCACCGCTAGCGGCAAGGATAAGACCAAACGCACTCCTGAGGATTTTCTGTTCGTAGACCAATACGGAAAAGCAGCAGAAGCCACAAACCTCAAACCAAGTGCAGAGACGCTCATCCATTGCGAAATTTACCGCCTGACAGGCTGTGGAGCAGTTTTTCATGTGCATACCGTGTTTAACAACCTGATTTCTGAATACTATGGCGAGCAGGGCTTTGTACCTGTGCAAGGCATCGAGCTCATTAAGGCTTTTAACATTTGGGAGGAAAATGCCGCCATCCAGATTCCCGTGCTGCCAAATTATGCTGATATCGCCTCGATTGCCCAGCTGGTACCAGGAGTGCTGAATGATCAGGTTCCAGGAATTTTATTGCGTAATCATGGCATTTATGCATGGGGTCGTGATGTGTTTGAAGCTAAAAAGCATCTAGAGGCGTTTGAATTTCTGTTTGAAACGACCTATCGCTCCCTACTACTGAAAACTTCGAAATGAATAAATCATAAATATTAAAGATGCATATCATTGAATTGTAAAAGTGGTCATTGAATATCGAGAACGGAACCTAGCGAAAGCACGGAACGTTCTTTTTTTTATTAAAAAAGCAACCTGTCCTACTGGCGACATAAAATCTAATCTTTTTTTCTCAAATTGAGCTTTTAAATCCGATGAAGATATCACTGAAAATTGAAAGGCAACTGGGGTGATAAGGTGAGTTGAGAATTAGAGGATACCATTTGTGATTACTGACTTTAACATAAAGGTGTTATCTTCAGATTTTGTACATGCAACATACTGTACTGAGTCGATTGATACCGGAAATAAGTCATTAAGAAGTTCCATTTGGAAATTAAATGAAGGGCAATGGCAAATGATTTTTCATCAGGGAACCCCAACCCAGTAGGAGCCCATTCTAAACCCTCGATCTCCTAAATCCTACAAACATCTTTGAATATTTTCATTGCCTGGCAAATTCCTTTTACTTGATGTTGTAAAAAAACGTCCCCTATTGGGGACGTTCCAGCGTGAATTGCTCTCCTAGCTTCGCATAGTTGTTTCCAGCCAACCGACTCACCGGACGCAACTCCTTGGCAATCACATATGTATTTTGGTACGCTTCCTTCGACAAATGATACTGCACTACACGCCCAATTAATAGATCACAGGCAGGTGTGTCCTCCTTGCCTCCCAGCGGTATCACTTTCTCCAAAATACATTCCAACCGTATTTTCGCTTCAGTCACACCAGGAACGGCGATTTTTGTACTCTTAATCGGGGTAAGACCTGCCAGTGCAACCTCACTCTCCTCCGGCGCCAGACGGGAAGCCGTCACATTCACCGCCCCCACATTGTCTTCGTCTGTAATATGTACGACAAAAGCATTATGCTCCATCGCATTACGTGCTGTATCTTTGGAAACTCCATCGACACGCTGTACGGATACAGACAGCAGCGGCGGCTCGGCGGCAACGATGGAAAAATAACTGAACGGAGCACCATTCAGCACGCCTTCGCTGCTCAAAGTCGTTACAAACGCTACCGGCCTTGGGATAATACTTCCGGTCAACAGCTTATAATTTTCACGCTCTGTAAGTGTGTCAGGATTCAATGAAATCATTTTTTCCCTCTTTTCCGGTTACATTCGCTCTTCGAATGCATATCATCAAGTTACGCTCCCTTACAAGTATCGCGCGTATAATACAAAATGTAAAGCTGAAGCTGGAAACACTCTCTATTTTTCAATCACATTTCCCTGACTGTCACGCACAGTAACCGCTATTCCCTCAGGTACCGCAATGGTAACGTCCAGCTGATGATGTGTTTGCATAAAACGTGTGGGAACCTGGCTGAGAAGTACATATAGTGTATCTCCAATATGCTTGGTCTGATACAGCTCGGTTCCTTTGAAATCATTCTCATTGCCTGTATATACATAACTCCCGAACACATGCACCTCCGGTGAGGTGGTTGCGTCAATTTTGACCGCATAAGGATCTTCACCCTGCACAATCACCTTAGTTACTCCGGCAGGCAGTTTTTCATGCCAGTCTGGAAGAATCCTTGTTTCCTGAACCGAACTCATTATTTCTCTAACTTGCGGAGTGATCCCCAGGGAACTGACCAATGCAAATCCGATACAACAAAAAACCAATACCGCCGTAATAAACATACTGAACAGGTCATAGCGAATGCGCTCACGTGTCCCTTTCCAAGCAGTATACATTAAAATTTCCAATCCCAGCAAAACAAATACGACAGGCCACCAGGTTAGCGCCTGATCCAGTATGCCTGCTCCCCAAAACTTGGAAGCAAACGTTACACCGCCCAGCAGCACCAAGAACAGCCCCATGGATAGCCTTCCGACTTTCCACACCCCTGTTGGCGCGTTGGAGTTCTTAGAGGGACCATTCTTATGGGATGAAGTGCCCAATAAGCCTATCGCCCCATTCACATCGTTCTGAGAGTGATGGGCTCCCTTGAAGGAAGCCTCACTCTTTGAAAATTCAGTATCCATTTTATCGTTTCTCCTTTGCTCGCTTAGATTTGGAATTACCGATCATCATCCAAACACCGCCGCCAATTAATAGGAAGGAGACAATAATGGTTCGTAAATACATGTCAACTATATTGTAAATTTGTCCATCCGGGAACAGACGGTCCAGTGTGGGAACAAGTACGTTAATCAGGATGTAGTATGCACCTAGCAGAAGCAGTCCCAAGCCTACCCAACGGTGATATTGAGCAAACATACCGATCACAGGCTTGTCGATCAGCTGCTCCTGTCCATAACGGCTTACCTGCTGCAATGCATCAAAAAAGCTGTAAAACCACACCACCGGGATTAGGAACAAAAAGAGTGAAAGATGCAGCACATCCAGTATATAGATAAATCCTAAAAACAGTAGCATGAGCTGGAGTCCACGTTTTTGCAAACCAATATACATATGCCCAGCACCGGGAAATACCGATAAAATGGTAGCCAACATTTTACTACGACGTCCCTCAACTCTTCCATACTCCAGTTCCTCAAACAAAGTCCGGTCCTGAAGAATGTCTCCGGCTTGTTTACGATGTACATGCTGCACCGCATCAAACATACAATACAACCAAATAATCGGCAACACGCCCGCAAACGCCAAAAATCCGGATTCGTTCGTTATGCTCGTAATAAAGATAAGGATCGCGCCAAAGCCAAAGAAGGATAGCAGAAAAGACAAGCCACGCTGCATCAGCCCCAAATGAAGGTGCCCCAATCCAGGAATGAATGACAGCAAAATCGTAAAAAATCGTTCATTGTCCGATCCTTTTTGAAAAGCAGGTGATCCTGCCATACCATAATGTCCTTGTTGATAATGGTTATACCCCGGCGCATATCCCATACCTGCCCCCGGGGCATTCGTGCCTGTGTCTGTTGCCCCCTCTGGTACCTCTCCTGTTAAATCAGCCTGTCCATAAGGTCCACTTTGCGAGTAAAAGCCATATGGATTGGGTCCTGCATGAGGGGGATAAGGAGCAGCGACTGCGCGAGGATCGTAACGTAATAAGCTAATCACGATATGCAGCATGCTGAGTCCCCATAAAAGAGCAGCAATAAAAATACTCACCAAAAAAGGCGTTCCGTCACTTGCTACCACTGAAAAAAATATTCCCCCTGCCAGACATCCGAAAAACAAAATGGTATATACAAACGCATTGGCTTTTCTGGTCCAGTAATAGTGTCCTACACCCGGAATAATGTTCAATAGAAATGCCAAGAGCTTGCTTCGTTCCGTATAAGGCATTGCTACACTTCCTTTCTATTTACGGGATCTTGATACAAATTCCCAACAGATGGTTGACTTTAAACTTGTTCATCTTACCCTTAACTTAATTTAGGGCTTTAATTTATCGAGCCAGGTTGTCGTAGCTTGCATGACTTCTTCACTGTAAGAGACGCGTTCTTTTGGAGGAATCGGCTTATCGCCTGTTTGCGGCATCATTTTGTCAAAGGCTCCACTGGACAGCAAGATCAACGTCAGACTTGCGGCAACAACATAGTGAAACACAGGTTTTTCAAACCAGCGGCGTTTTTTGAACAAAACTTGATTTGGTTCCATTTCTATCTCGGGAAGAACAGCCATTACCTGATCTGTGAAGCGCTCCGTGTCCATCCAGGCAGAGTAATCTTTCAAGGTTGGCTCTAATTGCTCCAGTGCGACAAGATATAGCATAAGCGCCTGTTCATCTTCCAATAAGAGCCTTTCCAGTCGGGTAGATTCCTCTATCGAACAAGCTCCTGTAATGTATGCATGCCAGTCATTCGTTTGCCCTTCTATCCACGGTCTATCCTGTTGGTCAGTCATTGCCATTCCTCCTCCTTCCAGTGATTTCGAATCCATATTCGTGCCCGATAGAGTCTCGACTCTACCGTTTTTAAAGCTACCTGCGTCTCTTCTGCAATTTGGTCGTAGGTTTTACCCTGCATATAGTAAGCTTGAATAATATCCCGATGCTGCTGGGGTAACTGGGCGATTTTTTGTAATAGTTCTACCGTTTGCTCTTCACGAATGAGACGGGCCAGTACATCCTCATCCGGGGAAGGGAGCTGCACAAGGGATTGCGCCACGTCTATAAGCTCTGCGGGCCGCCTGTCTTGTTTACGTTTGATATCCAACGCTTTATGAAGCGCAATTCGGCTCAGCCACGTTTTAAACCCTTCGTTCCGGTACTGGGGGAGAGACTTGTACACCTGAACGAACGCCTCCTGCGCGGCATCCTCCGCTTCCTTGCTGTCATGCAGTACCGAATAGGCCACATGAAATACATGCTTGCTGTACAGCTCTACGATCTCACGGAACGCCTGCCGATCACCAGACCGGATTCGTTCAATGATTCTCTCTATATCAATGACGCTCTCCCCCTTCCCAATACTATAGACGCCAGGAATTTTTCTCCCCCTGCATATTTCGAAAAAAAAATTTAAAAAGGACACACCCTCCAAATCGGAAAGGTGTGTCCTCTATCATTAAAGTCTACTTAATCACTTTAATTTTCTGCCCTTCATCTGCACAGGCGAAACTCCCCGGTTGTCCATGTATCGCCCTTTCAATGTGAAAGCCATAGTGCATCAATTTACTACCTAAAAGGCTCAGTCTGCTACTTTAATTGCGACCGCCACCACGGAATCGCTGGGCATATTCTTTCGCATCCTGTGCATTACGGACCCGGTTTCGGCTCCATTCTAGCAAAATACGATCTATATACCGGAAGTGTACCTTCCCAGCAAACACCGCTTCCTTCAAAGCCAGTAAAATCAGTTCCTCCGGATACCGATCCTGATCCACCCAACTGCTGATCGTCTCGTATTCCATCGGTGATAAGGGTCGTCCGAATTCTTTCTCAAAAATCGTAAATAAATTTCGTTCTTCTGTAATTGGGGATTCTGATAATCCATTCAGTAAATCGGGCTTCCCGGCAAACAAAATGTCATCTTCATCGCGCTGCTCCGAACGCTCGGCGATCATACATTCAGCCAGCTTGCGATACAGACCCGCCAAGTTATAACGTTCAAATTGGACGGATGAGCTGCGGTCTTCCACGGAATCTATTCGCAAAAACCCTTCTTTCATGAGCTTACTGAAATAAAGCGCGATTTCGTTTGCAGTGCATCCGATACGAGCCTGCAATTGCTCCCATGTCGGAAATTCATTACGTTCCGCTTGTTTAAATGCAAGTAACTGCATCAGTAGCAGCATTTCACCATCCGTCAGCCGAAGCGTCCGATAATGCTTGAGCAGAGCGTAGGGAATTTGAACCATTCCGGTTTCCATAGCATAGGCTACTCCCTCCGCCCATTCTGCCGCTGATGTCTTGTCGAATGATCCTGTCATTGATTATGGATACAAACGATACAGCATGCGTGGGAACGGAATCGTTTCACGTACATGATCGAGTCCACAAATCCATGCTACTGTACGCTCCAGTCCCAATCCAAAGCCAGAATGCGGAACGGAACCATATGTGCGAAGATCCATATACCATTGATAGGCTTCACGTGCCAGGTTATGCTCGTTAAAACGCTCTTCCATCAATGCTGGATCATCAATCCGTTGGGAACCCCCGATAATTTCGCCATAACCTTCAGGAGCGATCATATCAGCACACAGAACAACCTCTGGGCGGGATGGGTCAGGTTTCATATAGAATGCTTTAATGTGAGTCGGCCAATGCGTAATGAACACAGGCTTGTTATATCTTTCGGCAATAGCTGTTTCATGAGGAGCACCAAAGTCTTCCCCCCACGGGATATCGAATCCTTCACCTTGAAGGAAGGCAATCGCCTCATCGTACGTAATCCGTGGGAACTCGCCTTGAATTTGCTCCAGCTTCGAAACATCGCGTCCGATGGCTTCAAGCTCCTTCGCACAATTTTTCAGAACAGACTGCACGATATGGCTTACAAACTGCTCCTGAACGCGCAAGGATTCTTCATGATCCACAAAAGCCATCTCAGGCTCGATCATCCAGAACTCAATCAGGTGACGACGTGTTTTGGACTTTTCCGCACGGAAGGTTGGACCAAAGGAATATACTTTACCCAGCGCCATTGCCGCAGCTTCCATGTACAACTGCCCGCTTTGTGTCAAATAGGCATCTTCGTCAAAATATTTGATATGGAACAACTCTGTTGTGCCTTCTGCAGAAGAAGGAGTCAAAATAGGCGGGTCTACCTTCGTAAAACCGTTGCCGTTGAAAAATTCCTGTACAGCACGGATAATTTCCGCCCGTATGATCAGAACTGCACGTTGCTTGGCGGAACGCAACCACAAATGGCGATGATCCATCAGGAAATCTACACCGTGCTCTTTAGGGGTAATCGGGTAGTTTTCGGTCAAATGAATGATTTCAATACCTGTAACCGTTAATTCATAGCCCGATTGACTGCGCGGCTCCTCTCGCACGACTCCAGTTACATATAGGGAGCTTTCTTGAGTCAAGGATTTGGCATCATTCCAAATATCCTCAGACACTTCGCTTTTTACGATAACCCCTTGAATATAACCGCTACCATCACGTAGCTGCAGGAACTGAATTTTACCGCTAGACCGCTTATTGTTTACCCAAGCGCCGATTGTAACCGTTTCCCCTACATGGCGGCCCACTTGGGCAATCGTACTTTTATTTGTCATGACCGTCTCTCTCCTTAAACCGAAAATCAAACAGCCCTTCCCCTTGGGTCAGGCTGTTTGCTCTCGCTGTTTGGTGCATGTGGTACTTAAACCATAGTTCCACATGTATAAAGTTTACACTTAGGGACCGAACTACTGAACCAGACGGAACGTGTCACGGGCAATTACCAGTTCTTCGTTTGTTGGAATGATCAGTACTTCTACCTTTGAATTTGCAGTTGTAATCCGGCGAATCTCGCCAGAACGAATAGCATTCAATGATTCATCCAGCTCGATACCGAGGAATGTCAGTTGTTCCAACACTCTCTTACGCAGAACGATGGAGTTCTCGCCTACGCCTGCCGTAAATACAATTACGTCTACCCCGTTCATTGCGGCAGCATACGAACCAATATACTTGCGCAGACGGTATTCATACATTTCAAATGCCAATGTAGAATTAGCTTCGCCTTTTTCCATACCTTCAGTGATTTCACGCATATCACTGCTGATACCAGAAATAGCTAGAAGTCCACTATGCTTGTTCAGCATCGAATTGACCTCATTGACAGTCAATTCTTCTTTGTTCATGACATAAGGTACGATTGCTGGATCCAAATCACCACTACGAGTACCCATCATCAGTCCTTCCAGTGGAGTCATACCCATGGAAGTATCTACAGACAAACCGCCTTGAACTGCTGTTACACTACCACCATTACCGATATGGCAAGTGATAATCTTCAGGTCTTCCAAAGGACGGCCGACAAATTTGGCAGCTTCCTTACTTACAAAGTCATGGGAAGTGCCGTGTGCACCGTAACGACGTACCTTGTACTTATTGTACAACACTCTCGGTATGGCGTACATATAAGCTTTTTCTGGCATGGTTTGATGGAACGAAGTATCAAATACCACAACTTGTGGGACTTCTGGCATATTCAATTCAGCCGCTTTAATCCCCATCATGGATGCTGGGTTATGCAGTGGAGCCAGGTCGAACAAGCGACGGATTTCACTCTTCGCTTCAGGAGTTACGAGCGCTGACTGTTTGAAGATTTCGCCTCCATGAACCACACGATGGCCCACAGCCTGAATTTCGCTAATGCTGGAGATAACACCATGCTCTGCATCTGTGAGTGCATTCAGCACTTTACGGATGGCAGTAGTATGCTCCAAAATTTCGCTAACTTCAGTGTATTCTTCCTTATTGGTTGGTTTATGCGTCAGAATTGAAGAGTCCATACCGATACGCTCTACCAATCCTTTTGCCAAAACGGACTCGTCCGTCATATCATACAATTGGTATTTCAGGGAAGAACTCCCTGCGTTGATTACGAGAATTTTCATATCCGGTCACCATCCTTGTCATACTTAAAGAAGCCTTCGCCCGATTTTACGCCCAGATTACCTGCACGCACCATTTTCTTCAGGACGATGGACGGACGGTATTTCAGTTCGCCAAATTCACGGAACATCCGCTCCAAAGCAGCCAAAACGGAATCCAGACCAAAGCGGTCAGCCATTTCCAAAGGACCGTTTTGGAAGTTGTAGCCGATGCGCATAGCATCGTCAATATCTTCCGCAGAAGCTACGCCCTCTTGAAGTACATGAGCTGCTTCGTTAATTAGCAGACAGATAATCCGGCTAGTTACAAAGCCAGGAGATTCATAGATCATGACTCCTTTTTTCTCCACGATTTCTTCTACGAACATTTTCGTGTTTTCAAAGGTATCGTCTGAAGTTTTCAAACCACGAATAATTTCTACCAGATCAATACGGGATACTGGATAAATAAAGTGCATACCAATAACACGCTCTGGATACTTGGTCGAGCTGGCAAGCTCGGTCAGGCTCAGCGTGGATGTATTACTTGCAAGAATAATGTTGCTTGGACACACATGATCCAGCTCTTGGAAAACAACTTTCTTCTCGTCCAGATTCTCTGTAATGGTTTCAATGACCATATCACAGCTAGCGAGCTCCGCCAAATGGGATACTTTTTCAATGCGAGATAAAATCAGTTTTTTCTCTGCTTGGGTGATTGCCCACTTTTCCAGTTGCTTGTCTAGACTTGTTTCAATCATATTATAAGCGTAGTCTAGTTTCTCTGGTGTCTGCTCTACTAGCAGCACATCGATTCCTTTGGACGCGAGCATTTCAGAAATACCTTGTCCCATGGTGCCGCCGCCAATGACGCCGATTTTTTTAAATTGCATGGTTCTTAACTCCACCCTTTCCTGGTCACTCTCATATATTGTATCCTTCTTTGTCGAAAAATACATGTTTATGTCCCAATAGATAATAATATCTTAGCACGGACTAAAAGTAAAAAAAAATAACCAGCATAAAAAATTATGCTGGTAATAAAGCATTTTCACTAAATTGACATCTAAATTGATCCCCGGACAGAGTTTCTTCCTTCATTAGAATGTCAAGAGAATTGTCGAACACAGGACGATGCTTTTCCAGCAACTCCAAAGTCCGATTATGCAGGTCATTCATAATTTCGCCATTTTCCCGCATAAGTTCCTCTTTTGTAACCATTTCCATGTTAATAATCCCAAGAGAAGTCAAACCTGAAGTCATCATCGTATGAACAATGTTCAGCGCCTGCTCAAAATCATTACTTGAGCCCGTACTTCGACCGCCATAGTACATTTCTTCCGCAGTAGCCCCTGCGAGCGAGATCATAATCTGCTCCTCCAGGTACTGCTTGGTATATAAATAATGTTCTTGCTGTGGATTGTGACGCACGTAACCGAGCGCTTTCCCACGCGGGCTGAGCGCTACTTGACTTACGCTACCGGGACGGACGATTTCAGCCATAATAGCATGTCCCAGCTCGTGAATCGCTACACGTTTTTTCTCTTCCAATGTTGATTCTCGGTCTGTTTTTTCACCCATCATCACCTTGTCAATCGCCATGGATAGATGACTCTGCGCAATCATTTGACGATCCTGTCTCATTGCATAGATGGCCGCTTCATTCATGACGCTCTCCAACTGTGCACCGGAAAAACCGTAAGACTCCTCAGCGATTTTGTCCAAATTAGCATCTTCCTGAATCGGTTTGTTTTTGGCATGAATTTTAAGGATATGAAGACGGCCCTTCTTATCAGGCAAGTCTACTTGAATATGGCGGTCAAAGCGTCCTGGACGCGTTAAGGCGCTGTCCAGCATTTCTTTACGGTTTGTTGCCGCAATAAGTAATATCCGCGGTGTATCTGCCGAATAAATGCCATCCATTTCTGTCAGCAACTGATTCAAAGTCTGATCATATTCTCGTTGCTGTCCACCCTCACGCTTACCACCAATAACATCAATCTCGTCAATAAAAATAATTGCATTTTCTTTCTTTTCCTTGGCTGCACGAGTGCGAGCCTCCCGAAACAACTCACGGACACGACCTGCACCGACACCCACGTACATTTCAACAAATTCACTGCCTGAAGCTGCAACAAACACAGAATTGGTGTAGTGTGCAGCTGCTTTCGCCATCAGCGTTTTTCCTGTTCCCGGAGGGCCTGTAAGCAAAACGCCTTTCAATGGACGAATACCAAATTTGGAAATTTCATCATGCCGATTCAAAAAATCCAAGGCTTCACGCAATTCCTGTTTAGCGCTTTCTTGTCCACCAATTTCCTCAAAAGTCAGCTTGTCCGGACCATTTTTTTTACGTTTGCGCTCTTGCCCGGCACCTACGGCCAAGCCGCCACGAGCATGCATGAGCATTAACAAGCCGCTGAGCATCACGCCCGCAACCAAAAGAGGGATAATATTCACCCCAATAAAAACGAGAAATATAATAGTCACCGGCACAATACCGATTAATATTTCCTTGATCCATCTAGGCATTAGGCCATACCCCCATTTGCTGAGATTGACGTGGCAAAACGATAAACTTAGTCGCATTGCCTTCGCTGAGTCGGATATAGACATTGTTTGAATCCATATCGGTATCAGCCTTGATACCTGCTTTTTTCTTTTTCATCTGCTCAACTGTAGATGAAATTTGAGTATACTTTTTATTTTCCATCGCTTCGGCTACAGGAAACATAGCCTCAGACCACCATTGATTCAGTGCTGAATTGGAACGATCTGCGATATCCAGCTTAATGGTACGGCTGCCAATGATGGATTGCCCTTTTTGCTTAACCACATCAACCAATCCGGCCACATCCGCCTGCGGTTTGAGATCTAGTTTCAATACGACCTGATCCTGTTTAATATCTATTTGAGCGCTTGTCACGCCTGGATATTGAGATACCAGTTTTTCCAGAGGACTTTGCATTGTAACCTGACGGTAAATGAACCATCCCCCAAACATCAACAAGGCTGCCACAACGGCCGCCACAACAATAGGAACTGCACGCAATTTCAAACAACATCCTCCTCTCAAAATGTAAAACCCAGAAGAAACGGGACGAATGTCAACAAACAACCAAATTGCATGATCTTATAAAGATCAGCAACTCATTTTTCTATCATTTTTGTCTATCACTTATAAAATATAGTATATCATAACGTGAATCTAATATCGAAGGCAATGTGTGGAGGAGTTGTGATTTTCGTAGTAGCAAAAAAAGACGTAAATACGATTTAAATCGCATTTACGTCTTTTCAACTTCAATCAGTTATTCTTTTAACAATACATTGCTTTCACCATCATCACTACTCCCATAACACGCTAGTAATTAGGCAAAGTATACTTTATCCCCGTCGATGCTCCATCTGAGAAACGGTAAAAGGTATAGTTGTGATGGCTTTCATCATCGTAAAACAGTTGCCATACATATTCGCCATTGAACACACTCGGTTGGAGCCTTACAATTTTTGCATTTGGAAGTTGCTGCTGAATTATCGCTGTCATTTTTTGCTCGTCGACTCCGTTTTTCATCAGCTCGGTATGAACACCGCTTGGATCTGCGACAGGTACGTTAGGTTGTCCTTCCATTTTTTGAAAAGGAACCCACACCATTATATTTTCATTCTGTGCGTTTTTCCCTTGAACCACCCAATAAATCTGATCCCACACAGACTTCCAAGTCTGAGTCGTGCTAACCAGACCACCTGATTGCTTGGCCTTAATGATAGCGGCATTTTTCTCAGCCACCTGGTCTTGAGTAACGTAGGAATAATACCAGAAAATGCTGACCAGGATCAGTATTACGGCCAAAATGGCGACCGCTATCCATTTCTTCTTATTTTTCAAACCTGTGCTTCCTCTCTAAGGGGATGTGACACCTGAATTAGCGCGACAGCAGCCCTTCAAAGGCGGCTTGTGCCTCATGTTTGATACGTTCCTCGTCCATCGTCAGGCATTCGCCGTTTTTCACAACCTGACGACCGTCTACCCACACATGAGCCACGTCTTTGGCACTTGCAGAGTATACGGCATGGGAAATAAGATCTGTACGCGGCAAGAAATGGGCCTGATTCAGATCTAGCGCGATAAAGTCAGCCTTGTTGCCTGCTGCCAGCGCTCCTACTTCTTTTAAACCAATCGACTTTGCACCATACTCTGTTGCCAGACGCAGTGCTTCATTTGCAGGAACTGCTGTTGGGTCGCCAGATACTCCCTTGTGAATGAGTGCCGCCAGACGCATTTCCTCGAACATATCCAGGTTATTATTGCTAGCAGGACCGTCTGTTCCAAGAGAAACAGTAACTCCTGCACGCAACAATTCAGGCACTCTAGCTACACCACTTGCCAGCTTCAAGTTGCTGCCTGGATTATGTGAAACCGCCACACCTCGTTCCGCTAATAAAGCTATCTCTTCGTCGTTCAAGTGTACGCCGTGGGCAACAAGTGAAGGGCGGGAGAAAAAGCCAAGCTTATCTAAGTGTGCAACTGGACGCAAACCGTAGTCGCGTACGTTTTGCTCAACTTCGGCGATCGTCTCGGACATGTGCGTATGCAATGGTAAATCGAGATCATGTGCTGCTTGAACAAATTTCTCAATAAACGCTGGCGGGCATGTGTATGGGGCATGCGGAGACATCATCGTTGTGATACGTCCATCTGCTTTTCCATGCCAGTTACGCGCAAAAGTCACGGCCTCAGCCAGCTTGATCCGCTGTTCTTCTTCTGAACAGAGTCCAATGGCTCCACGCATCAAACTTGCACGGATGCCCGACTCTTCAGCTACACGTGCCACCTCATCCATATGATCGTACATATCCAGGAAAGTTGTGGTTCCACCTTTCAGCATTTCCAGCACTGACAAGGATGTTCCCCAATACACATCCGTAGATGTAAACTTGGCTTCCATAGGCCACATTTTTTCCTGAAGCCACACTTGAAGTGCCAAGTCATCTCCATACCCTCGCAGCAGAGACATCGCCGCATGACCATGAGTATTAATCAGACCAGGCAAAAACAATAACCCGTTACCGTCGATTGCTTCTGTCTCTTCCTCACCCGCAGGCAGAGTCTCGCCAATGTAAGTAATACGGCTATCCTCCACAATCATAAAACCATGGATTACCCCAGCTTCAGTTCCATTCACGGCAAAAGAACCGTTTTTAATCATCCATTTATTCACTGTCATATTGTGCTTCTTCCTTTCCGTCCTCCAGATAATAAGCGAGGCTAAGCAAGTCAGTTGTAAAGTCTGTGGCATGTATCCGAATGTTAGCCGGTGCCTTGAGAATGATAGGTGCAAAGTTTAAAATCGCTCCAATTCCACTCTCAATGAGCCTATCAGCTACGTGTTGTGCCTCAAAATCAGGTACAGTAATAATCCCGATTCGAATATTTTTTTCTTTTACAGTCGTTTCCAATTCATCCATCGGCTGAACGACTAAGGTATTGATTCTGGTCCCAACCTTATCCGGGAACGCATCAAATACCGCCACAATCTTCATATTGTCTTTTAAATAAGCGTTATAGTTTGATAGGGCTTGACCCAGATTACCCGCTCCGACCAATACTACATTAATTTGCTGGTCGATTTTCAGGATATGGCGTATTTTCTCAATTAGATAAGAAACATCGTAACCGATACCCTTCCGACCAAAATCGCCAAAATAGGCAAGATCTTTACGAATTTGGGCCGGATTCAAATCTAACCTCTGTCCCAGCTCTTGAGAAGAGACCGTAGCCACCTCCCGTTTGTGCAGTGCATTCAGATAACGTAAATATACGGGTAATCTCCGTACGACAGCCTCTGAAATTTTATCTGATTTCATACTTGCTCCCCCTAATTGTAACGGACTTTAGGTGTCCGTCCGTTGTGCCTCTGTCTCCGGGGCGGATTGGAGCCATTCGGCGATGCGGGGCACCATTTGCTCCGATGGCATATGCTCCATTTTTGGTCCCGGTAACGAGTACAAAAAGTGCTTTCCATAATAGGATTCGATCACACGCGTATCGTAAACGATAACGACTCCGTGGTCGCTCGCTGTACGTACCAATCGCCCAAATCCCTGTTTGAAGCGAATAACTGCTTGTGGTACAGACAGCTTCATAAATGGATTCTTCTTCTGCTGCTGGAGCAGCTCGCTTTTTGCCTCCAGTAACGGGTGATTGGGCGGTTGAAACGGCAAGCGAACGATGGCCAGACAAGTCAAAGCCTTCCCTGGAATATCGACGCCTTCCCAGAAGCTGCTGGTTCCCAGCAATACAGAAGCCTTGGCTTCCTGAAAACGACGGGTTAGCTTGCTCCGACTCCCACTGTCTACACCTTGTCCTAACACGGTAATATCGCTGGATGCTAACGCCTCTTTAAGTGGCTCATACACTTGCCGGAGCATCCGATAGGAAGTAAACAGAACAAGCATTCTCCCCCGCGTCGCCTGGGCAGTCGCTCCTAGAGAGCTAACGAGCATCTCTACAAAATGTGCATCCCCTACACTGCCCTTCACACTCGGAAAGTCTCGCGGAATGACCAGCAACACCTGATCCCTGTAATTAAAAGGTGATGGGAGCTGTGACGTCATTAATCGTCCTTGATCCGCGGCCTCCTGCAAGCCGAGTTGATCGGTCATGTACTGAAACGACTTATCTACCGATAAAGTAGCAGATGTCAGAATAATACTTCTTTTTTTGTCAAAAAACATTTCTTTCAACTGGCGGCTCACATCGACGGGCACTGCATAAAATTGCAATGATTTACTACGGAATTGCCCACTCGCTTCGAGCCAATATACGGTTGTTTCATCATCGAGTCGTATAAAGAAGCGCAAATTTTCCCTAATCCCCGCCAAATCCTTAAGCAGACCCGTGATATCTGTAATGAGACTATCCGCCGCATAATCGTCGTGTTCTTCCTTGACATCCAGCATCAGCTTGTCGCCCTTGCGCAAAATTTCACTCAACGTTACATAAAGCTGATTTTCCAACGCCGCCGCTTGATCCCACTTTGCAGGCTTGGCCGACGGTTTGAGACGCGAAGAAAATTGCCCCGTTTCACCCGGTGTGGCATCAGTTCGTTCTGGCAACATACCAAACAACTTATCGCTTAGCAGGTCCCAAGTTTCCTTAACCTCTAACACGAGTGGGTACAGCTGATCAATGATCGAGGCCCATTCCGTCGACTTCTCATGCCCCGACTTTGCCAACTGCTGACGTAATGAAGGCAATTGTCCGTTCTTACTGTCCTTGAACAATCGAGTCAGCGTATGCACGAGTGTGAAATATTTCATATGCATGCCCAGGTGCTTACCGGCTACTTCCTCTAGATGATGTGCTTCATCAATGACCAGATGTTCATAGCTGGGCAATAGCTGGTGACTTGCTTTGACGTCGGTGAACAGCTTGGAGTGATTCGTTATAACCACATCCGCTGTTCCTGCTTCATGACGTGCACGATGATAGTAGCACTTGCGGAACCATGGGCAAGAACGGCCGAGACAGGACTCGGAATCACTAGCTACTGTTTCCCAAAAATCCCCTCCACGGTTGCTCAGGTTCAGTTCCTCATCATCACCGGTTTCTGTCAGAGTCAGCCAGACAATCATTTGAGCCGCTGTAATCAAGTCTTCCTTTGGTGTCGCGAAGTCTCTTCTGTTTATTTTATGTTCAAACTTACGCAGACACAAATAATGCCCCCGACCCTTAAAAATGGCAGCCCGGAACGGGAACGGAATCACTTTTGTCAGCATCGGAATATCACGCTCTCGCAATTGCTCCTGCAGATTAATGGTATGCGTGCTTACTGTGACCCTCTGCCCATATTTTACACTGTGATACAGTGACGGAAGCAAATAGCCTAGGGACTTCCCTGTTCCTGTACCCGCCTCGATCAACAAATGCTTATCTTGACTCAGGGCTTGATTTACACCCTCAATCATTTGTGTTTGCGCCTCGCGCTCCTCATATTGGCTCAAGGATGAACGCAAATTGTCCCGCACATCATCCATATACTCCTCAAAGGAAACGCCTGAGAGTGGATTCGGATCATCTTCTCTACGTGGAGTAGCCAGTTCGGTCCAATCTTCAACTTTAAGCGCAAGCTGACGAAAAAACTGATGTTTCTCCAAATCCTGAATAGGGTCTAGCTCTTTCTCTTCTCGTATGCCGTCAAGAAACCAACCCAGGTCACTGTCTTCCTCTGCGAACAAATCGCTGAGCCGCTGTATCGTTATCAGAGGTAATGCCTGAAGCTCACCCAGACACTTTAAAAACACCTCAGCCGTAGCCAACGCGTCGCTGTCTGCTTGATGAGGGCGGTCATGCGCCAGCCCAAACTCTGAGGAAACAAAACCCAACTGATAAGAAGATAACGATGGAAACATAATTTTCAGAAAATCCATCGTATCCAAAATTCTACCGCTAAAGGGTAAGTATCCACACCGGTCCAAAGCGCTTTGTAAAAAATTGAAATCAAACGCCACGTTATGACCGACCAGCACGACATCGTCCAGCATAGGCACGAGCTCCATCATCATTTCTTCGAGTGCAGGTGCATCCTTGACGTCATCATCTGTAATTCCGGTCAATCCGGTGATAAAAGGTGGAATAGATCTGCCAGGGTTTACATAAGAGCCGTAAACACGGGAAATGCTGTTATCATGATCTATAATTGCAAGTCCGACTTGAATGATGTCATCCGCGGACTGGGTGCCTGTCGTTTCAAAATCCAATACCGCAAATTTCATTCGAGCTTAATCCTTTCTTATGACACATACAAAAATAATAACTCTGTATAATAGCATAGCAGAAGATTGTCTGTTTGGAAATTAAGACAGCCAAAAAAGACGATGCACACACCGCCTAAGGAGGTGAGCATGCATCGTCTTACTCGGTGTCTGATAACTACATCCAAGTCAACAAGGAACTGTCGTATCGAAGCTTTTCGGCACCGGACAAACAGGCTTGCATATTGTGCAGTGGCTCGGGCAGCGTTGGATCGAACTGATGCGCGAGAGCAAAATATTTTTGCGCCTCTTTTACGTCTGCCTGCTTTGCCATCAAACAGCCTAGCGCATTATAGATGACCGCTTTTAGCCCTGACTGTTCAGTCAGGTGTAGCACCTTTTGAAACTGGCTTATAGCCTCTGCTGGATCATCCAGTTGAAAATGCGCCATTCCCATATAGATGCGACTCTGCCAGCTGTCCGGAAAATGCTCCAGCACCTGCTCAAATTGCTGGATTGCCTCCGGGTACATAAGTAATCGATAATACCCCTGTCCCCGGTTAAATGCCGGTAGCTCCTTTTCAGGCAGCTCAGCGTCAGACATGTCGGCCTCTGCGGAAAAGCCGGCTGCACGCAGGCAAACCATTTTTTCCTCAAAGGCCAACCACTCATCCATAATTCCGTCACTCATTCTCCGCAGCAGACTCCAGTGCTGTAGCAGCTCCTGTCTGCGGGGGCCCTGGGCTGATGGGTAATGCTTCACGATATCATCTAACATGCTGTTCATTTCTGCGAATACATGCTGGAACATGTGCATCCCGCCCTTACGAAAGATGGATTAATACACTCACATTTTTCGCTTAAAAGACGGGTTTCATCCGCATTCCCATTCATTACATGATCGTTGCGTGTACTTCCTTGCTCATCGTTTGGGCTGGTTTATTATGTTCATCCACAAATACCACAGTTGGTTTGTATGTTTTGGCCTCTTCATTTGACATGGAAGCATAGGAAATAATAATGACTGTATCACCGGGCTGGACCAGACGGGCTGCCGCACCGTTGAGACAAATCACGCCGCTCCCACGCGGTCCGGGGATCACATAGGTTTCCAGTCGAGCTCCATTGTTATTGTTTACAATTTGAACCTTTTCATTCTCCAGCAGATCTGATGTCTCCATTAAATCTTCATCTATGGTAATACTGCCCACATAGTTCAGGTTGGCTTCAGTAACCGTCGCGCGGTGAATTTTAGATTTCATCATGGTTCTAAACATGGGAAAGTACCTCCACTTTCTGTATTCTTATATTATCAATCAGTCGGGTATTCCCAAATTTTACGGCTAGCGCAACAATGACATCTTCTTGCACATCACATAGGCGCTGCTCAGGGCGAAGAGGCTCCAGGCCAGGAAATGTTAATATTTCAATGTAGTCAATATCTGCCAAAGGGGATGAGGCGATGGTCGACTCCACCATTTGATGTAACTGCTCAATCGTAATGGTGTTCTGTACAATATCTTCGCTCACTTCTTGCACCTTGCGCAGTGACTGGGACAGCACCAACGCCTGCTCACGCTGTTCCGCACTTAAATATACATTGCGGGAGCTAAGAGCCAAACCATCGGCCTCTCTGACGATAGGACAAGGTATGAGGGTCACATTCATATTGAGATCGGCCACCATTTGTTGAAGCACAGCAACCTGCTGCGCATCCTTCATTCCAAAGAAAGCCAAATCAGGACCTACCATGTTAAACAGCTTAGCTACCACTGTAGTTACACCATCAAAATGGCCAGGACGGGAAGCGCCGCACAAGCGGTCTGTCAGAGCGGATACGTGAATTTTAGTTTGAGTTGGCTGCGGATACATTTCTGCTACAGTCGGCATAAATACAATATCCACGCCTTCACGTCGCGCTACTTCCAGATCACGAGCTTCATCGCGAGGATAGCTGTCTAGATCTTCGGTAGGTCCAAATTGAATCGGATTTACGAAAATGCTAAGCACCACCGTATCTGCCATATCACGCGCCTTTTGCATCAAGCTTGCGTGCCCTTCGTGCAGGTATCCCATGGTTGGTACAAAGCCGACTTTATGTTGCAGTAAAGAGGCAGAATCGTGTAAAGTTTTTGCTCCATTGGCTCCAAGTTGGCGACGTTCGGCAATAACCTTGCGTAGTTGAGCCACTTCTCTTACGATGATCATGACTGAGATTCCACCTTTTCCTTAGCTTGTTCCTGCGCTTGTCCTTTTGCCTGTCCGTACAAGGACTCCAGGGACTCCACAACACGGTCATCCGCGCTGAACACATGCTCTGCGGCCGGGAATGCCCGCCCTTTTACATCGCTCACATACTGCTCAATGCTGCTGCGGATCATGCCGCCTACATCTGCATAAGTTTTTACAAATCGTTTACTGAAATATGGCGATGCATATTGAATCAGATCGTGGTAAACGAGTACTTGACCGTCACAGCCACGTCCTGCACCGATTCCAATGGTTGGAATAGAAAGTTCTTTAGAGATCGCCGTTGCCACTTCCTCAGTCACCAATTCCAAGACAATACCAAAGGCACCCGCCTGCTCTAATGCCTTGGCATCTGCCATCAACCGGCGTGCGTCTGCTTCGTCCTTACCTTGAATGCGATAGCCGCCAATTTGATTAACCGATTGTGGAGTAAGCCCGATATGGCCCAGTACAGGCACACCTGCCTGAACAGTCGCTTTTACGACATCGGCAATCTCAGCTCCGCCCTCCAATTTAACAGCATGCGCATGTCCTTCCTGCATCAGACGGCGGATGCCTTGAAGACTTTCGGATATGCTGCTGTGATATGTCATAAAAGGCATGTCCGCTACGATAAATGTATGCTCAGCGCCTCTTGCGACTGTCCGGGAATGGTACACCATATCATCCAAGGTCACAGGGATGGTTGAATCGTAACCAAGAACTACGTTACCCAGCGAGTCACCCACGAGAATGATATCAATTCCCGCCTCCTCGGCTATTTTAGCCGATGGATAATCATAGGCGGTCAGCATACTGAGCAGAATGCCCTCTTGCTTCATTTTTTTCATTTTTACAATATTCAGTGCTTGTTTTCCTGCCATTGTGAATGGCTCCCTTCCATCTTTTTTTGGCACAAAAAATAACCTTTTATGAACGCCTGTACATCTGCGTCATCAAAAGGTCCGAACAGCCAAAAAAGACACTCATTTTGAGATCGTCCCTTCTGTCTCGGTCCTGTTCGGCTCAGAGCAGAATCCAACGTAACCTTCAAATGAAGTTATGATGGTCTTACAAACTTGCTAAAGTAGAGCAATGTGCCCTTGGAGTGCAGCTCGGACCGTCCGATGCCGCCTCCTGCACAGTATAACAAAAAACACCAGCTTTTTCACGTGAAGTTTTACACAGGAAACAGAAAGATTGTGGTCGTATACTCAGCTAGGGTCGCTTCTACAATTGTATATCCCCTGAAATAACCTGAATCCGCTCACCCTGGTTCGTTTCTATTACGAGCGCTCCTGAAGGGTCCAAGCCAACCGCTGTACCTTCTACCGCTATCCCTTGTCCTGTATGTGCCCGTACGCTGCGGTTCATCGTCACAGATAATGCCTCCCACAGCATGGCTATTGGCTGGAACCCCTGCTCGGCATATAGCTTGCTTAGCAGCTCCATTTCTTCCAAAACAGCAGCAATCAGCGCAGTACGGTCAACTTCAAGCCCTGCCTCTATTTTCAAAGATGTCCCTACATGGGATAACTCTTCCGGATAATCTTCTACATTCAAATTAACGTCGATGCCAATGCCTGCAATGCAATAGCGAACCCGTTGATCCTCTGTTGCAGATTCCAACAGAATACCGGATACTTTGCGACCATGAATCAGCAGATCGTTGGGCCATTTAATGCCTGCCTCCACACCCGTCAGTCGGCGAATAGCCCTACACACCGCAACACCTGTAAGCAGCGTTAGCTGGGGGGTAAAGGCCAAGGGCTGGGCTGGGCGCAATATAATGCTCATCCAGATACCTTTGCCGCGAGGGGAATACCATTTCCGCCCCAGACGTCCCCGACCTGCCGTTTGTTCCTCCGCAAGCACTAACGTTCCCTCCGGCGCACCCTCTTCTGCCAAACGCATAGCGTCCTGCTGGGTAGATACCGTTGAATCCAGAACGACGATACGCTGGCCAAACGATTGAGTATTCAACATATCTGCCAGTTTGGAGGCTTCCAGCCGATCTGGCTGAGAAATCAGCCGATACCCCCGACGTGAGGAGGCATCGATATTATAACCCAGTTCACGCAGTTTGTTGATCTGCTTCCATACCGCTGTACGACTAACCGACAGTCGTCGGCTAATTTCCTCCCCAGATACGTAATCGGATGAACCTTCCTCCAGTATGCCTAACAATCTTTCATGATTATTCACTACTCATCACCCGTTTCACTTCCTGAAGCAATGTTTCTGTTTCATTCGGGATATCTCCGCAAGCAACCGCTTGTAAAAGCCGTTCCATCATCTGGCCCAGCCAAGGTCCACCTGGTCGATTCATTGCCTGAACCAGTTCATTTCCAGTAATATTTAAATCTTTGATACGAACGACGACAGCCTGCTGTGTCCACGAGTTAGCCAGTTCGGCAATTTTCTTTACATGTTTTTCTACCCATGGCGGTAATCCACGGAACGAAGAAGGCAGTGTCTTGTGAAGCTCCAGCCAGTCTGAAGCTGTATTCTTTCCCAGCTTAATTAACAAGCGAATCCAGTTACGACGCAGCACCTCGTCGTTGATAGGGTCAGAATCTCTCGAAATAGAGTTGTCAGCTATGGCAACAGCATGGCTGATGAGTTCGGTCTCCCATTCCAATAGATGAACCAAACGCAAACGTACAGCGTTGGAGAAGGTCCAAGCTCTTAAAAGCTCGTCCGCTGCCTCGGAGCTAAGTCTACAAGATATAAGGAGCAAACCCCACCGCAGCTCTGCTGGCAGCTGCACGATCTCCTTGAGCGCCTGTGCGTCACATTGTTCCCAGGGAACCGGAACTTTTGTACAGCCGAGCAATCCGCTACGACCCAGCATCTCTAACCCACGTAACGGGTCAGGTCCCGCTAGCATCTTTTCTAACTCGACTCGTACCCGTTCCATGGCTATGTATCGAAGTCCCTCTCTGCGACGAATCATACCTTTCCAGGTATTATAAGCCACTCGGAACCGGAATACAGAGGCAAAACGGATGCAACGCAGCATTCGTAGCCCGTCCTCCTCAAAGCGTTCCTCGGCTCGTCCCACACAACGAACGAGAGCGGCTCGCAAATCAGCTTCCCCACCAAACGGGTCCACTCGCTCCCCATGTTCAGCCATCGCTATCGCGTTCATCGTGAAGTCCCGCCGCATCAGATCCTCACGGATGTCCTTCACAAAGGATACTTCCGTTGGACGGCGGTGATCGGTATAACCGCTTTCCGTACGAAAAGTGGTCACCTCGAATGCATGACCATCCTGCATGACCGTTACCGTCCCATGCTGGATTCCTGTCGGAATCACATGAGGGAACAGCGCTAAGACCTCTTCAGGCTCAGCCGAAGTGGTCAGATCCATATCATGAATAGCTCGTCCTAATAGCTCATCCCGCACACAGCCACCAACCCAATAAGCTTCGTGGCCAGCTGTGGTTAGTGTATGTATGACCTCTCTACCGCGAAGAGCCATTTCTGGATCAGCATGTTGCCAAGTATTTGTATTCACAGGGTTTCCCCCTTTGCAAGTATTCAATAAAAAAACGGACGCGAGTCCGCCTCCTTAAACGCTGATCGGTTTAAGATCCGGCACCTCGCGTCCCAACACACGGTAATAGATTTCTTCATATTGACGGGTAATCAGCTCATCGCAGAATACGGTACGTGCGCGTGTCAGGCACGCTTCACGGAAACGTTCCGCCATCGCTTCATCGGACAGCAGTTCTACTGCATAATCCGCCATCGCCTCGGTATTCCCGATTTCAGCAAGATACCCCGTACTTCCATGCACGACAAGTTCAGGTACTCCTCCTGCCTGGGAACCAATTGTTGGTACTCCACAGGCCATTGCTTCCAGTGCAACTAGACCAAAACTTTCTTTCTCCGAGGGAAGCAGCAGCACATCCGCCATGGAAATCACTTCTGCGATTTGATCCTGCTTACCCAAGAAGAAGACTTTGTCCTGCAAGCCTAAACTTTCGATTTTACAACGAATTTTTGGAAGATCCGGTCCTTCTCCCACCAAAAGCAGCTTCGCAGGTATCTTTTGTTGCACTCTGTCGAATATATCCAGCACATCCCCCACCCTTTTGACAGGACGGAAATTGGAAATATGCATCATAATTTTTTCGTGCGGTTGGGCAAAATCTCTCCTAAGCGCAGCAGCATCTCGTGGATAATATACTCGTTTATCTACAAAGTTGTAGGTCAAATCAATAGGTCGTGTGATTTCCAACGCATCAATCGTCTCACGAATCAAATCCTTGGAGACCGCTGTCACAGCGTCACTTTTGTTAATAGCCAGTCGAATCAGATCCTTTAATGATTCATCCTGTGCCAACACTGTAATGTCTGTACCGTGCAGGGTGGTCACCACTTTCAAATGATCGCCCACCATTTCCTTCGCCAAATAAGCGCATACTGCATGCGGGACAGCATAATGGACATGGAGTACATCCAAATTCTTCATTTGTGCCACCTGGGCCATTTTTGTCGCTAGCGACAAATCATATGGCGGATATCTAAACACATAATAATCGTTAACCTCAACTTCATGATAAAAAATATTCTTCTGGAACGCCCCGCCTAATCTGAACGGAATGCTATTGGCAATAAAATGGACCTCATGCCCTTTTTCTGCCAGCAACTTACCCAGCTCAGTAGCCACAACGCCGGAGCCACCCAGCGACGGATAACAGGTAATCCCAATTTTCAGTTTGTCATTCAAGCTAAGCTGCCTCCTTCCGTCCATCCGTAATCACTCGTATGCCCATGTATTTCAGCATTCTACAACATGCGTAAGTATAAAATCCTTATGTGAATAGCTTAACCAGATATGGCGTTTTGGACGCAAATCCTTCTGCATATGAAATCAGCTTACGTTGACCCAACAACGAGTCCCGAGCTTTTACACGTTCCACGTACCCCTGATTCAGTGGTGTGGATACCGTATCCTTCCCAGGCGCTGCCTGAAATTGCGAAGCATAACTCAACAACGACTGCTCCTTGGCTTCATAATGCTCGGTAATGTCCACGATCAAGTCCGTTCTGCCGATGTCATTAATAAAATAAAAATATAATTGCTTTACCTGTACCGCAGGACTTTCTGGCATAAAACGTCTCAACTTGGCGTTAAACACAGCTTCCTCTACTAACTTGCTGCACATGACATGATCGGGATGCCGATCCTCCCAATAAGGAGCAAATACAACTTTTGGTGCATGGCGCCTGATTTCTGCTGTAACTGCAGCTACATGTTCAGGAGTTACATATAACCCACGATCAGGCAGACCCAAATTCGTCCGCACAGCAAGCCCAAGCACTTTCGAGGCGTGTTCAGCTTCTGCCATGCGAGTATCTACATCACCATTAGATGACATTTCAGCCCGTGTCAAATCGCACACCCCCACCTTAAACCCAGCGGCAGTATGCTTGGCAATCGTGCCTCCCATTCCTATTTCTGCATCGTCGGCATGGGCTCCGAAAATCAGGATGTCCAGCGTCATTTTACATCACCCTGCTGGTCAATGCCCGGTTTATATTTTTGTACCAGCTCACGCCATGCAAAATCGCCACGATCCAGCGCTTTAACCAGTATTTCAGCAGTTGCAACGTTGGTTGCCAAAGGAATCCCCTGTACATCACACAGACGTAATAATGCGCTAATGTCCGGCTCATGCGGCTGTGCCATGAGTGGATCACGCAAAAATATAATCAAGTCCATATCATTTTGCGCAACCATAGCCCCGATTTGCTGATCTCCACCAAGCGGCCCAGACATGAAGCGGTGAATTTGAAGCTTGGTTTGCTCCATAATGCGCTGACCTGTTGTACCTGTTGAATATAATTGGTGATCTGTAAAAACATGCTCATATGCCGTTATAAAATTAACCATTTCATCCTTTTTGCGATCATGCGCTATAAATGCAATCTTTAACATTCCAAACTCCTCCTGCCTCATTCTATAATTCCATTCATCAATTCATTCGTATATTCTTAATCGATGTAATGCTCAAAACCATATACAAGCCCCGGGTGCTCCATTACCTTCTGGATACCGATTTTAACACCAGGCATATAACCAGCTCGTTCATAGGAGTCCTGACGAATTTTCAGAGATTGTCCAAATCCTCCAAATACGACTTCTTGCTGTGCGAACACACCGGGAAGACGAACACTGTGAATGCGGAAGCCTTGATAGTAACCGCCACGCGATCCTTCTAGCGTTTCTTCCTCTTCCGGGTTGCCTTGTCGTAGCTCCTCACGCTGCTCAGCGATCAGTTCTGCAGTCTTAATGGCTGTGCCTGATGGCGCGTCCAATTTTTGGTCACCATGATATTCGATGATTTCTAGATGCGGGAAATATTTCGCTGCCTGAGCCGCAAACCGCATCATCAAAATGACTCCGATCGAAAAGTTGGGCGCAATCAGACCCCCAATTTGTTGCTCACGACACTGCTTGTCCAGTTCATCAATTTGTTCAGGAGTAAACCCTGTCGTACCGATAACCGGACGAACTCCATGCTTAATAGCAAGCGCTGTATGTGCGTACGCGAAGCGCGGCCCCGTAAAGTCGACCATGACATCTGCTCGGCTCTCCAGTAAAGCCTGCTCTACATCCTCCACAATAGCGATACCAGCTTCCGGTAGTCCGACGAGAAGGCCGGCATCACTGCCGGCGTGTGTTCTGTTCACTGCGGCTACAAGCTGTAGTTCCTCATCCTGAAGAACCAATTTGACCACCTCACGGCCCATACGCCCTGCTGCTCCAACGACAGCCACTTTTATTGGTTCTGACATATCCCTACAACTCCTTATGCATCCATTTGTGCTAGATTTGTTCATTCATCTGCTGGCATAATTTCTTCATGAGGTTGGCAAGCTGCACATTGTGAGGAAACAGCGCTGCCGCCTCACGAGCAGCCTGCACAGCCAGCTTATATTCATTCAATTCGTCATAAATCAATGCGAGTAGCAAAAATGCGTCACCACATAGCGGATCAAGAGAAATTGCCCGTTCGAGCAGCAAAATCGCATCCTGGTGCATCTGTGGCGTAGCTCTGTCGACCTCCAGCATTTTTCTGGCCTTTTCTGTATACTGCCTGGCTTCCTGCGCATGCAGATGGAGAACATATTCATCCTGATGTGGCGCGAGACGAACCGCATGCTCTGCATATGCAAGGGCCTGCTCCAAGCGTCCACTGCGAGCGTAGGTAACCGAGCAACGGAAATAATGCTCCGCATGATCAGGCTGGGCTGAAATCGCTTTTTCAAACCACTCCACCGCCTGCTCAAAATCGTTCTGCAAAATGCACTGATAAGCTTTCTGAACGTATTCCTCCGCCTTCATGACACTGCACCTCCGGGTAACCGGTTTGGTACAGCATATGTACAAAATGCCTAATCGGTGTCCTTTTTGGTCCAGCGATTCGCATCACGCGTGTTAAATTTATGCATAACCTTATCATGTGCCTCGGTCAAATTGATACCTAATGAGTTCGCAAAGCAAACTGTGATGAACAAGATGTCCCCCAGCTCCAGCTCAATGGAATTGTCCGCCTCATCCGTTTTTTTCGGCTTCTCACCAAAGGAGTGATTGACCTCCCTTGCCAGTTCACCGACTTCCTCGGACATCCGGGCCAACATGGCCAGAGGGCTGAAATACCCTTCTTTAAATTGAGAGATATACTGGTCTACCTCACGTTGAATTTCATCTAACGATTTTTCCATGAAACACGCAATCCCCCCATGTGCAGGTTTATTCATATGTTATCGTAAAGCACATTTTAAAACAAATTTTTTTTAATTGTGAACTTACGATGCCAACTTACAGTCATCTGTCTTTTAAAGCTGCCGCAAAAAGGTATACTAAACATAAGGGCCTGCGATTTAGCAAAAATTTGCATTCAGTCGCTCATCCTTAAACTGCTACTGTGAGGGATCTTATGAAAATATCCAAGTCCATGGAACAGCTTAAATTGATTTTACCCATCGTATTCGGCACCGCCATCTATGCATTCGGTCTGCTTTATTTTATTATACCCAGTAAACTGATGGAAGGCGGTATTACAGGGATCACCCTGCTGTTAAATTATGCTTTTTCGATTTCACCTTCTCTCTCCACTTTGTTTCTGAACATTCCATTATTTTTAATTGGATGGAAAATGCTTGGGGCAAGCAGATTATATATACGGGGGTCGGTATTGGGTCGCTCACATTCTTTCTGTGGTTGTTTGAAAAAATGATTCATTTCGGATGGATGGGGACGTTTCAGACTGAACACGATTTTATACTTTCTTCATTATATGCGGGGGTTACGCTGGGGGCCGGGTTAGGTATTGTGTTCCGCTTTGGCGGCACTACTGGCGGCTCGGATATTATCGCTCGTATTTTAAACAGGAAGTTTGGCTGGAGTATGGGAAGGATTATGCTGGTCATTGACATTGTCATTATCGGCGCTTCACTACTTTACATACCCAAAGAAAAAATTCTATATACATTAGTCGCTGTGTTCATTGCGTCCAAGATTATTGATTTTATACAAGAGGGGGCTTATTCCGCCAGAGCTTTTATGATTATCAGCGACCACACGATGGACATTGCAGATATTATTACCAGGGACATGGATCGCGGAGTTACGATTATTCCGGCTGTAGGTGCATTTTCCAAACAGGCCAAGCATGTTGCCTATTGTGTCGTGTCCCGTCAGGAAATACGGCGACTGCATCAAATTGTTAAATCAGTTGATCCACGGGCGTTTATTATCATTCAGGATGTGCATGATGTGCATGGCGAAGGGTTCAAAGAGGAATAGCCCGGTAATCCGGGCAATGGGCTGACATATATGGATGGATCCACAGCCAACGATGCGAATGTTCAAACTTTCATCGTTACCCAATGAAACCAGCCCGATATTTACGATAACCTGCGTAAGCCAGCGCCAGCAGAACAATCATGCCGATGGCCCATTCAGCCCGGCGCTCACTTTCACGCGGGATAAATGGCGCTAGTGCGGTAGCGTCTTTCTCACGTCCAAACAAGGCATTAAACGTCGGGTTGCCTTGGTCCAATGCTCCTCTAATCGCTGATGCATCTGCATTTTGCTGATCTCCCAATCCTTTGACGTAGGAAATCCAGGAATCAGTCCGCACGACCTCGGTTGTTCTGCCATGGATCAATGCTGCTGTACGAATCGTTTCATAGTGGTCTTCCAGCACTTCGGTACCAGCTTTGAATCCCTTCATGTTCCCTTTAGCAAACTGGTTATTCAAGCCGCTAACATCTTCTCTTAAAATCTTATAATACTGCTGCCATAAGGGCTGGCGCGGGTGCGCAAGCGCATCTGTCGCAAGCCGTAAATTCGCAGCTGCCTTCACCCATTCATCCGGTGATGCTTGAACCGACTGTGTAGCTTGCTGCACCTCCAGAATGCTGCCGGATAGAGCATGAATGGCCTCTACAGATAGCGCTGCCTGCACCTGTCCAGTGCTGAACCATCTGCTCACCTCGGCTACATCCGCGCGTGCTTTTTCAATATTTCCGTCCATTACGTCACGGTACAGTGTCGCAGCTGCATGATCCAGTTCTTCAATTTCCTTGGTATTACCTTCGGGTTTTGACTGATCGCGCGCTTCTGCCATACCTGGAGGGACGTAGACGGACAGCAGCAGGACCATGGATAACACAATACTCAAAACCACACGTAACGTAATACGAACCCCCCGACCCCTAATCATGGGACATCCCTCCTCACCTTACTGTATGGCAAGGTTAACGGGACTAGAACTGGCTTTAGGTGAAACGTTAGAAACCGGCTATGCTCTGAACAAAATAGGAAACACAAGTGGATTTTCATTACATCTGTTGGGATGCTTAGTCATATAAAACAGCGTAGTATCTTCCTGCTTCAGCACAGACATTTCGCAGCCGTCCTGTTCTTTTGGTGTAAAGCCAAAAACAACCTTTTTCGTATCTTTTTTCATGACTGCCCCTAGAAATTTCATCTAAAGAAATGTCGCCCGCTCCAAAAATATCGTAACAATTCATCGTATCCCCTTCGAAATCTGCAACAACAATCGTATCGTATTGAGGTATGTGCCAGAACTTGTCTTTAAAAAATAAGGTACTATAAAATAAAACCAACCACTCATTGTTTTCCGCAGAAAAAAGTGAATACGGATTGAAGTCAGCACTCTTCATCTTCAACAACTGCAAATCCGACATTTCTTCTGTATTCAATTTCTCGATCCTTATGTCCAAGCTGTTAGGTGCCTTCCGGCTATATTGATACTCGGGTGCCGAAGCGAAGCCGAATTTAGGATAAAAATCCCTCACACTATCATTTCCAAACAGATAGATACCATCGCAATTGCCATGCCAATCTTTCAGCGCTTGCTCTACTAAAAACCGACTCAAACCTTGATTCCTGTAGTTTGTAACCGTCATTACAGTCCCGATCTGAATATATTTTTTCTTCTCGCCTGATACATCAAAATCCATTAGACTTACAGATACATTGGCCACAACACAATCCTCATCCAAAAGGACATAAGGAATATATCTATCCTCCCAATCCCCCAATTGAAACCAGGCTTCAAAATCAAAGCCAAAACTCTGTTTTGCTAATTCATTAAAACTTGTTTTTATTTTGTGATCATCACGGATGCCCTTTTGGAATGCATATTCCTTTTGATTTATAACTATATGCATCTCTATTTCTCCATTCAAAAGACTCAAGCTATATCACGATGAGACGCTACCTTTCGATTACGCGCCAGCATGGCAAGCCATGCCACTACAATACTAACAAGGGTCAGCATGTAGGTAAAAGTACGCACTTGCGTTACATCATCCGTTAGCGTCCTGGGAAGATAAGGGTATATGCCAAAGGTATAATCCATCGTATCATTTAACAAGGTCCAAAGTGCGGCTAAGCATAAAGCAATCCATTTGCAGGTAAAAAAACGTACAAACAGTAAGGCTTCGACCGCCATTGCCGTGTGAGATGCTATCAGCATCCAATCCTGCCATACCATAGTTCCCCCCTGCGCAACTCCCCACAAAATAATAGCCGAAGCCCAAATGCCGTACTTTACACTCGTGACGACAGCCAACGCTTCCATAATCTGGCGAATAACCTTCAAGCTTTTGAGATGCGGAGGATAGAGCAAAAATGCTATGGAAATTGTAAAAAATAGGCTGGCTGTCGGACTATCAGGCACAAATACAATCTGCCACATCGGGTGATAATTCAGTGTATATTCCAGCTGTCCTCCATACCATATGTACCCATACACCGTTCCAACTAAATTACACCAGAACAGCAGCCACAAAAAGGGCCGGCTCGTCAAGAACGACCGGCTCCACAAATAAGATAACGACACGCCCTTCATCCTCCGTTCATACGACAGATACCTTGCACAGGCACTATCTTACAAAGACTATATCATATCCAAGCGTATCAAAAAAACCTGACCGCCGTTACGGGTCAGGTTTGATGATATAATCTCAAACTGGCGCTTGGCCATTTATGACCAACTTAAGCTTACCAAAAGCGTTCTAACTCATTGCTTTCAGCTCATCCGTAAGATGACGAAAAGCTACTTCATCTCCGGAGGCTAACGCCTCATCAATATCCTTGTAAAGTTTTTCACTCCGGTGTTTACGTAATGCCTCGTCCAAAACCATTTCAGCAGACAGGCCCAACATTACCTCATAAGTAACCTTCATTTTATCCATAGGATGCACCTCCAACATGAGTTTAAGAGATCCTATATTCTTTTCCTTTCGCCACATAGCTGAGTGTCGTTCGTGACATCCGCTGCAAATCTGCATCTGTCAATTCGCGCACCACTTTGGCAGGTGTACCGATAGAAAGAGTATAGGGTGGTATTTTGGTATTTTCCGTAACGACCGACCCTGCTCCTATTAAAGCATATTCACCAAGCTCCGCTCCGTTGAGTACAATGGCCCCCATACCAATTAAAGTGCCTTTGCCTATCGTACAACCGTGGATAATGGCAGCATGTCCTACCGAAACATCATTCGCCAGCAGCAGGGGCTGATCCGTGTTCACATGTCCCACGACGCCGTCCTGAATATTGCAGCGTTCACCGATGATGATAGGCGCCATATCCCCGCGCAGTACGGCATTAAACCATACGGAGGACTCTTGGCCGATCGTTACTTTTCCGACAACTTTTGCTCCTTCTGCCACATAGACAGATGAATGGAGCTGTGGCATGTTTCCGTTGTAGCGAATGAGCATCAACTTCACCCTCTCATATTTTGGGTGAAATTCTATCAACATGTGTACTGCTTGTCAATGGAGCCGTATACCCGAGTCGTTTCGCCCAAGGCGGCACTCTCCCGCCAACTTCTGCCCCAGGCCGTCATTTGTACAGAAGGTCCTGTTGAATGCTCACCTTGTCGAAGCATACCCAAGTGAAGCATCATTCGTATAATCCTCTGATCAAAGACCGAACGGGGGGTATCATAGTAAAACGGTCGGATCAGTGGACCAATATGCACAAAAAGCGACTCCGAGGATGTCCATGGCCTGGCACATTCTCCAATCCAATAGACTAGTGAAATCAGATTGGGTACGGCTCCTTTATACAATCTTAACCAAAACCTGAATAGCTGTATCATTTCATCCTCAATTGCAAGTTCCTGTTGTGCCTCCCCTTTTGCGGTCAGCTCAACCCGGTCTCCCTTCTCCTCAATATACTTGGAGTGACGGGCGTAATCGTACAGTAATGCCATTCGATCCGGATAAAATTTAAAAGAGGAACCATAGCCAAAACGCCATCCTCCTTTACCCAACAACGGCTCCGCAATGTGCAAATGCTCCATTAGCTGCTGCTGATTGCGACGGTACCAAGCTCCCTCAGGATTAAGCAGAACCTCATGTTGTTTCATATATTGAAGGAAAAGCCGTAAATCCTCCGCCAGTAGATGACCTTCATCCCGGTACGACGACGGTTCGCTTACCCTAGTCATCCCGTTTTGAAAGTCATATACCATAACACGCCGGAAGCGCTCTTTCATATCCGACGGAATTTGGTACAAATACCTCGTATTGTGCGTCGAACCGTTGAACAACCAGCCGCTAGAACGCAGACGGGTCACAATATCTCGTGGTCGCTCACCAGCATCTCCGTCATTCTCAACCGACTGTTTGGCAATCGCAATCAATTCCTCCATACTGAAATAAGGTCGGTCATCGAACAATAGCGCGTTCAAAAACCTTACCTCTGACAACCTCAGCTCCTTGACCTGCGTCTCAAAGAAACTACTACTACCGAGCTTTGTCAAAATCCCTTGGATCAACTCATGCTTGGAATTAGGTTTGCAGTCACAATCGTAATACACTGCGATTCTGTTCAAATGCACAATATCCGCAAATGTCAGCATATCCGCCAGATTCATTGTTCCATCGCCTCGTCACTGGACTGTCATCCGGAAATGATTCTTACCTGTTGTACCCACAGCTTTGACGGAATCTTCAGACTCTAAACCTCTTTTTTGGCAAAGGTATAATTAAAAAACAAAAAGACCACGACTCTATGATGAATAGAAGCCGTGGTCTTTCACAAAATATTTAAGTTGCAGTTACTTTTTCTCTTGCAAATGCTTTGTACAATTATACAAAAGCGGTTCCCAGTCCGCATCCTCACGCTGGAGTACACTTAGTGACAAATTGCCAATACGTTCCGTGAATTTTTCCTGATACAGAGCCTTATACAAATTAGCCAAAAAACCGCCGTGGGAAACGACCAGCAGATTCTTGTCCCGATTTTCCGTCCAAAGAGCCTCCATAAAAGCTAGCGCGCGAAGCTGAAGATCTGCATCGCTCTCCTGCCCCAAATCCAGCAGATGCCAGTCAACTCCCCACTTTTCTTCGCGTTCGGCCTGCGTCATCCCCTCGACCTGACCATAAGCACGCTCTCTTAGTCGATCATCAGGTTCCAGCAACGGCAAATGCAGAGCAGAGGCAATAATATCCCCCGTTTCTTTCGCTCTGGAGAGGCTACTTGTAATAAGCCCGTCCCAATGATAAGGCTCTTCCTTCAATCGTTCTGCCAGCAAGCGTGCCTGCCGACGCCCTTCCTCATTCAACGGAATATCACTGTGGCCCTGGATTTTACCTACCGCATTCCAATCCGTCAATCCATGTCTGATCAAGCCAATAAGCATTGTGTTAGTCCCCCGCTGTTGTGTTATTCAGGCATTATAATGAATTTTATATGGAGCCCATCTGCCAACTAATTTCTAACTCTTCTCGTCCGATGGATCCAGCCCAGAGAAAATAAAGCAAGCGCAAGTGCCAATACAGACAGCAACATCCAGTATTGCGGGTAAGTAGGAACAATGCTTGCAACCAGCGGATCCATAATGCCACTGTTCACATCTTTAATGTGGTATTGATACTGTGGAGATGTACTTGTAGTTTCCAGCAGGCCTGTCGGTAAAATACCCGTGTCCATGACAGGAGCCGCTTGGGGGGGATTTTCCTGAGAGGAGCTTCCATTCCAGTTCAAAAATAAAAAGCTGCACAAGAATACGGCCAAGAAGCCGGCGATCCATACAGACATATACTTACGGGCTGCTGGGTTCACTCGCGCACGTCGATGCTCGCCCGGAACAAGCCACGGTGATTCTTCATAAATTCGATCCATGACTCTACGATTCATTGCCTCTAGCTTATCATCTGTTATTTCAAAGGAAATATCACGAATAGCTGATCGACTTTCTTTTGACAAATTCCAATCATTCTCTTCCGAACCATGCTCCCACCCGGCAGACGAGCTTTTGGCCCGTCTGCGCTCCGAGTCTTGTTTCGATACATTTTTGCCTGTAGCGAACAAATCCTCAGCGTCCCTGGATTTCATTGGCTGCTCATCCCTTCGTTTTCCTCATAGAGAGGCTCAAAAAAATAAGGCTCCAACTGCGTCTTCACACTGGTTCTTGCCCGGAAAAGCAATGACTTCACCGCACTGACCGTCTGTCCTAAAATAGTCGCAATCTCCTGATAATCTAATTGCTCATATTCACGCAAAATCAGCGCAGATCGCTGCTTCTCAGGCAATCTGTTGATTGCTTCACGAACCATCTCTACCTTCTCACCGCGAAGAACAGCCTGCTCCGGAATCACATCCGATGGAGCTACCGGTACATAACCGCTCTCTTCCAATGGAACCTGACCACTACGGTGCTTGCGAAGCTCGCTTAGCACCGTATTGCGTGCAATTGTATATAGCCAAGTGGAGAACGATGCATCTACCTCGCGAAAAGAATGCAGGCTCCGATACGCTTTATAAAACGTCTCCGAGCATAAGTCTTCAGCAATCATTTCCAGGTTCGAACTTTTCAGCATATGATAAACAAAAGCTAAAATTTTACGTTGGTGTCGCCTCATTAATTCTGAATAAACCTCGACATTACCTTGTTTGATTTCCTGAATCATCTGGGAATCTGTCATCATCCGAGTGAGACCCTCCTCGCCCATACATGTGCTGTTTTCCCGTTCGATTCTGTCTATATATACCGAACAGGTCAAAAAAAGTTGCGCCCTCTGCGCAAATGGATGAAACAGCATCATGGAACATTTGTTATTTTCTTACCCTATGTAGTGCCAACATTAACGGTGCTATCCCCAACAATATTCAATATCCAAAATGGACTTACCCATTGTACCACAAAATGGCCGCCAGTAAAAAAGTCCAAAATCCCCACGATTTCCATCAAAGGCTCCCTAACGCTGGCAGCTAATTCATTTAAACAGCTTTTCAATGGATTTTAAGTTTATTCAAGATAAATGACAAACCCAATGAAAGTGCTCCATATAAAGCACCAATAAGGATAATTACACAAAAAAGAAAACGCTTTAAAAAAATATTGACAAAATGAAAACGTATACATATAATAAAAGTACAGTATGGTTTCTCTCCACTCCTATCCTACTCAGCTACTTTACTGAAAGTAGCTACCACCCGGGGCTTTACCCGGGTGGTCTTTTTTTGTTTTCCAATACTCCTCTTTACCTTACTCACCTACCCATATGTGGGTTGATAAAATACATCAATAATTTACTAATTATTTGATTATCCTATTGAAACACATTATTATATAATAAATTTTTTCAATAGGTAGGGGGCAGGTAATGAATAATAAGTGGAACAAGGCTGTATATAAGATTTGGTCTCCAATTTATGATAAGTTTTTCAATTCAGGCAGCTTCCTCAATTCTAGGAAGATCATATTTCAAGAAAAGTCATTTAATAGCGAGCAAAAAATACTTTTTGTAGGTGTAGGAACTGGAGCAGATTTAGAATTAATAAATCACTACGGGCTGGACATTACTGCCATAGATTATTCATCTGAAATGCTTAACAAAGCAAAAGAGAAATTTATTAACACCTCCATAAAATTCTTAGAAATGGATGCTCAACAAATGAATTTTATGGATGAGCAATTTGATATAGTAGTAGGAAGTTTAATTCTCTCAGTAGTACCTAACGCAAATAAATGCTTCGATGAGATGGTGCGGGTTTTGAAAAAAGACGGGGAAATTATTATTTTCGATAAGTTTTCTCCTAAAGGAAAAAAGCCCTCATTATTCAAAAAAACGATAAGGCCCGTTATTAAGGTGTTAGGAACCGATATAGGGTTGAATTTTGAAGAACTCTTTGAAACCCAAAAAACAAAACTGCGGATCAAAGAGGATGCACCTATAATGTTCAACGGTATGTATAGAAAGATAGTAATTACAAAATAAGGCGTAGCTTCACCACCTCTTCAAGTAACAAATAAGCGAGCGAAGAGAAACTTCGCCCGCTTTAGATCTTTTCTTACTACTCACTCCCAGAAAGTGTGGTCCTTTTATGGCGGCTGTAGCGTAGAGGTTCATTTGAATCTGGAGAAGCGTAGCGTTCGCCTTTGCCTACGGATTTTCACCTTTGAACATATAATCAGAAAATCCGCAGGCAACAGCGATCGTAAGATCAAATGAATCCCGGAGCGGAGTATCTCTTTAACGAATACTCATTCCACTTCACCCTTCACACCACCACTTTATAGCCCATCGAATCCAGCAAGCTTTTGGCACGTTCCCAATCCTGCTCTTGACGAAAGGAAAGCCGCATGATGCCAGGAACATCCTCCCGGCTTTCAATGATTCGCATATTGCTCAGATTAATGCTGTGATTTCCCAGTTCCATTGCAATTCTTCCGATAATCCCTGGGGTATCCGGTACATCAATATACAGATCAAACGTAGAGACAATAACTCCTTTACGACGCTCTGGCAGTTCACTACGGAAATGCCCAGCTGTCAAAAATTCGTCAGCAATTCCCTCTCCGTCTTGTGTTCTCAGCAAGTGAGTAAAACGCTCAATCTGCCCATTCCACTCTTCCAACAGACCCAGTAAAACATCACGATTACTCAGCAAAATGTCCCGCCACACAACCGGATCACTAGAGGCTATCCGTGTAATATCACGAAATCCACCAGCAGCCAATGTACGGTACAACGGATTTTCATCATTGTGCTTTCGCACCTGATTCACCAGCGCTGCTGCAATAATATGCGGAAGATGACTAATCGCACCGACAATATCATCATGCATATCAGGTTGAACACGCACAACATGAGCACCTGTATATTTCAACAAATGCTCCAGCGAGCTGTATGCTTCCTCAGGCACACCCTCTGCAGGGGAAAGTACATAATATGCGTTTTCAAACAACAACGCAGAAGCGGCCTTGACACCGGAACGCTCCGATCCGGCCATCGGATGACCCCCGATAAAATAAGCGTTGCGCAAAGAAATTTCTGATGCTTTTTTGGCAATCGCCGATTTCGTGCTGCCTACGTCGGTAATAATACAACCCGCTTTAAGCGGTAGCTGACTTAACAACTCGAGATAATGCTCCAGTAAACCAACCGGGACACATAAAAAAATAAAATCGGCATCCTTTGCCGCCTCTTCAACCGAAAGAGTCGCAGTGTCTACGACACCACGGCTTAACATCGGTTCCATCAGTTCAGGGAGATGAGCGTGGCCGACTACCGTAATATCCGGTTTCCCTTTAAAACAAAGTGCGAGGGACCCGCCAATCAGTCCCACGCCGAAAATAGCAATCTTCATCTAATATCAAATCCCATCTGCGGAAATTATAGGCGTACTTTCGCCGCTTCCGCCCCTAGGACCTGTTCCAGCGCGCGAATAAACAACTCATTTTGCGGCTGTGATCCAACCGACACCCTAATATAAGTCGGATATTTGTGATGACCTGCGCGAATGATCACACCTTTACGAAGCAACTCCTGAAATACCTCACCGGATGGACGACGTACATCCAGCATAATAAAATTACCATGTGCCGGGAAAGACTCCAGCCCCAGACGTTTCAACTCATTTTGCAAATAAGCTCTACCCTCTGCATTACGATCTCGGCATTCCTGAACAAATTCCTGATCTTCCAAGGCAGCAATGGCCGCAGCCTGCGCTACCCGTGAGGTATTAAATGGCTCCCGAACCTGATTGATCAAGCGAATGGTTGACTCGGCCCCCATACCATATCCGATACGTAGCGAAGCCAGACCATAGATTTTGGAGAAGGTACGTAGTACAACCAAATTTTCATAAGCTGACAACAAGCGAATGCCGTCTGGATACGAACGATCTATTACAAACTCAGCGTAGGCTTCATCCAGCACCACCATGATATGCTTGGGTACTTGGTTCAGAAACGCTATCAACTCGGCTTCGGGTACAATCGTTCCTGTTGGGTTATTTGGATTACAGATCCAAATAATTTTTGTACGGTCATTGATATGAGATAGCATGGCATCCAAATCATGTACACCGTCACGCAAAGGCACCTCAACTGCAACTGCTCCCTCAATTTCCACGTTACTTTTATATACGGAAAATGTCTGATCAGCCATGATGCTTTCTTCCCCTGGAAGGAGAAATGCACGCGTAATCAACGCAATAATTTCGTCAGAGCCACAGCCATAGATAAACTGTTCTTCTTTTAAACCCGTCCGTTTAGCTAGTGCTTGTGTCAGAGCAACTGCACTTCCGTCAGGATACACACTGATGTTAGCAAACTCCTGCTGAATGGCCTGCAACACTTTAGGAGAACTGCCATACGGATTCTCGTTTGAGGCGAGCTTGATTACTTCATCGAGTCCCAGCTCACGTTTCACATCCTCAATCGGTTTACCGGGCTGATATACTGGCAAATGTACAATATGCGGTTTAGGTTGCATGCCCCTACCTCCTCTATCCAATCAGAACTATATTTAAAATTTCTATTTTGACCCTATTACTGCTTTAATTGTGCCACAAAATCACGAATTTGCAAAAGCCCTTCTTCTCTGCATGCAGAATCCTCCAGCAATGGAATGGCTTCCTCCACCTGGCGCACAATGGCACTGCCAACCACAACTCCATCGCAAATGTCTGAAAACCGGACAACCTGCTCACGATTTGAAATACCAAAGCCTATCGCCACCGGAACACTGGTATGCCGTTTGACCTGCGCGATAAAGCCCTCTATACCTTCAAAAAAAGAAGCTCTTTCTCCGGTTACACCCAGCGAAGATACACAGTATACAAATCCACGGGCCTGACGGGCAATTCGTTCGATACGCTGTTCAGACGTTGGGGCTACCAGCGGGATCAGATGCACACCCACCTCTGCTGCACGTCCTCCCAACTCTTCTGCTTCTTCAAGTGGAAGATCCGGAATAATAAGACCACTGATACCGTGCTCCTGCAAGCCAGCAAAGAAAGCATCCATTCCCATCTGCAATACAGGATTATAATATGTGAACAGAATAAAAGGCAGGTTTGAACCTGCCGCTCTAGCCAGAGACGCGGTCTCCATACAGGTGCGGATCGAAATTTGCCGTTTCAATGCACGTTCAGACGCACGCTGAATCACAGGACCGTCAGCCAACGGATCCGAATAAGGTACGCCTAGTTCCAATATATCGGCTCCGGCCGACTCTAACTGCCGAATGATCTCTATCGTAGTATCTACGTCCGGGTCGCCTACCGTCAGAAAAGGAATTAATGCCGTTTTGCCTTCATTTTTAAGGCGTTCAAACGCCTGATCAATTAAATTCATGACGGATTTCCCCCTAAATACTTGATGATGGAGTCCACATCTTTATCCCCGCGCCCAGACAAACAAATAACGATAATATCATCTGCGGTCAATGTAGGTGCCAGCTTGGCGACCTGTGCAACGGCATGCGCCGACTCTAATGCAGGAAGTATTCCTTCGGTACGGCAAAGGAGCTGAAGTGCATCTAGTGCTTCCTGATCGGTAATCGGAACATATTTGGCCCGCTCAATATCTTTTAGGTATGAATGCTCCGGTCCAACACCTGGATAATCCAGTCCAGCCGAGATGGAATGCGCAGGCTGCACTTGTCCGTACTCATCCTGAAGCAGATAACTCATAGAGCCTTGGAAGACCCCTTGTGTTCCCTTGCTCATGGTAGCTGCATGGAATTCCGTCTCGATGCCTTTTCCAGCAGCCTCCACGCCAATCAAAGCGACACCCTGATCCTCTATAAAAGGATAAAACATGCCGATAGCATTGCTTCCACCACCGATCGCTGCCACGACTACATCCGGAAGTCTACCTTCCTTCTCCAAGATCTGACGGCGTGTTTCATCGCCTATCACACGTTGGAAGTCCCGCACCATCATCGGATACGGATGTGGGCCGACAGCCGAACCCAAAATATAGAACGTATCATGGACGTGGCTCACCCAATAACGCAAAGCTTCATTCCCGGCATCCTTCAATGTACGCGTACCGGATGTCACCGGAATCACTTCTGCACCCAAAAGCTGCATCCGAAATACATTCAACTGCTGACGAACTGTATCCTCTTCCCCCATAAACACCTTGCATTCCAATCCGAGCAATGCAGCCACAGTAGCCGTCGCAACACCATGCTGTCCAGCACCTGTTTCGGCAATAACCTTCTGCTTACCCATACGCTTCGCCAGCAATCCCTGGGCCAATGCATTATTAATTTTATGGGCGCCAGTATGGTTTAAATCTTCGCGCTTCAAGTAAATTTTAGCCCCGCCCAGATGTTGACTCAGTCGCTCCGCATGATAAAGCGGCGTTTCCCGACCCGAATAGTCTTTTAGAAGTCCGTTCAACTCTGCTTTAAATTCAGGATCATCCGCATACTTTCGGTAGGATTCCTCCAATTCAATCAGTGCGTTCATCAACGTTTCCGGTACATAACGTCCGCCAAAAGTTCCAAAACGTCCGTTGTTATCAGGTAATTGTGTCATGCCTGCTTCACCCTTTCTACGAATGCTGTGATTTTTGCAATGTCCTTGACTCCGTTCGTCTCTACACCGCTGGACACATCCAGCCCTTCGGGATGATACTCGTTAATCAGCTTTTCTGCGTTATCGGCAGTCAGCCCCCCGGCTACAAACAAAGGAATTCCATGTTGATGAGTCCAAGCCTGATAGGCAGGAATCCGATCCCACGCAAACGTTTTTCCAGAACCGCCACCATACAGGGGATCGTATGTATCCAGCAGTAAAGCATCGATCGTTCCGACATAAGCCTCCAATTCGTCCGCTCGGTATTCGATCTTCCCCTTCACGGTCTGCCCTTGGCTATCCACAGACCAGGCCTTGAATACTTGTATGCCAAAACGTTCCTTAAGCTCCCGACAACGCTGCGGACTCTCCTGTCCATGCAGCTGGATGACATCCAATGGTGCTTTCTCCATCACATCGTTTAACAGTGCGTCACTAGGGTTCACAAATACGCCCACGCTACGAGGTCTGCTGCCTGGAGTCCATTCATCCAATACGCGAAGCAACTCTCCAGCATGTGCGCCGTCAATCCGGCGCTTGCTGTCAGCAAACACAAAACCTATATAATCGACCGGTAAGTTTACCATAGATTTTAGCACTTCAACGCTTTGAAGTCCACAAATTTTTACGCCCGTTTTGTTCATGCTTTAACCCCGTCCATCAATTCGGCTACAGCCTGTCCTACATCTTCCTTACGCATCAAATGCTCCCCTACCAGAATGCCGTGCGCACCTACCGAATGCAGATACTTCACATCTTCCGGTCCTGCAATGCCGCTTTCGCTGATGAATGTAACCCCTTTAGGGATCAGTGAGATCAGCTCCTCTGTCGTCTGGAGACGGGTCTCAAATGTCCGAAGATTACGATTGTTCACACCAATTAAGGTTGCTGTCCCAAGATCCAGCACTGTTTTAAGTTCCTCACTGTCATGAACCTCTACCAATGCATCCAGCCCAAGATCCTTGGCGATTTGTAAGAATGACCCTAATACATGGGGTTCCAAGATAGCCGCAATCAACAGTACCGCATCTGCTCCTAACAGACGAGCTTCATATATTTGCCGTTCATCAATGATAAAATCTTTTCGCAGCAGCGGAATTTTCACCTGATCGCGAATTTGCTGCAAATATTCAGGACTTCCCTGAAAATACGTCACATCTGTCAGTACAGAAATGCAATCGGCTCCTGCCCCCTCATATGCACGTGCGATATCCACCGGATGAAAATCAGGTCGAATCAACCCTTTTGACGGGGAAGCTTTCTTCACTTCAGCAATCAGCCCGAGCGGACGGTTGCGTCCGCTGGCGAGCGCATTTTCGAATCCTCTCGTCACAGGTAAATCCGCAATTAAGCGTTCGGCTTTATTAATTTGAAAATGCTGCTTCAGCTGCTCCACTTCTTGTCGCTTCGTCACCACGATTTTATCAAGATACATATTGATATTCCCCCGTTGCCTGTATTAATTGATCCAGCTTGGAAAGTGCCAGTCCGGAGTCAATGGCTTCTGCTGCTCGCGCTACTCCGTCTGTCAAGCTAGCTGCTGCGCCTGAGACATAAATACATGCTCCTGCGTTCGCTAGCACAACATCACGATAGGCTCCATGCTCTCCGTTCAAAATTCGTCGTATGATATCTGCGTTAACCTGTGCATCGCCGCCTAACACCTGATCTAGAGAATGTGTCTGCAAGCCCAGATCGGACGGATGAAGCTCGAACGTGTGAACCTTGCCGTCCTTGAGCTCGGATACTCGCGTCGCAGCCGAGATACTAATTTCATCTAGTCCATCCAAACTGCTGACAACCATGGCTCGTTTGGAGCCGAGCTGGTTCAATACCTCGGCAATCACTTCCGTTTTGCTGGCATCATAAATGCCCAACAGCTGTCGATCCGCACCAGCCGGATTCGTCAATGGACCGAGCATATTGAATACTGTCCGCACACCTAGCTCGCGGCGCGGCGCTGCGGCATGCTTCATAGACGGATGATACAGCTGTGCGAATAAAAAGCAAATGCCAATGCGGTCCAGACACGATCGCGCCTGATCACTTGTCAAATGAATGTTGACTCCGAGTGCCTCCAGGACATCAGCGCTTCCGGCACGGCCACTTGCAGAACGGTTGCCATGCTTTGCTACCCGCACGGAAACCGAAGCCGCGATAATAGCAGATATCGTGGAAATATTAAACTTGTGAATACCCGAACCCCCGGTGCCGCATGTATCCAGTAGACGACTGTTCCCCTCTCCAGCTTGCACTGGACTAGCGTAATTGCGCATTGCTTCGGCAAAACCGGTGATTTCATCTACCGTCTCTCCCTTGAGGCGAAGAGCCGTCAGGAGCCCGCCGATTTGCGCCTGTGTAGCACTCCCACTCATAATCTGTTCCATCACGCTACGGGCCTCCGTACGCGAAAGATGCTGTCCCTCAATGATCCGGCTTAACCCTACTTGCATCATGTCATGTCGTTCCATTGTCGTCTCCTCCTCAGAATCAGATTTTGTGTGTTACGGAGTGTACAAATAATCTTGGTTGATGACGCTGTTGTAAGGCTGTGTCGTTGCTGGGAACATCGCTTCCGCCGTGCGGATTGCTTTCAGCAGTGCCTTTGCTTTGTTCACCGTCTCCTGATACTCGCTTTCCGGTACCGAGTCCCACACAATTCCAGCCCCTGCCTGGACATAGGCCCGGTTCTTTTTAAACACAATTGTGCGAATCGTAATGCAAGCATCCATATTGCCTGAGAAGCCCAAATATCCTATTGCTCCTGCATAGGTTCCGCGTGCTTCCCGTTCTAGCTCGGCAATAATCTCCATGGCCCGTAGCTTTGGAGCTCCTGATACGGTGCCAGCAGGCAGGCAAGACAGGAAAGCATCGAAGAAATCTTTGTCCTCACGCAGCTCACCTGACACATTCGATACAATGTGCATCACGTGGGAATAGCGTTCAATCTCCATGAACGTATCACATTTCACGGTGCCAAACTGGGATACACGGCCCAGATCATTTCTTCCCAAATCGACCAGCATCAGATGCTCTGCACGTTCTTTTTCATCCTTCAACAATTCTTCAGCAAGTGCCGCATCTTCTGTTTCCGTTACACCACGCGGTCTCGTTCCTGCAATCGGACGGGTCTCTACGCGGCCGTTTTCCACCTTGACGAGTGCCTCCGGCGAAGTGCCTACGATGATCTCGTCATCCATTTTCAAATAATACATATATGGCGACGGGTTCATCGTGCGCAGCACGCGGTATACCTGTAGTGGAGAGGCCTCTGTATCAATGTGAAAACGCTGGGACAGTACAACCTGAAAAATATCACCTGAGCGGATATACTCCTTTGCCTGCTCCACGTTTGATATAAACTGTTCCTTCGTCACATTGGATTGAATCTCACCCAGTTCCACATCATCAGGAATGGAAGCTGATCCTAATCGCTCCGGTGGGGACTGCTTGCGCAGATAGTGCGCCGTGTTCTCCAACTTGCGTTCCACATCTGCATAAGCAGCACGTATGTCCTCCTCGCGGAACCCTTCACCTATATGAACATTGCCAACCAGCAAAATTTGCTGTTTCACATGATCAAAGACAATGACTTGATCACAGAACATAAAACGAATATCATCCATATTCAAATCATCTACCGAATGCTCCGGCAGCTTTTCGTAATATTGAAGAAGGTCATATCCAAAAAATCCGATAGCCCCGCCTGTAAACGGAGGCATTTCTTTCAGTTTCGGACTACGGTATTTACGAAGCAATGCTTTGAGCGCTTCAATCGGCTTGTCGCTTAATATTTGCCGTTTACCGTGTTGTTCCAAAATCAATCGACCTTTTTTACCTGAGACCATTAGAAATGGGTCTGTTCCGATGAAGGAATGTCGCGCCCACTGCTCGCCTCCCTCTACACTCTCCAGCAGAAAGGCACGGTCCCGCTCAGCATACCGACGGAATATCCGAATCGGCGTCTCCATATCAGCCAGCACTTTTTTGTACACAGGAATCAGGTTAAATTCATTCGCCATCGCTATCACTTGCTCCACATGCGGCGTTAACATGAGATCACTTCCTTTCCAAATTGGCGCAGAACCCAATGGAGAGAATAAAAAAGCCTCTACCCGTAAGGTAGAGGCTGTCAGTTATTGAAATTATAAGAATGCTCCATATGTAAAATGATTACAGCAAATAGACAAAAGCATATACTCATCCCTTTGCATAACCACGCAGGTTACCTCAAATAAGCTTCTCTTTAGAAGAAGGTCTCTTCATGGACAAAAGCTTACCCGCTACCGCCGGTCTCTGTAATCTCATATGGAATTGGCTAAGGCTACACTCTTCTCATCTCAACTCTGCTCTGGCTAACTCTACTCTACTCAACTCTGCTACACACACTATATCTCATAGAATGTTACTTTGGCAACCATCAACTTCAAAAACGGGCGATTATTTCCCTTGGGAAGCCAGATCCGGTCTTAACATCTGTGCTCCGTTCAAATATACATGTTTCATTTCACGCTGAGATTTATCGGTATTCACCTGTACCATTAAACGGATGCACTTGGGCAAGCTACCAGCCACAGGAATTTCTAATGCACACATGAGTGGAACCATATCCCATCCGTCAAGCTGACGGATGGCCATGGCTGGAAAGGCAGCATCCAAGTCATGGGTCACCGTTATCCATACATTACTAATATCGTCTGGCTGAATTTCATTGTAGGATACAATTTCCTCCAGCAGTTGGCTTGTTGCTTCCAAAATTTCGTTTGCTTCATTATTCGCCACGGTCGTCGCGCCACGAATTCCACGATTGTACATCGTTACGCCTCCTCTTTTAACTGTTCAATGACTTCCCGGATGTAAGAGACGGAAATATCCTTCACAACCTCCACACGCCCAATACTGCGTGGGACAACGAAAGTAATGCTGCCTTCCTTGAACTTTTTGTCATGCATCATCGCTTCAAGCAGTCGATCTGTATCGAGATGTGATGGAAGAGAAGTCGGTAAGCGCAGCGAAGACAGCATCTCCTTCGTTTCGTTTACCAAAGAAGGATCTGCCCCCAGCTTCACACCCAGAAGTGCGGAGCCGACCATACCAATAGAAATGGCTTCCCCGTGTAAAAACTCACCATATCCCGCAATCGCTTCAATCGCATGACCAATCGTATGACCTAAGTTTAGAATAGCGCGCAAATCGTTTTCTCGTTCATCGCGCGACACGACTTCGGCTTTAATGGAACATCCCTTTTCCAGTCCATACTCCAGTGTCGCCGCATCCAGTGCGAGCAAATCCGTCGCTTGCTCACGGCACCACTGAGCGAAATCGGCATCCCAGATCAAGCCATGCTTGATCATTTCAGCTAGTCCCGCAGATACCTCGCGAGGAGGTAATGTTGACAACGTATCTACGTCATACAGTACGAGTTCCGGTTGGTGGAAGGCTCCTATCATATTTTTTGCCAAAGGATGATTGATGCCGACCTTACCGCCCACGCTGCTGTCATGGGCAAGGATTGTAGTTGGAACCTGTACGAACTTAATGCCTCTCATAAAAGATGCCGCCACAAATCCAGCCAAATCACCCACCACACCACCACCAAGAGCGATAACGGCTGAATTCCGATCCAGGCCGCCCTCAATGGCTGCTGTTATAACCTGCTCAAATACAGCAAGCGACTTGGATGTTTCACCTGGTTTAACGACAAATGATACCGTTTTGTATCCCGACTCCTGAAGATTGCTCTCCAATGCTGCCAGGTAAAATCCCGCTACATTTTCGTCTGAAACAACCAATAATGGGCTTTTTTGTGCAATTCCTCGTTCCTTCAACGACTCTCCGGCCTGATGCAACAATCCACGTCCGATATGAATAGGATAAGAACGTTCGCCAAGCTGTACCGTCAGCGTACTCATCTTAGTACTGCTCCAATTGTTGTTCATAGGATGCAATATTCGCGCGGATTTCTTCAATTGAATCCCCGCCGAATTTCTCTAGTAAAGCTTTGGCTATCTCCCAAGCTACTACATGCTCCATGACTACGCTTGCCGCTGGTACCGCACATGCATCCGAACGCTCAACCTGTGCAGTGAACGCTTCCTTCGTATCAATGTCGACGCTTTGCAGCGGCTTATAGAGTGTAGGGATTGGCTTCATTACGCCACGAACCACCACGGGCATTCCGTTGGTCATGCCACCCTCAAAACCACCCAAACGATTCGTACGACGGTGATACCCACGTTCCTCATCATACAGAATCTCATCATGCACCTGTGAACCGCGTAATTCTCCTGCTTCAAACCCGATGCCGATTTCCACACCTTTAAATGCATTGATCGACATGACTCCTTGTGCGATACGCGCATCCAGCTTCCGATCATACTGTACATGACTGCCTAGACCAATCGGAACACCTTCCACGATACATTCCACTACCCCACCGACGGAGTCACCTTCTTGCTTGATCAGGTCAATATATGCTTCCATTTTCTTCTCCGTTTCCGGATCGGTTACTCTCACCGAAGAAGCTTCTGTTACAGTAATCAGTTCATCAATCGGCAAATCGCGATAAGGAGCTTCGATTTCACCAATACGGATAACCTGACCTGCCACCTTGATTCCGAACTCAGCCAACAATTGACGAGCCAAACCGCCACATGCCACACGAATTGCTGTTTCACGTGCACTGGAGCGTTCCAACACGTTACGAAGATCCTTCAGGTTGTATTTCATTCCGCCATTCAAATCCGCATGGCCCGGACGTGGCCGATGAACCCGACGCTTCTCTTCATCACTACCTTCAATAGGCTCAATATTCATAATATTCTGCCAGTGCTTCCAATCGTTATTTTCCACAACTAGCGCAATTGGTGCACCTGTGGTATATCCGTGACGTACGCCACCGGCAATCTTCGCCGTATCTTTTTCAATCTGCATACGCCGCCCCCGTCCATATCCTTTCTGACGACGGTGCAACTGAAAATTCAATTCCTCAAAATCCAATTTTAAATTACTCGGCATACCCTCTACAATGGCAGTTAGCTGGGGACCATGCGTTTCCCCCGCGGTTAAATAACGTAAACTCATGACGCGTTCCCCCTTTAAACTGTTAAACTGTGCATCGCTAAAATCTTTAACTGTGCTTCATTATAGTATACGCACCTTTCTTTGACAAGAAAAGCCACGTGTGAGGCAGATAAACAAAAAAACACGTCCCTCAGCTAGAAGAGCTAAAGGACGTGCACTGTTGATAAGCCAGCCATCCATTACTTAAGGATACAAATAAGTTCCTACGAAACGATGGATGATATGTACAGGCTTATGCTTTTTTGCGATAAAAAAAGGTTTCAGTCGATTCCAGCCCGTATTGGTTAGGAGAAAAGATTTGCTCGGTACTGCCGACAAATAGAACACCGCCGGGACGAAGGCTGGCAGCAAACTTTTGATATAACGCATGTTTGGCCTCTTCTGTAAAATAAATCATAACATTTCGACAGATAATGAGATCATACCCATCCTCAAATCGATCCAGCAGCAAGTTTTGCTTTTGAAATTTCACAGCCTGTTTTAAACGGTCATCAATCCGATACATGGCACCATCTGGTTTAAAATATTTACTAGCTACCTGCTCAGGCACATCCTTGAGCGAACGCTCCAAATATTTACCTTCCTTGGCTTTAGCCAATGCGCCATCATCAATATCGGAAGCTGTAATGGAGCAATTCCCCAAAATTCCTTTACCGTCGAGAACCATTGCTAGGCTATAGGGCTCTTCACCAGTCGAGCAGGCCGCACTCCACAGCTTAAGCTTCTGCTTTCCCACAAGCAACTGTGGCAAAATGATATCCCGTAGCACTTCCCAACGATTGGGATTTCGCCAAAACTCGGAAACATTGATCGTCATACGATCCAGAAATTCATAGAATAGAGGTTTTTCCTTCATCATGGCATCATAAAAAGAAACAAAACTGGGAAACCCGTTTTTGTTGCGAAGCGTCGTTAACCGCCTTTTCATCTGTGCTTCTTTGTATTGTGCAAGATCAATACCTGTGCTGTCCTTGATTTTGCGGATAAACGCTGTGTAATCGGGGTCCGTCTGACCCAGTTCCAGATCTGTCATGCTACCATCCTTCTTCATACGTAATTAAACTTACACCCAGGTCGCTACCGTTTTTTCATACCGAACTAATTCTTCCGGTGTGAAAAAATTTGCAATCTCGCGCTCTGCGCTCTCCGGTGAATCTGAACCATGAATGAGGTTAAACGGTGTATGTGCAGCAAAGTCTCCACGAATGGTGCCCGGAAGAGCTTCGGTTACTTGTGTTTTACCAATCAGCAAGCGGGAAAGCGTAACAATGTTATCCCCTTCCCAAACCATGGCAAATACAGGACCTGATGTGATAAAGCCTACAAGCTCTTCAAAAAAAGGCTTGCCCACATGCTCCGCATAATGCCGTTCTGCTTGTTCTCTAGATACCTGCACAAGCTTGCCAGCCGCCATTTTGAAGCCCTTGTCTTCCAAACGACTGACAATACGTCCCATCAGTCCGCGTTGTACACCATCCGGTTTAACCATCAAAAACGTACGATCCATCGGCTCACTCCCAATCCTATCTAATGTATTTATACAGTACTAATCTGTATTGTAACAGAAAGATTGGAAACGGTTAAAGTATTTTGTCACAGCAAACCTAAAATACAACTTTAGTAGGAGCGGCGTGTTACAAAATGAGCAATATCGCGCAGCGTCTTTTTTGTTTTGACATCTGGTAGTAAGTCCAGCGCGTTCAGCGCTTTATTAATATATCGGTCGGCGAGAATTTCAGCTTTAGTGATTCCTTCACTTTTTTTGATCATATCCACCGCTTTACGGGCGTCTCCCTGCCCGTCCCCATCCTGAATCCGCCGGATTTCAGCCAGCAGATCGTCCCGCAGTTCGGGTTGTTCAAGCGCATAAATGACCGGAAGCGTAATATTGCCCTGTCTCATATCGCTGCCTGGCGGCTTGCCGATCTTTTTTTCTGTTCCACACAGATCAAGCAAATCATCCTGAATTTGAAAAGCCATACCTACGTTATAGCCATAGGTGTACAACAGAGAGTTGACTCTTTCCCCTGCTCCAGCAGCCATAGCTCCCAACTGGCAACTGACCGCAATCAACAAAGCCGTTTTGCGCCGTATGCGAAGCAAATAATTGCGCACACTCTGATCCACATTAAAAAAATCACGTATTTGTTCCATTTCACCAATCGACATCTGTACCAACGCCTTAGACAGCACCCGGTGAATATCGGGATTCGGCAGTCCAGCAGCAATAGATAGTGCGCGTGCATATATGTAGTCTCCGGTGTACATAGCCACCCGATTGTCCCATTTGGACTTCACGGTGGGTTGGCCGCGTCTCATTTCCGCATCGTCAATCACGTCGTCGTGAACGAGAGAGGCAGAATGAATCAGTTCCAGAGGTACCGCTATGCGCTTGAGCTTGTCCAGATCATATTCTCCAAACTTGCCTCCCAGCAATACAAACACGGGACGCAATCGCTTGCCCCCTGCTTTAAGCAGATGAAGCGACGTATCATTAATCAACGGCTCCCTACTGTCAATGCTGCGGTACAGCTCTTCTTCTATGAAGTTCATATCCTTTTTTAATAAACCGAACAAATCCAATCGTTTCATTCTTTCACCCGTGTCAGCGTATTGTCACTCCAGAGAAGCGGCTTCACTCGTCGGTCAAGCAGCCCCAGTTCATATGCATACTGAAAATAAAGCTCTAAACCTTGTTGTTGCTTCTCTCCAAAATCATAACACAGATTCGTAAAGTAGCGCTCCCAATAATCTTCCGAACCTCCAATTTCCTTGCAAGCCTCAGAAATAACAGGTGCCAGATCAGACAGACTACGCTGCTTGCTTACGCGGAACGCATTCGCAATTTCAGCCACCACAGCGGGATTCTGAGCAGCAACAGCACGTCGAACTGCCCATACAGCAAATGTCATGCTGTAGCCCGTCCAGCGTTTCCACTCTTCCCCAAGGTCGGTTACATACAGGCCTTCACTTCGCCAGGACGCCTTGATCGCGTGATCTCCAATCAGCAGCCCTGCATCTGCCTGTTCCAGCATCAAATCAAGATCTGGTTCACAGTCAAAGTAAGTAGGCTGGCCTTCCCATGCCTTTTGCATCAAAATTTTCAACAAGTTCACCGATGTTGCTGAAGTATTCGTCAGTGCAATGGTGCCATTAATGATTTCATTTAGCGGCTTGCGTGAAAATAGTAAAATGGATTGGACTGGACCGTCTGCACTGACGGATAAATCCGGCAACAACAGCATTTCCTCAGCACCTGATGCATACGCAAAGGAGGACATCGCACTCATATCCAAACTCCCATTCAGCATGCCTCGATTCAATTCAGCCGGAACTTTGGAAACCATCTCCGCCGAATGGAGAAGCTCTGAAGGATTAAAGTAATGAAAAATAGGCCAAGCGTTTGTATATTTAATTTTTCCGATTGTGATTGTCTTGGTGTCCGGTATCGGCATCGGAATCCCCCCATCTCGTAAACAGTTGATGTTCTATACGCAAGCTGTCTAATACTTTGCCTACGAGGAACAATACAATATCATCCAGCGTCTTTGGATGAAAATAAAAAGCTGGCATGGCCGGAATCATTTTGACGCCGAGTCTCGCAAGCTTAAGCATATTTTCCAGATGAATAGCATGCAATGGTGTCTCACGAGGCACAAGGATCAGCGGACGACCCTCCTTCATCATCACATCTGCTGCACGTGCCATGAGATTATCAGACGAACCGTGCGCTACCGCTGACAACGTCCCCATCGAGCATGGCATGATAATCATGGCATCGACCAAATAAGAGCCGCTTGCAATAGAAGCTCCAATATCTGTAAAGGGATGGTATACAAGAGAACCGGGACGGTCTCCGAATTGTTCATTCAAAGCTCCTTCCCGGTCAGTCACATTCCAGCCCAGCTCCTCTTTCAATACCCGCCAGCCAGCATTAGAAACAATCAGGTGAACTGTATACTGCAAGTCCAGCAGTGTCTCTACCAGTCGTACACCATAAATGCTTCCGCTCGCACCTGTAATGCCAATAACGATTCGTTTGCCTTGATGGTTGCTCACCTGATTATTCATTAGTATTGACGCACCACCAAATCAATCAGTGTAAAAGCAAATACGACAATGCTAAGTACACCGTTCATCGTAAAGAATGCCGTCTGCAAACGGCTCAAATCTTTTGGAGAAACGATATAGTGCTCATAAAATAAAATAATGTATGAAATAATCATGCCCGCCAGATACCACCAGCTCAAATCTGCAATAAAGAACAGCACAATAAATCCGATCGCCGTAATGACATGGAACACCCGGGCGATGTTCAGAGCACCTGCTACACCAAAACGGGCAGGAATAGAATAAACCCCTTCACTCTGGTCAAAATCAATATCCTGACAAGCATAAATAACATCAAATCCAGCGGTCCAAAATGCAATCGTGAGATAAAGTACGATAGCTGTCAAATCCATTTGTCCCGTTACTGCAACCCATGCGCCTAGTGGTGCCAAACCAATGGTCAAACCGAGTACAATATGGCACAGCCAAGTAAAACGCTTGGTGTAAGAGTAAAAAACAAGCATAAAAAAGGCCAGCGGGAACAGCTTAAACGCCAGCGGACTTAACTTGAATGAGGCCCAGAATAACAACAACAAGCTAACGATGATGAAAATTATCACTTCGCTCGATTTGAGCAGCCCTGCCGGGATGGCGCGTCCTGCTGTACGCGGATTTTTCCCGTCAATTACACGGTCAATCATACGATTGAAGCCGAAGGCTGCACTACGAGCGCCAACCATAGCCAACAAAATCCAACCGATCTGCGGCCATGAGGGAAGGTTGTCCGTCACGACAACTGACCCTAATACAGCCCCCATAAATGCAAATGGGAGCGCAAATAAGGTATGTTCAATTTTAATCATTTCCAAAAAAATAGCAATTTTCTTAAACATGCAGACTCTCCTTGATTCCAATATGCAATGCCGCAATGCCTCCGGTGAGAGAATGAGCCTGAACATCCTTTAATCCGACTTCACGAAAGATGTCAGCCAGTTCATCCCTTCCTGGAAAAAGCGCCAACGAATCAGGGAGCCATTTGTACTGCTCATAACGTTTGGCGAACAATTTGCCGAGCATGGGCAAGATGTGTTGAAAATATGCGTAGTAAATTCCCTTGAACGGCTGCCAAGTAGGTTTGGACAACTCCAGACATACGACCTGCCCACCAGGCTTGACGACTCGTTGCATTTCCTGCAACACGCGGCGCAGATCAGGCACGTTGCGAAGACCGAAACCAATCGTCGCATAATCAAATGAATTGTCTTCAAAAGGTAGATCCATCGCGTTGCCCTGAACAAGCTTGATTTGCTTTTCACGGGATTCTGATGTAATCTTTCGCTCGCCAACATTTAGCATGTTCTGGCTAAAATCCAGTCCTACGATGTGACCACTTTCACTTGCACGCGCCATCGCAAGCGTCCAGTCACATGTCCCACAACAAAGATCGATTGCCGTATCGCCGCGATGCATGTCCATCTTTTTCATTGTAAATTTCCGCCAAGCCTTATGTCTGCGAAAGCTCAGTATATCGTTCATCAAATCGTATTTACCGGCTATACTTTCAAACACGCCATGAACGAATTGCTCTTTCGGCTTGGTGTCGCTTGATCCCATGACGTTCACCTAACCTTCCCTCACAACCGGGTGCGAACTATGTAGCAGCTTCAGGAAAGGCTCAAGCATGCATTCAAATTCCTCAATCCCCGTGTTTTGTTCATCTGACAGGGTCTGCCGGATGTGTGTAACAGCCGTGCGAAGCTTGTCCAGTATCGCATCCTCGGCTTTGTATTTCAACACAAGCTTACGCCAAACTTCTGTTTCAGTACCACCCTCTGAAAGCAGCGCCTGCTCATGCTGGTCTCCGTTACCGTAAATATGCCAGAACATATATCCGAAACGGGACTTGTCTGGTTCTGCCCGCTTCTCCCATTCCTCCACCAGCGTATCACAGAGAGCGAATTCGTTAAGAAGCTGCTTCCAGACTTCCTGATCCTGTTCTGCAATAAGTGAAGTCAATGATAAAAAAAGCTCCTGTTTGAAGCAAACCATCTGAGATAAATACTGAGCAGCATCCAAACGAAAATGCTTCATCTCCCAGTACAAGCTCATTTTCCCTGCGTTCACTTCACATACAGCATCACTCAGCTTCGAAATGGCCTCGATTCGGCCTGCCAGTGCAAGTAGCTGATAAAAACGGCTGCTGAAGTAGTCACCGGCTAACACCTTCAGCTGTCTGGAACGCATCTCTTCCGGGCTTCGTATACCGGATAAAGTATCAATCATATCATGCGTATCCAGTCCCATCTGCACAAGTGATGTAACCAAAGCGTACAGTTCATCCTCACTGGCATGCAGCCCTTGCGCATTCCGGTTCAAAAACTCAAACAGCAAACGGGTACGGCTGTCAGGAAAAGCCGGCATTTCCGTATGTTGTTGAATCATGTCGTATTCCACATATTTCCTTGCTAATTGAGGTACGCGATACGGTTTCATCCTAAGCCTCCGAGCCATGACTTTCTGGTATACTCAAATAATTGCAATGCCTTATATTATATCACAATTTAAAATGATTCGCGACTAAAGTACTGTAGGTCCAGCGGTAGAAACATCTAGTTTGTATATACACCGCTAAACCTGTTTTGCCACATGGGCGTTACTGTAATGCGGAAACGATATTTCAAATCTTCTGGCAGTTCAGCGCCTTCCCGATTTCTAAGTTGTTCCAGTGCCTCGTTCGTCCACTCGTTCCGGCGTATATCGGATGCTAGCAGCAAATGGCGTTCTCCTGACCATTCGTCCTCTGTCACCACCCGCAACAGCAATTGCCGTACATTCGTCGTTCCGTAGAAGCTAAAGGCGGCAAGCTCCGCCATGTTTTGATAAATCTCCAGTGGCGTAGTTTCTTCCTTGGACAGCTTAACATCCAGGGTCAGGACTGAATGTTCCCAGCTTACACTTGCAATCGGTGTGGTTAATGGAAGCTCATTCAGTGTATCTACCAGATTGTCATCCGTCAGCAGTACTCGTTGCTGGGGCGAAATTGTCGCCTGTGTTTCACGAACTGCTGCGGTACCCGAGTCCAGCATCTGTAAGGACGGCAGCAATATTGCTGCTGCGGTGGTTATGAGAATGGAACCACCGAGTACAGTCCAAGGTTTCATCAGAGCCTCCCCTGACCCCTACCCCATAATGTGGGTTTGCTACGGTAAAGGTCCTCACTCTCATTGTACAACAAAAAAAAGCAGGCTATGCCTGCATTTTACTCCTCTGTATCTACAACCCCGTGCTTGGTCATCACAACGGCCTTGCCGCGGATTTTGATGGCAGAAGTATGATCCGTAAATTGGACGATCATTACCTCACCCTTGTCCAATTTTTCTGAATGATGCAGGCGTGTATCCTGACCTCTGGTCAGACCAAAAACCTGACATCCGTTGCTTTTTGCTTTTATTACGACGTACTCACTGCTGCCCGTCACGTTATCTTCCATGTTCTTTTCCTCCCTGAGAGCCGAAACTATATTTTTATGATGGAGATTTAAGATTGTTTTGTCAACTACATGCTTTCCACGCTGCCTGCAACAATTAGTGCTTCCTGTGCCATACTATCTGTGCAGTCCCATCTATTAACGAAAGGAACGGATCTGATGGAAAACTATCGTCCCGCCAATCTCAGTCCTGCTCAGATTGAGCAGCTTCAACGGCTGGAACATGAATTTGCCGAGCTGACAGGTGAACCCCTGGTGCTGATCGCTTATGCCTCCCGAAACGGCAGGACAACTTCCTCTTCTTCAGTCCATGGCACCTCTACCACAAAGTAAATAGGACAAAAAGAAAGGGCCGTGAATCAAATTCACGGTCCTTTCAGCGCATTGGGAATATGTAAGAAATCTTATTTAATTCCGTCTTTGAGCGCTTTACCCGGTTTGAATGCCGGAATTTTGCTCGCAGGGATTTCGATTTCTTCTCCTGTTTGCGGGTTACGTCCTTTACGTGCGGAACGTTCACGAACCTCAAAGTTCCCGAAACCTACCAGTTGTACCTTGTCTCCGTTTTGCAGTGCACCAGCGATCGCCTCAAATACTGCATCGATTGCTTTGGTTACGTCCTTTTTGGACAATTCAGTGCTCTCAGAAACCTGATTGATCAAATCCGTTTTATTCAACATATTCACCTCCCAATTCAAGTGTAGTCCAGCATTAAGGTTATCGGTGTTCTCCACCGATAATGAAGTCGCCTGTATAAAATAACCCGGGCGGCATACTGCCTTCCATAATGTTATCATCTGTTTCCGTTTCGTCGTTAAATATACATATAATATACCTAACCACCGCCATATAGGCCGAAACTGGCGTTTTATGGCACCCTTCTTGCGTGGAACAAGGTTTATAGTAATACAGTCGACAGACAATTTCAAGTACGACGACGGTTCAGCACGTAAAAAGTAACAGCCAGCGCAAGAACCAGCACTACTCCTTTGACAATGTCATGGGCAAAATATTGCACATTCATCATGGTCAGCCCATTAACCAATACGCCGATCAACACCGCACCAATAAATGTACCAATAACATTGGGTTTACCCGCACCAAACACTGAAAAGCCGACGAATACTGCAGCTACCGCCTCCATGAGCAAGGGAGAGCCAGCGTCAATTTGACCCGAGCCTACACGCGAAGCATACAAAATACCAGCAATTGCTGCAAATACGCCTGAAGCAATATAGGCCAGTGTACGGACTTTTTTTACCCGTATACCCGACAGACGAGCAGCCTCCTCATTCCCGCCAGTTACATACATTTGACGCCCGTGCTTCGTATAGGTCAAGAAAACATGCACCGCTGCCACAGCTAGCAACAGTAAAATAACCGAAATCGGGATACCCAACCATTTACCTTGACCTAGTAAAAGAAATGCTGGAGATATCTCGCCTGGGGCCTTGCTGCCATCCGGAAACTGCATATGATTGTAGATGGTATAGCCCTGCGCGTACGTTTGATGAACCCCGCTTACAATATACATAATGGCTAGAGTTGCGAGCAAATCGGGGATACGCAGTTTAATAATCAAAAGTGAATTTAATAGTCCAACCAAAACTCCAACAATCAGAGACACAATAATGACCACTGCAACAGGCTGTTCATACCAGACCATCAACGAAGCTGAGACGACTGTCGTCAAAGATACCGTTGCACCAACCGACAGGTCAAAACCGTCCACGATAAGTGACAATGTCACACCAATGGCTACAAAAGTTACAATCGCAATTGAGCCAAGAATATCCATTAAATTATCATACGTCCAAAAATAAGGTAAGGTGGCTGAGAAAAACGCCAACACACCTATAATGACCACTACAGCACCGTAACGAAACGAGACATTTAACCATTTTTCCTTCATGAATGCACCTCTTCACCACCGCTGGCGTACAACAGAAGCTGTTCCTGTTCGACTTCGCCTCGCGCAAATTCCCTTATTATTTTCCCGTCATACATGACTGCTATCCGATCACCAATGCCAATACCTTCTGCAAATTCACAGGTTAGATAAATGATTGCTTTTCCTTGTGCTGCCAATTCTCCAATGATACGGAAAATATCGCTTTTTGCCCCTATATCTACACCCTTGGTTGGTTCGTCAAAAACAAAGACATCCGCTCCAGAATGAAGCCATTTTCCTATCGCAACCTTTTGTTGATTCCCACCGCTCAAATACTTAACATGCTGGCGCAGTGAAGGCGTCTTAATACCAAGAGAGGCGGCAACCTCATTACCGTTATTACGTTCTTTATGCCGACTAATGAAACCAAGAACACTCAGCTTGCCCAAGAGCGGAAGGCTAAGGTTTCGTTCCACGCTTTCCTCAATCAAGACCCCCTGCTTACGCCGCTCCTCGGGTATGGACACAATTCCTTGAGCTACCGCGTCCGCTGGCTCACGCAAACGAATGCAGCGACCCTTGAAGGTCAGTTCTCCCACATCTGGCTTGTCTGCCCCTGTAAGAAGTCGTGACAGCTCCGTCTTGCCCGCACCGACCAAACCCACAATAGACAGAATTTCGCCGCGTCTGACCTGCAAATCAACACCGTGAACCCGCAATCCCTTTCGGAGCTCTCTTGCTTCCAATACCGTTTCACCAATAGGCACCTCTGTTTTCGGAAATTCCTCATCAAATGTTTTCCCAAGCATATACGTGACAATGTCGCCTACATTTAAATCAGAAGCAGGTCCCGAGAACACGCGCTCACCATCACGCATTACCGTAACACGGTCACTGTGCTCGATGACCTCCGGCAATCGGTGGGTGATAAGAATACATGCTACTCCCTCATCCTTGAGGGTATGAATCGTGCGGAACAAACGTCGCGTTTCTTCCTCGCTCAGCGGTGCCGTTGGCTCATCAAAAATGATAGTACTCGCTTGCTGTGTCAAAATCCGTGCGATAAGTACAAGCTGCTTTTCTGCCAGCGTCAATTCAGACACGTATCGTCGTACATCTATATCAACCTCCAGACGCGCTAATGCCTCACGTGCTCGTCTGCGCATGGACGCTGGTGCAACCCACCACCGACCATCAAGTGCAGACAAATCATCCATTACAATGTTTTCAGCGACGGTTAACTGAGGCACAAGTGCTGAATCGACTTCTTGATACACACAGTGAATTCCGGCTCTTTTGGCTTCCCACGGTGAACTAATAATCAGTTCCTTGCCATCCACAACGATCGCTCCCTGATCGTAACGATACGCACCGGACAAGATTTTCATTAATGTGCTTTTCCCTGCCCCGTTGGCACCGAGCAGAGCGTGAATTTCGCCACCCTGAACCGTAAAATCCACAGCTCGCAGCGCATCTACACCAGCAAACCGCTTGCTGATGTTCTTCATCTCCAATGTATATACTGGTGAACTCATGGTGCCCCCTCACTCCCGCTTATGATAAAAGCGCGCCGAAGCGCGCCATTGCATTTGCGTTATGAATCAATTTATTTGGACGTTTCATATTCCTTCATCCAATCCTTGTAACCCTGCTCACTCTTGCCCCATCCTTTCACATATTGAGACAACTCGGATGTGGAAATTTGCTTATCTGGCAACTCTTCGCGCTGCACATATACTGCCTTCAGCACAACTTTCTCCTCAGGGTTATCCCCATGCAACTTTTGGTATGCATAGCGCACTTGTACACGTCCAATATCTGTTGGATCTACGGCTGCTGAAGCCACCCACGGGTTTTTCGGGTCCTGAATCATTTGCAAATCTTCATCACTCATATCAATCCCGTAAACTTTAATTTCCGTACGCCCAGCTTGTTGTATCGCCCGAGCTGCACCTTTGGCAAATTCATCCCAAGCCGCCCAAACTGCCGTAATTTCGCCCTTAGGATATTGCTTTAGAACAGCTTCCATTTTGGCTTGCGTATCCAAAGCAGGATTCTGAGCCGAACCAAAAGTTGCAATCTCTTTAATATCTGGATTGGATTTCAAAAATGCATCATAAGCAACCTGACGGCGCTCCATTGGCGCAAACCCTGCAACCCATACCTTCACAATATTTCCTTTGCCACCGATGTCCTTTTTCATTTGCTCCAGCGTCAGTTCCGCCATGCTTTGATCATCCTGTGAAAGCACTACCGCGCCCGGAACATTGACCGCAGCATCGAACACGATAACCGGAATATTGCGGGAAATTGCTTTTTTAAGTCCTGGCTCCAGCAATGCGTCACCGTGATCAGTCAAAATGACATCAAATTGCTGGTTAATCGCACTATCTAGCAAGGAAGCCATTTTTGCCTTATCGTTATTTGCAACAAACTTGGTCAGCGTACCGCCAAATTTCTTAACCTCATCTTCCACACCTTGAACATACTGCTGCGAAAACGTACCTGTGTTAAACTCCATGATCAAAGCAACCCGTTTACCCTTTAGATTCGAACTATCTGTTTTTCCGTCCCCTGTATTCGTTCCTGCAGTGCTTGTCCCTTGAGCGCCGCTCTCTGTTTTAGGCGCGCCACATGCTGTGACCAGCAGAATCAGCACCAGTAGCATAATGGCTCCCAGCCCTAGCTTCTTGTTTTTTTGGAGCCCTTTTTGGATATACATGATCTGTTTCCCCCTCGTTCCATCCACTAATATGTTTCAAATTTGATACTTAATATATCGCGTTAAACCAAGTATGTAAATAGGTTTTATTAAATATAGAAAAATTCGCGATCTCTCATGGCAAAAAACTACAAATCCCATAAAAAAATACCGCAAAGAGCAGTCAGCAGCCCTCTACGGTATTTCACTTACACATTTTTGGTTATGGATTAGCCTTAAAGAATTATAGCAATAAGACCACCAGAACCTTCATTGATAATGCGACCCAGCGTTTCCTGCAGCTTATAGCGTGCATTGTCTGGCATCATGGCAATCTTGCCTTGAATACCTTCACGCACAATGGAATGTAGCGAACGTCCGAAAATGTCTGATTCCCAAATTTTGATTGGATCATTCTCAAAATCCTGCATCAGGTAACGCACGAGTTCCTCACTCTGCTTCTCTGTTCCGATAATCGGAGCAAATTCCGATTCCACATCGACACGGATCATATGAATGGAAGGGGCTGTCGCTTTAAGCCTCACTCCAAATCTTGTACCCTGTCGAATCAACTGCGGTTCGTCCAGTGCCATCTCAGCCAGTGACGGAGCAGCAATACCATATCCTGTTGTCTTGACCATTTCCAGAGCCTCGGCAAAACGGTCATATTCCCGTTTAGCGTGGGCAAAATCCTGCATCATCTGCAGCAAATGATCCTTGCCGCGAATCTCTACCCCGACGACTTCAACCAAAATCTGGTCATACAGTTCATCAGGAGCATACAAATCAATTTCCGCGACGCCCTGCCCCATATTCATTCCGCTTAATCCGGCCCTGTCGATGAACTCATACTCCATAAACTGGCCAACCACCCGATCTACATCACGCAGGCGCCGAATATCTTTAACCGTATCACGAACGGAATTTTCATAGTTGCTACGCAGCCAGTGATTTTCGTTCAATACCATAACCCAGCTCGGCAGGTTCACATTCACCTCATGCACCGGGAATTCATACAATACTTCACGAAGTACACCCGTAACATCATCTTCCGTCATGGTTGCCGCGCTGAGTGTCATGACTGGAATATCGTACTTGGCAGCCAGTTCACTGCGGAGTTGAAGTGTTTCATCACTGCGTGGATGCGTGGAGTTGATAACCAGAACAAATGGCTTGCCAACTTCCTTCAACTCTTCAATGACGCGTTCCTCCGACTCTACATAAGAGCTACGCGGGATTTCAGCAATGGTGCCGTCTGTGGTGACGACCACACCGAGTGTCGAATGTTCTTGAATAACCTTGCGTGTACCAATTTCTGCCGCTTCCTGAAAAGGAATGGGTTCTTCAAACCATGGTGTAGAGATCATTCTTGGACCATTTTCATCCTCGTAGCCTTTTGCACCTTCTACTGCGTATCCTACACAGTCAACCAGACGTACATTCACGTCCAGTCCTTCCGTTACTTTGATCTGGACGGCATTATTCGGTACAAATTTAGGTTCCGTCGTCATGATCGTCTTCCCTGCCGCACTTTGCGGCAACTCGTCTACGGCGCGGGCACGGTCCGCCTCACTCGTAATGTTGGGCAGTACAATCGTTTCCATAAACCGCTTGATAAACGTTGATTTTCCTGTTCGGACTGCGCCGACGACCCCAAGATAGATGTCTCCTCCGGTGCGTTCGGCAATGTCTTTAAAAATGTCCACTTTCTCCAATGAAATCCCCTCCTCAAAAGTCTCCGAAGGAAAAATGCTTAAAGAGCATCCGCTTCGTGTTCAACCAACTGCTTGATCCCAGATGCGGCAGAACAGCCTTTAAAATGCCCGGAAGTCGTCCGCCGCCGAGATTCAGGAGACTGATGGAATCGGCGAAACGGCGTAAACTCGTACATGCATTTGGACTGATACCATCATATGTATCCCCTCCGTAAAATATGTTTAGTTTTTTTAAAAATAGATTACGTTACAGTGATCAATGCAGAAAGATATTTTACGTTTGGGTCCACTCACTTAATATATGCACAGCAAGATTTCCCCATGACTTTGTTGCTAGACTTAAATAAAAAAAGGATATTTCTCTGACCGTTTCTAGCCGTCGAGAAATATCCTTTGTTTTTTGTTCTACTGATATAATCGATATTACCACAGTTCGTCATCCAGCCCCTGACGCTCCAGTTGCCGTCTAATAGCTGCCTTGAGCCTATCCTCCGGTATGGTTACCTCCATATCACCCTGAGCACGGGCCTGACAGGATAAACGTATTCCTTCATTCAGTAAAGGTCCCAGCTTACGCTGCTCTGCATCATTAGGGCGACCTGCAAGCTCAGCCCGTTCCGGTGCTATCTCTACCTTACACATCAGACAGGCTGCTTTTCCATCACAACGTGTGGGAATATACACACCTGCTTTACGGGCAGCCTGGAGCAATGACGTACCCCGACTAACCTGTACGCACCTGCCTGACGGCTTGAACGTAATCTGCACATTCATGAACGGTCCTCCATTCACCTTTCCTCTCAATACGTACGCAACTTATATTTCATTACTCATTCGGATGAAGGAGTGAAGTTCTGGCCAAGGGAGAAGCTCTCCAAGCTTGCCCAACTGCTCCTTATTCCAAATGTTACTGACCAATAGCTGTTTTAGTATCCCTATGTGTCGTTGCGGGTCTCGCTTCATGACATTTGCAATCGCTTGATAGCGGTCGGGGCGATTTCGCAACAGATTGAATAGCAACTCGTGGCTGAGAGGCATCAAACGCAATGAGGTATTTTCCAGATCAAGCTGTATCCCAGCCGACCAGAGTAGGCGCTCGACCTCTAAGCGGTATAAAGCTCCATCACATAAAACCTCAAATCCTCCCACCAAATCGACTGGAAATCCCTTCAGCTCATAGTGGCTTAGCAACGAAACGTAAGATCCGCTACGATCAACCTGCTGTTGGTCTATACTCACACCCGGCGAGTGCGCGTGTAACAGCTTTGCTGCATGAATATCCGCATAAATATCAATGTCCCGAGGCAGACGATCCAATTCAACTTCTTGCACAAGTAGTGCACAGCTCCCCCCCAGCATCCATGGAACCGACACCGCTGACCAGCTCTCAGTCAAGCTACCCAGCGCAACTGCCAGATCATGAGGAAGCCTGTCCACTAACACTGATGATATTGCCTCCTTCAAAATCGTTTCCTCCTTTGCTGTCTTTCCTCCCGTTTCCTGATGGGCATCATTATAACATGTTCGACATGGCAGTTCGACATTTTGTGTACTGGAATAGCACTTTCCTGCCTCAAAATACAAAAAAACCGCGAACCTTCCCGGTTCACGGTAAAAAAAACGAACCATCGTGCGGCCAGTGTTTTATTTTTTCATCATCATTTTCATTAACGCTTCCATATTGGAAGGATTCATTCCACTCTTTTTGACGGCTCCGACAATATCCCTGACTGTATCTTCCGATACCGGAATGTTAGCCATCGCAGACACCTGTTTTATAAGCTGACGCAACTGTGTTTCACTTTGAAGCGTGTCCGGCTTTACCGTGCCTGCCAGCTTTTTCACTGCATTTTCGGATATGTTTTTGCCGCCTTTTTTGTTAATGGCCTTCAATGCATCTTTCGGAAAGTTTTTACTCACAATCTCCCCTCCTCCGCCATTGCTCAACTCAGTCTATGAGTGACGGAGACAAAAGGTGATTAAGCATACAAAAGACATGCCAAACGCCTAACTAAAAAAGGCTATCTCATCGTAGAAAAATCTACTCATGAGACAACCTTTATACTTTAGAAGCTCCTCTGTACTCTTATGAATGCCATTGCTCCCAAGTTTGAAGCGGCATGACTTCCATCTCGGTTTTCGGATCCCGACCCATTAATGCCTCAACAGCTTTGCGAACGTCACGTCCTTCAAACAACACTCCATACAGCACTTCTGTAATAGGCATTTGAACGCCTAATTTTTGTGAGATAGCGTATGCTGCTTTTGTCGTACGAATTCCCTCTACGACCATACCCATAGATTCCAGTACGGCATCAAGCTGTTGGCCCTGTCCCAATAATGACCCTGCACGCCAGTTGCGGCTGTGACGACTCGTTGCCGTCACAACTAAATCACCTATACCCGCAAGTCCGGCAAAGGTTAATGGATTAGCCCCCATCTCAACTCCGGCACGGGTAATCTCAGCCAATCCACGGGTCAACAAAGCCGCTTTAGCATTATCACCGAAGCCAAGTCCATCCGACATTCCCGCACCCAGTGCGATAATGTTTTTTAAAGCACCGGACAGTTCGACACCGAGCAAATCCCGGTTTGTATAGACGCGGAAATAGGAGTTCATGAACAGCCCCTGAGCAGCCTGTGCTGCCTTCTCATTGGAAGAAGCTACAACAACCGTTGTAGGACATTTCTTCACCACTTCCTCCGCATGACTCGGGCCTGATAGCACGGCAATATCGTCCTCCGCGATTTCCAGCTCTTCCGAGATCACCGTGGACATACGCTTGAGTGTCTCTGTTTCAAAGCCCTTAATGGCATGTACTACCAGCATATCCTTGGTGAAATGAGCCTTCAAACTACGTGCAACCTGCCGAGCGGCAGACGAAGGAGATACGATGATCACCGCTTTTGCTCCAGATACCGCAGTCTGCATATCCGTTGTAGCTGAAATGCGATCAGACAAAATAGAGCCTGGTAAATAATGCTCGTTCGTATGCTTCTCATTGATCTCAGCAGCTTGCTGTTCGCTTCTCGTCCAGACAGAGACATCGTTGTTATTGGTCGCAAGTACGGAAGCTAGGGCTGTTCCCCAACTACCTGCTACCAGCACAGCTATTTTCTCAGACAAGACGATCTCCTCCTTTGGAGCCAAGCTTATTCTCATTTCCCCGTGCCAACTTGACTATATTAGTACGGTGTCTCCACACAGCGAACAGGCAAATGATTAGAGCTGTCCAAAATAACGGCCAAGCATAACCAAGTACGAGTAATATCCAAGGGGTCAAAATAACAAAAATTAGCGATCCCAGGGATACATAACGCGTTATTACGATGGCAAGTATCGCAATGATTCCGGCATATAATGCCGGCAGCAAGGCAAGCGATGCCAATACACCAATGGCAGTCGCAATCCCTTTGCCTCCGCGAAAGTGAAAATATACCGGCCAGTTATGGCCCGCAATCGCCGCAATGCCACACAAACCCGGTAACCAGGATGATTCACCACCCAACCAGTGCCCTATCAGCACCGCAATAACCCCTTTAAGTACGTCCAGCAGCAGTACCAGAATAGCTGGGCCTTTTCCAAGCACGCGCAGCGTATTCGTCGCACCGGCATTGCCGCTTCCATGCTGGCGAATGTCGATTCCTTTTAATTTTCCATACAGCAAACTAAAGCTGACAGAGCCAAGCAAGTAACTGAGTACGATGGCAACGATCTGTAAAATCAACCTATTCGCTCCTAACTTTCGTCAGACTTGCGCCGGGTAAATATACGAATTGGAGTTCCTTCAAAATTAAAGGCGGCGCGAATTTTGTTCTCCAGATAACGCTCGTAAGAGAAGTGCATTATCTCTGGATCATTTACGAATACAACCATCGTAGGCGGTTTAACAGCAACCTGAGTCACATAGTTAATACGCAGACGACGGCCCTTATCTGTTGGTGGTGGATTGATGGCAACCGCGTCGGAAATGACATCATTCAGCAGATGTGTCTGAATACGCATGACATGCTGCTGTGCCACATGCTGCACAACTGGAAGCAACTTTTGCAGACGTTGCTTTGTCTTTGCAGATAAGAACACAATCGGAGCATAGGTCATGAACAGAAAGTGGTCACGGATTTTCGTCTCAAACTGGTGCATCGTTTTATCGTCTTTATCTACGACATCCCATTTATTAACGACAAACAACGAGGCTTTACCCGCTTCATAAGCATAGCCAGCAATGTGTTTATCCTGCTCAATGATGCCTTCCTCGCCGTTAATAACGACCAGTACAACATCTGCACGCTCAATGGCACGCATCGCACGCATTACACTATATTTTTCTGTCGTTTCGTATACTTTACCACGTTTGCGCATACCTGCCGTATCAATCAGTACATACTTTTGTCCGTCTTTTTCAAAAGGCGTGTCAATTGCATCACGTGTTGTACCTGCAATGTCACTGACAATAACCCGTTCTTCTCCTAAAATGGCATTAACGAGTGAAGATTTACCTACATTCGGACGTCCGATCAAAGCCACACGTATAACGTCTTCGTCATAATGATCTTCTTCTAGCTCAGGTAAATTGGACGTAATTGCATCCAACAAATCACCGATCCCTGTGCCATGACTACCAGAAACAGCAATTGGATCACCAAATCCATAAGAATAAAACTCATAGATCAGATCGGCGCGACTGAGGTTGTCCACCTTGTTTACTGCTACGATGATCGGTTTACCCGAACGATACAGCATTTGAGCTACCTCTTCATCCGCTTGCGTTATTCCTGCTTTTGCATCGCTCATGAACACAATAACATCTGCTTCTTCTATTGCAAGTTCGGCCTGCATACGGATGGACTTCAAGATAACATCCTCACCATCAATCTCAATGCCGCCGGTGTCAATAATACTGAAGGATTTACCATTCCACTCCGATATACCGTAAATACGGTCACGAGTGATTCCCGGTTTATCTTCCACGATGGACAAACGATCCCCGATAATCCGATTAAAAATCGTGGACTTACCCACATTCGGACGACCAACGATAGCCACAACGGGTCTTGCCATAAATTCACTCCTCCTGTCAATTCTTCCGCTATCATCATAGCAAAAAACATACCTATTGGCGATATAGTGACGTAACAACAATCGGCGAACCCTCTGGGTCCGCCGATGGTGTACGTTATGCTTATAATAAAATGTATTGATTTAAACTCATTTAAATTTGTTCAGCTTATCGCCAAAACGCTCGCCAAGCGTAATGCTCAGTCCGGAATTGTTGAGGGAAACGTTAGGATTATTCAGTTCCTCACGAGGCGCGCGTGATGCACGTGGTGCTCTTTCTGCTTTTGGAGCGGCTTCAGGAGCTTCCTCAGTTTCTTTAATGCTCAGGCTAACACGTTTTTCAGAAGGATTCATTTCAAGAATTTTAACTTTAACTTCTTGTCCTTCTTCCAGAACTTCTTGTGGAGTTCCAATGTGTTTGTGGGAAATTTGAGAAATATGAACCAAACCTTCCACACCAGGAGCAATCTCAACGAATGCACCGAAGTTAACCAAACGTTTAACAACACCAGTTACGATGTCATTGTTATTGAATTGTCCAGCAGCTGATTCCCAAGGACCAGGCTGTGCAGCTTTCATGCTCAGGCTGATTTTTCCTTTTTCAGGATCTACTTTCAAGACTTTCACTTTCACTTGATCTCCTTCGGAAACAGCGTCAGAAGGCTTATCAACATGAGTCCAAGCAATTTCAGATACGTGAACCAGACCGTCCACTCCGCCAACATCTACGAAAGCACCAAACTGAGTAAGACGTTGAACCGTACCAACAATTTCTTGTCCTTCTTTCAGCTCAGCCATTACTTTAAGCTTGTTAGCTTCGAATTCTGCTTCCAGAACGTCTTTTTGGGAAAGGATCACTTTGTTGTTTTCACGATCCAGTTCTTTTACAACAACACGCAATGTGCGGCCTTTGTAATCACTGAAATCTTCAACAAAATGGCGTTCTACCATGGATGCAGGGATGAATCCGCGCAGACCCACGTCTACTACGATGCCGCCTTTAACAACATCATTCACAACAACTTCAAATACTTCTTTGCTTTCGAACAGTTGCTCCAACTTTTCCCAAGCATTTTCACTGTCGATTGCACGTTTGGACAGAACAAGTTTTTCCTTGCCGTCGTCGATGCTGATAATTCTAGCTTCAACCTCTTGGCCTACTTGTACTGCTTCTTCTGCATTATCCAGACCAGAAGACAATTCGCGAATTGGAATAACTCCATCGTATTTATATCCAATGCTTACTACCGCTTGGTTATCTTCCAATTTCACAATTGTACCCTTAACGGTGTCACCTTTTTTCAGGGAAACGATTTGATCGAGCTCGTCTTGATTTGCCGCTTCAGCAGCTTCTTGATTTTTAATTTCTTCCGACATGTCAATACCCTCCTCAATTCAAAAAAAACCATTTATTTAAACCTGCGCATAGCAGAGTTCAAAACAAAATACATTTTTGCTCTAGTTTTCCAAGCTTAGACACAATTCATGCAAGCCTTTTAATCATTCGTAGGCTCACCAGTTTCCTTCATTGTGCGAATACGTGACATAATTGCTTCTGTTGCCAGTTCAAGAGGATCTCCTTCGACATCGGCACCCTTTTGGTAAGCGTCCAAATTAACAGGTTTACCGTATATCACTTTCGTTTTACGGAAAAGCTTGTAATCACCAATAATGGCGACCGGAACGGCAGCCGCTCCACTACGCAGTGCAAAACTGGCAGCACCCTTTTTACCAATTCCTCCAGCTCCTCTGGAGCCTTCGGGAAAAATCCCCATAACCTTACCGTCACGCAAAATGTTCAATGCCAGCTTAATGGATTCCTTACTCACACCACCACGTTTGACTGGAAAAGCTCCCAGTTTGTCGATCAGTGGTCCCAGCACAGGAACATTAAACAGCTCTGCTTTGGCCATAAAGTGAACCTTTCGCTTCAGCAAAATGCCAACTGTAGGAGGGTCAAGATTACTAATATGATTAGAACACAACAGCACTCCACCCTCAGCAGGAACATTTTCCCTGCCTACCGCCTCAAGCCTAAACAGAACGCGGTAAATGAGACGCAAAATACTGGCGCATACAGTATATATCATTGGCTGATCTCTCCATCCTTCTCCGTTAAGCAATAAGATACGATCGTATCAACGACATCCTGAATGCCCATATGGGTCGTATCAAGCACGATGGCGTCCTCACTGCAACGAAGCGGGGATACCTCCCTCTCCTCATCAAACTTATCACGTGCCGCAATGTCACGTTCAAGCTGTTCCAGAGTGATATCATCAGTTTCGCTCAGTTCTTTAAAACGACGTGAGGCACGTTCCTGAACACTTGCGGTCATGAACACTTTAACTTCCGCATCGGGAAGCACAGTTGTTCCAATATCGCGTCCGTCCATAACGACACCCTTACGCGCAGCCATTTCACGCTGGTTTTCGGTCAAGCGTGTACGTAAACCAGCAATACTTGAATACTGTGACACATTGCTAGTCACTTCCATCGAACGAATCACAGTGGTTACATCTTCCCCGTTACAATAAACCTTTTGGCCTGTAGGGTCCGGTACTAATTCAATCACCAGCTCAGGTACATGTTGAAGCACTTTTTGTACATTTTCTGCAGGAATTTCTTTGCACATCATGTACCACGTTGCTGCTCGATACATGGCTCCGGTATCTACATATACATAGGAAAGTGCTTTCGCCACCAGGCGGGCCACTGTACTTTTCCCTGCGCCAGCAGGTCCATCAATGGCTACATTTATTTTGTTAATTGAAGATGCATGTTGCCTTGCCAACAGGGAATTCCTCCTAACCTAACCTCAAGAAAAAAGCAGGCATTGCCTGCGACGTGAAAATTATACCACACATTTATAGGCGATGCAAAATAAGCGACAGGTTTACTAAAAAAGAAAAGCTTCGCATGATTACGATTTCCCCCGGAACTCCAACTGTCTTTCAAAACAATATTTAATCAGTTTTTGGCGCTCCTGATCAGCGATTTTCTCATATTTCAGCATAATGAGTTCGCGGCCATTTTCCATCTGCTGAATGCGTACAATTTCAGATTGGAACGGAACATGCTCTTGAGTGCCGTTCTTATATGGAACCAAAACCCAGCAAGACAATGATTCTCCTTCTTCAAGATGATGTGAGCCCTGAGTCTGAAAAGATACGCCTCCACCTCCCACATCATGCGTCTTTGCTAAAAATCTAGATTCGTTTGCACCATGCTTAACCGCAATTTCCAAGTTGGCCTTTACCCTAAGAAAGTTTCGACGCTGAATTTTGCTGATGCTGTCCGGAGCAGGCTTGTGAATGCGAACCATCCGGAGGACGTCATCTTTAAAGCCCGTAACGTGGGTATTAAAATAGTTTTTAATTCCACCCTCACTCATAAAAAATATAGACAGTTCTTCCCCAAGAAACAGCTTTTTCAAGTGTCCGCTTGTTTGTGACATGGGAATTTCAATTAGAAAGTTCTGTGAGTCCTCTTCCGCAATACGCGATTTATATTCAAAAGATTCCTCCTTCTGATCGGTACCGGCAACTTGTATGTATAACACATCATTAATTTTTGGAAACAAACGATTCACCATCCTTGTCCATTCAAAACTATAATTAAGGTATATAATACCACGACTTTGTGCCTATATTAAGCATTATATTTGCTAGAACTATGACTAAAGCACAAAAAACCTCCTTAATAAAGGAGGCTTAGAGTGACTATAGATTCATTTCAGTGTAATCAACTAGGCATTACTTGCCGTAACTTGTGCTTCATCTGAATCTTTTACTTGTTCAATCGTTTCTTCCATTCCCGTGTTCGCGTTAATGTAAATTCGATAAATGGAACCGTTAATTTTACCGCCAAATTCATAGCACAGAACTTCATTCGACAGTTCATTTTCAATTAGTGCTTTGCGGTGGTAAGTTTCGCGAAACTCAGGATTCAACTTCGCTCGCGCTTCATTTAAATTCAGTTTTGCCTGAGGAATACGACGGAGGTGACTGTGCTCATATACATAATCGCTGCATTGAAAACCAATCACTTGTCCGTTATCTAAGCCTGATCTGACTGTGATTTTTTCTGGATAGATAATCACATCCCCTTGTTGGCTCGCAAATGTAATGTTAGCTAAATTCCCGCTTTCATCATATGCTACGGGCTTCATTCCTTTGTAGCCCTTTTGTTCAAGATACTCACTTGCATAGCGAACCGCTTCATTACGAGTTGCTTTTTTAGGACCTACTGATCTCATATCATGATAAGAAATGAGCTTGCCACCCTTTTTCGTAAAATCCATTGTGGCCACAGGCTGCTGCTTATTTAGCAACGTAGCCGTAAAAGACGCCCACTCTGTTCCTTTACCATTTTCGTTCACACGAATCTGACTTTCTGGTTTTCCTGTAAAGTCAGCGGCATTCCGCTTAATTTGTCCAGCATCCACCGCCGGGAGACTCAACTTTTTCACTGAGCGCTTATCATAGATGCTCGCAACAGACGGTCCCCAATCCAGTTCTTTGTAGTTCTCTACTTTTTTGTCCACGGTTTTGAAGCCATCAATAATGGTGTTGTCTTTCGGTCCAGTTTGAGAACCTGCCGCCATATCCACATCCATCCAACGCAAGTTTTTGCTAATGACCTTTTGCTGCACCTCATGCATGTTTTTCGAAATTTCCTTGGAATTGTTATACAACGTTTTCAGATTCGAAATTTCTTTCTCGTTTAAAGGCTCGTGATCCAGATCACGAACAGCGGTCTGATACGAAAATGCAGATAGATGGGACAGCAAATCTTTAGCATGATTAAAAGGCATTACATTGAGAGGCAACTGATTAACCTCATTTTGGGCTTCACTTGCAATTCTCCACACGTTCATCAAGCATTTGCGGTGCATCGCGTGTGAAGTAGTATGGACAGCAACCGCGTTACCGAGTTGGGAATGCAGCTGATCCATATGAAACGACAGATCGTGAAATGCACGCTGGTATTGATTTTCCGCTTTAATCGACATTCTATTTGCCTGAGAAGACACCTCTCTTCTCATCTGGCTTTGCTGATAACCCCACACAAATGCTCCTATCATAATCAGGGTAACCACCGGGAACAATACGGCACTAAGTCGCTTATACATATTGGGAGTCTCCTTTCTTCAAATACACTACCGATAGTGTGACAAGAAGAAAGCTCTCTTATGCATGGTTTTCCATGACTTCAACAATAAACTCACAGTTATCGCAAATACAGCGTTTAAAGCCGGTCTGAATCTGCCCTTGCTCCATTCGCCCTCTCAGCACAAAGCGTTCTCCGCATCTTTTACAATGAATTCTTACTTTTATACGCAAAAAAGACACCTCTTTCTCTAACAGGTTTGTCAGATCAGTGTGTCCCATTTCGTTACATATTAACCTTTTCTTCCCGTTTTAACATTCGAAAAGGAGAACGATTATTCGCTCGACTGATTTTTGCCATCCCTCCATACCATAGAAATGCCATCAGTGGAATGATAAACCAGATCCAGTCGTGTGAAAATTTCGTTAAAATTAAATCATATACTCCGTGCCAAAACCATGGAAGCACTAATGACAGAAGCAGCATATATTTACTCTTCAGGTCTACCGAAAACTTGGCTTTCCCCATATAGTAGCCCATCATAACGCCAAACATCGCATGACCGGATACCGGTAGCAATGATCTCATTAACATCATGCTGATCGAAGCATGCCCCGCCCAGGCATATAGCAGATTTTCAACCGTGGCAAACCCGAGTGAGACTGCAGCTGCATACAATATCCCATCATAAGGCTCGTCGAACTCCGTATGGTTATAGATGATGTGATACAGCAGGAACCATTTAAAAAACTCTTCCACCCCAGCGGAAATACCGAACACCTGAATTAAAGTGTCATCTCCTAGCCAAATCAGCAGCCCACGTTGAAAAATCATGACCGGAAGCACCACTAAAAAACCGAGCAAAAATACTTTAATAACCATGTGCAGGGGCTCCGAATCATAGCGATCCTTTAAGTAAAAGTACATCAATAAGGCGAGACCCGGCGCTGTAGCTGCCGCTAAAACAGAAAACAGAAGCACCGATCATCCCTCCATAAAAATGAGTCGGCCCTGCTTTCAGCGCAGAGCCGACAAATTAACTTCATTATCACTTTCTAAACCAAATCAAGAACGGCTGTCAAAATGGGTGCAGATGACAGCAACTGCCTGTTCAGGAATGACCAACTTTCCATACTCTTCCAGCATAGCTGGTGTTACGGATGAACCTTCTCCAAATTCAGCCAAAATCGCGATTAAGGCTGCAAGCTTGGACTCTTCTACTTCTTCTGGCTCCAAATGCAAAATCCATTTTCCTCTATAATGATACAGCTTACCTGCTTCCGTAGTGTTGCTGCGGAGCATATGAGCCGCTTCTATGAGTACTTCGAAATCGCTAAACGCGTAAACGATGGAATCACTGTGCTCCATTGTGACTTCCATTTCGTAGACTTCCTCTGGAAGCTCCTCATCGGGACCCGAACCGTACTGCTGGTGATCGTATTTTCCCCGAGTGACGATAACAACCATTCCCTGAGCAGGAAGCGCAAAGACTTCAACAGCTAACGGTCCCGTGGCATCGAAGCCCAGTTCGCTGTATGCCTGATCCATCATTTCAGTAAACAGCTCATGAACCCTTGGAATTTCTTGCCACATATCATCCTTTTGGATACCCCGTTCGCTCAAATCGTCAAAGGTAAGGAAAATCCGTATCTTGTCCTGACTTAATCTTTCTATTTTCATACTGGACCCTCCTCCTGGCAGCCGAGTGTTATTAGCAGATTATGATTCAAATATGATGCCTGTGATGAAAATGGTTCTATGTAATCATGTTATCATTTTATAATCGTAAATGCACGAATAAAAATGATAAAAAAAAGAATCATTTGAACGGCTTTAACAAAAAAGCCGCAAAATGATTCGGAATAGAGGTTTCGGGTTACAATCCCGGTACGGCTGTATGAGTTTCTTTCAGTATTTGCTCGACCTCACGCTTAACATCGGGACTTGTGCTAATAAACTCTTTAATCAACTTCATATTCTCTTCCTTGCTCTTGGCAGTTTGGGCGTTATGCACGGTTTTATCTGCTTGTGAACGATGATCATGATCCTTGTGGGTGTCTTGTGTATTCAGCGCAATATCACCCATGCCTGGAAAAGCGGCGTCCATCATTTTTGTACGAGCTTTCTGCACCAAATTTCCGCCTTTTTTTCCGCCCATGTCCATGGATAAGCCCAAACCATTGCGGTTACGAGAGATCAGAGAGCTTGCGACAGCCCCCAAGACGATTCCCAGGAAAAATGAAGATGTTTTCACAATTAGAACCTCCCTTTGTGGTAGAATCAAGCATAGTGTTCGTCAGCAGAGACAAACTCATACGGTATAAATATAGGAAGGTGAGATGAATTAATGGGTACAAACACAGCAGTCATTTTGCTAACAGCATGTCTGCTGCTTAGTGCTTGCACTGCGACGAAGCCGGAATCTGCGGATTCCAATAACCATCAGGATTCAGTAACTTCTGATTCAAGTAACAGTGCCAATGATCAGAGCAGTATATCTTCCCCAAAAGGAAGCAGTAAGCAAGCAGACAGTGATGAGCAAAAATCAGTGAGTACAACAAATACACAAAATGACAAAACCGCCGTTGGGAGCAACGGAACTACAGTTTCGACAACTGCGGTTACCACTAACAAAATGTATCACTTGGACAAAGCTTATAATGTAATTCCTAACCAACAAGGTGCCGAAAAAAAAGTGGTGTTGCTGACTTTTGATGATGGTCCGAAGGAAGCCGTCATGATTAACAAAATCATAGATACATTGGATAAGCACAAGGCAAAGGCAATTTTCTTCGTAAACGGTTATCGTGTAAAAGAACATCCTGATTTGCTCAAGCTTATCCATGATCGTGGACAGCCCATTGGCAACCATAGCTGGGACCACATCGTTCTCAAGAACAAGTCTGAGGCTGAGGTCAAAAAACAGATTGAAACGGTACAAAAAATCGTTAAAGATACTACAGGCCAAGCACCCGTATTCTTTCGTCCGCCTCATGGTGCTGGTGGAGACGTAGGTCGCAAGGTGGCGAAGGAAAATGGGCTCTTGTATATGACATGGTCCGTTGGTTCTCTGGACTGGACGATGAAAAAAAATCAACCTCATAAAACGGAGACACTTCTCAAAAACGTAACAGAACAACTTCATCCAGGCAGCAATATTTTGATGCATGAACTGCCATGGACAGCGGAGGCACTGGACAGTCTATTGACGCGCCTTGAGCAGAAGGGTTATCAATTTGTCGATCCACAAAGCATTGAGATTCCTGCCAGTTAATAGTCACTTGTGCATATGCTCGTATGGTCAAATGTAGATAATGCAAAAATAAATAATGTAAAAAGGCCTCCATCTCCACATAACTTGTGGGAGATCGAGGCCTTTTTAGCGTAACGTTGCACGCACGTACTAGACGCACGCTGTCACAATGCCTTTATATCACCACAGCATTTCACTAATGGGTGGTGCACCCTTAATTCCCCACCATAGTAACGCTGCTGTAATAAGCACAAAAAGAGTGCTCAAAAAATTTAAAAACCACTTACTTACCCGAATACGGCGGGACGGAAACATTTCTGTCCGTGTTCGGTACTCACTGGCAGGAATGTCTTCCTCCATTGTCACAGCAACTTCTGGTGCAGCGGCAACGTCAGCCAATTCTGGCATGGGCCGTGAAGCACGGGAGCGAACCGGTTTGGGCTTTGACCTGTCCTCCTCCTTGGCTTTGCGACCATTTCGGCGGCTACCATAGGTCTGCACTCTGCTAAGTTCCTGATTCATTCTTCATACCTCCGAAAACGTAACGCTAAGCCAGATATAAGGTCAATCACAAAATGACAAATGATTGGTGCCCACAGGCTGCCTGTCTGCACATATATATATCCCAATCCATAACTGCTAAGGAAAACCCAGCCCGTGGGAATCCAATGCCGTAAATATCGGATATGAATAACCGCAAACAAAATGCTTGTCCAATAAGGACCAAAGCTGTATTGAATTGCACCTCTAAACAAAAGTTCCTCACAGATGGAAACGATAGCAGCTATACAAATAATATGCCAAACCGGTCGCTTTTGAAACAGCATTTGATTAATACCACCGTCATCCATGGCATCCTCAGGCATGATCCGAGATAGCAGCAGATCCACTAATAGCATAGCGGCCGCCAGCCCCAATCCCCACCATAAGACGTGTACAGTGTTGGGCAATGCAAACAGTTCAAACACATTTCTTTTCTGAAATATAATCCAGATTGCGCCAATCAGCAGGGTTAGACCCTGAGTTAGATACAAATTGTAAAGCAGCAAGCGGTCATTCAATTGATGAATTTGCGCTCTTTTCCATTTCACTTTAAGCTTTTTCATAGTTAGTTAGTCCTCTGCTTAGTCTTCTTTAGCATCATAGCCAAAAAGTCGGGCGGATTCAAGAAGACTTAAATCTTAATTTTTCCGCATTCTGTAGCTATGTATCTAGTCGTCTATCCACACATGTCGCATGTCCTATTGACATGCCCATGTAAGCCATGATACATTATGAAAAAATTATTAGCGACAACAACAATGATGGAGAAAAGGTATTGATTTCGTCCTCAGAGAACCGGTGCTTGGGTGGAAGCCGGTGGCGAAGTAACTACTTTCAGCACTCCTGAGTTATTGCATCGAGGTCTAGGGAATCATTTTCCGACATTAGATGCAATCGGCAGAAAACCGTTATCCTTTCGGTCATTATATGACCGCTGAAGGCAGTCCATTGCGAAATGGCTGCGAATTAGGGTGGTACCACGATAACTCTCGTCCCTTACTATGGAGATAGTATGTGATTCGGGAGTTTTTTTGATGCCCGAAAACCATAAAGCGACTCCGCATAAGGCCTTTGGTTGTCAGTTTGTTGCAAAATACTATTTTATTCCTTTTCTGCGTCAATGCGTTATCACACTAGTGTTTCGACCGCTCTCCTGTACTTTTTAGAAGCATTTCAAGTTTTTTCATGTTCTTTATGGAATGTATTTCAGTTTGAAGTACATCCTGTCCATAAAAGAAGTTAACTTTGAGGAGGAAACCAAATGTTTAAAGTGTTAGTATCCGATCCAATCAGTGACCTGGGCATTCAGCAGCTGATGGATGCAGACGATGTCACGGTGGACAAGAACACAGGTCTCAGCGAGGATGAATTGGTTCAAATTATTGGTGACTATGACGCATTACTCGTCCGAAGCCAAACCCGGGTAACCGAACGCATCATGGCGGCAGGTAAAAACCTCAAGGTTATCGGACGTGCCGGGGTCGGAGTGGACAACATCGACCTTGAAGCAGCAACACAACGCGGGATTATCGTTATTAATGCTCCTGACGGCAATACCATTACGACATGTGAGCACACTTTTGCCATGATGATGGCACTGGCTCGCCATATTCCACAGGCTTACGCTAAAACCATCGGTGGTACATGGGATCGTAAAACATTCCTCGGTGTCGAACTGCGTAACAAAACACTTGGAGTCCTCGGCATGGGACGTATCGGCAGTGAGGTAGCTAAACGCGCCAAAGCATTTGGCATGAGCATCCTCGGTTATGATCCGTTTCTGACTGAAGAACGCGCTGAGAAGCTGGGCATCAAGCTGGCCAGCGTGGACGAAATTATCCGCAACGCAGATTTCATGACCGTACACACGCCATTAACACCAGAAACCAAGCATATGATCGCACGTCCGCAGTTTGAAGTGATGAAAAAAGGAATGCGCATCATCAACTGTGCCCGAGGCGGAGTTATCGATGAAATGGCACTTGTTGAAGCCATTGATGAAGGTATCGTTGCCGGTGCAGCCTTTGACGTATTCGAGTCGGAACCACCAGCACAGGATCATCCGTTCCTGAGCCATCCAAAAATTATCGTTACACCACATCTGGGTGCATCGACTGTCGAAGCTCAGGAGAACGTGGCGATCGACGTGTCTGAGCAGGTGCTGCATATTTTACGGGATGAGCCGTTTAAAAATGCGGTCAACATGCCTCCAGTACCATCCAATGTCATGACGCAATTGCAGCCATATTTCTCACTCGGAGAGAAGCTGGGCAGCTTTGCCGCTCAGATCACCAACCAGGCTGTACGTGAAATCCAGGTGGATTACGCTGGCGATTTGTCTTCTGTGGATACACAGCCGCTCACACGTTATATTTTGAAAGGCGTACTTAGCCGTCATCTGGGCAGCGATGTGAACATCGTAAACTCTGTGCATCTTGCCAAAACTCGTGACGTTCATCTCATCGTCTCTCAGGCGCCTGCCACCAAGGGCTTTACCAACCTGATCACCGTTACACTCAAAACGCAAAGCGGCGAAGAACAACGTGTTTCCGGCACCCTGCTCGCAGGCTATGGTGAACGTATTGTTCGGTTGAACCAGTTCCCGGTAGATGTGGCACCGGAGGCTCATTTCCTGCTCATCTCACACAATGATAAACCCGGCATTATCGGCCGTGTCGGCACCTTGCTTGGGGAGAACAGCGTCAACATCGCTTCTATGCAAGTAGGTCGTAAAATTGTAGGCGGTGAAGCTATCATGATCCTGACCGTTGACAAAGCTGTGCCTAAAGACGTACTGATTCAACTCGTAGGCTTGCCAGAACTGAATACTGCCCAAGAAGTAGTGCTGGATTAGTTCCAGTCAGTGTGAAAACTTCCTTGGTTTTATTTATAAAGAGAGGCGCCCGGCTACCGAGGCGCCTTTTCTTATACCCTTATCTAACATAGAAGCATCCATCTTGAAACTGAATGTTCCACGTTGAACAAGATAAATGTTGATTTTTCAACAAAAAGCACCCTCTTCCGAGGATGCCTGCAAACTGGGACATATGAGCTGTCGTTATAAGCTTGTTACAGAGCCCTGTCTTGTTTTATTGGAGATTGGCAGCAAAATAGTAAATTCCGTCCCTTCTCCCAGTACGCTAGCAGCTGAGACAGAGCCTCCGTGAGCCTCTACGATGTTTCTAACAATGGCAAGCCCCAGCCCAGTTCCTTTGTCCTCACCACGTACTCTAGCCTTGTCTGCCTTGTAGAAGCGGTCAAAAATATAAGGTAGATCCTCACTGGCAATGCCCACACCTTCATCTTTAATACGAATGCGGATTAACTCATTCCGTTCTCCCCGAATTTGATCCGCCGCAATGGTAACTTTTTTCCCGGAGGGTGTATGTCTGAACGCATTATCCAGCAAATTGGTCAGCACCTGCTCCAGTCGGTCTTCATCTGCCTCAGGCAACAGCAAGTGTTGATCTGACTCATAATAATCGAGTGTCAGTCCCCGTTCCTTGGAACGAACCGTAAATTTCCGGTGAACACGCTCGATCAGTTCATTCACATCCACTTCCTGACGGTACATGTCTGTATGACCTGCCTCCATTCGGGCCAGATCCAGCAGATCCTTGACTAATCTTCCCATACGCAATGATTCATCATGGATAACCTGTACTAGCTCCTCAGACTCTTCCGGTGAACCTGCCATGCCGTCCAGCAAAGCCTCACTGTATCCCTGCATCATAGATAAGGGTGTACGGATTTCATGGGATACGTTGGCTACAAAATCGCTACGCATCTTCTCAAGTTTTACTTCTTCCGTAATATCTCTAAGTACAGCTACTGCACCACGAATAGCGTTATCTGTATACAACGGCGCCATTTGCACTGACCACGAGCCTTTCTTGACATGGATGTAGTCTCCGACATCCTCGCCTCTGTCCATAACCGTATGGAACAAAGGCAGCAAAGGCTCAGGCACAGAAGCTCCGAATTCCTCCAGATCATGCCCCTGCCACTCCAGCTTTTCCCAAATATCCAGCAAACTTTGTGCAGGCGGATTCGTCAAGATGATTTGTCCACTTCTGTCGAAGGTAAATACGGCATCAGACATACTTCGCAGCACACTGGATAAGTGGTTTTTCTCCTCATTCAGACTGCGGATCGTCGCTTCCAGTTCCGTAGACATATGGTTAAAAGTTTTCGCCAGCTCTCCAATTTCATCGCTGGTCACCAGCGAAAGCCGAGTATCATACCTTCCCTCACGGATGGCATTCGCCGCCTGAATCAACAGCTGCATAGGCTGTGTGATTTTAGTAAAAAGAAATAGAGCAAAAAAGGTCGTCAATAAAAATCCGACAATACATGTATAGGTGAATAAATGCTTGATCTCCGTCGATTCATGTGCTGCAAAATTTCTGTTGATGTACGGCAATAAAAAAAGCCCCAGAAAAATAAGCACAGAACCTACAAGACAAATGATGGTGATCCACAGCTTGCCTACCAGCGATCTCCAGAAGTTCACGTTATTTTGGAACCTCCAGCTTATAACCTACGCCCCATACGGTCGTAATCATAGCCGCTGCCTCTGGCGATACCTTATTCAGCTTTTCACGAAGCCGTTTCACATGCGTGTCCACGGTGCGTAGATCACCAAAAAATTCGTAATTCCAAACATCTTTCAGCAGTTCTTCGCGTGAGAAGACTTTATCTGGCGACACCGCCAAATAATGCAACAGCTCGTACTCTTTAGGCGTTAGACTGATTTCAATTCCGCCTGCAGTTACCCGGTGTGCATCATGCTCAATAATAAGATTTGGAAAAACAATACTATTGCTTGGCACAGCCTCTTTCGTTAAAAAAGCAGTCTCCGACGACCGTCGTAAAATTGCCTTTACCCGATAAATGACCTCTCGCGGGCTGAAGGGCTTGACCACGTAATCATCAGCTCCGACTTCGAAGCCTTGCACGCGGTTCACTTCCTCGCCTTTGGCTGTCAGCATAATCACAGGTGTAGATTTGGTTTGGCGCAGCCGTGTACACACTTCAATCCCGTCCATACCCGGAAGCATCACATCGAGCAAAATAATACTGTAATCGCTTGCAGTCGCTTTTTGGAGAGCAATCTCGCCATCCTCAGCTTCTTCAATCTCGTATCCTTCTTTTTCTAGATACATCCGCAGAAGGCGGCGAATGCGTTCTTCATCATCTACAATTAATATGCGGTTGCTTTGTTCTGACATATTCCCAGCCCCTTCGCTAAAAAAAGCATTCTCTCTATTTTACTATTTTCCCGTGCTTGGTCAAACTTTACTCTCATCCAATAGTCTCTTTACGCCAAAAAGGCCGGGGTTATGACCCCCGTCCTGTCCGTTTCTTTTTCGTGTTGTCTGATTTGGCAAGTTGAATGAGACGGTTGATTTCGTCCTTGGTTAGGGGTCTGGTGAGACCACGCTTCAAGTTTTGCAGCAATAGATCCCCAAAAGCAATCCGCTTGAGTCGGATGACTGGGTGCGAAATGGCCTCAAACATCCGTCTTACCTGGCGATTTCTGCCTTCATAAATGGTAATCTGGATCACAGATTCCTTACCGTCCGGATCTACATCCTTATATTCTACCTCGGCCGGTGCAGTAATGCCATCCTCCAGCACGATTCCTTTTTTCAGCTTGTCCAGCTCAGTACCGTGCGGAACACCTTTGACTGTAGCCACATACGTCTTCGGCACATGATGCTTGGGATGGGTGAGCAGATTGGCGAACTCTCCGTCATTGGTAAGCAACAGCAACCCTTCGGTGTCGTAATCAAGACGTCCGACCGGATATACGCGTTCCTTGACGCCTTTTAGATAGTCAGACACAATTTTGCGACCTTCCGGATCGGAAGCGCTTGTAATGACCCCTTTGGGTTTGTTCATCATCAAATAGATTTTTTTCTCAGTTTTGATCGGGCGTCCCTTTACTGTAATCATATCTTGATCAGGGTCTGCTTTCGTTCCCAGCTCAGTTACGGTAACCCCGTTTACTTCCACACTGCCCGCCTGAATAAGCTCCTCACATTTACGTCTGGAAGCTACACCGGCTTGGGCCAATATTTTCTGCAATCTTTCCATGTTCGCTAATTCACCTCATGCTAATGATACCCATCCATGAGCAAAATCACAACCCCCGTTCAAAAAACGATGCAAAATTCAAAATACAAGCAAACAAATGGCAATAGCCGCCACAAAACCAACCACATCTGAAAATAGTCCCACCTTCAAGGCATATCGTCCATTGCGGATACCTACCGCACCAAAATATACAGTTAATACATACAGCGTCGTATCTGTGCTGCCCTGAATCGTTGAAGCAATCCGACCGATCATGGAATCGGGACCATAAGTGCGAATTAGATCCGTCGTGAACGCAAGTGAACCAGTGCCCGTCAATGGACGGAGCAAGCCTAAAGGCAGCACCTCGCCAGGTACGCCCCAGTTTTTAATCCACGGGGTTACCCAGGATATTACATAGTCCAAAGCGCCGGATGCTCGAAAAATGCTAATCGCCACCATCATACCTACAAGATGAGGAATAATGCTGATGGCGGTAGAAAAGCCGTCTTTGGCTCCATCTACAAAAGAATCGTAGACAGGGACCTTTTTGGCATATGCATATAAAGGAATAAAAGCGAGAATAACCGGGATGGCCCAAGTCGATACGAGGTTAATAAAATTCAGCATGCCTCCCTCATCCTTTCCAAGTGGTGTCCCTGCCCTTGGTAGCTGTGATTCCCGTTCGCGGCACGGCAGGTGAAGATATGGGCGGTACATGTGAAGAAGCCACAGATGTTGGTGCTTGCGAGGTACGTGGCGCCAAGGAGGTCTGGGATGGCGGATTCGCTGGAGGACGGCGACGCAATTCTCGACTACGATACCAACGATCCGCCGCAATGGCAGCAAAGGTGGCTATTGCGGTCGCCACCAGTGTCGTTCCGACGATTTCAGCCGGGTGGGCGGAATGAAAATTTAGCCGAATGGCGATCAACGTTGTAGGAATAAGCGTAATGCTGGCTGTATTCAGCGCGAGTAGCGTACACATGGCAGGTGTAGCGGTTTGCTTATCAGGATTGAGCGTTTGTAACTCTTGCATCGCCTTGATCCCCATGGGCGTTGCTGCATTCCCCAATCCGAGCAGATTGGCGCTCATATTGGACAAAATGTAGCCCATAGCGGGATGATTACGCGGAACATCAGGAAAGAGAAAGGCGACCAAAGGAGAAAGCAGCTTAGATATTTTCTGCAAGAGCCCACCGTCTTCAGCCAACCTCATCATGCCCATCCAGAATACCAGCACACTTATCAGTCCAAAGCATACTGTAACACCCGTAGTTGCCCCGTCAAAAGCCGCCTTCGTCACCACCTCTATATTTCCCTGTGCGGCTGCAAATACAAATCCTATACAAATCAAAGCCACCCATATGAGATGAATCATGACTGATTCCCCCTTTTCCCAATGATGTGACACCGCAGCTTTATAGCATCAAGCCTACTTGCCTTATGATCTGAACAGATTTTTAAGAATTTCATTCCATTTGCTCGTCCAACCTCGTGGCTGAGTATGGTTTGCAGGAACTTGTGCAGTCGGAGCCTCCTGCTGTGGATGTACAATAGTTTGAGTAGGCAGCTTACTACCTTTTTCATATACAGGAACAGAACCGATCAATTTACCTTCCAGTAAAAATTCGACCCGTCCTCGTAAACCAAAAGACACGTCAGCTCTATCCGCCGAAGCGGAATTTTTAAACAACACCAGTCTTTTGTGCAATTGAGTCTTCTCACCATCATGTAGAGGATAAGAAAAACTCGCCCCTGTCAAGAGGGGGTAACCATCAATAGGCTGCTGCTTGTCCGTAATCGGAATGAGAGGATAATATCGAAAGCCGTAATCAAGCATACGGGCATGGTCATTCCAATCGTCCCCGTCATTCAAGGTAACAGCAGCGAGCTGGCGCCCCTCACGCGTAGCCGAGCTGACCAGGCAACGAAACGCTTTTTTAGTAAAGCCTGTTTTTACACCGTCAGCTCCCTCATACAGCCGCAGCATTTTGTTTTTATTATGCCATGAATAGTCCCAGGAATCGTTGGGGTTCGGTGCTTTCTTCAGTTCTGTTTTTACGATACGGGCAAAAGTTGGGTTATGCAGCGCATAAGCAGTGAGCCGGGCCATATCGTTGGCTGAGGAATAATGTCCATCGGCATCCAGCCCATGAGGATTAGCAAAATGCGTATGGTTTAGCCCAAGCTGAACCGCCTTGTCATTCATTAAATGGACAAATCCCTCCTCTGTCCCCCCAACATGCTCGGCAATGGCAGAAGCTGCATCATTACCCGAACGGAGCATTAAGCCGTATAGCATATTTTCCAGCGTCATTTGTTCACCCATTTGCAGAAAAAGCGAGGAGCCTTCTTTGGCATACGCCGTTGAACTCACTTTTACTCGGTCCTGCAAGCGTCCATGTTCAATGGCTACAATCGCAGTCATAATTTTGGTTAGGCTAGCTATTCGGAGCTCCCGGTCACCTTCGGCTGAATATATGATCCGTCCTGAAGTGACATCAATTAAAGAAGCAGCCTGTGCATGAGTTCCTAACGCGGGCGGTGTTGCTTCTGTTGTCACCGCTCCCAGAACAGGCTGTGGACTCAGCAATGTAAGCGGCAATGACAAAACAAGGATAAGCGCTAGCGGTAAAACAAATGCGCGTGCCTTATTCTTAAAATGGCTGTGGTCCGCATGGATATGTTGTTTTTTTTTAAACATTTGGATTCCTCCGGTTTTGAGCAAGTCTTGTACCATTCTATGTCCAAGCTGTTCAAAGTATGTCCACCTTTATAACAGAAAATTCCTTGTACAGGACAGTCATTAGCCGCTCCTCTTTTGCTTTCTTTCTATGTTAACCAAGCAACTTGCACTCCTGAACACATATAATATTAGTTACTAAACGTTAAATATGAATCGGGGGGTTACAACATGCAGCGATTACAGTTTGAAATGATTTTAAGATCGCGGATTGTAGAGTCCGCACAAGCATTGCATCAAAGTGGTGTATCCTTCGCCACTTTTGCTACCGCGCGTTGCAACCCACAATTTTGGGAGTTAACGGAAAAAGGCGGTTTTCGGATCAAAGCAGGTGTCACTCCGGCGCAAGGGATCAGAGATATCTTTATAAACGGTCAACAATACGCTTTTGAATGTGCAACAGCAATGGTTATTGTGTTGTACAAAGGAGTACTGGATTCCATTCTAGAAAGTGAGTTTAATCAGATTTTTGCAGATATGCTGTTGTATGATTGGCACTATGACAGTGATCTCAGGCTTATACAACAGCAAGGCAGCCATAAAGCGGTTCCTGGGGACATTCTGTATTTTAACAATCCAGATGTGTCGTCCGATGCATTGGAATGGAAGGGAGAAAATGTCGTCAAACTGAAGGAAGATTCTTTCTATGGCCATGGGATTGGCATCTTGCCGGCTCAAGGTATTATTGATTCTCTTAATCGACATCGTCGCCCGGATGCCACGGTATCTGCTTATATGACGAATGAAGTGATCTACCCTGACTTCGTTTACCTATCCCAGTTCGCACCCGAAGAAAACCGAAAAAATGAACTATCAGTGAATACATTTTATTACCAAGAATTCAGTCACTGTATACATGCTGTCATTGGTGGAAGGCAGTATATTCAGGAATAGAGGCCGAGTTGATACTAAAAAGAAGGTATTCCTAGGCCACGCTCGGCTTGGGGATACCTTCTTGAGAGCACACTTTTAATTTCAATAACTTTTACAAGTAAGCCGGTCCAGATTGACTTTGGTCAGTATTAGCATTTGCAGGTACCTGTGGAGGTGGAGTCTGCATGTTGCTGCCTGAATTCTGGAAGATAGACTGAACCTTATCGATCAGGTATGGTGTGGAGTCGATGATTTTCTCAAACAGATGCGTTTGATTGTCCAGCGGAACGATTTGTGCTCCCTGTTTGCCGACAACTAGAAAGGCAATGGGATGAATAGATACACCACCACCGCTACCGCCACCAAAAGGATGTACTTCCTTCCCACTATGATTACCGGATGCTGAGGAAGTATGGAGCGCCTCTTCATCTACGTTAAAATCACTTCCCCCGGCTGCGAACCCAAATCCTACCTTACTGATTGGCAAAATAACGGAACCATCGGGTGTTTCCACCGCGTCTCCCACAATCGTATTCACGTCCACCATGGCCTTGATGTTCTCCATCGCGGTTTGCATGAGCCCTTGAATCGGATGATCTGACATGTTTTATTCCTCCTCTGCTTATCTCAAGCGTAGACTGCTTTTCTTTCGCTATTGTGCGCAAAGGTTCAGGGAAATATGTATGTCAATCCTCTACACTGTTTATTCCTCACTGCTGGCTTGTTGATTCTCAGGATTTTTGGAAATAACCCGCTTCCATGCCTCTGGTCCTCCCGGAACACGCCATATGCGGAAAGCTAGTCTGAGCATGGAAAAGATTAAATAACCGAGCGACATTTTTGCTTCACAGTTCAAGATGGTAGTAAAACGTAGTCGGTCCACCCAATAAGGCACAACAAACACCTTTGGGGTACAGTCCATGCGCACAATGCTGGAAGCAAAACCGATCAAGGTCGTTTTTAGCCCCCATAACATACCAGTTGAGGTCGCTGTATAAGCTGCGTCAGCCAGACTAATATTGGTAGACCACTCCATTTTGGACACTGTTACATGGGCCAATGTATGTCGCAGCCATCGCTGTAAAGATTGTGTTCCCTTGAGCAAAACCCGTATATCATGTATAAATTGCTTGATTTTTTCGATATCAATATTTCCGCTATCCACAGAAGCATCCGTTTTATGTATGTTTTTATTGCGGTCAAGCCGATAGAGAAGCCCTTTTTTCAAACCTGTTATGAGAATAGCTGGAATATCGTAATCCATTTTGACCAACCCGTATAGAATTCTGATCTCTAGATGCGCCCGATCATCATTGTCATGCTTGGCAATTTCCAGCTTCAATCGAATACGAGAGAGCAGAATAGCCAGTACGATGAATATAAAGATGATGATGGCGATACTGATCCATTTCCACACTGGCGAGTCCTCCCTACCCTTTTGCTATAGAATATCATGGCAAAAATAGTATGACCCTTCAGCGGAAAATCATGCATCTTAAAATGCCAAACAGCCAGCCCTCAACATCGTAAGGACTGGCTGTCTTTTGAATTTTATGAACTTAGGATTCCAGATCCGAATCGTTCTCCGCAGGCTGGCTGCTCTCCAGACGCTCGAACAATAGCTGTGTCTCTTCTTCCAAATTGTCTGAATCCTCGAACTGCTCCGGTTGCGGTAGATCTTCGAGAGAGCCTAGACCGAAATAATCCAAGAATGATTTCGTCGTTCCATACAATATTGGTCGTCCGATGGCCTCAGCTCGACCTTTCTCTTCAATGAGCTCCTTGTTGACCAGTGTATGTATGGCCCGCTCGGATTTGACACCCCGAATTTCTTCGATTTCAACTCTTGTAATGGGCTGGCGATAGGCCACAATAGCCAGTGTCTCCAAAGCAGCTTGAGACAGTGAGGCACGTGCCGGAGAGTAGGCGAGCTTTTCAAAATAGGGTGCATGTTCGGATAAGGTTGCAAGCTGATAATGGCCAGCAATACGGACAAGCTGCAGGCCTCTTCCTCCCTGCTCCATGTCCTGTTTCATATCCTCCAGACACTTTTCAACCAGCTCTTGCTGCTGCTCTACAATGTCGGCGATCTGCTTGGTGGACAACCCTTCCTCTCCCGCAAGAAAAAGCAGCCCCTCAATAATTGATTTCAGCTTCAGATAATCCATTAACCCGTAAATCCCCTCTCCACTCCATTACAATATCATCGAAAAGCTTCTCCTGATAACAGAAGATTTGCTTCATTTTCATCAATTCAAGGATAGCCAAAAAGGTTACAACCACCTCATGCCGATACATGTCCTCATGCATCAGCTTGGAGAACAGCAGCCGTCCTCCAGTCCCCACCATCTCTAACGCCCCGATAACTTGCCGGATACGGTCCTTGACTGAAATTTCGTCCCGATGAACACGGGTTACCGTCGTACGTCGTTCAGCTTTGCGTAACGCACGCTGAAAGGCCGCGACCAAATCGCTTGCATGCAGCCCATGCACCGGATTTGCGGGTTCGGTTGGCAAGAATGCGCTCAAATCTTCCGGCTCCTTGCCATAAATCAGACTCCGTTCCCACTCCCGTTCACTCAGGTGGCGAGCAATCCCTTTGTATTTACGATACTCCACTAGCTTGCGAACCAGTTCCTCGCGTGGATCATAGTCCTCTTCTTCATAATAATCCAAATCGTCATATTCCATCACAGGTGGCTTGGGAAGCAACAATTTACTCTTAATGGATAAGAGCGTCGCCGCCATCACTAGAAACTCGCTTGTAATGTCCAACTCCAGCTCCTGCATACTGTGCAAAAAAGCCATGTATTGATCAGTAATATCGCTAATCGGGATATCCTGAATGTCGATCTCTGCTTTATCAATCAGATGCAACAGTAGATCCAGCGGACCCTCGAATGTTTCCAGCTTGTAATTTACGACTGTCAATGTGCTTCCCCCTGCCTTACTCCAATCATCATTCAACAATACCTTTCCCCATTAGCACTTATGCTCTACGTTATCAATCCCTCTTTCTGTAGTATATACGTCATCGCCTTGCTTAACAATCCAATCCCTTTTCCACTTTGCAGTTTATGCCGTTCTTTCAGCCATTTATATCATTAGAACTGCTTACCGAGATTGGCCATTTCAATCGCAGCCAGCGCAGAATCCCAACCTTTATTACCAGCCTTCGTACCTGCTCGTTCAATAGCCTGCTCAATATTTTCCGTAGTCACTACACCAAAAATAATGGGGACACCCGTTTTCAGACTGCTTGCCGCCACACCCTTGGCCACTTCATTGCAGACGATATCATAGTGTGAAGTAGAGCCACGGATAACCGTGCCAAGCGTAATGACGGCATCATATTTTCCGCTTGCAGCCATTTTTTGTGCAATAAGCGAGATTTCAAATGCACCCGGCACCCATGCTACATCAATTTCATCTTCCTTTGCACCATGTCGTTGAAGTGCGTCAAGCGCACCACTTAACAGTTTGCTTGTAATAAACTCATTAAATCTGCCCACCACAATACCATACTTTAAACCACTTGATACAAGATTACCTTCCAGAAAACGTGCCATGCTTATCAACCTCTCTTTTTTTTGAATTTTTTACAATGACAAACGACGACGGTATTCAATTAAATGTTGAATGCTAATCAGCTTCAATTGATGTCGCTTGGCGATCACGGCCAAATCAGGCAAGCGGGCCATTGAGCCATCTTCCTTTATAATTTCGCAAATGACCCCGGCGGGATTAAAGCCGCTGAGTCGGGCCAGGTCGACAGCCGCTTCAGTATGACCGGCGCGTTGCAAGACCCCACCATCGCGAGCAATTAGCGGGAACATGTGACCAGGTTTGCGGAAATCGCTGCCCGTGATTGCTTCGTCGGCTAAGGCGCGAACAGTCAAAGAGCGCTCGGCCGCTGAAATCCCCGTTGTTGTCTTCATATGATCTACCGATACCGTAAAGGCGGTACCGTGAAAATCTGTGTTTTGCTCTACCATAAGATGCAATTCCAATACCTCGGCTCTGTGCTGTGTGATCGGCACGCAGACCAACCCGCGACCTTCTGTAATCATGAAGTTGATGACCTCAGGCGATGCTTTCTCAGCCAAAGCGATAAAGTCGCCTTCATTTTCCCGCTGTTCATCATCCACTACAATAACGACTTTGCCGTTCTTTAAATCCTCCAATGCTTCTTCGATGGAATCCAATCGAATCTCTTCGTCATGGTGCAACTCGCCCTGCTCCATGATGTTTGTCGTCGCACTTGTTTGGATGCCTCTATCCATAACCCTCTCCTCCTTATGTCTTATGTCACGAATGCTCCTGAACCAAATTTTCTATCATTCTGTATCAGGCTGTATCAAGCAAAGCCGTGTTTCGCCAAATAGTCCAAACTAAGAGGAGCTTGATCTGCTCTCTCCATCGGTACTGAACCTCTGTAATGTAAAAGCTGCTCCACATATTTGCCCAATATGTCGCATTCAATATTCACAGTGTCTCCCTCACGTTTGGCTTGTAAGGCCGTTTCGGCTAAGGTATGGGGGATAATAGATACGGCAAAGCTATCTCTCGTCCGCTGCGCGACTGTGAGGCTGATACCATCAATTGTAATTGACCCTTTGAGGAGAACATATTTAAATAATGCTTGATCAGAAGGCTCAACTTCGAACACAACTGCATTCTGGTCTGATGTTACTCCGCGAATCGTACCCGTCCCGTCCACATGTCCCTGTACGATATGTCCTCCGAACCTTCCATTCGCCGCCATCGCTCGCTCTAGGTTGACTCGGCTGCCGGATCTGAGTTCCCTTAGATTACTGCTGCGAAAAGTCTCTGGCATCACATCAACCTTAAAATCTTTAGTACCAATCTGTATTGCCGTCAGGCAAACACCATTTACCGAGACACTATCGCCTATTTTCAAATCGCCCAATACCACAGAACCCGAAATCCCAAGCACCATCGCTTCACCGCTCTTAGAAATACTTTGAATGCGACCCACTTCCTCGACCAATCCGGTAAACATGCTTTCACTCCTTTCCACTACATTTCAGTTTATCCCTAATTCATCTGCTGTAAGCGCAAATAACCCCCAGTCAGGATTCAATCCGTCATGGGGGTGATGAGAGTCACATATGTAGTATACAAGCGCAGTTCATGTATGTCTTAAAATGACATGAAATCATAGGTTTGCCAAAAGAAAGCATGATCGAAGATACAGCAATTACGCTCAGAACGTTATCAAAAAGAAAGCTAAAAAAAGCTATCGTCTGATGCTGTCCTACAACGAAATAAGCCATACGTACTTTTAAGTATGCTAAAAATTGGCACATGCCACGTCATGCACATGCGCTTCGTATCCTTCTCCCATCCAGACTATACTGTCGGTCCCGGAATTACACCAGGTCCACCTTCTGCTGATTGTTCAGCATCCGGGTCACGGACTAAGCCATGCTGTGTTCACAGAAGCGATTCACAAACATGTCATCACCGCCGGTGGGGAATTTCGCCCCGCCCCGAAGGATCTTGCTCTTATTTAATTGAATTAACATTAAACTTGTTACGTATATTAGCACCGACTTCAAAAAAAAGCAAGTTATCTAATAGAAGCTCCTGCTTTGGTTTTGACATATTGGCTGGAGAGTTCTTCAAACCAGGTTTTATCATTCATATGAAGTGCCAGATCAATCAGATCGGCCAGTTCGTCGACTCCAAGCTGTGTATCATGGTCAAAGGTAATAACGGCCGAAGCAACAGGTCCTCGCTCTCCCTCAGAACATGCTTCATAATCCAGTCGCACATCCACATGCCCATCAATAAACTCGCATTTTAGAAAATAAATAATTTCACACATTAAAATAGGGCGCACTTGTGTTTCTAACACACAATCCATCACCTTGGCAGAATAATGCTGGTTCGTCAGCGTGAATTTGTGTTCTGTTGCCGCCAGCGATGCCCGTCCAAAATCATCCGTAAACTTGAGTTCCACTGGCGTGATGTTCATAACCTTGGGGATTTGCTTCTTTATAATTTCAATTATTTCAACTGTATTCAGCTTAATCATTACCTGCACCTCATTGCATCTTAAAATTCAGAAGAAAACTTTATAACATGCCTTCTATAGGCCTCCACTCCTATATCGGAAATCATTACCTGTTTTTTTATGCCTCAATCCATAAACGCAAAAAAAGATTCCTTGCGCAGCAAGCGCAAGGAATCTCAATCGAACTGGTGCCGAAACAGCGGCTAACAATGTTACACGATTATTATGCAAAAAAACAGAATTATAACTCCGAAATTTCATGTTTCTTTTTCAGGATAGTCCAGCGACGCTCAATCTCCTGCTCAAAGGTAGCCATCGTTGCTTCCTCTTTGAGAAGATGCTTCGTTTTACCCATTAATTTCAGCCATTCTGCGGCTGGAATCCGTTTTCCCTTGTCTTCCGGATTGTACGTAATCGTCGTGCTTCCCTGCTCGATTTCGTACAAAGGAAAGAAGCAAGATTCGACTGCGGCGCCTACGATGCTAGTACCCAGTCTGTCTTCGGATTTCCAGTTGAGCGGGCAAGCGCACAGAATTTTACCATAAGCAGTACCGACGTTGTTGGCATACCATTGAGCCTTGGCCGCTTTGCGCAGCATATCCTGCGGATGGCTTTCGGCTGCGGTAAAAGCATACGGGATGTTACAGGCGGCCATGATTTGTACGGTATCCTTATGATGCCCTTGCTTCCCTTTTTGCATTTTCCCTACACCCGATGTACTGGTCATATGCCCCATTGGAGTGGAGTACGATTGCTGCGAACCTGTATTCATGTACCCCTCGTTGTCATATTCCAGCATAATCAGTTTATGGTTACGCAGAGCCGCACCAATTGCAGAACCCATACCGATATCCATCCCGCCGTCACCACTGATCATGATAAAGGTTGGATCATCCGACATCACAATTTCATTACGTCGCTTCATCTCCATGTAAGCTTCCAGCGCACCTGAAAGGGTAGCGGCCCCGTTTTGAAAAAGATTGTGGATCATCGGTTGCTTGTGTGATGTATATGGATACCCTGTCGTCACCACATAAACGCAGCCAGTCTGGAACAGTACGACAATATCGCCTTCAATTCCTTTAAAAAATAGCTCAAGCGCAGACAAGGCTCCACAACCAGGACAAGCCCCATGCCCTGGTGTAAGACGGCGTGGTTTGGTTGTCAACGAACGCAGAGGTGGTACCTTGACTTTGAGCTTCCCAGTCGCCTCGTCCGGCGTAACCTGAATCAGACCCGTACGGTATGCATTGCCACGTGGTGGCTGCATGACTTGCGGCATCACTTTGTCCGGTGAACCCGGATTAATCCCGTAATAATCAAAGGGCTGCTCCGCACGTCCAACCTCTGCCGCCTGAATCGCAAGCTGGAAGAACGCCTCTGCATCTTCCGCATAAAAATCCTTACCACCCAAGCCAAAGATACGGCTTAACACGATGGTTTGGTTCAGCGGGTCCTCCTGCAACGCCGCCTTGATTTCATGCGTCAAATTACCGCCATCCGATCCGTACGAATCTGCACGTTCACCCACCAGCAGCGCCTTGACATGGCGCAATGCCTCTCGCAATTGTGCAGCAGGAAATGGCCGGATGATATTCGGACGAATCACACCCGCTTTAATGCCGCGCGCGCGGAGTTGATCTGCCACATCCTTGGCCGATTCGGCCGCCGAGTTCAGCAGGAAGACCGCAACCTCAGCATCCTCCATATGATACAGGTCCAAAATCGGATATTCCCGCCCGGATAAAGCGGCATATTCTGCTGCTACCTGCTCATATACTCCTTCTGAAAGCTTCAAAGCTTTGGACAGTTGAACGTGATTATTCGTCAGGTCATCGCCGTTCATATGCGCACCCACAGTGACAGGACGATCAAAATCCGTAATATTCGGATAATTTAGGTTCGGGTTGGGGCCTACAAAATCGCGTACGGTCTCTGCATCGGCAAAATATTGCACTTTACGTTTTTGATGAGAAGTATAAAACCCGTCATACGCGACCATTACTGGCAATCGTACATCGCTATGCTCTGCAATTTTCAAGGCCATAATGTTCATATCATACACAGCCTGTGGCGTACTCGCTGTCAATATAACCCAGCCTGTATTCAAACCATAATACAGGTCCGAATGATCCCCCCGAATATCCAGGGGACCACTGACTGCACGTGTCACCAAATTCATAACCATAGGAAAACGGGTACCTGACTGGACAGGCAACTGCTCCAGCATGTACAGGAAACCTTGCGAACTGGTGGCATTGACAACCCGTGCTCCGGCCGCCGCAGCTCCATAACAAATCCCTGCCGATCCGTGTTCTCCATCTGCTGCAACCAGCTTAATATTATGCTGACCACGCGTTTTCATTTGATCCAGATACTGTGCTACCTCAGTCGACGGCGTAATCGGGAAATATCCCATCATATGATAATTGATCTGCGCAGCCGCTGTAGCTGCCATTTCATTACCGGATTCGAATGTTGTCACTTGTGCGGCGCCCGTCTGTTTGAGTTCTTCCTCCAGCTTTGCCATTACGCACGCCCTCCTTCATATACTGGAAATTGGTGGGCAACGCGATTCTGCTCCGCCCAGCCCCATTGTTCGCGACGCGAGCTTAATGCCCCCGACGGGCAAATATCTACACACTTCAGACACCCTTTGCAATACTGGTAATCAATCCCTTGCAAAAACGGCATCATTCTTCCGCGTTTGTCTGCTTGCTCTTCCCATACAAAGCAGTAATCCGGGCAAATCGAATCACACTTGGCACAATGAGTACATTTATCAGCTTCATACTCAGGTACATAACCCTGACGTGAACCACTAACATCTTTCGTCATGCTGTTGCCCTGAGTTGCAATAACGCCCCCCAGCAATTGAGTTTCGTACCCTAGCAAAGGCTGCGGACGTTCAAAAACCCGATCCTGCGCGTCAGCAGTAACCGGATATACATGTAGTTGCATTTCTTCAAAACCACGATTAAACGTACGCAGATTAGGTTCCACTAATTGTGGATTTTTCTTTTCAAAAGTACTGCGAATAACCGATCTCATTGCTTCCGGGTCCAGGAAATCACAGACACGGAACAAGGCACCTAGCATGGACGTATTTAGTTTGGTCCGCTCTTCCAGTGCGATGCCCATCGCATCCACCACTGCTAATGTACCGGATACCAGTCCCAAATCAGCCCGTATTTCTTCTGCCGGACGTGTGGAATTGACCACTACAATCCCATCTGCTGGCAGGCCGCTGATTACATTTACCGTTTTGTATAACGTTTCATGGAAAATGCCTACCACATGCGGTTGCTCGATCGGACTGTGATCGCGAATATCCACCTCCGGCTCACAGAAGCGAACAAAGCTTTTAACTGGAGATCCCTTCTTTTCCGAACCGTAGGATGAGAAATTTGAAGCATTCAGTCCCAGACCAAGTACCCCGGTTTCGGCCAACATTTTACCAGCCAGATTTGCGCCGAGTCCACCAATGGATTCCAGCCGGATTTCAAAAAATCCGAGTCGATTTGTGCGCGTTAAAATAGACAATGTGATAAGCCCCCTTCTTTTCCAACTCTTACTGAGCTTGAATACTCATATAAAATAAATGGAAAATGCATTCTTATGAAAAGGCTATCACAACACTTACTTTTCGAATGTGATCTTACGCACTGTAATACCTACGTGATTGTAAAAATCAGCAAACCGTCAAACAAAAGACAACAAAAGCCGCCCTGTCCAAAGACAGAACGGCTTAGGTGCAACGCTATTTAAAGGAATTCAAATCATGCATGTAATGGTAAATTACACGTCAAATACTTTAACCTCTTTCATTTTGTCGCCTTGTTTTACAGCATCAATGAATTCCATACCTTTGGTTACTTTACCAAATACAGTATGTACTCCATCTAAATGCGGCTGTGGAGCGTAGCAAATAAAGAATTGACTGCCACCTGTGTTGCGACCTGCATGAGCCATGGACAGAACGCCTTTGGCATGCTTTGTTGTATTCGTAGCTGTTTCACAGTCAATGGTGTAGCCAGGACCGCCAGTACCATTACCGATCGGACAACCCCCTTGAGCAACAAAGCCCGGGATGACACGGTGGAAGCTCAAACCATTGTAGTAACCGCTGTTTGCCAGCTTTTCAAAGTTAGCAACGGTGTTTGGAGCTTCTTCTGGGAAAAAGTCAATTTCGACGATACCGCCGTTTTCAAGATCTATTCTACCTTTTTTCATTGTTTGTATCTCCTTTTCAACCTGTTTTGAGAACTAAATAACATCAAGTTCCAGTTTACTATGAATTGGCGCGCTTAGCAAAGCCTTGTCCAAAAAAAAGGGGCCATTGTCCCCGGTCTATTATTACCGAGGCAATGGCCTGCTTGATTTTAGAATTCCACAATCAGGACGAAACCGTAATCTTGGCATTGGGCTGAACCACTGAACTGGCTTGATCACGAACCAAGCGCTGTGGCAAAACATCATTGCGAACGATATCCTCGTAGGTTTCCCGACGCACTACCAGCTCGGCCTCACCGTTGTTGACAAATACAACTGCTGGTCGGCGTATCCGGTTATAATTGCTCGCCATGGAGTAATTATAAGCTCCGGTTGAGGCAACAGCGAGCAAGTCTCCACTATTCGGGCGAGGCAGTTCTACATCCCAAATAAGCATATCGCCGCTTTCACAGCATTTGCCTGCAATGGACACTGTCTCTTCGTTCGCATCTTGCGCTCGATTAGCCAGCATTGCTTCATACTTAGCCTGATACAGTGCAGGACGTGGATTATCTGTCATTCCGCCGTCTACAGAAACGTATTTACGAACCTGCGGAATATCCTTGATGCTTCCTACCGTATACAAGGTTGTACCTGAATCACCTACAATACTGCGTCCCGGCTCAATCCAAATTTCTGGAAGTTCATCGTAAAGCCCTGAAAAATGAGTTTTCACCGCTTCGCCGATAGCCTGTACATAGGTGGATAGTTTCAGCGGTGTGTCCTCCTCTGTGTAACGGATACCAAATCCCCCACCGAGATTAATCACCTTGAAGGAATACTGAAGCTGTTCCTTAATCTCCCTGCAAAAAACTGCGACCCGCTCGGCAGCCATTTGGAAGCCATTGACTTCGAAGATTTGCGAGCCGATATGAGAATGTACTCCCAGCAGATTAAGATGATCCAGCTTGATAGCCTGTTCCACCGCTTGACGGGCTGTGCCATTCGCAATGTCAAAACCAAATTTTGAATCTTCTTGACCTGTGGCCATATATTCATGCGTATGCGCCTCAACCCCCGGCGTAACCCGCAGTAAAATATTGACCTGTTGTCCTTTTTCAGAGGCGAGAGCCTGTAACAAATGCAATTCCATCTTGCTATCAACGACAAAGCAGCCAATTTGCGCCTCTAACGCCATTTCAATTTCTTCCGGCGTCTTGTTATTGCCATGAAAATGGATTCGTTCTGCCGGGAATCCTGCTTGCAGCGCTGTGAACAGCTCTCCGCTGGAAACAACGTCGAGCGACATCCCTTCTTCAGCAGCTAAAGCGCACATTGCCATAACACAAAATGCTTTGCTTGCATAAGCCACTTGAAACTTTAAACCGGTCTCACGGAATGCTTCTATAAATTCCCGGCAGCGCCGGCGGACTAACTGTTCGTCTACAATATATAGCGGCGTGCCAAAACGCTCTTTCAAAAGCGTGGTATCACATCCGCCAATCTCCAAATGTCCATTGCTGTTAATTTTACTGCTTCCATGCAAATACATGTTCTGGCGCCTCTCTTTCTGGAACAAGCTAGTCATATTCCATCGAATGTTTACACCAGTATAGCAAAAAAAACATCAAGAACAATGGATTTTTATGCAGATCATTTACATTAATGCTCCTGTCCATTGCCTGAGTTCGAATCGGTGTTGGCATCCGTATGGGGCATACGCGTATTGTCCCTCGTTTTATTAAATGACGGGCGGTTAGGCGCATCAAGTACAGGCATACGGAACAAAATGGAAGCTAACGCTTTGGCATTAAAAGGAATAAACGGCCACAAATACGAAGAATTATATGACCGATGCAGCGTCAGCATCAAAATGATCAGTGTCGTGCCCACGACAAAGCCTGGTACGTGAAAAATAGCAACAGCAATCAGCAGGAATAGTCGAATCAGTCTATTCGCGAGTCCCAGCTCATAGCTTGGTGTTGCGAACATTCCTATGGCAGCAACAGCCATGTACAATACGACTTCATTTACGAACAGTCCCGTCTTAACCGCTATATCACCAACCAGAATGGCTGCAATCAACCCCATGGCGGAAGCCAATGGTGTCGGAGTATGCACAGCTGCCATTCGCATAAGATCGACCCCTAGTTCCACAATGATAAACTGGGCAATCAGCGGAAAATGCGCTTCCTTTTGAGGGCCGATAAAATCGAGAAACGCCGGTTTTAATTCGGGATTGATAACCATTAGCAGCCACATCGGAAGCAGAAACATCGAGGCGAATATGCCTATAAAACGTACCCAGCGTAAATAGCTACCCATAAAAGCGGTTTGCCGATTCTCTTCTGCATGCTGGCACAGGTCAAAAAAAGTGGTAGGCAAAATCATTACGCTGGGTGAGGTATCAACGAAAATTACGAGCCTTCCTTCCATAATATGCGAAGCCACAACATCTGGTCGCTCTGAATATCGTACTAATGGATATGGATTCCAACCTTTATTGATAATCGTCTCCTCTAATTGCTTATCAGCCAGTGGAATACCATCCAGATTAACATTTTTAATTTTGTCTCGTACCGTATCCACCATGACCTTATCCACAATATCATCAATGTAGCCCAAGCATACATCTGTTCGAGTTCGGCGTCCGACCTGCATGGCCTCGAATTTAAGTCCGGGGTCTCGCAAACGCCGACGCACTAAACCTACATTTGTAAGCATCGTTTCAGTAAAACCATCACGTGCACCGCGCACAACTCTCTCCAAGGAAGGTTCTTCTGGGCTCCGTACAGGGTAATTACGAGTATCCAGAATAACAGCAAAACGCTCGCCTTCCATGAAGAGAGCACTCATTCCCGTCAGTACCTTGTTTATGACAACGGACATCTTATCCGTCTTCTCCACCTGTATATGTGGAATAAAATTTTCGAAATACGCTTGAAGTCCAGCTGAAGTCATGTCATCCGGCGTCAGATAGGTGAGCCGCTTTAGCACCTCAAGCATGATCTGATCCTTGGCAAAGGTATTCAAGAACAAATACCCGATATGGCGGCCACCTGTTGTCATTTCCCTAAATACAACATCAAAGGTTTCTCCCAAACCCAATACCATCTTAAGGGTTTCACGATTTTTCTTCATCTTTGGCGAAATATCATCCTCAATCTGCCAATAACGAATGGATTCCTCTACATTATCAGAACGCTCGCTTTCTTTTTTGTGCTTAAGACGGGCGGCTTCCTGCTCCTGCTTTTGCTTCCAGGAGCCCAAACTTTCCCCGTCAGTATGATTTTCCCTTCCAATTGCTCCGTCTCCATGATAATGCTCCTGCTGATCCTGATCCGTTCTGTGATCCATACTTCTTGCCCCCTTCTCTTTCACTATTAACGGTTGTATACAAACCAATCAAATAAGGAACCCGTTACCTTGCCAAGCACCATTGCCATTAACAGACCGAACATGTATACAGTCATATGGAGTCGCTTGGCCAGTATCGGCAGGAGATTCAGCACCTCTGTTAGAGCCGCGGCGAGCAAGCCAATAAACACTCCGCAAAACAAACCAGGTATCCATGTAAATATGCCCGGTAATGGCAAGCAGATGTTCCAAAAATCGACCACGGTTCCCGCCACTGAACCTAAAATCATCGCCTTTTCGTATGCACGTGATTTTTTATACGTCCGGGTGAGTTGTGCTAATCGCGGCATAATATCCAGCACAATAAAAAAAGCAATCACACCGCTACCTACCGCCAGCCCCCCAGCGATACCCAAAATAATCTGAAGTGCAGCCTGTACAAATATCATGGTTTCTTATCCTTTGGCTGCAAACGAGCCATCTTTTCATACTCCTCTGCCACAACATACTGATCCACATTTTCCTGATACAGATACATTTCCACCTCCAGTGGCGTCGGCTCCTCATTCCATTTTTTCTTGAACAAGTGATTAAAAAATACGATCATACCAAAGCCGATGCCGATCGAGTAAGCAATTTGGAACAAGTACGGGTGCTCATCCTTTTGTCCCGTAATCATTTCTACAATCCGAACCTGTACCTCCATCATGCTAACGTCAGCATGAAAGTTCATAATCGTCAGCGCAGAGCCAAAAAACAGAAGCAACCATACCAACACGAACAGTATTTTGGATGGCTTACGGGGTCTCTCCACGAGTTCCACAAGTACATGCGGTTTCCCGAGAGATTCAATTACAACTCCCGGAATATGATCTCTAATTTTTGATATGATCTGTAGCATGTCCACCAGTATCAGGTTACCGTCCTGCTTCTGCGGCCGCTTGAGAACAAGTTCAAGCAGATCCTTTTCCCATTCGGGCTCCGTCAGCAGATGGGCTACATCGCCCAAATGTAAATCCTGCCCTTGGATCATACGCACACGGCTGCGGAGCCGCAAGTAGACAATAGGAGCCGGACTATGATTCATCCGATTCCCTCCTTATCCTCGTAATTACCGATTAGTATGGAGCGAAGCAAGCAAACCTATTCTGTATATTGTCTTTTGTCACACGCAAAAAAGAGTACTCCTGGCCATTAAAATGGCTTTGGAATACCCTTTAAAATGCGTAAGCATAAAGTTTTACTAAAATCCTGCCCTTTATTATTGGGCAATCTGATCGCGGATCAGTTGTAAAATCTTTTTTTCCAATCGTGATACCTGCACCTGAGAAATACCAAGACGACTTGCAACCTCTGATTGAGTCTGATCCCGATAATAACGCAGGTACACAATCAATCGCTCCCGCTCAGATAATCCGTCAATGGCCTCATTCAGCGCCAGCTTGTCGAACCATCTTTCCTGTGATTCGTCGGCAATCTGATCCATAAGTGTAATCGGGTCCCCGTCATTTTCAAACACCGTTTCGTGAATCGAGGTAGGAGGCTTATTCGCCTCCTGCGCAAAAACAACATCCTCCGGTGTCACTCCCAGCTCATCAGCAACCTCCTTGACTGTAGGCAGACGATTGAGCCGTTTGGATAGCTCGTCCTTCATTTTACGGACCTTATTGGCTGTTTCCTTCAAGGAACGGCTAACCTTGAGTGTACCGTCATCTCGAAGGAACCGTTGAATCTCACCGATAATCATCGGTACCGCATATGTTGAAAATTTGACTTCGTAGCTGAGATCGAATTTATCCACCGATTTTAACAATCCGATGCAACCAATTTGAAAAAGATCGTCAGGTTCATACCCCCGGTTCATAAAGCGCTGCACGACAGACCAGACGAGCCGGATATTACTATTGACCAGTGTCTCACGAGCATCATTATCACCAGATTGGCTCAGTGCAATAAGCCGCTTGACCTCTGTATCCTCCAAATAGCTGTGCGAAGTTTTTTTTCCTCCTGCTTCCATAGGATCAACTCCTAATTATATAAAGCTTTCTTGGATTCAATCCTTTTCTTCATCCGGACCGACGTGCCTCCGCCCGGCTCACTGACTGCTTCGAACTCATCCATGAAATTTTCCATAATCGTAAAGCCCATGCCAGAGCGTTCCAATTCAGGCTTGGACGTATAGAGAGGCTGCTTGGCCAGCTCCAGATCCTCAATTCCCCGTCCTGCATCCTCAACGACCAACGTAATCACGTCCGCTTCAATCCCAACTTTAATCGTTACAACACCTGACGGATCGCTGTCATAGCCGTGAATAATACTGTTTGTCACCGCTTCAGACACGACGGTCTTCAAATCGCTAAGCTCATCCATTGTGGGATCAAGCCTGGAAATAAAGGCTGCCACAGCCACGCGGGCAAATGCTTCATTTTCCGATTTGGCGGCAAACTGCAAGCTCATGAAATTGTTCCCCGTGCCTTCTCTCATGACACAACCTCCAATTCCGTGAGCGCATTTCCCTCGTTGTCATAGATGGGCATGATTTTAAATAAGCCTGACATATCCAGCAGTCGATGTACCGGCGGATTGACATCACAGACTGCCATTTTCCCGCCCTTTTGCTTGATCAGTTTGTATCGTCCCAAGATAACGCCAAGGCCGGAACTATCCATAAACTGAAGATTCTTCAGGCTGAGCACGATATGCTCGCATTGCCGGCGTTGAATCGCCTCATCCATTTGCATACGGACCATATCCGACGTATGGTGATCAAGTTCACCAGACAGCCTTACAATAAGTACTCCCCGGTGATGCTCCATTTCAATTTGCAGGTTCATGCTTGCTCACTCTCCTCCCGGTCTTGGACAAGGATTTCTACGTAGTCGCAGACGATTCCTGCCCTCCGACAAAACTAGAAGAAAACCCCGTAAAATCTACAAAGAAAATAGGTTTGACATGGTACGTTTAAACAATTTCCACCAGCCGGCCTTCTCGATCGCCACAGGCGAAGTGATATTAAACTCCTTAAGACGTTGTCCATCCTGATAGACGACCAGCTTACCAACGGGGTCACCCACCCGGACAGGAGCTTTAAGGCTTGGAGTCAGTTGCAGCTCGTGACGCAGTGTTTGTTTGTTGCCGCCTTTTTTCACCAGCACACTGTAAGAACGGTCAGCCTGAATTTCCAGCTCTGGTAATACACCTTTTTCAACTTTTACACTGCCCAGCTTTTCACCTGGTTTATATATGGATTTCATTGTATATTGAGAAAATGCGTAGTCGAACATGGAAGAAACCTCATTGTTGCGTATCTTCGTGTTCGGCTCACCGAGTACGACAGCTACGACACGTAAGCCATCACGCTTCGCCGTAGCGGAAAGGCAGAACTTTGCTTCTGACGTATAGCCCGTTTTCAGACCGTCTGCTCCGGTATAGAAGCGAACAAGCTTATTCGTATTCACCAGCCAAAAGGGCTTGACCGAGGATTTGCGCAAATAGTCCTGATACGCTCCCGTATATTTCGTAATTTGTGGATATTTCAACAGTTCCCGGCTCATAACCGCAATATCATGCGCAGAGGAATAGTGATTTTCTACGGGTAAACCGTTGCAATTGGCAAAATGCGTATCTTTGAGTCCGAGCTGCTGCACCTTGGCATTCATCATCTCGACAAAAGCCTGTTCAGACCCTGCAATTTTCTCCGCCATCGCTACAGAGGCGTCGTTGCCCGAAGCCATCGCAATTCCCTTCAGCATCTCATCGACCGTCATTTCTTCTCCCGGCTCCAAGAAAATTTGCGAGCCTCCCATTGAAGACGCATACTCACTGGCCCGTACTTTATCGGTCAGCTTAAGCTTGCCATCATGAATGGCCTCCATTGTTAGCAGCATCGTCATGATCTTAGTGATGCTTGCTGGAGGAAGCTTTTCACGACTGTTTTTTTCATAGATGACTGTGCCTGTATCTGCATCCATCAAGATCGCCGAAAGAGCCTCGGGAGCCAGCTCAGCTGCTGATCCTACTTTGGTTTTGCTTTCAGGTCTGCTTTCTTCGGCCCAACCGCCGACAGGGACGGCAGTCAAGGCTACCAGACAAGCCAGGATGAACGCCACCACTTTTTTCTTCACAATCGGTCCCCTCCTCAACATATTGGCGTAAAGCATCGGAGCCCATTTACTGATCTCCCCGATCTATTCGCGTGCTGCTAACCATTGTCGTCAGATTGAAAGAAAAATATTCCATATAAATAAAAACATCAAATAGCACCAAGCTGAGCCAGCATGGTGCTATTTTCCAATCTATAAATGACACAACATGTATCGTCTGTAACAGGATCTATAAAAATCGTTCAAATCCGGCTAACGGTGAGGTATGTAATACCTCCACCCGGTAAAATATCCACTGCATTTTGACTAAACACCCGTATATCAATAAAAGAATTCGCTTCAAGTCTAAGTTCCATTGCTCCACTCAATGCACCATAGTTCAGCCCGCCAATCACCCTGTCATCGAGATATGCATAGGCAGAACTTCCGGCAAGCTGCTCATCATTCAGGTGAAGTGCCAGCCGTGTCCGGTTACCATCTACTTGGGGATCGGTCGAAATGTAGACTTGTATTCTGTATTTCCCAGCTCGTTTGGCTCGCCACCGACTATTCGAACCATCGAATTCGGTCAACTCATCATGATTGATTTGATTGAACCTTACTTTCTGCCAGCTACCTGCAGGGATATTTTGCCTTAAACCAAGGTAGGCTTTGACAAAGGTTTCATTCAAATGTTCAATACCATTATTCGAATATTTCTCTACGAGCAACAACGCTTGCCCTGTCCCATTATTTTCGTCATAACGATGATTGCTATAGCTAAAATCCAAATGTGAGCGAAGTGTCACCTGCTGTGTGGAGGAGCTGCCAGAGAAACAAATAAGCTGTTTTAGATTACGGGGATATCCGCCCACCTCGTCCACCAAAACTTTTTTGCCAATGACCACATCCACAAAATAATTGCACACTGATTGGGTGTCATCGTATTTGTCTGCTATCGCCAAAATAGAGTCGCGCAAGGCAACATTTTTGGTTTCTTTCGTAGCACCAATTTGAATAAAAGAAGGTACTGTCACCTTGTGTTCTCTGCTTAGTCCCTCAAACCAGCAGCCTATAAATTCTGCATTCATAAAATCATTTATTAGAATGGGAATATCACTGGGGCTCCCATCCTTAATGTGCTGGCTAGCCATGAATCTCGCCCCGTTAGAACTATTCAGGTCCAGCGCCGTATCGTTTCCGAGCGTAAAAAGCGCAATGCTTGTAAACTGTGAACTTCTGTTCTGCAAGTGAATCCCTATTTTATTGTAATTTATCTCCGTGCATTTAAATAAGTTCACATCACTTTCATAGCCCCAAAAAGCCGTTTCAAAATGCTCAATCAACACGTTATCCAGGACAACGCCGCCGCCCTTCCAATCCTGAATGCCCGTAGTACCTTTGCCATAATACCCGCGCTTCACTGACTGCGAAAACGGATTATTTAAGGTAGCTCTGTCGGTCCCTTCGTACCGGATCGATAAGTCATGGAACTGCACATTTTGAAAGCCACTAAACGATGGCAGACTTTCGTCTCCAATTTGGAAACAAGGGCCCTTGCCATAATATTCAATCGACGTAACTCCCTTACCCTGTCGGTATCTGCCCTTATGAATACCAAAAATGCGCATACCCTGCTTCCGAATCTGAAGGGTAGATGTTATTTTGTATCGGCCGCTGGGGATGTGAAGAATGGAGTAATCGGGGGTCTTGTTAATCAATTCTTGCAAAGCTGCCGTGTCGTCCTGAATACCATCACCAGCAGCTCCAAACCAGCTTACGTTTACACTGCGTTCCATGAATTCTTTTTCAATGGCTTTAAAATTGTCATTTAACTGCTGAGGCGTTAACTCTTTGCCCGTACCACTCAAATTCAACTTCAATCGGTCTGTAAAATCTGCCACCCAAACACCCCCATTGTTAAAAACGTGAAAATACTTTCAGACTATGCCCGAAGAATTCTTCATTTTCTTAGCATGGACTGAGTATATGCACAATAAGGCTTGCTCTAGGATCGTGAAAAATGAAAATAAATATTTTATTATGATTGTACAAGAAGATACATTTTGTATATTATAGATACATAACGTATCTAGGCGGTGAAACCGTGAAACACATACTCACAGTAGCCGGTTTACTGGCTTTCTCGATCCCCTTTGCCTGTCAGGGTTTGTCTCCCAGAGTGATCACGATTTCCCTGCTTATCTTGTTGTTCAGCTACACCATGCTTCTGCCTTCACTCAAGTCATTAATCGCAACCCTAGCTGATAATCCGTTGCTGACTTTACTCATGATGTACATCGCCGCCTCCTGTATATGGGCCGAACAAGAGCTGACCTCTTCCCTGCTCATGGTTCTCAAATTTATTGCCTTCTCTACCTTTGGACTTTATCTGGTCACCCATTATACAACACAGGGCTGCATACGCCTCTTAGTCGTTACATTAAGTATCCTGAGCGTACTCAATCTACTCGCCGTTGTACTCGTTCCTTCCTTTGCCATTCATGGCGGTGTAGAACATACTGGACTGTGGAAGGGAATCTCCGGTCATAAAAATACACTTGGAACCCTCTCTCTGTTAAGTTTTGTTTCACATGTCATTTATTTTTTCAGGGGCACACGCAAAGCTTTACATATTGGCTTCATCTTACTCAATGCCTTATTACTCATCGAATGCCAATCTACCACCTCATTGGTGCTGACATCTTCACTGTTCGTATTTATTTTGTTTATATTGCTATTCAAAAGAATTCGAAGCATCGCGTTGCGGGGGTTCTTTGTTAGCTGTACCTGCCTACTTGTTCTTTTGGGTTTGGCACTTACCTTTTCTTATGGAGATGCGATTGCCTCGGAATTCGGAAAAACAACAACCTTAACCGGAAGAACGGAAATCTGGCAGGGAATTGATGGTGCTATTCAGAGCCACTACTGGTTCGGCCATGGTTATGGCTCCTTCTGGGCAGCCCGGCCCAGCATTTATGCGAACGGCATCCGCTTTGATCTGACCAGCAGCCATAGCGGCTTTCGAGATCTGTGGATCGATGTGGGCCTTATAGGACTACTGGCAACGGTTATACTCGTCGTAACTACCTTATTTAAATTCAGAATCGGCAAAACAGATATGTATACTTGGCTGACGGCAGCCGTCTTCTTCCTGTTCATCGTGTTAAATAATATAACGGATAGCCGTTTTCTGAACTCATTATCCATCTACTGGATTATATTCATGGTCATTGTGATCAAGGTGCAAGAGCGACATAGACTAACTGTGGCAGAAAAAGCGAATACAGCTGCATGGAGCACACGCCCTCTTCACTAGGCAATCTTACTCAGCTCAACCGCGGTATGTAAAAGAACCCCGTATCCCACGCCATCAAAAGGCGCTTCGGATATGGGGTTCTTTGAATATAACCACCGTTTCGAGTGGAAAATTATACTTAATCTACATTTGTGGAATAATCGCCAGTACCAATTTCAGAAATTGTTCACGTACCTTCTCTGCCGTCTCCATCACTTCACCATGAGACAAAGGCTGGTCCAGAATGCCTGCAGCCATATTGGTAATACAGGAGAAACCCAAAACCTCAATCCCCGCATGACGAGCTACGATAACCTCAGACACGGTCGACATCCCTACTGCATCTGCCCCCAGTGTACGCAGCATAACGATTTCAGCAGGTGTCTCATAGTTGGGTCCCAGCAATCCGGCATATACACCTTCCTGCAGGCTGAAGCCTTGTTGGGTAGCTGTTTGTTTGGCAATTTCACGCAAGCGGCGGCTGTATGCCTCTGACATGTCTGGGAAGCGAACACCCAGAGCAGCATCGTTCGGTCCAATCAGCGGATTTTGTCCGGTCAGATTCAGATGATCCGAGATGACCATCAGATCGCCCGCTTTGTAGGAAGTGTTTACACCACCTGCCGCATTTGTCACGAGCAGGCTTTGAATCCCGAGCTGCTTCATTACCCGAACAGGAAAAGCCGTCAGTTGCGGGCCATAGCCCTCATACATATGAAAGCGCCCCTTCATCATGACGACAGCGCGACCTTCAATAGTGCCTAACAGTAACTCCCCCTCGTGGCCTTCTACCGTTGATACGGGAAAATGGGGAATATCCTGATAGGGAATACTAACTCCATCTTGAATCAAATCTGCCAAAATACCGAGGCCTGATCCCAGAATAAGACCAATCTCTGGAGTTATTCCGCTCTTGGCACGGATATAGTCTGCTGCTTCCTGAATTGTAGCTTGGTTGGCTGTTGACATAAATATCTCTCCTGACTTGTACAATCGTAAAGTTATAGTCATTATCACATTTTCTATAATAGCAAAGCGACGTTACGTTTGATCCTTGCTATCATGAGAAGTGCGGTTGCCGCCGTGCGGGTGATGCATTTCATATACTTCCTTCATGTTCCGTCTAGCGGTCTGTGCATATACCTGCGTCGTTGATAGATCTGCATGACCCAGCATTTCCTGTACAGAGCGTAAGTCCGCTCCGCCCTCCAGCATATGTACCGCAAAGGAGTGTCGCAGCGTATGGGGCGTGATATCCTTGCTTATGCCTGCTTCCTGAGCGTACTTCTTAATTATTTTCCAGAAGCCCTGTCTACTGAGCCGCTGACCCGATACATTCAAGAACAAGGCTTCCTGCTCTGTCTGAGCCTCTTCACCCTGCCCGGGTCGCAGCAACGCTGGACGCTGCTCGTCCAAGTAAGCTTGTGCCCAATGTGATGCCTCACGACTGATCGGTACAACACGCTCCTTGCCCGCCTCACCGCCACAGTGTACAAAGCGCAAATCTATGCGCACATCACACACGTTCAGGGCAATCAGCTCTGATACGCGGATGCCCGTCGCATACAACAACTCTAGCATGGCCTTATCTCGTCCCCCCTGCGGGGTACTCACATCTGGCGCTGCCAGTAAACGCTCTATTTCATCCTGCGTCAACACCGAGGGCTTCTTTTTAGTGGCTTTGGGCAGCTCCACCAGAACGGACGGGTCATGGATTGCGATTCCCTCCCGAATGAGAAAATGAAAAAAAGAACGTATCGAGGCGACGCTACGTGTAATTGTCGCCGCGGCTTTTCCCTGTTCCTTCAGATGCCCCAAATACAGCACCAGATGTGACCGCTGTACATTGTCTGGCTGCTCAAGGCCACAGCTTTCTGCGAATTCGGCAAACTGCTGTACGTCCCGCTGATACGCTTCCAATGTGCTGCGCGACAAACCTTTTTCCTCTTCCATATATTGAACGAAAGGTTGAATATACATTTTCATGAGTTCTAAAAGTCTCCTTGTCCTGCATACAGCGATTCAAGTTGTTGCGCCTGCTTCTTCGTGTGCGGCCTTCATATCATCATCTCATCGTGAAGATTACATAGACTACTCACCATACCAATAAAAGAAACGTAAACGTTCCAACACTCCGATTCGTTGCTCGGACCCTTCATTCACTGTTTGTCCGCCAAATACCTTAACTGCATGTCCTTCCGGTATTCGGTAATGATCTACAGGTGTTATCCAATCTGTAAACAGCCTGAGGCTGTAAAAGAACATACATGCCAACACCCCGAACAATATCAGCAAGCGCAACCATTGTAGTCCTCTCCGTAATGATAGTACCATGTGGATCAGCCGCCTTCCCAAAATATAGTCCCTATGTAGGGCTCTATATGGAAGGGTATGACAAGCTATTCCGTTTTATACCACTTGGTCCTACACAGTAAATTCCGAACCAAAAAAGCTCCCCCGAACGCGTCTTCGTCGGTGAGAGCTTGGGTAGTCAGCTTATTAATCCTGGGATTTGTTTTTCTTGGTTTTGCCCGAGGATTTCTGGGCAGTTGTATCGTTCTTCGCCTTACAACGATAACAAATACCGTGGAAGTCCAAACGATGGTCCACTACAGTAAAATTATATTCCCGTTCCAAACGCTCCTCTAACGGTCCAAGCCAATCTTCCAGTATTTCATCTACACTGCCGCACTGCACACATATCAAATGGTGGTGGTGATGTTTGGCTGTATCGCCGCGTAAGTCATAACGCGCAACGCCATCGCCAAAATTAATTTTCTCCACGACATGCAGTTCACTTAGCAGTTCTAGGGTACGGTATACGGTTGCCAGACCGATTTCGGGAGCTTTCTCTTTGACGAGCATAAATACATCTTCCGCACTCAGATGATCATCTTCGTTCTCAAGTAAAACTCTGACGGTGGCTTCCCGCTGAGGCGTTAGTTTGTAGCCCTGGGATTGCAGCTGCTGCTTAATTTTTTCGATCCGTGCTTCCATGTGTCTCCCTCCCCCTGCAAAGCTACTGCCTACTGCACTTTTTTTCACTCCTATTATTATAGGGGGTCTATACAAATAAAGTCAAACATTTTGAAATGAGATCAAGATGTCACGGAAGCCGTCAGCATAGGAGTGACCCATTGCATCATAACCGGGGTGACCCAGGTTTCAAAGGATGCGCTGCCGATAAGCAGCACCATCATCACAGCAGTCAATCCTGCGTAAGAAAGCAACGGACGCAACATCCCGTCTGATGGACGAGTAGCAAGTATTTTAGTTTTGATCATATGAATGGAAAAAGTCATCGCAGCCACACTACAGACGAGCAGTACCGGAATCACGAGCAGGTTATGTGGAGCAACGGAAACCAATGAAAATAATAGTCCTTTCCACGAATATTGCCCTACCATATAACCTACAGAAAATCCGATCAGCACACCCTTGAGAAAATTCAATACAAGAATACCTGGGAGTCCGATGACCGAAAGCCCGCATACCCAGATGAGGCCCACCCATTTAAGATGTAGTGATACGCTGTCCCAAAAGGTCGAGGCAGCCTGCGAATCAGCAAAGCCCTGCTTGTTTTGATTGACCGTCACAAAAAAATCCTTCAGGTAACGGGACAAATCCTGTAACTGTTCCAGGGAGAGTGCATTTACCATGAGTGCGCCAAAGACAACTCCCACTAGAAACAGTACAGCCAAGAAAACATAATACGGCGTCTGATCCTTTAACGTATGACGAAACCATTGCATCGGGTCCTGCCCCTTTCATCTGCTTGTTTGTCCAAAAAACAACCGTAATCCGACGGCTGATGGCTAGAAATGGGGCAGCTTTTCGCTGCAAATCTAACATCACGAATGATGCGCCAAGCCAACGGCAGAGATATTTTATGGTTATGAACAAGCAGACGCTGATATGCCTTTTTAGGGAGACAAGACTTGACTAGGACACTTTACTAGGACACTTTACTAGGACTTCGCTATTTTTCCGTATGTTCCACCACCACCGGATACCAGCGCCAGGCGTCCTTCGCGTGAAAGCACAATCTGCTCTGCCAACACTTTACCGACGACCTCTGACAGTTCCTCTTGCGTAACCTCATGTAAAATATTCATTTCTGTTCTGAAGGCTGCTAACAGCTGGTTCAGCTTGGCTTTACCCAAGCCTGGAATAAATTCCAGCGGAATCTGGTAAATGTACGGAGGACGATGGGAGGGAATTACGGGCTGTTCACGATCGGCAATGCTCCAGATTCGATCGAGCACACCCCGCACCAGCTTGGTATGCCCACAGTTAGGGCAACGTTCGTCCGCCATCTGCTGCTCATCAATAATCGTACCGCAGCTTTGACAGTAAGAGCGATGGTATTTTCCAAGTTTGGGATTCAAACCGTAGTTGGCACACACTCGCCGTCCTTCACGCCGCTCCAAAGCCATCCTGAATTCATCAAAACTCGGCTTCTCCAATGATAATTTGTTGTACTCTCGTCCAATTTTCCCGAGTGAATGGGCATCTGAATTCGTGAGAAAGCTGAAACGATCCAGCTCCGAAATCAAACCAGCCATAGATGAATCTGCACTCAGCCCCAGTTCCACCCCGCTAATGAGCTCCATATCCAGCAGTTCCTCCATACGGGCTGCAGAACTGCCGTAAATGCCCTTATGCGGAGTGAACACGTGCGCAGGCACCATAATGCCTCCACGACCGTAAATTTGCTGCTGCAACTCACGTGGCGGTGCGTAGATCCGTTGTGAGCTGAGATTGACATTTTTCATATGCTTACTCAGCCATTGGGTAAAATCCTCCATCGCCGCCAGATCAGGAAAATAAGCCAGTACGTGTGCTTCGGGACGACCTTCAGCCCGTATTTCCAGCTCCGTGCCAAGTAGAATCACTGTATCCCTGTATGCGATGCCACCACCGCTGATTTCTTCCATTTCACCTGTATGCAAATAGCTACGAATATCTTCCTGTACATTAGGCGCATGGCAGTCAATAATCCCGATAAGCCCAATCCCTTTGCGACCGGAGGCTTCCTTGGCTATATTGGCAAACGTTAGATCACGGCTACCACTAATTTTGACTGGAGCTCCTTTCTCCGTTCTGCCAATATGAATATGCAAGTCTGCAAAGTAGTTGTTAAGTTCTATTATATTTGTATCCATCCGCTTAGAAGCTCCCTGTTTGTTGGCGAAGTTGCCATGCATAGACGGCCAGAATCGTTTTGGCATCACTAATGCGTCCTTCACGAATAAGCGTGTGCGCTTCTTCCAGGGTCACTTCAAATAGCTCCAGAAATTCATCCTCATCCGGTTCCATCTCACCTCGCTCCAGGTCTTCAGCCACATATAGATGTATGATTTCATCCGCAAAGCCAGGAGATGTATAAAAAGAGTGCAGCAGCTTCAGCGATTTGGCTGTATAGCCTGTTTCTTCTCTCAATTCACGTCCCGCTGCTTCCAGCGGGTCTTCACCTCGCTCCAGCTTGCCTGCGGGGATTTCAACCTCACATCGCCCCATAGCTTGTCTGTACTGGTCCACGACCAGCATTTTCCCCTCATGCAGAGCTAAAACTGCCACCGCACCTGGATGCTTTACGATTTCACGCTTTCCAGTGGAACCGTCGGGAAGCTCTACCGTGTCGACCTGTACCGTAATGACCTTTCCTTCAAAAATAGGCTGTGTGGACACGGTCTTTTCCTCCAGCGCAGGATTGGAATAAGGCTTGCGAAGTGTATTGTTTGTTGGATTGTTCACTTGTTCGTTCGTTTGGTCGTTCATCAGACATGTTGCCTCCTTCGTCTTCTATCTTTCTTTCATTATTAATTATCTCCAACATTAGTCTAACTTGTCCACTTGGGACATATGCTGGGGGTAGTATATCAAAACTTCTGCTATAAGGAGATTTCAGAACATGAAAAGTTACCGAACTGAAACCACCCTTCATATTGTTGGCAAAGCCTGGCAGATACAAGCCCTCCTGCGTCAATGGCAAAAGGAATGCGGACCTACAGCCACTATTGCTTCGCTAACTGTTCCAAAAAAGGTTCAGATCTAAAGGAGGAACACCGTTCCTGTCTTTAGCCTGAACCCTTTTTTCGGTATATTGTAAATGTAAGAAGTAAGTCTTACTTTGTAGTTTCTTGGATCAGAGCTACGACTACTTCAGCAACCTTCACTAGATCATCGGCCTTGATCTTTTCCTCTGTGGTGTGGATGTTCTGGTAGCCTACCGCCAAATTCACCGTTGGAATACCAAGCCCGTTGAATACATTGGCATCTGAGCCGCCACCGGAATGGAAGGTTGATGTTGCCATTCCCAGTCCTTGAATGGCACGCTGTGCAACCTGTACAACTTCATCATGCTCCGTGAAGCTGAATGCTGGATAGATGACTTCACTGCGGAACTCTCCTTGGGCACCAAATTCACGCGTAGTGGTTTCGAGTGCTTCACGCATATGCTGAATCTGATGATTAACCTTTTCCTGTACAATACTACGAGCCTCCGCACGGATCAATACAAAATCGCAGACCACATTCGTTGCGCCGCCGCCTTCGAAACTGCCGATGTTAGCGGTCGTCTCCTTATCAATGCGTCCCAATTTCATTTTAGAAATTGCTTTAGAAGCGACTTGAATGGCACTAATGCCATCTTCAGGATTGACCCCCGCATGAGCGGACTTTCCAGTAATTCTCATTTCAATACGTGCCTGTGTGGGAGCAGCTATACAAATAGAACCGACTTCACCGTTCGAATCCAAAGCGTATCCGAAGTCAGAATCCAGGACTTCCGGCTTCATCGCCCGTGCACCCATTAAACCAGATTCCTCGCCAGCCGTAATCACGAACTGAATTTGACCATGGGGTATGTTCTGCTCGCGCACGATACGAATCGCCTCGAACAAAGCAGCAATCCCAGCCTTGTCGTCCGCACCCAGAATTGTTGAACCATCACTGCGAATCCAGCCATCCTCACCCAACTGCGGTTTGATTCCTTTGCCTGGAGTCACGGTATCCATGTGACAGGTGAAAAATATTTTGGGTGCTTGCTCCACACCTTCCGCTTTCCAGGTAACAATCAAATTGCCCGAACCATGTCCCGTTCTTTCGCGAGAATCATCTTCTACGACTTCCAGTCCAAGTGCATTAAACTTTTCTTTCAGAACACGTGATATTTCCTGTTCATGCTTCGTTTCACTATCCACCTGTACGAGTTCCATAAATTCCTGTACGATTCGGTCTTTTACTATCTCTACTGTCATTAAACTTTCCTCTCTTTCCCGATTACGTTACAATACGGATAGATGTTCTTATCTATGACTTAAACCTATCCTAAAGGAGTTACACATGTCTAACAAAAAATGGGTTCGTTTTTTCGTCTACGTTATGCTCGCAGCTATGATTGGTTCTACACTGTTCATGGTGATTGAGCCGTTTATTATGCCACTATAATAGCTATACCGCTCAAGGTTGAACTACTTCAAGATCCGTTGAAGCTATGTGTGGACGAGCTGCTGCACAAGCAAAGAGGCGGGCTCCCGTGTTAATTACACAATTGCCCGCCTGACCTTTATTGGAAGGAATGCGTTTGCCATTGCGCAGCAAATGAAAATTGCTGTTCAAAGTACGGTACAATTTCCTTCGCAATCTGTTCCACCGAAAAAGACTGCTGTGTACAGTCCTCTAATGATGTCACACCGTATTCCTGAATTCCGCACGGAACAATGCCTTCAAAGCCCTCATGCTGTATTCCTGACTTGATGTTAAAGGCAAAGCCATGGCTGGTTACGAAGCCTCGACGGTGCTTACATTTGTTAAATTTGACACCAATGGCCGCAATTTTAAGATTCCCGATCCATACCCCCGTATATTCAGGCTTACGGCTCCCTTCAATCCCATAAGATGCCAGCAACTGAATGATCACTTCTTCCAGACTTCGAAGGTATCCGTGCAGATTTAGCGCCTCTCGGTTGCCAAGCACAAGTAGGGGATATCCGACAAGTTGCCCTGGTCCATGATATGTAATGTCTCCCCCACGATCAATCTGAAAGACGCTGATTCCCTGCTCTTTCAGCTGCTCTGGTGTAAGGAGCAAATGCTCAGGATGCCTCTGGGAACCAATGGTGTAGGTTGGTGGATGCTGGAGAAGCATAAGCGTTTCTCTCGCCTCCCCCGCATCCAGCTTTCCCACAATCTCCTTCTGGACATCCCAAGCATGGGCATATTCCATCCTATTCGTATAGGTTACATCAAGCGGTCGTCTATTCACGGCCTGTCACTTCCTCTCCGTCCATTTACCTAACTGTTCGGATGATTAGTACAGCTTTGTATCCAAGGTGTAGCCTTCTAGATTTTCTTTAACCCGTTGCAGGAATCGTCCGCAAATCACTCCATCTAAAATACGATGATCCAGCGACAGACACAGATTAGCCATTGAGCGAACCGCAATCATATCATCAATAACCACTGGTCTTTTGACAATGGATTCAAAGGTAAGAATTGCAGCCTGCGGATAGTTAATCACCGGATAAGATAAAATTGAACCAAAGGAACCTGTGTTGTTGACGGTGAACGTTCCACCCTGCATGTCGTCCAGTTTGAGTGTACCTTCGCGAGTTTTACGTGCCAAATCGTCAATTTCACGAGCTAAGCCAGCAATATTTTTCTGATCGGCCTTTTTAATAACAGGAGTAAGAACGGAGTCCTCTGTACCTACGGCCAACGAAATATTGATGTCTCTTTTGATGATAATTTTATCCACTGCCCATACCGAATTCATGATCGGATATTCCTTGATTGCATTCACGACTGCTTTCATGAGAAAAGCAAGATACGTAATATTGATGCCTTCTTTTTGTTTGAACTCGTTTTTGATCTTGTTGCGGAGCATCACCAGATTGGTCACATCCACTTCAATCGTTGTCCAGGCATGAGGAATTTCCGAAACACTTTGCCGCATATTGCGGGCAATTGCACTACGAATGGGTGTAACATCAATAAAATACTCGGATCTGTTATTGTTGCCACCCTCAACTTCGATCATAGGAACTTTTGGAGCTTCCGTTAAATGAATGCCGCTGTTGCGCACCGGAATCGCAGGGTCCATATTTTGAACTGGTGCACTATGCTGAACGGCAGACTGCTGGAGTCCTGTAAAAGGAGATCCTTGTCCTTGCGTGGTTCCACTCGTCTGACCAGTCACTCCAGTTGGAGCAGAGCCGCCCTGCTGCACAAAATTCAACACGTCTTTGCGGGTAATTCTTCCCCCCATGCCTGTACCTGGCACTCTGCTTAAGTCTACATTGTGCTCAGCAGCCAGTGTTTGGACCGCTGGAGAAAAACGTCCGCGCATGGACTGATCCGATCCAGCACTCTGCTGGGATTGTGCTTGCACGTTGCTTTGAGATGCTGATGCCGCAGGTGTCCCTCCTGTTGATGCTGTAGGTGCAGCCGACTTCGTCTGGATACGGCAAATCAACTCGCCTACCGCTACCGTCTGACCTTCCTCTGCCAACAGGTCACCCATAATCCCATCCAATGTGGAGGGAATTTCTGCGTTCACTTTATCTGTAATGACCTCGCAAATTGGCTCGAATTGCTCTACTGGGTCACCAGGTTGTTTCAGCCATTTGGCGATTGTCGCTGATACGAGCGATTCAGCCAATTGCGGCATGGTCACGTCGTTCCATTGTGTTTGGTCTGACATTTTTTTCAACTCCTTAACATCATAGAAGGGCGCGTTTTATCGCTGCCCCACTACACTTTTGGAATGCTTTCGCCCGAATCTGCTCTATATTAATACATTGCGAGACGACGCATGGCTTCCTTCACTTTATCCTTGTTTAACATATAAAACTTCTCCATCGGTGGACTGATCGGCATGGCTGGCACATCAGGAGCGCACAGACGCTCAATCGGTGCATCCAGTTCGAACAGACACTCTTCATTAATAATAGCCGATACTTCGGCACCGATACCGCCCGTTTTGTTGTCCTCATGAACGATTAAAACCTTACCTGTATGTCGTGCAGCCTCAATAATGGCTTCGCGATCCAAAGGCTGGAGTGTGCGCAAATCCACAACATGTGCGGTAATGCCCTCTTCCTTCTCCAATTCCTCAGCTGCCTGCATAACAAAATGCAACGGCTGGCTATATCCGATGACCGTAATATCGTCACCCTCACGTAGCAGATTAGCCTTGCCAATTGGAACGATATAATCATCCTCAGGCACTTCACCCTTAATCAGCTTGTAGGATTTTTTATTTTCAAAAAACAGCACTGGATCAGGGTCACGAATGGCTGCTTTCAACAATCCTTTGGCATCATAAGGTGTAAATGGAGCAACAATTTTTAAACCCGGTGTACCAAAAAAGATAGATTCTGGACACTGAGAATGATATAAACCACCAAAAATACCGCCACCGATGGGGGCGCGGATCACCACAGGGCAATTCCAATCGTTGTTAGAGCGGTAGCGGATTTTAGCCGCTTCACTAATAATCTGATTCGTCGCCGGCAGCATGAAGTCCGAATACTGCATTTCGGCAATCGGCTTCATTCCGTACATTGCCGCACCAATCGCAACGCCTGCAATCGCCGACTCTGCCAATGGCGTATCCATGACACGTTGCTCACCGAATTGGTCCATGAGCCCCTTAGTCGTTGTAAAAACACCGCCTTTTACGCCGACGTCCTCACCTAATACAAAAACCGTTTCATCCTGCTCCATTTCTTCTTTCATAGCAAGACGTATCGCATCAATATATTCCATAATCGCCATCGTTACCGACCCTCCCCATCGCTATCAGCATACACATGCAGCAGCGTATCTTCAGGCTTTGGAAAAGGCGCATTGTCTGCATATTCAATGGCTTCCTTGACTTCGAGCAGCAGCTCGGCCGACAGATCTGCATCTTTGGCCTCGTCCCAAATGCCGCATTCAATCAAGTAACTCTTCATGCGGGCTACGCCGTCCTTGGCCCAGTTTTCATCCACTTCCTCCTTGGTCCGGTAAGCCAGATCATTGTCCGAGGTGGAGTGAGGGGACAGACGGTACATCATCGCTTCGATTAGCGTAGGACCTTCACCGCGGACAGCACGTTCACGTGCTTCCTTCACCGCGGCATATACGGCTAGCGCATCATTACCATCGACACGAATACCAGGGAATCCGTAACCCAAGGCCCGGTCGCTTACCTTGCCTGCCAACTGCTTATGAATCGGAACCGATATTGCATATTGATTGTTCTCACACATAATGATGACTGGCAGCTTCTGTACACCTGCAAAGTTACAGCCTTCGTGAAAATCCCCCTGATTGCTGGAGCCTTCCCCAAACGTAACAAACGACACAAAATCCTTTTTCTGCATCTTGGCGGCCAACGCAACACCCACTGCATGTGGAACCTGTGTCGTCACTGGGCTGGAGCCTGTCACAATACGCAGCCGTTTACTACCAAAATGCCCTGGCATCTGGCGCCCTCCACTATTAGGGTCATCTGCCTTGGCAAATGCCGACAGCATCAATTCCCGCGGCGTCATGCCGACTGCAAGCACAAATCCGTAATCCCGGTAATAGGGAAGGAAATAGTCCTTTTCCCGGTCCAGAGCGAAAGCTGCACCTACTTGTGCCGCTTCCTGTCCAATGCCGGAAACGTGGAAATTAATTTTCCCTGCCCGTTGCAGGAGCATGTTGCGCTCGTCAAATCTTCTTGCGAGCAACATATATCTGTACATATCAATTACTTGTCCGTGAGTAAGTCCCAGCTGCTCATGTCTGAAGCCAGCGTCTACAGCGCCTTTAGAACTCATTGAGGCACCTCCTTAAGTGTCAAACATCCTACTTTCAGCACCTAGTACCATCTTGTCTTAAAACCTGGTACTAAACTCTGACTAACCCCATTATAATCCTTTTCGCCCCAAAAAGAAAAGTACCGATTTATTTCAAACGTTTATATGCCTATCGCTTGTCCATCAACTGCCAGCATCGCTTCTCCCAAAATCTCCGACAACGTTGGATGCGGATGAATAAGCTGTCCGACTTCCCACGGCGTAGCATCCAGCAATTGCGCAAGAGCGGCCTCGCTGATCAGATCCGTTACATGCGTACCGATCATATGTACACCGAGAATATCATTGGTTTGCTGGTCCGCCACCACTTTCACGAAGCCGTCTCGACTACCGTATACTAGCGATTTTCCGATAGCTTGGAAAGGGAACTTCCCTGTTTTCACCTGGTGTCCACGTTCACGGGCTTCCTGCTCCGTTAAGCCGACGCTTGCGGCTTCAGGACGTGTGTAAATACACCGCGGAATCATATAGTTGGGTACGCTGTGAAACTCTTCGCCCGCCAAATGATGAACTGCCTGCAAGCCTTCATGACTCGCGGCATGGGCCAGTTGTAAGCCGCCGATGCAATCCCCGATGGCGTAGATATGTGGCTCATTTGTCTGCAAATGCTCATTAACCGAGATAAAGCCACGCTCCACGCGGATATCCGTATTTTCCAACCCGATATTTTCGACATTCGCCTGACGACCTACAGAAATGAGCAGTTTGGAAGCACTGAGGGTTTCGGTTTCTTCACCTTTTTGCACGTCAATCTGTACGCCTTCCTCATCCTTGCCGTAGGTTTCAGCCAACACTTGTGCCCCCGTCAGCACCTTGACACCACGCTTGGTTAACAAGCGCTGCATTTCACGCGAAACGTCCTCGTCCTCCGTAGGAATAAGTCGATTCGCGGCCTCAACCACCGTAACCTCCACGCCAAAATCATTTAGCATGGAGGCCCATTCCACGCCAATGACCCCACCACCCACGATAATCAGGGATGCTGGCAGGTTCTCCATAGTCAATGCTTCGTCACTGCTCAGAATAAATTCGCCATCTGGCTCCAGTCCAGGCAGCACACGCGGACGTGATCCTGTTGCAATAATGAGGTGTGCCGGAACAATCGTCTCCATCTCACCATCTTCTAGTTCCACAGCCACTGCACCGCTTTTAGGAGAAAATATAGACGGTCCAATCACGCGTCCCTTACCGCTAAGCACCGTAATTTTATTTTTACGCATCAAAAATTGAACGCCCTGGTGTAGCTGCTCCACAACGGCTTCCTTACGTTCCTGAACCTTGGGAAATACAAGCTGTGCTCCAGATGTCTCAATACCATATTGCGCACTTTCTTTAATCGTTGCATATACTTCCGCACTGCGCAGCAAAGCCTTGCTCGGAATACAACCACGGTGCAGACAGGTTCCGCCGAGCTTGTCCTTTTCGATGATCACCACTTCCTTGCCGAGCTGGGCTGCGCGAATTGCTGCTACATACCCTCCGGTTCCTCCACCCAAAATAGCGACATCACAATGTATAGTCATGTTTCTCCTCCATTAACATTGATTATATATAGCTTATTGTACTCTCTTTATTTCACTCTACAAAATAAAGCGTTTAGGCATAGGCTGCAAATCATCATCTACCTAATCTAGATATCTCTCCATATCATTCATACAGCGCATCTCGTAATTTGGTAGACATTCTTGGACTTTGTGCTGATTTGGCTCGCAACGCCTTGCGAAACGATTCATTTTGCTTGCTCAGAAAATCAAGCTCTGTCTCCAACTCAATGATTAGCTCCAGAGCTTGCGGGCTAATCAGTCCTTGTTCCAGTAATACTCTTTTTTTGGCACTATAATCCGTGTTTTTTTCGTCCATGCCTTCCACTCTTCCCTTCATTCCACTACGCTTCACCATATCATGCCCGCGGCGGCAGAGCAATGACGACCACATTTACGATTTAGGAATAGACATACAAAAACATGTCGAAAAACAATATATTTTCTCTAGTCTGTATGTGGCTCGTTATGGTAATCTATAATGGCGTTTTCTTTCGGAGATGAAGATTTACAGCGTTATGTACATGTTAAGAGAGGGGAATTCGCTTTGCCTACAGGACGAATTACGATTATAACAGGCCCCATGTTCAGCGAAAAATCCGGCGAATTGATTCGCCGTTGTCAGAAACTAATCCAATACGGGCATCGCAAGGTGGTCGCTTACAAACCAGCTGAAGACAACCGTTATGCGGAGGATGAAATTGTAAGCCGAATCGGATATCGGCTGCCCGCTATCTCTATTCCAAGAAAACTCACGGATGAGCTCGTTCAGCGTATTTTGCAAGAAACGAAAGATGCCGATGTGGTTGCCTTTGACGAAGTCCAGTTTTTCAGTCGGCATATTATGTCGCTCATACAAGAGTTAGCTTATTGCGGAAAGCATGTCATTGCCGATGGGCTAAATCTGGATTACCGAGGCAAGGAGTTCGGCTATGTCGGTGGTCTGCTCGCTATGGCAGATGACATCGAGAAACTGACTTCCTTCTGCGCTGTATGCGGCAGCTCGGAAGCAGTATTTACGCAGCGTATGGTCAATGGAAAACCTTCCACTGTAGGACCTATCGTGATGATCGGTGACTCTGAGGCTTATGAGCCTCGTTGTCGTAATTGCTTTATACCTCCTCATAAAGTGAACTGCGATTAGTAAGCTACATGGGTCGGCAAACTCCATACGCCCACTTGTTTTCCATTACTTTTTTCTTGCATTTTTTTGGAACGGTTCAAGCTATTTCCCCGTATATCCGTTAAGCTGTACAAGTTTTTATTTTTTTGTGCATAATAACCATAAGATTATCGGGGGGACGGAATGATGAGTTTCTTTAACAAGATCTTAGCAAGTGCAGGAATCGGTTCAGCCAAAGTCGATACGTTGGTGGATCAGACTGTATATGTACCTGGAGAAGAACTTAGTGGCATCATACGTATCAAGGGCGGTAAAATTGATCAGGAAATCGGCAAAATTGATATTGAACTCAAGACTGAATATATCGTAGAGCACGATGATAAAAAAACCGTCACCACCTGCTGCATTGCGCGGATCAAGGTATCTGATGGCTTTCATCTAAAGCAAGGACAGGAGCTTGAAGCTCCCTTTTCCTTTAGGTTGCCTTTGGAAACCCCTGTTACTCATGCCAAACAGCCTGTCTGGCTGGAAACAGCATTGGATATTGGCATGGCTTTGGACCCGACCGATCGTGATTCACTCAAAATCGAGCCACATCCTTATATGAGTACGGTGTTTGAGGCAGTTCACCTGTTAGGCTTTCGATTCCGTTCCTCCACCTGTGAACGTCACCCCAAGCTTGGACGCGGTGTTCCATTCGTGCAGGAGTTTGAGTTTACGCCTGGCTCGGAGTATGCACGGGATATCGAGGAGCTAGAGCTGATTATACAGTTGGAACCCGAGGGTGTCCATGTGCTTGTAGAAGTAGATCGTAGAGGCAGAGGCTTGTCCGGTTGGCTGGAAAATGCCTTTGATATGGATGAGCGTCATGCCTGGTTGAGCTTAAGCCGGGAAGAACTATCCTATGGACCAGATCATATAGCTGATGCGCTAGAGGAAATGATTGACAGGCAAATTCGCTAACAATGTAGTAAAACACTAACAAAAAACTCCTAACCAATTTACTTACATACGGTTGGGAGTTTTTATTAATTATAAGAATTATTTGATGATGGTTCTCCATAGTCTGTATAGACTAAAGTGGCAGCATATCCTGTCTTTCCGCCTTATGCTTACACTCTTTACATACCCCATACAGCGAACCATTATCATCGGCATAAAAGGTTAATTTTTCTTCTTTTTTACAAAAGGAGCATTTTTGTTTACTCGTGCTCTGAATGGAGTCAGACAGTCCAAATCCAGCTTGGGCCTGAATATCTGCCGCTTTTGTATTCGCGCGTGTACCCGAAGACACTTTAGACTTCATTTCATTGCCAGTGCGGGATTGTCGAACGGGCTTACGAGGGCGAAATTCAACAACATTACTGCCCCGATGTTCATCCGCTTGTTGATTGCCGCTACGTCTACGCCATGCCATAACAATCCAACCCACCACCAACAACAACACGCAGACGATCACCCAAGTCAGACTATTCCACATGCTCTCATCCCCTCTTTGCTTTAAAATCTTTTGCATCCATACCACAGCCCGTTCAATGCGATGACTTTTGCCTATAACATATGATTGTATATATCCGTGTATACAGCCTCTGTGTTGTTCATTCGATTGCTACCCATGTAAAAATCTACCCTCCAGGGCAACATCCGACTCGCCTCTTAACGAGACATTGATCATGTTAGGTAAATCTTGTTATGCCGAGGAGTACATTGACCCTTTTTACAAATTGTACATGATTCTTTTGAAAAACGGTAATATCCAATCCATGGACATCGTTCTCCTTATCATAATGCTTATCTACTTTCCAAAGGTGAGGACAAAAAAGTCCCAGATGGCTACATTACTCCCCTTGATAATAAAAATCAATGAATCTTTTCGTCAACGGATTAAATTTATCAAAACGTTTGCGATGCGGTAAAAAGCCTGACTTATGTACTTGTTCTGCTAGGGTTTCTACATCTTCAAATCGCTTGAAAAAAGGCAACGCGAAAGTGTAGATATCTTCCACAATCTCTTGGATCACTCGTTCTCTTTCTACTTCTGTGGACACAAGGTAATCCCTGTTGCCCGTATATTTCTTGGTTAGAGCGATCAACTCACTGTGAAAACAAGCCCCTGTACTATACTTCTTTTTTATACTTTTGGATTCCACGGTAATGTAAACTTTTAATGCACTATATTTGGTCGCGCCGAAACAAATTTCAAATATAAATTCCTTGTTTTCTTTTTTCAAAACTTTTCTGCTTTTCAGATATTTAAAATCATTCAAAAATGGTGTAGCTATGATTTTGTCTATCGCTAACTGACGCAGGTCGCTTGCTTTAAGTTCAGTTTTATTGTCCATGATATCACTCCAACCCAAAAGAATTTCCCACCATTGTATCATATCTTTCCAATTACAGGCTCCGCATATCTCCATCTTTTAATCGCAAATATATTTATTAAAAAATGAATAGAAAAAGCCGCTCACAATAGAGCGGCTTTTCCCCTGAAATATAGAACCGGTATACGATTTATACTTTAAATTTACCAATTTGTCCTTGTAGGTCTTCTGCCATTTTGGACAGGTTTCTTGCAGAGGAAGCAATTTCCTCCATCGATGCCAATTGCTCTTGAGTCGCGGCAGATACGTGCTGCGTCCCAGCTGCAGCCTCTTCAGCAATCGCTGAAATTTGTCTAACAAAGCCAACAATCTCATCGGTACTTGCAGACATTTGCTCCGATCCAGCAGAGACCTCTTCAATTTCACTGGCCACTTTATTAACGGTTTCCTGAATAAGCTCAAAGGATGCACCCGCATTTTGTACGACTTCCCGACCTGTCATGACATCTCGCCCATTGGACGCTACCGCCTCAATAGCATGCGAGGTATCCTTTTGTATCAATCCCACCAGCTCCGTAATTTGTTGAGCAGAATGAGCCGATTGTTCAGCCAACTTACGCACTTCACCTGCAACTACAGCAAATCCGCTACCGTGATCTCCTGCGCGGGCTGCTTCGATGGCCGCGTTCAGGGCAAGAAGATTGGTCTGACTTGAAATATTGGTGATGACATCAATAATCTTCCCGATTTCATCTGAACGCTCTCCCAATCCAGCCATAAGATCAGCCAAGCTATTCATAGAGTCATTCACACTATTCATTTGGACAACAGCCTGCTGGATCATCTGATTACCTTCAGCTGATTTGTGAGCCGCATCCTGAGCTGATGCAAAAACATTTTGCGCACGGATTGCAATTTGTTCTACACCGATGGACATTTCCTCAATAGCCTGGGACGATTTGGTCACCATATCCACCTGGTCACCTGTCCCTGTAGCAACTTCTTGCACTGTTTCGGTGATTTGCGCAGTTGCTTGGCTATTTTGCTCTGCGCTGGCCGTCAATTCCTCCGAGGAAGTGGTTACCAGCTCGGTCGTACTACTTACAGACTGAATCAGTTGACGAAGATTTGCAACCATCGTATTAAAAGAATGGGCCAAAATACTAATCTCATCCTTGCCTTTCACGACAATGGCTTCCCCAGTAAGGTCACCGGACGCAATGCTTTCAGCAGCACGACTGATGCGCAAAATGGGCTTAGAAATAATTTGGGCTATAATGATCGCCATGATCAATGCTAGTATAACGGCTGCAATACTCAAAACGATAACTAATTGTCTGCCTGAAATAAAGTTGTCAACAGCTTCTTTCGTAATCAGTTTTGATCCATCTGCATTCAACTTAATGAGCTGACTGATCATATCGTTTGAACTATACCATAACTTATAGGATTCTTGGTGAAGGATGCTTGATTGAGTGTAATCATTAGCTCTCCCTGCTGCAATCATTTCTGGTAACTTAGTCAAATACTCCGTATAAGTTTTGGAGAATTGTTCATACATTTCACGTTCCTTAGGAGTAGTAATTAATTTTTCGTATGTTTTTCGGTCTTCTTCAACTTTCTTTAAGACCTTATCATATTCGGCCTGAACCTTCTCCATTTCCTCCGTGTCACGTTCTACAATAATGTTTAATGAGAGCCGCTCTACATCAGATATATCACCATTTAGTGTTCCGAGGATGGTCACACTTGGCATCCAATGGCTATCAATTTCCATTGAAGTATCGCCTAACTTTTTCATTCGCGAGATCGATACTGTACTAATCACAACCAACAGGATTATTACCGCAAGGAAACCCAATAACAATTTTGTTCGAATGTTAAATTTCATATATTCGCTCCTTAGTTCTCTTTATAATAGATATTATATCGACAAGAATCGACACATTGTTTATATCAAAATTAAAGAGAATTTCAGAACTGTTTACAAAAGGAAAATTTCTCTTCGTGATCGTTATATAATGATTGACGCTTATTTAATAAACCGCGTGAGAGTATTATTTTTCGTCCATCCAATTCATCCGTTAAAGCATTGCAAGTAAAAAAGAGATACCTCAAAGCGGGTATCTCTTTATGTTTTACTTCCTAGCTATAATCATAAATCGTTCTGCATTTGTCCTAATTCCTTTTGGAGTTTGGTTGTCCAGAATGAATTGTTGGAGTATTTCAAAATCCATTTGTTTTTGTCCAAAGTCAGGAATAATGGGAGTGTGTTTCAAAAGAAAAACTAAGTCTGCAGGAGTCTGATAGTATTCGGTTGCATTAAATTTAAATGACTGAATATCGTTAAAGCCCGCTTCATTGAGATCTGTAATACATTGAGTTTTCAACGAGTCTTTCTTAGTACCCAATGCCTGCCCTCTTCCAAACGCTTCTTTAATGTTTAATTTGTCATTTTCGCTCACTTGCTGTGTTAAAAATATACCACCCTTAACTAACACCTTAGCTATTTCTTTTGCAGAGAAACACGAATGTCGAGAAGAGATTACATTAAAGAATTCCTTGGGAAAATTCAGATTTTCAGCATCCATCTGTAGAAAACGAACATTCGCTATGTCTGCTTCAGTAGAATTTTTTCTTGCCGTATCAATCATTCCAGCAGATTGTTCAATTCCGACTAAAAGTAATGCAGAAGCCGCTATTGACAAAATAGCTTCCCCGCCACCCGTGCCGATATCAAGCAATATGTCCGACTTCTCGCACGTCTTCGACACTTCATTATAGAAGTCCCATTTTACTCCTTCAGAAATACATTTCACATTGCTAAAATCCCATCCGTTGATTTTTCCAACCTTATCATAAAACTCTTTATATTCAATTGAATTCATTTTTATCCACCTTCAAATAAGATAATAAACTACAGAATAGCAGACCGAGATCATTCGAAATTTTAGTTTTGTAGTCAATAAGGCAGACTCCCCCCTTGACAGCTGGTACGCGTTTTTTTCCAGCCCGGAAACTAAATACTTCGAACAATACGGAAAGACATCCATTCACCTCATTTGAAAGTTTGCTTTAATTATATTTCTAATCAGACATGCCACAGTAACCCATATAGAGACAAGTTTAACATAAAAATATAAAGATTTATTAAAAAAGTCTATAGCAACCTGCGTAGAAAACTCATGTGTTACACCTCAACGTAATGTGAATACAAAATGTCCTCAAAACCCGCAGATGCGACAGAATTGCCTACAATAGTCGCTGACCGCATCTTACCTGTGATAGTATTGCCAGCTATTGAGATATTTTCTAGCCTATTGGCTGTATTGGCCACTAGATTAACCCCTACACTATTTGCATTATTGAGTTTTATTTGATTGTCTTTAATGTTTGCAGTCAATATTGATGTATCTTCGTCCTTACCGATTGCTATTTGTGCTCTAGCCTTATTCAAGCAATTAATTGCATTTTTTACTACACGTATATCTCCTGCAATAGATTGATCATGCCCAAGTTGTAACACCAGTTCGGACATTGAGTTGATTTTGTTATTCTCTATAGTTACATTTTTTGGATTAGTTCCGTCCAGTAGCAACCCCCATATCCCTAGGTTTTTAGCTCGATCAACTTGGATTGTGGCCGTCCCATAGGTGTCTTGAAGATTATTACTGATTGAATCTCTCATGGTTATATTTCTCGAACCGCAAATGTCTACGAAATGTTGATCATGATTTAACGATTGGACACGCTCAATAAGTACATTATTCGCATGTCCCAACGCAATCAAGTCCCCGTAAGTCCTCGGCTTGGAGGTAACATCACCGTCTGTAATCGTGAAATTTCGTAACACGATATTGCCAGCTGCTTTATATCCACCCTTTGTGTCGTAGCCTTTATTAACGAGCAATACGCCGTTTTGCTTCCGTTCACTACTAATCCGTTTGATGATGGTGACACCCATACCAGAGCCTTCTATAATCACTCCGGCAGGTATGACAATACATGCCTTACTGTGAATACTCTTAGCGATACTTAGGAGATACGTACCTTTGCCAAGGATAAGCTTACCTCCCCCCACTCTCTCGAGGTAGTCAAGTGCAGACTGGATAGCTTTTGTCTGATCAGTCCCGTCTCCACTGGCACCAAACATATTAGATGTAACCGTGTTTTTTATTCCTCTATCCAGTTTAGCTTGTAGATCAGAAATGCCGGTAGTGAAAAACCAAACAATCACTAACAAAATTATTGAAATTTTTACCCGCATCATCTAACAACCTCCCCTAGTAATAGTGTATGTTAATACCTTACATTTTAATGGGAAGTAAAGTCAATAATATAATAACATTGGCAGATTTACACTCTGATGCGCATAAGGAGATAGACCGGTAAACGTATAACGACAGCATGATTCGTAGAGTCCATTGCAATTGCAAGATTACATCTGTTCGATCTTGTAATGATATTCCTACTATAAAATGAACTCTCCGCAATTACCTCGCTCGTAGTCTCTCCATAACCTTATTCATTAAATGCTTGGTATAATTCAACCTTGCATCTCTTAATTGCTCTTTGAACGTTCATACGATGAATCCTAGTATAGGGGCCCTCTATCGGTGAGTTACCCTAATTTGATGAATTTGCAAATTTGCGACATCTTGCAAAAAAATAACGCCCACCTCCGAAGAGATAAGCGTTATTCAAATAATTTTTACTTATTTAGTATTAGTTTCAGCAAAAATACCTATTGATATGTGTGTAAAGCGTAAAATTCAACTCAATTGCGAAGAGCTTCATCGGAATCTCCGGCGCAACGATCGATAAATTATTGAGAATTTGCGTTCTACTCATGTTCATTTTTTCGTGTCTCATCAGACTTTCAGGACACCTTATTCTCAATCCGCAGCTTGTCTGCGACCATCGCTATAAATTCTGAGTTGGTTGGTTTGGACTTGCTGATATTGATAGTGTAACCGAACAGGTGGGAGATGCTGTCGATATTTCCACGGGTCCATGCTACCTCAATGGCATGGCGAATGGCGCGTTCTACGCGAGATGCCGTCGTTTTGAATTTTTCGGCAATTGCCGGATATAGGGTTTTGGTGATGGCTCCCAATATTTCGATATTATTGTACACCATCGTAATGGCTTCGCGTAGATATTGATAGCCCTTGATGTGAGCTGGTACGCCAATCTCATGGATGATAGCCGTGATGCTGGCATCCAGGTTTTTCGTCTTACCCATAGGCACAACGTTGGACCGCATGGATGAAACGGTTACCGGGCTATTGCTGACTAATTGCGGTCCTACCAATTGGCGTATACGGTTAGCAAGCACTTCCATGTCAAACGGCTTCAAAATATAATAAGATGCCCCGAGTTGAACGGCCCTCTGTGTAATATTTTCTTGACCGAATGCAGTCAGCATAATGATTTTCGGTTGTGGAGTCAGGTTCATTTCTCTTAAACGCTCCAATACACCGAGACCATCCAGATGAGGCATAATAATATCTAAAATAAGTACATCAGGTATGTTGCGGGATTCTGCGATGCGTTGGAGTACTTCTTCACCGTTAAAGGCGATTCCTGTAACTTCCATATCCTCCTGATCGGAAATATATTCAGCAAGCAAATTCGTAAATTCCCGGTTGTCATCAGCCAACAATACCTCAATTTTTTGCAATGTACTTCCTCCTTATTGAGTGTTATTCCATTGGGACATCTGTTTGCATTAAATAAATATTTCTTGTCGGAGTATATGATTTCGACATCGAATTATGAATTCCTTCTGTCGAAAATTATTTTTATTTATTTTTTTTATTAATTCAATTATAATTGAATTTTTATCTTGCAATTCTGAGTTATTCCTCTGCTTTTCGACAAAAAAATCTTAAGGCCACTAGCTCGCCTTAAGATTAGAGGATGACTTCAAGCTCAATTTATTATGCATGATTCCTGCATCACGCAACATCCATTCGATAAAACACCCGTAACCTGATTTAGGATCATTAACGAATACATGTGTTACAGCTCCGATCAGCTTACCATTTTGGATAATCGGACTCCCACTCATTCCTTGCACGATTCCGCCGGTCTTATCTAATAGCTTAGGATCTACAACCCGAATCACAAGCCCTTTGGTTGCCGGTTTATCCTGCTGAGAAATGTGTACAATTTCTGCCTGAAAACGCTGAATTTGTTGACCTTCCAATACAGTCAATATTTCTGCCGGTCCTTCTTTTACTTCATTCGCAAGTCCCACCGGAATGGGCGTCGAATACAATCCATTCTGCGGCTCATCTGACATTTTCCCAAATATTCCAAAGCTCGTATTTCGTTCTATATTTCCTAATATCCGATGATCTTTGAGAAAATGAGCACGTTTTTCTCCGGGTTCCCCACTCTGGCTCTTCGCAATTGACGTCACATTGGATTGCACAATCTCTCCACTACCCACAACAATGGGAGTTTGAGTATTTATATCGGTAATTACATGACCCAAGGCCCCGTAAACCCCCTGGTCCGGTGCATAAAATGTTAATGTACCTACGCCTGCAGCCGAGTCTCTAATATACAACCCAAGCCGCCACGCTTTATCATCTTGATCATATGCTGGGGTTAACTTGGTGGAAATCGTCTGCTCACCTCGACAAAGCGTGATGTTCAGCGGCTTTTTGTTTTTACCTGCCTCGTCCACGGCTTCAGCTACCCTGGCGAGACTATTGAGGGGTTTGCCGTTCATGTGTGTAATCCGGTCCCCTAGGCGAATACCAGCAATCTCACCAGGTGACACCTTACGATCATTGCTTTCCTGAATGATATGGTGACCTACGACAAGCACTCCTGAAGATTTTACTTTGACCCCGATCGTCTGCCCCCCTGGGTATACTTTCAAATCGGGAACCACGCTTTCTTGGGTTGTTTGCATGCTTTTAGTGCCGAACAAATCCAAAGAAGCTTGTAGAGGCAGCGCTGCTTGCACATGCTGAGCGTTACCGAGAGAACACATAAGAAAAACAAGCAAAAGACCGAGCAATTTGATCCTGGAGTAAAAATTCAATGGCTGTCACGCTCCCTTTGCTTCTTTCGCTTGACGAGTAAAGGTGGTCGCCAATTGCGTACCTATAAGGTAACCTTGCCCCCAGGCTTTTATAACTGTTAATCATTACGCCAGCCGCTCTTTTCAGGCTTTCTTTCCTTCCGCCAAATTCAGCATTTCCTGTGCGTGATGCAATGTTTTTTCGGTAATTTCTACCCCGCCCAGCATCCGCGCCAATTCCTTGACACGACCTTCCTCCGTTAGTCCCTCAATTTGAGTCATGGTCCTTCCGTCATGAACATTTTTCTCAATCAGGTACTGATGATCTGCCATACACGCCACCTGCGGCAAATGAGTAATGGAAAACACCTGACAAACGGAAGACAAACGATAAAGCTTCTCGGCTATGGACTGAGCTGCACGACCACTTACCCCGGTATCCACCTCGTCAAAAATGAGCACCGGAATTTGATCATGACGCGCAAAAATACTTTTCATTGCCAACATGATACGTGATAACTCACCACCAGAAGCAATTTTACCGAGTGGGCGAAGTGGCTCACCTGGATTGGGCGAAATCAGAAATTCCGCATTATCTATCCCTTGCTTGGTAGGTCGTACCTTTAGACCTTTATATTCATATCCACGTGGATCCTCAATTGGATCAATACGCACCTTGAGTGACGTTCTTTCCATTTGAAGATCTTTTAATTCCTGTTCTACTTGCTCTGCAAGCTCTTCAGCACAAATTTCACGTGCTTCTGTAAGCTCTTCAGCAATCTCCAGCAAATCCGAAAGCAACTCATCCCGCTTTGCTATGAGCTGCTCCAGCCGCTCATCTTTATTTTCCAACAGATCGGTTTCCTGCTCAATACGGCTATAGTATTCCAAAATCTGCTCTATACTATCACCATATTTTCGCTGTAACCCGGTAATTTGATTCAAACGTTGCTCCACCTCATGCAGCTTGCCCGGATTAAATTCAATATCCTCACGATAAGAGCGTAATTGAAACGCTGCATCCTCCAACTGATAGAAAGCAGATTGAATCTGCTCCGCAATGGGCTGAAGGCTTTTACTGTCGTAGCTCTGAACATCATTTAATCTGGACAACACGTTATTGACCGTATCCAGACCACCTCTCCCACTTAGCAGCTCGTATGCTCCTGATACTCCATCCATCATTTTCTCACTATGGGATAGCTTGACCCGTTCCTCTGCCAATAATTCATCTTCACCCAATTTTAACTCCGCCGCAGCGATCTCTTCCAATTGGAAGCGATACATGTCCAATAGCTGATAAGCCTTTTGACTGGAGCTTTGCAATTCTCTTACTTCTTTTTCCGCTTTGACAAAAGCATTGTAGCGCTCCCGGTAAAGCGCTTTGACTGGACCAATGACCGAGTCACCGAACGTATCCAGCAGCGCAAGATGGCGATCCGCACGCAGCAAGCTTTGATGCTCATGCTGCCCGTGGATATTAACGAGTTGCTCACCTACCTCACGCAGCATCGTTAAATTAACCATCTGACCGTTAATTCGAGATGAGCTTTTCCCCTGAACTGTAAGTTCTCGACGAATCAGCAAATGCTCTTCTGGATTAGCCTTAATCCCTTGTTCCTCCAACGTATTCCAAACGGGATGTTTGACCGGCAATTCAAACAAGGCTTCCATTTCAGCTTTATCGCATCCGTAACGCACTAGGTCAGCAGATCCCCTGCCGCCCGCAATCAGCCCAAGTGCGTCGATAATAATGGATTTACCAGCACCAGTTTCTCCGCTCAATACATGAAATCCTTTATAAAAATGAACATCGACAGCTTCTACGACTGCCAAATTCCGTATAGACAAAGTGACCAGCATCGTTCTTTCACCTCTATGATGTACAAATTAAAACGCCTAATATGCGTACTTTATAATTAGGAAATGTAGCCCATAAGACGATTCACGATAGTTTCACTATTTTCTTCCGATCGGCAGATAATCAAAATGGTGTCATCCCCGCTGATCGTACCCATGACCTCAGACCATTCAATATTATCTAATAAAGCAGCAATCGAGTTAGCTGTTCCTGGCAGGCACTTCATCACAATCAGATTGGTTGTGTAGTCAATATGCAAAAAGTTGTCAACCAATGTACGTTTCAGTTTCTGCGTCGGATTGTAGCGCTGGTCTGAAGGCATCGAATATTTATATCTGCCATCGTCCATTGGAACCTTTATGAGCAGCAGTTCTTTGATATCCCGGGATACAGTTGCCTGCGTGACCTGGAAACCAGCCTCACGCAATGCTTCAACTAAATCATCCTGCGTTTCAATCTCATGTTGTGAAATAATTTCCCTGATTTTAATATGTCGTTGACCCTTCATATAATCCTCCTATGGATTAACCTTCATATTCCTCTTCTTCGAGGTCTTCCACTAATGTAATAAGGCGAATACTTTTCTCGTCCGTATCAACGTACAATACCCCCGCACAGCCCGGATAGAGCAGCAAATAAGGCATAAGCCTGTCCCGTAAATCAGGACCGTTCCACTCCATCGGTTTCTTGCGGCGTGACGTTTTGACCATATATGTCGAACCGTTACGTACAGCTACGTAATCAATAAACAAACGGCTATACACGGTATGTCCATTCACTTTAAAAGCAAGCGGTATTTTCATTTTCCCGCCCACCACTTCATACCCTGCTTCTTCTAGTTGGTCCACAGCAGGTCCTTCGTTCAATTCCTCGTTAATTGGTATCGTTTTTAGCACAAGCGGTCCCGGCTCTTTTAACCAGGCACGCAGGCTATATAAAGCCCATATCCCTAATATCACCCCGATCACAGTGATGATAACCGTATCGTATCGCGTGTCCATGAACCGATCACCTCATGGACATATTCTAGGACAAGATGTAAAATCCCTTTTCTTCATACAGGTACGCTGTACCTGCGACCGGATATTCAATTGGGTTCATCACATCTGTGTGAATGAAAATGAATATCCGCAATTATACATCTCATTATAGGCGAACGTGAGTTCTACAATCAATCCCTCACACCAAAAAGAGGTTCTCTTAAGTTCACAGAACTCATGGAGAACCCCTGAATGTCACTTACGCGATGGGCCATTATTAAAAGTCTGACCTGCTTCCTGAACAGTTTGTTCAATCAGTGGACTGAAATCCATTTTCTCCAGCTGCGATTCTGCCGCCGGAAGCCCATTCAAACGCCAATGCGCTAAAAATTCAATATTTCCTTCGCCACCTGTTATGGGGGAATAGGCCAAGCCTTGCAATGAAAGTCCAAGCTCATGTGCAAACATCAAGATGGTCTGCAGCACTTCTTTATGCGTAGCAGGATCTCGAACCACGCCAGATTTCCCAACCTTTTCGCGTCCAGCTTCGAATTGAGGCTTAATTAGAGCTACAATATCAGCAGGTTGATGCAGCAATGCAAGCAACGGTGGCAAAATAATTCGTAACGAAATAAAAGAAACATCAATACTTGCGAAATTAGGCACAGGACCGCCCAAATCTGCAGGTGTCATATATCTGAAATTTGTTTTCTCCATAACGCATACACGTTCATCATTACGAAGTGACCAATCCAGCTGATTATACCCCACATCAATGGCATACACGTACTCAACTCCATGCTGAAGCGCACAATCCGTAAAGCCTCCGGTTGATGAACCGATATCCAGCATCGTCCTGCCCTTCATGTCCAGCTCGAATTGACGGATGGCCTTTTCGAGCTTCAACCCTCCACGGCTTACATACGGATGCACCGCCCCTTTAACTTTAAGCTCGCTGGAACGTGGTACCTTCATTCCCGCTTTCTCGATCCGTTCGCTGTCCGCCAACACTAGACCTGCCATGATTGCGGCTTTAGCTTTTTCACGGCTTTCAAAAAAACCTTGTTCTACAAGCAATACATCAATGCGTTCCTTCGGAACAGACATGTTAATCTCCCTTTAGGCAGCCAGGCTGCTCTTGTCATACTTTTTATAATATCATGTTGTTTACTTTAAGTTACCCTATACAGATTGCCCCATGCCATATGCTGGCTCAGCAGACCACTTACGCAGCTTTAAGCACACAGCTTCAACGGTAAGTCCCACTTCAGCGCGCTGCTCTTTGATGGAGCCGTGCTCCACAAACAGATCGGGAATCCCCATTAAGCGCACCTGTGCATCTTGTGTTTCTTCTTTAGCGTAAAATTCCAGTACAGCGCTACCCAAACTTCCCGCTTCAGAAGCTTCTTCCAATACGATCAGCTTCGTATGCTGGCGGGCCAGTTCACGCAACATCTCCTCATCCAAAGGCTTGAGGAAGCGTGCATTCACAACGCCCACTTGCATACCCTCACGTTTCATCGCCTCCGCAGCCTCTGTCGCCACTTGGAGCATTGGTCCTGAAGCGATTACAGCGAAGCCCTCACCTTTACGCAGAAACTCCCAACTGCCGATGGGAATAGCCCGCAATTCATTATCCAATGGCACACCAACCACGTTAACACGTGGGTAACGATAAGCAATTGGGCCGTCTTCGTAGTCAAGTGCTGTTTTCATCATATGGCGCAGCTCATTTTCATCCTTTGGCATCATAAGCACCAGATTCGGGATATGACGCAGGAATGCTACATCAAACACGCCATGATGAGTTTCACCATCAGCACCAACAAAACCAGCACGATCAATCGCGAACATCACGTTGGCATTATGACGACAAATATCGTGCACAATTTGGTCATATGCACGCTGCATAAAAGTGGAATACACCGCAAATACCGGCTTCATCCCTTCCATTGCTAACGCTGCACACATGGTTGCAGCATGCTGCTCAGCGATACCGACGTCAATCATACGTGTAGGAAACTCTTTACTAAACGGTACTAGCCCTGATCCACCAGGCATTGCAGGGGTAACCGCAATGATCCGCTCATCCTGTTCAGCCAGCTCAATCAGCGTTCTACCGAAAATTTCTGTATACATCGGATTGCCCACGGCTTTGAGTACCTGACCTGATTCAATTTTGTATGGACTGATGCCGTGCCACTTGTGCGAATCGGCCTCCGCAGGTTTATAGCCTTTACCCTTGGTGGTTACGACATGCACTAATACGGGGCCAGTAACGTTATCAGCCTGCTGAAAAGTCTCAATTAGCTTGGACAAATCATGTCCATCGACCGGACCAAGATACGTAAATCCCAGCTCCTCAAACAGCACACCCGGCACCATCATATATTTAAGACTGTCCTTGACACGGCCAGCCGATTTGGCAAGTTTACCGCCTATAGCGGGTATTTTTTTCAGCAAAACTTCCAGCTCATCCTTTGCCCGCAAATAGTGACGGTCCGAGCGAATTTTGCTCAAATAATTATGCATGGCCCCTACATTCGGGGCGATGGACATTTCATTATCATTCAGAATGACCATTAAATTTTTACGTTCATGACCAATATGGTTTAATGCTTCGAAGGCCATGCCCCCAGTCAATGCTCCGTCCCCGATCATTGCAATAACTTTATTGTCCTCGCCCTTTAAATCTCGTGCCAAGGCCATCCCCATTGCAGCCGAAAGGGAAGTGCTGCTATGTCCAGCTTCCCAAACATCATGCTCGCTCTCGCTTCTTTTTACAAAACCACAAAGTCCATCACGCTGACGAAGTGTATCAAAACGATCCATTCGCCCTGTCAATATTTTGTGCACGTAGGCTTGGTGCCCAACGTCATAAATCATCTTGTCCTTTGGACTGTTATAGCAATAATGCAGGGCGATCGTGAGCTCAACCACTCCCAGATTCGATGCCAGATGCCCCCCAGTCACGGACAGCTTCTCAATCAAAAAGCTCCTGATTTCCTCGGCTAGAGAAGCCAACTCCTCAACCGACAGTGATTTCAGATCGCCTGGTTGCTTTATGTGTGGAAGCAGCACGCATATCTCCCCGCTTTCCTTCAAGTTTGTGTGTAAAGTTAACAAGTATTATATCACACTTTTGGACTGTGCTTAAACGCAGACAAGTCAAACCAGTTCTAATGCTACTAATGATCACGCTTCATCAGGTAATCCGCTATCTCCAGCAAACGCGAAGAATCGGGAATGCCACCTTCTGCAATCACTTTTTTGGCAGACACTGTGAGTTCCTCCACTTGTCGCAGAGATGCGTCCATACCGATGAAATACGGATAGGTAACCTTCTCTTGTTCAACATCACTCTGCGTTTTTTTTCCCATTTTGCTTTCATCGCCTACGAGATCCAATATATCGTCCTGAATTTGAAAGGCCAGGCCCAGATCTCGTCCAAAACAGCGAAGCGCCTCTAGTTGACTCTTGTCTGCCCCAGCAATCCGTCCACCTGCCAAGAGTGAGAAAATGATCAAATCAGCCGTTTTATGAAGGTGGATATATTCCAGTTCCTCGATCCCCGTCATTCCCTGCTCGCCTGACATATCTGCGACCTGTCCACCTACCATACCTCTGGCGCCGCTCATTTCGGATAAATCCTCAACTATGGACAATAGCGCATCGGAAGAAACACCGTGAAGACGACCTGCCTGCACGATGCAATAAAACGCATGGGTCAGCAAAGCATCGCCCGCAAGAACAGCAACCGCCTCGCCGTATACCTTATGATTCGTCAGCTTTCCTCGCCGATAATCATCATCATCCATCGCCGGCAAATCGTCGTGAATGAGGGAATACGTATGTACCATTTCTACCGCACATGCTACTGGCAACGCCGCTTCCCTGCTTCCACCAAATGCTTCCGCAGCGGCGATCAAAAGCAGAGGCCGCAGCCGTTTTCCGCCTGCGGTCAGTGAATAGTTCATAGATTCTCGAAGGACATCTGGAATGTCCCAATGCGCCGGAAACTGCTCGGTCAATGCAGACGAAACTGCATCTGCCGTCACAGCCAAATATTCCTTGAACGACAGTCTATTCAAGCCCTTCACCGCCGTTTTCATCCAATCCGCCACCGAAAGGCTTCTTGCGCAAATCTCCATCCTCTTCCACAATCATTTCAATTTTACGTTCGACCTGTTCCAGCTTCTGGCTGCAAAGCTGAGACAGCTTCATCCCCCGCTGGAACAAATCAATGGCTTGCTCCAGAGGAACGTCCCCATGCTCCAGTTGTCCGACAATTTCTTCTAGAGCGGCCATGGCCGCTTCAAAATTCAATTCCGCTTCATTCGCCACCGTGCTTCGCGTCCTCCTTCATTCCCCATACTTGACAGTCTAACTGCCCGTCACTCACTTTTATCTTGATGGAATCTCCCGGTTGTACATCTTTGAGCGACTTGATCAGCCGTTTCTCCTGCTCATCGTATACCAAGCTGTAGCCTCGGGCCATGACTTTGAGCGGACTCAGCGCATCCAGCTGACGAATTCCGGTATGCAGCTGCTGCCGTCCCGTTTTTGTGATCGCACGCATCGCAGACTCCAGCTGACGTTGTGCCATATCCGTCTGCTTGCGCGCCGAACGAATTTGTTCGCGCGGATTAAACCGCTCTAGTACCTGACGCATACGAGCATTTTTCTCTGCGTTTAAGCGTGAACGGTTAGCTGCTGCGCGGATCAGACGCTGATGCAGCATATCCATCCGCTCTGCATGCTGGAGCATGTAGCGGCGTGGATGCAGCAGCACTGGCGAACGCCGAAGCCTCAGCAAGCGTTCACGACTGGCTTCCAGCCGCTGCCTAAGGGCGTTGCGCAACCGTTGCTCCCGCTGGAGCAGCTGATCCCGAAGCTCTCCCTGGTGAGGCACAGCCAGCTCAGCTGCTGCGGTCGGCGTCGCTGCGCGTAAGTCAGCCACAAAATCGGCAATGGTAAAATCCGTTTCGTGTCCAACAGCCGAAATGACAGGAATGACCGATGCGTAAATGGCACGCGCAACCGCTTCCTCATTAAATGCCCACAGTTCTTCTAAGGAGCCACCGCCCCGTCCGACGATCATCACCTGAACCTCCTGCATACGATTCATGGCTTCAATTGCCTTAACGATCGAGGGGGCAGCACCCTTTCCTTGCACAAGAACAGGATACAACACGATTCCAGCCTGCGGGTATCGGCGTTGAAGTGTGGTGATAATATCACGCACAGCCGCTCCGGTCGGTGACGTAATTACACCGATGGTTGCCGGGTGAGCGGGCAGATTCCGTTTGCGAGCGGTATCAAACAGCCCTTCTGCATCAAGCTTTTGTTTGAGTTGTTCATAAGCCAAATAAAGGCTGCCTATACCGTCAGGCTGCATTTGCGTCGCATAAAATTGATATTGTCCATCCCGTTCATACACGGATACGTTTCCCCGGGCGATAACACGCGTACCTTCTTTTGGTACGAAAGGGAGCCGTCTATTATGGGTCGCAAACATAATCGAACGTATCCGGCTCCCCTCATCCTTGAGCGTAAAGTACATGTGACCACTCGAATGATGCGTAAAGTTAGAAATCTCCCCGCGTATCCATACATCAGACAGCACCTGATCGGATTCCAGTTTCATCCGGATATAACGATTCAGGTCCTTTATAGAATAAATACGTTGTTGTTCAGCCACAGGTAGCTGCCTTTATGCCAAACCGTACGACCGCTTGGCCGCTACGAGCGTATTTTGCATCAGCATTGTAATCGTCATTGGGCCTACTCCGCCGGGAACAGGCGTAATCGGACCGGACACTTGCTTTACGCTCTCAAAATCAACGTCACCCGCCAGCTTTCCGTTCTCCAGACGATTCATTCCCACATCGATAACTACTGCACCTGGTTTTACGAACGAAGCATCAATAAAATTGGCTTTACCGATGGCAACGACCAAAATATCCGCTTGTCTGCTGAGCTCGGCCATATTCGCTGTACGAGAGTGACACATCGTAACCGTAGCATTTTCACGCTGCAGCAATAAAGAGACTGGCTTGCCCACGATATTACTGCGACCAATAACAACTGCATGTTTACCAGCTATCTCTACTCCAGCACGCTTGATTAACTCAATGACTCCAGCGGGAGTACAAGGCAGTAGGCTATCATCGCCGATGACCAGGTTTCCTACGTTTACCGGATGAAATCCGTCAACATCTTTCTCCACTGCAATCGCGTCAATGACAGCTTTTTCCTGAATATGCTTTGGCAATGGCAGTTGCACCAATATCCCATGGATATTACTTTGATGATTCAGCTTATCCACCAGTTTCAGTAATGCTTCTTGCGAAGTATCTGCCGCCAGTCGATGAACCTCAGAGTAATAGCCGAGATCATGACACGCCTTTTCCTTATTTTTAACATACACCTGAGAAGCAGGATCTTCGCCTACCAGTACAACAGCCAGTCCGGGTTGAAAGCTGTGTTCTTTCAAACGAATGACCTCTTGCTGAATGCTTGCCCGGATATCCTGAGAGATTTGTTTACCATCAATGATCGGTGCTGACATGTTTAACCACTCCCCAACCTGATTCAGTAGTCTCTAATTAAAAACGTGCTTTCAATTGCTCCAGCTCTTGTATAACTCGTCCCAGCACACCATTAACAAATTTACCCGATTCCTCGGTTCCAAAGTGCTTCGACAATTCAATGGCTTCATTGACTGCTACCTTGGCTGGAACATCCTCGCGGAAAATCATTTCATATACCGCAAGCCTCAAAATTTGACGATCCACACGTGAAAGTCGGCTGATCTGCCAGCCTTTCAGGTAATCCGCCAACAGCCCGTCAATAGCTTCCTTGTGCTCCCATGTGCCACGCACATGCTCCAAAACATATGCTCTTAACACTTCCGCGTTTTTAATCACAACTTCGGCTTCGTTTTCCTCAGCCGCTTCCTGAAGCAGCATGTCTACAGCTGCCGCCGCATCCACTTCATTCATTTCCATATGGTACATACTCTGTACCGCTAATTCCCTCGCCAGACGTCTTTTCATGCCCTGCCTCCTACGCTTGCCTATATCTATTTTTCATTCTAACCAATTTCCACAAAAAAACCTGTGAACGCATCCTCCAAAACCGTTGGGCGCAAATAAGCTACAGCTGTATTTTGGAGAACACGTATCACAGGGTTCATTTAAAAGGACGCCAACGTTGCGACAACCATTCGCTCCATTCTTTCCAAGGGAGGAATGAACCAAGCGCTGAATCGCTACGTCTTCCTAGCGTATATCCGATGAACACCATCAATGCAAAGAACAACATATTCCAAAAGCCTGCCCACAAATAAATAAAACCGAAAAAAATACCGGCCGTGATCCCCATGATCCGGCCCTTGTAACTTCCCCATATTTCTTTCCAGGGCATCAGGGAAAATCACCTCTATTCCACACGACTCTTAAAGCTTGGTGACTGAGAAACATTAGCGATGTACACCGACACATTGGATACTGGAATTCCTGTAATTTCTTCCACATGGTCGTGTACCCCCTTTTGTACCTCGGAGGTTAACACCGGAATGGAGCTTTCCCCGTCAACAATCGCCCGAATCGTAATATCAAGTCCCGATTCCAACACACGAACGCGTGCTTTCAGATCCTGCATCCCGCGAAATCGGGAAGCCGCTTTGAGGCACAGGTTTTCGATGGTATCCACCGAAATCTGAATGTCTCCATATTCGGTTCGCTGATCAATAGAATGCTGTACGGTTTGGTTCCGTCGAATAGAGATATAAAAAAACCGAAGACTCAATAACAACAGAACTCCTGCAATAATCAAGCTGGTAAACCACACCACTCGCTCATCCTCAATGCTTAAAACATACGGAATGGCCCCGCTCAGGAGGAGGATGGCGAGAATGGAAATAATTCCGATACTTAAGCTGTACAAAAACAGCAGAAGTCTGTCCATAACTTTAGCCACGAAACGCACAGCCTCCTTAAATTAGAGTAAACCCTCGACCCATAAGGGTCGGGGGTTTGTACAAAGTATCGCTCTATTTAACCCGTCCGGCGCCCAGCACTTCCGGCTCTTCTACTTTTTCAGCATTTTTGAATTGAACATCATGAATTTGCACGTTCACTTCTACCACGTTAAGACCTGTCATGTTTTCAATGGAACGCTTAACATTATGCTGAATAGCAGCAGCCACCTCAGGCAGACGGTTACCATACTCAATAATGACGGAGACGTCTACAGCAGCTTCACGCTGTCCGACTTCCACTTTTACACCTTTAGATAAATTTTTGCGGCCTAGCAGTTCGGCAAATCCGCCAGCAAATCCGCCACTCATTCCCGCTACACCTGGTACTTCAACGGTAGCCAGTCCGGCAATGACTTCAATAACTTCCGGGGCAATTTGAATTTCCCCAATTTCTGTACGTTCGAATTCGGTTGGCACTGTGCTCATACCTTCAACACCTTTCGGTCAAAATAAGTTTCATTCCAGCTTTGGATATCAAAGCAGACATGCTCACTTATTATCCATACTATATCATTTGGCGTTCATTATGACAAACTGAGGAAATATACCGATTAAACTTCGTTTTCCTCCAAAAATTTAATATCAAAATCGCCTTCAATAAAGGTCGGATGCTCTAGCAAGCGCTGGTGAAAAGAAATCGTTGTGGGTATGCCCTCAATAGCAAACTCAGCTAAAGCCCGCTTCATTTTGGCAATCGCCTCCTGCCGTGTAGGCGCCCATACAATCAGCTTGGCAATCATAGAGTCATAATAAGGAGGAATGCTATAACCTGGATAAGCAGCGCTGTCTACCCGTACTCCAGGACCGCCTGGAGGCAGATAAAATCCGATTTTACCCGGTGCAGGCATAAAATTACGATCCGGGTCCTCAGCGTTAATGCGGCATTCTATTGCCCAGCCATTAATCGTGACTTCTTCCTGAGTAAAGGAAAGCGGATGCCCTTCAGCGACCGAAATCATTTCTTTAATCAGGTCTACACCGGTAATCATTTCTGTTACTGGATGTTCTACCTGAATACGTGTGTTCATTTCCATGAAATAGAATTTATTGTCCGGGCCAAGCAAAAATTCAAGCGTACCTGCGCCAGAGTATTGAACGGCCAAAGCTGCACGAACAGCTGCCTGTCCCATTTCTTCACGAACATCCTGCGAAAGTACTGGACATGGTGCTTCCTCCAACAACTTCTGACGACGACGCTGTACAGAGCAGTCCCGTTCGCCCAAATAGGCAACATTACCATGCTTGTCCGCGATGATCTGTATTTCCACGTGTTTCATACCGGTCAAATATTTTTCCAGATACACACCCGCATTGCCAAAGGCCTTTTGCGCTTCCTGCTGAGCAGTAGTGATTTGTTGAATAAGGTTATCCTCATCTTCGGCGATACGAATACCTTTACCACCACCACCTGCTGTGGCCTTGATAATGACCGGATATCCGATATCGCGTGCGATGCTGATTGCATCCTGCACATCCTCAACCAGTCCGTCTGAACCTGGAATAACCGGAACCCCGGCATCCTTCATGGTCTGCTTGGCTACAGCCTTGTCTCCCATTTTGTTAATTGCTTCAGGAGAAGGTCCGATAAACGTAATATTGCACGATTCGCAAATTTCAGCGAAGTCTGCATTTTCCGCCAAAAATCCGTAACCTGGATGAATGGCATCACATTCAGTTAATGTAGCAACACTCATCAGGTTCGTAAAATTAAGGTAGCTGTCCTTAGACAACGTCGGTCCGATACAGTAAGCCTCATCTGCGAGACGCACATGTAACGAATCCTTGTCAGCTTCCGAATAAACGGCAACTGTCGAAATATTCATTTCGCGGCAAGCGCGAATGATACGAACTGCAATTTCTCCACGGTTCGCGATTAATACTTTTTGAAATGTCATGACTTTATCCTCCCTGGGAGCAGTCTTGCCGAACCCTCAAAAAAGGGGACAAACAAGCTTCTTACTCCGGTTTCACAAGGAACAATGGCTGGCCATACTCAACCAACTGTCCGTTTTCGGCCAAAATTTCAACAATTTCGCCCTTCACTTCAGCTTCCAACTCGTTCATCAACTTCATCGCTTCAATAATACATACCGTTGTTTTATCGCCTACTTTACTGCCGATACTCACATACGGGGCCGTATCCGGGGATGAAGAACTATAGAAAGTGCCCACCATCGGAGATACGATTTTATGTAGATTGCTTGCATATTCCTTCGGTTCCCCAGCAGTTGCATGTCCAACATCGGACTGTGCTTGTGGATTCGGAATTGCAGCTTGTGGCGCCACTGTATAAGCAGGTGCTGTTACAGGAGCCTGTACCGTAACGATCTCGCTTTTGCCCGGTTTACGGATCATGAGGCGAGTTCCTTCATTTTCAATTTCAAGCTCATGCACAGACGTTTCATCCACCAGCTTGATCAATTCCTTAATCTCGCTTAATTTAAACATCTCTATTAATCACTCCTTCAGCATTTTGCCGGTTGCTGATAACATTTTTGAAACAGCTTTATGTATTATATCACAATCATTAAAAATAGAAAGAGCCCGGGATTGTGCAGAAATCCGGGCTTTTTCGCGTTTTTTGTCTTATTGTGTAACATACTGGACACTGATCTTGTCCTGCGTAACGTTTAATTCCTTCATGACTTTATCGACAATCGTTACCGCTTGCTTAGCATCCAATTTTTCACTCAGAACCACTACTTTGTATTTATCAGCATCTTCCTCGCGGACGACTGCATTGGCGAATTGCTGCTGTAGCTCTTCTTCGATACCGGTAATTTTGGCCTGTTTATCTTCAAGTACATGTAATTCCTTTTGCGCCTCTGCAGCTTTCTGAGGTGTACTATCATTCATTGCCGTAGTCAGCTCGTCATTTTTCTTTTGATTTTCCACATCCCGCTCCAGCAAATAGTTGTCAATCACAGCTGCCGCTGTTGGTTGGGCTGCTTGTTCGTTTGCTACTTGATCAAGTACCTGCTTGTCGGTTTTGGCGCTAGAAGCTGCTTTGTCATCACTTTTAGCTGTCGTGTCTGTCTTAGCTGTAGTTGTGTTTTGATCGGATGCAGTCGATTCAGTAGCAGGGGCGGCGGCTGTGTCTTTACCGGCTTTTGATGATTCTGTTGCTGGATCAGTTGTAGAAGCCGTGTCCTTTGTGGAAGTCCCTGCTGTTCCGTCAGTTACTTCTCCATTGGTTACCACTTCATTTACTTTCAGTTCGTTCATTTGTTCTTCTGCCTTTGACGTTGCTTCCTGGGCAGCATCCTGTTTAACCTTGCTCACCTGCTCGCTGTCTGCCACGGGCGGATTCGCCGGACTAGAGTCCTCCGTAAACAAATAATATGCAGACAGTACCACCATTAAACTCAGCATGGACACCAGCCAAACGGTTTGTCTTTTATTATTCATGTTCTGTCCTCCATATTCATAAGTGGTTTGCAATATTAACTTCTTTGTTCTTAAATTCCATATTATCCCTGCTTACGCGGAACGACTGATATTTTGTATGAAGGTACGTTCAGTCCCTTCTGCACAGCATCTACAATGAGTTGCTTCACGGTAGGGTTTTCTGCCCCCATAGCCACCACAAGCACTCCCCTTACCTGTGGTTTTACTTTTTTGGTAACAATCGGAGTGTGCTGACCGCCCGATGATTCATAGGTGACAATCTCACCATCGCGTGTATATTGAGTAGTGTGCCTTTGTCCACCATTGGCGTCCGTCTCGTTATTTTCTTCCTGCATGTCCTTCACATTCCGTTGAACGATCACTTCTTCGGTAGAGTCTACCGTAACCATGACATCGACGGTTCCTACGCCAACAATCTGCTCCAGCATCTGTTTCATATTGTCCTCAAAAGCCTTCTCGATTCCGGCAAAGGAACTGTCCTCACCTACCGTTGTTTCTAACGCAGGTTCATTTTTCATTACGCCAGGCGGTTCTCTCCCTACGTTTTCCGGGTCGACTTTTTTCACATTAACGAATGAATTAAAGAGCATGATCGCTACACCGATAAGGCCAAGAATAAGTAGCCAACGAAATGAATTGAACTTTTTCGCTCCGTCCCCCCCTCCACCCATCCATTGCTCCAGCTTTTTCCTCCATTTACCCATTTCGGATCACCTCCTGTTACCATTCATGTGTTCCATCCTGCGAATTAATCACCTGAACATGTGTGCTGTCGATCCCCCATTTTTCACGTAGAATGCCTGTGATTAAGCCAAAAGCTTTCTGATCCGCAGGTTTGCCATCCTCTGTGGTTCCGTCAGGACTACGATCATCTTCTCGCGTTCCTTCATTATGATTAGAGGTTTTTGACTGTGTCGGCTCTACACGAATATTCACTGTCTTTTCAGCTACAGGCTCCACGATAACCGGCTTGATATCTGTATCCGGCGGGACGTTTGTGTTTTTTTCTTTTTCTGCCTTCTGCTCCGCCAATTTGACCACTACTGACTGAACACCCGTTCCTGCCTCTAGCCTCGATTCTTTCTGCTGAATCTGCGCAAGGGTCACCTGGACCGACTGAATTGCTAACCCAGTGTACTGCTCCAATTGCCCTTTCATTTCCTTAGCTACCTCTTTGCCTGCCCATTGCATGGAGCTTTGTTCCTGCTGTTGCTTTAGCTTGTTGCCTTTGGCTAAGATTTCCTCCAATGTCGGTTCCCTGTTACCTGTCTCTGCCTGGCGTTGCAGATCCAATGCTCGCCCCAGAACCTCTGAGGGACTGCTGCTCAGCAAGCGCACAATCGGAGACAGCAATGTCAGCAAAACAAGCAGGCTAAGTACGAGTTTGACATACCTTTCCATAGATCGGCTCGGTAAGATCATATCGACAAAAGAAGCCAGCAGCACGATTAGCACTAGTTCCTTGAGCCAGCCTCCCAGCCAGGTCACGTCACTCGCCTCCCTCTCGTTGGATTATGTGCATGTATTCACCTCATCATGACCGTCATGTTGCCTGCTGCGAGCATGACGGTAATCGCAAGGAAGGACATTAATCCCACTGCCGCCAGTGCCGCAAAAACATAAATCATACTCTTGCCGATGGCATCCAAACATTCCACAATAGGCGTATCTCCCAAAGGCTGCATGATTGCTGCGGTCACTTTATAAATGAGAGCTAGTGTCAAAATCTTGAGAGCAGGAAAAGCGCACAGGAACAAAATAATGATGACTCCCACAAGACCGATGGCATTTTTAACGAGCAGTGATGCCGAAATGACCGTATCAGTTGCATCCGCCAGCGCCTTGCCTACCACCGGAACAAAGCTACCTGTAATATATTTAGCTGTACGGATTGTTAATCCGTCAGTAACCGAAGAGGTTAATCCCTGTACCGAAATGACTCCTAGAAAAATAGTCAGAAGCACCCCCAGCACGGCAACACCAGCGTTCCGCAGTAGATCAGCTAACTGGGTCAGCTTGTATTTGCCCGTGAGCGAGTTGACCAAGTACAGCACAGCCGAGAAGAAAAGCAGCGGGAAAACAAGCGTATGAATGACTGTTCCGACCGTGTTGATCATAAATACAATCAGCGGGTGGGTCACCGAAACCGTGACAACGTTACCCATCGAGGCCAACATGGTAAACAGCAAGGGCAACATCGCCATCATGAAATGAATCATGCTGTCAATTGCTTCTTTGGCATAACCAATCGCTACACTAAAGCTATTAATCGCCAAAATGATAATGACCATGTACACGATAGCGTAGGCAACTTTGCTGACCTGCTTGCTTTCAAAAGCGCTTTGCAGCGTTTCCAGTACCATACTCATAATGCTGAGCATGACGATGGTGACGAGCAGCTTGGCATTCACCCGGATTTCATGGATGAAAAAATCAGCTATGGCAATCAACACACCTTTTATGCTGAATCCTTCACCACCCGGAAGCAGCATGTCCATGAAAGAAGGCGTTTTCTGGTCAGGGAAAAATCCGCCGTATTGCTTCATGAGTCCGTCCCAATAATGTTCAACATCATCTTTGGGCATTTGCTCCGCCTGTTGTCTGATCCATTCGTTTGTAGGTGTATCTGCGAAGAGGACCGCAGCCGAGGCGCACCAGAGACATAGCAGCAAAATCACAATAACTTTGAGATTCGGCATGCCCCCCAGCCTTTTCATGGCATCACCCCCTCAGGCGGGCATCAGCTTCAGAATGGTATCAATAATAATGCTGATAATCGGGATTGCGAGTACCATGATGAGTACCTTTCCAGTAAGCTCTATCTTGGAAGCAATACCGTCTTGTCCCGCATCCCGTACGATCTGTGCTCCAAATTCAGCAATATAAGCGATACCGATTATTTTTAATACGGTTTTAAAATAAATCATGTCCATGCCTGAAGACCTGGCCAGTCGCTCCAGCACGGCAACCACAGATCCGATCTTGCCAATCAGCAGCAAAAAAATGACGATTCCCGCAGCTGTTGCAATCAAAAAGGCAAACATCGGCTTCTGTTCCTTGATAACTAAGATGAGGACTGTGGCAACGAGGGCGAAGCCCACCACTTGAATGATTTCCATGTGTTCACCTACTGAAAAAGAAAAATAGATTTGATCTCTTGCAGAAGGTTATCCAGCATTCGCACCACCATGAACAGCACTACAACGAAACCGATGACCGTCACCCAATGGGCCATGTCTTCCTTGCCCATTTGCTTTAGTACGGTATGAATCATAGCGATAATAATGCCAATTCCGGCAATCTGGAAAATTGCGTTCACTTCTAAATTCATTCGAGCACCCCGCTAATAGATCAAAATGACGATCAATGCTCCGATCAGCAGTCCCAGGCTTCTGCTCATACGCTCGTATCTCACCTGATCTGCCTGCGCCTGCGCTTCTTCATGGGATAACTGCTGGATGGTCAGCGCAATGTGCTTGATCTGGTCCTCACGGTCGCTGGTTCCAAGGCTGTAAGCAAGCTGACGCATCGCTTCCTTCTCGGCCTGCTTCATAGAGGAACGGCTCCACGAAACTTCAATCGCTTTATGCAAGCTTTCTCTGGCGGTCAGGCCAAAAGAGGGGTGCATCCAGCATGAGGCTTGCTGAAACAGAGAGCGCAGCGGCTCTCGCAAGGGCTCTCCTGTCTTGGCGAAAGCATCTGGTAACGGAGACACCCCATAAGAAACCTCGGTGGTCAGTCTTTGCAGTGCGAGAATTAACTCTCTGATTTGCTGCGGCCTCATGGCAAATTGCCTTGCCCGCTGCCAGCCTGCCAGTGTGGTGGCTAGTATAACCAAGACAGCTCCCAGCAGCTTAAGCATAGGAGATGCCCCCGCTCTGCCCTTCCCCAGGCAGTGTCAGCCTGCGCTGCTTGGCATCTGCCAGACGAAAAGAGAGGCCCCGGCTCGTCCGCTCCAGCATGACGTAGAGCTGGAACAGCTCCTGTCCTGTAGCTAATCCAGCAAAGGCAGATCGGCTCGCCATTTCAGCCACATCGCGACCATGTGCGGAAGCAATGACTGCGATGCCTGCGTGAAGTGCTTCACGCACCGCCTCTGCATCTTCTGGCCGCCCGATTTCATCAACAATCAGGACATCCGGTGACATCGAGCGAATCATCATCATCATGCCCTCTGCTTTCGGGCATCCGTCCAATACATCGGTGCGAGGTCCGACATCAAAACCGGGGATGCCCTTGTGACTGCCAGCAATCTCAGAGCGTTCATCTATAATACCCACCTTAAGTCCATTTCGTCGCCCTCCGTTGCTTTCCATCCCTCCGTAACTCAGTTGCCGAGCCAAGTCCCTAAGCAACGTCGTCTTGCCATGCTGAGGCGGTGACAAGATGAGCGTATGCCGTATCATTCCAGATTTTCGATCCGCTACATAAGGCAATATCCGATCAGCTATGCCAGGAATGGCCCGAGCAATTCGTACATTAAAGCTGCTTATATCTCGCAAATGCTCTACTCGCCCTCGGTTGAGCACGGTTCTCCCTGCCAAGCCAATACGATGACCGCCAGGGATCGTAATAAACCCTTTGCGAAGCTCCTCTTCCATGGTGTACAGGGAATGATTACTGATAAAATCCAGTAATCGGTGGGCATCCTCGCGGTTAGGCTTATAGGCTTCAACAGGATTCAAAGTCAGCCGACCAGCAGTCGTAACAAAATGATGATCACCATTCGCATTAACTTCCAGCGGCCTTCCTTCCCGGATCCGGATTTCTTCCAGTTGCTTAAATACGGTTTCTGGAAGCCTTCCGAGTATACCGTGCAACGGTTCCGGAAATAACTCCAGCCATTCCATACCAGTGCCGCCCCCTCACAGTTGTCCTTTTTCTTTAAGACAAGTCTATGGCTGACTCTCGCTTTTTATGCCGAAAATATATTGAAAATTCAGTCGAACATTTGCTCACTCCTATCCACGCTCAGCGGACCTTTCCCCCGCTCATTCAAGCCCCTTTCCCTGCTTTATATAATAAAAAAGGCTCCCCCTAAGCCTTGGCGGCTAAGGGATACCCTTAAATAAAAACGCTAGATTTAGAGCAAAAAGAGGCTGCTCCACAGTCTGACTCTCACTGATGGAACAACCTCTTAACCTACTGCTGTATTCTATGATTTATCCATCTATAACTAGGGAGCGTATAATATATCGACCTTTCCCCGTTATAGCGTTTCTCTAAATCATTTGATGTTATTAACGACGGTCTTTAGGTCCGCCCACAAACGCTTGCTCCTCGGTATCCAGATTATAAGCTGTATGCAACGCTTGAATAACCTCATGAAGCTTTCCAGCTTCAATTACACACGATACCTTGATTTCGGATGTGCTTACCATTTTAATGCTAACGCCTTGCTCGGCCAGCACGGCAAACATTTGCGCTGCAACACCCGGGTGGCTAACCATTCCCGCACCTACAATGGATACCTTCACCAGATTTTCCTCAGACGTTACTTCACGGTATGGAAGCTCTCCGCGAATACCTTCCAGTGTCTTAAGTGCAGCTTCACGATCCGTCAGAGCTACTGTAAAGGAGAAATCTGCTTTTCCAGCTTCAACCCCGCTCTGCACAATAATGTCTACATCAATTTTGGCTGCTGCCAGTGTTCCGAAAACTTTTGCCAGTACACCAGGGATATCTGCAACGCCCAAAATACTGATTCTTGCTACATTTTTATCATATGCAATTCCACTGACTACAACGCCTTGCTCCATTACTGCATCCTCCTTTACGACTGTTCCTTCATTATGGTTAAAACTGGACCGCACAATCAACGGTACCCGGTTATGTTTGGCATACTCTACCGCACGGGGATGTAAAACAGCCGCACCTAAATTGGCTAATTCCAGCATCTCATCATAAGAAATTTCTTTTAGCTTACGTGCCACCTTCACAATTCGTGGATCTGTTGAATATATGCCGTCCACATCTGTGTAAATTTCACAGGCATCCGCTTGAATCGCCGCCGCCAGCGCAACGGCCGTCGTATCAGAACCACCACGTCCCAGCGTAGTAATATCTCCATCTGCAGACATCCCCTGGAAACCAGCTACAACAACAATCTTGTTGCTGCTCAGTGCATCCAGCACACGCTGAGGTTGAATATCCGTAATCCGTGCCCGACCAAAGTCAGATTCAGTACGGAAGCCAGCCTGCCATCCTGTAAACGATACCGCTTCATGACCCAGCTGCTGAATAGCCATCGACAACAATGCGATTGAAATTTGCTCGCCTGTCGTCATCAACATATCCAGCTCACGCGCAGGCAACTGCTCATTTAATAATTTAGCCTGGTCAATCAATTCGTCTGTCGTGTCTCCCATTGCGGAAACGACCACTACACATTGATGCCCTTCACTCTGTTTCTCAACGACGCGTTTTGCCACGCGTTTCATGCGCTCCGTGTCACCGACGGAACTGCCTCCGAATTTCATGACATACAAAGACAACGATATTCACTCCCTCAGACTCACAGTATGTAACCTTGAGATGGCACCAAACGATTTGAACGTGACATCCTGCGGCATAACTTTAGTACAGTATAATACGAAAGTGCTGTGTGGAGCCAATGTTTTTTAATATTCCTATATATAAAAATATCCCCCGCCCTTAACAAGGACAGAGGATACCAGAAACTGTAAATTCTATGCGCGTGACATGTATTTGCCGTCACGAGTATCAATTAACAATACGTCATCTTGGTTAATAAACAGAGGAACTTGAACATTCAAACCTGTTTCCAGTTTGGCATTTTTGGTTGCACCTGTAGCTGTATTCCCTTTAATACCTGGTTCTGTTTCAATTACTTTGAGCTCCACGCTGGTAGGCAAGTTGATACCCAGGATTTCTCCGTTGTAGCTTATGATGTTTACATTCATGTTTTCTTTCAGGAAGTTAAGCTCCCATTTCAGTTGATCGCTGGACAATGTAAATTGATCATATGTTTCGTTGTCCATGAATGTGTGATCGTCTGCACTAGCATACAGATAAGATACACCACGATTTTCGATTTGCGCCCGGCCAATTGTTTCACCCGCACGGAATGTACGTTCAACCGTATTACCGTTACGCAGGTTTTTCAACTTGGAGCGTACGAATGCTGCGCCTTTACCTGGTTTTACGTGTTGAAAATCCAGAACTGTAAAAATATCTCCGTCTACCTCGACGGTCAAACCTGTTTTAAAATCATTAACGTTAATCACTAAAATACCCCTCCTACAGGACTGTTATCGTTATTAAACGACTGTAAATTCTTTGCTCGAATGCGTTAATACTTTGATGCCGCTATCTGTAATAACGATATCATCCTCGATCCGTACACCGCCCAATCCAGGCACATAGATACCTGGTTCGACCGTTACAACCATGCCCGGCTCCAGAATATCATCACTTGCCTTCGACAGACGTGTAGATTCATGCACTTCAAGACCCAGACCATGACCTGTACTGTGTCCGAAATTGTCTCCATAGCCATGGCTCGCAATAATATCCCGGGTCAACGCATCCGCTTCACGGCCTGTCATGCCCGGCTTAATATGTTCGAGTGCGTGTAGCTGCGCCTTAAGTACAATATCATAGATCTCGCGCAACTGAGGCGCCAAATCCCCTTGTGTAGCCACTGTACGGGTCAAATCGGAGCAATAGCCATCCAGCAACGCACCAAAATCAAACGTAATCAGCTCACCTGCTTGTACTAACTTTGCACTGGCTACTCCATGAGGCAATGCCGAACGAACTCCGGATGCCACAATCGTGTCAAATGAAGAAGAAGTAGCTCCCTGCTTGCGCATGAAGAATTCCATTTCCAGATCCAGCTCACGCTCGCTGACTCCTGGTTTGATGTAAGGTAAAATGTGTGCAAATGTAGCATCTGCCAAATCCGCTGCCCGTTGCATCACTTCCAGCTCTTCCGCATCCTTGTACACCCGCAGCTTTTCCACAATGCCCGATACCGGAACCAGCTTAATAGGTGACAAATCTTCGCTGTAAGCTTTATGTGTCGCAACAGTTACATCATCCTGCTCAAAGCCTGTTTCGCTAATCTGATGGGAGGACAGCAATTCTTTTACTGTTTCCATGACCTGCGCAGCGTGCTGCACTACCGTAAAGCCTTGGGCTTGTTCGGTCGCTTGTGTCATATAACGAAAGTCAGTCAGCAAATAGCTATGGGATTCTGTAATCAGCACATAACCCGCTGAACCTGTGAAGCCTGTCAAATATCGACGATTGACAGGGCTAGTAATCAGCATAGCCCGCAGATTATGCTCGCCCAGCGCCTGCCGCAACTTTAGCACCCGGTCATTCTTCATCTTCATTCCGCTCCCCTCTGTCAAATAACCAAATGCTATTTTAACACAGGGGATAGGCGCTTGAGAAGTTTTTGTTACGTTCTGCCCCCAGCCTTCTCAGGCTCGCGCATTCTTTCATCCGTATACTCGACTGCAACGGTATATCCGATAAATAGTCCCCACAGTATAAATACACAAACTTCCGTATATATGGAATTCCATGTTAACCGATAAGGAGGGTTCATCATCCCTAACTTAGGACCTGTTAACACAAATAAAACAACCCACCAAATCAGACCGTATATAATACCGGGTATAGGGCCATTAAACCTGCGCAAAATCAAAGTGTACACCAATGACGCTACAACGGACAATGCAATAAAAAACAGCAGCCCTACCAAATGCCCTGCCATGGTATTCATGAACGAATGCTTAAAAAACGGCTCTGCCAGAAAGCCAGGCGCCACTACTGTAAAGTGCAGCGTATAAAACAGCCAGCGCAGCAATCCCCAGAGCAAACCCGCAAAAAAACCCAGCTCAAGTGCAAAGGGAATAAGCGGTGTATGTACTTTGCCTGACTGTTGTCTGCCTCTACTACTGTTGTCATTATGATTACGTTGATCTTGAGATTCGCGAGACTGTTCCTGGTCATGACCTATTTTCGGTATAGAGTAAGTTTCACTCATGTGGTTGGATCTCCTTTCAAAATGCATAAATTTTCTCATGGTAAAGACTCATTGTTATAAGGAAAAGCATGTGTACTTCCACCAGATTCGTGCCTATCCATTTTGAGAGGTAGTATGCTCCAGTGGGGGGTATTTTAACAATGAAATTGAATGGATTTTGTATTCTTTTCGTTGACAAAAATTCAATCCTGTTTCATAATATAATGATGAAAATGATAATCATTATCATTTTATAATACGTTTATACAGGAGAACGCAATCTATGAAAAAGGGATTTATCGGATTCTTATTGTTACTGACTTTTATGCTCACACTGGCAGGTTGTGGAGCAACTGACAATGCAGCGAATAAAGGCCAGACAGCTACGTCGGGTAGCAAACCTACTAAAGCAGCGACCGGTCCTGTGACAGTAAAGCATAACCGTGGTGAGCTCACGCTTGACAAGCCCGCTCAGCGTGTCGTAGTACTGGAATGGACATTCACGGAGGATTTGATTGCATTGGGCGTGCAGCCGGTTGGTAATGCGGACAATGCCAACTATAAGGTGTATGTGACTCCAGAGGCAGCTCTGGACAGTAACGTGGTCGATGTCGGTACACGCAACGAGCCTAATTTGGAGGCGATTGCTGCATTAAAGCCGGATCTCATCATCTCCAACTTTGATGGGAATGAAACAATCTATGAGCAACTCAAGGCTATCGCACCGACGATTGAATATAATCTGAACGATGGTAACGGCTACGACTATGATAAGATGGTAGAGATTTTTAATAGTATCGCAGTCGCTCTTGGAAAAGAGGATAAAGCTAAGCAGGTGCTTGCCGATCTGGATCAGCATTATGCCGAAGCCAAACAAAAGCTCGCCGCTGCAGACAAGTCGGATTTTCATTTTATACTGACACAGGCTTTCACTTCGCAAAATGCAGCCAGCCTGCGTATGTTTTCAGATAATTCAGTCGTCGTGGGAACATTGGCGAAGATCGGTTTGGTCAACGATTGGAAACCGAGCAAGGTTGAATCATATGGCTTTTCAACTGTAGGCATTGAAGCTCTGTCAGCTGTTCAGGACAGTAACTTTATCTATATTGTGCAGCCGGACGATAATGTTTTCGGCTCATCTATGAAAAATAATTCTGTTTGGAACGGTTTGAAATTCGTCAAAGAAAAACGTACTTATCCGTTGGCCAGTACAACATGGACGTTTGGCGGTCCGGTCTCGTCAAAGGGACTGGTTGATGGAGTAGTAGGGGCAATCACGCAATAAATTTCATGTTGACGATTCCGTCTGGATTTATAACTGACGATAATAAGCATTTATGTGGGCAGTTTGACCGCTCTCATAAATGCTTTTTTAAACCTATGGTATGAGTCTCCCCCACACACTACAAGGATTTCCATCTTCTCCGTTATGACTAATTAGCCTTTTCAAATGATAAAATTAGCAGGTCACCACATCCCATTTTCGTCTAACTAGATATTCCCTTCCAAATTCGATACAATATACAAAAAAGCATGTATTAAGAGAGGTGAGACGGTTGTCACAAGCATCCAAGCCTGTGAGCTACGGCGGTCAGGCAGTCATTGAAGGTGTCATGTTCGGCGGCAAGCGTGTCAATGTCACGGCAGTTCGCCGCAAATCTGGCGAAATCACATATTTGGAAGTACCACGCAAGGAGCAATCCTGGGTGTCCAAATTCCGCAGAATTCCGTTATTGCGGGGGATTGTCAGCATCATCGACTCCAGTGCCAAGGGTACCAAGCATTTGAACTATTCAGCCGATGCGTATGCTGATGATGAAGTAGATCCAGAAGAACGCGCTGAACAAAAGAAAAAAGAGGAATCCCGTTGGAGCCTGAGCATGATGATCGGCGTGGCTGCGGTCGGTATATTGTCCTTCCTCTTTGGCAAAATTGTATTAACCCTCGTTCCAGTTGTTGTGGAGACTTTCCTGTTTGGCGGTTTGTTTCACAACCAGATTTTGCATAATCTCGCTGAAGGAGCTATTAAGCTGATTTTGCTGCTGGCTTATTTATGGGGTATTTCCCAGACTCCGTTAATCAAGCGATTGTTTCAATATCACGGCGCGGAGCATAAAGTGATTACTGCATTTGAAGCAGGGGAAGAACTAACTCCAGCCAACGTACAAAAATATAGTCGACTGCATTACCGCTGCGGCAGCAGCTTTATTATGCTCACCGTGATTATCGGGGTACTTGTCTATTCCCTGTTTACCTACGATAATCTGTGGGAGCGCATGGGGCAACGTCTTTTACTGCTTCCGATCGTATTGGGGCTTTCTTTTGAATTCCTCAAGCTGACCAATGCACTTCGGGAAATTCCAGTGCTTCGTTATCTAGGTTACCCCGGCCTATGGCTGCAGTTGCTTACCACCAAAGAACCGACCGATGATCAAGTGGAGGTATCGATTGCCTCATTTAAGCGTATGCTTGAATTGGATGCTGAGTTGGAAAATGTACCTGTAAAGGAGACCCTCAACAGTCCGGTCCTTGATCCTGTGAAAGGATGAGTGAATGATGTACAGACATGCCGTTATTTTCTGGCTTACCCTTGCTTTGGGCGCATATGGAATTATAGATATGCTATGGAAAGGTAGCTGGGGCTTTCTCATTAGTTTACTAATCCCTGTTTTTATTTTTGCAGTTATATTTCTGCTGTACAAATACCAGCCTGGACAACGCAAGCGAACTCCCAAAATTAAGCCCTCTGTGCGCACGATGACCAAAACAGCCAGTGCACGTAAGCAGCAGACTACAAACAAACGCAAAACATATCCTTTTCATGTGATTGAAGGGTCCAAGGGTAAAAATGAAGAGGAACAGCCAAAGTACCATTAATAATCATTTCCTTTAAAATGTAGCACAAAGGAGCCATCACCCGTGTTTTGAAATGACCGGGAATAGGCTCCTTTTTTCTTTCTTTAAACTCAACTCTAACCTCCAGTAAATGGTATCTACTTCATGGCATACATGGTATCTTTCATCAATTGATACTTACTATACTGCTGCTGGTAAGAAGTGATGCTCCATTTGTGGAAAAAAGCTTCTCCTGCCTGCATACCTGAAGCGTATAACAAATCACTTTGTTCGGGTGAAATGCTGAATTGTGCTGTTCGGATACCCAAAGTTGGAATTTTAATGGTCCGATATCGATTCTCCTGCTCAATATACCGTTCATCATGTGCCGATAGCATTGTATCAAAAATAGCTTGTAGCATCGTCAGTGGGCCCCGTATATAAGAAACCTTCGTCTCCGTCCCTGTTTTGCCCACCATTTGAAAACCTACCGTTGGAATCGTTTTGGCCTCACGTTCATTTACAGGCTCATCAAAAAGCCACAAAGGCAAATTACTGAGCAAGGCCCCGTCAACTACAAATACAAATTGCTGGGAAAAGGTTTTTCCCTTGGCAAGTGCAGAATCAAGTCTTAACATAACAGGATCAAAAAAATAAGGGATACTGGTGCTCATCCGAATGGCCTTGGCTACCTCCAGCGAAGAGGGGTTTATACCAAAACGTTTGATGTCTTCAGGAAGCACCAAAATGCGTCCATTCGTAATGTCTGATGCAATAATGCGCAGCTTGCCAGGAGGTAGATCCGCGAACGTACGCACTCCTTTAGCTCGTAACAGCTCGCGTACCCAATGCTCCAGTGCCTCCCCTGAGTAGAGCCCTTTTTTAAGAAAGATACGTGCTGCTGGCCCAACCCACTTAATGTTGAATACTGGAGAACGTCGTAACAACTTGACCAAGGGGGTTTTCTCAATTACGGCTTTCATTTCATCCGCCGTATATCCCGCAGCCAATAAAGCAGCTACAATAGCACCTGATGATGTACCTGCCAAACGATTGAATACAATATCATGATCCTCGGCAGCCTTAACTGCACCCGCCAGCGATATTCCCTTAACCCCTCCACCCTGGAACACAGCATTGATCAGCATAGATCAAAAAACCTCCGTTCTCTTGGGAGTAAGCAGTTCTACTGCTTATCTATGAGAACAAAGGTCCATATAGAACCTAAATGATCCAATTTATATCATAATTTATAATAATTTTGAAGAAGTTGAATGAGTCCGTATGGATTTTTGCGCAAATGCTGTGCACTAAAATAAATATCCCCTTTAACCTGTTTATAATTCTCGTTCAGTTCAAGCTGCTTAATTAACTCTTGAGCTGATTGCCACCCTTTTTCAGGGGTGCCGATTTTATAAGGTGAATGACCGATATACAGCTTAACATCTGAATTTTTGACCTCATTGGACCACCATGCGACGAGCTTGTCATATCCAGCCGCTGGGAAACCGATACTCCAGTAAATTTGTGGAGCTACATAATCAATCCATTCTTTGTTAATCCAGGTTCTTACATCCGCAAATGTCGTGTCATATGCAGTAACGCCTGCCTTGGTGTCTGAACCCGTTATATCCTGAGACTTGTTGCGCCACACCCCAAAAGGACTAATCCCGAATTGAACTTTCGACTTGCTGGCATGAATGCTTTTGCCCAAATCGCGAACAAAACTATTCACATTATCTCTCCGCCAGTCACCTTTGTTAGAGATTTTGTTGGCGTTATATGCTTTGAAGGTCGCATCATCATCAAAAGTCCCGCTGTAAGGATAAAAATAGTCGTCCAAATGGACACCGTCAATATCGTATCCGTTTACGACTTCCATAATCGCAGCAATGACATGCTGACGTGCAGCAGGAATTCCAGGATTGATGTACAACTGGCTACCATTCTTAACAATCCAATCCGGGTGCTGATTAGCTACATGGTTTGCTGCCAAACCGCTAGTTGTTCCTGTAGAATTCGCACGGAACGGATTAAACCAGGCATGAAATTCCATCCCCCGCTTGTGTGATTCGCTAATCATAAATTTCAACGGATCATAGCCTGGATTTTTACCCTGGGTATTTGTTAAATACTTGCTCCATGGCACAAGATCAGACGGATAGAGCGCATCACCGCTGGCACGAACCTGAACGAATACTGCATTAATTCCCATGCCCTGCAGATCATCGAGCATTTTTGTAAACTCTTGCTTTTGCTTCTCGGAGCTGCTTCGGGCAGCCGAAGAAGGCCAATCTCCATTAATGGTGGAAATCCATGCTCCTCGCATAGAGGTTGTAGCCTTTACCTGAGCCACATTTCCCTGGGAGGAACCTGAGCTGTCCTCATTAGTAGATGTGGAAGATGAGTTGGCTACGTCCTGTCCATCATCTTTAACTCCCTGATCCGTGCTTACACTTTCCTGATTGCCAGACGCTGATGTATCTGATGATGAGCTACTGCTTCCCACAGCAGAAGTGTTCCCACTAGTAGAGGCACCTTCTTTACCACTGCTTAACGTAATGACCCGTTCTGAGGCTTGCCAGTCTACCTTTAAGCCCAACTCTTCCCCAACAAAACGCAACGGTACCATGACTCTCCCACTTGACATACGCGCAGATGCGTCCAAGCGAACCGACTTACCATTCACAGTAGCGCTTTGTGCACCATTATCCATAGATATATTTTTGTTCTGTGCTGTAATCGTTACCGTACCAGACGATGCCGACCAGTTAACCTGAGCGCCTAATCCCTCACTAATCACTCGCAAAGGAACCATCGTGACATTCGCTCCCTGTACAATGTACGGTGATGCATCACTTTGCAGGGACTGTCCGTCCAATATAATCTCAATCTCACCAGTTGGTGCCGCTTGAACTCCAGGCACGATGGCAGTCTGTACTGCTAAGAGTAGACCCGCAACCATGAGCCCTATTTTCTTCCGATTCATATCTTTATAATCCTCCGCTACCCCTGTTAATTTTAACCCCTATCTTGTCCTGCTATATAATGGATAGACGCTATTAACCGGATATTTGTTGCGGTCAGGACAAATAAAAAAAGCATCGTCCGTAAGGACAGATGCTTTTAGGAATCTCCACTTAATTCCTTGTGTATGTCATGAAGCTGGCGCAAGCGATCTTCATCCCGGCGGAAATATTCAACCAATGTCTCGATACGGGTGATGGAATCCCAGCTCAAATGGTGTTCAATACCTTCCACATCTTTATATATCAGGTCCTTGTCAACCCCAATCATATCCAGAAATTGCTCTAGTAGCTGGTGGCGGTCAACCAACCGTTTGCCAACCTTTTTCCCTTTTGGTGTCAAAATCAGTCCCCGATACTTCTCATATACAAGATAATCGTCCTTATCCAACTTCTGAATCATCTTGGTGACGGACGAAGGATGCACTTCCAAACCTTCTGCGATATCCGAGACACGAGCATATCCCTTCTCATCGATCAGTTGGTAAATGCGCTCCAAATAATCTTCCATGCTTGGCGTTGGCACTTGTTTCCCTCTTTTCTGTTATTGAACGGGCGCTTACCGCCTTCATTTCCTGCATTAAACCTACTATGTAATGATACATGTTATCATCGCTCATTGGCAAGTCTCGTCCCTCCACTCACATCTATTGCCACGATTTGTTCAATTTAAGCAGGGTACACTAAGGTTGTCGCCCCTGTCTCGTTGCTTTCTGCGGAGATACTTTAGAGTTGGACACCAGAGCACAGAGGATTTATTTCGAAAGGAGCGTTAGCCATGTCTACGCTTGAGCGTACTCCTGTCCAAACCAGAGGAACCAAGCCATTCATGCCTGATCTGGTGTTTTTTGAGCCAGACGCACTAAATTATCCCAAAGGCCAGCGTATTATGGATTGGGTCAAAGCTAAGGATATTCCGTATCGTATGACGACCTCTCACAACCGAATTACCAATTTACCAGGTGAAACTGAAGTTGAAAAGTACCGAATGGCAAAAAAGACACTGGTTGTCGGAATCCGTAAAACATTAACTTTTGACCAATCCAAACCCTCTGCCGAATATGCCATCCCTATTTCGACCGGCTGCATGGGGCACTGTCACTACTGTTATTTACAAACAACCTTGGGAGCGAAACCGTATATTCGCATCTATGTCAACACTGACGATATCATATCAGCAGCTAAAGGCTATATTGAGGAGCGAGTGCCTGAAATTACTCGTTTTGAAGCAGCTTGTACCTCTGATCCGGTTGGTTTGGAGCATATCACCGGATCGCTTGAAGACTTGATTCGTTTCATGGCAGATGAGGAATTTGGCCGACTTCGTTTTGTTACTAAATATCATCATGTGGATCCATTGCTGGATATTAAACATAATGGTCATACTCGCATCCGCTTTAGCATTAATTCCGATTATGTTATTAAACAGTTTGAACCTGCAACTTCGCGCTTCGAGGAACGTATTGAAGCAGCGGGCAAAATCGCACGGGCCGGTTATCCGCTGGGATTCATCATTGCACCCATCATTTGGTATGACGGCTGGGAAGCAGGTTACGGAGAGCTGCTGCGTAGATTGGGAGAAACCTTGCCCCAGCATGCTACAAAGGATCTGACATTCGAATTAATACAACATCGCTTTACCAAAACATCCAAAGCGGTTATCGAGAAGCGTTACCCGAAAACCAAACTGGAAATGGACATAGAGAAACGCAAGAAAAAATGGGGCCGCTGGGGACAGAATAAATATGTTTATCCTGATGAACAGCAAAATGCACTGCGGGAATTTATTACTGAACGCATTTTTGAACATTTTCCTTTAAGTCGTATTGAATATTTCACATAACTAGCATCCAATCCGGGGTAATCCGTTGTAAAAAAAGCGTTACATCTGTCATATGATCCGTTACCAACAAAACGCCGGTGATCACAAGTAACATGCCACCTATTTGGAGAAGTATGGAAGTATAACGGGACGATAACTTAACAGAGCCTGCCAGCAAAGCCAATATAAAAAACGGAATCGCAAAACCAAGCGCGTAGCCAGTAATCAACTTGAACCACATGTGATGCTCTACCGCTGCCAAAGCGATAATAGCTGTTAGCATAGGACCGATACAGGGGGACCAGCCTGCCGCGAACCCAATTCCGATTACAAAGGAACCGGCGTATCCGGCAGGCTTCCATGTCCAGCGCAGCTTATGCTCTCTCATTAGAAACAATGGACGGACGAAACCAAGAGATACCAGACCCATGAGTATAATAAGCAGCCCTGCTACGATTCTTAGCGTATCCCCATAATTGGCAAACCATTCTCCAAGTAACCCGACACTTGCCCCCAGTGAATAGAAAACAACCGAAAAGCCTAATACAAAAGCAAGTGTGTGCCCCATGGTACGATAGCGAATTTCTGCCTTGTGCCGTCCTTCAGCCAGTTCACGTGCCGACATTCCTGTTATATACGATAAATATGATGGATATAGTGGCAAGCAGCACGGTGAAAAAAAAGAAACCAGTCCGGCAACGATGGCCAACCCGGCGTTGACATCTGACATCATTATTTCCTCCCACCTGTCTTAGTGAACACGCAGAGCAGATACAAGCCCTGCCTACTAAAACATACGTATAGACAGAGAAAAATATGATGCAAGCCAAAAAGCGTATGCCTGGGAGAATAACACCCAAGCATACGCTTTTTACGTTCTTTTATTTTACTTAGCCTCTTATTTTATAATCGCACCATTCGGCATACCTTCCGGTACAGTGGCCAATGTAAGCTGATCCCCATGTGATGCTGCCAAAATCATACCCTGCGACAGCTCACCCCGAAGTTTTACTGGCTTAAGATTGGTCACACAGATCACCTTACGCCCAATGATATCTTCAGGGGTATAAAATTTCGCAATTCCCGACACCACCTGCCGCTGCTCATAGCCGAGATCGAGCTGTAGCTTTAACAGTTTATCAGCCTTCTTCACAGGCTCACAGGCGACAACCTGAGCAACGCGCAGCTCTACCTTGGCAAAATCCTCAATGCCAATCTCTTCTTTCGCCTCTGGTGCTTCCTGACTCGACTCAGATGCATTCAGCGGTTGAGCTTGTGTCGCAGCTTCCTCCGGTTTCTTACCTCCAGTCATTGCTTCTACAATAAAAGCAACCTCTTGCTCAGAGTCCAGACGAGGGAAGATCGGATTCCCTTTAACCAACTGCGTTCCTTCTGGAATACGCCCAAATTGCTTACCGCTATCCCATGTAGTCAGCTCTCCTTGACGAATACCGAGTTGTTCCCAAATTTGGTGAGGCGCACGTGTCAAGAAAGGCTGAAGTAAAATGGAAGCAATACGCAAGCTTTCTACCAAATGCACCATAACAGATGCCAATTCGCTACGTTTTGCCTCATCCTTAGCCAGATTCCATGGTTGAGTCTCGTCAATATACTTGTTGCTGCGGCTAATAAATTGGCTAATCGCCGTTAAAGCCACGGAAAATTCCATATTTTCCATAGCTTCTTCAACTTTACTATAAGTCGATGTTGCCATATCTACCAAAGCTACGTCGAATGAGGTAACATTGGCTTCATAAGCGGGAACTTTGCCGTCAAAATATTTGTCTACCATCGCTACAGTACGATTCAACAAGTTGCCCAGATCATTGGCCAAATCTGAATTTACACGTTCTACAAAACTTTCAGGTGTGAATGTTCCATCCGCTCCAAATGGCACCTCGCGCAGCAAGTAGTACCGAAGTTGATCCAGACCATAACGGTCAATCAACGTTACCGGGTCTACCACATTGCCTTTAGATTTCGACATTTTACCATCTTTCATGAGCAACCAACCATGTGCAAATACTTTTTTAGGCAACGGAAGATCCAGTGCCATCAGCATGATTGGCCAATATATCGTGTGGAACCGTACAATCTCTTTACCTACGATATGCACATTTGCTGGCCAAAATTTATCGTACAGCTCAGTATTAGAAGAGCCATACCCCAAGGCTGTGATGTAGTTGGAAAGTGCGTCAATCCACACGTATACGACATGCTTCGGGTCCCCCTTAACCTTAACTCCCCAATCAAACGTTGTACGGGAAACAGCCAGATCCTCTAGCCCCGGCTTGATGAAGTTGTTAATCATTTCTTTTTTCCGGGATTCCGGTTGGATAAACTGCGGGTTCTCTTCATAAAATTGTAGCAACCGATCAGCATACTTGCTCATGCGGAAAAAGTAGCTCTCTTCCTTGACCAGTTCTACAGGGTGTCCACTATCTGGGCTCTTACCTCCAGTGACATTGCCTTCAGCGTCCTTCACTACGTCAACGAGCTGAGTTTCTGTGTAGTAAGTCTCGTCAGGAATGCTGTACCAACCTTCGTATTCTCCCTTGTAAATATCGCCTTGTTTTAATAAACGATCAAAGATTTCCTGTACGACAGCCTTATGACGTTCCTCCGTAGTACGGATAAAATCGTCATTGGAAATGTCGAGCTTCCGCCACAGGTCTTGGATACCTGCCACAATGTCATCTACGAAACGTTGCGGCGTTTTCCCAGCTGCACTTGCCTTTTGTTCAATCTTCTGACCATGCTCATCCGTTCCTGTCAAATAACGAACCTCATAGCCCCGTAGCCTCTTATAGCGAGCCATCGCATCACCCGCTACCGTCGTGTAGGCATGACCTATATGTAGCTTGTCACTGGGATAATAGATCGGTGTTGTAATGTAAAATGTGTTCTCACTAGACATGTATGTTCCTCCTGTTTTGTTCACGGCTGCAAAAGATTTGCTACCATGATAGGTACTCCAATTCATGAATTAGACACAAATTGGCACAAAAAAGACCCCCGTCCCTATGGGACGAGAGTCACCTCACGCGTTACCACCCAAATTCCCTGTACCTTCGCAGAATACAGGCTTCACCGGTCACATCGACCGCCCATTAACGCTGGATCACGCCTCCTCCTTACAATTGCCTCTTGAACACAGCTTCACTATGGCAAATACGCTCGAAAAAGGTTCCTCCAGGACCATATTCAGGCTTCACTCCAGACCGGTTTTCAGCTAACTCCGGCTCTCTGTACTGGACGACTTACCTTACTCATCCCTTCACAGGAAAACAATATTAACCAAAATATAACCAAATCGGCACGGCGCTGTCAAGTCAGACCCTTCTCGGTATGGGTAGCCAAACGATCTTTGTCAGACTTATCTACCCCTTTTTTTGCAGGAGGGACCAAATCTACGCCGCCGGGATGAAATGGATGGCATTTAGCTATACGCTTTGCAGCCAGCCATGAGCCTTTGAGTGCACCATGCACTTCTACCGCCTCCAGCGCGTACGCCGAACACGTCGGATAGAACCTGCAGGTAGCAGGTTTTAATGGTGAAATGTATGCACGATAAAACTGAATCGGAGCCTGTACCACTCTACGTGTGGTGATTTTCATTTCAGTAGCCTCCGTGGCTGTGAGTGTGACTGCTCGTCTGTCTGAAACCCCCATCCGAATTACTTTCAGTATGCCCATTCTTCTGCTGGCAGTCTTTGCAATAACCAAAAATTTCAAACTTATGCTCAACGATTTGGAATTGATCTGTCGGGTCTGTCATTTGCATTGGACAAAAAGAAATCGGCAATGTTTTCTGACAATTCAAGCAAATCATATGGTGGTGGTGATGATGTTCATTACAGCTCACCTTGAACTTCATTCCATCCTCAAAAGATACCTGCTCCAGTACACCCAATTCCTGCATTACACGCAGATTGCGATAAACTGTATCAAAGCTAAGTCCGCTGTACTTCTTACCCATATATTCATAAACGTCTTTGGGGGACAGATACCCTTCATTCTCGGAAAATAACGTGGCCAGCGTCTTGCGCTGATCTGTAATACGCAGCCCTTGAGCGGACATCGTTGCGATAATCTCATCCTTTGTCAGCATGCGTTTCACCCTCCCCTGTCTATAGTTTCAGGTTTTCTGATGCAGGCTTAGGCTTGCATCTATTCATTATACCACGAATAAAGTCAATATTATAAGAGATATTCGTGCTACTCATAAGAAAAAGACGTTCTCCAGTGCTGCAACCAAGTTCGCAACGGGAGAACGCCTATATTCTGTAAGTGACATCGACTTTTAAAACGGTGAATGATGAGACTCAAGTGGTCTAAGCCGGTAAACAGCACCGGTTATTTCAAATTAATTTTTAATAGCTGGTAAAGGCATAACTACTACGGAAACTGGCAGATTACTACCAGCAGCTGCAGTGAAATACATCTCTACACTTTCCTCAATATGACCTGTACGATACAGTACACTCATTTCATTCGGAGCCCATACAGAACCATTTGTCGGTATACCCACAACCTGATTGTTAACCATCGCATAGCCGGAATATTCGCCTCCCCGCGGGTTAAACGTAATCAGTGAATATGGCGCTACATGGTCCAACTTAACCTTATATACAACACCAAAGTTACCGGCATTGGAAGCAGAAGAACCGTCCAGACCGTCGGTACCAATCAGGTTCGGGTCTACCTTATTATCACCAAGAACGATACGTTGAGCTGTTTTACCAACCTCTTCGGTATAATTGAGTGAAATATCCGAATTTGCGTACGTTCCACGGTTATGAATACCGTCCTTAGGCAGTTTTGCCAGAGTAGGCAACGCAGTCAACGGATCTACATTTGCATCCAGCACAACCACCGTATATTGAATAGGTTGATCCGTATACAAATCAGATAACAAAGAAATAACTTGTTTTTGCTTGATTTTTTGCGCGTTCAAATCTTCCAAAATAACACGGCTTTCGCCTGGGTTCAGAACCGTGCTGGAACGTTTGCTTCCGTCCAGCATAGATTGAAAATACCGTTGAATCGAAACTTTACCCGCAGCTGTGGCAAATTCAGATGGTCCAGCAAAACCGGAATTTTCAACATTTATGTTGGTTGGAGCAAGATTGTTGTTCGTCGCAATCACGTACATCTTCACATCTCGACCTGTTTCATTGACATGATGGACAAGAATACGCGTACTGCCTGAGCCTGTTTCCTGATACACGATACCATCCTGGAACACACGCTCTGGGCTGTTAGCACGAATCAGAAGACGTGGTGAAGAAGTGCTTGTCACTGGAATAGTGGCCATAGCAGGCACCTGACTGCCATCTACACTGTATTTATCGCCATATGGCGTGAAAATTTTATTGAAATCATCTTCGTTGTACAGCAGTTCATTTGTAATTTTAATTGTTTCACTTTTGGTACCTGTTGCGCCATGCTTATCAGTCACGTTCAGTTTAATTGTTACATCACCTGGTTGGAAGAAGGCAAGTTTCTTGTTCTCCCAATCACGCTTAGTGATAGCATTCTCATCGTCAGTACTCAGGTCGGTAATGGTGATTTTTTCACCCATCTTGTACTCTTTTTTATCTGTTGTAAACAGAGCCACTGGCGGCTGGTTTGGTGGTCTTACTGTAATTGTTACTGAGTAAGGATCACTCCAGTTCCCAGCAGAGTCAAGAACGGAATAGGTAACTACATATGTACCCGGCTCCTGAAATACGTCCTGCTTCCCTTCCCAACGTTGATTTACAATCGGAAGACCTGTAGGAGAAGATTCCTTGGTCAAATACGTAACTTGGGTTTCACCCGCGTAGATATCCTTTTGTTGAACCGTAAAAGAAGCTTTTGGTTTCTGATTCAAATCCATGATAACTTGTTTAGTTGTATTATTCACGGTATAAGGAATATTTAAGGCCTGTGTAATCGAGGTCAACGGCACCATAAATACGTTCTTTTGCTGGAAAGCCGGCCCCTTCATTTGTCTAGCTTCACCATTAACCGTATAAACCTTGCTGTCTGTTTTGAAGCGTAGAACATTCGTTCCTTGGGTGATTACGGTTTCTTTAGTGGCAGTGTCATAGCTAAACTGCAATCCGACACGACTGACAAGAGAACGGATAGCTACATAGGAAACTCCGTCTTTGACTGTCATCGGCTGAGTTGCTGTATATACCTGTCCGTTTTGTTCCATTTTAGCACTGTTCAAATACAAAATCAGTTGATTCGCATTCATGGATGTTGGAGCTCCACCAGGATTGGTAATCGTTCCGTCTCCACCGTATACATCATTGGTTACGTTCGATCCGTTAGTAGTATCTGTAGGCAGACCAGTCAATGGATCATTGGATACACCTGTGTTATTAGGTGTTACCGTATTATTTTGTGTGCTTGTTCCATCTTGATCTCCGATACTATTCTGAACGCCGGAATCAGCAACATTGGTCTGAGCCTGCTGTGCGCTAACCGAATCGGTGGATTGAACAGTTGTTGATGCTGCTTCTGCTCCTACAGGGGCTACTGCAGCCACCTGAGCTACCGCCAGGGCGGTGAGCATGGTCCATTTCTTGAAATTCATTGTCTGTCTCCTTCTATCCCCAAATTATTATCATTCCCGTGAAAAGTCATACTATTAGACGCGACAGTTGCTAAAAAGTTTCTGGAAATTTTGACGATCATGAAAAAAAGGGAACATTCTCCTGTGAATGCAAAAATTCAACAACAAAAAACCGCCGTCCATCTGATCTGATGTGGCGGCGGCTTCATAACCTGAAAGTAGTTCTGATCCATTTACATTATGATGGACGACAGGCAGTATTCGTTCCTGCAGTCTCCAGACGACCCTCTTCAATGAGTCGATAAGCGCGTTGAACTTCTTCATCTGTAGGGGACGGAACTCCCTCCAGCGGATACGCCTTACCGAGCATTTCCCATTTGTAAACACCCATTTGATGGTAAGGTAAAATTTCGAATTTTTCGACTCCGTTCAACGTTCCAATGAACCGTCCCAAATTTAGTAGATCTTGCTCGTCATCATGAATACCCGGTACAAATACGTGTCTAATCCACATCTTGCGCCCTTGCTCAGACAACCATCGGGCCGTACTTAACATACGGTCGTTAGACTTGCCTGTAAGCTTAATATGCTTGTCGTTATCGATGTGCTTAATATCTAGTAGTACCAAATCCGTTACGTCCAGCAGATCATGGATACGACCTGCATCATTAAAGCCGTTACTGTCCAATGTCGTGTGCAAATTCCAGCGACGTTTCACTTCTTTGAACAGCGCTGCTACAAAATGAGCTTGCAATGTCGGTTCTCCACCGGATACGGTTAATCCGCCTCCTGAAGAACGGTAATAGGCTAAATATGGCTCAATCTCAGCCAATACTTCTTCTAACGTCATCGGGTTACCTTCATTCAAGGCCCAAGTGTCCGGATTATGGCAATATTGACATTTTAACAAGCATCCTTGCATAAAGAGCACGAAGCGGATGCCGGGACCATCGACGGTCCCGAAGGTTTCCAATGAGTGTATGTGACCTTTCAACATGTTGCATCATCCTTCCCGCATCCGCTATGCGTGCGTCAGTGTATTATTTGATACGTAAAACTTATTTACATTGTACCGTGGAAAGTACGGTTAATAACATCCAATTGTTGCTCACGAGTCAGCTTGATAAAGTTAACGGCATAGCCGGAAACACGAATCGTAAGTTGTGGATAGTTTTCTGGGTGCTCCATTGCATCCAAAAGTTGTTCACGAGCAAACACATTGACATTCAGATGATGTGCGTGGCTTCCAAAATAGCCATCCATCATCGAAACAAGGTTTGTTTTGCGTGTTTCTTCTTCTTTACCCAGTGCTTTAGGCACGATAGAGAAGGTATTCGAAATACCATCTAAGCTGTGTTCATATGGCAATTTGGCTACGGAACTCAGAGATGCCAGAGCACCTTTTTTATCACGACCATGCATCGGGTTTGCACCTGGTGCGAACGGTTCGCCTGCTTTACGTCCATCAGGTGTTGTACCTGTTTTCTTACCATATACCACGTTGGAAGTAATAGTCAGTACTGATTGAGTAGGAACCGCATTACGATAAGCTTTATGTTTGCGGATCATGCTCATGAAGCTTTCTACCAGTTCTACAGCGATAGTATCTACGCGGTCATCGTTGTTACCGTAGCAAGGGTATTCGCCTTCGATTTCAAAGTCAACAGCAATTCCTTTTTCGTTACGAATTGGTTTAACTTTTGCATATTTAATGGCGCTCAAGGAGTCGGTAGCAACTGACAGACCCGCAATACCACAAGCCATGGTACGCAGAATATCACGGTCATGCAACGCCATTTCAATGCGTTCGTAGCTATATTTATCATGCATATAGTGAATAACATTCAAAGTGTTCATGTACAGTTTTGCCAGCCATTCCATCATAGGTTTGAAACGGCTCAACACTTCTTCGTAATCCAGCACTTCGCTTGTAATGGCTGGGAACTCAGGTCCTACTTGAACGCCGGATTTTTCATCCTTACCGCCGTTAATGGCATACAGCAGAGCTTTTGCCAAGTTGGCACGAGCACCAAAGAATTGCATTTGTTTACCGATTCTCATGGCGGATACACAACAAGCAATACCATAATCATCGCCGTAGATTGGACGCATCAAATCGTCATTTTCATATTGAATGGAGCTAGTTTCAATAGAAACTTTTGCACAATATTTTTTAAAGCCCTCAGGCAGTTTTTCTGACCACAGTACAGTCAAGTTAGGCTCTGGAGCAGGTCCTAAGTTGTACAGTGTGTGCAAGAAGCGGAAGCTGTTTTTGGTAACACGAGTTTCTCCAGTGACAGACATACCACCAATGGATTCTGTTACCCAAGTTGGGTCACCACTGAACAGTTCGTTGTAGTCAGGTGTACGCAGGAACTTAACAATACGCAGTTTCATAACAAAATGATCGACCAGTTCCTGAGCTTGTTCTTCGTTCATCGTACCTTCCTCAAGATCACGTTGAGTATAGATATCGAGGAATGAAGATACACGTCCCAAGGACATTGCTGCACCATTTTGTTCCTTAATCGCTGCGAGATATCCAAAATATACCCATTGGAAAGCTTCTTTTGCATTGTTAGCTGGTTTAGAAATATCAAAACCGTGCTCAGCAGCCATTTGTTTCAATTCATTCAAGGCACGAATTTGTTCAGAAATTTCTTCACGTAGACGGATTACGTCTTCTTCCATGGAATCAACTTCAAGGCTTTTCAATTGAAGTTTTTTATCTTGGATCAAGAAGTCTGCACCATACAGAGCTACGCGACGATAGTCACCGATTATACGACCACGACCGTATGCATCTGGCAAACCAGTAATGATACCAGCTTTACGAGCTGCTCTCATTTCATCTGTATAAGCGTCAAATACACCTTGGTTGTGCGTTTTACGAATATGAGTAAAAATGTCAACAATGCTTTGTGGCACTTCAAAACCATAGGCTTTGCAAGCGTCGATCATCATCCGAATTCCACCGAACGGTTGCAAAGAACGTTTGAATGGAGCATCTGTTTGTACACCGACAACTTGTTCTTTGTCCTTGTCCAAATAGCCTGGTTTATGTGAAATAATGGTGGATGGCGTATTCACGTCTACATCAAGCACACCGCCGTTTGCCAACTCTTTTTTAGTAAGATCAGATACAATTTCCCACAGTGCAGTTGTGTTAGCAGTAGGACCAACCAAAAATTCTTCATTACCAACATAAGGTGAGATATTGGTTTCAATAAAATCGTTGACGTTAACTTCTCTAGTCCATTTTCCTTTTTTAAAACCTCTCCAGCCAGATTGTTGCTCTTGTAATTCTCTCTCAATCACCGACATGTAAATCCCTCCAAATTGTTTGGTCTTCCGGACTTGTGATTTTTTTCACGTTTAAACTATTTCTTGAGCCCGGCCTTTTCACCGATGCCTTACGCTCAGTGTCGGGACCTTTCTTACACTCTTATTGTAGAATAATGATAGAGTGTAGTATGTGACATAAATCACAATATGAGTGATTTATGTCACTTTATTTTCCCTAGCTTCACGCCTATACCTTCAGCTTCGCCGCTCACCTCCCTTCCCAAACCAAGAGGCCCTCTATATAGAGAGCCTGCATTGGTATTGTATAGGAAAATGCTTTGTTACAAGCCTCTTCATACTATTATATTATTGATCAAAGCGTCCGTAGAAGGCATTGCGGTATACATCAGCCAATTCAGTAACCAGCGGCAGCTTTGGATTTGCAGTTGTACATTGATCCTCAAAAGCGCGGTCAGCCAGATAATCTACACGTGATTCAAAGTCTTTTGGATCGAATCCGAGTTGTTGGAACGATTCCTCGATACCGAGCGTTTTGTTCAACTTACGGATCGCGTCAATTAAGCTGTTAACCCCTTCTTCAGTGGTACGTGCAGGCAGTCCCAGTATGCGCGCGATTTCTGCATAACGCTCATCCGCAACAAAGTGCGAATATTTAGGGAACGAAGCAAATTTTGTCGGTTTTTTCGCATTGTAGCGAATAACGTGCGGCAGCAAGATAGCATTCGTGCGGCCATGCGCCGTATGGTATTGTCCGCCCCATTTATGTGCAAGACTGTGGTTAATACCCAAGAATGCATTAGCAAACGCCATACCTGCAAGTGTAGAAGCATTATGCATTTTTTCGCGAGCCAACTTGTCGCCGATCAGAGCCGATTGCTCCAGGTATTGGAATACCAGTTGAATGGCTTTAATTGCCAGACCATCTGTGTAATCATTGGCCATTACAGACACGTAAGCCTCGATAGCATGTGTCAGAACGTCCATACCTGTATCGGCTACAGCTGTTTTAGGCAGCGAATATACAAACACAGGGTCAATAATTGCCACATCAGGAGTCAACTCATAGTCAGCCAGCGGATACTTCGTGTTGCCCAGGTTTTTGTCTGTAATTACTGCAAACGATGTGACTTCCGAACCTGTACCCGAGGTTGTAGGGATAGCTACAAATTGTGCTTTTTGACCCAGACGTGGGTACTTGTAAATCCGTTTACGAATATCCATGAATTTTTGCTTCAAGTTATTGAAATCAGTATCCGGATATTCATAGAACATCCACATGCCTTTAGCAGCATCCATTGGCGAACCGCCGCCGAGTGCGATGATGCAATCCGGTTGGAAACGTCTCATCATTTCAGTACCACGCTCTACCGTAACTGTCGATGGATCTGGCTCAACTTCAGAGAACACTTCAATCGCAACTGGTGTTTGGCGCTGGTGCAAATAATGAATGACGCGGTCCACATATCCGAGTTTCACCATCATAGGGTCAGTGATAATGGCTACACGTGTGATATCAGGCATTTTAGCAAGATACTGTGTCGAATTTTTCTCAAAATAAATTTTGGAAGGTACTTTGAACCATTGCATATTCACCGTCCGTTTCGCCACCCTTTTCACATTAATCAAGTTAACTGCAGATACGTTCGACGAAGTCGAGTTACGACCGTACGAACCGCAACCAAGTGTCAACGAAGGAAGGTTGGTGTTGTAAATATCACCGATTGCACCATGTGTGGAAGGTGCATTTACAATGATACGACCTGTTTGCAAACGGTTTGCAAAGCGAGCGATAACGTCCTCATCTTGCGAATGGATAGCTGACGAGTGACCCATACCGCCGAACTCTACAACTTCAGCAGCACGTTGGATACCTTGCTCTGCATTTTTCACTTTGTAGCAAGCCAATACCGGACTCAATTTTTCCGCAGATAATGGGAATTTGGTTCCTACTCCTTCAATTTCAGCGACCAAAATTTTTGTTCCTGCCGGTACTGTAATGCCGCTCATTTCAGCTATTTTTACAGCAGACTGTCCGACGATGGCCGGGTTCACTGCACATTTTTCTACATTCATAGCCCCTTGAGTGAGCTTAGCTGCTTCTTCTTTATTTACAAAGTAGCAACCATTAGCAATCATCAATTTCTTCACTTGCTCGAAGATAGGCTCTTCGATAATTACGGCTTGTTCCGAAGCACAAATCATACCGTTATCAAAAGATTTAGAAAGGATAAGGTCGTTCACGGCCTGTTTGATATCGGCTGTTTTTTTCAATAAAGCAAGGTACGTTACCAGGACCTACGCCAAGTGCAGGTTTACCACAGCTATAAGCTGCCTTAACCATGCCTGATCCACCAGTTGCCAAAATCAATGCCACATCAGGGTGGTTCATCAGTACATTTGTTTTATCCATCGAAGGTGCTTCAATCCATTGGATGCAATCCGCTGGAGCACCATGTTTAACAGCTGCTTCAAGCAAGACGCGGGCTGCTTCCGCACTACACGATTGAGCAGATGGATGGAAGCCGAAAATGATTGGGTTACGTGTTTTAATGGCAATTAACGCTTTGAACATCGTAGTCGAAGTCGGGTTTGTTACTGGAGTAATCCCCATGATGATACCGACTGGCTCTGCAATCTTTTGGAAGCTATCGAAATCATTATCTTCAATGACACCAACGGTCTTCTCATTTTTGATGCTGTGATAGATATATTCTGTTGCAAACATGTTTTTGGTGATTTTGTCCTCGTACACGCCGCGTCCTGTTTCTTCAACAGCCAACTTCGCTAGGTGCATGTGCTTATCCATCCCTGCGAGTGCCATAGCTTGTACGATTTCGTCAATCTGCTCCTGATTCATACTCATGAAAGCTTGCTGTGCCCGGTTCGCCCGGTCAATCAGCGTTTGAATATACTGCTCTGCGCTTTGCTCTTTTTGAATAACCTCGTTTTTAACAGCCATTTCCCTCATCCTCCTGTTATCTCGTGTACTATCTCTTGTCTACGCACTGATCGTAACACAGCTTTCCAAGATATTTTGTGATTTTTTTCACAATCTATTTAAAATTTTATTTTATGACGTGAATTTAATCACAAAGTTTGGAATTCTGCCACTTTTACCCCCTCTTCTTGCCCCAAAAACTCATTGCACAGGTATATAATGAATTTGAATTGATCAAGTTGCAGATAAAAAACATAGGATACAAAGGGGAAATGGACGATGAGAAACCCTACAAATGTAATGGAAGCCCGCGGCAACACCTGTTGCTTCTCGGAGGCCAGCTTCAACCGGTTGCAAGTGATGATGAAAGATCGAGTCATGCCAGAAAGCTCGCATTTGTTCTGGGAAGGAGATACAGCGGATAAGCTGTTTTATATTAAGCGCGGACGCGTAAAGGTAACCAAAACAACGGATGAGGGTAAGGAACTTATTCTATATATGTATCAAAGCGGCGATCTTGTTGGTCAAGCTGATCCTTTCTTCGGCACCAAGCATTCCTTTTCTGCTGAGGTTCTGGAGGACAGTGATATTGGCGTAATCGATCATACAGATTTGGAGCTGCTTATTTGCCAGCATTGTGATTTTGCGATTGACTTTATGAAATGGATGGGATCGCATCATCGCATTACTCAGACCAAGTTCCGCGATTTGATGATGTACGGCAAGCCTGGCGCTCTATGTTCCACACTCATCCGACTATGCAACACCTATGGTGAGCCTCACGGCGACTATATCCTGATTCATAAAAAGATTACTCATACTGACTTATCAAATATGATCGGTGCTACCCGGGAAAGCGTAAATCGGATGCTCAGTGATCTGCGTAAGAAAAATGCAGTAGAATACGATAATGGTATGATTGTTGTCAAGGATTTGGAAATGCTGCAAGGTGTATGTCATTGTGAATTGTGCCCACGTGAGATTTGCCGGATATAATAAATTGTTTTTTAATGTAAAAGGGAGTGCTGTAAGCCATTATTAGCTTATAACACTCCCTAATTTTATTCCACTCCCCATTTTTTAGAGAACGGACGGGACAGTAACAAAGCACATAACTCGACCTTCTTCTGCCCTACACGCTTTAAAACTGAAAACATAGATAACTTAAATTTCCCATCTCATAGCTTCTATGGATGACCTTAGCTTTGTTTGCAGGATTGCCACTACCCATTGCAATAAACAACGGTACAAAGTGTTCTGCTCTAGGTACGGCCTGACGAGCAAATGGCGCTTCGCTTTCATAGTGATCCAAAGCTTCTATATCTCCGCTTTGCACTTTTTCGATAATCCAGTCATCAAAATCAATTGCCCAAGGCTCCGTTTTCGTTTCTCCCCATTTGACAATACGCAGATTATGGACAGTCACGCCACTGCCAATGACCAGAATATCTTGTTCTCCCAACTCACGCAACACCTCACCAATGGCAAATTGTGCTTTGGGCGAGAGGTACGGATTTACGGAAATCTGAACTACCGGAATGTCTGCCTCAGGATACATACGATGCAACAATGTCCAGGAACCATGATCCAGTCCCCTCACCCGATCAGTTTGTACATCGATGCCCTTTTGTTCATATAACTTTTTCAACTTATTAGCTAGTTCAACAGAACCATGTGCTGGATACTTCACTTCGTACAGTTCGGGTGGGAAGCCTCCAAAATCATAAATTGTATCGTATATGTCATCCATTGAACTAATCGTTAACACTTGCGTCTCCCAGTGAGCTGTAAAGATAACAATCGCCTTAGGGTGAACGCTTTTCCCCAACTGCTCTAGAAATGCAGTGTAGTCTGTCTGTTCAATAGCAAGCATAGGTGATCCGTGGGCTAAAAATAAAGATGGTACCATTAAAAAATCCCCTTATCGCAAACAATTTATTTTATTCACTTAGTAACTTTATGTAAGCAATAATACATAAGTAATATAGTAATGTCAATATAGATGCCAGCATATACTTAAAGATCAGCAATTCTTTAAATAAAGATTGATATAGGTATAAAGTCATAGTAATATGTAACTAATAAATTTAAAAATATTATTATATCCCGATACAAAGGACTGGTTTCTATGGAGATACATACTTCGAATTGCCCAAAATGCGGTTCCGTTTTCCGTCAAAATCTTAGAAACCTGTGTAATACTTGTATTCAAGAAGAAAATATATTCTTTGACCGCTGTTCTAACTATCTATGGAAGCATCCTTCTACTCATACCCGCCAACTCAGTGATGTGACTGGCACACCTATGGATTTGCTTACAGATTGGGTAAGATCAGGTAAATTTCCCTCCACATACAATCAGCTTGATTATCCTTGCGAGTCCTGCGGTTCTCCCATTTATGCAGGAAGACTTTGCCACTCGTGTTTAGGCACATTTCGTTCAGCCGCACTGGATATTCAATCCCGTGTCCCTCGCCGTACAACAGCCGGAGTATTCTCAGTAGCAGGGCGCGCTAAAAGCTATTAAGCCGTACTGCCTACCACAAAATAAAAAAACAGCCTTTTCCTAGGAAGAGGCTGTTTTGCTATGAGAAACACTTAATGAGTTTGGTGATCATCTAATCCATTCCTCAGCCCAAAATTGAATCTGCTCCATAACCGGCTGAAGTGCACGACCTTTGGTGGTTAGCTCATATTCAATGCGGACAGGAGTCTCCGGATATACATGGCGTGTAAGAATCCCTTCATTTTCCAGATCCTTCATCCGCTCTGATAACATTTTGTCACTCATTGTGGGAATCAGATTGGAAATATCCTTAAACCGCTTGGGACCGCTCATCATGGATTGAATAATCAATCCATTCCAGCGCTTACCCAGACATGAAAAGGCGGTTTCAAAACGCGGACACATTTTTGTAAATTGCGGTTGACTCTCCAAATTTTTCACCTTCTTTTGCATTTCGGTTTGATAAAGCTTTCCTTTTGTTAGTATATATCATTTTAGCATACTTTATCCCGAAAGAAAACACTTTCTTAAATTTAATACCTGTGCTGATAAAGTTGCCATGACCAAAACTGATTATACAACAAACCAATGCGGCAGGTATATGTCTAATTCGTTAAATACAAAAAGGCGGAATCCCCAGAGGTTCCGCCTGTAAACCTGTTATTTATATAATTCATCAATATGTGATAATTGTAACTATACCAACACTCCACCAAGCGGCCTTACCGGTTCACTTCTACCATATACTGGTTTTTTATTACTTGTCGGTGAAGCCCAACGGATGCTGTTAGCAATGACCTTCAAAATATCAGGCTGGTAATAAGTCGGATAGGTCTCATGTCCTGGTCGGAAATAAAATATTTTACCACTGCCTCGATGGAAGGTGCATCCAGTCCTAAATACTTCGCCGCCTTCAAAGTTACTGATAAAGACTAGTTCATCCGGCGCAGGAATATCAAAGAACTCGCCATACATCTCTTCCTGCTCTAAGAGAATTTTGCCGTCTATTCCTTCCGCAATAGGATGTGACGGATTTACTGACCAAATAATCTCCTGCTCGCCTGCAACTCTCCATTTTAAATCACAACTAGTGCCCATCAGAGCTTTAAATGGCTTGGCGAAATGGCCTGAGTGCAATACGATGAGGCCCATTCCTTCCTGCACACGCTTGACGACACGCGCTGTAACTTCATCGCTCACCTGATCGTGGGCTTTATGTCCCCACCACAGCAGCACATCTGTGGAATTGAGGATTTCTTCTTCCAAACCATGTTCGGCATTCTCACGCAAAGTAGCTGTTCGAATGGCAAAACCTTCATCTGCCAAGCCGTCAGCCAATGCTTGGTGTATGCCGTTAGGATAAATCCGTTTGGCTTCTTCATTTAACTTTTCGTTCAAAAATTCATTCCAAATGGTGACGTTAATCATCACAGTTCCCCCTATTAGGTTAGACCCACCACATCTCGCTCAGCGGTTCTTCAATCAGGACCTGGCGAAGATTATGGACAGCTTTAGTAAAGCCTTCTTCCACGGACATCAGACCGTCTTCATGCTCAATACTTACTACATAATCGTATCCCACCAGACGCAGAGCACTGATAATATCTGCCCAGGTTTTTACATCATGACCATAGCCCACAGTACGGAACTGCCATGCTCGATCTAACATATTCGTATACTCCTGCATATCGGTAAGTCCGTATTTATTAACATTGATCGGATCAATCGTCGTATCCTTGGCATGGAAATGGTGAATGGCTCCCTCTCGGCCTAAAATTTGAACCGCCTGTACGGGATCAATTCCCTGCCACCACATATGGCTCGGATCCAGATTAGCACCAATGACCTCTCCTGCCGCTTCACGCAAACGAAGCAAGGTTGCTGGTGTATGAACGGAGAAGCCCCCATGTAACTCCAGCCCTATTTTAACATGGTGATCTGCTGCAAATTTACCCGTTTCAGTCCAGTAAGGAATAATTTTATTCTCCCATTGCCACTTCAGCACTTCCTGGAAATCATTAGGCCACGGAGCCACAGGCCAGTTTGGATACTTCGCATCCTCGTGATCACCTGGACAGCCTGAGAAAGTGTTCACAACAGGAACTTCCAGCTTTTCTGCCAATCGGACGGTTTTAAGAAATGTGTCATGATCTGCCTGTGCCAAATGCTTTTGTGGATGAAGCGGATTACCATGACAGCTAAGCGCGCTAATCGTTAATCCCCGGGATTCTACTGCCTTTTTAAAATTTTTGAGCGCCGTATCGTTCTCTAGCAACTCATCAGGCTTGCAATGCTTATCTCCCGGGTTGCCACCTGTTCCGATTTCTACAGCATCCAGTCCCTGAGAAGCCACATAATCCAGCGCCTCCTCCAATGAACGTCCACCGAACAACACCATAAATACTCCAAGTTTCAAAAGAAATCCCTCCCTGTATCATATGTGAAAAAAGCTGCTTTCATTATAGTGATTGTCTATTCGGGATCATTACAAGGCTTAGTCAAAATAAACTGCTTTTCCTGTACGGGCCGATTCATAGATGGCTTCCAAAATTTCAGTAACCACCAGTGCCTGCTCCGGCTTCACAAGGAGTTCTTTGTCGTCCAGAATAGATTCAATCCACAGACGGGCTTCACGGTCTGCCTCATTTTCCGTTTCACCGGAGTAAAAGGCCACTCCTCCTGCATCTAGATCTATTTTCGTGTCAAACAAGCGGCTGTTCTTTTCTCCGTTAATACGCAACCCATCCTGCATATCTGCTCCACCCTCGGTACCGCATAACAACGTCTTGGCTTCACCAAACTCTACAACATTTAATGCCCAGCTGGATTCCAATACAATTGTGGCTCCATTTTGCATGGTGATGAATCCAAAAGCTGAGTCCTCTACTTTAAATTCATCAGGATTCCACGGTCCAAAAGCATTGGCTGCATTTTTTCGATCTCCCAGCTTATGGAAGGTTGAACCTAGTACACTTTTAGGCTTGTAATTATCCATCAGCCAGAGTGTCAAATCAAGTGCATGTGTGCCGATATCAATCAGCGGGCCACCACCCTGTTTCTCTTCATCCAAGAACACTCCCCAGGTGGGAACCGCACGGCGGCGTAGAGCAATGGCTTTACCAAGATAAATCTCACCAAGCTCTCCTTGCTCGACCAATTGCTTCAGATACAGACTGTCATCACGATAACGATTTTGATAAGCAATGGATAGCTTTTTGCCTGTACGGTTGGCCGCATCAAGCATTTCCCGTGCCTGCTCAGCAGTTTTAGCCATTGGCTTTTCACATAATACATGCTTACCTGCCTCAAGTGCCGCTACCGTAATTTCTGAGTGCGAGTCGTTAGGGGTACATACATGCACAACTTCAATGTCTTTATTTTCTAGCAGCTGACGGTAGTCGCTATAAACTTGCGATCCTTCAGCACCATACTTTTCAGCAGCCTCTTCAGCACGTTCCTGTATAATGTCACAGAAAGCTATGATTTCTGCTCTCTTTTGCTTGGCAAGACTCGGTAAGTGTTTACCGTTAGCAATGCCCCCACAACCGATAATCCCGATCTTAAGTGTTTTAGACATGAATATTTCCTCCCTGAGCTGCGTATTGTTGGAGCCACTTCATACTGGTTTCAATGCTTTCGATTGGAGGATTTGAGCTGAAATCCTGTTCCACAACAACCCAATCCACACCTGCTTCAATAGCGGCATCTGTAATGGTCTGAAGCTGCACTTCTCCTTGGCCTAACTCTACAGTAACTGCTTTTTTCTGCTCGTCGCGTGCCATATCCTTTAAGTGAATGATAGGCAGGCGTCCACGATATCGTCCGATGTATTCCACCGGATCATAGCCCGCATAGTATACCCAACAAGTATCCATTTCGACCTGTAACAAATCATCGGGAACCGCATCATATAAAGCATCGAATACCGGGTGATCATTGATTTTCTCTGTTAGCTCAAAATCATGATTGTGATAAGCCAGTATCAACCCATGCTCCTTTACTTTTTTACCAATACGATTCAGATTAACAAAAAGGTCATCCCACTCCCGCTCTTCTTCGGTTAAATAAGGAACAATGAGGTACTTGTTGCCCAATTCTTTGTGATACGCAATTTCCTCATCCAAATGATGCAGCAAGCGGCTGTATTGTATATGAGTTCCGACAACTTCCAGATTTAGTTCATCCAAAAGCGCCCTGACATCCTTGGCACTACGCCCGAAGAAGCTATGAAACTCAACCCCTTTATAGCCCAGCTCAGCTACCTTGCGCAATGTGCCTTCAAAATCCTGTTCAAGCTCTTCCCTAACTGTGTATAATTGCAATCCTACTTTAGTCAATCCCCTTCACCTCTTCGTTAGGATGAATTTCTGTTATATCTGTTCCATTACACATACTTGCCCGCCTTTGGTATCCGCACATCTGCCGTGCATGGCTGCCAGGCACTGGCAGATAAAATGCAAGCTCCATCTCAGGCTGGTGAAGCAATTCATCCACTTTGTATACGTTTTCAACATTCAATTTATTGGCCCTCTCCTTGGCCCTTCCATTCAATAGATCACCAAAGGTCACTACTTCAAAGGGCAAGTTGGTTTGGAGAATTTTAAGATATACCGAGCTAGTGTTACCACAGCTGATAATCCCGGCCTTGATTCGTTTTACGTCTTCACACTCCTTGGCCTCTAACATGTACTTTCTCATCTAACATGTAAGCTTTACAGTTCACATGGTATTCTATTTTGCTTTCGTTTAAAATGAATAATATGATTAAAACATGAACAATCTGGTCAATATTTGAAACAGCCATATGCCCAAAAGGAGTCATCATCATGTCTATCATTGAGCCTTGCCAGGTTCTTACCGCAGGCTATTCCTTCCACCGTAAGCCCTTTTATTCGAACCAGCCTGATGGAATCAAAAATTATTTGTTCCGACTGCAAACAGATGGACGCTGCCAAGCACGCATTGACGGGAAAATGACACGGATTGAGGCAGGTGACCTGCTGCTATTCAATCCTACCGAACCTTATGAACTGGATATTCACAGTGAGTTGAACCCCATGGGAGAGCAGGTTGTAGAAAGTGGGGATTATCATATTTTTTTCGGTGGTCCCTGGGTAGATGAGTGGTGGAATCATCACAAACGTCCCAACCGAATTAAGGTTCAGCTCACAGAAGCCCTGCTTGGCCTATTTCGTCAGCTCGTGTTGGAACAGCGACGTATTTCTAATCCTTACCCGGAAATATCAAGCTATTACATACGCATTTTATGTTTGGAGTTTGACCGTATACTATCCGAGCAGCCCACTGCTACTCATCATAACTATCTTGCTTATCAGATAAAAAATTATATTGAAGAAAATGCATCATCTAATTTTAAGCTGGATGACGTGTCTTCACACGTCGGAATCAGCGTATCCCGAGCAGTACACCTGTTTAAGGAAACGTTCGATACGAGCATTATGCAGTACACACTGGACATCAGGCTCAACATGGCAAGGGAGCGTATCATTTTCAGTCCCATGTCACTGGAACAAGCCGCAGAATCGTCAGGATTTGCAAACTACACATACTTTCACCGTGTGTTTCGTTCCCGCTTCGGTATGTCGCCTAAGGAATTCAGACTGATTCACCGCGAGCAATTGTAGAAAAAAAGAGAGCGTTCAGGGGAACGCTCACTTTTTTCTAACAAATCATTTAACGGGTGCTGCTTACATACCACAATCTAATTTTTTAAGGAGCGATTGTCAGCATCACAACCGACATCGGTGGCAGTGTAACATCCAAATGCTGACCTTGCAGCTGATAAGATGTAAAAGCTTTCTTTTTTACACGCTCTGGCTGATCAAATGTATTATGTGCCTGCATATCGTCACTGGCTAAGACAACACCATTGATCTTCTTAACCTCTTCGATCCCTCTTAGCTCAAGGCTTAAATTTGCCGATTCGCCCGGATGGACATTGCATAAGCTTATATGAATAAAGCCATCTTGTGCCTTAGAGGCGGACACACTTACTTGTGGGATGGAGTCTCCATCATACTCATAATTGCCTACCTTCGCATGAATAGCCAGTGCTTGTGCATCCTGATGCACTTTGAACATTTCAAATACATGGTATGTCGGGGTCAACAGCATAGCATGGCCTTCAGTTAGAACCATCGCTTGCAAAACGTTGACCATTTGAGCAATATTCGTCATCTGCACACGATCATGATGATTATGGAATATGTGCAGGTGTAGTCCGGCTACCAGCGCATCCCGCATCGTATTTTGCTGATACAGGAAGCCAGGATTGGTACCTGGTTCGGTCAGGAACCAAGTTCCCCATTCATCGACGATCAGCCCAACCCGTTTGTCAGGATCATATTGGTCCATAATGGCAGAGTGGCGAGTAATCAATTCATCCATGTGCAATGATTTTTTCATCGTCTCAAACCATTCTGCTTCATCAAAACCGACTGCGTGTCGTTTCCCTTCCCAACTCCCCGGTATTGTGTAGTTGTGTAGACTCAAACCGTCCATAAGGTGCCCGGCTTCGCGCATCAGTACTTCGGTCCAACGATAATCATCCACATTCGCCCCACCAGCTATTTGATAAATGCGATTCTCTCCATAATTACGGACATATGTCTGATAGCGGCGATACAGGTCAGCATAATATTCCGGGCGCATGTTACCGCCACAACCCCAGTTTTCGTTACCAACTCCAAAATATTTGAGCTTCCATGGTTTCTCACGACCGTTTTCCTGACGCCATGCAGCCATAGGGGACTCCCCGTCAAAGGTCATGTACTCTACCCACTCCGACATTTCCTGCACTGTACCACTGCCTACATTCCCACAGATATACGGCTCTGCATTCAATAGCTCACACAATTGGAAAAACTCATGTGTACCAAAATGGTTATTTTCAACCACACCGCCCCAGTGCGTATTTACCATTCTTTTGCGGTTTTCTTTCGGTCCGATCCCATCTTTCCAATGATATTCATCGGCAAAACAGCCCCCTGGCCAACGCAGCACAGGAATGTTCAGCTGTTTGAGCGCTTCCACCACATCATTTCGAATTCCGTCAGTGTTAGGGATTGGAGAGTCCTGTCCCACCCATAAACCTTCATAAATGCATCGTCCAAGATGCTCGGCAAATTGCCCATAAATATTTTTATTAATAACGCCCTGTTCCCAATCGGTATTTACAATAACAGAACCCTTCACCACAAAACCTCCCAAACATTAAAATTGTTGAAGTATCACAAAAATGATTACGCTTTCATAACCGCATAAATTACACTCACACTACCGTTCTCTTTTCGAACTCTAATATTACACATTGTCACACCTAACAATCCTTTTATTAATATAAATATTAATAATTAAACAAAAACATTTTACGTATTTAATATATTTTATTGTCTACAATTTGTCAATTGCTAACAACAAAGTCCAAGCAAACCAAAAAGGTCTGCCATTAAGGCAGACCAGGGGATGACTACTTTAGCCTGTAATCTCAGATTTAATTGAGTCTGGGCTTTGCATTTTTCAAACTGATCCTTGCCAACGTGAACCATGGTAGCTGGGACAATTTTGAGTTACTGCCAAGGCACGTATACGAACAATACTTCCACTAATGCCACATGTGTGACCGGACATTAACTCATTGCATTGTGCACAGGCCAACAGTCTGGCTTTGTATACTTCATCGTTTACACAATCCATTTTGGGTCTCATATTGTTAAGAATTCTGGTAATTTGCTCTTCCGATAAAGCGATATCTCTTTCACAGCCTTTACAAGTACTTGGCACAGGTATATCTTCCATCGTCAGCTTACCCTCCCCGATCAACAATATCCTCAGTAAAAACAGTTTATTTCCACGATGCCACGAATGACTTTGCCAGATGCTTTATTATAGGTGGACTTATTTCCGTTCCGACGGGAGCTCGGCGGCCGCCTCGGATACGACCATCGCCAAGTCCTCATTTCCGAACATGGACAGCACCCCTAATACCGTATCCAGCGGAATATCACCTGCTTCTTCGCGCGATACAGTCAGCTTGCGTATTCGCAGCAGACGCTCGTTGCTATCCTGCTGCGGATACGCTGTACGATATAATTCCTCTGGTTCCAAGTCGTTATTGATGCACCATTGAGCAAACACAAGGATCATCATATCTTCTTCTTGCTTATAATTTTCAATGATGGCTTCTTCTACCTGTTTACCGCGGTTGTCTTCTTCCATTGATACATTTCTCCTTCAACCTAATTCTTGATGTCTGGATCATCATGGTTCGATATTAATCACTCAAACCACTAATCAGTTCTTCCGCTAGCATATGGCTTTCCAACACTTTTCCAGCTTGTATAGCACACTCCTCCGGACGATGAATATGCTCCAGAAAATGATTCACCACCCCGGTGAATCCCCGTCTTTCCAATATTGTCTCCCAGCTTCCAAAAGTTTGCGTTCGTGATAAATGATTTTTTTGCATGAAAACAGCCTGTTCCATATTCGTGACTTCAACAGACCGTCCTGCCCCGTGAAGCTCCAGCTTCTCTATGTCAGCTCCTGCCTGTCTGCTCATACTGTATGTACCGGCAGCATTCCCCAAACGCAAAGTCCCGAACGCAGCGTCCATATACCCTTCACTTGTTGTATCCAGACTACTATGTAGTAGCTCATAATTATCGCCACCCAGCCACAGTAGCAAATCAAGCATATGAATTAAATCATCATAAACCGTCTGTGTCGCCGGTCTACGATCATATCCAGTTCGGTGTTTAATCGCCGCACATTGACTGAAACCGCCCACTTCCTCTAGCCAAGCTTTTGCAGCCACATAGTGCGGAGCAAAACGTCGATTAAAACCTACCGCCAGCAGTACAGCCTGTGCTTCCGCGAAAGCAGTCATTTCCAAATTTTGACGAACATCATAGGACAATGGTTTATCTACGTACACCGCTATCCCTTTTTCAATACACGCCATAACTAGGTCAAAATGAGCTTCGGTGGCCGCATGTATAAATACAGCTTCCGGCTCCCATGCCAGCATTTCCTTCACGTCCGTCGTTCCTCTTGGTAGTCTATACTGCTCCATAGTAGAACTGACCGGCTCCTGTGAACGGTTCATCACTCCTACAATGTCTACGCCTTGGTGTGCAGCCAGTAACGGCAGATACACTTTACGAGCGATTCCACCTAATCCTGCAATAGCTACTCTTGTCTTGATTTGCTTGTCCATATCGTTCCACCTCTAATCACTCATTTCATCTGTTGTCTAGTTTACATGGAAGTCCGCTGACAAGCAAAGAAAAGAGACTGCCCCTGATCCAGATGGATCTGAGGAACAGCCTCTAAGACTTGAGTATCCAGCTTCAGCCAGATTACTTCAATATAAGTTAGCTTATGCGTGCAACGCTTCTTTTTTTGTTTTCTCACTTTTTACTTTTTTAACACGCATCCCGATGGCTACAACCAGAACTACAATCAAGGCTTCAAAACCGTATTTAACGACTCCATTTGCGAACCAGTGTGCAATTAATGGCTCGGCCACCACCATTTTAGCAGCGGTATACGCTAATACTGCGGCTCCAATCGTGATCACTACTGGGTAACGTTCTGTCAGTTTCAGAATAATCGTGCTTCCCCACACCATGATCGGAACGGAGATTGCCAGACCGAGAATAACAAGTAGCATATTTCCATGAGCGGCTCCCGCAACAGCAAGCACATTATCGAGTCCCATCATTGTATCCGCAATAATAATGGTGCGAATCGCTGCCCACATCTGATTTGTAGCTGAAATTTCATGTTTTTTCTCTTCGACCAACAACTTATAGGCGATATAGATAAGGGCCAGACCCCCAACCAAACGCAATCCATATATTTGCAGTAAGTATGTGACCAGTACTGTAGCAATCACACGAATGACGACTGCTCCGACCGTTCCCCAGATAATGACCTTCTTTTGATTGGCCTTATCAACATTCCGCGCCGCCAAGCCAATTACGATCGCATTGTCACCAGCTAGCACCAGATCAATGATAATAATGGACAATAATGCGGTTAAAAACTCAATTGACAAAAAATCCATACGTTTCTCCCACCTTCTTTGTTTATTTGTTATACTGTACATAGTTCAGCGCTTTATACTAAAAAAAAAGCGCCATTTCGCGGAATCCGGAAATGGCGCTTGACCCAATTTTGGCATCAAAAAAAGACCATTTACCCGGATTCCTAAAATCCTGGCAAAGGTCTCGCTTACAACATTACGTTGCCAATAAAGCCGGGGATTAAGAATCCCGTAATGACGACTTTACTCGCTGAGCTACTCCCCTTTGGGAACTATTCTGTTAGTGGCAGTATAGCATACATTTTTGGGAATGTGAACCCCATTTTTTTCTGTATAAGCAATAAGCCGAACAGGGATATTGAAAGAGGTATATAAATGAAAAAATGGTTGCTCCCCGCGGCTTATGTTTCGCTGCTCTGCATCGCGTTTATCTACAGATATGATTGGCTCGCCTGGGCAAACAAGCAAACCTCCTTTCCGGTTCTGCTACTGCTCGCATTTTTATTCGCATTAATTCCGTTTATCCCTTACAAGCTGATTATCGCTTCCATTGCTTATGCAGCAGGCGCCTGGCAAGGTGCTTTGATTTGCTGGCTTGGCACTACTTTGGCTGCGTTGGTCGTTTACAGTGCTGTACGTACCCTGTTCCGTGACAAAGGACGTACATATTTGGAGCGTGTTCCCGCACTGGAGCGCTTCAATCAGGTCATGGAGAAAGAGCCTTTTACTGCTGTGCTACTGGCTCGTTTGATTCCAATCATTCCTCAGGCAGCTGTAAATGTATATGCCGGAGTAGCAGGGTTTCCGTTTTGGAGCTTTATGCTAGGCACAGCGATCGGCAAGCTTCCCGCGATTGCAGTGTATGCTTATGCAGGCGGTACCTTTGCGGAACATCCAATCACGGGTTTGCTTATTTTGCTGCTATATACTGCACTGGTAGGTGGAGGGTTTGTACTTTACAGAAAAAGAGTTAGGCGCGTCAACAAAACATAACACCAATGAGTTTGTGCCGCTTCTGTAGAATGTTTCATTGCAGTTTTTGGGACACACTACAGCTACGCAACTGAGTACTTTCTGATGTTTCGTTGGATTTTGCAAAAATCCCGTATATAATTTAATTGTAAGCTATTTAAATAACAACTAATTAAACATTCTCAGATTGGAGTGATAAAATATGAGCACCAACAATCCAAATACGGTAGAAAAGGCAACTTTTGCGGGTGGCTGCTTCTGGTGCATGGTCTCCCCTTTTGAGGAAATGCCCGGTATTTTGAAGGTTAGATCTGGATATACAGGGGGACATACCGAAAATCCTACCTATGAAGAGGTATGCTCTGAAACAACGGGACATGTGGAAGCCGTACAAATTACATTCGACCCTCAAGTGTTCCCATATGAAAAACTGTTGGAGCTATTTTGGCAACAGATTGATCCAACGGATGAAGGTGGACAGTTCCACGATAGAGGTTCATCCTACCAAACGGCTATTTTCTATCATAATGATGAACAACGCATCAAGGCAGAGGCTTCCAAAGAAGCTCTCGCTCAAAGTGGCCGTTTTGACAAGCCCATTGCTACATCTATCCTGCCTGCGGCAACTTTTTATGAAGCAGAAGAATATCATCAGGACTATCATAAGAAGAACCCCGCTCACTACAAACGCTATCGCAAAGGCTCAGGACGTGAAGATTTTATTGAGCAAAATTGGTCTGCCAAGATTGATAAATCCGATCTTAAAGATCGGCTGACGCCTATTCAATACGAAGTAACACAAAAAAACGCAACCGAGCGCCCATTTCAAAATGAGTTTTGGGATCATGAAGCTGAAGGCATTTACGTGGATATCGTATCAGGAGAACCTTTGTTTAGTTCACTGGACAAATATGATGCGGGTTGCGGCTGGCCTAGCTTTACCCGTCCGTTGCGCAGTTACAATGTCAAAGAAAAGACCGATCTCAGCCATTTCATGATTCGTACCGAGGTCCGAAGTCGCGAAGCAGATTCCCATTTAGGGCACGTATTCGATGATGGTCCAGGTCCAGAGGGTTTGCGTTATTGCATCAATTCTGCCGCGCTCCGCTTTGTGCCTCAGGAAGACTTGGAGCGTGAAGGATATGGAGCCTATAAGTCATTATTTGAAAAGTAAGTAGCCGTAAAAATAACGAGGCTGACCCGGAATCTATCTGTATTCGATGATCACGGGTCAGCTTTTTTTTGATATGGTAGCGCATCTACTGATTTAGCTCATCACCCACCCAAGCCAAATGGCTAGCGGTACCAGCAATAGCTGAGCTAATAAAGTTCCTGCCAAACGCGAGATGATCATCCATCCGTACACGCTGTTCATTCGGATTAGGGGCAGCTCCCCTCGTAGCGTTTTTTCTGACAACACCGCCAATCTTGGATCAATTAACAAGGTCAACAATACCGTCGCGACACCATTGATTAAGCCTGACGACATTGACATTGCCGTACCTTGAGCGGGCCATAGGAATGACGCATACAAGGCAGATACCACTCCGGTTGTATAAATTGCGGTAACGGCAATATTTAAAATAATTAGACGCTTGGGGATCACTCCACTGATCAGAGAGGTAAACATGGACCAGCTAGGGCGCTTTATGTAGTAGCCTGCATGCTTCCAGCAATTTCGCTTTATTAAATGACGTATTAAAGCCGGAATAGATCCAGTATGCTCCAAATGTACAATCCATCTGGCTGACATGCGTACCACTGTTGGATACAGTAATATAGCAAGCATAGTTCCAACGGTGGCGGCCAGCAGTACCCCGTGCATATACAGTTCCAGTCTCATATCCGTTCCGCCCAATTGTGCTGCCTCTTTAGCCTGATCGACCATCCCTCCAAGTAAAGGTCCCTGTGCCATATTGGAGGTACGTGAAACCAACAGCAGCATTCCGGCCACGGTTAATGCCAATCCAATCCGACGTGCTCGCAAACCACCAAGCCGAAGAGCATAGGACAAGCTATCGGTAGTATGAATGATGATGGTTAGTAAAAAAACGAAACCCCAGGCAAGCAAATGTTTCACTCCTTTTTCTGGTATTCTGCTCACCATTATACGCTTTTTCTTAAGATAAATTTTACAATATATTCATTACTCTAATTTTTGTTAGTCTAAGCCGACAACGGGTAATACATAATACATCACCTGCTAAAAAGGAGTGTGCAACCATGCCTTGGAACAAACATGATTACCCGCCATCCATGAAAAATCTAGAACCCCGTGTGCGAGAAAAAGCCGTTGATATCGCTAACGCTCTACTCCGCGAAGGCTATGAAGAAGGGCGTGCGATTGCGATTGCCACTGCACAAGCTGAGGAATGGAACGATAATCATCCAGTAGAAAAAAATAAGAAGCAGTAGAAAAAATATAAAAAATAGCATTCAAGCAGTACTTAGTATGATGATCAACACTTGCCTCTTCCCATACTAAAGGTTCATTTGTGTGGTACTGCACGAGGGTCTCTGAGCGATCAAAGGAGAGGGAGGCGAACAGAACGGGTGTATCCATTCTACTTTAAAGCCTTTCTGATGAAGCTAAATACAGCGAAAGGGTGTTACGTAAGAAGATTTCTCTCCTGACGTAACACCCTTTCCTTATTGACGAAGGCTGTGGACGACCGGCACTGTTTTGGCAACTACCTTTTTAGCGGGAATAGCCGCTGGGAGTACCTTTTTCACAGGTCGGTGCAATTGGAACGTGGTCGTCCATGTAATTATTTTTCCGGCAAGCCACACAGCCAGTATTGTAAACATTGTTTCCTTCACAGGCAGATACAACAGCGATAATCCCAGTACGATGATGTCACTGACGATAAACACATTGCCGATTTTCCATCCGCGCCACTCGCTGATTAGCAGAGACAAAATATCATCGCCCCCGGTTGCTCCACCGAATCGCAGTACGATTCCGGCTCCTAAACCTGTGAGCACCCCACAAAGTAGAGCTGCTATTAGCAGATTTCCATGCAGGTCTATAACCAGAGTCGAATATTTCTCAAATCCTGCATAAAACAGTGAAAAGGCGACGGCTCCGATTAATGCTAGCATCATAAATCTTTTGCCCTTCAGTACCCATGCTAGCAATATGACGGGAACATCAAGCATCAGCATACTCCATGCTGGAGATATGCCAAACGCATAATGACCCAGCAAAGCTAAGCCTGCAAATCCGCCCTCTGATAAATGATTCTGGGCATTAATGTGATAGTACGTAAAAGCTAAAATGCATGTTCCGAGCAACATGACAGCAATCTGTCTCAGTGCTCCATTGTTCACGATAGATTCGTAAGTTTTCCTCATACAGGCTCCCTCGGTTTCTCGTAAGTTTGATGTGGATGAACCCACTCTTACGGAAGCAACCTGGTAAGATGTGCCTGGAGGACTTGGTCCTTCGCATGTACAATCCCCTCTTCCGCAGAGTTGGCTTTCGCAACTTGACGTTACTCCGCGGAAAAGCTAAGTATAAGACAGATCAAATCGTTTCCAAATCGTCCTTTGGGGAAGTATCCTTCGGGGACACATGGTATCCTGATCCTTTCTTTTGTGGAATAAAACTCCGACATTTCTGTGGTGCATATAATTCTATAATTTATTATACCACACCTTGTCACCTGCTAAACAGCTTGCTTTTTTTGCTGCACCATATTTTATTTTATGTGCGAGCATGCTTTATTGTATGTGCGAGTTGACGCATTATACCAAAGGTTTGGCGAATACACACTTAATGACCTGAGTGAGTTTTATTTTCACTTGGAGCTATTACCCTTAGTTTGGCTGTTCTGCGCTGATTGGCCATAAATACGCCCCCGAGTATAAGAAGCAGCCCGGTCAGCACGTTCCAGCCGATATGCTCATTCAGAAGTAAAAAGCCCCATACGATGGCGCTCACGGGTACAAAATACGTTACCGAAGAAGCGAATTCCGCACTCCCGCGCAAAATCATATAGTTGAACAAGATATATGCTACCCCTGATCCCAAAACTCCTAGCCCTATGAGGGAACCCAATACTCCTGGAACAGAAACGATCGACAAATCCGGTCTCTCTACAATTGCCATCATAATACCACCCCCTGCTGTCGCACCAAACAGTGTCGCAAAGGTAGCCTGATACATGGAAAGATTGGAGAGAAAACGTTTGGAGAGCTGTGTTCCAAATCCGTAGCAGAGAGTCGCAAGCAGCATACATCCAAAACCTACAGGATCAACAGAAATAATAGAGGCAGGATTAATACCCAATAAAATAATAATTCCTATAAAAGCGAGCCCCATTCCTAACCACTGCAGGCGATGAAATATAGCTCCGAAGAAGACAAGGCCCACCAACATAGTCCATATTGGCGTGGTCGCATTCAATACAGAAGCCATGCTGCTAGCTATTCTGGTCTCACTAAAACCAATCAATGTCCATGGTAAAACCATGTTGACACATGCTACCAGAATAACCGATTTCCACGGAATGCTTTTGATTTTAAACGGCTTGCGCATAAGAAGCATTAATAAGACGATAAAAATAAGACCAAAGCTGGAGCGCAGAAATACAATGGTCCACGGTCCTACTTGATGTAGCAATAACACCTTAATAAACATAAAGGAACCGCCCCAAATAAGGCTCAACAATAATAAAGCTACATATAACGAACGTGACAATATGTAAACCTTCTTTCTCTACTTTCTTAAGTTAAATAGTAAAAATGACCGCTAGCAGAACACTATCCCCTTCTATGTAAGGTTTTTTATCCATCAGCTTAACACAAACTCTGTTTGACTGTCATCGGTCATATACGAAAGAACCTTTAGGCAATGGCACATGGAAGTAGGGCTCCCTGCCCCTTTTCCAATAATTGATGATTGCTTTGGCAATAGAAAAATCTCTATGATGAGGTATATACAGAACGTGTGTTCTATATACTTATTATATATTGTAATTTTACTCCAAGTAAAGGAGATATTTATGACAAACAAAAAGGTACTTGATAACAAGCATAAAGCTCCTTTGCCTTCTGAAGAAGACGCAGGACTGATCAAGATGTGTGTACTTCTAACTCTTGTGCTAGATGTGTTGGAACGAGACATTCGTATTATGAATATCTCTCCTCTAAAAATGCCCGATTTGTATATTCGTAGCCTGACTGAAGTACAACAGCGCATAACTGTTCAATTAGCAGAAACAAAAGCGCGAATGAAAAGACAGGGAGTGAAAATATACAGCGAAATCCGAAATCATGAAGGCGTAGAGGTTTTGTATGTATGCCGCGGTTACCAAAGGCGATTTTTCATGCTTTCATCCTTTGCCCGCAGTGAGGTTCGGCGTAAACTCGGATACTACCTGGGAATTGATCTGACCCAAGACTATGCCCCCTTATAATCTCGCCTTGCCTACTTGCCTAAACAAAGAGAAGATTTTAAAGCCCATTGGTTACATAGCAAATAATTTGGCTCGTATTTTCAAAAAGGAGAAATCTAAAATATGAAAAAAAAGAGCAGAGCCGCATAAAATGCTGGCTCTACTCATAATTACAACAGACTGATCGCCCGTGTTGCTTAGTTGTTGGATTGATCAGCCGTTGGTTCAGGATAGATAACCTCGTCAGGCTGAGTTTTTGGAGCACCACTCTGGTTCTCTGATTCAGAAGGTGTCTCCGGTTCGCTTTCAATAGAAGGTTGCGATGTATCTGTTGATGGCACATCGTTATTCTCATCAAGCGGTTCGATCTCTGCATCTGTGTCAGGAACAGCAGGAGATGTTTCCTCTGGTGGAAGCTCCTCTTGATCTGTTGCAGGCACCTTAACCTCAGGGACATCTTCTTTCTTGACCTCTGGTTTGGACGGAACTACTGGTCTAGCAGAACGTGGAAGCTGTTCTCTTCCGACTTCGGTCGGCACATACTTTTGGTTAAACCAGTCAGTCACGAGGTGACCCGATTGGCGAGAATAACGCCCTGGCAGCTTACCTGTAAGACTAGATACTGTAACTTTCACAACGCCTTCCGGCTGTATAAAATGCTTATGCTTAAAAAGCTCAGGCTGGTCCTTGACCGCCTCATTCATGATCAGTGCCCACACAGACTGTGCTCTGGTGTGACCTTCTTGAGATAATGTATTAACCTGTTGGCGATAACCAGCCCAGACGCCTAGCGTAACGTCACGTGTGTATCCCATAAACCACACATCACCAAAGTTCTGTGTCGTACCCGTTTTACCCGCGATATCAATGGTACCGTAGCTTTTAAAAGCTTTTTGCAGACGTTTGCCAGTTCCTCTCGGGTCTGATATAACGGTTCTGAGCATATCCGTCATCAAAAATGCGGTTTGCTGCGAATATACACGCTTTGTCTGTGGTTTAAATTCATATACAATCTTACCGTTGGCATCTGTAATTTTACTGATCAAGTGAGGGGCATTATACACGCCCATATTGGGAATTGTCCCATATGCTGCGGTCAGTTCCTCGACGGATACCCCCTTACTAAGTCCACCTAGCACTCCTGTTTGAGCATGTTCATCCTGTGGTTGAATCGTTGTAATTCCAAGAGAACGCACAAAATTCCAAGCGTTTGGAATTTTAACTTCATATAAAAACAGCCTCAGTGCAGGGATGTTGATTGACCGATTGAGTGCTTCACGGGCTGTCATAAGCCCTTCATACCTTCTGTTATAATTTTTAGGAATATGATAACCCTTACGTCCGTCTTTCAATATGATTTGTGAATCATCAATAAGACCGGCGGGCTGAGTGTAGCCCTTCTCCAAAGCAGGTAAGTAAGCAGCAATAGGCTTTATGGCAGAACCCGGCTGACGTGTCATTTGAGTTGCATAGTTCATTTGCTCGGTATTAAAATCCCGGCCCTCGATCATACCGAGGATAGCCCCTGTCTTATGATCAATCATGATTGCTGCAATCTGTTCTAGCCCCTTCTTCTTACTGTATGGAGAAAAATTTTGTGGATTGGCTGCAATCTGCCGCATATTGCTATAAATTTTTTTATTTATCGTTGTATAAATTCGATAGCCGGATCGTTGCAACTCTTCTCGCGTATTTTGAAGAAGTTCAGCATGCTCAGGCTTAGAAATCTCGGCTGCTGTGAGATTCGGATTTTGCTGGAGTGCTAACAACTGTGCGGCCTCCCGCTCTGTTTCCAGCATCAAATAAGGGAATGTATTATAGCTTTTTTCGCGATGTGGGGCAAGGGTCGCTCTCACATCAAATTGAAGCGCCTCGTTATATTCGGACAGCGTGAGTTTGCCTGTTGCCAGCATTCTTCCCAACACAACGCGTTGGCGCTCCATCGCTTTATTGAAACCTTCTTCATCAAAATTCCCTTTACCATCAAAAGCGGAATAAACAGATGGCAGCTGTGGAAGACCTGCCAAATAAGCCGCTTGAGCAATATGAAGCTTATGTAGGTCGCTTACATTGAAAATCCCTAACGAAGCAGACTTGATTCCATACAAATTGTAACCAGCGGAACCATTACCAAAAGGCATTTTATTTAAGTAAGCCGTCAATATTTTGTCTTTGCCCATAAAACGCTCCATACGTAGTGCCAGCAGCATTTCCTTCACCTTTCGGCTGTCCGTTTTATCCAGACTCAGGAAAACTCTTCGGGCTACCTGCTGTGTCAGTGTGCTGCCGCCAGTTTGGCGGTTTTCATTCAAAAGCTTCTGCTTGACAGCACGAGCCGTCCCCTTTAAATCTACACCATGGTGCTCATAAAATTGGCTGTCTTCCGTTGAAATGAGGGCATCCACAATGGACTGAGGAACATCCTTCAGGTCAACGAGCTGTCGGTCCTCCTCCATGCGCATTCTTCCAACCGGAGTTACCTGATCATTAAAAAATACAAAGCTGGTCAGAGCATTCTCATTTACCTTTTCATATATCAATTGACGTGATCGTACAGGTTCATCATGAACCAGTGCCGCCACATAACCGGATATAAGACCTCCGGCAAACAGCACTCCAAGTACACCCGCAAGCGAGAACCACTTGATATTAATCAGCAAAACTCTGCCAAAAATGCGCCACCTACTGCGTTTTTGAGATGATGGTCGACGTTTTGGGTTCATAAAAATGGTTTTCTCCCCTCAATATTCATTCATTTCCACTTGTTTTTGTTCAAGATAATATGATACGCCATGCTAGGTTTCCCGTAAACTGTAATGTTCCAAAAAATACATTTGTGTTAGGAACACTTGTTCTGTATATAATACTACTATAAGAGTATACGTTCAAGAATATTTTGGAATATGATCAATTACATATCAGGGGAGGAGGTCAACATTTTGAAGGAGCGTGGAAGTAGAACCATATTTCTAGCGGACTGCCAAAGCTTTTACACCAGCGTCGAAAAAGCGGATAATCCCACCTACCAACATAAGCCGCTCGTTGTGGCCGGTGACCCTGCACTTCGTTCAGGCATTATTTTAGCTGCGTGTCCGCTGGCAAAAAAACTTGGTATATCCACTGCAGAACGTCTGGGGGAAGCTCTAAAAAAATGTCCTGACCTTATCATTGTACGCCCGCGCATGCAGCATTATATCGATGTCTCATTAAAAATAACAGAAATTTATAATGAATATACGGATTTGGTTGAGGTTTTCAGCATTGATGAACAATTTCTAGATATGAGCGGAAGTCTCTCCCTGTTCGGAGATCCAATGAGCATTGCAAGTGAAATTCAGCAGAAAGTGCTCGCACAAACAGGAGTATGGATTCGAATTGGTATCGGTCCCAATAAAATGCTGGCTAAAACCGCAACAGATATATGGGCTAAAAAAAATGACAGCGGCATTTTCTTGTTGCCTGCGTCTGACATTGCAACTTTGCTGTGGCCCCAATCAGTACGTCTTATGTTCGGTATCGGTTCGCGTATGGAACGACATTTGGAGAGGCTTGGACTGTATACCATTGGGGACATCGCCCGTACTCCCTTACCCCGGCTTCAGGACAGATTCCGCTCTCATTTCGGCAAACAGTCCAACATACAGGCAGAGGTGATATGGCGAACTGCTAACGGGATCGATCATAGCCCGGTTAAGCCGGAAACATTTGAGACACCTCCTAAATCCATCGGTCATATGATGACTCTTCCCCGAGACTATCTCCAGCCTGCGGAAGTGGAAACCGTTCTTTTGGGTATCAATATAAGAATAGATGTGCATAAATTTAAAAATTCATTATTCGCCCGAAAAAACAGTATTTTTGGGCAGTTGAATAATGAGCATAAATAAAAAATGAGCATAAATAAAAAGATTTATGCTCATTTCTGCGATAATGTGTGAACAAAAGTTTATTCACCGCTTTTTCAATTTATTTTCACTACTTTCAGAACAATTAGATATATCCTCTTTTCTAATTTTTCTCCATCTCACTTAAATGATTTTCCAATTTCTTTAACCTGATCTGGATAGTATCTTTTAAGGACTTAATAGAGTATTTCAGACTATTTTCGACTAAAATGTTGAGAAAGATTATTCAATGTTCTTCTCATTTATTTTCTACACTCTCATTATAAATTGGCACATTTTATACATTATATTCCTTTAGTAATATAAACATATATTTTTACTTTAATTATTGATTTATGGTATTATCCTTAAAGTAGCATTCTAAACGCATAGTGGTAGATATTGGTCTCTTCCTTATTCCTGAACTGTTTATTTATAATGCCCCCCGATTTTTAGGGATCTCTCCAGTGCCTGACCAGCGTGGGTCAAAGAGGACGCTCTTACGATAGCTGCGCTACCATAGCGTTCTTTAATTTTATCTGTTGCTTCTTCGAGGGAACGGATACGCTCATGATCCTCAAAGAAGGAAAGCTGATAAGTTTGGTTGTCAACCAGCCCACTTAATGTAACACCTAAGCGTCGTATCGGCATACCGTTCCAAAAATTATAAAATATTTTTTTTGCTTGGTTGTACACTTTATTCGTATTGTTAGTCGGATCTGGAAGCTTCATTTGCCTTGAAAATCCGGTAGGTGCTTCATATGGACTACAAGTACAACTGACAGTCACGACAGAGCCCATATACCCTTTACGGCGACTGTCTCGACAAACTTCTTCCGAGAGTTCAAGCAATATTGTGTCTACTTCATTTGGTTCCAAATAATCCTGGGGTAGGGTCATCATATGACTTATCGACTTTTGCGGGGAACTTAAGGTATGTGAAGTCACAGGACTCTCATCTAAGCCATTGGCAGTTTTCCACATGACCTCCGCCTGTATATCCGACTGTTTTCCAAAACGAGCACGAAATTTGGTCTTAAGCTCTGACAAAGACATTCTGGCAATATCGCCAATGGTTGTCATACCAAGCCGCTCAAAATGGGACGACATCCGCGAACCTACCCCAAACATTTTATTAACTGGCTGCGGCCAGAGTAGCTGCTCTACTTTTGTCTTGGGCAACGTGAATATACCGCTCTTATTTTTTTTAGCCCAAATGTCGGTTGCACTTTTGGCAAGAATCTTGTTGGAACTGATTCCTATTCGTACCCAAACCCCGGTTTGTAAAAGAACCTTTTTTTGAATTTCTCTTGCAACGCTTAAAGAGTCTCCAAAAATTTTAAAACTCCCCGAAATATCCAGAAACTGCTCATCGATACTAAACACCTCTACCAAGTCAGTGTATTCCTTGTATATATCCGTAATTGCTAAAGAGACATCAATATAATGCTTCATACGGGGACGAACGATCACAAGCTCAGGACACTTCTTAAGGGCTTCACCGAGCCGTTCTGCTGTAGACACCCCGAAACTTTTGGCCATAGGACATGCCGCTAAAATAATTCCAGATCTGCGTGCAGGATCGCCTGCTACCGCAAGCGGTTTATTTTTGTACTCTGGGTAAGAAGCTTTTTCTACACTCGCATAAAAACTCTGACAATCCGCTAAAAGAATTGTCCGCTCAGTTGTTTTAGTCATGCTGTATCCTCCAAAAAACCGATTACGTATATACGAACATACATTCTTAATTATTATAATACCAAACACTAGTTCTGTATTCAGGTAATTTATAGGGCTTGTATGATTTGCAAATGAAAAGATTGGGGAGTTTAAATTTTCTCCATAGGTAATGAAGTCAAAGAAACGTGCTCCTTATTGTCAAAAAACTAAAGAGGGACTATCTCCCATTGGAAATAGTCCCTTTGCCATATCGATTTAATTACTTGGATGGATAAAGACCTTTCAACACATCACGCATCTCTTGCTTGATATTGATATCCGGACGTTTTTCTTTGGCCAAGGCCTTAGCCTCTTCCACTGTGGAAGCGACACCCAGCTCAAGTAAGACTCCAGTTGCTACGGTTCCTGTACGATTCCGTCCGCCAGCACAATGGAAATACACGGTCTTACCGCTGTTCACTGCTTCTTTTACCGCCTGAATAGCGGCTTGTACTGAAGCCTCTTGCCCAGTCTCATGTTCCACAATCGGATAATGGTGACGTGTTACTTTCGCCGGAAATCCTTCTGCCACAGTACCGTTATCTCGCAGATCAAAAACATCCGTGATATCTTGCTCCCGAAGAACTTGAAGCAATGCACTTTCTCCGCCAATATATACTTTGTTATCAACAAGCGCGTGATAATTCACCTTAATCATTCTCCTTCTATCGAGTTCATAGCAGGAACTGCTATTCTCCGGTTTCTGCAAATTGTTTAATGCGTTCTCCTACCTGGTCACGAACCCGCTGAAAGACGCCCCGTTTCTCTTCTTCCGATCCTTCAGCTTTGGCCGGATCATCAAATCCCCAATGCTCACGGCAAACTTGTGGAGGAGTGATAGGGCATTTATCGGCCGCGTCCCCGCACAGCGTCACCACCAGATCGGCGCTGTTCAGCAAGACAGGATCAATAATATCCGAAGTTTGACCAGAAATATCGATACCTACTTCACTCATCGCTTGCACCGCTTTAGGATTAAGGCCGTGCGCCTCAATGCCTGCACTATATACGTTCCAATTGTCACCTAGATATTTCTTACCCCATCCTTCTGCCATTTGACTCCGGCAAGAGTTACCAGTACACAAAAAGTAAATTGTCTTTCTCTCCATGGGAAACGTCTCCTTTAATGTTCAATTATGAAATGACTAACCACAGATACAAGCCTAATAGCGTAATAAAAAGAGTAGGGATCGTTAAAACAATGCCTGTTTTAAAATAAGTTCCCCAAGATATTTTCACACCTTTAGAGCTAAGCACATGTAGCCATAGCAATGTGGCCAATGAACCAATCGGAGTTATTTTCGGACCCAAATCCGATCCAATTACATTAGCGTAAATCAGCGCTTCTTTGACCATTCCAGTCGTATGGGTGGCATTAATGGCAAGTGCATCAATCATGACCGTAGGCATGTTATTCATCAACGACGAGATAACCGCCGCGATAAAACCCATGCCCATGGTGCTTACAAACATACCTTGATCGGCAGCCGCTTGAATCACATGAGCCAGCAGATCCGTCAAACCGGCATTACGCAGACCATACACCACTACATACATGCCGATAGAGAAAAATACGATTGCCCATGGAGCACCCTTGATGACTTCTTTCAACGGTACCGCAGGACTTTTTCTCGCCAGCAGCAAGAAAAAGATGGCTATGATACCGGCTACGACTGAGACAGGAATACTAAAAAATTCGCATGCAAAGTAGCCAATCAACAGCACCACAAGAACAATCCAGGACATACGGAACATTTTTGGATCTTTAATCGCTTCTGTAGGTGCCATTAATTGTGCATCATCAAACGTTTTTGGAATCCTTTTGCGGAAAAAGAGATACAGAACTACAATACTAGCCAATAAGGAAAATAAATTAGGTACGACCATACGACCCGCATATTCCATAAACGTGATACCAAAAAAATCGGCTGATACAATGTTCACCAGGTTGCTGACTACAAGCGGAAGCGACGTCGTATCTGCAATAAAACCACTCGCTATGATAAACGGAAAAACCATTTTCTCATCTAATTTAAGTGCTCGAACCATCGCTAGAACAATGGGTGTCAGAATTAAGGCCGCACCATCATTCGCAAAAAAAGCAGCGACAACAGCTCCAAGAATGGTCACATACACGAACATCCGAGTTCCGCTTCCCCGTGCAGCTCGTGCCATGTGAAGCGCCGCCCATTCGAAAAATCCAATTTTATCAAGCACCAACGAAATCAGAATGATGGCCACAAAAGCTAGGGTTGCATTCCAGACAATTTGAGTCACTTCCCAAACATCATGCAAATCGACGACACCTACCAGTAGAGCAAGTACAGCTCCTCCGCAGGCAGACCAGCCAATAGACAAATTTTTAGGCTGCCAGATCACCAACACTAAAGTGGCTAAAAATATAATGCATGCCAACCAAACCAATGTTCAAAACCTCCATTAGCCAAGATATCCGTAGTCCTCATCTTCTCGTTTTTCTGATTCCTCCTCTTTGTAATCCATAATCTTATAACCATATACTTATATTGAAGGCAACATTTATCCCCGCAAGGAGATAAACTGAACAACCTTTAGGAAGAGCAGCCTGAGGAATCCGGTCCACAAGTTGCTATGGGTCCCTCTTTATTCAGCCATTTTAAAATCCGCTTTGAATCCGGCATACACTCAAGAACAGCTTGAATATGTGGTTTGTCGTCTACGTTTAAGGAATAGTATACCCACTGACTTCGTCTTTCTTCTTTAACCATCCCTTGCGACTTTAATTTTCTCAAATGCTGGCTAATGGCAGGCTGCGACATATCAAAGATATCTACAAATTCGCAGACGCACCATTCTTTTTCTCTCAATAGAGAAAGCATTGCCAGCCGGGTTTTATCCCCCAAAAGCTTTAAATGATCGGCTACATAACCAAGTTGCTCCAATGCGTAGCCTCCTTCCATATATATAACTATATGCTTATATGCTAATTCAAATTCATTTTGAAATCAACAAAGAATATTACTTGCAATTTGCAAATTAATAATATATAACTAAGGCATGAGGTGAAACATACATGGAAAATACACGAGAGTTATTTCAAAACATGACCCGTCGTTTAGGCTTACTGAACAAAAACTGTTGTACGGTTGGTGGGCACGACATTTCTCCGGTTCAAAGCCATATTCTTTATGAAATTGATCGCCAGCACAAACCTTCCATGCAGCAAATTGCTGAAACCCTTGGAACCGATATCACCACATTTAGTAGACAGGTTCAGAGCTTAACCAAGATGAACCTGGTTGAGAAAACGCCGGACCCTAGTGATCGTAGAGTCTATACCTTGTCCCTCACCGTGGAAGGTAAATATGTAGCGACCACCATCGACACACAAATGAATGACTACTTAAATGAAGTTTTTTTGTATTTGACCGACTTTGAGCGAGAAACGGTGATTCGGTCCGTACAACTCTTTAATGATGCTATGGCTCAATCCAGCAAATGTTGTTTTCCGGTGAAAGGATAATACTCACTCCTTATACTTGCAAATTACAATTATCAAATTCAAATCGTTGGAGGTATTAAAAATGAATGAAAACATCTATGTTGCAGAATACCTGATGAAAGCTCATGAACTGGAAAAGCAGTACCGATCTCAATCCGTTTGGAAATGGTCACATGCAAATTCTAAAAAAAGCCGGTTATCTTTTGACTTTTTTCTTCCTAAGCCAGTGCAAACCTCCATCTGCTGCACGCCTTGCTGCTAACTAAAACTTAATAGCTGTTAAAATTCTGTTCCATCTATCCAATTTAAAGGAGTGTTTTGCGATGAATAAACCTACGAATAATGAGATCCGCCAAAATGTACGGAAGCATTACCAACAAATTGCCGTTAAGGAAGTCAATCCCCCCGCAGCAGGTAGCTGCTGTGGGGCCCCGTCCGATGTGGATGCCCTCTCATCACAAATGGGTTATTCCACAGAGGAGTTAACAGCTGTTCCCCAAGGAGCAAATCTCGGGCTTGGCTGTGGTAACCCGCAAGCTATTGCTGAATTAAAAGTCGGTGAAATCGTCTTGGATTTGGGCAGCGGTGGCGGATTTGACTGCTTTTTGGCCTCACGACAAGTAGGAGGGAACGGTAAAGTCATCGGAGTCGATATGACCCCAGATATGGTCAGTCGGGCCCGCAGTAACGCAGTTAAAGGGAATTTCACAAACACTGATTTTCGTTTAGGAGAAATCGAACATCTGCCAGTAGCAGATGGCACAGTAGATGTGATTATCTCCAACTGTGTGATCAACCTTTCACCGGATAAACAGCAGGTCTTCAACGAAGCCTTTCGTGTTCTGAAATCGGGCGGCAGACTAGCAATTTCCGATATTATTACTACTGCAGAGCTTCCTTCTGAAATAAAAAATGACCTGAGCGAGTTGTATTCCGGCTGTATTTCCGGCGCCTCTTCATTGGAAGAAGTGAAGTCCATGCTTCTGCAGAGTGGATTTACCAGTATTAGCATCGAGCCTAAAGATGAGTCCAAATCATTCATCAAAGATTGGTTACCTGGTGCAAACGTGGATAATTACATTGTTTCTGCGATCATAAAGGCCAAGAAAGCCTAATGTGCTTATGGGTGGGGGATCAGCATGCCAATATTGAACGTTCGAACAGCAACCTCAGAAGACCTGGATCGTATTCTAGACATTTACAATCAGGGGATTGAAGATCGGATAGCTACACTAGAGACGGAAGCCAAAGACGTCGACTATATGGTTAACTGGTTTAGAGAACATCAAAACCGCTACACCGTTTTGGTCGCAGAGTCGGACAGAATTGTGGTTGGGTGGGCTTCCTTGAATCGTTATTCTCGACGTTGTGCTTATGATGGTGTAGCAGACCTATCAATTTACGTAGACCGAACCTTCCGCAGTAAAGGCGTTGGTAGTACGCTTCATTCGGAATTAGAGAAAGAGGCCAAGAAAAACAATTTTTATAAGATCGTCCTATTCACCTTTCCCTTTAATGAAAACGGTCAGATGCTTTATCGAAAAATGGGTTACCGTAAAGTCGGCATTTTTGAAAAACAAGGGGTTATGGACGGCCAGTATATAGACGTTATGATTATGGAAAAACTGATATAGTTCATGAAAGAGCAAGCCCCATTAAAAGGGCTTCCTCTCGTTATCTAACCAAAATAAAGTATGTTCAATGTAAATGGGGTAGTACCAGCGAAGCTGATACCACCCGCAAAGTAGATGGAATGTTATTCAATTTTATTAGTAGTCAGCTGTTACCAAAGGCAACGTATTTAATTTCTTTTCTAACAACTATAAAAAAAGCAGTCCAAAACTAATTGACTGCTCACTTTGTTATTTAATTATAGTTTCTATCTTCCAGCACCGGGAAAATTCCGTTCACAAACCTGTTTTTTACTGAATAGTATCACCAGGACATATATCATAAACCGTTAAATCTTCAATATCAGAAAGCATAGCAGAAAGTTCGCTTGGTCGACCGGTTAAAAAATCAAATACGCCAAAATGTGTCGGGATTACATTTTTTATATTTAGAAGGCGGACTGCCTTAGCCGCCTCTCGAGGGGACATCGTATAAGCATCGCCAATTGGCAATAGTGCCAGCTCTGGCTCGTATAATTCCGCAATTAGAGCCATATCGCCAAATACGTTTGTATCCCCAGCGTGATAGACCGTGTATCCATTTTCGAATTTGATTACGTACCCCATTGGCTCCCCACCATAGATAATCTGATCATCATCAACGAAAGCTGAGGAATGGTCTGCATGTACAGCAGTAACCGCAATGTCTCCTAATTTTCGAGTTCCACCTTTATTTATCGCAACAACATTTTGGACACCTTTTTTCTGAAGAATAAATGCCAATTCCCAACCCGCCAATACCATCGCACCTGTCGTTTGCGCAAGCCAAACGGCATCTTCAGCATGATCTCGATGTGCATGTGTGAATAAAATGTAATCTACTTTTTCAATGTTTTTAATCGTTTCGGGGCAGGAGGGATTGTTTTTAATCCATGGATCAATAAGTATTTCTTTATTTCCGGGTGTCTTTATATAAAATCCGCCAAAACCAAGCCAAGTAAAAGAAATATTCCGGTTTAACATGTTGATGCTCCCCCTTTTATAAATTTCTAGTTGTAAAAACTTCCTTAGCCGCATTTAGTCCATTTAAAGCGGCGGGGAAACCAGCATAAACTGCCATTTGCATCATTATCTCTACAATCTCTTCTTTTGTGCATCCAACATTTAAGGCACCATTAATATGAACTTTCACTTGAGGAATTGCGTAACCAAGAGCGGTTAAAGCAGCGATCGTCGCAATTTCACGAGATTTCAGATCCAATCCCGGTCTGCTATAGATGTCACCAAATGGAAATTCAACTAAGAAACGTTCAAAATCAGGGGCAACTCCTTTCAAAAAATCACGAGTATGACCTCCAAATTCTCCGACAACCTCATTCATTAATTGTAAACCGACTTCATATCTTTTTTCCATCATCTTCAAAATCCTCCGTTTCTTTTTTACCCGTGCCCTCAATGTACTTTTCGTAGAATGAAATTTTTTGAGCTACGGCATTAATAAGTAATTCAATATTTTGTTGTTGTTCAAGTAACTTATTCTGATGATCCATAAGAATTGAAAGTCGATTGCTAACTGGCTCTTTGGGCATCTCTCCGGATTCCAAACGTTCCAGTATGCAGCCTTCTTTTGTAAACTCCGAAATATCTTCAAGGGACATCCCTGTTTTTTTGAGAGTTACCATAAACATAAGAAAGTTTACTTCAGAATCCGTAAATTCTCGTATTCCGCTATCGTTTCTCTTTATTTTTGGAATCAACCCACTTCTTTCATAAAATCGAATGGTATGTGCAGAAAGTCCGGTTCTTTCCGCAACTTCTTTAATATTCATTTCAAGGAACTCCTTTTGTTGTCGACTTGGACCCATCTTACACCTTTAAGTTTACTCTAAGTCAAGCTATCTCTTTTGGAAATTTGTAGACTTTCAAAACTTATCTGGCACCGATTATTACGGATAAGTTCCGTTTTTGTTTTTGTAAATAGAATATCGCACTTTTCGAGATACATATTGTCCATAAAATATAGCTTCGATATACTGATTTTAACTGCATTATTCCGATACTCATCATTTTAGGAACTTTGTTTGGAGGGGATTACATGAAGCGTAACTGGGTGCTGGATGAGCTGACTGAACACTTTACCTTTCTGCCCAACGAGATGCAGCAAATCGGGAACAAGTCGAGAGAAACAAGATTGGGCTTTGCGGTCCTCTTCAAATTTTTTCAATACGAAGCGCGTTTTCCCTTCCATAAATTTGAAGTTCCCAAAGCGGTTATCCAATATATTGCGAAGCAGATTGAAGTGCAGCCGGAACTATACGCACAATATGATTGGGCCGGGCGATCCATCACGTACCACCGAACCCAAATTAGGGACTTCTTCGGTTATCGTGAGGATACAGTACAAGATGCTGAAAGATGTAACCGATTGGCTCTGTACTCATGAACTATTCCATGGTCATGATTTCGAATATTTAGTGGATACGGTATACAGACGGTTCCGAGAGATGAAGATTGTCCCGCCTACGCCAGATCGCATCGAGCGGCTGATAAAAACCTCCATCCGCACCTACGAAGGACAGTTTTTCCAGGCCACCCTTGAAAAGCTTCCAGTTGCTTCTTTAGCCAAGCTGGATGCACTCGTGGACCGCAATGCATTTCTTGATGATGAAGATCTAGAAGGGGCAAGGAGCTCCGATGTAATCCTTTCAATTCATGAAATGAAAGCCGATCCGGGAAAACCTGGAGTGGAAAGTGTATTAAAGGAGGTCAGCAAACTACGAGCGATTCGTAATTTGGAGCTTCCGGATGAGCTATTCCGGGATATCCCGTTTAAAGCCTTAATCAAATACCGGCAGCGGACCGCAACAGAGGATCTCCGGGAATTACGTCGCCATCCCAATCCGACTCGCTACACGCTATTATCGGCCTTCTTTTGGCTCCGAAGCATGGAGATTACGGATAATTTAATTGAACTGCTCATCCAGATTGTTCATCGTATTGGCGTTCGGGCTGAACGCAAGGTAGAGAAAGAGATTCTGAACGACCTGCGGAAAGTGGGCAATAAGCACGGCATATTATTTAACCTGGCCCAATCTGTCGTTAATAATCCGGATGGTATTGTACGGGATGTGATCTTTCCCATCGTCAACGAGCAGACATTGCGGGATCTAGTTAAAGAGTTCAAGCATACAGGCCCGGCTTATCGCGAGAAGGTTCACACGATTATCCGCGCTTCCTATGGGAGCCATTATCGCCGGATGGTTCCTGAGATATTAGGTATCCTGGACTTCCGTTCCAATAATGAGGTTCATCGGCCAGTGATTCTCGCGCTAGAACTGGTCAAAAAGTATTCAGATACAGGCCAGCACTATTTACCCCTAATGGAAGATATCCCGATTGATGGAGTCATACGTACCGTTAACAGAGAAATCATTGTAGAGAAAGACGAGAAAGGACAAGAGCGTATAAGCCGTATGAATTATGAAATCAGTGTTTTGCAAGCGTTGAGAGACAAGCTCCGCTGTAAGGAAATATGGGCGGTAGGTGCGAATCGATATCGGAACCCGGATGATGACCTCCCCACCGATTTTGAGGAACGACGTGAGGAAAACTACAAGGCCTTAAAGCAACCATTGGACGCCGTTGACTTTATTGAGACGCTGAAGCAAGCGATGAAGGATGGATTGGAGAAGCTGCATTGCGGGCTTTCCAAAAACGAAAAAGTCCGGATTACTGAGAAAGGGAATGATTGGATCAGTTTGTCACCTTTAGAGCCACAAACAGAACCCGTTAATTTATCCCGCGTCAAGGCAGAGTTACTACGGCGGTGGCCCATGACGAGCCTACTGGATATCCTGAAGGAGACGGATCTCCGCGTCGGGTTCACCGAACAATTCAAGACGGTAGCTTCGCGAGAAACGTTAGATCGAGAAAGTCTACAAAAGAGACTTATCCTGGCTCTATACGGGCTTGGGACCAATACAGGATTGAAACGGGTGAGTGCTGGTGAGCATGGAGAAAGCTACAAAGACTTGCTCTACGTCCGGAGAAAATTCATCCATAAAGATAACCTTCGCAACGCCATTTCTGAAGTCGTTAATGCGATATTTCGCGTGCGGATGCAGGAAATTTGGGGCGACGCCACAACATCCTGTGCATCGGATTCCAAAAAATTCGGCGCGTGGGATCAAAACTTAATGACAGAATGGCATATTCGGTACCGTGGTCGTGGCGTGATGATTTATTGGCATGTTGAGAAACACTCGACCTGCATCTACTCGCAGCTCAAGTCATGTTCCTCGTCCGAGGTAGCTGCTATGATGGAAGGATTGCTCCGGCATTGCACAGAGATGGAAGTCGAGAAGAATTACGTGGACTCCCATGGCCAGAGCGAGGTTGCATTCTCATTTTGCCACCTGTTAGGATACCATCTCATGCCGCGCCTTAAAGCTATTCATTCACAAAAGCTGTATAGACCGGAACCAGGCATGACCGATGCTTATCAGAATTTACAGCCGGTACTGACTCGTCCGATCAATTGGGAGCTGATTCGGCAGCTGTACGACCAAATGATGAAGTATGCCACTGCTTTGCGCCTTGGTACCGCTGAAACGGAAGCGATCCTGAAGCGATTTACACGCAATAACTTAAAACATCCCACGTATCAAGCTTTGGGCGAACTGGGTAAAGCAGTCAAGACGATATTCCTGTGCGATTATCTTCACTCAGAGGAGCTGCGCAGGGAGATTAATTCAGGGTTGAATGTCGTGGAGAACTGGAACTCGGCAAACAGTTTCATTTTTTACGGAAAAGGCGGAGAAATAGCTACCAACCGTTTAGAGGATCAAGAGATGGCCGTACTGTCGCTCCACCTCCTGCAGAACTGCTTGGTCTACATAAATACCATCATGTTACAAAACATCCTGTCTGACCGAAGATGGTACGATATGATGACGCCGGAAGACTTACGGGCACTTACGCCCCTGGTTTATACGCATGTGAACCCGTACGGAACGTTCAAGCTGAATATGAGTGAACGTCTCCCCCTGGAAGGGAGTGTGCTTGCATGAACGAAAAGCGTACATCTCCAAAACGTAAAGCGAAAGAACTGGCCAAGCATATCCGCAGGGAACGACCAGACTATGCGTATCTCAAAAGCCTTTTTCAGCACCTTCGAGCAGAACTGGAAGTCGAGGTACCCAAAGCAGCGAAGAAGCTCCCCTATGTACCCACAGAAGAGGAGCTAAAGCGATATTATGATGTTGTTTGGCAGGCGAAGAATTTTCAAGATATGATGATCGTTAAGACACTTCTGTATACAGCCGTTCGGGTCAGTGAACTGATTAGTATCAAGTTGGTCGATGTTGATTTCCGTTACTGCCAGATCCGCATTAATAATGGCAAGGGGAAGAAGGATCGTATTGTACCATTCCCTCATTCGTTCAAGGAAATGTTGGCCATGCATGCTGATTCCATGAAAAAGAAGCAAGCGGTGTACCTTTTCGAATCATCATGGAAGAAGAAATATACTGATCGGGGAATCCGCAAAATCCTAGCCAAATATTCGGAAGTTGCCGGCATGACTCAAAATCTGTCTCCACACAAGCTGCGACATTTTCTCTTAACCTGGCTAAAACTGTACACATGATCTCTACTTTCAATCGTATCCGTATTTTAGATGCGACGGTGTTTCAACTGCCTGATCATTTCGCCACTGACTATCAAGGTTCAGGTGGGAGTAGTAATACGGCAGGCGTGAAAATCCAATTGGAATATGATTTACTTAGTAAGCGAGCGATTTGAACAGAGTTTTTGTGTGAGAAGAGAAGTAAAGACTTCTCGAAGAAATGCGACAGCCGCTGGATTAAAGCATTGATTCAGTCCTTCTGAACTCATCAGTACCCCAGTGGAAGCCTCTAACTGACTGCACAATTGTGTAAGTGATGTGCTAGCTATTTCTTGACTGAGCCATACGCAAAGGGCAATGAGTTCGTTTGCTTGATACTTACTAGATCGCTGTACAAAGCCAACTTGTTTGGCGATATCTTGTAGGACTACTGGAGATAAAAAGTATTGTAGCTCTTGTGCGAAAAGATTCAGTTCATTTGAAATGATAGGATTCATCAAAAACGCCATCCTTTTTGTATATTTCTACAAAAAGAATAGCGTTTTTTTCGTTATATAGATACAAATTCGTCTTAACTTGATGACGATGTGGTGGGACCCCATATAAAGTTTCTGGGACTGTTCACTTATGTGAGTTAGAAGTATGCCCAGAATTGGCGGTAAGTCTACTTGACCTTTATTTTATTGTCCAGTTAAGTGTAACCGATTCATTATAAGGATTTTTTTCTTAGGCTAGCAAAAAAACGTTTAAAATACTCTTCTAATGCCACTTCACCCAACTTAGGCTTAAAATTCAAATCCTGTCTTGATGTAGTAAGGTCATAGTGTCTATTTATTCCACCATAATATAATTCTACTTGACTTCTAAGTAGTGATGGCTGAGTATTCTTTTCCTTTGCTTCAAATTCAAGTTTATCAGCTAAATTTAACAACTGTTCTTTAGTATATTTTTGTGGTATCTCAAGATTAGGAATAAATTTTTTTGCAATTTTAATGATATCATCTGAAGTTACAGGCTCTTCATTAGCCAAGATATATCTTGTACCCCTTACACCTTTTTCCGCTGCAGCAATCATACCTTTCACAACATCAGTTACATCTATTGGCGTCATTTCACTTATATAGTTAACTTTCATCTTTCCTAAAAGAATACTGTCAAAGGCCAGTATGGTTGGAGTTTTCTTTAAATACTCTCCACCAATCATTGCACCAGGAAGAACGCTAACCATATCCAAATCATATTTTTCTGCCAGCTCCCAAGCTGTTCTTTCAGCTCGTGCTTTTGAATCAAAGTATGCATTTCCATGACTGTTTTCAAGCCATGTAGTTTCATCAATTTTACCCTTTAAGTTTGTCTTGTCCAATGACAATGCTGCTACGGAGCTTACATATACTATTTTTCTTACATTTGCTTCTTTAGCAGCCTCCATTATATTTTGAGTTGCCTCAACATTAGGAATAATTATCTCTTTTTCAGGATCTTGTGCCCAATGTTTAAATACAGCAGCTACTTGATATAAGGTATTCACTCCATCAAGTGCTTTATGAAGTGAGTCTTTATCCCTCAAATCGGCGTAGACGATCTCACAATCAAGGTCTATAAATGGTTCTTTGTCATTTAAATCTCGTACACTTGCTCTAACAGTTTCTCCTCTTTTTAATAATTCCCTTACCAAGTTGTTACCCAAATGACCATTTGCACCTGTTACCAAGGAAATTTTCTTCATAAATAAACCCTCCTAAATCAGTGATTACACCAGTTATCATAATGCGATAATAGCCTGTTGTAATTGACATAGGTAAATTGCAATAAAAAAACACCAAATACTTTTATTTGATGTTTCCTAAAAACGTTTATTCTATTTCATACTTCTCTTAATTCTACTAAGTGAGCTTGCTCTAATTCCAATATAAGAAGCAATATATGATTGATTTATTCTACTTTCTAAAGAAGAATACTCTCTTTTAAACTCCATGTACCTTTCCAGTGCATCTTTCATAAGTAACGCCTGTTCTCGATTTAGCATACCAACAAGAATCTTCTGAATATAATTAGTGAATATAACCTTCATTTGATTAGTTTTCTTCATACCTTGATCTATGGAATTATACGGAATAACTACGCAAATGCTGTCTTGCAGGCTTTCTACACTAAATCTAGCTTCTTCAACTCTTAATAAACCCTCTGCACAGGCAAATTCTGTTTCAGCTGCAAAACATTTTGTCACATCATTCCCTGCAGCACCTATATAATATCCTCTCATAATTCCTTTATGAATATAATACAGTGAAGAAACTCTTTGCCCCTGCCTTAAAACAATTGTACCCTTTGGTACCATCTTTATGTCAGCTGTTGAATTAAATAAGTATTTTAAATCTTCTTCCAACTCCAGCTTCAAACCAGCTTCAATATAATCACTCGGCTTATTAAGCATAATTCATCACCTCTCTAAACATATAAGGCATATCCTTTATCCACAATTTACTATTATAGCATTCAACCATGTCAAGCACATAATAGATTTACTTAAAATTCAATACAATCAACGATTAGCACTTATTGGGGTAGCAACACACATCCATCAACTTAAGAAATTGGCTGTTACCCAAAACGAAAAAATGAATTTAATTTTCATAAATAACTATCAAGAGATAAAAATTTCGTTTTGGGGGTACTTCAAAATATTAGCTTGATGGGCATGTGGTACTACCCCTAAATATTGTATTTTCTTTGGACACTCATTAATTTGAAGACAACATCATCATATCAATTAAATCAATCGCCAAAGATTTAGATCCACTAATACCTTTAACATATTTTAAAGGACCTTCTGAGGACCAGTTCATTGACACAAGTTTTTTTACATGCTTGTGCATTAGATTATAATCTAATCTACCACGTTCATTTATACTCTTTGTCAAAATCTTACTACCGGCAATAGAAAGGGCATCAAGACAAACAATATGGGTAATACGATAATCCCCATAATCTATCCATTCTTTCGAAAAAATATCTTTGATGTAACGATAATAATTTAAAGCGATTTGATATTTTTCTTCGTTGTTCATTGCTACCATTTTTTGTTCTTTAAATAGATACTGGAGTGTTCGATACAGATTTTGAAGAGTAATATGACGACCACGGGTACGTTTACCAACAATGCTGCCAATGTTGTGAAAGGGACTTTCAGGACGTGTAATTAGCTCTGTTGCAATCCAGCTATATTCGTCAGAATTTCGTCGTAAATATTTACTTAATGAAGTCCCGATACCTTTAGCTTTAGTATTAATAGTATCAAATAATTGTATTTCTTCATCTTCATCTAAATGGTGGAAGGCAAGAAAAGGAATATTTAATTCAGCATTTGTTTCTTGAATATAACGTTCAATACCACCAAGACGATGTTGTCCATCCATAAGTGATGCTTTCCCTTTGCATACAAGTCTTCCGTAGTTTGTTCTTATATTATCGTAAGCTGAAAATTCCCAATTCCCAGCAGCATTCAACAAAACAGGGGTAAATAAAGCATCGTCACCTTTTGATAAGTATATTGCAAAATCAGTACTTCTTTTGGAATCTACAGGTCTTTGATAGCCTTTTCCAGCAGGATGATCGTAATGCTTAACATAAGTAACATTTAGTGCAATTGAGGCAGGTAGGTAACTTTGGTAGGCTACTTTACCACGCATTTTATATTGAAGGACATTTTCAATCACAATAGGTCTTGGCAAGCTATTCATAGAAGTTTAATCACCTTTTGTTGTTATATTTTTCGTAGTTTCATTAGATAATATAGACCTTAAATTATATTATTTCAATTAACAATATATAACATGAATATCTGTAATATAAGCAGCAACTTACCTAATCTTTAAAGAGAGGTGGTTGCTGTGGGAATTCGTATTACTGATTATGTAGGAGAGCGAATAAGAGCTATCCGAAAAGGCAAAAATTATACTCAGGAACTGCTGGGTGAAAAAGTCGGCTTACCTCAACCCTATATTGGGGGAATAGAACGAGGTGAGAGAAACATTTCATTAGAAACACTCGAAAGAATTTTAGGAGCACTTGAATTCACTCCTAGCGAGTTTTTTAGATATTACAACGACAAATACCTCTCTGAAGATGAAAAGGCAAAAGAAGAGGTCCTGGACAGCTTAAATGATTTACTATCAAAGAGATCTGTTCATGATATTCAGATGATTCAACAGCTTGCTCATAATGTTTTAGCTACTGTAGATTCTCATATAAATAAAACATAACCTATACGACTTTCGTCTCGTATAGGTTATGTTTTTTTCCATTTTGTAGTTTATTTAGTTCATACTATCACAACACCTACTTTTTGTTTACTAACGGTAAAATTCATTTTTTTAGGATGCTCATATTGTAATACATTGATTTTTGCTGCTTCCCTTTTCACTTCTCATAATTATTCCGATAGCAACACCCACGATTATTCTTTATCTCTGTAACTCAAAATTTTAGTTACTACATGAAAATTCCGTAATTTTATTTTTTACAAATAATCTTCTTCAACCAGAGATCTATGCGTTTTTGACAGCAGACAATCCGCGCATACTTTTTCTGATTCAAGCGTCAACCTCTGGCAGCATGCCATGATACGCATGAGATCTACTGGAATTCCTGAGTCACGTGTTTTGCTTGATCCAAAACTTTTGACTCGTTAAAATTCTTACCTTTTTGTCGCTCAACTGAGTAGCTTTTCTCTTCCCGGCAGAATTCCGGTAGCAAGTGGAACTCCCGTAAGGCAGTCAACTTTTTTTAACTTTAATCAAGCCAAAAGTACTACGTGCTGCTATATGGATCTTCTTATATTATCAATAAGAGAAAGACTATTTGCTCAAACTTTCTCGTTAAATAAATATTTACTGTTATACTTCCATCAATTATCAAATAATTCTGGATACATTTTTACAATATCCGCATTTAAAGCTCGATCTTCTGCATTTTTATTTTTGGTGATGGATATGATTTTTTCTAGTCCTTCTTCTTGAAAAGTTTTATAGGTGCTTTTGACAGCCACTTCAAGGTACTGTTTTCTGAGTAATTTAATTTCGTGTTCAAGCAATTTAATCTTTTCTTCTTTTGAAGACAAGTTAACAACTAAGTCTTGATTTTGCTTAAGCATTGATTCGTAATCCTTTGCTTTTTGATACAGAGCATTTAGCATCTCATTAAAATGTGCTAATGCGTTAATCAAGCCAGTTTTGTTATTCCAGTGCGTTTCGACAAGTTCAACAACATTAGGCAAGGGATATGAATTTTCAGTTCCAACCTTCTGCTCCACGGGCTGATTTATCTTTGTGATCTGTTCAGACATTCTTCTTGTCCAAATAAATCGATTGATCCCTGTCTCCCTTTCTAACCTAGAGGGATTAATTTTCTTACCAGGATTATTTGAAACATATTTTAACAAGATGTCTTTTAAATACTTATCCGTATATTTTGGTGGTGCACCTTTTTTCATAATTCATCCTCCAACAGATAAGAATCAACCATGGCCTTCTGATCCATAAATCGTCTTAGTTCATTGCAAGCTAAAGATAGCTTTTCTTGACCAGATTGCTGATACATCAACGTTGGACAATCGTAATTCATGGATTTTGTGAGATATCGTATAAGTTCCAATTGTTCCTTCAATCTGCTTTCCAGTACTTTAGAACAATCAATTAACCAGGCTAATCCTAGTTGTTCATCTTCTGGAGAGAAAAAATAATAATCACAAAAACGACAATCCCCGACATTACACCGGGATGGGTGATCCGTACAATAGCCATGTTCTACTTTGTATTTCTCTTGAAAATCGCTAGCTTGGTAGATTTTACTTTTAGCAATTATTGCTTGAGTTCCAAGTTCACTATTTAATCTCCACAGGTTCTTACGTTTCAATCGAAGTTTTTGCGCTGCGTGGTGGACAAAAGATTGAGCAAAATGATCCAAATGCTTATGGTAATGTAGTTGTGTTTCCAGTGAGCTATGTCCACCTATGCGAGCAATAGTTAACATATTAAAACCTTGCAGCATCATATTACAAAAAGCAAAATGTCTCGTATCGCCGGGCTTTACCCGTTCTAAATTGCCGTACTTCGGAATAATGACATCATCATAAAATCGATCTATCATATTGATAAACTGAAAGGCCCCTATCTTTTCTTGAGCTCGTTCCCTCGTGTTTAATTTAACGAACTTACGATAAGCCTTGTACGATATCAAATAGGGAGATACAGCTTCGTAAGCCGATGTGAGTTGTTTATAGTCTTCAACTAATTCAAAGACTTCCTTATTCACTTGGACAGTATCCGTAATCTTGAGGCTTCCTGGATATTTAGATGAATTCTTTCTTCGAGGTAAAACCATCCAATATCTATCCTCTTTATCTTTCATTGTACAATCCCTAGATAATAAATAAAATTCAATGGGCCTCATGGGAATGATACGAGTTAATCTCCACCATAGAAAGATCGGATAATATTGCAATTTTTCTTCTTCGGAAGTACAGGTTTTAAAATATTCATCCAAAGCTAAGTCGAAAAGTAAGATATCATGAAAATTGGGTAATTCGCGTACATTTGAGACTTTCGTCTTATAATTTGCACATAAATCGCAATATGCATCTTTATAACGATGATTAAAAAAAATCAGAAATTCCCTTATACTAGCGGCCATGGTAAAACGTTTATGTATCCCGAAATGATTAAATGCATCTTCTAAATGTGCTAGCTCGTTCAACCGAAAACCTCGGGTAATTCGTATAGCCTCTTTTATATGCCCTAAATTTTGCCGAACATTTTGAGTGCTAATTCCATTGTATATTTTCTGTACGGAATAGCATTTTAAAGCAAGATTAATCTCTCCATAGACCTCACAGTCAAACTCAAAGTGAAAATTACTGAATTCCTCTTTAAATACCCACAAGTAATCTTCAAAATCGCCAGTAATATTTCCTCCTTTCCGTTTCAATTGTCTAAACATTTCCTTGTAATCGTGAAGATCTCCAAGTTTGAAAGTGACGGATTCAATACTTTCCAAAATGTACTTGTTGCTCAATTCCTCTAAGGTTTGTCTTCTCTGTAATCCTGAGTAGAATTTAGTCATCAAATTTCCCCACTGATTAAATTTTGAATGGCAAGTATCTTTAATTTTATATTGTTAAGATCTACAAAAGTTTCAACATAGTTTTTTCCAAATTGCTGTACCGCCTGACTTAAAAGATCCAGAATTTGAAACAAAAACTTGCTGTCTCTGATGCGAGTGGCAGGATACTTGGTATTTTGAATCGATACGATCAATCTATCAAGTTCATGATAAATTGAAATTAATATATAAATTTTCGGTATTGCGTTTTCACACTGTAAGCAAGTCATAGCAGTTGGAGAAGTGCAATTCGGATAAGTCAAACATTGCACGTGCTGTAGTTTGGCTGGCATCTCACCTTTATAGACTTTATACAACAAAGTTTCAAGGTCTTTTTCTGTAATATTGGATAATTGCAAAGCTAAAGATTTTTTACTTTTTTGCTGGCGCACTAAGAAATAGCTAAGTTGTTCTAATTGATAAGGACTAAATTCTTTTCGAAATTTCTCTATCAATGCGGTACTTTGCTCTAGCCCAAGCTGCGGACCGTCCGGCATAAATAGACTAATAAGATGATGATATAACCATCCAAAATGTCCTCGGTTAAACAAGTTCAGACTCACTCGTTCTATAGAACCATCTTTGTTTGTAGATTGAATATATGTTGCAGTCGTATTTATATCAATATGCCCTCTGACTTGTTGTGACAATTCATAAGCAATATTCGCATTTTCTTTTCCTTCCACAACACTGTAGAAAAAATATGTCAAGAGCGTTCTATTCATTTTTCGACTCTGGAAATCAACAAGATTCGGCCGTTTTTTGAAAAATGATCGAAAATGGGTTTCTTTATCAAAATGGGCGAATTTTCTTTTACCAACTCTGATTAGTTGTTGATCTCCCTCACTTCTGCGATGAATCTCTGTGATGACAAGAACGGTAGCCGTTGGAACAATCATGTCTTGATTAACAAGGAAATGACCCAGAGATCCTGTCTTGCTAATATACATTCGTTCTACTCGTCTATACATATGGTTAATAACCGCTTGCGCCTGTTCCAGGGACAGTTTTTTTTCTTTAAGTTGATCAAAAGTCTGTAAATTGTGAAAATCTAGCATAATATTTGGTAGCTTAATAATGTCTGATGGTCTCCACGCGTCAATGACATGCATTAATACATATAACCACGTTACTGCATAGTCTCTACTCTCGATGGCCCGCTGGAGGTGAAGATCGATATCCTTTACATAATTGTAATAATCTAAAAATCGTTCTGGACTGTACATTTCTCTTTCTTCAACAGGTACAGGAGTTACTGCGTAATTTTTTGAGAATGTACATAAACCTTTACCTGTACAAAACTCCAAAAAGGAACTAAAGGTACGTTTATCTTGAATCCCAATTTCGGGGTTATGAAAGATAAGATACAATTGCTCTGCATTCATTAAAAACACTTCAGTCTCTAATAATCGTAATAATTTCTTGAATGTGCTGCTAAACTTTAAAGCCAAGTTGTGGAGTGTTTTACTGTTGCCTAGACTACTATTGATTTTTAAAATAACAAATTCACGATAGAGCTCCATCGTTTTTCGCAATGATTTAGGCACTTCCAGTCGGGCCAACCTATATTCAAATAAATCAATTGGTGTTAATAGTTTCGCCATTTCCTGCTGTCTTTTTTTCTCCTTTTCAACAAAATCAATTGATTTTTTAACAGGAACAATCCACTCGTTATTTTGCTTTATATCTTTATATATCACACCTGCCCTAATTAATTTTATAACCCAATCTTTGCTAACCCCTAATTGGGCAGCAATATTAGTGTATGGTACAAACTCTTTCGGAAAAGGATGTGTTTTTTTATACTGATTTACTGCATTAATAGGAATAATCCATCCTGCGTGATGATAGGGTATTTTTTGTTTTTTTGCGCCTGGAAATGTGCCTGCTTTTGCTAGTACATTAATTACCAGTTTACTCACCAATAATTCTTGTGCAGCTTGAGCTGTAGAGAAGTATCCCTCAGGCGGTAGAATCGATTTTAAATAATTTTTCATACAATCTTCTCGGATGTAACGAACGCCTTTAATGACTTCGATCCCTGTTAATACTTTTTTTAATATTAATTTTCTAACCCAAGCTTCGCTTACGGATAAATATTCGGCTGCTTCCGATAAGGAAAAAAATCCTTCTGGAGTAGAAAAAGAATCGATATACTCCTCCAAAGAAATCGAGGGTACTATCCAAGAACCTCTATGTTTCTTCGCCCCAACAAATGAGCCTTTCTTTGTAAGCTTGCCAACCCAAAGCTCAGTAAGATTTAGTCGCTTGGCAACCTCCGCAATGGTCAAATATCCATCGGGGGCGTTTAATGATGCCTTGTAATCCTCCACAGCTTTCAAAGGGATTTGCCACGAACCACGTACTTTTTTTGCGTCTGTAAAGGCACCTTTTTTCAATAATCGCATTAAATTAGCATAGCTCATTCCTAATTTCTCTACTGCTTCAGTAGGATTTAATGATGGCATGTTTTTTCTACTCCTAAAACCTATTTTTTCGATAAATTTGGTAAGTAGCCTTTGTATAAATACTGCATTCGACTCTCAATTTTTCTTCTCATTCGTTCTGTGTTTCCTTGATAAACAAGGGATGATGCAAGATTAGAATCACCTCTTGGCAAAGCAATATCATATGGATTATTAGCTTCTTCGGCTAGGAGATTTGTAAAAATACCTCTACCTAAATGGGTGGACCATTTGTATTCTTCAAGTTTGATTGCATAAATCAAATCATCTGGGTTAGACGATTTCCTCAGTTGCTTTAAAAACTCATTTTTCAATTTACTGAAATAGGCCCTGTAGCTTTGTCCCGACATGGCCTTTCCATCTCTATTTACGAATAACGCATCAGAACCATCTATACAAGAATAAATTTCAATGTGGTTTTTATACAACAGTTGCAGCCAATCTTGAATTGGAAATATGATTTGTCTTCTTGGTTTTTTAACACCGCTTGTACCAGAACTATCTTTTATATCTGTTCTCAAGTTTTTTTGTTGTAGCCTAATCACTAAACCAAATTCCCCGTAGGAACCGATAGAAGTGACATCAGATTTTTGAATGTTCATAATCTCCCCTTGCCTAATTCCTCCAAAACACTGTAAATAAACTCCCAGAGCAATGGGATTGGCCACTTTTACAGCCATCTCAATCAAAGGTAAAATATATTGTTCTGGTAAATCGTGTGCTATATGGGCTTGCTTATTTTTTGGTATGACAACCCCTTCAAATGGGGAAATCGTATATTTTTGATTTGATTTTCCGTAGAGAATTTTCTTTTTAAAAACACTCTCATCAACATAAAATAACAGCTTTTTCTTCGCTAAGAACTCATAGAACAAGGTTAATGTTCTCTCTGCCTTTCTAACTGTCACTCTTGATCTATCTTTTTTTGTTAATTCATTTAAAAAGGCCGTTCCATGAGAAAACTGGAGCTCTTGTAAAGAAGAAAGCTTATACTTTGTACGATGCTTGATAAGTATGTAATTTAAAAAAGAACACAGAAAATTAGCATGGAGCCTTTGGGAATTATAGGCTCTATATTTCCAATAATGGAATATAAACTCCGTAAGGGGATGAACGCAGAACCTGTTATTATTTTTATTTTGGAGAACGATCACAGCATGTTTATTAATAACAGGCTTGCTATCTCGATGCACTTTCCATAGTTCAATTGCTACACTCTGTACACTAAAACGTAAACCATCTATCTTTCCAATAAAAGGCGTGATTGAATTAATATAACTCATTTGAACTCCCTTATATGTAATTGAGCTTGTATTTATGCTCACAATAAAAACCCATCATTCAATATATTACCATATCTAAGTTATCATGTTAAGCCGTTATAAATGCTCATAAAGAAATGGTCTTAAAATAGCAGAAATACTCGTAGACAAAGGGTTTATACTTTTTTTAATGCTCACAAAGAATTATGCTCATTCTTTTATAGATATTGCTCGAGCTCACCGAGGAAGTATGTCAAGACAGCCGGCGCAAAGGGTATATGGGGTATGTCGTTACTGTCAGTTGCATGTGCAGCCCGTTTGAGTCGCCGACCGGGTTTTCGCGCCAGATGAAGCTGCCCGATCCGACTAACAACACGAATAAAATTTACAAAGCCGCCAAGGAAATTTTCTATAAATTTTGGGATCGCATGCCGGTAAGGCGATTGGGCGTTAGCCTAAGCAGTCTAATGGATGCGGAAACGTACCAGGTTTCCTTTTTTGATGATAAGAAACGGGCACGCTCCCTAGAGAAAGCCACCGACAGCATTAAGGAGCGCTACGGCAATACGGCGATCGTAAGAGCCTCCTCCCTCACTCATGTCGGCCAGGCCCTGGAAAGATCCAGGAAGATTGGGGGGCATTATAAGTAAGACATTAAATAGATTTACTGTACAACCTGAAAGGATTCTGGATCACACAAATCTATTTAATCATCGACTCATATACCCTAACCATCTGTAGCCGTACTGCATGTACAGTTCTTAATTCTGAATATTCTCAGAGCTTGACCAGGCTAATCAATCCCACTCCGACCATGATTACCATAATGCCAGCCAATAGACGAAGCCATTCCCCTGGGCTCTTCTTTTCCCTGAAAATCAGAATACTGCCAACGCAGGAGATGGCGATACTCGCCTGAGAGATGGGAAAACTGGCAGCGACCCCAATAAGCCCATTCGAAATAAATAGCGCCAAATTCGCTACGCTCCACGACAAACCCGTAGACAAATTGCGCAGCACCTGAACCAAATGGAGCTTCTGCCCTCCCTTACAGTTCATTAAAAGCGCTGAACACAACATGCCAAGTGATTGCGGTAAGATGACTGACAGACCGGAGACATGAAAGATTTGATTAATAATAACATACAAGGTTAAGGCTATACCTGAACAAACCAACATGACAAGAATTTGAAGGGGCAAGGGCTTGGACAAACCACTTGATCTCCCCTGATAGCTCGTCAGCAAGATGCCAGACAAAATAAATATAAGCGCTGCTGATCCAATACCAATTTGGTACCCGGTCGTCCATTCGCCCAAGATTAGTGCTGCAAAAAGCGTCGTTCCCATGAGTTGCAGCCCGCAAATAATAGGAATGGCCGTTGAAACGCTTACTTTCTGGAAAGCTTGAAATTGAAGCAACTGTCCTACGGACCAAAACACACCAGAGACAAAGCTCACAATAAATGGTGTGACTTGAAAGTTAACAGGTGAGTACGAATACAGGCACAGTGCGAACAATACGGCACCGATGACCGTCCCCGTCAGTTGCTCGCGAGGACTGGCTTTTGTCAGTTGCGCCAGTATTGGCATGAATCCCCAGCCTATGGCTGGAATAAAGGCAATGAGTGTATCCACATGCAGTTCCCCTCTCGTAAAGTGAGTTCTTCCGTGCAATCCTTTAAAATACCATGCAGGAAAAACCAACAGCTTTACGATATCAAAACAACCCTACCTCAAGCACCAGTATTTTTAGAAGATATATATAGTAAAATCAAAGAGTTTTCTCACGATAAGCGCTGGGGGAAATGCCCATCATATTTTTAAATGCCCGCGAAAAGGTCAGTTGATCCGAGTAACCGACAGAATTGGAGATTACTTGAATAGAGTAACTGGTATCCTGTAACAGCTCGCATGCCTTTTTAATCCGAATGTTCATTAAATACTGCTTCGGTGTTTCACCTATTTCCTGCTTAAAAACAGAGGTCAAGTAATTTGGGTGAAGTCCGAGATACTCTGCCACCTCACTAATTTGAATGCCACCGTTGTAGTTTTTCTCCATATAGTTGATAGCTTGAACTGAATAGGGAAGCTCTTCTTTCACAGGCATCGTTTCACCTGATTCATGTACCAACTTGGCAAGAATATGGCACAAATAGCCCTGAATAGCCAAGGATGAAGAAAGTGTATTATTCCCTATACGAAGCATTTCAAGAATAGTCGAATGAAAAAAAGTGATGTCTCCGATACTTACCACATACGGATTATCCTGAACAAGAGAGATATTCTGCAAGTACATTTCGGATTTGATCCCCATAAACCCTACCCAGCTGTACTCCCATGGCTCGTACTCATCAGCTTGATAATAAGCGGCCTTATTGGCAGGGATTAAAAAAGCCTGTCCCTTCCCTATGTTATATGTTTCCTTATCTAATACCAGCTTGCCTCTACCCTTTAATACAAAGTGAATAAGATTGAAATCCCTGGCGATAGGTCCGAAATCCTGGTTGGGAGAACAAGGCTCCGATCCACAATTATACAGAATTAAATCTGTAATATTTTTATGCTTTGAACTGGTACGTGTATCTACAAATTGAATCATATTGTCACCCATCCCTAACCTCCATGCTTCAGAATTTTATAGTTAACCAAGGACGGTGTCCTCGTAACAAATATAGCATAAATTAAGAAGCATATTCTAAGACCTAAAATGAAACCTTGATCTGTAAATGTATGCAATAATCTTTGTTTTTACTATCTTTTACTTTAGAAAAATCATGTACTCCTGCCACAGCATTTGTTATTCTGTATCTCAAGATAACGCTTACAAGATCTCATAATAAAACATCATAACAGCTTGTTATGATCGTCAATTTTTGAAAGGGGTTAAAACATGCTTACTTCTGCAGCTGCAAAAAATAACGACAAAGTCAGTTTAAAAACACTTATCTCTTACTCACTGAGTAGTTATGGGATGAATGTTATTTACAATTTAACCGCCGTTTATCTCATGTTCTTCTATACTGACAGCTTCGGATTGAATGCGCTTGCAGTCGGAACATTGCTGATGGTGGCACGGGTGATTGACGCGGTCGTTGACATCTTTATTGGCATTGCAGTCGACAACACGAATACGCGTTGGGGGAAATTCAGGCCTTACATGTTCATCGGGGCTTTCTTGGTAACACTCACCACCTTGGCGCTTTTCCTCAGTCCGGACCTTTCTTCCGCCGGGAAGCTGGTTTATGCCTATGTTACCTATATCGCTTGGAGCATTAGCTATTCCATATTGGACATTCCGTATTGGTCACTGTCCGCCGCCATAACCAAAGATGCTGCAGAACGAACCAAGGTCGTGACTGTCCCTCGTACGGTTGCAAGTGCTGGCTTATGGACGGTCAATGTCGTAGCGCTTCCCCTCGTCCATTTCTTCAACGGATGGGCTGGAGCCGTTGCTGTACTTTGTGGTCTGTTTTTCGTCTGCATGATGTTTACGGTGTTTGGCGTAAAAGAAAAACACGTAGTGCCTCGACATGAAAAACAAACGTTAAAAGGAGTACTCCGCCTTTTCTTCATCGAAAACCGACCTTTGCGGCTGTTGATCATCTCGTTTTTTATTATCGAAATGACTGCCAACATCCGTAATGCGTTTACTCTGTATTATTTTAAATACAACCTAGGTGCCGAAGCATTCATTCCACTGTTTATGGGACTAACCGTGGGCTTTCAAATCGCAGGCAACGTCGCAGTTCCGTTCATTGCCAAGTGGATCGGCAAAAAAGGCACTAGCATAGCAGGGGTGCTAATCACCTCCATATCCATGATAGCTCTTTTCTTCTGCGGCAACTCTATTGTACTTGTCTTTATTCTCAGTTGTATCATTTCTTTTGGCGTGGGGCTGAACTATGTTGTCATGTCCACAATGCTAGCAGATTGCGTCGATTATGGAGAGTGGAAAACAGGAAACAGATCAGAGGGGATGGTTTTCTCAGCTAACGTTTTTCGGGCCAAATTGGCGGCCGCAATCGGCAGCGCCGTGGGTGGTTATGCGCTAGCGTTGGCGGGTTACCAGCCCAATATAGTCCAAACAAATACAACCCTTGTTTGGCTCACACTACTATTTACGATTATTCCGGGGGTTCTGACATTTCTCTCTGTATTTCCAATGAAGAATTATGAGCTAACGGAAACAATGAATAGAAAAATTGTCCAGGAGGTTCGGGCAAGACGGGAACAAGGTGAACTATCCGTACAGTAACCGGATTTGGTCCTTCAGGTAAGGTTGAGGGTCGAATAAAGCTTTTCTTAAACACATCATTAAAGGAGTCTTCCATACGAACTTATCCAAGTCTGACAGAAGCTGAACTGCATACCTAGACCAATTTGACCGTTTTATCGAACGCAGCTACCGCCCCGTGCGGCGAATTCAATAATCAGGCGTCTGGGGCAGGGAGCACTTTCAACACCGAACAACGGTACGTCCAGATGTACAGGCCATGAAATGGTCTATCAAAATTAGCGGTCATTACAAATAGAATTTCACACTAAGACCACTGCCTATTGCCCGGGGAATGAAATACAAAAGCCTAAAATAAAGCCAAAAAGGATCGCCTAACATCAGGCAATCCTTTTTTTTCTATGCTTCACATAAAACATAGAAAGTGCTTTGAAGCACCCCTTCGAACAGCAATCAACGGAACATCCCCCATAGCTTGATCAGATGGAACGTATTGGACGGATCAATTTTTTGTGCCAATACGAAGGCGGTCAGTTGCTCCTCCTGTGTAGCCGTCAATCGCTCGTTTAAAATAGCAGAAGTGGTTTTCACAAGATGGCGCACCTTAGCTTTGTTTTGCAGATCTGCTTTGGTCACGCCCTCAATCTGCTGCTTAACCCGCTCCTTGAGCACACGATTTTTCATTTTCAACTTAATCCGCTCCACCAGTTGCGGACTAATTCCATATTGCTGATAGCTCATGTTGCCACACCTCCCATATCATTCGGTCATTCCCAAATATATGACGGCCAGCCTGTCCATTGTGCCTATCTGTTAAAAACGTTTAGAGCATCCTCATCATTCATCATGGGTCAGTCGATAAGATCCCCTTGGAAAATCTGCTCTTTTTGCAAATAACCGCGAAGTGCTTCATACTGCGGAGATGTCCAAAAAGAGGAGTCTTTGATCAGATCAGTTGCATCCTCACGTGCCTTTTCCAGCACCTCAAAGTCCGCTACCATATCTGCTAACCGAAACTCGGGCAACCCGCTTTGTTTGGTGCCAAAAAAGTCCCCCGGCCCTCTCAAATCCAGATCACGTCTAGCAACCTCAAAACCATCGTCCGTATCGGTCATAACCTTCATCCGTTCCTGACCAACCTCCGACTTAGGATCAGCGATGAGTACACAGTATGAGGCATGTGCGCCCCTTCCAACACGTCCACGTAACTGATGCAACTGGGACAATCCAAAGCGATCTGCATCCATAATGATCATTAGCGTCGCATTGGGCACATCTACCCCCACCTCTACAACCGTGGTTGAAACAAGTAGCTGAACCTCATTTGCATAGAAGGAACGCATAACTTCTTCCTTTTCTGCAGGAGTCATTCGTCCGTGCAACAGCCCAACGCGATAATGTGGAAAAGCCTGCTGCATTTGGATATGCAGATCGATGGCATTCTGTACGTCCAGCTTCTCTGACTCTTCAATCAACGGACAAATCAGATAAGCCTGCCGTCCCTGATCTACCTCACGAGAAATAAAACCGAGCACTCGATCCATCAGTTCGTGCTTCACCCAATACGTAGAAATTGGAATACGTCCCTTGGGCCGCTCTGATATCGTAGAAACATCCATATCACCAAAAGCAGTAATCGCCAGCGTACGCGGGATCGGTGTGGCCGTCATGGTCAGTACATCGGGATTGTAGCCCTTGCGGCGCAGTACACTACGCTGGTTGACTCCGAACCTGTGCTGCTCATCCGTCACAACTAGTCCAAGCTGGCGGAAATACACATCCTCCTGAATAAGGGCATGCGTGCCCACCACAATATCCAGCAGACCCATTTGAAGAGCGGCAAGCAACTCCTTACGCTTCTTCCCAGTTGTACTTCCTGTCAGTAATCCCACGCTGATTCCAAAGGGTTCAAACAGCTTGTGAAGCGACCGCATATGCTGCTCGGCCAATATTTCGGTTGGCACCATCAGTGCTCCCTGAAAACCAGAACGTACTGTTGCAAATAAACCGATGGCAGCAACCACTGTTTTCCCCGACCCAACATCCCCTTGAAGCAGACGGTTCATACAATAAGGTGAGCGTAGATCATGCAGTATTTCAAGCTCAACCTTCTTCTGTGCATCCGTTAATTCAAAAGGCAAAGCCCTCACAAATTCACGGATCGTGGCGTTATCCACCGTATGCACCACCCCGTCCGCTCGACCACGATTTAACGCCCGGAATGCCTGCATTTTCAGCTGGAATAAAAATAGCTCCTCATACACCATTCGTCGCCGAGCCTCTTGTCCCTCTCGATTGTCCTGAGGTTGGTGTATACCTGCAATAGCCTGCTTGCGTGGCATCATACTATACTTGCGTACCAGCAGATCTGGCAATATCTCGGGAATCATTTCACCAAACTGCTGGAGTGTCTGATTCATTGTTTTTCGCATCCAGCTCTGCGTAATCTTGCCACCTATAGAGTACACCGGTTGAAGTGTCCCTGAACGGGCCACTCCTTTATCAGGGAACTCAGAGTCTGCAACAGTCATCTGCATTCGCTTAAGATCCCATTTACCAGTCACCACAATTTCACGACCTGATGTTAGCTGATCCTTCAAAAAATGCCGATTAAACCATGTTGCAGTAAACATCCAATCCTCAGCCATCAATTTACAAGTCAACCTTGATTTGCGCCCGTAACGCTGAAGCACCGGAATGCCCATAATTTTCGCCTGTACTGTAATCTTATCTCCGTCCTTCACTTCGCTTAGCGAGCGCAGCCGGTAATCTTCATACCGAAACGGATAATATTCCAGCATATCTTGCACGTTAGAAATGCCAAAAGCGTGAAGCTCTCCCTCTTTGAGAGTACTCACGCCGTGTATTTGTTTTAATGGTATTTGATCCAATTGCAGCATATTACCTCTCATCTCCGGCCGGCCATGCAAAAATACCAATCGTTCCTGGTCCCACATGAGTTCCGATCACAGCGCCAAGTTCAGTATATATTTGATCGCCCAGCTCAAAATGCTCTGCCAGCTGAGCCACGAACGCTTCTGCCGCCGAGCGATCTGCCGTATGACCCACAGCAATATTAATTTTTTGGCCTTTTAAATCCCGCTCCAGCAGTTCAATAATTCGTGCTGTCGCTTTTTTATTCCCTCTCGCCTTATCAGCCGAATAAATAATACCTTCTTTGTCAATCGAAAGAATTGGCTTAATGTTAAGCAACGTACCAACCATAGCCGCTGCCTTGCCAATACGTCCGCCTTTTTGCAAGTATTCCAGTGTATCCACCAGGAAATACAAACAACGGCGTTCCCCAAGACGTTCCACACCCTGAATAATTTCAGTCGGGGATTGCCCGGCAGCCGCCAGCTCTGCAGCATAAACCACGAGCATACCGTATCCGTACGAGGCCGACTTGGAATCCATAACGGTCACTCTATCTTCATGCTTCTCCAACATGGATTTGCCCAGCAGAGCGGACTGGTACGTTCCGCTCACACCGGAGGATAAATGGATGGAGATAATCTGGCTCTCGGGGTATTGCTCCAACAGCTCCGTATACGTCTCCAAAAAACGGGCTGGTGATGGCTGTGACGTTGTAGGCAGTTCATCAGCCCGTACCAGTTCGCTGTAAAACTGTGCAGCTGACATCTCAATACCATCCAGGTAAGCTGTGCTACCGAACATCACTGTCAATGGTACAATGACTATGCCGAGACGATCTGCTATTTCCTGTGGAATATCAGCCGTGCTATCCGTCAAAATGATAGTTCTCATCAGTCAGACCTCCTTTGTAGTGGACTACCATGGGCGTGCTAAAGCACATCAGGTTTCCACTGAGAACAGATAAGGATAAATCGGCTGACCACCTTCATGAACTTCCACTTCAACATCCGAATAATTTTCTTCAAGCCACGCAACAAGCTGATCTGTCTCTTCTTGTTTTGCATCCGAACCTGTAAGAATCGTAACAATTTCATCGCCATTCACCAGCATTTTCGCCAGCAAAAGACGGGATGTTGCCATTAATTGCTCCTCAGTCGCCACAATTTTAGAATCCTGAATACCAATGTAGTGGCCGGCTGTAATATGCAGATCATCAAGTGTCGTATCCCGTACCGCATAGGTCACTTGTCCAGACTTCACACGGGTAACTGCGTCCCGCATATTATCTTGATTTACCTCAAAGGCTTCTTCCTCTTGGTAAGCAAATGCTGCTGCAATGCCCTGAGGAATTGTTTTGCTCGGAATAACCGACACCAACCGTTCGACCTCTAGCAATTCACGCGCTTGTTCAGCCGCCAAGATTATATTGGAATTATTCGGCAGAATAAAAATATGTTGAGCCGCAATCGAGCGAGCCGCATTAACGAAGTCCTCTGTGCTCGGATTCATTGTCTGACCACCCGAAAGGACAACATCAACACCCAAGCTTCTAAAAATATCAGCAATCCCTTCACCAGAAGCCACAGCTATAAAGCCAAAGGGTGCCAGCTCATGAGCTGGGGGCTCAGATGGCTCCTCCTCACGTGCAGGCTCTGTTGGTATTTCAGCAAACCACTCAGGCTCAGGAGCACCATCCATACCTGCAGACAGCAAATCACGATGCTGCTCGCGCATATTCAAAATTCGAATCTGTGTAATTTCCCCATAACGCAGCGCAAGATTCAAGACTTCACCTGGAGCCTTAGAATGCACATGAACCTTGATAACATCATCGTCCGAAATAACGATAATCGAATCACCGTCTACTGACAACGCTTTCCGGAAAGCTTCCTCATCAAAATTTGTACCTTGCGCTTCGCCCAATTGTCGATTAATAAAAAACTCCATATCATACAAAAATTCAATATTCTCCGTTTCGAGCTTCGCCTGCGCAGAAATCGGCGCATCTGGGGACGGAGCAACAGGCGCAGAAGTAGGTCTCTCCGATACATAAGGAGCAAAAACCGGACGTACATTATCGCCTTTTGAAGTTGGAGATGTCACCAATCCGCTTCCAAGATGCTGCATAAACCCTTCATAAATATACACAAGCCCTTGTCCACCCGAGTCTACAACCCCTACTTGCTTCAGTACAGGGAGCATGTCCTGCGTCATGGCAAGCGTTTCCTTTGCTTTGGCAAGCACTTCTTCCATCAGTTCTGTGATGTCGTTCGTCCGGCGCGAGAAAAACACAGCATGTCTGGCCGCTTCCTTCGCCACGGTAAGAATTGTACCCTCCACCGGCTTAACCACCGCCTTGTAGGCCGCATCCACCCCGCTCTGCAATGCCGATGCGAACTGAAGGGTATTCAATTCCTCGTATGGGGCAGCGTAACGGCTGAAGCCACGGAACAACTGAGACAGGATAACCCCTGAATTGCCGCGGGCCCCCATCAGCAAGCCTTTGGATAAGATGCCGGACATGACACCGATGGAGGAAGAATCTCCCCTCTTCAATTCCGTTACGCCCGCGCTCATCGTCAGATTCATATTGGTTCCCGTATCACCATCTGGCACCGGGAATACATTTAGTGAATTGACATGCTCCGCATGCTGCTGTAATTGTTCCGCCCCGGCTAAAACCATCGCGGTAAAGTCTGTTCCATTCAAAGAACGATTACTCAAGAGAATTCCCCTTCCTAGCTTAATACAATTGTTTTACAATCCATCTTCACAACACTTGTTCAAGGTTTAATTGAATTATACTAAAGCCAGACGACGAATACGAATGTCACCCTTTCGTAAGCTTCCGTAACCATCCTCTGGTTTCTTTCTACAGCTCATATAATATGAAAAACCAGTCAACTACCCAACAAAAAATCATTGGCCGGAATAATGATTATGGTCCCGCCTCTGAACTGCCCGGCATGACTGGAATAAGAATTCACATTCCATTAAAAAACAAAATAGTCGCAGCAATAGCTATCCCATATTGTACTATAATGCGAAAGAGAAATAAATAAAGTTTTTGAATCAGTTGACGGAGCTTTTTTGACTATGATATTATATTTAAGTATTGTTTTGTTCAGGTTAGTGACTTATAAAGTCCGGCTGACCCAGTCGGCCTGAAGAGCGACCCATTCCATATGGAGTTTGGTTATTTTCAGAATAGGAGGTGGAATCATGTCTCGTAAATGTTCTGTAACAGGCAAAAAGCCTGGCAGCGGTAACCACGTATCTCACGCTAACAACCGTAATCGCCGTACTTGGGGCGTCAACGTACAAAAAGTTCGCATTCTCGTTAACGGTAAACCGAAACGCGTTTATGTCAGCACTCGTGCATTGAAAGCCGGTAAAGTGACTCGCGTGTAGTCGTAAAAAAATATCGTTATAAACAAAAGGCACCTCGTTTTAAACGGGTGCTTTTTTGATTATTCCAATAATATCCCACTGATTCAAGAGGACAAAATGTCAGGCACCTTCCCGCGCGTTTCTGTCGTTTACTGCCGAGCTATCAATCTGCTGTGCTCGGGAAGCGTGCCTCCTGTGTACCTTTGGCCTTCATCCTACATCCTGTGTTAACGTTACTTTGATTTCAGTTCTTCTGGAATGTATTCAAAATGGCTTTGACGAATCCACCCAGAAATTTTGGCAGCTTGATTGTGTAAAACTTCATGCCTCACCCTCCCCATCATCCTCCTGCATCCGTTCTCTGTAGTTTATGCAACCTGTCAAGGGTTGTTGCCCCACAAAAAAAAGGCTACATGAGAATCCCGCTCATGTAACCATATTTATGCACAACCATCCCAGGCTATACCATCAGACAAGTCCGTGAACATAGAGATATGCTGAGAGTATAAAAATAAACAAGATATAATAAAGCACACTGCACACCACAAAACCGATGCGCAAACCACGCCGTTCATTTTTACGAAAATAAAACAGGACAATAAGAACAGCCAAAAGTGAAAGAATGGCATTCCAAGGTGTCTTCACTAGCGAGAAACAACTGAGGGTCAAACCGGTCATCATACTCGCTAAGGTCATCCACAGTGCTTCAGTTAGCTTCACTTGGACAAATGAGCGACACTATCCCGAATAGCAGTAATAGCCGCTACACGGTCCGCTCTGCCGTATACTGCACTACCTGCCACTAATACGTCAGCACCTGCTTCAAATACGGCTGGTGCCGTCTCTTCCGCAATACCTCCGTCCACCTCGATATGTACGTCTGGACGACCCAATTCGTTCAACCAAGTACGGATTTGTCTGATTTTATTCAACGTCTCTGGAATGAAGGACTGGCCCCCAAAACCAGGATTAACCGTCATCACAAGAATCATATCCACATTGGGCAGCACTTCCTTGATCGCGTATGGTGATGTCCCCGGATTGAGAGCCACTCCCGCCAGAGCGCCTTGCTGCTTGATCAAGTGAATGACACCATGCAAATGAACACAGGCCTCCGCATGAACCGTGATGATATTGGCTCCTGCCTTTACGAAATCACCGATATAACGTTCAGGCTGCTCAATCATCAGATGAACGTCCAGTGGGAGAGTTGTATGCGGCCGAATAGCCTGAACGATAGGGGGGCCCAGTGTAATATTGGATACAAAATGACCATCCATAACATCAACATGAATCCAGTCTGCCCCCGCTGCTTGGACTTCCGCGACTTCACTGCCCAAACGAGCAAAATCAGCGGATAAAATCGACGGTGCTATTTTTAACATATGCTCAATACCTCCGCTTTTTTTCTTTTAATTCCTGATAAAATTGCAGATAGCTATCATATCGTCCTTGTGAAATATGTCCCTCTTCCAAGGCCTCTCTTACTTTACAGCCAGGTTCGTGAATATGCGTACAACCTCGAAATTTGCATCCTTCTGCATATTGTTGGAATTCTCGAAAACAAGGCGATAACTCATCCACACCCAGCTCCAAAAAATCCAGTTGGCTAAACCCTGGTGTATCTGCTACAAACCCACCGTTGTCTAATGGAATCAGCTCCACATGACGAGTCGTATGTCTTCCTCGTCCCAGCTTATTGCTGATGGCGCTCGTCTCCAGCGTTAACCCGGGCTCCAAAGCATTTAGCATGGAGGACTTTCCTACACCTGACTGACCGGAAAACACGCTGATTTGGCCGGCCAACAGCTTCTTGAGCTCAGCCGTCCCCTCTCCGGTACGGGCGCTGGTTACCAGCACCTCGTAACCGATCTTCCGGTACATTTCCTGAACCTTCAGCACCGTATCATCCTCTGAAGGGCTGCCTTCATACAAATCGCGCTTGGTCAGACAGATAATCGTATCCAGCCCGGCGTGCTCAATATGGACTAAAAATTTGTCCAGTAAAGGCAGGTTTAAATCCGGCTCACGCAGGGAAAACAGCAACACAGCCAGCGTGGTATTAGCCACAGGAGGGCGAATTAGCTCCGTCGTACGCTTTCTAATCTCCTTGACCATACCTTCCCCGTTTTCAGTCAGTTCGTAAACGACCCGATCACCGACAAGGGGCGTAATCTCTTTTTTCTTGAAAAGGCCACGTGCTCTGCATTGTACCGTAGCTTCGCCGGATACCGGACGCCCATCCTGATCCAGGCTGGAGACATAATAATATCCGCTAAGCGCCTTGACGATCAGACCTTCAGGCATGTGTAAGATGTCCTCCTTCATAATGTTCAAGTTTCATTGTGTGGAACAGGTTAAGCTTCTTTCTCTAGTAAGTTTACTGATGCTGCACAGCCTCGATCACTTTGTCCTTCTTTTTGTAGGAACCGTGACCAGGATTGTTCTTTTTGCTAACCGCTAACTCACTGCGCGTAACTCCTGCGGAATCGGTTCCTGGGGCAAAAGCAGAAGGGTCACCATCACCTTCTGTTCCCTCCTGATTGTTAGAGTCGCCTCCACCATTACCGTTATCATTAGAAGATTCCCCGCTGTTTCCTTCCTCACCGTTTCCATTCTGCGAGGAAGTACCACCAGATGAATCAGTCGGTGATGTTCCTGCAGGTGGAGCAATTTGAGGCATCGTCACCGTTCCATTTTTTGCATCAATATAAGAAACAGGATACGTGTCAACAAAAGCACCATCTCTAAATACGGAGACGACACTGTCTTTGTTAGGGGCCATCAGCAGGTTGATCGTAAACGTCTGTGTCGTATTAATCGTACGGCTGCCCCACTCCTGATTTTCTCCACGTGCATCTGTATAAGTGATACGAATTTTACTGTTCTTGCCCTCTTCCTTCGGTGCAACAGGCACATTAAATGGCAGCGTAATCGCTTCTGGCGGGTAACCAGTGCTTACATAAAACGTAATTTCCGTATTTGGTGGCAACTCACTGCCTGCCTCGGATGGCCATTGTTTGGTTACTCTTCCTTTTTCCTGCTCATAGCTAAATTCTTCTTTAATCGAGCCAACCTTCAGCCCTGCCTTTTTGACCTCATTTTCAGCTTGGTTCTGCGTTTTCCCTACGAGACTTGGCATTTTTACAGTGTCAGCGCCCTTGCTGACTGTGAGCACAACTTGGACTGAATCCTTATCAAATGGCTCATTTGCAGCGGGTGTCTGACTAAGGACGGTTCCTTCAGCCTGATCACTGAACTGCTCATTTTGCTGAATCTGCGTTTCCTTAATTTGCTGGGCGGTCAGTAGCTTTACAGCATTCTCGTAGCTTTGCCCTTTGACATCTGGCATCGGGGTAAGCGGCTTGGCAATTCCGACTTTCAGACTAATCTCCGTTCCTTCCTTGACTAAAGAGCCTTCAGGGTAGCTTTGATAAAAAACAACTCCTGGTGCAATCCCCTCTTTATATTCATGCTGGATTGGATCGTCAATGACTAGTCCTGCTTTACTTAGAGTGACCTTCGCTTGGTCTTCTGTTTGTGTCAGTACACTTGGTACTTTCACCTCAGGCACGACAAGCACACTTTGCACATAGTACACCACGCCGCCCATGCACAAAAGTAGCACCAACACTAGTGTTACCCAGAAGATCGTTTTTTTTCTATTTTTCTTGGACGATTGCTTGCTCGGAAGCTGTTCAGACTCACGAGGTTGGACAGGCACATCGTCACCACTGGAAGACACACCTAGTTGTTGAGGCTTAATAGCTGGGATAACCCGCGTTTGGTCCTCATCATCCAAATGTGTAAACTCCAGCTTAGATTCATTGCGCCGCCCCGGTAGCAGACAGGTTTCCAAATCTCTTAGCATTTCGTCTGCCGATTGATAACGTTCCTCCGGATTTTTGCGCATCGATTTTAAAATGACATTTTCTACACTTTGTGGAATCAACGGGTTAATTTTACGCGGTTCCTCAAATTCCTCTTGCAAATGCTTGAGTGCCACACTAATTGGGCTTTCTCCCAGAAAAGGAAGCTGTGCCGTTAGCATTTGATATAAGACAATACCTAAAGAATATAAGTCCGATTTTTCACCGGTAATGACACCCTTTGCATGCTCAGGTGAAAAATAATGAACAGAACCCACAACAGAACCTGTCTGGGTAATTGTCGTTGACGTAACAGCTCGAGCAATCCCAAAATCGGTTACCTTAACCCGTCCATTACGTCCAATTAAGATATTATGAGGCTTAATGTCTCGGTGAATAATCTGATTTTGGTGGGCATGTTCCAGAGCATCACAAATCTGGGAAGCAATCCGTACTGCTTCATCCACTTGTAGTGGCGCACGTTCTTTAATAATCTCATTCAAATTTTTGCCTTCAACGCATTCCATTACAATATAATGGATTTCATCCTCTTGGCCGACATCATAAATACTGACCACGTTCGAATGAGAAAGTGAGGCTGCTGACTGTGCCTCGCGCCGAAACCGGCGAATAAATTCCTCATCATGAACAAATTGCTGACGCAACACTTTAACCGCGACATTGCGATTCAGCAAAATGTCTTGAGCCTTATACACCAGCGCCATACCGCCGCCACCGATGCGCTCAATAATTTCGTATCTTCCCCCAAGCAGGTGCCCGATCATGCTTCACACCCCTTTTCACTCAATGAAACCGTGTTGTCGGGCAATTCAAACAAAGCTACAGTAATGTTATCGTCTCCACCGGCAAGCAACGCCAGGTGTAGCAGACGATCCGCACGTTCCTCCAAAGGATTTTCTGCGGCACCTACTACCTTACGGATCTGTTCTTCTGTTACCAAATTGCTTAATCCGTCACTGCATAGTAATAGCACATCGCCTTTTTCCAGCGTAATGGTGTCAATGTCCACCTTTACCTCGGAATCAGTGCCCAATGCCCGTGTCAGCACATTGCGACGGGGATGGTTTTCCCGCTCTTCCTTACTGATCTGACCGTTTTTGAACAACTCATTAACCAAAGTATGGTCTTCTGTAAGCTGACGTACCGTACCTTTGGATATGACATAAGCGCGACTGTCACCAATATGTCCGATAATTCCAGATGCATCGTTGAGCAAAACGGCAACAACGGTCGTTCCCATATTATGATACTGGTCATCGCGCGCAGCCGTTTGGAAGATGACTTCATTGGCATGCAAAATAGCGTCGCTGAGCGCCGCCGTCAAAGAATGTGCGGATAACCCGCTCTCCAGCGTCGCCAAATCAGCGGCAAGTGTCTCTACCGCAAGGCGGCTGGCCGTATCACCGGCCAGATGCCCCCCCATACCATCGGCAACAATTCCAAGAATATAGCCTTGTTCCAAGTGCCTGATCCAGGCAGAATCCTCATTTACCGAACGCACACGTCCGACATGGCTGACATGAACTGTTTTGATCAAATGGTTTCACCCCAACTCCATATGCTTTGCACGCAACTGACCGCAAGCAGCGGCAATATCGTGACCCTGTTCACGCCGGATCGTCACATTGACGCCTTTTTCGGCAAGAATACGTTGAAAATTAAAAATATCACTGCGCGATGTGCGCACATACTTGCGCTCAGGCACATGGTTGACTGGAATCAAATTGACGTGACACAGCATGTCCTTCAACACATCCGCAAGCTCTTCAGCATGTTCTGCCTGGTCGTTCACTCCACCGATCAAGGCATATTCGAATGAAATTCTCCGCCCCGTTTTAGCAAGATAATAACGAAGAGAATCCATAACATCCTTAAAAGGATAACGCCGATTTACAGGCATTAGCTTCGAACGCAGCGCATCATTAGGCGCATGAATGGATATTGCCAGATTAATTTGTGTATCCTCGTCAGCAAATTTATAAATATTGGGCACAATGCCGCTGGTTGAGACCGTAATATGACGTTGACCAATATTCAGGCCTTTTTCATGAATCATTGTACGTAAAAACGTCATTGTCGCTTCATAGTTCTCAAAAGGCTCACCCGAGCCCATAATCACGATACTGCTCACTCGTTCATTCGTTTTATCCAGAATTTTCTGAGCCTGCACCACCTGTGCAGTAATTTCGCCAGCCGTCAGGTTTCTTTTGAGACCCCCAAGCGTCGAGGCACAAAAAGTACAGCCAATCCGGCAACCCACTTGAGTCGTTACACAAATACTGTTTCCGTAATTGTGTCTCATGATAACCGTCTCAATAGCATGGTCATCATGTAAACCAAACAGAAATTTAACAGTACCATCTTTCGATTCCAACTTTGTAATTTCGTGAAGCGTCACAAAACTGAATTGCTCCTCCAGCTTTTCTCTCAGCGCCTTGGACAAATTGGTCATCTCGCTGAAATTATTGACCCGCTTTACATACAGCCAGTCAAAAATTTGTCCTCCCCGAAAGGCAGGCTCACCATTATTTTTGGCCCAGTCCTGAAGCTCTTCCAGTGTTAAATCGTATATAAAAGGTTTCATCAATATTTGCACCCGTTCCTTCTTCATTAAGTTCTGTTTAATCGCAGACAGTGTTTTTCATTCTTCCTATTTTAGCACAAATCCCTGAGGGGGTAAAAATTTTTCATCTTCATGCAAAAAACCGCCGGAAGTGTCCGGCGGATTGTGGAAATACTGGTGGGCAGCTACCTGGAATTCTCTTCCGATCTACTTTACCCGGCGCAGACGCGCGATATAAAATCCGTCACTGTGAAAATGCTGCGGTAACAGCTGTACTGAGCCTTTCTGTATACCATCCATTTCGTGATTCACGTCTGGAAAAGAATGATCCTTTGCCAACTCATACTCTGGATGTTCGCTTAAAAACCGAGCCAATTGTCCTTCATTTTCATCAGGCTCAATCGTGCAAGTGCTGTATACCAGAATACCACCCAGCTTCAACAGTCCGGCCACACTATCCAGCAACTCGTGCTGCAGTTGAGTAATATCGCGAACATCCTCCGCAGTTTTGCTCCAACGCAGATCAGGTTTACGGCGAATTACCCCAAAACCGGAGCATGGTGCATCCAGCAAAATACGGTCAAAAGAAGCCGGAGCATATCGTTCCTTTAAGTCCAACGCATCACCGGTAACCGTCTCAACAGCATCCAGACCAAGCCGATTCGCTTGCTCACGGATTAATTGATGCTTATGGGCATGCAGATCATTCGCAACGATCCGGCCGCGATCCTTCATCAGCTCAGCCATATGAGCTGTTTTGCCGCCTGGAGCTGCGCAGCAATCCAGCACTGTCATGCCAGGCTCAGGAGCGACCGCTTCGGCAACAAGCATGGAGCTTTCATCCTGTACAGACAACAATCCGTCCGTATACCACGAGGTAAGCGCCATATTTCCGCCGCTACGAACAACAATCCCATAGGGGCTAACGGGCGAAGGAACGGCATCAATCCCTTTTGCAACCATCTCGTCCAGCAGCTGATCACGACTGGTCATCGTCGTATTCACTCGTACACTGACCGCAGGGGGCTCGTTATTAGCCTTGCAGATAGCCTCAGCTGTATCGGCACCGTATTGCTTGATCCAGCGCTTAACTAGCCACTGTGGATGGGAATGTTCTAGAGAAATCCGTTCCTCTGCTGACAAATCGTCAGGAATGCGCAGCTTGTCCGGCTCACGCAGCATGCTGCGAAGTACGCCATTGACCATACCGGAAATCCCCTGATGCCCGCGCCGTTTGGCAATGGTCACTGCTTCACTAACAACTGCATGATCCGGAACTCGATCCAGATACACCAGCTGATACACGCTCATCCGCAGCAATGAACGTACCCAAGGCTGAAGCTTGGCCGTTCCTTTTTGAACAAATTTATTCAAAAAATAATCCAGTGTATTTCGGCGTGCCACTGTACCGTATACAAGTTCCGTCGTCAAACCAACGTCACTTGCAGATAAACCTGCCTGCTGAAGCCGGCGATTGAGCTCAAGATTGCTATACGCGCCCTCTTGCTCCACACCGGTCAGCACATCAAGTGCAACTTCCCGCGCCGTCTGTTTGCGAGTCTTGCCGGATCTGGTCCCCACTCCCTTGCGTTGGTCTCCCTGACGGGAGTGTCCCCCGCTCATCCGAGCACCGTGCCGGGCTTCATCTGTCCACCGCGCGCAAAGGTTCCGGCTTCCATAACCTTCTTGCCTGCCGGTTGAACCTGGGTCAGCCAGAGGGTTCCTTTACCTGTCTGCACCTCAATGCCACGAGCGGTTAATTGAAGAACCGTGCCGGGTGCTGGAGCATTTGAGCCACTCGCTTCATTATTTATGGAAGGCTGCTCCGCAGCCCATATTTTAAAAACATTGTTCTCCCAAAGTGTAAACGCGCCAGAAAAAGGAACCAGACCGCGAATCCGGTTGTATATTTGCTGCGCATTATCACTCCATGTAATGCGCTCATCATCACGGTTCAGGTTAGGGGCATAGGTCGCCTCGTCCTCATTTTGCGGCGTACGGTCTGATTGCCCTGCCAGCAACTTGGGCAGCTCGTCCTGCAAAAGTCTCGCTCCGGCTACGCTTAGCTTCTCAAAAATTGTGCCCGACGTATCCTCCGGCTCTATAGCCACCTCAACCCGCGATATCATATCACCGGTGTCCAGCCCTTCCGCCATATACATTAGCGTTACACCCGTCACTGTTTCACCGTTAATAATCGCACGCTGGATCGGTGCACCTCCCCGATATCGGGGAAGTAACGAACCATGCACATTCAGACAGCCGAAACGAGGCAAGTCTAATACGGACTTAGGCAAAATTTGACCGTAAGCTGCGGTGACGATCAGGTCGGGACGCAACTCTGCCACCTGAGCCACTGCTTCCGGCTGCCGAAGGCGGGTCGGTTGCAGCACAGGTAATCCGCGCTTTTCAGCCGCTTCCTTGACTGGTGTAGGCGTCAATATTTTTTTCCGTCCCTGTGGTTTATCTGGCTGAGTAATTACGCCGACCACGTTATATCCGTTGTCCAGCAACATATTCAGCGATGGGACTGCAAATTCAGGTGTACCCATAAAGATAATACGAATGTCTTGACTCATCGAACCTCACTCCCCTGCCTGACGGTTCGGTCCTGGCTGTTCCAGAGCAACCTCATATACTTTTTCTGCAATATCCGTGAACAATACTCCATTTAGATGATCAATTTCGTGCTGAAAAGCACGAGAAAGCAATCCTGTCGCTGTAACGGTAATAGCCTTGCCCTCGCGATCCAGTCCCTTGACTGTAACCTTCTCGGCACGACGTACATCTCCGTTCAACCCTGGAATACTCAGGCAGCCTTCAGGTCCCAATTGTTCTCCTTCTTCGGCCACAATTTCTGGATTGATCATTTTAATCAAGCCATGCTCGTCTCCAGCATCTACAACGATGAGTCGCTTCAAAATACCTACTTGTGGAGCAGCAAGACCTACTCCTTCTGCTTCATACATCGTATCAGCCATATCGTCCAACAGCTTTTGCACATTAGGCGTAATTTTTGTAACTTCCTTTGCTACTTTATGCAATACGTCATCCGGCTCCAACACTATAATTCTAATTGACATGACAACAGAACACCTTCCTCTTTTTCCTTCATTTAGGCTTTACTGTATTCATCACAAAAGCGACTGCTACATTATCCTATGTACGGACGGCTTGTCCGCATTAATTGTACTAATAACTTTAGTGTTAACACTCTACATAAGCATTTGCGGATCAACATCCAAACTAATCAGCAACTTTTGTGCCTGTGCAGATTCGGCCATTTCATCAGCCACTTGCTGAGCCAAACCAATCGCGTCGATATTTCCACGCCATTTTATCATACATTGAAATCGGTATCTATTCTTGATTCTCGAAATGGGTGAAGCTACTGGCCCCAAAATGTCCAGCACATCCGATGTAAGCCGGTCCATATTCCCGAACCAGCCCCGTTGTCTGGCTCGTCCTTGTAGTGTCGCTGAATAATTTTCAGCCAGTCGGACCAGCACCGGGAGCTGTTCATGAGAAAAGGTCACTAAAATTAGTCGGCAATATGGCGGGTAGTGCAGATTGCGACGATGTTTCAACTCTTCTCTCACAAAAGATGCATAATCATGACGACTTGCGTGAACCACCGAATAATGCTCTGGAGTGTAGGATTGTACGAATACTTCCCCCGGCAATTGATGCCTTCCAGCACGCCCGGCTACTTGTGTTAACAGCTGAAATGTCTTTTCCGCAGCCCGAAAATCCGGTAAATTAAGAGCGGAATCCGCAGTAATGACACCTACCAGCGTTACATCGGGAAAGTCCAGCCCTTTGGCTACCATTTGAGTACCCAGCAGTACGTCTGCTTTTTTATCACGAAATTGCTTGAGCAGCTTTTCATGAGCGTTTTTTTCAGTTGTGGTATCGACATCCATTCGGACAACACGTATGCCGGGGAATAGCTTAGCCAACTCTTCTTCCACTCGCTGCGTACCTGTACCGAAGTAACGAATATGCTCACTACCGCACTCCGGGCAAGTCTGAGGTACAGGCTCGGAATAGCCGCAATAATGACAACGTAAATTGTTCGACCGCTGATGATAGGTAAGCGAAATATCACAATCCGGACATCCTGCCACATAGCCGCAGCTCCGGCACATGACGAACGTGGAGTGACCACGCCGATTCAACAGCAATACCGTCTGCTCCTTACGCTCTAATCGCTCTGCGATTCCATTATGCAACGCACGGCTGAACATGGAGCGGTTGCCGGCCCGTAGCTCCTCACGCATGTCCATGATATGGACTTCGGGTAACGTGTTCCCTAATGCGCGGGTCGGCATTTCAAGCAGCAACGGCGCGAATTCGTCGTTACTTTGGGATCGGGCAGCATAATAGCTTTCCAATGATGGTGTAGCTGAACCGAGAATAACGACAGCCCCGTGCTGGTGTGCTCTGCGAATGGCTACATCACGCGCATGGTATTTGGGCGTCTCTTCCTGCTTATAGGATGTTTCGTGCTCTTCATCCATAATAATGAGCCCTAGCTCACGAAAAGGGGCAAATACCGCCGAGCGAGCGCCAATCGCCACTTTCACACGGCCTTCGCGTATTTTGCGCCACTCATCGTACCGTTCTCCCCCCGACAACCTACTGTGCATCACTGCGACCTGGTCGCCAAAACGACCTTTGAAACGTTCGACCATTTGTGGGGTTAATGATATTTCAGGTACGAGCACAATGGCCTGGCGATTCTGCTCGATACAGCGCTGAATAGTCTGCAGATAGATTTCCGTCTTACCGCTCCCTGTGACTCCATGCAGCAAATAAGCTCCTTGCTCACGCATGTCCAGCTGACGAACAATCCGTTCATACACCGACTGCTGCTCTGCCGTAAGCGGAAGAGGATCTGTAGGCTTGAAGTGTCTGCCCCGATAGGGATCGCGAAAGACTTCAACGTCTTCCTGTAACACATAGCCCTTATCTTCCAGTGCCTTAACCGTCGCAGCCGATACACCTAGCGAGGTCATTACTTCCTTCAGCGGCAGAGGCAGAAACTCGCTACGTTCCAGCAAAAAAGCAAGTACCTCCCGCTGACGCTGTGCCTTGGCAGAAAATTGCTCCAGTGCCATGGATGCCTCATCTATGCTGATAGCCAAATCAACAGCTTTCATCGTCTTTTTGCCAAGCTTGTCTTTTATAACCTGACTTTCCTGAAGCACTCCGCGGCGCAACAGCGATTTAATAACCTCCGCCTCCTCGGGGAAGCGTCTACTGAGTTGCTGCAACGGGACTTGCTCCTTATTCTGAATGAAGCTGACAATCTGACGCTCCGCCGGGTCACTCATACCGTCGTCAGTCAGAAGGGCCCATTCGATCTCATCCTCTTGATTAGACAGCATAGACCGCTGTGGATTCGTAGACTCATGCTGTTCGGCAATTGAGATATAACGTTCCGCCTTGCCCTTAAGCGCGGTAGGAATCATCACTTGCAGTGCCATAATCTGATTACAAGCATAACGTTCGCTCATCCATTTGCCCAATTCAACCAAATCTGGAGATAAGGGCGGTACCAGATCTAGCAACTCCTGAATCGCCCTCATCCTGTATTTTGGCGGCTCCTCAGCTGGAACTACCGAGATAACAAAAGCCTGCACCGTCCGTTTGCCAAAAGGCACAGCTACCCGACTACCTGGCTCAATCCAAGGTTTCATTGAATCCGGTATCAGGTAATCGAAGGTACGATCTGTATCTTTGGCAGGTACATCGACAATAACCTTGGCAACTAAATTGCCTGTTTCCATTAATGCAACACCCCACCCATGCGTCCCGCGGCTAGAGTAAGCAATTTACGCGCAACTTCTTCCTTTGACTGTACAGGGATCTGCTCTACCATCCCGCTTCGGTCATATATTTGAACAGCATTTGTATCAACACCAAAACCTGCACCATCCACAGTTACATCGTTTGCCGCAAGCAAATCACAATTTTTACGTTCTAATTTATCTATTGCATACGTCTCCAAATTTCCCGTTTCTGCTGCAAAGCCAATTAAAAATTGATGTTTCTTGCTGCGTCCGAGTGATTCCAAAATATCGACGTTCTTCACTAACTCTAATGTAAATACACTATCTTTTTTCTTGATCTTAGTCTGTGCCACCTCACGTGGTCGATAATCTGCCACAGCAGCAGCCATAACGACCATGTCACTCGTTTCCCATTGTTTTAGCACAGCCTGGTACATATCTTCAGCTGACTGGACTCTTTCAAGCGAAATACCTGAAGGCGGCTCCGCGCTGGTATTGGCAGCAATCAAATGTACCTCCGCCCCCATCTCCTGAGCCACTTTCGCAATAGCAAAGCCCATTTTACCGGATGAATCATTCGTAATATAACGGACAGGATCAATTCGCTCAATCGTGCCTCCAGCCGTGACAATGACTTTTTTTCCTGAAAGCGCTAGTTCATTCTTATTTACAAGTGGCTCAGTTACTTGATTCTCTGTAGATTCTTCTCCAAACCACCGTGATTCAGATTTGATTGCGGCTTCAGGTTCCAGAGCCTGCTGATCAAAAAAGCGCTCAATCGTTTGCACAATAGTTTCTGGCTCTTCCAAACGTCCTTTGCCAACGTAACCGCAAGCCAGTAATCCTTCCCCAGGCTCAATCATCTTCACACCACGTGATACCAGTGTCTCCATATTTTGCATGACTGCCGGATGAGTGTACATATGTACGTTCATCGCAGGGGCCACCATAATAGGTGCTGTCGTAGCCAGTAACGTTGTCGATAACATATCATCAGCAAGACCATGCGCCATTTTTCCGATGATATTCGCCGTTGCAGGAGCAACCAGCACCAAATCAGCCGCATCCGCCAGATGAATATGAGATACGATGGACGGCTCTCTTTCATCAAATGTATCACTGTACACCGGATTGCGAGAGAGTGACTGCAGTGTAAGTTCGGTAATAAACTCCTTGGCAGAAGCCGTCATAATCACATGAACATCGGCCCCCTTTTGCGTCAACTTACTGCAGAGCGCAGCCCCTTTATAAGCAGCAATTCCACCGGTTATACCAAGAATAATAACTTTCCCCTTCAACATCGTTAACTCCCCCTGACCGAAAAAAATAACAACCTTGCGGTTGTCAAAGGAATTGGCATTGCGCCTGGTTATAATGATTGTCTATAATTCTTATTCTTCTTCGCCGCTTTCAAGCAAAAGATGATCTGCATAGATCTCTTCCAGAGCTACTCCAACCTGTTTGTGAGATTTAGGACTCTTCAAGCTCGTCTTCTCGCCCTCACGCAACTGTCTAGCACGGCGTGATGCCGCTACAACCAGCGAATATTTACTATCTACCTTTTTCATCATTTCATCAATGGAAGGATACAGCACGAATAGACACCTCTTCATGTAGTTTTAAGCTGTATAAGCTGAACTCCAGTGTACACCTTCAAGCTCAGCTTATACAGTATTATTTCTCTTTTGGTACGCTTGGCATATGTAAAGCCTCGATTAAGGTCGAACCTTACAATGTTCGGCGATAATAATGGATTCTATTCGTTTACAAGCGAAATCAATCTCATCATTGACAACCGCATAATCATAGTGACGTAACAGGTTCATCTCGTCCACAGCTACCGACATACGGTGATCAATGGTTGCTTGAGTTTCTGTGCCACGTCCCCGAATTCTATCCTTCAATTCATCCAGTGAAGGCGGAAGCAAGAAAATGAATATGCCTTCCGGGAATTTTTCTTTAACCTTTAGCGCGCCCTGAACTTCAATTTCCAGAAAGATATCTTTACCCTGCGCAAGCGTCTGGTCTACAAAATCACGTGGAGTGCCATAGTAGTTACCTACATACTCTGCGTACTCCAGCAATTCATCTCGTTCAATCATGCCTAAAAATTCTTCACGCGTTTTGAAAAAATAGGTCACTCCATCCTGCTCGCCCGAACGAGGTGTTCGAGTTGTAGCAGAAACGGAATACGTTATCTCAGGTAGCTTTTCGCGCAATGCATTGCCTACCGTCCCTTTACCGACCCCCGAAGGTCCGGATATTACAAATAATAATCCCTTAGCCATAGTACACTCCATTTTTATTCGTCATTGTCATCATCTTTAGTGGATAGGCGATGAGCGACCGTCTCCGGCTGCACCGCAGACAGGATTACATGATCACTGTCTGTAATAATAACAGCCCGTGTCCGGCGGCCATAGGTAGCATCAATTAACATATGACGGTCCCTGGCTTCCTGTATAATCCGCTTGATCGGAGCAGACTCCGGACTGACGATGGAGATTATTCGGTTGGCCGACACGATATTGCCAAAGCCAATATTGATCAATTTGATTGCCATATTCAGGTCTTTCCCCCTATACATGTGACTATTGCAGCCGTGCCGCTACCAGGTAGCTACTCAATATTTGCAGCCTGCTCACGAATTTTTTCGAGCTCTGCTTTCATCTCAACGACCAAATTAACTAATGTGAGATGATTAGCCTTAGAGCCGATCGTGTTGACTTCCCTGTTCATTTCCTGGATTAAAAAATCTAATTTGCGACCGGCCGGCTCGTCCGACAGCAGCAACCTTTTGCACTGTCCAAAATGACTTTGAAGCCGGGTAAGCTCCTCATCAATATTGCTGCGATCCGCGAATAACGCAATCTCCATTCCGAACTTATGTTCATCAAGCGTAAATGAACCGTCCTGAAGCTCTTTAAGCCTGTGCTTCAGCCTGTTACGGTAGTCGCTCACAACATGAGGAGCCAACACCGTCATTTCATGATGAAAGGATTCCAGACGTAAGATACGAGATTCCACATCTTGTGCCAAATGCCCGCCTTCTCGCCTTCTCATCTCCAGCAATCCTTGCAAAGCTTCGTTCAAAGCTCGCTGTAAATGCTCTTCCCAGTCCTCTTCGTCTCCATTGCAAGCCTCTCCAGGCTCACCCAGAACATCAGGCAAAGCAAGGATATCACTTATACCTAACGTTCCTTTCACGCCATAACGATCCGCCAGCTGCTCCGCTGCACGCAGGTAAGCCTGCACGACAGTGTCATTCAACCGTGCGGCGGGTATCTGTTCTTCATCACGTTCCCTGTGGATGAAAACATCGATACGACCGCGTTTAATCTGCTGTTGAACCGTTCTTCTCAAGCCATCTTCATAACGAGTCCATTCACGTGGAATTCTCATCATCACTTCGCAATAGCGGTGATTGACCGATTTCAATTCCAAGCGCACTTTATACCCCTCATGATGAAGGATGGCTTGACCGTATCCGGTCATACTCAATGACATCGGCATCACATCCATTATACTATTGTAATTGATTATTATAGTCGAAACAAGGGGGCCTGTGCTCGGCCTGATTTTTGCCACACATATGAAGTCAGCTCAGCTGTCATTTCATAGAACATGAAAGGAGTCATGAAATAGATCCCATTAAAATGTTCCATGGCCGTATCAAGCAGCTCCTTGGCAATAGACACGCCCATAGCTCGTCCTTCCGGGCCTTCCAGCCCCGACATGCGTGCACGCACCTCATCGGATAACTGAATGCCTGGCACTTCATTGTGCAAGTATTCTGCATTGCGGCCACTAGCCAGCGGCATAATACCGATAAAAATCGGTATATCCAAGTGTCGTGTCTGTTCTGCAATAGCTGTAATCAGCTCGGGATCGTAAACAGGCTGGGTCATAATATAATCGGCCCCGGAGGCAATTTTCTTTTCCAACCGCTGTACGGCTTTCCCCAAATGCTTAACATTTGGATTAAAAGCAGCTCCCACCACAAAATTAGCTTTCTGCTTGAGTGGCTTACCAGAAAATGCGACACCATCATTTAGTTGCTTGATCATGCGTATGATTTCAAAAGATGTCATATCATACACCGAACTGGCGCCTGGTAAATCACCGAACCGCGCTGGATCTCCAGTAACCGCCAGTACATGGTCAATACCCAGTGCGTCAAAACCCATCATGTGGGATTGCGTACCAATCAGATTACGGTCACGACATGCGATATGAATTAATGGACGCAAGCCTGTTTCAATACTAACCAGATGCCCAAGCGCCATATTGCTCATACGAGTGACTGCGAGCGAATTGTCAGCAAGTGTAAGTGCATCGGCTCCGGCTTTCTTCAAGGCATGCGCACCTTGCATAAACCGGGTAATGTCGAGATCTCGCGGAGGGTCCAGCTCTACAATAACCGTATGCCGTTCCTTAACCAGATCCACAATGTTGGGTTCGCTGGTATGTCTGCCATTTCCTCGTCCCCCTTCATCTGCTGTCTGCTCCACCACATGAATGACTTCCGTCGAAAAGGTTTCTTTTGGAGCCAACGGGGGCGGTTTCAAATTGTTTAAAGCTTTGGAAATAGCAGCAATATGGTCTGGTGTCGTTCCGCAGCAACCACCAATCAGTCTCGTACCGAGATCTACAAAGGACGTAGCACATTCTCCGAAATATTCAGGTGATGCACCGTATACATAGTGACCGTCCACATAATCTGCCAATCCCGCATTCGGATATACAGACAGTGGTACAGACAAGGGACCGTCCAGTTGCTCCATTACACTCATAATTCCCTGTGGACCAGAGTGACAGTTAAACCCGAGGATGTCAGCTCCTTCACTACGCAGTGTTGAAAAGGCTTGTACCATTAAAAACCCATCTTGGGTACGACCAACTTGGTCAACCGCAAATTGACAAATTACCGGAATGTCACTGTATTTACGTACACTGTGAAGCGCAATGCGCATTTCGTCCAGTGAATAAAACGTTTCGCATAAAATGCCGTCAACCCCTTCGGACAGAAGAGCATCAATCTGCTGTTCGTAGTTTCTTGACAGCTCTAGCTTGGATATGCTGAGACGTTTGCCTCCGCATATGGAACCGACCGCACCTACTACATAATGTTCGGGTCCAGCCGCAGCCCTGGCAATCCTCACACCAGCACGATTGATTTCTTCTACCTTAGATTCCAATCCAAAGCGGGCTAATTTATAATCATTTGCAGAGAATGTATTCGTCTCCAGCAATCGTGCTCCTGCATTTAAATACTGACCATGCACGTCTGATATGACGCCAGGCGAAGTAATGTTCAGTTCTTCGTAAGACGTATTTACTGGAAATCCTAGCTGGGACAAAAAAGTCCCCATAGCGCCGTCTCCGACAATAATTTCACGATTCAGCACAGTACGCAAATCCGGTTTCATGTCCTCTGCTCCACCCCGCACTTTATTTTCATACTAATGTAACATAAAGAGACTACAAACATAAGCCAAAAACAAAAAAAGCCGCCTCACGTCCCGACAATATGATATCAGGAGTGAAGCAACTTGATTGATCATTTTCTATTTCCCACTACATTTTCATTGCATTTTCCCATCAGAAGAATGGAGAGAAAACTCGTAAAAAGTCCCTTTTTTATTTACTTTAGCCACAATAGAATCCGTCCCCTTTTGCTGCTTGGAGAACGTATATTGATTTCCTTGAACTTTCACTTTATAGCCGGACACATTGATATTAAACAACAACTGAACCTTAGGCTTGACCAACTTCAATGCTTCGGCGGCAGTATATTTTGGACTTGCAAAAGATTTTTTGAAATCTGCGTCATCATCCCAGTCCATCCCTGATGTGGACACAGCCAGTACTTTGCCGGTTACCGCACCAATTTTGACTTCATTCGCCTCGCTTGCATCCTCGAACGACCAATAAGAAAGCCCCTTTTTCTCATCCTTGTACCGTGAGACATGCTGCACTGTGATTCGCTGTCCACTCACTCGCTTAAATGTGTTCATTGCACGGTTCAGTAACACAGGATCCACCTGCTTCAGCGCATAGTCCGCATTGACGGTAATAGCATTACCTTGATCCACATCAACATACAATGAGGAAGCTTTTTCTCCTGCCCCCCAGAATACCCAGTAATTTGAAGGCTTGTTGGACTGATAAGGGGATTTGACTCGCCAGAATGCTTCAAATTGTAAGGGGCGCTTGCTGTCAAACGCTTTGGCGCTGTTTAATACTTTTGCCTTGAGTGGCGCGTTCATCGCCTTTCCCAAACTACTTATTTTATATCGTATGGTTGTAGAATCTACTCTGTTTTTCTCTTTATTATATTCTGTCTGTAACGTAGCTGTTCCATCTTCCAATTCACCCTCGACAATCCAGGTTTTCCCCATATCCGTTACATCGTCAAATTGAAATGCAGTTTTTGAACCGATAAGTTCTTGCACTGCTTTTTCTAAACGGCTTACGACTGTCGGAGTTAGCGAACCAACCTGCTTGTCCGTCGTTTCTGTGGCAGCAGGAATAGTCGCCGCTTGAACCGGAAGCGCGGTGGCTATAAGAATGAGGATTGCAATTGCTGATACCCAACGAAATTTCCGCACTATGAACGGCCTCCTTATCGTTTTCTCATTTTCTATATTATACATCGTTCAGACGTCAAAAAAAGACAGAATATCGCTCTGTTCACCATTTTCCCAGTAAACAGCGGCATAAAAGGGCAAAAAAAGAAGACCTGCTAAGGTCTTCTTCACCCTCACTTCTATATACGACCTTCGAACACAATCTCAGCCGGCCCTGTCATATAAATGTGATTATCATCCTCGCTCCATTCGATATCCAGATCGCCGCCTTTTAGGCTTACCATGGCGCGGCGGTCGCTGTATCCATTTAGTACAGAAGCAACAAGCGTAGCACAGGCTCCGGTTCCGCAGGCTAGCGTAGGTCCAGCTCCCCTCTCCCATACCCTCATATCTATATGCTTCCGACTTCGTACCGTGGCGAACTCAACATTTGTTTTTTTAGGGAACAATGGATGACACTCCAGCTTCGGTCCCCAGGCCTCCAGATCAAAGCTAGGCGCATCCTCAACATAAATGACACAGTGCGGATTTCCCATAGATACAGCCGTAAAGCGAAAACCACTTCCTCCAGCTTCAATGGGCTCATCAATTACGTTAGTCAGATCGAGTGTAGTTGGAATTTTCAACCCTTCCAGAATTGGCTCCCCCATATCTACCTTCACCATTCGTACAGCTCCGTTTTCAACAGTCAGTTCAACCTGCTGCACACCTGCACCCAGCGTCTCGATCGTAATCTGTTCACGGTTGATATGCTTACGGTCATACACGTATTTGGCAGCACAACGAATAGCGTTACCGCATTGCTCGGCCTCCGAGCCGTCCGAGTTAATGATACGCATGCGAAAATCTGCCTTGTCAGACGGCAATATATATACCAATCCATCGGCGCCAATACCAAAATGTCGATCACATAGCCGAACAGCTAATTCCGAGGCGTCAGACGGCAATTCCTGATGCCCGTACCAAACGATAAAATCATTACCCAGACCATTCATTTTAGTGAATTCCATAGCTTCCCCCCGCCGTTGCTGCTGATCTCATGCTCCTCTTGAAGCTTTGATCCCATAATATCATACAGGGCAAAAGCGGGAAAGCGATGCGATATGCATGACTCAAATTCTAGGCTGAAAACTTTGTACGTCCCGCTGAAAAGTGTGAATTTCCGCCGTGCCGACGGTTACGTCGACCGCCCCATACACTTCCCGCTCCCATCAGGAACGTTGGAATTCCAGCAGCGACAATAGATAATGCCCATTCACGTAAACCAAGGGGTACCGTTTTGAAAATAGGCTGCAGCACAGGCACATACATTACAACCAGCATCAATACAATGGATGACAGTACAGCAAGCACGAGATAACTATTTTGAAACGGATTACGATGGAAAACGGAACGGGAGCTGCGGCAATCAAATACATGAATTAACTGCGCCAGCACTAACGTAGCAAACGCAACCGACTGTGCTTTGATCAGTTGCCCTGCATCATTCGGAGAAATCCGTAATGTCAACCAAAAGGCCGCAAGTGTACATAAGCCGATCAACAGACCGCGACTAATGATTTTCCAGCCCAGTCGACGAGCAAAAATATTTTCCTTTGCGCCACGAGGCTTATGCTCCATAAGATCCTTTTCCGGCTGATCCACACCCAGAGCCATCGCCGGCAAACCGTCAGTTACCAGATTTACCCATAAAATCTGAATGGGTAGCAAAGGTAGCGGCAGCCCAGCCATCATGGCAAAGAACATCGTCAAAATTTCACCAACATTGGAGGCGAGTAAATAACGGATGAATTTACGGATATTCTCGTAAATATTTCGGCCTTCCTCAATTGCCGCTACAATCGTTGAGAAATTATCGTCACTCAGTACAAGTGCAGCCGCTTCTTTAGTCACGTCTGTTCCTGTAATGCCCATGGCAATACCGATATCCGATGCCTTGATCGCTGGTGCGTCATTGACGCCATCTCCGGTCATAGCTACGACATGTCCGCGTCTTTGCAGCGACTTGACGATTCTCAGCTTGTGTTCCGGCGACACCCGCGCATACACGGAGACGGTATCCACAACGTTATCCAACGCCGCATCATCCATGAGAGACAGTTGCTGTCCCGTCAACACATGTGAGCCGCGTTGGAGAATACCCAGCTGCTGTGCAATGGCCTCCGCAGTTGTGCCATGATCACCCGTAATCATCACGGTGCGAATGCCAGCACGACGGCACTTGCCGATGGCCTCGCGAACCTCGCGGCGTGGCGGATCAATCATGCCGGTCAGGCCGATAAAAACCAGCTGTTCTTCAGCCTCCTCAGCCGTAGAGACACGTTCATGCGAGCGGATGTCACGGTAAGCGACACCAAGTACACGCAGCGCCTCTGATGCCATACCTTCGTTGGCTGCCAATACCTTTTGGCGCAGCGTACCCGTTAGCGGAACGACATTACCTTCCCATAAAATGTAAGAGCACTGACCCAGTAGCACGTCCGGCGCTCCTTTGGCAAATACAATATGTCCTCCCTGGTGGCGTACGAGCACCGACATCCGCTTCCGATCCGAGTCAAAAGGGAATTCTCGCTCCCGTGTATACAGTTCATATAGGCCTTGTCGCGTGACTCCGCCTTTTGCAGCTAACGTGACCAGCGCTCCTTCTGTCGGATCACCTTTCAGCTCCCAAACAGCGGAAGGCGTCGGCTCTTTGGTTTTCTTTTTCGAACGCAGCTCATCTATGTCAGCTTGAACAATCTCCGCATTATTACAAAGTACACTGGCTTGCAGCAATCTACGCAAGGATTGTCCGTTTTTTAGGTCGGCCGGAAGATCCCTGTCCATAATATGACCGTGTGGATCATAACCTTCTCCGGTAACTCCCCAGAAACGACCATCCAGCCACAGCTTGGTGACTGTCATTTTATTTTGAGTCAGTGTGCCCGTTTTGTCAGAGCAAATGACAGACGCACAGCCGAGCGTCTCAACGGAAGGCAGCTTGCGCACAATGGCCTTGCGTTTGATCATACGCTGTACACCCAAAGCGAGGGCAATGGTTACAATCGCGGGCAATCCTTCTGGTATAGCTGCCACAGCCAAGCTCACGCCGGCCAAAAACATGTTCATGGCTGGCTGACCATGCAAAATGCCCGCTACGACCACGAGCACGGTTAGCGCCAACGCTACGATAATCAAGATTTTTCCCAGTTGTTCCAGTCTGTGCTGCAACGGTGTCTCTTGCGACTCCGTATTTTCGATCAAGTCTGCGATCTTCCCCATTTCGGTAGTCATGCCTGTGCGAATGACCACGCCTTGTGCAGTGCCTCTGGTCATCATAGTGCCCATAAAACCGATGTTCTTTTGGTCCCCAAGAGGTACTTCGGCGGCATGAATAGGGCGGCAATGCTTACTCACCGGAACCGATTCACCTGTCAGGGCAGACTCCTCGACATCGCAGCCGTTTGTACTCAACCACCTTACATCTGCAGGGATACGATCACCACTTTCCAGCAGCACGATATCGCCCACAACCAGCTCTCTGGCCTGAACATGTACTCGTTTACCTCCTCGCAGCACTTTGGCGGTTGGAGCAGAAAGCTGTCTTAAGGCTCGCAATGAACGTTCAGCTCTGAATTCCTGCACAAAGCCGAGAATTCCATTTAGCACAACGATAGCAATAATGGTAATCGCGTCCAAATACTCACCGAGTAAGCCAGATATCAGGGTCGCTCCCATCAATACAAGCATCATAAAATCCTTGAACTGGTTGAGCAGCAGCAAAATTGCCGAAACACGCTTGCCCTCGCTCAGCTCATTCCATCCCGTCCTTTCTCTTCGTTCCGCAATCTGCTCCTCCGAAAGACCCTGCTTCGGGTCGACTTCCAGACTTGTTGAAAGCTGTTCATTGCTTAATTGGTGCCAGTGTGCTTGTTCCATTCTCCCCAATTCCCTCCCGGTCAGATAGTCCGATTCCGTCGGTTGTGCGTAGGATGGCTGCCCGTTATTATATTTTTGTGCCACGATTGCTGATATGCTGGACAGACTTTCTTGATTCAATCTATTCGGACAGGACTCGAAATATCACAAAGCCGCTTAAGTTTTGTCCCAAAGTTATGTATCATAGAAGGAAGACGAAAATACATTTGCTTCAAAGGAGAACATACATTATGGCATTGGACGGAATCGTAACCCGCGCTATCGTACACGAATTGCAAGCCATCCGGGGCGGGCGCATTAATAAAATACATCAGCCAAACGAACGCGATATCGTGCTGAACCTGCGGGCACAAGGTGGGAGTGTAAAACTGTTGCTGTCGGCTAATCCGACATTTCCGCGCGTACATTTTACAGAGCAAAGTTTTCTCAATCCGACAGAAGCTCCCATGTTTTGTATGCTTCTTCGCAAACATTGCGAAGGAGGCATTATTGAGAACATTACGCAGGTGGGCATGGAGCGCATAATTCATATGGATATACGTCAGCGTGATGAGCTGGGGGATATTTCATTTAAGCGCATTATTATTGAAGTAATGGGTAGACATAGCAACATTATTTTGCTTGACCCGGAAACAGGTGTGATGCTGGATGGCATTCATCATGTCACACCCTCTATCAGCAGCTATCGGGTCGTTATGCCAGGCTTTCAATACACAGAGCCTCCTGAACAAAACAAGCTAGATCCACTAGAAGTCGAAGAAGCAGCCTTCTTTTCCTCGTATCAAGCAGCCATTGAGGCGGAAGAAGCTCCCAAACGCTGGATCGTGAACACTTTTACCGGACTTAGTCCCCTCATTGCTGAAGAGATACTAATCCGAGCATCTAATGAAGAAGCTTCTGGTGACAAGGATCGTCGACTGTGGAGGGCATTCAGTGACATCATGGATGACGTGCGGAATCATCATTTTCAGCCGGTATCTGGACTGAACGCACAAGATAAAGTAATATTTTCAGCCATCCCACTGACGTTGATCCAAGGAGAACGTAAGGAATACGCTACCATCAGTGAGTGTATGGAGGACTTTTTCGGCGAAAAGGCAGAAAGGGACACGGTTAAGCAAAAGGTTAGCGACCTACTGCGGTTTCTGCAAAACGAGCGGAGCAAAAACGTAAAAAAACTCGATCATCTCCATCAAGATTTGGCCGAAGCAGAAGATGCCGATCAATTTCGGATTTACGGAGAGCTGCTGTTCGCTTCACTTCATGAGGTAAAAAAGGGTGACAAGGAAGTAACACTCACTAACTTTTATGACGAGGAACAGAGTGCGATCACCATTCCATTGGACCCGCTGCTCAACCCTTCAGATAATGCACAGCGTTATTTTAAAAAGTACAACAAATATAAAAACAGCCTGGCTGTCATAGACGAACAACTCGAGAAGACACACGAAGAAATTCGTTATATGGACAATCTTCTTCAGCAGCTAGCCCATGCCTCTATCAACGACATTGAGGAAATACGTGAAGAACTGGTTCAGCAGGGCTATCTTAGGGATCGGGTTAAAAAAGGAAAGAAAAAGAAGAAAAATGACCGTCCGACCTTGCATGTATATACATCATCCGAAGGCATCGAGCTACTGGTTGGCAAAAATAACTTGCAGAATGAATATGTGACCAACCGACTGGCCGGACCCAATGACACGTGGTTGCATACAAAGGATATTCCAGGGTCACACGTCGTTATTCGTGCCGAGAAATTCGGAGACGCGACGTTGGAGGAAGCAGCTCAACTGGCTGCCTATTTCAGCCAAGCCAAGCAGTCCAGCAGCGTACCTGTAGACGCCACCTTGATTCGACATGTACGCAAGCCCAGCGGAGCGAAGCCCGGCTTTGTCATCTACGATCATCAGCGTACGCTCTTTATCACACCTGATGAGGAACTGGTCAAAAAGCTGCCGAATCGCATCAAAAACGGCTAGGTTCCACTAGCATATGGAATCCACATAAAAAGCCCTTTGTCCTTTGCACGGTACACTTCTGTGTTTCATGCGGTAGGCAAGGGGCTTTTTCATTACTTTTGTCCAACAGCAGCCTTTCTCAACTCCTCGACGACCTGACCGTCCACACTACGGCTACCCAGATCGCCGTGGAAAATCACACCTTGGCGTGCACCGTGAAAATCCGAGCCGCCCGTTGCGATAAGCCCATAATGCAGCGCCATTGCAGTATATCGTCTCTCGGCCTCAGCATCATGATCCGAATGGCGCACCTCCAACCCTACAGGCTTCGCTGCCTCTATAATGGAGCACACCAGTTCGTCATTTCCATACAAGCCAGGGTGGGCCACTACAGGCACTCCTCCTGCTTCACGAATCCAGCTTATAGCCTCCGCAGGCTCTATACGGGGTACAGACACGTATCCGGGCGCACCTTCTGCCAAGTAACGATCAAACGCATCCCGCATGTCCTTCGCGTAACCTTTTTGAACCAGGGTATCTGCCATATGCGGACGTCCAATACTTTCATCCGGCGCTAGTGGTCTGCCCATTGTAGCCACCACCTCATCTAGCGTGATTTCCACGCCCAAGCTACGCAATTGACTCAAAATCAAATCATTACGGGTATCCCGCGCCTGTCTCAGCTTTTCCAACCGTTCCAAAAACATTTTATTACGGTAATCCATAAAATAACCTAATATATGAATATCTTTGCCGCCAGCACGTGTGCTGATTTCCACACCCGGCACCACGGTCATCCCAATGCGTCTTCCCTCCTCCAAGGCTTCCTCCAAACCGGCCACCGTATCATGATCTGTAATAGCCACACCGGCCAGCCCTTTTTCCTTCGCCCAGCGCACATTATCAGCAGGTGATTGCATACCGTCAGATGCTTGGGTGTGTGTATGTAGATCATATCGTTGCAAATTATTCTGTTCCTTCATCATGTAGATTCTCCTCCTCTTCATCTCTAAAGCTTGTCCTACGAGTCCTCGAATACGTCCATTCCCTGATCATGGCGACGCAAGTAAGACAGAAAAGTTACTACCGGGATCGGCAACAACGCTGATTTCAAATGAATTGCATAAAATTCTCGTTTGAAGGTAATATCTGAAATATTTACAATTTTCAATAACCCGAGCGCAACCTCATGTTTGACTGAAGAAGGTGACAGCATAGTAATCCCCAGTCCTGCCTCTACCGCTGATTTGACCGCTCCAGTGCTGCCCATCTCCATTACAATATCAAGTCGAGAGGCATCCGCACCACGATTTTTCAGCCCGTCTTCTATGACTTGGCGTGTACCAGAACCTTTTTCTCTGGCTACAAAGGGATGCTTGAATACATCTTCTAAAACTACTTTTTTGGCCTTGGCCAGCACATGCCCCGAAGGAACAATCAGCTTCAGTTCGTCCTGCATCACAGATTCTACCACAATATCCGGGTGTTGAACCGGGGCCTCAATCAGCCCTAAATTCAACTGGTGCTTTAGTATATCATCCATAATTTGAGTCGTATTCATTACATTCATTGCCATACGTATGTGAGGGTACTCCTGACCAAACGGTCCCAACATTCTTGGCACAATGTATTCACCAATCGTTAGGCTGGCACCAATATGCAATCTTCCCTCCAGCATGTGAGTAAAAGCAGACATCGCTTCGTCAGCTTCCCTGATCAGTTGCATACTTCTTTTTGCAAAAGGCAGTAATGTCGCTCCTGCCTCCGAAAGCTCAATTTTTTTAGTCGATCGGTGCAGCAGCTTCGTGCCAAAATAATCTTCCAAAGACTGAATTTGCATCGTCACCGCAGGTTGCGTCATATGCAGCGCTTGCGCCGCCGCCGAGAAGCTTCCGCGCTCCGCTACGGTATAAAAAATGTGCAGCTGATGAAAGTTCATACTGACCAGCCCTCTCCCCTCTGATCTCCTTATTTTAACATAAGAAAAACATCTGGCGAACAATTTCCGAGTAAACTTACCGAAATGGGAAGTTATATGCTTGCAAAATAAAAAAGCATGCAGCTGATAACTGCATACTTCTACTCAAACTCGACGGTGTCAATGTGCCCGCTTTCTAATGGAACCGTCCGTCAAATCACCGTCTATTTTTGCTTACGAGTGCTTTTCATCAGTGTCATGCGCCGTGAATGGCGTAGCCATGAATAGTAGGACTTCAAGTCCCTTAATTCGATAGTCTCTGACATCCGACCCAAAAAGGTAATAATAATCATCTTATGAAGCGGATTCCCCGCAATGTCCATCTCACCTGGCAACTCACCAAATTCGGCGACAACGACCAGATCACCATCAATTAAATATACATCCTCTTCATTATGATAGTAGGACTCCATCCTGTTTTGCTTCAGGCACTCCCAAAGCCAGGCGGCGATATGATTCGTCTCGGACTGTTTCTGCTCTACCCGATCTAAATAACGTGTTTTCGCATGATTTGTAATCACGATATCGGCGACTTTCTTATCGCCCATCTCCACGTAGAACGGTTCGTATGTACTCCATCGCTGCATTGCCTTGTCACGCACGGGATCACTCTCCCCACCAGATAGGTCTTTATATCTACCAATATATTCATATGTTACCTCAACAGACCCGGGACTACAAGTTACAAAATTGAAGTTTATGGGTGTTTTTTAAAGATTTTTTAGGTCTAACAGCATTAAGATTAGTATGCAAAAGTCCTGGCTTCACAAAAAAAAGCCAGCCCGTAGGCTGACCTTTTTCAAGAAATTTGAATGTATAGACAATCAAAGCTTATATTTCATATTCTTTCATCTTTTCCTTATCGTCGTTGTACTCCGTCCTAATCTCATTTCGGAAAGAGCGCTCAACCTTACGTACATAGGAAAGTCTGCGAATATTTTTAACGGTGTCCTCTGCCCGATCCGCATTCATATATATAACTACATAATGCATACGCTTTGAAATATAGTGGACATTTCCGTATTTCTCCAGATTGCGGGCAGCCTTGATATCGCTTACCCAAATGATGTACCCTGTCCGCTCGGCAAACATTCGCTTCATCTCCCCTCCGTATCATTCCTATGGCCTATCCGCAGGAGCATTTCCCTCCGCTGCCGCATCCGCCCTTTTTCACATTTGGGTCGTTGCTCGGCACCTTAATGGTCTCGGACACGGAATATGCAATCGTTTCAGACATGGCATGAAGCATATCATCCAACGCCTTTTCGGCCCGCTTGAACTCCTTAACAGCCTCAAATTGTTCCAGCTCCAGTTCAACGGCCTGCACTGCGTCCTTCGCTTCATGATAGTTGGGATGAAAATGCCCAAAACGCTCCGTTTCAGCGAAAAGCTCCTTTTTGGCATCCAGCTTGCGGACACACGCCTGAATAGACGGGTTCAATTCCACACGCTGCTTCCAATATAAATAATCCGATACCTCAAAGGACCGGTTGACCATATCGCCCAATTCATAGGCGTTAATAAGCACTTCTGCCATATTGACCGTGTTCAATTCGGCTACGCTCATGAATGTCATCTCACTTTATATAAAGTTCTACCCAACAAAAGTAGACTCATTTATCATACCACATCCTTCTTTTGAGAAGAAGGAATTTCATACACTTCCTGACACGACTATGTAAAAGGAACCAACAGCCTCATATCGGACCAATCACTTGGCTGCAAGGTCGCACGAGAAGGTGTTTCCTCATCCATTCCTGAGGCGTACCAGCCTGTGACACTCCAGGGATCGCCGGAAACCACTGATTCCGGTATCCATTTAACCTCTTTCCCACTGATTCGCAATCCCACCGCCGCCTGCCAACGGATCGCTTGCTCCATCAACTGCCTGGAAGTGGACGTATGGTAACTCCTCCATTCTTTTGTCCATGAAGAGGGTACTGTAGACCTTTCTGGAAAATAGCCAGACGGGTCAGGCAGGGTGTGCTCTTGTTCATAAAAATGCAACGTGCGCCCTGTGTAAACCAGACCAGCCCTTCCCTCTTGTGAAAATAGGGAACGGCCTGCATCTAGGTTCTCTATCTCCGTCAAAAGTGGATAATGGTGAGCTGGCTCATCCGCATTTTTCGGCTCAAGACGCGGACTTAATCCAATTGCAGCAAGCGCTTTTCGTATTTTTACAGCAGAGTGTACCAGGATCATAAAATCTTTGTCGCCGAGTCGCTCCAGTAATCCTTCAAGTGCAGGATGACGCGCAACCATGTCCGCATCCTCCTGAGTACCGCATCGCAAAAGTGTTACCGTCGCAAAAGCCGTTCGTCCGACATTGCCTGCCCACTGCTCTACTGCCAACCGTACATGTTCTGGCACCCCTGTCCGACTGTACTTGTCCAAAAGAGCAGGAATCTCCTTGGCCTCCATGCCCAGCTCGATTGCCTCTGTAATACTCTCTCTGGTAATCCGATACACTACCATCCGGTCTCCTGTCACACGTTCACAGCAGCATTCCAATCGCCAGCGCACATCATATGCGACATCTGGCGGCACCAGTATTTCAAAATCAGGCTGCACATAAAAGGCACCTTGTTCTTGATGTGTATCCTCGTCATTATAGGGACGAAGCAGATCTGTCACAGAGACATTCCAGCGAAAACAGATTTCGCCTGATGTAGTCTGACCCCAATCCCCCATTCCAAAAGCCGTCAGGGCCTTCAACCAACCCATTATATCTTCCATAAAAAATCCATTGAAATTAAAATCAGATACCGTCTCGTCCGCAAGCCCTTTGAGATTTGCGATTGTAGGAACAATATCTATAAAGGCACTGTTCGTAGAATCATCTCCACTTAAACTATTCTGCGGTATTAATCCTACCTGAAGCATCCATTGCAGCAGATACTGAATAGATATCCATCCATCTGTTCCTCCATACTGCGAGACGGCACACAGCATATAGCGAAAATGCTGCATAGGCGCTTTAGCCTTGCCGTACCTCTCCATGAGGGTGTCAAAAATATGCTTGCGCATTTGCCCAGCAGACAAACGAATCCATGTCGCCAGTTCCGCCTCCTGAATGCGAAAAGACACTGTTTCTTTCACTAACAGCCCCAAACTGAGTAGTAAATCGATCATTACCACCGTTTGTACTGGATATAGCTCGGCATGCGCATAATGCAACCCAAGTCCCTCCAGGTCCTCCGGACGAAAGGGGGTCAGTTCATTCAATTTTTGCAATGACCGTTTATGTATGGTTCCTTTGGCCGTCAAAGGAACTCCCTGTATCGCAATACGTGACAACACATGCAGTAACTCTGACTCCAGTCCTGTCATTGCTTCATGTACCGTTATTGGATGATCTGTATGTATCCCGTTCATTGGAGTTTGCTCTAACAACATATCGTACAGAGCGGGTAGCCGATCAACCGGAATATATAAAATCCGTTCGCCCCACGATTTGGTGACTGCCTCCAGCCACCCCCGAGAGCGAAGCCCATGCAGTGCCAGTTTTGTTTCGACTCCGCTTAAGGCACCTTGGGTAAGCTGTATAGGCTCCTCTTCCTTCATAGGCTGTGCCGCATACCGGACAAAGCATCGTCTAAGCACCAGCAACTCATCCGCTGAAAGCTCATTCCAGTTGCCTTGCGTACTCGTTACGTCCATCCTTGGTTAGGCCTCCTTTTTCTTCCGCCATCTTCAATCTCATCCTCCTGGCTTCTGCCAGCCATCGTCCCATCAAACCTGCGAATCGCATATTCATAGCCCTGTTCAATCAGAAACAGCTGACGACGTGCTGCAAAATCCATCTCTTTACTGTTCTCCGTCACTAATGCATAAAAATAAGCTTTATTGTCGCCTGGCTTTGGTCGTAAAATGCGGCCAAGTCGCTGCGCCTCTTCCTGACGGGAGCCAAAGCTGCCCGATACCTCTATCGCTACTGCTGCATCCGGCAAATCGACTGCAAAGTTTGCTACCTTGGATACTAATAAGGTTTGAATATTACCCTTGCGAAACGCATCGAACCAACGCACCCGCTCGCTCTGAGTCATGGAACCCGTAATCAGTGGGACGTCCAACTCCTGAGCCAATTTACGTAACTGGTCTAAATATTGACCAATAATAAGTGTTGGTATCCCCTTGTGTTTCTCCACCAGACTACGTACTGCCTCCATCTTAGCCGGATTTTCGGCTGCAATTCGGTATTGCTGTCTGCCTTCAGCACGCATACTTTGCTCCAAAAGGTCAGCGGTCATGGGCAAACGCAGTTCTACACAATCGACCTGAGCAATCCAGCCCTGTCGCTCCAGTTCCTTCCACGGCATATCGTACCGTTTGGGTCCAATTAAAGAGAACACATCCCGCTCACACCCATCCTCTCGAACTAACGTAGCTGTTAATCCCAAACGACGGGTAGCCTGAATATCGGCCGTGGCTCGAAATACTGGCGCAGGCAGCAAATGTACCTCATCATATATAATGAGTCCCCACTTCCGCTCACTCAGCAGTTTCATATGTTCAAACTCTCCGTCTTTGTTGCGCCGATGCGTCAAAATCTGGTAGGTTGCCACCGTTATCGGTCGCACCTCCTTTTTCTGACCACTGTATTCCCCAATAGAATCGACAGGAATATTTGTCTTTTGCTTCAGTTCCTCGATCCATTGCCGCACAGAAATAGTATTAGAAGTTAAAATAAGCACCTCGCACTGAAGTCGATTCATCACTGCCATACCGATCACTGTTTTTCCGGCTCCGCATGGGAGCACTAGTACACCACTCCCCCCTAAGCCGTCTGTGCCTTCAAATGCATCAGCAGCTTTCAGCTGGTAATCACGAAGCTGCAACTCCGTTTGTCCCTTCCCCAATGTAAAACGAAGCAGATTCCCCTCAAGATAACCTGCCGTATCCACAACGGGATATCCCAAGCGAGTTAATTCCTGCTTGAGCAAACCACGATTTTCGGGCGGTACGGATGCGCTTGTCTCATTGGTGCGAAGCAAACCAAGCTGTTTTAGCTCTTTCTTGTTCAATAACTCATCCAGTAAAGTTGGAGTCTCTACTGCCAAGATCAAGTGATCACCTATTGTGTATGTGTTGGCTTTCCTCGCCTTTGTATCTCTGTCTGACTCTTGCTCATCACGATGCGCGTCAATCGTATCTGTGCCGTAAGTTTGTTCTTCTTTTGCACTCGCCCGTGACAGCGTCAACGTCCCATAACGAGAAACAAGCTGTTCAATATCCTTCAACAAATCACGCGGAATATCCCAACGGGACATAGAGTGCAAACTATTTTGAATGTCCTCAGCACTCCACCCGAGAGCGGCTGCGTTCCAGAGCGACAATGGAGTGATGTGATATGTATGAAAAGCGGACGGACTTTTTACCAGCTCCGCATAAATCTGCAACTGTGAACGAGCCCATTCCGAATCAGGCAAACCCATTTCCAGCAAAACGGTAAAATCACGTTGTACAATACAAGGATGATCTGGATTCATGACTACCTCCTGACACTCAAAAGTTCTATAATAATAGCTTATCCGTTTATTCGCAGATCAACCGGAATAGCAAGGAGTCCAACCCACACTCGGGTTGAACTCCTGATCAGAAGCTCGGGATAAAAACCGTCCCAAACTGGTGCCCACTTTATTATCCTTCTAGTGAACCTGCTCGGAAATTTGGCTAAGCGCCTCTCCAGCATTGTCTGCAAAAATATTTCGAACAGCCAAATCCCCGATCGAAACAATCCCGATCAGACGATCTCCTTCCGTCACGGGCAAACGACGGATTTGCTGCTCTGCCATCAGTTCAGCTGCTTGGTCCACTGACATGTCAGCACTGGCTGTACGAATACCTGTTGTCATTACCGTATCCACCGAACCAGAACCAGAATTTTTAGCTGCGTAGCCGCGAATTACAAGGTCACGGTCTGTTACTACACCGATCAACTTATCACTGCCTTCGCTTTCCACAACTGGGATAAAGCCAGTATCATTGTCTTTCATTTTGACCGCTATTTCGTAAATATTGTCCTGCGGGGTAACCGTTACACATTTTTTAGTCATAACTTCCTGAACCTTTTTCATGGGTACTCCCTCCTTTTCAAGAGTAGGGTACCCCATTTCATTCAGCTCATACTCCAGATTGGACCGTTCCCAATTTAGCTCGTATTAGCCGTTAATTGCCCCTTCTTTGCATTCAGCAGCATATCCGGTAGACATGGCAATAAACAGACGAACTGCGTCGATCATGGCATCCTCATCAAAATCAAATTTTGGATGGTGGTGCGGATAAATTGCTCCTTTGGCCGGATTACCCGCCCCTACGAACATAAAACAACCTGGTACACGTTCCAAATAATACGCAAAATCTTCTGCTGGCATCAACTTCGGCGCTTCCTGTACATTCCCCTCGCCGAACACAGGCTTGGCTTCCTTAAAAAAGCGAGCTGCTTCTCGGGCATCATTAACAACTGGCGGGTATCCCATAATGTAACGAATCTTTGCTGATGTCCCATATGTTGCTGCTGTAAGCTCAGTTACCTCATGCAGTCGCTCCTTCATGACCGTCCGGGTCTGCTCATCAAACGTACGAATGGTTCCACTCAAGCGACAGGTTTCCGCAATTATATTTTGCGCAGAGCCCCCTTCGATGGTTCCCACCGTCAACACAGCAGGACTTAACGGGTCGACTGAACGGCTTACGATACTCTGCAGTTGCATAACAAGAGCTGAGCCTGCCACCACACTATCATTTGTAGATTGGGGCATACCACCATGCCCACCCTTACCTGCAATTTCAATATAAAAATCGTCGGCCGCCGCCATCAACGGCCCTGCACAACTCGCAGCGGTCCCGACCGAGAATGGTGTCCATAAATGGATGCCATAAATAACTTCCACACCTTCCAGTACACCATCTTTGATTACATTGACCGCACCTCCAGGCAACAATTCTTCCGCAGGTTGGAACAAAAATCGGATTTCTCCTTCCAGCTCATCGCGGTTCAGACTGTAATAGTAAGCTGTCCCAAGCAATACGGACGTATGTCCGTCATGTCCGCAAGCATGCATGGCCCCATCCACGGTGGAGCGATATTCACACTCCTTTTCATCCTTAATAGGAAGAGCGTCCATATCGGCGCGCAACATAACAACAGGTCCAGGTTTGGCACCACGAATGGTACCTACAACACCGTGTCCCCCTACCTGTCGACGAACATCTAATCCCCAGCTTTCTAGCTTATCCGCTACAAAAGCGGCAGTTTTACTTTCCTGAAAAGAAATTTCGGGATTCTTATGTAAATGTCTACGCCACTCTACCATGTTTTCTTGTAATTGATCGAACCAGGTTTGGTCCATCGCCTGTTGTGTCATTATGTTCCACCTCTCCTTTTAAAACATCGGGCAAGTTTCCGATAAATCATGCAGCTTTACCACGTATGCGCCGTTTCTCTCAAGTCTTTATTTTTATCCTATTGTAGCAGATATGGAATTGTTGTGATATCTGTTGCTCCAGATGGTTGCAGAAGCCTATCAAACATACTATGATAAAATGGATAAACGATAAAATGATAAACGTCTGCGAGGAATGTACCTTGCGGCGAATACCGGGGGAAGCTGATATGAGAAATACGAAGCCGGAGACTCGAAGAAGAGGGACACCGGATTTCCAATTGCTGATCCTCACTTTGTTGCTGGTTGGATTCGGTGTAATCATGGTATTTAGCTCCAGCTCCAGCGTAGCTCTGCTGAATAAAGAATACAATTTTGACTCTTTATATTTTGTGAAGCGCCAAGCCGCATTTGCTGTACTTGGACTCTTCATTATGTTGGTAGCTATGAATATTAAGATGGAAAAATATAAAAAGCTTTTTGTGCCTTTATTTTTCATAACCATATTACTGCTAATCATCGTTCTTTTTACAGGCTCTCTGAATGGTGCAAAAAGCTGGCTCAGATTTGGTAGTATTGGCTTCCAGCCAACGGAACTTGCAAAAATCTCCATTATCCTTTACTTATCCGCGCTGATTGTCAAAAAAGGAGATCGCTTTAGAGATTTGCGGACTGGCTACATACCTGTAACTGTCATTGTAGGCTCTGTCGCAGGGCTCATCATGCTTCAACCAGATTTAGGCTCCTGCTTTATTTTGGTAGCCACCAGTGGCCTGATTATTTATGCCGGGGGAGCCAGCGTCAAACACATTACCGCATCAATCATCCTGCTCGTGCTAGGCGCTTCCATCGTATTTGGTATTGGGTCATTGTTTGGAGGAGATTCCGAAAGCGCAAATGGACAAGCTACTGCTGCCAAGCAAGATTATAAAATCGGACGGTTTCAAGCCTTTCTTGATCCTGAGAAGTATAGACAAGGAACGGGATACAATCTGGTGCAGTCCTTGCAAGCTATTGGCGAAGGCGGCTTAAACGGATCAGGATTTGGTAAAGGCATTATCAAGCTTCATTATTTGCCCAATTCATTTAATGATTTTATCTTTTCTGTCATTGGTGAAGAGTTTGGATTTATCGGAACAGCCATTTTCCTAATGCTATATTTGTATTTCATTTGGCGAGGCATGCTCATTGCTCTGCGTTGCCATGATCCGTTCGGAACGTTGGTGGGCACTGGCATCATGGGTTTGATCGCCATTCAGGCCTTCATTAATATCGGCGGAGTAACCCAAACGATTCCAATCACTGGCGTAACCCTTCCGTTTATTAGCTTTGGTGGTTCCTCCCTGCTTGTTATGATGTTCTCCATGGGCATCATGCTCAGTATTTCTCGTGAGAACACCAAACAAGCAGTGCAAGAACGCACTACAGGGGTAACTGTCCGTAATGAAGTCCCTACTCGCTTTCAAACTCGTAGAACCAACCGTTACCGCTAAAAAAAGAACTTCCATATAGCCACTAACCACGGTGGCATTGGAAGTTCTTTTTTTGTATATGTATATAACTACAGGTCCGTCTGCAAAATGTTATCCAGCAGATTCACAAAACGAAAACTGGCGTTTTATAACCACCAGTTTTCGTGTAACTTATTCGGATTATCGCAGGGAATTCCCGGCATCTATACCATTGATGAAAAATGTCCATTTAGCATGTGATGGGTCTATTACACTGCATCGTCCTTGAAGGCGACACCTTCCACTTTTACGTTCACTTCCACGACCCGCAATCCCGTCATACTTTCGACGGCTTCTCGCACATTTTGCTGAAGAATTCGGGACACCTCATGAATAGGTGTTTCGTAGAGCACGATAATACGTAGATCAATGGCAGCTTCCAGTTGTCCAACCTCCACTGATACGCCCTTTTGTACATTTTTACCGCTCAGCCTTTTGGCCCAGCCTTCCGATAAGCCGCCTGACATTGCAGCAATGCCTGGTGTCTCTAATGCGGCCATCCCGGCAATTTTTCCTACGACATCGTTGGAAATCTTGATGTTTCCTGCTTCCAGTTGTTGAATTTGCTCTGCCATGACCTATGTCCCCCTTCATCCATCCTTTATTTGTATTGTAAAGCCTCAGCCACTCCAAATGCAAACCTTACGTATAAAAACATCGTTCGTTTACAACCTATATCATTTTGGGTATATTAATTTAGAAAATCCATACAAGTGACAGTATTCACCAAACTTGTACACAACTATTGATATCGAGGTGCTCTTCATTGAAAAAATGGTTATCTCCCGCTTTGCTCCTAGCGACATTTGCTCTTAGTGCAGTCGCTCATTACACACATTGGAATGCCATAGCCCAATTTGTTATTTGTGCGATTTCTGTTGTATTCGTAGCCGGTTTTCTCGGTAGAGCGACTGAAAGTGTTGCTCATTATGCTGGTCAACGTTTAGGTGGATTCTTAAATGCCACCTTTGGTAACGCAGCCGAACTGATCATCGCCATTTTTCTCGTCAAAGAAGGTCTTTACGATATGGTAAAGGCCAGTCTTACCGGTTCGATCATCGGCAATCTGCTGCTGGTGCTCGGAGCGAGTCTGTTTGCTGGCGGTTTGAAATATAAAGTACAAAATTTCAATATATCGCTGGCTGGATTAAGTGGCTCCCTGATGATTGTGGCTGTTATTGCCTTGTTCGTTCCAGCTGTCTTTCTGAACACGCATGTGATCACGGATAGCGAGTCAGATACACTCAGTCTTATCGTTGCAGGCACGCTTATTGTCGCGTATATTGCTTGGCTTATTTTTTCTATGATTACGCATAAGGACTATTTAGCTGACGTGACCGAACAAAAAGATGAAGAATTGCCGCATGAGCATGCCCCTGTATGGTCTAGAAATAAATCCATTGCCTATTTGGTACTCGCTACCGTTATGGTCGCTTTTGTCAGCGAATGGCTGGTAGGTACACTGGAAGTATTTACGACTCAATTTGGACTCAGCGAATTGTTCGTGGGTGCATTTCTTGTCGCTATTATTGGTAATGCGGCCGAACATAGCGCTGCCATTTTACTGGCTATGAAGAACAAAATCGGTGCATCTGTTGAAATTGCTGTCGGCAGCAGTTTGCAAATTGCCCTATTCGTTGCCCCTGTGCTGATTTTTGTCAGTTACTTTATGGGAAACACGATGAATATTGTTTTCACAACCATTGAATTGGTAGCCATTGCCGTCGCTGTATTTATCGCCAAATCCATCACCCAGGACGGATCAACCAACTGGTATGAGGGACTTATGCTGCTGGTAGTGTATGTATTGTTAGGTGTATCCTTCTTTCTTGTGTAGCTTCCAAAGTTTTAATTTAAAATGTTAATTTAAATTGTAGTGACTGCTTCGCATTTCATTTAAACATCTGATCACTATTGCCCTTGAATTTTTAAGACAATATAATCCTGTAAGCTGTTAAAATTCAAGGGCAAAGGTGAACGCTAAAAAGCAACCTCTCATCCTCTTTTTAAAAAATGGCATCAAAAAAAGCATGCTCTCAAACTTCGCATGCTCTCATCAATTCAACCGTCTTCCTAATTAGCCTTATTATTCATGGCCTCATATAGAATAGCCAGATTGCGTTCCAGCTCACTGACCAGCTGTTTACCTACCATTTCCGGAAGAAGTCCGGCGCGAACCGCAAAATCCACTTCCTTGGAAAATCCGTACATCTGAGTATCCAGCACTTCCTCATAGAGAGGGCAATAACGGGTTGCCAGATTCTCCATCTGTACTTCAATAAGCTTCTTTATTTTATCTGCATCTTCCTGAAGCAGATTAATGGCCTTGATATTCAATTGTTCCTGCAAATCAGATGAAGTCATGGATTCTTCCCCCCTATGTCTCAATGTCGCACAAGACGTCCTAACCTTAATATTAGACCAAATTGCAGGCTAATACAAGAACCTGACAAAAAAAGCATCCCTACAGTTACAGGTAGGGATGCTCAGGCTGTCGAGAAAGTCTCGACAGCCTATTTTATGTTTATTTTGTTTAAGACGGCACCGCGTTAATGTTGTATAATATAGGTGACTATTGTAGAACGGATGGTGTTGATATGCTACGTTCCAACCGCGAAAAACAACAATCCTACGAATTTGTTTCCATCGAAGATCTGGTTCCTCAAGATCACTTGCTCCGCAAAGTAGATAAGTATATCGATTTTTCGTTTATCGATGATAAAGTTCGACCACTGTATTGTACAGACAACGGGCGTCCTGCCATTGATCCTACCGTGTTGTTTAAAATGATCTTCCTCGGTTATTTCTACGGCATTCGATCGGAACGACAACTCGAGCGAGAAATTCAGACGAACCTGGCTTATCGCTGGTTCCTGGGGCTGGGCTTAACGGATAAGGTTCCGGACCACACCACCATAAGCTGGAATCGTCGCACCCGCTTTAAAAACACCACGATCTTTCAAGATATCTTCGATGAAATTGTGCTGCAGGCGATCTCTCACCGAATGGTGAGCGGACGTGTTCTCGTCACCGATTCCACACACGTCAAAGCCAATGCTAACAGACACCAGTACACCAAAGAACAAGTATTACAGAATACCAAAGACTATATGGACGAGCTGAACGAAGCGGTGAAAGAGGACCGGAAAAACCACGGAAAAAAGCCTTAAAATCCCGAGAGGAAGTGAACGAAGAGAAAGAGATTAAAGTAAGCAAAACAGACCCAGACAGCGGCTATATGATCCGTGATGGCAAGCCCGAAGGCTTCTTTTATCTGGACCACCGTACGGTGGATACGAAGTACAATGTGATTACGGACGTGCATGTGACACCGGGGAATGTACATGATTCCGTCCCCTATTTGTTCCGTTTGGATCGCCAAAGAGAACGTTTTGGTTTTCAAGTAGAAGCTGTTGCACTAGATTCAGGTTATTTAACGACGCCGATTTGCCGAGGTTTGCAAAACCGAAAGATTTTTGCCGTGATTGCTCACCGAAGATTCCATCCCAGACAAGGACTGTTTCCGAAATGGAAGTTTGAATACGATGCCAAACGCAATGTGTATAGATGCCCAGCCCAACAGGAACTGCCCTACCGAACGACGGACCGAAAGGGATACAGACAGTACGCGTCCGATCCAGCTCAGTGCCAGCACTGCCCGTTACTGAGCCAGTGTACCCAGTCTCAGAATCACCGTAAAGTGGTGACTCGCCATGTCTGGGAAGACAGCAAAGAATGGGTACGGAATAACCGGCTGAGCCCATCTGGAAAACGGCTGTACCGCAAACGAAAAGAGACGATTGAGCGAAGCTTCGCGGATGCTAAAGAGCTCCATGGGTTTCGCTATTGCCGTTTGCGCGGACTTCCGAACGTCAGGGAACAAGCCCTCATGACGGCAGCCGTGCAGAACATGAAGAAGATGGCGATTCACCTGGATCGCCTGGCGAAACAGGGGTAATCCCCCGTTTTCCCCAGGTGCCAGACCCATTATTATGTAAAGAAAAAGAAACCCTCGTCTCCAAAGACAGGGTTTCTCGACAATCTGAGCATCCCTACAGTTACAGGTAGGGATGCTTTTGCTTCCTCAATAAGTTAGGTGGCTACTGAAATGTGCAGCCCGTGCTTCTGGAACACCTCAATAATCGCTTTTTGGGCTTCCTCGGCGTCAGGCCCGTGAACATGTAGCTCATAACTGTGACTGCTGACCAAGGTCGTAAACAAGCCCAGTATACTTTTCACATCAATATACTTATTTTCGGAATGAAGGACGATGGAAGAAGTGAATTTGCTCGCCGTCTGTGCAATTTCAACAACCGCCGCATTATTGTTGGACATAGTGAGATCCCTCGCTTTACTGGATTTTCATATATCAATGCTCATTCATTATGATACATTGAAATCGCTTTCTCAGCAAGAACAGATATCGTTATTTCAAGTTTTCAGGATTTAACGGCTCCAGCTCAGGCAGCACAAAAATACCGTCCTTACGGATTAAAACATCATCAAAATAAATTTCACCGCCACCATATTCCGGACGCTGAATCAATACCAAATCCCAATGAATCGAAGAACGGTTACCGTTATCCGCCGTTTCATAAGCTTGACCTGGTGTAAAATGCAAGCTACCAGCAATCTTCTCGTCAAACAGAATATCCTTCATTGGGTGTAAAATGTGTGGGTTAAACCCAATGGCAAACTCGCCAATATAGCGTGCTCCCTCATCGGAATCGAGAATATCATTTAACCGCTTGGTATCGTTGCTTGTCGCTTCCACGATTTTACCATTTTCAAAACGGAATTTAACATTCTCAAAGGTAATTCCATTATACAGGGTTTGTGCATTATAGCTAATGGTTCCGTTAACTGAATCACGTACAGGCGCGCTATATACTTCGCCATCCGGAATATTGCATTGACCCGAACACTTAATGGCTCCGATTTGCTTGATAGAGAAGCTCAGATCAGTACCTGGACCGCTGATCCGTACTTTGTCTGTCCGGTTCATCAGGTCTGCCAATGCATCTTGAGCCTTGTCCATTTTCGCGTAATCCAGGTTACATACATCGAAATAAAAATCTTCGAATGCTTCAGTGCTAATATTGGCCAATTGAGCCATGCTGTCATTCGGATAACGCAGCACTACCCATTTGGTGTGTTTCACTCGTTGTTCGCTATGTACCGCATGCTGATAAATGGAATTATACATTTTCATTTTATCTTCCGGTACATCTGACAGATCATTTACATTTTCGCCTGCACGAATTCCGATGTAACAGTGCATTTGTTTCATCCGGTTGAGGTCAATTTCAGCCCAAGTTTCCAGCATTTCCTTTGTCGCATTACGAAGCATAGCGCTCTGCACCTTACGATCTGTAAGCTGAACAAAAACATTTCCGCCTTTTTTACCAACTTCATGAATGATGGCGTTAAGCAAGTCACGCTCTGTACCAATCATTTCAATCAATACATTTTCTCCAGGCTGCACTTCAACAGAATAACCTACCAGATTTTCCGCCAGCTTAAGTATTCTAGGATCTTTCATGTAGTGTCTCTCCTTCTTTATTTCGCTCTTTTTGAACAACGGTTAATTCAAATTCCATTGTATCATGCCCGCTCCGTTACTTGTAGTCCTCAAAAGCAACCCTGGTTATCAGAGCCTCTTGGTGCAGCTCTTCATTCGCAACCTGTCGGGAAACTCGGCATTCCGATGACAGCTTTAAGGGCAAACCCGTTTGGCGATCTATAGTTAAATGGTACACAGTCCGCACATCGGAGTGCTCCAGCTGGTTGTTCATATCCTCACAACTTTCCTTCCATACTTGGCTTAGCTTTTGTTGCAGCTCTTGGTTCGTTTCTGTTTGCTGCGTTTTTAAAATCCTGATTTGAGGATTTAACGTATTCATTTCTTCCATTAAACGTTCTTTCAACCAACGCTTTGCCGAGGCAGGTTCTGGTTCAATCCTCACCACCCAAGTTCCCCGGGCAGCTCCCTTTTCCATACGAATGCTCTTATTCAGTGTGTTTAATTCCTCAAGCTCCTGAATCGGATTGAAGCGATTTAACATGCCATTTTGAACCATAGAAGTATCCCCAGATGTCAGCGCAATCCATTTTCCATTTTGACGAAGAAACCGTTCATGTGTAACACCAGGCTCAAACTTATCTTCTTTCAGTGCTACATAGTCGCCTTGCTTACGCAAAGCCTCTGCAGATCCCCAGTGCATGATCAGTTCATCGTGATTTTTTAGCTTCCCGCGATATTCAAACTGTTTAGTCGTAGGCAGGCCGTCAGTTCTGATTCTAGTCTGTCCGATAAACGTTATCCTCTCTCTGCCAGCCATTCCTGCAACAGCTCTTCTAAAAATCTGCTCAGGAGTATATTGCCGATCCAGTGCACAACCGCTTAACACACATATAATCAGAAACACACAGCCCCGCATTACCCATTGCTTTCTCCAATGCATACCATCATCCGTCCTATCCTAAACATGACTATAAATCATGATAAAAATTCTGTTTCAGAACATCCAGGTTATAGCTATGCTTAGGATTACCTGTCTACAATCGGTTATGCAAAACAAAAAGAGAACATTCCTTAAGGAATATTCTCTACATATCGCCTACATGATCAATAACTATACGATTACGTCCTTCATTTTTCGCTTCATACAAGGCCATATCAGCCCTATAAAATAAAGATTCGATGCTGATTTGCTCGTCCAGCCAGTTCCATTCGGCAATCCCGCAAGAAACAGTCACCTGAGGATTAGTTTCATGCTGCACACGGCTACGTATTTTTTCTGCATATCCCAGTGCCTGTTGAACCCCCAGCTGCGGCAAATAAATGGCAAGCTCCTCTCCGCCCCATCTGGCACATACATCCTCATCACGAGTCGCCGAGCGAACAATATTGCTGACGCTTTTCAGAATTTCGTCACCCGTCTGGTGCCCATACGTATCATTCACCTGCTTGAATTGATCAATATCAACCAAAATAAGAGAGCCACAGAAATCCTTTTCCTGATGCTCCTGAATAATTCGGTCTACATAATGACGTACATATAAACCTGTTAACATGTCCATATTAGCCAGACGCCGCACCTCGGCATGTAGCATAGCATTGGTTACGGCCAGTCCGATATGAGGAGCTAGCATTTGCAGCATCTTGTAATTATCGTAAGAAAAAAAATGTGGAAGCTTGCTCGACAATAATATAACCCCTCTAGGAGTCCCCCTGTTCTTCATAGGCACAGCCATCAAAGACTGAGAGTCCGTCGTATCCATAAACCGAGAGGATATCTTCCCATCCTTTCTATAGTCAGACACAATCACGGGTTCTCCCGTTTTGCATATCAGTCCAGCAAATCCACCTTCACGAGGGTAACTCTCCAGCTTTAAACTTTCCACATTGCTTGACATCACCCTAAAACAACTTCCCTCCTGATCCAGCTGCACAATACAACAAAAGTCGGCCATGAACATTTTTAATAATTCCTGCACGGCAAACTCAAATATTTCATTTAATTTCAGGCTCTGATTCAAACGCTGAACCAACTCATTAATGAGCCGTAATTCATGAATAAGTACATTCGATTGCTCCAGCAGCTTCGCATTTTCAAATGCGGTGCCAGCTGTATCTGCCATCATCGCAATCAGCTCTACGTCCACTTTTTCCATACTATCCGCACCTGCCGGAAGAATCATATGGAAAACACCATATACGCCCTGTTTGCCACGTAACGGGATACCGATTTCAGTTATTTCATCTTGTGGACCGGCAGGCTCATTCACAGCCATTTGCCCTTTCATAAATGCACGGACACATACATCCTCGTCCCGTTCATGTAGCAACAAAGGCTTGACCTGAGGATTTCGACTGTGCCGATCCTGACTCATATACAACGTGATATCCACATGGGGAAACAAATAGGCGATACTTCCAAATACTTCATCCAGCACGCCTTCCACATCAATCTTGTCATGCATCCGTTTTACAATCTGAAATAAAATAGAGCGGCGTCTGCCTTCACGTTCACTCCGATTCTGCATCCCTAGGATATCTTCCATAAATATATACTCAAACTTCGAGTAAAAGCAGGATCTAAAATGCAAAGAAGCCACTAACAATGCGTCCTGATTCGAGACAAAATGTTGAGCAGGCCGTGTAAAACGAAGAGCGGCGAAAGGCTCTCTCTTGTAATTGCGGCATAGTATGGGAACCATGTATACAAATGCAAGGCTCCCATCTCGAAGTTTACGCTGGCTCACTTCCATCTCTCTAGATATGCAACAACGCTCGACCAACTCTAAATCCTCGTCATCATCCTCTTCCCTACCAGCAACCCGAACACCTGTAAAATTAAAGACAGCAGTATACTCTTCACTGATCCAGGATATACCATTGCTCTGCTGTAACCAATACCGATATCCTTGGACGAGAAGCTGATTAATATAGGGGTAATCATAGGGTGTCATATCCATGTTCTGGAGCCAGGCAAAAGACGTATATCCTTTATCATCAAACAGCGGAGCACCGCTAGCCTGCACTGTTTTACTGTCAAGCGTTTGCTGATCCGTTGTTGAAAATTCCGACATATTAAGGCGCTCCTTCACAGCAAAATTAGCTGTACCAAGACAGCGGCTATACACCACTATAGCTCATAATATGATCTATTTTACTCTCAACTTTAGAAATTTGCATCCATTTTTCAGAAATTCGTCCCACCTTTTTAGTTCTTAAGCCCTATCGACAAATTTTGACGTTTTCATTCTTTTTCTCTACTTGACATTGACCCACTATAACATATAATATATATTATTGAAAAAGACTGTACGGCAGAACTATCTACTGTGCGGATCTTAAATTTTGGGCGTAACAGTTTGTGTCACCCTCATCTTATTTGTTGCTGACAGGACAGCGGCTGAACTTTTCTGTCAGTAGTGCGTCTCACCTTCTAGGTAGCGCCGAACAAATTGGAGCGCAAAGAGAGCCCCAACTCAAATTTTAATTATGAAGGAGTTAACTCTATAATGGCACGTTACACTGGTCCTAAATTTAAATTGAGCCGTCGTCTCGGTATTTCCCTGAGCGGCACAGGTAAAGAATTGAAACGCCCTTTCCCTCCGGGACAACATGGTGCAAACCAACGGAGAAAAATCAGTAACTACGGTATGCAGCTTCAAGAAAAACAAAAGCTGCGCCACATGTACGGTTTGGGTGAAAAACAATTCCGTACCCTGTTCAACAAAGCTCAACACATGCACGGTATCGCTGGTGAAAACTTTATGTTCTTGCTGGAAAGCCGCCTGGACAACCTTGTATTCCGTCTTGGCTTTGCTAATTCCCGTGCAGGCGCACGTCAATTGGTAGCTCATGGTCACGTTACTGTGAACGGTAAAAAAGTTGACATCGCTTCTTACCAAGTAAGCCCTGGCGACGTGATCGGTCTTCGTGAAAGAAGTCGTTCCCTGTCTTCCATCAAAGAAGCTTTGGAAAACCGTAACCACTTGGTAGCTTACCTGGAGTACAATGACGCAGCTCTGGAAGGTAAATACATTCGTTTGCCTGAGCGTGCTGAATTGTCCCAAGATATCGATGAAAAACAAATCGTCGAGTTCTACAACCGCTAATCCTTGCATTAGCACCAAAAAGCACCCGAATTCATTCGGGTGCTTTTTATATTCCCCACATATTAAGCCTGAGATTTTTATTCAATGGGGATGTACACTTTCATATTCAAATGTTCAGGATAGGAATTCATCACGTCCGTAATTTCAAAATCAGGCCCCTCCCTCCGTTCAAAATTAGAATTAGGAAGCCATGTGCCATAGATAAAATTTCGTATATTCTGAACTCGTCCATTTGAACCTGAAGCGTCAAACTCAGCATACTTGCCTGCTGGAATCTCCATATATATGAAACCCTCTGCCAGTTCTTTTGATTCTTTTTCAACTTCCTCACCCACCACAAATGAAAATGCACCGTTATCTTCAAATCGACAGGCAATCCCATATGACATTCCCGGAGCGATTTTATTCGGAATACACATAAAATATTCATGTGCGCCAAAGTGTTCATAAAATCCTGGGATTTCTTTATAGTGCTGCTCATTATTCAGATTTGTTTTATATTCATATCCTACAATTTTGGTCGTTTCGAGTTGCAATATCACAGGCTTGTTCACCTCTAATTCCTCCGTTGCGTTTTTTTGGTAATCCAGAAAATTGATTTTGCTTTGACCAGAAAGCTCAATATCACAGTTACGATATTTCCCAGGGGTGATCCCAAAACTTTTTTCAAATGCGCGAGTAAAAGCTTCTTGCGAGTTGTACTGATACTCAATAGCAATGTCCAATACCTTTAGATTGGATTGCTTTAGCCGTTTAGCCGCCTCGGACAATCTTCTCCTTCTTATATATTGTTGAACTGTAAAACCCGAAATGGCCTGAAAAACCCGCTGGAAATGAAATGCTGAAAAGTATGCCTGTGAAGCAACCTCGGCAATTTTTAAATCCTCCCGGAGATTCAATTCAATAAACTCAATCGCACACTGAATTCGTTTAAAGTAGTCCATATAATCCTTCCCCGCACTTGTAATTTATCTAGCCTACATCCACATTGGGTAACCCACGTATTCATTATGTATAACTCTTTACCTACTTGTTTGATTATTTGTGCTAAGTTTACCACGGCTTTTCATTTGGCAGAAATAAAAAAAAGCAGCACTGAGATGTAAAATCAATCTCAACGCTGCTAGTGAATGTATTTTAATTATCCGAGCTTGATTTTAGCAAATTTCCGTTTACCTACCTGTACAATGTCGCCTTCTTGCGGCTTGTATGCTTCGTTCACATCGGTCCACTTCTCTTCATTAATTTTAACCGAACCCTGCTGAATACTACGCTTGGCCTCACCGTTAGATGCTGCAAAGCCTAGATGAGTCAGCAACTGGATCACACGAATGCCGCCTTCTTCTAGCTGATCTGCTGTCAAGGTGAATTCTTCAATATCATCAGGAAGCGCGCGTTGTTGGAATACGGTCACAAAATGCTGCTTGGCTGCTTCCGCCGCTTCTTCACCGTGGTACATGCGGACTAATGTTCCGGCCAGTTTCATTTTGGCATCACGTGGATGCACAGAACCCTCCTTAACACCTTTCGCCAGCTCTGCCAGCTCCTCATTGGTAATATCCGTTGCAAGCTCAAAATATTTCAGCATCAGCTCGTCAGGAACGGACATTGATTTACCGTAAATTTCGTTTGGCTCCTCATCCACACCAATGTAGTTCCCCAAACTTTTGCTCATCTTCTGAACGCCATCAAGACCCTCAAGCAGTGGTAATGTAATAGTTGCCTGCGGCTCCACTCCGTATTCTTTTTGCAGCGTTCTACCCATCAGCAGATTAAACTTCTGATCTGTACCACCCAATTCTATATCACTTTGGAGAGCCACAGAATCCATGCCCTGCATCAGCGGGTAAAAGAACTCATGGATGCTGATCGGCAGGCCGTTTTGGTATCTTTTTGTAAAATCATCCCGCTCCAACATACGGGCAACCGTTACTTTAGCAGACAGGGTTACCACATCCGCAAAAGACATCGGGCCTAACCATTCAGAATTGTAGTATACCTTTGTCTTTTCAGGATCGAGAATCTTAAAAATTTGTTCCTTGTATGTTTGTGCATTGCGCTGTACATCTTCCTCAGTCAGTTGCTTGCGGGTCTCCGATTTACCTGTCGGATCACCAATTCTGCCTGTAAAATCTCCGATAATCAGTTGCACTTGATGACCTAATTCCTGGAACTGACGCAGTTTGTGCATAACAACCGTATGTCCGATGTGAATGTCGGGCGCAGACGGATCCAGACCCAGCTTAATTTTGAGTGGCTCGCCGCTAACAACCGATTTAACAACCTTACGCTTCAGCTCATCCTCAGGTACAATTTCCGCTACTCCACGACGTATCACTTCTAGTTGTCGTTCTACCTCTGCCTGTTGCTCAGGCTTCAATTCTTCCCACTTCATCCTGAATCCCTCCTATTTTTCATCCAAAAATTACTATTTTAACAAACCAAAAAGCCCCTTTCATCCCAAGGGACGAGAAGGAGCTGCTCGCGTTACCACCCTAATTAAAGAAACGTATGCAAAAGCAAACGTTTCTTTCACTTCATTCCTATAACGGGTCTACACCCGGTACCGGATTACTATGATGAGCTTCGCAAACCTGCAAAAGCCTTCCATTCATCCAGACAGCTCCAGACGGTAATTCAAAGGAGGGACGCTACCGATTCACACCACCCATCGGCTCTCTGCACAACGTGATTCCGCCTTCTACTGAAGTCTTTCTCTGCTTTTCACGATATTTACTTTGACCTATTTATAACACACTGTTTTTATGTAGTCAACGACACCAAAAGACAGGCTTTTTAGCATATGGGTTCATTTTGTAATTTTATGCTATAATAATGGCTGTTATAAAGGAGGAAGACTTAATGGTTGAAGAAAAAAACAATGTATCAGAGCCAAAGCCTTCCCGCTTACGGAGAACCATGCGAAGGCTCGGCCGTGTCATAAAGTGGGTCGTCATCATCGGTTTTATGGGAGCACTATTCGCAGGAGGAACCGCCGCCGGCTATATTGCTTCTATTGTAAAAAACGAGCCCGTGCGTTCCAGATCTACGATTCTACAGGAAGTAGATAAAAATGCAATTACAGGCTTCGCTTATTTCAATGATGGCTCTCCCATCGGGCAGCTTCGGACCGAGGAAGATCGAAGACCTGTTACATTTAAGGAGATTCCTCAGCTCGTCATTGACGCAGTCATTGCTATTGAAGATAACCATTTTTACGAGCATAAAGGTGTCGATTTGTCGGGAACGCTGCGTGCTGTGAAGCAAAAGGCACTACATGAATCCGTACAAACTGGAGGGAGTACTCTTACCCAGCAGCTTGCACGTCGTGTCTTTTTAAATCTTGATCGTACGGATGACCGCAAGGTCAAAGAAATTTTACTATCTCTGCGCCTGGAGCGCTTCCTGAGTAAGCAGCAAATAATTACAGCCTATCTCAATAAGGTACCTTTCGGTAACGGATCAAGCGGTTACAACGTCTTTGGTATTAAAGCAGCGGCCAAAGGTATTTTTAATGAGAATGATTTGGGCAAGCTTAATGTAGCCCAAGCTGCCTATCTGGCAGGTTTGCCACAACTCCCTTCTTCTTATTCTGCTTACAACGGTAAAGGCGAATTTAATGAAGCTGGTTTTAAAAGAGCGATCAACCGCCAGCACCTGGTGCTCAGCCGAATGCTGGAGGAGAACAAAATCAATAAAGCACAATATGATGAAGCGATGGCTTTTGATATCAAAAAATCTCTCGCACCACGCACTGTTAAGGCTTATAACACCTATCCATATCTTATGATGGAAACAGAGCGGCAAGCTGCGCAGGCACTCATGTCTGTCACCAATCCGAGTCAAAAGGCTAATGCCAGTGCGGATACCAAAACCAAGGATGATAACGACTTGCTCAAAGAAGCCGAACAGCAGCTTCGCACAGGCGGCTATATGGTATATACCACCATTGATAAGAGCGTGTACAAATCTATGCGTCAAATTGCAGAAAATAAGGACAACTTCTCTGCTACTAGTAAAACCAAAGGTGACGAGCAAGCGGCAGCCATTCTGATTCAGCATAAAACCGGCGCCATTCTCGGTATGATGGAAGGTCGTGACTTCCAAAAAGAGCAAATGAACTACGCTACCCAGATGGTACGCCAGCCGGGTTCAGCCATGAAACCGATTGCTGCTTATCTGCCTGCTTTGGACAGCGGTCTTGTACAGCCTGGCACGATTGTGGATGATGCCCCTATTATTTTGAAGGATGGCAGTAATGGATATCACATCCCGAAAAATTCCAACAACCGCTACCAAGGATTAGTCACAGCGCGTTATGCACTGAATCAATCGCTAAATACGATAGCACTCAAGCTGTTTAACGAAAAGGTAGGGATCAATAAGGCGTGGGCTTTTGCTAAAAAACTGGGTATTACCACCTTGGAACCAAGCGATAACAACGCCCAAACCGGTGTACTCGGTGGCTTGGCCCACGGGGTAACCGTTGAGGAGCTCACCAATGCATATGGAGCCATCCCAAATGGCGGTGTGTTTAATGATGCCTACATGATCGAAAAGATCGTGGATTCGCAAGGCAATATTGTATACAAGCATCAGCCTAATCCCGTGCAAGCCTTCACACCACAAACTGCCTACCTGATGACGGATATGTTACGTACAGCCGTATCGGAAGGCACAGGCAAACTGGTGAGACGTAACTTTAATCAATCCGGCAAGATTCCGATTGCCGGTAAGACAGGCACTACGCAATCCTACACCGATGTGTGGTTCGAGGGCTTTACACCTGACGTCACGCTGGGAGTGTGGGTTGGATACAAGCAACCTGTCAATAAGCTTGAAACGAAAGCACAAAAAGAGCGGGCTCGTCGTCTATGGGCTCTAATCATGAATGAAGTAACGGCTAAAGATTCTCAGTTATTCCAAACGGATAGTTTCAAGAGACCTGACGGTATTGTAAGCCGGACAGCATCCGCTTATGGTTCAGATATTTATAACAGTAAATATTTACCCAAAAACAGTGAAAATGGCGTTACCCGTGCGAAATATATTACCTATCAGGGTGTAAATTACATTCCACGTGATGGTACGCCAGATGATATGTTGTATGAACGGACCGTTAGAAAACGGGAAAAGCCAATCTCAGAATTGATTAAAGAGCTTCAGCAAGCCTTTACAGTGATGAGACGGCATAATTCGTTGTCCTACTATCTGCCTCAAGATGCAGATAAAGAAGCTCCTACTCAGATTGATCCACGCAAGGACGATGGGGCAGCTCCTAACGCTCCATCTAGCGTCAGCGTAAGCTATAGCGACGGCAAGGCCATAATTAGCTTTAGCCCAAGCGGAAACAGTGATGTTGTAGGTTACCGTCTATATCGTTCTACAGATGGAGGCAGCTTCGAGCGGCTTGGCAAGGTTGTCATGGCTGATGGCTCCAAGGTATTCTCCGACAGCCCTGGTGGAAGCAGCGCAAGTTACTATGTGACCGCCGTTGATGTGGGAGGACATGAGTCTGGACCAAGCAGCAAAGCAGACACAGCACCTGTAGTGCCACCTGCGGATTCTGAGTCACCAGAAGTTCCGGGCGAGGGAGATGAAACAGGTGCGCAGCCTACAGAAGTTCCTACTGCTCCTGAACAGCCCCAAGCTAAAGCGGCAGGCACGTCCGTAGTGCTCCAATGGAGTGCAGGAAAGCCTGCGGACGCTATAACAGGCTATAACGTATATTACAGTGAAAGCGGTGCGGAGCCTTTTAAAAACATAGGCTCTACCGCAAACACCAACTTTGAGTATAAACCAGGCCGCAAGCCCAAAGGCTGGTTCCGTGTTACTTCCATGAATACCATGGGGGAATCGGCTCCTTCTGGAGCCGTTCGTCCATAGTTCAAGACAAAAACAAGAAGCAATATTTTGGGTGAGATGAATGAGTTCATCCTAATAAAAAAGGGAGTCTTCATAGCTATAATGGCTATGGAGACTCCCTTTTTAGTGCAAACATGCATCAATTCAATCCTCAATGGTAGACAGGTCACCTGTAGGAAGGTTAAGCTCCCAGGCTTTCAGCACACGTCTCATAATTTTGCCGGAACGGGTTTTGGGTAACTTTTCCTTAAATTCAATTTCACGCGGAGCAGCATGAGCAGACAGCCCTTCCTTGACGAAGCGGTAAATGTCCTGTTGTAACGCTTCCGACGCGGTATAGCCATCACGCAGGGCGACAAATGCTTTAATGATCTCTCCTCGAACAGTATCTGGTTTCCCAATGACTCCAGCTTCCGCTACAGCAGGATGCTCCAGAAGCTTGCTCTCAACCTCAAAAGGACCGATGCGCTCTCCGGAGGAGTTGATAACATCATCAATTCTTCCCTGAAACCAGAAGTATCCGTCCTCATCCATGTAAGCTGAATCACCGGATACATACCAACCGGGAAAGCGGAAATATTCCTGAAACTTATTTGGGTTGTTCCATATACGGTTCATCATGGATGGCCATGGTGTACGAATCGCCAAATGTCCCATCCTATTAGGAGGCAACACCTGGCCTCTGTCGTCCAAAATAGCAGCTTGAATACCTGGAAGTGGCTTTCCCATCGAACCTGGTTTAATCGGCAGCTCTGGGTAATTACAGATCAACTGGCCTCCTGTTTCCGTCATCCACCAAGTATCATGAATACGCTGTGTGTATACTTGCCACCCCCATCTCACTACCTCGGGATTCAGTGGCTCCCCAACGGATAATACATGCCGCAAGCTGCTGAGATCATAGTTGGAAACTACCTGCTCCCCTGCGCTCATCAACATCCGAAACGCCGTAGGAGCACTATACCAAATCGTCACTTCGTGACGTTCAATCGTACGGTACCAGTCCTCTGGGCTGAAACGGCCTCCACGGATGACATTTGTTGCTCCATTTAGCCAAGGAGCAAAAATGCCATATGACGTTCCCGTAACCCAGCCAGGGTCCGCAGTACACCAATATACATCATCTTCCCGCAGATCCAGCACCATTTTACCCGTATAGTAATGCTGAATCATTGCATTTTGTACATGATACACGCCTTTGGGCTTGCCCGTTGAGCCTGATGTATAGTGAATAATTAATCCATCTTCACGACTCAGCCATTCGGGCTCAAGCTCTTCTGAGGATGTGAGCATTTCCGTTTCGAAATCAATAATTCCCTGCTCCCGTTCGTCCATATCACCGACCACAAAAATATGACGCAACTCAGGAAGCTCCTCACGTTTTACCCGTGAAAGAAGCGCAGGTGTGGTTACTAATGCCACCGCCCCGCTATCCTCCAAGCGATCTTTAACCGCCGTTTCCATAAACGCCTCAAACAGTGGACCGACAACAGCGCCTACCTTTAAAACCCCAAGCATACTAATGACCAGTTCAGGTGAACGCGGCATGAATATAAACACCCGTTCCCCTTTACCAATACCGTATTTGCGCAGCACATTTCCGAACCTGTTCGAGCTGGCACGAAGCTGAGAAAAAGTGTAGGTTTCATGACGGTTTGCATCACAATACAAAAGTGCTGCTTTCTCACCCCGACCTTCCTCTACATGTCGATCAATCGCTTCATGTGCCATATTCACTTTGCCTGTTTCATACCACGTAAAATGACGTTCTACATCTTCCCACTGAAAGTTGTTGTAAGCTTGTTCATAAGAGCCCATGTTGGATGTGGGAACTACAGCCTGGAGTTCTTCAATCTTCATGCGTTCAGCCTCCTCACAATGGAATAATGAGAATTACACAGAACAAAATAGCGCTTACAAAATTAATGGTGCAAATGATTTCTTTTGATTTGTGGTTTGATTTAAAAGCACTTAATTGTGAACAATTCGTGTCTAAATCAGTATATCATAGGTAAGGATGTGACGACCATCCTTTTCATTTATTTGTTTTTTTGTTATAAGTAGGGGATATGAAGAGCTACTGATGGCAAACAAGGAGGTCGCACCCATGCAGCATTTAAAATTGTACCACTTGGACACGCTGGATCACAACGGACAAACCATCCATGTAGAAGGACCGGTATCCGCTGATCGATTGCGTTCATTTCAAATGCATACGCAATTGGATGCCTTTCGTAAACCAAAGGAGCAATTCGAGGCGCTGGTGGAAATTTCAGAACTGCCAGAAGGCAGAATTATCATTGCCCATGACGGAGAAACCCTTCTGGGATACGTTACTTTTCACTATCCTGATGAGATGGAACGCTGGTCGGAAGCTGGCATGAAGGATTTACTGGAACTCGGAGCTGTCGAGGTAGCCGATGACTATCGCGGACTGGGCCTAGGTAGCCGAATGATTCGGATTGCCTTTGAAGACGGACAGCTCGAATCCTATATTATTTTTACAACCGAATATTACTGGCACTGGGATTTAAAAGGCAGCGGTCTTTCCGTATGGGAATACCGCCGCATGATGGAACGCCTAATGAAAACCGTAAATATGGTATGGTACGCCACGGATGATCCTGAAATATGCTCACATCCTGCGAACTGTCTGATGGTACGAATGGGAGATGATGTGCCCCTCGAATCACGAGAACAGTTTGACCGCATCCGGTTTGTCCGAAGATTCATGTATTAAAAAAATTACACCCTTAATCCAAATGCTTGAGCATGAACTCCACAATACGGTGTGAACGATGTGAAGCTTCCACTGTAAACTCAGCATAATTCACGTGAGCCGATCCATCAGCCTTATCTGACATAGATCGTAGGACAACATAAGGCACAGCATTCATATGAGCTGTCTGAGCCACTGCGGCGCCTTCCATCTCGGTACAAGCACCGTCCATTTCTTGATGCAATGCTGTTACTATCTCACGGCTTGCGACAAATTGATCGCCGGAAAGTACTTTTCCGACAATATATCGATCTCCAAACGATTTGCAGGCTTGTTCAGCCAGACGGACAAGTTCGGGATCGGCCGCGAACTCTGAGGTGTCCTGATAAGGAATGACCCCTCTGGCATAACCCAAAGGCGTTACATCCATGTCATGTTGCATACATGTTGATGAAATGACAATATCCCCAATGTTTAAATCCGGGTGTACCGCCCCTGCCACTCCCGTGAATATAATTTGTTCTACGCCAAAATGATCAATCAGGATTTGTGTTGTTACCGCAGCATTGACTTTGCCCACACCGGACTTGCAGACAACCACCCTTTGCCCGTGAATCATTCCTGTAGTGTATGTGATTCCCGCCTTGGTCGTCTTACTTGCTTCCGTCATCGCCGAGAGCAGCAATTCAATTTCTTCATCCATAGCACCCATTAATCCATAAAGTCGGCTCATTACGCATCCCTCGTTTCTTAGTTTGATGATGATTTCACAAGAGAATATGTATCTACGAAAAAAGCTCCGTCAAAGGAGCTTTCATCGAAGATATATCCTATTCAGCACTGTCGCTAGTCTAAATAATTAACTGATAACCGTAAAATAGTTTCGTGCGGCAAAATAACGCGAGAGTTCTCCACGTTTTCCTTCTTCATCAGCTTGGTTAGCAAACGCATTGCTACCGCACCCAAATCGTACATTGGTTGTGCGACGGTTGTCAGCTGAGGACGAACCATGGAGGCCATGCGAATATTGTCAACACTGATGACCGAAAAATCATCAGGTACTTTCAATCCCTCATCCTGAATGCTATGAATCGCACCAATTGCCATTTCATCTGTAGCGGCAAAAATAGCACTTGGTTTCTTCTTCAGACCGAGGAAGTATTTCATGGCTTCAACACCGGATTCATAGCGGTAATTCCCGATTCGCACGAGATCTTCCTGATAATCAATTCCGGCTGTTTCCAATGCTCTCTTGTAACCTTGGAAACGTGCATAACCATTTGCAGGGTCTTGAAGCGTACCACTGATCATTGCGATTTGACGGTGTCCATGGCGGATCAATGTGTTAACCGCATCGAAAGCAGCGGCTTCATGGTCAATATCGACCGAAGGATAGCTACCTTTTTCATCACTCGTTGCACATAGAACAATAGGGACAGCAGCTGTGTGGAACGCTTGAATATGCTCGTCCGTTACTGTGCCGCCCATGAACAGAAGCCCGTCGACTTGCTTTTCAAGTAACGTATTGATAACACGGATCTCTTTTTCTTTCCGTTTGTCGGCATTACATAAAATGATGTTATAGTGATACATATTTGCAATATCCTCAATACCGCGCGCAATTTCTGCAAAAATTGAGTTCGATATATCCGGAATAACAACGCCAACAGTCGTTGTCTTCTTGCTGGCCAGACCTCTAGCTACCGCATTTGGGCGATATCCCAATTGTTCAATCGCTTCGTACACCTTCTTGCGAGTTTGAGGTTTTACATTAGGATTATTGTTAACTACGCGGGACACTGTCGCCATTGAGACCCCAGCTTCGCGAGCTACATCATAGATCGTTACCGTCACATTCCTTCTCTCCATTGCCAATAAATTTTCAACCGAATCCTAGATCAACTAATTAGAACCATGATACGACAAAATACTACTTTATGCAACGACAGCACTCATTCTATCTATGTGAGATGATCGTGGAGCGCACGGGCTGTAATATTCGAATGGGATGTATGCCAGACAGCCTCCCCGTCCTTGACTAAAATGGCTTGCGGCGATTCATGTTTCACCTGAAGCTTGTCCGAAGCCGCATTGGACACCGGCCGATCTTCTACTACATAAATGATACCGTATTCAATATTTTCGTCGGGAGCACCTTCCAAATAAGACTCCACTTCCTGGTATGCGCCTGCACTTATCGGACAACGTGTGCTGTGCTTAAAGAGGAGTAACGGTTTGTCTGATGACGCTTCCAGAGCCGTATTTAATTGTTGAATAGTAGTCATTTTCGTCATCGTCGCCATTGGATATACATTCCTTTCTGTGTCTTGTCGTATGGCCTATTCTCATCGTAACAAAAAGAACATGTAAAATCCAATGGTGACCATGAAAATTTTCATATTTTTTAGTTTTTCGTATTCGTGAACACCGATTTACTGGTAAAACCGGATAATTGAACCAATCTTTTCTCTACATCATTCATCCAGTCTTCATCTCCTAGGCTTCTCGCATAGCGATAAAGATCCAGCAAGAGATTAATTCGAAGCTCCATTCGCTCCTCCAAAGCAGATTGCCAATCAACATTGGGATTGTCCGCTTCCTCCAGTACAAGCTTGCGAATAATTTCTGCCAGTTCATTGTTGCGAGCAAAAGATATTCGCCGGGGCGCAGGTTTGCTCCCTAGACTTTGTAAAAGTTCCTTAATGTCCTTCGTCACATGTTGCAGAACCTCACTGGAAAAGCATGACGGGCATGAAAATACAGGAACATGCAAAATTTCAACCTTACTCGCATATATTACCTTTCGCAATTCCAGTCCCATCGGTTCACCGCATTGGCATTGCTTTTGCACTATTACCACCTCATTACATAGGATCAAACTATATAAGGATCTCTTCAGCATCCAGATATATCTATCTACTAGTCTATAAAATATTTGTTAACTCTATAAAATCTATCATACCTTTTTTTATTTCGACTTTGGGGTCTCAAATCCTTCCACAGATTGCAGCAATGTACAAATTACCAAGGCATTAGAGGGTCAAAAAATGACGGCGATTGTTGTAAAAGAGCGACTCCTAACCTGAGAATCTGCGAAGGAATGGACTTCGGGCTTACTTTTTCTTAAGATGTAAAAGTACAGATTACAAAACAAAGATGTCATATGTGACCCATGAAAGGATGGTTAGATGTCAAGACTTACCGGAAAAAAGGTCATTGCCCTCGTAGATGAGGAATTCGAGGATCTGGAATTATGGTACCCGGTGTATCGTGTTCGTGAAGAAGGCGCAGAGGTACATTTAGCCGGTGCTGAAAAGGGGAAAAAATATATTGGAAAATACGGCGTACCTGCTGAAGCAGAATATGCCTTTGAAGAACTCAATAGTAGCGATTATGACGGTATTCTTGTCCCAGGTGGTTGGGCGCCCGATAAACTGCGCCGCTATCCCAAGGTAATTCAACTCGTACAGGAGTTTCATGCCGCACATAAACCCATCGGACAAATCTGCCATGCAGGCTGGGTACTGATTTCTGCTAAAATATTGGATGGTGTTACAGTCACCTCCACACCAGGTATCCGTGATGATATGGAAAATGCAGGAGCAATCTGGAAGGATGAAGCTGTTGTGACAGACGGACACATTGTATCCGCTCGTCGACCGCCCGATCTTCCACCTTACGGAAAAGCGTTCTGCGATGTATTAGCTAATAGCGCTCGGAAATAAGATATGTAGTCCGCACATTTAGGACTTGAGTAACCTTATCTATGGCTATATCGAAAAAGCACCTTCAAAACCACTTTATTCATGGTTTTGAAGGTGCTTTTTCGTCCGAGCTATCTAAGCATTGCGGATATTAAAATATTACGGCCGCCCGGGTCCGGCCGGGGTACAGCTGATATTAGCTGCAGTCAGCTTGTCTTCGATCGCTGCACCAGTGGACATGCCAAAGCAAGCACGAGCGATTGCCATTGCTTCAGATGCAGTCGTATTCAGCACACGATGCTTGACCCGCAACAAAGATTGGGGGGACATACTGAGCTGATGTATTCCCAGTTCTAGCCAAAGTGGAACGGATCGTTCATCTCCAGCCATCTCACCGCAGACACTCACATCAATTCCGGCTTGAAGTGCCGCTTGTGCAGTCATGCGCAGCATTCGAAGTACAGCCGGGTGGTATGGATGGTACATATGTGCAATCTGCTCATTCATACGGTCTACAGCCAGCACATACTGAACTAGATCATTCGTTCCGATACTAAAAAAGTCGGTTTCAGCTGCTAATAGATCCGCGATCATCGCTGCAGCTGGAACCTCAATCATAATCCCTCGCTGAATTTTAGGATTATAGGCAAGCCCTCTTGCATCCAAATCCGCCATAGCTTCTTTCAAAAGAGCATCTGCCTGACGGACTTCCTCCACGGAGGAGATCATCGGATACATGACCTTGATATTCCCCGTTGCACTGGCTCGCAAAATTGCAGTCAACTGAGTTTTAAACATTTCCTTCCAATCCAGACTAATCCGTATAGCACGATAACCTAGAAAAGGATTTTCTTCCTCTGGGAGCTCAAGATAATCCAACGGCTTATCGCCGCCGATATCCAATGTACGGATGACTACGGAGTGATTGCCTGCCTTTTCCGCTATTAGTCGATATACTTGATACTGCTCCTCTTCATTAGGAGCAGATTTACGATCCATATATAAAAATTCCGTGCGGAACAGCCCCACACCTTGAGCTCCATGCTTCAAAGCAGCCTCTAGTTCTTTAACGGAGCTAATATTGGCCGCCAGTCTCAGCGTGGTTCCATCCTTGGTCACAGCTTCTACCGAAGCGAGTACCTGAAGCTGCTCTTTTCTACGTCGCTGCTCGTCACGTAAAATGATATAGTGGTCTGTTACAGATTTTTCTGGATTCACATACACTCTACCCAGGTCTCCATCCACAACCATCATATCTCCGGTTTGAACAGGCAAATTCATATTGCTCTCCAATCCAGAAACGAGTGGAATACCAAGCGCACGGGCCATAATCGCGGAATGCGATGTTTTACCACCATTCATAGTCACAATCCCTAACACATAGCTGGGATTCAAGTGTGCCGATTGGGATGGTGAGAGCTCTTTGGCTACCAGGATATAGGGCTGAGTGTCCTTGGGAAGAGTCACTTCCGGTGCGCCCAGCAAATGCTTGAGCAGTCGGTTCCCCACATCCTTGATGTCGATTGCCCGCTCCTTCATATATTCATCATCCAGCAAATCAAACATTGTCACAAAATGATCAATAGCTTCCTTCACAGCCACCTCGGCCGCCTTATACTGACGCTGAATAATGCCGCTAATTTCATTCATGAACTCCGGATCTTCCAATATCGCTAGATGAGCATCAAAAATGCTGGATTCCTCCGCTCCCACCATCTCTCGGAACTCATCCTTAATAAACTGGATTTCACTTTTGGATGTACGTATCCCTTCATACAAACGTTCAAATTCCTTCGCTAGATCTACCGTATCCATTTTTTGATCAGGTAAATCCCATTCCCAGCTCGGCAGGACAAATGCCTTCCCGATGGCCACACCTGCTGCGGCGCCGATGCCTTCTATCATGTTTCTACCCCTCCAACATTCCTGTCATGCAGCACAACGGACATTACCGAAGCCTGACCTTTTTTCACTGTTTTAAACGGAGCAAAGCTCCACGACTTGACGCGATCCGGATTCGTGATGACCATAGGAGTCACCAGCGATGGAGCTTGCTCTCGTAGCGCCTGCAAATCAAATTTGATCAGCAATTGCCCCGGTTCCACCGTATCGCCTGCTTCTACCATAGCAGTAAAATTCCCTTTTAGCTGTGAAGTATCAATCCCGATGTGAAGCAGAACCTCAAGTCCTTCTCGTGTGGAGATGCCTAAAGCGTGCATGGTCGGATACAAGTGCATCACAGTACCATACACCGGAGACACAAGTTCACCGCGTTCAGGAACAAAAGCAACACCGTCCCCAACCAGCTTCGTTGCAAAAATTTTGTCAGGCACTTCATGAATCGGTAGCATTTTTCCATGTACAGGAGCATTGAACAAAATTTGAGGGAGATCACGCTCCATCAGCTTTGCAATTTCCTCACGAATTAGTTCTGAATAGGTTCCAAATACGACTTGTAAATTACCTCCGCCCAGATTAATAAGCCCGGCCGATCCCAAAGCCTTCATCGCTCCGGTATCAATCAGCCTGTCATTATGGACAGTCAGCCGTAAACGGGTGATGCAGGCTTCTACCTGCACAATATTCTCCTTCCCACCGAGTGCTTCCAAAATAAGTGGAGCACTGTAAGGAATATTACCGGCCCAATCCTCCAGAACCGAGCCTTCCTCACGTCCAGGAGTTGGAATCCGGAAGCGACGGATTGCCCATCGAAACAGTACATAATACACAAGCCCATATGCCACTCCGACTGGAATTAACAACCAGGCGTTATGTGATAGATGGAAATTAAGGACATAATCTATAAAACCCGCCGAATATGAAAAGCCATGATGAATGTCCAGTTCAAAGGTAAGCCACATGGCCAGACCGGACATAACCGCATGAACGAGGAACAAATAAGGAGCAGCAAACAAAAAGGCAAACTCAATCTGTTCCGACACTCCGGTAAAAAAACAGACCAATGCGGCCGTCAGAAACGTTTTTTGCACCTTTGGCTTCAAATCTTCACGAGCTTCCTGAATGATCGCTAAAGCAATCGCAGGGATCGCAAACATCATAATGGGAAACAACCCAGACATGAAATAACCCGCTGTCGGATCGCCAGCAAAAAACCGGGGTAGATCCCCCTGCACAACGTTGCCAGACGGAGTTTTGTATGTACCCAGTTGAAACCAAAATATATTGTTAAGCAGATGGTGAAGACCAAAAGCGGCCAACAGCCGGTATAGAATGCCGTAAATAAGCAGTCCAAAACCGCCCAAGCTCGATTCCAGGCCTACAATAAATTCCAGTCCTCGTTGAATCAGCGGAGCAATAATCAACATGAGCCCTGCAAATACAGCAGAGAACAGACCAATAAGCAGCAGAACAAATCGGGTTCCCCCAAAAAACTGAAGCACTTCAGGCAACTTAATGCTTTTGAAGCGATTATAAGCCAACCCTGAAATGATCCCCAAAATGATACCAATGAGCGTCGCTGGCTGAATGAGTCCGTTTCCAAATCTCAATGTGACCTGATCATATATAGCCATACCAGCCAATGCAGCCAGTCCCGCCTGACCTGCTTGATTCGACATACCCAGTGCAACACCAACCGCAAACAAATACGGCAAAAAATAAAAAATCCCGTGTCCCGCCGCATTTGCCATATCGGACACCATAGGAAATCCCCACGTGGCCCAAGGAAGGCTGCCGAGACTTAGCAATATTGCAGCTGCCGGTAGCACCATCGTCGGGAGCATGACAGCACGACCAAGCTGTTGTAAGGATCCGAGCCAATTCATGGCATTCCTCTCCCTTCTATCCCTGATGGTAAGCCGAATAAATACTTTTGTCAAAGCCATGGTTCCGTCAGCCAAAAATATTTATTTACGCTTTTACAGGTCATATAACTTATTACTCAACGATAACCCTATGAATTTAACTAGACCACATCACATTCCAAGCATATATACATTATATGGATTCCTGAAAGTATAATATACTGTATCATGATTCTGATTTCACACCAAAAACCTTCAACCCTATGAAACAAGGGAAGAAGGTTTTCTTCATGTGCATATAGCATGGGTCAGAGGTGTGATTATCCTTTACGAACAGCTTGGGTCACTGAATCCTCCACCTTAATGCAACGATCCATAATAACCGTCATTCCATGCTCCTGCGCAATGTCAGCGGCTTCCTGGCTTATAATTCCCTGTTGTAGCCACAATATCTTAGCTCCAATAGCAGCGCCTTCACGCGCAACCTCTGCGCAGTATTCGCTACGACGGAATACATTAACCAATTCAACGGGCTCTGGTACTTCAGCAAGACTGGCATAGCAAGTCTCTCCAAGAATTGTTTGCCCTGCGGCCGCAGGATTAACCGGAATAATCCGGTATCCCCGCTTTTGCATAGCATAAGAAACCATGTATGAGGTGCGGTCTGATTTATCAGACAAACCTACAACCGCAATATTGCCTACTTGTTCCAAAATATTCTTAATCTCTTCTCTGGACGGATTTTCAAAAGCCATTCTATCTCCTCCTGTCTGTATCTTAACTTACCTTTATTTTACCCATTCTACGGAAGCACCAAGCGTCGTCAGATGGTCGAAATACTGTGGATACGATTTGGCGACATGATGCGCATCCTTGATCACTAGCGGCTTCTGCGCGCGCAAACCTACAACCGTCAATGCCATAATGACACGGTGATCATAATGCGCGTTGATTTCCACTCCACCTTCGACACCCTCCGGTCTACCATGCACAATGATTTCCGCTTGACGTTCTTCTACCCGAGCCCCAGCCTTGCTCAACTCATTCAAATAATCCGTAATTCGGTCACATTCCTTATACCGTAAATTTTCCACGTTATAAAAACGAGATGTACCTTCGGCAAATACAGCCGCAGCTACCATGGCAAGTACAGCATCTGTCGCGGCATCACCATCAAACTCGATGGCCTTCAATCGGCCGTTCCCCTTTACAACAACGGTATCGTTCTCATGTGTCAGTGGTACTTCCATCATACGCAGTACATCTACAATAGCGCGTTCTCCCTGTTTGCTCTGCTCTTTAAGACGATGGATGGTAACATCGGAATTCGTTACTGCAGCCGCCGCCAGCACCGCAGCACTCCCTGGATAATCCCCCTGTACAGTATACGTACGTGGCTGATAGGATTGCCTCCCCGGGACGCGGAAAGACATGTAGTCATCACTTGCATGAATGGTAATACCAGCCTCTTGCAATACCTCTAGAGTCTGCCCAATGACCACTTTGGATTTCAAATCATGCAGCACTTCAATTTCACTATCTTCCTCCAGTAAAGGTGTAAGGAACAACAGAGCGCTTAAATACTGTGAGCTAACCGAGCCGGACACCTGAATTTTACCGCCCTTCGCCTGACCACCCTGAATACGTATTGGCAACTTGCCTTCACGATGATCTACTTTAACACCTAGTTGGCCCAATGCATCAATTAGATCGTCATGGGGCCTTTTCCCCAATGAGTCGGGATATGTATTCACAAATGTAACATCCGGACATAGGGACGCAATTCCCATCAAAAAACGGAGCACCGCTCCTGCATTGCCTACGTTCAGTTCCTTCACAGCTTGAGGATGGCTACCAAAACCTGTAATCACTATTTTTTCATCATCCTCTTCCAGCACTGCTCCCAGATCGGTGATACAACGACGCATAGCGTCACTGTCCTCACTATGAGCTGGATAATAAATAGTACTTTGTCCATCGGCTAGTGCAGCCGTAAGCAGATAACGAGTCGTGTAGTTTTTGGAGGACAAAGCCCCAATCTCTCCTTGCAAGGAAGGGGTAGGTCTAACGATAACATCCATATTATACATGCTCCTTTTCGATTCAAACCATCCTAGTTTACGTTAATTATACAAGTTGTAACGTTCATTTCTCCACCTAAAAAATAAGGAATATTCATCTAGGTCTATCGAGGTTTAGCAACCTGGTTGACTAATCTTTATTTGATTTTTAGATTTAGGCTAATTGACAGCTTAGAGATCGCTTCGCTATCATACATAGAGAGTGTGACGTTTCTCACACGTCAACAATACAAGTAGTACCCATTTACATTAGAAAAGAGGTCCAGCCATGACGCAAATCGCTCTGATTGAACCTTCTGAGCTTCGCGCACGCCTGCAAGCAGGAGAGCAATTGCAATTGATCGACGTCCGTGAAGCGGAAGAAGTAGCGGAAGGTATGATTGAAGGTGCCAAACACATTCCGCTCGGACAGATTCCGGGCCGCCTTGAGGAAATTGAACGCACCGGTGAAATTATCTTTATTTGCCGGAGCGGTTATCGCAGTGAACGTGCCTGCGAATATTTGCAGCAGCTAGGTTACGAGGGATGCACCAACATGACTGGTGGCATGCTGCAATGGTCACAGGAGCAGTAAAACAGCTAGTCTATAAAAGAGACGGAAACTTTCCGTCTCTTTTATTTAAGCTCAGGCTTAGACGCGGTAAAGCATTAAACTATTGTGCTTCTATCATACCATAGCGTCAAAAGAATACACAATCCTTTAGCACATCCAAATTCGTATCTAAAATACCAATTAAAAAAACGGAAGCTTCTTCTACCCCAAGGGCAAAAAAGCTTCCGTTGTGTTACATACTACATCCTTACATATTCGTCAGTTCATTAGAACCATTGATGATGGAATACGCCTTCTTTGTCCACACGCTTGAACGTATGTGCACCAAAGTAGTCACGTTGCGCTTGCAACAGATTTGCTGGCAAACGCTCAGTGCGATAGCTGTCATAGTAAGCAAGCGCGCTGGAGAAGCCAGGCACTGGAATACCTTGAGATACAGCCACGGAAATCACTTGACGCCATGCATCTTGATACGTTTCTACTACATTTTTGAAATAAGAGTCCAGCAACAGGTTTTTCAGAGCAGGATCACGGTCATACGCATCCTTGATGTTTTGCAGGAATTGCGAACGGATAATGCAACCACCGCGGAAGATCATTGCAATTTTTCCGTATTTCAAATCCCAATCATACTCATCGGAAGCTGCACGCATTTGAGCGAAACCTTGAGCATAAGACACAATTTTACTTGCGAACAGTGCTTTACGTACGCTTTCGATAAATTCTTTTTTGTCGCCGCTGAAGGATTCAGCTTTAGGACCGCTCAGCACTTTGCTTGCCGCAATACGCTCGTCTTTCATAGCAGACAAGAAACGGGAGAATACGGACTCAGTAATCATGGACAATGGCACACCCAGATCCAGCGCGCTTTGGCTTGTCCATTTACCAGTCCCTTTTTGACCTGCAGCGTCCAAAATCACATCTACCATAGGCTTGCCTGTTTCAGCATCATACTGGGAGAAGATGTCAGCTGTAATTTCGATCAGGTAACTGTCCAATTCACCTTTATTCCATTCTGTAAAGATTTCATGAAGCTCTTCTGCACTCACATTCAGAACTGATTTCAGCAAGTGATATGCTTCACCAATCAATTGCATGTCGCCGTACTCGATACCGTTATGCACCATTTTTACATAGTGACCAGCACCGTCGGGACCGATATATGTACAGCATGGGTCGCCGTCCACTTTAGCAGAGATTGCAGTCAGAATCGGCTCTACCAGTTTGTAGGCACTTTCTTGTCCACCTGGCATAATGGCAGGACCATTCAAGGCACCTTCTTCACCACCGGATACGCCTGTACCAATAAAGCGAAGTCCTTTTTCCTCCAGCTCCTTGCTGCGGCGCTGTGTATCAGGGAAGTAGGCATTGCCTCCGTCTATAATAATGTCGCCCTTGTCCAGATGAGGCACAAGCTGTTCAATCGTGGCATCTGTAGCTTTACCAGCTTGAACCATGATCAGGATTTTACGGGGTGATTCCAGTGAGTTCACAAATTCTTCAATAGAGAAAGTACCCGTCAGTTTTTTACCTTCTGCTTCTTTGATAAGATCGTGCGTTTTTTCTGGAGAGCGGTTAAAAACCGAAACGGTGAAGCCTCTGCTCTCAATATTAAGGGCCAAGTTTTTACCCATTACCGCCAGGCCGATCACACCAATTTGCTGTTTTGCCATCTGGTTCCTCATCCTTTGCAACATATTTTGTATTCTATATCGCCGCTTTACCGCATTACACTTTATGTGAATCGGAACACGTGCACTTCTATTTTAACGTTTTTAGTGTCAGAAGTGAACCCCTGTCTGATCGCAGATCAAAACACCTCATTTTGCATGAGGTGTTCCGATGTACTACGCTTCCATCATCAGCAGTTGGTGAGATAGCGTTTGCAGGCGTTTATGGCTATTCTCGATTTTAATCTTATCTTTCTCCGTCATCGCCTTGAACAGCTTCTCCAATTCATCGTCTACTTCCATCTTAAGCAGCAGCAGCCGGGTTTCCCCTTCATTGGAAGCGTACATATCCTCCATTTCCTGAGCGGACAGCACCGGTCCCTTCTGATAAATAACACGCTGCTTAAAGCCAGTAACCTCGACCAGACGAATGACCTCGCCGAACAAAATATTTTCCACCAAAATATGATGATCCTTGACTCTTTTGACAATGGCATGACCTCGGGTGCTTCCAATCAGCTTCTCCAACCACTCAGCCAGCTTGGCATCGCGGATTACATAATCTCCAGCCAGCTTGTAGTGTCCTGTGCGCAATTGTTGAAAACGGAGCTTCACCAGCTTGCGCCCGGTTCTCACCGACAAAACCAGATACGACTCATCCTCGCTCCAGTACAGCGAATACCCTTCCGATATCAAATCCTTGATCAGATTATGGATATGCCGACGGCTAAACCGGAGCTCTAGATTGCAATATTCTACCTCACAGCCCTTGTTCACGGCATTCCCTCCTTTTTCAAGTCCGATTCAAGAAGTCCGGCTACAGCAAGCCTGCGGCTTTCCCGCTTGATCTTCCCTTGCTCTATTTTATACTTCATTTTATGTAAGGGTACTTGGTTATTTGACCTATTTTTATGAGTAACAACGCACAATCCTACTTTTGCCTTATATGCTTGTACCGAGCCCGGCCTAAAGTCGGCCAAGCCCGCTGACATTATGCTATAATCGGACATATTACGCCACACGATATGGCTTAGCCTAGATACAGGAGGAATAGGAATGACATTCAGTGGATTTACTGCAAAGGACTTTGATGTCTTTGAAATACCAGGATTGGAACCTCGCATGGAGGTGCTGATTCAGCAGGTTCGGCCCAAGTTGGAGGCGATTGGCGAGGAGTTAGCCCCCTTCCTGACGGACTTATGCGGGGAGCCTATGCACGTTCACGTGGCCAAGCATGCACGACGCAAGGTCAATCCCCCGATCGATACATGGGTAGCTTGGGCGGCAAATAAACGCGGGTATAAGGCGTTGCCGCATTTTGAGGTAGGTATGTTCGCTTCCCATATATTCGTCATATTCGCAGTCATTTATGAAAGTCCGAATAAAATCACGTTTGCCCAGGCGCTTGAAGCCAACCTGAGCGATGTGCGCTCTAACATACCAGGTCATTTCTACTGGTCCATGGATCATATGGATCCAAAAGGTACAGAACAGCAGCAAATGGACACGGAAGAGTTTCAAACCATTATTAACAAGCTACAGCAGGTGAAAAAAGCCGAGGTCATGTGTGGGCTCCGTATTGATCGTAATGACCCTCTTGCCAGTGACGGAGCTGCGTTACTGCAGACGGTGCGTTCTACCTTTGAGCATTTACTGCCACTGTACCGGATGTCTTTTCCAAAGGACTAGTTTCAGATAAATGCGTCCCTGATCCGCTACTAAGAGTACCGTTCAAGTCTTAACAACGGTTTTTCTCCGTGGATTGCGCGCCAAAGCCAGATGGCAGCCAAACATGAGCAGCATCACGATCCCACTGATGATAAAGGGAGCTGTGTGTCCAGCACGGTCCCATAGCACTCCTGAAACGAGCGGGCCAATAACCATGCCAGAGCCTTGGAGTGTTAAAAAAAAGCCCCATACTGTTGCACGCTCGCTTTCCGGAATCAGTTGGGCAAGAAACGTGTTCCATGCAGGCAAAATGAGCGCATATCCCAAGCCAATAATGGCTACAGATACAAACACAAGTGGAATGGTCTGTACTGTTGAAAAGAAAAATAGCGTGGTCCCGGCAAGCAAAAAACCGATGTGCAAAAAGTACTTGGTTCCAAGGCGATCCACCAGCTTGCCACAAGGGATCAATGCCAGCACAGTCACCCCACCACCGGCAATCAGAAGCACGCTATACAGGTTCGGTGAAATTCCGAGATCCGTGCGCGCGTAAAGCGTTAGCACAGGGCTGATCAAGCCGATGACAAAGGACTGCAAAAACAGCGCAGGATAAATTAACGGATTCACATTAAGCTTTGTTTTGAGCGTGTTGATCGTCTCCTGGATACCTCTCAACACTTGCCGCTTCTGCTTGGAGTTCCCACCAGAAGATATGAGAGCGCTCTGTTCGAGGTCGTCTTTGCCAGCAGACCTGTTCGTTCCAGGCAGCATAAGAGCAACCAACAGCAATACAATACTGCATCCTATTAAAATCATGAACACCATACCGTAAGAGTGTCCGTAATGGGATATGGCGAAATTCATAATGAGTGGACCGAAGCCCGTTCCGCCCATGGACGCAATTTCCAGTGTCCCCATCGCTGCACCGTTATTGTTATTAGGACCAGACATTTCGGTCGTTCCAGTCATCACACAAGGCCAGAGCGGAGATGTCCCCAGTCCTAGCAGCAGACACGCGATGACGAGCCACACAGGTTCTGTCAGGGTGCTTAGCATAATGATCGCTACAAGGGTAAACAACAACGCGGTTGACATCGTTCCACGATAACCGAGCCGTTCAGCCATCCAGCCCGCCGGTGCCCGGAATGCATTGTCTCCAAAATACTGAAGCGAAAAGGCTAATCCGATAATTCCGGCCGACAGCCCTAACGTTTCTCCCATATATACCGGCAGGATGGATACCAGAAGAGATCCCTTCATGAATTCGACCAGAAACACCAGTATCCATAATTTGGCGAAAAAAGGAGTCCACAGCCGCTGCGAAGCTTTTTTTCGTCTTATTTGCTTCATTTATCCCACATCCTCCGCCTTCGTTTATTGTCTATACATTCGGGGTTCTCCGCCTACTCCGCTCTTTCGCAAATAAATGCGCCCTCAATCGCTTGCATTCCTACTTCAAACTGCTATACTCAATTTTGTTCTATTATCAATTGCACAGGATTGTCGAAATCCTGCATGAAAGGTTGTGACAACACTAATGAATCAAAGCAACACCCCGCTTTTTACTGCTTTGAAAAAGCATGCTCAGAGCAACCCGGTTCAATTTCACATCCCAGGTCATAAAAAGGGAGTGGGCGCAGATCGGGAATTTCGCGAATTTATGGGGGATAATGCTTTTTCCATAGATATGATTAACATCGCTCCATTGGACGATCTGCATCAGCCATCAGGCGTCATTGAAGAAGCTCAAAAGCTTGCAGCAGAAGCCTTCGGAGCTGATTATACTTATTACAGTGTACAGGGGACAAGCGGAGCCATTATCACCATGATTATGTCCATTTGCATGCCAGGTGATAAAATTATTGTACCCCGAAATATACACAAATCCATAATGTCTGCCATTATCTTCGCTGGTGCGAAGCCGGTATTCATTTCTCCGGTCAGTGATGAGAATCTCGGTATTCACCACGGGGTTACAACCAAGTCCGTACGCCGGGCATTGGAACGTCACCCTGACGCCAAGGGCGTCCTTGTCATCAACCCGACATATTACGGTGTGTGCGCCGATTTGAAGGAAATTGTAGATCTCGCTCACAGCTATAATGTGCCGGTCCTGGTCGATGAGGCTCACGGAGTACTGATTCATTTTCACGCTGATTTGCCGATGTCTGCTATGGAGGCGGGGGCAGACATGTCAGCTACAAGCGTCCACAAGCTGGGTGGTTCTTTGACTCAAAGCTCGATACTGAATGTCAATACAAAAAACGGATTCGTTAATCCGCAGCGTGTACAAACTATTTTCAGCATGCTGACAACGACGTCCACTTCGTATATCCTGCTGGCTTCGTTGGACACATCCCGACGCAACCTGGCCCTTAACGGCCATGAAATAGCACAACGTGCTCTGGAATTAGCTGAATATTGCCGCGCAGAGGTCAACAAAATCGAAGGGCTATATTGCTTTGGCAGCGAAATTCTTGGCACAGAAGCTACCTATGATTATGATCCGACCAAAGTTACAGTTCATATTCGCCATTTAGGCCTTACCGGATATGATGTGGAAAATTGGCTGAGAGATCACTACAATATCGAGGTTGAGCTTAGCGATATGTATAATATTCTCTGTTTGGTGACCCCTGGTGATACCAAAGAGGAAATTGACATTTTATTAAAAGCTTTGCGAGAGCTGGCTGCACTGCACTATTCCACAGGTCAGCAGCATGAGCTGGTTGTAAAGATACCGGATATACCGCAGCTCTCCCTCATTCCGAGAGACGCTTTTTACGGAGATACAGAAATCGTGCCCTTCAAGGAATCTGCTGGCCGTATCATTGCAGAATTCATTTATGTATACCCACCGGGCATCCCGATCCTTTTGCCGGGAGAAGTTATTTCGCAGGACAATATTGATTATATTGTAGATCATGTGGAAGTAGGCCTGCCTGTTAAAGGACCTGAGGATCGAACGGTACATCAGGTGAAGGTTATCGTTGAAACTGACGCTATTTCTTAAACATGATCTGTTAACACCTGCTTGCAAAAAATGTTGATAGTCAACAAAAAAAGCCCCCATTTGGGGGCTTTTCTATTGTGTGATGAGCAAGAACAGCTACTGTATCCAATCCTATTCGTATTGGGCAACAAGCTCGCTATATGCAGCTTCTACACGCTTCCACTCATCTTCGTCCTCAATATTGTAAAGCACCATTTCTTCGTTTTCTTCTTCCATACGAAGAATGATACCATCCGCTTCGGGATTGCCTCGCTCAAGCAAAAGAGCATACACGTGATCTTCTACGTCAAAGGTCTCTACCAGCACCATTTCTACATCTTTGCCATTTTCATCAGTTAGCGTAAGAACCATTTCTTCATGTTCGTGGTCATGATCGTGGTTGCAGGCTTCACCGTGTTCATGTTTGTGATCACTCATGGAAATACCTACCTTCAAATTGTTTTATTTTCCCTCGTATCGTAACATGATCAAGAGTGCAGGTCAATTTGTGGTATGCCTAATTTATCGCTGTAATGACTTTTTCGGACACGAGGGTATAACTGCCATCTTTACTTTCTTTAATGTAGAAACCGACCCGATAGTTTCCTGCTGTTTTGAAATCATACGTAAAGTCGTTTGTACGGAACCAGAAGTTATCCTTTTGCGCTCCTTTGATATCTTGGGACTGAATATCCTTTACATTGCCCGAAGGGTCGGTAATTGCTACTTTCACTCCGGAAATATCTGTTTTCAGGGTATCAATTTGACTGAAAACATTAAACTTCACTTTGTTGCCTTTATTCACGTTACCAAACACAGTATCCCCCTTGAACAGGAACATATGCACGTTTGGCTGGTCGAAAACAACTTTTCCACCAGAGGGATCAAAATTTACAAGCCCATTAAAATCACGGATAGGCACATAAGTTTTCCCATCAATGACAACTGCGCCATCTTTTGACACTTCTCCGTTAATAATCAACTGCACTTGGTCCTTGGCGGACTCCGCCGAAATGACGGTCCCTCCCATTATTGAAAAGGCCATCACTAGGGCCATCACTTTTCTCCATTTCATACTACATATCCCTCCATCGTTATCTGTTAAAAACCATCTGTCGTACATTTATACCTAGCTCAGCCGCACAAGTTGCGCTGTGTTTCACAAATTGTCCAAAGTTTTTACATAAGGAGCCAAATCTTTAGTTCTCGCAGCCTAGATGTTAAAATACGATTGTAGAATGTCCTATAACACATCGTCTGGAGGGTGAATCCATAATGGGCCTAACGATACAAATGCTTGGTACAGGCAGCGCCTTTGCCAAGCATTATTACAACAATAACGCACTGCTGGATAGCGGGGAAGGCAAGCTGCTGATCGATTGCGGTACAACCGCATCGCTGGCATTACACCAGATGGGTGTCCCTTTGCCTGATATTGACGCTATTTTAATCACACATATTCACGCAGATCATGTCGGAGGCTTAGAGGAATTTGGTTTTCAAATGAATATCCTCCATCGTCGCAAACCTCTACTTTATATCGCCGAACCATTAATCCACCCTTTATGGGAGCATACGCTCAAGGGCGGCATGTCCCAGCAAGGTATGATTGACAAGCTTGAGGATGTATTTGAGGTAAATGTCATAACGCCTGGCGTATCCACCACATTAGTACCCGGTATCCAGGTAGAGCTGATCCCTACACAGCATATTCCTGGTAAACACAGTTACTCTTTGTTCATAAATGATCGTCTTTTTTATAGTGCGGACATGGTTTTTGATCCCGATTTACTTCATCATCTGGTGCATGAACGGGGATGCCGGAGCATTTTACATGAGGTTCAGTTACAAGGCGCTGGAGAAGTACATACAACGTTAGATGAGCTGCTAAGCTTGCCAACACCTCTGCAAGAGCAAATTCATCTGATGCACTATAGTGATGATATGGAACAATTTAGAGATAAGGCAGGGATTATGTCCTTTCTGGAGCAGCAGCGAGTTTATCCGCTAGCAGATTTGGAACGTGCAGAGTAGCCGAGCTAATGAGAGCTTAAACAATTAACAAAAAGCCGCCCGGCTTTCCTACAAAGGATAGCCGGGCGGCTTGCTGCATATTTTTTGTATACAATGATAAGCTTGGACGTTAATGTTGCGAGTCAAGGTCAGAACAACGGCAGTTGATCCAGGTTATTAGAAGGATCTCCATCGGCATCCCCTCGAATTCGTTTGCTTCCATCCTTGGCCTTGAACACGTTGACGCCTGCAATGGAGCCTGCTTCAATCTCGTTCAACGCTTGGCTATAATCCAAAATCCGTCCAGTAGATGTCTGAAATGACGTAAGATCGCCATCCCCGTTTTTACGTACTGCCGTAATTTGTTCTCGTTCTGTATTCGCCATGCTGCATCGCTCCTTATCCATAGTATAGTGGAGGAACTTTTACTAGCATGCGCATTGTACAGCTTTGTATACACCCCGTGCCTCAATTACAACTTTTTGCGCATACGTACGTGCGGTATTCCCGCATCGTCAAAAGGTTCATCAGAGATCGTTTCATAGCCAAGTTTTTCGTAAAACTTCTCAGCTTGACATTGAGCATCTAACAACGAGTATCTCAGCCCCAGTTCACGTGCACGTTCCTCCAGTGCTAGCAGTAATACACGTCCATAACCTGCTGCACGATGCTCCTTGAGAATGGCAATACGTTGCATTTTAGCTGTATCCTCATCATAATATGTCAACCGACCAGTAGCCACCATTTCCCCATGTTCACAAATTAGTAAATGATGGGCGGTATCTCCCAGCTTGTCATAATGATCAATTTCAAGATCTAGAGGAACCTTTTGCTCTTCGACAAACACTTTGGTCCGGATTAATATTGCCTTCTGCAGTTGCTCTTCTGTTGTTACAGTTATAATTTCTGCGGCCATCATCTGTTCCTCCATCTCTAATTTCAAATGTAAACTCGCTAAATTTGAATTATATATATAAATGGTTATGAAGTACAGGCTGATTTGTATTTTTTCACTTTACATATATGGTTAATACATGATATTATCTAGTAACTACAGGACGGTAGCTCAGCGGGAGAGCATTATCTTGACAGGGTAAGGGTCATGGGTTCGATCCCCATCCGTCCTATACGTCTAAAGCCTTGATATTCAAGGTTTTTTTGTTTATTTGGAGATACAGCGAATTTTGCTAAAAAGAGAGACTGTCCATTGTTCAAGATTTTATTGATAAAAAAGCCAACCTGAAATGGGACTGACCCCTTAACGTGAGACAAATCAAAACACCTTCAAGAGAATGCAACCATGTCGTAAGATATGGAGACAACCTTGGAGGTGTTTTTTCGTTGGCAACAAGAGTCAGTTATCCATTAGAGGTTAAAATGAAGGCGATTGAAATGAGAATGGCTGGTATACCAGTCAAAGAAATCATGGAGCAATTAAACATACGAAACAAGACACAAGTGGAAACTTGGATGAGATGGTACCGTAGTGGCGAGCAAAACCGTTTAGAGCAGCCTGTAGGTAAGCAATACAGCTACGGCAAAGGACCCGAATACACTTCGGAATTAGAGAAGGTCCAGGCTGAGAACAGGTTTTTGAGACAACAACTAGAGTTGCTAAAAAAGTACAGGGTACTGGAGAGGAGGTATCGTCAAAGATCGTAATGGAGTGGATAGAGTCGATCCGAGGGGAAGTGAGTGTGAAGCAAGCTTGTGCATGGATAGGAATCTCTCGCGCCACGTACTATCGCTGGAAGGCGGAGTATGTGAGCAAACTTGAGGACCACTTGGTAGAGAAAATCCGCGAACTCTGTATCCAGCATAAATATCGTTATGGATACCGGAAAATCACGGCCTTGCTTCGGAGGGAGTATGCGGTAAACCACAAACGCGTGCAACGGATTATGCAGCGTGAAGGGCTACAATGTCGTGTCAAAGCGAAGAAACGGAAACCTACTGGGCAACCCATTCATATCGCGGAGCATCTGCTAAAGCGACAGTTTGAAGCAGATACGCCTATGCAAAAACTTGTAACGGACATTACGTATTTGCCATTTGGAGGAAAAATGTTGTATCTGTCGAGTATTTTAGACTTGTTTAACGGAGAGATTGTGGCATACAGTATAGCTGACAAGCAGGACACCGCATTTGTGCTCGATACCCTTCGTCAGTTGCCATCTCTACCAGGTGCAATACTTCATAGCGATCAAGGCAGCGTCTACACTTCCTTGGCCTACCAGGAAGCTGTAAAAGGAAAAGGCATTATCATGAGCATGTCCCGTAAGGGAACGCCTGCTGATAATGCCCCCATCGAATCGTTTCATTCCACACTAAAGTCTGAAACGTTCTACCTCGAAGGTTTAACCTGTACGACGACGGCAATCGTCGAGCAGACCGTTCGAGAGTACATCCTTTACTATAACTCAATTCGCATTCAAACAAAACTAAACAACCAGTCGCCGGTTCATTTCCGACAACTAACTGCTTAAACTTGGAAGGTGTTTTGATCCCTGTCTCACAAACGGGGGTCAGTCCCAATAAGGTTGACTTTTTTATATACTCTACCGTTACACTTAAGTTGTAATATCTCTTTATTCAGTAAGACTGAATTCTAGAGAATCGTTAGGCAATACATATCTCTTCTATTATATAGAAGAACAACTAAGCCCAGCACCCCAAGCACAATAAACTCAAAGCCTCTAGATTATAATAAAAACAGCTCCACTCTCACTGTCAATCTCTGTGGGATAAGTGGTCACACATCCAGTATCCGGATCTCGCACCTGGCCGGTGGATAGGTCGACTTTCCAGTCATGGAGCGGACAATGGACTACCGATCCACAGATCATTCCTTCAGATAACCGTCCCCCTTTGTGCGGACAACGGTTCTCAAGCGCACGCACGCTGCCGTCACTAAGGCGGAATACGGCTATCTCTGTATTTTGAATGCGAACTGTTCTTGCTCCACGTTGGTCAATTTCGTTCAGATCTGCAATCCTGATTCTGCTGGTTATCGTATTGCTCTCCATTTGGTCAGCCCCCTATTCCATTACTGCCTTAAGCTCTGGCAGCTGCACAAAATTTTTGCGCAGCTCTTCGTTATGAATGATTTCGTGCCACGGATCCGTCGTTGTGCTTAACGTCTCCTCAATTCTGCTTACCAGTTGCTGCCTCATCTCCGCATTTGCTAGTACCTGTTTGATCGAGTCTACGCCTACCCGTTCTACCCAATGAGCTGTTCGCTCGTTCCAATTCGCCTGCTCACGGTAATACTGTAAATAGGCACCAGTCCATTCCATAACTTCATCCTCGGTTTTTACAGTACACAGCAGTTCTGCTGCCCGCACCTTAATACCGCCATTACCTCCAATGTAGATCCCCCAGCCACCATCAATAGCGACAACGCCCAAATCCTTAATCGTCGCTTCTGCGCAGTTACGCGGACAGCCCGACACAGCCAGTTTGACTTTGGATGGTGCATTCAGACGCTCGAATGCCTTTTCCAACCGGATGCCCATACCCATAGCATCCTGTGTGCCGAAGCGACAAAAGGTGTTACCAACGCACGTCTTGACCGTTCGCAATGTCTTTCCATATGCATACCCTGATGGCATATCCAATTCAGACCAGATTCCCGGTAGATCTTCCTTTTTCACACCAAGCAAGTCGAGACGTTGGCCACCCGTAAATTTAACCAAAGGCACGTTGTATTTCTCCGCGACAGCGGCAATCTTCTTCAGGTCGGCAGGTGAAGTAACTCCTCCATAAATGCGGGGCACCACAGAGTAGGTACCATCCTTTTGGATATTGGCATGGTACCTTTCATTCGTGAATCTGGATTCCTTCTCATCCTCATAATCCAGTGGCCACAGCATACCTAGATAATAGTTGAGGGCCGGCCGGCATTTGGTACATCCTTCAGGTTCGTTCCAGCCCAGCACGTTCATCACTTCTTTGACGCTCTTCAGCCCCATTTCCCGGATACCATCAATAATCGCTTCCCGATCAAGTGTTGTACAACCACATATCCCCTCTTTAATTGGTTCTCCGGTTTCTGCACCTGCGTACAGCTGTAAGAGCCCCTCCACTACTGGCTTACAGCCGCCGCATGATGCCGATGCCTTCGTGCAGGCCTTAATCTCCCCAAGACTCCTGCAGCCTGCCGCAACCGCCTCTCCAATGTCACCCTTGGATACACCATTACATCCGCATACAATTTCATCTTCAGGCATCTGCTCCAGCATCATGGTGCCACTACCTTCTGGTTGACCAGGGTTAAAGCCAAGTAACAACTCTTTCTCTCGACCAACCACCGAATCACCACTTTTGATCAGAGAAAACAACATAGCTCCATCAGATGTATCCCCAAACAGAACGGCTCCGATCAGTTTTTCTTCCTTGATGACGATTTTTTTGTAGACGCCACCAATATCATCCTGATACCGCAGAGATCGCGTTTCTGGCTCATCCTTGTAATTGCCTGCTGAAAACACATCGACGCCCGATACCTTCAACCTTGTCGAAGTGACGGAACCACTATAGCCGGGAGTCTCTATTCCCGCGAGTCGCTGAGCCAGGATACCCCCCTGCTCATATAATGGGGCAACCAGACCGTAAGTGATTCCCCGGTGTTCTGCACATTCTCCAACGGCGTATATGCCAGGAATGTTCGTTTCCATGTTATCATTTACGATGATGCCGCGGTTTACGGGAATTCCCGCCGAAACCGCCAGTTCAATATCTGGTTTGATACCTACCGCCATAACGATCAAATCCGCTTCCAGTTCGCTGCCATCAGCAAACTTCAGCCCTTCCACGCGACGACGCCCGGTGATAGCCGCCGTCCGCTTATTGACCAGAAAAGTCATTCCCTGTTCCTCCAGCTCGCGCCGTAACATAAGGGAAGCTGCCTCATCCAGCTGTCGGTCCATAATATATCCATTGATATGAATAACTGTAACGTCCATCCCCAAATTAAGCAGCCCCCTGGCTGCCTCTAGCCCAAGCAATCCGCCGCCGATAACGGCTGCTTTTTTGTGCGTCTTCGCCGTCTCTATCATCGTCTCACAGTCACGGATATCCCGGAAACCAATCACACCATCCTTGTCGGCTCCTGGAAGCGGCAGGATGAAGGCTTTAGAACCTGTTGCCAACAACAGTAAATCATAAGAGACGCATACACCGGATCGTGAAGTCACCTGCCGCTTTTCCGTATCGATAGCTGTGACAGGATCATCGGTATACAATCGGATATTATTCTCTTCATACCAACTCCAATCGTTGATGATAATATCCTGCAAACCTGCTCCTCCAGCCAGAACAGAGGACAGCATGATCCGATTATAGTTGGGATGGGGCTCGGCCCCAAATACCGTAATCTCATAAGCACCTGGTGCGATCTTCAGCAAATGTTCGAGAGTGCGTATCCCCGCCATTCCGTTGCCGACCAGCACTAATTTTTGGATGTAGTTCATTAGGTCACTCCCTCTCCATTTCTATCCTTAAAACATAAAAAGCCTGCTTCACATACGGGGATAAAAAATATCCCTCCACATGTAAAAACAGGCTCCATTGCCGTTTCATTGAATACGCCGTTGTATCCATCAGAGTATGAATTTAAAGTACTGTAGCCAATATATAACGATTCAAATCACATGTCAATATTCCTTACGCATTATCTTATAAAAAATTATATTTTATCACTAAGTAACATATCCATGACGTATAAAATATCACTCTTCTGCAAAATTAGGATTGATTTTCAGTCCAAAACACGCCAGAATGGTTTAAAAGTCCGTTTCCACTTCATTATGATGGAAAAGCAAAACCATCTCGCAAAGTTCTATGTCACATTTCTTATCAAGACATACAATCCTCATGCTTATTTACCCTTGAGTTAAAGAGAGGAGGAGCCCGCTTGCGTTCCTTGTTAGTAATCCACTTACACGCTGACCCTGCATCCGAGCAGGCAAACGCCATTCCCTCATGGCAGGCAGGACCTGAGCACCTTTTAGAATCCAACGGATACCTACCTTTGCCCTGCCGCAATGAATCTGAAATCAAACAGCTCATCCATAATGCAGATGCGGCAGTACTTAACATACCTGTCGGCACAATCAGCATGTGGAGCAGCAAGTTAGAGCAAACCAAAGCAATTCCGTTGCTCTGGTGGTGCAGCCCGATATCAGCGCTGTCATCGACGGAGGCTTGCGAAGCAGATGTGATTGTCGACGGTATTCTAACCCCTTCCATGGCAGCTCATGAGCTGAATTGGGCTCTTCATTTTAGCGCCAAACACTTTTTTGAACGCCAGCATTGGCAAAGTGAACGCAAACAACTGACCGCTCGGCTGGAAGAACGCAAATGGATTGATATGGCGAAGGGGATACTTGGCGAAGTAAACGGCATACCGGAAGCGGAGGCATATGATCTACTGCGTAAAAAAGCGATGAATGAACGCAAACGAATCGTTGATGTGGCCATCTCCATTGTGAAAGCACAGCAAATGCTAAAAGCATAAATCTGAAAGGGGCCTGAACATGAATATCATTGAAATATTAAAAGAAGTTGGGTGCGGCAAAAGAGGCGCCCGTGATCTGAACTACGCCGAAGCCGAAGCTGCCGCCGAACTGATTATGACTCGGTCGGCAACCCCTGCTCAAATCGGAGCCTTCTTTGCCGCGGAACGCATCAAAATGGAGAGTGTTGACGAGCTGGAAGCATTCGTTAATGTCTGTCGTAAATATTCCCACCACTTTCCCATGGAGGAAGGCATTGATTTCGCTGGTCCGTACGACGGTAGAAAGTCATCATTTATTGCCACCTTCGCAACTGCCTTTCTGCTTTCCTCCTACGGAATACCTGTAACGATGCATGGCAGTGCACCTCTCCCTCCCAAATGGGGGGTTACACTCCCACTTTTGTTGCAGGAGATGGGGGTAGCAACTGCGGACATAACACACGAAACCGCCATTCATGCTGCGAAGCAGACAGGCGTGCTTTTCGTCGTTTCCGAACAATGGTGCACGCCCCTGCGAGATCTGCGGCCTATTCGCGAAGAGTTGGGGCTTCGCACAGTACTGAACACAGCCGAGAAACTAGTTGATTACGGTTCTTCCCCGTACATTGTATTCGGCGTTTTCCACAACACCGTATTCGACAAGACGGCGAAAGTTATGCAGAATCTGAATTATCGCAGGGCTTTGATCATTCAGGGGAGCGAAGGATCGGAGGACCTGTTCATCGATCGACCGACCCGGACTTACCTGTTTGCTAACGGTGAAGTGTCACTCCAGGTTATAGATCCCGAAATGTACGGGCTGGATTCGGTAGTACCAGAACACAACTGGACCCCCGCTGAACAACTGCGCATATCAGAGGAAGTGCTGCAAGGTACAGCTCCTACTGCCTTCTCGAACCAAGTGTTGCTCAACGGCGCGGTCCGACTGTTCGTTGCAGGGCGAGTAGACTCCATTGAGGAAGGCTTATATACCTGCAAACCACTGCTTGAAAACGGGGAAGCCTGGGATTTGTACTGCCGTTGGCGTGAAGCTATGTTGAGAAAAGAAATAAAAACGGGAGTCGGCACATCCGAACCCCATTTTCATTTATAAAACTCGTCTCCTACAGTCCAGCATTTATCGGGACATAAACTGAACTACTCAAAAAGGTCCGCCCCCATGCTCATGCAAAGGGGGCGGGCCTTTTATGCAAGGAAAAAGAAGATGCACTCACACCTTCCTGTTCTAGAACTGTGACCACTCCCCGTTATGTCCACTGGTTGCAGCTACAGCTAGGCGGAGGGGACGGATGCATACAGCTGCCGTCTTGAAGCCGGGCATCCGGCAGAACGGATCAAGGTCTGGACGGGTCGCCCGATTTACATTTTGCGCCCCGCCCCAATGCATAGGTACGAAAAGCGTATCTTCGCGAATATGCGGCCTGATCCGGCTGCGGACAGTAAAGCTACCGCGCTGGGATACTATTTCTACCCACTCCCCGTCCTTGATATACCAGCGCTGTGCTGTACGCGGATGAATTTCTACATAATTCTCAATCTCACGCGCGGCCAGCGAAGGACTTCTGCGTGTTTGTGCGCCGGTCAAATAGTGAGCTAGCACGCGGCCATTCGTCAAAGTAAGCGGGTATTCCTCGGATATTTCCTCTCCTGCTCCACAGCTTTCAACCACTGTAAAAACAGCCCTTCGGTCGGAAAGAGCAAAGCTTTCCCGAAACATCGTATCCATACCAGCTTCATCCGTAGATGGGCATGGCCAATATACTCCTTCCTCGCGACGCAGCCTGTCATAAGTGATCCCGTAATAATCAGCAACCCCTCCCCGGCTAGCGAGGCGCAGTTCTTCAAAGATATCCTCTGTATCCTTGTACGCGAAATATCCACCCTTGTTCAATCTTGAAGCTATCTGGCATAAAATGCTCCAGTCATCTCTAGCTTCGCCCGGTGCAATCCGCACCGCTTCCCGCAGCAAAACGCGGCCTTCTAGATTAGTCATCGTCCCCGTATTCTCCAAATAAGACGTCACAGGCAAAACAACGTCGGCCATTCGCGCCGTTTCAGTGAGAAACATATCCGCCACAATCAACAAATCCAGCTTTTTCAGCGCCTCCTCGACAAATCGGGCATTCGGGTTAGATACAACAGGATTAGAGCCCATCACGAACAGAGCTTGGATTTTTCTCTGATGAACCAGTTCCATCATTTCATAGGCCGACACTCCTTTTCCCGGCAAACTGCTTGGTTCAACTCCCCACACGGACGCAACATAGGCTCGATCTTCTTCATTCTCAATCGATCTGTAGCCAGGAAGCTGGTCAGCCTTTTGACCGTGTTCTCGTCCCCCTTGCCCGTTTCCCTGACCTGTGATGGCCCCATACCCACACCCTTCTCTTCCAATCTTTCCGGTGGCCAGCACAAGATTAAGAAATGCACGCACTGCCATGTGCCCATCCGTCTGCTGTTCGACACCCCTGGCGGTAAAAACGATACCCGTTTCCACACTGCCAAAGGCACGCGCTGCCTGCCGGATCATCTCTGCCTCGACTCCGCACAGCGCAGCTGATTCGTTCAGATCCACCCCATTCAAATGAGTCAACAACTGTTCATACCCGTTGGTCCGCTTGCGGATAAATTCTTCATTTACCAATCCCTCATCCACGATGACCTTTAGCATGGCATTGGCCAGCACAGCATCCGTACCCGGTCTGATTTGCAGGTGCAGATCGGCTATTGCCGCTGTGGGTGTCGCGCGCGGGTCAATTACGATGACAAACGCACCATTTTCCTTCGCTTGGTGAAAATAAGGCATTAACGTCGGCTGACATTCAGCGATATTCGTACCTGCAAGCACAATACAACGAGCCAACGGAATATCAGCCAGCCTGCAGGTCAGTCCGCGGTCAATACCAAACACTTTGCTGCCAGCAGATGCTGCTGCCGACATGCAAAAGCGCCCGTTATAATCGATATAGCGCGTGCCAATAGCCACCCGCGCAAATTTCCCGAGTAAATAAGCCGTTTCATTCGATAGCGAGCCTCCGCCGTAAATGCCGATTCCGTCAGGGCCCTGCGTGGACAGCAGCGAAGAGAAACTGCTACCTACAGCATCCATCGCTTCCCCCCATTGAACGGGAACAAGCTTGCCCTCTTTGCGCAGTAGGGGCTGTGTCAGCCTTTCTGCATGAGTTGCATGCTGATGCGCATTCATACCCTTGATGCATAACCTGCCTTGTGAGGCTGCGTTAGGTTTGCCTTCCGCTTTATACACCGTTCGAATGATACCCGCGAGTGTCTCCGTTTCCGTACTAACGGTCATCTTACATTGCACGCTGCAAAATGGGCATTGTGTCTCCACCACAGGGAGGACGAATTGACCAGCTTCCAGTTTGTTTTCTCCTGACTGACACATAAAAGCCACCTTCTCTCTCCATTCGCTGCAATGTTACTGTCCTCGCATACGAATCTATCACTACAACTCCCACAATCCGTTAACCTGTCAGCATGGTGGACCGCAGGCTACCGGTCAGTTCACTTCGCAGAGTAGCGTCGAGCACACTTTCCCGCAGCGCCAGAACGCCAGTCCGTTCAATCCATTCCCACATTTTCTCCCCATACCTAGCACTATGCCTGTATATTTGCAAGCAGGTTACAGCCATCAGCACTACTTCTTCTAGATTCTCCTCCAATCCAAGCAGCAACCCCTGACGAACCGGGTGCCCTGCATGCCCACCGGCATAAACCTCCCAACCTGCTGGTGATCGGGATATTCCAATGTCATGGACAAGCACGCCACCGGGATAATCTGAACCCGTACTGACAGCAACCGCAACTGGTGACGGTAATGAAAGACTGCCCCATACTGCCGCCAGCCGCTCTCTTAGCCAGATCACTCCACCACAAGCCTGATCGATCGGGGCAGGATCAACACAATCCCGACGTTCAGCATTCAAATTTGTAAAACTCAGGCCCACAGAACCCACTTCCCCTTCGTACGGTACGGTGGACTGAACCGCAACGTCTATTCCCAGTTGATTTGTTGCAGATCCGTTCCGCAAACCTAGAGATTCCAGATAATAAAGTACAGCTGGACGACATAATTCACACCCCTGCTGTCTGGTCCAACCAAGACGGGATACTACTTCCTCTGGAGTTCGACAAACTGCGTCCACCATCGCTGTCTTAAGCGAATCATGATCATAATGCGTACAACCACACACAGAAACAACTTCTTGAGCAGTCGGAGTTACCACAGGTCCAGAAGCTGTTTCTCGGGACAAACCATTTTTGACCAGTGCAGCCACTAGCGGCCGGCAGCCTCCGCAGGAACCGGACGCTTTGGTACGGCTCTTCACCTCTTCAACTGTTTTCAACTTATCCGTGGCAATCGCTCGCAAAATATCCCCCTTGCTCACACCATTGCATGCGCATACCGTCTCTCCTTCGGGCAATGCTTCCGCAGCATCCTCTGCTTTGCTTTTGCTATTATTCTGGGATGTAAGCTCTGTAGTTGGCGCGCCGCGCCGTACCATTCCAAGCAGCGAGGTGCTTTCCGCCGTATCCCCAAACAAAATTGCTCCAGTGATATTGCCGGCGCGCATCATCACTTTTTTGTAAATCTCCTGCATACCGTTATATTCCATGATCGCGATCTCGCTGCCCTCTTCACGAATGTCTCCTGCCGAAAACACATGAATTCCCGCCACCTTGAGCTGTGCATACGGGACCGTCCCTTCATAGGGAGCCGTTTCACGACCACAAATCACCTTTGCCAGCACTTTGGCCTGCTCATATAGCGGCGCCACCAGCCCATATGAAATCCCGCGGTGCTCAGCACATTCGCCAACTGCGTAAATACCAGGAATACTCGTGCGCATATAATCGTCCACGACAATGGCACGGTTTACTGTCAGACCACTGTCCTGAGCCAAACCAATATTCGGCCGGATACCAACCGCCAGCACAACCAAGTCCGTTTCCAATCTGTTCCCGTCCGCAAACATCAATCCTTGTGCCCGGTTGCGACCTATAATGTTGACTGTATCCTTCGCCAAATGAAACCGCATGCCCTGTTGCTCCAACCGTCGTTGTAAAAGTACAGCTGCAGTACGGTCAAGCTGACGATTCATCAGATACTGCGCATTATGAACAACGTCAGTTTCCATCCCCAGATTCAGCAAGCCTTGAGCAGCCTCAAGCCCCAATAACCCTCCTCCGATGACAGTGGCCTTGCGGTACGTCTTAGCATATCTCGCCATGGTTTCACAGTCATTTACATCACGAAAAGCAATTACTCCCTCTTTTCGAACTCCGGGAATGGGTGGCATGAAAGGCAATGAGCCAGTTGCCAGTACGAGAATGTCATAGGGCTCTTGAATACCGGATTCCGTTTCCACCATACCAGTTGCCACATCAATACGACACACACGTTCACCAGCTTGCAACTTTACCTCATTTTCTTCGTACCAGTCCCAGCTATGGGTAACGATATGTTGGAACGTACTCTCCTCCTGAAGCATTTTGGACAGGAGCACACGGTTGTATCCGGGCCGCGGTTCAGCACCAAATATTGTGATTTGGAACCGCTCCGGCTCCAGACTGATAATTTCCTCCACACATTTGATGCCTGCCATACCATTACCGATGACGACCAGTCTTTTTATCATAATGAATCCAGCCCCATTCTCCGTACTAAAATAAGACAGAAAAAGCCCTTCTCCATTCGATGGAAAAGGGCACCGTTGCCGTAAATGTCGGCACATCGTTGTACCGATATGTACTTAAGATTACTGAATTGTGAGCGTCATGTCAATATTCAATACATGAAACCTGTATTTAAACCTTATTTTAAATTTATTATAATTTTAATGTTATGTATATTGACATAGATAGAATGTCTTTTTATAATTTGAATTAAAATCACTACGATGTGATCATATCAAAGCGATGCACAATGAGGTGTGTCAAACACGGCAATGAAGCCGCAAAGCGTTTCCCAGATACGATGTCGGGACGATTTGCGGTTTTTTTATGTTCAACAGAAGATTGAAGACTGAGCTCTACAAACCACAATAAGAAGAGGAGAGATCGAGAATGAAGAAAAAAAGTTTCTGGCAAAGCGGGCACAAGCCCACCCTATTGGGCTCCTTTCTGTATTTTGATATTAGCTTTATGATATGGGGAATGATCGGACCGTTGGTCGTTGTCATTGCTAATGACTATCCAATGGACCCTGTACAAAAAGCCAACCTTGTCGCTCTCCCAATACTTAGTGGTTCCCTTCTGCGACTCGTGCTTGGATTCATGTCAGATTATATCGGTCCGAAGCTCACGGGACAGATCGGTATGCTTGTCACAATCATTCCTCTCCTGCTTGGCTGGCTGTGGGTTGATTCGCTGGAGCAGTTGTACGCTGTAGCCCTGCTTCTGGGTGTGGCCGGAGCCTCATTTGCAGCTGCACTGCCGTTGGCTGGCCAATGGTACCCCAAAGAGCATCAAGGGCTGGCCATGGGAATTGCCGGTGCCGGCAACAGTGGGACCGTCCTCGCAACTTTGTTTGCCAACCGCATTGCCCAACATTTTGGCAGTTGGGAGGTCGTTTTTGGCTTAGCCATCATCCCGATTTTCATCGTTTTTGTTCTGTTTAGTATTTTTGCCCGCAACAGCCCTCATCGCCCAGCACCAAAAAGTCTGTCACAATATGCTTCGGTGCTCAAACAGAGGGATGCCTGGGTGTTCTGTGCCTTTTATTGCGTGACGTTCGGCGGGTTCGTTGGCCTTTCTAATTATTTGACCATTTTCTTCAATACACAATACGGTCTCTCCGCGGTACATGCTGCTGATTTTGCGACCGTTTGTGTCATTGCCGGAAGCTTCTTTCGTCCTGTAGGCGGCTTTTTGTCCGACCGGATTGGTGGTTCACGCATGTTAATGTACTTGTATGCCGGAGCCGGGATTATGCTCGCCAGTATTGCGTTTTTACCACCCCTTGCCGTGGTCGTAGTCCTGCTGTTCGTAGGTATGATGTGCCTTGGTGCTGGCAACGGCTCCGTATTCCAGCTCGTGCCGCAGCGATTTGGCAACGAAATCGGGCTCATGACCGGCATCGTCGGTGCTGCTGGCGGTATAGGCGGGTACTTTCTTCCCCTGATTCTGGGACATCTGTACAAATTAACGGGTTCTTACATGCCAGGCTTCATCTGCCTAAGCCTGATCACATTCTGTGCTCTTGCCCTCGTGATCATCATGCAATTGAAATGGCGCGACAGCTGGATGCGACGTTCTGCTCCAGTTGCTAATGAAGCCGTTAGATTTTAAGCCTCAATTATCCCTAATAATCAAAAATAGCTTAACTTCGTTTATAGAAAAATGAAGTTAAGCTATTTCCTTATACATATTCAAACTAATTATAAAATCTATGAAAAAAGTCACATTTAATGAATATTTACCGAAAACATTATGAAAATTTAATGAATTTTTCAGTTGAAAATCATTGAAAATCGCTTTCATTTTCATATTTTTTCTTATGTAAACACTTATATAACCATTTTTCACACAACATACTTGTTCACTTCGTTTAAAATAAGGCGTATACTTGTTCACGAATTGTTCAAGGGTTAACCAAATGTATTTTTTTAGGAAAGAAGGAATTGGAAATGCGTGCTTTTCATGTTACGGAAGATGGAACTATCGAAACCAAATTAACCGGAAAGGATCTTCTTGCCAACCCACTGCTGAACAAAGGAGTGGCTTTTACGCTGGAAGAGCGTCAGCAGCTTGGACTTGACGGCCTCCTTCCTCCTACCATATTAACTATTGAGGAACAGGTTCAACGGGTATACGAGCAATTTCAAAGCCAACCAGATAATTTGCGTAAAAACGTTGCATTAAATGATCTTTTTAATCGGAATACCGTCCTTTATTATCGTTTGCTTTCCGAGCACCTGAGCGAGATGCTTCCGATTGTTTATACACCAACAGTCGGTCAGGCTATTCAGGAATACAGTCATGAATATCATAAACCAGGTGGTATGTATTTATCTATTGATAACCTTGCTGGCATCAAAGAAGCTTTTAAGAATTTGAACTTGGGCCCTGATGATATCGACCTGATTGTAGCCACAGATTCCGAAAGTATTTTGGGAATCGGGGACTGGGGAGTTGGCGGTATTAACATCTCTATCGGTAAGCTTGCTGTATATACAGCTGCTGCTGGAATTGATCCTAGCCGGGTGCTGGCCGTTGTGCTTGATGCAGGTACAAACAACGAAAAGCTGTTAGAAGATCCTTTATACATGGGGAATCGTCATAAGCGTGTACGTGGAGAACAATATGATCAATTTATTGATACTTATGTTCAAGCTGCACTTTCTTCTTTCCCGAACGCACTGCTGCACTGGGAAGATCTAGGTAACGTCAATGCTCGGAATATTATCAACAAGTACGGAAATAATATTTTAACGTTTAATGATGACATTCAAGGTACTGGCGCGGTTACGCTCGCAGGTGTGATGTCTGGTGTTCAATTGTCCGGAATCCCACTGAGCAAGCATCGGGTTCTAGTGTTTGGTCCAGGAGCTGCCGGAATCGGCAATGCAGACCAAATTAGTGCGGCTATGATGCTCGAAGGATTGTCAGAAGCTGAAGCAAGACGTAACTTCTGGGCATATGATTACCGTGGTCTGCTTACCAATGAAACGGAAGGACTTTTCCCATTCCAGGTCCCTTATGTGCGTGATGCTGCCGAATGCCGTGACTGGGAGCATGCTGAAGATGGCAAAATCCCTCTGCTTGAAGTCATTCGCCGTGTGAAACCGACGATTATGATCGGAACTTCCGGTGTTGCTGGAGCATTTAGTGAGGAAATCGTGAAAGAGATGGCCAAGCATACAGAACGCCCTATTATTATGCCAATGTCCAATCCGACTCCTCTGGCAGAGGCAACTCCTGAAGACCTGATCCACTGGACGGAAGGAAAAGCCCTTATTGCAACAGGAAGTCCTTTTGAGCCAGTAATCTACAACAATATTAAGTTTGAAATTGGACAATCCAATAATGCATTCGTATTCCCAGGTCTTGGTCTTGGAGCAATCGTAGTAAAATCCAAAATTATAACAGATAGCATGTTTGCAGCAGCTGCACATGCAGTAGCTCAAATGGTTGATTTGTCACAGCCTGGTGCTTCCCTGCTACCAAAAATCAACGAACTGCGAGAAGTATCTGAAGCTGTTGCTGTAGCAGTTGCTAAGGCGGCAGTTCAAGATGGAGTTGCGCGTCATCAGCCGGATGATATCGTACAAGCGGTTCGGGATTCCATGTGGGAATGCAAATATAAACCCATAAAACAGTATGGACAGGAAGCCGTTCTGGTTTAAAAATAGCGAACAACATCAAAATTTATACTTGCTGTAAGCAAAGTGATTATTTAACTGATGTCCGCCATTTTTGGCGGACATCTTTATTGGAGGCGACATCATGGCTACAGGTCATATCTTTATTATCTTAATTCCTATTTTCTTTGTCATTTTAATTGGTTATTTTGCAGGTTTTTTTAAGGCTTTTAACCCAGCTTCATCTAAGGGATTAAATACACTGGTAACCAAATTCGCTTTACCTGCACACTTGTTTATTGGTATTACGACGACACCAAGAGAGACGTTAATCCAAAAGTGGCCCTTTCTTGTTGCATTGCTGCTTGGAGTGATCGGCTTTTACATTGTATTGCTCATCTTATATCGCTTAATTGCAAAAAAAGGTCTGACAGAATCCTCCATGTTCGCATTGAATTCAACACAGCCCTCTTTCGCATTCATGGGGATTCCGGTTTTGGGAAGCTTGTTCGGAAGTGCGGCGGTCGCCATTCCTATTGCGATTACCGGCATCGTCGTTAATGCGATTCTTGATCCGCTTGCAAGTATTTTGGGAACGGTCGGCCAGCGTAAATCAACAGAATCTGACGACACTAAAGGCAATTTATTTACAGTCACTATAAAATCTGTCCTTCATGGACTCAGCGAGCCGCTAGCTTGCGTACCCTTGATTGGTGTTGTATTGACTTTATGCGGATTCCAAGCTCCGAAGCTTTTGCAATCTATGTTTGATCAGATCGGCAATATTACTGCTGGTACGGCTCTATTTGCCATCGGGGTAACTATTGGAATTAAAAAGATTACATTCAGTCCAAAAGCACTTAGTATCGCTGTACTGAAAGCGATCGTGATGCCTATGGTTATGCTCGGTATTGCTGTTCTGATCGGACTGTCCCCTGAGGATGTAACCAAAGCCGTACTGCTTGTCGCATTTCCCGGATCTGCTGTAGCCGCTATGATTGCGACCCGCTATGAATCACTGGAAACAGAAGCGGCATCTGCATTTGTTATAAGCTCAGTATTATCGCTCATTTCGCTCCCTCTGCTCATTTCACTACTTGTATAATGACAGAAAGCTTTCAACGTTCAGCGAAAGACTGTTATATATAATAGTTAAGGGCATTCGTTCGCCCTCATTTATCTTATTTTTTAAATATTGTCCAAACAATAAAGTGATTTAGTCATATTTGAGCTGAAAACCAGTATGATATCCCGTTTTGCTAGCAAGCGGCAACCTACATTTATTCCATGTGGGTTGCCGCTTTTTATTTTTGGTAAGCTTCCATACCTTTTGTTGGTTCTTATCATTATTTTCACTATCCATCAGTAAGTATATCCCAATTGTAATAATTCGCTAACATTTATAAAGGAAATTGACGAAATATATAAGGGATAGCTGTACTGTAGCATTAAATTAAAATTTAAAGGAGAAGAAACTTGTGAAAAACTTGAAGTGGAGCACTATGTCCTTTTTTGGTAAAAATCTATTAATATCTTTTCTTAACATCGTATTAATAGGTGCTATTCTTATCACATCTAGCTATATACTTCAAAAGAACATTCTCACCACGCAGCTGCAAGATCAGGTAAAAGTGCTGACCAAAAAATGGGCAGAAGATGTTGACAAAACAAAAGTACAACAAGCATTAAGCGAAAAAGATTATAACGGTTCTGCTCAACAAGAAATACGCAAATTTCTAGATTCCATTCACACATTTTATCCTAATGTCGCCCAAGCTTACATATTTGGGACAGAACTAAAAGAAGGAAATCAAACCTCCATTATTGGCGTTCCCACTAATTTGGTTCAAGCTTTCCAAAACTCGAAGATGAATATTGGGGATATGTACACGTTGCCTGACGAAAATGCAGACGCCGTAAATAAAATGCTTCAATCCAATGAATCAGCATTGAGCAGCTTTTATACGGACGAATATGGCACATGGACTACTATTGTTTATCCGATTACAGATGCAAGCGGTAAAGTCACAAGTGCAATTTACTTTGACGTAGATGCGAGCTCTGTACCTACGGGTCTTCATAAGTTGCTTGTATATGGTGTTTCACTGCTCATTCTGTTTCTTGCTATCTTCTTGACAATTCAATACTTACTGGTAAAACGCACGCTCTCCCCGATTCGTTCCTTGATGAAGGGGATTGAAGAAGTCAGCGAGGGTAATCTGAATGTAAAAATCAAGACAGGCCTAGACGATCTTGGTATTATCAATCAAAAATTTAATTCAATGATCAAGCGCCTTAACGATACGATGGTGAAAGTACAGGATACGACGCAAGAAGTAACAGGATCAGCTCAGGAATTGTTAAGCATTAGCGAGAAAAATAGTACGAATACAAACATCATTAACAGCAATATTCGGGAAATAACTCAGGGACTTGAAGCTCAGGATCACGCAGCACTTGAAAGCTCCAGGGCTATGAATGAAATGTCTACAGTGATCCAAACCATTGCTGAAAGCTCCTCTTCTGTAGCGGATCAAGCTTATTCCATGGAAAAACGCTCCGTTGAAGGCAATCAGGTAGCCCAAAAGCTATCCACTCAAATGGACTCTATCTCCACTACAATGGGCAGTACAGTTGATTCGGTTAATGCACTGCAGAACCGTTCTAACGAAATCAGTAATATTGTAAGCATCATTACCGGCATTGCCAGCCAAACGAATCTGCTTGCTCTCAACGCTTCGATCGAAGCTGCCAGAGTGGGTGAAGAAGGCAAGGGTTTTGCAGTCGTAGCGGGAGAAGTGCGTAATTTGGCTGAGCAATCTCAAGAGTCCGCCAAACAAATTGCAGAGCTTATTGAAGAAATTCAAAAAGAGATTGAACAAACTGTAAAAGGCATTAGCCTGGGTACAAAAGAAGTTCACGTCGGACTGGAAGTTACGAAGCAGACAGGCGAAATGTTCTCTGAAATTTTAGAAGCGTCCAATAAAGTGTCGTCACAAATCCAGGAGGTATCCAGTGCAACTGAGCAAATCTCGGCCAGCACGCAGGAAATGTCAGCTACCTCGGACGAGTTGTCTTCCACAGTTAGCAAAACAGTCAACAGCAGCAAACAAATTGAACAAACCATTGGGGAACAGGCTGAGTCTATGGCCTCGATTGTCCAAGCTTCGGACAAGCTTACATTGATGTCCGGGGAGCTGGAAGAGCTTATTTCATTCTTCAAAGTAAACCGTGAAGTCTAAAACTATAACTATCCAATCCTCATAACAATAAAGAACCTCTAGTCTGCATAGAATGCACATTAGAGGTTCTTTGATATTTTACACACTTCTTTAGTTTAGAAAGCCTTCCAACGCTGAGGTTGGCTTGCCGTCAGCCTGCCAAGCACCTTTGTTATAACCTTGATTATAACCTGGGGTTGCAGCCGGCTCCCAATAAAATACGCCCACGCCTTTGCCCCCTCCGATACTCCGAACCTTCGCTTTGATTGCAGAAATAAATGCCTTGGATGCAGCAGGTTCATTATATTCCATTCCGATTTCACTGATGACAATGCCTTTACCATATTTTGCAATGAGACTATTGGCATTGGTAATCGTCTGATCCACCTTACCCTGCCAGTCAGAGGAAGACGGATATAGAGACAGGCCAATAAGGTCGAACTGAGCTCCGTTTTCAATCAGTCCACCAATGTTCCAGTTTAAAACGGAACTGTTATCCCCATTAGCTAAATGCACGAGTGTCTTGGTACTGCTGCTTACGGATTTAACAGCGTTATTCCCTGTATTGACGAGCCACGCATAGTTTTTCATATTCACCGAGGCTTTGCCATCATCCCAGAGCATGCCATTGTTCGTCTCATTGCCGATTTGCACCCAATCCGGTGTCACACCCTTGCTCTTCATCGTGTTCATTACATAGACAGTATGGGACCAGACCGCATCCATAAGTTGTGTAAATGTAAAATTGCGCCATGCGTAAGGCTTATTCTGCTGGCCTGGATCAGCCCAGGAATCGCTATAATGCAGGGTCAGCATAACGCTCATGCCTAACTTTTGGGCTCGCTGCGCAAGTTCTGCCGCCTTTTCAGCATTCATGTATCCGCTTGCATAATCCTTCATGTCAGGATTTACCCATACGCGAATACGAACCGAATTGATCTGATAATCGTCCCGTAAAATTTGCAGCACGTCCCGGCGAACCCCTTTTTTATCCTTCCAGGTCATACCTTGGGCTTCCATCCCTGCAACCCAGCTTATATCTGCTCCTTTGGCGAAAGCAGGGGCGGCCGAAGCCGCACTCACTCCCACAGAGCCCAATGGGTACAAAAAGCTGGATAACAAGATCAACATCGCAAATACCATAGTACGTTTACCTGTTCTCATAAGTCATCCCCTGTCTAAATTATATACTCACATTGCCTCTGGCCAATCCACTTGCTCCCTCACTCGGGAAACGGCGGCGATCACATGTATAACGTGTTCTAATTATTGCGCTCTGCCTTTAAAACCTTAACAGCATAGGCACCCAGTTGAACGCTGCTATCTGCTATCACATCATTTTCAAGCAGATCCGAATAAGTTCGTCCATCCAGTGTAAGCTTTTGCGGCTCATGCGTAAAATTCATTACAAAAATATAGTCATGAACTCCATCAGTACGAATCGCTGTATTCACCCCATGTGGCAACTGCACATCGAGTGCTTTACTGAGACCTGCATCATCAATTAAACTTTTGTAAAAATGACTATGGAATAGTCCAGTGTTGCGTGAAGCAATGTAATAAGCTTTTCCCTGTCCCAAACGGTTTACCGTCAAAGCCGGACGTCCTGCATAAAAGTCTGCTCCGTACTCAGCCAGTACCTCTGCACCCTCCGTATGAATGAGATCACACAATTCTACAGCTTCATATTCCCCTTGTAGATCCAGCTCATTTCCTTCAACCGGTATAATGTAATTACGATCATGATCATGCAATCCATCAATCTCTTCCGACCAGATCCCCAGCGTCTTACGAAGCGGTCCTGGAAAGCCTCCAAGAAAGCATAAATCCTGTTCATCCACGATGCCGGACCAATAGGTTGCTACGAATATGCCCCCGTTTTCAACAAACTTCTGTATGCGCTCTCCTACACCGCTGCGAACCATATACAACATTGGAGCTACCAAAAGCTTATATTTGGAGAAATCTGCATCCATATGAATGACATCTACTGGCACTCCCTGCTCCCACAATGCCAAATAATGTGCTTCAGCTGTCTCCTCATATTTCACGCCTTTGTTCCGCGGTCCCTGTGAATCGTTGATTCCCCAACGGTTCTCCCAGTCAAAAATGACTGCGGCCTCAGCCGGTACGGATGTACCGATAACCTCTTCCAGTTTTTCCAGTGCATGACCGACATCTGTCACATCTCCGAATACCCGAGTATGCTCGTGTCCGACATGATCGACGACTGCACCGTGCAGCTTTTCACTTGAACCGCGGCTTTTCCGCCACTGAAAATATTGAACGGTGTCTGAACCGTGCGCCACAGCCTGTAAAGACGATAGCAGATGCATACCTGGTCGCTTCAGCTTGCTCACGTCTTGCCAGTTCGTTAAGCTTGGCGTACTTTCCATGAGCATCCAGGGTTTCCCACCTTTAATGGAGCGAATAATATCGTGCATCATAGCCACTCTCGCAGCCTGACGGCTGTCATCCCCTTCACGGTCATGCCACGTCGGATAACTGTCCCAGGATATAACATCGAGCAGATCAGCAAACTTCCAGTAATTCAATCCTTCAAAAAACTCCATTAAATTGGTTGTGACTGGAATGTCCGGATTCGCAGCCTTGAGCGGCACAATCTCATGTTTGATAAAATCTGCGGTCTGTTCGGTTACAAATCGTCTCCAGTCCAAATTCATGGCATGAACCTGCGTTTCACCATGAGGTGCCGGAGATTCAACTTGGCTCCAGTCCGTAACTGTATGACTCCAAAATGTCGTCCACCATGCATGATTAAGTTTATCTAACGTACCATATTTATCCTGCACCCAAGCGCGAAATGCCTCCTGACAATGATCACAGTGGCAGTCTCCACCAAATTCATTGGAAATGTGCCAGCCAATAACAGCAGGATGATTAGCATAACGCTCAGCCAGCTTCGTATTCATGATACGTACTTTTTCCCGGTAGACAGGCGACGTATAACAGTGGTTATGTCTAAACCCATGTAAATTACGGACACGGTTAGCCTCCACTCGCAGTACCTCGGGATATTTTTGCGACATCCAGGCTGGTCTTGCTCCGCTAGGAGTAGCCAAAAACGCATAGATTCCGTTTTCAGCAAACGAATCCAAAATACGATCCAGCCATTCAAACGTAAATACGCCCTCCTCAGGCTCTAATGAAACCCATGAGAAAATGCCGACAGACATCACGTTACATTTGGCTAGTTTCATCAAGCGGATATCCTCCGCTAATACCTCGGGATATTGCTGCCATTGCTCCGGGTTATAGTCCGCTCCATGCAGCATACGTGGAACTCGCTCACTAATGGGTGGGTACTTGGTTATGTTTGAATAGGTCATTACAAATCATCTCCTTGTATTAGTTCTATTACTCTTTGACGGAACCTAGTGTCATACCTTTAACAAAATACTTTTGTAAAAAAGGATATACGACAAGAATAGGCGCTGCACCAATGAAAATTTGTGCTGCATTAACCGTCGTTTGTGACAGTAATTCCATCTCTTTGGGACTCATGCTCATGGAACTCATGTCCTTCTGTATAATTACAGTTTGCAGGAACGTCGCCAGCGGATAATCCTTTGCATTGCTCAAATAGAGCAGACCGTCAAACCATGAGTTCCAATGAAATACCATACTGAACAGCGCAATCGTTGCAATGGAAGGCATGGATATTGGTAAGAAAATACTAAACAATGTCCGAAAATGCCCTGCTCCGTCGATCAATGCGGCCTCTTCCATCTCTTTGGGAATTCCTCTAAAAAAGTTCAGCATAAGAATGACCAGAAATGTATTGACCGCTCCTGGCAAAACAAGTACCCAGAAGCTGTCCATAAGATGGATCTTTTGAATAACCATATAGAATGGAACCAGACCACCGTTAAAAATCATACTAAATACAAACAGCCATGAATAAATGTTGCGACTGCGGAACACCGTTGTTTCCTTCGAAAGCGGATAAGCAGCTAAAAAGGTAATAAGTAGCGTCAAGCCGGTTCCCAATACAGTCCGACAGACAGAAATCCAGATGGAGTGCAGAAAAATCGGGTTATTCATCGTCTTCTTATAGGCTTCTAATGAAAACTGCACTGGCCACAGGCCAACCAGATTGGCATCTGCTGCTGATTTAGCACTAAATGATACTGCCAACACATGAATCAATGGAACGATACACATGATAGACAAAATCACTAGTAAGCAAATATTGAACACATTGAAAATGCGATATGGCGTTGTTTTATGATACATGACTCTCCCTCTTTCAGCCTCGTGGAATCAGAATATGCGGTAACCTGCCCATTTGTAAGCAAGCCGATAAGATATCAGAATGAGAATCATACTGATAACGGATTTGAACAACCCAATGGCGGTAGCAAAGCCCATCTCCCCATTGATCAATGCTGTCCGATAGACGAATGTGTCAATAATATCGCCTTTTTGGTATACCAACGGATTATAAAGGTTGAAAATCTGGTCAAAACCGGCATTCAGAACATTACCAAGGGCGAGCGTCCCAACAACGACCACCATCGGAATCAATGAAGGTACAGTAATGTGCAGTGTCTGTCTCCATCGGCTCGCTCCATCCATTTCAGAAGCCTCATACAACGAAGGATTGATACCCGCCAGTGCAGCGAGGAATACGATGGTATTGTAGCCAAACTCTTTCCATATGTCCGATACAATGACGGTAAAACGAAACCAGTTGTTATCTCCCAGAAAGAAGATAGGCTGGATTCCTATACTTCCAAGAATCCGGTTCATAAATCCATCAGTAGCCAACAGGTCAATCAGAATTCCGCCCAAGATAACCCATGACAGAAAATGTGGCAGATACACCAATGTCTGAATGGAGCGCTGAAGTCCGACCTTGCGAATTTCATTCAGCAGTATAGCAAAAACAAACGGAACCAACAGATTGAAAAACATCTTTAACACAGCAATAATCAGTGTGTTCCATACGACCTGAAGACTGTCCTCCCGTTGAAACAAAAAGCGGAAATTATCCAGTCCAACCCATTCGGAACCAGTTATGCCTAGCCAAGGCTTGTAATTTTGAAAGGCCATCACGATGCCGCCCATCGGAATGTAGCTGAATACAATTAAGAAAATGATGGCTGGCAGCAGCATGATATGAAATGGCCACGTACGTTGCAGACTTCTCATTGCAGTTCCTCCTGTAATTCTCATGGTATACCTTAATTATAAAAGCGTTTTCGCAGTCCCAACAGTTCAAAAAACCAACATACATGGCACAAAAGCAATCATTTTAATTAATCCGTGTGAAGCTTAAGTAAAAAGGCTGTCCACCTTGGGACAGCCCTCCTAATTTGTTTTACATCATCAATAACTTTTACTTTTCTACGCTCTTATACCATTCGTTTACTTCATTTGTAATTTGTTCGCCACCAGCTGTTTTCCACGTCTGCACAAAGGTATCAAAAGCAGAGATCGGCTGTTTGCCATAAATAATTTCATTGAAGGTCTGGCTTTCAATCTTATCCAGGTAATCCTTTTTAGCCTTCATGGTTGGTGTAGTTGGTCCTGTGAACTGATCTTTCATAGAGATATCCTTTTGTTCCATAAGCACTTTGGCCGCTGCGGGAGTGTCTTTCCCGTAATTCACCATTACATCTTTCTCCAGTCTGGTTTTCGGTTCTGCACCGTCAGCCAAGCTTAACAAAGCCTTCATTTGGGCATCAGGGATACGTGCACCATCACGAACCAGCAAATAACGAATAGAGTTTACATAACCGCCTGGTATTTTATCAATAGACATCAGCTTTCCATTGGCATCTAAATCATAATCGTAGCCCTTAAACAGCCCATTCGACAAGTCACCGTCCGGTTTGGCATTTGCATAATGGTCAAACAAGTAATTTTGATACGTGAAGAAAGCTTCAGGATGCTGCATTTGTTTGTTGATGAGTACGACACCATTGGTGTACTGCGTTCCATGGCGCATAGCTTTGTTGTCAGGTCCCGCTGGAATCTTGATCGGCTTCCATACAGCACTCGGCGCATTTTTAACCGTATCCTGGAGCGGCCAACCGCTCATCCAATATGGTCCTGGAATCATCCCGGCTGTCCCTGCAACTGTAGGTTCTGCCGTTTTATTTTCATCCCACAATGCTGCTTCCTGAGGAATATATCCTTTTTTGAGCCACTCGCTCAGCTTTTGCAGACCCGGTTTCATGCCAGGCTGAACAGAGCCATATTCCAAGCTACCGTTTGCACCTTTGTTCCACTGTTGGGGTAGTGTGCCAAAAGCTCCGAAAATCCAGGACGGATCACCCATCCATGTGTTCATGGATGTTTTGAAACCGATGCTGAGCGGGGTCACTTTGTCCGGAGCCAGTCCGTCTGGATTTTTGTTTTTAAAGGCATCCATCACTTTTTCCAGATCATCTATCGTCTCCGGAGCCTTCATCCCCAGCTTATCCAACCAATCTTGTCGTACCCACAATACATAATCATGGTTATAAGCGAAATCAAGCACAGGGATACCCATTTTTTTACCATCTCGGCTATACTGATTCCATACGTTCGTATCCTGACTCATGGCCTGCTTCCAAGAGTCCGAAGCATATTTATCAAATAATGGGCCAACTTCAGCGAACATACCGGAATCGATCATATCCTGGGCCAGCTGCTCATTCTCCGTCCCCAGTACAACGACATCAGGCATCTCCTGACCGGAGGACATCGCCAACCGCAGCTTGGTCGCAAACGCACCATTTGTATCCGTGACAGACCAGAGTGATTTTACATTAATACCAAATTTCTCTTTGGCCCATTTTGTCGCAACGTTATTTTCGATAGATTCGCCATTTTTAAATTTTAAGGCGGGATCTACACCCCATACCGTGGATATTGTAACTTCTGGGTTGTATTTTTCTTTGTATACGTTTTCAGTTTTAGCTGTGCTGTCCGCATTCCCATCATTTCCTGCACCTGAGCAGCCCACAAGGCCAACCCCTAATACCATAGTTGCGGCGAGCAACGACAATAGCTTTTTTTTCGAATGAACTCGCATCTTGTTCCCCCTCTAAAAATCATTTTCTACTCTTTTATTATAAGAGGGCTTTTCTTAGCAGCCTATGTCACAAAATAAATATTTCTGCACCTTTCCCAACTGATCTTTACTCATTTGTCTTTACTGGTCCCGAAATTCATGCGGAGTCATTCCATAATGCTTTTTGAACATCTTGCTGAAATATTGGGGATTCTGATAGCCGAGTTCAGTGGTTATTTCATATATTTTTTTGTTGGAATATTTGAGCAAATAAAGAGCCCGTTCCATTCTCATTCGGATAATATAATCTCCCAGACCTTCTCCAGTTTCAGCTTTATAGATTTTAGACAAATAGACGGGATGAAGATAAACTTGGTCGGCAATCGTCTTAACAGACAGTTCCTGCCCTTTATCCTGGGCGATCAGCTCCTGGACCTGCTTGACCACATAGCTTTTGGCGCTTTGCTCGCTTGCAGACCACTCGGCTTTAAGCTTGTTCATCATGGAAAATATCCACTCTTTGAGGTGTGGGAACGAATGAACCAATTTCTGCGCATGTAACGGATCAAAGCCTACTTGGTCCATCTGTGTAATGAAACGTCCTTGTTTGTGAGCTGTATACATAAAGGCGCTCGTTACCGAAATAAACAGTTCATATAAATGCTCGCGTGTATATCCCGCCTCTTCCATTTTGCCAAATACACGGCTTACTTTTGCTTCGGCCTCTTCCCATTGCCTGGACTCTAGCAGATGAGTAAGCGTAGGGTGCGTATAAAGCCCCTCCAGCGACTTCACTGAGTTGTGTGACTGTTCTGTCTGCTCTTCTATGAATAGGAGTGGATTCGTCTCCTCCTGTTGGTTCCAATATAAGGATCTGATCGCTGTCTGATATAGCTTAGGCAGCTCATCCGGGAAATGAAACCAATTGGTTAATGTGACGTAAATTTCCCCTTTCAAGTAATTGCTCACATTTTTTCGAAAGGTTTCAATCGCTGCACGCAAAAAATGATTCTGCTCATCCAGAGTCCGTTTAGGAAACAAATCCCAATTCCCTTCTATTAATACGATTAGGCAATCATGTGGCGCTTTGCAATGCCAAACATGAAAATCAGGAGCGAACACTTCTTCTGCAATATTCCCAATCGCATACTCAATTAAGGACACTGAGTGATAATCCATGTCAGAAAATTGCTTGCCCAGCTGAATAAGCAGCATACTGGCAGGATGTTCTGTGCGTAGCTTGATTTCATACTCGGACATTTTGTCCTTTATTTTTTGTAAAGTTAAATCACGCCCGAGTAACAAATCGTGCATCAAATGAGTGCGCAGCACACCGTAATCGTTCCTGCGACTGTATTGTAATTGATGAACCTTGTCGAATGCTTCCCATTCTTCCTTTAGCGAATCCATGGCAGCTGACACACATTTGATAAACTCTTCATCATCCACCGGCTTTAAAATGTAATCAAAAGCCTTAAGCTGGAGCGCTTTTTTAGCGTATTCAAAATCAGCATAGCCTGTCAGTAATAAACTACGGATATGCGGCCAACGCTCGTTTACTTCAACAATCAACTCCAATCCCGTCATGCCGGGCATACGAATATCCGTAACCAGAATATCAATATCGTATGCTTCCAGCACATCTATTGCTGCCAAGGCAGAAGCTGCTTGATGAACCTTCTCGATTCCCAACGTCTCCCACGGTATAGTAGCCGCCAGGCTTTCAGTAACATAGCTTTCATCATCCACTAGTAATATCTGAACCATCAGTATCCTCCAATTTACTATTTCTTGAATTTGACGAAGAATGGATCAAACCGTCTTCCTGCCCTTCTTCAATTGACAGTGGCCATTTTAAAATCACTCTCAATCCTCCCAACGGAGACAACGAGAATTCCAAGCCCGCGTTTTCACCAAAATGTAACCGCATTCGTTGGTGCACATTCCATAAACCATAACCACTTTTTTCTTCTACAGGGTTCTCTAGTGCTAATGTAAGGGACATTGTACCTTCATCACTCAAACCGAGCCCGTTATCATCTACAATCAAGTACATGGATGAGCCGACACACTCAGTCATAATACGGATGATCCCCTCCTCCGCCTGAGGTTCTATTCCGTGCAACACCGCATTTTCCACCAGGGGTTGCAACACAAGCGGTGGAACCAGCAGATGATTGGCCTGTGAAGAAATATCAATAGTGAACGTTAACCGTGGCATACGCATCTGCTGAATTTTCAAATAATATTGCACAAACTCGACTTCATCTGATAAAGGAACCAAATCTCTTTCCTGTCTTGTCGTATAGCGATAATATTTGGATAAATTATGAGCCATGGCCACGACTGCCTCATGATTGCGCAACTTTGCCATACTCGTGATAAAGGAAAAACAATTATAAAAAAAATGAGGATTGATTTGAGACTGGAGCTGCTTTAGACGCGCTTCCTTCACATGCAGCTTCTCAACGTAAACTTTCTCAAACAGCTCCTGAATCTGTTCGACCATCAGGTTGAATTGACGTGACAGAAATGCAAACTCGTGACTGCCCTTAGGACTCAAACGAACAGCGTAGTCTCCATCCTTTAATCTCCGAAATGCCCGCACAAGCTGAAGAATCGGGACTTGTACCTGTGAGTGAAGGAGATAAGCACCAATGATGCCTACCAGTAGTGAACCAACAACGGTTATATAAAATAGTCGGTTAGATGAGTAAATCGGAGACATCATATCGGACAAAGGCATGTAGTCAATCAAATACCAGCCTGTCGTTTGCGAAAGAACGGCGTGAACAAGGTAACTCTCTTCTCCAATTTTCACGGTCAAATTATCAACTTCATGTAATCCCAATTTCTCCAGTTTCGCAATCAGCTGGCTTGACAATTCTTCATTTGCAGAGCGATTATAAATCACTCCTACGCCTTTTTTATAATAAAAAGGCTCCTTTCGTCCATCGCCTTTAAAGCGGTCAAGCATGTCCTGAATATTGCTGCTATCGAATTCCACTTTAATAATCGTGTTAGCGGTTTTCGGATTAGCTAGAGAGGAAAACGGGGATAAGGTATACAATGAAAATATAAATTGATCCTTACCGTACACTCTTTTCTTAGATACCTGCCAGCCGTTTGTAATCGATTGATTTAATACCTTCTGATCATAAAAACTGGCTCCATTCTCCGATACAACTCGTCCAAGTGAAGGGGAATATATACTCAGCCCTGTTCTCCAGTTAGAAGAGCTTTCCTGAAGCCCAAGCTTGGTTTGAATTCGCTTGACAAGGTTAATTCCATCCAAGTTGAGAGTCTTGTCCTTTAAAAAAATCGCTTGAAAACTGGCAACATCCGGATCATGAATCAGCAGATGCGGCCAGGAGGAAATCATTTCAATATTTGTATTCACCTGGTTTTGAAAAAAAGTCAGCTGATTATAATTGGATTGATTCAGTTCCTCACGTAATACACCTGTCGTTGTCTGATTAGAGTAGACATACAGAAGCAGCACAGGTATCAGCAATACGATAACGATGGACACGATTTTAGTATAAAAATTAAATTTAAACATGAGTTTCACACATCCTCTGCACAAAAAACAGGCATACTTAAAAGGTATGCCAGAGCCCTGACCTTCATTGCCGCCACTACATACTATACATTATTAAGGGTTGGCGGTGATAATATGTTTGACGCTAAGCAAATGGAATGGTTCAATCAACTATCTGCTGAAGACCTGGCCATTTTAGGTGCCGGCTTCAATACACTAGGTGATTTTTTTGATTTTCTGGCGCTGATTAAAGCCAAACAGGAAACATCTAAGGAGCTAAAAGGTAAAAACACGAAATCAAAAACTATTTAATAACGAATTTTACACGAGTTCCATCCTCATACTGATCTAACTGGTGACTGACCCATGATCCTGCCCCACGGTTATCCTTAGGAGCTATGTATTTGACATTTGCACCCTTGCCCCCTTCTGAGCACATAGCCATCGGCCATTCATCACGATCAAACCCTTTACGAGTAGGAACACCCGCAAGCGAATGCTTACGATTTTGCTCGGCTCCTTCCCGGTCAATTGTGCATACTGGTGATTTTCCCGCTTGAATGGCTTCCTTAATATGCTGCGCCGTTTCAGGATAACGACCTGACGGAAATTGCAGCGTTACCTGAGCTGATGAAGGCGGGTTTTCTCCTGTTATTTTTGTAAAAAGATTGTCTCCTTCAACCCAGTACGCGCCCACAGCTAGCAGCACTAAAGCTATAAAACTTAGTAACTTTTTCTTCAATTTCCCTCTTCCTTTCAAGCTATTCCAGTAAATGACCTTCAGCTAAGGCAATCCCCAGATTTTATTTTTTGTAACCCCTTACCGACTATAAAAAAAGATTAAATATCCGACGACAAATAGTATAGAGAGGAGGTTGTACGAATGAACGATGAGATCCAACTGGCCGTGAGCCAAATGCAAGCTGTTGTAATCCGGTTACTGAATGGAAATACCGTAATTGGCTGGCCTAAGCTCCTATCTGACCAAGAAACTCAGCAATTCAAGCTCTACGATGACGAACACGTATATACGATTTCCGTTAATGACGTGGATACAGTCGCAAGAGTTATTGTATAAGATACAGGAAGCACTTAATGAGTCATCCAGCGGACAAGCCCAAACAAGGCGCACCACAGGACAAGACTGATCAGAATTCCCCAAAATAAACCTTTAAAAAGCTTCATACCATACTGACAACCTTTCCGACTGGGCTTTTTCCCCATTATAACATGTCAGAAAGACAGCTGTCGCAGCTCGCTCTTACATTGTCTTTGTATCATATATTTCAAATTTTGAAATCACGATACCAAGGGAAAAGCGCAAAATTCCGAAATTATGCCTGATCACCAATGAAAATGCAATCATGACATAATAAAAGTCACAATTTAATCGAAATTTAATGAAACTTTTCCGAAAATGATGTATAATTATTGACATAACAAAACGCACGAGGTGATCATCATGGCATTATTAAACAGAGTTAAGGAATTAAAATTACAACTGCCTAACGAGCATCATAGCATTTCACAATACGTGGAGCATGCACTGCATTCGATTGACAGTTTTGTAGAACAACATCGTCAATTTGTAGCCGCTCAAGCTTTATATGGTGAAAAAATCAATGGTACGGAAGAAAGATTATTTCGCGACACAATTGCTGAGATTAAAGCCCAACTGGTAGCTACGCTGGAGAAAACAGTTGAAGATTTCGCACATAAAGGCGATAAGCACTGGAAAAATCATTATCAGGACGGCGTAGAATAAGCTAAAAATAAACCCCCGGTCTTTGGACCGGGGGTTTATTTGACATACGCCAGGTGTAGTAATGTGCGTTGACTATTTTAAAACTTTGGCAGATGTCGTTACCTTCTTACCACCATAGACTACTTTAATACTGGAGCTTCCGCTATCCAATGCCTTCACCTGACCAGCTGTAACCTGTACGATCGACGGTTTGGAGGATGTCCATACCGCTGAATTGGTCACATTTGCAGTCGCTCCTGAATCATAAACGGCACTCACGCTAAGCACTTGAGACGAGCCTTTAGGCAGCTTCAGGTTTTTATTGCTCAATACCAGCTTAAGCAACTTAGGTGTAACCTTAATCTCCACGTTAAACGACTTATCCTGGTACGTACCCGTAATGGTTGCTGTTCCAATTCCAACAGCTTTAATGGAAGACCCTTTTACGACCACTACAGAAGCATTTGATGTTGTCCATTTCACTTTACTGCTCAGGGTAACTTTTTTACCATCTGTATAATTGCCGACGACTTTGATGGACTTACTTCCCTTCAAATTCATCTCAGCATTCGAAAAGCTTGGTGTCAATGTAGAAATGGCTCCCTCCACAATGACAGGCACTTTCACGTATTTATTCATATACATTGCCTTGATTCCCGAGTTGCCACCACTCACCGCTTTTACTTTTCCATTTCCTACTGTAACTGCGGCTGTTGTAGCTACCCAGCTTACCTGGTTGGTAACATCCAGTACTCCACCACCAGCCATGTGTGCTTTTACGGTCGGAATACTTGTTTCTTGGCCTGCAACCAATACATACTTTTTCTCAGAAGCCGTCAGCTTGAGAACTTTATATTGTACGGTCACTGGAATATCCAGCTTGAGCGCACCTACTGTCGCTGTCAATGTTGCACTACCTGGGTTTACTGCAACCAGCTTACCATTTGCAATCTTGACTGCACTCTCACTGCTTAAGCTCCATTTTACATCGGATTGAACTGCTTTTTTGGCTCCATTGACCAAATAAGCAGATATACTTGGAAGAGAAGTTTTGCTTCCAGTTTCGAGAATCAGACTGGCTTTGCTTGAGACCAGTTTTTCAACAGTTGGAAGTACATTAATCTTCAGAGTCTTACTCAAACCATGATAGGAGGCTGTAATCGTCGAATTCCCTACATCCATCGGTGTGATTTTACCTTGCTCCACCGTAGCAACCAACGAATTAGAGGAAGTCCATTCTGCCGTGTTGGTCACATCTGTTTTTCCGCCAGTCAGGTTCACATCGGTTGCAGTAACCTGAAACGGGGAGCTACCCAGATAGACCGATTTGGAGCCAGATGCACTCAGTACCAATGCCTGGGATGAAGAACGCACATACACGATCAATTGTGCATTAAGTCCATCTTTGGTGGCTTTAATGTAAGTCACGCCTTTGGCAAGAGGACGTACAAGTCCATTTTCTACGGTAGCAACAGCTTCATTCGTAGATGTCCATTCCACGCCAGACACATTTTCCGTGCCGCCTCCGCTAAGTACACCTTGAGCAGTCAGTTGCTTCGATTCTCCGCCAATGGTTAGATTCAAAGGACCCGTCGGATTGAATTGCAGCTTGCTGTAAGGCGATTTTACCGTAATCGTCGTACTTACTGTTTTCTGATCATATGTGGCAACAATCTTAATCTGCCCTTTGGACACTGGAGTAATGAGTCCCTTTTCTACCTTTAAAATACTTGAATCTCCGGAGATCCATTCAGCTCTTTCGGTTACATCCGTTTTACCAGTCTGCGTCACAGACCACACTTTTAATTGAGCGGGGCTTCCACCCAGATTAACTGTGGTTGGATTTTGACTGTCCCACTGTACTGTGGAGGTCGTTTTCTCCTCAGCCCGGATCAAACCTGCTGGCCATGCTGCGAATACAAACATCAGCAAAGCAAGTAAGAAGGTACTCCGTTTGCTCATACGTTTCATACGCTCCATTCGTTTCTCTCCCTTGGTTTCATTCTATAAAACAGGATATTATTAACAATCCCAATATCTTTTATCGGTAAGCAGCTAACTAAATTGAACCCTTCATCAAAAAAAGGTGAATTATTACAGTTAAAGTTCTCCACGCAGTGACCTCACTACAAATAAATGCTCTTCCTTGGATAAGGTTTGTCCATCCTCAAGAGTCACATGGTCTGCCGAGTGACTAACCAGCTTTACATTGTAAGCAATCAGTTGATCATCTCTCCAAATCGTCACCGCTGACTGAAAATGAATGGCATTATCAAACTGTAACGGAACATTCATTACATAACCGAAAGTGTTCAGCCTAGCTGGATGGCGGCTTTTACGCTCACGTCCCGGAGGAAGCATGGTAATATGCGTAATATTTTCAAAAGGAATAGCCAGCATTTTCGGGCCCAAAATAACGCATTTTCGTATATCATCCCATTTTTCAAGTGTGCCGCGCACCTTCTGGGTATGACCGTTGTTGCCGTGATATAAAATGACCTGACGTCCCTTCCATTGACGCATGTCCTCACCTCCCGTGCTAGCGGTTAGGAATCTCCCACTGAATCGGTTCCATTCCATGCTCCTGCAAAAATGCATTGGTACGTGAAAAAGGCTTGCTGCCAAAAAAACCTCTGTGAGCCGCCAATGGACTCGGATGGACAGATTTCAGCACCAAATGCTTGCTGGTATTCACAAAACTGGCCTTTTTCTGAGCATGACTCCCCCACAAAATGAACACTACCGGCTGTTCACGTTCATTAATCGCTTCAATGACAGCATCCGTGAAACGTTCCCAACCTATTCCCTGATGAGATTGCGGTTGTCCTTCACGCACAGTCAACACGTTGTTCAGCAGCAGCACACCTTGCTCAGCCCAAGGAACGAGGTATCCCTGATTCGGAATGGGAGTGCCGATATCATCGCGTAACTCCTTATATATATTTTGTAGAGACGGCGGTGTACGCACACCAGGTCTAACAGAAAAGCTCAAGCCGTGAGCTTGTCCCTCTCCATGATATGGGTCCTGTCCCAATATAACCGCTTTGGTCAGATGATATGGCGTTAATTTGAGTGCTGAAAACAAGTCTTCTTTTGGAGGATATACCTTATGTAACTTGTACTCTCGAGCTAACGTATACCTTAATTCATTAAAGTAAGGCTTTTCGACCTCTTCTCGTAGTACATCATCCCAGTCATTCCCAAACATACCGCTGTCTCCTCTCAATATGTAAATCTGTGAAAGCTGTAAACTTTTGCCCAAACAAATAAAGCTGACCCCTCATCCGGAGCCAGCTTATTTATTCGTTACTTGTGTTCTATGCCGAAGGACCAGAAAAGTATTCTTACGATAGTCAACTACCGCGGGGTCTAAATTCGATTTCCTTATTATAGCATTCACGGTATTGATGTCAAGTAACTGAAAGCTTAAATTCCTCAGAAGAAAAGCGCTTTGTTGCTGTATTGGTTACGACTTTGGATGAGCATTCAGGTATTCCAATGCATTGTATAACATAACAGCAGCCTCGGCACGTGTAATCGCACTTTTGGGATGAAAATTTCCCTTCCCATCCAGGACATTGACCTTGTACACTAGCGAGCGTTGAATGCTACCTTGGTAAGAAGGCTCCAGTTCGCTGTCATCCGTAATATTTGCAGGTGCGATTTTAATCATGGGAAGAGCGCCTGCTTTTTCCATGCCCTGAATCAACATATGGGTGAACTCTTCCTTGGTCAGAGCTTTGGCAGGATTGATACCTTTTGGAATGTCTACGCCATTATAATACGCGTTAATAAAAGCTTCAGCGTACCATGCGGTATCTTTAACCTGGGTAAACAATCCACTCGCCTGTGGCGCCTGGTTCAAATCAATGGCAGCCAAACTGAGCTGAAGTCCACCCGAGATCAACTGAATGCCTTGGGCAGCGGTCACTTTAGATGAGGGGAGAAACTGCATGTCTGAGGCACCTTTAAGCAATCCCCGCTCTTTAAGGGAGAGGATTTTTTCTTTGCCGTTTACATGGTCCAAATCCCTGAATTGACTATCTGCCGCAGACAAATGACCTCCAATCGAGAAGGACAGCAGAGCTACAGTCGCAAGGGCTGCGATTGCATTTTTTCTCATGCGCATGTTGAGTTCCACCTTGTAGTTGAATTAGGCCGCTTGGCCATTAACAACTTCTTGACGTGGTTCAAGCTAGAAAGGTTGCAGCAGACGCTACTAACCTAAAGTGAACGATCTAAGCTAAATAAAAAAACTCTCCTCTGCTTCTAGCAGGGAGAGTTTATAGCTCACTCCATCGGATTTAATTGCGTGCTGGATTCAGCCTTGCTTGCAGTATCTTGTTGAATCCGTTTATTCTGTTTGTGGCTGAGCATTTGCCAATTTGATATGAACATCTCTCAATTGTTTGTCAGTAACCTCCGAAGGAGCTCCCATTAATACGTCCTGTGCTTTGCTATTCATCGGAAAAGCAATAACCTCTCGAATATTCGATTCATTTGCAAGGATCATCACAATCCTATCAATTCCAGGTGCTATACCTGCGTGAGGAGGTGGCCCAAATTGAAAAGCATTAAAGAGTGCAGGAAATCTACTCTTGATCTCTTCATATGTATAACCCGCGATCTCAAAGGCTTTTACCATAATCTCTGTATCGTGGTTACGGACAGCACCCGAGGACAGCTCAATCCCATTACATACAATATCATATTGGTACGCCAGGATATCCAGAGGATTCATATTCAGCAGCGCATCCATACCACCTTGCGGCATCGAAAACGGGTTATGACTGAACTCTATTTTATGGGTATCAGGATCCAATTCAAACATGGGGAAATCAACAATCCAGCAAAACTTAAACGTATCCTTTTCCAATAAATCCAGCCGTTTGCCTAATTGATTTCGGACAGCACCAGCTATTTTTTCGACATTTTTAAGCTCATCGGCAGCAAAAAACAGTGCATATCCCGGACCAGCTTGCGTTACATTCATTAATTCGTTTTTTACCTTCTCCGGAATAAATTTTGCAATTGAGCCGCTGAGAGACATATCATCATTGAACTTAATCCATGAAAGGCCCTTCGCTCCAGCCTCCATAGCAAAGTTCACTATATCATCGTAAAAGCTTCTTGGCTGCCCTCCACAACCAGGAGTTGCAATAACTCTTATCGTTTTATTTTTAAACACTTTAAAATCAGTCTCTGTAAAAAGCTCTGTAACATCATGGATAATTAATGGATTTCTTAAGTCAGGTTTATCGCTCCCATATTTGAGCATGGCTTCTTGATAGGGAATTCTACTAAAAGGCTTTGAAATTTTATAATTTGTAAATTCGGAAAAAACTTCATACAGCATATTTTCAACTACATTAAAAACATCTTCCTGTGTAGCAAATGCCATTTCCAAATCCAGCTGATAAAACTCGCCAGGCGATCTGTCTGCCCTTGCATCTTCATCTCTAAAGCACGGTGCAATTTGAAAATATTTATCAAAGCCGGAGACCATTAATAGTTGTTTAAATTGCTGAGGTGCCTGAGGCAAGGCATAAAATTGGCCTGGATGCACTCTACTAGGAACTAAATAGTCTCTGGCGCCCTCTGGAGATGAACTTGTCAGAATCGGTGTCTGAATCTCTAAAAAATCCAAATCAATCATCTTTTTTCGGATACTTTGAATTACTCTAGAACGAAGTACAATATTATCATGCAGTTTTTCATTGCGCAGATCCAGAAAACGATACTTTAATCTTAAATCTTCCCGAGCTTCATGTGCTGAAGATACTTCAAAAGGCAATGGATTCATGACCTTTCCCAACACTTCTATCTCCTTGGCAACCACCTCAATATATCCAGTTTTCATATGGGGACTGATCGTACTTTCGGATCTGTGACATACAGCTCCTATGACAGAGATGGTTGATTCCCTGCTGATCTTGGATACAAAATCCTTTAATTCATTAGAATCAGAGACAACGATTTGCGTAACCCCATAATGGTCCCTAAGGTCAATAAAAACAATCCTGCCAAGGTTACGAATATTTTTAATCCAACCTGCAATTCTCACGATTTCTCCGACATGCGTTTGATCCAGTTCTCCACAGTTATGAGTTCTATACCTATGCACGAAAACACCCTCTTTCTTTTACCCTAGTATCTAAATGGTTTTAATGATGTAACCCATGGTCTGATTGCAGAGATTGTCACTCTATCCTGCATGTATCCGGCCATGGGCTTATTCAGCTAGAACGTACTGCACTTCACTATTAGCTTCTCGTAGCTTCTCGCCATTGCTTGAATCCAACTAGATTGTAAGTAGACTAGCAGTTAAAGCTTTAAATCTTTCATTCAGGTGTTCTGCAGTCTCAACCATTATTTTTTGTCCTATATCGTCAACATGTCTATTCTTCCAATCCTCAAGGGCTGTCCCCTTAACCCATTGATTAAAAGCACCAAGGGCTGGTCCGCAGTGTACTTGATAATCGACCCTGTTGTTTTTGTCCCCATTAATGGCAAGTCGGGTAGAATAAGTAAAGTACCATCTAAATATCAAGGCCATCTTACGTTTTGGGATTCTTTCAGCTTTTTCAATGATTTCAGCCGGGTAATAAGCTTTAATATCTTCATAGACTTGTTCGATACTCTTCTTAAAATATTTTTCTTCAATATAGTGTTTGGTTTCTCTATCAATTTCATCTATGGAATTATAATTCCGGTAAAGATCATATAATTTATTCGCCCTGGCCGGGAAAAACACTCCTTTTTTCATAACCTGAACTTTTGCCCCCATTTCAAACATATCCCCTGCTGGAGCGTAGTCCGTATCCTGAATGTTTAATTGCTGGAGCAAATCTTTTACTTCATCACTCGTCCCTGCTTCAACCGTACACTGATTGATAGAACCCGTCATGATAAAATCAGCACCTAATATAAACGCTGCCGCTGCAGCTTGTGGAGTCCCTATTCCTCCCGCTGCCCCTACCCTTATGCTTTTATTGTATTTATACTTTCGAATCGCTTCATCCCTCATCTGAAGCATTAGCGGAACCAATACATATGCAACTGCATGGTCGGTATGCCCGCCTGAATCAGCCTCGACGCATAAATCATCAACCATGGGAATTTCCATTCCCATCATCGCCTCTTCCCGGCTGATCCTATTTTCCGCCAGCAGCTTATTTATAATATTCTGAGGCGCAGGACTCAGGAAGGCTTCAACAACCTCGGGTCTGGATACTTTCGCTATAATTCTGTTCTGTGGCGTTACGTTTCCCTTTGCATTCCGTCTCAGTCCCTTCAGCCTGTACCTAACCAAAGAAGGCGTGATACTCATAAACGCAGAGGCTTCAATATTTCTAACACCGTATTTTATGTACAAATCAACGATGTTATTTTCTATGTCCGGGTGGTCTGGCACATGAATAAGATTCATTCCATAGGCTTCGCCATGGTTCAATTCCTTTTGAATATACTTTATGGTTTCCTCCAGAGCATCAATCTTCACTCCCCCAGCTCCAAAAAATCCCATCATTCCTGCCTTTCCTGCTTTTACGACCATCTCTTTTGAAGAGATGCCCTTGTACATAGAGCCTATAAGATACGCATACTTAATTCCGTAATCTTGTTTAAATTCGCTATGCCCAAGAGACCCCGCCGTAAATCGTTTGCTGGATTCCAGTACGTCATGACCGGATTTTGTTCTGGGAGCCTGTCGCTTTTCGGATATCGATTCATCATTTCTCAACGTATCCTTCGACATCCTCTTCTGTACCTGTTCGTTCCGGTCTTCAACCTCTGTCACGATCAATGGCTCGGCTTCTCGTTGTATGGCATTAACCAATCCTGCCACAACATTTCCAGGCCCGATCTGGATAAACTGGGTTACACTTTTACCCATCAGATAGCGTATACTTTCCGACCACTTGACGGGGCTTACAATCTGGTTGATTAGCGTGCTTCTTAAATCCAGCTGCTTGTAGGGTCTGGCATGGACATTTGAAATAACGGGTATTTTGAGTTTTGAGAATTCGAATGACGCCGCATAAGCCTCAAATTTCTGTCTCGCACTTTCCATATACCTAGAGTGAAATGCTCCACTTACATTCAAAATCACATAATTTCTGGCTCCAGCATCCTCAAAAATCGGTTTCGCCTGCTCAATCAGTTTCTTTGGCCCTGAAATGACAATCTGGCTGGGCGAATTATAGTTGGCAACATCGAGCTCTACTAATTTATTTTTTTCCATTACTTCCCGAAACACTTCTTCTTTCAAGCCTAACACTGCCGCCATTCCGCCACCAGTAGCCCGAGCCATCAGCTCTCCTCTTTTTTGGACCAGCTTCAAACCGGTTTCAAAGTCAAACGCTTCCGCGGCAAATAAAGCATTATATTCACCCAAGCTGTGTCCTGCAACATAGTCGGGTTTTATTCCGGTCTCTCGTATTTTTTTTAGGTAGCTTAAAGCGTTTACGACAAATAGTGCTGGCTGGGTAAAATCCGTTTGTCCGAGCTGGTTGGCAGGGTCTTCAAGGCACAGCCTCTGAATAGAATAACCAAGAACTGCATCCGCTTTGGCAACCCATTCTGGAAATTCATCAAATAGTCCTTCGCCCATACCTTTTACTTGAGCTCCTTGTCCAGGGAACAGATATGCGATCATTGATTTCCTCCTTGTTAGTAATGGATGCATATTAGTCAAATATTTCGAACAGACGATCCAAATTTTTTATGTCTTGTTGAAAAGGGGAGAGAATGGAACAAACACTTGCCTTTTTCTTGGGGCCAAAATTATACTTTACAAAATTAGCAAGCGTGCCCGAGGGGCCAAGATCAATATAAACAACCCCGTCACTATCTCCCAGACACTTTAGAGCGCTCTGAAATTGCATAGGCTTTCTAGTAACATCCCAAAGAAAATGGTTCTCAAGCCATGTCGTCTTCCCGCCGTACATAGATGAAACCATATTTAATTTAGGGCTGCTTAGGGTCATGAGCTTTAAAAATTCCGTATATTCCAATGCGATTGGGTCCATTAAGGAAGCATGAAAAGCATAGTGCACTGGAAGTCTTTGACAGATTATCTCATTTACCTTCAAATAGTGTTCAATCTCTGATAGACCTTCGCAGCTGCCTGAAATAACAAAATGCGAGTCAAAGTTGATGGATGCCAGTTCTGAGTTGGTATTCAATATGGGTGCTTCGTCGTACAGACTGGGATTGCCAATGACGGCCATCATGCCCCCTTTCGGACAGTAGGCCTCCACCAACTGTGCTTGCTTGATAATACATTGAAGCGTGTCCTCATAGCTCATGCAGTCAGCCACAGCAACAGAAACAGACTCACCCAGACTAGAGCCTAAAACATAATCAGGATAAATTCCCTTTTCCAATAACACCTGTGTGAGCGCATATTCAACCATGAAAATTGCAGGGTGAGTATATAGCAGGGTATCAAATTCTTCTCCCCTGCGACGCGTATCATCGTACAGCGTTTTTAATACAGAGCTGCCTGTAATATCCATATGAATCTCATCCAACCTGGTCATCCATGTTCGGAAAACCGGGTTGGACATATATAATTCCTTTCCCATGCCGTAGTATTGCGAACCCTGGCCTGAAAACATAAAAACCACTGATCTGTCCATCCAAGTAACCCCCACAACGTATTGATCAGACTCTCCTAAGCAGTTCCTCTATTCATTCAAAGTTCACAACAAATTGCGCACTAATTGCATTTGGGATGCCGTAGGATTGCTTTCGTTGAGAACATTCTCCATATGCTGCCTGATTGCAGGTTTGAATTTCGGTTCTGTGATGATATATAGCTGCCCTTTTCGGATGCCCTCAAAAATCTGATTGGCCACATCCTCCGGAAGTATTCCATTTTGGACAGCCTTGCGAGCCAATTCGGTAATAACTTGTCTTTCAGGTGGAAGATTGCCGCTCCCATCTGGCTTACGCAGCTCTGTCGGGCGGTTCCGCTCTGCATCCATGATTTGAGTACGAACGAATCCCGGACATACAACCGACACTCCCACATTAGAACCGATCAATCTGAGCTCCTGATATAACGTTTCAGACAGGCTTAAAACGGCATGCTTTGACGCGCTGTATATTCCATTTCCAGGACCGGACAGCAGACCGGCAATAGATGCTGTATTTACAATATGGCATGGAGTTTTTTGTTTCACCATAATAGGAACAAAAATTTCGGTGGCAAACAGAATTCCCCAAATGTTTACGTTAATTACCCACTGCCAATCTGCCACAGTATTCTCCCATAATAAGCGGCCTGTGCCAGCATCCACGCCTGCATTATTGAACAAAAGATGCACAGCGCCAAAGGTCTGAACTGTTTTTTGTGCTAATAAACGAATATCAGCTTCTTTGGAAATATCGGTCACAACGGAGAGGGTAGCTGCACCCATGGCTTTCAATTCTCGTTCAGTCCTTAGAAGAGCCCCCTCTTCAATATCCGCCAAAACGACCTTCATTCCTTCTTTGACACATCGGTCTGCAATAGCTCGGCCAATTCCGCTGGCAGCTCCCGTAATCACAGCTACCTTATCTTTGAACTCCCTCATTTGTACCTCCGGATTATTCGTATTTTTCGTCAGACAGTGTTCAGTTCCCCAATTTGTGCTCAGAACGGAGTGGTCGGTAAGGGAATTCTGCGAACAGCTTGCCCCTCATGGAGCGCCTCCCACGTAATTCTGCCTCCCTGGGTCCAATACATAGCAATATTTTGCAGGTCCCTCTCCTCTAGAAGAATTTGAGAAACTTTCTCGCCTACTTTTCCTAAAAGGAGTGCACTTGTATTTGAATCCTCTCCGCCTTCCCCAATAAATATCGGAATAGACGCTCCCTCTGGCTCGTTACCCTTGCCGACGGATTCGATAAGCTCTCTCAGACCAGTGAGCAGTTCCTCTCGCGAGCTCGCTACGATTGCCGTCCGGCACTTCATCGCTTCGCGGCCTGTCTGAAGTGTGAAAGCCACATCATGTAAGGAAAGCTCGTTCTGCTGCTCCACATATTCAAGCAATTGACTCGCAAGAGCCTTCAATCGCTCCCAGTTTACGTCCGAGAGAACCACTACTTCTGTCTGATCTGCCCCTTTCAACTGAACAGCTTCTTTTGGCGAAGGAATGTATTCTTCCAGAATAAAATGGACGTTAGATCCCCCAGCACCGAAGGAGCTTACTGTTGCCCGCAACGGAAATTCCCGCGCTTCTCCTTCCAGCTCTATTACAGGCCGCTTCCATTCCTGAAGCTCCCGCTGCAGATAAAATGGAGTATTGCTGAAAGTAAGATTGGGATTCAGCTTCTCCGCTTTAATGGTGGGAACCAGTTTTCGATGCCACAATTGCAATATGGTCTTGGTTAGCTGCGATATCCCGAGGCTGCTTCTGCGTGGCCTATATTGGATTTAACCGATCCCATGGCACAAAAGTGCTGCTCGTCCGTAAATTTCTGGAATGATTTTTTCAAGGCGACTAGCTCAATTGGGTCTCCCAATGTAGATCCATTGGCTGCTGCCTCTACATAGCTGACTGTCCGGGGGTGAATGCCGGCTTTCAAAAAGTTCTCTTCAACAAGTTGTGCCTGTGCATTGGGATTAGGGACCGTATACCCATTGCTGTGTCCTCCATGATTAGTTGCCGTAGATTTGATGACTGCTAAAATACAGTCTCCATCCTGTTCTGCCTTATGAAGCGGCTTTAAGAGAACTGCCCCAACTCCTTCAGCGGGAAGATATCCGTCTCCATCTGCAAAGCTTCGACTATCTTCATGGCTTCCGATCAAATTGTTCTGGCTGGATTCGATATACTTTTTGGGGCTTGTCAACAGATTTCCCCCGCCAGCTACTGCGATTTGACACTCTCCTCTGATCAGGCTTTCACATGCCATATGGACAGCCACTGCAGAGGAAGAGCTCATCGTATCAATAGATATGCTCGGACCCTGGAAATTGAAATAATGCGACATGGGGTTGGCGACAGCAACAGAACCAAAGGATGTGATCCGAGGGGCATCCGTATTTGTATCACAGTCGCAGTATTTATGATACGTAGCACCAACGTAGACCCCCACCTTGGACTGGTGTTTTTTCTGTAGCACCTCTCGCGTATATCCCGCACTTTCCAGCAGGCTCCATATCATTTCCAGGAAAAGCTGTTCCATTGGGTCCATCAAACTCACCTCATGAGAGGTGAGGTGAAAGAAAGAAGAATCCAACGGATTTATTCGGTTTAGGAAGCCCCCCATTTGCAGTAGGTTTTTCCCGGTTTATTTCTTTCTTTATCAAAGTAAAGATCGTGATCCCAGCGATCTGTGGGAACTTCGGTAATGCAGTCCTTGCCCTCTTGGAGATTTCTCCAGAATTCTTGAATATTTTCCGCTCCAGGATATTTTCCGGACACCCCGATGACAGCAATGTCCATCGCTCCTGTTCCTGTGACCGCCTCCTTAGGCTCTACTCGCACTGACGAAATGGGTGAGTGCCGAAATACCGGAGAGGGAGCTTTTGCATGTTCTACGATGCCAATGGATTTCGTGCTGGCTGCCGCAACTAGCTCTTGTTCAGCACCAAACAAAGCGTTCAATTCATCCCAGTGTGATTCCAGGAAGTAATCCGTTAAACTCTGGATATTTGGATATTCAAACAGTAAGGTTCTGGACAGTGATCCAAATGTTTCTTCCAGTTGATCGGTTATTTCCATAGACTTTATGGAGTCAACTCCATAGTTCTCTAGGTTTTTATCCTCTTCAATACGTTGTTCCGGCAGTCCGGTGGACGAGGAAAGTAAGCCCTTTAGATACCCTGTCGTCTGATCACGCAGCCGCCCTTCTCTAGACAGGGATTTTGTCTCATTGGCTACAGAAACCGTGTCAGCTATTGCACTTACAGTCGCTACCTGATCCAGACCAAACAAAGTGCTTAATTCGTCTCGGTGAGATTCCAGAAAATATTCGGTTAAGCTTCGGATATTCGGATATTCAAACAGTAAGGTTCTGGACAGTGATCCAAACGTTTCTTCCAGCTGATCGGTTATTTCCATAGACTTTATGGAGTCAACCCCATAGTTTTCCAGGTTTTTATCCTCTTCAATGCGTTGTTCCGGCAGTCCGGTAGATGAAGAAAGCAAGCCTTTTAGATAACTTGTCACCTGATCACGCAGCTGTTCTTCTCCTGGTCGAAGTTCTGTACCTATTGCTGCCGTGGCGGTGGCGGCTTTTACACCTACAGTTACTGCCTGCTCCAGACCAAACAGAGCGATTAATTCGTCTCGATGAGATTCCAAAAAATACTCGATTAAGCTCCGAATATTCGGATATTCAAAAAATATCGTCTTCGACACCTGATCGAAGGTCTTCTCCAACTGGTCAGTCAGTTCCATAGACTTAATAGAATCCACCCCGTAATTTTCCAACGGCGTATCCTCTTCAATTCGATATGCAGGCAGTTCGATTGACGAAGACAGCAAAGTCTTTAAGTAATTGGTCGTCTTTTCACGCAGCAGATGTTCATCTTGGACGGACACTACCTTATTTGCTGAGAAAAGAACGTTGTCGTCCTCTGATCCGAGTCTCTGATCTCGGGCTGCTTCTCCGCTTTCTTCAAGTTGTCCTTCCATAATCATCATTCTGCTGATCAGCTCAATTTCTCCTTCTACCACTATCGCTTGATTCGATATGCAGGCTATGCTTTGATACAACGCACTAATACCAGTCTCTGTCCTCATCGCAAACATACCTACATTCTGTAAGGCCTTCTCCGTCTCCTGGTCAGGCCGCATTCCGCCTTCTTTCCATAGCGGCCAATTGATCGACAGCGTTTTGCCCATACGCTCCCAGGAGGATACCAAGGTATTACGATACCAAGCATATGCATCCATGAACGCATTCGCGGTAGCATAGTCAGACTGACCCGCATTTCCGCCCACTCCCGCAGCTGATGAAAAAAGGATAAAGAAGTCTAGGGGTATGTCCTTACTGGCCTGATCCAAATGGGCTAGGCCGGCCACCTTTGGCGCCAGTACTTCCCTAAATTCTGCGCTCGTTTTTTTGATGATATAGTTATCTTTGATAATTCCAGCACTGTGCAGAATGCCGTTAATTCCGCCGTATGCCGTTTGGATGTCCTCAATCAGGCCAACCACCGCTTCCTTCTGCGTAACATCCACCTGTCTATATTCCACCTTGGCGCCCAAAGCCTTCAATTCTTCTAATGGGGCCAGCTTGTCCTCGTCCAGCATGGAACGCCCCGTCAGAATCAGAGTTGCATCCTTGGTCTGACGCGCAATTTCTTTGGCAAAAATAAGACCCAGGCCTTTGGCACCTCCAGTAACCAGATAAACTCCATGATCTTTCCATGGAATTTGTGGTATCGACGGCATTTCGACCTTGTTCCAGGCAGGAATCCAACGTTTGCCTTCTACAAACCGGATGCGGCTGTCCTCTGGACGCCGACTGCTCGATCTTAATATTTCAATGAGTCTTTCATTTTTCTCCATTTCCCCTACTTCAATCAGTTGCCCATAGAACTTTGGATTCTCCTTATGAGCTGTTTTGAGTAAGCCGCACAGCCCGGAGAAAAGTAGCTTTTCATTTCCAGACATCGTTACAATTTGTACCAACACTTTGCCTTTAGGCTTGTTAATCAGGATGCCTTGTATTTTCTCAAAGACCTGAACAGCATATGTTTCAAAGCGTCGGTCGACCTCCTCCATGCGGGCTTGTAGGGTGATACATTCCACGCCTGTCAAGGAAGTTTCGACATGTAACGCAGCTATGGCATCTGTCTCACAAAGTATGATCACATGCCGTTCGTGGTCGGTTGTTATGGTTTCCTCCCCAACCGCCTGTTCTTTCCAGAATGGCTGCAGCATCATTGCACCGAGCGGTTGCTCACAAGTCTCCGCTTCCTTGTAGGAGACCCCTTTTATGCGCACACAGATTCTGCCTGCCTCGTCGCACAAATCAATGTCATACTTGTGCGCCCTATGATCAATCTGGTTTCCTCTTCCATGCCGTACCAACGCCCACATGTCGCTCGGACACTCCCGAAATATTTGAAGCCTATCTATCGCAGTCGGCAGTATTTTTTTCCGAGAGTCAATGCCGGTGAACCGCATAATATTTTCATTATTCGAAAGCAGGTATAACGGCATTTGCAGGGCAGCACTTGCCATGAAGGGGTGCACAACAAATAGGCCCCCAGTATTCGCCATACCGGAAGGCAGTGATAGCTTGGCCAGTACCAAGTCCTGACCTATATAAACTTGCTCAGCGGACTGGAATTCCGAACCGTAGTTAACTTCAATCGTCCGCAGTGCTTCATCGTCTCCCCCATGTGAAATATGATCAATGCACTCCATCTGCAAAGCCTGAATATCTAATGTTTCCGTTCTACTTAAAGCCTCCAGCTCGGCACTTCCCTCGCTGTATATGACAGGATCGCCTGCTTCGGTTCGTGTGCTGTAAATCTTAAAATCAATTCCACCTCGATCTCCCGGAAAGAGTCCTATATGTATTTCCGGCCGATCTCCTATGACAGGAGCATGTGTCCATACCATGTCTGTGAGTGTGATGCCTGCCTGACCCTTCTCCTGTACTGTTAACGACTGTTCAACCGCTGCCCGTGCCATTTCAAGACATGCTCCATCTGACAGGACAAGTCTTCCGTCAACGCCGGGGCTATTCAGATAAAACTCCTGACCGTTAAAGGTTGAGCTAAATCTTTGCTCAGAAAGAACGGAGGTGTTGTGATGCAGCAAGGGGTGCAGATATGCTGGAGCGACACCAGCGGGCTTTTCTTCATCTACTGATATCCAGTAGCGTTCCCTAGCAAAGGGATATGTGGGCAAACTGATGCGGAAAGGCTGGATATCACTGTAGAGTCTGTTCCAGTCAACGTGCACACCCTTGACCCACAATTCCGAAAGTCTGCCGTATTTCTCTGCTAGATTCCAGACATCAAAGGATTCATCCAGCGCTTCTTCCAAGCTCTCCTTGTCCCGCTTGGCCTGTCCCCGATAAAGCTGTGCAATATCCGGTCTTCCCCCATTGAATTCCCGCAGTTTGTTCCTAAGTTCCTCCACTGACTGAACGACCACGGCAAGGCGCTCATCCATCGCCTCACGCCCCATTTGTAAGGTGTAAGCCGCATTCACCAGGTCGTTATCTGAGAAGACATTTTTATCAATTGCAGCAGTCAACTGAACAGCCTGCTCTTTCAATGCTTCATCACTTTTGGCCGACAATATAATGACAACCGGCTTTTGCGGAGTAGAGACAGCCTGTTCTGCCGGAATGTATTCTTCTAGAACGATATGGGCATTAGACCCTCCGGCTCCGAAGGAAGATATGCCTGCAATTCTAGGGTATTCCCGTTGCTCGCCGTTTTTCTTCAAAATCGGACGTTTCCATTCGGCAAGTCCCTGCTGAACTGTAAATGGCGTTTTGGCAAAGTTTATATTGGGGTTCAATTCTTTGGCATGCAGGCTTGGGACAATTTTTCGGTTTTTCATTTGCAGAATAATTTTAGCGATTCCCGCAATCCCTGCGGCCGCCTCTAAATGGCCTATGTTTGATTTTACCGAGCCAATCGCACAGAACCCTGTATCCTGTGTATCCTTCTTGAAAGCCTGGGTAAGTCCGGTAATTTCAATAGGATCACCGAGTTCTGTCCCTGTACCGTGAGCTTCAATATAACTGACTGTTCGAGCATTGACGCCTGCTTTATCCAAGGTTTCTCGGATCAATTCTGCCTGTGCTACCGGATTAGGCACGGTATACCCGTTTGTTTTTCCGCCATGATTGATACAAGTTGCCCGAATAACCGCATAAATATGGTCCTTATCGGCAATGGCACGAGATAAAGGTTTGAGCAGCACAACACCCGCACCTTCACCAGGGACAAATCCATTTCCTCCTTCACCAAAGCTCTTGCACCGTCCCTCTGGCGATAGCATTCGCATTGTGCTTAGAAAAACATAGTTGGAAGGATGAAGATATAAGTTAACTCCCCCTGCAATAGCAATCTCGCATTCTCCGTTATGGATATGCTCACAGGCCTCATGGATTGCAGTTAATGACGATGAGCACATGGTATCGACCGAAAAGCTAGGTCCCTTCAGATTCAAGAGATACGATATTCGATTTGCTACCGAACTGAAGGATGTGCGAGGAAAGATTGGTTTGCCTTGCTCCCACAGCTTGGGTCCGTATAAATTGAAGCCTGTTGCGGTAATGCCTGCAAAGACGCCGATTCGCCCATTATATTGCGCTGCAAGCTGATCTCTGCTGTATCCAGCATCCTCGAAGGTCTTCCAGCATTCTTCCAGGAATATCCGCTCCTGAGGGTCCATACTCATAGCTTCCCGAGGAGATATATTGAAGAAAAGAGGATCAAAATCTGCAAAATCCTCCACAAATCCCCCAGATTTGCTATAGCTTTTGCCCTTCTCCACAGCTTCCTTTATGTTAGGAGAGTAAAATCCTTCCCTCTTCCAGCGATCTGCGGGGATTTCTGTAATACAATCTTTGCCCTGTTGTAAATTGCTCCAGTATTCCTCCATATTTTTCGCTTGTGGAAATCGTCCGCTCATGCCAATAATGGCTATTTGTTCGTGTTTTACACTGCCTGTGTCTATAACTGTCCTACTGGCATGATGGTTTTCTTCCTTTGGCAGAGTCGGCAATGATAATTCGCTATCAGTATGCAAAGATGCGGGGACGAAGTTTTCTTCCGGCTCCAGCCGTCTTCCAAGTCCTGTCCACCATACGCATTCCTCATAGTAGTCAGCAATAAAATATTCCGCTACCGCTTCCAACGTCTGATATTCAAAAAACAGGGTCATCGAGATTTCACCAAAAACTCCTTGAAGCTTTTGGTTGAGCCTTGTAATCATGATGGAGTCTATGCCGTAGCTCTCCAAAGGCTCACTGACATCAATCTTTTCAATGCTCAGCTTAGTCACTTCTCCAAACAATACTTTAAGCTGGTGCAAGGTTTTTTCCAGAAGCAGCTCAGGATTTATCGGTGAAGAAGCTGTCTCTTCAACATATAATTTTTCCTGTGGCTGAGGCTCCAATAGATGCTTCCGCAATCTGGGCAAATCCCCCTCTATCACCAGTACCTGCTTCTGGCCAGAGGCTAGGCTATCATATAAAGCCTTGACGCCGTTTGCAGTTTGCATGGCCACCATGCCAATACTTTGCCAAACCATCTCCGTTTCGGCATCCGCATGCATTCCTCCATCCTTCCAGAGCGGCCAATTGACAGACAGCGTCTGCCCTTTGCGTTCCTTGGAAGAGACGAGGCTGTTTCGATATAAGGCATAGGCATCCATAAACGCATTTGCTGCGGCATAATCGGCCTGACCAGGATTGCCCATAATCCCTGCGATGGATGAGAAGAAAATGAAGAAATCAAGGTCTAGCTCCTTCGTCGCCTGATCCAGGTTGACCAATCCGGCTACTTTGGGAGCCATTACTTCCTTGAACTCTTCCTGCGTCTTATGAATGATAAAACGATCCTGTATCACCCCTGCACTATGGAGGATGCCATCAAGCCCTCCATGCTCCTCTTGGATCTTTAGGATCAGTTGCGAGACCTCTTCCTTTCGGGATACGTCCGCTCGTTTGTACTCTACGCGGGCTCCCAGCACCTTCAACTCCTCCAGTATGGTCTGCTTGCCTTCGTCAAGTATTGAACGCCCTACCAGGACTAGCGTAGCTTCTTGGACTCGCCGGGCGATATCTCTCGCAAAAACAAGTCCTAATCCTCCTGCACCGCCCGTAATCAAATAAATCCCCCGATCTTTCCAGGGCACTCTTCCCGGAGTTTTAGGGGCTTTCATTTCATTCCAGCTGAGAACCAGACGTTTACCGTTCTCATACTGTATCCTTTTGTCTTTGGGGTATTGGCTGTTCTCTTTTAATTTCTCAACGATCTCTTCCAAACCTGTAGCTTCCAATTCAACGAATTGCCCTACGATTTTTGGGTTTTCCTTTTCGGCTGTTTGCAGCAATCCCAAAAGCCCAGCAAAGAGCTGCTGTCCGCTTTGGGAGGAAGCAGCAATCTGTATCAGTACGCTGCCCCTCAAGTTCTCTTTGAGGAGCATTTGCACTTCCGCAAGCAGTTGAAGGGCATAGCCCTGAAAGCGTTCATCCATGCCGGTTTGACCGGCATGGAGCTTGATGCATCGGGTTCCTTTTAAGAGCGCTTCAATGCTTCGCTCCGAGATATGATCGAGTTCGCAAAGCACCACCAGATGTTGGCTAAATTCAGGAAGAGTCGCTTTTTGGAGTGCAGCTTGCTCTTTCCATGAAGGCTCAAGCATAAGAATTCCTGTATTCGCCAGGGCCCCCGCCTCGGCCCCTGCTTTGCTTTGCAGGGTACCGTGTGAAGCCATTTGAGCTTGAACTTGGCGTATTCTGAAAATAGCCTCCTCTTTCTGCATCCGTCCGCTTTTTACCTCGCCCAGAATATTTTGAAAAAAGTCCTTCATCTTCGATTGCCTCCCAGCATGTAGAAACTTCTCATTTACGTGTGAATATATTGAAGATTTCGTTGGCAGCCTCATCAACAGACATGGCATCGTTCATCATTTCATCCAAGAGTCTGCCACACAATTGATCATCAAAATCTACATTGCTTTCATTTTGCGGCAGTAATGCATGGGCTTTTAATTGATCCTTGCTTTCAGAAGTCCAGTAATGCTCTTTTGCAAATGGATAGGTTGGCAAGCTGATACGGCGAGGTACCTTGCCAGTATAAAGTTTGTTCCAATCCAAATTTAGCCCTTTGGCCCACAGCTCCAGAAGCTTTGTATATTTCCTTTTGGAAATCCAATGTTCAATCAGTTGCTGCAGGTCTTCGTCCCCCGTAAAAATGGACAACGCTTCTTTGTTGCGCTTCACCTGGCCTCTATACAGGTTGAGCATGTGGTGGCGTCCGGCCACAAATTCCTTTAATTTCTCCTCAAGATCTGTGATCGAATCCACAAGCATGGCTAGACGCTCCTCCATCGGTTCGCGTCCCACCTGGAGCGTATAGGCAATATCCAATATGCTAGCAGAGGATAACTGACCTTGAAGAGCCTCAAGCAGCTGTCGTCCTTTTTCCTTAAGCTGCTCCTCACTCTTGGCTGATAGCACGATCATGGCAGGTCCCTGAGAAGCAGATTCTATTCCTGATGGCTCCTGGACCTCGGGAATATACTCTTCAATCACGATATGAGCGTTGGCCCCTCCTGCACCGAAAGACGATATTCCAGCCCGTCTCGGATACTCTTCAGTGATTCCATCCGTTGTAATTACCGGTCTCTTCCATTCTTCTAGGCTCTGCTGAACGACAAAAGGAGTATTGGTGAAATGAATTTCAGGATTCAACTTCCTAGAATGTAAAGATGGTACTAACTGGCGATGCTTAAGCTGCAACAATATTTTAGTTACCCCTGCAATGCCTGCTGCGCTCTCAGTGTGACCAATATTGGATTTGACCGACCCTATGGCGCAGAACTGCTTGTCTTGTGTGAATTTCTCAAAAGCCCTGGTCAATCCTGCAATTTCAATAGGATCTCCCAAAGCCGTGCCGGTTCCATGGGCTTCAATATAACTGATGGTTCTTGCATCAACATTCGAACGCTGAAGCGCCGCCTCGATCAGCTGAGATTGAGCTTGAGGGCTAGGAACTGTATAACCACTGGTTTTACCTGAAGCATTGAGCATACTCCCTTTGATGACACCATAAATATGGTCACCGTCTGCAATAGCTTTCTCCAGCGGCTTTAACACGATAGCGCCGACGCCCTCCCCATCAACGAATCCATCCGCTTGGTCTCCAAACGACTTACATTCGCCACTTTTGGAAAGCATCGTCATTGCTGACAGTTTGATATAGTGGATTGGGTCTACGATCAAATTGACCCCTCCGACAATAGCGCACTCGCTGATACCGCTATACAGACTTTCCAAAGCTAGATGGATCGCCGTCAATGAGGAAGAACAAGCGGTATCGATAGTCATACTTGGACCTTGGAAATCCAAATGATAGGATATCCGATTGGAAATGGAATTGTATTGAGGTCCCAAACCGTAATTTCCGTTCATCACGCCCGCAAATACGCCCACTTTTCGACTCTCACAAAGATTGGCAGGGGTATATCCGGCATCCTCAATACTTGCGTATGCGGCTTCCAGAAAGAGCCGTTCTTGCGGGTCCATAGTTTCAGCTTCTGCAGGAGAAATCTTGAAAAATAGCGGATCAAATAAATCAATTCCATCGATAAAGCCGCCTGATTTTGTATAGATGGTGCCTCGTTTTCCTTTTTCTTCGTCAAAGTAGGTCTTCCAATCCCAACGGTCTTTCGGAATTTCAGTGATGCAGTTTTTACCCTCTTTTAGGTTGTTCCAATATTCCTCTACATTACGAGCTCCTGGATAGCGCCCTGACAAGCCCACAATCGCAACATCTCTGATATTAGAGGAGTGCTCCTTCGGCTTCTCACCTTTGCTGACAGACGGCTTAAGGAAGCGTCCTTCCCGTACAAAGCTCATTGGGGCCATATCGATTACCTGTGGAGCAGGTACCTCTTCCACTCTGGAAGTTTCTTCGCTCATCTCTGTCTCCTTCATACCTACCAGCTTCTTCAACGAATCCCTTTGCGTTTGAAGCAGGTACGCTACCAGATCATCTATGGTGTTGTACTCAAAAAACAGGGTGCTGGCAAAATCCTCGATGACCTCACGCAAAACATTGGTGATTTGCACAACCAATATCGAGTCGATCCCGTACTCTTCCAGGGCAACCGTAGAGTCGATGCTTCCCGGTTCCATTTTTAGTGTTTCGCCAAGTAAATTTTTAAAGTAGGCCGTACTTTTGCTGCGCAGCACATTTTCTGATTCTGCCTGTACTGCCTCTCTTTTGGGCTGAGCTGATTGTTTCATTGATCCTGCTTCAACAGTCCTATTCTCTATCGATATGGTTTTCTGCTTTGGCTGTCGCTTTTGCCGAACCAAGCCATCGCTTTGGGCTGCAACGATCTGCTGGCCCCAATCATGCGCCTCCTGCGCTGGGAAGAACGCTGTGTGAAAGCCTTCTTTGGCCAATACGCTTTTCCATACGTGAGGATACAGCCCAGGGCAGCCGGGAATACGCAATTCCGAATCCTTATAAGCCCACCAGCCATCCAGCAATCCGAAGGTAAGATGGGTAAACACGCTGCTGCCCATGAGTTCATTTAACAGAAGCAGGCCGTTGCTTTTCAAAACCGCTTTCGCATTGCGCAATGCCTGGCGAATATCTTTTGCCGTATGAAGTACATTGGCAGCAATGACAATATCATATTTACCCGCATCAATACCTTGTCCAGCAATAGGTTCTTCCACATTAAATATTCGATAACTGAGATACGGATTGTCTGGCCCATACTCTTTTTCTGCGTGCATCAAAAAGGCCTTTGAAATATCGGTATAACAATATTCCTGAATGTGTTTGCAATATGGCCGTAATTTGAGAAATACGGTGCTGCTGGTTCCTCCAGTGCCTGCTCCAATTTCAAGAATTCTGATTTCTGCAGCGGAGTTGTTCATAATTCTCTGCTGAACATAGGCGGCAATCGTATCGGAAAGAACTTCATTAAAATAGTCGGCGACCAGACTGTTTTTATAAATTCCTTCCACCAGCTCCATAGAGGAATTGGGGAACATGATTTCCGTGGCAGGACATTTGCCGGTAATAATTTCAGGCAAAGCTCGCAGCGTTGTCTCAACCAAATGTACCCTTGCTCGCATCTGCGGATATTTCAGCCATGTATGCTTGTGCTCTTCCCATTCCTGCCAGACATCCTCTCTATAAGTCGAGCTGGAATCATTTCCACCTGTAAGGGCATCATTCATCCGTGCCAAAATCTTTACGCTCTCTCTTAGCCATTTGCCATATAACTCAGACAGCCCATGCTTATGTTTAAACTCGTCGACAGACTGACGATCTGTCCCTGACAGCCCCATAGACAAAAGTTGCCCCTGCATTAGTTTGCACAATAGGTGTTCCAATTCCCTTTCCTGCAGGCTGCCAGCATCCTCTGCCGCATAGTCCTTGGCAAACTGGACTTTTGATTTGATCACTGCAGCAATACTTTCTTGTATATCCCGAAGATCGGGATCCGTGTTGTGCGGGTACAGGTCAATGGCTTCCGCCGGATTAGTCCCTTCCAAATCTAGATGTTTTGTTGTTTTCATCAGCCCTACTTGATTCAGCGGGGAAGCAAGCAACGTCTCAAGTGCCTCCATCCCCTCTTGAGGCTCAATAAGTCCAACACCGATCTGCGCTAGTCTTGAGTAATTTTCCACCTCTTGCTGCCTGTCTTGGGAAGCATTGTTCTCGTCGTTCCCCCAGTATCCCCAGTTCATGACTTTCACCGGACAACGCCATTCCTGTGAGAGCCGCTGCGCAAACGCATCCTTAAAGGTACATCCGGCAGCATAGCTGCTTTGTCCTGGATTTTTTACATAGGCAATAATGGAAGAGAAAAACAACACGAAATCCAGCGATTCATTTTGGAAGACCTGAGCCATGCGTACACTGACATCGACCTTTGCCGAAAGCCCGGACCGGAGCCCTTCCTCCGTCAAGTCTTCCAATCCTTTCTCAAAAAAGGCAATGGCAGAGTGGACTACGCCGTTGATCTTGGAGTAACGCTGCTTTATCTCCTCATATGCTCCCTGCAGCGACCTTTCATCTGCTGCATCTGCCGTAATATAGCATGGAACAGGCCCGTGGCCTTTAAATTCGTCCAATTTAGCCTGGATGGATGCATCCTTTGGCCTTCTGCCTATCCACACCATCTGAGCCTGATAGGTCGAAGCCATATACTTGCTCCATGCCACTCCGATGTTGCCTGCACCACCGATAACCACATAGACGCCTGCGGTTTTGTACAGCGTCTGTCCTTTTGAGCCTGGAGTCTGTTTAAACGGAATCAGCTGCTGGCGATACCACTGCCCGCCTCTAAAAACCCACATCCGTCCCTGACGGTCTGAAGGCAGCGTAAATAGTTCGGATAACGGCCAGTCATAGTCGGATTGCAGGTCTATAATACGAACCTTCCAGTTCGGATATTCTTTGGCCATCGTGCCTACCAACCCATGGAAACTTGCGTGGGCCGGGTGGACTGTGTCGTCCTGATCGATCGACTGAGCCTGGGTGGTTATAGTTGTCCAGCCTAGTTTTTTCGTTCCATACCCCAGCAGGAGCAGCGCCTTGACCATTCTAAAGAAGAGCAAGACTCCTGGCTCCTGTTCCTCAATTAAGGATTCAGCAGTGACAGATTCGACAGAAATAGTAGGGGCAATCCACAAAATATGATCAACGGCTCCATATTCTTCGACCTTTGAGGCAACCGTTTCTATGGAATCCTGCGCCTGTAGCTCCAAAAAATGCGCCTTCGGATAATATTCCCGGATAGCCTGTCTATCTTTGTCTGTACCACCTGCAATGACCATTCGGTCTATCGACGATGGGAAAGCTGTATCTTTTTTAAGCGCAACCGGGTCCCATTTGGGGATGAGCATAACGGCTCCTACAAGCGGATCGGCGGCATGATCTCCTGCGACTACGCCTTGTGCATGCTCAGTGCGGATATCTCCGTCCAGCGCCCGGGTGGATAGTCCCGTTATTCTGACACAAACGTTCCCTTCCTCATCACATAAGTCGATATTGAGCTTCTGTACCTTGTCCACTTTCTTGCTGCCCTCGCTGTATTGAATCAACGACCACATATTCTGGGTGCATCCCCCATGGATTTCGATCTCTTGAAGAGCGAATGGCATAGAAGGGGTATTTGGTACCGTGCTGTCCGGCAGCCCTCCATCTTGCCCCATGATTAATCCGATCGATGCATGCAAGGCCGCATCCATTAAGCTAGGGTGAAGAACAAAGCTGTCAGCCGAATCAGAGAGCATGGAGGGCAGTGCCAGCTTGACTAGTACCTTGCCCGGACGTGTGTACACTTTCTCCACACATTTGAAGGCTGGGCCGTAATCCATCCCGATTTTTTGGAAGATATCGTAGCAGCGCGCCCCCTCAAATCCGTGTGGATCAAATTCTGCCTGTAATGCCTCAAGGTTAAGCACTAGCTTTTGTTCCACGTTAAACTGCACCGCATTGCCCTGGCTGTGCACGGTATGTCCGATATTGCCTCCTTCTTGCTCACTATACACTTCAAAGCTGATTTTTCCGGCGTCTTCCAAGAATAGTCCGGTGTGTACTGAGAATGGCCGATCTTCCACCACAATTGGCCGAATCCAGTTTACATTTTTCAACCGGATTCCTGTTGCGCAGTTGTCCTCATCTCCTATAGAGCGTTCCACAGCCGCCCGCACCATCTCAAGATAAGCGACACCTGGTAGAACCCGTTGGCCTTTTACCGTATGATCCCTGAGGAAAAACTCCTCGCCCGTAAACGTTGAGCTGAACCGCTGCTTCAAGAAGTTTGAAGTGTTGTGATGCAGTAAAGGTGACAAAAATGTAGACTGACCGAGAGCGGCTGTCATGCCATCGCTCTTTACCTGGTTTACGGGCACCCAATAGCTTTCTCTGGCAAAAGGATAGGCTGGCAAACTAATCCTGCGAGGCTTCACTTCCCCATAAAGCCTGTTCCAGTTCAACAGCAATCCCGTCACCCAAAGCTCGGCGAGCTTTCCATATTTACCTTTGCTCACCCATGCACCCACCATTTTAGCCATATCCTCATCGATTTCCTGAGTGACCAATACTCCTTTGTTGCGCTTTACCTGTCCTCTATACAGCTCTTCTATACCTTCCTTTTCCAGCAGGAAGCTTTCCAATTTCCAATCTAGCTCTTGGATGGATGTGGCGATGATCGCAAGCCGTTCTTCCATCGCTTCTCGTCCGATCTGCAGCGTGTAGGCGATATCTGCGAGACCTATATGCGGGTCATTCAGCTCTCTGATGGCAGATAGCAATCTTTGGGCCTGCTCGTTCAGTCTTTCCTTGTTCTTGGCCGATAGCACAATCATGGCAGGATTAAGCGACGCAGGAGCAGCTTGCAGCTGAGCAGTCTCTGCTGGAATGTATTCTTCGATTACCACATGAGCGTTAGATCCGCCTGCCCCGAAGGCCGAGACTCCTGCCAGCCTTGGGTATTCCCTGATTTCGCCATCGATGGATACGACAGGTCTTTTCCATTCCTCTAATTCCTGCTGAACTTTAAAAGGGCTATCACTAAAATCGATATTGGGATTTAACTTGCTTGAATGCAGCGAAGGTACCAATTGTTTATTTTTCAACTGCAACAGCACCTTTGTCACCGCGGCAATACCAGCTGCGCTCTCACAATGTCCGATATTAGACTTGGCAGACCCGATTGAACAGAACTGCTTGTCTCTGGTATATTCCCGGAACACCTTTTGTAAGCCCGCAATTTCAATCGGATCACCCAGAGGAGTTCCTGTCCCATGCGCCTCTATATAGCTAATGGTTCTAGGGTTGATTCCCGCCTCCTGAATGGCCTGCCCAATCACGCTAGCCTGTGCGTTGGGGTTGGGTACGGTATATCCATTGGTCTTACCTCCGTGATTCACTGCAGTACCTTTTATGATGCCATATACCCGGTCTCCATCTGCTATAGCTTTGGCCAGCGGCTTGAGCAGCAAAGCCCCGACTCCTTCTCCTGGCACATATCCGTCACCCTGTCCGAAGCTTTCACACCGCCCATTGCTTGATGCAAAGCTTCCCTGTCCGAGTAGTAGATATTTGTTGGGATGGACAGAAACATTAACTCCCCCTGCAACCGCCAGTTCACATTCTCCATGTTGCAACCCGTGACAAGCCATATGGATTGCTGTCAGTGACGAAGAGCACATGGTATCCACAGCGATACTTGGTCCATGAAAATTACAAAAATACGATACACGGTTGGCAACCGCCGAAGCATTCCCGAGAAGCCCGAGCATATTCCCTTTGGCTTGTTCCTGGGCTCCATAAAGCTGATATTCGTGATACATCACTCCGACATAAACGCCAACATTGCCTTCCATGCCGCCAAGTCCCCGGTCTGCACAAAGAGTTTCACGCGTATAGCCCGCATCCTCTATGGTTTCATACACGCATTCTAGGAATAGGCGCTCCTGAGGGTCCATCGTTTCCGCTTCTCTTGGCGAAATGTTGAAAAACAACGGGTCAAACCAGTCCACTCCGTCGATAAACCCTCCCCACTTGCTGTAGGTTTTCCCGGGCTTACCTTTAGTTTCATTAAAGTACAGACTGTGGTCCCAACGCTCCTTGGGAATCTCAGTGATGGAATCCTTCCCATCCCTTAGATTTTTCCAGAACTCGTCGATACCTGCTGCCCCCGGATATCTTCCCGATACCCCGATAATGGCAATCTCCAAGCCCTTCTTTTCACGATGGGGCTGCGTACTTGTCGGGAGAGGCCATGTACGTTTGCGACCCGCAGCTAACGAAGCCAAAGGCTCTATTGCTGCTTTTGCAGGTTCGTTCGCTACTTTGTGAGGAGCCGTATTTTTCTCCTGCGCTTTTAAAACGTCTACCAGCCGGCCGTGATGCGATTCCAGGAAATAGCCAGTTAATGAGCGGAGATTATGGTATTCAAAAAATAATGTCTTCGGCAGTGAGCCAAACGTTTTTTCTAATTCATTCGTGAGCTGCATGACCAATATGGAATCAATCCCATACCTGTCCATAGGCGCGTTTACATTTATACTTTCAGCTGGCAGCTTGATTACAGCCGAAAGCAATGTTTTCAAATAGTCTTCAGCTTTTTCTCTTAGCCATTCTTCGCCGATAACCGCGGCTTCCCCGTCTTCCAATCCGGAACGGCCTGAAATTTCTGTTCCTGAAGGCTGTCCAAGCATGGCCGCCTTAATCGTTTGAGGATACCCTTCGATAACCATGACCTGGCTTTTACCGGAAGATAAGCCTTGATACAAAGCCTTTATTCCATTCTCTGTTTCCATGGCAATCATGCCCAGACCTTGCATCGCCTTTTCCGTTTTCCCATCGACATGCATGCCCCCGTCTTTCCACAACGGCCAGTTGATCGACAGCGTGTGCCCATGGCGCTGCTTGACTGCCACCAAGGCATTTCGATAAGAAGCATAAGCATCCATAAAACCATTGGCAGCAGAGTAATCAATCTGTCCTACATTACCAAGACTTCCGGCGCCGGAAGAAAACAGGATAAAGAAATCGAGAGGCAGGGCTCTGCTGGCCTGATCCAGATGGATCAACCCTGAGACTTTGGGAGTCAGCACTTCTCTAACTTCTTCTATCGTCTTTTTGATGATAAAGTTGTCCCGTATCACTCCTGCTGTGTGCAAAATACCGTTAAGACCGCCAAATTGCTCGACGATGCCATTAATTAACTCGGTGACCGCTTCCTTTTGACCCACGTCCACCTGTCTGTACTCTATATGACCTTCCCGCGCTTCCAATTCACTTAACAAGGACTGTTTATCCGCTGACAGAGGTGATCGTCCTGCCAGTACGACGGTGGAGTTTTTCACATTGCACACGATGTCTCTGGCAAAAATCAGTCCCAGACCGCCTAGACCGCCAGTGATGAGATAGGTCCCTCCATCTTTCCATGGCCGGACTGGATCTTCGCACAAGGTTTCAATTTCTTGCCACTTTAAAGCCTGTCGCTTGTCGCCATGATATCGTATCCGTTCGCTGTACTGGCTGTATCGGTTCTCTTCTAATTTTGCAATAATCCCCTCAGGGCCATCTTTGGCATCAAGCTCTAGCAGTTGACCCATGATACTCGGGTTTTCTTTTTGGGCGGTTTGCAGCATGGCAAAGAACCCGGAATAGACCTGTTGATCATTTCGGGCAGGGACTGCAATTTGCAGCAAAGTTTTTGGTTTGTGTATGTCCAGCATCATAGTTTGCAATTCTTCAAATATCTGAATAGTGTAGTCTTCAAACCGCGCATCCAAGTCAGTACTTGAGGACTGTAAAACAATGCAGCGAGTACCGTCCATGCGAGCTGCAATATCCTCCCCGGCGATACCTTCAAATTCGCACAGGATCACAATGTGCCGTATATCGTCGAACGCGTTCTCTCCTGCGGGGACTTCCTTCTCCTCCCAGACCGGCTCCAGCATGAGTGTGCCCACATGCTCAACGAAGTCTGCTTGCCCTACTCCTTCTTCCAGCTCTCTGGATGAGAGCCCTTTGAGCTGCACACAAATCTTTCCGGTCTCGTCGCAGAGATCGATATGTACCATGCTCAATCCATTTAGTGTCTCCTCATTCGCTTGTCTGGAAATCCGGGCCCACATCACAGAAGTGCATTTTTCGAATATTTTCAGTTCGTGCAAGGCAAAGGGTACTGAGAGCTTGCCCTCAGGCACATGTTCTTCCCGATCCATCACCAAGCCGATTGTGGCCTGCAAGGCTGAATCCATCAAAGCCGGATGCAATACAAATTCACTTTGGGTATGAGATACATTGGATGGAAGGGACAGCTTTGCCAGCACGTAATCTTTTCCCTGAAAGATGGTCTCTATTCCCCGATGTCCCGGGCCATAGTCTATTCCCATGGTTCTGAAAGCTTCATAGCATTGGCTTGAAGATAGTGAACTGCGAATACATTCTGCCTGTAAGACATTCAGGTCCAGATACTGCGACTCACCGCTTCTCTCCAACACAGCTATCCCCTGGCTGTGTATAATACCTTCGGCGTCTTCTTCCACTCTGCTATATATTTCAAACGCAATCGCTCCATCTTCCTGAGGATATAGGCTGGTGTGCACCCTGACTGGTTTGTTAGCTACAACGATGGGCTGAGCCCATACTACATTTTTCAGCTGTATATGAGTCTCACCCTCCATAACATCCCCCGCTGCTTCTTCTACGGCCGCTCGCACCATTTCAAGGTAAGCCACCCCGGGTAATGTCGGTTGGCCTAGGATTCGGTGATCCGCTAGGAAAAATTCCCGGCCTGTAAAGGTGGAATCGTAGCGCTGCCCAGAGAGATCGGAAGTATTTTGATGCAGCAAAGGGTGGATTTGGGCGGCCATAGCCGGGTTTATATTCTCCTGCCCCATGTCTGTCTCAGACAACCAATAGCGTTCCCTCTCGAAAGGATAGGTCGGTAGACTGATTCGCTGAGGCTTAATTTCTCCATAAAGTGCATCCCATTCAATACTTGCGCCATTGGCCCATAATTTGGCCACCTTATCAAGTCTTCTATTCTGAAGCCAGGTCCGAACGAGGGTCCCGGTGTCTTCGTCAGAATCAAAAAGTTCAATTCCGTCTCTAGCATCGTCTACCTGTCCGGTTAACACCTTATCCGATGAGTTTTCATTCACAAAATGCTCCAGCTCATCGATCAGATTTCCTCTTGAATCTGTCAAAAACGCGAGACGCCAGTTCATGGCCTCTCTGCCCACTTGAAGGGTATAAGTCAGGTCCGACAAATTAGCATTTTCGTGCAATTTAACAAAGTCCATCATGTCAGCTGCATAGGCTTTCAAGGCTTGTTCGCTTTTGGCAGACAGTACAAATAGCACTGAGTTGTCTTGATCGACTGGGTCCAGCTTCATCTCAGAGGCTACAGGCACATATTCTTCAATAACCATATGTGCGTTAGTGCCGCTAAACCCAAAAGCACTTACGCTTGCACGCCGGGGTGTCCCCGGTTTGGACTCCCACTTTTGTAGCCCGGTGTTAATGTAAAACGGGCTTTCCTCCAAAGAAATATGTTCATTTAAGGCTTCAAAATTGATGGTTGGCGGCAATTGCTGGTGTTTCATAGCCAGGAGTACTTTCATTACCCCGGCCACTCCGGCCGCAGTCAGCATATGTCCCATATTGCTTTTCAGCGATCCCAGCGCGCAATAGCCCTTTTTGCTCGTATAGGATCGGAAAGATTCGGTAAGTCCTTCCACTTCGATAGGATCACCCAGCTTGGTGCCTGTCCCATGGGCCTCTACCAGAGAGATGGTTTCAGGATTAATATTAAACCGCTGGTAAACCTCTCTTTCGAGCGAAATCTGTGAATTTACACTTGGAGCGGTGATGCCGTTGGTTTTCCCATCCTGATTCATTCCCCAGCCCCGGATAACCCCATGGATGGAGTCCTTGTCCCTGATTGCATCAGAGAGCCGTTTTAATAAAACAACGCCAACCCCTTCTCCGGGGACAAACCCGTTTGCACGGGTATCAAAAGTAAAGCATCGTCCATCCTTGGACAACATTCCTGCTTTGCTGGTCATAACATGCATCCCCGGTCCTGCCATAACCATTACTCCGCCCGCCAAAGCAAGATCGCTTGTTTCTAAAACAAGGCTGTTGCAAGCTTCAGCAATAGCTACCAGAGAGGAAGAGCATGCGGTATCAATCGCCAGAGAAGGGCCCTTCAAATTCAGTAAATACGAAATCCGGGCCGATAAAATGGAAGGTGCTCCTCCCATAAGAACCTGCGCGTTTAACCCCTGTCCGCCCATGGACCTTCCATAATCACTAGCTGCACAACCTACAAAAACACCGCAACGGCTCCCCGACAGTGAGGCAGGATTTAAACCTGCATCTTCAATGCATTTCCAGCTACTTTCCAGAAATAGACGCTGTTGAGGGTCCATCATCTCTGCTTCCGCAGGAGATATATTAAAGAACAACGGGTCAAATCGATCTATATCCTCTAGCACACCCATCCACTTGCTATAGGTTTTCCCCTCAACCTTGGGATCAGTATCATAATAATCATCAATGGACCAGCGTGTTGAAGGAATTTCCGATATACAATCCCTGCCCTGAGCCAAGTTATCCCAGAATTCAGTCAATGTTTTGGATTTGGGGAACTGCCCCGCCATGCCAATAATTGCGATCGAATCCTTCTCCTGACCATGCGGTATACGGGACACGTTTTTTTTCAGATCAGCCTGCTTGAGCAGTTTGTGCGTATCATCGCTATTCGGCAGCTGTCCGTAGGCCGTTTGAATCCGTTCCTTGACCTCTTGCTGATTCACAAACGTTTTGTCCTGCATTTTTATTTCTTTTTCAATCGTAGCGGCTAGCTTTTCTCTTATCGGCTGAGCCATATGGTTTTTCAGCTCAATCAATGATTCTCTTGGCGACTCGGACAGTTTCCTTGCCAGCTGCATAGCGTACGATACCACTTCGTTTCTCGGCAGAACAGGAAAAGGAGTCCCTTTGGACTCCAGTTCTGAACCGCTATATCTAGTACCTGTGAATAAAATTTCCTGCGCCATGCTAACTCCGAATTTTTCAGGAAAAATGAGAGTTGAGCCCGCACCAGGAGTGAAGCCGTATTTCATAAAATTAGTGGTGTAGATGCTTTCTCTACTCATCACGATAAAATCGCAAAACATCCCCATGCACCAGCCTGCGCCAATCCCATGTCCCTGCATAGCGGCAATGACCGGTAGCTTGCAATCCAGTGCAATCTTGTAAACATTGGTATCGCTATATTTCGCCTTTCCCTCATGAATTGCCAGCAGTCCCTCCTGTGTACCTCCTGTGGCAAAGTAGGTGTCGTACCCCGTCAGAATCACAACTTTATAATTTTCGTTAGCCTGCACCGTTTCGAACGCCTGATTCAGGCCTATAATCAGTTCATTGGAAAATGTATTTTTGTGCACTGTATCCTTCATTGTTAACAGGACAATGCCATGCTCAAATTCCTGCAGTTGAACCACAGGCGGCACTTCCGTTTCGCCATTGCTCTCCTTTTCCGGTCCGTGAAAACTGTCCAATGGCTGTAGCGAAAGAGACAATTCCTCTAATGATGATTCCTCTGATCGAGCTGCCAATGATTCTTCCAAAGATTCATCCGAGAGCCCGCCCATAAATTGGAGCAATTGTTTTTCGGCATCTTCAGAATTTATTTCCCCTGTTTGTACCGCACGAAAAATATCTTTTGGATCCATAAAAATGCCCTCCTAGCTGTATGAAATAGGACGAATATCGTGTCGGCAATTTACGAGTGTAATTGCTTGAACAACTGATCGGCCTGCTCAACATTTAATTCACCTTGCAGCACCTTCTGGATCAACGCTTGCATGGGCTGCGTAGAAGTTGACTCTACAGGCACTTGATTTGAGGCTTCCGCCGATTTGCTTAATTCCTTTGCTAAATATTTGGAAAATTCTTTAATGTTAGGATAGTCATACACTCTGGTTGCTGAAATAGAAGTTCCAAACCGTTTGTTCACGTCCTGTACCCACTCTACGCCTATAATAGAATCCAGTCCCATGTCGATAAATTTATCGTCCCGGCCGATGTCCTTTTCGTCCATACTCAAGGATTTTGCAAGACTTTCAATTAGTTCCTTCTCCAAGGCATCCACCCGTACAGCCACAGGCCCATTAGCAGATCGCTTGACCTCATCCTTGACAGCCAGTTGTGGTGAGGAAATGATAGGTTTAGGTTGCGGCAGAGCCGGCTTCACTTCTGCGGGCTTGGCTGCCTTTTTCGGTGTATCGGCTACCTTCTCGATGTCAGAAACTGAGCGCAGCAAAATACCCTGCGGTTTTTCAGGTACTTTCGCCAATGTTTGTACCTGCACATTATCATCGACAGCAGGAGGACTGAAAACAGGCTTTTGTGCCGGGATATCAACTTCAAGAGGTTCCATCTTGGTCTCCTTGGACTGGCTTCCGAACGTAGAGATCCAATAGCTCTCCTGAGCAAATGGATAGGTTGGCAGACTCATCCGACGAGGTCTGGCCTTTCCATAAAGCCTGTTCCAATCGAATAACAAGCCCTGAACCCAAAGCTCTGCCAGCTTTGTATACTTGCCCTTGCTTATCCAGACATCCACCAACTGTTCCATGTCCTCGTCTGCTTCAAGAACAGTCAGAATATCTTTATTTTTCTTTACCTTACCCGAATAGAGTCCGTCGATATCCTCATTCCCCGCCAGGAAGCTCTCCAGCTTTCCTTCGAGCTCCCTCGTAGACTTAGCTAAGACTGCTAACCGTTCTTCCATAGCTTCCCGTCCTACCTGAAGGGTAAATGCTATATCCTCCAAACTGGCTTCTGCGTATTCCGGTGCTCTGAGTGCAGAAAGCAATCTTTGTACCTGCTCGTACAAACGCTCTTGATTTTTGGCCGACAGCACGACCATGGCCGGGTTTTGCAATATCACGGCAGCTTGTCTAGTCTCCTGCACCTTAGGGATGTATTCCTCAATAAGCACATGTGCGTTGGAGCCTCCGGCGCCGAAAGAAGAAATACCTGCAATTCTCGGGTATTCAACGGTCTTTCCATTTATAGTGACGATCGGTCTTTTCCACTCTTCAAGCTCCTGCTGAACTATAAAAGGGCTATTGCTAAAGTCGATGTTCGGGTTGAGTATGTTTGAATGCAGCGAAGGTGCGATTTGTCCGTATTTGAGCTGAAGGAGCACCTTAGTCACTCCAGCAATCCCTGCCGCACTCTCACAATGCCCTATATTAGATTTTGCCGATCCAATGGCGCAGAACTGCGTGTCTTCCGTATATTCCCGGAAAACCTTTTGCAATCCAGCGATTTCAATAGGATCACCTAAAGATGTCCCCGTGCCGTGTGCTTCAATGTAACTGATTGTTCTGGGGTTTATTCCGGCTTTCTTAAATACCCTCCCAATCACACTGGCCTGCGCCTTGGGGTTCGGAACCGAAAAGCCATTGGTCTTCCCGCCGTGATTCACAGCGGTTCCCTTGATGACCCCGTATATGTGATCGCCGTCTGCAATTGCTTTGGTCAGCGGTTTGAGCAATACGGCCCCTACGCCTTCACCCGGCACATACCCATCTCCGCCTTCTCCGAAGCTTTCGCACCGACCCTTGCTTGATACGAATCTTCCCTGCCCAAGCATCAGGTATTTGTTCGGATGAATGGAGACATTGACACCGCCAGCAATGGCAAGCTCACACTCATCTTGCTGTAAGCTCTGGCAGGCTAGATGAATAGTCGTCAATGAGGATGAGCACATCGTATCCACGGCCATGCTTGGCCCGTGGAAATTACAGAAATAAGAAACTCGGTTTGCAATGGAGGCCGGATTCCCTGGTACGGCAATCATTTTGCCTCTAGCCTGCTCCTGCGCCCCATAAAGCTGGTATTCTTCATACATAACTCCGACAAAAACGCCTACATTCCTTTCCAAACCAAGCCCTTCTCGTGTATAGCCTGCATCCTCGATCGTTTCATAGACGCATTTTAGGAACAAGCGCTCCTGTGGATCGATGATTTCTGCTTCTCTAGGAGAGATGTTGAAAAACTTCGGATCAAATTGATCCACGCCTTTGATAAAGCCACCCCACTTGCTGTAAGCTTTTCCGGATTTGTCCGCTTCCTCGTCAAAGTGTATGCTGTGATCCCAACGCTCTTTGGGAATTTCCGTAATGCAGTCCTTTCCATTGCGCAGATTGTTCCAGAATTCCCCAAGATTCTCCGCCTCAGGATACATGCCCGACAAGCCGATAATGGCAATATCCCCCGTACCGCCTACTGTTTCCGGCTGCGTTTGGAATTTTTTCTGATCCAGTAATTGTGTCTGAGCCGGCATTTCACGAGCTTCTCTTCGGCTACTGGAAAATGGCCTTCCTGGGCTATCCTTCACAGTAGAAGACGTAAACGCTTGGACGGCGTTAACCTCTTCCTCCATTCCAAGCAGTTGAATCAGCTGCTTCTGGTGAACTTCAAGAAAATATTGAGTCAGCTCCCGGATACTTTGGTATTCAAAAAACAATGTTTTGGGTAGTGTTCCGAATGTTTTCTCCAGTTCACGTGTCAGCTGTCTGATCATAATAGAGTCAATTCCATACTTCTCCATAGGGGCATCGACTTCAATTTGCCTTGCCGGCAGTCTGATCGATGCAGCAAGCAGTTGCTTTAAATAATTTGCCGCTTTTTCGGCAAGAAGATCTTGTCCGATTCCTGACTCCTTTCTGCTCTCCATAATCATAGAGGAGGCATCTTCAGCCTGATTCAGGGATGGCTGCTGCAAGAGCGTTTCTCTGAGCTGATTGGCACGCCCTTCCAATACCATGATTTGATCTTTTCCGGAAGCCAGACTTTGGTACAAAGCCCTCATTCCTGTATCGGTCTTCATAGCAAACATCCCCATTTCCTCCATGATTTGTTCCGTTTCTCTATCAATACGCATTCCGCCTTCTTTCCACAGCGGCCAGTTGATAGAAAGCGTCTGCCCCTGACGTTGCTTCTGTTCTACAAGCGTATTGCGATATCTGGCATAGGCATCCATAAAGGCATTGGCAGCAGCATAGTCAGCCTGTCCTATATTCCCAAGGCTGCCGGCAACAGATGAATACAGGACAAAAAAGTCCAGCGGAAGATCTTTGCAGGCCTGATCCAGATTGATCAATCCTGTAACTTTTGGCGCCAATACTTTCTGCAATTCCTCCCCTGTTTTTTGAATAATGAAATTATCGCTGGTCACACCGGCGCTGTGAACAATTCCGTCCAGCTTCCCAAACTCTTCCTGAATATCCCGGATCAAATCCTCAACCGCTCTTTTATCGGCGACATCGGCCTGTCGAAATACGACTCTTGCTCCTAGAGCCTCTATTTCCTCAATCCTTGCTTTGGTGTGACCGCGAAGCACAGATCGTCCAACGAGAATTAAAAGGGCATCTTTGGTCTGTCGTGCCATTTCTTCAGCCAGAATCAAACCAAGACTACCTGTTCCTCCGGTAATCAAATACACCCCTGAGTCCTTCCACGGAATACGGCCCGCTTCCCGCGAGGATTGGATTTCCGTCCATGCGGCTGCATATCGTCTGCCCCACTGATAGCGGATATGTGTATCCATGGAGTTGCGGCTATTTTCTTGCAGGATATTTATAAGACCTGCTGCATCTTCCTCCACATCCACTTCAATCAGTTGGCCCACCAGTCCGGGATTCTCAAGCCGCGCTGTTTGTAAGAGTCCGTAAAGTCCCGAGTATACCTGCCTATGATCCTGTACCGGAATGACAAGCTGAATCAATGTTTTGTGTTTGGAGTGGGTTTTAAGCACATGTTGAATTTGCTCAAACACCTGAGCTGCATAAGTTCTAAACCGTGCATCCATGCTTTCCTCTTCGGATTGCAAGATGAGACAATGCACCCCGTTCATTTGTGATTCAATCATTTCCCCGGAAATAGGTGCTGGTTCACATAGAATTACCAGATGCTGCTGATAATTAGGTGCTGTTCCTCTCGGGGCAGGCGCTTGTTCTTCCCATACAGGCTCAAGCATCAAAGTCTCAGGTATCGTCAATTCATCTGATTCCCCTGATCCCCTAGTTCCTCCTTCTGCAATTCGTGATGAGAAGCCCTTCATGCTTACACAAACATTCCCCTGCACATCGCACAAATCAATATCGAGCTTTTGCACTGGATCATCCTGTCTGCTGTCTTCACGATAACGGACCCAAGCCCACATCTCTGATGTGCAGCCGCTAAACACCTCAAGCTCTTCCAATGCAAATGGTAAAGCTGGCTTTATAGAAGCTTTACCATCATCTCCACCTGTGCCCATAATCAGGCCTATGGACGCCTGCAAAGCGGAATCCATCAAGCTAGGGTGCATCACAAACTGTCCCATGGTCTGGTAAACAGAAGAAGGCAAGGACAACTTGGCAAGTGCCTGACCCACGCCGGTATATATCTTTTCAATTCCTTGATGTCCCGGCCCATAGGAAACCTGCATCGCTGCAAACGCCTCATAACACTGCTGGGATGAATAGGTACCTAGATTGCACTGCTCCAGCAAGGCTTCAATATCTATGACAGGAATCTCGGCCAACGGAACAATCGCTGCGCTGCCTTCGCTATGCACAACTAGCTCCGTGTCCACTGATTCAGACTTGCTGTAGATTTCATAGGCAATTTCTCCGCCATCTTGCGGATAAAGCCCGATATTTATAGCAATCGGCCGCTCCTCAGCTACCACAGGCCGGAGCCATAATACATCTTTTAGACGAACACAAATCCGACTTTCTTCCGGAGATGTAGCGACTTCCTCTACTGCCGCTCGCGCCATTTCAAGGTAGGCCACTCCAGGCAAAAGCTTCTGTCCCTTGATCACATGATCAGTGAGGAAAAATTCTCTTCCCGTAAATGTGGAGCTGAACTGAAGTCCATAAATATCGGACGTATTTTGCTGAAGCAAAGGATGAATGATGGCTGACGTCTCCTGCTTCGGCCCAACATTGTTTGCTCCGCTCAGGTTATTGGTATCGATTATGCAATAACGTTCCCTGGCAAAAGGATAGGTAGGCAGGCTAATACGGTTCGGCTTATTCTTTCCGTACAGCACGTCCCAGTCAAAAACCGCGCCTTTTACCCAAAGGCGTGCGATTTGGGCATAGTCGCTTTCACTAACTAACGCCTCAATCGTCTCGGCCGCACCCTTTTGTGTTTCCCGGTCTCTATTTTCTTCTCTATAGCGTTTTGCCTGCCCAACATATAAGCTATGGATACCTTCTCGGCCTTCCACAAATCCCTTTAGCTTCTCCTCAAGCTCGGAGAGAGAAACTACAGTGAAGGCCAAACGTTCTTCCATCGCTTCGCGTCCCGCCTGCAGGGTATACGCTATATCTCCCAGACTGCTGTCTGTGAACTGGCGCACCCGGATTGCAGCCCGCAATTGCCGTGCCTGATCTTGCAGCTGTGCTTCAGTCTTGGCTGACAGCACAACAATAGCTGGCTTTTGGGTAGCGAAGGTAACCGGCTCTTTCTTCTGATTTTCCGAAACATACTCCTCGATGATCAAATGGGCATTGACACCGCCGAATCCAAAAGAGCTGACCCCCGCTCTCCGAGGAATATTTTTCCCAGAAGCATCTTGCTGCTGCTTCCATTCCCTCGTCTCCTGAACGATATAGAATGGACTGTCTTCAAGTTTGATATAGGGATTCATTGCATCGCAATAAAGGCTTTTAACAAGTTTTTTATGCTTCAACTGAAGCAGCACTTTGATGACACCGGCGATCCCAGCAGCCAATTCCAGATGTCCGATATTGGTCTTCACTGAACCTAAGCCACAATGGGGTTCATTGATCCCGGGTCCCTTTATAGTCTCATAAAGTTCTTTAAAGGCTGCTTTCAGTCCGTTAATTTCAATTGGATCGCCTAATTCGGTGCCTGTTCCATGGGCCTCAATGTAAGAGACTGTCCTTGGGTCGATACCGGCCTTTGTATATGCATTTACCAGCAAATCCGCCTGTGCCCTCGGATTGGGGGCTGTCAGAGAATTCGCCCGGCCTCCGTGATTAACGGCTGTACCCCGAATTATGCCGTAAATATGGTCTCCAGCCTTTTCTGCATCCTTCAGCTTTTTCAGGAAAAGCATGCCCGCCCCTTCACCGCGCACGTAACCGTTGGCTTGATCAGAGAAGGTTTTGCATCGGCCATCCTCACACAGCATCCCTGCTTTATTGAAGCTGATATGAAGCTCAGGTGTGATAATTACATTGACACCACCTGCAATTGCCATTTCGCAGCTTCCATCTTCTATAGCCTTTACTGCCCGGTGAATGGCCACCAGTGAACTGGAGCAAGCTGTTTCGACAGGCTCGCTCGGACCATGAATATTAAGGAAATAGCTCATACGATTGGGTCCCACCGACGGCGCCATTCCACTGGAGGAGTATGCCTCGACACCCACATTTCCCTGATAGATCATTCCGCTATAGCCGCTATTTGCGGTTCCTGTAAAGATGCCTGTACGGGTTCCAGATAGCCCTGCTGCCTGAATGCCAGCATCTTCAATCGCCTTCCAAATATAAGTCATCAATAGGCGCTGCTGCGGGTCCATGAGTGCGGCTTCCCTCGGTGAAATTCCAAAAAATAAAGGGTCAAACTCATATATCCCGTCAATAAACCCGCCCCACTTGATGTTTGTTTTATTGCTCTCATCCGCAGGGTCACCGTAATATGCCTTCCAATCCCAGCGATCCTCAGGTATTTCAGTGATACAATCCCTGCCTTCCTCAAGATTTTTCCAAAACTCATCTACATCCCGGGCCATGGGAAAGACTCCGCTTATGCCTACAATTGCAATAGGTTCAGAACCCGCCTGGGTCTGTTGCGGCATAGCTAGCACATTCTTGTTTGCAAATCGAAAACGCTGGCGTCTACTGCGGATGCAGTCTTCCCTATCCTCCTCTTCATTCTGCACAGCAGGCTCAGTCCGGGTCTGGACGAAAAACTGCTCACCAAGCAAGGTGGCATATTCGTCCACTAAATACCTGCAGAAGTCATGAAGTGTAGTGTATTCAAAGAATACGGCAGGTGTCAGCTCAAGTCGGTACAAGTGATTGATGTTGTTGGCAAATTGCGTGAGCAAGATGGAATCAAAGCCATACTCACTCAGTTCGACATAGGCATCAATATCTTCAAGTTTGACTTTCAGCAATTTCGATACCGCCTGCATCATGGCGGTCTGCACCTTGTCCAGCAGGTCCGGTGCGGCATTACTTTCAGTAGAAATTGCTGAAATAGTTGCTGAAGCACCCGCCACCTTTTCAAGCTGTCTGGTTTCCGGAATTGCTATTAAACCTACTGCTCTTTTCATTTTTTCGAGATTGCCTTCCATCACCATAACCTGATCAGCACCCGTAAGCATGGCACGGTACAAGGCCTGAATGCCGGAAGAAGTTGAAATACTTCCCATGCCTGTGTGCTGTTTTACCAGCTTCTCCGTCTCCTCATCAATATGCATCCCGCCTTCTTTCCATAGTGGCCAATTGATAGATATCGTTTGGCCCTGGCGCTGCTGCGATCCTGTCAAAGCGTTCCGGTATCTGGCGTAAGCATCCATAAAGGCATTAGCGGTAGAATAGTCCGCCTGTCCCTGATTGCCCAGTCCTCCGGCTACCGACGAAAACAGAATGAAGAAGTCAAGAGGCAGGTTCTTGCTCGCCTGATCCAAGTTCACTACCCCTAATACTTTGGGAGCGAGAACCTCCAGCATTTCCCTGCTATTTTTTTTGAGTATACGGTTGTCACGAATTACTCCTGCACTGTGAATGATGCCATTCAAGCTTCCGAATTCTGCCTCAATTTCCCGAATTAAATCAGCCACCGCCTGCTCCCGGGACACATCGGCCTGCTTATATGCTATTCGCGCTCCTAATGACTCCAATTTCTTTATCTCTGCCCGCTTGCCCTCATCCAGCGCGGAACGCCCCGTTAAAATCAACGCAACATTATGAACTTTATTTACAATCTCTTTGGCAAAAATAAGTCCCAAGCCACCAGCACCACCGGTAATGAGGTATACTCCGTTCTCCTTCCACGGGATGTCCGCCATTTCCGGAGAAAACGGAACCTCGTTCCAACTGGAAATCCACCGTTTGCCTTTCCCATACCGGATCTGGATGTCTTCAGGACTCCAGCTGTTTTCTTTTAAAATATCTATGATTGCACTTGGGACCTCATCCTGTTCAAGTTCTATCAACTGTCCCACCAGTTTTGGATGTTCTATTCTGGAGGTTTTTAAAAGACCCGAGAGTCCTGATACAAGCTGCTGCTCCTCCTGGTCGTTAGTGACAATCTGGATTAACACCTTGCCATGGTTTTTTTCGCTAAAAATTCTTTGCATCAGCTCAAGTACCTGAACGGCGTAACGCTGGAACTGTTCCCCGATTCTGTTTTGATCAGCTTGCAATAATATACATTGTGCGCCGCTTATTTGAGCTTCTACTTGTTCACAGGAAATCCCGGACGGCTGGCAAAGGATCACGACATGGCGATCATACACAGGTAAATCACCCTCTATGGTAACTCCCTGCTCTTTCCACACGGGTTCAAGCATCAAGGTACCGGAATTGGACTGCGCGTCTATGGAAATAGACTCTATATCCAAAATTCTTGATGAATAACCCTTTATTCTCACGCAGATCTCTCCGGTTTCGTCGCTCAGGTCAATATCTAGTTTCTGTGCCTTATCTCCCGCTTTACCGTCTGCACTGTATCGAATCAGCGCCCACATGGTGGAGCTGCAATTTTTTATAATTTCAACTTCCTGAATGGCATACGGCAGAGCGGGCTTAGTCTCGCCAGAGCCCAGCGTTAAGCCTATGGATGCCTGCAAAGCGGAATCGATCATGCTTGGATGCAAGACAAATTGGCTTTGAGTGTCAGAGACTGAGGAGGGCAATGATAGCTTCGCCAGCACCTGACCTTCTCCCGCATATACCATCTCAATCCCCTGATGCCCGGGACCGTAATCAATCACCAAATCTCTGAAAACGCCATACAATGCTGTCGGATAAAAGCTTCTGCTGCATGTATCCTGCAAATCTTTTATATTCAATGCAGGAACCTCCACCGCCGATCTCCGTACCGCATTGCCGTAGCTATATATCATAAGCTCTGTATCACCGGCTCCGTTATTTCCATAAATCTCATATGAAATCACTTGATCTTCATTCTGGAAAAGCCCGATATGCAACTGTATTGGGCCATCCTCTAGGGTAATAGGCCGTGCCCAAACCACATTTTTAAGGCACATTCCGACCAGGTGGCCCTCATCCGTCCCTAGTGACTGCTCCACTGCCGCCCGCGCCATTTCAAGGGATGCGGCCCCAGACAGCACCTTGCGACCATTTACTACATGATCCTTCAGGAAAAACTCCTGACCTGTAAAAGTCGAGCTGAACCGCTGTTCCGAAAAATCGGAAGTGTTTTGGTGCAGCAAAGGATGAAGTGCAGCCGCAATGACAGAAGTCGTGCCTTTGCCTGCCTTATTGTCTAGCTCGGGCGCCCAGCACCGTTCTTTTGCAAAAGGATAGGTGGGTAGACTAATCCGACGAGGCTTGATATTCCCATACAGCTTATTCCAATCCATCGTTAGACCCTGTACCCACAGCTCCGCAATTTTTTCTAATTTTCTCTTCTTGATCCAGGTTTCAAGCAAGGATTTGGCATCTTCATCTGCCTCAAAGAGCCCGATCCCGTCTTTGCCCTTTTTCACCTGAGCCGTCAGGACTCCAGCTGGCAGATGATGATGAATCAATCCATCCAGCGCTTTTAGCAGATTCTCTTTTGAATCTGCCACAAAAGCCAGACGATGGTTCAGCGGCTCACGGCTCACCTGTAGCGTATACCCCATATCTGCCAAATTAAGATTTGGCTGAGATGCAATAAAGTTTCTCATGTTTTCGGCATAGGTTACTAATTGCTTCTCATTTTTGGCAGACAATACGAAAAGAACGGGACTATGCGGTTCGTCGTCTGCTGGTAATTTTCCAACCTCAGGACGATATTCTTCAATAATAAGATGGGCATTGGTACCGCTAAAACCAAAAGAGCTCACTGCGGCACGTCTTTTGTTCCCGCGAGAAGGTTCCCAGTCCTTTAATTGTGTATTTACATAAAATGGAGAATCATCAAAATCAAAATGTTCATTCGGGTTCTTGAAATTCAGTGTCGGTACCAGTTTCTTATGCTTCATGCATAATAGCACTTTTTGTATACTTGCTACGCCTGCTGCTGCCGAAGTATGCCCGATATTACTCTTTACCGAGCCTATAGCACAGAACTTCTTCTGATCTGTTTTTTCTTTGAAAGCTGTGGATAAAGCCTCCAATTCAATAGGATCGCCCAGCTTAGTGCCTGTCCCATGCATTTCAACATAGCTAATACTTTCGGGTTCAATCTGATACTTATTGTATATCTCCTGCTCAAGCTCTATTTGGCTGTTTGCGCTTGGCGCGGTAATTCCGTTGGTTTTTCCATCCTGATTGATCCCAGTTCCGATAATAACCCCATAGATGTGATCCCGGTCAGCTTCCGCATCCTTTAGCCGCTTCAGAACCAGCACCCCTGCTCCTTCGCCTGGAACAAAGCCGTTGGCACTGTTGTCAAATGTCTTACACTGACCATCTGGTGATAACATTCCCGATGCAGACATACCTATATAGGATTCTGGGGTCAGGTATAAGGACACACCGCCGACCAGCGCCATTTCAATCTCTTTATTTGATAAAGCCTGGCAAGCAAGGTGAGTAGCCACCAGCGATGAGGAGCATGCCGTATCCACAGATATGGCAGGTCCTTTCAGATTAAGAAAATAGGAAATACGTGCCGCTGCAATAGCGTTGCTATTCCCGGTAGTATTGCTGAACTGTGCTTCATTCTTGTAGCGCATCATACTATACTCATTATTTAAAATGCCAAGATAAACGCCGCATTTTTTATTTCCCAACTGCGAGCCGCTATAACCTGCATCCTCAAAGGCTTTATAGGCTTCTTGCAAAAAGATGCGCTGTTGCGGGTCCATCCCTTCCGCCTCGGTAGGAGATATATTAAAAAATAACGGATCAAAATATTCGATATCCTTCAAGGCACCCAGCCACTTGCAATTTACTTTCCCCTCTTGTGCCGGACGCGGATCATACAACGGGTCTACGTCCCAGCGGTTCTTCGGGATTTCAACAATGGAGTTTTGACCCTGAGCGAGATTTTTCCAATATTGCTGTACATCTTCGGCACCAGGATATCTTCCCGAAATCCCGACAATTGCAATTGCATCTTGATTTTCCGAAGTTGCTGACACTGATTCCTCTTCTGCTTTTACCCGACGCAATGGCACCGTTTCCGCTTTAGGCAACTGCGCTGGAGAGCATTGGATCGTGTCTGTTCGCGGCAAATGGACTTCTGCTATAGGTTTGTCCGTGCCTGTGACTGTGTCCAAGGGCTGCTGAACGTAGCTTTTCTTACCCCCATGCTTATTGATTTCTTGTGCCAAAAACTCGGTAAATTGCAGAATAGTCGGATAGTCGTAGACCTTGGTAGCTGCAATGGATGTGCCGTAACGCTTATTCATATTTCGAATCCATTCTACGCCTATAATCGAATCCAGTCCGATATCAATAAAGTTTCTATCTGCCTCAATCTCGCTTTGCTCCATGTACAAGGCTTCAGCTAGGCTTGCCGTCAGTTCTTCCCGTAATTGCTCTGTAGAGACACCAGACGGAGTTATGCCGAATTGCGGCTGCTTTTCAGGCGATATCGGCATCAAATGGATCTGAAGTGAAGTCTCTGCCTGCTTATCCATTTCCAATGATACGAGCGGCGGTAAATGCTTCGCAGGTGCCTGATCTGGAATAGACGCAGCAGAAGACGGCATGATTAATTCGGCCACACGATCGCCCAATTCCTTTGCTAAAAATTTGCTAAACTCCCGTATGGTCGGATAATCGTAGACTTTTGTCGCTGTTATGGATGTGTGGTAGTGTTTATTAATGTTTCGAATCCACTCTACGCCTATAATGGAATCCAATCCAAGATCAACAAAGTTTTTATCCTCATCGATCTCGTCCCGATCTATATATAAAGCTTGCGCCAGACTTGTTGTCAGCTCCTCCTGCAATATTTCTGACGATAGGGATAGGGCAGGAGCCACAGGCGTCTGTTCTTCCGTCTTTTTGTCCTTTTCTGATGTAGGCATTACCCCTTCCGGAGAAGTTAAAATAATCGGAGACCCCTGCTGGTTGGCAGACTTACTAAGCTGCGGCTGACTGTCCGACAAATTCCGTAAGGAAATCCCGCTTGGTTTTTCAGAACTACTGGAAAAACCGGATAGCATTAAAGCTTCAGGAGGTGCAGGCTCCATCACTTGAGATTGAACATGAACTGCTTTTTCTTGAGATTCACTAGGGATTCTTTCTACAGATGGGATCGTAATATCCGTGATCCAATACCGCTCCTTTGCAAAAGGATAGGCTGGCAAGCTTATTCTCTGCGGCTTGGCATCTCCATAAAGCATGCTCCAGTCCATCGCCAGTCCCTTCACCCAAAGATCCACAATCTTCGCATATTTCCGTTTCCCGATCCAGGCAGTGATCGTTTTTTCCATATCTTCATCTTCTATCAGTGCGGACAGTGCCTCTTTGTTTCGCTTGACCTGTCCTCGGTACAGCTCGGATATCCCATCGTGGCCTTCTAGAAATCCTTCCAGCTTTTCCACCAGTGCTGGCATCGATTCGGCAATGACCGCCAGGCGTTCTTCCATTGCTTCACGTCCTACCTGAAGCGTGTAGGCTGCATCAGCCAGATTGCTTTCTGTGACCTCTCCTTTCCCGATCACGGACAGCAATCTCTCGACCTGCTGTTTCAGTCGATCCTCATTTTTGGCCGACAACACAATAATAACGGGGTTGTGAGCTGTCACACGGATGGGCGCCTTCTCTTCTGGAACGTACTCTTCAATGATGACATGGGCATTGGCGCCTCCTGCTCCAAACGATGAAATCCCCGCCATCCTCGGGTATTCCCGGGTCTCTCCACCGAGTTCAACTACAGGCCGCTTCCATTCCTCCAGCTCCTGCTGGACAACAAACGGCGTCTGCTCAAAAGGAATGTTCGGATTCAGTTCCTGGGCGTGCAGGCTGGGAACCAGCGTCCGTTTTTTCATCTGCAAGACAATTTTCCCAATCCCTGCGATGCCCGCTGCCGCCTCCAAATGTCCGATGTTGGACTTCACAGAGCCCACGGCGCAAAATCCTTTGTCTGCCGTATCCTTCCTGAAGGCCTGGGTCAGACCGGTTACTTCAATAGGATCTCCCAGTTCTGTACCGGTTCCGTGAGCTTCAATATAGCTGATGGTCCGGGCATGTACCCCGGCTCGCTCTAGTGCTGACCGGATCAGCTCCCCTTGAGCAGTCGGGTTAGGCACTGTATACCCGTTAGTCTTGCCTCCATGGTTGATACTCGTTCCCCGGATGAGCGCATGGATCGGGTCTCCATCTGCTATCGCCTTGGACAGCGGCTTCAATAGCACGACCCCCACGCCTTCTCCTGGGACAAAGCCGTTGCCTCCCTTTCCGAAGCTCTTGCACTGTCCGTCTATGGACAGCATCTGGTTGGCGCAAAGTCCGACATAGCTCAGCGGATGCAGATACAGGTTCACTCCTCCTGCCATAGCCAGCTCGCATTCTCCGCGGTACAGATGCTCACACGCTTCATGAATCGCAGTCAACGAAGACGAACACATCGTATCCACCGGCATGCTCGGGCCCTGCAAATTGAACAGGTACGAAATTCGGTTGGCTACCGAGCTAAAGGAAGTGTGAGGGAATATTTGCGCTCCCTTTCTCCATAGATCAAGACCGTACAGATCAAATCCTGTTTTGGTAATTCCCGCAAATACACCTACCCGGCTGTTATGTCGTACTGCAAGCTGTTCTCTGGTGTAGCCTGCATCCTCCATCGCTTCCCAGCAGGCTTCAATGAACAGCCTTTCCTGAGGGTCCATACTGAGTGCTTCCCGCGGTGCAATATTAAAAAACAGTGGATCGAATTCGGCAAAGCCTTCGATAAAACCGCCCCACTTGCTGTAACTTTTGCCATGCGCAGCTGCTTCCTCTTTATCAGGCTGAAAGAATCCTTCCAGCGACCAGCGTTCCTGCGGGATTTCGCCGATACAATCCTTCCCTGCTTTGAGATTTTCCCAATATTCGTTCATGTCCTTCGAACCTGGATACTTGCCTGCCATACCAATGATGGCGATCGGTTCACGTGTTTCCTCTGCGCCAGACTGCACATAGCTTCGAACCGGCTTCACGTAGCTTCGGGTAAGCTTCGCTGTCGCCTCTTCCGCAATCGTTTGTTCCGCAACTGACACGCTTTCTTCTTCGGCACACCGGGTTGCCGCAGTCGTTTCCTCCACCAGCTGCATGTCTGGACTCATTCCGACCCACTGCATGCACTCCGGTGCGTATTCCGCCACTAAATGTTCTGCCAGGGCACGCAAGGTCTGGTACTCATAAAACAGTGTCTTGGACAGCTCGCCAAAAGATCCTGCCAGCTTGGCATTCAGTTGGGTAATCATAATGGAATCAATGCCATAACGCTCTAACGGCTCATGAGCTTCGATGCTACTGACGCTCAGCCGGGTCACCTCTCCCAACAACGCCTTGAGACGATATAAGGTTTTTTCGTAAAGTAAGCTCACATCTAGCTTCGACCCAGTTGCTTCTACCGCACGGATACCAGCCTGCGAGACGGCTTTCGCCAGATAGGCCTCGATTTTCTCGGGTTCTCCTTCCATGACCATCACCTGCTCCTTGCCTGAAGACAGACATTGGTATAACGCCTGAATGCCCGACTCGGTCTGTAGAGGTGTAGTGCCCATATTTTGTCTCATAAGCTTTTCCGTGTCCGCATCGATCCGCATCCCGCCCTCTTTCCACAGCGGCCAGCGGATGGATACCGTCCGGCCCCGCCGTTGCTGGGCCTCCACAAGGGTATTCCGGTATGCTGCGTACGCATCCATAAAAGCGTTGGCGGTGGCATAATCGGCCTGTCCCAGATTGCCCAGACTGCCCGAGATGGAGGAAAAGAGCACGAAGAAGTCCAGATCCTGACCGCTGCTTGCCTCATCCAGATGGACCAGCCCTTGGACCTTCGGTCCCAGCACCTCGATAAATTCTTCCCTGCTTTTCTTGAGAATGAAGTTATCGTGAATCACCCCTGCACAGTGAATAATCCCGTGGACACGCCCAAATTCCTCCTGGATGCTTTCCAGCAAGCCAGTCACCGTGTTCCTGTCGGTGATATCCCCCTGCTTATACACCACTCTGGCCCCTAAGGACTCCAGTTCCTTTAGCCGCGTCTGTTTGTTTCCATCCAGCGACGACCGGCCTGTCAGGATCACAGTCGCTGCTCGGGTATGCCGAACCAGCTCTTCTGCAACAAGCAGCCCTAGGCCGCCAAAGCCGCCGGTAATAAGATAAACGCCACCGTCTTTCCATGGCAACTTCTCATCCGGCCGAGATGGCTCGAACCTGCTCCAGCAAGCGGTTTTCCGTTGACCGCCTTCATAGCGAATCCATCCATCTACTGGACTACAGCTATTTTCCTCCAGCTTCGCCCCCAGGCTTTCCTCAGATTCTCCCTGTTCCACTTCGATCAATTGGCCGATGAGTTTCGGATTTTCCAGCCGGGCGGTCTTCAGCAGACCCGAAAGTCCCGAAAAGAGCTGCCCTTCTCCAGCCGCCGCCACGACAAGCTGAACCAGCACCCTTCCAGCAGGCTTGTCTTTAAGAATGCTTTGGATGCTCTCAAAGGTCTGAACTGCATAGGCCTGAAACCGCTCATCCACCCGGCTTTTCCCGGATGAGAAGGCCAAGACCTGCGCCGCTCCGTTCACTCTCGCTTCAAGCTGTTCAGGCAAAGTCTCATCCGGCTCGCACAGCAAGATGATACGGCGGTCATAAGCAGGGGCTTCGACCTCCGGCGGTACGTTCTGCTCCTTCCAAACTGGCTCCAGCAGCAGGGTATGGCTAGCTGTAGCCACTGGCTTTTCCTCTGCTCTAGAAATCGTTAATTCGATTTCACTTTCTATACCTATGCTCTTAGCCATTTGAGCTTCATTCCCAGGCGCCCAATACCGCTCTTTTGCAAAAGGATAAGTTGGTAGCGGAATTCTGGAGTACTGTTCATTTGAAAAAAAACGCTCAAAGTCTAACGGATATCCCTGAATATATAAATCCGCAATCGTAGTTAAAAACTCCAAATACTCGCGGGCATCACCTGCATTTTGACAGTTTTGGATACATTCATTCCCATATCTTTTCAAGGACGATTGAATGCGTTGGTCTTTTTCGTGTAGTTCAGAATAATAAACTTGAGAAGAACTGCCTTTTTCCAGCCACCTTTTAAGGGACATGACAAGCTCACCTTGATTGCGGGCAACACATGCAAGCCGATGATTGCAGTGCTTTCTCCCAAGCAATAATGTATAGCTCATGTTACCGCAGTCTGCCTCAGGCTCCTGTTCGCAATATGCAACCAGTTGCTCCACCTGGCGGCGTAATTGTTGTGAAGTCCGGGCGGACAGCGGAATGAAATAAGCCGGCTTTTCGGAATGTCTTCGTTTTGTATGTGGAGCCTCTTCGATGACCATGTGGGCATTAGTTCCACTGGCACCAAAGGAGCTAACCGCAGCACAACGTCTGGCTTCAGGCTCAATCAACCAATTCTGCAGTTGCGTATTGACATAAAAAGGGCTATCCGCAAACTGAATATTGGAATTGCCTGATTGGAAATGAAGTGAAGGCGGAATCTGCTCATGTTTTAATGACAATAACAGCTTAATTACTCCTGTAATTCCTGCCGCAATTTGCGTATGGCCGATATTCGTTTTAATGGACCCGATCGCGCAATATTCCTTCTTGTCCGTATACTTTCTAAATGTTCGCGTCAATGCCTGATATTCAATTGGGTCTCCCAATTTGGTACCTGTCCCATGTGCTTCCACCAATTGGATTTGCTCTGGATGAATATGAAAAGTATCGTACACATATTGCTCCAGTCGCTCCTGAGACTTCTGGCTTGGTGCAGTAAGTCCATTCGTGGTGCCGTCCTGATTGATCGCTGAACCTAAAATCACCCCATAGATGTGGTCACCATCGGCAACTGCTTCGTCAAGCCGTTTGAGCACAACCGCGCCAACAGCCTCTCCCGGAACCATACCGTCTGCCCTGTCATCAAAGGTATAACAGTGCCCTGTGTGAGACAGCATTCCTGCCCTATCACCATATAAATAGCAGCGAGGGGTGGTATGAATATACACCCCACCAGCTAAAGCCATATCCGTTTCCCCGGACCATAAGCTTTGGCAAGCAAGATGGGCAGCAACTAACGAACTGGAACAAGCTGTATCTACAGCTATAGCTGGTCCGTGAAGATTCAAGTAGTAGGAGATTCTGGCGGGAATCACGGAACCCATATGGCCCCATAGTGCTTGCGGAGGCAGGTCTTCACCCAGCAATCGCTGGTAGTCTCCTTCGGCACAGCCTACATAAACTCCGCACCGGCGTCCCTCCATTCCTGTGCCCGCATAGCCCGCATCCTCTAAAGCATGCCATGCTTCCTCGAGAAACAACCGCTGTTGTGGGTCCATGTAAGTCGCTTCCAGCCCCGAAATATTGAAAAAAAGCGGATCGAACTTATCAATATCCTCCAAAAAGCTTCCATAATTGCAGTAGCTCGCATTTTTTTCCTGATATTTTGAAAGATCCCACCGAGTCACCTCTTTTACTAAATCGTCGCCATTCTTAAGGTGATTCCAAAGCTCATCTACATTGTCAGACCCGGCAAATCGCCCGCTCATTCCAATAATTGCAATCGGCTCTCTTTGCGCTAAATCCTTCCCTTTATTCTCCTGTTTAGGTCTCTCTGGCTCAATGGATGCACGTGCCGTTTGAACCGGATTAAACATATAATCTTTATCCTTATCCTCAGTCGCTTGGATTTCTCGGCTTGCATCTTTTCTATCCTCTATTGAATCAGCATTGTGTCCCAAAGCCTGTAAAACGGTATCGCCAAATTGGCTTAAAATGTATACCGTCAGTTGTTTTACCGAACTGTAATCAAAGATGTCTGTAGTCTGCAAATGAATACCCAGTCCCTGATTGACATCCTGTACAAAGTTGACGCCAAGAATAGAGTCCAAGCCATAATCTGCGAATGACTCATGGACATCAATCATTGAAAAGTCCACATTCAAGGCCTCTGCCAACTTCTCTACAATAAGCTCCCTGACATGCTCTTCAGCCATTTCATCGGTTACATCAGTAGCTGGTTGAATCCCTGTGTCACGCTGTTTCAATGGAAGCTTGTCATGTTCAAGCTCCTGTTGATGCCGAAGCATACCATCACTTTCAGCCACAATAATTTGTTGGCCTACTTCATGCGCTTCCTGAGCAGGGAAAAAGACGGACCGGAATCCCTCGTTTTCCAATACCTCCTGCCAACTTTCAGGGTATAAACCGGGGGAGCCCGGAATACGCAGTTCAGGGTCATTATAAAGCCACCATCCCTCCAACAAGCCAAAGGTTAAGTGGTTTAACAGCGAGTTTCCACTGATTTCATTGATAAGAATCAGGCCGTTTTTTCGCAGCGCTGCTTTGACATTGCCTAACGTATGCCGAATGTTCCTCGTGGCGTGCAGGACATTGGTGGCAATCGCAATATCATAACCGCCCGTGTCGATATCTTGTCCCACAGCCGACTCTTCCACATTAAAAATTTTATAAGTCAGGTAAAGATTTTGCGGGCCATACTCTTTTTGTGCATGCAATAAAAATGCTCTGGATTTATCGGTATAGCAGTATTCATGAATATGTTCCTGATAAGGTCGAAGCTTATGGAAGAGCATAGCGCTGGTTCCTCCGGTGCCTGCACCAATTTCAATGATTCGAATCGCCCCTGTCGGGTCATGCTTAAGCCGTTCATTCAAGTAGGAAACCACAATATCCCCCAGCACTTCATTAAAGTAATCTGCTGCAGGGCTATTTTTATATATGCCTTCCACCAGCTTCATGGAGGACTGAGGAAAAACAATGTCGGTGGCAGGTATGTTTCCGGTCAAAATTTCCGGCAACTTGCGCAATGTTGATTCTACGAGTACAACCCAGGCCGAGAGATCCGGATTTTTCAGCCATTCACTTTTCTTCAATTCCCATTCCTTCCATACAGCCTGCACATCAACCGAAGCGGTATCCGTTACGCTATAAGAGTCTCCTTTACGATAAAAATAATGATTCCGTGCCAATACCTCTATGCTTTCTTCAAGCCAGCGATCGTATAAACTCAGCAATGCTGTTTTGGTTTTAAAATCATCAATCATAGCTTTCTTGTTCATATGTGCATAAGGGCATAATCCCATCAACTGCAAATACCCCCATAGCAATTTGCATAAGACATCATTCATTTCCTTCATCTGTAAGCCTCCTCATCCGATTAGTCCCTCGCGTCGCCCCATCCTGTTCCGAGTAAGCTTGGTTGTCGACCATAGTCGAAGGAATTCTTTCGTATTCAGCCGCTAGATAAGAAATATCTGGCATCTTCTTCATTTTGACACTGGTGGAAATGTGGCTCTGAATATTCTGGATATACGAAGGAATAGCTTCGGAATTTGGATCGTCGCTTTCTTTTCCATTCATTTGCGAAATATTTGCCGCTACCGTAGATGCTTTTTGATCGATAAATATATTCGTTGGCTGTACAGATTTGGTAGATTCAATGGAAGCCTGCTTGGTTTTAATATCCGTGATCCAATACCGCTCCTTTGCAAAAGGATAGGCTGGCAGACTCATTCTCTGCGGCTTGACATCTCCATAAAGCATGCTCCAATCCATCGCCAGTCCCTTTACCCAAAGATCTACAATCTTCGCGTATTTCCGTTTCCCGATCCAAGCAGCGATCATTTTTTCCATATCTTCATCTTCTAGCAGTGCGGACAGTGCCTCTTTATTTCGCTTGACCTGTCCTCGGTACAGCTCGGATATCCCATCGTGGCCTTCTAGAAATCCTTCCAGCTTTTCCACCAGTGCTGGCATCGATTCAGCAATTACCGCCAAGCGTTCTTCCATCGCTTCACGTCCTACCTGGAGCGTGTAGGCTGCATCAGCCAGATTGCTTTCTGTGACCTCTCCTTTCCCGATCACGGACAGTAATCTCTCGACCTGCTGTTTCAGTCGTTCCTCATTTTTGGCCGACAACACAATAATAACGGGGTTGTGAGCTGTCACACGGATGGGCGCCTTCTCTTCCGGAACGTACTCTTCAATGATGACATGGGCATTGGCGCCTCCTGCTCCAAACGATGAAATCCCAGCCATCCTCGGGTATTCCTGGGTCTCTCCATCGAGTTCAACCACAGGCCGCTTCCATTCCTCCAGCTCCTGCTGGACAACAAACGGCGTCTGCTCAAAAGGAATGTTCGGATTCAGTTCCTGGGCGTGCAGGCTGGGAACCAGCGTCCGGTTTTTCATCTGCAGGACAATTTTGCCAATCCCTGCGATGCCCGCTGCCGCCTCCAAATGTCCGATGTTGGACTTCACAGAGCCCATGGCGCAAAATCCTTTGTCTGCCGTATCCTTCCTGAAGGCCTGGGTCAGACCAGTTACTTCAATGGGGTCTCCCAGTTCTGTGCCTGTTCCGTGAGCTTCAATATAGCTGATGGTCCGAGCATGTACCCCGGCTCGCTCTAGTGCTGATCGGATCAACTCCCCTTGAGCAGTCGGGTTAGGCACTGTATACCCGTTGGTCTTGCCCCCATGGTTGATGCTCGTTCCCCGGATGAGCGCATGGATCGGGTCTCCATCTGCTATCGCCTTGGACAGCGGCTTCAATAGCACGACCCCCACGCCTTCTCCTGGGACAAAGCCGTTGCCTCCCTTTCCGAAGCTCTTGCACTGTCCATCTATGGACAGCATCTGGTTGGCGCAAAGTCCGACATAGCTCAGCGGATGCAGATACAGGTTCACTCCTCCTGCCATGGCCAGCTCGCATTCTCCGCGGTATAGATGCTCACACGCTTCATGAATCGCGGTCAACGAGGACGAACACATCGTATCCACTGGCATGCTCGGTCCCTGCAAATTGAACAGGTACGAAATCCGGTTGGCTACCGAACTAAAGGATATTTGGGGAAATATTTTGGCCCCCATCTTCCATAATTCCGGCCCATAAAGCTCGTAGCCCGTTTTGGTAATTCCCGCAAACACACCTACCCGGTTATTATGCTGTACCGCAAGCTGTTCTCTGGTGTAGCCCGCGTCCTCCATCGCTTCCCAGCAGGCTTCAATGAACAGCCTTTCCTGAGGGTCCATACTGAGTGCTTCCCGCGGTGCAATATTAAAAAACAATGGATCGAATTCCGCAAAGCCTTCGATAAAACCGCCCCACTTGCTGTAGCTTTTGCCATCAGCCACCGCTTCCTGTTTGTTAGACTGGAAGAATCCTTCCAGGGTCCAGCGGTCCTGCGGGATTTCACCGATACAATCCTTCCCTGCTTTGAGATTTTCCCAATATTCGTTCATGTCCTTCGAACCTGGGTACTTTCCCGCCATACCAATGATGGCGATCGGTTCTCGTGTTTCCTCTTTACCAAACTCCGCGTAGCTTCGAACAGGATTCACATAGCTACGGCTGGACTTCGTTGTCACCGTCTCCGCAATCGTCTGCCCCGCAACTGGCGTGCTTTCTTCTTCAGTGCACTGGGTTGCCGCAGCCGTTTCTTCCACCCGTTCCTTGTCTGGACTCATTCCGACCCACTGCATGCACTCCGGCACGTATTCCGCCACCAAATATTCAGCCAGAGCACGCAAGGTCTGGTACTCATAAAACAGCGTCTTGGACAGCTCGCCAAAAGACTCTGCCAGCATGGCGTTGAGCTGGGTAATCATAATGGAATCAATCCCATAGCGCTCTAACGGCTCATGAGCTTCGATGCTGCTGACGCTCAGCCGGGTCACCTCTCCCAACAGCGCCTTGAGATGAAACAAAGTTTTATCGTAAAGTGAGGCCGTATCCAGCTTCGGCGCTGATGCCTCGATCGTACGGACATCTACCTGCGACGCTGCTTTCGCCAGATAGGCCTCAATTTTTTCAGGCTCCCCTTCCATAACCATTACCTGCTCCTTGCCTGAGGACAGGCATTGGTACAACGCCTGAATGCCCGACTCGGTCTGTAAAGCCGTAATGCCCATATTTTGTCTCATGAGCTTTTCCGTGTCCGCATCGATCCGCATTCCGCCCTCTTTCCACAGCGGCCAGCGGATGGATACCGTCCGGCCCCGCCGTTGCTGGGCCTCCACAAGGGTATTCCGGTATGCTGCGTACGCATCCATAAAAGCGTTGGCGGTGGCATAATCGGCCTGCCCCGGATTGCCCAGGCTACCCGAGATGGAGGAAAAGAGCACGAAGAATTCCAGATCCTGACCGCTGCTTGCCTCATCCAGATGGACCAGCCCTTGGACCTTCGGTCCCAGCACCTCGATAAATTCTTCCCTGCTTTTCTTGAGAATGAAGTTATCGTGAATGACCCCTGCACAGTGGATAATCCCGTGAACACGCCCAAATTCCTCTTGGATGCTTTCCAGCAAGCTGATCACCGTATTCCTGTCGGTGATATCTCCCTGCTTATACACCACTCTGGCCCCTAAGGACTCCAGCTCCTTCAGGCGGATTTGCCTGTTTTCGTCCAGTGGCGACCGGCCTGTCAGAATCAAGGTCGCTGCTCGGGTGTGCCGAACTAGTTCTTCTGCAACAAGCAGTCCCAGACCGCCAGAGCCGCCGGTGATAAGATATACGCCACCGTCTTTCCATGGCAGCTTCTCTTCTGGCCGGGACGGCTCGAACCTGTTCCAGCAAGCGGTTTTGCGTTGACCGCCCCCATAGCGTATCCATCCATCTACTGGACTACAGCTATTTTCCTCCAGCTTCACCAGCAGACTTTCTGCAGATTCGCCCTGTTCCACTTCGATTAATTGCCCGATGAGTTTCGGATTTTCCAGTCGGGCGGTCTTCAGCAGACCCGAAAGTCCCGAAAAGAGCTGCCCTTCTCCAGCCGCCGTCACGACAAGCTGAACCAGCACCCTTCCCGAAGGCTTGTCTTTGAGAATGCTTTGGATGCTCTCAAAGGCCTGAACTGCATAGGCCTGAAACCGCTCATCCACCCGGCTCTTCCCGGATGAGAAAGCCAAAACCTGCGCCGCTCCGTTCACTCTCGCTTCAAGCCGTTCAGGCAAAGCCTCGTCCGGCTCGCACAGCAAGATGATACGACGGTCATAGGCAGGAGCTTCGACCTCCGGCGGTACGTTCTGCTCCTTCCAGACTGGCTCAAACATCAGGGTATGGCTGGCTACAGTCACAGGTGCTTCCACCGCTGCTCTGGCCCTTGCTGCCCCAGCCTCAACCTCAGGAGCCCAGCAGCGTTGCTGAGCAAAAGGATACGTAGGCAGACTGATTCTTTTCGGCCGGAGATCGTAATACAGCAATTTCCAATCGATATAGAAGCCTTTGGCCCATAGCTCTGCCAGCTTGTTCATTTCACGATTTGAGATCCATTGGCTCACTAATTCCTTGAACACTTCTTCCTGTTCAAACCATTGAACTGAATCTTGCTGATTATGTTCTCCCCTCCAGCAATTCTCGATATGTTCTTGCCCATTCGCGAACGATTCCAGTTTTTGCACCAGCTCGCTCGTATTCTTGACAATAAACGCTACCCGACTTTTCATTGCCGTTCGTCCTGTTTGAAGCGTAAATGATACATTCGACAAATTGATTTCTTGAGAAGCTGTCAAGAAAGCCGAGAGATCCCCAGCATATGCCTTGAGGCGCTGATGATTTTTGGCAGACAAAGGAATAAGATAGTCAGCAGCATCGTTCATCAAACTGGATTTAGAGCGTTCGGGTTCATCATTGGCTATAAATTGTTCGAAAATGGCATGAGCATTCGTTCCCCCTATGCCAAAGGAGCTTAATGCCGCCCGATGGGGAACTGACGCATGTTCCCATTTCCGCAGTTTATCAACAACATAAAAAGGCGAATCAGACAAATGGATATCGGTATTGGGTGTATCGTAATTAAGCGTTGGAGGAATCTCATTATGATATAAGCTTAAAGCGACTTTAATACACCCCGCCAAACCTGCTGCAGTATCCAGATGTCCGATATTGGTTTTGACCGATCCAATACCACAAAATTGTTTTTTGGCTGTATACTGCCTGAATGTATCATTTAGGGCAGCAAATTCAACCGGATCGCCCAATTTGGTTCCGGTTCCATGTGTCTCAATATAACTGATCGTTTCGGGATGAATTCCGGTTGATTCGATCGTCTTCTGAATAACTTCAGACTGACCCTTAACACTTGGGGCATAAAACCCTAGTTTGTCAGTCCCATCGTTGTTCACGCCGACCCCTCGTAAAATCGTATAAATATGGTCACCGTCTCTAACGGCATCCAGCGTTTTTTTCAGTAGAACAACTCCAACCCCTTCTCCGCCAATCATTCCGTCTGCAGAATCATCAAAAGCTCTAATATGACCATCACTAGAAAAGTTCAAGCCAGGCTGATATACATAGCCTAAACTGTTGAAAGGAAAGATTGTTGACGCACCAACCAACGCGTATTTTGCTTCACCGGACAATAGGCTTTGCGAAGCTAAACGCAGTCCGACTAACGAGGAAGAACAGTTGGAATGTACAAATAGGCTGGGACCTTTAAATCCCAATTTATGAGAGATCATAGTAGGAATGGTCCCGCCCTGTGCCAAAATCCAAGTTACATATTCATCCGCATTCCTCAGGATATTAGGCGACTGTGATGCCAAATTAGGAATAAATGATTGATAAAAGCTGCTGCTCGCCGACATATACACACTGGTTTCAGGAATTTCTTTAGAAACATAACCAGCATCTTCAACAGCTTTCCATGCATGCTGTAACAGCAATTTCATCTGGGGGTCCATAAATTCAGCATTTTTCTGGGACAAATTAAAAAACTCAGGGTCAAAATACTCTTTCCCCTCAATTGTGCATTGTCCGGGCACATAGTTTGGATGCTCGACAATCTCTCTCTCCAGCCCTAATTGAGCTAGTTCATCTTCGGAAAAGTACCGGACACTCTCTACCCCTGCCCTCAAATTACTCCAAAACTCAACGTGGTTTTTCGCACCCGGAAAAAGGGACGAGATTCCTATGATTGCGATGCTATCCTCATAATAATCAGGGTAGGATGGTTTATGTTCATCTTCCTTCGAGTCTATTCCCTGTGAAATGGTATTTTCAGTGGTATCTGTTTGTTCTGTTGCAGAAGCTGGGGCCTCGCCTTTTACTTTCATAATATAAGCACTAAGTTCCCTAATCGTTGGATACTTGAACAGTGCTGTCACCGAAATATCGCATTCCAGCTTGTCCTTGATCTTTCTAACCATCTCTGCGGCTGTAAAAGAATTTCCACCCACGTCGAAAAAGGCATCATCCGTACTTAGATGATCGACATCCAGAAGCTTTTTCCATATTGTTAAAACTTGATGTTCAACATCTGATTGTGGCAAATGGATTTTTCTTGTTGCTGTCGCCAGCTCGACCTTGCGACTCATTAATTCCTTCCGGTCTATTTTTCCATTCGGGGTCAATGGCAGCTTGTCTAGTTCGATAAAGAATGCTGGAATCATATAATAAGGCAAGAATGCTTTTAAATAATTTCGCACTTCTTTCGGGTCAAGTGAGGACTTCCCGAACTCGGAGTCGTTCCGCAAATAGTAGGCAACAAGTTGCTTATCCTCTCCTTGTTCCTTGGCAACCACGACGCATTCATCAATTCCTGGATATGTTCTGACCTGACCTTCAACTTCACTAAGCTCAATCCGAAACCCGCGAATTTTCACTTGATAATCCATCCGACCCAAATACTCAATAGAGCCGTCAGAAAGCCACTTGCATAAATCTCCAGTTCTATAGAGCTTAGTTCCGGGCTTGAATGGGTTGTTAATAAACTTTTCATCCGTAAGCACCGGCTGATTCAAATAACCTCTGGCCAAGCCACTGCCCGAAATGAAAAGCTCACCCGGAAGTCCAATAGGCACAGGTCTAAGGTGCTGATCCAAAATATAAATCTGAGTGTTGGCAATAGGCTTACCGATCGAAAGCGGCTTGTCGGCGGTAATCGTTTGAATTGTAGACCAAATCGTCGTCTCAGTCGGACCAAACATATTCCATGCGTCACCGTTGTTATGAACAAAATAAGATTTCAATGTTTCTGAAAGTGCTTCTCCGCCACAGAGCATTTTCATGTTCTCTTCGTTCTTCCAGCCAGCTTGAAAGAGCATGGTCCAAGTCACAGGGGTAGCCTGCATTATTGTCGGTTTTATTTTTTGTATCTCCTGCTTGAGTCTTTCGGCATCCTTGGCTTTTTCAGAACTGCAAACATAGCATTGAGCGCCTTTAATCAAAGGCAGGTATAATTCCAGTCCTGCGATGTCAAAGCAATACGTTGTCACTGCGAGCAGTTTGTCCTGCTCTGTTATGCCTGGCTTTTCTGCCATGGAAAGAAGAAAGTTGGTCAACGCTTTGTGCGGGATCATGACCCCTTTGGGTTTCCCTGTACTTCCAGAGGTATATATCACATATGCCAAATGGCTAGACTGCACTTCCCGTCTGAGTGTCTTTCTCCCCTTTACACTACTTGTCAGAAGATCCCAATCGTTATCAAGAACAATGCAGTTCACATTGCTCCCTGCCAGCCGAGACACTTTTTCCAACAATCCCGATTGCGTAATGACAAGGGATGCATTGGAATCCTGAAGCATATACTCCAATCGATCCTCCGGATAGTCTGGATCAAGCGGTACATAGGCTCCTCCTGCCAGAAGGATTCCCAACAGCCCAATGACCATTTCTAAAGACCGTTCCATGCAAATTCCTACCAGCGTATCAGGAGTCACGCCCTGATTTTGCAAATATATGGCGAGCAAAGTGCTCTTTTCTTTTAATTCCCGATAGGTAAGCGATTGTTCTTCATACACGACTGCAATAGTCTCAGGCGTTTTTCTTGCCTGTTTTATGAATAATTCGGGAAAGCATTTATCCGGATAACTCACTTCGGTTGCATTCCAGTCATAAAGGATGCTGTTCTTTTCCTCTTGCAATAGTACTGAATAGTCCTGCAGGGCCCCTGTAGGATTGCTCATTAGTGCTTCCGCTAATCCGATATAACGCTCAGCCATCTGTACAATAGTTGATTCATCGAACAAACCGGAACGGTATTTGATATTTAATGTCATCTCTTCTTCCTGCTCCAGCAGCTCCAATACCAGCTCATATTCACCTTCCTGGTGAATTTCTTCTACCAACTCAACGGTAAAGCTATCGCTATACGGCGCACAAAGCTGCTGCAAGCTTGAAGTTTGCAGGTAATTTTGGTAAGAAAAAACGGTTTGAAACACAGGCGAGCTCGCCAGCAGACGCGGCACATTTAATGCTCGAACCAGAGCCGGAAAAGGATAAGGAGCATGATCCATCCCATTGACTACGGTCATTTGCAATTTTTTCATGAAATCCAAGAATGTCTCTGTCTCCGACACTTTGCTGCGTATGGGAAGCATGTTGACAAAATATCCAATTAGTTGGTCAAAACGCTCCTCTGGTCGTACCATAACTGGCATACCAACGATGATATCTTCCTGTCTCGAATACTGGTTGAGCAATATCACATACATACCTAGCAAGACGGTAGACAAGCTCATATATTGCGTACGAGCAAAAGATTTTACCCGATTGACCCAATCAACTGGAAGCCGCTTGGTGTATGTTTGTCCTTCCATGCTCGGAGTCAGAAAACCTGAGCGGCTATATGGAAGCTCTAGAGTCGGTAAAGCACCCGACAACTGTTGCTTCCAATAGGAAAAATGCTTCTCCCCTTCTGCACTGGCCAGCATCGCTTGTTCCCATTCCACAAAATCGTTATAGCTCGCGGCAGGTGGTAAAACGATCGGTCTATTTCCTCGTACCAAGTCTTTATATGCATCTAAAAAACTTTGAATAAAAAGGACGAAAGAACTACCATCAAAAATAATATGATGGATGACCACTAGTATGAAATGTTCTTGCTCGGACCTGGACATCAGATACACACGCATCATAGAGTCCTGTTCCAGCGCGAATGGCTGCTTTGCCTTGCTCCGAATAAAGGGCATGATTTCATCCGCTTTCAAGCTTGAAATATCCTCTACCTGCATATTGAACGGCTGAGCAGGCTCCAGCTTTTGATAAGGTGTCCCGTTTTCTTCTTCAATCACACTATTTAAAATAGGATATTGTTCTAAAACGGTGTGGAAAGCCTGTTTAACGTTCTCTATCTCCACTTTCGTATTAAATCGGAGACATATTGGTACATTGTAAGCATTGATTTCAGGAGACATTTTATGTAATAACCACAGTCCTTTTTGAACTTCAGAAAGTGGATTCCTTTGCAAACCGTGCAGGATTGTCTCGGTCTTGGCCTCTACAACCGGTTTATCTTTTTCAATCTTTTTGGCTAAATAAGCCGATAGTAGTTGAATCGTCGGGTATTCTAGAATTTCTCTTGCATTAACCTTGATCGGATAAGATTTTTCGATACCACGTATGAGCTTCATGACAAGAATGGAATCGATGCCGTAGCCGTGAATATTTTTATTCAAATCCATTGCCTGGGACTCCAGATTCAGTTCCCGATGCAAAAATTGCACCATATATTCCTGAATCTTCAGCTGTATCAACGAAACAGCGTTTATAGTAACATCCGTTTCTCCTATATCTGAATACGCTGTTGAGAGGGGACTCCGATATTGATAAAGCGCCCTAAGCTCTTGTTTGATATAGGCATTACGGCAGACCTTTCTTTGAATTTTCCCGCTTCCCGTTTTGGGAATACTACCCTTTGGCAGCAAATATATATCATATATCTCAAGTTGATGTGTCCCAGATACAGCGTTCAGCATGTTTTCAACCAGTCGTTTATATTCCTGCTCATGAAGAGGTGCTTCAATCTCCTGTACGACGATTACCTTTTCCTGACCATTGATTTCGGCGGAAAATACAGCGATAGGCAAGGTCAACTCCGGCATATTCTTTTGGATGGTCCATTCAATATCGACAGCATGATGATTTTTACCATGAATGATAATGACTTCTTTCTCTCTGCCGATGACATAGATATGATTGTCTGCAATAAAACCAAGGTCTCCTGTACGGAAAAAACCGTCTTCTTGTGTATTGGAAAGTACCGCCTCAAAAGTGCTGTCCGTTTCTTCCTTCCTGTTTAGATAGCCCTCTGCCGTCCGATCGGATTTAATCCAAATCTCGCCGATTTCCCCTGGTAGGCATTGCATATGACTTTCAGGATGAACAATCCGTATTTCTGTTGGAGCTTCGATTTCCCCGCAGCTGACAACGGTCTTTGATGGATTCTTCTCATCTGTGTATTGGACTCTTCTTTGCTCCAAGCTAGGAATATCCAAATTAAGGAATCTCATCGACTGGCCCGGTTTTACACTGGTAACAGGACACAACTCAGATAAGCCGAGAAGAGGACAAAATATATCTTCTTTAAGCCCTAATGCCCGGAAATTATGAATGAAATTTTCGTAACTCTCCTTTCGAATGGGCTCACCTGCACATATAATAGCTTGGAGATGGTGTAGAGAATATTCCTGTAGTGAAGCTATGTCCAAGGTGGAGCAGCAGTAATCGAATGCAAAGTTTGGCGCAGCCGTATGGGTAGCCTGATACTTGTCAATCATCTGAATCCAGTGCTCCGGATTTTTAGCAAAGCTTTCTGGTGGGAGAAGAATGCTTGAGGCACCATTGAATAGCGGTACCAAAATATTGTTTTGCAGTCCAAAAGCATGGAATTGCGGCATCCAGGACACGATACGGCTATTTTGGTCAATTCTCCATTGCTCAGCCTTAACCTGATTCATCAAACATCTATGGCTGAGAATTACGCCTTTAGGCAGGGATGTAGAGCCTGATGTGTACAGCAAAAGGGCCATATCTTCAGGTGCTGGCATTCTCATCTTCATATCTACGTGGGCGGCGCTCTTCTGAAGAATCTCATCAATATTTAGGATACGAAACGTTCTATACTCTGGTTGTGTTTGGAGAAAGGCTTTGAATGCAGTATTTGTTATGATACATACAGCCTCGGAATCTGTTTGAATAGGCTTTATTTTCTCAAGCATTTTTTCATCTGGCTCTGCTGCTGTAATGGGTGTAGGGATGGCTACGATGTTTGCATAAAAACATGCCAGCATGCTGCTGATATATCCCAGACCCTGTGGAAATACAAGAAGCGCTCTTTCCTGCGCGGCCAGTTCTTTCATTAGAATGCTGCCCAAAGTTTGCACTTGCAGCAAAAGCGTGGTTCCCGTAAGAACTTGAGGATGCTCTCCTTCATTTTCAAAAGTAAACAACTCTGTTTCAGGAAATTGCCGGCAAGTTTCCATAAAAGAAACGATCGGGATATTAAGGTCTGATCTTTGATCATGTTTACGTGTCATTCATCCACCAACTCCTCAAAACACAAAATTTAAATACAACATGAGCTAAATGCTTATCACGATGTCTATTTTGAGCTGCTGTTTCACGTTTGAAGCGTTGCCTAATCGAAAGTAGCAAAGAAAAAACGAGTGATGAGAAAGGCTATGTGCCCCTTTCACACTCGTTTCCAGATTCCCATGAACAACCGTAAAAGGCGTTCAACAAATCTCGATAAATTAATCTATAAAAAATTGTTATTTTCCAAACAAGTTGATAATTCGTTCTTTAACCTCGGCTTGATGAAAGGTCTTCTCATGCATAATCAGCTCTTGTTCTACGATTTTGGGAAGCTGAGCTCGGAGTGGAGCAACCAGATGATCCTTTAACGTGATTAATGAAAATCTGGGTTTTTCGGCAAGCTGTCTAGCAAGGTCCAACCCATAGCTCATCACTTCTTTGCGAGGCAGAACTGGAAACGGCACTCCCCGCTTCTCCAGTTCTGCACCTCGATAATTCCCCCCATTTAACAGTAATTCTTCTCCCAGGCTGAACCCCAGTTTTTGGGGAATAATGAACGTCGCACCCATGCCCGGTGTGAATCCATATCTCATAAAATTAGTCGTGTACATACTTTCCTTGCTCAGGATTACGAAATCAGAAAATAGCCCCATGACAAAGCCCCCACCAACCGCATGGCCCTGCATGGCAGCTATCACTGGAACTTTGCAGTTCAATGCCAGAGAGTAAATATTTTCATCAGTAAACTTCGATGTCCCTTCATGTATAGCCAATAGTCCTTCTTGCGTCCCACCAGTGGCAAAGTAGTTGTCATACCCTGTTAGAATTACGACTTTGCAGGTCGAGTCATCCTGGATCGTTCGGAACGCTTCTCTAAGTCCATGAGTCATTTCAAGTGTAAATGTATTTTTATGAACTCTATCTTGCATTGTTACTTGAATAATCCCTCGCTCGATCTCAAGTAACTCAACCACAGATTGTGACATGATGATCTACTTCCCCCTAAGCATCCCGTCTTGTGGCAAACGCCCATCAGTCCATCCACGGAAATTGACCTGTTTCGACATAGCGGAAAATGCCCTTAAGATTTTGAGCGTCTGAAAACACCTCTTGATTGGAAGCCAACGCCAGTGGTTTGCACTGACGCAAATCGCTGAGTTCGTCCATAAAGCGCTTGTAGCGTAAAATACCCGTTTTGGACAATCGTCTAAGACGTAATAAATGCTTGCGCAGCACCGTATCGCTCTGTGCATCATACACATCAACCAATCCCCATGAAAGAGCCTGTTGAACCATAATTGGCTGTGTCATTAATGTCAAATAATTCGCTTTTTGAAATCCAATTCTGCGTACTAAAAAGGGCAGAACACAAGCAGGGAAAAGCCCAAATAACAATTCCGACAGACTAAACTGTGCTGTCTGATCTGCTATCACAATGTCGCTGGCAGCAATAAATCCGATACCGCCAGCGTTTGCCTTTCCTCGCACATGAGAAATCGTGATATAGGGCCCCGTCGCCAGTTTTAACCACAGATCATACAGAGGTTCGGGATTCTGTGCATGCTCATGTTCATTTGTCATGTTTTCGTACATTCCTTGAAAATCCGCTCCAAGACAGAACACCTCCGGCAGACCTTCCAAAACGACGATCGTAACCGATTCCTCACACAGTGCAAGCACGTGCATGCATTCCTCAATGAGGATGTTATTAATCGTGTTATTTGCCTCCGGTCGGTAAAACCGTAAATAACAAATCGAATCTTGGAACCGAACCTGAATCGTTTGATAATTCATGATTCCCACCGATATTTGCGGTGGAATTCATAAATTTCTTCCAGATATAACCGCTGTCTCCCTTTCCCGGAATCAATCACTCCCGAAACCAATTGAAAGTCCAGTTTGGTGTTGCGGGTTCCAAAGCGTACAGCACCGCTGCCTTTCAGCAAGGATTCATATTCATCCATGGATAATTGATAGCGATCATCCAAATTACGCTCGATCTCAAAACGACGCAGATACTCCTGGCCTTGCGGCATGACCACACCGCTATAAAATTCTGAGCAGCAGCCTGATCCATAGGAAAAACAACCAATCCGCTTCGGAGAATCAAATGTGCCCTTATCAATCGTGCCTGCCAAGGACAGGTACAAGGTCGCACCCATAATATTGCCGACTCGTTGGCAATACTCCAATCCTGGCTTGACACGTTGTAAATAATCCGCCTCAATCTCATTCGGTTTGGCCTGAGTCATCCTTCGCATCATTGTTCGATGCGCTCCTTTTACCATTCCACCGAATGGGGTATGGAAGGAAAGATACTGGAAGGTATCTTTATAATCCACCCCTTTTACCCGTTTCTGGTATTCCAGAAATGCTTGCTCGCAACAGTCCAGATAGGACATTAAAGACAAGTCCGCATCTCCGGCCTCGCTATCTGGTATCGGCCGGCAAGTATCCATCACCTCATAGCCATAATATCCATTAGCACCCGCATCAACTTGGAATATATGAGGATTTTCACTAATGAGCATGGCCACAGCTCCTGCTCCTCCGCTTGGTTCAGCGTAAGACCAATCCTCACTCAAAACATCCCCGCCTTCAGCGGCAATAAATCGTGAGATATCAGTGGCAATGACAAGCGCTTTGGCCCCTGGAGAAACCTGGGATAAAATAAAATTCACCGCCATTTGGAATCCGGCAGTCCCCGAATAACAGGCTTGCTTGAGTTCAAATAGCCTGCAATTCCGATTCAGCCCCAAATAGTGGTGAATATATGTACTGATTGATTTGCCAAAATCAATGCCTGATTCTGTACAGGTTATAAGCATTTCGATGCGGTTTTTTTCCGCTTCAGAGAGGGCGTCCACCAGCGGTTTTGCCGCATTGACTCCGAAGGTAACCGGATCTTCATAGGGCAGAGCAACAGCCTTTTCTTTCATTAGCAAATTTTCAAATCTCGCTGGGTCCAACTGTCTGTGCTGCGCTAATTGCATGACATCCAGATAGGCTGAGCCCCCAAAAACGTTCATCGCCTCTATTCCTACCAATACCATAACGCTCCCCCTTTCTTAAATACCCGACTCACACTTTTGCATACAAATGGCAGTATTGATTCCGCCAAACCCCATGCTTAGGTTCATAGTATTATGAATAGCTGCTGGAATGGGCTCATTTTTCACCCAGTTGCAATCCACTCCGATAGACTTCTCCAAATTACGCGTAGGATGAAGTTTCGACTCCTTCATTTGTAAAAGAGTAGCAATAATTTCAACCGTTCCAGCCGAGCTCAGGCCATGACCGATAATGGATTTGGTTGCATTGATGTAAGCGTGCGATAAATTGCAATCCTGTATTGCCTTTATTTCGATCTCGTCCCCAACGACTGAGCCTGTCCCGTGGGGATTAATATAATCAATCTTTTCTGGCTGCAGCTTCGCTTTCTTCAAGGCCCTTTTAATCACCTGAACCTCGCCTTCATAAGAGGGATTGGGATTTCGATTCCGATCCATCCCCATGTCCCAGCCTGTAAGCTTTGCATAGGATTTCCCCTGACGCTTCATTGCAAAATCTGACCGCTCAATGACGATAACTCCGCAAGATTCCCCATATATGAACCCGTCGCGCATCTGATCAAAGGGGCGACAAGCCTTTGCCGGTTCATTAGCGTATCGGTCGCTTCCCATGGCCCCCAAGGATCGCAACGCCTGGCATTCCAAATACGAAATATCCATCAACGCCCCCATCGCAATGCACACATCAACCCGATTTGCTTGAATTGCCTCAATCGCTTGAATGATGGCGACTTGTCCGCTTGCGGAAGCCCCACCGACAGTATACGCTAACCCTTGAATGCCGAATTGCTCGGTACATAGTCCGCATAAGTCAGTATCCATAAAGGAAAGCCCATAGGTTGGAGGTACAAAGTGCATTTTTTCCCGATAAGCCTCATAGGTCTGAAATAATTCCCGTTGCTGAAAATTAGATCCTCCAATCACGAGCCCAATGCGGCTAGGGTCGACGTGATCCAGTTTAGCATCATCCCAGGCTTCTTGAAGGGTAACCATTGCCACCTGTCCTGAAAATGATGCGGTTCGTAACATTCGTTTGGATATGGACTCCGGATAAGATAGAGATGGCAGCTCCGCACCTATAAATGAAGCTTCTCCTTCTCTGCCGGGACGTTGCATAACTCCAAATGCATGTTGCCCTTTGAATAATGCCGAAGCAAAGGCCGTCTTCCCCTGACCAATCGCCGAAGTAACACCAATGCCCGTAATAACTAATTCAGGCTGTCTATAATTTGGCATAGAGCGCATCTGCCAATTCTCCTATATTTTTCACGCCAGATAACTCAACGCGCGGGATATTAAGAGATAATGCTTCCATAGTCTTCATTACAATTTCGGCTCGATCTACCGAATCCGCACCCAAATCTACCAAGCGATCGTCATACTGGAACTGGTGATCATTTAATTCCGGGAGCACTTCACAAATACAACCTTTAACGAGTTCAAACACTTCTTCTTTACGCATGTTTACCCTCCTAAAATTGGATTATCTACAAACAGCTTGGATGAAAAATCGAATTAAATTGCTTATACAATCGAGACATATTCATACTCCATTCCGTCTTCCTTGGCGCTACAATAGTAAAGATGTAGTTCCCCAACCGATACGACTGGGCAGCATATTGTGGAAAGTGCGAAAATGTACTCTGAAAGCATCCACTTTTAAATCTGATCTCGTTAATTTCAAGCACTTGCAATGATGCTGTAAAACCGGTGCGCAATATTTTCGAAATCGCCTCCTTTACCGTCCAAGAAACCGTCAATAAAACAGAGTACTCCTCTACTCCCCGAACGGCTGCGATTCTTTCTCTTTCTTCCATCGTCAACTGGCTTTCCATGGTCTTATTTCGGTTAGGACTTATCCTCTCAATATCAATCCCCATAGGATGCGCTTCTGGAAAAACAACAGCGGTCCCAATATCATCACAGTGGGCGATGCTCACTTGGTATCCAGGGGCGCCGGTAGTTCGAAGCAAGGGCTGGCCGAAAACACCTGTCTCCACGCTTATGTTGCTCAGGTTCGACTCACTCAACAGCAACGATGCTGCTTGTTTAGCACTTAGCCTGCCGAGCAGAAAGTTGGATTTTCGGCGCTGGAATAGCAGGCTCTCAAAGTAGCTACATTCATCTGAATGAAAAATCTCTGGATCGAGAGAAGCACCGGCATGACAAACTGCATGTACAAAACTTACAGCCGCCTTCATCACAGTATCTTCCCGCGTCAATATGAGCTGTTCCGTATACAAGACCACATGCATATCCCCCTATGAACAGGCAAGCCCAAACCAAAAAAAACCTTCAAATCCCTTAAGGGCTCTGAAAGCTTCCACATGGAGAAAAATATTCTCACAATTGTTCTATTTAAACTTTACTAATAATTTCTAAAGCTACGTTCACTAGTCTGATATCACCCATAAATTCTAACTGAATAACCGCCTGTCTTTTATGCCTGTCTATCTTCTTAACTATGCTGCTTCTTCCTTTAAGTGGTCCTTCTATGATACGTATATTGTCTCCTTCAATAATTCCAGTTGAGCATTCTATACAATATCTATCATTGCATAAACTCTCTAAAACTTGTCTCTCGCAATCTCGCATGGAGGCTTCTAACTTCGAATATCTCAATAAACGAATGATATCACTGGAAGTATAAATCATTGAATTTGTACTTGTTACGAACTGCAAGTCAGGTAAGTTGGACTCAATAAATACATAACTGGGGAACAAAGGTGCTAATTCTTTCTTGACTGTTCCTGCTACTTTAAAAAGTCTCTCTTGGATCGGTATAAATGGTTTGTAAACTTCAGAATCAAACCACTTATTAAAAAGTTGTTTAACCCTTTCTTCCCTACCCGTTCGCACAAAAAGCACATACCAATTCACTCCGCTCATCTCCTAACAAAACATACTGCCAAAATCAACTCCTATAATGTCCGCTGCCAGTATATGCATAGCTTCGCCCTTTCACTTATCTGATGGATAAGCTACAATCTCTCACGATATGTCCCTCATCAGTGGTTAACGTGACCCGCCAGCGATTAACCGCAAACAAGTTCCTTTATTTTTCATATAATCATATAAATGGAATAGTATATTTCCATTATAATCCTCTGCCCAAACAGTGTCAATTGCCATTTTGGCAACACCCCAGTCTATCTTTAGGGGGGTGGATGCCCTATCCCCCTATAGAACTCACCCTTTTTACCAACTCATTTGAAATTGAATAGACCTTTTTGGTTGGGACGCATTCTGAAATTAATAAACGGTTTCATACTCGTAAATTGAAAATAAATATTTTCATCCATAAGGTGACTGAGTGGGAAACCAGGTGCTTTACCATATGAATGAGCAGGATAAATTTGAATGGAGCTATCAACCTCTCGCTTTATTTTTTGAACGCTATGATATAAGTCTTTCGGATCTCCTCCATTCGGATCACAAAATCCACAACCTTCAATGAAAATGGTATCCCCCGTAAATAAGTGATTGGATAAAAGATAGCACACACTTCCCATGGTATGCCCAGGGGTCAGAAGACTTATAATTTCTGTTTCTCCAAGTTTGATAAAGTCCCCATCTTTAATAGGATGTAAATTTTTACATCTAAAATGGTAATAATCGATTTCTTGTATTGACATGAATACGTGCGGTCTATACTTTTCCAGGAGCGGATTTACCAAATTAACATGATCTAAATGTGAATGGGTTAATAAAATGGCTCTTAGATTACCATTCAACTGTCGAAGATATGACTCTATTTTTAATATATCCCATGACGGATCGACAATGGCAATGTCTCCTGTTTTTTTATCCATTACAATATATACATAGTTAATAAAATTCATAAAACGGACTCTTAACTGTTCCATATGGTATGTCAGACTCATATCAGCTTTACTGAACCCACCTTCCATGGCCAAATCAAAATTTGTGCGTAAAATTCACTGTTCAAATGCGGCTGAATTGATCTGCATCACTACGCGTTTCCTATGCTGCAATCTTTGCTAAGAGTTCCTGAATAACAAGCATTCCTGCGCTTTTCGGGATCATTCTTGTCTCCGATGGTCTCTCTGTAAAAAGTTGCTGTACCAACGATTATAGCAACTTATGCAATAGAAGGGCTTTGACTCTCTGTTACAAGATTTTGCACTATAAAGTCGAAAAAGCTGCACTGAAAAGGCCGCAAGGCCCAGTATTACGTAACCAAAAAAATACCGCCCTACGACGGTATTTTTGGTTTCTCTTAATATGAACACTATTATTCACACTTTCATAAACTACTAATACAAAATACATTTTTTACAGAAAGAGAGTTGTTTAAATGAAACCTAAAAAAGCTGGAAAAAGTACAACTACTGTCCGTAGAGGGATGAATAGATCCCCTATACAACCTCACACATTGAAGAAGAAAAAAATTTTGCCTACCCAGGCTGTTGTTAGAAACGATGGCTTTGAAGATCAGGATTTGACACCTTGGATTGCAAACGTCAGCAACGTGACAGGTCAAATCTTTATTACCAGAACCAACCCGCACAGTGGCAATCAAGCCGTCAGAATCTCAGCTAACCCGGGGCACAGCGTCTCGCTTAGACAAACGATTTCCGATCTGAGTAGAGGAAGAAGATACCGTGTGACCTTCTGGGTACGTAATTTGATCAGGCCTTTTGGCGGTCGGCTTCAAATTAGTCTAGGAGAGCAAACCTACACAATTCAGCTAAACTCGCTACCTTCATCACAATATGAGAGAGTCTCCCGTACCTTCTCAATCTCAGGGAATTCGGGGACAGTCTCTAGAGATTTAGTGTTCCGTGTTACAGCGCAGGATGCTTTTGCCACCATTCTTTTGGATGATGTATCAATATCCAGATTAAGATAACAAATCACTTGGTGGCATAATTATCCTTACAAAACACAAAACTAAACTGGATTTTTATAGCATGTAATTTACCAAAATAACAACGCCTCCTCCGCATACTAACGGTAAGGCGCTTCGTTGGTCCTGTGTACCTACGGATTGCTCCATTACAGCTACACAGGACCTAGCGTTATTTTCATCCGATTAACACTGATGAGATCGAGATAAAACATGAAATGCCGAGGACCAGGATTGAACCGGTACGGTAATCACCTATCGCAGGATTTTAAGTTATGAGTTTTTAATACACTGTAGTGGCACACAGTTCCACAAGCCAGTATTCTCAAGGCTTTTATATGTCCGTATATGTTCTCATTTGGACTGTAATCTATACAAAACACTAGAGTCTGTCCCCAATAAAAAGAGCAGAAGGATTAATTCCTTACTGCTCTTTTTGCCTTCTATTAAATACAAAATCATTATCCGCCGACCACTAGATTAGCGGGTAGTATCTTTTGCCGTATGTGTTGTCCTACCTCATGCCACTATCATTTATTGTACATTTTAATCTGATTTCTATCCTTCAACGCATCCTGGGAAAAAGCCAGTTTATTATGAACCGTGATAATTATTCTGAAATTAAAAAATGATACACCGTATACATTCTTAATGACTCTCTTGGTTCTGAATAAACTTGGTCTATTTTTTTATGAATAGCACCTTAGGCTTAAACTGTTCCATCCGTTCCTGCTCCTCACTATGAATTAACAGGACATGGTTATGAAAAAAAATTCATGATAATATGTATGTCACAGTAAGTAGATATGAATTAATTGTTTGGAGGGATAATTTTGACTAAAATTCACCAAAAGTTGACAGAGTTAATTGGAAATACTCCTTTGTTAGCACTGTTAAACTACAGCCAAATCCAAAATATTGAGGCAAACGTGGTAGCAAAGTTGGAATATCTCAATCCGGCTGGTAGCGTTAAGGACCGCATTGGATATGCTATGATTAAAGACGCTGAGGAGAAAGGCTTAATCAATAAAGACTCCATTATTATCGAGCCGACAAGTGGCAATACTGGAATCGGACTTGCATTTGCGGCTGCGGCTCTTGGATACAAACTTATAATTACACTTCCTGAAACGTTTAGTATCGAACGTCGCAAGCTTTTGACTGCGTTCGGTGCTGAGCTTGTGTTAACACCGGGATCCGAGGGGATGAGAGGCGCTATCAAGCGTGCTGAGCTTTTGGCTGCCGAAACACCAAACTCTTTCATACCACAGCAGTTTAGCAATCCTGCCAATCCAGAAATTCATCGCAAAACTACAGCTGTGGAAATCTGGGATGATACGGACGGCGGTGTAGATATTTTTATCGCGGGCGTAGGTACAGGTGGAACTATTTCGGGCGTTGGACAGGCATTGAAGGAACGAAAACCTTCTGTAAAAGTGATAGCCGTCGAACCGTTCGATTCACCAGTGCTGTCTGGCGGTAATCCAGGTTCACATCAACTACAAGGACTCGGTGCTGGTTTCATTCCAAATAACTTTAATGAAGAATATGTAGATGAGGTTTTCAAAGTTAAAAACGAAGATGCGTTTGAAACTGCTCGCCTGCTTGCAAAAACAGAAGGGCTGCTTGTTGGTATTTCTTCTGGGGCTGCGGTTTATGCAGCAACACAAATTGCGAAACTTCCAGAAAACAAAGGCAAGATGATCGTGGTCATATTACCTGATACAGGTGAGCGTTATTTGTCCACTCCGCTTTTCTCAGACGTAGAATTATAAAACTCCGAAGGCAGGGATCCCCCTGCCTCTTTTGTTAACTTTCCAGCCACATATAGGATTTTTCTTTTTTAGTTAATTAGCTAAAACACTAGCATCAAATGCTCCTCGAAAGACTTCGACTTGGATTGTCGCAGGTAAGGGGTTGAAAACATTTCTTGTTTGTTGGATAACGTCAGTAGAATATTTACTCCTCTTAGATTTTTGCTAGATACTTGCTGAAATGATACCCTCCAACTCGATCAAACTAAAATTATCCTCGCCACGAAACAGTTTTACTTCCCTACGAGCAGTATTTATAGACGTGATTACACCTGTGAGTTCTTCGTCATCGAACGGGCTAAAAACCCCAATGTTATAGGTTGACATGTGTTGTAGGACTCTATAAGCGCTTGCTCGATCAACTGGGCTTCCTGATCGTCAAGTTCCGGCTTGCCTCCCCGCTGACGGTCTTTCATGAGTTTTAAGTACACTTCCTTGTGTTCTGGTATGATAATCCGACTGCTTTCCCACAAGCCATTACCTTCTAATTTTTTCGACATGTATGTAGTCTCCTGATGTGTTATGTAAAAATTATGTTCTGAACATCCTTCCTTGCAATGGATATAATTTACATCTAATAGAATATAAACCTCAGATTATCCGAGGCTTATATTCTATATAGAATCTGTTTACAGTTTCAGGCGGCGTTGGCTTTGTGGAAATCTTCGGATCCCTAGCCCAGACCTCTATAATTACGATATGATTCGTACCCGTTTTGTTAGCCCATACAAGTATAGTTGTCCTTCTCCAAGGTCAAAAGACCCCGACTTTATATCCGTTACACTCCTACCTGTCTTTATCTCCAGTTCATTCATAATTGGCATTCGTCCATTCTGTGCAGAAAAGTTGTACAGAATACTCAGTAACTTACGCTCAATGTCTGGTAACAAAGCGATCAACTCCTTTGTCAGCATTATATACAAACATGAGTTCTGCAACCAAGTCAAGAAAAGGCTCTACTAACATAAAAATAGCAGAGCCATGATAACGTGATTTTCTATACGTGGAAAAATAAACTTACAGTTTCAAAATAACGAAACCTGAGCTCATCTTCCTGCTCTTCAACATCCATTTCTTTAAACCACTCTTCTTTTGTATCTTCCTCATTAAATATTCTTGAACGCCATAATGACAACCCTAACTCTGGAAAAGAGTACGTCCAACCAATCTCAGGGTGATTTCGGTCGTAAGGAGATATTTTATCGATTAACTTGACTAGTTCATCTGCTTTTGTATTAAATATATCAATTTCTTTAAACAAACAATTAAACTGCTCTTTTGCATGAGAGGCGACTTCAATAAAATTAACTTTCCCTAAAGAATCGTATTCAATCGTAAAAACGTAATGAAAATAGTTGGGGTCTTTGTCCAATTTATCATATTGATTGCTGTATGAGCGAATACAGTGCTCCACCTCACTTTTACTCATACCCAGCGTAATCATACCAATGCCTATTTTTGGTTCGATAATTAAGTTATCCACAAACGTTACTCTCCTGTCACAATTTATGTTTGATCTTCTATACCAAAATATTTCTCGCTTAACAAAAGCACTGTTACTAGAGAATCATAATATTTTTCCTGTAGGTTCTTATAATCTCCTTCTGAATCTGCCGCTTCTTTTAGTCCACTAACCTCGAAACGTAATAACTCCTTAAAATCTTTTTTCTTAAGAAATTCTTGTTCTTTACTCCTAAACTCCAATGATGAAGCTCTAGATCCCCAAGACGGTGTATTTAAATGATCTCTGTAAAGCATTCTCACTGCTGGTGCTACTTTCGCATTAAATCCTTCACTTGTTAATGCCTTGTCAGATACAAAATGATGCCTTTCTCCACCTAGTGCCTTCAAAATATTATACTTATTAGCATCAAAATAATATCTTTTATAGTTAAGTTTATCATGGTTGTCATATTTAAAAGTAGATCCGTTGTCACTGACTACTATATCATACTCAAAATAATCTGAAACTGCGTTCCTGCTATTATTCCAAGAAAAAACCTTACCTGTATTCACTAAAGTTTTATTGAATTTTTTTGTTGCAACTACTCTCCAATTATCTTTATTCTTGTTGTACTTTTTTAAAGTCCCAGAAATTACATCCAAAGGGTCATCACCAATATTAATTGCCATGATTGTGAATCCATAGTTCGTGCATATATAATTTATATACCATATATTCATAATACTATTGTTTATTTTATTCCGTTGCACTAAAATATGTTGATCAAACTCTTTAATATGCGTCTCTGGTTTAACTAATCCATATTCTTTGGCAATTTCAGCTTCTTTTTCACTGGTGACTTTGGGTGCCTCTCCATACGTATCATCTAAAACGCTATTTGAATTCATTCCTAATTCAGACTCATCTGGCGTAGTATCGCTTGCCATCGTTTCTAGATTATATAAATTTATTATTTCCTCATCCAACTGGTCCTTCGACTTTAAATATTTTTCAAATCCCTTCTGATATATATATTCTTTAACATCCTGATGCTCTTGGATTTTTTCAGACTGAAAGAATTCATAGTTATATTGATTAGACTGTTCAGCATAACTATATGCAGGCATAACAGCCCACAGTAATAATGAGATGGAAATAAGCAAGTTTCCAATTAGTTTTTTCATATTTGGATGTCCTTTCTTTTATTATTTGTATAATAATCCAATAATTACATCATGAATGATTAAGAAAAAAAGCCCTCAATTAGAGGGCAACACTAATTAAAGAGATCTTACTTTTATTGAGAATCCGTGGCCGCCAGTTCCATCATCTGAAACAATAGCAACCCGATAATCACCATTCACTCTCGGTCTAAATGTTTTTGTAACTTTGTATTTATTTGTTTTTGTGGTGTGTCCTGAGGCTGCAACGACTTGTTTATTGTTTGGATCATAAACTTTAAACGTTATACCAACCTGGTCTTTATCAACAAATTCTATTCTGACTTGGTTTCCCTCGCTAAGATCGTAAGGGAACGAAAAGTCATTAAATTCCCCATGTTCATCCAATATTCCATTATCAATACCATCGATATAAGCTTGGGGAATAATAACATGACTAAAAACAGCATCTGATGTTTCTAAATCGTTTGATTGGGCTGACACGCTCAAAGGTACAGCAGAAAAAATAGCAAATGACAAACCAAAAACTAACCACTTTTTGTTAAAATTCATAATCACACTCTCCCATTGTTTATTGTTGTAGGGATATTGTGTATTTCTATCCTTAATATATCACAACAAATAGCCTAATCAATATATTTATCATTATTTGTAACTTTACCTAAAAAAACAAACATTCATCTCATAAATTGCTGACTTATTCTTATAGTATTTATTAAGAATAGGCTAGAATATATATAAAATTAATTTTTTTCGTGATTAATTAGAAAAAAGACTCGCCAGTTAATAACAGAGCCTTTCACATCTACTCTAAAAAATTGATCAACGAAAAAACTCTCCCGACCAATTAAGGAGATTACTTCACTTGCTGGCTTGAACAAACACGTAGTTAACCTTCCTCATCAAATGGCCAGAAGGACAAGTTGTAGTCCTAGGGTAATTTAGAGGTTTCCAGGCTGTGAATCAGCTACTCCCCATGTTTCTCCGTCAACTTTATAATCACTACCTCTCCACTGAAGTATGTAGTCTCCAGAACGCAAACCGTCGCTGAAACCTTGATCAGTAGATTTCCAAGTCACTGTGTCATGAGGAGCGATTACTAATGCTTCAATATATAGTTTGTTTGAACTGCTGTGAGTTAAACTTACTCTTACTGGATGATCAGAGTGATTCTTCATACAAAGTTTAACATGACCCCATCCTTTAGGGACACTAAAGGCTTCTTTTACAGTTGCGCTTCCGCCCGATCTTTGAGAAATTATGTTGTTTCCACTAGTTTTACTGGATGAAGCTGCATCTACCGTAGTTGCTATAGATAAAGATAAAATCAAGAACAGAAATATTTTTTTCTTCATCATTTCCCCCTCCTATTTTTTGATATGGTCTACCTTAAAGTGACACCATCTACAATCCGGTAGCTCCTTTCACTTCTACTCTAAATTCGAACTTTTATGAAAGAAGTAAGATCCATTAATCTTAACCGACTCCGGTGTAATCTTCTTCACTACGCCACCGTAGTCCACAATATCTATCAAACCCTCTCCCAATGGCTGTAACATATACTCTTACTGTCTTAATGCAGCTGCAAATAGTTCTATATCCGACTTTAACACTTTATATGTATGTTTCATGCTGATCACCTCAGAATAGTTATTCTGCCGTATTTGTGGTAATTCCTGCAATGAAAAAGGTCCCGCTAATCTAAATTGGATGCACTCTAAGTTGGTAATCTATTATAATTTTTCAAACACTTCGTAACTCAACTCAAAATCAATAATTTTGAGTTGTTCTTCAAAGTTTTTAGTGATTTTTTGGACATCGAGGTTACTTTGATCAGGATGCAATCGTATGTTATATAACATACAAAGATTCGTGATAAAGTGTTGATCTTCGCGACTAAGCTCTTTTTCTGCACACTGCTTATCATATGGTGACAATTCATCTTCTGCCAAACACAACAATACAGATTTCCATTCAAGCAAAATTTTTATACGTTTCTCAAGCTGGGTTATATTGAGATTTTCCATAATGCACCTCTCGTTTTCAAATCATTAAATTGTAACTTTGGCTACCGTAATAAATCAACCACTCAACAACCATCCCTACTCCTTCTGCGATTCCTGGTTTTAGTATTCTGTAAAATATCTAAGATTAAGCTATAGAATTGTTTCCGGTTATCTTTTAGGGTCCCCTTTTTTTCAGAATGAATACTATTTCAAAAAAGCGGTAGATAAGAATAATAGAGCGTGTCTGGAAGATGCAGTTGAGGTAATTGATAAGTTACTTTATACAGACTCTAAATGGAAACTTTTTCTTGGGGGTGATAATGGGAGGATTCCGACGCGGTGAGTTAATTGCTTTAGACGAAGACGATTGCGATTTTGAAAACAGCAGATTGAGGATTGACGAGAGCATTTCAAGCACCAAAAATGGCCAGGCGGACATTACAGATACTAAGAATAAAGCACCTAACGATTATGTAGATATGCCTTAATGGTATATGGAGGAACTGGTCGTCCATGTTAAAAACATGCGTAAACTAAGGTTTGAGGCAAAGGCAAATGGGATATGGAAAGGCAGGGATCGGAACTTTATTTTTCACTCAGGTACAGGGAAACCTATTACCATAAAACGCCGTCCCAGCAGTGGAAAACTAGTGTGAGGGGAACGATTTCCGTAATGCATCACTTCATGGTCTCCGCCATACAAATGCAACGTATTTGCTGGGTCAGGGAACATCCATCAAGGAGCTTCAACATCGATCGCGACATTCCACTCCACATCTCAGGTGACTTCAGATACCTATGCTCACGTCACCAAGAAGCTCAGTCGTAAAACGACAGCGCACCTTGACATCTTCGATCCAAAAGTTCGTCCCCAATCCGTCCCCAAAAGCGAAAAAGACGCTCGCTCCCTGTGATATGAGTGTTATGGTCTCAACCCCAAAAAAATCAAAAAACCCTTGAGTATCAAGGGTTTCATGCAATAAAACTAGTATGCCGAGGACCGGGATCGAACCGGTACGGTAGTCACCTACCGCAGGATTTTAAGTCCTGTGCGTCTGCCAATTCCGCCACCCCGGCAAGTATTTAGGAACGCTATTTTACACTTACTTGTTCTTGTCTTACAAGTATCTGAGAAGCTTACTTATTAAGAAGTGTTCTCGCTATGTAAATGTCGTTCAACCGGGCACCAACTTATAATACGACAATTTTATCAAAATGTAAAGTGTTTTTAAAAAAAATAATAAAAAATCTCTTTTTGTATAACTTGTGCACATTTGAACTACACTAATAAATGTCTTTCCAAACCACCAGAAGGGGTGTTACGAATGCGTGAAGGTATGATTCCAACTGTTCTTGGGACGGTAGTATCGGCTTCAGGCGCTGTGTTGCTGAGCAGTAAGTACAAACTTGCAGCTACAGGCATTCTCGGTTTCGGACTGGCTCATGTTGTTCTGGGAGCGATTGATTTGATTGAGCATCGCTAGTTGTTTGGAAAGTACCGGGCGGGATTTATCCTTCCCGGTTTATTTTATAAGCGTTTAATATGGAGCATAAGCGTTTATGTAAAGTGTAGAACTGAATCATGCCTAAGAAGGAGCGTGTAATGTGCTATGAAAAAACATAACTCCGAAAAAAAGAGTCTTACTGACGATCAAATCGAATATAAACAATCTCTGGATAAGCGTGAACCAGGATTTGATCGGATTCCTGACCCTGATGCCGATTCACCTGCAGCTACCGATATGATTGATGAAGCCGTGGGCCGTGGAATAGATAAGCTACGTAATGACTTTACCAAATAAAGCATGAATTATAGGTCACAGGTTATTAAGTATCACTTGAAGATAAGCATGATCCAGCCAATAATCGAGATCCACAATACAATGCTGATGAAGAGTCCGCACAAGAGACCAAAAGAGAAATTACCTTCACTCTTCGGCATAGCACTGCCAAATTTCAATCTAAGCTTCATTTGATTCCAGTTCATAGAACCCCCTCCTTAAGTTCTATTTCGGAATATGAAGCTTATTTTTGTAGACCTATAGTCATGTTTTTGAAAATAAAAAAGGGGTTTTTGTCCTATCACCCTGAGCGCGGCAACAGAATTACAGCTATACCTACCAAACAAATCAATCCACCAATGAAATCGTACAAGTCAGGTGTCTTTTTATCAATCCACCAGCCCCATGCAATGGAAAGAACAATAAAGACACCTCCGTACGCTGCATATACACGCCCAAAGGAGGAGAAAACCTGAAAGGTAGCAATGACTCCATAGACAGCTAAAATCACTCCGCCGCAAAGTCCGACATACCATGTCTTGCCTTCTCGCAGCCATTGCCAGATCAGATATCCACCTCCGATTTCAGCGATGCCTGCCAAAATAAAAAGTAAAGCTGCCTTTAACAACGTATCACGTCCTAAACTTTCTTACTTTTCAGTCATCTCATTATAGTAATCGACCTATAATAATAATCAATGCAATTACGCCAACCAGAATAAGCAGATTACTGACCTGACGCCACAGGCTTGAAGCTCCCTCGGAGTGAAGCTTCCGCTGATTGGCATCAAAGTTTGCTTTGGTTCCCTCAGCATCTACCGGACTAGAAAATGGTCTGTGTTCTTCATTCATATGAAGGCCTCCTTTGCAATCCACTTTAATCATACCAAACTTTTCCGTCGATTTCGCGTTGCAATTATGCCTATAATTCAATGCAACTTCCGAATGAAGCTTCATATGTATGAGTATACAAACCAACATGTCGATATTTCACTGAATATAAAGTATGATGACGAATTAAGGAAGAGTGGGTATTTAGACGCCTTTCATTGCAGGACGGTAGTTATGGTATAATTTAGTCAACTTGTTCAGGATCGTATCAGGGCGCAACTGGTTACTCCATTTATAATGAAACTTACATCCAAGAATCCACATCCGCTTAAAACCTGCATATTCTGTTTGTAGATCTAGGAGGAGGAAACGGATGTCCCCTATTTTTATAGCTAGTTTAATGATAATGGGTATATTTTTATTTCAGGCAGCCTTTATTCTAGGCATCATACATTGGGTTTCTAAACGTACCAAGCGTCCAGCACAAACCAAAATGTACCTTACAGTGGGTTTGCTTGTCTTTATATCAGGCTTCCTTGTGTGGGACAACTGGATACACTTGCAGGAACTCAATGGGTGGACCATGATTAGTCTAGTAGTGATCATGATTAGCGCCTACATACAGCTTAGAAAACAAAAAGAAAAATACTAACCCCATTACCAGCATCAAAGGAGGAGCGCCATGAAATCTCACTCAACACGCTTTTGGTTACAGAGGGTGCTACTGCTAATGCTTGTTTTACTCTTTAGCGGCTCTCAACAATCGTTCATTGTTGCCGATGCCGCCCCGCCAATTAATGCTCATGCCTCTGCCAAAGCCAGGCAATTACTTGCCTACCTAACTAATGTGCCGGATGATATGCTAATTTCCGGACAGCACGATTACTTAGAGGCACCGGATGAACAAAATAACAAGCTGCAACAAATCAGCGGACAATACGCGGGACTTCACGGCTATGAGTTTGGAGGGTTGGCTAATCAATCCCGTACTGCCTTACGAGAGCAACGTCAGCGTGTTGTGAATAGCGCTATTCAATGGAGTCAGGACGGCGGAATCGTAGCTATCACCTTTCATCAGGCGTTACCGGGCAAACCAAAAACGTGGAAAAACGTACAAGCAAAAATTACTCAAGCTGAATTTAATCGTTACGTCACGCCGGGTACCCCACAATATAAGCAACTCATCGCTGATTTGGACGAGGCGGCTCTGTCCCTTAAGACCTTACGGGATGCGGATGTGCCAGTTTTATGGAGACCCTATCATGAAATGAATGGTAACTGGTTTTGGTGGGGGAACAAACAAAATTACGCTAAGCTGTGGGATCTAATGTATGATCGGTTCGTACATGTCCATCATTTAGATAACCTATTGTGGGTCTGGAGTCCCAATGCCCCGAACGCTTATAGCACTCCCTATAGTCTGTCCTTTCCAGGCATTAACCGGGTAGATGTGCTTGCAGCCGATATCTATAATAATGATTACAGGTCCTCCTACTACACTGAATTGCTAAAGCTTGCGCAGGGCAAGCCTATGGGAATCGGAGAAAGTGATATTCTGCCGAGTGCGAAGGTGCTACAGAATCAGCCAGCCTGGGCCTATGCCATGACATGGGGAAAGGAACTGTCGGCAACCAATTCGCAGGCAGCCATCAGACATTTTATGAACCAAAATAATATTATCACACGCGATCTTCTCCATGAGTCCCTCCGCTGAAAGAAAAAAGCTTGCACTTTGCTCCTAGAGCGAAGTGCAAGCTTTTTTCTACCCAATCCAAATGAAGCTCCCTAACTATTTCTAATTACCTCTTCAAGATCAAGATCGGCATATGCCTCTTCACCAAGATGTACAGATACAATGGTGTAGATCCGCTTGGTTAATCTAGACATCAGCCGATCACCTGGTGCTACGGAATATTCTTCCCGAAAATCCCCGATCTTGTGAAAACCGCTGGACATATGGATGTACAAGTTGCCCCTACGCGTTTTACCATGTACCAACATCAAATCTCCTCCTGCTGTGTGACCAACCTATTTTCCCTGTTACATCTATATCGGTCAGAACAAGATAGGATATAAGTCCCTGATCCCCTTCTTTTCTTTCACAAGATCGTGCACGTAAACGAAACGGGTCTGTCAGTGATATGACAGACCCGTCTTTGTAAATCCATTTTTCTAGCTAGAAAGAAACTATTCTTGATAGGATTCTGCAATCGCATTTGCTGCGATGATTGCGTTATACACATCATCAGGACTAACTGGGAACGGCATGTTGACCATTGTATCATTTGCTGCACAAGCATCTTCAGCCACCTGACGCCATTCAGCCTCAACAAATTCCTCTACACCCAGATCACGAAGCGTTAATGGAAGACCTACATCCTTAACCAGCTTAATCACGGTCTCTAGCTCTTCTTTTGGTGCGTTTTCCAGCACCAGCTGAGTTAACAAGCCGAATGTAACTTTCTCACCATGCTGTGCTTTGTGAAGTGAAGGAACAGCCGTCATGCCATTATGAATAGCATGTGCTGCTGCCAATCCGCCTGATTCTGCTCCGACACCGCTCAGATAAATGGTCGCTTCAATCGTATCCTCAACTGCACGAGTATATACTTTACGATCCACTGCACGCTTTGCCTTCACGGCATTTTCCAGCAATGTATCATAGCAAAGGCGAGCAAGTCCCAGACCTGTAGTGGAAGGCTTGTTCAGCACCAGATTGTCCCCATTGGCCTGATAGCACGCACGAGCTTCAAAATAAGTTGCCAGTGCATCACCAATACCAGCTGCAAAGAAACGTGCAGGCGCCGCTGCCAAAATACCTGTATCTGCAAGTACTACATCTGGATTCGTAGGCAGGAACAAATATTCATCAAAGGAGCCATCCTTCTTGTAAATAACCGCAAGCGCGGTACAAGGAGCATCAGTAGAAGCAATGGTTGGAAAAATAGCGACAGGCAGCTTTTCATAATAGGCTGTTGCCTTGGCGGTATCCAGCGTTTTTCCCCCGCCAATCCCTATAATGATGTTCGAACCATGTTTGCGTACTAATTCACGGTTACGATCAATCTCTTCTTTTGTACATTCATATTGGAATTTCTCGAAGACCACCTGGTTACCAGCTGCTTCAATCGAAGCACCTGCCTCCTTTTGGGCTCTTTCAAGGATAAATTCATCGCAAATAACATAGGCCTTATCGCCATAATCCTTAATGTAGTCATTTAACGACGAGAGCAGATTTTGTCCAGAAATAAATTTCTTGGGTGAAGTAACGGACCTTACAACGTTTGCCATGTAAATTCCTCCTCAGCTTTGACTCATACTCAAATTAATAATGATTTGGGCATGTGACCCCTTAACTATAAACCTCTTTTCACATTATTAAAAGGCTTATTATGGAATATATTATGAACAAATTGTGTATCTATTACATTTAAAGAGACGAGCTCCATTCAGAGTACAGAATGCCCATCATGATGCGATCATAGCTGTTGCCATCACGGAGAACAGCGGAACGAACTCTCCCCTCAAGCTGGAACCCTGCCTTCTCATAGGTACGGATCGCTTGTGTATTGTACTCAATCACATCCAAGCCGACCCGATTTAAATTCAGCTCATAAAACGCATAACGAAGAATGAGACGTATAGCTTCCGCTCCAAAACCTTTGCCACGGTAGTCCGTATTACCTATACCTACTGCCAGCTGCCCGCAGCGATTATTCCACTCAATCCCATGAATAGCAACAAATCCAATCAGGACATCGTCTGCCAATGTTCTTAAGCGAAAATAGACCTCGTTAGAGCTAGGAGATCCTTCTGATTCCATCTGTTTCAACGTGTAGGGGAGTGCCAAATCCGTATCTACATTGCGCAAATACTTCGCATCCTCACCCCATTTGAACATCAGTTCAGCATCTTCTTCCCTAACAGCGGCCAGTTTTATTCGTTCCCCGTAAAATAAATTTTCGATTTTAATGACTCTTCAGCTCCTATTATGAATTGTGTACGATGTTTTCGTCATCATTGTCATGTTATCCAACGTCCGCAATATAAGCTCTCCCTAATGAATTCATTGTTTAAATTTTACAAAATAATCATACCTAACACAACCAAATCATTACAAATATCATGGTGGGATATACAAAAAGACCTTGCAGCTGCAAGGTCTTCGTATTCCTAATATTTAAACAACATAGCAACCAGTTGATATCCAGCTCCAATCGTCCAAAATAGCACATAATCGCCGCGCCGGATACGACCCGATTCGATACCTTCATATAGAGCAATGAACGGGCTGCTGGTACCTGTATAACCATAACGATCACCCACATAAATCATTTGGTCATCCTCTAGCTCCAAATGATCCTGGATCTTCAACACATTGGCCAAGGAAAACTGCGACAGACAATAAGCCCGTACATCCTGAGGTGTAAGCCCATTCTTTTTTATAATACGTTCAAGCAGTTCAAATGTTGGAGGCAAGGCCATATTGGCGTCGAACGGAAGCCACTGAATAAATTTGCCGGGTGCGTTCCTTTGGAGTGTCGCCGCTAACCCCTGGGCCGGGTACAATATTTTATCTATATTGATGGGGTCCGTATAATACAGGGAATCTATAAATCCGGTGTCCTCTTCTGTACGCTCCAAAATAGCTGCACATGCAGCATCGCCATAGTTCGCATACGTAATCTCATCCGCGGGATCGGAAATGAGCGAATTATAATCTGAGCCGATAATAAGCGCTGTCCGCACCTCGGGATTAGACAACATCGACCGACTGGCTTGATCGACAGCTACTGTCATCCCTGCGCAATTTGCATTGGAATCCATCACTGCCACATCATGTCTGGCCCCAATCGCCTGGTGTACAAACAAGGCATTCATCGGAAACAGCGACTCAGGAACTTGAGTGGAGAACACGATCATATCCACATCACGACCTGTCATACCGGCTTGCTCCAGAGCTTTTTGCGCAGCTGCTATTCCCATGGTTAGACCGTTTTCGTTCGGATCATCAATGATATAACGCTGTTTTCTACCCATATGCTCCATGAAGCGTCGAATATCCTTTCCCCGCTCGTCAAAATGGCGAACATAATATTCGTTATCCAACGAATGGGACGGATGGTGCACTCCCAGTGCTTTTATTCTGATATGGCTCATCAGGTTTCCCCCTTACACATACGTCAGCGCATTATTGTACTACAATATCTACGTTGTTTAATCCTGCTTCACGTGCTACACGACCAAGCTGCATTTTAATAATCGTTTGCTGGAGGCTGATGACAAAAATTATTTTGGCAAATCCAGTTTCTTTATAACGTGCAAAAGAACCCTTCAGTTTCTCTACTTCACCTGGTCCCAAAAGTGCCATTTGGGTGCAATCTACCCTGAGTGTAAAGTTTGATGCCTGAATAGAAGAAGTTTTGGCTATATAATCCTTTACAAAGCTGTCATACTCCTCTTGGCTAAAAACTCCATTCACTGCCATATGTACCGTTTTAATGACTTGATCCACTTCGATGGTATAAGGATGTTGACTCATTTTAGAAAGACTCCTTTGATTTCATTTTTTGTCTATTAAGAGTATCGGAATAATAGGTAGAATTTTTAATATGAAACGAGATACATCATCCCTAACATATTACAAGTTTGTGAATATACAAAAAACCGTCATCGCTTCTAGAAGAAGCTACTGACGGATGGAAAAAATCACAAATGCTCATATGGAATCAATTCGTAAATGTATGACGACCAAGCGAAATGACAGCCGGACGGCTTTTACTCCATTTGGCTGTGGCAATGGCTGGGTTGTAATAAAACAAAGACCCATTGGTCGGGTCAGCACCATTAAGTGCCTGTCTGGCTGCTCGGTACGCAGTCTTGTTGGGTTTCAAGCGGTATTGACCGTCCTGTACAGCGGTGAATTGACCCGGCTGTAAAATAACGTCCGGAATCGAGCTTGGAAACTCGCCGGACTGTACACGGTTTAATACGACAGCGCCGACAGCTACTTGTCCTTCAAACGATTCTCCGCGCGCCTCGGAATAAATGATCCGTGCCAGTTGATCCAATGCGGTTACGCGGACCTTTCCGAACGAATCGAGCTTGGCCTGTGTTGCCGCTCCGGCAATACCGTCAGGCGCCAGACCGTGATCCCTCTGAAAACGAGCCACCGCTTTGCTGGTCAAAGAGCCATAGTATCCCGTAAAACCAGCTTTGAAGTAACCGAGTGAATGAAGCTGCTGTTGAAGCTCCAGCACTCGTTCGCTTTGAATCCCTTTCTTTAAAGCTGACGATTGTGCCTGTGCTTGTCCTGGTGCGACTGATAATACAGTACCTAACATGCATGCGCAGGACAGGATTAAAATAGATAATTTTTTCATATTCCAGACAACCTCCTCTTTCATGTTCTGTCCGGTGCAACCATTCCGGCCTGTACAACTCAGGGACGTTTATCCGATGATGCTTCTTGTGCCATAACTTATGACTAGCTGCGGAAATGACGCGTGGCTACATATGGAATCGGACATTGATGCGTTCACACGTCCGTTGCAGTATACCACAAGCCGCATTTACGTATCATCCGGCTCTGGTCCTAAGAATACCCAAATCAATAAAACACTATCCAGCAAGGGATGACGTGTATGAGAAGCAATAGATCACATTTTGACTACACTTGAATACGTGACTTTTTTCGCTATTTTTCGATTCAATCTACCCAGGACCTGAACCTGACATCTGCTTTTTTAAACCACATTTTTGTGCACATATATATGGGCGAATGCATAGAGTAGCGTACGATCATTCATTTCGAGTAACAGAAAGGCAGGAAAGAACACGTGAATTCATATATGGATTACACCTCTCCCACTGTACAGTTCACCTATGATTTAAGCGACAATATTTTGTTTCAGAAAGATGCTCAGAACTCAATCAACGAGCTGTCGATCCAGCAGCTGAATACATTAGCAAATGTATCGCTACTGGATATCCGTCTCAGCACTGCTAATGTTGTAGAGCCTCACTACCATCAAAATGCCACAGAACTAATATACTGTATCTCTGGAGCAGTGACCGTGTCACTGATTAATCCTTTTACCCGCGAGTTACGACATTTTCCGATTACACCTGGACAGGTGGCTAACGTCCCTCAGGGATGGTGGCACTATCTAGTCGCCACGGTGGACAACACTCACTTGTTGGCGATTTTTAACGCTCCAGTCCCTGAATTCATTTTGGGCTCCGATGTTTTGCGGCTCACGCCAAGTAACATTATGGCTCATACTTACTGTCTGGATGAGAAAAAGGTCCAGGAAGCGCTCGCCCCTATAAAAAAACCTATCATCATCGGTCCTTCCAATGACTGCAAACAGCAGCCACCTCGAAAACCAGGGATTCACGTAAGGCTAACCGATACTTCATCACATCGTCAGGTCGCCCCCCAAAGAGGCTACACCTATACCCATGGATATCCTGGCTTTTCCTTTAATCCCTATCAAGAGTAAGATTAACCCTAGTCAGACCTTAAGTACGACGGAATCCCCCTTCCCTGTATGTTCGCCGTTACCATAAGGCTTTCTCTCTCATAAAATGCCAATGTGTATAAGAGGGGGTGATTGAATGGACGCTTACTACAACTGTTTGAACTGTATGAATAAAAGGGTGCGTATTCTCACCATTGATGGAAAACAGTACGAAGGAACCATTACAGATGTAGATCGTAATAATGTGTACTTAAAAACTGAACGGAATGGACGTGTACAAACGTCTGCCTTTTATCCTTACGGGTACGGTAATCAAATCTTAACTTTAAGCCTGTTCACCCTGTTGGCGATTGCTTTAATTTAGTCCTCAATCCATTGCCCGTTCCTGTCTATAGATGCCAAAGCACCTCATGTGACAGCTGCCCAGCCCGGCACAGTTTGTGTAGGGCCTGTACGCTGTTATTTGGGGTGTTTTATCATACGATCCATTCTCTAAAACACTTAACCCCCCATCGGTTATATCCCAATGGGGGGTTAAGCTAACTCAATTCAATTTAGACCCACAAAGACTTTGTAATGATAACGAGCAGAATGAACAGCACCAGAATAGCTCCTGTCGATGTCCAAACGCCTGGGTAGCCCCCTACTGAACCGCCACCGCAACCTCTTTCACATTCACTCATGGATCATTGCCTCCTTCAATTCAAGGTACAACATAGCTTATGTATTGAGCTTTCCTATGGACCGGGCTTTTTGGCAATGTTATGAATATTCTCGCTGATGGGCATTAGCCTACACCTTTTCTAGGCAGGAGCATAGGATATCACAACTAATCCTGAAGGAGTGAAGCAATTGAATTCAAATCAAATGTTTAATTATAACGTTAACCAACCTTTTCCTCACCATCCTACCTCCCACCATGTCGTGGTACACCCCGTAGATCCGTATGTCGTAGAGACATTAAAATCGATGATCGGCAAGTACGTTGTACTTGAAACAACACGTGGCAGAATTGATGGATGTGTAGTAGATAGTAAGCCTGACCATGTCATCTTGGATGTATACGGTAAAAAATTCTTTGTTCGAATCAGCGAAATCGTATGGATCATGCCTGGCTAACCAAATCAGACATTAAAAATCCTCGCAGATCCTAATTCGGATTCGCGAGGATTAATCATGACATGAACCTGCTAATCAAGCGAGCCTGCCAATGAAGCACGAAGTTCATCTATTGTTCCATTGTACTCATCTAGATCGACTTGGCCGCTAATACCTGGAACACTGCCTGTACTACTGTACTGCCAAGCCCACCAGCTATTCCAAGCTGGAACTGCGGTCGGCTTTTGCGTAGTGCTGTATCGCGCTACCCACAATTTATACATAGAAAACGTAGGATCAAACTTGGAAGCAAAGACGTTTCCCGTGTATACGATCGGCTCACGCCCGGTAAGCTTCTCCATTTCATCCAAAAATGCATGAGCCACTTCACTGATCTGTGCGGAAGCAAGACCTTTGGGATTATTTTCATAATCCATCACAGGGGGCAGATCTAGCCTTCCTCCTGCTGAATCTATAGCCCTAGCAAAATTAGCTGCTTCCTGGCGAGCTCCATCCACGGTAGTTGCGTTCAAAAAGTGGTAAGCGCCAACCAGGATGTTAGCATCTCTGGCCCCCTGAACATTTGCTAAAAATTGATTATCTTGATACTTGGTGCCCTCTGTAGCTTTAATAAAAGCAAATGTCTTGCCTGCCGCCGCCACTTGCTGCCAATCAATATTGCCATTATGGTGCGAGACGTCAATCCCCTGCGCGTGTCCGTCAGAAGACATCGTAGGCTCAACAGGTATAGTAGATATAACAGTATCGGTAGATGCTGACTCCTCCGTTGCCTGATCCAACGCTACGATCACTTTACCATCAACTGCATTAATAAGATGAAAGGGTGTGCTGTGATCAAGATCAATCACAATACGTACCGAGGCTGGGTTTGTACTAAACATGGAGTATCTTACCTTGGAAACATCTAGATCTTCTGTGACTGGAAAGCTTCCTTGTCCACCATTGTTAATTGATTGTGAGGCTGGAAATTCCTCACCAAACTTCGAATCAGGTATATCTACAACAATACGATCTGGTTGAGTTAACTTGGTGACTTTGGGGCTTACTTTTCCATCCACCGTTATCGTCAATTGGTGATTGTTGAAGCGAATTTGGTTTACAGCCGTACGCTCACTCTCTATAGCATCGCTTGCAGCTTGAGTAGCAGAGTGATCACGGGTGGTCACGCTATTTCCGCTTGAAGCAGGCGGAGTCGTCAAGAATACGGTTTTAAGTTCGTTGTTCCAGACCACTTCCACTCCTGTCTGTTCAGATACAAAGCGAAGCGGAACATAAGTCGTCCCCCCGTTAAGCAAAGGAGCTACAGCCAACCCCATCGGTTGATCATTGACTGAGGCAATGGGATTGTTGACCTGAAGGCTCAGGTTAAGATTTTCTTTATGTATAGTTACAGTCCCTGTCTTGGACTCCCAATTCACACTATAACCCAATTCTTCTACAATAAGACGAAGTGGAACCAGCACATTGCCCTTTACTTCCTGGATCTGCACCCCCTTGCTGACACTTATATCTTTACCATCCAGCTGAATATGTGAATTTGAAGACGCAGCGTGACTTTCTCTTGGAAATGCTAATAGAAACAGAAACAAAAAAGCAAATAAACAAATTTTCTTCATATGTACCCTACCAATCTCTAATTTTTCACTATGTAAATTTTACATTCTATGCCCCTCTAAAGCCTCCATTTTGATAGACGCGACTCCTATGTAAAAAGTTACGATTCATTCATTATATATTTCAGCCTTATAATACGAAAGCACTAAAAAGCTCTGCCAGCTATACGCAAGCAGAGCTTTTTCCAGTTTTACTAACCTCATTTGCCAGCTATCTCATCACGAGCACATACTTTCTATTCATACGGTTACAAATGTTAGTCCTACAAGAATGATCGAAGTAACAGAAAGTACCAGTAAGGGCAGCATTGCTTTCTCTCGCAAAGTCTTAAAGCTCACATTTAGCCCCATGCCTACCATAGCCATCGTTAACATAAAGGTAGTAAGCTGAGAAAGTTCGTTCATTAGACTAGGTGAAACTACAATATATTTTCCAAAAACATAACTTCCCAAAATACTTGCCGCAATAAAGCCCATGAGGAACCAGGGGAACTCTACTTTAGTACCTGTACGAATCTTTCCGGTTCGTTTCATCCAATACATTAAAATAAAGCTAAGCGGTATGAGTAAGAAGACACGCCCCAATTTGGCTAATAAACCCATGGCAAGAGCATCCTGCCCAGCAGGTGCTGCCGCTAAGGCCACATGTGCAATTTCATGTAAACTGATGCCCGACCAGATTCCATATTGCAAATCCGTCAGAGGAAGCCAAGGTCGAAGCACTGTAAACAAAATAGCAAATACCGTTCCAACCAAGGCAATAAGTCCAACTCCTATGGCTGTGTCCTCATCGTCGGACTTTAACAAGGGAGAAACAGCTGCAATTGCTGCTGCACCGCAAACTCCTGTTCCAATCCCAAGAAGAAGCGAAAGCGAAGCATCTGCCTTGAATCGTTTTGCCAGCCAAACCGTAAAAAAAATGGCAAATACCACAGTGCCTACATCCCGTAAAAGCAAACCCAGCCCATGATGAATAACAACATCCATATTTAGCTTCAGCCCATATAACACAATAGCTCCGCGCAGTATTTTCTTGGCTGAAAATTCAATTCCTGAGCGTACAGCTTCAGGGTACCCCCACAACTGTCGGTATAGTATAGCAAGAAACATTGCACATGCCAATGGACCTACATAATGAAAGCCCGGCACTTCGTTCAGGACGTATCCTGCCAGTGCAAAGATCATCGTTAGCACAATGCCAAATAAAAACCGAAATAATCGACCCCTGTTCAATAAAAATTTGACGTGTTGAATATGACTCTTCATGCTGATTCCCTCCAATTCTACATGCATACAGCTTAATATGTATTTTGTCATAAGGAAAATAAATCATTATAATAATAATGATAAGTAAATATGCATGATAAATTTGGAGGAATAGACTTTGGATCAATCTTTAATCGTCTTTGTTAGGGTTGCGGAGAAACAAAACTTCACACGAGCTGCTGAGGCACTACATATGACCCAGCCTGCGGTAAGTCAATATATTCAAACACTGGAACGCAGTGTAGGAACCCGGCTCCTGGAGCGAAGTAATAAATATGTGCGCTTAACTAAAGCAGGTGAAATTGTGTATCATCATGCCCAGGAGATTATCCGACTCCATACACGTATGCAGTACTTGGTGGACGAACTAATGCATACGGCAAAGGGTAACCTGTCTATTGGTGCAAGCTACACGTATGGTGAATATGTACTACCACATGTAATTGCGCAAATGAGAATCCAGTACCCGCTCATTCAGCCCTCTATTACCATCGGCAATACATTGGAAATTGAAAAGCTCGTAATTCATAATCAACTGGATGTGGGCATTATCGAAGGAGAATTTCAGCATGACCATTTACACATTGAATCCTTCGCCGATGATGAAATGGTTATTGTCGTTCCGCAAAATCATCGTTTGGCCGGTACATCTCAAGTGGATATAAATGAGCTGCATGATGACATCTGGATTCTGCGGGAAGAAGGCTCTGGAACCCGGGAGGCGGCTGAAAAGATGTTTGCACAGCTTCGATTTTATCCTTCTCATATGATGAATTTTGGCAGTACACAGATCATCAAAGAGTCTGTAGAAGCAGGCTTGGGGATTTCTTTGCTGTCCCAATGGGTAATTCAAAAGGAACTTGCTTTGGGAACATTAGAAGTATTGGATATTCTCAATCTCCCGTTCATTCGGAAATTCTCCTTTCTGACCCCTTCTGCGGTATTTGAGACGAAAGCAACCACTGCTTTTTTGGAGATTTTGCGAGATTATAGTGTAAAAAGGTAACCTGTAAAAGAAAAAAGCACCGATTAAGGTGCTTGCAATATAGTCAGTATTATATTTTTTATGAGGAGAGATGGTCCTTACCATAGTATAAGAAATGGGAAAAGTCAGCGTAGCTCCCTTGGAATTGTTGCATATCATGAGCAGCAATACCTACAAAATTCCCTGTAAATCCTCCCGACAAAAAGCTGATATCCTGTATTTCAAAAAGTCGCTTCCAGGAAGGCTCATCTCCGACTCCATAATAAAATTGTGCATAGGAGGCATGGACCTCTACAGCCAAATGTACAGGAAGATCATTCTGAAGTGCAATCACTTGCGGAACTAACGTAAATGAATTAGCTTCACAGCGCATCATGCGCAGCACTTTTCCCACTCCCTCTTCATAGCTGACATACGTATACAAATAGTCCTCTTCATTGAGATACAGCAAAAGTCCCGCCATTTGCAAATAGCTTGTTGGCTGATACTCCAGTGCTGTTTCTACCCGAAAATGATGATCCGTTTGCCGAATGGCAAGCATGTGGTGCTTGAATAGACTTTGTATGGATTCTCCAGCATGAATTCGAAGGTAGCCTGGGCGCTGACTTAATGAACACCAGCTATCGTCCGCCAGGATACGCAATGTGTTCCACGATTTATCAATTGTGGGGCCCTCGAAAAAGTCTTCGAAAATATACTCCTGCTGCTCTTGCTTAATCGAAACTGTCCCTTGAGGCGCAGGCACCTCCAATTGAGGTGTATGGCCCCCGGCGGTTAATCGCAGCCAGCCTTCATCATTCCAATAGACTTGTTGCAACGCTGTCTCGCGCCCTAAAATGGCGTATTTCCCCTCCACTGGACGTGTGCATAAATGGGCCATATACCATTCTCCGTCAGGTGTTTGCACAAGACTGCCATGTCCTGCGCATTGTAACGGGAAATTCAGCTGATCACGAGATGTAAGCATCGGATTATGCGGGTCCACTTCATACGGGCCGGATATTTGCTTGGAGCGTGCTACGGTAACTGCATGCCCCGTACCTGTTCCACCTTCCGCTGTAATAAGATAGTAATAACCGTTCTGCCTGTAGATGTGGGGCGCTTCTGTCTTCTTCAATGGAGTGCAATCAAAAATTTTAACAGGCTCGCCAACAAGCCGCTGTTGACTGCTGTCATACTCCTGCATGACGATACCTGAAGACTTATTGCTTTCCAACATGCGGTAATCCCATAAGGCGTTCAATAGCCATTTGCGTCCATCCTCATCATGAAATAAAGACGGATCAAATCCACTACTATTCAGATAAACGGGTTCCGACCACGGCCCGTGAATCGTAGGCGCTGTTATCACAAAATTATGAACGTCCTTGAACGGACGCTTGGTGCTTTTCACATCCGTATAGAGTAGATAAAATAGGTTATCCGCGTAGCTCAATTGCGGTGCCCAAATGCTGCAATTTTTTGGGTTCCCCCTCAAGTCAACCTGATCAGTCAAAATATCCGTGCAGTGCTCCCAATGAGCCAAATCTTTGGACTGGTACACCCGTACTCCAGGCAGCCACTCAAACGATGACACTACAATATAGTAAGTATCCTCGACTCGCGTAATACACGGATCGGGATTAAAGCCTTTTAATATAGGGTTTTGGATCATCATGAGACATCACTTCTCCTTGCTTTCCAAAATGCGACTCCCTCAAAAACCTGTTCCTTGCTCCATGCTTCTGTCCTCGCTTCAAAACAATCCGCCCACGGAACACGCTGCTGACGTAATGAAGCTATTTCATCAGATCCGCCATATTCCTGATAGCATACGGTTTTCTCGTTCGCTACATTGTCCCAATTGTCCCAGCCACGCGGATCGATATGGTCGCCCATTTTACAATTGACAAATACGGTTTTGGCATATTCCCGCCATGGACGACCCAAAAAAACAGGGGTAATATCAGGCTCTGCGGTTAAATAGCAATGATCAAATACATAGCCGTACGTTTGTCCTTGCGGTGTAGAAGCGGCTGTAACGTAGCTTGTATGGTTCTTATGATGACGCAAACTACGAATCTCGCAATCTTCAAAGTAAGCGGTAGCCCCGCCAAAAATGAAGTCTATCGTACCCTCGATGTAACAATGCTGATAGAGCTGGCGATAGTATGCGTGATGTTCTTTCAAAGGAATTCCACCAAACTTTAATCGTTCTTTGGGTGCAGGAGGCAGAGGGCCTGTAAATAACGTGTCCTGGTACCCTTTAAAGGTGCAGTTTCTAAAGATGGTTTGATCACAATGAGCGTATACCGCAACGGCCTGCCCAATGTGTTCTCCCTGTCCGGCCGTGTTGGAAATGATGAGATTTTCCAAGATCAAATGGCTGCCGCCTACAAATAAAGTGGGTGTCGCAAAGGTTCCTATTTCCTCACCTGCTTCATTCCGCTCCCTGGCGTACCGATTCATTCGAATCTCTACCTGTCCGATGCCTATGATATGTAGATTTGAACGGTAAATCCGCACCTCTTCCTCATAGGTACCCGATAAAATAGTTAGCGTTTCCATTTCGTTGGAAGGCGATTGCTCCAATACATTAATCGCCTCCTGAATGGTGTGGAAATCACAAAAGGATTCTTTTCCGACTAGCATGGTTACCCCAATCCTTTCATTTGATTTACAAGTGTTCAGCTAAAAATGACTGCCAAGCCGTTCGCATTTCCAATGTCTCCATATGACCACCGCCCGCAATCACAGGCTGCCAATGCTCAGGGTGACCTGCTTTCTGATAAGCTTCCAACAACCCGTTTGCCAAATGCTCGACTCCTTCTATAGGACACATTCGATCATTTTGACCTGTTATACTCATCCGTGGGCGAGGTACGATCCGCTTTTGAATATCCAACGTGGTGAAATGCTTCAACAAGCCGGGAACATAGGAATAGAACCCATGATGATCCAATCCCCTTTTGGCGATCAGCGTATGGGCATCTACCTGTCCGCAGATATCAACCGTGACCTGTATTCGTTCATCTAAAGCAGCCATCCACCATGCCATAAGTCCACCCATCGACATGCCGATCGTTGCGATGCGGGAAGCATCAATGTCCTCACGCTGGCACATATAATCTACCAAACGACGGTTATCATACAGCATCATGCCCCACAGCACCTGGCCTTGCCAGAGCATTTCTTTTACCAGCTCGCTCTCGGTTTTGCCCCCACGTTCATTGAAGCACCACATGTCGATACAGCACACGCAATATCCCATGTCTGTCAGAACTGTAGCAAACGAGGGCTGCTGTAGGTAAGGACTGCTATGGAGCAACTCCTTACGTCCATTCGTATAGTTGCCCCCGTGCGAATGGTTAAAAACGACCAATGGGAACGGGCCGTTCCCTTGTAAGGGTGTAGCTACATAAGCGGGCACAGACTCGATTCCGTTCAAGTCCAGTAGGAGACACTCCAGTCGATATCCCTCCCGCTCTTCTTGATTCAGCAGAGTTGCCGTTATAGGGCGATCTGCCGGAAGGTCGCCCAGCAATGCTTGCAACTTATCCACGTTTTATTCTCCTTTCATCCCTCCTAGTTCAGCACATTCTGTTCAGAAGGTTGTACCGTTACTTGTTCTATCAGCTTTTCAGGCTGAGCTGTATTCTTCGAATGGCAACGATTGATTTCAACGTTTTCCCCATTTTCAATATAAAAGGCAGGACCTTCATGATTCTCAATCGTAACCTGTTGAAAACGAATATCCTTCACGTTACCCAGATAAAAACCACGGTTATTCATATCTTCAATCCCTGTCATCATGGCCGGACGACCGGGAATCGCATTTTTAGCCATAGAAATATCAATATTGGAAAATGTGATTTCAGCGATATATTGCTCTGCAAGTCCGTACAAGAAGCCAGCCGCCGCATGAACCTGTCTTGCCGTAATATCAGAAAAATGGATTCTTCTAAAGCACGGAGTTTCATCAGTAATCGGATAGGGATTTTTATCCCAAACATATTTGTCTTTGCCCCGAGGTCCGCAGAAATAATACAGGTTTAGAATAAATGGACAAATGACCTCCTCCATCACAATGTTGCTGATGCGAATATCCTCGATGATTCCACCGCGTCCCCGTCTTGATTTCAGACGTATACCCCGATCCGTTTGCTTGAACACGCAATTGCTAATCGTAACATTACGAATATCCCCGCTCATTTCGCTTCCCAGCACGACAGCACCATGACCATGTACCATTGTACAGTTGGTAATCGTAATATTTTCACAAGGAATCCGTTCTTGCGTATCTTCGGTTCCTGCTTTGATCGCAATACAATCATCGCCTACATCTATATTGCAGTTGCTAATACGAACATTGGAACAGGATTCGGGATTAATACCATCCGTATTGGGAGAGTCCGCCGGGTTAAGAATGGACAAATTATCAATCGTAACGTTATAGCAAGCAATGGGGTTTACAGTCCAACTGGGGGAATTTTTTAACATAACATCTTTAATGGTAACCCGCTGACAACGGTCAAAGCTGATTAATTTGGGTCTCGGATACTGTAACTCCTCTGGATGATTCCGATGCTTTTCCCACCACGGCTGACCATTTCCATCCAGCGTTCCGCTGCCTGTAATCGAAATATTCTCAAGGTTCTCTCCATAAATACACGATGCATGTACTTCCCGCTGAACGCCCTCCCATCTGGATTCTACTACAGGGTAATCAGCCAGTTCCGTACTGAAGGAAAGAATAGCGCCAGGGCTTACATGCAGCTCAATGTTGCTTTTCAGAAAAATAGCGCCCGTTAGGTACGTTCCAGCCGGAACAAAAACGGTACCTCCACCAGCATTACTTGCCGCTTCAATAGCAGCCGCAATCGCCTCTGTTGCCATCGTCGTACCATCCTGAACTGCTCCATAATCTACAATGTTGTACAATTGCATTTCGTTCTCTCCTGTCTTTATTTTTTGTGAATGATAATGATTTATAGACTGGGCTTGAAAATACACTGTAAAACGGAGTAGGCGGAATGGTGCTGGACAAGTGTCAGCAATGATAAGCACCATCCGCCTGCGTAGTGACAATTCATGTATACTAATATTCAACCTATATCTTTATTTTTTCGATTTCTTATACGCTTCTTCATACTCAGTGGTAATTCGTGCTCCGCCTGATTTTTTCCAGTTTTCTACAGCTGCCTTAAATCCGGCTTCATCAATTTCACCCATAATAAATTTGAAGGAGGCGTCGGTAATGATTTTCTCCAGCTCTGTTCCTTGTTCATTAGCGGTGGCTGAATCCAGTGGCACTGTCGGGTCCAGAACAGCAAATTTATTATTTTCTCGCACTAATTCATTAGCCAGTTCCTTTTCTGGATTGGCATCCTTTAAGTTATAGGTCACTTCACTTGGTCTGGAGCTTGAAAACGGCTGAACGTCTGCTTGCCACAAATCTGTATTCGTAATTTTGAAGGAACCATCCTTTTCGATTTTATAATGAGTACCTTCAAGACCACCGGTCATATACATGTATACATCTTTGTCAATTAAGTCATCTACAAATTGCAGCAGTCTCTTCAACTCAGCTTCTGTCTTTACTTCAGATTTCGGAAATGCCAGCAAGCCTCCTACCCCGCTTCCCTCAGACCATACGTGGTATTGTCCATCTCCATTCGAAATCTTGTTGACAGGTACCAGCTTCAGCCCTTTTTGTAAGCCTTGAGACAAGGTTCTAAGGTTAGAAATATCGATCATGCCTGTATAAATACCTGCTTTACCTTGTGCAAATTGTTGTTGCTGGTCCGTTTTAGCAGTTACAGCAAAGTCTTTGGAGAGATACCCGTTTTTGTATAATTTATTGGAATACTTTAAGGTCTCCAAATATTGAGGAGTATCAAATTCCGGCGTAAACTTTCCGTTTTCATCTACTTTCCAGCCATTAGGTGTACCAAAATAGGAACTTAACGTTTTGAAACTGCTGTAGCGCAGATCCGATCTGTCAACAAACCCAGTCGTATCATTTTTTCCATTGCCATCCGGATCATCTTCTGTAAACGCTCTCGCAACTTCATACAACTCATCCAGTGTGGTCGGCACCTTCAGTCCTAAGCGATCGAGCCAATCCTGACGAATGACCAAACCCGCCCGAGCCAGATTCTTCTGGAACGGAACACCATATAGCACCCCTTCAATAGAAGCGGCTTCTCGCACTTCAGGTGGGATCTTTTTCAAATTTTCGTAATCATCCAAGTATTTGCCTACATCCCAGAATAGTCCTGATTTCAATGAACTACGCACTGAGGAATTTGTCATCATCGTCAAAGTCACCATATCTGCCAATTCACCAGAAGCCAGTGCGGTGGTAATTCTCTCTTCCTTGGAAGCATCCGGTACCCAGTTGAACGTAATTTTGGAATTGGTGTATTCTTCGATTTTACTTTTAATCGTTTCTGTAGGCGGAGAGGCTGTATGCAATACGTTTAGCCAGGTAAATTCCAGTTTGGATTTGGGATCATAGGTTTGACTGCCTTGATCCTCAGTTCCCTTATCACCACAAGCAGCTAGAAAAACACTCATGACCATAAGTGCGGCAAGAAGACCTGACACTCCCTTTTTCATCTTGATTCCTTTTTTCATCGTGTTTGCTCCTTTTTGGTTTGTATATTCATGCCATATCTTCCTCTTTCACCAGAACCTCTCGCTCTATTTTGCTGAATACCTGATGCGTCATCCACATCACGAGATAACCGATGATGCTCGCTCCGGCAAAAGTTAGAATTCCTGGGTACAAGCCTAGAATCAATGCATAAAGCACGACAATGGCTACAAAAAGAACAAGTGTATATTGTAAATACGAAAAACCAATCACGATCGACATCTTGATCTTCAGCTTGATGCCTTTCCAATCATAGTGAGCCAGCAACGGAAAAATGTATGCCAAAGAGATAAGATACAAAAAGGCACCCATCAGCGTCACCACACGAATATACCAGGATGAGACGTTGACGATATCCACGTAGAGCACGTAACCCACAAGGCTGTAAAGCCCGCCAATGATGGCTGCTTCTTTAAAGCTTTCTTTAAAGTAACGTACAAACGTCGAGAAAATGGCGACTTCCTCATTGCCCCGAATCCACTGCCTTAAAATGCTAAGCATAGCAACGGTTGCAGGCCCAACACCTATAAAACCCAAGCCCAGGATCGTCGCAATGGTCCACAGCAAGTTAAGGTAGACCAGGCGTAGCAGGCGCATGCACCATTTGTTCATGTTTTCTACAAACCGTACCATTTTGCATCCTTCCCGTCGTCATTAGTAAACGCCGTCTTCACCAAATTTCTTAGCGAGTCGATTGGAGAGCATAATCAGAATTAAACCTACTACACCTTTAAAAAGTCCTACTGTCGTACTGAAACTTAATTGTCCATTCTTTAAACCCGCAGTATAAATATAGGTGTCAAAGATTTCGGCAACCTCGCGATTTAATGAATTCAATAGCAGATACATATGCTCAAAGCCCAAATCCAGCGTGCTACCAATTTTCAAAATTAACAATGTAATAATAACCGGGCGGATCGCTGGCAACGTCACGTGCCATGTCTTTCGCAAACGTCCAGCGCCGTCCATTTCTGCTGCCTCATACAATTGCGTATCCACCACTGTAATTGCAGATAAATAAATGATGGTAGACCAGCCGAGTTCCTTCCAAATCACTTGCCCGATATATACCGTTCGCAGCCACTGCGGAGATGTTAAGAAGCTGATCTTCTCACCGCCCAGCGCGGCAATCATTTCATTCAGTACACCGCCGTCCACTGTCAGGAAAACATAAGAAATCGAAACAATGATAACCCATGACATAAAGTGCGGAATGTAGATAATGGTTTGAATAATGTTTTTGAAAAACATCTTCCTAACCTCATTCAGCATGAGCGCCAATATGATGGGCAACGGAAAAAAGATTACAATATTCAGTGCAAATAAAATCAGCGTATTGCGAAGCAGCATAAAAAACGTAGGCTCAGTAAACAAACGAATAAAATGCTTCATTCCTACCCATGGACTGCCTGTGATTCCCTGAAAAGCTTGATAATCCTGAAATGCAATTACCAATCCCCCCATAGGGAAATACTTGAAAATAATGAAATACACCAATCCGGGTAAAACCATCAGATAGAGCAGCTTGTGTTTCTGCATTCGTAAAAGGCTTTCCGTCGTTCTTTTGTTCTTCTTCATTTTCATCTTCATGTTTGGTGCGGGGACACTTGAAACTTTCATTAGTTCGACCTCCTTCAAACATTACTGTATACGCTTTCAAGATTACGTTATTTTCGACATTCCGCATATAATCATCAAATGATAGCGTTTACAAAAGTAGGCCAACAGCCTACTTTATAGCCTCTTCACCTTAGCTAATGATTACTACACAACTTAATGATCATCCTCTGTTTTCCACGCTTAGAGAACACCTCAAGATTTGATTATATACGGAATTCTTTCCTCTTGATAAGGTTTACATGTAAACGATTACAAGGAGGTCAACCACATTGGAACAACCATTACTCAAACCAAAATTACGAAAAAAAGAATCACTGGGCAGTCGTATTTTCAACATTGTAAACAGTACACTTTTGATTCTCATTGCCCTCACTTGTCTCTTGCCTTTTTTGAATATCATCGCCAGCTCATTTGCCTCAACTGAGGAAGTAGTGGCCAAGAAGTTTATTTTATTCCCTGTTACTTTTTCTCTGGATGCTTATCGCTATATCCTATCCACTCCAACGATTTTTAGAGGACTTGGGGTTTCGGTCGGAGTAACGATCGTGGGTACAGTTGTAAGTATGATTTTTACCGCTTTTATGGCTTATGGATTATCCCGGAAATATCTGCTTGGCCGCAATACGATTAACTTCATTGTCGTGTTTTCTATGTTGTTTAGCGGGGGGATGATTCCGACATTCCTCGTTGTCAAAAGCATGGGGCTGATCAATTCATATTGGTCCTTGATTTTGCCCGTGGCTATTAATGCATTTAACCTGATTATCATGCGTAACTTTTTTCAGGCGTTGCCGGATGATTTGGAGGAATCGGCCAAGATGGACGGGTGCAACGATTTTGGTATCTTCTTTAAAATTATGTTGCCATTAGCCCTGCCTTCTATTGCAACTATTTCTTTATTCTACGCTGTTGCCTACTGGAATACGTATATGCACGCTATTCTCTATATCAATGACTCTGCCAAATGGCCAATTCAAGTCTTACTTCGCCAAATTGTTATCGTCTCCAGTGGTATGCAGGCAGAAGGAACCGCGGTAGATGTCATCCCGCCTGCGCAGACGATTAAGATGGCGGTCATTGTTATAGCGACCGTTCCGATGTTAATCGTATATCCCTTTGTGCAAAAGCATTTTGTCAAAGGAGCTTTGTTGGGGGCGGTTAAAGGTTAATTGGCTTGCTTCATCTTTCGATAAGCCCCTGGTGTAACCTGTTCTTTTTTCCGAAAAGAGCGGATGAAGTTTTGCGAATTATGATATTGCAATCGCTCGGCGATTTCTTTAATCGTCATATCTGTCTCAACGAGCCACTTTTTGCTCATTTGCAGGCGATAGCCCATCAGATATTCGCTAAACGTCGTACCGTATTCTTTTTTGAAAATACTGCTTAAATAATTCGGATTGTAATGCAGTCGATCTCCAATGAGTTCTAATGATAATTCCTGGTCATATTCAGCACGGATAATCGCGGCAATTTTCTCTGAGAGACAGCGGAATTGCTGGTTGGTCTTCTCCTTCATGCTTTTTACCATGGGGAAAATAACCTGTTCTAACAGCATGCGTTCTATCTCCTCCGGGTTACGGATATCCAGCAAACGGTGATACAAGGCATGATTGTCTTGCGTCAACAGCACTTCAATCCCTAATAGCTGCTCTAATTGGATGAGGTTATTTACAAATCGTACCAATAGCACTTCAAAGTTCATGGAATGATTGTTCTTTGTCATCATTTCTGCCAATAAAGAGTGCACGGTATGATATACCTGCTCTTCATCCCCTATGCGAATGGCATCAAACAGTTTCGATTCCAATTCCGCAGGATAATGAAGCAGTACCGGACCTGAAATGACCATGGAAATATCCTCATAAAAAATAATCGACTCTTTACCTAGATTTAAACGGTGATGTAATGCTTGCTTGCTCATCTCACAAGCTTCTTTGCTTTCTAACAAGTTATCATACGCTGTGCTAATACCGATGCTGATGGATACATTCAAATACTCTTTTACATGCTGAATCAAAAGGGTCGCATGATCCAGCACTTGCTTTCTCATTTCCTGTGCACTCTTACCTGCCAAAATTAAAATGGTAGCCTGAGTGTTATCGTTCAAAATGATCGGAAGCATACGCAGCTGCTCTGGAATCGTTTCTTCTACGATTTTGTTAATAGCCAGCAGTAAAATATCTTTATCCGAAGGTTCTCGATCTCCCAGATTATCCAGTTGAACTAACAAGGTAATATACATTTGATTCTCGATCTGCGGGTAGCCCAGACGTGGCATTTTTCGTGCCAATTCCTCTGCGGAAACACGTTTGCGAAACAGGTTGAGAATCAATTGCGTTTCCAACTGTGGCATTTCGGACTGAATGAGACTTTCCAAGCTTTCCTTCTCAGTTACAATGTTGTCGATGGAATTAATAATCCACTCAATTTCATTTTTAGAAGGTTCATTTTTGAATGCGAAATTAGGATTTTTCGGCAAGCTGCGTTTTATTTGCTGAAATGGCTTGGTAAAGTAAATGGCAATGATGTAGGCCACCACCACTATTAAAAGCGTTAATACAAGGCCCATCATGATAATCCCAAATTTGGTCGTTTGAAACGCGTTTGCAATCTCTTTTTTATCTAATACCGTTAAGTAAGTCCAATTGTTGTAAGCAGATTTAGCATAAATGATTTGCCGTGCTGGCTGATGCTCCGTTTTCTCCAACGTTAGCATGCCTGTGTTGTCTGATTTAGCAGTTACTTCTGAAATGTGCTGAAGCTGCTGAGTAGACAATAAGGGAGTAGCAGGCTCCGTTTCGTACATTAAGTCGCCTTTGTTATTCAAAATAATCACAGGCATATGATCCTCTGTTTGAATGGTACGACTTAACGTCTGCGACGAAATATCAGACAGTGCAATGGCCTGCTTCTTTTTGGAAAACACAGGCAAGGTATTCACAAAACGGATTCCTTTATCTGTTTTAATCCAGAATAGTCCCTTATCCTGGTGGTCTATATAGGTGCTAATCAGCTGTTCTCGTTCCGTTTTCGTCAAATAAGACAGGCTTCCATTGGAGATTCTCCAATTCTGATTTAGGCTGATCAGTGAATACTCGGTTCCTTCTAATCCCATCGTAGCAATATAATTGAGCTGGGTATTCACATTCCGATATGCTACAAAATCTTTTTCTGTAATGGGATTTTTGACAACTTCATTAAAGGAACTGGTCGTGCTATACGTATTAAAAGCGTATTCAATCGTTTGAATTTTCTGCTCCAGGCTATTTCTAATCTGCGCCATGTAGCTTTGCTTGGTATTGGAAACTCTCTCCACAACGGAGCTAATTGTTGTAAAATAGATGTAGCTGCCGAAGCTGGCCACCAATCCTATTCCCAAAACCAGAATCGTAATAAAAATAGTGTAGAACATTCTTCCTTTTTTCATTGCGCTCCCCCTTTGGTTCTTGGTATCACACCAAATTATAGCGCTTTCATAACAAGGTTTAAATCATTTTTTTCACGTGTGCATTATTTTTTACATCCGTATCATTCCAATTTAAGTTGATTTAGTTTGGTTTGCGGCAGATAAAAAGAAATTTGGAGGTCTCTTATGTTACATGTCGTTAGTTCTAAAGAACAGATTGTAAAAGAAGAATTTCCGTTAGACACTTCCTTTCTCTCCCTCTATCCCGTAGCGGTCCGTGAAGCTCGTCCTTTTGTATTGGTGTTACCTGGCGGTGGCTACGAGCATTTGGCCTCACATGAAGGAGAGCCGATCGCCCGATGGTTAAATGATTTGGGTATTCACGCGGGTGTGCTGGAGTATCAGGTCGGCGATTTCGAGGTTACCTCCTTGCTGGAAGATGTAGAACATGCGTTGCAATGGATTCGCCAAACATCGCATGACTGGCAAGTGATCCCTGATCAAGTGGGTCTCATCGGTTTCTCAGCAGGCGGTCACCTGGCCTCCATTGTGTCCACGATTGGAGCGGAAAAACCAAATCTTCTGATGTTGGGATACCCTGTAATATCATTCCATGAGCCTTATACGCATTTGGGAAGCCGTACGCACTTTTTAGGCGAACAGCCGAACTCGGAGCAGCTTCAAGCCTTTTCATCCGATCGGCAAGTGACTGCACAGACACCCCCAACTTTTATGTGGACAACGGCCAATGATGGAGCTGTACCGGTAGAAAATAGCCTGTTGTTCGCTTTCTCATTATCCAGAGAGCGTATTCCGTTTGAACTGCATGTATTTGAAGAAGGGCGGCACGGATTGGGACTGTCTGAGGACAACCGTGAATGCCGACAATGGCTCGACCTGGCGGAAAAATGGCTTCAAAAACATGGATATGCGCAGACAAGACAGCGGATGACAACTCGACTGTTTATCGCAGGAGACTCTACTGCAGCCCAAAAAGGAGCAACCGAAAAACCGATGACAGGCTGGGGCGAACATTTGCAAGCTCATTTGGACTCTACTGTTCATGTGGACAATCGTGCCGTCAATGGGCGAAGCACCAAATCCTTTATAGTAGAAGGGCGATTAGCTGATATTGAAAAAGATATTCAAGCTGGCGATTATCTGTTTATCCAATTTGGACATAACGATGAGAAAAAAGAAGACCCCACGCGCTACACCGATCCTGAGGGAGAGTACCGTCTAAACTTAATTCAATTCATTCAGTCCGCTCGGGAACGTGGCGGAATTCCTGTGCTATTGACCTCTGTAAGCCGCCGCCGTTTTACCGCGGACGGTGAACCTGATCCGCTGGCCGTAGGAGCTTATCCCGATGCCATGCGAAAAGTAGCCGAGGAAACCCAAACACCGTTGCTCGATATTTTCGAAGCATCACAGCAGCTTTATCGTTCCATGGGTGAAAAAGAGTCCCAACTTCTATTTATGCATTTGCCTGAAAAAATGCACCCTAATTACCCAGCCGGGGTAGCAGATAATACCCATTTTTCTGACGAAGGAGCAAGGAAAATTGCCCAACTTGTAGCAGAAGCGATTTGTCAAAGTACGGAGCTATCTGCATTAAAGCAATGCATGATCGATAGAAATCTAAATATCAGTGAGACGGTTGCACACCAACTTGTCAACTGATATCAAGTGTTAAACATACAGATAGAAAAACGGATCTCGGGCGAATCACTCCGATATCCGTTTTTATTTTGTGTTATGCAAAGATGGCCCAGCTCTAGAGAATAGTTCAATAATAGAGTAAGCTAAAAATTAATTTCTTTAATTGTTATATTTTAATTATTTTGTATCTTATAGGACTTTAGGATTGTTTTATTGTATTATTTTGACAACATTTGTCGAATGAAGTGAAATCGACAATTTTACATGGTATATTTTAGGAGCTCATATCATACATAAGGAGGATTTTTTTATGAATACTAAGAAAATACTATTATCAACAGCTATGTCTTTGGGACTCATTGGAAGTATTATCGTTCCTAGTGCTTCCGCATCAGTAGGCCCTTCTCCAGAAATTACACCTATTGTACAAGTTAACGGAGTATACTACAGAACGGCTACGTTGCCACGTAATTATTCCTATGCGTTGTCAAATTACCCTGGAGATACTTATAAAGTGGCGAGCGGAAATGTCACCGTTTCTGCATCCGGCGTGGTAACTACCACCACTGCAACGAATGCAAGAGTTGAAATTTACGCCGGTAACGGTAAATTGAGAATGGTGTATACCGTTAAGGTAAACTAGGTTTAAGAATGACCTAGAATGTGAGCTACAAAAATCGTAAAATATAATGGCTTTATAAGATGGCTCAGTATTAATCAGGAGTCATCTTATTTTAGTTTCCATTGGTATCGCTCCGTTGTTTAAGACTCATTCATAACTCTTTGTTGTAGTTCTTCAATGGTTCAGAAGTCTTCCTATTTCGGTTATGAAGAAGTTGACGTATACTTAGTAATAAATTGTAATTAAGTAAAGTCATTCAATCTTCTTATGTTATTAATGACTTCATCTTATAAGTCTAGATTATTATCACATTCGCTTGTCTATACATAAAACTCAATGATAATATCTATGTCTGTATATTGCATAGATGCAATGCTTTTCTTATTGTACTTACGAATTGTAGCTTCTGTGATATCCAAAATCTCTGTTAATCATTTGTTCTATCTTTATCTTTCGAGAGCTTAGAGCTTTTTTGGAATTCTAGCAACTTAACGTAAGTCCCTGCATGTTCAAGCTGTTCTTCTGTGCTTAGTCCCTAAAATTATTTCTTCGTACTCTTTCATTTCCTTGTAAAATTTTCTCAGCATTCTATAAGTTTGTAATCTAGTAACGCAACATTAAATCTTACTTTAAGAAGGATCTACATGGTTACCTACCCTTAAGTATGATTAAAGGCATGTAATATAAGCTCATGCTGATTTTTCTGATACATGATAATTAGGCAATCTAATTTATGGTGATGAAAAGAAACGTTTTGATATAATGTGGATTTATCTCTTCATCATTTATATTTTTCCTAAAATGTAGAAATCCGAAAGATGGGCACTTTTTCAAGTGTCTTCTTTCGGATTTCTATGCATACTGCCGCTGAGTCTATGTTGATTCAAACATACGATAGAGTTCAATTTTAATTTTCTTTTAACTTAATCAGACCGAACGGTGATAACGCAACAGTAACCAATTTGCTTGAACAAACTAACAGTATTAATATATTGAATAGAGTACAGCGGATTCCGCTAATTGTATTTAACAAACAGGATATCATCAACATTAAATTATAGAACAAAGCCGAATTATCACTAGCTTTGATTATCCTTCTAAATATTAAGTGGTAATAACATTAACAGCCATTATATATTTACAAATTTCCACTCTATAACATCGAAAGAATCCCCTATAAACCTTCAATGACCTTTCAGCTGATGTATCTTTATTATATCTTTTTTAAATTACTACACTATGTTCAAAAGCTGATTTTATTTCCTCAGAACCTTATTTATAATCTTATTAACACGTATGTTTTTCACGTCATAGCTTATGAACAAACGCAATAAACGTTTTCTTTCTTCTAAAATACAAGAATGAAGTTCTTCAACTATTTTTTTTGCGTCGACAAAATGAATAAACACTAAGAATGTGTTAATATTAGTGTTAATTTTAAACTCTTTCCTTTCTTCCGAAACGGAAAATACTTCTTCCAAGATAAGCGTAAACAGATATGTTGATAAAACCTCCTCTTTATATAGAATCATCAACCTTTCTTTTATTTGTTCATTATGATCAAATTTATAAAGAATACTTCCAATAATATCAAAAGCAGAAGATTCGGTAATTCGAGTGAGTATTCTACTAGGATGAGCTATTATTTCGAGTATAGCGTTTAAATAGAACTTTTCATTAGATGATGAAAAAATTGAGCAACACTTTAAAAAATCCTTATCATTAAAATTATCCCCACTTGAGAAATTTGTATTTGTTCTCTCTAGAACTAAATCAAGAAAGTCGATATATCTATCATAATCGTGTTTTTTCATCAATGCTACAGACAAATCAAACATTTCTGAATCAAGATCAAAGGTCATTAATTCGGTAATAAAAGCTCTATTTTCAGGAAATTCCTTCATCATACACTTCGAATAAAAAAATTCAAAAAACGAACGATGATAGAACTTATAATAACCATCTTGATTACCTGCTACGTATAGCTCTGTTCTTTGGGAGCAAAATTTTAAAAATTCATTAATCGCAACAAGAGTTTCATTTTTTGTTAAATATGATTTCGAATAAAGCGAAGTGAAATAATCTTTTATTTGCAATTGGTCAATTTCTATGTTGTTAGGCTTACCCAATAAAGCTAATTTTTCAAAACTAGTATTATTATCTAGAATACTACTCATTATTTTAAAATCAAAACTTGTTTTTTTCTGATCCCTCTCCCGTTTTTTTGAAATATACTCAATACATTTTTCGTATAGATCTATTTTATTTTCAGGCAGTTCTTTTTCAGCTTTAAATATATTAACTAACAACGACACTTGCAAAAAACTTGTCAAAAAACCGTTCCTTATTAAGGTACCACATTGTGAAAGAAAGTCTTCAATATCACTTTCGTAAAACAAACCAAGTTTACACATTTTATCTAGATATTCTTTTATCTTCTTTTCTTTAACCTTGTGCACTTGTAAAGTTATCCTGGTTTTTGAAGTAAACCCTAATGCTCTTGAAGTTATACATACTTTATTATTTTTATTGGTAACTTCAAAAAAACTCGCTATTCTAGAATTTAGTTCATCTCTGTCCTCAGCCTCTACCTCGTCTAGTGCATCAAACATAATTAGACATCTTCCAGAAGAAAGGAAATAATCCAAAAAAGATTTATTTATATTCTTTCCATCCATTCCTGTGTGATTAATCAAGCTGTCTACTATAAATTGTTCTAAAGAATATGATGAACTATTTTTGCTATAGAGCTTAAACTGCTTTAAATCACAGTAAATTGGCAACAATTTGTCAGCTTCAATAACATTTAAATCTTCATGTTTGTTTATTAAATTTTTTAAAAATAAAGATTTTCCAAAGCCTGCTCCGCCAATAATTGACACTATATTCGACTCTTTGAAAATATCGGTCCACTCAATAGTACTATTTCTTCTTTGATCTTTGGACTCTGTAGTTTTATCCCCTACATATTGTAACGTCGGGAAAACATAGAACGAATACATATCTAAATCATCGATTCCATAAACGTGAGTTGTTTTGTTTTTCCTTTTTATTAATTTAAGATAAGTTGCCCGTGTTCTTTCATGATCAAACGAATCTTCCTTTAGTGGAAACCTGACACTATCTAGTATACGTTCCTCCATTTCAGCTAGACTACTATTAATAAAATAAAGCATACTTACATTATGGTCAGGAATCCTGCTTATTAGCTTCTCCTCAATAACAAATAATAACTTTTCAAAATATGAATATACAGTATTGTAATTTAATTTCTTTTTAATATCTTCATTTACATAAGATATGGCATTTTCTGAAATAATTTTTATAAAAGTCTCTCTTGTTAAGAGTAAAGGGATTTTTTGTTTTTTTATTCTTACTTTGTATTTATTTTTATATGCCGAATATTGAATATATTCTTTGAAGTTTAAAATCGTCTCTGTATGACTCAGATATTTAAAAAAACTACCTGAGTCAAGTTCAGTATCCGTAAATTCCTCAATAAATTTGCTTATTTCTCCTTCAAGAGTTTTCTGTCTAGTTTTATTTTTATGAGATTTAAACATATCACACAAAAATGAAGTTGTAACATTTACAATTCCAGATACAATTATATCATCAACAATACTAACCATAAATCTTCTCCTATTAGCAAAGTGAGTGTATTTAAACTTTATAGTCACGACCTATTAATGCATATAACAACCTATTCTCTAATACTATTATCCATCAAAAAATTCACCTCTATTATTTAAAATGCAAAAAAACTCCATTTATAAAACGTTTAAGAGTAATAATTATACAGAAAAACATCATAGTTATATCGCTTTCTCAAAGCTAATTTATATTCTAATTTTGTCTGGATTTCTAATTCTAGTTATTTTTATTTAAAGTTACTTGTTATTCAATTACAAAAATCATTTTTAAGCAGTGTTAGCAGAATTATACCAATACAAAAAAAATAGCTGAATTGAAAGTGTGCTAAAAATAACATTAAATATTAAAATTTTCGATTCAATGATACATAACTAGGTATTTAGTAGCAGGATAAATATACCACAGTCATCCAAAAAATGCTAGACACAAAATAATAGAACTTTTTAATTTTGTACAGATAGATAAAAAACTCACTTGCTTCGTTTATTGATTAACTCATTCTTCCATCTCTTAAGCACGTGTTAACTTCTTTAATGTTCTTTGTGATTCTCTCTTGTCTCCTTCCCGAAATCTTACTCTTATCGTTTAATTTAAAGTATAGACAACAAAAAAACCCTTGCTTAGCAAGGGTTTTTGAGGAAATGGGCCCTGAGGGACTCGAACCCCCGACCAATCGGTTATGAGCCGACCGCTCTAACCAACTGAGCTAAGGGCCCTCAAAAAAACATGTATATTCACGTTACATATTCGTAACAGCAACGTTAATTAATATACAACATTTTCTTGTGTTTCGTCAATAGTTTTTAGAAATTTTCTTTTTAAAAATTATTTTTGTAAACCTATGGAATAAATCGGACACCATAACGACCTTTGCGCGAGCGGTACACCTCCACTGCGCGGGGATCATTGTAGCCGTACATCCATCCGTCATGCTCCAGCCTTTTTGCCAAACATCCTGCCTGAAATTTAGTCGTGTACAGTCTGCCGTAGTAAACCCAATACATCCGAACTCCCTCTTTTCACATGATAGTAGGAGTTAGTGTAACCGGATCGAATTCGATTTACACAGCTTGATTTCTAACAGTCTGGACTGGATCGCAATGAGTCTGTGACGCACTACTTATTAGCTCCGTTGTCTCTATTACTTAGCCTTATTTGCCGAAGGAAGCCGGGTCCTGACGCCAGGAACGTAGCAGTTCCATCTCTTCCTCCTGAATGGTTCCTTCACGCAAGGCAACCTCCATCAAGGCGGTGTAATTGGACAAGGTCTGCAGCTTCACTCCTGCTTCTTCAAAGGCTTGAGTGGCTTTGTCCAGCTGGTAGCTGAAAATAGCCAGTACAGCTAACGGCTGAGCGCCTGCTTGCTCTACAGCCTGTGCTGCTTTAATGGAGCTTCCCCCAGTAGAGATGAGGTCTTCGATAACCATAACCTTTTGTCCGGCGCTGATACGACCTTCAATTTGATTCTCTTTCCCATGTCCTTTAGCTTTGTCTCTAACATAAGCCATTGGCAGATTTAGCTTTTGCGCCACCCAGGCGGCATGAGGAATCCCTGCTGTGGCTGTGCCGGCAATAACCTCGGTTTCAGGGTATTGTTCGCGGATGATAGCCGCAAAAGAGTCTGCGATTAGTTCACGCACCTCCGGGTAGGACATGGTCAGGCGATTGTCACAGTAGATAGGGGATTTAATGCCTGATGTCCATGTAAAAGGCTGCTGTGGACGCAGCGCCACTGCCTGAATGCGCAACAGATGGGATGCAATTTGCTCTGGTATATTATTTAATGTAGTCATACTTGTATCATCTCCTCAATAATATGTTTCGCTGCGGCGCGTGGGTCTGATGCTGCCGTGATCGGCCGTCCAACGACAATGTAGCTGCTGCCCTGGGCAATGGCTTGTCCAGGTGTTAGGACACGCGACTGATCACCTGTAGCGCTGCCAGCGGGGCGTATGCCAGGGGTTATGGTTTTAAAGTCAGATCCGCATACCGCACGAATCGCAGGCACTTCTAATGGAGATGCGACCACACCGTCCAATCCAGCCTCACGCGTCAATTGTGCATAACGAACAACAGCATCCTGTACTGTGCCAGGAATGCCTAACTCCGTATTCATGGTCGTCTGATCCGTACTGGTCAGCTGTGTGACTGCAATAATTAGCGGCATGGTAAGTGAGCTGTCTGCGGAAATCGCTGCTTCGGCCCCGGCTCTGGCTGCCGACATCATACTGCGGCCTCCAGCAGCGTGTACGTTAAACATATCCACCCCTAGACGGGTAATGCTCTCTGCCCCTCCCCGTACCGTGTTAGGGATATCATGCATTTTCAAATCCAGAAATACGGAGTATCCTCTTGATTTTAATTGTTCTACAAAAGCTGGTCCTGCGCTATAAAACAGCTGCATACCCACTTTTATATAACAAGGAATTCCCTCCAGCTGCCGAATTAACTGCTCTGCCTGTTGTGCATCCGGGTAATCTAGCGCAACCATCAGCCGTCCTGCCATCCGCTGAAATGCTTCGTTCACCGTTCTACCGCCCCTTCTCACATCAATTCGGGTATATTTGCCCGTGATAAAGGACATCCGTCAGCAAAAGCTGATGAATGCCCTTCCCATTACCACTTATTTTTCTCATCTATTCATAACTTGTTAGTTGCTCAGAACTGGCATCGATTCGGATGTGAAGTTAATCGTCTCCAGCATTTTTAACAGAGCGCGCACTGTATCCAGCGAGGTCATGCAGACAATACCGTTCTCAACTGCTTCACGGCGGATGCGGAATCCGTCACGCTCTGGTGTTTTGCCTTTGGTCAGCGTGTTGAAGACGAAGTTGGCTTCACCTGTGCGGATCATATCCAAAATATTCGGATTGCCCTCACTTAGCTTGTTAACAGTGTTCACTGGAATGTTGGCCTGTTCCAAGGCTGCTGCCGTTCCACCTGTAGCAATAATTTTGTAGCCTAATCTGTAAAAGCCCTGCATCAGCTCGACAGCTTCTTCTTTATCCTTATCCGCCACTGTGATGATGATCGCCCCAGTAGATGGAATTTTCATACCTGCACCTACGAGTCCTTTGTATAATGCTTTGGCGTACTGGATATCGCGTCCCATAACTTCACCTGTAGATTTCATTTCAGGCCCCAGTGTCGGCTCTACACGACGCAGCTTGGCAAAGGAGAATACAGGAACCTTAACCGAGACATAATTACTTTCAGGCCATAGTCCATCTGTATAGCCTGCATCTTTGAGCTTACCGCCCAAAATGGCCTGTGTCGCCAGGTTCGCCATCGGAATATTCGTTACTTTACTCAAGAAAGGAACTGTCCGTGAGGAACGAGGGTTAACCTCGATGACATAGACTTCATCTTGATGAATGACGAACTGAATGTTTACCAGACCAATCGTTTTCAATTCCTTGGCGATGCTGATCGTAATGTCCACGACTTTTTTCTTCAGCTCGTCAGACAAGTGTTGTGGCGGATATACTGCGATCGAGTCACCTGAGTGAACCCCTGCCCGTTCCACATGTTCCATAATCCCTGGTACCAGGACCGTTTCACCGTCACAGATGGCGTCAACCTCAACTTCTTTGCCTAACATATAACGGTCGATGAGCACAGGATGTTCCGGATTGATTTTAACCGCTTCTTCCATGTACCGCAGCAATTCCGTATCTGAGTACACAATTTCCATAGCACGCCCGCCCAGGACGTAGGATGGACGTACCAGAACCGGATACCCCAATGCTTGGGCAGTTCCTACCGCTTCATCTACCGACGTGACCGTGTTGCCTTTAGGCTGGGCGATAGCAAGGCGAGACAGCAGCTGTTCAAACTTTTTCCGGTCTTCTGCTTCATCGATACTTTCCAGACTCGTACCCAGAATATTCACGCCTGCTGCGCTAAGTGGAGCTGCAAGGTTAATCGCCGTTTGACCGCCGAACTGGACGATGACACCAATCGGTTTTTCCTGCTCAATGACATTCATTACATCTTCGAAGAAAAGTGGCTCAAAGTAGAGACGGTCCGACGTGTTGAAGTCTGTAGAGACGGTCTCCGGATTGTTATTGATAATTACGGCTTCGTAACCTGCTTTTTGGATAGCCCATACCGCGTGCACGGTGGAGTAGTCAAATTCAATCCCTTGCCCGATCCGAATGGGTCCTGAGCCGAGTACGATAACTTTCTCTTTGTTGGATGGAATCACTTCGTTTTCCACCTCATAAGAGGAGTAGTAGTACGGAGTTGTGGCTTCAAACTCGGCTGCGCACGTATCTACCATTTTGTAGACAGGACGCAGGTTTTGATTTAGACGGAATTCACGAACCTCAGACTCGGTTGTCATACTCTTCTGTTGACCCATACTGCGAATCTCGGCAATGGAGCGGTCGGTAAAACCTTTTCGTTTGGCCTGATAAAGTGTTTCCGAGGACAGCTCAGACTCTCCAGCGATAATGGATTCGAACTTAACAATTCCTTCTACCTTATCGAGGAACCACCAATCAATTTTGGTTACATCCTGAATGTCCTGTTGTTTCCAGCCACGACGGAATGCCTCGGCTACCAGGAACAAGCGCTCATCATCTGCTTTAGCCAGACGCTCTTTGAGTACCTCATCAGATAGTTGATCGGCGCCCTTTAGATGCAGGCGATGTACCCCAATTTCCAGAGAACGGACCGCTTTATGGATAGATTCTTCAAATGTACGTCCGATGGCCATGACTTCACCGGTTGCTTTCATTTGTGTGCCAAGCTTGCGGTTGGCAGAAATGAACTTGTCAAATGGCCAGCGTGGTATTTTACTCACGATGTAATCCAATGTCGGCTCAAAGCAAGCATACGTTTGTCCCGTTACTGGATTCACAATTTCATCCAGTGTGTAGCCTAGTGCAATTTTGGCCGCCATTTTGGCAATCGGATATCCTGTCGCCTTGGAAGCCAGTGCCGAGGAACGACTCACCCGTGGGTTGACCTCAATCACGTAGTATTGATAGCTGTGCGGATCCAGCGCAAACTGTACATTACAGCCGCCTTCGATATTGAGGGCGCGGATAATTTTCAGAGAAGCAGAGCGCAGCATCTGATACTCGCGATCTGACAGCGTTTGACTTGGCGCTACGACGATACTGTCCCCAGTGTGCACGCCGACCGGATCAAAGTTTTCCATATTACAGACAACGATACAGTTGTCATTGCCGTCACGCATAACTTCATACTCGACTTCCTTCATACCTGCGATACTTTTTTCCACTAAGCATTGCCCGATTGGACTGTAGCGTAAGCCAGAGCTGACTGTTTCACGTAATTCTTCTTCTGTGGCGCAAATCCCACCGCCTGTACCTCCCAGCGTATAAGCCGGACGAACGATAATGGGGTAACCGATTTCGTTAGCAAATTCCAATGACTCTTCCAGTGTTGTTACAATTACGCTCTCCGGTACTGGCTGTTCCAACTCACGCATCAAGTCGCGGAACAAGTCCCGATCTTCAGCTTTTTCAATTGAATTCAGTTGAGTTCCGAGCAGCTTAACATTTTCGCGTTCCAACACCCCAGCGCGAGCCAGTTCCACTGCCATATTCAAACCTGTCTGTCCTCCCAGCGTAGGAAGGAGACCATCCGGACGTTCCTGGCGGATAATCTGTGTTACAAAATCAAGTGTAATCGGCTCGATGTATACTTTATCTGCCATATTGGTGTCTGTCATGATGGTTGCCGGGTTACTGTTGATCAGTACTACCTCGACGCCTTCTTCTTTGAGCGCTTGACAAGCTTGTGTACCAGCGTAATCGAATTCTGCTGCCTGACCAATGACGATAGGACCGGAACCGATCACGAGTATTTTTTTAAGTTCTGTATTTTTCGGCATATTAGCGCTCTCCTCTCACTGCGGCGGCGATAGCAGCCTGACGCGGTTGCTTTGGTTGATTTCTTTTGTGTTCACGGATCATTTCCAGGAAGCGGTCAAACAGGTAGCCATTATCGTAAGGACCAGGCGCAGCCTCTGGATGGTATTGCACCGAAAACGCGGGATACTTAGTATGTTTAAGACCCTCAATCGTTTTATCGTTGTTGTTAATATGCGTCACTTCAAGTTCTGTTCCTTGGATCGATTCCTCATTCACTGTGTAGCCATGATTTTGTGATGTGATGAAGCAGCGTCCGCTCTCCAGTTCTTTCACCGGGTGGTTACCACCGCGATGTCCGAATTTCAGCTTTTCCGTATCTGCTCCCGAAGCCAAGGCGAACAACTGGTGTCCCAAGCAAATTCCGAAAATCGGGTATTCCCCTAGCAATTCAGCCACCGTACGTACAGCATGCGGTACGTCTTTTGGATCTCCAGGACCGTTGGACAGCTGAATACCGTCCGGATCCAAGCGGCGAATTTCCTCGGCCGTCGTATCATGTGGAACGACAACCACATCACAGTCTCGTTTATTCAGTTCGCGCAGGATGCCGCTTTTAGCACCATAGTCAATCAATACAATCCGTTCTCCGTTGCCAGGGCTGCTGTACGGATGAGGAGTAGAAGTCAAAGGAACCTGATTACGCAGTTCTTCTATGGTCATGTCGGACATCATTTCTTTTAGTTCTTCCAACGGCTGGGAACCAGTCGTCAAAATGCCCTTCATTGTGCCGTGATGGCGAATAATCCGGGTGAGCATGCGGGTGTCGATGTCGCTAATACCAATGATGCCATATTCCTTCAGCAAATCGCCCACGCTGTATTGAGCACGCCAGTTACTTGGCGCCGGCTCGTAATGTCGAACAGCAAAGCCGTGTACATAAGGCCGTACTGATTCAAAATCATCACGAGTAATTCCGTAATTTCCAATTAGCGGGTAAGTCATGGTTACGATTTGTCCGCAATAAGAGGGATCCGTCAGCACCTCTTGATAGCCTGTAATCCCTGTGTTGAAAACGACTTCGCCTGTTTTTTCACCTTCCGCACCAAATGATGTGCCTGTAAACAGCGTGCCGTCCTGAAGTAACAATCTTGCCTGCATCCCGTCTCACTCCTCTATTTTGTTTCCTGCTATAAGGTTCTATTTTTTTAATTAGTTGTGTATTATTTTGCTTCGTCAGCAGACCATACCAGTTTGCCGTCTACCCAAGTTTTCACCGGCCAGCCTTTGAGCTTCCAGCCTGTAAAAGGAGTGTTGCGTCCTTTGCTGGCAAACGTTTGTGGATCAACTGCCTGCTCCTGCTCCAGATCAATCATGGTCAGGTCAGCGGGTGCTCCCTCTTCCAGACGTCCCGTATCAAGGCGGAAGACACGCGCTGGGTCAGCCGTCATGCGGCGTACTAGAAAGTCCAGCGTCCATTTTCCGGTAGCTACGAATTTGGTGTACAACAGCGGAAAGGCTGTTTCAAATCCGACGATTCCAAATGGCGCCAGCTCCATCCCTTTTGCCTTCTCTTCCTCGCTGTGTGCTGCATGGTCAGTTACGATGATATCAATTGTGCCGTCCTGCAACCCTTCGATGCATGCCTGCACATCACGCGGGGAGCGAAGCGGTGGATTCATTTTCCAGTTGGCATCCAGTCCAGGAATATCTTCATCGGAAAGTACCAAGTGATGCGGGCATACCTCAGCAGTGACCTTGATGCCAAAGGATTTGGCATGGCGGATCAAGCGCACCGATTGCTCTGTACTTACATGGCATACATGATAATGTGCCCCGGTTGCCTCGGATAGCAGGATGTCACGTCCAACATGGATAGCCTCAGATTCGTTGGGTATGCCTTTGAGCCCGTGACGCTTGGCAAATTCACCGTCTGTCACTGCTGCTCCTACAACCAGCGTGTTATCTTCACAGTGTGCAATGACCGGCATATCCAGCGCTTTGGCTCGTGACATGGCATCCTTCATCATTTGTGCACTTTGCACTCCGACTCCGTCATCAGTAAAGCCGATGGCACCTGCTGCTTTGAGCGCTTCAAAATCTGTCAGCTCACGTCCCAGTTCGTTTTTCGTGATGGCTGCGTAAGGAAGTACCTTGGCGAGCCCAGCTTCCTTACCCTTTTTCAGCACTAGCTGAACCGTGTCTACATTGTCTGTCACTGGACGTGTGTTTGGCATGCAGGCAATCGTGGTAAATCCACCTTTCACCGCAGCGCGGCTGCCTGTTTCAATTGTTTCTTTATATTCAAAGCCAGGTTCTCTCAGATGCACATGCATGTCGATTAGACCGGGGATGACCAGCTTTCCCTGGGCGTCGATTTTTTCGACTTCGAGCTCTTGTCCAGATGCCCCTTCTTCCATAATGAGGCTAACTCCGGCTTCCGCATTTGCGATAGCCAAAATTTTTCCGTCAGCGATTAGGATGGATTTTAATTCCGTCTCGCCCTGCTCGTTCAATACGCTTGCATTCATAATTAATTGTTTCATCTGAAATATTCCTCCGCTCAGGTTTTTTGCAACTTTTTCCTACGATCCTACTGACAGCTGCTACAGCTTCATTGCCCGTTCCATAACCGCCATGCGGATCGGAACCCCGTTGGCCATTTGCGGAAAAATTCGTGATTGCTCGCTTTCCACAACTGCACTGTCGATCTCCACATTCCGATTCACTGGAGCCGGGTGCATGATAATTGTTCCGGACTTAAGGCTCGCTGCTCTTTCTTCTGTCAGACCGTACTGCTCTCGGTACTCATCCGCTGAGCGCAACATCCCTTCAGCATGCCGTTCAAGCTGGACTCGCAGCATCATGACCACGTCTGCCTGCAAAGCTTCTTGCATCGGCACATAAGGTGCGTACGTTGCAAGCTCAGGTGCCTGCATATTGTCCGGTGCACAGAAGCTAACCTTGGCTCCGAATTTTTGCAAGGCCCACAGATTCGAGCGAGCTACACGGCTGTGCAAAATGTCTCCTATGATGGATACTCTCAAGCCTTTAAGCTCACCGAAAGTTTTGCGCATGGTGTAGAGATCCAGCAAAGCCTGCGTTGGATGCTCATTGTTGCCGTCTCCCGCATTAACCAGCGGAACACTAACCTTCTCAGCAAGCTCTTGCAGCACTCCGGCTGGCTTTAACCGGATGACTCCAGCATCAATGCCCATGGATTCGAGCGTACGTACAGTATCGTAAATGGACTCCCCTTTTTCCACACTGGAAGCCGCAGCGGAAAAGTTCAAAACCTGAGCGCCGAGCCGCTTCTCCGCCATTTCAAAAGAAAAGCGTGTGCGTGTACTATTTTCAAAAAACATGTTGGCTGCGAAGCGTGACTGTAGGACTGGAATCAGCTTTTGCGGCTGTGATTCCCAATAATGAGCACGATCCAGAATCGACTCAATTTCATTTCGGCTAAGTTCTTTTAATCCGAGCAGGCTACGTTCTCTAAGTTGACTGGCTGTTGTGATCATACCTATTCCCCCCGGTTCTGAATGATCGTCACTTCGTCCTTACCGTCCGTCTCCTGAAGTGCAACTACGATTTCCTCAGATTTGGAGGTCGGGATGTTCTTGCCGATGTAATCCGGACGAATCGGAAGCTCACGGTGTCCGCGATCTGCTAGCACAGCCAGCTGGATCATTTGCGGTCGTCCGCAGTCCATCAATGCATCCATCGCCGCTCGAATGGTGCGGCCTGTGTACAGCACATCGTCAAAGAGAATGACTTTCTTATCATGAACCGATACGTCAGCAGGATTCATCAAAAGCTCTTTTCCATTTCCTTTAGCCTCGGCAACGCTGCTCCGGTCATCCCGGTAGGCTGTAACATCCAGCTCTCCCCATGGAATCGGTGCGCCTTCAATCTCAGCAATTTTTTCAGCCAAGCGCTGCGCCAGATGAACTCCGCGTGTTCGAATACCTACTAGCACGCAATCGTCGATACCCTTGTTTTTCTCCAAAATTTCATGTGCAATCCGCGTTAATGCCCGACGAATCGCAATTTCATCCATAAGTACATGTGTTTCATTACTCATGCTTCCAGCCTCCTCAGGTGATGTTCCCTTCAGACCTGGTCCCGTGTCGGATACAAAAAAGACTCCTTGCCCAAGTTTGGCAAGGAGTCTCGTATGAACAGTCTTCCACTGTTCTCCGATCTGTCGGACACACTGAAGACATACCGCCGCAGCGGATGCACTGATCAGTGATCCATTCACGTTACCTTGCCAGCCTCACGGGACTGATTTAAAGGTGCTATTCAGGATTTCCTTTGTCCTGCTTCTTATAGTGCGAGATGGCTAACCATCTCTTGGACAAAGTTCATCGCAACTACAAGAAGTATGACAGATTGAAAATCTCGTGTCAACACCCGTTCAACCGGAACCACCGGAAGCACTTTAATAAATATACATCATATCTGTATAATTATCCATAGTTGTTTTTACCCATTCCTTGTCTCACAATAAAAAAACCGCCATTTAGGCGGTCTAAATTAATGATTTATTCAAGTTTTTGAATAGAAAAGCAGTTCATCGTTGTTTTAGCGACTACGCAAGGACGTTAATATGTCCTCCATATCAGGAGGGATCGGTCTGCTAAATTCCAAGTATTCTCCCGTGGTTGGATGCTTAAATCCCAGAACCGCCGCATGCAGCGCTTGGCCATCCATACGAATCCCTTTACTGCGCCCATACATAGGGTCGCCAACCAATGGATGTCCAATGAATTTCATGTGAACACGAATTTGGTGTGTGCGTCCTGTCTCCAATTGAAGTTCAAGCAGGGTATAATCCCCCAACCGTTCAATAACGAGAAAATGGGTAACTGCATGCTTGCTGTTGCGTTCCGTCACCGTGAACATTTTACGATCACCTGAATCACGACCGATCGGAGCATCTACGGTTCCCTGATCGTGGCTCAAATGACCGTGGACCAATGCAATATATTTCCGAGTCACGCTATGATCCTTAAGCTGTGCTGCAAGTGATGCGTGGGCCTGATCATTTTTAGCCGCCATCAGCAGTCCTGATGTATCCTTATCAATACGGTGAACAATACCGGGACGTAATTCCCCGTTAATGCCGGAAAGGTCATGGCAGTGGTACATCAGTGCGTTGACCAGTGTTCCCGAGGAGTGTCCTGGTGCAGGATGCACCACTAGACCACGTTGCTTGTTAATGACAATAACGTCCGAATCCTCGTATACAACATCTAGCGGAATATTTTCCGGCATAATATCTACACTTTCTGGCTCAGGTACCGATAATACAATATGATCTCCTTCAGCCAGCTTGTAGTTCGCTTTGACCGCCGTACCGTTCACCAGTACGCGACCATTCCCGATCCACAGCTGAATTTGAGAACGAGATACTTCCTTCATTTCTTCGGCGATGTATTTGTCTATACGTGTTTTGACATTCCCTGAATCTGCCGTCCATTCCAGAGATTCACCCTCCAGTTCGTCCTCATAAGACAGACCTATGGCTTCGCCATTTTCATTCACTTCGTTCATGCTATGACTTCCCTTCAACGCTATCATTGCCATTCCCTTTTTCCCGACGCGATTCCAGCAATGTATCCAAAATAATCAGTGCAACACCGATGACAATTGCCGAATCTGCCACATTAAAAATCGGGAATGTGTAGCTTCCAAAATTGAACTGTGCAAAATCAACCACTTCTCCAGAAATAGCCCGATCCAAAAAATTACCAACCGCTCCCCCAAGCACCAAACTTAGCGCAACAGGAAGTAGTTTTTGCCCAGCTCTGACTGTTTTTCTTAGGTACCATACGATACCGATCACTACTACAATTGTGATCACGATAAAAAGCCAGCGTTGCCCTTCCAAAATCCCAAAAGCGGCTCCGCGATTACGATGGGAGGTAATTAAAAAGAAATTGCCGATGACTGGTATTTGCTCGTACAATTCCATCCGCGTAGCCACCAAATATTTGACTCCCTGATCAATCAAAAAAATAATTAGCGCAATACCAAAATAAATCACAGTCCTTCGTCACTCCGATCCGCTTATATCCGTTGTCGAACCCATTTATTGTAGCATAAGCCTTCTCAGATCGTCCACGAGTCCTGCAGGCTTTCGAGCACAGTCCTTGAATGGAATGAACTCGATCACATTTGATTAGAATTTCCTATGTAAAAGAGGTCTTCCCGGTGCACACTACAAGGAGCATACCTGACACAACGCATGCACGTAAATCTAGAACAAGGAGAGGATTCCATGTCCCCATTGACGGAGCAACAATTACAAGGCTTGCGTAACGAACTGCTGGAACGCAAAAAGGAAATTGAGCATCGGTTGCAAAGCAACGACCATTATGGACTCGGCGATTCTCAACGTGATCAAACCGGTGAGCTTTCTCCCATTGATAACCATCCAGGCGATCTGGCTACCGAAACCTATGAGCGAGCTAAAGATATTTCCTTGCTGGAGCATGACGAGTTTCAATTGGAACGTATCAAATCAGCCTTGATGGCTATGGACAAGGGAACCTATGGCATTTGCGCCGCCAGCGGTAAGCCCATTCCCTATGAACGTCTGCTCGCTGTTCCCTATACCATTTATTGCAAAGAATTCAGTCCTGAAACAGAAGTATCCAACAACCGTCCGGTGGAGGAAGAATTTCTCGCTCCCGCGTTCGGTAGAACAAGCCTGGATGAGCGTGAAGAACAAAACGGCTTTGACGGTGAAGATGCTTGGCAGATCGTTGAAAATTGGGGGACCTCTAACACTCCGGCCATGGCGGAAAGTGGAGAAATCCATCGCTATGATGATATGGAAATCGAAGCCGGCGATGATAATATGGGCTTCGTAGAGCCATATGAAAGCTTTGTCGCTACTGACATTTATGGCAGAAATGTATCCATTGTCCGTAGTTCTATTTATCAGCGTTATATAGAAGATGGCGAGGGTGAAGGTCTGCTGGAGCCAGATTTGCACGAGGACGAATCGTAAGCTTTAAAGTGAAACGCCTAGTAGGTAGTAAGCTCTAATTGTCGCTGTACGATCCGTACAATATCAGCGATATAATCACCGATAATCGGCAAATTCAACGCTCCGAGCACTTGAAGCACATAAATAATGGTAGCAGCAAAAAAAGTAAACCCTAGCGCAATGCCGATCCCTCGGGAAACACCTGATATTAGGTTTAGCCAAAGCAATCGCCAAGGCTTATTCAGCAGCAAAGCATAATCTGCAATACGTGTTCGTTCCATCTGCTCTGACACAGCTTGCACCAGCTTTTCCACACGACTTAGTTTCTCTGCCTGTTCACCTGCTATTCCCTTTTCTGAGGCTATGGCGGCCCCTTCTCCGTTCATCCCTCGGAGACTCCTTCCCTGTCTGCGCCTTGACCGTGCTGTCATATGCACAATCCCCCTTTTCCCATAGCTGCCCCGAAAGCAGCAAACGAGCCGAAGCACGTAACGGAGGAAACCCGTTTCCGATGCTTAGGCTCGTTTTTATATGCTGCCTGTTATTGTATTATGGGACAGGGGGCTTGTAATTATTCCCCAATATGAACGCCGATGGTTTTGCCGTTCACTTCTACATGTTCCGCTGGTTCAGCTTGACCAAATGTCACCGTGGTTACCAATACGTTCTCACGCAACACAGAGTCGAAGCTTTCGATCGCCTGACGCAAGTCGCTGTCTACATCCAACGTCAATGCTACATACTTTTCAATCGGCAGATCCAGCTTTTTGCGGTAGTCTTGTACCGCGCGAACCACTTCACGTACCCAACCCTCTTGCTCAAGCTCAGGTGTAATGTCTGTGTTCAGCGCTACCGTTAAGCCATAGCCAGAAGCAGAAGCGAAGCCTTCTTTCGCTTTTTTCTCCACCAGCAATTCCTCAGCTGTAACTTGCAACTCTTCCCCTTCTGGAGAAGCTACGTTCAGCACTCCTTTTTCTACAACAGAACGAGTATCCTCAGCAGACATTCCTTTGAAAAGGTTTTGTAGGAATCCGACATTTTTGCCGTATTTCTTGCCTGCTACTTTCAAATTCAGCTTCAATGTAAAATCAACAAATCCGCTATCATCCGTCTCAACATGAATATGCTTCACATTGATCTCATCTTTAATGATTTCTTCATAGCCGCTCAGGTCAAAATCCTGATCCATAGACAGAATCAATTCAGACAACGGTTGACGTGTTTTCAAACCCGTTTCGTTACGGACATTACGTGCTAATTCAACGACGCGACGTGCTGTTTCCATATCTCGTTCCAGTTCCAGATCAATTAAGGATTCATTGGCAGACGGATAGTCATCCAAATGAACACTTTCCCCATTGCTCAGGTTGAGGTAAATATCCTCAGCAAGCAGCGGTGTGAACGGTGCCAGCAGCTTCGCCGTCGTTAACAACACCTCAGTCAATGTTCGATACGCATCCAGCTTATCTTCTGTAAGCCCGTTACCCCAGAAACGATCACGTGAACGACGGATATACCAGTTACTCAGCTCATCCACAAACGACTCAATCGCTTTGGAGGAGTTCAGGAAGTCATTTACAGACAATGCTTTATCCACAACCAAGATTAGGCTGTTTAGACGGGATAAAATCCAGCGATCCAACTTGTGTGCCGATGGCTTGAATGGATGCTGTGCCGGATCAAATCCATCAATATCCGCATACAGAGTCAGAAATGCGTGTGTATTGACAAGCGTATCTACCAGTTTCGATTTAGCCTCGCCTACAATGCCTTTGGAAAAACGTTTGCTATTCCATGGTGCACTATCGGACAGTAATGCCCAGCGGAAAGCATCTGTTCCGTACTCATCAATCACTTCCCACGGATCAATAACATTACCCTTCGATTTGGACATTTTCTGCCCCTGCTCATCCAGTACATGGCCTGTTGCCATGACAGCTTTGTAAGGAGCTTTGCCAGTCAACATCGTCGAAACCGCAAGCAAGCTATAGAACCAGCCACGAGTCTGGTCAATCCCTTCACAGATCATATCTGCCGGAAATTGCTGCTCAAACGTTTCATTATTCTCAAAAGGATAGTGATGCTGTGCAAACGGCATAGAGCCGCTATCGAACCATACATCGATGACTTCCGGTGTGCGAGTCATTTCGTATTTACCGCATTGGCTACGAACCTTGATATCATCTACATAAGGTTTGTGTAGCTCGATATCCGCTGGTACATCCCCAATTGCACGTTCTCTCAATTCAGCAATACTATGAGGTGCGAACTGTTCTCCAGTTTCCTCACAAACCCAGATATTGAGCGGTGTACCCCAATAGCGATCGCGACTGATGTTCCAATCCACCAGTTCCTCCAAAAACTTACCGAAGCGTCCTTCGCGTACATGGCCCGGGTACCATTCAACTTCGCTGTTGTTGGCAATCAGTTGATCCTTGATCGCAGTTGTTTTGATAAACCAGCTGTCCATCGCATAGTACAATAATGGAGTATCGCAGCGCCAGCAGAACGGATAGCTATGCTCGTATTTTTCCTTGCTGTACAGCAACCCTTTTTCGGACAGCATTTTCACAATATCTACATCACAATCTTTCACAAAACGGCCTGCAAAATCAGTGATTTCAGCTACATAGTTACCTTGGAGATCCACTACGTTGATAAAACCAACGCCATTTTCACGACATACGCGATAGTCATCCTCACCATGTGCCGGGGCCATATGAACGATACCTGTACCGCTGGAATCTGTTACGAACTTGGCACCCAGAATTTGGTTACCTTTCTCTACCTGAAAATAAGTAAATGGCGGGGTATAGGTTTGGCCTACCAGTTCTGAACCCGATAGCGTGCCAATCACTTCATGATCACCTTTAATTACGGTCTCAACAAGATTTTTAGCAACGATGTATACCCCATCTTCCTGCTTCACACGTGCGTATTCCAGCTCAGGGTTGACGGCGAGCGCCACGTGACTCGGCAAGGTCCAAGGTGTTGTCGTCCAGGCCAATACATATTCACCACTGCTATGCAGCTTGAATTTGGCCGTGGCACTCAGATCCTTTACATCTTTGTAGCCCTGTGCTACTTCATGGGAACTTAGTGTTGTCTGACAATCCGGGCAGTACGGACTCACACGATGACCACGATACAGCAGATCTTTCTCATGAATCGTCGCCAAAATGTTCCATACACTCTCGATATAGTTATTGTCCAAGGTAATGTATGGGTGATCGAGGTCTGTCCAGTATCCGATCGCTTCGGTTAAATCGCGCCACTGCTGCTCGTATTCAAACACGCTCGCTTTACATTTTTTAATAAATTTCTCAACACCGTATTCTTCAATTTCAGGCTTGTGAGAGATCCCCAGTTGCTTTTGCACACCCAGTTCTACCGGCAGGCCATGCGTATCCCAACCCGCCTTACGTACAACGCGGTATCCCTTCATGGTCTGATAGCGGCCGACGAAATCCTTAATTACGCGACCCAGCACATGACCGATGTGTGGTTTGCCGTTAGCTGTTGGTGGGCCCTCATAAAACACAAAATTAGGCTTTCCTTCACGATTGGTAATGGATTTACGGAACGTGTCCTCCTGTTTCCATTTGCTCAGGATGCGTAGGTCACGTGACCGTGCTTTTTCTTTAACATCCACTCTGTTCATAACGTCATACTTCCTCTCTGCTCATCATTAATTGTTCTAGCGCACTTAAAAAAAGCAACAAAAAAAGCCCCATCCCTGTAAAAGGGACGAGACTGTGCTCGCGTTACCACCCTGATTCCGTAATTAGACCAGTCTAAAGAAGACGATCTTGTCACGACTCTCTGAGCCCTACTCAACTTCAGCAGGGCGCCATTATAACGCATGGCAAACGGTGATTGCTTACACACGCCATAAATTTAAGCGCTTCAGCTCACTTCTCCGGGAGGATCTTCGGTCATGTTCTGAACGTTGGCTTGCACCGGAAGGCCAACTCTCTGAGGGACAAATCATGACGTACTCGTTCCCATCAACGAATTAAACATGTTAAATTCATCGAATATTAAACCAGCAACATCGTTGCCTTTGAATAACAACCATCAACCAATAGACGGATAATCGTTGAATTCAGTATAGTATTTACAGTTATAGCCTGTTTAAAGAAAAAAGTCAACCCTAACAAGACCTAATGAAAAGTTTGTCAGAAATCAAAATCAGTAAATTTCTTTCATTTCACGCTCGCGTTCCAGCACTTCGCGTTCCCGGTTTTCAAGTGCTTCCCAGCCATCTTGGCTTAACAAGTCAAGCTGTGCTTCCACCAATGTACGAAACCGTGCTCGGTAAATTGAAGCCTGTTTCTTCAGTTCTTCAACCTCCAACGCGATTTTGCGGGATTTGGACAATGCTTCGTTCACAATACGATCCGCATTTTTTTCCGCTTCCTTCACGATCAGTTGAGATTCTTTCTTGGCGTTGTTGCGAACTTCATCAGCTGCTTCCTGCGCGACAATAATTGTCTTACTCAGTGTATCCTCAATCGTCGCAAAATGATCGAGCTTCTCCTGTACGTTCAGCAACTGGGTGCTCAGTTCTTTATTTTCACGAATAACGCCCTCGTAATCCTTGATCACCTGATCCAAAAATTCATTAACCTGATCCTCATCATAACCGCGAAGCCGGCGGGCAAATTCCTTATTATGTATATCCAATGGCGTTAATGGCATGCCGTCCACCTCCTATAAGATTGACAAAAAATTCATTTTCCGCGTCACGACGCTCATTATCATCTATCGGTCATCATACCCCGTTTTGTGAATACTGTACAGAGCAAAATCGTTCCAGTTCTTCGCTATAGGTTAATTCTTTCGACAGAAAGCTCATGAATCCTGCCTACAGCTATACAAACTTACCAATTTTGACACGGAATCTACCCTTTTTTGTCATCCCGTCTGTTTCAAGCACTTTGAAACGCCCAAATCCCTGCATGGAAATAACGTCCCCAACCTTAAGTGAAGTAGATGGATTCTCCTCCACCTTCCAGTTTACCCGACATCGTCCCGCTCGAATCGGTGTTAATATTTTACTGCGACTCAATTTGTAGACGTCACTGGCAACCCCGTCCAGACGCAAAGAAGCGACCGTCAGATCCATCGCCTCTAATGCAACTTCCTTCGTTCGGAGACTTGCTACTGGCAACAGTTCTGTCCAAACATGAACACGATGTACCTGCTGCAAATGCATGGTTATAAAATCTCCGATCTCTGATGCCACCAACACATGACACCCATCATCCAGCACGTGAATGTCCCCGATTTTTCCACGCTTGATCCCAAGCCCCAAAATGGCACCTAGATAATCGCCGTGCTCAAGGGTATTAATTTTATGATCATCAGAAGAGATGGAAAGGACCTGAATTCCCATTTCCTCATCGTCCAAATACGAATAATCGGGCGCAATCAGCGCCCGCTTTCGTTCCGAAGCCGTATATCCGCCATCTACCCTAATCGTGACCTTGTCTTCCTTCGAAGCAAGTGTCTCCAATATGTACTGTTGTCGCGGATCCAAAAAATCAGTCAGCTTCTGCTCATGATAAGCTCCCGCATGACTGATCCATTCGGAAGCACGATCCACATAATCCCGTTCATCCGGGTGAAAATGCTCATAAATCTCAGTTCGCATAAATCCTCCTAGACGAAATTGCCAATTAAAGAAATCAAACCGTACGATGCAAAACGCAAAGCAATCAGCGCTACGATAGGTGAAATATCAATCATCCCGAAGATTGGCGGTATAAACCTGCGAAAAGGAGACAAATACGGCTCCACAAACCTGGCAAGTAAATCACCGATCACACTCTCTCTGGCATTAGGAAGCCATGACAGCAGGACATATGCAATGATCATGTACGAATAAATCTGAAATAACCAGTAAATTACCTCGATCAAGAAAAGCTCACCTCATTCTGTTAAGTTCTTGTTCAGTGTCAGCCAGTATCTCCGTAATGGAGCCTTGAATTTCAACCGTATCCGGTGTGCACAGAAAAATATTGTTACCGACCTTCGAAATGCCGCCACTCAGTGCATACACAGTGCCACTCAAAAAATCAATGATACGTAGCGCCTGATCCTTGCGAATTCGTTGCAAGTTAACTACGACGGTGCGATGTGAACGGATATGGTCGGCGATTTCCTGTGCTTCATCGTAAGAACGCGGCTCATATAGAACAACTTTCACATTTTTCTGTGAATGGATGCTGACAACATTCGTGCCCTTCTGGTTCTTACGTTTATCAAAGCTTGGGGTTTCAATTTCTTGATCTTCCGGCGTATTCATAACCTCTCGCTCTATAACTTCCTCTTCTTCCTGAAGCCCCAGAAAGTTCATGAACTTATTCATTACGCCCACTGAAAATCCTCCTCTCGTCCGACCAGTACGGAACCAAGCCGCAACCAGGTCGCTCCTTCTTCAACCGCCACTTCAAAATCATTGGACATCCCCATAGACAAGTGAACGATAGGTTCTCTAGTCAAGGCTTGTCCATTTAACCGATCACGCAGTTCACGCAATCCTCGAAACACAGGTCGAGTATGTTCTGGGTCTTCCTCATGAGGAGCCATGGTCATCAAGCCGATTACGTCCACATGTTCCAACTCGCGAATTTGTTCCAAGAAAGGGGCGACCGCCTCGGGGGATAAGCCGTATTTTGAAATTTCCCCAGAAATATTGACTTGTACAAAAGCTTTGACTCGCAGTCCCAAAGCGGCTGCCTTCTTATCCAATTCCTGAGCGAGCGATAAGCGATCAAGCGAATGTATAAATTTAAATTTTCCAATTACATCTTTAACCTTATTCGTTTGGAGATGACCAATAAAATGCCACGTTCCCCGGTCACCCAACTTGCTCCATTTATCTGCAGCATCCTGCCAGCGATTTTCGCCCACATGCTCCAAGTCGTTATCCAATACGGATGCCATTGCCGCCGCCGAAACATATTTCGTGACAGCGATCACATTTACTTCATCACGCGAACGTCCGCTACGGGCACATGCCGCTTCGATACGGGCGTTAACTTCTTTAATTCGTTCCTCCAAAGACACGGGAGGACTCACCTCTCTTCCAGACCAATCCAACTCGCCATTCTTCCTGTAACGCCGCCTTCCTTACGATATGAAAAAAACAAATCGCTACGGCTACTCGTGCACAAGGTAGTACATTCGATATGGCTCGGCAATATTCCTGCTTTCATCATAATGTGTCGATTGCATTGTTTCAAGTCAAGTAGTGTTTTTCCGCCCGTTAAGGGGAAATAAACAGAACCTTCCCATTTATCATTACCCGGGCAATCATGCTCTAAAACCCGAATTTGGCTCATCACATGCTCATCTACCTCATAGGATTCAGGACCAATGGAAGGACCAATAGCTGCTAGTATATCGGACGGCTGAGATCCATATTCAGTTTGCATGGTCTGTACCATTTTCAACGCAATCTCCGCCACTGTTCCCTTCCAGCCTGCATGCGCCAACCCAATCACACGATGCACGGGATCACAAAAATATAGGGGGACACAGTCCGCATAAAAGGACGTCAGCAAAATGCCTGGTATATTCGTCAAAAGTCCATCTGTGTCCTGAAAAGCTGATGCACGATCCATAAAGCCTCGCCCACGATCAGCAGCCTGGACAACAGCAACATGATTACCGTGGACCTGCTCGCCGCACGTCCACGCTTCAGCAGCAAAACCAAGCTGCTCAGCAATTAATCGGCGGTTGCGAATGACTTTCTCGGGGTCATCCCCTACATGAAACGCACAGTTCAGACTATCGTATGGCGCTTCACTGACACCGCCATGACGCCCTGTAAACCCCGCTGTTAATCCCTGAACCTGCCGCTCCCAAGATTGAATATATAACAACTCCGGCACGGGACGTCTGCCATCTTGCATGGGCGTAGTCCCTTTAGCCTCGGTATTCACTATAAACGGTTCCATTTTGTTCTCACCTCTACTGCCCAGTGTACCAAAAAGCCGCCGCTGTGTCTTCACAACATACTAAATTACGTGTCCCTCCTGTTCAAAAGACCCGTCGGTCATTCCGCTCCTGACGTTCGATATACAGCTTTTCCTCCCTTTCATCCGGTGGCTCATGCAATCCCTCCAGTCGAACAAGCACAACATCCGAACCAATTTTCACAATGTTGCGCCACGGAATAACCAATTCGCTTCCCCCTCCAAACCAGCCCATGAATCGACTGCTGCCCGGAACCACAATAGCTTCAATTTTCCCTTGTCGTACGTCAATCTCCAGATCACTGATTTGTCCCAGACGTCGTCCATCTACAATGTTAATGACATCCTTGGTTTGAAACTCGGAAATTTTCATGGCTCTTACTGACGTTTCCGGTGCATTCACACGCATCACATCCTTTATTTCACTATATGAGTGGAAGAGCCCAAAAAATGTCCTGCAAACGCAAAAACGATCCACACGGGATCGTTTTTGTCACTGAATCATTCCAGCATTCATTTCTTTAGGACTTTACATGTTTTTGCATTTGCTGTATAGCCGACTTCTCTAATCTCGAAACCTGGGCTTGAGAGATACCGATTTCGTCGGCAACCTCCATTTGCGTCTTTCCTTCATAAAAACGCATAGACAATATCATCTTTTCACGCTGGCCCAGGCGATGCATCGCTTCCCGGAGAGCGATTTCCTCAATCCATGAGACGTCTTTATTTCTGTCATCACTGATCTGATCCATCACATAGATTGGGTCGCCCCCGTCGTGATATATCGGCTCGAACAGCGAAACTGGATCCTGAATCGCATCCAATGCGAACACAACATCTTCTTTAGGCACATTTAGCACTTCTGATATTTCAAAAATCGTTGGTTCCCGCGAGTTCAGATTTGTCAGACTGTCCCGCACCTGAAGCGCCTTATATGCAATATCCCGCAACGAACGGGACACACGGATCGGGTTGTTATCCCGCAAATAACGGCGGATCTCTCCGATGATCATCGGCACCGCATAAGTGGAGAACTTTACGTTTTGCGAAAGGTCAAAATTATCAATCGCCTTCATCAGGCCGATGCATCCTACCTGGAACAAATCGTCCACAAACTCCCCCCGATTGTTAAAACGCTGAATCACACTCAGGACGAGCCGGAGATTGCCGTTGACCAATTTTTCTCTGGCTGATCGTTCATTATTTTGCTGAAGTGATGTGAACAGCTCGCGCATTTCTGCATTGGTTAATACCGGCAGTTTAGCGGTATCCACACCGCAAATTTCCACTTTGTTTCGGGTCATCGTGTCTTACCTCCCAAGGAGCAACATTAATGTACATTATCTCCTGAGGGCATTTTTTTATTCGCCGTTTCCATCGCTTCCGGATATCTCCAAGCATTATACCATTTTATTAAATTCCTTTCGTAAGCGCTTTATAATTCGTTTTTCCAGACGCGAAATATACGATTGCGATATACCCAACAGGTCAGCAACATCCTTCTGTGTCTTCTCTTCTCCGTCTTGTAAACCGAAGCGAAGTTCCATAATCAAACGCTCTCGATCCGTCAGCTTATCCAGTGCCTTATGCAATAATTTACGGTCTACTTGCTCCTCAATATTACGATAAATGGTATCATTTTCCGTTCCCATCACATCGGAAAGCAACAACTCATTACCATCCCAATCGATATTCAGAGGCTCATCAAAAGAAACCTCCGTTCTCGTTTTGCTATTGCGACGCAAATACATTAAAATCTCATTCTCAATGCATCGGGATGCATAGGTGGCAAGTTTGATTTTCTTCTCCGGATCAAAAGTGTTCACCGCTTTGATCAGCCCAATAGCACCGATGGATACGAGATCCTCAATGTTGATGCCCGTATTCTCAAATTTACGGGCAATATACACAACTAACCGCAAATTTCTCTCGATTAGCATCGACCGTACTGCTGCATCTCCAGAAGAAAGCTTTCCAAGCAAATACTCTTCCTCGTCTCTTGTCAATGGAGGGGGGAGCGCCTCGCTACCGCCAATATAATAAATTTCTTCACTTTTCAGCCCGAATAAAAATAAAATACGATAATATTGCAGTTGCCATGCTAGCCTAAATTTCATTTTTAAATTCATTTGCTCCCTCATATCATTCTCCCCCTTTTGAAAATAGTACAAGTTAAGTCTTACTGAGCTCCGTCCATTCCAGCATTGAATGTTTCTCCTCGTCTTTAAACCTTGTCCTACGCTCTTCTTCATTATCCTGATTCTGTAAAATGGTCTCTAGCATATGCTTCTCGTTTTAGGTTTGTATCAGCCTCCCCTTCTTCGTGTACCGTCACTTCTGGGTGGATGATGGCACGATATTTGCCCTCTGCCGACAACTTCCCCCCGTCTAAGCCAATCAGCACTCGATGATGTACAAAATGAACCCCATTCATCACCACCTCTACTCGATCTGGTTTGAGTGCGAGCATAAAGGAATGACTTCGGTTAATTCCACGATAAGGGACGAGACGAACACGATCCTGCCAGCTGAACGATTCCTCCCCCAGATCCATCACTAGTTGATCAGCATTACCCTCAGAACATTTTTGGAGCCAAGAGGCGGGTAAATACGATTCCCACAAAGCCGCCTCCATCACCATTACTGGGGTTCGGGTCAAAGGATCATGCAGTTGGTTACCTGTATCCAACAAGCCTGTACACTCAATATGATCCTGCCCAATCCACACCTGTACTTGCCCCAAAAAGCCACTCATCCTTTCTGTACGCTGCTTTGAGGACTGCACAATACGAAAGAAGAGCATCACTCCGCCAAATGCGCATAAAATAAACCAGAATGCGATTTTTAATTCAAAAGACATTCCACCTGATGCGGTATACCAGATGCCATTAAACAAATCCCCCGTATTCTGGAGAAAATAATGCATCCCCAAAATGCCACCTGCTGCTACAAAATTGATCATGTAAAAGGCACCCATTGTACGAAGATACTTTTGCATGCTGCCAAAACCAAAGGCCACCAGCAGCATAATGACCGATAAGGCCAGCTTGATTAGAAACGTAAACAAAAATGACAGCTCCGGCACAAACATCATGACCACGTACATTGCGCCAATTCCAGCTGAAGTCATCAATCGCCACCACACGGGTCGGATCTTTCTCATCCAGGCGGTGGCCATTAGCAACACAGCATCAATAAACAAATTGGCCAAGAAAATCAAATCGATATAAACAACCAAGGATTCACCCGCCCAGCATTTTGCAGGATAGGCTTAAGTATAGTAGTCATACGCTTCAAAGTCTGTCTAACGGTGGGGACGGTGTCCGACTAATTTTGTCGGAAAGAGGAGAAGCACTGGCCGTGTGGAATGCGGAGAAAACAGAAAGAAGCCCGCATCTCCAAGGAGGATGCGGGCTTTCTAAATTCAAACTAGTTATCGTTATTATTATTGCGTGAACGGTTACGTAAGAATGTCGGAATATCCAATTGGTCACTGCTTTGAGTGTTACCGAATGGACGCAAGTTAGGAGAGGACTTTTCCGTTGCTTCGGAAGCCGCTGGGTTAGCTGCTGGTCTACGTCCCGGTGCTGGATGGCTCGGCTTACCTTCAAAACCAGTGGCGATGACGGTAACCTTAATCTCTTCTTTCAAGTCTTCATCAATGATGGCACCGAAAATCATATTCACTTCCGGATCGGAAGCTGATGTTACAATTTCAGCCGCCTCATTGACCTCGTATAGAGACAAATTGGTGCCGCCAGTGATGTTCATAATGACACCACGCGCACCTTCTATGGATGTCTCCAGCAACGGACTCATGATAGCCTTACGCGCTGCTTCAGCCGCACGATTTTCACCCGTTGCTTCGCCAATCCCCATCAACGCGGAGCCACGCTCCGTCATGATCGTTTTTACGTCAGCGAAGTCAAGGTTGATCAGACCCGGTACAGCGATCAAATCCGAAATACCTTGTACGGCCTGACGCAGAACATTATCCGCTTCACGGAATGCTTCCAGCATTGGGGTTTTCTTGTCCACAATTTCAAGCAAGCGATCATTCGGGATTACAATCAAGGTGTCTACTTTTTCTTTCAATCCCTCAATGCCAAGTTCAGCTTGATTGGAGCGTTTACGCCCTTCAAATGTGAATGGTCGGGTTACCACGCCTACAGTCAGCGCACCGCATTCCTTAGCAATTTCAGCAATGACAGGGGCCGCTCCGGTTCCTGTACCGCCACCCATTCCCGCAGTTACGAATACCATATCCGCGCCTTTGAGCGTATTCATAATAAGCTCACGCGACTCTTCAGCCGCTTTTTTACCCACATCAGGGTTAGCCCCGGCACCCAGACCGCGAGTGAGCTTATCGCCAATTTGAAGCTTGTGCTCAGACTTCGCCAAGTGAAGCGCCTGGGCATCTGTATTGACAGTAATGAACTCTACACCCTGAACTCCATTTTCGATCATTCGGTTAACTGCATTGCTGCCGCCGCCTCCGACGCCGATCACTTTAATTTGAGCCAAGCTCTCCATTTCAAAATCAAATTCCAACATACTATTCCATCTCCCCCTCAATGTGCATGGATGGCCCGTCCATGATTGGCATAATTAGCAATGAACGTTATATAAATTCACTGAACATATTTTTTAAGCGTTCAATCAACCCCTGCTTTTGCTCGCCTTCCGCAACGGGACTGCTGCTCTTGGTTCGGCTAGTCGGCTTCTTGGTACTACCGCCACTGTTGCTAACACTAGTCGATCTCCCGCGATAGTAACGGATAGCATTATGCAAAATACCAACTCCGCTCGTATATCCCGGATCCCTTACACCGATAAAATCAGGTACAGCGATCCTTACGGAAGCGGCCAGTTCGCTTTGTGCCACCTGAAGTACACCAGGCATGGAGACGGTGCCTCCGGTAAGTATATAACCCCCCGGAAGCTCTGTGTAACCCAAGCGCTTAACTTCCGCCTGAATGAGTTGAAAAATTTCCTGTACTCTCGGCTCAATAATAGCAGCCAAATCCTGTTGGTTGAACTCCTTATCTACATTACTGCCGATACGGGTCACTTTAAAGACGACATCGGCTGCTGCATCATCATACCAAGCGCAGCCGTATTTGAGTTTTACTTTTTCAGCTTGATCGGTAAGGGTTCTCAGTCCGTAGGCAATATCATTGGTTACAAATTCTCCGCCGATGGGGAGTGTTGATGTAGCAACAATCGTTCCTTCCTGGAAAATGGCCACATTCGTAGAACCTGCACCAATATCCACCAGCACGGAACCCATCACCTTTTCATCCTTCGAAAGAGACAACTGTCCAGCTCCAAGAGGCAACAAGACGAGATCTTTAATCCTCAGGCCGGCTTTCTCAACGCAGCGCAACAGATTATGTATTGGGGTCTTGCCTCCAGTAACTATCGTAGCCTCTACTTCGAGACGAACACCGATCATACCACGAGGGTCCTGAATTCCTTCAAGGCCATCTACGACATACTGCTTGGCTACCACGTCAATAATTTCTCTCTCCGGTGGTACGGCAATTACTTCTGCTGCCTTCAGTACACGTTCAATGTCCTCCTCGCCGATTTCACGGTCCTCGTTGGACACGGCTACTACGCCATGACTATTTTGCAGACCAATATGGTTGCCTGAAATCCCCACATACACTTCTGTTATTTGAATACCAACCATGCGTTCTGCGTGATCCACGGCGTTACGGATTGATTGCACGGTTTGATCAATGTCTACAATTGCACCTTTGCGAATCCCTTCCGAGTCGGCAGATCCAACTCCAATAATATTAAAGGTTCCATTATTCATTTCCCCAATAATAGCCCGAACTTTGGATGTACCGATGTCCAAACTAACAATGATGTCATTGTTGCTCAAGTCTGTGGCACCTCCTGACTCCAAAATGAATTTCGTTCTTTAAACACACTCTGTACATATTCAACATACTCCATGCTTTCCCTCTTTTTTCTACAAATTTTTTAGAAGCCAATTTATGGTTGCAGTCACATAAAAATTTGAAGAAAAAAGAAGGAGGCAAGTCTATTACCCATAAAATCAATTCTAGCATTTTTTCACATCACTGAGTAGTATCTTTTTCTTGGCCCTCTTCGCTCGTATCGGGTTTGAATGGAACGTAGGAATCCGCCTCCAGCATTGTGATCACACCAGGATCTTCTGTTTCTAGCACCTGGTTCAAATAGCTGATTTTAGAGTTCAACAATGAAACGGTTGTAATAACCTCAAATTGGGAACGCGTGTACATTTTTATACGGTCTGGAAAAGAAGGAATCGGTGCGGGAATGATTTCCGAAATATCAGCTGTCCATTCTCCCGGAATGCGTGATAAAGCATCACACAGCTTCGCTTTGTAAGGATCATCTGATTTCCATTTAGTCAAAATAGGCTTTTCAACCGCTATCCCACTGCTTCCTACGCCCACGCTTGTCCCATTTGCTAGAATAGCACGCAGGCTACCGTCGCTTTGCAACTCGTAAGCTACCGTAGCAAACTCTTTAATGTGAATCGTAATGATACCCGGAAACTGCTTGTCCACTGTGACTTGCTGAATTGACTGAATTTCCCGCAGCTTCTCAGAGACGTCGGATGAACTGACTCCGAAATATTGATCTCCGACAGCGAGACCACTTCGATTGAGAAGTTGCTCCCGGGTCGAAAATACATTACCATCAAAACGAATTTCAGAAACCTGACTCAACGAAGAACGGAAAAAGAGAACAGCGAGCAGTACAATAAACAACAAAATGAGAAGAATAGCAATCTTCCGGCTTGTTCTTTTTTTCGTTCTGTTCTTTTTAAGAACAGGTATTTGAGCATTTGGCATAGCTTCTCTCCACAAAAGCCTTTTGTCCCCCCGTTAACGGAGGGACATTACAGGCATTAATTTACGAAATCCAGTTGCTCAGGCACCGGAGACTGACGGCTCATTCGGGCACCCAATCCCTGGAAAAGACGTTCGATCCGGTCATACCCTCTGTCAATGTGGTGAACCTGCTCGACAATGGTACGTCCTTGAGCGGCTAGACCGGCTATAACCAGTGCAGCCCCTGCCCGCAGATCAGTAGCCTCTACTGTAGCCCCGTACAAACGAGAAACCCCTCTTATAAAAGCAGCATTCGCATCGACCGTAATATCAGCACCCATTACATTCAGTTCATCTACATGCTTAAATCGGCTTTCAAAGACAGTCTCTTTCATGACACTGAAACCGTCCGCCAAAGAAAGCAAAACCATGACCTGAGATTGCAAATCCGTCGGAAATGACGGATAAGGTGAGGTAACGATCCTCTCCACTGCTTTAGGACGGCTCATACAACTTACGGTCATTATATCATTCAAGATGCCGATTTGAACACCAGCCCGCCTAAGGACGTGAATCAGCGCAGACAAGTGGGAAGGATTGCAGTGTGTCAATGACACACTACCTCGTGTAGCTGCCGCTGCGATCATAATCGTTCCAGCTACTATGCGGTCAGGAATGACCTCATACGTACAAGGATTGAGTTGACTGACCCCCGTAATTGTAATTGTATCTGTTCCAGCACCAATAATATGGGCTCCCATGGCATTCAGAAAGTTTTGAAGATCCTGAATCTCTGGTTCCCTCGCTGCATTGGTAATCGTTGTTCGTCCTTCGGCCAGCGCGGCAGCCATCATAATATTTTCTGTTGCCCCTACGCTCGGAAAATCCATGTGGATGTCCGAGCCGATCAGCTTGCGGGCTCGAAATGTAATTTGCTCGTCTTTCTCCTCGATCTCTGCGCCAAGGGCTTTTAAGCCCTCCAGGTGAAGATCAATTTTGCGCTCGCCTATGGCGCAGCCTCCGGGCTGGTAAATGGAAACTTCTCCGTATCTGGCGAGCAGCGGCCCCATTAGAAAGATAGATGACCGCATTTGCTTCATCAAATCCTCAGGAATTTGGAACGTTCGGACGGACGATGTATCCACATATACCGTTTCCTCTTCATGTCGGCATGTGCAACCAAGTCTTTCTAGGATATGCAGCATGACCTTAATGTCTAAAAGATGGGGGACATTCCGAATTTCCACCTTACCTTGTGCAAGCAAGCTTGCTGCAAGAATAGGTAGTGCCGCATTTTTCGCCCCATGGATACGTATGGTGCCTGACAGGGGACGGCCTCCCTCAATCACCAATTTGTCCAATGTATCACCTCCGAGTTTACCGCTCACCCACTACGAAAACCTCCGGAACTAGCTTGATGCCGGTTTGAGATGATATTGTACTTTGAATATGCTTCATTAGGGTAAGCACGTCCTCTGCTGTCGCTTGACCGGTATTTACAATGAAATTAGCATGTTGTACAGATACCTCAGCGCCTCCCGCTTTCAAACCTTTAAGACCTGCGCTTTCAATAAGCCGGGCAGCATAGTCTCCTGGTGGATTACGGAACACGCTTCCTGCACAAGCTAACTGTAGCGGCTGGGTCAGCCTACGGCGGTCTTTAAAAGCCGCAAGCGCTGCTGAGATTTCCTCTCGGTCCCCTCGCTTCATCTGGAACACTGCCTCTGTCACCATTCCACGTTGCTCATGCAGCACGGAGTGACGATAGCTAAAATGCATATCCTCGGCATTGTACACAGCCAATTCCCCTGTATCCAGCACAATCTCAGCGGACTGGAATATTTGTGACACATCAGACCCGTGGGCACCGGCGTTCATGTAGACAGCCCCACCGACCGATCCTGGAATCCCCCCAGCAAACTCAAGGCCTGACAGACCCTGCTTGCTAGCCATAACACATAGTTTGACCAGTGAAACGCCTCCACCAGCAACGATCTGTTCATCCTCAAAACGAACATAATCAAAGCCTGGTCCCAGCTTGATCACCAGTCCCCGAATCCCTTTGTCAGAGACGAGCATGTTGGAGCCCCGCCCCAACTGCATCCAGGGAATTCCGTGCTCGCTAGCCAGCTTCAAAATCCTTGCCAATTGCTCTTTGGTATCCGGGATCACAAGAGCATCCGCAGGGCCTCCGATCTTCCAGGTCGTATATTTGGACAGCGGTTCATGCTCCAGCACTTTTCCGATATCATGCTCCGCTAATAATGGCATCCATTGCTGCATTGTACTGAAACCTCCTTGTTGCTTGCCCCGCATCGTTATAAGGCTCTCACCTAAAAACCGGCAGCCTGGGTGATGGTCACAATCTATAGGGTATCCTATGTAAATACCGTCCGGTGTGTGACAACCGCCCAAATCTGCGCTGCGGACTACCTTTTATGGGCAAGACGCTCCATTTCTTTTACTAAAATATCTGCTGAGTCAGGCTTACCAAGCGCAGATGCCAACTCCGCCATCCGGCTCCGCCTTGCCTCATCCTTCATAATTTCCGCTATAGATTGAAACAGAGCCGGGCCACTCAATTCCTTTTCTGTGATCATGACAGAAGCCCCTGCCTTTTCAAGTGTACGAGCATTAGCCTCCTGGTGGTTATTCGTCACATTGGGTGATGGAATCAGAACGGACGGAATGCCGAGCGATGTAATCTCTGCCAAGAAGGACGCACCTGCGCGATTAACAATTAAAGAGGTACAAGCCAGTACCTCAGGCATATTGTGAATATAGGGAAGCACGTGTAGATGATTGGGCAATGAGCCGATCTGATTTCGTATGCTGTCCAGCGTTTGCTCATAGTAAGATTCGCCGGTCACATATACAAAATGGACGTCTTTCAGTTGCGAAAGTTGCGGAACCATTGCAATCATGGCATCATTAATGGCCTTCGCCCCTCTGCTGCCGCCAACCACCAGGACCACCGAGCTGTTCATCGGAACCCCTATCGTAGCAAATCCTCGATCCCGGTTAGCCAAACGAACTGTTGTAGCACGCGGGTTCCCAGTGTAAAGTACATTTTTAGCTTTAGGAAAAGCTCCTTCCGAGCCTTCAAAGCTAACAGCCACTGTATCCACATAGCGACTCAGAAATGCATTGGTCAATCCAGGAATCGCATTTTGTTCATGAATAATGCTGGGTATTCCCAACTTGGAAGCTGCATAAACGACAGGGCCGCATACATACCCCCCGGTACCAATAACGATATCTGGCTTAAATTTCTTTAATAATGCTTTGGACCTGCGAACTCCTTTGAAAAAGCGCATGATTGTTTTTATATTTTCCACAGACAAGCTGCGACGAAATCCTGTGATATCAATAGCCTCAAATGGGATTTTTTCCTGAGGAACCAATTTACTTTCAAGTCCTCGTTGACCGCCAATGTATAAAAATTCAGCGTCTGGATCTATTTCTTCGCACTGTCTGGCTACGGCAAGTGCTGGATAAATATGCCCTCCAGTACCGCCGCCGCTCAACACGACGCGCATAAACGTTCACCTCGCATAACGTGATAAATTTAATAAAATGCCCAGAGCAGTTAGCATTAAGGTCAATGAAGAACCTCCATAGCTGATTAAGGGCAGTGTTATTCCTGTCACCGGCATTAGACCGATAACAACACCAATATTAATAACGACCTGTACCGCCACCATTCCGACAATACCTACCGCAAGCAAACTGCCATAGGTGTCCGGGATGGTAATAGCCACACGCATCCCTCTCCAAACAAGGACCAAAAAAAGCCCCAGCACCGTCATTCCACCGATAAAACCAAGCTCCTCCGCCAGTATGGAAAAGATAAAGTCCGTCTGTGGCTCAGGAACGTAGCTATATTTTTGCCGACTCATGCCGAGCCCCAAGCCTGCCAATCCGCCAGGACCAATAGCATATAGCGATTGAATAATTTGATAACCCGCGCCAAGTGGATCAGACCAAGGGTCCAGAAATGCGGTAATACGCTGGAGTCGATAAGGGGCAGCTGCAATCAGTGCAGCAAACCCCGCTGCCCCCGACAAGGCCAGTAGACCAAGATGCTTCATACGCGCGCCTGCCGTAAATACGATCAGCATGGATGCTCCCATCATTACCGTGCCTGTGCCCAAATCAGGCTGGAGCATGATGAGCCCAAAGGCCAGTCCCATGAGCCCAAGCGGAGGCAACAGCCCGCGCGTAAAAGAGCTAATATCATAGTCAGGACGACTGAGCCATTGAGAGAGAAAAAGAATCATACCCAGCTTCATAAACTCGGAAGGCTGTATGCCAAAAGAGCTAATACCGAGCCAGCTTCGTGCTCCGCCTCTTACTACACCAATGCCAGGGATTAAAACGGCAACCAGTAGAGCCAGACAGATCAACAATACGACCTTGGCATATTTCTGCCAAATCCGATAGTCCGTTCGGGCAGTAAAGTACATGGCTACAAGGCCGAGCCCCGCAAACAGCAATTGTCGTTTAACAAAATAGTAGGAGTCCCCGTACTCGTGAAAAGCGAGGACGGCGCCCGCGCTGTATACCATAACCATGCCGATGGCTAACAAGCTTACAATACAGACGAAAAGCCATATATCTGGCGCCGGACGAGATTGTTTCATCAGGAGGCCACCCCTTGCATAAAAGTAGGGGCTTATCCAACCCCCCTACTTACAATTTATGCGCCGCCTCTTTAAAAATACGTCCACGCTCTTCATAGGATTGGAACATATCCCAACTTGCACAAGCGGGTGAGAGTAATACCACATCTCCCGTCTCAGCAAATTCAGCTGCCTTGTTTACAGCCTCCACGAGCGTAGCGGCGGCATCCTCCCCATTATCGACGACCTTGACATGCTCTATTCCAGCCTGACGAGCCCGATCTGCCAGCTTATGCCGTGTCTCCCCCAAGAGCACAACGGCTTTCACACCTTCCTGCAAGGACGGTACAAGCTCCGCATAATCAGAGCCACGATCCAATCCTCCGGCAATGAGTACGATGGGTTGCTTAAAGGAAGATAAGGCCATCATTGTCGCTTTCGAATTGGTTGCTTTGGAATTGTTGTAAAAAGCTACTCCACCGTGTTCTAAAACATATTCAAGCCGATGTTCTACACCGCGAAAAGCGCTTAATGGTTTCGCTAATTTTGCTGGTTCTGCTCCTGCGGCAATGGCGATTGCACAAGCAGCTAGAGCATTTTCTACGTTAAAACGACCCGGAAGCCCAATATCGGTCACGCCTATAATGGGATGCAGTACCCCATTTCCATCACGGTATACGATGTTTCTTTCAATATCATCCGTCACATCCGGTATGTATGGCGGGTCAGCGAACACCCCTTCCTGCAAACGTTCCGTCATTGAGAAAGGAAGCAGCTTCGCTTGAATATAGGGCACAAGCTCCCGGCAGACGGGATCATCCCAGTTCACCACCGCGGTATCCGACGCTGTTTGATTGGCAAATAGACGTGCCTTCGATGCAACGTAGTCCTCCATGCCTCCGTGGTAATCCAAATGGGTCTCAGCTACATTGAGCAAGCAGGCTACTGCGGGCTTGAAATCCTTTGTTCCTTTTAACTGAAAGCTGCTCAGCTCCACAACCATCCACTCGTCCGACTTGGCGTCCACAGCCGCCTCGCATAATGGCGTACCGATATTACCAGCCACGATCGGATTCATGCCGGATGCCTCCAACAACTTGCCCACCCAAGTGGTCGTGGTCGTCTTGCCGTTGGAGCCAGTAATTCCGATAATCGGAGCTTTGCATAGATGGTAGGCGACTTCAACCTCGGTCACGACCTCAATGCCGAGCTCGACAGCTTTCTGTACGGGAGGGGCCGTGTAAGGAATTCCTGGATTTTTGACAACCAGCTTCACTCCAGGATGAATCAGCCCTTCCGGGTGACCCCCGCATAAAACGGAAATTCCCAAAGCCTCTAATTCAGAAGCTTCGGGACATTGTTCCCTATCTTTTTTATCATTGACTGTGAGCTTGGCCCCGGCCTGATGTAGCACCTTGGCAACTTGTACGCCGCTTTTGGCCAGACCGATAATGACAACTTCCTGATCTCGGTATGCGTCTGGATGATTCATTTGTCTACAACCCCTTGTTGAGATAAAGTCCAAGTCCTGCCAACAGCAGTCCTACAGCCCAGAATGTAATAACTACGCGCCATTCGGACCAGCCGGACAGCTCGAAATGATGATGAATCGGGCTCATTTTGAAAATACGCTTGCCACGGGTTTTAAAGGAAGCTACCTGCAAGACCACGGACAGCATTTCAATCACGAATACACCACCGATGATGAGGAACAAAATTTCGCTTTTTGTAACGATGGCAATGGCACCAATGGCTCCGCCGATTCCCAGCGAGCCTGTGTCACCCATAAATACCTTGGCAGGATGAGCATTATATACGAGAAAACCAAGTACAGCGCCAATCATGGCCGCTGCGCAAACTGCAGCTGGAAGCGAGGTTGCTTGAATCGCCACAATGGCATAAGCAGCAAATGCAATCGCACTTGTACCAGACAGCAGCCCGTCCAGCCCATCTGTAAAATTGACAGCGTTGCTGATCGCCAGCATCATGATAATAATGAACGGATAATAGAACCAACCGCCCCAATCAAATGACCATGAGGTGCCCGGGATGCCAATTGCCGTGCTGTGATCATTGCTAATCAGAAGCCAGCACATAATCGCGCCAAACAATAACTGCCCGAACAGCTTTTGACGCGCAGTCAGACCGAGCGAGCGTTTGAATACGATTTTAATATAGTCGTCCAAAAAGCCGATCAGCCCAAAACCGAGCGTAGCAACCAGCAGAACGTAAAAGTCCGTATTTTTAATAGCTGAAAACTTTAGAAAGGTCAGCGTAAAAGCCAGCAAGATTACGATACCGCCCATTGTAGGCGTACCTATCTTTTTAAGATGGCTTTGTGGCCCGTCATCCCGGACCTGCTGGCCGAATTTCATTCGCCGCAGCAGCGGAATGAGCAGTGGAGCGGCAATGACCGCCAGTATAAACGATACGACGATCGTCAGCAGTAATAATTGAATATCCATGGGAGTCTCCCTCTCGTCAACATCAGTTCTGTAGCGGACCGTTTTTCAGCGCATCCACAATTTCTTCTAATCGCATCCCTCTGGATGCCTTAACCAGCACAATATCATCGGCATGGAGATAAGATCGCAAATGCTGGATCAGCTTTTGCTTATCTGTATAAGCATGTACGTTAGCAGTTGGCATTGTCCCTTGCGCACCCTGCGCAATCGAAGCGCCTAATGCACCATAGGTAAACAGTGCCTCTATGTTATGCTTTGCAGCAAAACGCCCAATTTCTTCATGAAATTGCTTTTCCTCAACGCCCAGCTCCAGCATGTCACCAAGCACGGCAATTTTACGTCCACCCGTTTTATATGCAGACAACGTCTGAATTGCAGCCTTCATTGAAGCAGGACTGGCATTGTAAGCGTCATTTAGCACCGTAAGTCCATCCGAACACTTCACGACCTCAATGCGCATGCCCGTCAGCTTTAAAGACGACAACCCTTTACGTATATGGTCTGCATCCACATTGAAATGACGTGCTACCGCCAGCGCTGCCAATCCGTTTACAACATTGTGCTGTCCGAGCAAGGGAAGCCGGAAAGCCTCTTGGCCGGATTGGGCTGTTATGAATAAGCTACCTTCTCCATCCGAAGTGATTTCAGTTGGATAATCATCATTGTCCGCAGCTAACCCGAACGTGAATAATTTTAATCCTTCAGGCTTGACCGTTTCAGGCTCCGCCAACACTTGTGGAAGTAGTGGTTCATCCCCATTATAGATAAGCAATCCACCGGGTTTAATCCCACTTGCGATTTCCAGCTTTGCACGAGCAATTTCAGTGCGAGAACCAAGCTGAAGTAAATGCGATTCGCCAATGTTAGTTATGACAGCTACATCTGGTTGGGCAATATTAGCCAGCAGACGGATTTCCCCGCGTCCACTCATGCCCATCTCCAGAATCAGGATATCTGTATTCTGCGGCATGGACAGTACTGTTAAAGGCAACCCGATATGATTGTTATAATTTCCTTCGGTTTTGTGTACTTTAAAAGTCGTGCCTAATAGAGCATTTACAATATCTTTTGTCGTCGTCTTGCCGTTGCTTCCCGTGATTCCAACGACAGAAACGCCAGTTTCGCGCAAGTATACAGCTGCTAGATGCTGAAGGGCTTCTAATGTATCCTCGACCTCAATAGCATTGACAGTCGGAGGTGCTCCATGATCCTTTTGCCATAAATATGCTGTTGCCCCTCTCTCGCTTACGATCTGCTGAACATAATGATGTCCATCAAATCGTTCACCCACGAGTGGAACGAACAGTCCCAGACTCTGCGGCCTGCGTGAGTCTGTAAAAACGCCCTCAACCATCCGTTCGGCGTCCGCCTCTGCGTGAAGTGTTCCTCCACACATGGATGCAATCTGACCGATTGTTCTTTTCATCACTTGGATAAACCCCTTATCGCTTCTTTGGCTACGATGCGATCATCGAATTCATGCACCGTTTTTCCAATCAACTGGTAAGTCTCATGACCTTTTCCCGCAATCAATACTACATCGTCAGGGCTTGCCATTTCAACAGCTTTATGAATTGCAGTTCTGCGATCCACGATCAGTTCATAACGTTCGGCAGGTACACCTTCATCAATCAACCCTTGTTCGATGTCTTTCAAAATCACTATGGGGTCTTCTGTTCGCGGATTGTCGGAAGTAATAAACGAATGATCGCTGTATCGTGCAGCAATTTTTCCCATCAACGGACGTTTTGTACGATCTCGATCTCCGCCGCAACCAAACACACACCATACTTTACCAGTCGCAAATTCCTTTACGGTGCGAAGGACATTTTCCAATCCGTCTGGCGTATGGGCATAATCAACAATTACAGCAAAGGGTTGACCCGCATCAACAGGCTCTACGCGCCCATCCACGCCTGCGATAGATTCCAGGCTCCGCTTGATATCTACCAGTGAGATACCTTCCAGCAAAGCAGCTGAAATGGCTGCTAGTGCGTTGTACACATTAAACTTGCCTACCATTCGAAGCTCAATGTCAGTTTCTCCTTTAAAAGTGGATACATGGAAGGAGGTTCCCTTGGCACTTATAGTGATACGAGACGCTTGTACATCCGAATCCTTTTCCACGCCGTAGGTAATCACTTGAGCCGCAGTTTGAGCCTGCAAATAGGAAGAGGCTGGATCGTCTGCATTCAGAACAGCATATTTACTATAGGATGTATCACGCGAGAAGGCATTTCCCAGTCTGGAGAACAAAAGTCCCTTGGCAGCGCGGTACTCCTCCATCGTGTTGTGATAGTCTAGATGGTCCTGCGTCAGGTTTGTAAATATAGCGGTACGAAAATCTGTTCCTTTGACACGGCCCTGCTCCAAAGCATGTGAGGATACCTCCATGACACAGCATTGAACCCCTTGCTCTGCCATATTCCCGAGATAACGTTGCAGTTCTACTGCTTCAGGCGTAGTGCCGGACATCGGATAAGACTGGCCGTTGTAACGCATTTGAATGGTACCAATCAGCCCGGTGTTCACCCCGGCGTCCTGCATAATTTTTTCAATCAGGTACGTTATCGTTGTTTTCCCGTTCGTTCCGGTTATGCCGATCATGCGCATACGGCGGCTTGGTGAATCAAACATATAATCCGCCAAAACCGCCATGGCATGTCGCGCATCCTTAACAACAAGCTGCGGAACAGGCACATCCAGTTCTCTCTCTACGACCAAAGCCGCCGCTCCGGACGCAACGGCCTGCCCAGCATAGTCATGTCCATCTACTGTAAAACCGGGTAAGCACAGAAATAAGTCTCCCGGTTGTACACGACGTGAATCCGCCCCGATTCCTCGGCAATCCACTGTACCGTCACCCACCACTCGGGAGACGGCCAGCAGTGAAGCCAATTGTTGAAGCTGCATCTTACATTCCTCCATTGCTCTCTCGTTATTCTAGTATGGTATAAAAAGAACCTATCAATCCCCCATATATATACGGATCGTTGATCCTCGTTCCAATCGAGAGCCTGGCTTCGGTGCCTGACTTATGACCGTCTTGCCTGACCCAGATTTCACGAGCATAAAGTTCATATTCATATCTTCGTATAAATCAGCTGCAGTGGCACCTACCAGATCAGGTACCGTTTCGATCGGTTTTTCCCCATACTTGTACTCTTTGGCAATTTGATTGGTACGAGGTGGTATTTTCAAGGCAATCAGTGCATCCTTTAAAATATTTTGCACGATTGGCGCAGCAACCACACCGCCGAATTGAATCCCTTTCGGGTTATCGACAGCAGTATAGACGACGATTTGCGGATCATCCGCCGGAGCAAAACCAATAAAGGATACAATATGCTCCGAGGAAGAATAACGTCCGTTAATCACCTTTTGTGCTGTACCCGTTTTACCTCCAACCCGGTAACCCTCAATAAAGGCAGGACGACCTGTACCTTTAGCTACAACACTTTCCAGCGCTTCCCTTACCTGTCGAGAGGTATCCTCTGAAACAACTCTACGCACCAGTTCCGGCTCCACTTTTTCTAGAACCTTTCCGGTTTCGGGCTGAATCCAGCCTTTTGTGATGTGAGGCTTATAAAGATTGCCACCATTGATTGCTGCCGACACAGCCGTAACCTGCTGAATCGGAGTGACAGATACCCCTTGACCAAAGGCCGTAGTAGCCAGCTCTACAGGTCCGACCTGAGGTAGCTTGAACAAAATGCCATTGCCCTCACCGATCATGTCAATTCCTGTTTTGCTGCCGAAGCCGAAATTGCGAATGTACTTGAACAGTGTTTCTTTGCCCAGACGTTGTCCCAACGTTACAAAACCCGGATTGCATGAATTTTCTACCACTTGAAGAAAGGTCTGGCTGCCATGCCCACCTTTTTTCCAACAACGCAGGCGTGCTCCACCGACTTCAATATATCCCGGATCAAAGAAACGGTCATTTTTAAGATTAACCTTCTTTTCTTCCAAGGCAGCGGCCAGTGTAATAATTTTAAAAGTAGAACCAGGTTCATATGTCATCCAAATTGGCAGATTTCGATTATAAATTTCAGGCGCATATTGCTTGTAAAGCGCTGGCTCATAGCTTGGTCGTCCAGCCATGCCTAATATTTCACCCGTCTTGGGGTTCATCGCAATAGACAGCGCGGACTTCGCCTGAAATTTGACCATGGCTTGGTCAAGCTCCCGTTCCATAATGGATTGCACCGATTTATCAATGGTTAATTGTAAATTCAGTCCATCCTTCGGTTCAATGTACTTTTCAGAAGAACCAGGCATCAGGCGGCCACCTGCGTCTGATAAATACGCGATGCTTCCATCGATTCCTCGAAGCTTGCTGTTTTGCTGCTTCTCTACACCTGTCAGCCCTTGATTATCAATTCCGGTAAATCCAAGAATATGAGCCGCTAGATCACCATAAGGATAATAACGTTTGTTGTCTTCAGCAACAACGATACCCGGCAGCTTCAAATCACGAATTTTCTGGGCTTTCTCCATCGTAATTTTTCGTCCGCCGGGCTGAAGTTTTTGGCTTGCTGTTCGTTTGGTAATCAGCTTGAGCACTTTATCCTCACTCATATCTAGCAAGGGCGCCAGCCTGCGTGCCGTTTCTTCCGGCTCCTTAATCTGTACTGGTATCGCCATGACAGTCGGTGAACTGACATTATAGGTCAGCGCAGTACCCTGCCGATCCAAAATTTCGCCACGCTTGGCGGCAAAAGGAATATTGCGGCGCCACGAATCCTCAGCCTTGGCTGAGAGCTCGCCTCCTTTACCCAATTGAACATAGGCGAGCCGGATCGACAAGGCCGCAAACAGTACGAACAATCCCAGTAGCCCCCATACCAGCCTACGCCGCATGGTCACGTTAGACTTTTTCAAACGCGCCCCCTCCGTTCCTCAAATACTCATGACATGTCTTACCTCATGAATATTCAAAAGAACGGACATTAGAACAAGCTATCAGTTATCTTCGCCTTTAATCGCGGCAGCACTTTTCTCATCTGCTACAGCAGATATCCCTCCCTTAGGAGTTCCCGCATTTGTTTCAGTACCCGCAGTAGTATCGGTTTTGGTTTTAGTATCGGCCTCCGTTTTCGTTGCATTGCCTGTCTCGTTAGCTGCAACTCCAGTGGTCGAATCCTGTGTTTCCTCCGGCTTCACTCCGGTCACTGTTTCTTTGGCCGGCTGAAGCGTAACACTGACGACCCGCTTGCCATTTACCATTTGTGCCTTTTGAGAGACAACATACCCTTCACCGCTTACCTGAACACCAACCTTCATAAGCGTCAGAACTTGAAGTGTGTCACGCAACGAGACACCTGTAAAATCGGGAATCGTCATGTTAGCACTATCCTCAGTCAGCAAATAAATGCGCTGTCCCGGTTTCATTTTGACGCCTGCTTCAGGATACTGACGAACAATTTTGGAGCCTTTACCTACCGTTTCGTAAGCAATCCCCTGTTTGAGCAATGCATTTTGCGCATCCTTCTTCACTTGGCCTGTTAATTGTGGTATCGTTGGCAAATTCACCGTTTTTACTGCAGATTCACCTGATTTATTCGTTTTGGTTCCTGTTTTGGGAACCCCCATATATTGCAGCGATTGGGACACGATTTTTTTAAACACAGGTGCTGCTGCTGTACCGCCGCCTACCGATTTGTTAGGTTCATCCATAACAACCAAGACAGCTATTTTCGGATCATTTACTGGTGCAAAACCAATAAAAGACACTACATCCTTCGAATGATCGTAAACTTTTCCGACGACTTTCGTCGCCGTCCCTGTTTTACCAGCAACACGGTACCCGTCGATATAAGCAAGACGTCCCGTACCAATTTCTTGGTCAGACACGACCTGCTCCAGATAGCTGCTTGTCTGAGCTGCAGATTCCTGAGTAATCACTTGGCGGACTTCCTTCGGTTGAATCGTCTGCACTTCGCCTGTATCTGGGTTTATAATTTCCTTCACCAGATGAGGCTGCATCAACTTCCCACCGTTAGCAATTGCCGAGATCGCTGCCACCTGCTGAATTGGCGTTACCTGAACACGTCCGTGTCCATATGCAGCCGTCGCGACTTCGGATTTGTACTGGGTATGGAATGTAATAGCTCCGGTAGACTCACTTGGAAGATCGATGCCTGTTTTCATACCGAATCCAAAGTTATTGATATATTTCTTCAGCCTCTCGCCACCCAACTTATTAAGTCCCAAATGGACGAAACCTACGTTACTCGAACGCTTGACCCCTTGAAGATAGGTTAACGTTCCCCAGTTACGGCTTACGTCACGAATATCCCAGCCTCCGACGCGAATCATACCAGATTGATAGGTCTCATTCGGATTAAATACCTTTTCTTGGACCGCAGCAGCCAAGGTTACTATCTTAAACGTGGAGCCCGGTTCGTAGATAGACTGAGTAGCATTATTACGGAAATTTTCCAAAGGCGTACTCCCATATGTATTGGGATTAAAATTCGGATAAGTCGCCATCCCGAGAACATCCATTGTTTTAGGATCGGCCGCTACCACAGTCATCGTTTTGGGATTATATTTTGCAATAGCTTCTTGCATGGCATCCTCTATATAATACTGAATCGTATCGTCAACCGTCAGCTTTAAATTTTTACCATTTTGTGCCGGCTCGTAGACACTTTCCGATCCCTGAAGAGGAACTCCCTTTCGATCCCGCTGATACAGAAGCTTTCCAGCCGTGCCAGAGAGCTCTTTATTGTAATAAGCTTCCAACCCCATACCTGCAGTACCATCTTTTCGTTGATAGCCAAGGATATGAGAAGCCAGCTTATTTTCCGGATAATAGCGTTTGGATTCCTGAACAGTGTCCACAGCTCCAACTACCTCATACTTATCCTTCAAATACTCTTTGAACGTATCGACCTGTGTTTTCACCTCAGGGTCTACCTTCCAGCCTCCATTACGAATCTCACGGTTTTTTAAATAGTTACCCTCTTTATCCTTTGCAGATAGATGTCTTCTCAGCTCATCCTCGGGCGTTTTAAGTAGCTGATGCAGCTTGGCTACAACCTCATTCTCCAGATCATACTCCTGAATGATGCTAGGGTTGACAACCACCGTGTAAGCCGGTGCATCCGTAGCTAGTACATTTCCTTTACGGTCCATTATGGTTCCACGCTTGGGCTGAATCACCTGGTCTCTTTCTATCTGTGTAACTACCTGATTATGCCAATATTCCCCGCTCACGACTTGAATCCAAAATACCTTAAGTAGCAGAACAAGAAAAAAGAGGGTAATACATCCCCCTATCAGCAGTGTGCGAAGCTTTATTCTTTTGACCATAGCTCAAACCTCTCTGCAAAAAAATATACGTCAGAGCATAGCTTGATGCTATGCTCTTAACTATTTGGCAGCCTGCTTTTCCACACGAATGGGCTCTCTTGTTGGTTCGATATATCCCTGTTCCTTCGCAGTCGGCACAATCTGATTCTCCAGACGTTCCTTCTGAATCTTCAATTGGGCGATATTGGTCTGTAATTTGGAAATGTCCTTGCTGGCTGTATTAATCGCATAATTAATTTGATAAATGTGAGCATATCTGCCAATCAACGTCCCCGCAATGACAATGCATGCTACAAGTGTCAATAGATACAGCAGCTTTTCTCGAATCGGCAGCTCTCTGCGGCGTGTAACGACTTTGGTGGTCTCACGATACCGTTGTTGCTGAACCTGTTCCTGACGGGCTCTTTCTTTTACAGCCAAATTACCGCGTGTATAAGCCATGTCGCCTCTCCTTCTCCATTAAATTTACAATTTTTCGGCAACTCTCAGCTTGGCTGACCGGGATCGTGGATTAAGCTCCAATTCCTGTTCTGATGCCACAATCGGCTTACGATTCACCAGCTTTAGATCGCCTACCATTTTGTCATCCAGAATCGGCAAATCAGACGGATAGATGCTTTTCGCCAAATACTCCTTGAAAATATGCTTGCATATCCGATCCTCCAAGGAATGAAACGTAATAACCGAAATTCTGCCCCCTGGAGCCAGACATCTTACTGCCTGATGCAAAGTATCTTCCAGTGCACCCAGCTCATCATTCACAGCAATCCGCAAAGCCTGAAAACTGCGTTTAGCCGGATGTCCCCCGGTTCTGCGTGCCGCAGCCGGAATTCCTTCTTTGATAATATCGACAAGTTCCCCCGTTGTGTGAATAGGCTTGTTCATTCTACGTTCAACCATGATCTTCGCGATCCGCCTGGAGAACTTCTCTTCTCCATATTGAAACAGGATCCGTGCAATCTCCGCTTCCGGCCATTCATTAACAATTTCGTATGCCGTAAGCGAACTGCTCTGATCCATCCGCATATCAAGCGGTGCATCATGATTGTAACTGAATCCCCGCTCCCCCTCATCGAACTGGGGCGAGGATACACCCAGGTCGAACAAAATACCCTGGACCTGCGGGACGCCGTCTTTTTCGGGCAATCCCAGTTCGGCCAGCTTGTCCTGCAAGTGGCGGAAGTTGGATTTCACTAATGAAATCTTTCCTTCATAGGCTGACAGCTTCTCTCGTGCATTGTTCAATGCCCAGTCGTCCTGATCAAAGGCAATAAGCCTCCCCTCAGGGCCAAGCTGTGATGCAATGACGGAACTGTGTCCTGCCCCTCCCAACGTGCAGTCCACATAAATCCCGTCCTGCCTGATGTTTAGTGCCTGTGTTGCTTCTTCCTTGAGTACGGTAATGTGGTGAAACAAACGGCTGACCTCCTAAAATACAATTCAAAGTTGAAATCAACCAATTTCTCAGCAATGTCGTTAAATGCTTCTTCTGATTGGTTGAAATATTGCTCCCAAGTGTGCTTGCTCCAAATCTCTACCCGGGTGGACACTCCCAATACGACGCACTCTTTTGTAAGCTTGGCGTATTCGCACAAATTCCCCGGTAAATTTACCCTGCCCTGTTTGTCCAATTCGCATTCAGTCGCCCCCGAGAAAAAAAACCGAGTAAACGCCCGCGCATCAGCCTTCATCAAAGGCAGTGCTTTAAGTTTTTTCTCCATAACAGCCCACTCACCCATGGGATACACGAAGAGGCATTGATCCAGCCCGCGGGTAACCACGAACGAGGCACCAAGAAGTTCACGAAACTTGGCCGGGACAGTAAGCCGTCCCTTATCATCAATGCTATGTTGGAACTCCCCCATAAACATTGGTTTCGTCACCCCTTACCCCATTCTCCCACTTTGGCCCACTTTCCACCACCTAAGCATAATAGATTCGCTTTAAAAAATCAAAGACCTCTTTTTCATGACGAAAAAGTGATAATTTCTAGATACATGGCACGATGTCTGTTATTGTAGCCCTGCGTCATAAGATGCCAAAAAGCCCCTTATCCCATGAAGTCGAACCCCCGACAATATGCATCAGGTTTCGAAACAACACGGAATAAAGGGCTTATTCTCTATCCATTGTGTCAACCTATACAAGCACTTGCATTAAAAATGTACCGCTTCTGCAGTAGACACCGTGACCAAAAATAGATTACGCGTTCCAGCTGTCCAGATAGACCTTTTGGTCTTCTGTTAATGTGTCAATCTTGATTCCCAGACTATCAAGCTTGAATCGAGCCACTTGCTCATCAATTTCATAAGGTACATTAATCACGGCTTTGCCCAGCTCGTTGTAACGATCATTCACATATTTCAAGCCGAGTGCCTGAAGCGCAAATGTGGTATCCATAATTTCTGCAGGATGACCGTCAGCGGCAGCCAGATTCACAAGGCGCCCTTCTGCGAGCAAATACATTTTACGTCCATCTTTAAAGCGGTATTCCTCGATATTGCGACGCACCGTGCGAATGGATTCGGAGCGTTTGGCAAGCTCAGGCTTACTAACCTCCACATCAAAATGCCCTGCGTTACACAGCACAGCTCCATCCTTCATAACATCAAAGTGCTCCCCTGTAATTACAGCTTTATTTCCAGTTACTGTAATGAAGAAGTCACCCAGTTTGGCAGCTTCCACCATTGGCAATACATGAAAACCATCCATATGGGCTTCTACAGCCTTGATTGGATCAACTTCAGTTACAACAACGTTGGCTCCCAGCCCTTTTGCACGCATTGCAACCCCTTTGCCACACCATCCATAACCCACCACAACCACTGTACTTCCTGCCACAACCAGATTAGTCGTACGAATAATACCATCGAAAGCTGACTGACCCGTACCATAGCGGTTGTCGAACAAATATTTACAGTAAGCATCATTTACAGCCACCATCGGAAAGTGAAGCTGCCCTTCTTTTTCCAAAGCCTTCAAACGAATAATCCCTGTAGTGGTCTCCTCTGCTCCTCCACGAATCGTTGAAATCAGATCAGGCCGTTCAGATTGCAACAGAGTAACCAGGTCGCCACCGTCATCTATAATGAGATCTGGCTTAGTTTCCAGTGCCTTGATTTGCAAATTCTTGAATTCCTCTGGATCTGGGTTGTATTTAGCCAATACCGTAACGCCATCTTCAACTAATGCGGCGCAAACATCATCTTGTGTCGACAAAGGGTTACTACCCGTAATGGTGACCTGTGCCCCACCTGCTTGTACCACTTTAGCCAGATAAGCCGTTTTGGCCTCCAGATGTAAACAAATCGTTACCTTCAGACCGGCAAAAGGCTGTTCTTGCTCGAATTGTTGACGTATGCGGTTCAATACCGGCATATGGGCTTCTACCCAATCAATTTTCAAATGACCTTCAGGGGCCAATTTAAGATCGTGAATAATGCTATTTTGCAGAGAATGGGAAGTCATACGTTATTTCCTCCTAAATATTAGTTAAATTCGTTTATGATCATTATACATAAATCACACGATGCGTCCCCGACAAATCCAAAGGTACGTTCATAATCATATCCATCAGGTCGAGACCGTAACGGTTCAGAAAATGATAGATGGTATACGCGCGCTCCTGCGGCTGTCCAAATGGGAAAAGCGACCATTCGATATGATCCCAATGGCGAAGTGCTGTTCCATTTTGCCGAAGCAGCGCTTCCTGCACCTTTGCCTCCAGATAGTCAATCTGCCCCAGAATTTTCTCGCAGTTGGTTTCTCCGAGCTGTAGCAAACCTTTCTCTATCATTCCTGTCTGCTGTATAAGCGGTTTATACATACGGATAAAAGCATCCTTAGCCTCGGAAAACTGATCCTGCATTCCAAGCTGATCTTGAGTGGTAATCCATTGCTTTTTCCGTTCCTCAAGCCCGTCTCTAACTTGACCAAAAGTTAGTTCGTACTTAAGCATATGCTTTTCCACGCCCGGCTCCAGTAATGTAAAAGACATACGGGGCAGCAGTATCGGCATCTGCATCCCGAGCACTCCGAAAGCATCTCGTGTAATTGCCCAGTAGGCAATTTCTCCTAGACCCAGCACAGATCCCAGTACCGGGAACAGTGAATCCTGCATGAGCGGACGGGTTAGTACATTGTTACTAAAAAGTTCGGGGTGTCTATCTATTTCTTCAAGCAGTTCATCCGCTGTAAATGCCACCAAACCGCGTCGATCTGTGAATAAACCAGCTTTTTTGAAAAGTAGCAGGCGTTCCTCTTCATGAATGTAAAAAAGGTTCGCACCACCTTCATGCACATCCGCTTGTAAATGATAACCATAGTCCACGATCCGCGTAGCGGTTGTCTTATACGCTGTCTCCAACTCATCATTGTGCTGAACCAACCGTCTAAAAACGGATGTCTCCAGCTTGCGCAGTAAAGGATCTGCAGAATCCATGAGCACCAATCCATAGGCACCAAACAAACGACCCATCAGCCTGGCAAAGGCCTCACTTAGTCCATATGACTCTGTCAAACCTTGCTCAATCATGCGCATAATATCGGTCTTATGTTCTGAATCTGGCAAGCTTTGCTCTATATCCGCCATCGCTTGCATCCACTCAACCGTATCAACTTTAATGGCACTAACTGAAGAACGGTGTTCAGGCTGCTTATTCAGCTTGATTTTAACTGCTTGCGGGTCTTTTGCCATTACGTATGTATGATTGACCTCGTCCCAGTCATGATCTTCACCAGCAATCCAGAAAATCGGAATAACCGGACGTCCAAGCCGTTCCTCAGCTTCTCTAGCTGCTTTAATAATCGTAGCAGCTTTGTAAATGACCAGCATCGGACCTGTGAATAGTCCACTTTGCTGTCCGCCAACGACTACTAAAGCATCTGGACTTTCCAAACGGTCCAATGAAGCATGAACCGCCTCATGCGAGTTGTGTTGCTCATTGTATATACGAAGACATGCTACGACATCCTTACGGTTTATTCGCAGATGCTCCGTCTTATCCAGCCACTTCGCCCGTTGGGCATAAGCATCGGCGTGCAGAATATCATATTCATACAAATCGCTTGCGCGTCCTGTACCCTGTATGTAGTCTTCTGCCAAAGCCGACCCTCCGCGAAGCGTTTCCGGAACTATTTGCATGGGTCTGCCTCCTGTCTCCACTAAAACCTTACTGCTTGATTGTACCGAAAGCCCATGTCCACGTCAAAGCTTCCTATAAAAAAAAAACCGCCGAATAACTCGGCGGTTGGTATATAGAACAAGATCAAGCGTAAGGTTCAGCTACAAAATGTCCTTTAGACACTTCGATAAGCGTGGCATTTTCCAGGTTATAAGCCCCTGCCTTATTATCGGACGCGTTATGAATCGGTCCGCCTTGATCGTCAGGCATAATAATTCGTTTTTTGTTGGCTTCGACTTCCGGGTCAGGAAGTGGAATCGCCGACAAAAGCATTTTCGTATATGGATGAATCGGATTGGCATATAATTCAGAGCTTTCAGCAAGCTCTACCATTCTGCCTCTATACATTACAGCTACCCGATCACTAATGTGCTTGACCATCGACAGATCATGCGCAATGAACAGGTACGTCAGGCCCAGACGTTCTTGAAGCTCTTTTAACAGGTTGACAACTTGAGCCTGAATGGATACGTCAAGCGCTGAAATCGGCTCATCACAAATGATGAACTTAGGATTAACAGCCAATGCACGGGCAATACCGATCCGTTGACGTTGGCCACCAGAAAACTCATGTGGATAGCGTGTTGCATGGTCAGGGTTCAAACCAACCAGATCAAGCAACTCCTCAATCCGTTTTTTACGTTCTGCACGGCTACCTGCCATATTGTGAATATCCAGTGCCTCACCAATAATATCAGACACAGTAAAACGCGGGTTCAATGATGCATACGGATCTTGAAAGATCATCTGCATATCACGACGCATTGCTTTCATTTTACCCGGTGATAATTTGTAAATATCTGTGCCGTTAAAACGTACGCTACCTGCTGTAGGTTCATACAAGCGCAAAATAGTACGACCCGCTGTAGATTTACCACAACCGGATTCGCCAACCATACCCAGCGTTTCACCCTCACGAATATAGAAATTCAGGTTGTCCACCGCTTTGAGCACACGGTTTTTGCCAACATTAAAATACTTTTTAAGACCTTCAACCTCAATTAAATTGTTGCTACTCACCATGATCTCACCTCCTATTTCTTCAACTTCGGATCAAGCGCATCACGCAAGCCGTCGCCAAAAAGGTTGAACGCAAGCATAATCAAACTGATCAAACCTGCTGGGAAAAGCATCCGCCACGGATAATACATCCACCCTGTCAGAGCTGATTCAATCATTGAACCCAGCGACGCCTGAGGAGCCTGTACCCCTAATCCAAGGAAGCTCAGGAATGCCTCGGAGAAAATAGCACTTGGAACCGTCAAGGTCAATGTGACAATGATTGGTCCTACTGCATTAGGCAACAAGTGACGGAACAACAAACGACCTGCACCAGCACCCATTGAACGGGAAGCAAGTACGAATTCTCGGTTTTTAAGTTGCAGCATTTCACCACGTACAATCCACGACATGTTAATCCACCCGGTTACACAGAGCGCAATAATAATTGTGGTGATACTTGGCTCCAGTACAACCAGCAATAGAATTGTAACAAGCAAGTAAGGAATGGAATACAAGATTTCAGAAAATTTATTCATGATTTCATCAACGCGGCCACCAAAGTAACCCATAATTCCACCATAAATTACACCAATCATCAAGTCAATCATTGCAGCAGCCAAACCAATAATCAATGAAATCCGTGCGCCCATCCAAGTACGTACAAACATATCACGCCCCAGATCATCTGTTCCGAACCAATGTTCCGCCGATGGAGGAAGATTGGTGCTCAACAAATCATTCGTGCGGTCATCGTATGGCGACAGCATCGGACCAATAATTGAAGCAAGCACAATGAGAACCAAAACGCTTAAGCTCGTCATAGCCAATTTATTTTTACGAAGTCGCTCCCAAGCATCTCGCCAAGCGGATAAGCTTTCACGCTGAATAACTTCAGACTGCTTTTCATCCGCTCCGACCCTCTGGAAATCTTCCGGTTTCACCTGAAGTTTATCCAAGTTCACAGCATTATCTTTAACAGACATAAAGTTATCCCTCCTTCCCGCCAGTAAGCTTAATCCGCGGATCAATAAATCCATATGCAATATCCGTAATAAAACGTGCCACCATCAGCAAAATACCGTAAAAAATAGTAACTCCCATAATCATCGTATAATCACGGGTTGTAATACTATCTACGAACACCTTACCGATACCGCCAATCCCGAAGATTCGTTCAATAACAACCGAACCCGTAATAATATTGGCTGTCATTGGTCCTACATAGGTAACAACCGGCAGAATGGCATTACGTATAACGTGTTTGAACATAATTGTAATGGGTTTCAAGCCTTTAGCCTTGGCAGTCTTAATGTAATCTGCATGAAGCACTTCCAGCATACTGGAACGCGTTAGTCGAGCGATAAACGCAATCGGTGAAGCAGATAGAGCCGCAACTGGCAAGAAGTAATCCATCGGGCCTTCAAAGCCCATAACATTAAACCAGCCTAACTGTTGAGCAAAGAAAAATTGAATTAACGATGCCAGAACGAAGCTGGGAACCGCAATCCCCATAATAGCTAATACCATAGCGACGTTATCTATGAGCCTACGATGATACAAAGCTGCTAGCATTCCTAGCAAGATACCGACAATTATCGACACGATTATGGCAACAAAACCGAGTTTGAGGGAAACCGTAAACGTTTGTCCGATAATGTCAGTTACACTTTGATTCAGTTTTTTCATAGAAATACCAAAATCACCTGAAGCAATATCACCTAAGTATTTAAAATATTGGACATATACAGGCTTATCCAACCCATATTGTTCCATTAACCGGGCTTGAATCTCAGGAGAAGTCGCTTTTTCACTCATGAAGGGGTTACCCGGAATTGCTTTCATGAGAAAAAACGTCGCAGAGATCAGAATGAACAAAGACAGCAACATATAAAAGAATTTACTGATCAAATAACGCGTCATTGCCCGTTTACACCCCCCATAAATTTTTTTCGACACCATTCGATTTTATCGAAATAGAATTGGACTGTCCAATCTACTTATTTGCATGGTTACATGATGATGGAAAAGACTAGGACACACAAAAAAAACGGGATATATATGGTTCAATCCACATATATATCCCGAAGTAACTATCAAACTTCAGAATTAAGCTTCAGTTACTGTGTAATATACGCTCTTGTGAAATCAATTGCTCCACTAAAGTCAAGCGCGATGTCTTTTACATTCTGTTTCGTTAAAGAAACATTTGAATAGTAATAGATCGGAAGCATTACCATATCATCTTGAACCAGAATTTTCTCTGCCTTCGCGAAATCTTCCATACGTTTAGCTGGATCAGTTTCTGTTTTGGCAGCTTTAATCAATTCATCATAAGCAGGGTTAGCGTAACCTGAGTTGTTGTTACCATTGCCTGTTGTCCACATATCCAGGAATGTCATCGGATCATTATAGTCAGCAGACCAACCACCACGAGCGATTTGGAAATTCAGCTTGTTACGTGTTTGGATAAATACGCCCCACTCTTGATTTTGAGTTTTAACATCTACACCAAGGTTTTTCTTCCACATATCAGCTACTGCCAAAGCAATCTTTTGGTGACTTTCACTGGAGTTGTACAGCATTGTTACTGTAGGAAGCGTAGTCATTCCTTCTTCTTTCATACCTTCTTGAAGCAATTTTTTCGCTTCAGTGAAATCTTCTTTGAAGAAATCATCTTTATGCTCACTACGGAATTCTTGAGAAACTCCTTTGATGCCTGGAGGTACAAAGCCGTAAGCAGGAATTTGACCGCCCATTGTTACACGTTCAACGATCGGTTGGCGTTGAATAGCCATCGCAAACGCTTTACGGATTTTAGCATTATTAAATGGTTTTTCTGTTACATTAAACAGATAGTAGTACGTACTTGCAATTCCTTTAGCCTTAAATTCATTAGGTAATTCGTTTTTCACAGCTGTAATTTGATCAGTAGGGATTTCGCCGTTTGGCATACCTGAATAATCAAGTTGTCCACTTCTGTACGAAGCCAGTTCAGTTGCACCACTATTTACAAGGGACATTGTAATCTTGCTCAACTTGATTTCGTCTTTACCCCAGTAGTTTTCGTTCTTGGAAACTTCGATCTTTTGACCGCTATCCCAAGCCGTTAATGTGAAAGGTCCGTTAGTAATCATGCTATCTTTCTGAACTGCCCACTTGTCATTACCTTTAATAGAAGGATTTACAGGATAGAAAGTGTAGAAAGAAGTCAATCCCAGGAAGTAAGGAGTTGGGTGTTCCAGTTCTACTTGCAATGTATGGTCATCAACAGCTTTGACACCTACATCTTTAAAGTCTGTAATTTTTGTTCCTTTATAAGATTTCGAAGTGCTCAGGTTGTAGCCCTCAGCATTTTTGATATAGTACAATTGGTAAGCATATGGAGGTGCAGGAGCCGTCGAAGGGTCCAATACCCGTTGCCAAGCGAATACGAAGTCACTTGCTTTGACTGGGTCGCCATTACTCCATTTTGCAGTATCACGAAGCTTGAACGTGTAGGTTTTGCCGTCATCGGAGATTTTCCAAGATTCAGCAACGCCAGGGATTTCTTTGCCGTCAGGACCCATACGTACGAGACCTTCATACAAAGTTTTCAGAACCGCGTTGGTTTGACTATCCTGAGCTTGTGCCGGATCGAAGGTTGGCGGCTCGGAAGAAAGGTTAACGCGCAAAATTTGCTTGTCGGCCGGGGCCGGCGTAGTCGAGGTGTTTTCTTGTGCGCCCTTACCATTGGTATCATTCTTGCCGCCGCAACCTGCGAGCAGTGCGCCAACTGCAAGAACGAGTGTCAAAAGGACTAAAAAGCTTTTCCTTTTCATCTAGCGTTTTCCCCCTAGTTCTAAAGTGGTATATGTTTATAGATTATACAACCAGCGGTCAAAAAAATCTACATTACATTTCTTCAAATTGAGCTTTTTTTTTCAAAAAAACATGATTAATTCATATTTTTTCAGCATTTCATGTCATATTTCATCACATAGAATTGAATATATTTTTAAATATACCAACAACAGTCAACAAAGTATACGCTAATGTCATCGCCATAAAAGTTAATCTCCAGACCGCTCTACATAATCTTTTACCATCAACCTTTCCTTTTATTCGGTTTTGAGCTCCTCCAATTAAACCCAATGCCAGTAACAACAGCAGTAGAATCAAATAAAAACCGAATCGGGATGTAAATAGGACATTAAAGAGTGCTGCGACGGAAAATATCAGAAAAAAAGTGGTAATATCCATAGAAGTAAGCAATGATTTCTTCTTTTCCATTTTAAGAATGTAGCGACATACCGCAAACACGATCAAAAACGGAAAAAAGGGTAGAATACTGAAAGTGATAATAGTACCTTGTATAAGACTCAACTGATCACCCCTCTTTTAGCCGCATTCCTTCAATTAATTGCCACAATACCTCATGAGTTGGTGCACTAATCCCAGCTCGATTTGCCATCTGCACCAGTTGCCCGTTAATGGAAGCAACTTCGGTCATGGACTGTGCAAGTACATCAGCTAGCATAGATGAGTGATTCTCTGCCGTTGCCCGGCAAACATCCATAATTTGATCCCACCATGAACTTTCCCAGCGGATACCATGAGCTTCATACACTTGAATGCCTTCATCATATAGTTTACGCATCATATGTATTCGAACAGGCTCCGATAGCAGCTCGCCATTTCGAACTCGCCATACGGCTGTCAGTGGATTGATCACAGCGTTAATCAACAACTTGCGATAAATCCCTTTCTCGATTTCTTTCGACAAGCAAACGTCAAATCCTGCTGCAAGCAGCCGATTTAGCACACATTGTTTGAATTGATTGTTGTGCTCCCCCTCTCCTTCCTCCGAAAATCCAATTTCAGTCACGCCCGATCCTGCATGCACAATGGATGCTGCCCCCTGTTTCTTGGCTCCTTCGGTTGTCACAGCAGGGTATATTACAGCTTTAGGCCACGCCTGCCTGATGCGTTCTATATGACCGATTCCATTCTGCAAACAAATAATCCCTGGATCTGTTTCCGTTTGAGCCACAGGCTGGATCTGTTCCAGTACTTCTCCTATCGCCCCCTGTTTGGTCAAAAACATAATCCATCGTGCCGGAGCCTGTGAATTTAACCGTTGCCAATCTGCCAATGGCGCTACCTTTAATTGGTCCCCCGCCACATGAACAACCACCTGCCCCTCATTATCAAGCACAGTGATCCCTTCACGAGCAATGATGTGTGCCTGTTCAAGTGTTCGTGTCCACAGCCTTACTGTAGCACCCGTAGCCGATAATCTCCCGGCAAACAGCAATCCCAGCGAACCCGCTCCAATAATATCAATCACTTTGTATCGTCTCGCTTCCATCTTTTTTTCTACTATATCATATGCACTCCAATGAAATAACAAAAAACGCCAACTACGGCCAAGCGATAGTTGACGTTTTATTTAGATAGCTATTGTAATCTTGCTACTCAATGCGCTCTAGATTCCCATTAGCGTCCATTTTGAACCTGGATTTAAGCTCTTCCTCATCTTCAGTGATTAAAGCTAATCGCCGGGCACGGTCCATAATCTGAATCAGAGCTTTATAATCATCATTTACAACACGATAGTCGGTCTGCACATCATTCACTTCTTTGGACAACCGGTCATTAATGGAGCGAAGCTGATTTAATTCTTCTTCCTTTTCCCGCAAATCTTTCTCCAGCATCTTAATCTGCCGATTCGTCTCCTGCATAGATCCCTTCCATTGACGCAAGAAGCGAATTACTGCATCAATAGATAACGTATCTTCACTCGTTCCATCTGTTCTGTATCCCCCTTCGACTGGATCGAGCGTGGCAAAGGCCGCCACCTGCGATACACCTACCGGGCTCTGCTTACGAATATAACTGCGCTTCTGGCGCTGTGCTTTGGCAATGCCAATCGCTTCATCGTAACGTTTGCGCACGCAGCTATTCCAACGAAAGCCGCATGCTGCAGAGGTTCTACCTATTTTTTGTCCAACCTCCTCAAACGCAGCGAGCTGTGTTCCACCTTCCCGGATATGCCGCAATGTCACCTCCGCCAATATCAAGTCATCTTCCGCACTCCATGCATCTTGTCTTATTGCAGTCATGCCTCTAGCCCTCCTAACAACATCCTGAAATAACCGTCTTCATGAACCGATCTTGCCGGTATTTGAATAGGGTATAAAAGCTGTTTATTCATTCCTATGCCTCTCGTAGAGTTCATAGAATCTATTTGATACTAAATTGTATTTCCATTTCTGCCAGAACTCATACGTGAAGTAAACAGTTTCGGGTTTCAAGCATGCTCTGACTGCTGTACAATAAAATGAATGGTTAAAGAATAAAAAAGGATCATATACATTACCATTAGTCTTTTTCTGGAATACATAAAAGGGGAAACTAAATGAATAAACGAATAAAAATCGCGATCTGCACCCTGCTGGCCCTCATTATGACGCTGACTACCATATATGTAGGTCCTACTTTGGCCGCTCCCACTCCTGAAGAAAATCAGATTTTACAAGATAGTCTGTCTATCGTGGAGATCGACCATGAAATCGAGCGAATTAGTCAGGAGCAGCAGGCTCTTTTACAGCGTCAGCAGGAACTGCGTAGTAGTCTAGCTGATCAACAGGAGCAAATGAACTTACAACGGAAACGTGCAGGTTCTGTACTGCGATCTTATTATATGGGAGAAAGGGACAAGCTGCTGAGTGTAGTGCTAGGGGCTAAAAGTATAAAGCAACTTCTCTCTCTGTACGATTATTACTTATTATTAATTAGTCACGATCAGGATGTGCTTCAGGAATACGAATCCAATTATCAATTTATGCGCAAAACAGAGCAGCAAGTCGCTCAAGCAACTACGGAACTGGAGACGGTTAAAACAAACCTACTGGCACAACGTAAACGGATTCTCCAACTCCAGTCGCGTGTAGATGACGGCGTTAACGCCAGTGATAGCCCTGAAACCCTACGCAAGCTAATTGGCGAAATGACAGCTTACTGGGAGAATGTAGGGGTATACGAGGTAAATAAACACTTTAAAGCATTAGCTCAAGCGATGCAGGATCTGCCCCAATTCATTCAACAACAGCAAGGGGCCATGGTTACAAATGGAAAAATCATCACAATAAGCATTCGTGAAGAGGAATTTAACCGCTTTTTAAAGTCAGAGAATGAATTGTTTAATCACTTCAATTTCTCCTTTGTGCAGGATCGGATTGTGGTAGAAGGTCAACAAGGAACGATGAAATTGAGGGTAGAAGGTCACTATACGGTAGAGAATGAACCGAAAAATGCAATTCTATTTCATGTAGATCGACTGATATTTAACGGGCTGGAACTGCCGGACACGACTCGCAACAAGCTGGAAGAAGATTTTGATCTCGGCTTCTACCCACAGCAGCTTATTTCATATGTCAAAGCCACAGAAGTACATGCTTTAAAAGGCGTTCTTGAAGTTAAGCTCGAATTAAGCTTTAAGTAAAAACAAAAGACCTCGGGATGTTCCCGAGGTCTTAATTATTTGTAATAACGATCAAAAGTTATAACAGATCAGCTGCCAACTGCGCGAGCTTGGAGCGTTCTCCTTTTTCCAGCATAATATGCCCGCTAATCCCTTCTTGCTTAAAACGCTCCACCACATATGTCAAGCCATTACTGGCTGCATCCAGGTAAGGGTGATCAATCTGCTCCGGATCTCCCATCAGAATGATTTTACTCCCCTCACCTACCCGAGAAACAATCGTTTTGATCTCATGTCGGGATAAGTTTTGCGCCTCATCGACAATAATAAATTGCCCAGGTATCGAACGTCCGCGAATATAAGTGAGCGCCTCCACCTGAATACTGCCCAAGCCCATCAAAATTTTGTCGATATCGCCTGATTTTTTGGCATCAAACAGATACTCTAGATTGTCGTAGATTGGTTGCATCCAGGGGCGAAGCTTTTCATCTTTTTCTCCCGGTAAATAACCGATATCCTTGCCCATAGGAACAACAGGTCGAGCAATTAACAGTTTCTTAAATCGATGCTCATCCTCTACTTTAAGTAACCCCGCCGCTAGCGCCAGCAGCGTTTTGCCTGTACCTGCTTTTCCAGTAATGGTCACAAGTGGGATATCGTCATTAAGCAAAAGTTCCAATGCCATTCGCTGCTGAGCATTACGCGCGCTGATTCCCCACACCGATTCGTTACTTAAGTACAAAGGTTCTAATCGCTCTGCCTCCTGATTTACTTTCAACAGTGCTGATTTTCCAGTGCCCATTTCATCTTTCAAAATAACAAATTCATGTGGATACAGCGTATAAGGTAGCTTCAGTGGTTTGATTGGTAAAAAACGGTTAGAGTAAAATTCATCTATGATGGACGGATGCACCTGTATCGCCGAGTATCCGGGGTACAACTCACTTGGATCGCCTGTTCTATCGGATAGGTAGTCTTCAGTCAGCAGCCCCAATACATCTGCCTTGATTCTGACTAATACGTCTTTACTAACCAACACCACTGAACGCGGTTCAGACTGCTCCTGTTCTTCCAAGTGATAATTTAAGGCGACTGCCAAAATCCGGTTATCGTTCGAAACCTCCCCGAACATCTCCTGAACTTTCAAAAAACTCCGGTGGTTTAACTCAACCTTAAGCCTTCCCCCTTGGGGAAGTGGAACGCCACTGTGAAGATGCCCCACTTCTCTCAACCCGTCCAACAATCGCGATACATTACGGGCATTCCGTCCAATCTCATCCGCGTTGCGTTTTTTGGAGTCGATTTCTTCCAGAACAACAGCTGGAATAACAACTTCATGTTCTTTGAAGGTAAAAATGGCTTTCGGATCATGCAGCAGCACATTCGTATCCAGCACAAAAATTTTCTTCATTAAATCCCCTCCAAAGCGGCGTGGACAATCTCATGTTTCATACCTATACCTATTCACCGGCTACCCAATACTTGCTGATTCCCTGAAAAAAGAACCCCAAAGCAGCATAATGCAACGAAAAGTGTAGCTGAAGATAGCCTCAGAGCCTGTACATTTTTAAAATTAGACACAAAAGGCCCAGTGATTGCTCACTGGACCTAGACTGGGTTCACTTTACATTTAGACATACCTCAACCCCCTTATGCTATATAAGAGCTTTACTCGCTGCGAGTATAACATAAGCGGGGAAAAAGATACATACTCAGGAATTGGAAGAAGCTTCAGTGCTGTCGCTTGCTTTTTTGGATAATTCCTCTTGTAGCGCTTGTTTGGCTAAATCGAGCTGTTGCTCATCAATGTACACATAAGGACTACGCCATGTTCCTGCTACAGGATTGTATTTTACATTTTGCTTGGAAATATTCCAATAGGTTTGTACAATATTTTTCATTTGCTGTGACTCGATATCAGTCATCATATTCTTATCAACCGATTTAATAATTGCACTAAACTTGGTCAAAGCGTTAAAGGTTTGCATTTGGTCAATTAGGGAATGAAGCACCTGATTTTGTCGACGATTGCGATCAAAGTCGTCAGATTCAGCTGTTCTCGGACGACAATTCGACTTGCGGTAGCGAACAAAATCAAGAGCTTGGTCACCATTCAAATGCTTGGCCCCAGCTGTCAGGTTAATATCGGTACCATCAGCACGGTCTCGGTAACACATATTTTTATCAACCGTCACATCTACGCCACCTAGATTATCTACAACATCTCTAAAGCCCTGGAAGTTAATAACCGTTACATAATCAATATTAATGTTTAAATATTTGCCGATCATCTTCTTCATTTGCTCTTCAGCAACTTCGCCAGACTCTTTCTCTCTAGCCTTAAACACCGGATAATACTCATTCAGCTTGCGTGGCTTATACCCATCCATTTCTAGACGCGTATCACGAGGCAAGGACACAATGGTAGACGATTTTGTATTAGGGTTCAATGTAGCTACCATAATAACGTCTGACAAATAAGTCGGATGGTCAGGGCGATAGTCGGTTCCAAGCAATAAGATAGTCAAAGGCTTAGCCTCAGCCAATTGCGTTTTGGGCACTTCCTTGTTGATTCCAGTATCCAAAACTTCCTCTACCTGATTGTAAATATAGTAGGTATAACCACCTGCTGCCAAGATACCTATAATGAGTAGAAATAAGACAAACTTCATAAACGATCTGAAAAAGCTTTTTTTCTTTTTCGTTTTTTTCGGTTTGGCGGATTTTTTCCCGCTTTGTGTCCGGGGAGGCAATCCATTCGAAAGATTACTCATGCTTCAACACCTTTTCCTGCGTTTTGAGAAATATAGCTTTCTCCAAGTTTACAATCCTAAAACACATACAGCGGCGCATCCCGTTTCCGGGCGTCGCCGCTGTGGCCGAAGACCAATCCTATGAATTACATATTTGCTTGTGCTGTTTTACGTTGTTTCTCCGCACGCTCGCGCTCACCTTTGTTCAGGATCTTTTTACGCAAACGAATGGATTTTGGAGTGATTTCACAATACTCATCATCATTCAGGTATTCAAGCGCCTGCTCCAGAGAGAAGATAACAGGTGTTTTCAATTTAACCGTATCATCTTTTGTTGCGGAGCGAACGTTCGTCAATTGTTTTTCCTTACAGATGTTAACGACAATGTCGTTATCACGTGTGTGCTCACCAACGATCATACCCTCATAAATTTCAGTCCCTGGCTCCAAGAACAAAATACCGCGATCTTCTACGCCCAGCATACCATAAAATGTAGAGGTGCCGTTTTCCGTGGACACGAGTACACCTTGATGACGTCCACCCACTTGACCGCCAACAAATGGTCCATAGCTGTCAAATGCATGGTTCATTACACCGTAGCCACGAGTCAAAGTCAGGAAGTTTGTAGTGTAACCGATCAAACCACGTGCAGGGATCAGGAATTCCAAGCGAACCTGTCCAGTACCGTTATTAATCATGTTGACCATTTCGGCTTTACGGGAGCCCAGACTTTCCATAACTGCGCCCATGCTTTCTTCTGGAATATCGATGAGAAGACGTTCGATTGGCTCCATTTTTTTACCGTCAATTTCCTTAACGATAACTTCCGGTTTGGACACTTGCAGTTCGTAACCTTCACGACGCATGTTTTCAATCAGGATTCCCAAATGCAATTCACCACGTCCAGATACAATAAAGGCATCCGGGCTATCCGTTTCATCGACACGTAAGCTGACATCTGTTTCGAGTTCTTTCAGAAGACGCTCACGCAATTTACGGGATGTTACCCACTTACCATCGCGACCTGCGAATGGACTGTTGTTAACCAAGAAGGTCATTTGCAGTGTAGGCTCATCAATTTTCAGTACAGGCAATGCTTCAGGATGATTTGGATCGGCAATGGTTTCACCAATGTTGATGTCCTTAATCCCCGCAATCGCCACAATGTCACCCGCGCCTGCTTGATCGGTTTCAATCCGTTTCAGTCCTTGGAAGCCGAACAACTTCTCAATACGCGCTGATTTACTGCTGCCATCACGCTGGATAACTGTGACCGCTTGTCCCTGCTTGATGATACCGCGGTTCACCCGACCTACTGCAATTCGGCCCAGGTATTCGTTATAGTCCATCAGTGTTACGAGGAATTGAAGAGGCTCATCTACTTTCTCAGTTGGAGCTGGAATATGCTCTACCACTGTTTCATACAATGCTTGCATGTTGTCATCTTGCTTTTCAGCATCCATGCTGGAAGTTCCGTTCAGTGCTGAAGCGTACACAACAGGGAATTCTAATTGCTCATCATTTGCACCCAGCTCGATGAACAGATCCAGTACTTCGTCAATGACTTCTGCCGGACGAGCTGCCGGACGGTCAATTTTATTTACTACAACGATAGGCGTCAAATTTTGTTCCAGCGCTTTACGCAGTACGAATTTCGTTTGCGGCATGCAGCCTTCGTAAGCATCAACGACCAGCAAAACGCCGTCAACCATTTTCATAATCCGTTCCACTTCACCACCAAAGTCGGCGTGTCCCGGTGTATCTACAATGTTAATCAGGTAATCTTTGTAAGTGATAGCTGTATTTTTAGCCAAAATCGTAATACCGCGTTCACGTTCCAGATCGTTGGAGTCCATGGCGCGCTCCTGAACAGCCTCGTGTTCTCTAAATGTTCCGGACTGTTGAAGCAACTTATCGACAAGTGTCGTTTTTCCGTGGTCAACGTGGGCAATAATCGCAATATTGCGAATGTTCTCTCTTGCATGCATGGTTTGTATCCATATCCTTTCCGTATATCAAAATAGTGTCTCTATCCTGAAGCAATGCTCATTCAAGGCTAACAATCGTTCTTTAGGCCCACTCCCTGCCAGCCTTCTATATGTTTCAGGCTTTATACAGACAGCTTCTCTCTCCGATTCGCGTGAAAACCTTAAAATAAGCGTCAGAAATCATTCCGACGCTCTTTTCATATCCATTATATTATAGTAGAAATATGTCATAAAGCAAGACATTATTGCCCGTTCCGTAATTTACCGCCATGAAATTTGCACAGCTTGTCGGTTTACCAGTTGCGTTTGCTACGGTTGTTTATGACCAACCAGATTCCAGCTCCGATCAGTAAAACGGCAATAATATACATGATACCTGTACTTAGCAAGGTAATAATCAATAATAGCACCGATATCAAGCCTAATAGTACGCTCCCTGTATATACATTACGAGAAAGCGAAATATCATTAATGGCATACTCCCATAATCCAATCGCCACACCTAGAAGAAACAAAGGCCATAAGTAGCCCATTAAATGCCATCCCCAAGTATTGCAGAGAAAAAAGAGGAAGCCATATACCGACAAAATCCCTGCCGGCAGCAACATAAAGGGTGATACTTTACGCATCATATACATTGCATGTAGCACGATTCCAGGTATTAAAATCAGCAAGGGCCAAAGGTTGCGTCCCAAGAAGGAGAACATCCCCAATTTCCCCAACAAAATAATCAGTCCTACGGCAACAATGCCTACTCCGATCATACGCTCTTTTCCGGAATTCATCGTGGTCTCCTTTGTTTGCTGGATTTGTTTTTGAGTCATTAAATGTAGTTGTTTCTAAGTGCACTTTTATGAATATAGAATTTTTACAAAAACCGAGCTGAATCCCCGGCATCTGCAAAACCCTATGTCTAGTTTAGCCGATGTTTTCCAAAAAAACTACGTTCAAATATGACGGGGCCGTAGTTGCCGATATATTCCTGCAATGACAACTGCTGCTGCCAACAAGACCGGTAACCATGCATGTATAACCTCACCCAAGTCTGCTAACCATATGCCCAATTTGGGATCACGCAGTAGCATTTCTCCCGCCGTAAAGGCCAGGATAGCAGATCCCAGCAGAACAAGGATCGGGAACCGATGAAGCCAGATTGCTATCACGTTGCTGCCCCAGACGACAATCGGAATACTAATTGCAATACCAATGACTATAATAGCAATGTCCCCATTGGCTAGAGCTGCAATAGCTAATACGTTATCTAGACTCATCACAAAGTCTGCTAATAGTATCACTTGTATTGCCTTCCATATGGTTGTTTCCGCTCTTACTCCTACATGATCATCATTCTCATACAGCAGCTTAAATGCAATCCATAACAGAAGTAAACCGCCCGCCGCCTGAATAAAGGGTATGCCCAGCAAAATGACAGCTACAAAAGTCAACACACAGCGCAGCAGGACCGCACCGACTGCCCCCCACCATATCGCTTGACTTCGCTGCCTTGCAGGCAAGTTTTTGCTCGCCATGGCTATAACAACTGCATTATCACCGCTTAGCACCAAATTAATCATTAATATTTTCAATAGCAAAATGACATGCTCCATATGTACAAACACCCCCATCCTACATGTATGCGAAATTGGACGAGGCTATGCTTGCAAGCTTTTCGAATAAGTCATAATTTAGTAATAACTAATGGCAATTTGATTGAGTATAAACCTTGAATTCAATAACAAACAGCAATATAATGAATCGTATTTCCGAAAAACGGGTATTAACATAAACAACATGCAATGTTTTGAGGATGTTTAATCAGGGAGATGAGAACGATTGACATGTCCGTACTTCAGTTCTTTTGGCTACTTCTTAATGTGATATTTATTGACCTTCTGCTCGCAGGAGATAATGCGATTGTAATTGGGCTTGCCGCCAGAAAGCTGTCTCCTGCAACGCAAAAAAAAGCGATACTATACGGCACCGGGGGTGCCCTGCTCATCCGCATAGCAGCCACTATTGTGGTCCTCTGGTTACTTCAAGTACCGTGGTTGTTACTCATCGGGGGTGTGATGCTAGTCTGGATCGCGTATAAGTTGCTCGTGGACCAAGAGGATCATGCCGAAGTTAAAGCAGGAACAACTCTATGGGGGGCTATCCGCACCATTATTGTCGCCGATGCAGCAATGGGTCTGGACAACGTTATTGCTGTTGCTGGCGCGGCCCAGCAGCATTTGCTACTTGTAGTGCTGGGCCTGTTAATCAGTGTGCCGATCGTTGTATGGGGAAGCACTCTTTTTATCAAGCTGATCAATAAATTCCCCTGGATTATCTATTTAGGATCGGCGGTGCTTGGTTATACGGCCTCTAATATGATCACTGAAGAACGTAAGCTGGCACCATACTTTACGGAGCATCCGGCGCTGCGTATCTTGTTTATTGCCACCGTTATGGCTGGCATTTTGCTCACAGGATATCTTCAAAATCGCAGAGCAGTATCCCGTCGAGAAAAAGCCGTCTAAAAGAGGTTTCAAAAAAGACCCCACCCAAATAAAAAGGCAGACCCCAATATTGTTGCGGGTCTGCCTTTTTATTAAAACCAATCTTCCTGTATAACTTCCTCTTTACGCCCCTCTACAGCTCCACCTGCCTCAAGGACAACCGTTTCCGTTGTAGCTACAGCCTGATCGATCAAAGCATTTAAATCCCGAATAGAGGCTTCAATCTTCTGAACTACCCACAAATTCGGATTGGTGGTGGGAGATTTAGGAACAAACAATGTACAACAATCCTCATATGGGAGAATGGATAAATCGTAGGTGCCAATTTGCTTAGCGATTTCTGTAATCTCCTGCTTATCCATCATGACGAGAGGTCGCAGCAAGGGGAGTTCCGTCGAACGACCAATCACATTCATGCTGGATAGCGTTTGACTAGCAACTTGGCCCAGACTGTCGCCCGTCACGAGTGCCAATGCTCCTTCACGCTCTGCCAGCATCGTTGCAATTCGCAGCATAGACCGTCTCATTAGCGTAATAATTAAATTATCCTGCCCAGTGCGTGTAAAGGCCGTCTGCACCTCTGTAAACGGTACGAGGTGGATTTTGATTCGGCCTGCATAGCCTGCTAATACTTTTGCCAAATCAATAACCTTTTCTTTCGCACGCTCACTTGTAAACGGATAGCTATAAAAATGTACACATTCGATTTCCAAGCCTCTACGCATGGATGACCATCCTGCTACCGGACTGTCAATTCCACCGGACAGCAGCAGCATAGCTTTGCCGTTGGTTCCTAACGGAAAGCCCCCTACAGCCATAATAACATCACTAAAAATATATGCCGCCTGCTCTCTTACCTCCACACGTAGCTCAATATCAGGTTGACGCACGTCGACCTTCAATGCCTGAAACGTCCGCAAAATAGGAGAACCAATTAAATGATTCAACTCTTGTGAAGAATGGGGGAATTCCTTCCATACCCTGCGGGCATTTACCTTGAATGTCGTTCCCTCGTCTACGTTCAGCTCATGCATTAAAGCTACAGCCGTCTCAATGATAGCATCCAGCTCAACAGGAGCCATTTTGACAGGACTAATCGTCGTGATGCCAAACACCTTTTGCAACACTTGAATGATCTGTTCATAAGGCTCTCCTCCGAGAACTACATAAATCCGTCCAAATTCCTTGCGCAACGAAGCACCTGGAAAAGGCTTAAGCAGCAGCTTTACGTGTTTCAGTACAGCCTTCTCAAAACGAGCCCGATTCTTCCCTTTTAATGTAAATTCGCCGAAGCGAAGTAAAAGCATATCATAGTGCATTTTAACGTTTCCACCTTTCAAGGGATTCCAGCTTGGCTACAGCCTGTCGAAGCGCAAGTATGAGCTCGTCGATATCCTGTTCCGTATGTTCATCACCAAAGCTGATACGTATGCCGCCGGCTGCTTCTGCCTCATTGCGGCCCATCGCCAACAGTACCCGGCTAGGCTCGGCTAATTTTGAAGAGCAAGCCGATTTGGTGGACACTGCCACACCCAATTGCTCCAGCGTATGCAGCAGTACCTCGGCCTTCATGCCCGGATACGAAAAGTGGACAATATGCGGCGCTTCTTTCCCACTGTTCAGCCGCAGTTGTGGGATTGTTTTCACTTCTTCGGCCACCCGTTCTCTCCACTCGATCATGCGCCGTGCAGTCTCTGCTTGTCGTTCGCCCGCCAGCCGTACAGCCTTGGACATACCGACAAGCAGTGGTACATTTTCGGTACCCGCACGAACCCCTTGCTCCTGAGAGCCACCACTAAGCAATGGGAAAAGCTCTACGCCTTCCCGGACGAATAGCAATCCAGCACCTTTGGGTCCACGCAGCTTATGCGCCGAAAGGCTGTACAGATCAGCCTGCCAGCCCCGGATATCAACCAGCAACTTTCCAAACCCCTGTACACCGTCAACATGAAATAGGACACGGGGGAAGCGCTTCTTCAGTGTAGCTCCGATATCTTGCAACGGTTGCACCCTTCCCGTCTCATTATTGACATGCATGATACTGACTAAAATCGTATCTTTACGAACAGCTGCGCAAACCTGTTCGGCACTCACATGACCTTCCTCATCCACAGGTAAAAAAGTAACTTCAAAACCCAAATTTGTCAGCTGTTTGCAAGCTTCGTACACAGACGGGTGCTCTGTCGACACAGTCACGATATGCTTGCCTCTGGTCTGATAGTGCAAAGCCGCTCCCTTAACGGCAAGATTGTTGCTTTCCGTTGCCCCGGATGTAAAGACAATCTCCGTAGGAGATACTCCCAAAGCTGCAGCGCATACTTCGCGCGAGCGCTTGATCAACTTATCCGCATCCTCTCCATACCGATGCATGGAAGACGGATTGCCATAATGGCGTCTCATTACCTCGGCAACGGTTGTAATCACCTCTGCAAAAGGCGGAGTTGTCGCGGCATAATCAAAATATTTCATCAAACTCTCCTTTCTGCCCCACAACTGCCACAACAAAAAAAGACCAAAACAGGGAAAGGCCGCTTCATTACAGCGACACCCTTTCCCCATATTGATCCTGTCTGCGGACCTAATCGAATTGAAATTACGCACTTTTATGCTATAAGCTATAGGGCTTAGATGGTATATTTTTCACGTGCATTCTGAATTTTGGAAATATATCTTTGCGTTTCTACCGGAAGCTTGTCCAGTACAGACATCAACTGCTCATCACTACTTACGCCAAGCCGCTGTACCCGTCCGGGACCTGCATTGTACGCAGCCAGCGCCATATTTTCCTGTCCGTTAAAACGTTTAATCTGGTAAGACAAATAGCGTACGCCAGCATCAATATTTTGTGCAGGATCATAGGGGTCACTAACTCCCAAACCTTGAGCTGTAGCGTCCATCAACTGCATAAGTCCTTTGGCTCCAGCCGAAGAAGTAACCGATGGATTAAATGAAGATTCCGTATCAATAACTGCTTTAATCAAAGCTACCGGGACGCCGTATTTCTGACTTGCCTCATTAATCAAACTATCATACGCTGTAGCTTTTGTAGGTCCATCCGTTGCCGTATTGGAAGAAGCAGGATAGACTGCCAATGACGAAGTCGTTCCTCTCGATGGTCCCAGTTGAAGCCAGAGCAAACCGTTTTCATCTCTGGTAACATCGCCTGAATTTTCTCGAGTGACAGCATTATCTGTTTCCAGCTGACCTACTTGTTCCAGCAATCCAGAAAAAGCATCCTCTGTACCCGTCTGGGTCGTAGCACTCATATTATTTAACAGCTGCATGTCTAACATGGATTTGGACACGCGCGGATCAATTTGCATGTGGTGTTCCCAACTTTCTATAGTTGTTATATCCCAAATAGCTTGTCGTTATTGCTATGATACAACTTTTTACTATGTACTTCCATACTTTTTAATGAAAAAAAGCTCCGTTTCTGTCGAAAAGACAGCGGAGCTAAGATACCGGAACCTTTAACCAACAGGGTTAGCGCACAAATGGGATAAAAGCAAAATAACTCAATGTTGCTAGTGCGCCAAGACCAATCGACCAAATACCGGTTGTTTTACTGCCATTTACATAAGCAAAAAATCCTAAAACTGCTGCAATGGGTCCCAGCACAATAGACCACATAAACAATGATGCGATACCTGCAGCCAGCCCAATATAGCCGGAAATACGACCACTATTGTTAATAACCTGCTCTTTACCGTTGTTCTCATGTCTGGTCACAACTGGCGAGCCAGGAGCAACCTCTGCTGCATATTCCTCACGATGATGGCGGCGCTTGGCAGAGCGTTCCTGAACATGACGAGGATAATCTACACGTTCACGGCTAACATGCTCTTCATTCTTATGCTTATCGTTTTCATGATCTTCCATAATAACTGCACCTCCAAATGGAAATGAATCGCGTTATACATTTACAGAGACTTCGGCTTAAAGGTGTGGCAACAGGTTGCAGCAGACGTTGCAGCCTTATCACGTTCATCTGAACTAAAGCTTTCCCCCGCATACTCTTCTTTGAATTTTTTTCCGGCATGACCGTCTACTTCAATCATGATCAAATCTGCCTTGCAAAAGTTGTTTTCTCCCCAATAATGGCAATTGGCTACGCTGCACTTTACGATTGGCTTGGCCTCTTGGCTCATGATCATCACCTCGGATTCATTGTCCCCCCGCTCCCCTGCACCTATGCGTTCATGGCATATGGCAGTTGGTGACATACGAAAAAAGCCGCTTCCCCTCGCCTCCTCCAAACTGGCAGGAACAAGTGAAAGCGGCTTGCTTGTCTTGTTTTAGTTTTTGATTAGAAATGAATTTCTTGGATTGAATGCTTTAGGCATGAGTACGACGAGTCTGCATCCGGCGCTGTGTCAAATAATCACTTTCATAATAAGTCAGATCATCACGCAATTCTTCAAAGTTTTTCGTAATGTCCATGATCACTTCGCGGGCGGCTGGCACTGGCGTTTTACGGAAGCGGATAGCATCTTGTCCCGTATAAGCATAGCGTCCGTCCTCTGCGTAAGATTCATTTTTGGGATAAAAAAAGCTGTTCACGCAGTCATGGTATACGTTATACAATGCCTTTTCCGCAAAATCGACGTCAAAGTTGGCACGGCGCAAAGCCACACCCAGCTTTTCATAGGATACTTCGGAAAAAACAAGGACATGGCGGAGATCCGACAAAAAACCTTTGTAAAAAAGTACGGACTCCTCATTACCATCCACAGCCAGTTGCGGCAGAGCATGCTCATTGAGGAATGTTTCCACACGTTTCACGGCAGTTTTCAGTCTTTCCTGCGCCGACTCACATAATTTTTGTACGTTGACTGCTGACATCAAGGCAGCTCCCCCTTATTTGTTGCTTGTTCATCAATTTGGTTACCCGAAAATAGTCCCTTCTAACCGAAAGAGCTGTAATTTTCAGTATTTATCCTACCACAAATAAGCATTGAAAGGTATAAAAACATGCCAATCTCCTCACGCTAAACCATAAATTTATGAATACTCAAGGAGGACGGTTTCATGTCTCGGCCAAAATGGTTAAAACCCCTGCTCGGAGCAGCTGCCGGGGTGCTTCTGATCACACTGATGCTACCTTCACGCGATCACCGCCAAACACCACAGCCCGAATATACGACCAAGATGGTACCACAGCAGGAGAAGCAGCTTAAAAAAGGAATGTTGGCTTTGGACCTATCCGCTACGGATACCCTCACACGGATGGACGCAAGACAAGATATTCAATACGTAATGCGGGAGCTGAATGGTAAAACTGCCAATCAGAAAAGACAGTTCACCCACACATTGCAGCAATCACACAGTCATCTTCATACGCTCCAGTGGATTCACATTAGGGACGGAAAGACTAACACCTACACAGGCAACAAAGCACAGACAAGTCTGCTGAACCACCCTCAAATTCAAAGCAGCTTGGCTGCGGCTCGTCGTTCCGTCATGCAAAATAAATCCTATGAATCGGCTGCTTTTCAAGTTGAGGGCGGTAAATATTTCATCATGGCTGAACCATCGGCTGATGGAACATGCGGCGTTGCTGCCCTGGTCAGTCAGCAAGTATTGCGTGACGTGGAGAAGCATCAGCGCAAAAATTTGCGTTTAATTCCCTATCCAAAAGAAGGTAGCTACAAAATCGAATCCGTACATCCCGACACATTGCACGATATCACGGTCAAAACGGGTCACGACAACGAAAATGCAAGCCATTATTTTGAAAACGAAATTGTCGTTCGCTTCCGTCACAATCCTGATTCACGACAATTGAAGGAAATTGCAGCAGATTTGCACTGTGAACCAGGCCGTAAGCTTGGTTATACTTATGTATTTCATTCGGATAAAATGAACTTTAAAGAGCTAAAGCAATACTTTTCACAAAAGTGGAACCCGCTTTATGCTGAGCCTCACTATATGTATCTGACCAATGAGAAAGCACCTATCAATGCCGACAGCTCTATTCCTAATGATCTGCTCTTTTCTCGCTATCAATGGAACCTGCCTGCTACCGAAACCAACAGAGGCTGGAAACTAAGCAAAGGCAGCAAAGATGTAATTGTCGCGGTTGTAGATACAGGAGTGGATTTGGACCACCCTGATCTAAAAGGTCAAATTCTTTCTGGGCATAACGTGGTAAACCCGTCTGAAAAGCCTTATGATGACGTCGGTCACGGAACGCATGTCGCGGGCATCATTTCTGCGCTCGTAAATAATGGTGAGGGAGTCGCCGGTATGACGTGGTACAACAAGATCATGCCGATCAAGGTACTTGACCAATCTGGCTCCGGTACAACTTACTCGGTTGCAGAAGGTATTATATGGGCAGCTGATCACGGGGCCAAGGTCATCAATTTGAGTCTGGGCAACTATGCACAAGCTTCATTTTTACATGATGCGATCAAATATGCCTATGACAAAGATGTTGTATTAGTTGCAGCCACAGGCAATGATAATACAGAGCGACCCGGTTATCCAGCAGCGTACCCTGAAGTATTTGCCGTTTCCGCTACAGACTCTTCTATGCACCGCGCATCCTTTTCTAACTACGGCGATTATGTGGACGTCATGGCTCCAGGTGCCAGTATTGCCAGTACGTATCCTGGGAATCAATATGCTGCACTATCGGGTACTTCAATGGCCAGTCCACATGTATCAGCGTTAGCTGCCCTGATTCGATCCGTTAACCCTGATCTAACCAATAAAGAGGTAATGGATTTAATGAGAGACAGCGTAATTGATTTGGGCACACCAGGGCATGACAAATATTTTGGGTATGGTCAAATCGACGTGTATAAAGCATTGAAAGCAGCACAGCGTCCCTATGTTCCCCTGCAATTCTATCCACAGCATTTCAGTGACAAGTTGAAATCCATATTAAAGAAACTGGAAGCCTAGGATACCCCTTTTGGAAAAAGCAGCCATGTTGCTCCATGGCTGCTTTTTTAGGCTTTCTTAACGCTTAGAACTGGTACGGACAGGTCGCTTTCCATGACTGCGTGTATGACAGCATGGGTCACCAGGATCCTTGACAACCACCGGAAATACGTGGTGGGGCACAGGTATAACATGCGCCTGATTGATGATCTCAATCGGATGAACAACAGGTACCACCTGTGGGTAAAATTGATGATTTACAAATTGGATCGGCGGGCACACGATCGGGTCGTAATGACAATGACTCATAATGTGCAACTCCTTTCGGTGAATTAGTACAGCATATTAAGGAGGCATATGCTGTGCTTGGATGTTTAACCCCTAATACAATTATCCCTTATAAAATAGGCTTTCGTTCCACAATGACCGAATGATCAAGAATATCGCCCAACAAATTACATAGCTTGCGCAGACCTGATTTAAGTGTTTCCTTGTCCGTATACGAAAAAGAAATACGGATATGATTACTATCCATACCGCCTGCATAGCACACCGCACCAGGCAAAAAGGAAATGCCTTCACGGTCAGCTACCCGCTCCAATTCTGGAATATCCACCATAGAGGGAAGTTTAATCCATACATTGAGACCACCTTCAGGAGCATACCAGGTAACTTCTGGCGGAGCATAGCGCTGGAGTGTATTCAATGCGACAGTTAGACGATCCCGAATTTGTTCTCGCAATGAAACAAAATGCTGGTCAAGTCGATTCCTGAGAAAAGGTAGCAGTGTTTTTTGCGTTAATAGAGGACTTCCTAAATCCGTAGTTGACTTGGCAGCCACCAAACGATCCATTACACTCCCAGTTGCCGCTACACAAGCTATGCGGCAACCAGGAGCAACGGTTTTGCTGAAACTTTTGATATAGACAACATGCCCTGACTGATCATGCGCCTTGATAGAGAGTGGGGGTTTAGTTTTGTAATACAGATCGGAAAATGGATCATCCTCAACAATGAGACAGTGATAACTTTGAGCCAGATCCAGTAATTGCGTGCGTCTGGCCATCGTCAAAGTTACGCCGGTAGGATTATGAAAGGTAGGTATGGTATAGATCAATTTTGGGGGATGGGTATCACAGAGACGTGTCAAAATATCAATCCGCATACCCTCCTCGTCCATCGGAATCATAATTACTTTGGCACCACGACTAGTGAACACATCAATGGCCCCAGTATAGGTAGGAGCTTCCATGTAGACCACATCTCCCGGGCCAACAAACGTACGCGCCACCAGGTCAATCCCCTGTTGAGCTCCGCTGGTCACAAGCAGTTGCTCTGCCACTATAGGTATACCGCGTTCACTCAAGTGGTCTGCGAACACTTCTCTTAGTTCTAAATCACCTTCAAAAGTTCCATATGCAGCCATTACATCGGAATTTTCAGAGGATAAACGGTGAGTATCTGCGATGATTTCGCGCGTGGGAAGAAGCTCCGGCTGTATTGCCGCTATATGAAAAGAATAGGTAGCCTTTCGGCTATGGTTAAAGTTTCTCCATAACTGTGCACGCGGCAAATAATCGATCAACGACATCTGCCAAGACAAATCCTGCGTCCCCTCATGATAAATCGGTACTGAAGCTTCCGCCACATAGCAACCTTTTCCCTGTGTACACGTAACCAGATTCATGGACTCCAGCTCGGCATACGCCTTGCTTACAGTTACAGGGCTCACCGCAAGCAGACTGGACAGATGACGGATAGAGGGAAGCTTGGTACCCTGAGGTAGTAGCCCTGACTGAATGCGATCCGCTAATGTTTTGGTAATCTGTAAATATAACTTGACACTGCTGTTGCGGCTGAGATCAATATGCATCGGAACCCTTCCCTCCAAAAATCAACTGTTACATTTAGACGTTTACTGTTATACTTCATTATCGATATAATACAACAAATTTCTTAGCACAGTATAGAACACAGGAGATGATTGGATTGGAATACAAATTTTCGGGTATGGCTCGTACTCAGGGCTCGTCCATGGTAAGGGACATTTTGAAGCTGACACAGGGAACAGATGTTTTATCTCTCGCAGGTGGCCTTCCGGCCGATGCCTTCTTTCCCGTCGAAGCGGTTGCTAAAGCCTATGAGCGGGTATTCCGCCTCGGCGGTACTACCGCACTTCAATACGGCCTAACCGAGGGATACATTCCTCTACGGGAACGTCTGGCAGCAATCATGTCATCCCAAGGCATCTCCGTCACCAGAGATAACATCCTCATGACAACAGGCTCGCAGCAGACCATTGATCTAGTTTCACGTGTGTTGCTTGATCCGCAGGATACAGTATTGGTGGAGTCCCCTACTTATTTGGCAGCTCTTCAGGTATTCAATTCCTATGGCGCTAACATTGTAAGTGTAAATACAGACGCTAACGGTATGCAATTAGATGATCTTGAGGCCAAGATCAAACAGCATCAGCCAAAATTCGTGTATGTCATCCCTACCTTCTCCAACCCAGCAGGAAGTGTATGGAGTATGGAACGCAGAACAGGCGTTGTTGAGCTATGCCGTAAATACGGAACTTTGATTTTCGAAGACGATCCTTACGGACGGCTCAAATTTGATGAAAACCTTAACTTCCCATCCCTATTTTCTATTGATCAACAGCTAGGTGGCGATGGTCATGTAATGTACACTTCTACATTCTCTAAAACTGTCGCTCCAGGTGTTCGCTCTGGATGGTTGGTAGCCGATCAAGCCATCGTCGTTAAGACCGCAAATGCCAAACAATCTGCCGATCTGCACTCCAGCAGTATTGACCAGCGTGCTTTGAATGAGCTGTTGGACTTCTTTGATTTGGAGGGACATATACGTACGGTGTCCGCTGAGTATCACACTCGGATGTTGCGTCTTACATCGTTAATGAGAGAACGTCAATGGGAAGGAATCACTTGGAATGATGCACTTGGTGGCATGTTTATGTGGGTTACCTTACCTGAAGGCTTCCGTTCTGATCAGTTGCTGCAACTCGCGATTCAGGAAGGGGTCGCATTTGTCCCTGGACAAGTCTTCTATGCTGACTTAAGCGGCAGTAACCATATGCGAATCAACTTCACGCATACCGATCCTGCCTTGCTTCCAAAAGCAGTTGACCGATTGGATCGGGCACTGAAGCTGTATATGGAGAAAAATGTGGTAAAAAGCGTACGTTAATCTCCAGCTTCAAATGCACGCTACGCTGACTACATGCCTCGTCCTTGCACGTTTTTGCGTCAGGAGAGTGTAAATACAATAAAGCCCCCATTGACTATGTTGGGGGCTTCATTCCATAGATATAGCGGACTGCGTAATCCGGCTGCAAATTAAAAAGGGTGCTTCATGATTCCCACAGGAATATGAAGCACCCTTTTTAATGTAATAAATACATTTGGATTAAAATTTTCTCATGCAAACAGGTCATTAACAAAAAATAAATTCATACATTTTAAGGTGTTGCAGTGGGGAAAGTTTTCCGTAAGCCGGGTTCTGTGCTATTCGTGGTACAGACGGGAACTACCCTCCCACTAAAAGCGACAATCATCTATCTAGGCCGAACATTGCTATCCAGCTCCAGCGACCAACCTAGACACGCCTCGGGCTAAGGCTGCTTCGCGAAGAAGCTGTGTCCCTTTAGGTCTTGCTCCAGATGGGGTTTACCAGGAACGAAGTCACCAGCGTTCCTCGGGGTCTCTTACACCTCGGTTCCATCCTTGCCTGTGCCGCAAGCGGCCATCGGCGGTCCATTTCTGTGGCACTATCCTTCAACTCGCGCTGACTGGACGTTATCCAGCATCCTGCCCTATGGAGCCCGGACTTTCCTCTCGTGGCTTATGCCACCAGCGATTGTCTGTCAAACTTTCCGAACAACATTACATAGTATACAGGGAACACGTGCATGATACAACCCTGAAAATATTGTAAATTATAGAGTTCTCTCTTTACTTGCTCAAATAAAAAGGATGTACCTTTCTCTGTAATGAATTATCTGCCACGTAATAAGCGGACCTTCCCACGTATAACGGAATTGAAAGCTTACTAAAATCAGGAACGTCCTCATCGAGGAATAGTTCATCATCCCGGTAGGTCTGCAGTATTTCACCGACGATCCAATCATGATCTCCATAGGTATGAATATCCACGACTTTACACTCATAAGCGAGATACGCTTCCAGCAATATAGGCACATCCACTGAAATTCCGTCCTCATATGCAATCCCAAACTGCTGAAATTTATCTACATCTTTACCACTAAAGGTACCTACAGCCTGAATCCATTCCGATCTGTGCGCAGGCAAAAACTGAACACCAAAGCCTCCGCTTTTCTTAATCAGTCCGTAAGAATACGTTTCCTTCCTCAATGAAATGCCATACATGCCCGGTGATGATCCGATATATGTATGCCAGCCTGAGGCCATGACATTATTTACTCCCTCATAGCGGGAAGTAACAACTGCAACCATCCCTGGATAGGCATGAATCACAGAATCGGCTATCAACTTTCGCATACAACCTCTCCCTACGAAAAAATGCAATAGTTCTCCTTTATTTTCTCATAGATGTGAAGGTTTTACAAAAATTGAAAAGGCTCGGTGTTCACTTCAGATACATATACTTCCGTTGAGTATCGATCTTCGGCCAAGCGTCTACGCATCCAATCTGCGGTTTTAGGCTTCATAATCTTTTCTGCGTTATGTCCAGGGTCAATAATAGCAATGCCTGCCATCAGGGCATCGTGAGCCGTGTGATAGTCGATATCCCCCGTCACTAATACGTCAGCGCCTTTAAAAAGCGACTTATTCACATAACGGCTGCCAGAGCCCCCAAGCACGGCTGCTTTTTTGATCATACGGTCCAAGTCACCCACCACACGTACATACTCAACGTTGAGACCTTTTTTCACAACATCTACAAACTCCCGTAACGTGCGGGCTTCCTTGAGCTTGCCTACTCGTCCCAAACCAAAGGTACGGCCTTTCAAATCCATAGGGTACAGGTCATAAGCCACCTCTTCATAAGGATGAGCCTTCAGCATCGCTTGGACAACTTTATTGCGTACACCCTGCGGTACAATGGTCTCAATACGAACCTCTTCACTACGTTCCATTTTACCTGGCTCACCCAAAAACGGCTGTGTACCTTCACCTGGTACAAAAGTTCCATAACCATCAATGTTAAAGCTACAATGGCTGTAGTTGCCGATATGTCCAGCTCCCGCATTCAGTACGGCATCAAGTACACGTTGATGATGTGTTTTGGGTACGAAAACGACAAGCTTGAATAATTGCTCGGTGTGAACATCCTCCAGCGTACCTTCACTTTGAATCCCCAGTGCTTCTGCCATCCAATCATTCATGCCGTCCTCAGCCGTATCTAGATTCGTATGACTGATGTAGACAGCAATATCATTCTTGATCAGCTTTTCATACAATCTGCCTGCAGGCTGGTCCGTGTTCAAAGCTTTAAGTGGGCGGAATATAATCGCATGATGCGCAATAATGAGATCAGCTTTTATGCGGATCGCTTCTTCAACAACCTCATCATTGACATCCAGGGCTACTAAAATGCTTTTTATTTCCTTTTGCAGACTACCCAGTTGAAGCCCAATTCTATCGTCTGGAACTGCCAAGTATTTCGGAGCCAATTGCTCCATGTAGCTAATTACTGTCTGTCCTTTGGCAAACATGCAAGTACCTCCTCCAGCTGTTCAATTTGCTTGCGCAATTGCTCCTGCTTATGCTGCGCAGATTCCTGATCTGACCGAGCCACTTGTGCCAGCACATCCTGAAGCTTGCGAATCTCCAATTGCCATTTCGAAAAAAAGATTTCATTTGGTGCTTTGACCAATAACGGTCCAAGTTGTATCAGCAAATCCTCTGTCAGTACCAGCGAACTACCAGAAAGTTCCCATGGCCGATACAGGTCATCCTGTTTCAGTGAACTTTCTGAAGCAGGTACTGCCGTCAGCACTTCATATATTTTACCATCTTCTTCCATAATATGTTCATTTGTTAATACCCATTGATGCTTGATTAGCCAGCGCCTTAAAATATCCTCGCCCACGTTGGGCTGTAAAACAAGCTGTTTCACTGAAACAAGCTTGTCTTTTCCTTGCTCCAAAATAGAAGCGATCAAGGCTCCGCCCATACCCGCTATCGTAATAATATCTACCTCATTGGCCTTGATTACAGCCAAGCCGTCCCCTTTTCTAACCGCAATGCGATCTGTAAGACCTGCTTCAGCCACCTGCTTTTGAGCCGCACGCAATGGTCCATCGTTGACCTCACCCGCTACAGCTTGCGATACTCTGCCGGAGCGCACTGCAGCCACAGGGAGTAGTCCGTGATCCGAGCCAATATCAGCCAGTCTGCTACCGGCAGGAATTTGTTCCAAAATATATTGTAATCGCTGAGAAAGTTTCATGACGTCACCCACGTAATCCATTTTTTTCGAGTCCAAAATAAAATTCCTACAACAAAAGCCAACTTCAATATGCTAAAAAAAATCACTTCCCCTGCTGCTTGATGGCGCAGGACGATCGTGTCTGCTTCCGCCATAAACATTAGGGTCAGGCCTATAGCAAAATAAACCAACGCGAAACGTGGAAAGCGGCGATGTACCCACCAGCTTAACCCAATCAACAATACTGCGTGTAAAATCCAAAATACCTCAAGCATCGCTAAAGTAGCTGTAGGCCAATAGCGGCCTATAAGGACCGCATACACTAAAAGCAGCCCAGCAAGACCACAGTAATGAAGCAAGCTGATGCGCAAAGTTAATCCCACAAGACACCATATCAAACCGCATAGACCCACCAGCACTAAAAACCAAACCTTAGCTTCACCTTGGTGAAGCTGAATGATCCAGACACCTGAACCCAGCATAATTGCACTGCCTAAAGTGCTCAACATTGCACTCATACTCTTTTCGGAAGACCGCCAAACCGCGGCCATCCCATAGCAAATCGCAGTAACTGCACTTGCCGAGCATATTTGCATTGCTAACGGAAAAGCGGTAAAATAAAAACCGATCAAACAAATGCAGGAAATAATGACAAAACCAAGAAGCCAGGCGATCCCATGCCCATGTCGAAGATATGTAAGCAGCCCGGTGTTGTTACGATTCTGGCTTTGTGCCGGATTTTCATCTTCCCGATACAGGTTGGACAGAAAATCGCAATATTGCTCAGGGAGCAGCCGACTTTGCCGCCAATGCTCAATTTCATGTAACAGTATTGTCCGTTTTTTCTCCTGGTCCAAGCTTCTTCCCCTCCACCAAGGCTGCCATGAGATAAAAAAAGACCTTCTGCGCGCTTCAAGCCGCAGAAGGTCCGCAATGTTACGCTTCTATTCGAGGAAATCCTTCAGTCGCTTACTGCGGCTTGGATGGCGCAACTTACGCAGCGCTTTGGCCTCAATCTGACGAATACGTTCACGTGTAACACCGAACACTTTACCCACTTCTTCAAGAGTTCTGGTTCTTCCGTCGTCCAAACCAAAACGGAGACGCAAAACATTCTCTTCCCGTTCGGTCAACGTATCCAGTACATCCTCGAGTTGTTCCTTCAGAAGCTCATAGGCAGCTGCATCTGCAGGCGCCAATGCTTCCTGATCCTCAATGAAATCCCCTAGATGTGAGTCATCCTCTTCACCAATTGGTGTTTCCAATGAAACCGGTTCTTGGGCAATTTTCATAATTTCCCGTACTTTTTCCACGCTTAGCTCCATCTCGGCAGCCACTTCTTCCGGCGTAGGTTCACGCCCCAGCTCTTGCAACAGTTGACGCGATACGCGAATCAGCTTGTTGATCGTTTCCACCATATGCACTGGAATACGGATCGTTCTCGCCTGATCGGCAATTGCGCGCGTAATCGCCTGACGAATCCACCAGGTTGCGTACGTACTGAATTTAAAGCCTTTTTCGTAATCAAATTTTTCTACTGCCTTAATCAAACCCATATTACCTTCTTGAATTAGATCCAGGAAAAGCATGCCGCGACCAACATAACGTTTGGCAATACTTACAACCAGACGCAAGTTTGCTTCAGCCAACCGACGCTTAGCTTCTTCATCGCCGTTATTGATCCGTTTGGCAAGCTCCACCTCATCATCAGCAGAAAGCAGCGGTACACGACCAATTTCCTTCAAGTACATCCGGACCGGGTCATTAATTTTAATACCGGGAGGCAGGCTCAGATCGTCATCGAAATTAAAATCATCCCCGTCATTGTTTTCCGGGTCGTCATTTTGACGCAATCTGGTAACTTCTTCGTCGTTATCATTCACAACCTCAATCCCCAAGTCACCCAGCTGCTCATAAAACTCATCCATTTGCTCGGGGTCCTGATCAAACGGCGACAGTTTTTCCATGATATCTTTGTAGTTCAGAGAGGAACTTTTTTTACCCAACTCAATCAGTTGATCTTTAACCTGATCCAGTGTTAATTCCGTCTCCAGTTCAGTATGCTGATCATTCGCCATCTTTCGACTCCCTCCTCCTAGAAACATCCGACCTCTGTGTGTTCATTGTCTCTCTAGGGCTATAATCTCGCTTGCAATTTGTGCTGCACGCAAAAAATCACCTGAGCGCTCAGCGGTTCTCATTTCTTCCCTCTTCAAATCCAGTTGCTCCTGCAATGGAAATTTTCGCACTTGACGAATATAATCATCCAAAATGTGCGGTGCCCATACGCCTGGAGCATCCATCATCATGATCGAACTTACGTTCTTCTCCAGTCGGTCGTCTTGCAAAGACGAAATAAAACGGCTTGTATCCGGTAACTTCCCTTGCGCGTAATAGGCATATAGATAAGCAGCAATTGCTGCATGATCCTCAATATTAAAGGCGTCCCCCAGATGCTTTTCTACATACTCTGCAGCTTCTAAATCCTGCATCATCCAGTGAAGCAGCCTGCGTTCAGCCACATGGTAAGCCGGCAACAGATTGGGCGTAGAGACCTGCCCTTTTTTATGCCTACCATTATTCCACCCATTTTCGTTATTATCCCCAAAGTTCTGTTTTTTTTGCAGGGATTGACGGAGTAAATTGCATTCTTGCTTTAAGGTTTCAAAATCCACCTTGACTTCGGCAGATACTTCGCGCAGATACACTTCCCGCTCAGTCGGGGATGACAGAGGTGCAATGACATTTAATGCTTCGCGGGAATACGCAATTCTTCCTTCTTCCTCTTGCAGTATATGGTTTTTTTTCAGATATATAAGCTTAAATTTCACCGTTGAAACAGCACTTTCGATAATTTGGCGCTGGAAACGTTCAGCGCCGTATTGCCGGATAAAATCATCCGGGTCCATACCATCGCTGACCAACGCTACTTTTACGTGAAGTCCCGCATTTTCCAACAGCGGAAAATTTTTAAGCGCTGCCGCTTGTCCTGCCCGGTCACCATCATAACAAATAATAACCTCGTCGCACAGTCCCTTTAACATCGTAGCATGATGCTCCGTTAGAGCAGTCCCCATGGCAGCCACTCCATTTTGTACGCCAGCTTCCCATGCCGAGATGACATCGCCATAGCCTTCAAAAAGAACACTTTGACGAAGCTTGCGAATTGAGGTCTTAGCATGATGGAGATTGTACAGCGTTCGGCTTTTGTTAAATAGCTTGGTCTCCGGCGAGTTCAAATACTTCGGCTGCCCCTCGCCAAGTATACGGCCTGCAAAGGCAATAACTTTTCCGTTTCGATTCCAAATGGGAAACATGATACGATCTCTGAATCGATCTACATATCCATCACCCTCATGTCGGGGAGAAATGAGTCCTCCCTTTTCCATCTCGACAGGATCAAAAGAACGCTTCTCTAGAAACTGAACGATCGTATCCCATCGGTTGGGTGCATAGCCAATTTGGAATTGGTCAATGATCTTGTCACTGAATCCCCGTGAACGCAAATATTCCATGGCTGGTTTGCCGTGCTCCGTATTTTTAAGCAAAAAATGGTACATCTTAGAAGTTAGTTCATACGCTTGCAACAGCCTGTCCAACTCAGGATGCTGATGCGATGAATCACGTCCCTGCCATTCGCCGAGCGGAATATGACTTTCTTCTGCCATTGTCCTGACAGCTTCGGGAAAGGATAGTCCTTCGATTTCCATCATAAACTTGATGGCATTGCCTCCCGCGCCGCAGCCGTAGCAGTAAAAAATCTGACGATCCGGTGTCACGGTGAATGAAGGGGTTTTTTCGGAATGAAAAGGACAGAGGCCTTTCATATATTTCCCCTGTTTGGTCAAATGCACGTACTTGCTTACCGTATCTACAATATCATGATGTTGTAAAACTGACTCGATGATATCGTCCGGTATGTTACCTTGTCCGGCACTCATATTAACCACCTTCATCTCTTTAGCACGTAAATATAATTCGATACCGTTACTCATTCTCCTGCAAGCAAAGTAAAAGTTTTGTCAGTTTATGTTGAAAAACTTCACGATCCTCTAATGTAAACGGTTTAGGACCTTTTCCATAACGTCCTTTTTTCCGTTCTTTGGCAGAAGTGTGGCGTCGGTCCAGCATGAAGTCTATCGAATCGTTTCGATAAATCGTTCCGCGAAAAGACATCACTTCACAACCTTTTGCCAAGGCGAGTGCAGCAAGACCATAATCGTTGGTTGTTACAATATCTCCGCGACGGATATGATTGGCAATATAGAGATCGGCACTCTGGTCGCTTCGGTCTACTTTAACAACGCTTACGCCTTTGCTACCCTGAATGAGATGATCATACGAAGATACCATAATAACGTCAATATGAAAACGGGAAGCTGTCTCTGCAATTTCACTTTTAACAGGACAAGCGTCCCCGTCAACAACGATCCGTACATCCGGGAAATTTCCGGACCCTCCCATGAGCATCCCCCATCTCGTATCCGCATTCGAGTAAAATACGGAACGGCTGCAAGATCACTCTTACACCGTTCCGTATATTTATACCCATTTTTTCAAGTTGTTCATACTACCACAACCGACGTTTAAACTACAAGCTTGGAAAAATCAGCAAAACGCTTCAATTCTGAGTCAATAGCAGCCAGCAATGCCAAACGATTATTACGTACAGCATCATCCTCAGCCATAACCATAACGGAGTCAAAGAACGCCGTCACCGCAGGAGTAATGGATGAAGCAAGCGCCAATGCTTGTGTCGCATCACCTTCCTGTAAGGCTGTACAATAAGACTCATAGGCGCCATACCATGCTTCGTATAGGTTTTTCTCGCCCTGTTCCGTAAATTCACCCGTATTCACTGACTTGTGAACTGCTTTAGCAGCCAAATTACCTACGCGATTAAAAGACTCAACTGTTGCCTTGAAGACATCACCCGTTTGTACAGCAGTCATTAATGCAGCCCCGCGGTTAACCACAGAAGCAACATCGTCATATCCAGCTGAAAGCACAGCATCTACAACGTCATAACGAAGTGTCTCGGACAATAGTTTCTTCACGCGTAATCCGAAAAACTCATGTAATTCTTTACGTATTTCATCTGCGGAACGTTTCATATTTCCAAAGTTGCTGTGCACATCAAGCGCGATATTGAACACATCAGACAACGTAGCCGAAAGCTTACGATCCAACAGGATCTGCACGATACCTGCTGCCTGGCGACGAAGCGCGTAAGGGTCCTGTGAACCTGTCGGAATAATACCGATGGAGAAGCAGCCTGTAATGGTATCTATCTTGTCTGCGATACTTACAATCGCTCCAGCGTTCGTTGAAGGAACCGTTTCTCCTGCGAATCGCGGCTGGTAATGCTCAAACACCGCTCTTGCCACTTCTTCCTTCTCTCCAGCCTTACGGGCATAATCCTCGCCCATAACCCCTTGCAATTCCGGAAACTCATAGACCATTTGTGTTACAAGGTCAAATTTACAAATATCTGCTGCTCGGCTAACCGATTCCTGTGTATCTGGGGAAACACGTAGCTTCTCTGCCAGAGCATCAGCAATGCGGCGAATTCGACGCACTTTGTCTCCAACTGTTCCCAGTTCTTCGTGGAAAACGATACTTTCCAGCTTGGAGAGGGCATCCTTAATTTCCAGCTTCTGATCTTCTTCATAGAAGAATTTGGCATCAGACAACCGCGCGCGCAATACTTTTTCGTTTCCTTTTGCAATGACTTCCAGCGATTGACTGCCACCATTACGTACCGTAACAAAGTATGGCAGCAGCTTTCCTGTGCGATCCAGCACTGGGAAATAGCGTTGGTGTTCACGCATGGAAGTAATCAGTACATCCTTCGGAATGTTCAAGAACGCAGGGTCAAAGCCACCGAACAGTACTGTTGGAGTTTCCACCAAATACAGCACTTCTTCCAGCAAATCATCCTTGACCGCAATCGTCCAATCTTTTTCGGCTGCAAGTGCTTCAATCTGCTTCACAATAAGCGACTGACGTTCTTCAATGTCGACAATGACATGCTGCTTGCGAAGTACTTCAACATAGTCCGCTGGACTTTCTACAACGGCCTCCTGTCCAAGGAAGCGATGTCCTCTTGTCACATTCCCTGACTGTACGCCAGCAATCTCCAAATTAACAATATCGCTACCAAACAAGGCTACCAACCAGCGGATTGGACGAACAAATTTAAAATCATAACTTGCCCAGCGCATAAATTTAGGGAATGTCATGGCATGTAAAATGTGTAGTAACCCTTCGGACAGCACATCTGCCGTTGGTACACCTATGCTGCTCTTGGTCGCGTAAATATATTCCACGCCTCCAAGTTCTTTGAACGTGAACTGTTCAGGATCAACACCTTGGCTACGGGCAAAGCCTAGAGCAGCCTTACTCCAGTTACCGGCTTCATCAAGTGCGATTTTGCGGGAAGGTCCTTTAACTTCTTCGTTAATATCTTCCTGCTTCTCCGCTACTTCCTTAACAAGTACCGCCAAACGACGAGGTGTAGCATAAGCCTCTACAGCACTGTAAGCAATACGCGAGCTGTCCAGCCACGCCGTCATACGTTCCTTCAACTGCTGAATCGCATTTGGGATAAAACGTGCAGGCACTTCTTCCAGCCCGATCTCAAACAATAGATCCTTAGACATTTGCCGCACCTCCTTTCTTCAACAGCGGGAAGCCCAGCTTCTCGCGCTCCTCCAGATAGGTCGCAGCGACCTGGCGCGCCAAATTACGCACTCGTATAATAAAACCTGTCCGTTCCGTTACACTGATGGCTCCGCGAGCGTCCAGCAAGTTGAACGTGTGAGAGCATTTCAGCACATAATCATAGGCTGGAAATACAAGATGCTGCGCCATCGCTTTATTCGCCTCTTCTTCATACATGTTAAAAAGAGTAAATAGCATTTTGACATCAGATACTTCGAACGTATATTTGGAATGCTCAAATTCTGGTTGGTGGAAAACATCACCGTACGAGATTCCATTAACCCATTCCAAATCAAACACATTTTCTTTGTCCTGGATGTAGGAAGCAAGACGCTCCATACCGTACGTAATTTCAACCGCAACCGGACTGGCATCAATACCGCCCACTTGCTGGAAGTACGTGAATTGGGTAATTTCCATACCGTCCAGCCATACTTCCCAACCTAATCCCCAGGCTCCCAGCGTCGGAGCTTCCCAGTTGTCTTCAACAAAACGAATATCATGCTCCAGTGGGTTAATGCCCAAACGGCTCAAACTCTCCAGATACAACTCCTGAATGTTATCAGGTGAAGGCTTCAAAACCACTTGAAACTGATGATGCTGATACAGGCGATTCGGGTTCTCACCATAACGTCCGTCAGACGGACGGCGAGAAGGCTCAACGTAAGCTACGTTCCACGGCTCAGGTCCAATTGAACGTAAATACGTCATCGGGTTCATCGTGCCTGCCCCTTTTTCCGTATCATAAGGCTGTACAATAATACAGTTGTGTTCAGACCAAAATTGTTGCAGCGTTAAAATCATCTGCTGAAAATTCATGGGCACACGCTTCCTTTCCAATTCCCTAAAATGTTGGTGATTTCTAATCCTTAAACTCATATGTACAGGGCTAATTTATTCCATAAGCCTTGCTAGAGACAGCAAAAAGCCCCCGCCTCTACGCCTGTACAGACGTAGGGACGAGAGCTAACTCCCGCGGTTCCACCCTACTTGATTGCGACCCTACATCACCAGTCAGATCGTAATCCTCTTTTCCGTGTCCATTCAGACGCTCCCGAGTGCCATGTTCACGAACAATTCCCGCCGGGCTTACACCATCCCCAACTCGCTAACTACAGAGAATACGTCTCGTTACTTTCTCGTTCAATGCATCTGCTCCCAAAGGAGATATATAGTAGGATATTACACGTTTTCAGTGATACAGTCAAGAGAACACCACATTTCACATGTCGTACTTGTCAAGCTGATCCAGGAAATTACGGGATTTCAGCTTGACCTCCAACTGCATATCCATGAACTGACGCATGACATGTTTGATCTCCAGCTTGGTGGAGTCCTTCACGTCGATATTGCCGAGTCGATTCAAATCTATTTGGGCGAACAAGCGCAGCAACTTCAATGTACGCGGAGCAACACTTAACGCAGCCGGATCAAAATGCTTGTAACCCCGACACAAAACCCCACCTAACCTCGGACTGATAAACATATCCTCATCAGCACATTGTTGACCGCTTGAAATACAAGCATCAAGCTGAGGTGCATATCCGGCCGCCTGCAATATTTTAAATTCATAAATACTCATGACGATCAGCGGATCTTTGCCACTCTCCAGTGCCTCCAAGCAGGCTTTAAGCTGCTTAAACCAAAATGCACCTGTTTCCTCATCCTGTAATACCCGATCGAGCAATTCACAAGCATAGGAAGCGTAAGCAGCCTTTGTAATATCCTCGCGCAGTGTATGGTGGGATTGGATAATTTCACCGGCATTCAACGTGCCTAAGCCAGTGTTGCGAAAAAAAACAAATTCACCGTACGTAAACGGCTGCGTTAAAGCGGCATGACGGCTTTTGGATTTTTTCGCGCCTCTGACTAGCACACCTACTTTGCCTCCGCTTTCGGTGCAAAGCGTAATAATTTTGTTCCCCTCACCGTAATCCATGCTGCGGATGACGATTCCTTCCATCCTGTAAAGCATGCTTCTTCCCCCAAACATTCGCGAAGAAGCCAGTGGTTCGCACTATTCACGGGCTTCTTCATGCTCGTCCGACTCTCCTTCATCCGTGTCTTGCTCCCTTGTCATGGCGCTCTCCCTATATAACAGATACGCACCGACATCTCCAGTCATCGCAAAATACTTCCACGAAAAATCTCGCAATCGTATTCATCCTTTCTTCGGAAATGACGTCTGCATCTCAAAAATAGGATGATGCGAAGAGAGGGGAAGTATGCGATGAAATAAATGGATTACGTTGAAAAAGGCTACTGTGTACGGTCTGGACACCGCTTCGCAAATGATTTGATCTTACGATCGCTGTTACCCCTGAATTTATTTTATCCAATGAGAAAAGGAGTAAATTCAGGGGTAAAGGCGAACGCTGACGCTTCTTCAGATTCAAATCCTTCGCTCCGCTACAACGTGTACGCAGTTATAATAACTCTTTTAAAAGCACTCCTTATTTCATCACTGGAAGAAAAGGGTAGGTATAACGAGAAGTTAAGCGCCGCACAAGAGCGGCGCTTGGAATGACCGAAAGATTTAATTCATACGTCAGTGGTAGAGTCGGACGGCTTTTTTATGATGCCTACAACAGCTATACATATTGATTAATATCAATTTTAGTCTGTATAATCCTTTGACAACCAAAGTGATCGTAGATATGATATCTACTTTTAGGCGTCGCGATGGAAGCCCAAGTCACGAAGGACACGTTCCTGGTTACGCCAGTCTTTTTTGACCTTAACCCAAAGTTCCAGGAAAATTTTGGAGCCTAGCAAGTTTTGGATATCTTGACGGGCTTGTTTGCCTACCTCTTTGAGCATGGCTCCCTGTTTGCCGATAATGATTCCCTTTTGGGAATCACGCTCTACAAAAATAACCGCCATAATATGCACTACACCATTCTCCTGCACTTTCATATCTTCAATCATAACCGCAATAGAATGAGGTACTTCCTCACGTGTCATGTGCAAAATCTTTTCCCGTACCAGCTCAGCAATGACAAACTGCTCTGGATGGTCGGTAATTTGGTCATCAGGGTAATATTGCGGACCTTCTGGCAAGTATTTTTGAACCTGATCCAACAGGGTATTTACATTATTACCCATTTTGGCCGAGATCGGTACAATTTCCGCAAAGTCATACAACTTGCGATACTGCTCAATTAGGGGCAACAACGCTTCCGGCTCTATACGGTCAATTTTATTCAATACCAATATAACTGGTGTTTTTACTTGTTTAAGCTGTTCCGCAATAAAACGGTCGCCTCCGCCTAAACCTTCAGCAGCATCAATAAGAAAAAGTACCGCCTCTACTTCACCCAACGTATTAAAAGCGGTCTGATTCATATAATCGCCTAGCTTTGACTGGCGCTTGTGAATCCCCGGTGTATCCAAAAATACAATTTGTGAGTCCTCTGTGGTATATACGCCGTGAATTTTATTCCGTGTCGTTTGGGGCTTGTCTGACATGATGGCAATCTTCTGCCCAATGACATGGTTCATCAATGTTGATTTTCCGACATTGGGTCTGCCAACAATTGCGACAAAGCCGGATTTAAAGTGTTTCTTAGCCATTTTATTTCCTCCAGCGCGATTAAGCACCTAAATTTTATTTTTCATTAAAGCAGCTGACTCATTAACGTCAACAAGGGTCTATAAAATACAAATATGCCAATAATTACAGCAAAAACCGCTGCCAGGAGCACGGCTCCGGCGGCGGTGTCTTTAGCCGCTTTGGCCAGCGGATGAATATCAGGTGAGATTAGATCCACCGCTGCTTCAACAGCGGTGTTGATCAGTTCGGCTACAATGACTATGGCAATGGCCAAGCACACGAATAACCAGTCGAGCCGGGAGATGCGCAGAGTTAGACCTGCTACAATGACAAGAAGCGCCACAACCACATGTATCCGCATATTTACTTGCGTACGCAGGGCGTATATCACGCCTTCTGCGGCATAGCGAAAGGTCATTCTCCAAGGCTGACGTCTCATTACCGTGTCAACCCCACTTGAGCCAGCACAGCTTCCTGCTTACCCATCATTTCAGCCTCACTTGCATCGTCCTGATGATCATAACCTAACAGATGCAGAAAACCGTGGACAAACAAAAACCCGATTTCACGCTCAATTGAATGTCCATACTCTTCGCTTTGAGCTTGCGCTGTCTGTACAGAGATAATAATATCCCCCAGAACATCCGGTACATCATTTAATGGATTATCTTCCGTCGGTTCGTAGATAATTTCAAGCTCTTCATCCAGTGTTTCCTTCATAGCAAAAGACAACACATCAGTGGGACGATCAATACCGCGATAATCCCTGTTCAACTCATGAATTTGATCATCATTCACGAAAGTAAGGGCAACCTCACCGTCTGTAACCCCTTCCGCTTTGCCTGCCTGCTCTAATAAGGTGTTCAGCAGCGTGATCAACGATTCGTTAATTACCATATCGTTTTGTTCATTATTCCAAGCTAATTGAAGACCCATGCCAACCGCTCCTTTTAATTCTAATGCTTTAGCTGTGCTTCATGCACAAGTAATACTAAGCTTTTCCACTTTCGGGCTTAGGTCTTTCCTCTGGATATTCAATACGGGAATGAAAAATCCCCATTACTGTTTCCTTGAGAGTTTGGGCCACGATATCAAGCTCCCTCATGGTCAGTTCACAGGCGTTAAACTGGTGATCATCAAGACGGCTCTTAATAATTTTCTCAATCATAGATTCTACCTGCTCCACCGTAGGTTTTCGCAAGGAACGAACTGCTGCTTCCACGCTATCAGCAATTCCTACTACAGCAGCCTCTTTCGACTGAGCCTTCGGTCCCGGATAACGGAAATCATCCTCCGTGAAGTCAGGCTCCACTCCCCGCTCTTCCGCCTCACGCAATGCCTTGTGGTAAAAATAATGCAGGAATGTCGTTCCGTGGTGTTGTTCGGCTATATCACGAATCGGCTTGGGTAGCTTGTAATCCAATTGCATTTCCACACCGTCACGAGCATGGGCTATAATGATGGATTTACTCAGCTTGGGCTCTATTGTATCATGCGGATTTTCCATCCCATTTTGATTTTCAATGAAGTACGAAGGCCTTTTGGTTTTACCAATGTCATGATAATACGAACCAACCCGGCACAACAACCCATTTGCTCCTATAGCCTCCGCTGCGGCCTCCGACAGATTACCTACCATTACGCTATGATGATATGTGCCAGGAGTCTCGGTAAGCAGCTTGCGGAGCAATGGGTGATTGGGATTTGACAATTCAACAAGCTTCAGTGCAGACAAGATGCCAAAGGTGGATTCAAAAAATGGCATTAGCCCTATAACAAGGATCGCTGTAACCAGACCGCCTGCAAAGGCGAAGGCTACCCCATAGAGTGTCGTTGTTTGAGTCCAGTTCCCTTGGTCAATCAGAGCCAGAGAAAAAACAGCCAGAGCCCCGAACAGGCATACCATGATAGCTCCCTTGAACAGCGTTGAACGCTGGCTGGCCCGGTGGGTGGAAAAAATCGACGCCAGACAGACCACAAGGGCAAAAAATCCAAAATTAAAATCAAAAATCTGTCCCTGACGGACATTCAAAATAACACTTGCCAATATACTGAATATAACGGCACATACGAATGCCAGCGACATGTCAAGCAACAGCGTTACAAGCATAGCTCCAAGAGCGATAGGCGCCAGATAACCGAGATAGGATCGTTCACTAGTCTGCAGTATAGAAATTAACAGCATCGCCCCCACTGTAATCACAAAGATTAACACCAGCATGAGCAACTGTGCATTATTATACTTGAAGTTTCGTGTTCGTGATTGAAATTGACGAATATACATAAACAGACCCAATGCCAGCATCATAGACAACATCAGCAGGCCGAATTGTGGCCAATAGTTGATTTTATCCTTGAGCAGCTCGTTCTCATCAAGCAGTGTATAGATTTCCTGGGTAATAATCTCACCCTTTTTAACGAGCACTTCACCCTGTTTAATGTAAACTGTCGGTGTATCTTCACGAGCCTGTACTTTAGCGTCCTTCGTAGCTGTATCATCATAAAACTTGTTGGCTGTAATCACAAGCCTTGCAAGTTCCTGAACAACCTCCCGGGAGGTACGTTTGGTAAGCGAGCTTGTACTCACGCGCTCAGCTACCTTGGCTCGGGCAGTCTGGGCATCCGTAATTTGATCATTCATCAACCCTGTCACAATCTCACGGGCTACGGGCCGCATTTCGGTAATATCCTCAGATGTAAGTCGCGGAATTTTGATGTATGTCTCCTCTGGGATTCGGTACGTTTGCTCTTTCGTTTTTTCCAGTACCTCATCCAGCAACTTATCTGGATAGGCATCCGCATTACGGCTGTTGTTCACAAAATTTTGCACGAATTCCCGTGCACGTTGAGGAATCTCATCCTTATAAATCGAAATCTTGTCCGCTCTGGAGACCTGATCATCCTGATTTAGCCGTTCAATTCGATCCAAAATACCGGTAATCAGGTTATCGTTGCGGATCGGTACAATGGTATACATAGGCTGCACGCGCTCAGCAGATTCCTCTTGGGCCTTCAAAGTCGCCTTACTGTTAGGAAGCTGCATTGGAGCGACAATTTCCTTTTCACTCGGTTGATTCACCCGGATGTCATAGCGTTCGGGAAGCAGCTTGGATGCAAAACCCACATAAAAAAGAACCACCAAAAATAAAAACAGAAGATAGCGTGTCGCCACGCTATACTTCCATCCATTCATTCTATGCTGGAACGTTTTTCCTTTAGATAATTCCTTCGAGGTCATCTAAAACAATCCCTCTCCATCATCTTTTTCAAGGCAGCTATGCTGCTCATTGTATTCGTTTTCTGATCATACACACTATACTCGTGCTTAAGGGCTTATGCTTGATTTTCAGCAACACGGTCATAAGCGACGATGATTTTTTGAACCAGGGAATGACGAACAACATCCTCTTCCGCAAACTGGACAAAGCCTATTTCGTCAATCCCTTTTAAAATCGCATTCGCTTCAATCAGACCGGATTTTTTGCCACGAGGTAAATCAATTTGCGTAACATCGCCGGTAATAACCATTTTGGAACCAAAGCCAAGTCGAGTCAAAAACATTTTCATTTGCTCCGGTGTAGTGTTTTGGGCTTCATCCAAAATAATAAATGAGTCATCCAGCGTACGACCCCGCATATAAGCCAGTGGCGCAATTTCAATCAACCCGCGCTCTAGCGCTTTCGCCGTCTGTTCTGGCCCCATCACATCGTATAGGGCATCATACAGCGGGCGTAAATATGGATCAACCTTTTCCTGTAAATCTCCAGGCAAAAAGCCCAAGTTCTCACCAGCTTCCACCGCAGGACGAGTCAGTACAATACGCTTGACTGAACCTTCCTTCAGAGCAGCTACGGCCAGCACTACAGCCAGATAGGTTTTACCAGTACCCGCTGGGCCAATCCCAAATACAATATCGCGTTTCTTAATCGTGGTTACATAGTGCTTCTGTCCAATTGTTTTGACACGAATCGGTTTGCCCCGAAACGTCGTCGTAATTTCTCCCTTGAACAAATCAAGCAACTGATCAGCGCGCAGATCTTTTGCCAGCTCAATCGCATAATGGACATCCCTTTCGGTCAGTATATACCCATTACGAATTAACTGGAGCAAAACATCGAACAATTGTTCGAGCACTTCTACTTCGTGAGCATCACCAAAAACATTAATTTCTGCCTCACGAGATGCTATTTTTGCTGGAATAGCTGCTTCGATCAATTTTAAAAAGGAATCCTGCGGGCCGAATAACGCCTGACCTTCTCCCGCACTGTTCAATGCAATTTGTATGCTGCGTTGTTGTTCTGCCAAATAGCCTCATTCTCCTTGGTTATGAACTAACGGAAGTTCTTCCGCAATATCCTGTTCCACTTCAAAAAGTACTTTCATATAAACTTTACCATTCTCTCTCTTCTCATGCAAAATTTTTTGGCTCATTATTTTCGTTCCTTTGCCGTATTTAGCTAAAATATCCGCGCGTGCGCCTTCTATTCCTGACATTTTGGCTTCTGTTTCCGTTAACTTCTGCTCTTGTATCTTTGTCTCCCTCACACTTTCATTCATCCAACCCATCGGAAGTTTGTAAGAACGCCATGTTAGCGGATCATGCTCAACGGTTGTTTTATGTGTAGAATAAGGTATTTTTCCATAGCCCCACAATTGTATCGCACGGTTGCCTAGCACCAGATACAAGCGATCGTGACTATTACCTGTATATGTGCTGCTGCGTCGTACCATGGGACTACTAATTTCATATTCATGCCACACAAGCCCCTTAATCTCTCCTTTGGCTACGACCTGTTGCTGATTCTCCTCATCTCCAAGCGTTCCTGAAATGAGAATAGCTCCTTTTTTGACCCGCGTATTTTTATGCACAACAGGACGACCCTGCTCGGCAAAAATTTCAGTGACCACCGCGTCCGCCTTGCTGATAAGATGACGTGGACTGTAGAGCGACGGGGGAGTAGGCTGTGAAGCTTCAACAACCTGAATTGTCACTAAGGTCCCCTGCCTTTCCACACCGATCCAGGATGCCTCTGGAAGCTTCTGCATGAGTGCGCGTGAAAGCTTGTCCTGGCTGGAAAGACGAAAGCTCCATTGAAACGGATAAAGCCCCTCCTGTCGGGCTGCTTTCAGAATAGATTCCGTTGGGAGCTTATCATTCCCCTTCACTTCAATGTCCCAGATGAGCGATGACATCAGCAGGAGGCCTATCCAGAACAAGGCCAGTCCTGCGAGAAAAAATTTACGTTTGGCGAGTCGTACTGCAGTGAAGGGAAGTCCTTGACGCTTGAGAACATGCATTTTGCAGCCTGTCCTTCTCAAAAGCGGACGCAACAGGAAGACGTGCGGCAGCAGAAGGTTCATTTCTGCATGTCTAGTACCCATTGGCCGCACGTTCCAAACAGGTATATGATGATCAGTGAGTAAATTAATGAAAGCTTCCACACTTTCGCCCTCGACAGCTAGGGTAACCGTGCCACGCAGCTTTGCTAAAGCGGGATGTTTCACGAGCCTTCCTCCGTTCCTTCCATTTGAATATCCGTAATATGTCCCTCTACACTTACCTGGTCTGGCAGGATAGACGTAATGATTAGATCATGGCCTGACACTCTTAGTCTGCCTTGAGCAAGTGCAAGTACGAGTTGATCTGGCGTGAAATCCACCACACCCCGGTGATTCTCTACATAAAGCTGGCGGCTGCCGATGAGGGTTAACCGCGGCAGATCAAATAGAATGTCCTGCGGAAGCTCCAACGTCTCGCTGGCCCACTTTCGCAGTTTGCGGCTCATCCGGCTCATACGGCGAAATCTCCTTTCCTGTCATCAAAATAACTGTTATCCAACGGCAAATAATTATTTTGATGGCAGCTATGCTGCTTTTTTTAATCGCTTGTTATTACCATTCGGTTTCATCCTATGTCTCAACCGTCACTGGACGCTGTTACACCAGCGTCACAGATATCTGTACTGTACATTTTATGATCCAGTCATCGCATTTATGAGGCTAAACTTACAATTCGTAGCAACTGCAATATTAAAGAGAAAAAAGACCGTAATTTCTAAAATTCACATAAAAAAAAAGACAATCTCGTTTTCATATCAAAACAAGGTTGTCTTTTTAATTTCACAGTATGAAATGGTTAGTTTTCGGAATCCTGATTCAAAAGCGAGTTTTTTCTGGAGTATAAAAAGTAAACGGCAATACCAATAACAAGCCAAATGATAAAACGAATAAACGTTTGACCATTCAGATTAAGAATAAGCACCCCACATGAAATGATAGCCAGAATTGGAATAAATGGAACCCCAGGACATCGGAAAGCTCTTGGCAAATCGGGTTGTGTTTTTCTCATCACTATGACAGCGACCGAAATCAGAATAAATGCTGATAAGGTTCCAATGTTCACCAAGCTTGCTAACTCATCCAGCGGGATCAACCCACCCATTAATGCAGATAAAGTACCAAAAAACAAGGTGTTAATATAGGGCGTTTTATATTTGGAATGAACCTTTGACAATACCTTAGGAACTAAGCCGTCACGTGACATCGCAAACATAATACGGGTTTGACCATATAGCATTACCAGCATGACCGTTGTCATCCCCAAGATGGCTCCAATATCCACAATACCCGCCACCCAGTTCTGACCGGCAACCTGCAAAACCAATGACACAGGATGGGAGATACCTTCAAATTGCATATACGGCACAATACCTGTCATAATCGCGCTAACGATCACGTACAAAAGCGTACAAATAGCAAGTGAGAAAATAATGCCACGCGGTAAATCACGAGCTGGATTTTTGGTTTCTTCAGCGGCTGATGAAACGGCATCAAAGCCAATGAAAGCAAAAAACACAAGGGCTGCGGCTCCAAACACCCCACTGAACCCAAATGGCATAAACGGTGTCCAGTTGTCTGGCTTTACATATTTAATAGCCACAATGATAAACAATAAAACGACAACAATTTTAACAATAACCATGATATTGTTAATTCGTTTGGATTCTTTTATCCCAAAATAAAGCAAGAACGTGATAGCCATCAAAATTAAAAAAGCTGGAAGATTAAAATAAGTAGTTTGGTCTTTTAAAGCTCCTGGCGCAGCAGTGAATTCAATCGGGATATGAAGACCAATTCCTTTCAAAAAGGATACAAAATAACCCGACCAACCTGCAGAAACAGCGCTGGCGGCCAACATATATTCCAAAATTAAATCCCATCCGATTATAAAAGCCAATAGCTCTCCCATCGTAGCATATGTAAAAGTGTAAACAGAACCGGATACTGGAACAGTGGAAGCAAACTCGGCATAAGCCAGTGCGGCGAATAAACAAGCGAGCCCCGCGATCACAAAAGACAATACCAAGCCCGGTCCAGCCGTAACTGCTCCCGTACCTGTCAAAACAAAAATCCCCGTTCCAATAATGGCTCCAATCCCAAGCATTGTTAAATCGAACGCACCTAATTCCCTTTTAAGCGCCTTTTCTCCCCGTGTAGCGGCGATCAGCTGATCAATATTCTTCTTTCTGAACAAGCTATTCCCCATCCATCCCATCCTCCTAAACATAAATTTTTACTTTTTGTATAACCCTGTAATATCACCTCGATATAAATCAAATTTTAGCTAAATATGGGGTAAATTTTCATAAGTTCTATCGTTGTGAACATTATATATAAAAAAGAAAAAATGAAAACTACTTTTGGTAAGCTTCGTTCACATTGTTACATTTGATCATTTTTCACGAATATATTTTCACAAATCAGATTCCAAATTAGACAAAATGCCGTCTTTTTAGATGACAGTAAATGTGAGAAAAATGTAGCATATATGAGATCTTCACATTCGCTGTCAGGTAATTAGAGCATTTGCCGTTAAGTCTTTTTTTATTCCAGCATGTTTATGTATCGCTAAAAACATCGTAAAAAAAGATCCGCCACAGCCAAAGCCGTGACGGATCTACAATTATTTTAACGTCTTCCTCCACCCATGTAACGCTTGGAACGCGGAGGCCCTAATATCTCTGCCCAAATCACACCTCTGCGTAGGTCAGTTGCATTCACTGTACCACTCTCTTGCGAAGTTTGCTCTAGCCCATCTGTAATTTCCTCCGAATCTTTCGCATTGGATATACGATCGAGACGGGCTAAAACCATCCTTCGCTCTTCTTCCATAATACGAATTCGATCCTCTAAAGTCGTACCGTTATCTAATGAATCTTGGTCCATCCGTTCTGCCTTTTCCAGCCCGTCTCCTACTTCTTCTATACGACGAGCTTCGATCACCGCACGTCGCTCATTAGGAAATTGACGTTGCAATTCTCCAGTAACATCTTGCTGACGTCGCTCTTGCTCAGGTTCCGTTGTGAAAGGTCTGGGCGAGGGCGAGGACCCGCGCGAACCATGATCACCACCAAAAGTAGGCATACCTTGCCGCCGGGGAGATTTCCGATCCCCGCCTTGAATGCTTTTCCCCAAGAAGGACACCAGCGCAAAGCCAATCACGATCAAGATATACAAATGGTCAAAGATCCAGCTGATAAAGTTCATCACTCACCGCCTAACTGCCTAATTCATAGGCTACGTCCCGTTAGTTAATCCCGGCTTTTGTTATCATTCCCCGAGTTCTCATTCGGTTTGCCTAAGGAACTACGCATTTGCGTATCTGCCTCAATATTTTTTAAATTCATATAGTCCATGACGCCAAGTTTACCGCTACGTAGCGCTTCAGCCATTGCCAGAGGCACTTCGGATTCGGATTCCACCACGCGTGCTCTCATTTCTACGACACGTGCCTTCATTTCCTGTTCCTGTGCTACAGCCATCGCACGCCGCTCTTCGGCTTTTGCCTGCGCAATACGTTTGTCAGCTTCCGCCTGCTCTGTTTGCAGGAAGGCACCGATATTTTTACCTACATCAACGTCTGCAATATCAATCGATAGAATCTCAAATGCTGTCCCTGCATCCAAACCTTTGGACAACACGGTTCTCGAAATGGAATCTGGATTTTCCAGCACGTCTTTATGCGAGTTACTGGAACCAACCGTTGTTACGATACCTTCACCAACCCGAGCGATAATCGTTTCTTCTCCGGCACCGCCGACGAGCCGATCAATGTTGGCACGCACCGTAACACGAGCTTTAACTTTCACTTCGATACCATCCTTGGCGACCGCAGCAACAATAGGCGTCTCAATAACACGCGGATTAACGCTCATTTGGACCGCTTGCAGAACATCCCGTCCCGCAAGATCAATCGCAGCCGCACGTTCAAATTCAAGCGGAATATTAGCCCGCTGCGCGGCAATCAACGCATTGATCACTCGGTCAACATTCCCCCCTGCGAGAAAATGACTTTCCAGCTGATTGATATTCAAGCCTAGACCAGCTTTGGTAGCCTTAATGAGGGGATTGACAATTCGGCTTGGCGTGACACGCCGCAACCGCATAGCTACCAGCGTAATGATACCGATCCGAACACCCGAAGCCAACGCCGAAATCCACAGCATCACCGGGAAGAAACTAAAAAACACGCTCAATACAATAATCGCTACTACGGCAATCAGCAAAATGCTGACAATACCCGATTCGAACACTCGCATCATCCTCCATTAATCTAATTCTTCGTTGTTAGCTTGCTTAGACACTTGCGTCTGCCTTGACCACAATTCGCCCGCCTTCTACTTTAGATACGATAATCGGCATATCCGGGGCGATAAACTCTCCATTCGTTACAACATCCACTCGCTCATCAGCGATTAGCACCGTTCCAGCTGGACGTAATGGGGTCAGACTGACACCCCTCTGACCTAGTAACGTTTCCCGATTCACAACCGAAGAAAACCCTTGGTCAGCCGTTAAACGTTCCTGAAGTATAAAACGGTTCCATATCCCTCGGTCCTTAAAGACAACTGCGATGATCGCCACCACGGCAACAGCCCCTGCAAAAGCAATCCCCAAAGATATAAACGCATGCTGCATGTTGTATGCTGCACGGACTACACCCGCGACAAGGCTGATGGAACCCAAAATACCCAGAATGCCAAAGCTTGGTATGAACATTTCAAGGATAAGCAGTGCCAGACCGATAATGAACAACAGCCACGTCTCCGAACCTGCAAAGCCAGCAATATAATTACCAAAGAAATACAAACCAAATCCAAGTACGCCCAAAATTCCCGGCACACCAAAGCCAGGTACAAGCAGCTCAATAACTACACCCGCGATACCAATAAATAAAAGCAAGGTCTGCACGATCGGATTGGTCAATATCTCGGCTGCTTTTTCAGCCCATGTGCGCTCCACATGGATTACATCATCTGTACTGTAGCCCATCCACTGTATAACTTCTTGTTCCGAAGATGCAATGTGATCCGCATACCCCAATTTCAGCGCTTCCTCACTGGTTAAAGAAATGATCTGGCCATTTTCCTTATTAAAGTTCATCTCCGGGATAGATACAGTCGTTTTGGAGTCGACCATGCCTCTAGCGATATCAGGATTGCGTCCGCCAGCTTCTGCGGCAGATGCCATGCTACTCTTCCACCAAGCTATCGTTTTGGGGTCTGTAATAGCATTCCCCCTGCCGTCTACTAACGCCGCTGCTCCGATAATACTCCCCGGTTTCATAGCAATCTTGTTAGCACTCAACGCAATATAGCTACCCGCTGAGGCCGCTTCACCCTTTATATAGGCTACGGTCGGAATAGGACTGTCTTTAATCAGTTTGCCCAGCTTTTCCGCTGTATCTACCCGTCCGCCAGGTGTGTTAATATCCAGTAAAATCAGACCTGCTTTAGAATCAACTGCTTCTGCAAATCCACGCTCCATAAATTTGCCCAGACCCTGTTCAATTTCCTGATCAACTGGTATAACAAACACAGCTCCACCCTTTGTTTGAGCCGCCGCTGATCCAGAATAAACTAAGGGTAACCACAGAACGGATATCATAATCCACAACGTTAAAAAGATCAATTTGCGGCTGGAGTGGTGATGTTCTCTATGCATTTCTTTCCCCCCTTTCGATCTCTCCTTGTTACAGCATACCAAACTTTGTTAGACAAACTATACAGTTTTCAGGATTTAATGTGAAATTATTGGGTATATTGCTAATCCTGACGCCTGTCAAATACTTTACGCCCCTAACAGGCATCACGTTTCACACAATCATAGAAAACGCCTTCATAAAGACGTCTTCTACCATTCTATTTCGGCAGGCATCACACGTATAGAAATAACACCCTCTGTGAACAGAGGGTGTTGTGTTTTCCTGTTTGTCGCAGGTTTATTGCAGAAATTGCTGAACCGCTTGGTTCACGAGCTTACCGTCAGCACGACCTTTTACCTTAGGCATCAAGGCCGTCATTACTTTCCCCATCTCGGCTTTCGAAGAAGCACCGGTTTCCTGGATGGTCTGCTGTACAATAACTTTAATTTCTTCTTCAGAAAGTTGTTCAGGAAGGTACTGAGCGATGATCTCTATTTCTGCTTTAGTGCTTGTCGCAAGTTCATCACGACCGGCTTTTTCAAACTCATGGAGGGCATCTTTTCGCTGTTTGATCTCACGACTCAGAATATCAAGCACTTCGTTGTCGTCCAAATTCCGTTTCAAATCTATTTCAAGATTTTTAATCGTAGAACGAACCATTCGAATGGTGGAGAGTTTGAACTTGTCCTTACTCTTCATTGCTTGCTTCATATCTTCGTTCAATCGTTCGCTCAAATTCATGATTACTTAGATCCTCCTAGAACTTTCTCTTACGAGCAGCCTCGGACTTTTTCTTGCGCTTTACGCTTGGCTTTTCATAATGCTTGCGTTTCTTCACCTCAGCCAATACGCCATCCTTAGCAATGGAACGTTTAAAGCGACGAAGTGCAGCATCAATTGTCTCGTTTTTGCGAACTTTAGTTTCAGACACCAGTTTTCCCTCCCTCCGACCAGACCGTCCAAGAGCAATAACACGGTTCATCAAATTTTATTATAGGTGAAACGGAAACCAGGTGTCAACCTATAAGAAAAAATGAGTACATAGAAGGAACCTTTTTTCCCGTCAGTTCCGCATTACTGAAAAGACTAGCTCTGTCATTTTTAAGAATGCGAGTCCGAAATACCTGTCAAGGCACCTAATTTGGCGCCGCCCAGCAAGTGATAATGCAGATGCCCTACCGCTTGTCCACTATCCGGGCCACAGTTGTTAATCAACCGATAACCAGACTCAGCAATCCCTAACTTTTTCGCAACCTCAACCGCAACACGATGGATCTCCGCGATAAGAGGAAGATCCTCCTCTGTTACAGCATTCATTGAAGGAATGTATTTTTTTGGAATAATGAGCACGTGTACTGGCGCCGCAGGCTGGATGTCATGAAATGCGAGCACATTGTCGGTTTCCAACACCTTTTTGCTGGGGATACTTCCATCTACAATTTTCAAAAACAGATCGTCCATTCAAAACCCTCCTTTGGCAGTGAGCCGATCATCAGCAATTATACACAAGCAGTCCTTGCTGTCGGCATTCAAAGTTATGTATTTTCCACACCAAACACAGGCATAACCAATCATAATTGGTTATGCCTGTGTTTCTATATGTATCATAACGGAAAATGGGGCTTAATACCAGTTTCCCTTACTAACTTCCTCTATTATAGATTTAACCCCTTGATCAATTTGGTCTGGCTGTGCACGCGAGATACTTATGCGCAAAAATTTTTCTTGTTCCCTGTAGCTTGATAAATAAAAGCCTTTGCCAGCTACAACCTTGATGTTTCTGACGTTAAGGCTGTGTACCAAACGTTCCAAATTCACCGTCCTCGGCAGCTTAAACTGCGTATAAACGCCTGAGGTTGCAGCTGGAGTTTGGATGTACCCGGTCTGATTGTATCGCTCCACCGCCTTGTTCAAAATACGAACGCGCTCCGAATATAGTTTGGATATCGTGTGTTTATGGCGTTCATACATTCCATTTTTAATATAGATATCAAGTGCTGCCTGAGACAAAATCGATGTGTCAACATATCTTTTATAGCTACTGAACGTCCTTAATAGGCTTTCTGGCAGTACCGCAACCCCTAATCGCAAGCCAGGGAAAATGATTTTGGAGAAGCTTTTCAAGTAAATAGTATGCTCTGTCTGATCGTATGCATAAATGGGATCAACAAGATGATCAACTCCCAAATCAGCCATATAGTCATCTTCTACGATGTACACATCATATTTGGCGGCCAAGGCAGCTATCGTTTTTCGTTCCCCCATGTTATATGAGATACCTAGAGGATTATGATACCTTGACATCGTATAAAAAAATTTGATGTTCTCCTGCTTAAATTGATTCTCCAACTCATGAAAATCCAGACCTTCCGCTGTCCGTGCAATCGTATTGACGGGTATGCTCTCTTCCTCCAAAAAACGCAAATAAATATCGTAGCTGGGCTGCTCGACCAAAATCTTTTCTTTGCCATTGGGAAACGACATTTTTGCGAGTATCTCTAATGCCTGTTGAACACCTGAAGTAACGATAATCCGATCTGTTTTTGCAAATACCTGAGTATCAGCCAAATGGGAGACGAGCGTATGTCGTAATGTTTCCAATCCTTGCGAATCCCCGTAAGTGAACAGATGATATTTGTAGGTATCAATAGCCTGATTTAGACAATGCTGAAAATCCAGATAGGGAAAAACATTTAAATCCGGGGATGCTGAAGCAAAATCAACGCAGTCTGAAATATCGCTATGGTGTACGTCGCTGGGATTTTCCACTACATAGTATCCGCTTTGCGGTATGGAATAAATGGCATGCTTCCTTTCAAGTTCAGCATAAGCTCGCAGAATTGTACTTTTGCTGCACTTGTATAGCTCCGAAGCATCACGGACCGATGGTAGCTTGTAACCAGATCTATATTGTCCCTCGCGAATTTTAAGCTCTATATCTAATAAAATTGAAACATATTTTTTCACGATATCCTCCTGTCTGTTCTGTACATCCTTTTACATGCTTATTCCTTCTTATGTTTCTGTACATGCTTGATGTTAACATGGTTTATAGATAAACAGGATACCTCTTTTCATTAAACTGTACCCATACAGTTGTCATCCATAAATCATTGTAACCTCGCCAAAGGCTGTAACCTTATAGCTCATTTGCATATTGAGACGGTAGATGTGAAAAAGAGGCTGTTTCTTCATACTGGAAGAAACAGCCTTACTTAGTGATGATGTATGGATACGCCTATCTAGCCACTTGTACTGTACAAGAGCTGTAGGCGGGAGAGAGTATACGATGGTTAGGCAACGAAGGAGATCGGATTAGTAGTAAGGCAGTAAGCTAATCGCTGTCAACGCAGCAAGCGGCAGAATCAAACGATTAAAGCGGCGACGTCCATATGGGAATCCGTACGCATAGGCGGGTACTGGGACCGGGTAAGGGTACGGATAAGGATACGGAGGGTATGGAGGATAAGATGCATAGCCGCCATAAGCACGAGAGCCGCATCCACAATTGTTAGGCGGATAGGGGAGATTAACATTCTCCATTTCTTCTCCACCCATAGGAACAGCTAAGTATATCTTTTCATCATCCACATGCTCTACAATTCCGTCATACATTGTCCCGTCCTTTACCCATACGCATACATAACGATGCATATGCTGTTGACATAGTGTTTTAGCATTCATCTGTTGCGATGCTGTAACATTTTCGGTTGTCATGCTTTTTTCCATGGTTGTTTCCTCCTAGGCTCTTGCATGTATACCGTATGTTATTCAAAAACGGGCTATGTGCTACATCAAATTGGGCGAATTCCGGCTTACAAAAAAAAGAAGCACCCCGGGAGCTCTTGGCAGAGCCCCTCTGAACGGACGTATGACGGGAAGATTTCTTCCGCAGCATACGTCCGCCGGGGTGCTGTATGATTAACTTGTCGGCTTAGCTGTATTATAACAACAGTTTGAAACTGTATCTGTGATCCGTATCACATTGCTTCAAAATGTTTCCATAACCACACGAGAGCCTCCACCAGCCTGCTCTGCGGGAAGAACAACTAGCTTGCGTGGGAGCCGGGCCCGCAATTCAGGCACATGACTAATCACACCAACAGATAATTGATCGTGATGCAGCTTTTCTAGCGAGGTAATCACTGTGTCAAGCAGTTCAGGGTCCAACGTTCCAAAGCCTTCATCCAGAAAGAAAAATTGAAGAGGGTATTGGCCTCGCAATTGAATTTGAGCTGACAGCGCAAGCGCAAGCGACAAAGAGGTCAGGAACGTTTCGCCGCCGGACAAGGTCGATACCGGACGTTTGACTCCACCGTTGGCATCATCACTAATAACAAAACCACCGCTGGAATCTACTTCTAGCGCATAGCGCTGCTTAGTCAGAAAACGCAGGCGGCGTGAAGCAGATTGGCTGACCTGCATGAGCTGCTCTTCGGCAATATATTCAACGAAGGCATTACCTCGAAAAACAGACTGGAGCTTGGACATTTTTTCCGCCTCACTACGCAGATGCAAACGATTGGACTCCAGCTCCATCCAGCGGACGTGCCGACGCTGCAAGTCCTCTAAATCACGCTCAGCCTTGGCGCGATTCTGAAGCGCCTCTTCGTCGCGTGCACGGCAATCACGCAGCCTCGCAGTGGTCGTTTCCCACTGTTCCTCTGTTACTGTTGCTCCATTCAACTGCTCTTCGACATGCTTTAAGCGGGAAGACAGCTCCTTCTCCCGTTCTCGGTGCAAACTCACTTCACGCTCATAACGTGCAGCTTCTTCCGGTCCCAAGCAGCATTCCATGACCTCTGCTTCCGTAGCAAAAGAGGAAGCTTCCAGACGGATACCCCAACGGGATTCTGCCGTCTGCCGTCTTTCTTCTGCCGAGTCGGAGGCCTGCCGCGCTATCAGTGAAGCATGAACGGCCTGCTGCTTACGTTCTTCCGCTTCGGTACGGCGACGTGCAGCGGCTTCGGCTCCGTTTTTCAGTCCCAACAAGCGTGAGGTCGCTTCTTCCAGCAATGAGGCTGCTTGGCCTTCTCCAACCCACTTCCGTAGCTGTTCTAGCTTTTCACGCAGCAAATCATCTTTACTTTGGAGCCCTGTACGACGGGCAATAATAATTTTGTCTTCCTCGATGATGCTTTGCTGTATCTGATGTACACGCGCTGCCTTTTCTTCGAGGAAGGTCACGCTTGTCTCTAGCCGGGATCGCAACTCTTCCGCACGCCGGTCGCGCTCCTGCATAGCGCGACAACGCTCCGCAGCTTGGTCCGGGCCGACATCCGGCAGCTGCGCCGCCCATTTGGCGCGCAGCCCTTCGCTGCGTGTGGTGCATACCTCACGCTTGCTGCGCGCCTGCGCCAGTGCTGCAACCGCCGCCTCCTGCTCGGCGGCTGCACGGATACGCCGCTGCTGTCCGGCGGCGTCCGCCTCACGCAGTGCCTGTGCCTCGGCAGGCAGCGTATGCGCACGAGCTGCCAGCTCAGCGGCAGCACGCTCCAGCGCTGTACAGCGCTCCGCCCATACGGCGACACCGCGAGGCATAGCAGCCGCAGGCGTAAAAGGCTCGCCTGTGGCGGCAGCGCCGCTGTCTGCGGCGGCGGGCTGCGCAAGCAGGCTACGCTGCTCGTGCAACTGCTGGCGCAGCGTGAGACGCAGCTCCTGTAGGCTGAGCCGCAGGCGATGCAGCTCATCCGGCGCGGAGGAATCCGCGCCATGGGCCGCAACAGTGGCAGGCGCGGGGTGATGTAGAGAACCACACACTGCGCATGGTTCTCCTTCACGCAGCTCGGCAGCGAGGTGCTGCGCGAGACGTCCGAGCTCCTCGGCACGGAGCTCGTGACGCAGCTGCTCCTCCTCGGCAGCCAGTGCCGACACGTCGGCTGTAATTTCCGCCTCCAGCGCCAGCAACGCCTCAATGCCTTCAGCCACTTGTGCAGCAAGAATAGAACGCCGTGCCTCCGTCTCCTGTGTCTCCTGCTCCATTAGCTTTAAACGTTCGTCTGCTAGCGCAAGCCGTTTCTCCTGAGTGGAATACTCCTGTTCAGCTTCACGCCATTGCTCATTCGCTGTCTCCAGCTGTTGCAGCCGCTGCACAGCCTCTTGCAGCATACGCCGCTCATCTGCCCGCACTTCATTTTGCTTCAACTCCTGTTGAAGCTCCTGCTGCCGCTTCAAACCTCGTGTCTGTAACTCTTGTTCCTTTACGAGACCTGCGGCATGCTCAGCAAGGGTTTGTTCGCTATGAGCCAGCTCGACCGCCAAACGTTCCCGTTCAGTCCGCAGCACTTCCGTATCACGTTCCAGTTGAAGTGCCTGCTCCAGTTGGTCGATCCGAAGCAACAGCTTTGGTTCTTCCGCACTAAGTGCTTGCCGAGCCTGCTCATCTGCTTGCACAGATACAAGCGCCGCCTCCGCTGCGGAGGCAGCTAGGACTGCCATTTGTTCAGCATTCTTCTGTCGTTTTTCTGCTTCGGCAACGGCTTCTTTCCAATCCGTCAGTGCAGGTAGCAACGCCTCCGCTGCAGATGCTTGCCGCAGCTTGCGCTCCAGCAAAGCAATGCCTGGTTCCTGTCTTGCCATCTCCTCCAGTTCGTTCACTCTTTGGCGAAGCTCAATGACCAGTTCCCGTGTTTTGTTCAGCGCCTCCGCCTCCCGTGAAACACGCTCTAGCTCGCGGCGCGAAGCCTCTGCATGGTCAATCGCTTCTTTAAAACGCAGTTTTACAAGCTCAAGCGCTTCAGCACTCGCATCTCCCAGCCCTTGCTGCTCCGCTTCCAACGATTTCAGGGCGATGTCGTTGTCCTTCACACGGCGGCTCAGCTTCTGTGCAAGTTGATCTCCGTACTTCTCCAGATGGAACAAACGCTGCAGCATCTGTCTGCGTTCACTGCCCTTTAAGGATAAAAACTCCGCAAACTTCCCCTGCGGTAATACGACAGCGCGCGTAAAATCGTCCATTTTCAGGCCGATATACTCCTCCACACAGCGTGTCACATCCTGTACCTTGTCGGCAAGCACTTCCTCGCCGTCTTCTGTATACGCAATAAAACGGCTAAGCGTATTATTAACCGATACGCCTCCTGCACGTTTGAAACGTCGTTCTACACGGTAACGGCGAGGTCCTTGAGCTGACATTAATTCAAACGTAAATGCTACAGACAACGTATCCTCGGCATGATTCATAATGCCTTGTGTACCATTCACCGCCCGCTCCACTTTACCGTACATAGCCAACGTAATGGCATCCAGCAACGTTGATTTACCACTACCCGTTGGACCAAAAATTCCGAACAGTCCCGTTTTAGTCAAATCGTCAAAGCGAATTTCTTGCGACTCCCGGTAGCTTTGCAATCCTGCCAGTTTCAGAAGGATCGGCTTCATACCTCATCCTCCTCAGCTTGGTCTCTTGCATCATCCTGTTCTACCAATTCCAGAAACAACTGTACTAATCCGTCATCCGGCTGTGCTCCGCCCGTCTGTCGTTGGTAAAACGCCCGGAACAGCTCATGAACCGGCAGTTCTGAACGTTGCTGTTCCAACTGTGCCGCAGCCATTTCTGGGTACACGGGGCGAATATGAATGATGCCTTCACGGCTTTTGCGCAACCGTTGAATATCTCCCATTGACATCGCTTCATCCAGCGTAATTTCCAGGTCAATAAAGGCATCAGCATCCAGTCCTTTATCCAGCCAGCGATATACCTCTTCCAGACCTCCCCGTGCTCGCCACCTCACTAATGGGCGTCCACTGGTAATATACAATTCCTCAACCTGTGCTGGCTTGCCGGCAATCACGTCAATTAACGAAACCGATTTGGCTTGTCCAGCTTCGGAAAAGCTATAAGCCAGCGGAGAGCCACTATAACGCATCAGCCCATCGCCCTTCACATATTGGGGACGATGCAAATGACCCAGAGCCGTATACTGCGCTCCAATGCTCAAAGCAGACGGATCTACGGTATAAGCTCCCCCGACCTGAATCGGGCGTTCCGAATCCGACTCCAGCCCGCCAAGCACATAAATATGGCTCATCGACAAATTAACGGTATCGGGCTGAAACGCTGTACCCAACTGCGACATCAGCATCCCTACACGGCGGCTATATGCCTCGCGTAATATGGTTTCATCACCGTCTTCAGACAATAGCTCATTCAAACGAGACTCGGAGGGATAAGGCAAGGCTGCAATACATGCCATTTCGCCCGTTCGCGGTGTACGAACGCGTACTGCTTCCCCATGAGGCAGTCCCAGCAATGTAATTCCACGCCCGCTCACCAGCGGGGTGACCGAGGCTACCCTTTCCGGCTGATCATGATTGCCGGCAATGACGACTAGCGGTCTTCCTCCAGCCGTAAGACGCGCAGATGCTTCATAAAACAATTGCTCTGCAGCGGCCGAAGGATTGACTGAGTCGTACACATCTCCAGCCATCATAATCAAATCAGCCTGCTGGTCGTCAGCCATTCTCACCAATTCTTCCAAAAACGCCTCCTGCTCCTTCAGGCGGCTTCGCCCTTCCAACGTGCGACCCAAATGCCAATCACCTGTATGCAAAATCCGCATGCTATTCCCCCTCTCCCTATCTATATATAACTACAACCGCACACTCTCTTCAGCTTCTATAAAATACAACCATTTCTCAGCAACCTTATTGCCTGTAATCTCTTCAGTCACACGGGCATACAGCTCCAATTGAAAACGATATTGGTCCGTTAAATGTGACAGCGTACGATATTCGGAGACCCGGTCTGTTTTATAATCCAGCAGCACCAGTCCTTCGGGAGTTTCGAACAGACAATCAATGATCCCGTTCATCAGCACTTTATCGTCCTGCCCGCCTTCCGTAACTGTCTTCTGTTCTGGCAGCATCACAGGTAAACTGTGATTCCAGTAATCGGTTGCCCGCATGGTATAAGTAAACGGAAGCTCACGCTGAATACGGGATGAACGCAACATTCTGCTCCCCAGCTCACTTGAGAAAAATCTTAATATTTTATCCGTATCCAGCGCCTCTGCATGAACATCCAGTAAAATGCGTTGATTCAGCAAACGAGCCTTTGTTTCCTCAATAATTTCAGCGCTCATTACTCCATCTAAGGGCAGATGCAGCATCAACGTATGATAGACCGTCCCTCGTTCCGTAGGAGTCAGTCGCTGATTCCCCATAAACTTAGGCCTGCGCAAGTGTAATTGACTGCCCCCAGTGTCAGAATTTTCACGATCTTCTGGTAAGTCTGCTTGTTGGGAGATAGAAGATAGATTCAGCCAATCGTCCGATCCAATCTCCTGCATCTCCAGCCATCTTTTCATCTCTGTGACCGATGTATTGGCTGCTGTCTTGCCCGCCCGTTCATACGGGTAGGTCCAGGAAAGAGCCGCAGCAACATCCGTCTCACTCTCTTCGTTCAATTCGATTAGCTCGACATTTCTCAGTGCTTCTGTTTTCTTTTGGCGCTCTTCGGCCGATACCTCTTCTTCTTGATCCGTGTTCACACGAGAGCCAGAAAGTGTTTCTGAGGCTACGATTTTAAATGACCAGTCTGCCCCCGGCATGTGTTCCAGTCTGTGATAATACCCATCCTGATCACCTGCCGCTTCCCTCAGCGAAATCGCAGAAGGATGCCGAATCAATGCAGGACCTACCCAGTCCAGATAGCTACGACCTGCCGCCAGTATATAATCTGGTAATACTGTTTCCGTATGCTCCTTGGCACGTGCCCAACCCGCTGCGCGGGAAGCGAGATCCTTCACGGTTCCGGTCATAATCAGCTTTTCACGCGGACGCGTAAGCGCTACGTATAGCACACGCATTTCTTCAGCCAACAGCTCCAGCTGTGAGCGTCGACGGATCGCTAAATTAGGCAGCGTAGGGTAGCTGACACGGTTTTGTTCCTCCACATATTTAGGACCAAATCCCAACTCCTTGTGCATTAGAAACGGCGCATTCAGATCCTGCTGATTAAACATTTTTGCCGTCCCCGCAATAAACACGACAGGAAATTCAAGTCCTTTACTTTTATGAATGGTCATAATGCGGACAGCCTGATCGGGTTCAGTCCCCCCACTGATCGATCCTAAATCACCGCCCCGCTCCCGCAGACGGGAAATAAAGGTCAGGAATCGGAACAAGCCACGGTTGGACGTAGAAGTCTCATACTGTCTCGCTCGGTCATATAAGGCCCGTAGGTTGCTTTGACGCTGTGAGCCGCCAGGCAATCCACCCACCCAATCCAGATATCCTGTTTCCTCCAGCACATTCCAAATCAATGCACTTAAGCTGCCTTGTCTGGCTTCCTGCCGCCATGCGTCCAAATTACGCAAAAATGAACGTAGTCGGGCAGACAACGTATTGCCGTCGTCCCTATGGACAGAGTGGGGTGGAGATAGCGAGTCCTCAGTGAAAAGATCCATCTCCAATACGTCAGCAGAGGTCCCTTTTACACTCTGCTCGACTTGTTCAGTCCCTGCTGCCGCCAGCAATGCATCATAAAATAATCCATCCGGCTTCTCTAGCCGAATTTGTGCCAGTTCATCTTCGGTCAAGCCGACAATTGGCGAACGAAGCACGGATGCAAGCGGGATGTCCTGCTGCGGATTATCAATAATGTGCAGGAGGGACAACATCACTTCAACTTCCGTTGCCTTAAAAAAGCCTGTCGTCTGCTCTCCAGAGGCTGGAATGCCCTCAAGCCGCAGTTCTTCGACAATTAAGGGAGCCCATACGCTTGCTGAACGAAGCAAAATGACAATATCACCGTAGACTGCTGGACGCATGGCTTTTAATCCCCTATCGTAAATCAACAGTGGTTGTCCAGTATCTCCAGTCAGCTCCTTAATCCGTTGCGCGATCGCACGAGCCTCTAACTGTGCCGTTTCGAGCTCCGCAAGCTCGGCCAGCTCACCTTCCTGTAAAGCCGATTCGTCCCCCATTTCAGGTAGCTCCAAAGTCTCGGAAAGACCACGTCCACCTTTATCAACTAACAGCAGCTCAGGTGCGTATGCAGACGCAGCTTCCTGCTCTGTCTTCTCGGGATAAGACGCGCCGTGCACCAGCCATGCTCGTTCATCGTATTCAATTTCCGCTACATCCACACTCATAATCTGGCGGAACACCAAATTAACCGCATCGACAACTTCCTCCCGACTGCGAAAATTACGCGCCAGATCAATCAAAAAGCCATCTTCCTGCTCCTGCATACCGTACCGTTGATACTTATTCAAAAACAGCCCTGGCTCGGCCAGTCGAAACCGATAAATACTCTGTTTCACGTCTCCCACCATAAAACGGTTACCCGGTTCCTCGCGTGATACCAGTCTAACGATATCTTCCTGTACGGTATTCGTATCTTGATACTCATCCAGCAACACCTCGTCGAACTGTGCCTTGTATTCAAGTGCAGCATCGGAAGGGAGCAGCTTGTACGGAGTGGAGTCGGGATGTCTTAATATTTTGAGACAATAATGCTCCAAATCACCGAAATCCACCAGTCCTTTTGACTGCTTGTGCTGTTGAAATCGTTCCCCGAAAGCAATCACGGTCTCCACCAGTTCGTCCATCAGAGGAGCCGTCGCATGCAGTTCCTCCAAATAAGCTTCTGCTCTCCTACCGAACAGGGAAGCCTTCATATCTGTAATCATTTTCTTAGCAGCCTCGCGTAGCGTCTTAACCCGTTCCTGCAATGCAGGCTCGGTTTGATCTTTTTTGACTGGCTTGAGCTTACCAAAGGACGCTGCCTGAAAATGATCATACAAGGATGCCCACGGCTGTGTCTCCAGCTCCTGCAGCAATTCCTTCACCATCGCCGCATCTTCTTGCAGCGTCATGGCATAGGGTGCAGGACCGCCAGGCTGTATAGCTGTTTCATACGCCTGTTCCAGCAAACTCGCTGCTCCGCGCAACGAAAGTGCAGCATCCGCCAAAATACTGCGAACCCAGGGCGTCTCCCCCAAAGCTGCTACATCCTGTACACGAAATGCTGCTGCCGTCTCCCGTAGCCAATGCTCCGGCCAAGGATGACTTTGCGAAAAATCATACAACCGCTGAACAAGCACATACATGGCATCATCGGTGCGTTCTCCACTAAACCAGTCGACCAATCTGCGGAATGTGCTGCCTTCATCATGGGCCTCATATTTCTCCTCAAACAGTTCTTCTAATAGCTCTTGGCGCAGCAATTCTGTTTCATGCTCATTCATAATCCGAAAGCCGGGATCAAGAGGAATGGCCTGATAATGCCTGCGGATGACCTCCATACAAAAAGAGTGAAGCGTCGTTATTGAAGCCCGATTCAACAACGATAGCTGTCGGCGCACATGTTCACTTTCCGGTTCCTGTTCCAGCACACGTTCCAGGGCTTCGCGTATCCGTTGACGCATTTCAGCGGCTGCAGCCTTCGTAAAGGTCGCCACCAGTAACCGATCCACACTGAAGCCGAGCTGGGGATCGACAATTTTGCGAATAATGCGCTCTACCAGCACTGCTGTTTTACCAGAACCCGCCGCTGCCGCGACCAGCATGTTGTTACCAGACTCCGAAATGGCACGCCACTGATCATCGCTCCACATGCTTCCTTCCGGCTTTGGCAAGCCTTTAGCGTTTGACGTGTTTATCATTGCTTCATTCCTCCTTTCCCTTCCTGTGTATGACCGAGCAGATCCCAGACCTGATCCTTACCCGGTTTAACCCATTGATTGTAACCACTGCCTTCCAGACTGTCATCAAATTGACAAACAGGCTTAAAAGAGCAGAAGGTACATGCCGTCTCTTGCTGGATACGATAAGGTTCAATGGCCACATCGCCCTCTGTCATCCGTGTACCAATTGTCCGAATGTTATTGCGCACCGAAGCTAGCAGGCTATCCCACTGTTCAGGCGAAGCAACGGAAGCACTGCTATAAAAACTGCCGTCTGCTTTCACCGCAACAGGTAAAATAGAGGAATATCCCTTGTCCAATGCTGTATCCATTTGCCCAACTACATCCCGATCCGCGAGCAACAATCCCTTCATCTTAAAGCGTTTCAAAAGCTCCTGACGAGCCTGTTCTGCGCTAAGGCCATTAGGTGATTGCAGCATCGGATTGTGGACGTGAAAATACAGTGTACCCGCCGGATAAGCAGTCTCGCCCAACCATTCCTCCGCCGCATTCAACAGCACATCCAGGTACGTGAGCATTTGCAGGGACAAGCCGTAATACACCTCGTGCAGCTTAAGATCCTTTTGGCTGGACTTGTAATCAATGACACGCAAAAGTAATCCTTTTTCTCCTTCTGCCACATCCACACGGTCAATTCGTCCGACAATTTCCATCACAACGCCGTTATCTAGTCGGAAGCTTAACGGAGGAAGCGGCTGACCTGGTCCGAAGTCCAACTCCAGCCCAATCGGCTCAAAGCTACCTCTCCGTGCATGTTCACCCAAAATTAGCGAAGCACGGCTCACGATGTCTTTCAACTTGCGCAAAATATAGCCATACCGCTTGGAGCTCATTAAAATCTCGCCTTGCAGACGAGGTGCCAAACGCTCCACCGTACTTTCCGCCTCTTGGCGACATTCCTCGGTGCTGAGACTTCCCCAGCTGACATTGCGTTCACGCAGATTGATCGCCATCTCACCAAGCGCTGCGTGGAATAATTGTCCGATATCCGGAGCCTTCAGACGATACATTTGACGTTCCTTCAAACGAAGACCGTGAGAGGCAAAGTGAGAAAATGGACATGCGACAAAACGTTCCATACGAGATACGCTGGTGCGCAGCTTGCTGCCATATAGACGGCGACTCGTTTCCTTCTGCATTTCGGCATGATTTTCGTAAAAAAGTGAGGTCAACAGCTGACGCAGCTTGTCCTTCTCACGCCCCTGCTGGCTGGCATACCAGTTATACACCTCCCACCAGGGAGATAAAATATCACCGCCACGCCGCCAATGCCGTAATTGCGCAATGAGCTGCGGCAATGCCTCAGACGGATGGGAAGCATACTCCCATTGCGTCGTCCAAGCGTCTCCAGGCAAAGGGTATCCGGCCAGTGGACGTTCATCCAGACCAGGAAGCAGTTGCCGCACATGTCGCACTAACTCTGACGGCAGCAATGGCTTGCCTTCTTCATCAGTCACCGCATAGCTCATCCATAGGCTTTTACCGGCTGAGGTAAGGGCCGTATAAGCGAGAAAGCGTTCGTCCAACAGACGTCTTGTCATATCTGGTGCCAGGTCTACGCCTTGTTCGTTCAATGCCGTACGTTCCTGCTCATTCAGCACACCATCCTCATGGAACACAGCCGGCATTACTCCTTCGTTCATCCCTAGCACAAAGGCATGTTGAATACCGGACACACGTGTACGGTCCGTATTTCCGACCAGTACCTGATCCAGAGCCGGTGGAACAAGCCCCATACGGAACTCAGCCAATCCCGTTTCCAGCACACCCGCAAACAAAGCAGTATCCAGTCTCTCATCACCCATCATTTCGACGATTTGATCCAGCAATTCAAGCACCGCATCCCATACCTGGCGGTGCTCCTTCGCCTGCTCAGGATTTCCTGATTCCTCTGCCTGATGAATGAAGGCGTTCAGCTTGTGACCAATTTCTGCATCCTCCAGCAACAGATACACGGCTTCACACTTCTCAAGCGCCGTTCGTGCCTTACCCATACGCTTCTCAAAAGCATGTAAAGGCGTCACAATCACATCTCGGCACAACTCCATCAAATCCAGCGTTTCATCCCGTTGACGGTTCCGTTCCTGTTCCTCCAGCTCCAGCGACAAACTGGGTACAGCCTGCCATGCCCGGCCATCTGTCCAACGGCTGCCTTGTATTCCACAGGCCAGCACATAGTTTTCCAGACGGTCCATCTGCTCGCGGCTCACTCGACCGTCCAGCGGCAATAGAAGGTCTGTTTTGACCGCACGAAATACATCCTCATATCGCCAGCGTCGCTGCACGATATCCAGTGAAGCCCGAATCAATTCCACTAAGGGATGATGAAGTATACTTCTCCGCTGATCCAAAAATACCGGGACCTGATATTGCTTGAATATCGGTTCCACCCATGGCTCATAATCTTCAATATGACGCACAAACAGGGCCATCTCCCGATAACGCGCGCCCTCTTCACGGGCCAAGCGGCGCATTTCGCGTACGGCTCCTTCCAGCTCGGCACGGCGATTTGCCGCAGCATACAGCTTTATGCCCTCCGGTTGTGTATCTGCCCATTGCTCTCGTAGCTGCTGTAGCCGCATCCGCTGTTCCTGATTCCGCAGCCCTGTACGATGTTCGAAATTAGCCTCCAAATACGCCAACGCTGGACGCTCCTTAAATCTCGGCATCGGATCGGGACGTAATAAATGTGTCTGCGTTTCAATCATCAGCTCGTCTGCCATTCCTTTAAGCTTGACGTAGGTAGCCGCCGAAGGATGAAACAAATCCAGCTCATGCGGAAGCTGGCCGCTTTCGTAGCTGCGGTTACAGGTCAACGCCACCGTCAGCGAGGAGGCGTGCAGCATAAGCTGCTCCACCACCTTATATTCATGCGGTGTAAACCTTCGGTAGCCATCCATCCAAATGTCTGCTCCGCGTATAAGTGAAGACTGTGCAATCTGTTCTGTTAGCATGCGAAGCGTATCTTCACCATCGATATATTTAAGCGTCAGCTCCCGTTCAAAATCCTCATAGATTAGGCTGATATCCTTCAGCTTGCCTCTTAATATCGGGGCGGACTCCCCCGCAGCATGCATTCTCTCCAGTTGTTCCGGTACAGACCGAGCATCATTTCCGTACTGCTTTAACTCTGTAAACAACGTATTCAACCGATCCACAAAACCGAGTTGGTCTCCCGAATCCTTAAACAAACTCAGTTCATCCTTGCGACGACGAATAATTTTATATAAAAGCATCTTCTTGCCTTCTTCTGTTACAGGCACCAGGGCTGAACCCCCTGTTTCCTGCATGACTAAATAGGCAAGACGATGGAATCCCATCACCTGGGCGCGCACCGACCCCTGAATACCGTTTCCGGCTTCTGTAAGCAACGCATGCTCTGAAGCAAATGACGATTGCTCAGGCACAAGTAACAGCATAGGCTTACCTAGCGGCTCCTCGCGTAACATAGACGTCATTTCATTACGGATTAACGTGCTTTTACCACTACCAGAGCGGCCAATCAATAAGCGGACCGACATAATGCGGCCTCCTTTCCAACCAAAAACATTCTATTAAACAGTATAGCATATCAGGCAAAGGAGAAAAGAACGTACGTTTGCCATGTTGTAGCAATTGAGCCCTTCTCAAAAACAAACAGTCCCGCAGGATGGCTTGGTGCAAGCCTTCTCTACAGGACTGATTTATACTAAAAATGAGTTTGTTTCACCTAGTTATCTTTATCGCCTAAAAATAGATTAACTTTAACAAGGGTATGAAGTCTACAGCCGTGTCCGGCTGCGCACTTCAAAGATGGCAAATTTCAAATAATGACCTTCCTCCACACCTAAAATTTGAGGATGGTCCTTCCCTGCCGCTCTCCAATCTACCAGTCGGAGGATTTTGCCGGCATCTGCAGCCGCTTCCTTAATCGTGTCCAAAAACAGCTCTGGCCGCATATGGAACGAACAACTCGCCGTTACCAAATAACCGCCCTCATTGACAAGCTTCATCCCATGAAGGTTGATATCTTTATATCCACGTGTAGCTCCTTTGACAGCACTCTTCGTTTTGGCAAAAGCTGGCGGATCCAGAATAACTACGTCAAAGGTGCGTCCGCCACCCGCAGTCAGCGGCTTGGATGTATCTCCTTTGCCCCCCGCTCGCGCGGTGCGCTCCTCTACACCTTTCACCTGATTACGTAAATATTGAAAAGCATCGTCGACGACAAACTCGACGCGATCCTCAAAACCGTTCAGCTTCACATTATCCCGAGCACTTTCAATCGCATGTTCAGAAATATCCAGACAAGTTACTTTTTTCGCACCATGTTTACACGCATTGAGCGTAAAGCTACCTGTATGTGAAAAACATTCCAATACAGTTGCACCGTCCCAAAATGGGAATTCAACCACCTTACCACTTTTATTCACAGGCTTCATGACCGTTGTGGCGTCATCACCTGGGGTTGCAGCTACTTCTTGTAACGTAATTCCGCTACGCGCTCCCCAACCTGTCATCAACGGCGCGATGGCTGCGCGATTTTCACGCTGGTCAAAGAAATAGCCAGTCTTTTGGCCCTCTTCGATATCGACCTTGATTTGTAAGCCATTTTCCGTCACCACCACATGGCGCGGGCAATCGCCGTACAAAGGCCCCTTCGTCTGTTCCAACCCTTCCAGCTCGCGGATGGATACATCACTACGCTCATATATACCAACTGGCCCCATGACTTCAACAAGTGCATCTCTGATTTCTTCCCTGCGCCGATCCATGCCAAGCGTTAACAGCTGAACGACCAACACATCGCCAAAACGGTCTACAATCAGCCCAGGCAAAAAATCAGCCTCGCCGTACACCAAGCGATAAGCGTTCCCCCCAGTCACAAAGCGTTCGCGATGCTCCAAACAATTACGGAAACGTTGGGCAAAGAAGCTTTGGTCCATCACTTCCAGCGGCTCATAGGACATCACACGCACTGTAATTTGCGAAGCAGGATTATAGTAACCTGTCGCCAAATAACGACCTTGATGGTTAAGGATGTTGACCAAATCACCTGCTTCTGGATCACCCTCAATCTTGGCTATTTCATTTTTAAACACCCAAGGGTGTGCTTGCTCCAGCCTTTTTTTGCGGCTACGTTCTAATATTACTGAAGGCAAAATCCTTCACTCCTATTCTTGGATTACTTAAAGTCCTTAAAAGTGTGGTGTTCGATGGGACGCAGCTCCGCGGTTCATTTGTTCTTACGATCACTGGCGCTTCTCTAGATTCAAATGAACCGCTTCGCTACTGCCCGCCTGTATATCGACGTCACGCTTTTAAAGCTTGTGAAGATACTTCAAAATTATTGTTCCGTGAAAAACTGCTCAACCATGCTTGTCATGGCTGTCCTTGACAGATCATAGGCTGTTACATAAGTATTTTCACCTAGAAAAGGGGGCTATGCCCGTGTTCATACATGTTATACTCCCACTGTGCGGTGGGCTGCTTATTTTTTTAGGCGGAATGAAGCTGATGGAAGCTGCCCTTCGGCATTTGGCTGGCCCCTTCCTTACCCGCTGGCTAAACCGGGCTACGGTTTCCCCTTGGCGGGGAATGCTGTTCAGCTCAGGCATTACCGCCCTACTGCAAAGCAGCACCGCCGTAACGGTGCTGACGATCGGACTGGTCAACGCCGGGCTGTTGACCTACGGCCGCACGCTCGGTATCATTCTCGGCACCAATATTGGCACCTGTCTGACGACCGAGCTGATGGGCCTCCAGCTCGGCAAGCTGGCTGTTCCGTTGCTATGCGGTTCACTGCTCTGCTGGGGCACTGCCGTTCTGTGGGGAGAAACGGTCGCTGGCCGCCAGTATGCAGCTGCCGGAGCTTCCCCCAGCTCCAATGGGCTCAGCCGCCCACAGGCTGTACAATTTATCAGCCTCGTCTTTGCCGGATTTTCGCTGATTCTGGCAGGTATCCGTGTGATGCAAGCCGTCGGCCCCTGGATTGAACAGGCCGGACTATTCCGCTGGTTTCTTGATCATGCTGCAGCCAACATGTGGTGGGCCTTCGCTGCGGGTGCCTGCCTGACCGCACTGGTTCACAGCAGCGCAGCCGTCATTGGTATGGCGATTAGCCTGGCTGCTGCGGGTGCCTTACCAGTCGATGTAGGGATCGCCATCGTCATTGGCTCCAATGTAGGCACCTGCGTGACTGCCCTGATTGCCGCTGTTGGCGGCAGCGTGTCTGGAAAATTTGTGGCCTGGTCCCATGTGCTGTTGAACGTAGGCGGGGCATTGCTCTTTATGCCGTTGATCCCTGGACTGGATATGGTCGCCACCTGGATATCTACCGAGCCCGGTGCCAAGGTAGCGCATGCCCAAACCCTGTTTAACGTCATCAGCTCTCTGCTTGCCTTGCCCCTCTGTTATTTACCTATATGGACACGTATAGAGGAGCGTATGTCCCTCCATAGAACTAAACGTTAATTCCTAACATGGACAGCGCCTTGCTTAGAATGACATCATTGTTGTCATATCCACCCTGGCGCTGAAGACGCCAAGCTTCTTCGGGCGTATGCCATGCGACGCCTTTGATTTCTTCAATCTGTGCCTGTAAATTCCCATCCAGTGCCTCTACGAGATAATAATGAACTTCCTTGTCCACTTCCCCATATTCAGGGTGCTGATACGTATAAGCAATCATATCCACATGCTGAATAATTCGCCCGTTCAGCCCTGTTTCCTCACGAATTTCACGTAGAGCTGTTTGTTCGATTGTTTCACCTGGTTCCATTTTGCCTTTAGCCAAAGATATCTTGCCATATCGGTCAGTAATCAGCTGAATTTCAAGTTGCTCCTCCTGTTTGCGGAACACTACGCCACCTGCGGAAATTTCCTTTCTTGCTGCCATCCTGTAATCTCCTTTCCTTGCGCAACAAGGATTCCGTCCTCTCTGTAAGGAAAGGCGAAATCCTTGTTGGCCATCGCTATTGCCTGTTCAGGCTCTTTTTGTTTTACAAAGCTGTTTGCAGCCCATTCTCCAATACGCGGACCAATTGGCCTTCACTTTCATTAACGCCTGCCTTCGTCAGCTTCACGCGGCACACCTTACCAACCAGATCCTTATTACCTTCAAACACCAGTTGAATGTAGTTGTCACTATAACCGTAGAGTATGCCGCTATCTTCTGTCCCTTTAGGGGCTACTTCAGGAATAACTTCCAGCACCTGACCAACAAACTTCTCAGCATATGCCAGCTGCATTTGCTCAGACAGTTCAATCAGCTCACGCACACGTGCATTTTTCACGTCCTCGTCAACCTGATCCTCCATACGCGCCGCAGGCGTTCCAGTACGCTTGGAATACGGGAACACGTGCATTTCCGAGAAACCGATTTTTTTCATCAGCTCATAGCCATTGCGGAACATTTCGTCCGTTTCTCCAGGGAAGCCGACAATTATATCTGTTGTAATCGCTACATCTGGCATTGCTTTTCGAATCATAAGCATTTTGTTATAAAACTCTTCTGTCGTGTACTTGCGGCGCATCCGTTTCAGCACGGTATCGTCCCCTGCTTGAAGCGGTATGTGGAAATGGCGAACCAGCTTATTGGAGCGTTTCAGCACGTCCAGCATTTTTTCATCAATCTGGCTGGCTTCAATCGAGCTGATACGAATACGTTCCAGCCCTTCCACTTTCTCCAGGTCCCACAGCAGATCGGATAGGTCATAATTATCCATATCGTCGCCATAACCACCCGTATGGATACCCGTGAGTACGATTTCCTTGTAGCCTGCGTGCACCAGTTGACGCGCCTGTGTGATAATGCTCGCCGCATCACGGCTGCGGGATAAGCCCCGCGACCACGGGATAATACAGAAGGTGCAGAAGTTATTGCAGCCATCCTGAATTTTTAGAAACGCGCGGGTATGATGAGCAAAATCAGGTACATCCATTTCCTCAAACACACGGGTCTTCATTATATTACGCACCGCGTTTACGGGTTGACGCGACTCTTGGATCTCCTTTACAAACGGAATAATCTTATCTCGGTCCTGCGTACCAATAACAAGATCAACACCTGGAATATCCATAATTTCAGCTGGAGAAGTTTGAGCGTAACAGCCCGTCACTGCCACAATGGCATCTGGATTTCGGCGAATCGCGCGACGAATGATCTGACGGCTTTTTTTATCACCGGTGTTCGTAACCGTACATGTATTAATTAAATAGACATCAGCGGTCTGCTCGTCAAAATCCACCTGCTCATAACCTTCTTTTTTGAACAGCTGCCAGATCGCTTCTGTATCATAAAAGTTTACCTTACAACCTAATGTGTAAAATGCCACTGATGGCATATTAAACCCCTCCCATTTCTCCTGTCTCATATAAAATGCATGCCAATGCAACCATACCTGCGGTCTCCGCACGCAAAATACGTCTTCCCAGTCCTGTAGACTGTGCCCCGGCCTGCTCGGCCTCTAGGCTTTCCGCTTCAGTAAAGCCGCCTTCCGGGCCCACAACTACCAGCACACGCGGCTTGTCTGTGGACGCCCATTGTCCTGCGAAAGGCTGGATTACATCCCGTAGCTGCCGACCCTGCTCTTTTTCATAACAATAACATATCAAATCATACCCAGCAAAAGAAGCCAGAAGTTCTTTCCACGTCAGGGGTGCGCTAATTTCCGGAACTCGGTTACGATGGCTTTGCTCAGCCGCTTCCTTCACAATCTTGCGCCAACGCTCCAGTCGCTTGCCTTCCTTTTTGGCATCATACTGTACGACCGTACGCTCGGATAAAAACGGTACAAACCCGGTGGCTCCGATTTCTGTACATTTTTGCATCACCGTCTCCATCTTGTCCCCTTTAGGAAGACTCTGCGCGATGGTGATCTGAACATACGGTTCAGAGGTCATCTCCAGCAGCTCGATGATCGTCGCTTTTACATGGTCCTGCTCAATCGTATCCAATGCAACCAGCGCTTCCCTGGATACCCCATCACTGACTATAATTTTGTCACCACTACGGCCTCGCATGACTTTGGCGATATGTCGCGCGTCCTCACCCGTAACAATTACGTGATCTTCTAGAAATTGCTCTGCCGGAATAAAATAACGCTGCATTCTCTCACACCTATTCTAAAATAACTATTATCCACTAACGTTCCGTACAAATTCCGATAAAATCACCAAGCACCATCATATCATCTTTTGCTCCTCTATGACCAGTCTGTTCCCTCTTCCATTCACGTTATACCGATTCTCGTAAAAAAAGGAGCCCTTAGGCTCCGAACAGTCCGGTAATGTAAAAAGAGAACTGCAAAAACTGTATATAAATCATCTGAGACAGCGTGTAAAGAGGTTCAATCGTTACAGCTCGTACCTGCGGAATTATCAGTATAAGCAGAAAAATAAAGATCGACCATTGCTCAAACTGCTGAAGCTTGCGGCGCACAGGAGTCGGAGCCACATCCTCCACAATCCGGTAACCATCGAGTGGAGGCAGTGGGATCAGATTAAAGATAAACAAAAACAGATTTAAATTGATCAGCGCATTGATAAACAAATAGATTGCCTGTGCCACCCGCTGGTTCTCCATTCCCGGCAATACTTGAAAATGCAGGAGCACAGCATAGATCAGCGTCGTCACAAATGCAAGCAGCAGATTACTCAGCGGACCAGCAGCTGATACGATAATGCCCATGAGGCGCGGACGGCTAAAATTGTCACGATTAACCGGAACTGGCTTGGCCCAGCCAAAGCCTCCGATCAACAGCAGCAGCGTACCCAGCAGATCAATATGAACTGCCGGATTTAAAGTCACACGCCCAAGCAGCTTGGCCGTAGGATCACCAAATTTATTGGCATAATACGCATGCGCAAACTCATGCACCGTAAACGATATGATCACAGCCAGCAAGTAAAATGGAAGGACATTTAAATTTACCCGAAAAATACTTTGTAAAAAATCCATGCTTACCTCTTTCTCGCTACAAACGCCAGCCAATCTTCATCCCGGTTGATTTCGGCAATCTCAAAGCCAGCTGCTTTCAACGCAGATTCGACAACCTCTTCTTTGTTCTTCCAAATCCCTGAAGCAATATAAATGCCACCTGGCTCCAAGGCTTTATATACATCATCAATGAACAGCAAAATGATCTCAGCTAAAATATTAGCTACGACCAGCTTGACTGGCAGCTGGATCCCCAGCGTTGGATCGCTTGCATTGAGTACAGAGAGCAAATCGCTTTCTTTAATGGTGATACGTTCCTCCAGTCCGTTCAAACGCGTATTTTCACGCGCACTCGATACTGCCACCGGGTCGAGATCCAAGGCAAGTACATGCTTTGCTCCCAGCTTTATCGCTCCAATGGCTAAGATACCGGAGCCTGTACCAACATCAATGACTTCTTCTCCACCCTGAATCACGGATTCCAGCGTTCTCAGGCAAAGGGATGTCGTCGGATGTGTACCAGTGCCGAAGGCCATACCCGGATCGAGCTCAATGATTTTTTCATCTTCACTCGCAGGCTCATACTCTTCCCAAGTCGGTTTGATGGTCAAATGATCCGATACACGCAAAGGCTTGAAATATTGTTTCCAGGCATTAGCCCAGTCATCCTCGTTGACCGTTTTCAGCTCATACCGAACCTCGCCAGGGTCAATATCAAATGTTCTCAATTGTTCAACCCGCGGCTCAATTTGTGCACGCACGCTGTCCATGTCTATTTCTTCAGCAAAATAGCCCTTGATGATCGCTTGTCCTTCAGGAATATCGTTCAAAGGGCGATCGTACCACTGTCCATAAGACGTATCCCGCGGCTTGTTGAGCGAACCGGATTCTTCAATGGAAACCCCTCCTGCACCTGCTTCGTGCAGAAAATTCGAAATCATTTCGACGGCTTCCTCGCTTGTATGTATTGTAATTTCATTCCACAACATGGTTTACATTTCCTCCTCATTTCACATGCATACATTACATTGTACTATATACTCGCATAGGAGTTCAAAAAAGCAGATGGACTCATTATTGAAAGTCAAACACCTGCGACTACTGCCTTTGTCTTCAGCCCTCTAGTTTTTAGCGCAACAGCATATAGCGGATAATGAATAGAACAAGGGGAAAACACAAATAAGACGGGCTATCCCGCAAATCACCTTTTTAGATGGGATACCCGCCTTATTGTATTCTACTCGTTGTCGTTTATGATACGTTGCTGACGGCGGTCAGCTACTTCACTACGCCGGATCGCTTCCAGATCCTCTGCATCTGCCAGCTCTGCCGAGAACTCAACATCCTCGTTTTTGGCAGATTGCATGCGTTTGATTTTCTCGGTTTTGGTCAGCACTTTATCGAACCGTTTGTTTTTAGACATCGGTCACTGCTCCTTCCAAACTTGTCACAGCATTCCACCCGCTTGTTCCACGATGGACATCGCCTGATGATGAATGGACTCATCCACCACAGCAGTCAATAAAATATCGCGGCCCGTCGGTCCACCTTGTCCTCCGTCACTCATGCCACTGGCAGCAGGGTCAGCCGCAGCCAATATCGCCGGACTACGATCTGTAAATTCCACTCCCTGCGTTAGTGAAGACAAGCTGTTAATCTGTCCCGAAAACACAGGCAGTCCGGCGTTGCCCGTAGACTGCCGCGGATAGCGGCTAAAACGATCTATCGACATATCCGTTACCCGGAGAGCTTCCAGCTTTCTCGCGGCTCCCTGTGCTTCCTCAGGACTTTTGAAATACGCCAAAATATTTTTTTCGCCCATTCCAAAACCCCCTGTGTAGTAATTGAGCGCAACTCTTGTTTGAGAATATGGATCGTTACGCTTTACTTTAGCCTGCTCATTGGCAAGACTTTATATTCTCCACGAAGGGCTAAACAGATACAGACATTATCAAGAACAGCAGGCCAAGACCATGAACTAAAGTTTGTGAAGAACATAACTTTTTATGGATGTAAAGTAGTAGCCGGAGCTTCTCCTGACATGGCTACTCCTGTCTCCCAGGCTGCGCGAATAACAGCATCCCGTACCTTCTGGACCACCTTCGCATTAAAAACATTCGGTATGATATAAGTTTCACTTAGCTCCTCAGGGCAAATTGCATCAGCAATGGCAAGACCGGCTGCCAGTTTCATCTCCTCGTTAATCGTCTTGGCATGGCAATCCAGAGCGCCCCGAAAAATTCCCGGGAAGCACAATACGTTATTAATCTGGTTAGGAAAATCGGAGCGGCCGGTAGCAAGCACACGCACATAAGGTAAGGCTACAGCCGGATCAATTTCTGGCTTCGGATTCGCCATAGCGAACACTATAGGATCAGTTGCCATGCATTGTATATCTTCCACAGTTAGTATATCTGGACCCGACACACCGATGAACACATCAGCTCCCACAATCACCTCTGATAAGCTTCCACTTAAATTATGCGGGTTAGTCATGTTCGCATATTCTGTCCAATGCGGGTTACTGTATTCTACCCCACGGTGAATGGCTCCTTGCCGATCCACGCCAATCAGATTGCGTACTCCTGCCTTGAGCAGCATACGGGAGCAGGCCATACCTGCCGCACCGATCCCAGCAAATACGACTTTGACATCTTCCATTTTTTTGCCGCATACCTTTAGTGCATTGACCAAACCTGCTAATACAACAACTGCCGTACCATGCTGATCATCATGAAATACTGGGATGTCGAGTTCCTGCTTCAACCGTCTTTCAATCTCAAAGCAGCGTGGCGAAGATATATCTTCCAAGTTAATGCCGCCAAAGGCAGGAGCGATCATTTTGACAATTTGAACAATCTCATCAGGGTCCTTCGTATTGAGACAGATGGGGAATGCATCGACACCTGCAAATTGTTTGAACAGTACTGCTTTACCCTCCATCACAGGCATAGCAGCCTCTGGCCCGATATCTCCCAATCCAAGTACCGCGGTTCCATCTGATACGACCGCTACTGTATTTTTTTTGATCGTTAATTGATATGCTTTGGCTGGGTCATTGGCGATTTCCATGCAAATTTCAGCTACACCCGGCGTATAAACTTTGGATAACCCCTCCATCGTTTCAATTGGCTTCTTGGGTAAGGTCTCCATTTTGCCACCTGCATGTAATTCTCTAATCTCATCTATTAAACTGCTCATATTTTTCTCCGTCCTTTCATGCCTCTATTTGGATATGAAACTCATTCCTGTGTATAAAACTCATCAGCTCCATAATTGGAGTAACAAGGTGGCTAAAATGACCGTGCCCGCCCCGCCAATCCGTGTTGCAATTTGGGCAAAAGGCATCAGTTCCATCCGATTGGATGCAGACAGAATGGCTACATCGCCTGTGCCCCCTAATCCACCGCGACAACTGGTCACCAAAGCAGCTTCTACGGGATACATGTGAATCCATTTTCCTGTGAAGTATCCAGTAACAATCAATGCAACCACTACAGATGCACAGGTAATCGCATAAGGAACCGTTAGAATCCCAACTACACTATCTAATGGCACATATAAAATACCTAACCCCACCATCAAGGGCCACGTCAGACTAGCGGTTATACATTTGTACAAATGAAAAGCTCCCTGCTCCAATGTGTTCGGCATGATCTGAATACACTTAATTAATGCCGCCGCCAGAATCATGAGAATCGGTCCTGGAATATGGAGATACGGCTCCAGCAGCTTACCCACAATAAAGAAAGTACAGGCCAACAGCAGACCACCACCCATTAATGGAAAAGAAACGGATTGTCCCAAGTTTACCGGAGCTAACTCACCTTTGTCTTTTTCGAGTTTTAACAACCTTCCGTTACCAGAAGTTTTCGGTTTTTTCTCCGCTAATCTCTTCAAAACGCCTGCACCTATAATTGCAACAATGTTACCGATAATTGCAGCCGGGATAAACTGGGATACGAATACTGCAGAATCCTTGCCCAGTACCATTCCATACGAAATAGACAACGGTAGAATGCCTTCTCCAATCCCGCCGGAAATAATCGGAATGATGATGAAAAAAAATGTATGATAAGCACTGTAGCCAAAAGCCATACCCACCACCATACCGACGGCAACAGCAGCAATAGATCCTATGATAATGGGGGCGAAAATTTTGACAATTCCATTCATCAGCATTTTGCGATCCATACCAAGAATACTGCCGGTTACTAGACATGCGATGTAAAAATAAAGAAAATTCGAGGTTTTCATAAGCGTGTGCACAGCCCCCATCGCAGATGGACTGAACATATTCCAAAATACCATTAACGATGGAACCATAAGGGATAAAATGGCTGGCCCGCCTATATGTTTAAGCAGCGGAAGTTTGGCTCCCAGATCACTGAGCAATATACCTAAAATCATGATGACGGCAAACCCGCCTAATAGATCGTTCGGAAGTCTTTCTGTAATTGCAGCCGCATAAACAATTAGCGCGATCACGGCATATAGCGGAAGAGGAATCACTCCCACCTTTATCCTCCCCAGCATCCTAAACCCATCTACAGTATTTTTACTCCATCTTTGCCCCTTTTGAATGACAGGCTGGTTCGTAGCATTTTCCATAAATCTCCCTCCATAAAGTGAAGAATGATGATCATGTTCCCATTCTACACCTTGGAAAACGCTTTATTTGGTTTTAAAACTAAAAACTAACTTTTGTAACTAAAGTAATCAGAAATAGGGCTAAATATAACTATTGATGATTTCTTCTGCCTGCGGTAAAACTTGATATTGGTAAACAGGGCGTCCAATGGTACCATATATAGTTTCCATAGAAAGCACTTCAATTTCTGTCATAAAAGCCAAATACTTGCGCATAGACACCCTGGAGATCCCTGCACTCTCCGCAATATCCTCGGTGGAAAATAGAACCTTATGATGCTGCTGGATACAATTCCATATCATAGCCAGCGTGGATTTTGTTATCCCCTTGGGCAACCGTGCCAAGTCTTTAGTCAAGCTTTTATGATAAATCAGTCGATCCAGCTCCTCCTGCGATAGTAGACTGCGCTCACGCACAATACTAATGTGCTCTCGATATCCGGTAAGTGCCTCTAGAAAACGGTTAAAGTGGAAAGGCTTGATCAAATAATCCACAGCGCCAAAATTCATCGCCTTTTTGACACTGCTCATGTCACTTGCAGCTGAGATGACAATAACATCCACATTCACTCCAGCCTCCCGTATGAATGACAATAAATCGAGGCCATTACTTTCTTGCATATACACATCCAGCAATATCAGATCAATAGCTTGTTCAGCTAAATATTTCTTAGCCTCTTCCACCGAAGAAGCCCAACCGCCACATTGGAATCCCTCTACCTGCTCCATATATTTGCGGTTAAATTCTGCAACCATCGGATCATCTTCTACAATCAGGACATTAATCATGTTCATCATTCCCCGCTATAATGTATGGAATCTTAATCTGAAAACAGCACCCCTGCTCGACTGGGATCAACTTTACACTACCTTGTAGCCTCTTCACGCTTTGCGCCACTAGATAAAGTCCCATCCCTCGTGACTCTCCCTTGGTCGAAAAACCTTTTTCAAAAATAGCCTTCACAAGGTCCTCCGGTATACCCGGACCATTGTCGCACATGATACAGGTCAGACAGCCATGCTTCTGATTTTCCTCATAATAAAGTGAAAGGGTAATCCGCTTGTGCTCCAGAGATTCCATCGCCTCCACCGCATTATCAAACAGATTGCCAAGAATAGTAATCAGCTCGTGAGTCGTTTGAGTTTGACTGGATTCAGGTAAGTGACTCCCCGAAGTCAGTTCAAAACTTACCCCTGCCTCTCTGGCCCGGCTTAATTTTCCTAATACAAACCCCGCCATCACTGGGTCCTTAAGCTGCCGAGTAATGGAACCAATCTCTACTTGATGATGTTCGACGGCGTCCATAATATAGTGTTCCAGTTTATCATACATTCGCAAGTGCACCATCCCCATAATGACATGCAGCTTGTTCATAAATTCATGAGCCTGTGCGCGTAGTGCTTCCGTGTACAAAGAAACTCCGGTCAAACGTTCCGCAAGCTGGTTCATCTCCGTCTTATCCCGAAAGGTTACAATGGCTCCGACAATTTTTCCTTTGACCCGTATCGGAACACTGGTGGTCAGCAAGGTGATCCCACCCAACTCCATCTCCTCATCCATCAGTGGAGTGCTTACTTCCAAGACCTCTTGTAATCGGAAAGCAGATAAATAAACAGTAATTTCCTGTCCAGAGAATGAGAAGTCTTCAATCCCCGCTTGCCTCAGTAGACGGATCGCTTCTGCATTCATCAGCATGATACGACCACATTCATCTACCGCAATGACTCCTTCCTTGATGGACTGCAACATCGCGCTGCGTTCCTCCAGCAAACGTGCGATTTCCGGCGGTTCCAGACCGACCAGCATACTTTTGATTTTACGAGCCAGCACAACCGCTCCTCCTGTGCCAATCAACATTCCGATACCAATGGCGATAGCAATAAGACGGGTGTTGCCTTCCTGGGCCCGCTGTATATCTTGCATGGATATACCAACAACAATTGCCCCTACCTGCTTTCCCGTCACACTGAACACGGGGGAAAAGGCTCGCATGGACATGCCTAATGTCCCCTTTGCAACGGACACGCTCTCCTGACCATGAAGTGCAGTATACTCGTCTCCTCCGACAAAGGCTTTGCCAATCCTCCTAGCATCGGGGTGCGTTTTACGAATTCCCTTCATATCCATAACCACGACAAATTGGATATGATTCGCTGTTGAGACCTTCTTCACATACTCCTGCATGGAAGGAGAAGAACCCGTCTGTTGCAATTGCTCGATAATAAGCGGTGTATGGGCGAGTGTACGGGCAATGGACATTGCCTTTTCCTCAAGCCCTTTCTCCGTTTCAAGCTCAACTCTCTCCGCAAATAACAGTGTTACTGGCAGGAGCACAAGTGCCATAACCAGACATACGAGCAGCGTTATTAGACCTCTGAGCTTTAAAAGCGGCTTACCCCGACGCAGACTTGTCCGTATTTTTTCGATGGAACTCACCCCTTTCTAGTTGATAGAAGCTCAATAGTTAACTTTGGTTATACAAAAATGGCTATGTATGTGTTTACGTGAATATAAAAAAAGGGACTATCCCGCAATTGCGGAATAGTCCCCTCGGATTCATGATTGAAGCTCCGCGATTTAGACTTTGGCTTAGTCGCCTCGGAAAGCCCGCTTCACACGATCAAAAAAGGACTGCTCATTCTCATGTGTCTGCTCTCCACTAAGCGAAGAGAACTGACGCAGCAAATCCTTCTGTTCCTCACTCAGCTTGCTAGGCGTTACCACAACTACCTTAATATGCTGGTCACCTTGACCTACGCCGCGCAGTTTTGGCACACCCTTTCCTTTAAGACGGAAATAAGTGCCTGTTTGTGTGCCTGCTGGAACTTTCAGCTTCACTTTCTCGGTCAACGTGGGGATCTCCACCTCATCTCCCAATGCTGCCTGTGAAAACGTCAGCGGAATTTCACAGTAGATATCGTCTCCCTCACGCTCAAAGAAGTCGTGCGACTTCACACGGAATACGACGTACAAGTCACCAGCCGGTCCTCCGTTGACACCGCCTTCGCCTTCCCCGTTGATACGCATTTGTGCGCCGTCATCCACACCCGCCGGAATGCGAATATGAATTTTACGTTTCTTGCGGACACGGCCTGATCCGCTACAAGTCGTACATTTTTCCTTGATAATTTTTCCGGAACCGCCGCAATTGGAACAAGCGCGTCGATTAACCATGCGGCCAAACGGTGTATTCTGTACCACTTCTTCTTGTCCACTGCCATGGCAGACGGAACAGGTCTGTGGTTGAGTGCCCGCCTTGGCTCCTGTACCATGACACGTATCGCATGTTTCCGTGCGTTCAATTTGAATGTCGGTTTCTTTACCAAACACCGCTTCTTTGAATTCAATCGTCATCGTATATTGAAGATCGTTCCCTCGTTGCGGTGCATTCGGATCACGCCGACCGTTGCCGCCACCAAAGAACATATCAAAAATATCACCAAACCCGCCACCGAAGTCGGCACCACCAAAGCCGCCTCCCATGCCCTGATTTGGGTCTACATGACCGTATTGGTCGTATCTTGCCCGCTTCTGACCATCGCTGAGAACATCGTAAGCTTCTTTTACTTCTTTAAATTTAGCTTCTGCGTCCGCAGCCTTGTTCACGTCCGGATGATACTGACGCGCAAGCTTGCGGTAAGCCTTTTTGACTTCTTCATCCGAAGCGCCTTTTGCGACACCTAGCACCTCATAATAATCACGCTTATCAGCCAATGTTCCACCCCCATGCCTACAACGTGTCTGCACTACATATAAAAGGAAAGCCAAAGGCGCGGGATGACCCGGCTCTGACCTTCCCATCATTTCAAGGCAGTACAACCCGTAATATGCTTATTTATCTTGGAAATAACGGTTACCCTTAGGCTAATTGTTATTTATCAAGGCAGCTACGCTGCAATTACTGTTCAGTATATCATAACGTACCGGTATACCGTAAAGTTACACTACCCGATCCGTTGCTTAGTCTTTCTTCTGATCTTCGTCAACAACTTCATAGTCCGCATCAACAACATTGTCACGGCCTTTGCTGTCTGCTGCTCCGTCTTGAGCTTGTGCTGCTTGAGCAGCTTGCTCATACAATTTCACAGACAATTGCTGAACGATTTCAGTCAGTTCTTCAGTAGCTTTTTTGATGTCTTCCAGGTTGTCGGATTCCAGCGTTTTTTGCAGATTTTCTTTAGCTGCATTTGCTTTTTCGACTTCACCTGCATCCGCTTTTTCGCCCAGATCTTTAATCGTTTTGTCTACGGAGTAGATCAGTTGGTCCGCAGCGTTTTTCGCTTCTACCAACTCTTTGCGTTTCTTATCTTCTTCCGCATGCAACTCGGCATCCTTCATCATACGTTCTACTTCTTCGTCACTCAAGCCGCTAGAAGATGTGATCGTAATTTTTTGGCTTTTACCTGTGCCTTTATCTGTAGCAGATACGTTCACAATACCGTTCGCATCGAGGTCGAAAGTAACTTCGATTTGCGGTACACCACGTGGTGCTGGAGGGATATCTCCCAATTGGAAACGGCCCAGTGTTTTGTTGCCTGCTGCCATTTCGCGTTCACCTTGCAGCACGTGAATTTCTACGCTAGGCTGATTGTCGGCATACGTCGAGAATACCTGCGATTTGCTCGTAGGGATTGTCGTGTTACGATCAATCATTTTGGTGAATACGCCACCTGCGGTTTCAATACCGAGGGACAGTGGAGTTACGTCAAGGAGAACGACGTCCTTAACATCACCTGTCAATACACCTGCTTGAACTGCTGCGCCCAAAGCTACTACTTCATCAGGGTTTACGCCTTTATGAGGCTCTTTACCTGTCAGCTTTTTGATTGCTTCTTGTACAGCTGGAATACGTGTAGAGCCGCCGACCAAAACGATTTTATCGATGTCGCTAGCACTCATGCCTGCATCTTTCATCGCTTGACGAGTAGGTCCCAAAGTACGTTCAACCAGACCTGCAGACAATTCTTCAAACTTCGCACGAGTCAGGTTCAACTCCAAATGCTGTGGAACGCCATCAGCTACTGTGATAAACGGCAAGGAAATTGTCGTTGTCAGCACGCCGGACAGTTCTTTTTTCGCTTTTTCTGCTGCGTCTTTCAGACGTTGTACAGCTGCTTTATCTTTGCTCAGGTCAATACCTTGATCTTTCTTGAACTCATTTACGAGGTAATCAATAATCACTTGGTCAAAGTCATCGCCACCCAGCTTGTTATCGCCGCTTGTTGCTTTAACTTCGAAGAAACCATCGCCCAGTTCCAAAATGGATACGTCGAATGTACCGCCGCCCAAGTCATATACGAGGATCGTTTGGTCTTCGGATTTTTCCATACCATATGCCAATGCAGCTGCTGTTGGCTCATTGACAATCCGCAGAACTTCCAGACCGGCAATTTTACCTGCGTCCTTAGTTGCTTGACGTTGACCATCATTGAAGTAAGCTGGAACAGTGATAACCGCTTGAGAAACCGTTTGGCCCAGATAAGCTTCAGCGTCAGCTTTCAGCTTTTGCAAAATCATAGCGGAAATTTCCTGTGCGGAATATTCCTTACCATCGATGTTTTCTTTATGATTTGTACCCATGTGGCGCTTGATGGACATGATTGTACGATCCGGGTTCGTAATTGCTTGGCGTTTTGCCGTTTCCCCTACAGTACGCTCCCCATCTTTTTTGAAACCGACAACGGAAGGGGTTGTGCGCGCGCCTTCCGGATTTGGAATAACGACGGCTTCGCCGCCCTCCATAACAGCCACACAAGAGTTGGTTGTACCTAAGTCAATACCGATTACTTTGCTCATCGGACAATTCCTCCTTCTGTATATACGAGGCCCTCAGGCCAGAATGGTTGAATCAAAATGATGTAATTCTAATGTATATAGAAAAAGTTACATGCTAACTTTTACCATCGCTGGACGAAGCACCTTGTCCTTCAGCATGTATCCTTTTTGTACCTCTTCAACGACGATGCCTTCATCATGCTCTTCGCTCTCTACCTGCATAATAGCCTGGTGGAAATCAGGATTAAACGGTTGTCCCACTGCATTCATGGCCGTCACTCCCTCTGCCTGAAGCACACTCTCAAACTGGCGGAAAATCATTTCCACGCCTTTGGTGAATGACTCAGACTCCGCTCCTTGCGATGCTGTTGCCAGCGCTCGCTCGAAGTTATCCAGAACAGGCACCAACTCGGTAACAAGCTTCATAGACGCATATTTAGCAAGGTCTTCCTTTTCTTTCAGTGTACGGCGGCGAAAATTATCAAAATCCGCCTGTGCGCGCAAAAACCGCTGCTGATGCTCCTCAGCCTCTGCACGAAGTTTTGCCACCTCTGTGTTTTCTTCCTCGGCTTCCAGTGATGCCGCTTCATTCACCGGCTCTTCCTGCTGGCTCGTTTCGGCAGCTTCCTCTGTGCTTACATTTTGTTGTTTTTCATCTTGGAACGCTTGTTCTTCCTTCAAAATGTTTCACCTCCTTCAAGTCATAACTACCCATACAAAAGCACGCAACAATGCACCCGCGCAGGATACAAGCCGTATCCCGGCGCGGAACATGTAGGACCGCAACCTGTGCGATCTTGTTCTATTTAAACCGTTGCGTTAGCATTGCGGTCAAATCCTTAGACAGGATACCCAAAATATTAATAACTCTCGCATACTCCATCCGCGTCGGACCCAATATACCTATCGTACCCAACGCTTCTCCGTCTACTGCATATGTAGCAGTAATCAGGCTGCAATTGGCAAATGCTTCATGATCATTTTCTGTACCGATGCGGACTTGAATTTCAGGGGCTCCGGCTACAGGAGTCATCAGTTTAAGCAGCGTTGGTGTTTCCTCCAGCAGATCGAGAATATGTTTAACCTTTTCTACATCTTTAAATTCAGGTTGATTCAGCATGTTCGTCGCACCGCTCAAATACAAGCGCTGATCCGATTCATTATCGAGTGCTTTATCCAGCACCTTCATAGCGTCCTCAAAATGAGACACATGCTTCTCCATTTCCTGACCAAGCGCGGTGTAAAGGCGTGATTTAAGCTGATAAATCGGCACACCGACCAGCTTGCTGTTCAGTAAATTCACAACCTTTTCCATCTCGGAAATTGAAATTCCAGGTGGAATATCCACCGTTTTATTCTCCACCTGACCGGTATTGGTCACGATAATCGCCACAGCCGTCGTTTCGTTGAGCGGCAACAGCTGAAAATGACGCAACGAAGTATGAAAAACCTCCGGCCCAAGCAAGATGGAAGTATAATTGGTCATATGGGACAAAATGCCTGATGCATGCTGAATCACTTGCTCCATTACATTCAGCTTTTCGGCGTAAAAGGCTTTTAGTTCCCGCATTTCCATAGGCTTCAGTGTATTTAGTGGCACCAAATGGTCCACATAATAACGATAACCTTTATGAGACGGGATGCGTCCCGCAGAAGTATGGGGTTGCTCCAGATAGCCCTGTTCCTCCAAATCCGACATTTCATTACGGATTGTGGCTGGGCTGAATCCGACATCCTGCCTTTTGGATATGCTGCGGGAACCCACTGGCTCAGCCGAACGAATGTAGTCATCAATAATCGCATTCAAAATGAGTCTCTGACGTTCGGTTAACAAGCGAATCCCCCCTTATCGTCTATCCATAATAGCATGATTGTTAAATGGAATCATTAGCACTCGTTCGCGATGAGTGCTAACTGATAATACAAAAATACCAAACCGACCTGATCATTGTCAAGTCAGATCAGTATTTTCAATAAACGAGATTTATTACATCCATTTTGATTATTGATATGGAAACAGAGCGTTTACACTTTTTCACATAAACCCTCATTATTCATCATATCCAAACCGTATTTATGTATAGGGATACAGAATGCAAAAAATTGAGACTGTGTCTCCAAACTGTTGTAACTTTATTGTCTTTGAGGAGGAATAGGATCTGAGAAGCCAGCGCCGCAACCTTTTATACGCATTAATCGCTCTTTCACCTACAATTTGTATGTTTTACATTTTAATCGAATTGTTTCCGTACACAGGCCTAGGAAGAATCCTTGCTTTGCCACTAGTTTTTATTCTGAACGCTGCCCTTATGATTTCAGTGAACCATTTAATTCGTAAATTAAGAACCTTGTGGTGTGCCTTAATCTTGATCCCTACAATACTGTTAAGCATATGGAATACCATTTTATTTTACCCACAAGAATTCAGTCCAAGCATTACCAAGCAAATAAAATATAGTGTCACTGCTATATTACATTATGATGATTTAACACCAGCTGATTGGGAAGAGTACACATATCGTCCAAGCCGAACTGGAGAGTCTGAAAAATATATTGTCGCCTTGTATAAATACAAAGGTCAAGTCCCGTTAGATGGCACTACATACTTTTATAATGATACGGATTATCATAAGGACCATCCCATAAGAAGCCTGAGTGATATACCTTCGGAACTGGAGCCTCATCATCAATTTATTTGGTGGTTACTCCAAACATTTGAGAAACGAACAGAGGCACAATAATGTAAGCTGTAACACATACGCAAGGCTGCGTCCTGATAAAAAAACACTGAACTGACCTCATTATTGACAGGTCAGTTCAGTACTTTCAACACTGCGATTTCATCACAATTGTTTTGTTTACTGCAATGAATGCAGTCAGTCCATACCTTTTCAGGGAAAATCTCTTTGCTGACTACATCAAAACCGTTTTTTATAAAAAAGGATACCTCGTAGGTCAGTGCCATAATTTTAGGGATATGTTGCCGCCGTGCTTCTCTAATAAGGCCTTCCACAAGCTTGGAGCCGATTCCCATTCCTTTATGCCCCTCAGAGATACCAAGGGAGCGAATCTCTACCAAATCAGCCCCCAATTTGCATAAAGAACCACAACCAACGACTTCGCCGTCCACCTCTGCAACAATAAACAGCTCCAGTTGGCGCGTAAGCACTTCCCTTGAACGTGGCAGCATAATCCCCCGCTCTGCATAGCCGCTAATCATTTGATATAAAGGCTCCACATCCTCAGGAACCGCACTTCTGCACAATACATCTTTACACACTGAAGCCATTTTGCTCTCCTCCTGCCGCTTGCCGCATATAATGAATAAATATACAACATTACGCATAGAATTTCAATACTCCATTTACCCTGCTGTGGCAGAATGGTGTAATAAAATGATGGCCCAGCTTACGAAGTCAAAATGTACTGTATTGAAGCTTGCAACTTATGAATTTACCGTGATCGAACCGATGAACTCTGCAAATACGTCATTTCCGAATAAAATACCGCGTTCGCTCAAACGATACCCATCCTCGATTGATTCGATTAACCCTGCATTCAGCATTTTTCTAAGAGGAACTGTAAACGTGTCTTCCAATGTCTGACCGAATTGAGCTTCAAAGCGGGATTTGGACACACCCTCCAGCATTCTCAAACCGACCATGAGAAAGTCCTCCATAGCTTCCGCCGTCGGCACCTCAAAGCTGTCCAAACGCGGTAGGCCATTCCGAGTAGCCTCCACATAAGGGTTAATGCCCTTAATGTTCATATGACGCTCTCTGCCAACATAACCATGTGCCCCAGCGCCAAGACCATAATAATCCTCATTCCGCCAATAAGTCATATTGTGCTTACTACCCAAACCTGGTTTAGCGAAATTGCTAATTTCATACTGTTCATAACCCGCTTCTTTCATGCGACGCATAAGGAGCAAATACATTTCCAGTTCGTCATCTTCATGTGGAAGTGGCAGCTGATTTTTCTGGTATAACGTGTGAAAGAGCGTGTTCTCTTCAACCTTCAAACTGTAGATAGAGTAATGAGGAAGATCCAGCTCCAGCGCTCTACTGACGCTTTCATCCAGCATGTCGACCGTTTGGTTCGGCAAACCGAACATCAGGTCAATCGACAGATTGTCCAAGCCGGCCTTACGTGCGTTTTCCAAACTACGATAGACGTCATCTGTACTATGAATACGACCTATGCCTGTAAGCAGATCATTCTGGAAAGCCTGCACACCAAAACTGAGTCGATTGACGCCGCCCTCTTTCATCACAGAAAGTTTTTCAAAATCAGTTGTGCCTGGATTGGCTTCCATGGAAAACTCAATATCTTCCGCCCAGTTTGGAAAATAGGTACGAACGCTCTTCAGGAAATATTCCATTTCCTTCGGATTGAGGGTTGTTGGTGTTCCTCCCCCGACAAAAATGGTCTTTATCTCTCCTGGCGGGTGAAGTTTGACCGTATGTTCCATCTCCCGTTCTAAGGCATACAGATATTCCATAACAGGCTGATCCTTGAGCACATAAGAATTGAAGTCACAGTAAAAGCATTTATTCGTGCAAAAAGGTATATGCAGATAAACCGCTTGAGGCGCGGATGAATATTCATGTTTTTGTATGGATGCGGTCATACCGATCCTCCTTGTCGATTCAGGGTATAGTGAGAAAATGAGCCGAGGTCGAGACCAACCGCTTCGTGTTCCATTTGATCTTCTGATCGCTGTTACTCCCCAATTTTCCATTATATAAGCACTCTTTGGGATAAAATTGGGGAGTAAAGGCGAACGCTACGCTTCTCCAGATTCAAATGGCCCACTCCGCTGCTGCCCACCACGAATCGGTCATTTTTTGTGGTGTAGGTGTTGCAGTAAAAGAAAAACATCTTTAAACATACTCTAAAGATTGATTTAAAGATATAGTTGCCATATTACTCTAAATCAGAACTTGAACGAGCCCTCTGTCCTGAATAGCTTGCTCAAATAAAGAACGTCCATTCTCCATGCATGGCAAATGCCTCATGAAAGAATGGACGAATACTTCAAACTGCTTTACTCATCTATCTTCAGTACCGCCATAAATGCTTCCTGTGGTACTTCTACGTTACCGACCTGCTTCATACGCTTCTTGCCCTCTTTTTGCTTTTCAAGCAGCTTCCGTTTACGGGAAATATCGCCGCCATAACATTTGGCCAAGACGTTTTTACGCATAGCCTTAACGGTTTCACGCGCAACAACCTTTGTTCCTACAGATGCCTGGATTGGCACCTCGAACATTTGCCGTGGAATCAACTCGCGCAGCTTCTCACAAATGATACGTCCGCGGTGGTAAGCTCGATCTCTATGCACGATGAATGACAATGCATCGACCTGCTCACCATTCAACAGAATATCCATCTTCACCAGATTAGATTGGCGATAGCCTGAAATCTCATAGTCAAAGGAAGCATAACCTTTGGTGCTGGATTTAAGCTGATCAAAGAAATCATATACGATTTCAGACAAAGGAATCTGGTACGTAATCGTTACCCGTGTTGTATCCAGGTACTCCATGTTCACGTATTCACCACGCTTGCTCTGACAAAGCTCCATAACCGTACCTACATAATCATTGGGCACGATGATGCCTGCCTTAACATATGGCTCTTCTACATGTTCAATACGTCCTACTTCCGGGTAGTTGGATGGGTTATCAATTTCAATCGTTTCCCCGTTAGTCAATTGTACACGGTAAATTACGCTTGGTGCCGTTGTAATCAGTGGAATATTGAATTCACGTTCAATACGTTCCTGAATAACGTCCATATGAAGCAGACCAAGGAAACCGCAACGGAAGCCGAAGCCCAGCGCACTGGATGTTTCCGGTTCAAAGCTGAGCGAAGCATCGTTCAGTTGCAGCTTTTCAAGCGCCTCACGCAAATCGTTATATTCCGATGTTTCAATCGGGTACAGACCGCAATACACCATTGGATTAATTTTCCGATAGCCTGGCATCGGTTCTGGTGTTGGATTTTTGGCATCCGTTACCGTATCCCCGACACGAGTGTCGCCCACATGCTTGATTCCGGCAACGATAAAACCAACATCACCGATATTTAGCTCATCCACGATCGTCATACGTGGCATGAAAGCTCCAACCTCGATAACCTCAAACGTTTTGTCAGTGGCCATCATCTTAATTTTCGAACCCGCACGGATACTGCCATCTACAACACGTACATATACGATAACGCCTTTATAAGGATCATAATGCGAATCGAAAATAAGCGCCTTGAGCGGATTATCCGGATTTCCTTGCGGAGCAGGCACACTTCTGACCACTTGTTCCAAAATTTCCTTGATACCGATTCCAGCTTTGGCTGAAGCATGTACGGTTTCGCTCGTGTCCAAACCGATAACATCCTCGATTTCCTGCTTTACCCGTTCAGGATCAGCACTTGGCAAATCAATCTTGTTAAGCACTGGCAAAATCTCCAGATTGTTGTCCAACGCCAAATAAACGTTAGCCAATGTCTGCGCCTCAATCCCCTGCGCTGCGTCTACTACCAGCAAAGCACCTTCGCAGGCTGCCAAACTACGAGATACCTCATAGGTAAAATCGACGTGTCCCGGTGTATCAATCAAATTCAAAATGTACTCTTCGCCGTCATCGGCCTTATAAGTGAGTCGCACTGCCTGGAGCTTAATCGTAATCCCGCGCTCCCGCTCCAGTTCCATCTGGTCAAGCACTTGCTCCTGCATTTCGCGGGAAGTGAGTGCACCGGTGTACTCCAAGATCCGGTCAGCCAGCGTAGATTTACCATGGTCTATATGTGCAATGATACTAAAGTTCCGAATTTTACGTTGTCTTGCCAAAATGTCAGTCATGCCTTACCCCCACACAATGCCTAGTATCAATCAGCTTATTATAGCAGTTGTAAGGGGGGTCAGCAATATTTCTATTCTGTTACCCCGTCAAATACAGATACAACCCAGCGAATGCCCTGTCTTGACAGGTTTTGAAGCAGTCCAGCCGTTTTGTCAGCCATGGTATCCACCGAAGCCTGCTGCGCCTTTACGGCTAGTAGCTCACGAGGAGTCTCTAGGCCCTGCCGAGTATTGTCATCTTGTGCAGCCTTCATATCCCATTCATGTGTCCAGCGCGCGGTCTGTTCCTCACTTCGTTCGTTTGTATTCCCTTCGTTCGTGTTCGTTTGTGGCTCAAACTCGACCTTTCTATTTGTATTATACGTACGATTATGCACTTGGGCATCAGCTGCCGGGGTATCCTCAATCACCGTCTGCTCATATTCAACTTTCTGTTGATTTACTGATGAAACTGGATTCTCGTCCCATTCCGGGCCATAGACTGAGCGCAGACCAGAACCTGCCAGCTGCATGCCAAGTAACACGCCCGCTCCGATCAGAAGCACAAATCCAAGCGCTTTTTTACGAAAATGTCCGGTCATTCTATCCCCCCTAACTGCTACCTTATTTAATTGCCGTTATTGCTCTTTTTGGTGTCAGATACGTTGGTGCCCGCCTTCTGGGCTTTCTGATCCTCCCAATACACTTCACTGATCATATCCGCCAAAACGTCAGAAGTTCGTTTTAACTCCTCCTCCGTGTTGTCAATCCCTCCGATTTCGATCAAAATGCTATGCGAAGACAAGCTTTGATTATATTCACCGTTGTTTCCTTTGCCGCCATCTTTTCCCCATACACCTCGTGATACGCCGTGATAGGATTTTTCCAGCTTTTCATGAATACGAGCAGCAAAAGCTTCATTTTTACGCCAATTTTTGTTGTCATGTCCGATGATAAAATACACTTTGGCATAAGAAAGTCCATTAATGGTGGCTGTTGTTTTTCCATGACGTTGGGAATCACGATGAATATCAAGTAGATAAGTTAAACCTTTATTTTGAGCCAAAACCTCCTTGACTGTTGCGCGTGAATATTTATAGGAGTAGTTCCAATTGTAATTTTGAACTGTGGTGGCATAATCCTTGTTTACATGCAGTGTAGATATCCCTTGCTTTTCCAGTCTCTTCTTTACGAAGTCACCTACCCTTGATACATTAGCTGACTTAGAACCTGAATTGGGGTTAGAACTGGTTTTGCTCAGTAATGGATTATATGCTTCTCTGGGATGAGAATGGTAGATTAATATACGCTTCTCCCCTTTGGCGGCATCACCTGGATCATCCTCACGTGCAGGGTCTGTTTCCGGTGTTGTCGGAATACCCGGCGTAGTAGACGGCGGGTTCTCAGCTGCGTCTGAACCCCCAGGGGTATCTGTCGTTCCCTGATCAGGTTGATAATCCGTAGGACCCTCTACCTTGTCGTTCCCCGAACCCTTGCGCAGCAAGACAGGCGCACCAGCAGACATGCCAGGAATTTCACGAGAAATGAGACTTTTGGGATCCTGCGGATTAATACCTGTAAGCATCTGAAAAACAAATGGCGACCATTGTTCACCCGACAACGAAGAATGCTGCTTCTTTTGTGCCAAATGAGGTACCTCCATACCTAGCATATCCGCGAAAAAACCGCTGGACACCGAGCCTGCCAATCCTTTCATCGAAGAAACAGGAGAGGTTTGCAAACGATTTTCTGCCAACCCTCCTAGTCCCAAAACGACAAATAAAAGCGCCGAGCCCATGATAAGCAGCACAAGCGTATGTCCCATTGCCAAAATTTCGATACCTTTTCTTCTCCATCTTCCGACGTTCCAGGTCTGAATTTTTTTCATGTGAGCCTTGTCCTCCTTCGTCCCGTCGAAACCCGCTTATTACATTCAGAACACAGGGTTCCTATCTGTTGCGGAAATCTCTTATACTTCAACTCTATGAACGGAGAACAATTACTAGAACACAAAAATCTCTATCACAGGTCCAGCCCACCCCTTTTCGAAAGAGATAAGCTACCTGTTAAATAGAGATTTTTGTGTCGTGTCTTAGAAAGATGGTTTTGCTAGCCCTTCATTAATGCGTATAAGCGGCGACATTGTCGGGATCAACAGCCTCATGTAGAGCAGCGTTCAATCCGGTCGCAATGATATTCGCGATATCTTCAATGAATTCATCAATCTCTTTTGGAGTCACAATCAAATCATGCCCTAGTGGTTGGAGCACCTCTTTCACTAGCCCAAGTCTCTCAGGTTCTGATATTTCATCCAACATTCCGAGAATTACTTTGGTAGAAGCTTTTTCTTTGGTAAAATGCGTTTTCATCAGTTCGATTACATTGTTGACGATGGTCGAAGCATAGCATACCGTTGGAACGCCAATAGCGATACATGGAACCCCCATAATATCCTTGGTGATACCACGCCGCTTGTTGCCAATACCTGAACCTGGATGTATTCCGATATCCGCCACTTGGATAGTCGTATTGACACGCTCCAGTGAACGTGACGCCAAAGCATCAATAGCAATAATCAGTTCTGGTTTTGTGCGATCCACAATGCCTTGAACGATCTCACTGGATTCGATTCCCGTGATACCAAGAACACCCGGCGCAATTGCACTCACATCCCGATATCCAGGGTTGATCTGATCAGGTGTCAGTTCAAAATATTGACGGGTGACCATTAAATTTTCAACGACAAGCGGACCCAGAGAATCAGGAGTAACATTCCAATTTCCCAGCCCTACCACCAGCACTCTTGCCACCTTAGAAATCCCTATTTTTTGTATAAAATGCTCCATTTCTTTGGCAAAGGCAATAGCTACCCGTTGCTGAAGTCCAGTGTCGCCTTCACGCAAGCCAGGTACTTCGAGCGTAACGTAATGCCCTTGTACCCGACCAATACGGTTAGCTCCTTCTTCATTTAATACATCCAGCCGCGTAATTTTAATACCGTTATCTTCCTCCACATTCTCATTTATACCCGCCAGTGGTACAGGCTGATTCCGTTCTGCCAGCTCTCTTGCCTCTAATGCCAAATCCGTGCGTACCGCATACTTCTGCAAATCCAAATCCATCTTTTAAACCTCCTTGTATACCATCTCTGGCTATAGTGTGCGAGACACCCAGCAGGTTTATGCACATCCATTTTCATCCTGTAATTTGCATTGTCTTAGAATGTTTTCTTATTGCAATTTGAGGTGTGGCGTGCTAAAATATTTTAAGTTGTGAAACGTTTGTGTTCATAAGTAATGCCTTTACAGGAGGTGAATGTAATGCCAAACATCAAATCCGCTATCAAACGCGTTAAAACTAGCGACAAACGCCGTGCGTTGAACGCTTCCCAAAAATCCGCGCTTCGTACAGCAGTAAAAGCTGCCGATACAGCGTTGGTAGGTAACGAAGCTGAAGCTGCTGCTGCTGCTTTCAAAGTGGCTTCCCAAAAGCTGGACAAGGCTGTAACTAAAGGTCTGATCCACAAAAATGCAGCTGCTCGCAAGAAATCCCGCTTGGCGAAAAAACTTAACGCTCTTACAGCTCAAGCGTAAGCAAGAGCTACTTTTATACGTTAATGAAAAAATCCTGACCAGCCTTGGCTGATCAGGATTTTTTAGTTTATAACTTTATGAGATTAGATTGAAGCACCTGCTCCCATTTTCATCAAAAATAGTTCGAGTCCCAGCACCTTGTCAACAACACCTGTTTTCATATGATAGTCCAGCTCGCCCAGTTCATAGAGAAGCTGGCGCAGCTGCTCAGGACGGAAGCGTCGCGCTTGATCCCCTGCAACTTTCACCCCATAAGGATGCAAGCTGAGCTGACTCGCAATTTGTTGCTGAGAATAGCTTTGACCTGCCAGCTCTTTGACCTGCAACATAATACGAAACTGCCGTGTGATCAAAGCTGCAATCTTGATTGGTTCCTCTTTTTGCTTAAGCAATTCATAAAAAATACTGAGCGCCTTATCCAGCCGCAAATTAGCCAGATCCTCAACCATCGCAAATACGTTTTGCTCTGTATTACGAGGCACAAGGGATTCAATGTCAGCGGATGAAATCGTTCCCTGCGCTCCTGCGTATAAGCACAGCTTATCTATCTCGGCAGCCAAGGATTGAAGCCCGGTACCCGTGTATTGAATGAGTCTCTCAGCCGCTCCTGCTGCCAACTGCACTTCTCTTTCTGCTGCACGCTTATGGACCCAAGCTACAAGATCATCTCCACCCATAGGGGCGAAAGCAATAACTGAGGCATCACTTTTCAGTTTCTTGACGATCTTTTTCCGTTCGTCCAGCTTTTCAGCCTGAACCGTAAAAACGATGACGCTATAGTCAGTCGGGTTATCCATATAAGTCAACAGAGTCTCAAGACGGTGCTCTATTTTGCCATTATCTTTGCCTGCTGCAAATACACTGGTATCCCGTACAATAATTAGCTTTTTCGGCACCAGAAAAGGCGCTGTCTCCGCATCCTCCACAACCACCTCAATTGGCGTCTCGGTTAAATCATAAGAAATAATGGCGAAGTCACGATGCTCCTCCTCCACCACCTTCTCTTTTAGCATATCAACAAACTGCTTCATTTGATATTTTTCACTGCCATATAGCAGATACACTGGCGAAATATCACCTTTGCGAATAGCCTTAGAGGCTGTTTTTACATCCATTTTCCGTTCCCCCCACCCACTGATCGTACCTGACATCCGACCGGAAGGCAAGTCATGACACAAACAAAGGGACCCCACCTTTAGGCAGAATCCCTTCACCACCATCTATATCAACACGGCAGCAGAAAGCTCTAGAAACTTTCAACCGTCGGGATACGACGTCGGTTCATATAGTTTATTCTCTGTTTCTAAAAGTGTGCCAACTTACGGAAACTATTTTCCAGTGCTACGCGGGACGGTGTACGTATATTTACTTGCAGTCCCATCCTGCTCCGTCTCATACATAAAGGTCTGGCTGTCATCTGACCAGCTTCCTTTGACCCAAGCACCCTTCAGAGTACGGACTTCCAGTGTTGTTCGGTCTACACCGTTATCGGAAAGTTTATACACTTTCAGCTTTTTGCCTTCAATAGCCACTGCATAGCTACCATCAGGCGAGTTGAACTGATCTGTAGAGGCGGACTGGGCACCATAGGTGGAAGCATTATTGCTGTCCGGAGAGACCAGCGAATTAGATACAAAACCTTCTCTACGAACCGGGTCTTGTGACACGGATGATTGCTCATCATTAGAAGCTGCATTGCTGCTATCCGCTCCTAAGGAGTTGCCCGCATCCTTGGTGACACTTTTGGATGTCGTATCTTTCGACGTTTCATTTGAAGCAATTCGACTCTGTACCTTCAATTCCTGACTAAGCGACGAAGATGCATCATTTGTACTTGTATCATCGCTATTATCCTCCTGAGCGGTACCCGTATCTGCTAATGGTGCCTTTTCCATTTTCGGATCCAGCTGTTCATCAGGAGCAATCGTAGGTTGATCAGATTTTTTCTGTTTTAACTGTTTGTCATCGGATTGAGGAGCATCTGCAGATGAGTCATCCTTTGAGGCCTGACGATCGACGTTTGGCTGTCCCTGCTTTTCATCCTGACGGGAAGAATGTTTAGTCGGTGCAGACTTTGTTAAAGGTTCCTCGCCAGCTTGCTGATCATCCACCTTCCCAGCATCCGGTTTGGAAGGATCCTTTTTGTCATCTGAACTGTTTATTCCCTGGTCGCCCAAGTCAGGTTCCTTATCTGCAGGTGTCAGAGAGGAATCGGCTCCTTGTCCCTGTTCAGATGGCGGCTTGGTCGATTCCGCTCCAATGGTTGCATCACGTCCTCCACTCCCATTGGTCGTACCTGGGATTTCCGTCTGATTCTGCTGACTTGTCACCTCGGGCGACTGGGATGTAAGTATGCCTTCCGCATCCTGCACTGTTTTAGGCTCGAAGTTGAATACTACAATCCCCAGTACAACGGCAACGGCAGCGGCAGCCACGCCCATGGCAGCACGCCCTCCCACCCGGTTCCACCAAGGCACAGGCTGAGTACGTTGTCCAAGCCCTGTTCCAGGCTCAGGATCAGCAGCTACAGGCTGCATTTCCTGAAGCGCGCTTCCCTGCTCTTCACGTGCGCGGTCAATGGCATCAAGCTGAGGCATGATGGAATCCACCAGGCTGAACGCCGGGGAAACCGCAGGCAATTCCTCCAGCTCGCGAGAGAGTGTCTGAAGAATATGAAATTTTTCCGCACAGTCCGGGCAAGTCGCAATATGGTTCATTAATTGGGACGTCTCTTCTTCACCCAGTTCATGATCCACATAACGCTGCATCCAATCCATCACCTCTTCTCCACACTTCATCCTGATACACCACCTTTCTGATACTCCTGAAGTAGCCCTTGCAATTGTTGTCTTGCACGATACAAGTATGACTTGACCGTATTTAGCGGCAAATCCAGAGAATCGGCAATCTCGTTATAAGAGAAATCCTGCAAATATCTCAGGACAATTACCGTCCGGTGGTGTTCCGGGAGCTGTTGTATAGCCTCACGAACATCCTGTGCCATGTAAGAGGTTAACACCTCGACCTCCACGTTTTGGGGGTCGTTAAATATCATGTCATGCTCGTCAATGGAAACCGAAGGCTTCGTTCTTCTGAATTTGTCGATGCATATGTTCGTTACAATGCGTTGGACCCAGGTTTTAAACTGCGCTTTTTCCTCATAAGAGTTAATTTTGGAATATATTCGTATGAGGGCTTCTTGTGAAGCATCCATGGCGTCCTGCTCATTATTTAGAATGTAATATGCCGTACGATACACATGCTGTTCTATCTCTCTTAATAGGGTAATGAGAGCGTCGCGATCGCCCGATTGAGCGGCTCGGATGAGTCCCTGCTCTACCACAAAGGATCCCCCTCTCCCTGCAATATTACAGACGTATCCCTTTTGCAAATTGTTGCAGGATAGACGTCTGACGCTAATTTTATTTTTTTAATAAAAAAAAATTATAACAAAATGCCCAGAATCCCCATTGTATCCTCCCTTAGAATAACAGAAAAAGGGAAGGTAGTCACCTTCCCTCAGCCCCTACATATATCTAGATACTAAACCTATTGAATTGCATGAAACGTTTTGTGATTTATTAGAAATCAGAAAATCAGATATGAGTTCTAATTGATAAGACAGAGCAATCGGATCTTGAAAATAAAAATCGCCGATTGAGTATTGGTATCCCTTATCTGATATAACGGCAGGCAAATTATTGGCTGTTATAAGCCTGTTTTTTGTATAATCAAAATCATTTTGTATCTATTTGTTCACGTTTGCGTTGATACCGCACACTCAGCTTCCCTTGCTGCGCACGAATCTGTACCTCTCCCATTGTGTCTGTTCGATATATGGCAGAACCAACTTCCGCCAAACGTTCCAATACCGCTTTATTCGGATGTCCATATGTGTTGCTTGCACCAACTGAAATGACGGATACTTTCGGCTGCCAGTAGGACAACCACTCTTCCGAGGTGGAATACTTACTTCCGTGATGTGCCACTTTCATAACGTCGACAGCTTTCCTTGCATCTCCTATTCCCTCCTGAGCTTTCACACGAGATGGAGAACGGGTTAATTCAGAAAGCAACAGCGACTCTGCAGCATCATCCATATCTCCTGTGAATAAAAACGAGGCCCCCTCCATCTCTAAAATCATGGCAACAGAATAATGATTCTGTTCCTTCATAACAGGCAACTGCTCAGATTCGTTCTCCTCCAGCTTAAACGGATAGAGAAAGCGAATTTTCGTATCCCGGTCCGGTCCCCACTCCATGCTATGATGTGCACCGTACAGCTTGATCTGCTTGTCCAAAGCCGTGTTTAACAACTTCCGGAATGGGGCTTTGTCTGTTAGGGTACCGTTAAAAAATAAGGTGGATACGGGAATTTGGTCAAATACAGCCTGTAGACCTCCGGCATGATCATGATCTCCATGCGTCAAAATGACAGCGTCCAGCCGGTGCACCCCACGTTGCTTTAGCAAGGGCACAATCGTATCCGCGCCTACCTCGTAGGGATCTGTACGCTTGCGCCAAGCGTTTTTTCCTGTTGCAAAGTCCATTGTACCCCCGCCATCCACCAAAATATGTTTCCCTCCCGGCGTTGTAATTAAAATGCTATCACCTTGGCCCACATCCAGATACTGAACAACTCCCGTGTTTCTTTCACTAGGAGATTGGTACCCTATACATAGTATGCCAAGCCAGGCAATACCACTTAAAGCCAGTGCCACATGACGATATCCATTCCACTGTCGACGCGCAAATTTCCCTGCACCCTCGGGTTCATGAGCCGTTTGCAAAATAGCAGCCCACTCAGCAGCAGCCTCTAATCCTGTATACATAGGTGATGTTATGGTAGTAGAATTCACAACGGAAATGTCGCCCGTTTTCCTTCGGGATGTCAACCACGTTTTGAGCCAGTACAAAACACTGTACAAAGCTGCATAATACGCCAGAACCCACAGAATAGAAGAAGACGGCCAAATACTCACATAAGCATCATCTACATTCAGCCATTTCACAAGCCAAAAGGTCAGATCGTTCAATTGCTCTGCCGGCCACGCAAGGATACGAGCACCATCCCCCCATAAAAAGGCCATTCCCATGGCTACCGTACCCAGTGGAAGCACTATATATGTAATTAGGGGGACAAGTACAAAATTAGCCGCAAATGATAATAACGAAAATTGATTAAAGTAGAATACCGTCATTGGAAACGAAACAAGCTGTGCCGTGACTGTAATCGCAACTTCACCACCGATCAGGAGGGGCCATTTGGCGAAAAACGGCTTCATAAGCGGCATATATATGAGCAACCCACCTGTTACCAAAAAGGACAGCTGAAAGCTGACGCTAAGCAGGTAGTATGGATTCCATAGCAGCATAAGCAACGCAGATATACTTAAAATATTAAGTCCGTCTTTGAGCAGCCCTCGTCGGGCTGCAAACAAGCCAATCATCGCCATAATTCCCGCTCTTACAACAGAGGGAGAAGCACCTGTCAGCAGGACATAAGCCGGAATCAGTACCATCACAATCGTAAGAGAGGTTTCACGGCTAACTCGTAATAACTTGAGTAAATATAATAATGTGGCCGCATATACCGCCACATGCATACCTGATATCGCCAAAATATGCGTTAAACCAAGCTGCGTAAATTCATTATACGTTGCTGGGTCCAGCTCATCTGTAACCCCAAGTACCAGGCCTTTCATATATCCTGCCTGAAGAAGTGATGTAAAAGCAGATTCCATTTTTTGACCTAGCTGCTCTCTAAGCTGATCATTCCATCTGAATAATATGTAGCGGTTCCACTGTGAAGCCTCCTGCCTCTGTAACGAGGCGGCTCCAGCCCCCTTGAAAAGCCAGTGAATTTCCTGCGTGTGCAGATATTTACTGTAATCAAAGCTACCAAAATTACCCGCTTTTGCTGGTGCCTTTAAGTTGCCACGGAGCAGGATTGCATCCCCACGCTGCCATGCTGCCGCAAGTTGCTGTTCCTGCTTCGCAGCCAACTTGATATGAACAATGACCTGTTCAGAAATAGATCCTCGATGTTCAACCTTATTGGATTGACTTGCAAAGTGATGGATTGAAGTAACTCTCATCTCAAACTGCGCACGATCCCCATCAATCTCAACTTCTGAAGCAATAAACCCTGCTGCTTGAACAGGCATGTCTTCTATGACAGAAGACGATACATGAAGAGCACCAGGAATACTGCTTACATTATGCGTATCATGCCAAAACCAATGAAATCCACCACCACTTAATGCAATCCATAGCAATACCATATGTCGGATGGGAATTTTCATCAGTAAAGCTATAAGTGGGGAAATCAGGGTAACTCCCGCCCACAGTAATAAAAGTATCCGTCCCGAATACAGACACGCTCCTGCACTTCCTATAATCCAACAAACAGTGAGACTTAATATAGGCCTAGTAAACACAAGTTGGGTTTGAATACAATCACCTTCCATTAGCAAACATTGCTTTCTGTCCAACTCACAAAACAAAAAAAGAACCCCTGACAAAATAGCATTGTCAGAGGTTCTTCCTCGTTTATTGATTAATCTTTAACATCCATCAGCGTTTCCTGTGGTGGATGATATGTCTCCAGCATACGAAAGGCGATTCCCTTTTCCTCCATCATAGCACGAACCTTGTCGGCATCTTTTGGATAAGGTCGGTGATATACAATCTCCACAATACCGCTGTTCGCCAACATATTGGCACACGTCCAGCACGGCTGGTCGGTGACATATACGGAGGAGCCTTCACGGTCAATCCGGTCAGTAAACAGCAACAGGTTCTGCTCCGCATGAATAGTGCGAATACAACGCTGCTTCTTAACCATTTCCTCCCGTCCATCACGGTGAACGACCTCATATTCCTCCGAGATCATACAGCCTGCCTCAGAACAGTCAGGCACCCCGGATGGTGCGCCATTATAGGCCGTCCCCAATAGCTTCTTACCTTGTACAAGTACGGCTCCAACATGACGCCGCGCGCAGCGCGAACGGGTGGATACCATATAAGCGATATCCATGAAGTAGGTGTCCCAGTCCTTGCGTACATCTGCACTCATTTCCATCTCTCCCGTATAAACAAGTTAAACGTAAAACATATCCGTTACAGCCACTCTCTCAAAGCCTATACCGTAAACTTAAATAAGTTATAAGCTGACATACGGCTTCATTTTCGCTAACATTTTAGCTCCGATTCCTTTTACACGATCCAAATCGTTCACACGTTTGAACAGCCCGTGCTGATTACGATAGTTCAAAATAGCCTCGGCCTTTTTAGCCCCAACCCCCGGAAGTTCCATTAACTCGGCAGCAGTCGCTGTGTTAATGTTTACCTTTTTTTCACCGGAAACGGATGGAATAACCGAATCATTCACCGTATTTGTCCTACTCGTCGTTGCAGCATCCGAACTGGCAACAGCTGTGTCTGATCTCGAATCCGCAACATCTGACTGCTTTACGGTACTTGAATTCCCCGCCATGGAGTTTTCACTCATAGCAGCAGATACACCAGTAGAACTCTGCTTAGTATTATGCTTCACATTGTCAACAGCTTCGACATTCGCTCTGCGTTCAGCTTGGTCTGAAGCCTCTTTTACAGCATGCTTTCCTTGGGCATAGTCACTGCTTCGCTGCGACTCAATTGACTCCGACTCTATCGCCAAAGCATGCTCCACCTTATGGTTAAGCAAACTCCACTCTTCTTGTGGCTCAGAGCGCTGCCCTCCGGCGAACAAAATAAGTCCACTCCCGATTACAGCAAGCGTTATTGCCGTTCCTGTCCATACGCGTTTCATTTTTCGTATCGTCCCCTACTCCACATGGATTTCGGAATTGAACCGACTGAAGACCAACGTCTCAATCTAACAGAGCAAATCTGTCCAATTTCCGTCAAACCGGAGGTTTGTAAACACCTCCATACGGTCTCGCTGTGAGCATTTATACAAAGAGTGGTGCGGCCCCAAGCATGATCTAATGTGTTCAGACATAAAATTCGTCATGTCGGCCAAGACCAAGTGCATACACTAAGAAGAATGACAGCACAGCGTCTATACCGCAAAGTATGAAAGGAGGACGTTGAACAATGAAAGTTGGATTTATCGGGACTGGCAGCATGGGAAGTCTGCTAATTGAATCTTTTATTCATTCGGACGCACTCAAACCGCAGCAAATATTAGCAAGCAACCGAACGTATTCCAAGGTAGCCGAGCTAGCCCGTCGTTATCCAGGTTTGCATGCAGCTCAAAGCAACCGTGAGACGGCAGCGGAAAGCGATATTCTATTTATCTGCGTGAAGCCGCTGGAATCAAAAACCGTAACGGATGAAATACGCAACGTCATTACAGAAGATCAGATCGTCGTTTCTATCACAAGTCCAGTACAGATCCGTATTTTGGAGCATGCACTGAAAGCCAAAGTGTCCAAAATTATTCCGAGTATCACTCACCAGATTGGAAGCGGAGCCTCACTATGCATCCATGGAAACCGGATTACAGAGGAGGATCGCTCCCTTCTGGAAGAGCTTATGTCCCACATCAGCAGGCCAATACGGGTTAAAGAGTCTCATACACGGATCACATCGGATTTTTCGAGTTGCGGCCCTGCTTTCTTGGCCTTTTTTATGGACCAGTGGATTCAAGCCGCAGTTCAAGCTACGGGTATAGACCGTACAGAACTATGCGCATTGGCCGGTGAAATGATCATCGGTACTGGAAAGCTGCTCACGGAAGGCGGAATGACACCAGCCGAGTTACAAGCAAGAGTAGCGGTTCCCGGAGGGATCACCGCCGAAGCTCTCGCATTGTTGGACATCAGCCTGCATAGTGTCTTCCCTGAGCTAATACGGGCGACGCACAACAAGTATGAAGAGGACATGCAAAAGATAGATGTCTCCTTCGGCCTAAAGCCGATTAACCGGCAACAATATTAACCAGCTTACCAGGAACAGCAATTACCTTGCGAACCGTTTTACCAGCCAGTGCTTCCTGGACGCTGTCCAGCGACAAAGCAAAGGCTTCCATCGCTTTGGCATCAAGATCTTTGGCAATCGTTGCACGCTGTACAATTTTACCATTCATCTGGATGACAATTTCCACTTCAGCGTCCACCGTCCATGCTTCATCATAGGCAGGCCAAGCCGCGTACGTAATGCTCTCGTTGTGTCCCAGCAGCTGCCATAGTTCCTCGGCCAGATGCGGTGCAAGCGGAGACAGCATTTGCACGAAGTTTTCCATCGCTGCACGCGGCAAAAGGTCTGCTTTGTATGCATCATTGGTGAAGATCATCAGCTGGCTGATTGCTGTATTGAAACGCAATGCGTCCAGGTCCTCGGTTACCTTTTTCAGTGTTTTATGCCAGGTGCGTTTGAACTCGTCACTACCGCCGTCATTTTTAATTTTTTCGTTCAGGCTACCATCCTCGGAAACAAACAGGCGCCATACGCGGGACAGAAAACGATGCGCTCCCTCAACGCCATTCTCATTCCATGGCTTGGTCGCTTCCAGCGGCCCCATAAACATCTCATAAATACGCAGCGTATCGGCGCCAAACGTATTTACAATATCGTCAGGATTGATGACATTACCGCGTGATTTACTCATTTTTTCATTGTTGTTGCCCAAAATCATACCCTGGTTGACCAGCTTATAGAAAGGCTCTTTAGTTTCCACTACGCCGATATCATACAGTACCTTGTGCCAGAAACGGGCATACAGCAAGTGAAGAACCGCATGTTCCGCTCCGCCAATATACAGATCAACAGGCATCCATTCGCGCTGTTTCTCTTTGGATACAAGCTCTTTATCATTTTTCGGATCAATAAAGCGCAGGTAGTACCAGCAGCTTCCTGCCCATTGCGGCATCGTATTTGTCTCGCGACGTGCTTTCATACCTGTCTCAGGATCAACAATTTCTACCCAATCTGTCGCATTCGCCAGCGGGGATTCACCTGTACCTGAAGGCTTAATATTGTCCATCTCTGGCAGTACGAGCGGCAGTTGATCCTCAGGAACCGTTTTGATCGTTCCGTCTTCTAGATGAATTACTGGAATCGGCTCGCCCCAATAGCGTTGTCGGCTGAACAGCCAGTCACGCAGACGATAGGTTACTTTGCCCTGTCCTTTACCCTCAGCTTCGAGCCATTCGATCATTTTCGGAATAGCTTCCTCATTGGTAAGTCCATTCAGCAGGCCTGAATTGACATGCGGGCCATCCTCGGTGTATGGCTCTTTGTCCACGTCTCCACCTTGAACGACCTCAGTAATTTTCAATCCGAACTTCTTAGCAAATTCCCAGTCACGTGTATCATGACCCGGTACTGCCATAATTGCACCTGTTCCGTAGCCTGCCAGTACATAGTCAGCAATCCAGATTGGCAGCTTTTCGCCGTTCACCGGATTCACTGCATAAGCTCCTGTGAATACGCCTGTTTTATCTTTGGCCAGATCCGTACGCTCCAGGTCGCTTTTCCGAGCAGCTTGTTCACGATACTGTTGTACAGCGTCCTTTTGCTCAGGTGTAGTAATCATATCCACCAATTCCTGCTCAGGGGCCAGCACACAGTAGCTTGCACCGAACAGCGTATCCGGACGGGTTGTAAATACTGTGAGTTGCTCGTCATAGCCTTCAATTGGGAAATGAACCTCTGCCCCGGTAGACTTACCAATCCAGTTCCGCTGCATATCCTTAATACTCTCGGACCAGTCCAGCTCCTCCAAATCATCCAGCAAACGATCCGCGTATTCCGTAATTTTCAGCATCCATTGACGCATTGGTTTGCGGATAACCGGATGACCGCCACGCTCGCTCTTACCGTCAATTACTTCTTCATTCGCCAGTACTGTTCCCAGTGCTGGACACCAGTTTACAGGCACTTCAGCTACATAAGCGAGACCGCGCTTATACAGCTGGATGAAGATCCACTGTGTCCATTTGTAATAATCAGGATCAGTTGTGCTGATTTCACGGTCCCAGTCATATGAAAAGCCAAGTGATTTGATTTGACGGCGGAAGTTGTTTACGTTCTTTACCGTAATTTCGCGTGGGTGCTCACCTGTATCCAAAGCATGCTGCTCGGCAGGCAGACCAAAGGCGTCCCAACCCATCGGATGCAGCACGTTGTAGCCACGCATTCTTTTATAACGTGAAACAATATCTGTAGCTGTGTATCCCTCCGGATGGCCTACATGCAGACCAGCTCCAGACGGGTACGGAAACATATCCAAAGCATAAAACTTCGGTTTGCCCGGCTCTTCCCCAGTGCGGAACGTCTTGTTCTCATCCCAATATTTTTGCCATTTTGGTTCAATACTTTGCGGTTGATAGCCGTGCTTCGGCTGTGTGTCTGTCATTGTCTTTTCCTCCTCAAACGGTATGCAACAAAAAAACCTCTGCATCCCGTAGCGTGTCAGCGCTAGGGACGAGAGGTTATATTCCCGTGGTACCACCCTAGTTAGCAGAAAGCGTTCTTCGCATTCTACTCCCTTTGCACCTGATAACGGAGGTGATCCGATGCGTGTTAATAACAGGATGCTAACACCTATATAGTGCTTTCCTGCGTTGGACGCATATCTCCGAGGTGAGTTCGCTTTGCACTGTCAACCGGCTTGCACCACCCGCCGGCTCTCTACATGTCCAGTCAAAACTACTATTCCTCATCAGCGATTGTTTAACCGTTAATAATGGCACTATTATATTGAAAACCGCGAAAAAAGTCAAATAAAGACTACATTTGATACTAAACCCCATCTTCATACTAGTTGTCCATGACACATGAATACGAATGTTTTATAATAACTCCAAGTTACAATGATTCAAGTTGAGATGAGATAAGAAAGGTGAGCTGAGACATGGCACAGATTAAAATTTTCGGGATCAAAGAAAAGCTAAATCCGATCAAAAAGCAACTTTCAGAGGTAATTCACTCTACCGTGGTGGATGCGTTCAACTATCCTCCAAACAAGAGGTTTCATCGTTTCTTCCCTATGAATCATGAAGACTTTATATATGCCGATGGTCGCTCCGAGGCGTACACCATTATTGAGATCAGTATCTTTGAAGGCAGAACGACAGAAGCTAAGAAGCAACTCATCAACCTGTTATTTCAAAGAATTAACGAACTTTTGGGGATTTCTCCACAGGATCTTGAGATTACGATATTTGAAACCCCGAAACAGAATTGGGGAATTCGGGGTGTACCGGGTGATGAACTTCAGCTGAACTATAAAGTGAATATATGAGTGCAAAAAGACGCCCTTCATGACTTCATGAAAAGCGTCTTTCTTTTTCTATATTAGGCCAATGATTCCTGGCTATTTTACAGCGACATAAAAAAGTCTCGCCGCGTCATCTTCTGCTTCTACCCATTCAAAATCTGCATATACCTTCACATCACGAAAACCCGCTTTGGACAATTCTGCCTTCATCCAGTCTGGATCATAAGCACGCTGTACATGAATTTCCTCAAAACGCTGGTACAGATCGCGTCCTTCATGTTCTGCTTTGGCAAAGATACTGAGATGATGCTCAATTTCACAACGTGGAGTGTCCAATACGCATGTCCAGATATACGAGATAGAGCGTTCATCCAGTACGAATGGTTGTTCTTCATCATAACGCAAAAAAGTCTGGGGGTGATGTACATCAAACAGAAAGGTTCCACCAGGCTTCAGACCAGCATACGTTCTGCGGAAAGTAGAAATGATATCTTCTTCCTCAAGTAAATAATTCAGGCAATCGCAAAAAGAAATGACAGAATCCACGGGCTCCGGTAAAATCCATTCTCGCATATCCTGCTGTATCCAGCGAACGCTTCCCTCACGAAACAATCGCTGTCCTTGAGGAGTGGTTTCCATTTTGCGACGGGCTACTGCCAGCATGTCAGAGGATAAATCGATGCCAGCCACCTCGAAGCCCGAGTTAACCAGTGGAATCGTAATTGAGCCCGTTCCGCAGCCCAGCTCTGCCACTGTATGTGGCATACCGTATCGATCCCAAGCCTGCCGTGCAAAGCGCAACCAGTCCGGGTACGGCATGTCCTGCATTAGCTCATCATACACATAGGCAAACTTGCGGTAAGAAGCCATCTTTTATTCCCCATTCCCGTCCTTCGGTTTAGGCATTGTCTCCACCAGGTAGGTCCAGTTTTCTTTTTGTGTAACCAGTCCTTCCTTCATCAGCTTGCCCATCGCACGCTTGAAGGCGGATTTACTGATACCAAACCGTTGTTTGATAATATCCGGCGGCGTTGCGTCAGAATATGGCATGCCGCCACCCGGACGTTCCTTCAGAAATGCAATTAACCGATCCGCATCCTCATCACGGCCTACTTCCTTGCGTGGCGACATCGCCAGATTGACCCGACCATCTTCGCGAACAAGCGTGACCCGTACCTTAACCTCCTCGCCCAAGCGAAGCATGCGGTTACGTTCCGAGGAATGAATCATCCCTATTGCACCAAATCCAAGCACACCCCCGTCCACCAGGACGAATGTGCCCATCTGAAGCGGCTTGTACACCGTCGCCTGCACCCATGTATTAAGCCACGAACTAGGAGCATGGAAGCACAATGGAGCCAGTTCCTGCTCCCCTGCCAGCTTAGCTCGCAGTCTGCCTTGTTTGTCATGCTCCATAATGGCATACACGTAGTCACCCACACGAGGATGCAGATCCCGGTTTTCTGGCAACTCACGAATCGGCAGCAAAAGTTGACGACCCAGTCCCATCTCCAGAAAACATCCCAAACGCGGATGCACATCGGCCACCTCGAGCTTTGCCATTTCTCCCAAAGACAAGAACGGTTTTTTCATAGTTGCAGCCAAACGGTCCTCTGTATCGTGGAAGATAAATACCTCCAGCCGTTCACCCACCTCGATTTCACGAGTCAGCTCCGTATAATGCAGCAGCACATCCTGCTCGCCGACGGTAAGGAAGTAGCCGAAAGGCGATACTTCACGATCCACCATAATGGTGACATAAGTACCAGCGATCAAACTCATACCATCTCCACAACCTTAGCATCCGACCAGAGTCGTTCAATGTTGTAATATTCGCGTTCGTCGCGATGGAAGACATGCACTACAACATCTCCCAAATCCATTAGAACCCAGCGAGCGGAATCCATTCCTTCGATTCCTTTGATGGCTACACCTTCATCATGAGCGCGTTTGCGAATTTCGGTTACAATCGCCTGTACTTGTGTATCCGAATTACCGTGACAGATTACAAAATAATCCGCGACTAGCGATACTCCACGCAAATCCAATGCGACAATATTCATTGCCTTTTTATCATTAGCGGCCTCAACCGCCGTTTGCATTAATTTCTCATTCGTTAGGGTCATTCATGAACCTCCGTTTTTTTCTGTTTTAGCTGTTGAATCAAGTCATTGCGCGACAAGACCGTCAGCGGAAAAATAACCTTTTGCTTTTCCAGCAACAATGAAATTGTAGAGTCAAATCCAGCAATAAGGCCCTGCTCCAAACTTTTCTTTGCCTGTTTACGGATATGTTCAACCCCAGGGAAATCCCGCCCTGGTTCGATGTAATCAGCCAAACACACGACTTTGTCCAGCAGGCTCATACCTACACGTCCTGATGTATGCCAGCGGATTGCGTTCCTTATTTCCGGATCATCCACTCCGTAATCTCTTGCTGCAACGCAGTACCCTACCTCTGAATGCCAGAGCTGCTTGTCATGCTCCAATAGCTCCTGATCACATTCAGGATAGTTACGAATCACTTCTTCCATCTGTTGAACAGGCCAATATTTCGCCACATCATGCAAAATAGCCGCCAGTTCCGCCTTATCCGGGTCTGCTCCATAACGTTTTGCAAGCTCCACAGAGGTATGCATAACACCCAGCGTGTGTTTCCAGCGTTTTTCAGGCATCTGACCAGATACGGCTTCCATTAGCTGCTCACGGCTGTACTTCATACAAACCGCCCCTTGTAATATAGTCATGTACACGATCAGGCACAAGATAACGAATGGTACGGCCTTCTGCAGCACGCTCCCGTATATCCGTCGAAGAAATGTCCACCACTGGCATATCTGCCAGCAGTACCTTGTCCTGCAAATAATGTGGCAACTCATCCAACGCAAGCTGGAAGCCTGGTCGCCGCACCCCAATAAAACAAATCCGCTGCGCCAATTCCTCAATTCCCTGCCAATGAGGCAAGTAGTTCACCATATCCGCACCAATAATAAAATAAAAATCTACAGCAGGATGCAGCTCCTGAAGCTTCTTGATCGTGTCAATGGTATAGGATACCCCCCGCGAAGCACTTCAATATCCAGCACTTCAAAAGCAGGATGACCCGCCACCGCTTCACTTGTCATCTCCAGACGCTCCTTGCCGCTTGCCCCCGCTTGATGCTTGTGCGGAGGAATATGAGAAGGCATAAACCATACTTGATCCAGCTCATAGGCATCTCTTGCCGCTTCTCCAGCCAGCAGATGTCCAATATGAATCGGGTCAAATGTACCACCCATAATACCGATTTTCATAATTTTCTCCCCGCGTATTATCCTCTAGGCAACTCGATTTGCTTATGATCACGAGATTCCTTGTACAAAATAATGGTGCTTCCAATAAGCTGTACAAGCTCGGAACCCGTCTCTGCTGCCAGTTCTTCCGCAATTTCATGTTTGTCGTCCAAACAGTTGTTCAAAATTTGTACTTTCATCAGCTCACGCTTTTCAATCGCATCATTGATGTGACGCATAAGATGCTCATTCGTACCGTTTTTACCTACTTGAAAAACCGGGTCCAAATGATGCGCCATAGAGCGCAGATATCTTTTTTGTTTACCTGTTAACATGTATATTTAACCCCTTCGTCGCCACATATGCAATGCGGCATTTCCATAATTTTAATGTATAATCCGACTTACGACAGGCTTCTCAGCACAGCCGCTCTCATTTGGTCTACTGCAGGGGCCACCCCCGTAAAATACTCAAAAGCCACTGCCCCTTGGTACACAAACATGCCCAAACCTCCATGTACAGTGCAGCCACGCTGTTCACGGCTTTCGCGTAAAAGTCTCGTTTCCAGCGGGTTATAGATCAAATCACTCACAATGATTCCTTCCGGAATCAGACTCGTTTCCACTGGAAGCTCATCAGATAAAGGAGACATTCCCACCGAGGTTGTATTAATCAACACATCCACTGTCGTGAGCACATTCCTAGCTTCCTCGTTGGAATAGCCCATTACTGGAATTGCTTCTGTCGTCCACTCCAATGCCAGTTGTTCAGCTTTGTCACGTGTTCGGTTCAGAATAATGACCGATTCAGGTTGCTCCTCCAACAGGGCATGAATCACGCCCCGAGCAGCCCCACCGGCTCCTAAAACAGCAATTCTTGCACCCTTTAACTCGACAGAAGTCTCTTCTTTGAGGGAACGCACGTAGCCAATTCCGTCCGTATTATAGCCCTTGAGCCGCCCATTGTCATTCACTATCGTATTGACAGCGCCAATGAGCCTGGCCCCTTCATCAATCTCATCCAGATATTTCATAATCTCAACCTTATGGGGAATCGTCACATTGACTCCGCGGAAATGCAAAGCACGAATCCCCTTCACGGCATCCTCCAGCTGATCCGGTGTGACATGAAGAGGTACAAAATCTCCATCAACCCCCGCTGCCTGTAAAGCTATTTTATGCATAAGGGGCGATTTGGAGTGCTTGATCGGATCACCCAATACGCCCAATAGTACAAGATCTCGTTCGATCGCTCCAGACTCCCCGCTGCTCATCGTTGTTCTCCCCCATATTACAAAATATTAGGCCGCTCAAATACATGAATGGCGGCAGGAACCAGGTTGTGTTCCTTGCCGCCCTATCACTTGGTTACAGCATTGTTAAATCAACGCAGGCCGCAAAAGCACACGGACTCCCCGAGGAGCATGAACCGCTACCAGAGCTCCGTTCTCGCTATTTACCCTAATCCATCCCAAACCGGATATATAGATGTCCGATGGAGATTTGCGTGGAACACGGAACTCATGTCTGGTCCATTCCGGCATCTCTGCCAATTGATCGCGTGTTGGCGGAGACAATAACTCCCCGGCATGATCAGCGAACAACTGATCAGCTCGCTCCAGCTTCGTACGATGTATTTTAAGACCACCGTTAATGTAGCAGGTAAATGATTGGTGCTGACCATCTACAAAATCAAATCGGGCCATACCGCCGAAAAACAATGTTTGTCCGGCATCAAGCTGATATGCAGCAGGCTTCAGCGGCTTGTCCGGCATAATTGCGCTCAAGTCCTGGCGGGAGACGATTTCACTGAACCGCCAAGGGTACACAATACCCGGAGTATCAATAATGTGCTTGCCGTCGTCGAGCGGAATATTCACCATATCGAGTGTAGTTCCTGGGTAACGGGATGTTGTGAGTTCCTGCTCCATATCGCTGTAATCACGAATCAAGCGGTTAATGAGCGTGGATTTACCCACATTTGTGGCTCCGACCACATATACATCGCGGTTACCACGCAGTTCAGATACCACATCCAGCAGACGGTCAAAGCCCTGATTTTTTTTAGCTGAGCACAGTACGATTTCTTCCGTGCGTAGCCCTTGCTCCTTCGCTTGCTTTTGTACCCAGTTACGTACCTTGTTCCAGTTTGTCACCTTAGGCAACAAATCGGTCTTATTAACTGCCAGTACAACCGGATTCGAGCCTACAAAACGCTGTAGACCGGAAATCAAGCTACCTTCAAAGTCAAAAATATCTACAATGTGGATGACGAGCGCATCCTTGTCCCCAATCTGACTAAGCAGCTTCAAAAATTCATCTTGATCTACCGTCACCGAAGACGTTTCATTATAGTTTTTGATCCGGAAGCAACGCTGACAGATGACTGGTTCGCGAGTTAATAATTTTTCCGGAATATATCCCGGAAGGTCCGGGCCAGTGGTCTGCATGACGATACCGCAACCACTACATTTGACGGCAGTTCCGCCGTCAGGTCTTTCAGTCATTCTTCTTTTCCTCCTCAAGCCATAAGCCTTTCTTACGTAACCTTGTGAGCGCGATTCGCTCCAACCGTCGATTAAATCGGGTCATGACTCCTTCATCATGAATGGATATAGGTAGTACCAGAACGGTATGCAATCCCATTCGGTTGCCTCCCAACACGTCCGTCAACATTTGATCCCCGACCATAATAGTCTCTTCCGGAGTAAGCCCCATCATACGAATGGCTCTACGAAAGGACGAGTTGGATGGCTTCCGGGCGGCATGTATAAATTCAATGTCCAAAGGCGTAGCAAACACGGATACACGGTCCATATTGTTATTAGACACGATGACAAGCTTAAAACCCGCCTGTTTGACCTTTTCAAACCAGGCCACCAGCTCGGGAGTTGCGTTCGGCGCTTTTGCACCAACCAGCGTGTTATCTAGATCCGTAATAATGCCGCGATATCCTTGAGCATACAAGCCTTCAAGATCAATATCAAAGACGGTATTCACCCGTAATTTGGGCATCAGCATTTCAAACAACGTCGGTCACCTCAGTTTCATACGACAAACTATACCATATTACTATGGCTTAGTAAAAAGCTATCCGCAACAAACGGACAGCTTTTTACTAAACATATTGATTAAGATTAAAAATTGCGGCATCAAACCCAGTAAAAACAGACTAGCCTTCATCCTTCTGATCAGGCTTTGCTCTTCGTCCAGCCCATCGTTTCATCCAGGGTCCCTTCTGCAATAGGGAGGCTTGCTGGCGAACACTACGCCAATCCTCCGCGGTTACCGACGAAGGACTATAACGCGCTTGTTCAAAGCGTCCTAGCAACTGATGTAAAATCGCAGCGCGTTCCGGTGCTTCTTGTGACCATCTATCGACTGATTCCCTCAGTGTCTCATGGCTGGCACGGACAAAGCCTTTCCTTCGCATGTACCGTAACCAGTGTTCAGTTTCGACGACCACCTTTTCATCCGGGGTCAGCGGCTTACCTGTCCGTAAACGCAGCAGGTAAAAGTGAATGTCTGCCCGATTACGCCAGATGATATAAGCTACCCACAGCAGAAGAATGGCAACAGCAGAGCCTATGATTACAGGATGAATCTTAAATCCTTCCCCTGGATCCATCTGCGGGGCCTGCTCAGGCTGCTCTGGTTCTGGCTGATCTTTGACCTCTGGGGCGTCTGGAGTGTTTGAATCCTCCTGCTCCGTAAGCAACGGCATATCAAAGCCAGGCGTAGCTTCTACAGGAACCCAGCCATATTCTCCTAAATAGACTTCTGCCCAGGAGTGAGCATCCGCATTTGTCACAGAGTAAGAGGACATACTTTCGTCACCATCGCCCGTTGTCGCATCATCGGAAAATGTCTGCTGGCCAGGTGCATACCCTTTGACCCAACGAGCTGGAACCCCAACGGAGCGAGCCATCATGACTAATGAAGTGGAATAATAATCGCAGTAGCCCTCCCGAATCTCAAACAGAAAGGCATCCACGAAATCCCTGCTTCTTTTCCGCGAAAGATCCGGATTATTCGTATAGGCATAATTTTGCTGTAAATACTGCTGTAGCAATCCGACTTTTTCATACGGCGTTTTGGCCGTTGACGTTACGTTCCGAGCCAAATCACGAACCCGCTGCGGCAATTCGTCTGGAATTTGCAAATAGGCTTCCTGTTTGCTTTTTCCGTACAACTCATTAAAACTTTTTGTACGCAGTTCTTTCTCAGGGATTACAGGAACATGCGATACCAAGGTATACGTTTTAGGATAAGCAGTTCTTCGAGAGGATGGATTCCAAAGCAGCTCTGCCTGTTCCGGATTCCAACGCAACCCGTTTGCCCGTGAATCTCTATCCACCGATTGAACACGATGCACCGAATAGGCGCCAAACAGAACGGGATAGCTCTGATCATTTTGCATTGTAACGGTCTGTACGACTTGTTCAGTAGAATGCCGCGTTTCTTGTGTGTTTTCAAGCTCAGCGGTCATCGGCACCTCATTTGGCGTTAGATCTTCGTTCCCACCGTCACTCCAGCCTGTACCGGAATAGATTCGTTTTGTTTCTCCCCGCCAATAGCTTCGCTGATTAGTTGTGATGGTCATGACGGGCGAATAATCAAAATTAAAACCTCCACCCAACCGATTATCCTGGCGACTATAACCCGATGCAGTGTTCATGCGCTGATTCAGCGCCCCAGAGCCATTGGTGGTTCCGGCGGTGGTTGAGCTGATACGCTGGGTCCACGCTGTATAGGGGTCCGTCAAAGCAGGCTGCACCTCGGGCATATTCACACCCGCCATAATAATAAGCGCAAAAATGACAGCAATATTGGCCGCAATTTTATACGGATAACGCCGAATATGCTTCCATCCTTGAGGATAATGCTGACGAAAATACTGCAAATGCTGTGTCACTAGCCATCCCATACCAGCAAAGACGATCCAGGCAACCTCCTCCCACAGCACAGTTGGTGTGAAGGAATCAAGCACCGCCAGAGCTGCGATATTGATGCCCACAAAAACTAGAATCCGCTGCTTCGTTGTAACGATGAGCGGCACCATTTCAATAACTAACCAAGCAATGAGTGAAAACCAAACATAAGGAGACATGTTAGATATAAATTGATCCAGACGATTGGCTACCCCACCGAAGGGGATAATGATGGAGTAAGACACTAATGTCCGATACAAAATAAAAAACAGCGTTACCGCCTTAACGACAAATTCAATCCATGGACGGAATGGTAGTAAAATCTTCACCAGCGCCAGCATTGTAATGGTCGTCAGTACAAGTGCTCTTGTCTCTTCCAGCCACAATTCGGAAGCAAAAGACACCCATTGCATGGCAATAATAATAATCCACAAGAAAGTAAAGGCGAGGGCCCAGGAGCTCTTTAACGATTGTAACCAGGTTTTCATTGTGTCCCTCCCCCCATTACAGCCGGGAGCTCTTCGAGGCTCTCAACAACGTAGCCCTTAATTCCCCTTGCACGAAGCATGCTCATCCACTTTTCAGCTTCTCCCTCGGCAGAGCCTTCCCCGATATAGACGTGGCACGGGGTCATCCCCCGCGTATCAGCCCAACGAAGAAGCTCCAGCGCCTGATGATCCTTCAGTGGACTAATCAGTATAAAATAGCAACCTTGCGGAAACTGGCGCACACAGCTCTCTACAGCGGTCATCAAGCTACCTTGCGAAGTAGTGTGAATGTCTACCAAGTGATGCATCATTCGTTGTCGTTCCATCGTCTGCTCACTTGGCTGAAAAACAGTCCCCTTCTCTCCAGCTGTACACAGTCCGACCCCCATCCGCTCCCGTCCACCATATTCCAGCAATGAAGCGGTAGAAGATACAGCTAGCTCAAACTGATCGGCGTTTACATAATGCTTTGTTTGTACGTCGAGCACAAACATCGTTTTGGGAACCGTCTCATGCTCAAATTCCTTGGATTTCCAATTACCTGTACGAGCCGTCGCATTCCAATGGATGCGTGAAAACCGATCTCCATATACATAATCCCGCACGCCGTTGATTTGTGTCGTTTCACGACGCGTTCGAGTTTGAACGGTCTGCGGTCCAGACATCCTTGAACGGCGATCATTGATCTGCCAGTAGGGGATAAATACCGTTCGGGGGAGCACCCGAAATTCACCACGTGCATTCAACCTGCCCTTGTGCTCCAACAGGCCAAAGATGTCCTCGCTCACACATTCGGTTTCCTCAAAATAGTAGCTTCCTCGTTCTAAAGCAGGGGTTTGAAATGTAAGCTGCCCGCCCCCTTTCATACTGGGGATGACACTGTCTTCAAACGACCAGGATTCCCCCGTATGCCGCTTGAGCACCTCGCGAACAATGACATAGGGTAACGGAAGAAAGCCCGGAATGCTCAGACTGAGCTTTACGTGTACCTGATCTCCCGCATGCAGTAGTTCCCCGAACTCCGAGCCTTGCGAAAGCTGCCGATGGCCCTGAACGCGACGAACTCCACTCAGACCAACCATCCACAGATAAACGATTAACAGCGTAACCATTGACAACAGCATGACCGATGTTTTGCCACCCTGAAACAACAAATAAAGCAGGCACACCACCCATATAAGCAACATAAGCCAGATGCGACCTGATAGCCGGGGAAGCCTGCGCTTCCTTTTGACCATGTTCATTCCCTAAGAACGCTCCATTCGTACGGGTACATGAACCTGTCGGAGAACGGACTGCAGCACGGACTGGGCGTTGGAGCTATCGAGGCGTGCTTCGGGACGAAGCAGCAAACGGTGCGTCAGCACATAAGGTGCCAGCGCCTTCACATCATCAGGCAGCACATAGTCACGGTTATCCTGAAAAGCGTATGCCTTGGCAGCCATTACAAAAGCAAGTGCGGCGCGTGGACTAGCTCCCAGCAATACGGATGGATGTTCTCTCGTCGCACGCACAATATCGAGTAAATAGGACGTCACCGCTTCATCCATATAGATATCTCTGATTTCCTGCTGGATGTCAGCAATCTGTTCCATATGCGCTACAGCCTCCAGACGGTCTGCTGGCTGGCCCGTCTGATGATGAAGTAGCATGTTTCGCTCCGTCTCCAAATCAGGATAGCCCAAGCTGATTTTGAGCATAAAACGATCTAATTGTGCTTCCGGCAGCATATAAGTACCTTCAAAATCAATTGGATTTTGAGTGGCACACAGCATAAAAGGATGAGGCAACATATGAGTGTCCCCATCCACCGTCACACTTCGTTCTTCCATAACCTCCAGCAGAGCTGACTGGGTTTTCGTCGTCGCCCGGTTAATTTCATCTGCCAGTAAAATGTTAGTCATAACTGGACCCGGACGGAAATAAAAACGCTCGTCCCGTGGATGAAATATAGATACCCCTGTAATATCGCTCGGTAGAATATCAGGATTACATTGAACGCGGCGATAATCACCACGCATGGATTTAGCAAGAGCCTTGATCATTTGCGTTTTCCCCGTACCCGGAACGTCCTCGATCAGAATGTGTCCACCGGCCAGCATAGCCGTAAGCAGTAATTTTATTTCAAAGGATTTCCCTAATATGCATGATTCCAGATTAGAACGTATTGCAGATACAATCTGCACAGATTCTTGACGCACGGGCATAACTCTGTAAACCTCCTAGATAGCAACATGTTTCCTATTATTGTACATGAAGGTGGACATAGAGTACACTTAACTCCCTGCCCATATTATTCAAGCTCCATCTTCTCTTGCACGTACATGTTTTTCGAAACAGTCAAAAACCCTTCGGCTATCAAATCCGAAGGGTTGATTGTATACAGTTTATTTTACTTTTGTCCTATTTAAAGCACCCTGCTTTTATATGCTTCCTTTTGGACGAACAAACAAGCATGCCAGAAAAGAGAAAATAATCGCTGAGGAAATCCCTGCACTGGTCAGACTAAAGATCCCTGTAATGACACCAAGCCATCCGTCCTTTTCCAATTCGGTTAATGCACCGTGTACGAGTGAGTTACCAAAGCTGGTAATTGGAATCGTCGCACCCGCTCCGGCAAATTTGATAAGCGGATCATATATTCCGACAGCGTCCGCAATTGCACCTGCTACCACCAACGTACTCATTGTGTGTGCCGGAGTCATTTTGATAACATCCATCATCAACTGACCCACGACACAAATGGCACCGCCTACTAAAAAAGCCCATAGAAATATCATACTTTTCCTCCCGCTTCAAAAGCTACAGCATGTGCAACACAAGGAATGCTTTCACCCTGCTGTGTAGTCAAAGGAGATAATAACGCCCCGGTCGCCACGACCAGCACCTTTTGTAGTTCTCCCTTTTCGATCCGCTTTAACAGATGCCCATAGGTTACAACAGCCGAGCATCCACAACCACTTCCACCTGCAATGACCTTCTTTTGCTTATTGATGTCGTAAATCAGTAAACCGCAATCATTAAATTCCGTTTGATTCATATCGAATCCATCTTTTTTGAGCAGCTCTTTGGCAATCGGCAGCCCTACAGAGGCTAAATCCCCTGTTACAATAAGATCATAGTAGCCTGGGTCCCTGCCTGTATCTCGAAAATGAGACAAAAGCGTGTCCGCCGCCGCTGGAGCCATGGCTCCGCCCATATTAAAGGGATCTTTAATGCCCATATCCATTACACGCCCAATGGTAGCACAATCCACCACCGTCCCTGACTTCGCATGTCCCACAATGGCCGCACCGGAACCGGTAACAGTATACTGGGCTGTGGGGGGCTTCTGTGCTCCATATTCATTAGGATAGCGGAATTGCTTTTCCACGGTACAGTTATGGCTGGTTGTACCCGCCATCACGTAGTCGCCCGCCTCTGAATCCACAATAAGTGCTGCTAAAGCCAAGCTTTCCATCGACGTTGAGCAGGCTCCAAAAACGCCTAAATAGGGAATAGCCAGCTTGCTAGCCGAAAATGAGCTGCTGACAATCTGATTCATCAGATCACCACTGATGAAAAATTGCACTTCCTCTTTGTTTAAATTGGAATTAATTAACGCAAGCTCTGTAGAATGCTCAATTAATCTTCGTTCCGCCTTTTCCCATGTTTTCTCGTTTATTTCGATATTGTCATAAATATAATCGAAATCTGTGGACAACGGCCCCTCTCCTTCATCCGGGCCTACAACAGTTGCACTACCAATGATGCGCGGTCTCGACTCAAACTTCCAGGTTTGTCCTCCCTGTCTTCTCATAAGTGGTTGCCCCCCACACCGAGGATCGCGTATATAACGCCTACGATAAATGCGGCCACAACACCGAATACGACAACTGAGCCTGCCAGCTTGAACATATTTGCGCCCACTCCAAGTACCAATCCCTCGGAACGATACTCCAATGCAGCTGAACACATTGAGTTCGCAAAACCTGTAATCGGTACAGCGGTTCCCGCTCCTGCCCATTGGGCAATCTTATCGTAGACCCCGATGCAAGTTAATATAACAGACAACAAGATCATCATGGATGCAGTCGGTGCCGCAGCCTCTTTGGCGGGAATATGCATACCTGCCATAAAGGCTTCCTGGATCGCCTGCCCAATCACACAGATGACGCCTCCAACCAGGAAAGCACGCACACAATTGGCAAATACTTTTCTGGAAGGTTCATGCTTTTGGGAAACACTTTGATAGTCTTTCTCATTTATGGACAACGGCGACGAATTGGTACGAAAACCGCGCTGTCCTGACTTAGCTGGCATCATTCACCACCCCTTATTCGTAAGTTCCGCGCTTGGCGGTTCAGATTGCTTGGCTCCTTAACATTATGAGCTTTTAGGGGAAATGTTATGTCAGGAAAATGATATCGTGGACATTCCGTACAAATCCATTCATACTGAATACATGACGACCACTGGTTAATTAATAAGGAGTGAGGTATACATCATGGAAGCAAAAACATTGGAATTGTTTAAAACCTTAACAGAGTTCCCTTCTATTCCTGGACATGAGCGAGAGCTGCGGGCATGGGTTAAAGAACGAATATCCGGTTATACGGATGAAATCGTGCAGGACCGTTTGGGCAGTCTTTTTGGTGTGCTACGCGGGCAAGAAAGTGGACCACGTGTAATGGTCGCAGGACATCTGGATGAAGTTGGTTTTATTGTGAATGGCATTACGGAAAATGGAATGATTCGTTTTCAGCCGGTTGGAGGCTGGTGGAGCCAAGCCATCATGTCACAACGTCTTCAAGTATTGACCCCAAATGGCCCAATCATTGGTGTAGTTGGATCTGTCTCACCACATTTGCTTGATGAAGCGCAACGCAGCAAGCCGATGGACATCAAGCATATGTACCTGGATATCGGCGTAGACAGCAGACAGGAGGCGCAAGATCTGGGGATTGTACCCGGAACGGCTATTGCCCCGATCTGTGACTTCACTCCACTTGCGAATCCCAAAAAAATCATGGCTAAAGCATGGGACAATCGATATGGTGTAGGCCTGGCGCTTGAGCTGTTGGAGGCATTACATAAGGAAAAGGACCAGCTTCCCAATACATTGTATGCAGGAGCTACTGTGCAGGAGGAAGTGGGACTGCGCGGTGCGCGCACAGCTGCCAATCTGATTCAGCCGGATATTTTCTTCGCACTGGATTGCAGTGCTGCCAACGATATGGGTGGAGATCCGAATGCATACGGACAGCTTGGTAAAGGAGCACTGTTGCGGGTATTTGATCCAGGTATGATTACACACCGCGGGATTGTGGAGTATGTGCAAGATATGGCGGATACCCACAAAATCAAGTACCAATATTTTATCTCCACTGGGGGAACGGATGCTGGTCAAGTGCACTTGAGCGGAATTGGTGTGCCATCCACCGTCATCGGCATATGTGGACGGTACATCCATACTTCCTCGTCCATTATTCATACTGATGATTATGATGCGGCCAAGGAACTGATCATTAAGCTGGTTCAAAATCTGGATCGCACAACACTGAATACCATTATTGAACGAGCTTAAGAAGTAACAGAGAATAGGAAGCTATAAAAAAACAGTCAAGACACATACAACGTGTACTTGACTGTTTTTTTAATAGAAGAAAAAATAGAAGATTTCAAATTAAATGTTTGTACCGAAGTAAAGCAATCACTACAAGTACAGCTGTTAAAGTAATACAGATATTTTCTACCTTTGTTCCCTTCCGGGTTCCGGTACTCATTAATCTAAATCGTAGCTTCCATTTGAATGGTGGCAAAGGCTTAATCCCGTTATTCGTCAAGGAATCTGCCAATAAATGCAGTAAGTACGCTATCCCTCCAGCCAGCCATATGCTATCGCCATGCAAACGTGTCGTACCATAAAGCAACGCGGTCCATGCTACTGTGCCATACACCGTGTGCGTCAATCCTCGGTGCGGAACAAGCGTACATATGATCAGCAGACACCCGGCGATATAATTCCACGGTGCATATGATTCCCCATACCAGGCTAGGCCGATACCAATTAGAAAAATGATAACTTTACGCATAGACCGTGAAGGCATAAAAGAAGCGCTGATCATCAGCAAAGCCAAAACAAGATTCCAGGGCGGCGGAGCCAAACGGGTGAAAAACACCCAACCCGCAGCCCCAATCATTAGAAGCTGTACGAGTCTAAGCATTTTGTTCGGTAACGCACGGCTAACAAGCATGGAGTTAGGCTCGTCAATATCCGGTAGCAATGAACCAACCACAGCGGCTGCCACGGCAGCCGGAGTCACTTCGTATCCACTTAAGGCTAATACCGACAGGGAGACCCCGGTTCCAATAATTAAATGGGCTCTTCCCATCATGATGCATAACATCCTTTCGTTGCAGCATACACAGAGTCGACATCACTCTATTTGAATCAGCATGATTCGATTGTATACGACAATCAAAACGAGAACAATAGTTCGCTTATTCTATTTAAAAGACTTCATCCAAAAGTCCTAGTTTCGCCCCCATTACTTAACTCTCTCCTTATTTTTTATCTGTATAGCCATTTCTTAAAAAACACCCCATATGGCCTATAGGTAGGTCGACAAATATTTCCAACATTTTCTTTTTGCCTCAAAGTCCTATTGTACAATTTGGAATATTAGGTAATATAGTGTTTATATTTACTATATAAATCTATTAAATGAACAAGGAGGAAATGATTATGCGAGAAAAATCTCTGTTTCGAAAGTTCAAAACTATCGGTCTGACATCGTTGCTAAGTGTCGTATTGTTCGCCCTGCCCGCTTCAGCTGCTTGGAATGATACATACACCGGGTACGCCACATATACAGGATCAGGTTACTCTGGAGGAGCATTACTGCTTGACCCTATCCCTTCTGATGCCAAAATTACAGCGCTTAACCCCACACAACTGAATTATAACGGAATCAAAGCCGCATTAGCTGGAGCTTATCTGGAAGTTCAAGGCCCCAAAGGAAAAACGACCGTCTATGTAACAGATTTATATCCTGAGGGTCCGAGTGGCGCACTTGATCTATCTCCGAATGCCTTCAACCTGATCGGCAATCAAAAGGATGGAAAAATCAATATTTCATGGAAAGTTGTCAAAGCTCCGGTTAGCGGCAATGTCTCTTACCGCATTAAAGAAGGCAGTAGCCAATGGTGGGCAGCCATTCAAGTACGCAATCATAAATATCCGGTCTTAAAAATGGAAGTCCAACAAAACGGACAATGGCTCAATCTCGAAAAACAGGATTACAACCACTTTCTGGGTACTAACTTAGGAAAACAGCCTCTGAAAATACGGATTACGGACATTCGCGGTGTCGTACTGAACGATACCATCCCAGCTCTAGCCGAAAATGGCACAGGCCAAGCCTATATCGTTAAAGGTAATGTTCAATTTCCAGACTGATTGAAGTGCCGCCTCATCTTTGCTTCTTTTCATTTGAACCAATAAAACCGACCGGGAACCGACGCAATCCAGTTTGCGTATACGTGTTCTCGGTCTTTTTACGGAAAAATCATTATTTTTCACAAAGAATCGGTTTGTTCACTGTCCTGTTCATAAGATCATACGTATAATGAATACATAAATAGGGTGTACTTTACAGCTACGTGCACACAGACAGGAGGCCTGTTCATATGAGCAATTTCAAAAAGCATCATAAGCTACACAGCAAATTGCTGGTCAGCATTACGTTATGTATAACACTAACATTGCTGGTATCCACCACTGTATATTATTTCTACTATATCCGCGTGGAAAAGGAGCAGGCGTTCGAAGCCAATCACAATAGCTTGACGTTGAGAAGCAAAGAGGTCATCAACATGACATCTATTGCTCAATCGTTGGCATTCCAAATGTACCGCAGCAGTACCCTATCCAAGCTGTTGTATTATCCCAAACCCAATGTATATGATGTAACCGCTGCCATGACCGAATTAAATAATTATCTTAACTCCATGCCGTATATTGAATCCATTTATGTGTATAACCCTAAAAGTGACACTTTCTACATTGCGTCATCACAAGGGCAAAACGGGTTATTCAGCAAACATGAACTGGCTGATACAGATATCATTCGCGTGCTCGATCATTATCAGGACTACAAACCCTTTATGCCTATCCCACGTACGTATCCGTTGCTGTCTGCCTCAGACTCGGGAGCTGGCCTAGAGCAAGCAAGCCCAGACATCGCAGCCTATACGTATTTATGTTATGACGCAATCAACTCGAACGAAGCGATAAATTCGGCAGTGATTGTGAATGTATCGGCGGCCTGGATGAACAAGGAAATGGCGGCGAGCCCCATCTCAGGCGGGACCGCTTATATTTTAGACGATCAAGGCAGACTGTTATCTGGGACGACGTTGACAGACGAAGCTTTGAACGAAAAAGAACAGCTATGGCTGCATACCAGAGTCAAAAAACAGGAAACAGGCTATTTTGTAGAAGAATTTCATGGTAAAAGATCACTGATTTCCTATACTTCCCCGGATGGACTAGGTTGGCAGTATATTAGTGTCACACCATATGAAAGCGTTATCAAAATGGCGAGTGTTATTCGTAATGCCATGGTACTGATCGCAGCCATCATCGGAATGGCAGGATTTGTGGCTTCCTGGCTACTGTCCAAAATGTTGTATACGCCTATTGGCCAAATTGTTGTGCATATGAATTCACTGGAATCGGAAAAACGCAACAGTATGTATACGATCCGGCAAAACATTTTGCGGAATGTGATTAGGGGAATCCGAAATCTTCCTGCTGGTGAAGAACCGGAACGACTGCGCGAGCTTGGGATTACGTTCCAGTTCGACAAAGACTATCGCCTTGTACTCCTGCGCATAGATGAATATGCCCGATGGCAAAGCGAGCGTGGACCTGATCTGCTACCCTACAAGTTTGCAATCATGAATATCGCTTCCGAAATATGCGGGCAGACATACCGGGTGGAAACCGTTGATATGGATGAGGATAGCGTCCTGCTGATGCTCAATATTCTAGACCCCGCCGAACATACAGACACGGTACTACTGGAGACCCTATTACGCCAAATACGTGAAGCTTGTTTTGAATATTTGAAGCTGAGTGTATCACTAACCTACAGCGCGATTACCAGTCAACCAGAACGGCTACATCTGCTGTACCGCCAGGTAGAGAACGCATCTATGCACCGTTTTTTTCAGGGTCATGGCTGTATTATTAATGCACGAAACACTACAGATGAAGATGTCCAAAATACTTATGTGTATCCATCGGATAAAGAAAAAAAATTGCTGGATACGCTGCTATCTGGTCATACGGAGGATGCGCACCGGATGTTCAAAGATCTGTTGATGCATATGGAGAAATATCCGTTTTCCTCTGTTCGGGTGGCAATATCCCGGCTCATCATGAGTGTGAATAATGCCGTTCGGCATATAAGTGAACTCAATGGATTTGCTATCGAATCTAAACCTGAATTACCATCCGCAGATCGATTAGAGACCGCCGAGGATCTTATTGATCATTACCAATTAGTCTTTGATCAGATTCGCTCCAGTCTAGCGGAAAAACGAAATACGAAGCAAGAACGCTTGGTGCAACAGATCAATGAGCGAATGGAACAGGCCTATACAGATCCTAATTTCTGTCTCAATCAGATTGCGGAAGAGCTGGATATGTCGCCAATCTATGTCAGCAGGCTTTATAAGCAACAAACCATGTCCACCATCGTAGACGTCATCCAGCAGCTCCGTATTCGCAAGGCCTGCGAGCTGCTGGAACAGACCGACTGGTCAGTGGCTGACGTGGCAGAACAAACCGGGTTTGCGAGTAGCTCTTATTTCCACCGTATGTTCAAACGTAGCTTGGGCGTGACGCCCACAGATTTTCGCCGTTCTAAAGCGAATGCGCAATAGGCGACATCAAAAAAGCAAGCCTCCAATTTTCTGGAGACTTGCTTTTCTGCTTTGTATCACTGCTCTTATGTTTTACTTTATCCCCTTCTCCTTCACATAGGCTTTCCATTGTTTTGTATATTCGGTTTGAATTTTCTCTAAGCCAGCTTGGTTCGCCTTTTGCATGAAGGTCTCAAGACCTTGATCAACGTTGTCGATCAGTCCAGCTTGGAGCGGGTACAGGTATTGCTTCTCAACCTGTTCCAAGGCCGCTTTCTCTGCTTGGTAGGTCGTATAGTCCTCTGCAAAGCCGGTAAACAGGTCAGGCTTCTGGATTTTATCCAGCTCAGCAAAAATCTTCTTCACACGGTCAAAACCTGAATCAAACAGCATGTATTCCGGGTTACGCCAAGCCCAGCTGTTCATACCTTCCCGTGAAAATCCATTCGTACTACCGCTACCTATCATTTGATAGTAACCATCTTTAACTTCGTAGTTTTTGCCTTCGATACCATATTGCGTAAGCAGGTTATAGCGTTTGTCTGTCACCAGCTTCTCATAAAAGGCCAATGCGCGGGCTGGGTTCGGGCTGCTTTTTGGAATTGCAAAGCCATTATGAATCGGATGTACCGGAGTGGCATAGCCCGTTGTCAGCGGGAATGGATAGTACTCAAGCTTCCAGTCCGGGTGGGATGCTTTGAGCTTAATGACCATGTCATTAAACCGGGTTGGGTTGTCGCCGAAAATACTCGCTGCTTTACCAGAAGTGACTTGATCCTGAAGCGTATCTTTTACGTTTAATACGTTTTTAGGAATGAATCCTTTATCAGCCCAGCGTTTGTAAGTATTCAGCTCTTCTTTTTGTTCATCTGAGCCCCAATACTTATATACCTCTGTTGGTTTTTCATATTTGATACCAATGCCATAAGGTAAAGCCCCCACACTCTTCGTTACTAATTCGGTATATCGATCATGCAGATTTCCCTTGATATCGCTGTTCAGAGATACGGTTTTCATATTTGGCTCATGCTGACGTATCCCATCCATATAAGCCTCGTAACTTTTGATATCAGTCGGTTTAGGCAAATTGTACTTTTCGCGTAAATCCTCACGCCATACAAAACCGTTTGTGACATATTCTTTATACGTGCCAGGTACAGTATAAATTTTGCCTCCGATTTTAACCCCATCCCACATATCCTGAGGTACAAATTTTTGCAAGGCAGGTGCGGCCTTAGGCAGCAGATCGTCTAACGGCAGGAATGCGCCCTTCTTGGCATAGGCCTGATACTGCGTCCAATCTGCTGTGAAGATGAGGTCAATAGGCTGACCCGAAGACAATAACAGCTTATATTTTTGATCCCAGTCGGTCCACGTCGTATAGTTAAATTTGACGGTGGCATTCAGATCTTTTTCTGCCAACTTATTGATCTCTGCCTCAATGGTAGGCAGATCCTTAGGAGCATCACCCAGCATATAAAATTGCAGCTGTACTTTTTGGGATTTATCATCCTCTCCATTTGCTTTTTGTGCGCTGTTTCCGCTACCGCCTCCACATCCAGCTAAGAGCGCCATGATGACCATTACTGCAATCAGGATGGACATGCGTTGTTTTTTTTTCTTTGTGAATGTCATGTGAATCCTCCCTTTGAAATGGTAGTCCGTTTTAATAAAACGCTTACAAAAAGTGCTGCTTGGATGGCACGCCGTCAGCACGTCATGCCATCGCAGCTCTATAGTACCGCTTTATCCTTTTACCGCACCAATGGTCAATCCCTTGACAAAGTAACGCTGAATGAACGGATACAGTAGTAAAATGGGACCCGTAACCACGATCGCCATTGCCATTTTGGTCGACTCTGTCGGCATATCGTTGGAAAGGGACACGCCGGTACCCGCACCCATTTGAGCAATAAATTGCATGGAGTTAATTACATTATACAGATAATACTGCAACTGGTATTTGTGCGGGTCATTAATAAAGAGTGAGGATGAGAACCAGTCATTCCAGTAAGCCAAGGCCAGAAACAGCCCCACAGTGGCAATACCCGGTGTAGATAAAGGCAGTACAATTCGATAATATATTTTAAAATCACCCGCACCATCAATTTTAGCAGACTCGAACAGCTCTTCCGGCATGGAGGAACGAATGAAGTTTTTCATCAAAATGATCAGAAATGGAGTCATTAATCCTGGGAAAATCAACACTGTGTACGTATCTAGCAGCCCTAAATACTTCGTCAGCATAATGTACCAAGGTACCAAGCCGCCTCCGAACAACGTCGTAAAGTAAATATAGAATGAAAACGCATTGCGGTATTTAAAATCTTTACGCGCCAGCACATATCCGGCCATCGTCATCAGGAACAGGCCCAATGTCGTGCCTACAACCGTGGTAAAAATCGTCACCCCGTACGCCCTTAACACCTCTTCAGGAAAGGTGAACACCGTCCGGTATCCTTCCAGCGAGAATTGCTGTGGAATAAAGTGATAACCATCCCTGATAATCGATTCATTACTGGTTAGTGAAGCCGAGATAATAAGTAGGAACGGGAGTAAACAAGCAATGGATGCCACAATGATAACCACATAAGAAATGACTTTAAAAATCCGAGTGTATACATCCTCTTTGATCGCCATCCGTTTCGGTCCTCCTTTCTAGAATAAGGCATATTCGTCGTTCAGCTTGCGGATGATATAGTTCACGGTCATGATCAGTACAAATCCGAACAAGGATTGGTACACGCCTGCCGCCGAAGCCATACCCACATCAAAAGTCACTTTCAAGGAACGATACACATAAGTGTCCAAAATATCTGTCGTATTGTACAGCACTCCGTTATTACCAATTAACTGATAGAATAGATCAAATTGTCCTTTCATAATACTACCCAGCGCAAATAACAACAGCACAACGAATGTTGACTTGAGCATAGGAACGGTAATGTACCAGATTCGTTGAAAAATGTTAGCTCCGTCTATTTTAGCTGCCTCATAATATTCGTCACTGATCCCTGTAATCGCTGCTAGGTAGATTACCATACTGTAGCCGAGATTTTTCCACAAATAGAACAGGATAATCAAGAAAATCCACACCCATGGTTTGTTATACACATCCACGCGTTCACCGCCGAATTGCAGCAGCAGCGTGTTCAGAAAACCATTATCATAATTAAATATGTTATACACGATGACACTTAGAATAACGAAAGAAACAAAATATGGAAGAAACATCACAGATTGAGTGATCTTTTTAAAGTAGCGACCTCGCAACTCATTCAGTAAAATGGCAAGGACAATCGCTAACACGTTGCCGAGTAAGATAAAAGCCGCGTTGTATCCAACCGTATTCAATGTCAATTTTGTCAGCGTGCCGGATTGCCATAGAAAGCGAAAATTCTGGAGTCCGACGAACTGGGCCTCAAAAAGGCTGGTATTGAAGTCGAACTGGGTAAATGCATAATAGATGCCGACCATAGGAATGTATGAATTTATGAAGAAAAAGATTAAAGTGGGCAACAACATCAGAAATAATATTCGATTGCGGATCAGTTCATAGAAGAAACCGTGTTTCCTACCTGTTCCCAGCCTACCGTTCAAGCGGGAATCCGTCGTAAGCATTGCAGAATTTTTGGGCATAGGCTGATTCAATGTGAGTCACTCCCCCTCTATATACATTACCGACTGCAAGGTTTGTAGCATCGCCGCCGTATAACTATATATTATGTAAGCGCATTCAAAATGAAAAGTGAAGCCTCTCATGCTTCATGAACAAAGGAGTGTCTAGAGGAGTGAACAATTCGGATATTTGTGAAGTTTTGTGTAATAAGAGGCGCCTGATCGACGCCTTAAGCCTATTATAAAGCACATTTGGACAATCTGCTCTATTCCTTTTGTCCACCCTGAAAAGTGGTTTCATCTTGTTTCACATGAAATCCAATTTTCTTGGCCTGCTCCAGCAACTCAGCAGCATTATCCTGCGGCTTATATCCGATTCGTTCTTCCAAGTAGCCAATATCATAATAATTATCCGTATTGGCTGATGTCCCATACAAATTAAGATAATTCATCTCTGAAGGGGCCTCGATACAGCAGACGGTCAGATGGATCATATCGCGCTCAGAGATCCAAATATGAGCAGCGCGCTCCGAATGCGGTCGATCATCCCCAGGAAAATTACCGATGCGGATATTAATTGAAGATATTTTGCCCTGATCGGCATATAGCCGTCCTAGCAGTTCAATGTAGCACTTACTCAATCCATAAAAACTATCTGGTCGGTAGGGATCTTCTACATCTATGGTTTCGCCTACTCTATAAAACCCCGTGGCATGATTGGAACTGGCAAAAATAATGCGTTTTACCCCATTTTTAACCGCAGCTTCATACAGCTTATAAGCTCCGCTTACATTGCCAGACAGCACTTTGCCGAGAAAGTCCCCTTCATCCTTAATCCATGCAAAATGTAGTACCGTATCCACTCCGTGTGTAAGCTCAGCCAATCTTGCAGCATCATGTATATCCAGTTCGACAATCCCTGCTTCTTCATCCCTCCTTACATCTGCGGCGGTTATTTTATATCTTCCTTCCGCTTTTAGCCCTTCATAGAGTACTTTCCCAATTGTGCCCGCCGCTCCTGTAATCAACAATTTCCGTGCCATCGTCCGCATCTCCCTTCTTCTTTGACAGTGTGCCGTCATCCATAGCTTAACCAACTACCTAGAGAGGGAACCTTGTACCGTCATTCACTGCATTCTGTCACCTATAAAAAAGGACCCTGCTACCTGAGCAGAGTCCTTACTTGTTGCTTTTTTTAAGATATTAATTTCAAGCTTGCCGTACTACCCTCACTCTGCGATTAACCAGATAAATGCTAAAGCCGATTAATACCAGACCGATTAGCAGAAAAGCCGTAATCGATTCGTGAAGCAGCATAGAACTGACAAATACTGAAATCACAGGCACCAAAAACGTATAGGAAGCGACCTTACTGGCATCCCCCGAATTGACCAGCGTGAAATACAGCAGCCAGGATAGTGAAATTCCCAGCACAGTCCCGAACACCAGTCCTGACACATATGGAACATTCCATACGATGTCTGACCAGCTTTCCGTTACCGATCCAGCTCCTGTCAACACGATGCCTCCAAGTGTACATTGAAATGCGACCAGCCACAACGAATCCACACGCTTGTTAACCTTTTTCACATACACGGTTCCTAACGCCCAGCTCACCGCTGTAATAATGGCAATAATTACACCTGCAATAGCCACATGTCCTGAAAAGCCTCCGATACTGACAGCTGCCACGCCCAGAAATCCAATGATCAATCCAATCACTTTGAGCTTGGACATTGCTTCCCCCAGCCACATCCATGCAAAAATGCCAACCAGCACAGGCTGAAGATATACCAGCACAGAGAACAGACCTGATGGAACGTACATGAGCCCCACGGTTTGCAAGCCATAAAACAGAACTACGTTAAAAATACCTGAAATAGCATACACCCGCCAATTTTCTTTCCAGCGAATGCGATTCCATCTCGGTGCTAAAATCGCTCCCAATAGCAGGCCACCCAACAGTGTGCGTAGTCCTGCAAACAAAAGGGGAGGCGTGAATTCCAGTGCAACTTTATAGATGGGCCAAGAAATGCCCCACAATACGACCAGTAGCGCGATCATCATTATCCGCTTGGCTGTCGTTAACTCTCCCATGATGCACTCGCTCCTCTATGAAAAAAATCACTAGACTTTATATATTACGCCTACAGCATAACTTTATCAACAGAGGAATCCAGTCATTTGCCTATGTTACAATGTATCCAATAGATAAAGCTTATAAGGATAGGAGGTTATCAGCACTTGATTTATTTCATCAAATTTCTATACAGCTTCGTGCTTCCTCCCGGTTTGTTTATCCTCGTGATGGCAGGGCTTGTAATCTGGCTATGGAAACGGGCGCGTAAACCTGCTGTCGTACTGCTCCTTGTTACATTGCTGCTGTATGTTTCATCGACTAATTTGGCTGGAGATTTGTTAATCCGTAGTCTGGAAAAGCAGTACCCGCAGCCCCGTACTGTTCAAGGCGATGTTATTGTCGTACTTGGGGGCGGAGCTACAGAGGGAACTCCCGACATCAACGGGCAAGGTAATCTGCTAGGTTCTGCAGCCAACCGACTGCTCACTGCGGCCAGACTGTATGAAGCAACAGGTCTACCTATTCTTTTTTCCGGTGGACAAGTGTTTGGAGACAGTGGTAATGAAGCGAATATTGCGCAGAGGCAGCTATTAGGACTCGGTATTCCGGCAAAGGATATCTTCATCGAAAATCGTTCCTTGAATACACAGCAAAATGCCGTATATACCTCCAAAATCCTAAAACAGCACCAGCTCACAAAACCTATTCTGGTGACCTCCGCATTCCATATGCCACGTGCTGCACTGGAATTTCAGCGCGCAGGTATGCAAACTACAGCTTATCCAACCGACTATCTGGCAAGTGAAAAATTGTCACTGTATGCTGCCAAGCTCTCACCGTCTGCTGGGGCCATATCTACAACCGGGACAGCCCTCAAAGAATATTTGGGAATTTTGGCATTAAAGCTTAAATAATGTTGATACACAGGTGTAAAACGGACACAGCACAAACAAGCGTCTTGCGCCCACAGTTTATAAGCTAGTAAGCGATCAAGACGCTTGATCTACCATTACATATTCTAATGCAAGAAAATTTCCGATATTTGTTCTTCTGAAATAACTTTAAAGCCTTCCCTTTTTAACAAAGCCGAGGTTACCCCGTTGCCTGCGATTTTACGGTTTTCGAATGCCCCATTATAGATCGCTGCCGACCCACAGGATGGACTATTTTCTTTTAAAACAATAAGTGACGCGTTAACCTCTCTGGCTATATGCAGAGCTTCGTACGCACCTCTAATGTAAATATCACTGACATCATTGCCTGAAAACTCGATCACCTTAGCTGTGCCACTCAGCACATCCTCCCCTGTCCCTCCAACAATCTCAGCAGGCTCTCTCGGCGTCATAAAGCCCCCAAGTAGCTCAGGGCAGATCGTCATTGCCTTTTTTTCCTCTACCAACTTCTGAATATGTACATGCAGGCTATCCGTCCCGTTATATCGAACCTTTAGGCCTGCCAAACATGAACTTACCAGAATCACTAGTCCCACCTCATATTCATTGCTTTCATATTAAGTAATTAAAGTATAAACAAATTTTCTCAAAGAGTCATCGTGCGAAAATTTAGACTCGCCACTACGTCCGCGCTCCGTCAGGATATTCGTCCAGCTGATTCATAATCATAATCCTGTATTCAAATCTCGTTGCCTTCCTTTCAGTCCCTATAGGATCATGGAGTGATACGTCTTTGCGTGTTTTTTTCAGAGATTGCAAATGCATCAGGATCTCATTTTCTATACAACGAGCTGCAAATATTGCTAACTTGGTGCCTTTCCCATTCTGAAAGCTTTTAATGACCTAGATCAGTCCGATGGTACCGATGGATATAAGATCCTTCAAATCTTCGCCGGTGTTATCGAATTTAAGGAAGGCGGAACGTTTAACTCATCCAAAATAATCTGATAAAAACAAGCCTGAGGCGCATATTGGGTAGCACTCCGGCTTATTTTTATATGTTGAGGTTCATCCTGCTCGTAAGTAAAATAAATTCACTCTTGCTATAAGTCATAATTTTAGATATATTATTAATTAAATAATCAATCATTTAATTAATGAAAGTTTAGTTTAAAGAAAGGGGAATACATTTGGCAAGACCCATCAATGAAGAAAAAAGACTGGAGCGGCGTAAACGTATCCTAGAAGAAGCTGTTGTCCTGTTCGCAGAAAGTGGATATTCTAATACCACAATGGCTATCATTGCGCAGAGTGTGGGAGTGACTCCTGGAACCATTTTTCAATATTTTCCTAGCAAAGAAGCTTTATTCTACGCCGCAGTCCTTGAGCCGCTTGCTGATATTCAGGTGAAATCGCTTGCTTGTCTAAAAAAAGAAGGGACACCAGGCGTATTGATTAAGAGCATGGTGGCAGAACAATTCAACCATATCTACTCCTATATAAATGAATTGCGGCTTGTTCAATCTGTCTTAGGACAACGAATAAGATTCCCTGAACTTACACAGAAGGTCCTTGAAAGTGTAAAGGTAATGACAGATGCGATCGAATGCATCTATGCCAAGGGACAGTTAATGGGAGAATTCAACAAATGCTTTTCTCCAGCAATGATCTCTCGTGCCTATATCTCTTTCTTAAATGGAGTGGGCTTAACTCTTGGAGAAAGTATTATTCAGCATCCGGAGTGGGAAAATCTGAAGGAGCATGCCTTTTATTTGTTCGCACCCATACAACCTAAAGAAAAACCGGAGGAGTCTGAATGAGTCAAACATCATTACAACCCGATCTGACATTTAACGTTCGTGTGAAAAAACGGAAGAAAATTTTATGGAGCCTAGGAATCGTGCTTCTGCTTGTAATGGCTCTTGTATTTTTTATATCTTATAAAGTAGTAGACACCTTGTTGCACCATCCTAGAGACACTAATGTCAGCTACGAATTGAATATCGATAAAACACCCTACGAAGAGATCGAGTTCAAGAGTTTGAAAAATGATAATACGATTAGAGGTACATTCTTTCCTGCAAGTGGTCTTTCTGGTAAACCAAGTGATAAGACGATTGTTGTCGTCCATGGATATACGAGCAATCGTTTAGTCAAAGGGCGGACCCAAAAGTTAGTAGAGCATTTCGTTCCGAAAGGCTACAATGTATTGGCATTTGACCTCAGCTCGCAAGGTAAATCCGATGGTGACTTGATTACACTGGGCCTCAATGAAAAATACGATTTGCTAGGAGCTGTAAGCTACTTAAAATCCAGAGACCATACGGGTGATAACATTGGAGTTATCGGCTTTTCAATGGGTGCTGCTACTTCTCTGCTAGCCGCAAGTGAAAGTGATGACATCAAAGCCGTAATTGCGGATAGTCCTTTTCGTAATGCTGGTCTATTTCTGAGAGAGGGTTTGCCCTACTTTTCAGGTCTACCTGCATTTCCATTCAGTTATACATCGACATGGATGGCAAATTGGGTCTTTAAGGTTGATCTTGATTCCATATCTCCTATGAATGCGGTAAAAAAGATGCAAGACAAGCCAGTTATGCTCATTCATGGTACTGGAGATCAGCAAATCAGTTATAAAAATACAGAAATTATTTACGAGTCCTTAAAAGATAACCCAAAAGCAGAAGTATGGTACCCGCAAAATACGGAGCACATCGATGCCATCAACCATTACCCCACTGAATATTTCAAAAGAGTAGATCGCTTTTTGGATGAGTATGTAGGAAAATAAATTCAATCCAAGAGAGCCGACTAGCGAAAAAGCTTGTCCTGACGAAGTAAAAATACCCAATAATATCAAGCATTTTTAGCCTGTAGTGCAGAAAACCACTACAGGCTTTTATTTGCGTTTTAAATGAAAATACATAGCAAAATAGCTATTATTTAAGCGAAAAAAAACGGTAGTACGAGTACAGAGCATGTTGATAAAGACAAAAGACAAGTGTATGCTGTTTGCTGGTCACGAGAAGATCCTTTTTGGAGATCATTTGAATAAAGACTCGGAATTGAATAAATGAACTAGAAAACAACGCGTTCTCTACAAGAGCAACGCGGCTTCAAATATCTCCTTATCCATTATCCCTTCTGCTTGTAAAATTCATGGTACAACTTCATCAGCGCGCGCTTTTCAATTCGTGACACATACGAGCGTGAAATTCCCAGTTCTCGTGCAATTTCCCTCTGTGTTCGTTCTTCTCCTCCAGCTTCCAGACCAAATCGGCCAATCACCACTTCTTTTTCACGGTCATCTAAAATATCCAGATTGCGATAGATTTTGCTCTTCTCGATTTTGAGCTGTACCTTATCTACAATATCGTCCGCCTCGGAACCAAGGATATCAATTAAAGTAATCTCGTTGCCTTCCTTGTCAGTCCCTATAGGATCGTGGAGAGATACGTCTTTGCGTGTCTTTTTCAGGGACCTTAAATGCATCAGAATCTCATTTTCTATACAACGGGCTGCAAATGTTGCCAGTTTTGTTCCTTTTCCGGTCTGAAAGCTTTCAATAGCTTTGATCAGTCCAATGGTGCCGATGGATATAAGATCCTCCAAATCTTCGCCGGTGTTATCGAATTTTTTTACAATATGGGCCACCAGCCTTAGGTTATGTTCAATAAGTGTGTTACGGGAATGTGCGTTGCCTTCGGCAAACAGCTTTAGGTGTCGAGCTTCCTCTTTCTCAGTCAATGGCTGCGGAAAGGCGTTGTTTTTCACGTAGGAAACGAGTAGCGTCAATTCCTTGATGAACAGAGCGATAGCACTAAATAGTCCGGGCACGGATGACACCTCCTGAGGTAGTTGCGAACTTACCGGCCTTTGTTACTTACCGGGCTTACGGTCTGTTTATTGTATGTAGGCAGGTGCCCATCCGTGCCTGTACTCCGAAAACTGCTCCGTAACAATTTGCCGGATATCTTTCTGGAGCAATCTCCAATACTTAATTTGAAACTTAGAGATCTCTTCGACACAAATCAACGCACTCCTATAGCCAGAGGGAAACACGGGATAGCTTTACATTATTCATCACTTGATTTCCCCATTTTCTTTCAGTAGAGTATTAACTTTTTTCTAAATATGACAATGGAAGTGGGGAATAGACTATCGTATCTCCATCCTCATCTCGTTTTAAAATAATAGCAAACTCAGCACCATTACTCTCATCGCCTCTTGGCAACGGGAAGATCATAGCGGGACAACGCAACTCATAATTATAAGGAGATTCTTTTCGAAAATCCTCTAAAGCATAATTCAGAATTGCATCTATTTTATCGGTAAGCACATGAAATCCACCTATTACAAAATCATTGGACTCTTGGGAAGCGGTATACTTCTCAAATAACTGGGTCTTGTATTCCTCAACAGTGCTAAAACAAACTTCCCAATCCAAAGGGAATACGCCATTTGCCAAATAATAAGTGTATATTTTCATATTCTATACATTCTCCTTCTCGCACCTAAAATAGTTATTTATATTGTTTCTCTCAATCTTTTTCGATATAAATTAGCCAGCCTTTAGAATGAGCTTGTTAAAGACCCGAAAATAGCACCCTTTTCTTATTTCCTCTTATATCGTTTGAATTTTTAATTATGTAGGTTCTTATCCCGTCCATTGCTAGTATAGTTCATGAAATAACTAGTTGCTATTATAATGCTTGGCCACTCATTTATGATTATGCCTTTTTTTAATTAAGGAATACATTCATTGAGAGTTTCATACAAACAAAATCCAGATAGTTATTCGTTTTCCATGGAACCTGTCGTTATAGCTGAAGATAACGTTTCAACGAATGGAGATACCAAAAATACTTTTCCGAAAAATGTTTTGATCGATAATAATCTCTATTGGGAGAGCAGCTTAAGTGGTAAAGGTGGGGAAATCATCTTCAAATTAGATACGGGAAAAACGATCAATGATATCCTCTTAGCCCAGCCACCTTCTCGCGCTTTTATACTTTCGTTTTCGTTTCATGGCTCGAGTGACGGAGAAAACTGGTATAGGTTAGGACAAGTCGAGGCTGTACCAAGCACTGCAAAAATAACCTATCAGTTTAGTAATGAAATTCCTTTTTCATATTATAAAATAGCTGTACTTTCCTCTGAATTGAATAATACAACCACCTATTATGGTATCCGATACATTCAACTAAGAACCGCGCTAATCAATGGCGTTCCTGCCTACAGAGCGTCCAATATAAATCCCGCTATTACGGAATAAGCCAGTACAAAATACAAAAAGGGGGCTGGACAACGCCCCTATGAGTAATGGCTATACTTGAGACAAAAGTTATTCTTACATTCCTAAAATTTCTAGTTATAAGTGATACTTTCTTGCTTTATAACTGAGACTTATCCTCCAACAATAACATAATCACACCCTAATATGATCACTCGTCATTCTATAACTGTGAAGAGAAATGAGAACCAGTAGATTCCTTTTAGCTACTGGTTCTACCTGAACCGCAACAGCGACACAACATCCGTTTGATTAAACTGTATGCGATCTGCCCGGCTAAAAAAGTCTCAGACATATACCAAAAAAAGTATAGCCAAATTCGTCTCATGTATTACCGTAACTCATACCTGCGTCAATATGCCGGAAGTGTATTCAATAAGATATCCTTTTTCACGAGCATATTTGATTGTGTTTCTAATCCGACGCTGAAACTCCATTGGTGATTTAACCTTTCCGATATGAATTTCTATCGTATTATCCCACCGAAAATAGCCGTAAATATTCGTCCCTTTACCAGGAACTCGTAGCCACCAGACTATTCGTGTTAGAGCTAAGCAATACAAGAAGAATGCCATAATGTCGATTGACAACCATGAAACCGGTGCATGACCTAAATACAAGAATAATCCAACGAGAAAACTAAATATAAAACTTATGCAAACAGTTTCAAGCGAACGCCCTTGATAAAGCCTGAAGCAAAATTTGTATCTCTTAAACATTTCATCCCACCAATCCTTAAATCTCTGCAGTTGTCTCCATGCCGTGGATTTTCCACCATTTGATCACAGTAACCGCTGACTCCCCAAGATCCTGTAAGTCAGTAACGTGTACAGCATGACAACATTCAAGCTTTTACCCGGACTAGATGCCCCTCATGGATCGAAATCCATTCGTGCCGAGAGGAGTGAATTCTAATCGGGCTATCTTTCTCAAATGACCACTCGTATCTCCCTGGTATCCAGCCGTCCCCAAATTTAACCTCCATGTAGCTACCCGCTTGGATCGGCTTACCGGCAACAAAATGCCGCAGGCCATTGCTGCTGCCTTTGTGTCCAAGTGTAATCAGATCTTCAATCATTCCATCTTTTTTCGGCCGCGGAGTCATCGGGTCCTTCTCCCCAACCCACTTCCTGACTTTCAGTTCCAGCCCAGGGATCGGTTCTATCCAATCCGCATCCTAATAATATGTTCCGGTGTGATTCCGAAGTTATCCGCTGTAAATAGTATTCTAAGCTGACTAAAAGAGGGCACTGTCACAATTTCCTCTCCTACTTCGGGGTACCGTCGTAAGATTAAATCGGACCACACTTCAGATACAAATTCATCGTTGCTTTTCAATTCAAATCGTGGCAGATGACTAATAAACTCGGATCGCTTTTTGCCAACTGCCTCTGCATCTTCTTGCTTCCGGGATGCGTAAGGGTAGAGCAGATACATACCAAAATGATATAGATGAATATCTATCTTATTGTCCATGAGCTCGTCCATCAGGTACTTGAGCATTATGAGACGGTCAGGTTTCTTTTCGGCATTCAAAAAGATATCATATCTGTGTCTCAGGTTTCGAAAGAATCTTTCCGGGTATTGGTATACATATAAAAAATCCCCCTTTTCAAGTCCTCAATTATTGGCATACATATCGACCTGCACCCTGCTGCAGGCTGGCCACTTCCCCAATCGATCAAAAACCTTAATTTCAAATCCCGATTCATTTCTCCATACTTCAAACCGGATGTTCTCCTCTACCGCCGGCCCTCCAATTGTAACTTGATCTCCTATCAGCATACCTTCAAGATTAGCTTTTCGACTTAGGCTTAGTTTCATAAAACTCATCCTTTCCTTATTAATTAAGTCCAACTGATCGACTCCACAGCCCGTAGCAGTTATTCAATCAATCTTTACTTGTTGCAGGTGTAAGGCTTTTGCCGAAGCCCAACCGCCGATAATAAATTGACATCGGACAATTTGTCCGATATAATCAAAACAAAACGGACAAACTGTCCGAATTTATAATATGAAGGGTGAAACTGGGATGTATATCAAAAAGTTGTATTTTTTAACTGTAGGTGAATGTTTCCTAGATCAATCGGCAGTTAATCGAACCCTTGCCCCCGGGAAATTAGTCGGAATGCCTGTGTGGTCTTTTCTATTGGAAACGACCAGCGGGCCGATACTCATCGATACGGGAATGCCCGACGCTTTTATCAACAATCCCGATTACTACAAGGGGACTAGACGTGAAGGGCGCGTCGTCCCCAACATGTCTGACGGCGACTCGATCGTAAATGTGTTAAAGCGTGTCGGTTATCGACCTGACGATATTCAAATGGTCATTAGCTCCCATTTACACTTGGATCATTCTGGGGGAAACGGGCATTTCCGCAATACGCCGATCATTATTCAAAGGGCAGAGTATGATGCGGCCATAAACAATGAGGATTACTCTCCATTAGAGTGCAGGCTGCCCGATTTACAATATCAAATCATTGAGGGTGACCATGAATTGATTCCGGGGGTTCAAATTTTATTCACTCCGGGTCATTCCCCTGGCCATCAATCAGTCCTTGTCACAACGGAAAAGTCGGGTCCAGTGCTACTGACAATTGATGTTGCTTATACTCGGGAGAACTTCGAGAATAGCGTACCGTTCTTGACATTCGATCAAGAGATGGCTGCCAAATCGATTACTCGCATGCAGGAGTTAATTCAGGATGTTCGGCCGTCCTATGTTTTCTTGGGACACGATAGAGATCAGGCGCAAAAATGCCGCACCTTTCCTGACTTCCTGTAATGGAGGGACAGGCTATGGATACTCAATCAATGGCTTTATCCGGCAATGAGCGGAAATTAATGGGGACACTTTGCTTGCTCATTATTTTCGGAAACATCAATATGACCATGTTTAATTTGTCTATACCTTCGATTTCCGCTGACTTTGCCCTGACCTCCTCGCAGGTGAGCTGGGTTATGGTCGGTTACAGCATTTTGATGGCTATCGGCGCTGGTACTTACGGCAAGTTAACGGAGTCCTTTTCCTTTCGCCAGCTGTATGTCATTGGTTTAATCCTTTTAGCTTTCGGCTCTATGATCGGCTTTTTTGCAACTTCATACTTGCAAGTCATCATTGGAAGACTGCTGCAGGCAGCAGGGGCCTCATCCATCTCTCCCCTGTCTTATGCGGCAGTAACCCTGTATTTTAAGCCTACAGTCAAGGGACGGGTGCTGGGAACCTTATCCGCCACAATTGCCTTTGCTTCTGGCTTCGGGCCTGTGTTCGGCGGTTTCGTGGAGCAATACTTTGGTTGGCGTGCTTTGTTCATCGTGTCCAGTCTGAGCCTATTTGTTATCCCTTTGATATTCAAGTATGTTCCTGACAAGAAACACGACCGCGGTTCATTCGATTTTCTCGGAGCTGTTTTGTTCTCCGCGGGACTGGCGTTGGTGTTGCTAGGGGTTACGAACTATTGGTTTATGCTCATTGCAGGAGCAGCAGTTCTTCTATGGTTCGGTACTCATATTCAGAAAAAAGAACATCCATTTATCGATGCATCTTTCATGAAAAATGCTCCTTACCGACGAATTCTAGGGATTGGATTCCTTACCTTCGTATGCAACACGGGGTTAACCTTTACTCTTCCTGTCATGATGAAGAATTCCTTTCATTTACCAACTAGTAAAATCGGTCTGCTGATGCTTCCCGGTGCCGCCTGTGCAGCCTTGCTCGGATCCCGGATCGGAGGTTGGACAGATCGTTTCGGAAGCTCCCGCGTGCTTGTCATATCGCAAAGTCTCGTCATCAGCGGATTTATACTACTGGGGGTATCCGTACATTTGCCGCCATGGATCGACGCTTTATTGATCATTATCCTTATGATTGGATTCAACGGTGTCCTCACCTCTAGCAGCAATTTAGTTTCGACGACACTCCGTTCGGCTGAGCTGGGTGTGGGGATGGGTATTTTCACACTGGCCTATCTCCTAGGCGGAGCATTCGGCCCTGCGCTGGTCGGCCGACTGATTGATCTAAAAATGCCTTTTTTTGTTGTTTATTTTACCATTTCCCTGTTGGCAATCCTGACATACTTATTCGCAAGAAAAGCAAATCCTAGCGGAAGCTATGGTAATTAGTTTGGTAGACTTACGACATGTCCGAAAGATATGGAGGATGAATAGATGAGTAAATTAAATTTCCAACTTTCCTTTGCTGCTATTCATGAGCTGGCCGAGGGGATTCGAACAAGGAAAATATCCCCGGTAGAGATTACAGAACATGCGCTTCACCGCATCGAACGTTTGAATCCGAAACTGAACGTTTTCGTTACCCAAACGTCCGAACTGGCGATTGAACAAGCGAAGCAATCGGAACGCGATATTATGCATGGTCGGTACAAAGGGCCCCTTCACGGGATTCCCATCGTTCATAAGGATCTATATTACACTAAAGGGATCCGAACAACTGCCGGTTCAAAAATATTGAACAGCTTCGTCCCCGATTACGATTCGACGGTTGCAGCTAAGCTACATGAGGCTGGAACAGTTCTGCTAGGCAAAGTACAGACTCACGAGTTCGCTGCGGGATTGACAACAACTAGCCCGCACTTCGGTCCTTGCCTCAATCCGTGGAACACTGAACTTGTAACGGGAGGTTCAAGCGGCGGTTCGGCTTCTGCTTTAGCGGCTGGACTTACTTATCTGGGCACAGGCTCGGATACCGGAGGTTCGATCCGCATACCCGCTGCTTTGTGCGGTGTCGTAGGGATGAAGCCGACGTATGGTCGGGTCAGTCGGTATGGTATCATTCCAATGGCCTGGTCATTGGACCACCCGGGTCCGTTGACCCGCTGTGTCATGGATGCGTCCCTGTGCTTGGATGTGATGTCTGGCTTCGATCCAAAGGATGAATCGACTGTCGATCTGCCTGCGCCAGGTATCAAGATGTATCCGAATGGTCTCAGGGGTGTGCGTATCGGATTGCCGACAAGCTACTATTACGAGGATTTGATGCCGGAAGTGGAAGCTGCGATGAAGGCCGCTATCAATAAATTCCGAAAACTGGGAGCAGAAATCATCGAAGTTAGCCTGCCCCTGATCAAACATGTTAGAAGTGCGACGATGGCCATTATGATGACGGAAATGTACTCGTACCACGAGAAGTGGCTTGAGACAGAACTGGAACAGTATGGACCGGACGTCCGAATGTTTCTTGAAAGCAGTAGAGATATTCCGGCTTCCATTTACCTTCAGTCTCAGCGGGCCCGGCAACTAATTGTCAATGATTTTTTGAATGCATTGTCCGGAATCGACATCTTGTTGACGCCAGCAACACCGATCACTGCGCCGCGTGCAGATGATGATGCTAGTGTATTCAGATTGAACTCATTTACGGTTCCGACCAATTTGACTGGCTTGCCTAGCCTGAGCATGCCTTGCGGCTTCTCACCTTCCGATCTGCCGATTAATATGCAATTGATTGGCCGCCCCTTCGAAGAAGCGACAGTACTAGGTATCGGCAATACTTATGAAATGAATACAGACTGGCACAAGAGACATCCGGATTTGTAAGCCTGACTATATTTGATGGAGGGTAATCTATGGATCAAAAGCAACTTAACTCTGAAGTTAGCAGGAAAGCATCAACCGAAACCGGAACAGATACGACGAGCGACAAGAAAAAAGCATACGAGCAGTTTATTCCTACGATCGCAAGTTTAAAGGAACTGGACCTATCGGGCATTGAGCCGCATTTGCCTCCAATTTACAAAAAGCACTATACCAAGAAATAAAAAAAAGCTCATCGGTCACCCAAATGAATGTATTTTTAATTTTTCACGAAATGTATTATAATTATGAAGACGGACAACATGTCCTATACACGAAAAACGGACATATTGTCCGTTTTTCGTGTTAAATAACAGTTAAATTAATGATGAAGGGAGATGTTTATGGTGAATTCAGAATCGCAATCTGTCTCTCTGAAAATTCCCAGAGAGGAGTTAAACCGAAGACGAATTTTGGCGGCGGCTAGAGAACTTTTCATCAAAAACGGTGTTTACAATGTCAATATGCATCAGATTGCGAAGACTGCTGGAGTAGGACAAGCAAGCCTATACCGCCGCTACTCGGATAAGGGCGACATATGTCAGGAGATCGCGTATGAAGAATACCAACCTTTGTTTGATGAAGTTCAAGCATTTCTTGATCAATCCCCAGAAACCGCTGCCTTGGACCGGCTTTACCATGTAATCGTAAGATATGTCTCTTTTTTAGAAGCGAAAGTTCCTTGGCTCTGTGAGGTCAGCCGGGCCTCAACCGGGCATCGTCCGTTACAATCTCCGTTATGTCAATGGATGCGCAATATAAGCAGAAATCTGCTAAATGAGGCCGTTGAACAGGGAGACGTATCCGGGGTGGACATTTCATATACTATTGAAGCCCTGCTGGCCGTGCTTCACAATATCGATTACCATCTCCAAGATGAAGGCTTTACAAGCCAACGAGTTCTTGATGGATTACACCGCATATTTATTGAAGGTTTAAGAGCTAATAGACATTAATTGAGGGGCTGGCCACAAAGCCACATAACATGGATGAGGGATAGTCCTGCGTAACTCCTCTTTTTATCTCATTATGGTATATTGAATGTACAAAGAAACCATATCCTTTCAAATGGTCGGGTGGTACCTCCATTTTACCCAGGAACGGTTTCTTATTGTTTTACAATTGGAGAATAGGACGTCCCTAGTCATTTTTATGACTTATGGGACAACCCTTTTTTTCTGCCAATGGCTGCTATGCGAGTTGAAGAGATTTGTACAGCACTTGGGGATTTTATTAAAATTTAGTCTATCTTTCTCCTTACGGATATACAGTAATACTTCGGGCACAGATTTATATAAAGTATGGTAAGATACCCCCGTGTATTCTAATACTGTACAAACTGTTATCCTTTGGAGCAAATCGGAAATCACGAAGTCTACATCAGCCTTATATTTATTGATTCTTTCCTGTCTTAGTTTCTCTTTAGTTTCTTCTATTTTTGAAGTTATTTTATTGTTTAATTCGTTATAATTCGTGATTATATTGCTATAAGACATCCCTAAAAATGTGACTACATCCCTTAATGTAATTTGTTCATGATCGTGTGTTTTGATGTACTCATTTGCAAGTGACCAAAGATATTTTTCCTTTAACTTTTTCTTATTGTGGTTTTGCTTTCTAATTGCTTTAGAGATTCTATTACCCAGTCCGTACTCCCAAGGCAGAAAATGGAATTTTTAGATATCGAGCAATTGCCTTATGAGATATTTTAAGATTTTCATACACAAATGTTTGAAGAGCTTTCTCCAATTGATCTACAAGTTCAGCACTGTTATAATTCTGACGTTCTATTGTTTTCCTTTGATAATGTTCTTTATTCAAATAGGGCATTAAATATAAAATACCGTTGCACAGAAGGATCAAATAAATAATAGTAGAACGTTAATATTCCAACCTAAAATCGCTCTTGAGTTCTGTAGTAATCCGAGTTTACCCTCCCAATTTAAATGCCCTCTAAAAATCTGTACCAAATCACTACTACATGTTCTGGTTGGACCGAATTTTTTAGATAACTCCCTTGACAAAAGCTTATTTTTATTTAAATATCCCATGATCTTGTACACAGTATTATTGGACCTTCCTAGTCGACGTGCTATTTCACTCACCGATTGTGTATTCTTTAGAATCTCCCGTGTTCTCTTAATCATACCAACCCAGTCATTAATTGATTTCCACATGTTATCTGAGGTATCAATCCCGTATTCCATCCAACATACTGTACAGAGGGAATGCCTATTATATTTCTGACCTTGTACCATATGTTAGCATATATAGAATATATATAGTAAATAGAAACACAAAAAAACCAATAGAAACAAGGGGTTTTGTTTCTATTGGTTTAAAAATGTCTCAAACATATACCCAAAAATGTCTCAGTTATCAACCAAATCAGTCTCAATTATTACCGTTACTCACAGCCCCCCTCCCTAATTTTGATTATTTCATTTGAAGCATATTATAAATCATCTCAGCAGCTTCCGCACGCGTAACTTTCTGTTTGGCACGGAAGCTGCCATCTGGATATCCTTGCACTAAATTAATCTCGGTTAGGCCAAGTACATCCTTCCTGGCCCACTCTACGATTTGAGAGGAATCTGAGTATACACTGCTTTCTTGCTGTGGTGTTGCCTTGATAATGTTATTCACCATTTTAGCGGCCTGCTCCCGGTTTATGACCCGATCTGGACCAAACACTTTGCTGCTAAAACCTCGAGCGACTTGATCCTTAATTGCTGTTTTGAGTAGATCAACGTACCACGCCGATGGATTAATATCCTCGAATTCTAGAGCCATATCCGTTTCGAGCGGTAATTTTAGAGAACGAACAAGCATCGAAGTGAATTCCATACGTGTTACAGGTCTGTTTGGTTCAAAAAGCGTGCTGGATGCCCCCTTCACTACGCCCAAATCGGCAAGCGCATTTATTTTCTCTCTATTAAATACCCGCTCGATGTCACTAAAATGATTTGGCTTCGTCTCGATTGTTAAGCCTTGAAAGAACTCTGTTTTTGTTTCTGTCGGCTCCTCTACAACAGTCTGAATCGGTTTTGCACTCCCTGCGCCTCCTGCTCCACCACCTGTATCCACAGTGTTCCCTGTAGTTTTGCCGTTTGCTTGTTTTGCCTCCGTGCGTTTTCCTTGACTATTTTCTGCCCAAAGTTGAACGGTATACAATTGCTTCTCTCTCAGTTGTCTCCAGATAAAACCTCGATCCTTGCCACGATATAGCTCAGTTCCTTCTTCACTGGCGAGGACGAAAATATCATTTTCATGTTCTGACTCCCAATGGATGATAAATTCTCTATTGGTTGTTTCTATCTTGGAAAACGCAAATGCTGAAGACGGTAGCGTCTCCACCTCACCTTCTGCCCGCTTACCTTCACCGCTTGTGTTCACTGGCTTAACAGTAATACGATACAATGTAGAACTGTCTAAACCGTCTACTTTAAACTCATGAGCAATCGTATGACCAATAAGCATCTCATTTTTATAGACATTATAAGCATCTGCACCTGGAGCTTCTTGCCACGTAATAAGCAGATCGGTATCCGTTACGCTTTTAACAACCAAGCTACGATCTGCTATTTGACCTGGCAGCGCGCGATACGTAAGAGGAGTTATGTCGCCTTCCCCCGTTGTATTCATCGCCTGTATACCAAACGAGTAAATTATACCGGGCTGGATGTCTGAAAGTATAATATAAGCCTTTCTAGTGTTAAAAATTTCTCCTGTATCTTTGCGGATTACAGCATATTGTGAAGAGCTCTTGATTTCATCCCAGGTCAGCGAGATCTTTCCATTCCCAAGTTCCGTGACTTTTACATTTTGTACCTGAGGCGGAAGTGTCAGCAGTTGACCCAACGCTGGCAGGCTGTAACCACCGCTGTTTCCACTGCTCACTTGAAAATCGTAGTTTTTCCCACCTGCTAAACCAGATACAACTACCCGTGGTTCCGTACTATAATAATTTTGACCGTTGATTGTTACCTTATATTGAGTTGCCCCATCAACCGGCGCCCATATCAATGTGACATCATGCTCGCGAACATCTACAGCTGCAAGTTGTATAGGTGAATTAGGTAGTGTTACTACGTTGATAGATGTATCCCGACCCGTACCACTTCGATTGTAAGCTCGAATGTTAATATTGGCAGATCTGCCTGCTGGCAAGCCCTCAAAAGTATATGAACGGATACCACGCGGAATCTGCACCTTTGGTTCATCGTTAACATTCAAGATGTACCCTTCAGCCCCCTGCACATCTTGCCACGCTACACCGACAGAATATACATCCTTGGTTACACTTGAAAGTGTAGTTACCCGATCTGGTAATGTCATAACGCCGAGATTAGCGTAGTCTCCAAATCCTGTTGCATTTTCGGCAGATATACGATAGCTATACTCCGTTCCTGCCTGAAGCTCAGTATCGGTAAATTCTGTATACACATCGTTATAAACCGAGACCTCGTCTCGCTCAAGGGCGTAGTAGGTGGCAGTGATTACAGAATTCCACTTCAAGTCGATTCCATCTTCTCTTACGGTTACATTTCGGAATCCGCTTGGGCTGTCTGGTAGACTTAAAAAAGATACATGCTTTGCTGCCCCCTCTCCCGTGTCGTTTATAGCGGATACAGAAACTTCGTAATACTTACCAGGCTCCATTCCCTTAATTGAGTTATACACATCCTGTGTAACCGTATCCTTAAATATGATTTCTCCCGTACTTGCGTCCGCTGCTGTAATACTATATTTATTAGCTGAAAATACTGGCGTAAAGTCGGCCATAATTTCTGCTGAATGACGAGAGACTGGTCGCAACTGGACGTGATCTGGGGCATCAGGTAACGTTAATACATGCACTCGATTGGAATACGCATTGCCACCTACATGATTACTACAACGCACTTCATACTCATATTCATGTCCTCCTAGTAGCCCTGTATCTGTAAAAGAATTGGTTGGATGGCTAACATTCCAAACCTCATTTGTTGTTAGATTCCGGACTGTATAGACATAACCATCGTTAAGACCAGAGGGTAGAATCCATTGCAAATCAACCTCTGTGTTGCGTACAGATGTTGCCGACAGTACAACCGACTGCGGTTGCCTTTGAATGCGAAGTTCACTGCTGACCGTTTCGTAGATGTTTCCTGCCTGGTCTTTTACCTTCGCATGGACATACCATTCACCTTCATTTGAAAGATCCAGCTGGACTATGGGATCGGCTGCAGTCTTCCAGTTTTCTGGTGAATCGGGACTGTTCGTGACTTTATACTGCATTGTCGATGGTTCAATCCCCGAATGCTGGTCAGCATATTGTATCTTCACGTCAATATGGGTATCCTTCCATTCACGCGAGTTGGGTGTCAGTTGGATGCTCGGCTGTTCCAAATCGATATAAGTTTTTGCAGTCACCGGAACGCTTCGATTTCCAGCTGCATCTACAGCCTGAGCAGTTACTTCTACAATCCCCGAACTATTTAATATTCCCGATGAACCAGGCACATAAGCGCCAGAGCCCAATTGATATTCATAATGTACGGCTGTAGTATCCGTTGCACCTGAGAGCGTAAATTGTACTGGCTTATTGATATATCGGGTAGGATTCGTTACCTCAGAAAACGCAACTTTCGGAGGGGTTGGTTTGGTACGATCAATCAGGACCGATTGAGTCACAATTGGACTAGACACATCAAGATTATTGATCGTCCGCGCTGATAGCTCATAACTCCCTTCTGCATTCAATGTAAAAGTGCTATTGTATGTCAGCCACTCCCCTGTTGGACTCAAACGATACTGCGTCATCTTAATTCCATTTGTAGAGTCACTCCCTGACTCAATGGTAATATTCACATCACGGTTTGTTGGACCTGTTTCGCTAGCCCGTATAAGAGGAGCCGTCGGCCCCTTTTTATCAATCGTGACTTCTTTGCTTACCTCCCGGCTCACATTACCGACGCTATCGATGGAACGAGCATATATCGTGCTTTTGCCGTCTTGATTCACATGAAACACTCCACCGTAATCCTGCCAATCCTGATTCACAACGCCGGTCAACCGAAATTGAGTATGAGCTAATCCAGAATAATCGTCTGCACCCGGTTGTAATGAAATGGCATATTCATTACTGTTTCCTGTTACGTCTATATTGGGGGGAGTGGGTGGCATCCTGTCTATCCGGACATTCGCGGAAGAAAGACCACTATACTGGTTATTCACATCCACTGAACGAGCATAAATTGTATTTACACCATGATCATAGACAGTGAAAGGCCCGATATATTGCTGAAATGCTCCTCCATTCAGGCTATATTCATAGTATTTTAATCCTTCAGGAGCTACATCTCCATCGATCCACACGGTTACATGCTCTTTGGTCCACCCTGTAACAGCCTGTCCCTCTGCACCTGCATGAATCTGGGGTGGTTTAGGCATCAAGTCTGATTTGGGAATAATACGGATTCCAAACCTGGATATTTCATTACTTGTCTGTTGACTAGTTCCCATCGCTCTGAAATATCGAACATCCCTTAATGTAATAGAGTCGGTGATATCTATCCATTTTCCCTGGTAATCGCTATTGGCATAGAATTTCGTTACATTAGTCCATGTATATAAATTCGTTCCGTTAGGTCTCCAACTGTCGCCTGCTGCGGCATTAGATGTATATATATCGGTATGATAAGACCCCTCAATGTAAACAAAAACCCTGTAATCAGAAGTCTTAATAGATCTTCCAATATCAATAAAACGATTTGTCGGCTGTGTAGTCCCATCACATTTATACCTTGCCGAGCCCATGCCAGTGTATACTTCCGTTGCTCCTATCCCACTTCCTGACCAAGAGCCCCAACTGTCGCCCCCACCCGGCAAATTGTTTTGGCAAAAAGGGCCTCCTATGATTTCTTGGGTAGCAGCTGATACCCTTTGCGGGAATATAGGAATGGTCATCAATAAGAGGAGTAAAGCCAGTGCTCCATACACCCATTTACTGTGCTTCCTAACCCTTCGTTTATTTTTTCGATACATATCACTTCTCCTTACTTTATTTTATTTTCAAAGATTTCTACGTACTCGCTTTGACTAAAATAGAAAAAGCACCCCAAACCAAGGCAATAATGCCTAAGTTTGAGGTGCTTCCTCAAGTTCACGAGTATGTTTTGAAGCTATTATACTTCGTTCCAAGCAGGATGTAAACAGAACAGCAAAATGAACTGTAATAAATTCTCGAATTTCTCATCTCAGCGATCGTTTTGAAGTTTTAATCAACCTGAACACCCAAGTTTCGAAAAAATCCCCGCATATTCTGCATGTAAGAGTCCTGAGCAGGAGAAGATTCCTTAAGAAGATTTTGCATACTGTTCATAAACGCGGAAGCTGAGGATGTATCCGCTTTGTCAAACCAATTCGTTAACTGTGGTTTATTTAACAGCTCTTCAGTCTGTTCTGTACGTTCCTTGTATTTATTAATCCAATAGGGGTTTTGAGGAACCTTTTGTGCAAAACTCAACAGCTGGCTTAATCCATTTCCTCCACCCTTAATGTCATTCATGAACGCAGTATATTTTTGAGGATCGACCTGTTTCATCACTTCCGACAGCTTGACGTAGTCCTCAGGGGCACCTATCGGACGATCCGTAGGAGTCGTGTAGCTAATATCTCCGGTCTCTGAATCAATGGTTCGTGTCAAGGCAATACCAGCTATCTGGTTCATGGTTTGCATAAATTCCTTGGCTTTATCGCCTTCCATGTAATGATCCGCAATATACTTGGACTGGGAAACTCCCATCTCCAGCAATACCGCGCGCTGCTTCTCATCCGTTACCGTTCCATCGACGATAAAATTGGATTGAATCATATTGTACACAGCATCGGATACTTCTTCCGGTTGGCCCTCCAAAACCCGGTTTAATGCATCGTTGATCTGAGTTGTGCCAAAATACTTGGCAGCATGTGACACGATATCCCCCTCAGCCAGCTTTCTGCCAGCTTCACTAATCTCCACAGAATCCTGAACGACGAACCTGGACACTTTTTCTTCATGTAGCTGGGGGGACGGAACTTGCTTGCTTGTCGGATTGATCCGTAAGCTACCAGAGCTAAGAACCGCTTGTTGTGCTTTAAGAGGTTCAAAATTCATTCAACTTCCTCCTGTCATGTTTGTAACAGGCAATCTAAGGCGTATGTACGATGTAATGTAACCCTGTTGCTATATATATCGGACAAAGCATATATGGAATGAATATATGCTTTGTCCTAAAAATGAACAATTTTTGAAGCAAGATCCTGACTCTGAATATAAATTGTTAAAATAAACAATCTGACGTTGTCATTGCTTTATAGACAGTACATCAACCACCATAAATGCTATAAGCAAAGTGATATACAATATCTGTAGCTGTAAGTGAAGTACCTGACACCTGGGCAGCTACACCTGAAAGATCATAGTAATGTGTAAAGCTTATGGGACCAGACAAGTATTCTGCAATACTTCCCGTAGAATGCGGCAGGGAAAGGGTCACACTAAAGGCTCCATTTTGATCCGTATAACCAGTACCTGTACGAGTTCGATTCCCGCTGCTTTCAGTCCAGTTCTGGTTCAACCATGTCACATTAACTGGTGCATTTGCTACTGGATAATTATCCGTTGTAGTAACAACACCCTTTACAGTCAGGCTGGTGTTTCCATTAACCCGATAATGGCGACCGTAAGAGTAGGATGGATAGTCATTCGGACCGTTTTTAGAGTCATAACCGTTAATTACAATTTTTCCAGCCCGAAGTACTGGTTTAAGTGTGAGTGCATATAAATGGTCGGGTGAATACTGGTTTGTGGTGTACACTCGCACATAGTAGGTTCCCGTATTCAAAGTGACATTATGATTGGTTTGCGGCAGAAGCGCCATTTGGTTGCCACTAAGAGCCCCATAAACTTCCGCTTTGTAACCGTAGCTTTCCGAAGTGCTGTCCAGTTTGACATTCAAACCATCATAATTGCGATTCGCAGGAATTGCGATTTGATACCAATCATTGTCAATTCCTGAATGAATGGAGCGTGAATTAAGGGTAGATCCCCCTGTACTAAATGTAAAGTTATAGGCATGAAAAGCACTCTCATCCGGTTCATAGGCATCATATTGGGAGTTTACATCCACGGTTAAATAGAAAGGATCATTTATGCTCGATCCCTTTTTGGAATGGACTGCAACTGCGTAAGCTTTCTCAGATCCGGTAGCATTGCGGCTTCCTACGTTTTCAGGAAGTGATGCCGATCCCTGTTCATACTTGTTAAAATAGGTTCCATAGGTGGAGGCGTCAATAGCATTGGGGTTGATATCCCCTGTTGTCATATCAAATTCGTACAAGTATAAGTCATAGTCAAGCTGCTCTGAAAATGGACCATCCAACTGTGCCTGCAACAATTCACCTGGCTTCACATAAATCGGATATAAAAACTGCGTGCCTCCCTCTTCCGTAATTGTACCTGAATACGTAGCAGAAGAAGCTGTGGCTGCCGTTGGACTAGCTTTCAGGGAAGGAAGGGTCTCCCTTTTCAAAGAGAATGTCTCTGGTGCTTTAAAATTGATATTTTCCTGCATGTTATAAACGGAGGATGTAATACCTTCAGGCTTGTCCACCCGGGTTAAACGCTCAATAACATCTTCGTTGTTCGTTGTTCGTTGTTCGTTGTTCGTTGTTAGCTGAAAACTGGAATCAGCTTCAATAGCTTGTTTCTCCTTGTTCAACTCTGTACCTTGACTCGCGTTTGCAGTCATCCCAAAAGCAAACAGGAGCATCAAGCTTAGCATAACTGAAATAGCCTTTCTGAACCTCTTCATACTGAAATCCCCTCTCAAATGGTTTAAGGAATTCCCGCTTTCCCCGGAGAAACCAGGGCAATTCTAGGCTGTTGTCTCTATCATAAAACATTCTTGGTTCTAATGGAATATATTGAGTAAATATTTTTTAGTCTTCATTCCCTAAAATAGAAACCCCTAGAGTCAATAGATTATATGATAATTCTGGGACAATAAACTTATTTTAGACACTATTTTACCATAAAAACCCTACCAATCTCTTGTTTATACGTTATAATAAATAGATATGGGTAGTACTTTTAGCCTATATCAGCGTCGAATTACCCATAAACATACATAAAAAAGGGGAATACAGATGAAAAAACTCACCGTATTTATGCTAGTATTGTGTTGCTTTTCAATTTTGTCAGCTTGCTCTACCGATCCAGTAAAAAAAGATTTAATTACCTATGTGAATGACGGAATGCTTCCGTTAGCACAAGATGAAAAAGCAGTAACTGAAAAATATGAATCCGTGACAGGGGATAACTTCACAGATGATGAAACACTATATAATACGTTACGAGATGATATTATCCCAGAATACACCAAATACCTGGATAAGGTTGAAGCAGTAAAGACGGAAACTCCTGAGGTACGAGCTGTCCACGAAACCTACATCAAGGCAGTTAGCACTCAAAAGGAAGCACTCATTACGATGGTCGATGCGTTGGAAAAAGGGGATCTGAACTTAATTAATGAGGGTAATACCAAGCTAAGCGAGGGTAAAAAGCTATTCAGAGATTTTGGTGAACAGGTTAACACACTTGCCAAAGAGCACGACGTGAAGATCAATAAGAAATAAATTTTAAAGCTCCCGTCTGGGGAGCTTTTTCTATTTCCTAGGAATACTCGAAGCAAATTACCGCTTTCTTTAATTCTCGATCATAAAATAAGTAAACCGTATCAGCTCCAAACGCTTGAAAATAATACCCGGTGAAAGAACCGATATATGTAAATGTCTCACCATTGGTACGTTTAGGCACATGAAGCAAGTTAGTTTGCTCGAACTTAAGCATCTCTTCCAAGGATTCGTCATATTCCTTGATGTAGCTTTGAGCCTCATCAGACTGAAATGCAATATCATCCAGAATACCGTTGACTTCGGGAAAGCTTAGCCCCCAACCACTGGATTGCTTTTCCTCAAAATCGTGGGTGAGCTCTTCCACAGACTTTTTGGCCTCTCCAAAGGAGGAATAAGGATAGATTTTATTATTTTCTAAGAAAAATGCTTTGCGAGCTTCGTAATCTTGTTCATTAGCTGTGTACACCTGCTCCAGTCCGTCCAACGCCATGACTTCTCTCTTCATACGTAGGTACGCTTTATCCCCGGTAGATTTCAGCGCTTCATAGGTAGCTTCCAGCTGCGCTTTCTGATGAAGACTAAAATAATTCCAGTCTGCTTCGAATTTGTATTTGCCGTCAATTACATCGAATCCCAGCATATCTTCCTTGGTATATAAGGTATGAAATTGCTGAGTATTTTCACCCACACAGCCTTCGTGGATTTCTTTTACGGAAACAAAATGAAGCCACTCGTCCTGCTCTGGAAATAAAAATTGGAGATTAATCGAGCAAATTGGCAGAAAGTGTTTGCGGTGATGTTCAAGATCGCTGGCAAATACGTCCTCGTATGCTGGAAAACGTTTGATAAATCTCTCTGGTATGTTCATAGATGCTCCTCCTAAATTATACGGTTCTATGGTTGCTTTTCGATCCGAAACGTCCCCTCACTCGAAATCACGCTGTAAATTTCATCAAATCCTTCTTCGTAACTTGGGACCTCTAGTTTACTCATTACACTTTTAATACCGATTTCAGGAATATACTCTTTGCCTGTGCGCTGCTCATTACGCTTAATAGATTCAGCATAATCAGGTTCAAAGTAGTAGCCAATGATTTTAAATCCCTTGTTTTTACAAGCATCTATATATTTCTTTCGTTCTTCGACTGTGGGATTTGTATTGTCCACTACAAAACGCTGCATCGTTTCGATGGAGGTCTGAAGGTACATATTTTCCCTATTTCGTGTTTTAAGCATATCAAGATTTATTCGCATATGTGTTTTGAAGAATCGTTCTTTATAAAAAGTCGATTTGCCCGAAGCCTGAATTCCTATAAAAATGACACACTCCAAACCTCACACATCCTTGTTCAGGTATACATATTGGTTAATATAATCTCTATTTTGTGAAAAGATTGGCGTGTCATGATCAACATCCCACTTGCTTCTGACGGCTTCTCCTTTGTTATACTGTTGTTTGGTAATACAGATTCCCCGCTTTTGCCAGACCGGAAGGTCGTTCCAGTTCAGTCCTTTTTCCACAAAAAGCTTGTCTTGGAGCTGACTTCCGTTCAATCCTTGTAGTTCTGAATGCTTAAAATGAGCTTGAGCTACCATAGAAATGCTGTTTTTAGTAGCATCTTGTTGTCTCCATAGAAAGTAGTTGGCAACCTCATCGTGAGGCAAAACCCATGCTCTTGCATCAAAAGTGGCTAGAGGCTTATCCGGATAAACTTTCTGGATTTCCTCATTAAATTTGGCAGTAGCCAAAGAGGCAGATATAGATACCATCTTTTGAAGATTATTTTCAAACCATGATTGTGTCGTTAATTTGTCATAATTCGTAAGAAGCAGAGAGATTTCATCACTCTGATGGTACACCAGTTTACAGCCCATAATATTATAAGCCAAATATTTGCACGTCTCCCATAATGCAAAGATTAACTTTTCATCAAAAGGTTTCGTCATCCCACGTGTAAAAGTATGAAAATGAGCACCATCGATTCTGATAATTACGGGTAAACGGCGGGGCAGACTTAATCTATAAGCATTTTCATATTCCTTCATTCTATTTCCAAAATCATCTTTTTTCATAAACTATGTAGCTCCTTCACTTTTCATTGCATCCAAACATCGAAATCAATCAAAGGTGCAGTCGAACTCTCCAACAATATGGATATTGTGGGTTCCAATTTCTTTTTATTTCACAGCAATATTATCCTCGAACACAAAAACGGAGATGGCTATATCCTCCTCCACTTTAATATCTGAAAAAAGATGCAGTAAGCGGGAATCCATATACTCCTCCAGTTCTTTATTGAACTGTACAGGATAGATTTTTTGTACCATTTTGGTTCGAGCTGCATGCACCATCTCTCTTCCTGCAACCTCTTGTGCAAGAAATTTTTCGGATGGAGTTAAATTGCCGTATAGCATTGTGATGGCCATATTATCTACAAAGGTTGTATGTATGCGTTCCGGGCCTTTTCCAAATAGCTCTTTACGTACTTTTCGAATAATTTCGTTAAAACCCGTTTCCTTTCTCATATCGCACCGCTCTCCTAAATCTACTAAAATCCTTGTTACTATTTCCATCATAACCGATTCCTATCATATAAAACAGAGATGAAGCGAAAGTGATTCTTGGAACATGCTTACCATTGGACGCATAGAAAAGAAAACACAGCCCGCCCGATCGGACAGACTGCGTATATTACTGAATCCAAACAGACTAATCTTTCACCAATCGATTCGACAGCATCAACATGATAAAAGAGAATAAAATAATGACGGCTACCCAACTCCAGGAGAGTGTCATATTTCCGACCTCGGACGCGGTGTAAATCGCCGTAGGCAGGGTTTGAGTCTGTTCAGGAATATTACCCGCAAGCATCAGTGTAGCTCCAAACTCCCCTAACCCTCGGGCAAATCCGAGAATGTATCCTGAAATGAGCGGTCGGTAGGCAAGGGGCATCGTAATATGTCGAAACACTTGCCATTCATTGGCACCTTGCGCACGTGCAGCCTGCTCTACCTCGGGATCTACAGCTTCAAAGCCTGCTTTGATCGTCCGATAAGCCAGTGGAAAAGCAACAACTACGGCCGCCACCACTGCGGCTCCCCACGTAAATACAATGGTCTGCTGGAACAGACTTTCAAAGGCAGTGCCAATCCAGCTTTTCCTTCCCAGCAAGATGAGCAATATAAAGCCGACAACAGTGGGCGGCAAAACGAGCGGAAGAAGTAGGACGGTCTCAATCACGCTGGTTCCTCTCCGCAGCGAGCAGTTCGCCATCATCCGAGCTACCACAGTAGCTAATAAAAAGACAATAATGCTGGCAACGACAGCGACTTTGACAGATACGATAACCGGAGGAAGAAAAGCCGACCAATCCAACGGGACCCCCTCCTTTATCTGTGAATTCTATTTCTTTTCTGTTGGAGCTGAAAATCCATCTTTACTGAATACGCTCATGGCTTCATCTGTACGCAGAAAATCGACAAACTCGCCTGCTTCCTTGCTGTGTTTGGTTGCTTTTACAATACCTTCTGGATACAGGATAGGTGCATGCAATTCCTCAGGTACTTCTAGTGCTACGACTGTTTTATCGGATGATTTGGCATCTGTCAAATAAACGAGTCCAGCATCGGCATTGCCTGTTTCAACATAGTTTAATACCTGTCTTACGTCTTTGGCGAATACCATCTTCGGTTCCAGCTTGTCCCACAATCCGGCCTTTGTCAGCGATTCTTTGGAATATTGTCCGGCTGGAACGGTAGTAGGCTCCCCAACAGCAAGCTTTAGGAAAGAAGGATTTGTCAGATCATTGAGTGTAATACTTTTGTTATCCGTGCTGTTCGCCTTATCTTGCGGAACAACCACAACCAGTTTATTTTGAAGCAGTACGCTATCTTTTTCCACTAATGAAGCATCGGTTAAAGCCTTCATTTGCTTCATGCCTGCCGATATAAATACGTCAGCGGGTGCACCCTGCTCAATTTGTTTTTGTAAAGTACCGGATGAAGCATAGTTAAAGGTAAGCTTGATATCTGGGTGCTGCTTTTCATATTGATCCTTGAGCGTATTCAGACTATCTTGAAGACTCGCAGCGGCAGATACAATCAACTCTGTTTTGGGTGCGGACGGTGTCGACTGTACAGCAGCCGGAGACGAACACCCAGCCAGAACCCATGCCAACAATCCAAAAAACATGAATATGTACCCGAATCTCTTTTTCAATTTGTTTTTCCCCTGTCCTCTAAATTCCGAAATGAGTTGACAATGCAATCTCATAACGGTCCAAATCTATTGGGTCAACCCAAATATTTGTGATAAATAGATCTTGCCTCGGCGATATCCTTGGTGCCATGGATCAGAACACGTCCATCCTGAAAAAGAACCAACCGATGCGATCCAATGACAACGGATACTAGATATGGATTATGCTCCACTTTGCCCCCTTGGCGGGATAGCAGGCGTGCCGCTTCGTTCAGATCACGTACAGCACCCGTGACTGGTCGAATCTGAACCGTATCACGTCCGCACAGTACAGCCGTTTTAGCCTGATGCTCCGATTGTAGAAATGGATACACTGGATGCTCACCACACGTCGGACAATCAATTTTTTTCATGGCGCTGATCTGGATCGCCTGATGTTGATTATTCCATAGATCGAAGGAAATCAGCTTGCCTTGTAAGGCTGAATTGTCCCCAGTCAGCAGCTTCAATGCTTCGGCACTTTGGTAAGCTGCCACCATTTGTACAGCTGGACTAATGATACCGACCGTATCACAGGTGGCACCGCCGAGCGGTACAGTTCCGAGCAGACAATGCAGACAGGGTGTCTGTCCTGGAACGATCGTAAAGGTTGTCCCGTAGCTACCAACACACGCTCCATAAATCCAGGGGATTTGGTGCTTTACAGCGTAATCGTTCAAAAGCAGACGTGTATCGAAATTATCAGTGGCATCTACGATGAGGTCCACCCCTGCGGCAATATCGCCGATTTCCTCCAGTGATACATCTTGGACTAGCGCACGGATGTCCACGTCCGAATTGATTTGCTGCAATCGCCTCTGGGCGGCCACTGCCTTGGGTATCTGTTCATGGGCATCCGCTTCGTCGTAGAGCTGCTGGCGTTGCAGGTTGCTCCAGTCTACATAATCCCGGTCTACCAACGTCAACCGTCCGATGCCCGCTCGCACCAGCATGTCCGCGTTCGCAGTTCCCAGTGCTCCAGCACCTACCATTAATACATGCTTGCTGCGGATATTTTTTTGTCCTGTCGGCCCGATTTTTCCGAATAATTCTTGTCTTGAATATCGAGCGTGAGACGCCTGCGTGTGTGCTTTTGCATCAGCATCTGTTATTGGGTCCTTTTTCATTTCAGACATGTTAATTTACGCCCCCATACTTCTTATCCATTAATTGCTGCAAGTTGATCAGACAAGATAAAAGTCCAGATGTCCCGCCTAACTCGAAGTTATGGGGTGTTATGAGGATTCCAGCCACCTAGCTGGTGCCCCTTCCATTCCGAGCCGTCTTCCCACACTTCCTTTTTCCAAATCGGTACGATTTGCTTCAAGCGTTCAATAGCATGGCGACTGGCCTCGTAGCAAGCATCACGGTGCGCAGCAGAAACAGCAATCACGACGCTGGTCTCTCCAATCCTTACCGTACCAAGCCGATGTGTAATAGCAGTGCGCGTTGACGGCCAACGATCTGCAATTTCGTCACCTATCTGCTTCATCGTGTTCATGGCCATCGGCACATATGCTTCATATTCAAGCAGCACCGTTCGCTGACCTTGTGTAAATTCCCGAGTCGTACCATTAAAGGTCAATGAAGCCCCATGTGAAGGGTCGTGTACCTTGGAGGTTACCTCATCGGCATCAATCAGATCGTAGGTAATAGCGTATAAGCCACATTTTGAAACGACCGTCTCCATTCCGGGTGCTGACTGATGAAGAGCAATTGCGTCTGATGGAAGCACAAGTTCATCTGGAGAAGCCAACTTCTTATGATGGGTAAAAAAAGAACCTGACAGTTGTGAAGCTATCTCCGGGTACAGCTCATTCAGCCTTGTTCGAATGTCTGCAATGGTCACCGTTTCCTGTGAAAGTTCCATAGTGATCACGTCACCAAATTGTTCCGCCATACCTGCGAATAATTGAATATGATATTGCATTATGCACCCGCCCCCCTTTAATACACCCTATCTATCGAATTCACCTAGTCTGTTATTGAAACTCATCCTCCTGAAACCGGAGGAATAATCGCAATCTCATCATGTATACTAACCAGATCCTCAGGAGCGGCGTAGGCTTGATTTCTGGCAACAAAAGCCCCCTGCAACTGGGCCGCTGCTTCAGGAAAATATTTGGACAGCAAGTCTTTTAATTCGTTGACGGTCATCGTTTCCTGATCAGCAGACACCGTGATCATAGGCTTTCCCATCAGTTCTGCAAGTCCGGCAAAAACTTGAATATGATAGTTCATTAAGTAGGTTCCCCCCTTTCAGTACAAGGACTGACCATCGCATATACACCAAGAAAAACCAACATGAACTAATACCTCGAAAGGTTTTATTCCATGCTGGTTAACGATGATGGTCTACATTGATTATTTTTTATATTATATTTTAGTTTCTACCAGTTCATTAATCCGCTCCGTGTGCGTGTACACGTTCAAAGAACGACTTCGTATAAAACCGACGGTAGTAATCCCGAGATCCTCTGCCAATTCAAGTGCAAGCTCTGTGGGAGCTGACTTGGACAAAACAACCTCACAACCAATTTTCGCAACCTTCAACAAAATTTCAGACGAGATGCGCCCACTGAATACGATGATTTTATCTTGTAATATAATATCATGCTTTAGGCAGTACCCATAGATTTTATCGAGCGCATTGTGTCGGCCGATATCCATTCTGGACAGGATTATTCCGTCTTTGTCACACAGCGCAGCATTGTGAACGCCACCAGTCTCCTGAAACGTATGTGCCGAGGTTTGCATCAAATTCATCAGTCGAAAACAGTCATCAAAAGATACCGTAACATGGGCATCATTCATTCTTTTTGCCACTTTGGCATCATTTATAAAGTAAAATCCCTGTCTACTTTTTCCGCAGCAGGAGGTAATGTATCGTTTGGAATGAAAGTTTTGATAAAACTCATTCATCCGACGGGTTTTAATATGAACAAATCCTTCTTTTTCCTGAACCCAAATATCTTCGATATCATCATACCGTTGAATGACGCCTTCAGAGGCCAAAAAGCCTACTGCCATATCCTCTACATACTCTGGTGTACAAACCATGGTGGCAAATTCCTGCTGATTAATTTTAATGGTCACCGGATACTCCGTCACCACTGTGTCTTCAAAACGCTTGATCTGACCGTCCCGGTAACGTAGGATCTCGCGTTTTACCTCAGCCGGCTTTTCCATGTGCTCAACTCCCTTGTTTCTGACAGGCTGGCTCTTTGGTTCACCCGCCGATATGTGACATTTCAATTTTGGACGATGCTTGCTTTGTATGAGTCAACCGTTCCTCTGAATAGCGGTCGGTACGTCCTCTCCATACACGCTCAATGTAAGATCTAATCTCATCATCGGATTGCTCGGACCGCAGCATCGTGCGAAGCTTGTACCCTTTAGACGCAAACAGGCATGTGTACAAGGAGCCCTCAGCAGAAATTCTAGCCCGTGTACATGTGGAGCAGAAAGCGTCCGTAACGGATGAAATAATGCCAATTTCCCCGTCTCTGTCCAGATACCTATAGCGCGTCGCCACCTCACCTTTGTATTGGGGTGGAACAGGTTCTAACGGCATGTGCTCGTGGATCGTTTCGATGATCTGCTGCTTGGAAACAACCTGATCCAATTTCCAGCCATTGGTGTTGCCTACATCCATAAATTCAACAAAGCGCAAAATATGCTTTTTCTTTTGAAAATAGTCGGCCATGGGCACGATATCCTGATCGTTAAAGCCCTTTTGCACGACCATATTTATTTTCACCTGCATTCCCGCTTGAGCTGCAGCCTCAATACCTTCCAGCACCGCCTTTACACTGCTTCTCCCCCCGTTCATTCGGCGGAATCGATCATCATCAAGCGAATCCAGACTAACTGTCACTCTCTTCAACCCCGCCTCTCGCAGTGACGCTGCATACTTAGGCAAAAAGACACCGTTCGTCGTCATAGCAATGTCTTCAACCCCATCGAGTTGAGTTAACGAATGAATGAGCGAGGACAGATCTTTTCTCAGCAAAGGCTCACCACCAGTAATGCGCAGCTTTGTAACACCCAGCGAGACAAAGATACGAGAAAGGCGGGTAATTTCCGCAAAGGTCAATATTTTTTCTTTTGGCAAAAACGGATAGTCATGGCCAAATATTTCTTCAGGCATACAATATCGGCACCGAAAATTACATCGGTCTATGACGGATATTCTCAAGTCCCGTAACGGACGATTCCATTGATCGTCGCTGCGGTTCGCCATCCCGTTCACCTCAATCCGTCTTCATTAATAAACCTCTTTAAACTCTAAACTGAACCAAAAAACCGGCATCACAACAACTTCTTCGCTTATGAATACCGAAGAATCTGCTAAATGCCGGTTAATTTATCTACATCAGGATTTTACGAATCCTCACATCATGTGATATAGAAAAATCAAACTAACAAGCGCTGCGCCAAATAAAATATACGCGATTCTCACGTACACTCCATTCACGAATGCTCTCAAATAGATACATTCCTATTGTTAGCAATCCTGGGTCGTTTGTCAATGATTTTTCGCTTTCTCAATTGATAATCATTATCGATTAAAAATTTTAATAAATCACCGTTGAACTATCTTAAATTTTACGCTATAGTTACACCAGATGACATGCAGAAAATGACATATTCAATTTATTGATATACAGACGGTGCGTACTGTCTGGTATTAATACATACTCCTATGGCGGATTGGCCTCCAGGACCTAGAGCTTGGTCACTACTCCACCATAAACACAAGTGCTTAAACACGAGCACTTGTGTTTATGGTGGAGTTTTTTTGTTCCCAATTTTAAAATTCAAAATCTGAAAGGAGCCTGAACCGTGACGGATAGTACGATCAAAATTACATTAAACGGACAGGAACTGAAAACGAATAGCAGTGCAACCATTCTTGAAGTAATCAACGAAAACAATATTGCCCATCCCCAACTGTGTTACGTTCCCGAAGTGGATCCGATCCGCACCTGTGACACATGTATCGTGGAAGTAGACGGAAAGCTTGTACGCTCCTGTTCAACACTTGCTACGAATGGAATGAATATTCATCTACATTCAGATCGCGCAAAAGCAGCTCAAACCGAGGCTATGGATCGTTTGTTGGAAAATCACCTCCTCTACTGTACAGTGTGCGATAACAACAACGGTAATTGTAAACTGCATAACACCGCAGAGCTTATGGAAATTGAACATCAAAAATATCCATATCGACCGAAGGTTGATCCCACAGAAGTGGATATGTCCCATCCTTTTTACCGTTATGATCCCAATCAATGTATTGCATGCGGCCAATGCGTAGAGGTATGTCAGAACCTTCAGGTCAATGAAACACTGTCCCTCGACTGGGAGGCTGAACGCCCTCGCGTGATCTGGGATGAAGGAGTTGCAATTAACGATTCCTCCTGCGTCAGCTGCGGTCAGTGTGTAACGGTCTGCCCATGTAACGCCTTGATGGAAAAATCCATGCTGGGAGAGGCGGGCTTCATGAGCGGCATAAATAAGGATTTATTAAATCCAATGGTTGATCTAATTAAGGAAGTGGAGCCAGGCTACAGCGGGATTTTTGCAATTTCGGAAGCTGAAGCAGCGATGCGTGAAACCCGTACGAAAAAAACAAAAACCGTCTGCACGTTTTGTGGTGTAGGTTGCAGCTTTGAAGTTTGGACCAAAGGCCGCAAAATTTTGAAGGTACAACCTACCTCTGAGGGGCCTGTTAACGGCATTTCGACCTGCGTCAAAGGGAAATTCGGTTGGGATTTTGTGAATAGCGATCAGCGTTTGACCTCGCCTTTAATTCGTCAAGGAGACGAATTCGTGGAAGCAACCTGGGAAGAAGCCTTGAGCCTGATGGCCAGCAAAATGGGAGCGATCAAAGAAACCTACGGCGGCGAGGCACTCGGCTTTATTTCTTCGTCCAAATTTACCAATGAAGAAAATTATCTGATGCAAAAGCTGGCTCGTCAGGTGTTCCAAACGAATAACGTTGATAACTGCTCACGGTATTGCCAATCTCCTGCATCATGGGGTCTACAATACACCGGAGGCATCGGCGGAGACAGCGGTACGATTAAAGACATTGCCTCAGCAGGTTTGGTCATACTGGTCGGCTGTGCGCCGGGAGAAGGACATCCTGTGCTGGCTACCCGCATCAAACGTGCGCATAAGCTGCATGGTCAAAAGCTGATCTCGGTGGACCTGCGCAAACATGAAATGGCAGAACGCGCAGATCTGTTCATGCGTCCGAAGCAAGGTACGGATTATGTATGGTTATCCGCTGTAGCCAAATACATCATTGAGCAAAACTGGCATGATGCTAAATTCATTGAGGAACATGTAAATTTCTATCCTGAATATTTGAAATTGCTGGAGAACTTCACCTTGGAATTCGCCGAACAGGAAACTGGCATCTCCAAAGAGACGCTGATTCAGGTAGCAACCATGATTCACGAAGCGGATGGCACGGCCATTTGCTGGGGTATGGGCGTGACACAAAACATCGCAGGCTCCTACACTTCGATTGCAATTGCCAACCTGCTGCTGGTGACTGGCAACTTTATGCGTCCGGGTGCAGGCGCATATCCGCTTCGTGGTCATAACAATGTGCAGGGCGCTGCCGATATGGGTACGATGCCAGATATTTTCCCTGGCTATCAGCCCGTAACGAACGATGCCATTCGTTCCAAGTTCGAAGCGGCCTACGGCGTACAAATTCCAAGCCAACGCGGACTGGATAACATTCAAATGCTGGAAGCCATTGAGACGGGTAAGCTCAAAGGTATGTATATCGCTGGAGAAGAAATGGCATGGGTGGATGCGGACTCCAACCATACCCAAGAAATGCTGGCGAATTTGGATTTCCTTGTCGTTCAGGATGTATTTCTGAGCAAGACAGCTGAATTCGCTGATGTCATTTTGCCAGCCGTACCTTCACTCGAAAAAGACGGAACCTTCACAAACACCGAACGTCGCGTACAGCGTTTATACGAGGCGCTCCGCCCTATAGGAGACAGCAAACCGGATTGGTGGATTTTCAGCCAATTTGCCAAGCACATGGGATTTGATTGGGATTACAGTCATCCGAGTGAAATTTTTGAGGAAATGGCGGCGCTCACTCCATTTTTCTCTCAATGTAATTATGACGTATTAGAAGGCTGGAACAGCTTCCATTGGGGATCGCCGGATGGTAGCAACACACCGCTTCTGCATACCAATGGCTTTAACTTTCCAGATAAAAAAGCACGCTTGGGACTTTTCGAATATGTACCACCAAAAGAGTACCCCGCTGAATTCGATCTGACCTTAAATAATGGTCGACTGCTCGAACAATTTCATGAAGGAAATATGACGACAAAGTCAACAGGCCTTCAGCTCAAACTTCCAAGAGTATTTGTGGAAGTGTCCCCTGAGTTGGCTGAGGAGCGTGGAGTTACAGACGGATCGCTGGTTCGGCTGGAATCTCCCTATGGTGCGGTCAAGCTACGTGTTCTGGTGACGGACCGGGTACAGGGAACTGAAATTTATGTGCCAATGCACTCTACCAGCCATGAGGGTGCTGTCAATCTATTAACTGGTGGAGCATTTGATATCATCACCCGTACACCAGCCTATAAACAAACCAAAGTACGGATGCAAATTTTGGAGATCGATGGTCAAAATCCACTGCCTCATATCAATCCACGTTATAAAAAGCGGCATCCGCAAAATGGGGTTGAAGTGAACCGTAAGTGGAATCGTCCCGGTTACGTCGATTTGGTAGATCAAAAATAAGGAGGTCGAACCATGGCTAAGCCTATTTCAATTGTGAGAAAACGTATTTTGACAGCAGAAGAACGGCAAAAACAATCCCTGGATCAACTGACTGCCGATCTGGCGGACAATGGAGCGGCATTGCATAAGACGCTTGAAATTGTACGTGAGCTGCATGACAGCGGTCTTCTCGAAGCAGCCCAGTCTATGCTAAAAGCCAAAGAAACCATCGCCAAAATCGCTGTAGGACAAGCGACGCGCAAGCCTGTGACGAACATGATCAATAATCTGATGGGTGCAGCAGGGATGCTGTCCGAGGTAGACCCCGAGCTGATGAAAAAACTGGCAAGCAGCGTCACTACGGGCCTGAATGAAGCCGAAGAGCATCTAAAGCAGAATAAAAAGACTCGCCTGCGTGATCTTATGAAGGCAATGAATGATCCGGATGTAAACCGGGCTATGGGGTTCGGTATTCATTTTCTCAAAGGCATGGGAAAAGGTTTGTCTGATAAATAGCTTAATAGATATGAAAGTGGAAGACTGCTAACCACAGATAATAAAAAGAGCTGGCTCCGAAAACGGGGCAGCTCTTTTTATTTATCTTTTATCCACCTGTAACAAGGTCACCGTTTTAAGAGAAACAGCATCTTTTATTTGCTCCTCCGCGATAACCTTAAGTTTTAGCAAGCTGGAAATTTTTAAAGTGTCCGGCTTGGAAAACAAACGCCATAATTGAGGATCAGGCAATGCATCATACAATTTCGCATGATCGTATTCCTTGCGGTGCTGCTGTACAATCCTGACTCGGTAGTTGCCAATTTCCCAATCGGATACTTCCTGCTCTGCACAATGAGCGGTAATGTCATTACGCAAATCAGCCAGTTCGCCTTCAATTTCTTTTTGCTTTTGCTTTAACTGGTAATAGCGACGCACCTTGTTTTCCAATTCCATCACGCTCCTCTGCTTACATATGTATGTTGGCAGAAGCGTTTTAGGACAAGTTTTATCATGTCAGGATATAAGGTGTAACTGTAACTGACACAACATTTCCCGGGTAATGGTAACGTCGATCCATTGAGCCCTCATTATTCAAACTTTATTTAGGTACATTCGCCCCTGGAGTTACAGGCCCCGCTCCTTTGGACTTCCCCTTGCGCTTCATATAATTGGCCCAGTATGCCGTCAGAATTGGCACCAAAATAGAGGTCACTATGACCGAAGCGGCTACTAATGCTGTTGCAGATTGTGCAACAGGCAAAAATTCAGGTTTGATATTGGCAACAATGACTGGATTGGCTACCGCTGCACCTGCTGTGCTGGAGGCTGCAATTCCTGCCGTACCATTGCCACCACCAATATATTTGTCCGCCAGAATCAGTGGAATACCTGTAAAGATAATTACAAAAATGCCCAACAAAATACCTAGTACGCCTGTCTGAACAATAACACTCAGGTCAATAGAACACCCCAGTGCAAAACCAAAAAATGGAATCAGAGCCTGTGTCGCGTTTCCAAAATATTTACGAAAGTCATGATCCAGATTGCCCAACATAAAGCCGACCAAAAATGGTAATACGGCACCGACAAATGTTTGCGGTTCAAAAACGGCCAGTCCGGTACTACCTAGAATAAGCATGGTCACCAACGGGCCCGATTCCAGTGACATCAGCACAAATGCTCCTGCCTCTTCCTTGGAGCCATACTGCTGCATAATGGAGGCATAGAGCCCGCCGTTCGTCATATCCATAGCCGAGATCAGCGCCAGCACCGACAAACCTGCAAATAGCCCACTTTCTACGCCGCCAACAGGCAGCAATCTGGACGCTATGATCGCCACGACCCATGCGACCGCGATTTTAGTCAATACGAGCGTTCCTGATTTACGCAAAACAGTGCCTGTCGCTCGCACATCTATGGAAGCACCCATACAAAAAAACCACACTGCCAAAATGGGCACCGTACCGGTCATCAATCCCTTGGTAAAAGATCCAAAATAGTCGCCTGCCCATGGAGTAAACGTATGAAAAAGTGCGCCAATAAACAGCGGCACCAGCATAATGCCCCCAGGAATTTTATCGATATTTTGTTTGATTTTCATAACTTCATTCAACCCTTTCGTTTTTGCCAATGCAAAAACAAGACCGTTTTACTTGCGACTTAAGCCGAGTTCAGGAATTAATTTGGCGAAAGTATCATGACTATCCTTCAGTTGACGTGCGAATGCCTCTGCATCCTGGACACGCAACCCTAACCCATGCTTCCGCATTTCCTCCCTGAATTGCTCGTCTTTCGTCCCCTTGATCAGTGCATCCGCTAACGTTCGAGCCACCTCATTCGGTGTATCCTTGGGTACAGCCAGCCCTCTCCAAGTGCCGATAAAATGGACACGTAACCCAGTCGCCTGCTGAAGTGTCGGCACCTTTGGAAACGCTTCCGAAACAGTGTCTGCTTGGATCGCCAGTATGCGAAGCTTCCCATCGTCCACGTATTTCTTTACTTCTGCGGGGCTGACGGGTACAGCATCCACGAATCCACTCATTAAAGCAGAAACTGCTGGGCCTGCTCCCTCATAAGGAATATGGGTAAAGCGGACTCCGCTTTTCTGCTCCAGCATCGCGGCAGCGAGGTGCCAGATGCTTCCTGTGCCTGCATTACCCATTTTCAGCTTGCCTGGATGGACCCTAGCATCCTCCAGAAATGCCTCCGCTGTCTTCCAAGGCGCATCCGCCCGAACCGTAATGGCAGAAGGGTCCATATTGGTTTGAAGCAGCGGCTTAAAACGCTCGTAGGTGATTGGTAGCAGTCCCAAATGTGGTAATGTAGTCAGTTCAGCGACCAGATACGTTACGGTATAACCGTCCGCCTGCGCCTCAGCTCCCTCCATCAGCCCGACAGAACCGCCGCCTCCTGTTCGATTAACGACGATGATCGGCTGCCCGAGATGCTTTTCGGCGGCTTTAGCCAACGCTCTTGCGGTAATATCTGTACCGCCCCCCGCCGCATATGGAACGACAAGCGTTACTGGCTTCGCAGGAAATATACGACTGTGATCCTGCAGGGTACGGTGATCCACATATTCACTGATACTCAAGGCAGAAAGCATAGCCACTCCTGCCGCAACCAGCACATATTTTTGCCATGGCTTTTTCTTCATTACGCTTCCTCTTCTCCAAAAATGAACTGGGCCCATCTTGCACCCGTTGTCACCTCCAACCTTTACGGACATATTGTTCACGCTTACATGAAGTCAATGTACCGCAGCGTGGAGGTCCACATCTATCGCCTAATCCTCGTATTTATCTTCGATTTCACCAAAGCGCCGATCTTTTGACCGATCTGCATATTCATTAGAAGATTTGTTGATTTGTCTGAATTTCCCTGGGGTCACTTGTTTATACTTGCGGAATACACGAATAAAGCTGTTCTCATTTCGGTACCCGACCTGTTCTGCAATTTCACCAATTTTCAAATGCGTTTCACATAGCAATATGCATGCCTTTTTGACACGTAATCCAGTCAAATAATCGTAAACGGTACTCCCCGTTTCCTCCTTGAACATACTGCTCACCGAGGACACGCTCATGTGAACATGATCCGCAATTTCCTGAAGCCCGATGTTCAAATGCAGATAGTTTTCCATATAGTCGATCATCTCTTGTACACGTACAAAATCTTTGGACTGTTGGCGTCCATGCCATTTTTCTTCAATATCAGTCAACATAATGGCCAGCAAAAGCTCAATGTCTTGAAGGTCTAGCGTCAGAATCTGATTCCAATGATAATCAGCGAGCTGATCTGGCGGTGTCACACTCTGAGTGGCACACCATTTTAGCAATTCTTCCAGCAGTTCATGAACAAATAGGTAGACCTGGTTTGGAGATGTCCTATAGTGTCGAAGTTCTTCTACCCACTGGCTGACTAGCTTTGCACTTGCACCAGGCTCCTGTGACTCCACAGCACGAATCAGATCCACACGCCGATGGTCCAGTAATCTTGCATCCTGAGCCTGATCCTGTGATTGCACATCCACTATGCAATCCCATTTCACATTTATGTTGCTGCTCATATTCATATGTGAACGTCCATACCCCTCGTATAAACGTAAATTAAGCGCCTCTTTTCCTTGTATAAAAGACGCCCGTACCTCTTGAATATCTGTGACCTTATGGCCGATCCCTACCGAAATAGTCATGGGAAGATACTCCCCAACAACCTGAATTAGCCTGTCAACGCTCTTACGAAGCCATGTTCTCTCTTTGGCTGCTCCCTCTGCTCCAACTTCATATACACTCTCCCTGAGCTGCAGCAGGACAACCAGACCATTCTCCTCCTCCGGCGCACTGACTGCTTTCCACTGAGGCTCAAGCATCTCCAGCAAAATATTGTTCAGCGCATATTTGAGCAGCATTTTGTCCTCTTCTGGAAAGCTTGCGGTCCACGTAGAATACCGATCAATCGACACGATTATAACAACCAAAGAATTACGGTCCCAATCAGAAAAATACTGCTCCCATTTCGTACGCATTTCCTGTATACCCATTCTACGCTGGATGACATCTTCTATATATTTGGATCGCAGCTCCGGCAAGCTTCGCTCTACCACCAATGATTTGCGATGAAATTCTCCAACCAACTTGCTAATCACAGGTTCCAGATCATACAATCCTCCCTGGCGCGTTCCCTTATTACCTGAATTCAGGAGGCTATTAATTTTTTTCATGGGGCGAAAAGCCGCATAACTGTAATAGTAAACCGCTGAGCACCCAGCCAGGATAGAGATCAAGGCCAGCCACAGCATCATATTGCGCGCCAGCTTGACATTTTTCAGCAGCTTGTCCATCGGCACGAGTGATACTAGACGCCAGCCTGTGACATCAGAGAAGGTCTGGTTCGCCATATATTCCATATCTCCAATTTCTACATAAGCGTAAGGATTCACATCCAGCTCTTTCAAAACCATGCCCATCTCATTTAAGGGTAAGGACGATCTCAGCTTGGGATAGATCAGCTCACCCTCCAGATCATAGACGTATTGCGAGTTGGATAAATGAATATACAATTTGGAGAAAAAACGGTCGTAATCCAAATTGATTAACACTGCACCGATGACCTGTCCATTCTCTACTATAGGCCTAGCCAGCGAGAGTAGTTCTATCGTGCCATGCTGTTGATCCGTGCCATACCATCTTCGCTTAATCAGTAGCGGCTTTTTGTGAATGTTCTGAATCCAGGGAACCCAGGTTGTATCCGGTGCCTGGTTCCAATCGGGCAAATAACCATAATTGCTGGAGATGAGAGCATGATTGTCCAAAGAAATGACTTCAACCGAATAAATTTCTTCGCTCGAAGAAAGGGTTTTCAAATATTTCTGAAGCCGATCTATAACGGAAGCTTTGTTGGATACCGACTTTCCGTCCGTATGAATACGTATAAAAGACTCTACATCCGGATGATAAGCCGCATCCAGCGCCTTGTTATCCGACTCACGGAAAGCCCGATTGGTCACATCCAGATTGATTTGCAACAATTCTATATTAGGTGTGTTCAGCTCGGTATCCAAACCTTCACGGTATCTTGAATACGATAGCAAGCCGATCACGCTTATCACGAGCGACACGCACAGCGTGAGCAGCAGGATCAGTCTTGTCTGCTTATTTTTCAGTATCAATCGAAGCTTAAGTCGCAACATTCCTGTAACTTCATCCTTCCGGACTACGTTGTCCATCTTCCTCTTACTCTATATTAGATGACATATTACCTCTACATCTATTTGACGCATGAAGTGGAATTTCCTGCCTTTACAAATTAAACTTAACAGAAGTCACATCATTAAAAATAAAAAGAAAAGAAGAAGTCTCCCTGTACAAGGTAGAACTTCTTCTTACGTGCTGCCTGCCTTCATTGGTCAGCAGCATAGGTATTCGTATTACAGTGTCAGCTCGTCTTTTCCACCTGAAAACGATTCAGTTCCCGCTGCATCTCCTCGCGAATCTGGCGAAGCTCCTTTACCTTCTCAGCCGATTCCTCGAAGGAACGCTTCTGCTCCACCGTGGAAGCCGTAATCTCTTCACTGCCTGCGGCGGACTGCTGAGTGATTGCGCTAATATTCTCAATAGCTTGCTGCACCTGTACACTCAGTTCTCGCGATACATTCATGTCTATGGATAACTTGCTGACTTGGCCGGCAATTTGCTGGACTTTGCCACTAATCTCTCTAAACGATTCTCCGGTGGAGGAGGTTGCCTTCTCCTGCTCGCGGAACAGCTCCTGACTTTGCTCCACAGAAGCCTTCACCTTATCCATAGCCTGCTTGATCCCCTCAACAGCGGTATAAATTTTCTTTACAGCAGATTCAGATTGACTCGCCAGCTTTTTCACTTCATTGGCAACAACAGCAAAGCCTTTTCCCGCTTCACCCGCACGTGCAGCCTCAATCGACGCATTCAAGGATAAGAGCGACGTCTGGCTGGCAATTTCAGATACATAACCAGTCATAGTTGTGATCTCGGCTGCATTAGACTCCAGCTCTCTGACTGTTTGCTCCACTTCGGACATTGCTGAACGATTCTCCGCAACGATTCGCATTTGATCACTCATGACACGCGCACCCTGCTCAATGACACGCAAAGCATCCTCACTATACGCGGTGGATTGCGTGGTCTCCAGCAGATTTGATTCAAACTTCTGATGCATATCATCCACCACGCCAACCGTCGATGACAGGTCCTCAGCAATTTTCTGACTACCTATCGCAAGTTCCTCTGTTGATGTGCTGACTTGTGTCACAATTTCCTTCATGGCCTCATTGTGCTGATCAATATCCCGAGCCATCAGATCGACACGATTCCCCGCCTGATCAATGGAGAGTACAATGCTGCGCAAGTTCCCAATCATAACACGGAAAGATTCATTGAGCTCGTCCAGTTCATCTCGGCCCTTTGTTTGAGGAAGTTGAACGGTTAAATTCCCCTCGGCAATTTGCTTCGCTGCATCCGTTAACTTGCGGGTTCTAAGGGCAAGCTGCCTGGAGGTATATGTATTATATAGCCCAACCGCCACTAGAAGTAGAACTGCGCCTGTCAAGGCTAATTGCCAAGTAAAACGAATACTCTTGGTCAACTCTTCTGTGTATTGGTCGTAACGCGCCTTGGTCAGTAGATCCAGCATAAATACATCGTTCTGAATCCCCTGGGCACGCATGGCCTCTCGTTTGGATTCTGGGCTGTTCTGAGCACTCATCGCTTTTTCCGTTGCTGCTTTCAATTGGTTAAATTTTGTTTTAATCGTATCCAGTCGCTTTTGCTGTGCTTCGGTCTGCATCATGCCCTGTGAAAGCAAAGTAATCGTTTTTTCAGACTGAGTTAGCTGATTTTGCACATCGGCTTTGTTGCTCTCCGTCATGGAAGTAGAATAATTTTGCAGCGCCTGCCCCGACTGAATCAAATAGGCATTAAGCTGCTGTACATTCAACATAGCTGGAACAAGATTACTGCTTTGAGCGTTAATACGTAACAATTCAAAAATGATATAAGCTACTAAAGCCAGGCAAGCGATCAGGGAAATCATCGCGTTAAGCACCAGTTTACCTTGCAGTTTCATCAGTATTCATCCTCCGTTTGCGAAAATTTATTGGGTGGGTACAGTAAGTGTGCCGGATTTGATTTTTTCCATTAAATCATCCATCACCTTTTGCTGATCCGGATTCAGTGTCACGACACGAATAGGCGCCAAGCCTATACCTTCTTCCGCAAGTCCAAACACCATATCCTTCTCCGTAAATTTTCTTTGATGATCTGCAAAGCCTTTGACTACTGTATAAATTGCAGTGTCTACATTTTTAATCATTGAGGTCACTACCGCTTTTTCCGCAATAAAAAACTGGTCGCTATCGACCCCGATGGCGAATTTATGCTGCTTCTGCGCTTCCTGTAATGCACCTACACCGGTTAGCCCTGCTGCTGCAAAAATGACATCAATCTGATTCTGGTTGATCATGTCATCTGCAATTTTCGTACCCAGCTCCGGCTTGCCAAAATCTCCTGCATACGTTGCCGTAACTTTCGCATTAGGTTTGACTGATTGCACCCCTGCACGATACCCAATTTCAAACTTTTTCAGCAGAGGAGATTCCGCACCTCCAAGAAAACCCACCTGTTCCGTACGACTCGTCAACCCGGCAACAACTCCGGCCATAAAACTGCCCTCTTCTGCTTTGAACGTAATGGAGGCCACATTCGGCAATTCCGATGTTTCATCCACGATTAAAAATTTACGGTCTGGATTCTTTTTGGCAACGGCCTCCAAACTGTCCTTCACCATATAACCCAACCCAATGATTAAATCTGCTTTTTCTTGAACAAGCTGATTAAAAGCAGCATCATACGTCTTGGTCTCAGTTATTTCCCGGTATTCAAAAACAATCTTCCCCTCATCCCGTGCCTTGACTAAACCTCGAAAAGCCGCGTCGCTGTAAGATTGGTCACCCAGACCAATATCTGACAGTACGATTCCCACCTTAATGGGTTCGGCCTTGGTTTGTACGTCTGATTGCCCACATGCACTTAGCAATAATGCAAAGATCGTGACAATGGGAATCCACCTAAAAGTTAATAATAGAGCTCGTTTCTTCATGACATATCACCTCAACATAAAATGCAAATCCCCAACATCTTTATATCGGTTATAAAAGCATATTTTTTCATAAGAATTTCTGTAAATTCATTGTTAATAGAAGTGTGATAAGTGTGATGTCTTTGTTTATTATGTAAAAAATGTATATTTTTCATTGTTTTTATTATACGAACTGTCTAAATTCATTTATCTCCGTTTATCTCGAAAGATTAAAGTGTAATTTCCATTGAAAAACCTAGGTATTTTGAAACTGAAACCATCACTCTATGTTGAAACTGAAAGGAGCTACATTTAGAATGACTTCAACAAATTCAATTCCGCAGCCTAAAACATATGGTCCCTTAGGAAATCTGCCCTTGATCGATACACATGCCCCTGTCCAGTCTCTGGTTAAGCTTGCTAATGAGCACGGTCCCATCTTTCGCATGGATCTGCCTGAAGGAACGAACATTTATATTTCCGGTCATAAGCTGGTCGCAGATGCTTGTGATGAATCCCGTTTCGACAAACAGGTGTGGGCTCCCTTACAAAAAGTACGAGCTTTTGCCGGAGACGGACTATTCACAAGCTGGACTGAGGAACCGAACTGGCGCAAGGCCCACCAAATATTGCTACCAAGCTTCAGTCAGCGGGCTATGAAGGGTTACCACAATATGATGCTTGATCTTGCTGTTCAGCTGGTACAGAAATGGTCTCGGCTCAATCCAGATGAAAGTGTAGAGGTACCGGAAGATATGACCCGGCTGACTTTGGATACCATCGGATTATGCGGCTTTAATTATCGTTTTAACAGCTTTTACCGCGACCAGCCCCATCCGTTCGTGACCAGTATGACACGCGCACTGGATGAAGCAATGGGTCAGTTGCAACGCCTCAATTTGCAAAACAGGTTGATGTTATCGAAGAAAAAACAGTTTAAACACGACAGCGAAACGATGTTCTCTCTAGTGGACAGCATTATTCAAGAACGCAAAACCGTGGGCAACCAAGGTGAAGAGGATTTACTGGCACGTATGCTGGAAGGCAAGGACCCGGAAACAGGTGAAACGCTGGATGATGAAAATATCCGTTATCAGATCATCACCTTTCTCATCGCCGGTCATGAAACGACCAGTGGGCTTTTATCCTTTGCCATTTACTATTTGCTTAAAAATCCACGAACGCTAACTAAAGCCTATGAAGAAGTAGATCGCGTGCTGACCGATTCGCTGCCTTCCTATACTCAGGTGCGTGAGCTCAAGTACATAAGGATGATACTGAATGAAGCCCTGCGGCTATGGCCGACAGCGCCCGCCTTCTCTCTCTTTGCCAAAGAAGATACACTGCTCGACGGAACCTATCCGCTTAAAAAAGGCGACAGCGTCAATGTACTCATCCCGAAACTGCACCGTGATACCGAGGCTTGGGGCGAAGATGTTGAGGAATTTCGACCGGAACGCTTCGAGGACCCTTCCGCCATTCCGCAAGATGCCTACAAACCCTTTGGCAACGGTCAACGAGCCTGTATTGGACAACAGTTCGCCTTACAGGAGGCCACCCTTGTGCTGGGGATGGTACTGAAACATTTTGAGCTGATTGATCATACTCATTATGAGTTGAAAGTCAAAGAAACGCTCACGCTCAAGCCGGAAGGCTTCACCATTCAAGTACGTCCGCGCAGCACACAGACTACCATCATGTTGCCAGGTGCCGCTCAAGAACTTCATGAAAAGGAGGAACAAAAAGTTGCAGCCCCCCATGCCGAAAAGCATGATACTTCTTTGTTGTCTTTATACGGCTCGAATCTGGGTACAGCTGAGGGACTTGCAGGTGAACTAGCCGATTTAGGTCGGAAATGGGGTTTCAACAGCAGCATAGCAACTCTGAATGATCATGTGGACCATTTGCCTAAAGAAGGCGTGGTACTTATTACGACCGCATCTTATAACGGGCATCCGCCGGATAATGCTGATGCCTTCGTAGAATGGTTGAAGAAGGTAGATGAGGGACAATTGGCAGGCATAAGCTACGCTGTCTTTGGTTGCGGTGACCGGAATTGGGCCAGCACATATCAGCGTATTCCAAGGATGATCGATGAACTGATGGCTGCCAAAGGGGCAAAACGACTGTATGATCGCGGCGAGGGCGACGCTAGTGGTGACTTCGAGAAGGATTGGGAAGTCTGGAACCACGGCTTATGGCCGGAATTGCTGAATGCTTTCGGGATAGAGCACAGTGATACAGAACCACAGGACACCAGCAGTCTGAGCATAGAGTTTGTAAGCGACGTACTTAGCGCTCCTCTGGCGGCCAACTATGAGGCAGCTACTGCCGTTGTTACTGTGAATCGTGAACTGCACGCTGCTGAAAGTGAACGCAGTACTCGGCATCTGGAGATCCAATTACCAAGCGGAATGTCCTATCGCGAGGGTGATCATCTGGGTGTTTTGCCGCGTAATCCTGCTTTGCTGGTGAATAGGGTAATGCAACACTTTAAGTTACAGGATCAAAACTACATCGTATTGAGAGGCAGTGACCGGGATGCGGCACATCTCCCCTTAGATCGGCCTGTCAGTGTAGGAGATTTGCTCACTCTCAGTGTGGAACTGCAAGAACCGGCGACCAGAGCCCAGCTACGGCAACTAGCATCCTTTACAGTGTGTCCCCCGCACAAGAAAGAAATCGAAGCTTTGCTAGAGGATACCACCTTTGATCAAGAGATACGAAAGAAGCGTGTCACGATGCTAGATATTCTGGAGAAGTATCCAGCCTGTGAGCTGCCATTTGAAAATTTCATCTCACTGTTACCACCACTCAAGCCTAGATACTACTCCATCTCCAGTTCTCCGCTTGAATCGGAGAATTCAGCGAGTATAACTGTGAGCGTTGTGCGTGGACCAGCCCGTAGCGGACAGGGCGAATACCTCGGTATTGCCTCCAATTATTTGGCACAGCTCCAACCAGATGATCCGGTTGTCATTTTTGTGCGAAAGCCTCAGTCTGGCTTCCGTTTGCCGGAAGACCCGACCGTTCCTGTCATCATGGTCGGTCCGGGTACTGGCGTTGCCCCATTCCGCGGATTTCTCCAAACACGCCATGTGCTTAAGGAGAGAGGAGAACAGCTCGGCGAGGCTCATTTATACTATGGCTGCCGTGATCCAAAGCTCGATTATCTATACAAGCAAGAGCTGCAAACCTGGGAGCAGGAAGGAATCGTTACGGTTCATACAGCCTTTTCACGTCTGCCTGGTCAACCTAAAAGGTATGTACAGCACGTTATGAATGAAGGGGCAGACACTCTGATTCACTTGCTTGATGAAGGAGCGCATCTGTATGTATGCGGTGATGGTAGCCGGATGGCCCCCGACGTTGAAAACACGCTCTGTGCGGCTTACGCGGATATACACCATACAAGTAAAGAAGAAGCGCAGCAATGGTTGGATCATCTCCAACAGGAAAAACGCTATGCCAAGGATGTCTGGACAGGTATCTGATGATAACGGTATATAAAGATCCATCATGTAAAAAATAAAAGGGACTGACTACCAGGCATCGATCTCGTTGGCTAGTAGTTCAGTCCCTTTTATGATTTGCTCTTGCTCCACCATTTGGAGGCGACCACGTCGGTTTTACTTTCTATACGTTCCATGACCTCCTCACGACGTTTGGCTTTAAACAGGTCAATCATATCCACCAAATCATTGCGGTCCAATAATTTAACCCCGTTGACAGCAGCAAGTGTTTTACAGGATTCCGTGTAACGTCCGGAGGTGATGACAACAGACTTATCGGCCGCATAATAACGCATAGAAGTGTAAATTTCCTGTACAGCCCCCAAGCCGACTGGATGTTGTACAGCATAACGCTTGGCCTGAATTACGACTCTGGCGCCTTCTCGGTCTGTAAATACCAGATCTGCTCCAAAATCGCGGCTGCTAGTTGTTTTATAAATGTCCTTATAGCCAAGTGAGGATAATAACCGCTGCAAATAAAGCTCAAATTCCGAGCCGTCCTCCATACGATCTATATCCTGAATTCCAATTTTACGCGGGTCCAGATCTCGTAAAATCCGATTCCGACGACCACGTATCATCCCCCTGATGGTGAGCACAAGCAGTAATAGTAATACAATAAGTCCTATTCCTAATTCCTTATATGCCGATAATTGCTCCAGCAGCATTCCTCTTCCCCTTTTCTACAGCAGGTATGCAAGCGGTATATTCCTTAGTAGGCTTACCGTTACCACCTATCACACTGACACAGTTTTACACAAAAGCAACCCCGCCGAATTCGACAGGGCTGCCTTCATTTTATCTCAAAGTTGCCTACATTCTAAACTCCGCAATATTATTCACGATTCAGCAAAGATTCTCCTGCAATACCAGGCTGAGTCATCTGGTACGGGTCCAATATAATGTCTAATTCTTCCTCAGTCAGTACATTATATAGCAGACACAGCTCACGTACCGATTTGCCAGTCGTAATTGCTTCGCGGGCAATGCGTGATACCACCTCATATCCGAGGTGCGGATTGAGCGCTGTAATAATACCTACGCTGTTCTCTACATATTCACGGCACCGTTCCACATTTGCTTCAATTCCTTCCACACAATGAACACGGAAAACGTGGAAGCCTTGCTTCATAATTTCCAGCGATTGCAGCAAATTATAGACAAGTACAGGCTCCATCACGTTCAGCTCCAGTTGGCCCGCCTCCGAAGCCAAGCAGATTGTATGATCATTACCAATGACCTGAAAAGCAATTTGGTTAATGACTTCACACATGACTGGATTTACCTTGCCCGGCATAATGGATGATCCTGGCTGACGAGCAGGCAGACTCAATTCTCCCAGACCAGCACGAGGTCCAGAAGCCATCAAGCGGATGTCATTAGCCACCTTGGACATATTCATCATACAAATCTTTAAGGCAGCAGACACTTCAGTATAGGCATCCGTATTTTGTGTGGCATCTACGAGATGTTCATCTGCTTCCACAGGAAAGCCACTGACCTCAGCCAGTACCTCAGCGACACGCTGAATATAGCGGCGGTCTGCGTTCAAGCCAGTACCCACCGCTGTTGCACCCATATTAATCGTTAGCAGGTGCTCCTTGGTCGCACGGACGCGTCCGATATCACGGCCCAGTACACGCGCATAAGCCTGAAACTCCTGCCCTAATCGGATCGGTACTGCATCCTGCAAGTGGGTTCTACCCATTTTGATCACACTATCAAACTCATTGGCCTTGCGGGAAAATGCTTCCTGAAGCTCACTCATGGTGACTAGCAGCTTATCAATCATACTTAATACAGCCAAATGTACAGCCGTAGGAAAAGCATCGTTTGTCGATTGCGCCATATTAACGTGATTATTAGGACTGATTTCCTGATAGTCTCCTCGCTGCTTGCCGATCAGCTCCAGCGCACGGTTCGCAATCACTTCATTTGTATTCATATTAATGGACGTGCCTGCGCCGCCCTGAATCGGATCGACGATAAAATGATCATGCAACTGTCCTTGAATAATCTCGTCAGCAGCCTGAATAATGGCCTCTGCTTTGGAGCGATGTAGACGGGTTAGTTCCATGTTTACCGTCGCTGCTCCCTTTTTTACAATCGCCATGGCTTTAATCAACTCAGGATGCAATCGTTGGCCTGTAATTGGAAAGTTTTCTTTTGCTCTTAGAGTTTGTACACCGTAATAAGCATCTGACGGCACTTCCTTGGTTCCTAAAAAATCATGCTCCAGCCTCATATTCTTTGATTCCTCCGCTGTGTTTGCTACGTTCTTCAATTCAGTACAGTCAAATGACAAAAAAGACCTTTTCTGATCTCCTCTTCATTATATGTTCCAATTCCCGTGCTTTACCAGTCGAATAAACGCGGAAAAAGGTTATGTAATCCTATGACAAGTTATGATTACCCGTAAATACCACGGTTATTCGGCAAATGCTCAGCAATGACTGGAATACGGATTTAAAGGCTTATAATAATATCGAGTGGCGTGCAGCTGACCATCGGCTGATTGAGCGTAGTTCGGAATAACACCAGCTTCCACAAACCCGATCGACTCGTATAATCTATTAGAAGGATCTCCCACCCGCGTATCCAGTACCAGTAGAGTTCTATTCTGACGCACTGCCTCTTCTTCGGCTGCCTTCATTAACTGTCGTGCGATCCCAAGCCTGCGTCCAGACGGATGCACCATAAGCTTTGCAATTTCCGCACGATGTGTAGCGTTTGCTTTTTGGGCTAACTGAAGCTGAACTGTCCCAACAGGTACTCCGTCCTTCTCGGCAATCCACAGTACTACACCGTCCTCAAGCACACTGTTCCAATAAGCTGCTGCCTCCTGATACCCTAGGGGTGGTAAGAAACCTATAGATGCACCATCAGCAACCACGTCAATCAACAGCCTGCTTAGTGAATCTGACAATGTTTCGCTGAGCACTTGAACAGGGTATATTCTCACTTCGTTAGACATTGTAATTCCTCCTGATGAGTTCGATAACATGCAAGAAAGAAAGTAAACTATCTTTTTAGGACAGATTACTTCCCATCATACTTCGTTTACTTAATCACCCTTACTTCTATTACTGCTCTGCCATATAAAAGAACTCCCACAGATGACCATCCAAATCCTGAAAGCTCCATCCATACATAAAACCATGATCTTGAGGCCCATTTGAGGGTTTGCCGCCTGCTTCCAAAGCTTTGCGGACGATCTCGTCTACCTTTTCTCGGCTCTCCACCGAAAGAGCAACAATCGCTTCTGTGCTTTTCGTGGCATCTGAAATTTCCTTTGTAGTGAATGCTTTAAAACGTTCTTCAACCAATAGCATGACAAAAATATGCTCACTAACAACCATGCAGGTTGCATGTTCATCCGTGAACTGAGCGTTGAATTCAAATCCGATGGTAGTGAAAAAATCAATGGAGTGTTGCAGGTTTTTAACTGGTAAATTCACAAAGATTTGTTTAGCTGTTACTCCCACGACGCTTCACCTCTTCCTTCTACTTTATCATACGACTTCTCCACAAAAGATAACTTAACTATCTCACAAAGTCAACCAATCTGACATTTATATAGTTCTATGGTCGATAAGTCAATTAGCTTGCTTGCCTACGCTCTTTCCGTGTGTTTTTCACCGAACTACCAATGCTTACCTTATCTCCTAGCTTTACACCATGAAAGGCTAGTACATCAAAATGACTTCAGATGTTTTTTCATCCTGATCCACTTGATCATCCAACTCTTGAATATTGAAGCTACTCCCTCCCCATTCTCCGTATGATTACGCTTACAAACTTATCCTATAATTAAGATACCACAAATTAGCCAATTTAGTACCTTAAATATGTAAAATGAATTCTTCTTGCCGTAGCATAATCAGATCATATTATTGTAAACTTGTTCTAATACAGAAAAAGGTGGCACACACGCTATGGAGCATTTGCTTAACGACCAGGTCAAAAATATTCAAATCAGCGGCATCCGCAAAATCGCCAACAAAGTTGCCGCATTACCCGGAACTCTGTCATTAACGATTGGGCAGCCGGATTTCCCTACCCCTGCGCATATTATGGAAGCTGCCCATCGGGCGATTGATGAAGGCCGAACCACTTATACACCTAATCCGGGACTGCCGGAATTACGAGAAGCTGCAGCAGCGTTTGTAGCCCGCAAATACGGCCTGAATTACCGTGGACAAGATGAGGTTATCGTGACGAACGGAGCCAGTGAAGCGCTGGATATTACCCTGCGCACAATTTTGTCACCGGGAGACGAAGTTGTTCTACCTGTGCCGATTTACCCAGGTTATGAGCCATTGATCCGTTTGTCAGGTGGCATTCCAGTGTTGGCTGACACCCGCAACAGCGGATTCAAGCTAACGGCAGAGGTACTGAAGCCTTATCTGACTGAGCGGACAAAAGCAGTCATTCTCGGCTATCCTTCGAATCCAACCGGACGGGTGATGAGTCACCAAGAACTGGAAGCAGTCGCGGATTTACTTAAGGAACGCGATCTGTTTATCATTTCAGATGAAATATACAGCGAACTGATTTACGATACACCGCACGTATCTATTGCAGCTCTTCCAGGTATGCGGGAGCGTACCATCGTCATTAACGGACTGTCCAAATCACATTCCATGACAGGATGGCGCATTGGTTTTACACTTGCACCCGCTGAAATTACACAGCACATGGTCAAAGTACATCAGTACAACGTGACCTGTGCTAGCTCAATTAGCCAATATGCAGCACTGGAAGCCCTGACCGTTGGGGTGGATGATGCACTTCCGATGCGCGAAGAGTACCGCAAACGCCGTGACTATGTACACGGAAGACTGACAGATATGGGGATTCCGCTGGAGAAGCCTGAGGGAGCATTCTATCTTTTCCCTTCCATCGCCCATTTTGGATTAAGCTCAATGGACTTCACCTTGAAGCTGCTGGAAGAGCAAGGAGTAGCCGTCGTGCCGGGAGATGCTTTTTCTTCCTATGGCGAAGGTTATATTCGCTTATCTTACGCTTACGGACAGGATGTACTGGAGCAAGGGTTGGATAAAATAGAGAGGTTTGTTAGGGGAATTGTGAGGAGTTAAGGTGGGAGAGGCGCTACGCAGTCCATTTGATCTTCCGATCGCCGTCGCGGTGGGATTCTTGAATGGATAAAACACTTATAGGTAAGAATCCCACAGCAAAGGCGAACGCTGCCGCTTCTCCAGATTCAATTGGCCCGCTTCGCTCACTGCCCGCCTTAAAGTCCCACAATTATCTAACGTGTGTGGAGTGGTAGGGCTAAAAACATTACTCACCCGCCCCACGCGGTGGGTAAAAAAAACAGGCCCTTGAATCACCTACACGGGTGGTTCAAGGGCCTGTTTGCTCTCACTACTCCCTCACCGTCGGCGTGGGATTCATGGGTACGTTGCTTTAAGCACGGCACAGCGAAGGGGGCGGAATGGTGCTGGACAAGCGAAGCGGCGCCTTTAAATTCCGATTTTCACCTTTATGCGGTAATCATAAAAATCGGAATTTAACAGCGATGGTAAGCACCATCCGCCTCCGCAGCGGCCTTTAAAGCACCACCCCGTATCCACACGCCACTCTCCTACTTTAAATGCATTTTGAATTGCAGGAACAATTCGTTATAATGAGCGAGCATTCGCTTGCCTAGGTTATCGTATACTTCAAGCTTATCTGTAATTTCAGCTGGAGGATAGAACCGCTCATCGCCAGAAATATCTTCAGGCAGCAATTTCTTTGCATCCTTGTTTGGTGTGGAATAACCCACAAATTCAGCATTTTGAGCGGCTACATCGGGCTGCATCATAAAATTGATAAATTTATGAGCCGCATCCACATGGGTAGCCGTTTTTGGAATAACTATATTATCAAACCACAGGTTGGACCCTTCATCTGGCACGACGTAATCCAGCTTATCGTTCTGATCCATGATTTCGGACGCATCACCGGACCATACAACTCCAGCAGCAGCTTCCTCGTTGGCTAGCAGCATTTTAATCTCGTCGCCAACCACAGCCTTGACGTTAGGTGCTAGCTTTTCCAGCTTCGTCAAAGCTTGCTGCAAATGCGCCTTGTTTGTATCATTCAAGGAATAGTGGAGACTGTTCAGCGACATGCCCATAATCTCCCTAGCTCCATCAACCAGCAACAGGTTATTACGCAACTTCGGGTCCCACAGGCCATCCCAGCTATGAAAATCAATGCCTTTGGTCAGCTCCGGGTTAAACACAATCCCGACTGTACCCCAAAAATACGGAACCGAATATTGATTATTTGGATCAAACGAAAGGTTTAGATAATGAGAATCTACATGCTTCAAATTCGGCAGCTTGCTATGGTCCAATGGGAGCAGTAGATGTTCTTGCTTCATTTTAGCCAAAGCGTATTCCGATGGAACCGCTACATCAAACGAAGTTCCTCCCTGCTCGATTTTCGTCAGCATCGCCTCATTGGAATCAAATGTCTGATAAATGACGGTAATCCCCGTCTCCTTCTGAAACTGTTCCAGCAGCTCAGGATCAATGTAGTCTCCCCAGTTGTACACCGTCAGTGTGTTACCACCGGAGTAGCCTTGACTAGAGTTCAACCAGGCTGCCACACCCATCAGACCAAACGAGATGATGAAAATGGACAGAAACACGCGCACAAGCGACTTCATCTAGGCACCCCCATTTCCGCCGCAGGCTCTTTTTTACCATTACGATTCGCCTTGCGCATAATAAAGTAATAGCCCACCACCAGCAGCACAGTAAACAGGAATATGAGCGTGGACAGCGCATTGATGGACAAGGAAACCCCTTGACGGGCACGTGAGTATATTTCCACCGATAAGGTCGAATAGCCACTGCCTGTCACAAAAAAGGTCACCGCAAAATCATCCAGCGAGTACGTTAACGCCATAAAAAAGCCTGCATAAATCCCTGGCTTGATAAAGGGCAAAATCACCTTGGTTAGCACATCCAGCCGGCTGGCACCCAAATCACGCGCAGCGTCCACCAGGGATGGGCTCATTTCCTGAAGCCGCGGCAAAATCATAATGACCGCAATCGGCACACTAAACGCAATATGGGATAACAAAACAGAGTAAAAACCCAGCTTAATGCCAACCATCGTGAACAAAATGAGGAAGGAAGCGCCAATAATGACGTCCGGGTTCACGATCAGTACATTGTTGAGCGACAACAACGTATTTTTGACTCGACGGTTCTGCATCTGATGAATAGCCAGCGCACCCATGATACCAATAATCGTAGCCAACGCAGACGACAGCAAAGCGATTACTAAGGTGTTAATAACAATAATGATCAAGCGGGTGTCTGCAAACACCTCTTTGTAATATTGAAGTGTAAAGCCTTCAAACTCGTGCATAGTCCCGCCGCTGTTGAAGGAATAGTACATCAAATACAAGATAGGCGCATACAACACGAGAAAAACAATCACCAAATATATATTCCCGAATCGGTTTTTATTTACCATGCCGCACCCTCCGTTTCGTTCGCGAGGTGAGCAACATAATGATCGCCATCGCCAAAATCAGGAACACAGCCACTGTTGAGCCCATACCCCAGTCCTGAGTAACTAGAAAATGCTGCTCTATCGCCGTCCCCAGCGTAATTACACGGTTACCTGCAATCAGACGGGTAATCATAAACAGCGACAACGCTGGAATAAACACAGCCATACAACCAGACCGCACACCCGAAAGTGTTAACGGGAAAATAACCCTGCGAAACGCAGTCCATTTGGATGCGCCCAAATCACGGGCTGCGTCCAGCAGTGAAGGATTCAAACCTTCCAACGCATTATAGATGGGCAAAATCATAAAAGGCACAAAAATATAAACAGATACAAACACAAAACTGGAGCTGGTAAACAATATTTGCTGACCGCCCAACCCAACCATGCCTAATACCGCATTTACCGGACCATAAGTCCCGAAAATCCCGATAAAAGCATACGTTTTGAGCAACAGGTTAATCCAGGTCGGCAAAATAATGAGCAACAGCCACAGTTGCTTATGCTTGGTGCGAGTAAGCAAATATGCCGCCGGATACGCCACGAGCAGTGAAAATACAGTGATCAGAAATGCATACCAAAACGAGCTAAGCGTCATGCTTAAATAAACAGGTGTCAGAAACTGAGCGTAGTTGCTGAATGTGAGATGACCATCCACATCAAACAGTGAATAGTAAAATACAAGTACAACTGGAGCTGCCACGAACAGCACAATCCATAAATAGTAAGGCAGCAGATACGCTGCTCTTGTATTACCGGACATGCTGATCCACCTCTTCATAGGCTTCCAGACGCCGATCGAATTCTTCCTCTGTTTCCCCGAACCGCATGACATGAATGGCTTCCGGGTCGAATCGCAGACCGATTTCACTGCCCAGCTCCGCCTTTTTGGTAGAATGCACCAGCCATTCCTGTCCTGAATCATCATAGCAGCTTATTTCATAGTGAACTCCACGGAACAATTGGGTATCCACCTGAACACGCAGCTTGCCTTCAGCAACACTGGTAATCTCCAAGTCCTCTGGCCGAATTACAATTTCAATAGGTTCGTTCGGACGCAATCCTCCGTCGACACATTCAAACTGTCGGCCGTTGAATTCCACTTGGTAATCCGCGATCATACGTCCAGGAACAATATTAGATTCGCCGATAAAATCAGCAACAAACCGATTAATCGGCTCATCATAGATATCATTTGGCGTCCCACTCTGCTCGATCTTGCCCTTGTTCATGACAAAAATTTCGTCTGACATGGCCAGTGCTTCCTCCTGATCATGCGTAACAAATATAAAAGTGATTCCAAGTCGCTGCTGCATTTCACGCAAAATATACTGCATTTCTGTCCGCAGCTTTAAATCCAGTGCCGACAGTGGTTCATCCAGCAAGAGAACATCAGGCTCATTGACGATAGCCCGTGCAATAGCTACACGCTGACGCTGTCCCCCGGACATTTCAGAAATTTCCCGTTCGCCGTAGCCTTCCAGATTGACAAAGGACAACGCCTGTGTCACCTTCTCCTGAATGTCCTTTTTGTTCATCTTTTTAATCCGCAGACCAAAAGCGACATTTTCAAACACATTCAGATGTGGAAATAGCGCATAATCCTGAAAAACCGTATTGACCTGCCGCTCGTTGGCTGGAACACGATTAATGAGTTTTCCATTCAAATAAATAGAGCCCTCTGTCGGCTCTGCAAAACCTGCAATCATACGCAGAATCGTCGTTTTACCACAGCCGGAAGGACCCAGCAGTGTATAAAATTTGCCACGCTCAATCTCAAAGCTGACATCCGCCAGCACTGGGGGATCGTTGTCATATTGTTTGGTCACCCGTTCGAATCGGATGATGGTTTGCTCTCCCATAACACCCTCCTTCAAAAAATTCGACTTCATTCCATTACATTCTCTACATTAAAAATAATTATTCAGGCTGTATCATTCACCCTTGTGACTTCCATGTAAAATAGTCTGTCAGCACTCGGATAGCTACCTCGATGGCTTCCTCTGCAGGCTCCAGCTTAGCATGGTGCAAGCCATAAGGCGTATCCACGCCAAGCCAGAACATCAAGCCAGGAATTCGTTCCAGAAAATACCCGAAGTCCTCTCCGGTCATCGCTTCTCCGCATTCAACAAGCTGCACATCCTGCCGATTACTAACCCATTTCATGAATTCCTCAGTCACCTTGGCTTCATTGTATACTTGCAAATAATTGGAGCCATAATGAATCTTCGCTTGGCATTCAAATCCAGCTTCCACACCGCGCACCAGCGCCTCAATCCGCGATTTAACCAGCGTCATCGTATCGGCAGACAACGTTCGGATCGTACCTTCCAAACGGGCGGTTTCCGCGATAATATTCTGCTTCGTGCCTCCGCTAACCTTACCAACCGTAATGACCGCTGCATCCAGTGGGTTCACATTACGGGCTACCACCGTCTGTAATTGTCCCACCAGCTGGCAAGCAGCCACTACCATATCATTCGCCTTGTGTGGATACGCCGCATGCCCCCCCGTACCCTTGAGGTCGATGAAAAGCTCCGATGTATTGGCAAATAGGATGCCCGGGCGAGTGGCTATGGTGCCTACAGGATATTCTGGTGCAACATGCAATGCGACAATTTCATCCGGCATCCAGTCGGCCAGCTCCGTGCTGTCCCGCATAGGCAAGGCTCCACCAGGTCCTTCCTCAGCTGGTTGAAACAACACGACCAGATCATCCTTAATCGGATGACTCGCAAAGTGTGTTACAATTCCTAATCCAATCGTCATATGTAAGTCGTGACCACAAGCATGCATGTAGCCGGGATGAGTCGAACGGAAATCGTAACCCGTCTCTTCCTCAATCGGTAAACCATCCATATCACAACGATATCCATAGCGGCGCTCAGGAGCCGTTCCATGAATAAGTACTAACACGCCCGTACGCCATGTACGAATGTCCAGCCGCTCCTGAGGGAGCGTTTCCAAGTAGTTCAGCAAATATCGTTGTGTTTTATATTCCTCAAACCCTGGCTCGGGAATTTGATGCAGATCCCTTCGTATTTGAACAAAAGAACGATCATCGGCTGTGCTCATTTTGCTGCTACGCCTCCTTTTTATAGCTCATCAGCTCTTATCGGGCAAAAGAATAAAAGGACAAAAGCCCGGCGCAGCCGCCGAGCCTTGTCCGTTGTGCTTCGTCCCTATGTTATGCTGTCAGTGTATTATGCTCCTGACAAGGAATCGTTCACCTTTGGTACCTAAAAAACGTTGCCTTCTTACAGAACGCGCAGTTCTTTCAAAATCTCAGTTTTGGATTTGGTCTTGTCATCGACCTGTTTGATTACACGTGCAGGTGTACCAGCTACTACGGAGTATGGAGGCACATCTTCAGTTACAACCGCTCCGGCTGCAACAACTGCACCTTTACCAATGCGTACGCCTTCCAGTACAACCGAGTTCGCACCGATCAATACTTCGTCTTCTACGATAACAGGCTGTGCGGATGGTGGCTCAATGACACCTGCAAGGACGACGCCTGCACCGATGTGGCACATGTTGCCGACTTTAACACGACCGCCCAGCACAGCATTCATATCAATCATGGTGCCTTCACCAATCGTAACGCCAATGTTAATCACTGCGCCCATCATAATGACTGCGTTGTTACCAATGCCCACCATATCGCGGATATAGGCGCCTGGCTCAATGCGTGCATTGATGCCTTTCAGATCCAGCATTGGAACAGCAGAGTTACGGCGGTCATTTTCCACCACATAATCTTCTTCTTTCGCGTTTGCGCTATCCAGTACAGGCTTGATATCGGCCCAATCACCAAATACCACACCGCTGTCTCCAGAAATAAAAGCTTGAACATTCTCGCCAAAAGATGCGGAAGCCAAAGCCCCTTTTACATATACTTTAACAGGCGTCTTTTTCTTGCTGTTTTTAATCACGTTGATGACTTCTTGTGTATTCATTTCGATGGACATATTAAATCTAACAACTCCTTCATCGCTTCATACGACTTCGCAAGCCGGAATGATCTTATTCTCTCATCCTTTATAGCACAAAAGTGCAGGTCTCGCAATTACAGATTAGACCTTCGAATCGCTAATCCAGTACGTAAAACAACAAATTTCAGCAGTTTGACTGCCTTAAATTCATGATTATAAGCCAGGGACCACCTTAATTTTAAACAGGATTATTTATTAGCTTGCAGGCTCTCCAGCGATGTATAAATGAAGGATTCGAATCCTTCAGCAGGTTCACCATGTGGAATGTTCACTTTCACGCTGAAAGCGCCCGTAGTATTTTCCACAACAATATATTGCTGGGTGATCTTCGAACCGTTCGCTTGCAAGAACAGACGGCTGCTGGTCAGCGCTTGAGGCACGACTGCTTTGTCCAGCTTTTGTACCTTGCCTATGGAAGCCAGGTCCTTCTCGCCATCTTTTTGAAGCTCATCTAAATTAAAGTTGGAGGGCAGCTTCGTAATTTCGGCGTAGTAGTTATCATCTACCGCCAAAGCGACACGGTTTTGATCGGGAAACAGGGACATCGGATCAAACACATACAACGAATAGCCCTCTCCCTTTGCCAAAGTTGCTGTCTGCTTTTCCCTTTTCCCTTCAAGGGTAAGCTCAAAAGTTTGAGTTTTCGCGCGTTCCCCGCCTACTTGTTGACCAGAGCTTCCGTTTTGATTGCTATTTGTTGCAGCCTCTGTCTTTTGTATTTTCGTTAAAGTCAGTTGCTTCGCTGTCGCGTCGCCCTCTACTGCTTTTTCGGTATATTCAAACGCTACTGGATCACCTTCTTTAAGCCCAGCTATTACCGTGTCTAGTCCTTCTCCTAGCTGGAAGGATTGGGCTTCGCCATTGGTTTCAATCTCTACCGTATGCGGGTCAGCAGCTCCGTTGTATACACCTGTGCCTTTTTTAACCTGCGGCTCAGCGACCGGCTCCGGAGTGGCTTGCGGCTGTTGCGTTTGCGGTTGGTCTGCCCCTTGAGGTGCATTGTTATTGGTTTGCGGTTTCGTACCACAGGCTGATAGAGCCAGCACTGCCACGATAGTCAGTAGTATGATTGAAAATGTGTTATGTTTCTTCATAAAATCCACCTCCACTTTGATAGACGAGCTTGTGCAGTAAAAGTTCTATACAGCATCTCACTTAAAATCCTTTCCTCTCGCTCCCGTTTATTATATTCTCAGGATTTTGCAAAATCCTAATACCATGGGGATGCCAGGTACGGTATAATGGGCTATATTAAACCTCATTTTCGAGATACCGTTAGAAGGAATATTAACGTATTTATTTTCTTCCATACGGATGGAGCTGCCACATGAATCAAGCACACAAACCGTCGTTTTCCTTTGAATTATTATACATCATAGGTATTATCGCTATTTCGTTCTCCTCGATCTTCGTCAGATGGTCTGAAGCCGAGGTGTCCGTCATCGCTATGTACCGTTTGTACCTGACCAATCTTCTGATGCTGCCATTGGTCTGGAAATACCGCACCGAGCTATTCAGCCTCACTCGCAAGCAGTGGATGATGATCCTCTGGTCCGGTATCGCGCTAGGGCTGCATTTCTTGCTGTGGATGGGCTCGCTGCGACTGACCACCGTTGCAAGCTCTACTGTCATTATGACATTGGAACCGATCCTTGTCATGCTCGGTTCTTTTTTGTTTTTCCGGACAGGCACAAATCGCGCTATGCTCTTTGGAATGGGCATGGCCTTTGTCGGCTCACTGGCCATTGGCGCAGGGGATTTTCATGTCTCAGGACAAGCTCTGCTCGGAGATGCGCTGTCCTTCTTGGGTATGGTAGCCGTGTCCATCCATATGCTGATGGGCAAGCATCTACGCGAGCATTTGAGCGCTTTTGTCTATAATTTTTGGGTTTTTATCATCGCAGCCACATCGCTTGCGCTGTATAATGTGGTCAATGCCATACCTTTTACTGGATATGCCCCACGCGAATGGGGACTGTTCCTGCTGCTTGCCATTGTGCCTACACTGTTCGGACACTATCTGTTTAACTGGCTACTCAAATACATTAACGCCACCGCGGTGTCGATGGCGGTACTCGGTGAGCCCGTTATTTCTTCCCTGCTGGCTTGGGTGCTGCTCGGGGAGAGGTTGTCTACTTTGCAATTTGGTGCAGGCTTTTTTATCCTGTTCGGGGTATGGGTTTTTATCCGATACGGAGCGGATTTTAAAAAGCAAGTTGTCCACCAAAGTGAGTTGCCCGGCACTGAGCCCCCCTGAAGGCTAACTCTTAGCTTATTACCCCTTTTTCATAAACCATACTCAATGGATTAAATTTACTATTAAAAAAAGGAAGGCGGAATCCTCTATGAAATCCATCGTATCCAAACGCTGGTTGCTGGCCCGATTGTACGAACCAGACATAATCATTGCCGACTGCCGTTCCCTGCTCGGACAAGCCGGGGCTGGACGGAACGAATTTAATGAAGACCATATCCCAGGGGCGGTTCACTTCGATTTGGAGGAAGACCTTACCGCTCCTCTAGGCGAGCATGGTGGCCGCCATCCGCTACCTGATGTGGATACACTTGCCGCACGTTTGAGCCGTGCCGGGATCAATGCAGGTTCACGCATCGTCGCTTATGATGACCAAGGAGGTATGATGGCCTCCCGCTTCTGGTGGCTGCTGCGCTACCTCGGGCATGAGCAGGTATACGTACTGGAAGAAAGCTACAGCGCTTGGAAGGAAGCAAAATTCCCCGTTACGGCAGACCAGCCGATTCGCATTCCCTCAACCTTTGTGGCAAATGTTCAGCCACAAATGCTTACAAGTATGAAAGAAGTACAACGTATATCCGAAACTTCTGTTCCTGTTGGCTCCTATATCGGTTTTTCACCTATATTGATCGACTCCAGAGAGCGTCCGCGCTACCTGGGGCTGGAAGAGCCCATAGATCAAGCAGCGGGGCATATCCCCGGTGCAGTGAATTTCTTCTGGAAAGAGGTCTTGGATGAAAAGGGGGCATTTAAAAACGCAGAGCAGTTAAAACAGCATTTCTCAGACCTTGATCAGAACGCTGAGTTCATCGTATATTGCGGATCAGGCGTATCTGCCTGTCCGAATGTTCTGGCTTTGAATGAGGCAGGATTTAGTAATGTGAGACTCTATCCGGGAAGCTGGAGCGATTGGATCAGCTATGAGGAAAATCCGGTGGCGACCGGACAGGAATAATCCATTTTAAACAGATATACAGGTTCTAAAGACAAACACACTGCCTTAAGCGAATAGGCGCTTACGGCAGTGTGTTTACTTAATTTTGCAATAGGTCTCTGGGTTGATTTCCGAATATGGTTACCATTAACTTATCGTACTAATTAAAATATAGGGTTTAATTCCAACCACTTTTGAAGCAGTTTAATATCTTCATCGACATTTTTGATGACAGCAGAGTCTCCCCAAGTATTTGGAAGATAAGAAATGTATAGAGTACCAATATTAAAAATTCTTCTGAAGGGAATAAAGAGGGCAATAGAATCTACTTCACTTTGACTCATTGCTCTAACCTTGTTATATCCATTTAAGAATTGATATTTTCGTTCCTCTCTCTTTTGTAGTTTTGTTTCGTCACATCCCATGCCAAATGGGAAAGCATACAAAGATATGTCATATGCTCTCCATCCATTTCCACAGAAATCAAAATCAAAAAGGATAGGATTACTGTTAGCGTCAACTCGGATATTCCCACTATATATGTCGCCGTGACATATACCATATTGCGGTCTTTCAACAGTCAAACACTCTAGTTTATCGCTCACATTCTTTGCAACTTCCTCTAAAAAATGCAGGTCAAAATCATGAATGGTTGAGAACTGCCTTATAGCATCCATAGAATTATCTATAAATGAGTCAGCATCTAGATTCCATCGTTTTTTTCCAAGCTCACATTTGTCCCAAGCATTATGAATTGTAGCAATATAACTACCTAGTCTCTCGTTTAATTCAGCTGTTTCCTCAATTTGGTTAAACTCATGTTTTCCAACAGACGTATATAGTACTCCATACCTTATCCCATTTGCAGTGTTAAACTGTGAAATAAATTTTCCATCATGTCTTGTAACTGGTGTAGTAATTTCAATGTCTGATAATTTTAGGTGATTGAGCAAATCTACCTCTGTTTGTATTTCTTCCATGCTTCTTATTCCTTTACGGTATACCTTAAAGAAATACTCTTTTTCGTCTGCATTAACTCTATATATGTCATGTATGCCTCTATAAAATAACCGGCATTTAAGTAAGGCATAAGAAAAATATTCTCTTGAAATGTACTCACGGAGTGCATCTGCAGATAGTACAGATATCTCCAACGGAAAAATATCCAAATGAATATCTCCCTTCAACATTATTCATTCGATGTACCCAGCTGCATATGATCCGGTATCAACTGACTCTATCGATCGTTTAATCCCTTTCCATTGAGAATGTCCCGCATACATTTTTCAATCCTTGATTCACGAGTTTTAGATTGCTTGGGCGCAGAAAAATGCATAACGTATGCTCTTTGTCGTCCCGGCGTCAATGCAGCAAAAGCAGTTTTCAAGGCAGGATCTTCATCTAATTTAGCCTGAAATTCCTCAGGAAATATGAGTTCTGTATTCTTTTTGAAATCCACTTTCAACCCGGCTTTTTCCACTTCAATGGCTTCATTAATATAGTCCTTTAAGATGGCTTCCATCTCAACAATTCCTTCAACATAAGTGAACCGTATCTGGCGCCCCGCCTGCGTATCCTCCCCAGGTTTGATTAGAATACCATTGGGGTCTTTTAACAAAGCACCTTTGAAAAACATAAGCGCACAGTGTTCTTTAAATCCTTGTATTATAGCTATGTTACTATTCTGAAACATGTAACATGGTTTACCCCACTTCAATTCTTCAGTGAGCTGGCAGTCAAGCATGATCGCTCTCAACTTCTCCATTTCTGCCTTCCATTTTTTCACTTTATCTAAATACACATCAACCTTAGGATTCATTTCCTCTCTATTTGTCATGTTTGCTCCCCCCTTAATGTTTTTGCTCATAATGTTTATGTATATATATTTACAGAAAATCTATAGAATAGCCATCACATTGCTATATTTATTATATGTTCACCTCATCCCATCTATAAATTACATAATCCAATTGACATATAACTAGCAATAAATAAACTACGTTTATGCATAGATATATTTTAATTTTTTTCTTGTATTTATCTAAATCTACTTCTTCGTTCACTTCTCTTTCTTTTATTTTCTCACTCCAACTCATTATTCTTGAGAATTCTACTGCACCCAATACTCCTCATAGCAATGGAAAGACTAGAAATATGGCATTTACTAGAGACAATAATATACCCATCCCTACATCATCCATTGTCCTTATTGATTTAAAACAAATGTGCACCACTAGTGACAGACTAAATAATCCCAAGCCTATAACACTTACTATCGGTTTGTCTTGCATTCTCATTTTTTTATTCCCTTCGCTTCCAATTACATATAACGATCTGTATTCACGATGTCCCAGCGCTTTAGGACTAATAGTCCGTCTGTTACTTGCGGCAGTTAAGCGGGTTGATGTATCTGTTGAATTGCTTCCCCGCAATAGCTCTCCAATATTTTGAACAACTACATATCTTAATTCATATTCTTGTTGTTTTTCTGTATGTGTCAGACATTCTCTTATGGAACCCATTTCTAATATATTCAAATCATTAAAATGTTCTATTAAATTTTCTTCAGTAAAGAAGTGAGCATATTTCCCTTTCTTGTATTCATATGTTCCTTCCTCAACGTTCCTACCCACACCATTATTAAAATCGCGATCAGAAAAACACGTAAAATACATCACTCCCTGTTCCTTCAAATGCATCACACAATTCTGTATCAGTTTTTTTCGGTCTTCTAACAAAAATAAATGTAATAAATCATAACAATATATGCCGTCATACCTTTTGCTTGTACGAAACTCTAACACCGATTCTTGAATAAAATTCGTTTTTAAATCCCATTCTTTTGCTAGATTTATAGCTGAACTAGATATCTCAATTCCATCAACCTCAAAATAAGAAGAGAACATCTTGGTATTTCTCCCATACCCAGCACCAGGAACCAAAATATGATGTGCATTATTCTTTTTGAACAAATCTATAGCCTGCGTTACAGTTTGACTTGGTTCACAACCCCAAATCATTCCTTCTTCAGCAAACCTTTTGTTCCAATAATCTCTCATATTATTCACCTGCCTATATACTCACATAGCTCTTCTTTTAAGGTCATCAATCTGTCTTATATGATGTTGATCATGCCAGATAAAATCTTTTAAATATGATATTACAGTAAACTCCCCGTCAGCATATTCTTTAGTAAACTTGTCGTCTTCCAAACTCTCTATACTCTGCAATATCATGTTACGGTACTGAATAGTCATTTCAATTAATTCTTCCTTGGTTTTTGTTTTTCCATATTCAACAGCATCCTGATTAAATTTGTCAAAATCAATGTGTGTTAATGTCAAAGGCATATTGTTTAATATCGGATTTATGGCTGCTTCATAAAAGTATTTATCCCACAGCAGTATATGACTTACGATATCCTGAACTGACCATTTATCTTCGGCAATCTTTATTTGCCAATCCATTTCACGAATCTCAGAAACAAAACGTATCCATTCCTTGAACTCCTCTAGTAACCGCGACTTCTCATTCATGGTTTCAGACCCCTCTTTTCAAATTTGAGCTATTTAGAATAACGTTTCTGTACTCATGAACCCCAAAGGGGTTGTCTGCTGAAAATCTTTTTTATGAATTTTCCCGTTTCTTTAAGCACAATTCCTAGCTTCAATCTAAGATCCTCAACCCTCACTCCCTCCTCGACACGTCTCAAAAATTGATTATTTTCAGGTATCTCATAATTTTTCAACCAGTCGAGTCTAACTTCTTTTTCAACATTCCTGCCTGGTGAAAATTCACAAATCTCCGGTCGCCATGTGAGTTCATGTATTTTATCTAAATCTTCTAAAAGATATTCCCGAAGGATAATGTCTTTACATTCTATAGACAGGCTATACGTGGAATCCTCCTCAGAGTGCATGTTGACTCTCCTTTGATTGTATTGGTACTACAATGGATTCGCACTGCTTTCCTATAATGTTTCTGTGTTCGCGAGATCTGCCGCTAATCGGATGTGTCTGGCTAAATCCATTCCCCAAAATTCCTCTGTCAGACTGAGGGCGTTAGCCTGATGTGTGAAACTTTTATTAGATGACTCCTTCCAGACTTCATTGTACTGACTTACACTAATTTCTTAGCTACAAAGGTTATACAATCCATTGATAGTTTCACGAGTTGTTTATTTCTTTCAATTTCATATTCCAGTTGCTTTACTAATCGTTTTTTAACTTCCCATCCAATGTAGTGATGTCTTAATAATTCCATCATACTTTCAGTCGAGATATTTACTTCAAACATTGGCTCTAATTGTTGTGCATCCTTCATTCTCATCTCTTTTATATTCGTTCCAACAACAATGCAATTGGTTCCATTTATTTTTGTTCCTGTAGTCATTTCTTCAATTTTTAATTCCATTTCCCTTTCCGATCTTACATGCTCCAAAGCAGATACAGCTATTATAATGTCATACTCATCTTGTTTAATATTGAAGTTTTCAATATCAGATAATTTTGTTTCAATAAATTGTTCGACACCATACTCTCTACTATAATTTTCCAACTTATCAATAGCAGACTTTAATAAATCCACGCAAACTACTTTTCCTTTTCTAATCTTCATGGATTCAGCTATAGGAATACTATTTCTACCAATTCCAGCTCCTAAATCAAGCACCGATAGATTATCGTAATCTTTATATTCAGCTAGAAGGTCCAATACCGTTTGTACCGGTCTATGTAACCAAGAACCGGACTCAAACAAATTGTAATTGTCATAACAGAAATCATGATACTTCTTCTCTTCTAATCTTATATTCTCTACCTTATCCAAGTTCTCACCACGAGCTTTCTGCATGTTTTATCTTTAACGTCTCTGTATTCACACGAACTCAAGGGTTGTCTGCTGAAAATCTCTCGCCGAAATCCATCTTGGAGACCTAGCTCCATAAGGAGCCGCAGACCAAATATTATGATATAAGATTTTTGAGTCTAACATTCTAATGCCCATAATTAACCATCTAAATAAAATGAATATTCTGTACTAACCAAACCAGAAAATCACTCTTACATCTTCAGCATTCCCTAATTTCGATAATTTTGGAATTGTTTCATTGATGAAACCCGAACATGTATCCATAATATTTCTATATTCCATAAATTGATCACAATAATAATTTTCATCCCATTTAAAATTAATTAAATCCTTCAATAATAGCCAACTGTGGTCATAAAAATCATCTTTATCCTCGAATGCAACTTCACTCAATTCAGGGGAGATATCCACCGGAAGACCTCTTGGCAAAGATAGAAACTTTAGATTATGATCATTCCTAGTATTCGATAGAATACTGAATAAATCATAGTTCCTATCGCCACTATAAAATTCATAAGGATCACTTGGTTTCAATTTAGCAGTCTTGTCTTCAGGATATAGATAGTAATCTGGGTTAACATTCCACTTATCTGCACTTACCCAAATAGCAGTATCATTTAATTCTGCCTTACTCTTTTTAATTTTTCTCCAAGTACCATCAATCTGTTCATATTCGTCTCTGAAGTGCCTTTTCTCTACAAAAAACCAAATATCTGTGCCCATATAACCTCCCAATTATGTTTTTTGAATACATCCTACTTTTAAAGTCTCTGTACTGTACCAATAGAAATCTTCATATTAGGTGCATATACTAACCAAGATTTATCACTGAACTCTTCAGAAAAAGTTGCTTCTGCTTCATATTGTTTTTGAGCTTCCATTTCGTTTAATACTCTGGCCAATAAATTTTTGAGTACCTCTGAAATATCATTAGGTTCTTGTCCCAAGCCTTCTTCTTTCAAAGAACTATAAAGCATGTTTTTACTTTCCGAGTCCATATTCTAATCAAGAAAGTTCACCTTATCGCTAACCCTACACCCTATATTTCTTAAGCCTAGCTGGCTTAGCATGATCGGTATTTGGATGCCTATATTTCCGTCTTTATCTGTACGCTTATGATCTCTCTCATATAACTCCTGTAGAATACCTAACCGAATGACATTGCTTTGTTCAATTCCATCTAAATAATAATTCGCCATATTACCAATCCAGTGTGGTTCAAAACAGATAACCATCCCATTATCCTGAACACAATTAACCATCTTCTGTAGAATGCTCTTTGGATTAGGCATATGTAATAAAAAAGCATGACTGACTGCTATGTCATACTTCTTTTCTAATTCCACTTTTTCAATATCACACTCTATAAATTCAGCATTATAAGAGAGTTTCGAAAATATTTCATTGGCTTGCTTTATTAATTCCATGCCTTTGTCAATGCCAGTATATGTTGATCCATTTGGTAGCAATGGAAGAAGCTTTAGTCCCAAATATCCAAATCGGCATCCATAATCTACGATCTCTACAGGTTTATTTATCTTCCACACCTTTTGTATAAGAAATTCCAAATAATCATCGTTATAGTACAACCAGCGGGTATTTCGTAGGTAATCAATTTTATTGTCCCAATAATATTCAGACATAAAAATCCCCCTAGTTATTTTATTACGTCGCTTCTCCGACAACTTGCTCTAATGACTAAATTCCTTTCTAATCATGTCCTTCTTCTCATCTATTATTTCCTTTAACTTAATAGCCTCTTTTTCTGTTATTTCTCCATTTTTTCTTTCAGCTTCTATTTCTTCTTTAATATCCTCTAATAAGGCTCTTGTCTGATATAACCTCAATCCAGTCCATTCAGAAATAAAAAAATCATCCTCTACCGTACCATCTAGATTGAAAATCATCCTATAATAACCTATATGACTTGTTCTATATTCGATTCTAATTTTCACTTCAACATACTCAAGATCTCTATTGCTTGGGTCTAAATATTCCAAACTCTTGATATGTAAGGAAAAATCCTCTATTAAAATCTTTAAATAATCTTTATCATAGTCCCAAAACAACTCATCAAATTGCTCAGGCTCCTCGAGCTTGTAGGTATTTAAATTAAGCCAAAAAGCTTCTAATGCCCGGTTTCTTATATTGTGTTTGTCTACCCAATCTCTTAGTTTTTTTACATCCATAAGATCCATCACCCCATAAAGTATTTTGTCGTATTTCTGATAATGTTTCTGTGGCCATAACGCCCGACGCCTTCGTAGACCAAGGAAGCGAAAGCGACAACAGTGTGAATTACTTAATTCAATTTCCCTTTAGGGCTCTACTCGAACTAATACCTCTTCCATAGTCATTTCTGGAGTTATAATTATCGTTTTGTTTAGTTTTCGACTTAGGTCTTTTAGAAGATTCATGAGTACATCTATTTTTTTCTCTGAGTCTATCTGTATTGGTGAAATATCAAATTCAATAACACTTCCTTCATACAAATACCCACAAATATCAATTTCATTATATTCAATAGTTACCCCAATACTTGCTTCTCTTTTAATTCTTAACAATTCAGCAATATCTCTAATTTTAGTTATTAACCCATCTATAGTCACTCGATAATTAATTTCATTGCTTTCCAAATACTCAAAAATTATAGCCCATATTTGGATGTCTGTATCCAATATATAAATGTCCCTTAGACTTCCATCTTTAAAGAATACTTCATTCGCTACTTCATCGTAATTCATGCAAACCTCCTAACACTCCGCGTTTCACCTAACGTTCTTGTATTTCACGAGTCCTCACTATCTATTTGCTTCTAATCTTCGTTCATTCTATCTGCTCGTATCCAACTCATTTCCTCAATGTTTAATAATTCTTTAAACTCTTCTACTAATTGATGCTCAGATTCTAATTGTGTATAATAATTATTATTCAAAATATCGTCTAATTGTTTTATTTGTTCATTATCCAGTTCAAAAAATCTAAATGTTTTTAGATTGCAATTTGTAAACTGTTTTGCTATTTTCTCATTGTATTCATTAGATCTCAGAACTTCTTCAATTAATTCAATTCTGATTTTGTCCCCTCTAGGGTCTACATATAAAAATTCAATGTGATCTTCCTCTGGATATTTTTCTTCTGCAAGCTTAATAATTGAAGTATCTAATAAAACATATGATATATGAAGACTTGCTATCTCTTGTGAATTGTAAACTACACGGTATCCCCAACAGTGATCTTCAAAATTATAAAAATATAACACTGGGATTTTTCCTGAAATTTGAAATAGGCTTTCCGGAATTTCTTCACTTTCTTCTGTATCTTTGGTTATAAAAACAAACCATTTGTCATTTAAATCCTCCGCGTATACAGGATCATGCTCAAGAATTGCCTCTTTATATTTCAATAGTGATAAACTTCCTGAAGTCAATTCACTCATTGTTTTGGCTCCTTTTTAGTCACATCTCACTAATACTCTTCAAATTTATATTTTGTTAATTTATTTAATTCGATCACTTGTTCTTGATTAAAATAGCCCACTAGGCAGCCTTGATCTAAAATTGAAATATACAATTTCATGGATTGTTCAGTCTGTGTTAACTCATTAAATTTGTTGAATATCTCCATATCCAACCAATCATCATCTACTTTCATTTCCCATCTTGTAAGTTCATTCTTATATTCAAAGGAGGCCCATGCAGTACTATTCTGAATATCTACGTAATCCGTTATCTTATTTAAATTAAGTTTTGTCATATTTTTTAACCGCATTATTACTCTTGCATAGTCTCCATGGTCCTCAATACATTCAGCATCCAAATACCAAATTTCATCAGATACATTTATAAATTCACCATTGACTTCAACTTCTCTACCTAAAGTAAGTAGTAGCAAGTTGTAGGGATCTTCTTCATATTCACTTCTTGAAGTTTCTTCTAAAAGTAATTCTTTCTTTAAACCTACCCTCATAAAGATGCCCAATTCAGAAAGTTGGTTTAGTTGATCTTCAAATATTGCTTTCTTTTTCTTAAATAAACCAAACAGCTTGAACACCTTCTTTTTATAGTTTGCATCCCTTTGCTATAACGTTACTATGTTCATGAAGCTTGCCAGGGATTGTCTTACCTGATCAAACCTCCTCGGAATGCCTCTTGTAAACAAAAGCCCTCAGACCTGATTACAGACCGAAGCGTGAATTCATGTTATCAGAAGTTCATTTCTTCCGAAATACTCCCAAGATGTTGATTCTATATATTCTTTATTTCTTCATTATACTTTTTTTCGTATTATTCAATTCGATCTGTTGCATGCAACTCATTATTAAAACTATCAATAAAGAAATTATAACTTCCCATTTCAATATTAATAATGTTTCTGAATCAGGATACAATATACTTTGAGAGGATAGTCCCCAATTCATGTAGTTTAGGGCATGTGATAGTAATGTTGAAATTGATATTAATATCCAGTTCTCTATAAAGTAATAATTGTTATGATCTTTATTGAACCAACCATTAATAACTACTAAACAAAAAGGAATAATTATGGTTGTTCCCATTGCAGAAAAGAAAGTAACAATCCACAATTCTTCAAAAACATTTATCAACATCCAAATAGGTAACAAAGTTAGATGAAATATAACTATTGGCAATATGTTAATGGTGAAAAGGTTTCTTCGTATTATTGCAATTAGTTTTGTAATTTCTATCCCTCTTTCTATTGTTTTTTGAGGACTAGAGATTTTCTGATAACGTTTTTGTACCTACGAACGCGAGAGGCTTAAGTTGCAATAGGGCTGACTGCTCAAATACAAACAGGACGTTGGCCCACATTAATTTTTTATAATGGTTTGTAATTTATCTATAACTTCATTCCGATCTTCACCGTTTACTTCACATACTCGAGCCGCTAAAGTTGGTGCCATCCATTCCTCAAGGACTTTTGGGTTCATTCCAGATAGCATTAAATACTCTCTTAGATACTCTCTATTAAAAAATTCACGATATTCGCTCTTAATTATCCAACTGGGAGCATTAGACGGTAGTGCGTGTGATTATATCATCATCGAAGTTCTAGTAACATCTGCCGCTTGATTACCAACCAAAACATTCATCCAATCAATAATTATAGGCCCATTGGATGAAAGGATAATGTTGCCGGGGTGAAAATCATAATGACAAAGTGCATTACCTTCAGGCAATACATTAAGAACATCTACAGCAATTTGCTTCTCATATTCTTTAATCACTTCAGCAGTATTAATTTTGTTGGTTAATTCAGTTTTTAGATTTGAATTAAATTTGATCTCAATATTATGTAATTCAAAATGAAGTTGCGCCATTAGCTTAGCATAATGAGAAACACTTAATTTCGTTGGTTCTATTTGTTTTAGCATTGTTGGCCCATAAATTTTTTCATAAATAAGACACGACGTGCCCTCATACTCCAAAAGGCCAGAATAATTAGGTGCTCTAAGATTTAAGTTATTTATAATCTCAGCATTTTTTGCTTCCTTTTTTGCCTCGTGCATTGAGCGGCTTTGATCATGAAAAATCTTTATTACTTCGGTTTTCCCCCATTCATAGACACTTGCAGTATTACCAATACCAAGTAATTCACCTATCATAATTTGTCCCTTTCTTCAAGCAACAAGACGTTGCGTTTGCTCTCTCCAAATTAACATTCAAACGCCTTGCTTGCTTCTGTTAATTCATCATTGGCCTCTAAATATTTTAATATTTTTTCAATATCATCGTGGTCCATTGTCTCGCTATAATTAGATGTTTAATATTATGTCCTGGTATTTCCATTTCTTTTTCAAAGTAATTTACTAATTTTTGAGGGGTTGTCACCAAACTCCATCGTTCACTTCCATCCGAAAAAGTAAGGGTCACCTCTACCAAATCACACTCCTTTGGATCATCATCAAACTTCCATCTTTCTAAATAAGGCACTTCTATATTTCCTTCAATAAAATGAGTTTTTGATATCCAAACTGCTTTTCCATGGTTTCCAATAATTTTATACTTGTCCCCATCTTCTTTTTTTACGATGTATTTATTGCCCCTTGTAAGTGCATGAGCATATACGCCTATACTTTTACAAGTTATGGTTGGTCCCTCCATCAATTCACTTCCATACCATATTTAATTTAATGAGGTTTCGCATAACGTTCCTCTACTTTTTCAACAACTAGCGGATAAGGGGTTGTCTACTGAAATGCCTTCTCAAAATCCATCTCGCAGACCAAGGTATCATAGGAGATGCTGCTTGAATATGATGTTAAGTGATGTCTTTGATTCTTCGAATCAATGTACATTATTGTGTATCTATTATTCCAAAAGTATCATGAATGACTCTTTCATAGTTTGCCCATTCAAAATAAAAGGGACCTATATTTATTGGTTTGTTCTCATGCTCCAATTTGAAATCCTTCCATATTACAATTTCTTCTTCCCTGTCAATTTTCACTGAGATATAACCACACTCTTCATCTCCACACCAAGGACATACAAGTATTGGATATCTATAGTACATATGCTCATGTGGTTTCTTTAGTAAAAAGTATTGAATCATTTCTTTTTGTTGATCTTCGCTTCCCCATCCTAAGGATGGAACCAGATCGTGTTTCTTGAGCATTTGGTAAAGTGATCTTCCATCAATAATTAAATCTGCAAACTTTGTATTTTTATTTCCATCTTGTTCTGGGTCAAATTCATCATATCGGCTGGAAAGTTTAGTTTGTAGAGTATTTATCGTTGTCATTGGTTCCTCTCCTTGTTAATTATCTTACATAGATTTCACTTAGCCTTCTTATATTCACGAACCCGCACCACTGGAGTAGTCGGCGCGATGTGGCAAGTTAGGACAAGGTTGTTCGTCTGAGCCTCACCGCAGCGTGCATATTATGTTCTGTGCTTTCATTACCATCTACAATTAAACTAATAAACCTTCAATTGTTGCTCATACTTATAATTATTAATTGAAATTTGCTTTGGATACATTGTCGGTGCACAAAGGTTATTCAAAATTCCCTGTCCTTCATGGTAATTAATAAAAATACTAGACTTATCATAAAGTTGTCTGAATAGTACTCTGATTTTATCAATATCATTTGAAGTAATTTGAACTCCAATTCTAATCAAATCTAATTGATCATATGGATCTTTAAATGTATCTATCAGTATAAAATGGCTTGAATCCTTTTTTGAATTAAATAAAAGCACATCACCAGTATTAACTGAATCATTAAAATATCTCTCGTAAATTTGTTTTATTGGAAAATCAATTCTCAAAATACTTACTATTTCTCTAATTAAAAAATGGCCTTCAAAATAGTCGTTATCATCGTCAGGATAATTTATCAGCTCTGTTATAGAAAGGGTAGCAAAAAAATGGTATTTCATTTCTATCACTCCTTATTGGCAATGACTACATAGCGTTTCCATACACAAACCTCACTGGCTTAAAGGCCGAAGGCCTGGCGTGATGCGGTGAATCAGTGCAGGGCTTCCCGACATTCACTTCATCGCCTGATGCTCCCAAAACCAAGGATCGCCTTGCCTCGACCTTGTTAGGCGAAGCATTGTAACTTTTCGAATCCGCTTTAAGCATTATTCTAACTTGCTCGCTCTTTTATCTCTTTAATTATTTCTCTATATCTTTCTACATCATAATGAAAATTCAAGCCATGCGTAATCATTATGCTCTTTAGATCATCGAATTTATGTATTAATTCTTCTAAAAAATCGATTATATGGTCCCAAGAGAAAGCAAATTTATTAGAAGTCTTAACGAATTGTTCCTTAAAAGGCGATTGCTCAGTTAACCAAAACAATCTATCATCCTCATGACTGACTTCAACATAGTATCCCCCACAACCAAATATACCGCAAGTACAAGTGAACATAGGATACTTTCCTGGAATAATTAATGATTTTAAAAATTCTTCTTCAACAAACACTTCATCTTCATCCAACTTATTTCCGTTTATATATAAAGCTATCCTCCAATCAATAACATGGATCATTCGCCCAGAATGTCTTGTTATATTTTTGTATTCTTTTCTTATGTCAATTTCCATATCTACTGACAGCACATCAAGTCTATTTTTCTCTACTTTATTTAAGGATATTTTCATGGTTTCTCCCTGAACTTGTTGTATGACCACCATATTTCGCCTAATGTTTCTTATATTCATGAACTCCCTCAGGGGTTGCTGTCTGCTCTGGCTTCTTTAAAATCTCTCTGGCAGACCAAGAGCTCTGCATGACCCGAAGCATGAATATTGTGTTATATGATTGTTACCATCTTTTATGAAATACCTGATTCAAACAATTAACAACCCAATCTTGTCGTAGTTTATAGCTTAATTTCTCCCACCCTAAGCCATCTGCTGCATTTGAAATAGTATCTAGTATAAAATCTTTCTCACTTTCAAAAGAGTCTATAGTCCAAGGCATTTCATCAATATCAAAACCAACTGTTCCTATTCCAACTACAGACTGATCCCTTTGTGCTAGCCAAATAATTAATTCTTTTTCTCGATTCGTTTTAGCTAGTACTGATCCGCTAATAACTAGAACTTCAATAAAGACTGATGTTAATCCATTTGACATACCTATGGGTTCAACTACATCATTTAATTGTTTTGGTAATGAAATGGTGTTCGCCATACTATCCTCCACTCCTTTTTAACTTGGTTTACATGGTGATTTTCATCTAACGTTTCTGTATCCATGAACCCAAAGGGGGCGTCTGCTGAAATCTCTCTTCGAAACCCAACTCACAGACCTAGGCCCCATTGGAGACGCAGCTTGAATATTATATTTTAAAGGTCACTTCCTTCAATGATTTCCTCAACGTCAATTCTTGTTCAACTCCTTTGTCAATATTATTTCCAGAGGTTCGTTCTCAAGCATTAAGCATCCAGCATCTTTATACCCAAGCTTCCTATAAAAATGTTGAGCTCCTTCATTCGACTGTGTTGAGGTCATAACCATTTCAAATCCTTTTTGTTTCATTAATTCTTCCCAATACTGGACAACTTTTTTACCAATACCTGTTCCTCTGTACTCCTCATCTATCCATATCATATTCATAAATGGTGTGTTGTCCCAAAAAAAACCGTATCTCATCCAACCTATTTCTTGATTGGATTCTCTGATTATTAGGATTTCATTTTCTTTTATTTTTGGTCTTATCAGTGTTTTATGTATGTGCTTGTCTCTTAACGAGATATACTCGCAATCTGATTCAATTGCAAAATCAATCTGCATTGTAAATCCTCCCTTTCACGCTTTTCATTAAATATCTTCTTGGTAACACTTAGCATTGATGTCTCATAACGTTGTACAGTACATAAGTTTATAAAGTCTTTTTAAAAATGTATAAGTCGCCTTCTTCTCTAACTTTAGTAAACCCACACTTTGAATAGAAGTGATGATTCTTCACACTCCAGCTAGGAGTATCCAGCCACCATTCAGTGCTATCTGGAAATTCACTTTCAATTTTCTCCATCATCTTCGTTCCGATTCCTTGATTTTTAAAATTTGGATCAATAAAGATCCTTCCTAGATTATGCACTTGATTACATTCTACAAATATCATAGCTCCCCCGATTATTTCTCCATTAAAGAGTACCTTGAAGTATTCGCAATTTTGCATCATCTCTTCTTGCCAACTTATGGAGTCATACCCTATGGGCCCAACGGTTTCGTTAATATTAAAATACTTTGATTCATCCTCAAAACTGGCCTTTTGTATTTCAGCAAGTTTTTGAGCATCATTTTTTCTAGCTTTTTCTAATGTCAACACCCAACATACCTCCATTGTCTTTTTATTTTTTCCAGGGTTGTCTGTTGAAACGCCTCCTCGAACTCCATCCCAGCAGGTCAAGGCTCCGTGAGGATTCTTATGCTTGAATATTATGTTATCAGAAGTTACCGAACTTCTTCACTATGCATTCAAAATCAATCTGCAATTTTTTTATTAGCGAAATTTCTTATATAGTCTTTTTTCATTTTGTAGTTTGATTATTAGTTCATATGCATCTCTTCGAATGATATTAATCCCATAATTGGCAAAGAGTATATCCATAAAATGACCTCAGATCTTTCGCGTTCTTTATACTATAGTTTTTAGTACTTTTGAGATCTAATTATTATGTTTTTAGTAATTCAAGAATTTCTGATAGCGTTTCTGTATTCATGAACCCAAAGGGTCTGTCTGCTGAAATCCCTCTTCGAAACCCAACTCGCAGACCTAGGCTCCATTAGAGATGCAACTTGAATTCTCTTCATTATGGGTGCCAGCCTCAAAAAAGCCTCAAATTTAGAGACTCAAATGGACGATGTTGGTTCGTTTCCCTCGACACCACAATTCAGCAATTTCCAAAATTGTTCAACTATGACCGATGCCGGATACGGCATCGAACGGGTAATCCACCATTCCAATACCCCCACTGCCGCTGAAATTAAAAATTGCACCGTAATGTCCCTGTTCATATCCTGATCGAGGTTGATCGAATCCAGATGCTCGCACAGACTTTGCCGGAACATTGTCTCTATTTGGTTTCGAAAAACCGTACTTCCCTTGTTCGTCAGCATTATAGAGTAGAATGAAGCATGCTGCTCCAAATATTCAAACGTACGCAGTAGTGCGGTTTTGGAAGGGAGATGAAAGAAGTTATCTTCAGACATACAATTACGTAGTAACTCGTTAATTTGAGCTTCCATGCATTGATCGCGCAGATCGTACTTATCAGCGAAATGCAAATAAACCGTTCCGCGATTGACATTCGCTTCCTCCGCAATTTGATTGATCGTAATTCTCTCGAATTCCTTTTCTGACATCAGCCTCATAAAAGCATCAATAATGGCTTGCCTCGATTTTTGAATACGCCTGTCCATATCCTTCTCCCCTTTGTACCATCCGAAAAAATGAACATTTCGAAGTCCTCTGTTGAAAAATCAACAACCACGCTTGTTTTAACCATTGAACCCCACATACCGCTCTGATACATTCACTTTATAAAATTTATGTTGATGATTCAACATATGTTCAATTCTAGAGGAGCTGTAATCATGAAATCTATTGTTTTACAATCTTTTGAATGATTTAAATCATATTGAATTAGGAGGTTTAAAAATTGAAACTTACAGGAAACACGATTTTTATTACAGGCGGCGGTTCGGGAATTGGACGTGCGTTAGCAGAAGCTCTCCACAATCTTGGAAATAAAGTTATTATCTCCGGTCGACGTAAAGAGCGTCTGGAGGAGACGATCAAAGCGAATCCCGGCATGTCCGCAGTGGAATTGAATGTACAAGATCCTGCCAGCATAAAGGCGACCGCCAAGCAGTTAATCGAAGAATACCCGGATGTTAATGTCTTGATTAACAACGCCGGCATCATACAGTCCGATGACGCGGCGGGCGTGATCGATGAGGATGTTTTGATTTCGACTGTCACTACAAACTTGCTTGGCCCCATTCGGTTGACTTCTGCATTCATCGAGCATTTGAAGGCCAAAGAAGAAGCTGTTGTCATCAACACGACTTCAATACTTGGATTTGTACCGTTAGCGACAACTGCTATATACTCCGCGACGAAGGCAGCACTTCACACCTATACGCTGTCCCAAAGGTACATGCTTAAAGACACATCGGTAAAAGTAATAGAAATTGTGCCCCCATGGGTTCAAAGCAACAACGATGAACCGCGTGCGATGCCACTTGATTCATTCATTGATGCAACAATAAAGATACTTGGCACGGATACAGACGAAGTTTTGGTGGAAGAAGCGAAAATGTTTCGAAATAACCCTGGCCCGAACGAAGGTGTTTTTGTGACTCAGCTTAACGATACGATGAATTCTGAACCTCCAAAGATCCATTGATCCATCTGTAATTCAATTCTCAAAAATTTAGGCGAACATGAAGTAAACACTCAGTTCCGTCTACTTCATGTTCATTTTTATTGCAACTTGCTCGTGAAGTAAGAAAAAACGCCAAGCAGTAACACCCATGTTTACCTCTTAAATAATTTTGTTGATTTCACATAATGTTGGGTATTCCCGAAGTTCAAGCAGCCCTTTGTTAGGTGATGTCGGGGACATCCTCGATTTATATTTTCATGATCTTACTTCATTTAAAAATCTTGTTATTATCGGTAGGTCAGGAGGACTTATTTGATTGGGTATCTTGTTTAAATCAAAAAATTGTACATCTTGTACTTCATTTCCATCGCCTCTAATTATTCCACTGTATTCTTTACATATATAAGCTGCAACTACGTTATATACTTCATCTCCATGAGGATATCGATAGTAAAGTTCCGGGCCTGAAAATATATCAAGTAATTCTAACTCTTCAGCTTCTAAGCCTACCTCTTCAAAAAGTTCCCGGCTTGCAACCTCCTTCATACTCTCACCAGGCTCCATTGAACCTCCTGGTAATCCCCATAGACCATTATCAGTTCTTTGTTGCAATAGTAATCGTCCCACATCATCTATGAGTATCACACATGCTCCTGCCATAATTATAGGTCGGGTACCTACTAACTCTCTTAATTCTTTTATGTAATTCAATATCTTCACGCCCCTTTGAGATCCTTCAACAGACCAAGGCTCCGTTAGGAGCCACTGCTTGAATTTAACGTTATATGATAATTGTGAATCTCTGATTAAGTCACAAAAATAAGTTTATAGAGTCTTTTTAAAAATATATAAGTTACCTTCTTCTCTAACCTTAGTAAACCCACACTTTGAATAGAAGTGATGATTCTTCATACTCCAGCTAGGAGTATCCAGCCACCATTCAGTGCTGTCTGGAAATTTACTTTCAATTTTCTCCATCACCTTTGTTCCGATTCCTTGATTTTTAAAATTGGGATCAATAAAGATCCTTTCTAGATTATGCACTTGATTACATTCTACAAATATCATAGCCCCCTATTATTTCTCCATTAAAGAGTACCTTGAAATATTCGCAATTTTGCATCATGTCTTCTTGCCAACTTAAGTCATATTCTATTGGCCCAACGGTTTCATTATTATTAAAATGCTTTGATTCATCCTCAAAACTGGCCTTTTGTATTTCAGCAAGTTTTTGTGCATCATTTTTTCTAGTTTTCTCTAGCTTTTTCTAATGTCAGCACCAAACATACCTCCATTTTTTTCTTGCACGGGTTTCGTCTAACGATCTTGTATTCACGAATCCTCAACACCTTAAAGGAGAAGAGCGACTGGCTGCGATGCAGCTAAGTGGTGCAGGGTTGTCAGCCTGATACGATTTCTTCGAAATGTCTCCAGCAGACCAAGGGGCCTAAGCCTCGAAGCGTGAACATATTGTTATCAGATAATGATTGCCTTCTTCGAGTTACTCTACAACGCACTTCATTAATTACTTTATTTACTTGGTTCTTTACATTTCTTATTGTATTGAATTAAAATAATATCCCTCTTTCTTAGTTAGAAAGTGCTTAGAAAAAGGGAATGTATTTGCGTAAAAAAGCTTATTATATACGGTGATAATTCGAACTATATTATCGCTTATATTCAGGCTCTTCCAAAGTAATAGGATTCGGATTGCTGAGTACCCAATGCACTGCCAGTTCACACAGTCTCGCAGGTTCATCACTACCATTTCCGTTATGAAGTTCTTTCACTAATGTTACTGCTTCCTTAAGTGAAGCGGGATTTAATGGTGTACCCAAGCTAAAGTAATGTATCAAACTATTGAGCATTTTACGATATTGGTTATCCCAGTTAATACCACTATTATCTAAAATTTCGTATGACACTTTACCAGTAATACGGATAACCTCACCTTGTACGGTTTTCGCATGTCCCTTTGAAGGAATTAGTAAACTCCAGAGTTCATTATGTTGCGCCTGCCATCCTTTTGTTGATACTATTATTGAAGAGACGCCGTCGTGCGTCTTTCGCTTCTCTACTGGGGGAACATCAAATAGCTCATATAGACGTAAAAGTGCCTCATCGGTTTGATTCAAATATTCTTTATTAAAGCCTTCTCTGTGAAATTCAAAGTTATTTCCGATTCGCTTAATAGAATCTTTCATTTCCGGCGTTACAGTTGTTCCAGCGTTAAGCAAAATATCGGCAACTTCCGCCGTATTGACAATATCCGCGTTTTTGCACAATGCCAAAGCTTTCTCTAATGGAGTCTGTCCCATCTTATTTTTTGCGCTGATATTTGCGCCTTTAGTAACCAACGTGTAAACCACCTTTGGTTTAAATGAACCTGCAGCGGCAAATAAAGGAGTCTCGTTTTGATAATCAACGGCTTCTACATCTGCACCCAAATCAAGCAGCAACTCAGTATTACCACACCAACTCATTGCATGTTTGTGCAAAGGCGTTTTTCCGTAATTGTCTCTAGCATTTATATCAGCACCCTGTTCCACGAGCCAGCGAACCAATTCATTCGGTACTTGGTAAAAGCACAAGGCTGTTGATTTACTAGAACCGCCACGGGCATCCAATTCGCATCGGGTAAATACCTCTTTTAGTGCTGATATGTCACCTACATTAATTAGTTCATCAAAATTTTTCGGTAGGTTTTTTTTCTTCTTACCCATATGTATTTTCTCTCCTTATGTCAGAGTTTATAAATTTTCTTCATCACCATATAAACTCCACATTTTACCATCTTTTTTTAATTTCTGTAGTATTAATAAAAATTGCGCTCTGAAATCCATCTCGCAGACCAAGGCTCCGAAGGAGTCGTGCTTGAATATTATGTTATACGACGGAATTACTTAAGACTTCAATAAAACTAATTGCTGCATCTATATAGTCATCTGATGAGAAAACATCTTCATCTAGAAATCCACTTAAGAGTGCTGCATCTCCTTTATATTTCAAACAAAGATAGCCATACCCAGGGTCAACTATAACTAAATTTATTATGTCATCTTCTTCTTGTTCTTTGGAGCTATCGAAAAATCTAACTATTATGTCCTTATCTTTGTAATAAATCTCAGTGTCACAGGAGAAATTCTTATAGCTAAACTTCATTGTACTCCCCCCCTCTTTTGGATTTTTTTAGCTCTTTTAAAAACTGATTTTTGCTTCCCTTTCACATAACGTTCTTGTATCTACGAATCCGAGAGGCTTAAGGCGCAAAGTGCCGGTTCCAACGGACTTAGCTTCGCAGGGTTGTGAGTTGATCCCGGGCTTCTCTGCTTTCCACTTCTAGTGAATCAAGGGCAACGCCCGCAGCGTAGATGCGATGTTATATGAGGTCAGTTCTTCTTCGAGCCAACTAATAATTATGCTTCCTTGCTAGTTCCCACTTCATGAATAAATTTATATCACTTATAGCATCTAATATTATTCCTTTATGTTCTATATTATTTTTTAATTCTTTCAAAATGATTGGTTTTACTAGTCTTTTATCTAACTGTTTTTTAGTTCTTGCTATATGTGCTAATCCCAATACAGAATTCGCTCTTACATTTGGATTATCATGTTGCGCTGATTTAAGACATATATCTTGAGCAAACTTCCAATTGTGATGATACATTCCAACTGAAAGTGGTAAATATATAAGTTCTTCTACTTCTTGACGAGTTAAAATATCTTTTATTTCCTGATCTATGTATTCCTTGATATGCTTGTAAATTCGCTCCATAGTACTTGCTCCTAAATATAATCTTTTATACCTAGCTGATTTCACGTAACGTTTCTGAATTCAAGACGTCCGGCGTATGCCGGATATGTTCGGCTGATTCTACTTCATGGCTTCTCAACTTCTGCCGAACCGAGGAGCGAATGCGACGATGCTTGGATGTGATGTCTTATACAAAGGTACCATGAATTCATTGAATCTACTTAGAAATCCTGTTTAATTCACCATCACCATTCTCTCCATTCTTCTGTAATATCTTGATCTTCCTCAATTTCTAACCCAGCTAGTCTTGCTGCCTTGTCTATAAATTCAGCCAATTCTTCACGCTCCATCGTTTCAATAAAATAGTCGTTCTTTTCATTCAATTCATTAAAAGAAATTACAACTTCTTCTACAGCCTTCATAATACTTTCAGGATGTTTAGTTTCTTGTAATAATATTAATTGGTTTAGATAGTTATCCAGGACTTTATCAGACATTAATAATTTCTCTTCCGTAAAAAGGTCATCCCCGTATTCAACCATTCTTTTATTCCACAATTGAGTTGGTTTTTCATTAAATAGGTCCTGTAATATCATTGGGCATTTCCCTCATTTTCTGGTTTTTGTTTTAATAGATTTTTAAAATTGCTGCATAGTATTTCGCATATGAGTTTGCTTACTAACTTGCTTTTTACTTCACTTATCTAATTTTTTCTTTGATTCATCTTTTTTCATCTGTTAGTACACCCTTAATGAAAGACCAAGTACGGTCAACATCTAGTCAGTACAATTGGCTTGGAGGGTCTATTCCCTTCTAAGTCTCAGGTAATAACCCCTCCTCCTTCGGCTCTTAACCTTTAGGTGATTTTTTACCTTCTCTTGTTGTTATTGATGCATGTTAAAAATGCAAGAATAGATGTCCAAAATAGTAACATTAGAGTCATCGCATCTTTTACTTCCATGGTCTCACTTTTCGAAGGAAAACCATACCCACCCAAGAGTCAATTGTATCTATATTTTACCTGTGTTCACGATGTCCCTCTGACTTATGCGAACGAAATGAGCGGCCGCCGTGCGTATGTGTCCGCCTGCCCCCACTCCCTGGCAATCCTCTTTGCCGGACCGAGGAACCGCCAGGCTCCGATGCGTGGATATGATGTTATCTGATGAATTGGCCATAAAAAAACAGTTCAACTTTCCCTCTATGACATAAGGCAAAGATGAACTGTCTTTAGTTCCTGTTAAAATCTCTACGAGCACAAGTAGCAACTTCTTCTCCCATCAAGCCAACAAAGCCTGAGCGATCTGATCCACAATGCCATTGATGCCTGTGGGTCCATAACAGCCGATCCATGTCGCGGCATCGACCGAGTGTATGTGCTGGCGCTCAACGGTATCAAGCATTCCCCAGACACGTTGCTCTGTTGCGGATATTCCCTCCTGCATGAGTTCATGGCTAAGCAAGAAGTAATGGCTAGCATGTACAGCCGGTAGTCTGTCAACTGAGATGTGATAGGCCGTGTCAGAGGTATCTGCCACAAATAACGGAACAGGCAGACCTAGATCATGGTACAGCACAGCCCCTGTACGATGAGAGGCAGAATGCACGCGAACCAGAGAATCCAGCGGACGGATCAGTGCCACGCTCTTGCCTGCCAGAACGCGAGCAAGTTCTTCGGACAGCAATGTGGTTCGTCGGTGATAATCCGCTATAATACGCTTTGCCTCTTCTCGTTTGCCTGTCAGTTCACCGAACAGAGTCAGAATAGTCTGCCAGTTTTCATTGCGCTTAAACATGAGAACTGGAGCGATCCGGCTTAACTGTTCATAGTGCGGCTCATGTACCTCGGTGCAAATAATTAGATCCGGAGACAGTCGTTCCACTGCAAACAGGTCGGGGTACTCATATGTTCCGAGTAATTCAGTATTCTGAAGTCCTGCCCTGATCGTTTGAGGGAAATGTAACACTGCATTGGCTAGTCCTACACTACCTGCTGGAGAGAGCCCCAGCGCAAGCAAATGATCGGCATATTGCACATCGAGTACAGCGATACGCTTCGGAGATCCGATAACATAGTATTCCCCTCGCATATGGCATATCACCGAGCCTTGGGCCGACTCATATGAAGAAGCTGTGCGGTTCCGCTGCAAGGAATGAGCATAGTCTATATCTGTTTTCGAAGCGGCATCAAGCCTATAACGCAGCGGAGGGATGCCATAATATTTCTTAAACGCCCTACTGAAATAATACATGTCGCGATAGCCCATTCTGTCAGCAATTTCACCGATGGGAGCATCCGTGTGACGCAGCATCCGCGATGCACTCTCCATGCGCAACTGAATGACATACTCAGTCAGTCCGAGCTGCTTCTCTTGTTTAAATCGTCGCTGCAGCTGTCTTAAGCTGCATCCAGCAAGGGCTGCCAGCTCTTTAAGCTCCAGATTCTGGCGATAATGCGACGCTATATATGAAGCGACAACATCCACCATGTCAGACGCTTCTCCTCCCTGACCACGTTCGTAATCCATGATCAGTTCGTAGATCATACCCTGAAGCAACGCATTGGCCTGAAAACGTTCCATCCCTTCGCCACGACGCCATTTGGCAACGATTTTTTCTGCATTCTCGATCCATTCTGCTTGGGTTACCGAATTTTGCACAAATGAAGTGCTCAACGGGTGTTTGCGATATGAAGGCAAAACAAGAGAGGCTCCCTCCATGGAAGAAGCCTTGTACATGATCACGATATAATAAATGTCGTCTGATCTGGCCGTCAGCGTTAAGGATGTCCCCTTAACAACATGACCAGCAAAAGAAGCTCCAATGTGGCAAACCTCACCATTCATTGCAAGCTCCCCTTCCCCTCCATATGCCAGCAACAACACATTCGAAGTTAATTCCGTTTCGCGAAGAACACTGCCTGTCTGCAAAGTACCGCTAAACTCGTCAAGCATCTTGATCGTTGTATCACTCCATAGACTTGTCTGTTCTTGTAGCGGCATTTCTCTCATCTCCTGACAATAGCATCCTTTGCTAGAGTGACTCACATGACTAGGCTTAACCAATTAACTACAACCAGGCCTGTTAGCAAAAGTAAAATTGTTGCTGTTGTCATTTTAATTGAGATTTATTCTCATTGTCGATTTTCGGACATTTTCTGCAATATTCCCCTGACATCTGGTAATAAAAACAACAGGTGGTACGCTTGCTTTTCACGGCTGGAATGCTGTCCTTATTTTTTGTGAACCGGGTGAACGGATTTCTTTTTACACCGAACAAATGCCCGGGCGCTCCTTGCGTCAGATATGAAAAATCTGCCTGGATGTGCTGACTTTCTTGCTCAGCATTGTCTACTTCACGAGTATATAATGGGACAATGCGTATCATGATATTCTCCCAAAGGATACTCATCGAAAGAGGAGCAATCGCAGCAAGCGTCTTTAACAGCGGTGCAAGGTGTAACGCAAACATCTCCTTTACCACCTTTTCCCGCCACACTTCCCTGTCTCCCGTTAGTGCTTCTGCCCGAAGCCAGTTCATAGCTAGAAAAGGAAAATGCGTCCCCCCCTCATTAGCTGTGAGCGTCGGATGATAGAGAAAGCTGTTGTCTAGCCGAAAAGAAACATGCTGATGATGAATGGTCATCGCGGTCAGCAACGGAGCAATCCACAGGTAGCCGATTCGCTTAGCTAACATCGAAGCAGCTACCCTCATGTCAGGCGCACCAATATACTCTTGAAGCCAGCTTAAATACTCTCGGCATGCAGCTTCTTCATGTAGTTGACTCAAAGCAATAATACGGACATTATCTTTAGACGGCTCACCAAGCCGAATCGAGTGTTCATCCACTGTTTGCTGCCATAAATCAGTCGATAGATAATGGTCCATTTTAATTCGATCCCAACAGTGCTTCCGATGCCTGATCTACAATAATATTAATTGCAAGTGGGCCATAATAAGCGATCCAAAGTGTAGAATTAACATCATATGCACGGTTATTTTTGACTGCATCAAGGGATTTCCATACTGAACTGCTATCCAAAGCCTCTGCCTCTGCCGCAAACAACTCATCAGACAGAACAAAATAATGATCTGCTCCAATCTCAGGAACTTTCTCCATCGAGATTTCAACGGAGGTATCATCTTTGATCTTCTGGACTAATGCAGGCATTTTTAAGCCCAAATCCTCATACAGAATGCCGCCTGTTCGATGCTCAAGACCATGAACACGAATGCCTTCTTTTCTCGGACGAATAAGTGCTACCGTTTCCTCTCCTAACTTCTCCGACAGCTTCTCCTTCAGTCCTGCAATTTTGTCCTCATAAGCCTTACGCACAGTTTCTGCCTCTGCCTGCTTACCTGTGATCGCAGCCACCGTAGCTAACGTATCTCGCCAATCCTCGTAGAAGTCAAGTACGATTGTGGGTGCTATTTTGCTTACACTCTCATACTCTTTCTCTTGAAAATCAGTCATTAAAATAAGATCCGGGTCCAATGCTACAATCGCTTCCAGATTGGGCTTGTCCCGTGTACCTAAAACCTGTACGTCACCCGGCTTATCGCCTAAATATTCTGGAAATGTGCTATTGCCTTCAGCGATAACACTGCCTGCCGGCTGCTCGCCAACGGCTAGCAATTGATCCAGAAATTTGACATCAAGCACAGCAATTTTCTTTGGTTTCTCGTTAAGCGTATACTGACCCTTCATATGCGAGATCGTAACCGGGAAGGCTCCGGCAGTCTGAGACGCTCCATTCGAAGGCGTGTCCGTTGGAGTTGTAGCAGACTCATTGCCGCCATTTGTACCTGCTCCGGCACCGCAAGCCGTCAGTACAAGAACAAGGGCCAGCATCCAGATCATTAAAAATCGTGATTTATGGTCAGCATGTGCCATGTTTCCGGCAGCTTGCCTCTTTGTTCCTTTATTCATGGTGAATCCTCCTTATGTATGATAATGATTTTCATTATCGAAATATAAGGCGAGTATAATATATCTCCACATCGCGTTACCATGTACTTTTGCGACATTTCAGCCGGACTAATGCGACATGTAAACCGCTATATCTTCATTTACAATTCTATCAGCTCTTTTACTAATTACTGCATAATCATCGTCTAATGTATCAAGCCAATAAAACCAAGAATCTCCCATTTTTTCTTTCCATTGATTCCTACCTCTTGCGTCAATGTACATTCCATATCCATTTGTTCCATTGAAACTACAACAGGGGTTTGTATGATAAATTTGTGGGTACTCTTCATTAAATTCTGAATGTGGAAACTCATAAAATGTTCCTTTGGATTCATAAGCCTTTTTCGGTGAAACATCTATCTTTAATACCCTTTCATCCGCAGATATTTCTAAAACATTTTGCTTTCTCCTTTTATCAAGTATTTCCTATAACGTTCTTGTATTTATGAACCCGTTAGGGGTGTCTGCTGAAATTCCTCTCCGACACCCTTCTCACAGACCCAGGCTCCAAAGGAGCCGCAGCTTGAATATTATGTTATGTGAAGTCGCTATTTATAAATCTTGATCTTCTCTGTAACGTAATAATGTATCTTCAAGTTTTTCTAACAACATTTTCTTATATATATTGTCATCGATAAAAATTAATTCTTTTAGTTCATTGGAAAATCTCTTAATAACATTCACTAAAACAATTATCATTAAAATAGAAAAGGTACTAACGACTAACATTGAAATAGCTTGTTCTTCAGTTGTAATCATCTTGTACTTAAAGGTGAGATACTGTATCCAAATTGGCACAAAGAGTGAAATAAATATTCCTGGATTAATAAGAGAAGGGAATTTACTTTTCTCAATATCTTTCTCAAGTCCTTCTATCAGTAATTTAATTTTATTTTCTGTGTACAAATGATTTCTATTTAAGTGTTCTTTTAGAATATCTATCTGCATTGTTTCAAATTCCGGTGTTCGCCAAGGCCAACCACTCGGATTGATGTCATATTTCTGTTTCACAATTATCTTAGCTTTCTTGTTCACTAGTGAAAACATGAATATCAATATCAATAATGTAAAAATAAAAAGGATTAAAAACCATATGCCTACTGTGCGAAACTCTGTCCATACCAAGCCTATCAACAAACCATAAATCATTGGTAAAACCGATACCATAAAAAGAAAAAACGAAATTCTCAATAATGTGCATTTCATTCTCATAAACCGAAATACCAATCGATAAGATGTGACTTTCTTTTTATAAAACTTCACAAGTAATTCAATCATTTTTGTCCTCTAATTTTCGTTTTATCGATTTCACATAACGTTTCTGTATTCATGAACCCTGAAGGGGTTGTATGCTGTAATGCCTCTTCGCAATCCATCCCGCAGACCAAGACTCCGTAAGGAGCCGCAGCTTGAATACTATGTTATGTGATGTCAACAACTTCCTCGAATTTACTATATGCCTAATACTGAAATGTAATCTTGGGATTTCAATTGCTCTTTAATCCATGTTTGAAATTCTTTAATTAATTTTCTCAGTTTTTCAATGTTATTTTCATAGTCTTTTATAAATTCATCTTCACTACATCCAAAGAAAAAGCCAATATGCTCTTTAAGTGTATTCATTTCGGGTTGTCCTTCAAGAAGATTTATTACTCTTTCTAATCTCCCTAGGATTCTCCACCAAATTTCCTTTTGAATCTCATTAAAAGCATAGTGATCATAAGTAGTATATTCACTTTCAATTGATTTCTCTATAAAACCAAATACTTCTTCGGTCAAAAAGATTGAAGTATCATTCCAACATTGACCAAGATATCTACCCGGCAAAATTTCAATATAACAAGTGCCTTCAAGTTCTTCTTTATTTATTATTATCTTCATTGTGCTTACCTCTTAAATAATATCGTCGATTTCACATAACGTTTCTATATTCATGAACCTCAACGAGGTTGTCTGCTGAAATGCCTCTCCGAAATTCATTCTGCAGACCAAGGCTCCATTAGAGCCGCAACTTGAATATTATGTTATCAGATTTCAGCGTCTTCCTTGAACTACTTACAACAATCATTTTTTGTTTTTAATCACCAAACTGATAGTCTTGTCCTTGTATCATTTTCATCAGTTATATATTCCAGAAATTTATATCCCTTTCTCTTTATGTGATCATATAAGTCCTCAAGTTTTTCAAGGTCTTTGCAGTAAACTGTTATGTACACACTATCAATCACAAGAAGAATAATCTGACACTCACTCGCAATATATTCTTCATATGACATTACATCTATTATATTTGCTCCTTTTGGATACGCCTTTAAATTCGCAAATATTAAGTAGTACTTGTTGTAATCAATAATCTTTTTAAGATCTTCTCCATCCATTCCAGTAACCATGTCTTGAAAGAGACTACCCCCTAAAGTATCATCAACGATAAAATATGACTCTTCTCCACCAATAAACCAACTGAAAGTAGTTATATCTATTGGCTTTAAAATCTCTCCAAGATGGTTTCCATAAGAATTTGGAATTTCAAAACTTATGCCTCTATTCATTTATTCACCCACTTCACGCTGATTTCATGTAACGTTTCTGTATTCATGAACCCCAAAGGGGTTGTCTGATGAAATGCTTCCCTGAAATCCTTCTCGCAGACCAAGGCTCCAAAGGAGCCGCTGCTCGAATATTATGTTATACGATGGAATCACTTCTTCGATTAACCAACATTCATTCTTGATTCTAATCTGTCATTGTTCTGCTATATGTTCCAATAAATCTCCTGGCTGACAACCTAAAGCCGCACATAATTTATCAATCACTTCTAATGACACATATTCGTTCGTATTGAGTTTCGCCATTGTAGCAGACGAGATACCTGTCATTTTCAATAAATCCTGCTTCTTAATCTCCCTGTCGATCAATAATTTTTGAAAAGGTTTATAACTAATCATCTGAGATTCCTTTCACACATCAAGTGAATTTTTCTTTAATTATATGAAAGTATATTTTTTATATCAAAAACATCTTCAACATGTATTGACTTAATAATTTGGTATGATAAAATTATATTTAATAAGTTGAACTTTTATTCATAAAATCAAATACATTGAATGGTGTCTAAAATGCATAATTCTTTAGAAGTCTTACTTGATTCACTGATTCATACTCGAATTGAATCTTTATATGGCGAGCTTATCAAAAACAACTCCAGCTACAACCAGTTCTCATCCGAACGGAATTTCTACTTCAAGCAGTTACATGAAGGCGTACCGGAGAATATACAGAAGACCCTATTTCTTTACGATGATGCTGAGCTTTCTGTTCAAGCTATTTTAGAACGTGAAATTTATTTGCAGGGTTTTAAGGACGCTCTTCACCTGCATAACGAATTACATATTTCTTTAGATTGAGAGCCTTCTGGCTCTTTTTCATTTTGATTCTGTTGTATAACGTCTTTTATATGACGTGCGATGCTTTTTCGAAATGCCATCAGAATATTTAAATATCCCATAAGGGCACTGCATAAACTGAGATCAAGCTACTTTTATTTAACTTTTTCAAATTGCACTCTTTACATAAAATTTGTAAGTTCGAAGGATCATTATTCCCGTAATTAGAAATAGGTACTATATGGTCAATCTCAAAATCTCCTCCTCGATTAATAACCCCCGTCAAGTCATTCCTACAAACTACACAAACTCCGTTATCTCTGTAAAACAATCCTTTCTTTAACCAGACAGGCCATCGAATTCTTTTGACTTTGTTCCCCTTCTTAAAACTTTCAGGATTTTCGAAATTCAAGTCATTTTCCTCGTAAGTTAAGCAATTCGCGAGTTCTTCGTGAAAATCTCTTAGGAATGATTTATTAAGCATTAATAAGTGAAAACTCGAATTAATTACTGTTGGATTAATTTCTTCTTGCATAGAAACCAGAAAATCTACAAATTCCTCAAATCGAATGCATTCAATACATTTTTTACAATGTTCACAATTAATAATTGATTCAAAATCTATGTCAGCTTCCTGTAGGTCTATGCCTGCTCCTTCAATTAGCTTAACTTCGTAATAAATATAAGCTTCATATTCAGAAACACTAAGATTACTTAAAGTGCTTCTTACATTATGCTCAACAAATCCATCAACGTATTCTAAATAGTAGTGTAAGATAGTTTTTTTATGAGGTTTTAACAATCTTAATATTATTTCTTCTCTCAGTTCATTCCAAAAATCTTTAAATTTAAATCCATAAACATCTTCTTCATTGTAAAAAATCTCTATTGACCAATTCGCTAATTGAATTGCTTGACTATAACTAAATCTCACATGTCTAGTCTTCATCTGAACCTCTTTTTATTTTAGTATTAACTATCGCATGTCATATAACGTAACGTTCCCGTATTCACGACTCAGCGTATGCTGAGTGTCCGGCGAATGCCGGACCCAGGACGAATGTCCGTAGCGTGAATATATTGTTATCAGGAGTTGATTCTTCATCAAATTACAATCTAGTTATCTTACATTATCTATTCTATTCTGAATTGCTGTTTCCATTTGCTCTTTAGTCACTATAAGCAAATTAGAAGTATCAAATGTATTCTTTCTTGCATAGCGTAAATAATGAAGATATCTAACAAAACGTACAAATGATCTTAGTTTCTCTTGAGACCATGGCATAACTACACCTATCCTGCCTAGTGCTGATGCATTTATTGCTCCTCCCATTATGTGTTTATGACTCACAAAATTTTCGATCTCTATAGCCATAAAACATCTTGCATTATGATTCATATAAATCATAACTTCAAAACTAGGTACTTGGACAAAATCATCATTAATCATTCCTAGATTTACTCGATTTGCCTCATATAAATCTCTTAAAAAATCTTGAATATCAGCATTATTAAAAAATTCATCATACTCATATGCATATGTGTTTTCTGTAGCAAATGGTCCGACTGCCACATCAATCCGTGGTGAATAAATAAATAGATCTCTTTCGTTAATCATTGATGACCACTCAGTTTGAGCAACTTCTCTTGAGAATACTTGGTTAAGTTTCAATTTCAATTCTTCTTGGTATTCTTGTAAATCAGTTTTTTTCATGAACCTTCCTCGCATATCTCTCATAACAAATCCTTTCTAAATCAATTTCTGATAACGTTTTCGTATTCTCGACGCCTGGCGCATGCCAGGTGTGTCCGGCTGCTTCTGCTTTCTGAAATTCCTCTGCCGGACCTAGGGCGTATGCCCGATGCGTGAATAGATTGTTAGCTGGAGTTACCTGGCATCTTCGGGTTGCCTAAATATTATCTAGTCCTAGTTTACTTCTATATGAATTTATCTCCTCTATGTCGTGCTCTTTCAAGGATCTTATTCTAGCTTCCCACAAGATTGGGCTCGTTTCCGGCAGAGATACAATATAGCTATCAAATGCTATATGGTCTAGTATTCTCTCAATGTCTGTTCTGCTATCAACACCAACCGGATGTTTAACAGATTCATCGTACTCTAATGGTAGCATCATTCGCGTAGTGCCGAATGACAATGTAGAAAGTAGTGAATTCAGTTGATCTCGTAAACTAAATAAGTCTTTTAAATAGATTGTTGATTTATGAAGTTCTTCCTCACTAGCATTATGGATAGTATGAGCTATACGTTGATTTCTCCTAATTCTAATTCTTTCTAAGAGTTCATCAGTACTTTTATCAAATTTACTTTCTCTTAGTCTCTCCTGAAAATCCCTTTTGTAGGTCTCTTTCATGTTTCGAAATATTTTATTCTTGAATCTTGTAATCGTCCGGAAATCTCCATCATTATCTGTAACTAGGCGAGCAACACGCAAGATGCTTGATTCAAAAAAACTCCTTAAGACAGCTAAAGAAAGTTGTTTAATCTGGACTAACGAATAAGTCAAATCTAAACCTTCTGATTTTATCTATAATGGACAACTGCACATTAAGATGGACAAGTTCGGAATAAAAGAATTTAATTTCATCTCTGTATTCTAAAAGAAAAGGCTCATCGAAAAATTCTTCATCTTTAATCATAGTGAAATTTATCATGTAATTTCCCTTCTCACTGTTCAGGTAATTTCAGCTAACGTTCCCGTATTCACGACGCCGAGAGGCTTAAGGACCGAGGGCCGTCATGCCCAAAGCGTGAATATAATGTTATATGAAGGATATGCCGTCTCTAACAGCTCACTAAATTACTTATTGCCTTCATTAAAATATGTTATTTCATTTCCATCTATTAGTCTTCTTAATCCATCTTTATAGTAAGGCATTAATTGTTCAGCCTTCTCTATATCAATCCAAGCTATTTCAGAAATTTCGTTAGGTCTAACTAATTCTTCATTCCCACCAATTACCTCACCTTTAAATGTAATAAATAATACATGTTCTTCTTTTTTTACAAATATACATTCATTCACTGACACTATTCCATGAACTTTAATATCTAGTCCAGTTTCTTCTTTAGATTCCCTTATTGCTGCTTGGTCTAATGATTCGTCTCTTTCAACAGCACCGCCTGGAAGAGACCATCGGTCACTAGAATCATCAATATTCCTGACCATTAACACTTTGGAATTGGTTGGATCAGTAATTAAGGAGTAAGCTACATCGACTCTGATCATTATGTTTGACTTCCCTTCTGATTAGATCTGCATATCTTTCATATAACGTTCCCGCATTCACGACGTCTCAGCGCCTTAAGGCCCGTATAGGGCCGGCTGCCGCTTGCGGCAGTTAGGCGGTGGGATGTGTCCGGTGAATTCACTCCCCCGAAATGCCTCTTCCGGACCAAGTGGCGGACTTGACCCGCCACGCAGCGTTGAATGCGATGTTAACAGATGTCCACGACCTCTTCGAATTACATACGATAAATCTTTATATATTCATTTCTTTAATATGTAATCAATAAATCCTTGTCGTATTTTTTTGCCCTCATAGATTCTTTCCAAAACTCGATCTTCTTTATAGATTAATTTCATATCATCAAACATCGCATCAGCTTCATTGTAATCATAATACGAATGGATAACTGGCTCATTATCTTCAATCTGTTCATATTGGTTATCTCCTAAATCAACACCTTCTCCAACCCGAAAATCCTTAACGGTTAGGAAATTCACAAATAATACTCCATTGGGTTTCAATACCCGTTTCATTTCATTGATTGATTGTTTCACATCTTCTTTTCTCATATGAAACACCGAGTTATATGAATATACAAAACTAATCGACTCGTCACTAAATGATAAAGATCTCATATCACCATGTTGTATATTTAAATTCTGTCCTCTCATTTCTGCAAATCGATTCGCTTTTTGAAACTGTTCAATATTCATTTCTATTCCAATAGTTTTGTATCCATAATGTGCAAATAGACTTAATGGAGGGGAATCTCCTCCCGCCCCACAGTCCAATACCGTTCTTTCCATACCGCTTTCATTACATAAAGCTAAAAATCTATACAGTGGTACTTGTCTGAAAAGCTCCACAACAATCGTCTCCTTCGTCTTTTGGTTTTATAGTTTTATTGTTTCGTGGATTTCTGCTAACGTTCTTGTATTCACGAACCCTCACTGGCTTAAGGAGCGAACGCGCTGGGTCCGACGGACTTAGCCAGTGCAGGGGTTGTCCGGCTGCTTCCACTCCCCCAAAATGTCTCTGCCGGACCGAGGGCCGAATGGCCCGATGCGTGAATATTTTGTTATCTGATGCCAATGCCTTCTTGATTAACTTTCAAATGTTGCTTTGACTCGTTTTGAGTTTTTAAAATACAAAATCCATATTGATCCAAAAATAATTGTAGAGATTAAACTTGGGAGTTCATCTATTTTGTTAATTGTGAGAATGAAGTTTAAAAATCCAAATATTATAGTGATTATTTCAATTTGAATTATTATATTTGGTCCTTTCCTTTTCTTCTTCAATATAAGCACTAGAGAAACAATAATTAAGACTTCAGAAAATAAATATATTCCGACAGAAATAGTTCTAGCAAGATTCCAACCAATTGTTCCAACTAACATATAAATATAAAATTCGAAATAAAGACCTATTAAATTACTTATAAGTAGATAAAAAGAATAGATCACAAAGAAAAGCAGCCAGCCTTTAATTCCACTCATACTATTCTGAGATAATTGCATTATTGGCCTTAATTTTTGTCTTTTATTTGCATTGAGCATTGGTTTCAGATAACGTTCAGGCATTCACGAACCCTCACTGCCTTAAGCGACCAACGGGAGCGGCCGCGATGCGGTTAGGCAGTGTAGGGTTGTCCGCCTGTTAATCTTCCCTGAAAATCCTCGGGCGGACCAAGGGGCGCGACAGCGACCCGCAGCGTGAATGTTTTGTTATCGGATGTCAATACCTTCCTCGAACCTCTAAAAATCTTGGAGTCAGTTTCGCTTTTGTTTTTATATCTTATAGTTTTCTTGCCTTTATCACAAAAGTTACTGGAAGCATTTTTGCTCTCTTTGCCATATCGCTGTTATCATCCCGCAATTGCATAAGCTCATAATCAGATTCCTCAATCATTAGCTCAATTACAAACCCAGCTTTTGCAAGCGCGTTTACATAAGTTGACAGCATACGGTCCGCTAACAATAGCTCACCTTCATCAACTGCTACCGGATACCAACCTTCATTAAAGTAACTCTTATTAATTACAAACCTATCATTTTCTGTAGTAACCCATCTGTGTATAGGGTGAGACCAACTGAAAATAAATAGCCCGTCTTTTTTAAGGTAAGAAGATATTCGTCGAAAGGTACCCTCAAGATCGGTGGTCCAACCTATGGCATAAATTGAATAAACATAGTCAAAATAATCCGTCGGGATGCCGCATTCTTCTTCCATGGGAGAACATATCAATTTTGCTGCTATTCCACATGACTTCAAATGTTGCGCTGCCTTTTCAATTTGTCTTTCTGAAATATCCACAGCCCATAGTTCAGATGCGTTTCGTTCCCCTTGATATTGCAAGGATTGACCATTTCCGCAGCCGATCTCCAGCAGTTTTTTTTCTGAGATATCACCAAAGAGCTGGCACTTTTCTTCTGAGATAAATGCTCCATAATAAGGGAGCACGATTGCTTTTAAGAAGTCATTGCCTTTGGTATCCCAATATAGGCTGTTTGTTTTATGAACAACATTCTTTTTTAAGTCTTCCGAGCTGCCGACACCATTTTCCCTGTCAACAATAATGCTTCTTCTATTTAATGAATTCTTGTCCATGAAGGCACCTTCTCTTAGTAGATATTTATATTTGAGCATTTCAGATTTGCATTAATTTCTGATAACGTTTCTGTATTCATGAACCCCGTCAGGGGTTGTCTGCTGAATTCCCTCTTCGATATCCTTCCCGCAGACCTAGGCTCCAAAGGAGCTGCTGCTTGAATATTATGTTATACGATGGAATCACTTCTTCGGTTAACCAACATTCATTCTTGATTCTAATCTGTCATTGTTCTGCTATATGTTCCAATAAATCTCCTGGCTGACAACCTAAAGCCGCACATAATTTATCAATCACTTCTAATGACACATATTCGTTTGTATTGAGTTTCGCCATTGTAGCAGACGAAATACCCGTCATTTTCAATAAATTCTGCTTCTTAATCTCCCTGTCGATCAATAATTTTTGAAAAGGTTTATAACTAATCATCTGATATTCCTTTCACACATCAAGTGAATTTTTCTTTAATTATATGAAAGTATATTTTCTTTATCAAAAACATCTTCAATATGTATTAACTTAATTATTTGGTATGATAAAATTATGTTTAATAAGTTGAATTTTTATTCACAAAATCAAATACATTGGATGGTGTTCAAAATGCATAATTCTTTATAAGTCTTACTTGATTCACTGATTCATACTCGAATTGAATCTTTATATGGCGAGCTTATCAAAAACAACTCCAGCTACAACCAGTTCTCATCCGAACGGAATCTCTACTTCAAGCAGTTATATGAAGGAGTACCGGAGAATATACAGAAGACCCTATTCCTTTATGATGATGCTGAGCTTTCTGTTCAAGCTATTTTAGAACGTGAAATTTATTTGCAAGGTTTTAAGGACGCTCTTCACCTGCATAACGAATTACATATATCTTTAGATTGAGAGCCTTCTGGCTCTTTTTCATTTTGATTCTGTCGTATAACGTTGTTGTATTCACGACGCCCCACCAACTTAAAGGAACGAAGTGACTGGCCGCAGCGCGGTTGGGTGGGGGGGGTGTGTTCGCCTGAATCCACTTTCAGCTTTGCCTCATCGGGCGAACCGAGGGCCGAAGGGCCCGAAGCGTGAATATTTTGTTATCTGAAGGATCGGTCTGCTTGAACTACTATCAATAACTATTCAACCTTTACTTCAGCAATAAAGAAATTCTCTCCAGGTATTGAATCTCCAGCCATTCTTCTTATCATTGACAATTGACCAACATGTGTCATTGCATCTGATAATGGTCCTTGAATCAGTTTTTCGATAATTCTATCTTTGTTTGGTATTCCATTTGATTTCATTAAATTGTCTAAGTTATGCAGCTCATTAAAAAATGTCTGTACTTCGTCATTCCAGTTTCCTGATTCTTTCTTAAGTTGTACTTGGTTATCAAAAACGGATTGGGCATATCTTATGACATCAGACATGTGTGCCAAAATTTCAATTGGAGTTCTTACACCGTTACCGAGCTCATAATTCGGGTAATTACTTGGAGCATTTAGAATTGCTTTTGAACATCGATACCTGAGAGACGAGAGGTAATGTCTTAAAAAGTAAATTTCATCCATTTTTATTATCCCCTTTTCTAATTCTTCTCTTTTTAAAGGTCTACCGATCTTTCATATAACGTTACTGTATTCATGACCCAGCGCATGCTGGGTATCCGGCGAATGCCGGATCAAGAGCGTATGCCTGCAGCGTGAATATTATGTTAGGTGAAGTTATTGGCTTCTTTGAACATCCCTACACTAACTCTTTATTTCTTTAAAGGATAAATACTTTCTAAAAATATTAGTTACTTCATCATATTGACTAGAAAACCAATATAATAAAGCCGTATCATCTTCTTGTTTAGCGTTTTTCTTTCTTAGATTTAATGCATTATCATAAATATGATCTACTCTTTCTTTAACTTCCTTATCAAATAGAAATTCAGCTTCACTAGTTGATGTTCTAAACTCAATTATGCTTTATATGTCTACGTTTGCATCTCTTGAAGCTATTGCAATGAAATTTATGGTTGAGCGATATATATTCAGTCTTCTCTCATATAAATCTAGCCTTAACTTATGTTTATTTACTTGCCATTGTTGATAAGCTATAAATGCACCTGTCAAAGCGATAATTGTTGTGATTATTCCAATATAATTATTCATAAACTTCCTTCCTGATATTTGATGCAAAAATAATTTCGCCTAACGTTCCCGTATCCACAACGTCCCACCGACTTAAGCGACCAACAGGAGCGGCCGCGATGCGGTTAGTCAGTGCGGATGTGTCCGCCTCATTCCGCTTCTTTGCTATTCTCTTCAGGCGGACCGAGGAATCGTAAGATTCCGAAGCGTGGATATTATGTTAGGTGAAGTACCACACTTCATTGATTAGCTTGAGTATGACTTTGTTCTTTTTGAGTTTTCAAAAATTTATTCGCTAACATTTGATAAGAACCTAATAATGCAATGAAAATAAGTAATCCATAAAACATTATTGGTATAAATATAATAATTTCCACGATCCAGTTTAGTGACTCATACTTAATTAAAATTGAGTTCCATAATTCAATAATAGATTTGGGATTAATAATGTACAGATATCCCATAATAAGCAATAACCATCTAAATACAAAGCTTGCTCTGTTTTGTGATCCATAAAACAAACTAAAATAATTTTCTATAAAATATTCTCCACTTTTTTCGTTGCTCTTAAATTTGTATGAGTAAATCAAACCTACTGGTTTATATATTAATGCTAAAAACAGACACACTGCTAAAATGACAAATGAATAGAAGAAAAACATGTAAAAAACAAACTCGATAATTACTTCAATTTCTTTAAATTTCGATTTTATTAGTTGTATTAAATCATTAAATCTATCTTCATAAAAGAACTTGTAAGAATATAACGGTATTAGAATAATCAATAAAATTTCAAAAAAATGATTCTCTTTCGTTATCCTACTCCACAATTCAGCCATAAAATTCTCCTATCTATTTATCTTTGTGATATTTCGCCTAACGTTCCTGTATTCATGAACCCCAAAGGGGTTCTTTGCTGAAATTTATCTCTGACTTCCATCCAGCAGACCAAGGCCCCGTCTTGAGCCGAAGATTACGCAAAGTTAAAACCTTATAGTCTATTTTCAAATTCATCTAAGCTTAATCCGCTTTTTAGTTTCCATTCTTTTCTTCCATTCATGGAACTATTTCTTACAATAGCCGCTGCTGCAGATGGAGATTTAAAGTCAACATCCCTACATAATTTAAAATAACTTTCACTTTCTGAAGGTTCGAAAAAACCTTCTTCTTCGAGTTGCCTTCTTAGTTTTGCATAATTATGACTAGCAAAGCTATTTACGTGATCCTTTCGAATGTAGGAACCTGTTAACAATCTGTATGTTCCTTCTATAATCATAAGCTTCGCTTCTTTAGCAATCTCACCTTTAGCTCCAGGAACATTCATATAAAAAGTGTCGCTTTCTCTTCTGCTACTGCTATCATTATTTTGATTGTTTGTCTGAGTCTTCGTAAAATCTATAATGCCTAGATTGTTAAGTACAAAGATAATATTCTCATTAAAACCACTCATGTCATCACATTCAGAGATAGGCAGCTTTGAACCTGGTGGTGTATTTCCATTAGTGGTCTCAATAGTAGTCTTATTTTTGAGTGCAATTTCATAAAGTTCTCTTTCAAGATACCTGACGTGCGACTTTGTTAAGTTAGTATCTTTACTAATAAATATTACAAAATCGCTCCACCAATCCTTCTTCTTGAACTGCTCTGCTATTCGTGTATTCACTTCATCTGCTTCTCCGACATATATCTTCTTTTGATAGGAATCTTCTACTTCAGAAATCAATATGTAAATACCGGGAGAAGACAACTCTTCAATACTTTGAAGCATTTGAACATGTTTTCTTAGGCCAATATATGCTTTACCTGTCCAATTACTAAGCTCAGCGGTTTTTAAATTCTTATATTTCTCTCCCATAATATAAAGCTTGATTGATTTTCCTCTCACCTGCTAACCTCCTTAGCCTCCAAGCGTGTTTTACACTTTTTTTAATATAGTGGGTTTCATCTAACGTTGGTGTATTCATGAACCCCAACGGGGTTGTCTGCCGAAATGCCTCATCGGAATCCTTCCAGCAGACCAAGGCTCCAACGAGAGCCGCAGCTTGAATATTTTGTTATACGACGGAATCCCTTCTCTGATTTACTGACGCATTTTTTCAAACTCTATTTATGAAGTCATTCTTTTCTAAAAGTATACTTTATCCAGCTCTTAGTTAAAAAGAAATCTTCGGGTAATTTAAGTTCATTTGAATCATAAATATCATCAAATTCTAGTTGGTCAATCTCGCCATCATTTATTATTTGCTTTGTTAATAATTTTTCAATAGGCATTGGATCTTTAGCAGTATTTCCAGCTCCTACTTTACAACTCATCCATTTAATAATCCATTCTGAAAGTGTATCCCACTCTTCACATTCAAAAGTCTTACTAGTTTGTCCAATAGGTATATCCTTCTCAATATTAGTAATAGAATTGACTTTAATGCCGCCTCGTGATTCATCTACTGTCATTACAAAACTTCTTTGCTTAATTGGTTCGAATTGTGATGCTTGTTGTATTTGATCTCGCAAAAGTTGTGCCTTATAATTTTCACTTTTTTTTAGTTGGAGCAACGATGTTTTTGAGAATTTGAGGTCTGGGATAGAAATTGTAACTGCTAGATCTGAACCATATTTATCCGTTTGATTTTTACCTTTTCTATGTAAAATATACTGTTTAACCTCTACTTTATAAGCTTCAGTATTTCCTACATCGCAATTCCTTCTCGTCTTTGCTAAAACTTCAGTAAGTCTGTTTAAAAATGCTTCCTCACTACATGGTCTGCCAGCTAGCCATTTCCTTGTTTCATTTTGTATTTCTCTTAACATTACTCCAAGAATTTTATCGACATTTAAGTTATCCATAATTTCTCCTTTTGTAAAGTTGATTCTTCAACAACAGCATTTTGATTCTGTCAAATAAGTTTCTGTATTCATGACGTTTGACGAAGTCGGATGTGTCTGCTGAAACACTTCCACAAAATTCATCCAGCAGACCAAGGCTCTGTTAAGAGCCGCTGCTTGAATACTATGTTATACGACGGAATCGCTCCTCGAAACGGCTCTTACTATTTATTTTCTTCTGGCACATATTCGATCAAATCAGACAACTTACAATTAAACGTATCACACAACTTGAATAGTGTTTCTAATTTTGTTGTTTCTATATTCGTCTCTCTATATAACTTGTTGATTGAGTTCCGACTTAAACCTGATCTCGCCATCAATTCTGTTATATCATCTATTCGATGTTCTGCCATGAGTTCTCGTATATTGCACTTGATAACGTTCATCTTTTCCCCTCCATAGCTCTATCTTATCTTCCACATTAGTAATCATCAAAGAAAAGCGAAGTTTTAACTCTATAAAGTCAAATATCCACCTTGTAATTAACCTTAAAAGGTTATATAATAACTCTATAGAGTTAACTAAAGAAGGAAATTATATGGTTAATACATTAGAATCGCTAACAGAACCACTTATAAGAATGCGTCTAGAATTACTCTATACTGAGCTTCTGGGATGTCATGCGGAATACACTCAGCTTTCTATGGAGACAGATCAATACTTTAAAACACTTCGTGATGCTTTGCCCGATCAACTTCAACATACGGTTTTTCTTTACGAAGACGCTCAAATTTCTCTTCAATCCATCTTAGAAAGAAGTATCTACATACAAGGTTTCAAAGACGCTCTACAACTCTTTAGTGAATTGCAAAACTCTAGCATTTAGAGGATCATATGATCCTCTTTTCTATTGTTTTTGATTCTATCGTGTAACGTTCCTGTATTCGCGACGCCCGGGTGTGTCCGGCTGTACCTACTTCCTAGAAACTCATCTGCCGGACCGAGACTTATCGGAAGTGTGAATGTACTGTTATATGCCGGTGCCTTGAGTTACTTGTATTAGACTTCTCTGTTTAAAATTAACTCCATCATCTCTACTTCTTTAAGAAAACGAGCTTCTATATTCTCCTCATGCTTTTCATACTCATTTAGATAGTCTAGCACACCTTCAAGCATTCCAATTCTCATTAGAACAGACATATCACCAAACGAATCCTCTTCTTCTAATAAAGTTCTTCTTAGCTTCTCCAGTTCCATTTCCCTTTCAATTAGCTCTCGAAATCCTTTTAAGGATTTATCTTTATTATGTGTAAATTTTCTTCGTAGATTTATGTTTTCCAATTGCTCTTTATACTCACTGATTCTTTCAATCCTCATCTTTACAGCATGATCATATCTTAATTGATCAGGACCAAAACGAAATTGGGTTCTCCAAGCGACAAATGTTTTTTCAGGCACGTCTAATATTTTAGCTCCGTCCCATTTATCTAATCTTCTAGCCACACACAATTCATACATTACTTCTTTTAAGGACTTACCATACTTAGCTTCTACTAGCTCTTTGTATTCTTTATTTGTCATCACGAGTTCCCTCCTTTAAATTCTATCATCGCACTGTCATATAACGTTCCTGTATTTACGACTCAGCCCATGCTGAGTGTCCGGCTGAATGTCGGACCAAGGGCGTATGCCCTCAGCGAGAATATTATGTTATACGGAGTCATCTTCTTCTCGAGAAACATGCACTAATGTCCATGCATTTCTTGAAAAAGCATTATCGATAGCTATGATATTTATTAAGTTATATATCTCCATCGGGGCAGAATATAATTCCATGAATTTATTAACTTTGACAGGCAAGAAATTCTTGGTCGAGGCGTGCCATGACCACATATTTCTATCTTTAAATTCTTTCATAATATTCAATTTAGTTTCGAAGATAAATCTATACGAGTTTCCTCTCCATTCTTCTGGGAGATGAGTTAATATTTCATTCAATCCAGCAGCAATCCAAATCAGAGCTTGTTTTTCATTATTTTCTTTGTTTTCCCATAACATTTCAGCAGTTCGGTTAAAACCTACTACCGTATCCCAATCAGCCCCTAGGATACCTCTATCATTTAACTTTTTTGTTCTATATTCAATTTCATTAGTCGGCCACCAATCTATTATTCCAGTTCCAATGTTAAGATTAGGATTCGATTGTGATTGTATTTGAACTTGTTTGAAGATCGGATCTTTAATAGATTTATAGCTATAATTTTCAACAAAATATTTCCAAGACGAGTAGACTTCTGTCCATGAAAAATTTTCAGAATTCATTTTTGATCTCCCTTTTGTAAAATGCTTTTCTATGAGATTCTGTCGTATAACGTCTTATTTACGAACTTCCGAAAGAATTCTCTCTTTGTCATATTCACGAACTTCGTGAATCCTGCACTTTTCTCCTTATTCCGGCACTTTCTGCGTTTCAATCCTCCAGCCCGCTCATCCGATCCAACGGACTTTGAATCCGCCCAATGTCCCGTCTGCTCACATGTGTATACCGCTCCGTCGTTCGCACACTCTGATGCCCTAGCAGTTCCTGAATATAGCGAAGATCAATCCCATTCTCCAGCAAGTGGGTCGCAAAGGAATGCCTTAGCGAATGGGATACTCACCTGTTTGCGAATGCCCGCTTCAGCCAGCGCTTTTTCAAACACTTTCTGCGCTGAACGTTCCGTCAGGTGGCGGCCTTCCCTCTGCCCTGGAAACAGCCAGTCTGCTGGCTGCTCCCCCCTATATACTGCTCGACCACCGCAAAAGCCGCTTCGGATAGCAGCGTTTGTCGATCCTTCCTGCCCTTTCCCTGACAAACTTTCAGTACTTTCCGTTCACGGTCGAGTCTTCAAGACGCAACCTCACCACTTCGCTTACCCGCAGCCCGGATGTATACGTCAGGTACAGAATAGCCTTATGCTTTGGATTTTTCACTACTTTCAACAGACGCATGACCTCATTCAGGGACAGCACATCAGGTAGTTTACTCTCCTTTTTCGGACGAACATAGGCGGAGGATTTGGGCTGCTTTAGCACATGGCGAAAATAAAATTCCAACGCACTGATCGCTTGGTTAACATAAGCGTGCGAAAGACCTTTTTCGAGCAGCACCAGCGCACATTTTTGCACCACCGCATCATTTATGCTTGCTTCGGTCCCTTGCAATCCGACAAAAAAGCGTTCCGTTTGCGATATGTATGCTTTTATCGTCTTGCTGCTGTAGCTCCTTGCTACCAATGCATCGCGCATTTCTTGCCGCTGATCCGAATTCCATTCACCTCGTTCCGAAGATGAGGGAACCACATTAGCCTGCGCGTCCCGACGATCCAGCCACTCCAGGATGTACGGCAGCTCTTTATTCAATCGCTCGTCGCACTCGAACTTACAACTCCGATACGCTTCCAACAGGCTTTCTACAGCCGAGATACTGTACGGAATCGCCCAGATTTATTCGTCTGGAACCCATTTCCTGCCCGGTATGGATCGAATCCCTTCTCTTTCCTTGACTCCGTATCGCTCCAACCGTACGCCAATCGTTTTTTCATCCCGATAAAGTAGGTTTATCTTCATCTCACTTGCCTCCTTAGTATATCAGCCGTTCAAAAAATTGGAAATCTAATTTTACACAAAAAAAGGGACTTAAGATGGATATTCATCTTAAGTCCCTGATTCTTTCAGATTGAATTATTGATCCATTAAGTCTAATTTTCATCATCATAAAGTGTCTTGCCTTTACTTGTCCAGTTCTTCCGTCACCTCACCGCAGAAACAAAAGAATAGCCTGATTATTTTATTAAGAAAACAAGGATAAGCCGCTAAAAAGCCCGCGCTGGACGCGGGCTTTGCTGTATATTTAGTCAAAATCATGCCTCGATTTGCTACTCAACCTTAAACTGTTTTAATTCGTCTTGAAGCTTAGTGGACAATTGGTTTAATTGTTTGGATAGTTCAGCAACCTGTTCGAAGCTCTCCAATTGTTCCTGCGTGCTGGCGCTGACCTCTTCGGTTGAAGCGGAATTTTCCTCGGTGGTGGAAGAGATGATCTCCAGCGCCTGCAAAATCTCATCTTTGTGCTTGTGGACTTTGGAGGTGTTCGTACTGATCTGGATCATTCGCAATTTTAAATCTTCCAAATCCTTGTTAATACTAAAGAACACTTGCTTCGTGTCCTCCACCGATCTCGCATTTTCTTCTGCGATTTTCAGACCATGAACGGTATGCTCAACCGATACGCTGGTTTTTTCTTCGATGACACGGACCTTCTTGTAGATTTCCTGTGTTGCCAGCGCTGTCTGCTCAGCCAGCTTGCGAACCTCTCCAGCAACCACAGCAAACCCTTTGCCCTGTTCTCCTGCACGCGCAGCTTCTATAGAAGCATTAAGCGCCAGCAGATTCGTCTGTGTTGCAATTTGGTTGACTGTATCCACGATCCCCGAAATCTCATGACGGCTCAGATCGATATCCTGAATAATAGCCGACATCGCTTGTGTGGAGTTATGATTTTCTTCCGCCCATTTGGAAAGCTGATCTACTACTGCAAGCCCTTGTCCGCTTTGTTCGGCAGAGGTTTGCACCATCGATTCAATGGCTTTCGTATCATTGGCAATTTCGTCAATTTGGCCGGATAAGGCTCCGGTTTTTTGTAAAATGTTATCCGTTTCGATGGATTGATAATTCGTTGCATTGGCAATTTCATTAATTGCCGTCGCAGTATCGTTCATCGTAATTGCGGTTCTGGAAGAAATGGATTGCAAATCATGAGAAGACTGATTTAACACTTGGGCTGAGCCGCCCACCATTTGGAGCATGCTTTGAATTTTTTGAACCATATTGTAAACTCCTTGAGAAATTTGCCCGATTTCGTTATGGGAATTCGTATCAAACTGAACGGTCAAATCTCCATTTTCAATCAGCTTGATTTTGGCGAGCAATTTCGGAATGGATCTCAACAAGTAACGGAGCGTTATATAACAAATCACAACCAGCAGGATGGTGGCTGCAGCAAAACCGCCAATCGTAATCCAGGTAAAGCTTCTTAATTCTGAGAGCGCCTCTTGTTCAGAAATGGTTAAGCCTACGGACCACCCCGTATCTTTACTGGTTGCATACCCGATGTAACGACGTTCGCCGTTATCATTAATTAGCTGCACTCCAGACTCACCAGCAATCATTTTCTTACCGATCTCGCCAAGATCACCTGTGCTTTCGTTAATCTTTTCTTTCAGCACTTTATTTTGATCAGGGTGATACAAAATATCACCTGTTTTGGACGCAAGAATTGAATAGCCTGTGCTTCCAAGCGAATAGCTTTGCATAACAGCAGGGATGTCTTTGAAAGCAATATCGACAGCAGCAAATCCGATTAATTGGTTACCGCTATCCTTGATCGGATAGAAAATGCCCATGACCACATTCCCCGTATTGACGTCCTTATAGGGTTCTGAGTAGTATAAACCGTCTGCTTCAACAGCTGGCTTGAAGTATGGGCGTGTATTGATATCGAAATCCGGCTTGGAAACAGCACCATCATTTTGTAGAAAGAAGCCTTTACCAGCTATTCCCGCAATCCAAGCATCAGCAAATGATGGCTCTGCTTTTACAATTGCTGCCAGAGTCGCTTCGGTTTCCGCAGCGTGTAGGGAAGTTTTTACCGTTTCAACTGATTCGGTGGTCTCTATATACTGCCGAAAAAGATTATTTGTTGCCATTTGTTTGACAAGTGAGCCCTTTTCCTTAAATAACGCATCAAATTGACTGACGGTAGCCTGCGTCTTGGTCTGGAGCATGGCCTCTTGCTGCTTGACAAGCATGCTTTGCGTGCTAGCATACATGAACGTCCCCAAGGTTGCAAAGACGACAACGATAATAACTAACAAGACCATGGCCAATGTGTTGGCTATGCTGGATGATCTGAATACGCGCTTCTTCATATTTTGTGACATGCTGCCATCTCCCCGAGGAATATTGAGCGAAAAGCTCTTAGATAATATGTCGGAAGTTTGCAGCTGTTTTAATAGGTTTTTAGTATACACAATTTAAAGTTTTGCTATCTGATTCCTCATAGATTTCCTCCCAACCTGTTCAGTAACTCCAGCAAAAGATTAGGGCAGCATAAAGAGCCTCCGTCAGACGCAGGCTCTTTTCTAAAAAACTATGAACACACAGGGTTTTGTAGAGTTAAAGTGTACGAGCGATCAAGTAAGCTCAAACCCTTTATTCTCTGTCGTTAGCCTAGCTGCATCGTTGTAATACATGTATCGTCTTTCTCATATGTAGAGAATTCCGTTTCAGCCGTTTTACCTTCATGATTGACGCTAATGCGGTATGTTTTATCCCTTGGTAGCCATAGATCAATAAAACCATTGGGTTGTGATTTCATGGCAGCATTCTCCATAATGACATTCCCTTCGGTGTCGTGAACGGTCACATTAAACTCTCCACTTTTTATTTCGCCTTGGCAGCCGGTTAGACTATGAGTTGCACAAGGGTGGGTCTCTTCTACATATGGCGCAATCGAAACAAAAAACTCGTTGTCAGGCAAATCATAAGTTATGGGTTGGGTGTTGTCTCCATTAACAATTAACTGACTGGAATTAATGGAAGCGGATTGACCTGTTGCCTTGCCTGCACTGAAATCATGCACCAATTGCTTGATATCTGTTGTCCCAAGCTTGTCCGATCCTTCTTTCTGCATATTTCCTGCAATCAGGTACGTGCCCAATGCCGCAACAACCAACCCTGAAGCGACCAAGATTCCTTTTTTCATCTGGAGTTCATCTCCTTGTCCGTTTTAAATCATTATAAGGGAGAATGCACCGTAACGGACAAAATACGGCACTGAAGTCACCAGATATTCATATCTTTGCTTGTTTATTCAGACGTATCTGCGTTACATTAGGTGATCACCAAAGAGGGGCAAGGGAATATGAGCAACTCTACTGTCTCAACGAACAAACACCCCACCACTCCTATGGAGCTATGGGGCACGATTCTTTTTAACGATCCCGGTTCACAATATAATTCATTAAGTGCTTCAGAAAAGCGATATTGCGGGGCACCTCTTTTAATGCTTCCATGGCAAGACAGTAGTGCTCCCACATCTCTTGACTGGCACCTTCGTAACCAAGGATAGACACAAAATTCGAATTATTGTTATCCGAATCCTGGCCCACAGGTTTTCCAAGTAACAGCGTATCTCCTTCCACATCAAGCAAATCATCTTTAATCTGAAACGCAATCCCCATATGATAGGCGAATTTCTGCAAAGCAGCAATCTCCGACTCCTCGGCCTGTGCGAGCATGGCTGGCATAACGAGACAAGCCTCGAACGCCACTCCTGTTTTGTAAAAGCACATCATATTCAGCTGTTCCAATGTCAAAGCCTTTCCTTTGGAATCCAGATCCATCGCCTGCCCCATACACATATCCTCTGCCTTATGGGCCGAGTATTGGATCAAGGCAAGCACAGTCTCAGCATTGAACTGCTTCAGTGACGATTGCTCCCCGATGGCCTTCTGGATCAGATACAGACCAGTTAATTCCGCAGTAGCGCTATTGTGCACCTGATGTAATGTCTGACGTCCTCTACGGGTAGACGCGTTATCTTGGGAAGGCAAATCATCAAAAATCAGGGAGGCTGTATGCATATATTCCAATGATCTTAGAAGAGGCACGATTGCCGAAGCGTCTAAACCATATTCATTCACACCCATGACCCAGGTCAATATAGGACGTATCCTTTTCCCATCCCCCTCAAGACTATAATTGGCGGCATCAATAAGCTGTTCTTTCATGGCCTCGATCCCAGAAGGCTTGGTAATTTTCAATTGGTTGTTAATCTGGTCACGGACTGTTTTGACCGTATTCATAAAGTCTTCTTTTTCCCTCGAATCATTTTTCAGTTGAGTAATCATCTGATCCCGAAGCAGCTTATCCAAGAAATCTACATCCTCCGCTTTGCCCACCATCTTCTGGATGAGACGATTGAATTCAGGATTTCCGAATGCAAAAATCCCCATAATTTCATTGTACTTTTCTGCACCTACCCGTTCTTTATAACGTTTGAGTCCATTTATTGCACGATCCAGTATCACCTCGCGAGCCATAGCATCCGTGTCATACACGTTATGGATCAAATTGGAAATGACCGCCCAGTATAGTTCGAAGGGATTGATCAAATCCGATCTCTGACGATGATATTTTAAATAATAGGTATAGGGTGTAACCGCACCATCCCTCATATCGTCGGCCATATCTGCAAAATCATCAGCAAGCTGGTTATAGATACCATAATAGAATGTTCGTTGCTCAAACCCTTCATCCTCAGGAGCACTAATCACGGAACGGACAATCAAACGGGAAGAAGCAGATTTTAAAATAACGGGTATATAAAGCTCTTCATTGGTGTAATTAGCTCGTGTTAGATCCTTATCCCGGTCGATATCTTGAGAATGAATGAAAACATAGGACTGCTCGAAAAAGGTTTGCTGTGTGTCTGGCCGCTGATGTGCCTTAATATACTCAAAAGCATCCGAGAGCTCCGAATGGATATAGCGAATGAACTTCATATGATCGCCGGACCAGTCGCCTAGTTCTAGCACAGATCCGGTAAGAAGCGCGGTACGTATCATATGGGAATATTGTTCTTTCTCTTGAACGGTCAACAGCTGAGAATCGAGCAGATCATCAATAAAAGGATAGGTCAGCCCATAGGAATACCCAAGCCTGATGGCTTCATCCAGCCTGCGCGAACGTTCAACAGGTGACACGGCTTCGTCCATTTCTTCCATCACATGCAGAATAACCCCAATGATGATTTTAATCAGTTTCCGCTGGGCATGCTCTGCATCCATTTCCTCAGGAATATGAGAAGATACAGCGTTAAGCTTGTTGATTAGCCAGATTACAGTGGTTTCGATCCCTTCCTTTTGAGACCACCGATACACCCCCGCTAAATTCATAAACTCCGGTTGATCTCTCCTGTTAGCATGGGTGGGTTGAAGCAAATATCTTTTTACGTCAGCAATGACGCGCTGAATCCGGGTCTGTGTGTCGGCAGAATCTAGAGCCTTGCCTAGATCCCTCATGTAAATATAAGAGACACTCCGCTTCAGATATTCATCTAACTTCCCCGTGTAACTCAGCCATTGAATATATCTGTAGTAATCCCGGGTATCCGGCTTTCTCTTATTCCGCGAAAAGAAGGATAACCATGAAGAAGAATGGATATGATTACTTTTCCATATATGGATATCCTTTGTAAGAGAGGTTGCATAAGTTTTATCCTTGACCTGATTATAGAGTGATGCAAAATACTGAAGCGCCTTCTGCTCAGCCAGCTGATATCCTGTATCGGCTTGAAATTTTTCATTCATATGATGCATTACCTCAACTTCTCATTTTGTTAAACATGGTTGCATTTCTCCCTGAGGGAACGAATTTGGATCATGTTTTTATCTTTATACGGAATAAAGTCTGTGAAGTTACGAATAGATTATATCCTTCTATATATATGCTACAATTTCAGAGTAGAACGAAAATAATGATAAGGAGGCATAACGTTGAGTATTAGTCTAGTTAAAGGGCAGAAGGTAGACCTAACCAAAAATAATCCACACTTATCCGTGCTGAAAGTAGGGCTTGGATGGGACCCTATGAAGGGTAGAAACATGGATATTGATGCGTCAGCGCTACTTCTTAATGAGAACGGCAAGCTAACTCAGACGAAAAATCTAGTATATTTCGGAAACAAAAATAGCCCTTGCAGGGCCGTCGTACATAGTGGTGACAACTTGACAGGACATGGTGACGGTGATGATGAAGTCATTACTGTATCCCTTCAACAACTACCACCTGAAGTGCATAGAGTCGTATTTATTGTGAATATATTCCGCTTTTTCAGCTTTGGTAGACGTAAGGATTTCAGTATGGTGAACAATGCTTATATTCGAGTATTGGATGCGTCCCAAGATGAAGAGATTCTCCGATACAACTTGACAGAGGACTCTAAAGGGATGTGTAGTATCCGTGTAGGTGAAGTATACCGCTATGGAGGGGAGTGGAAATTCGGTACTATTGGAGAAGGAAGCACCATTACCTCCCTGAATGATCTTGTCAAAACGTATGAATAAGCATTTCATCCTTTGGTGTTAAAGAAAAACCCACGTCTGACGTGGGTTTTTACGCTAACTCTCCTATAGTCACCTGATACAGCAGAGAACCTTCTCGGAGCAGCAGGCGGTCTTTTCGGAAATCCTGTTCGTGCGGCTGAAGGAACTCTTGCTCGTCATTTAAAAAACGAATGTGTTGTCCTTTGCTCAAGCTGCCTGGCTTCACATTCTTTTTCAAGACATATTGTCCGTTCTTTCCATACCCGCCGTCGAACAAAAAGTGATACCCATCTGTAGCCACCCCAGAGCAGCCGGAAATGCTCGGATTCATAAACGTAATCTTCGTACGATCGCTACCGGAAATGCACCCTAATGAAAAATCTGAATAGTAATAAAACCAGATTTCCTGTTCGCTGACTACGTTTAAAGCATAGCAATCATGAATATCTGCCGCTTGGTTTTCATATATTTTGTGTCCCTCTTTATTCCAGGCGACAAGGCCGGAGGACCCCACAGGCTCATTCCAACCATAATTCCCAAATATACCTTCATCAAAATAGCTGGTCCAGATCGTACCTTCCCCTGTAACCTGAACACTCTGGATACCGTCTCCAAGCAGCAGTTCATTCACAGTACGGCCTTCATAATCAATAATTTTACCATTTAAATCATATTGGCCGGATCCATAATAATGACATCGCGCTCCGACGAGCAGTAGATGATGATGTAGAGGCTGTACATAATGATAGTTGAACTGCTGCCCCTCCACATACACTTCTTCAATGTAATCGTCTATAATGAGTATCTTGTAAGTACGTCTCTCTTTAAGAGAGGCAGGCGGGAACATCCCTCGTACTCGTTCCGGGATTTTATCAATTAGCAAAATATACACGCGTCCATCAGGGCCAAATTGGGTCGAAACGATCTCAAACCCTTTAGTATAGTTGGAAATATCAGCAAATGAATGAATCTGTCTATATTGATGTGACAACGTAGTTCCTCCTCTAAAAGATTAGTAAAGTGAAGTATGATTTGTACTGGATTTCATTTTGTCATAACGACATGTAACTGAGGAGGGCGGAAGTATGGCGATATGGATAGTTATCCCAAGAATGAGTCATCGGCAAAAATATTGGGAACAAAAAAAGCCGGGTTCTGCTCATAATAAAAGCAACCCAGCTTGATCTTTATAGATGTCCCTCTTAAAGTGTCTGGCCCTTGTCGGCCTTCTGCCATAAAGCCTCCGTCAGCTCATCGATCGTCTCCTTCATCGCCAGCTTCTCGCGCCAATGACTCGGGATACCGCTTTGCCCGTAATAAGCTCCTGCAATTTGCCCATACACCGCCCCGGTCGTATCGGCGTCATCCCCCAGATTTACGGCCAGCAGTGCCCCCTCTTCAAACGAAGTCGAATGGTGAAATGCCCACAGCGCAGCCTCAAGGGAACGAATGACATAGCCGGTTCCCTGTATTTCGGGCGGTTCCTTATCCTTGTAAGATCCCTGAATGATTTCTTCAATGGCTGCCAAATAAGCTGGCTGTTCCTGCCGCCGCCACTTATAGCAGATGTCGGCTGATAACATGGATTCTTTGTCCGCTCCCCGCAGACCTGCCACAAGGATTGAAGCAAGCACAGCACAGGCCTCCACACTTTCGACTGCTCCATGGGTGGTTCGCGAGCTCAGCTCGGCGTACATCACTGCCTCTTCCGGACGGTTCGCATAGGCCATGGCAACAGGTGCAAGCCTCATAATCGAGCCATTACCGGCAGTCATGGGGTCAACGGACCCACTATACGGCTCTCCAGTGGCCTCGAAGCGATGCAGTGCTGCTCTCGTCGCACCACCGATATCAAAGCACGTTCCCGTGCTGCTCATATATCCCAGGTGGTACCAATTCGTGTAACGGCGCATTTGGTCTGCTGGATCAAAGCTATCTTTTTGCACCATACTCTCGGCTAAACAGAGCGCCATAGACGTATCGTCGGTCCACTGCCCCGGCTTTAACCCAAAGACACCGCCGCCCACGATATCCGTTACAGGTTCAAATGTACCTGGACTGCTAAATTCTACTGTGGTTCCCAAAGCATCACCCACAGCCAGCCCAACCAGGCATCCCAAAAAACGATCCTTGATCAGTGCCATTTTGATGCACACTCCTTTAATTATTGTTATAGCTAATGCATATATTTCCATATCACTGGAAGGAAGAAAATCTGGTAACGCCATTTATTCGTAGCTTAAGGCTGTACAACCGCTATCTGGATTTAATTCAACGAAAATTCCTGCCTCATGATGGTAAATGAGTGGAAATCGCTCCGTATCTACATATTCACGCACACCGCTTGAAAGCCGCCATACCTGAAGCGGGACTCCTTTTCCCCACAAGAATAATCGGTCGCCGGAAACGGCCATATCCGCTTGGGGATATGGGTAAATCCCATATTCATCAGGCTTACAATTTAGAGGCGGGATCGCAGGAAGCACGCGTCGGTACCCAGGCTGAGTCATATCGAATAGGACAACCGCCGGTTCCACGCCCTCCTCTCCCCAATCTTCCTCCTCCAGTAAATCGGCATCCATCTGTCCCCATACCGCCAATGTATCGGGTCCTGTCCAGCATACTGGCCCATCCCAATCTATGATTTGCCAAAGATGGCGAACTGACGGACCATTCTCCGATTCCCATGGGTTCAGCAGCCAATTAGATAAGGACCAGATTCGGACCACTCCTAAGGGAGCCCATGCCCATCCCGTATCCGCAATCCACTTTCCCTCTGGAGAAGCCAGCAGCTTCCCATGAAAATAATCTAGATAATGCTCATCTTTGCTTTCGCTGTTATATACCGGGGTAGGTCTTGCTGTCAAAAGCCTCCCGGTTTCTACATCTGTCAAATCCAGGCGGTTCCATTCCGTTCCATGAACAAGAATACACGCACCGTCTTGATATACAAAAGCCAGGGGGAACATACTTTTATCGGAGTGATATTCGTCCCGAGATAATTGCATTTTTTCTAGTGCATGGACTAAATCATACACTGCCGCATGCCGACCAAAACGATTGGATATGGCTACGTACTTACCGTCAGGACTAGTAACCATTTGGACAGGTTGCAGGGGATTAAAATCAGGAATACAAATATGTGTGCATAATTCTGCGCTACCAGAGCGAAGTTCTAGTCTCCACAGTTCTGCCTGTGTGTTTAGTGCTAGCAGGGTTATGCTTCCCTGAGAGCCACCTTTTAGTGGATGAATGGCCGTAAGACGCCCGATAGGCTGTGGTAAATCGGGTAAAGAAACGTGATGAAATGGCATCATTTAACCCCTTTTAATCTGGATAAATAATAATTTATACCCGTATTTGTGAAGCTGGATTTATCAATAAAAAATCTGATTTCAAGCAATGCAGACAATACTTTCATAAAAACTCCCGGTTTTTTCTTGCAGAAACATTTAAGATATGTAATTTCGCTAGGATTACTTTTGAGAATAAAATAGGAGTAATTCATCATGATCATAGTGGAGATGAACTGCTCTGTTGGAGATTGATGCTCATTGATACAGTCGGTCAGCACCTCTAATACCCTATTTTTATTGGAGTTATAGGCTTGTATAAACATCGTTGCTTCTGCAAACGGCTTGTTGAAATCGTCATACGGAAAATCATATACATCATGACTGCCCAGGATGAAGTTCACCAACTGACCTTGCAAAATCTTTATTTTTCCCAGTGCTGCTCGGGTATCTATATCCATCTCATTTTTGTTAATATGCTCATGCAAAATGTCAATTAGAATGTGCATATCATACTGCTGTGCGTCTTCCATGCTGTACATCATCTTATTATTTTCAATCGTTAGACGATCATAAATGTCATCACCTAAACCCAGTTCAAATAAGAGCTGGTGAAGAAAAAATAGCCTGTCCTGAGTAAGCGAGAATTCATTCCCTCTCTCTGCTAGATGAGAAACTTGATATCGATAATAAACACAACATAAGTTTTTTTGGCTATAAGCAATATCTTTATGTATATCAAAAACGTTAAAAATGAACGAAAGCAATCGAATCAGACGTTCAGCATCTGCTACGCTTAGAATGCGATGATCCATTTTTGTAAATAGCGACCTGTCAAATAAATCATGCCATCGCACTAAAGAAATATGATTCTGCTCATTTATATTCAGAGTTAATATTCTTAAATTTTGCTCTTGATCAGGATAGGAATAAAATAGATATTCATGACTTAAATCAGAAATACGCTCATTAAAATAGGCTCTTAATTTGTAATCGTATATTTTAGAAAAAGACATTTCTCTCCTCCTTGCACAGCAAGACAAACTTCATATTGAACCTGGCATAACACATTAATCCGAACTCCTATATTGTAAAATTAATCTGGATCGACTGGCAAGGTGACATAAAATAGAGAAACATATGTTCTTCCTTTCTATATTATGATATCTTTATGCTAGGAATGAAACGTTATGACGAAGGTCATAGTCTGCGATTAGAAAGGAATGAACACCTATGAAACAGCTAAGCGAAGCTCTGGCCCGGTTTGTACAACAACAAGACTTGTATAATGCAGCCTACGGGCTGTTCCAAGACCACGACATCCAGCCCCGGACGGAGAACCTGACAGATTGCTGGGACAGCCGAATTCCTGTATCCCCTGAGCTTGAATACCTATATAACCACTATGAAATGATCGATGCTAAGGCAGCGGGAACACACAAATTAAAAAATGCAGCCGTTGAAATCGGGGATGCTGCTGTTCTCTTTTTTGTCGCACCAGAACATTTATATCGCCAACAGCTGGGCTATCGCTTCATTACATCTGGAGAGCTTGTCCAAGAGTCTTCTTCGTGGCCCTCCCATCATGTTGTAATTGCCACGTTTAATGATGATCCAGTCATTGTCGATACTAGCGCACCTGGTTCCCCTGTATATGCTGCAATTGAGAGTGGTAGGGCGCAGCAAGTTGCTGACTCTTTAGCTAACTTCTTTACGGCTCTTTCCATCCTGATTGAAGGTGCCTGTACCTTTAAGGGAGAATTGATAGATGAAGATACATACGAAACCAAAGCAGCATATATCGAGCACGTAAAACCATTGCTGCATCATTTGTTGGGCGAAAACCAAACCACGTATTTGCTGAATTACCTATCCTTTTGTTAGAAATCCTATTGGTTAAAGAGAGGTGGGGCTTTTTATGATCTATATCGCATTACTGCGGGGCATCAATGTCGGCGGCAACAACAAGATCGAGATGAAGAAGCTCAAGCAAACGTTTGAACATGCAGGTATGGGGCATGTGACGACTTACATTAATTCTGGAAACATTATTTTTTCCAGTCAGGAGCGGCCCAACCAGGAGCTATCACTCATACTGGAACAGGCGATTCTCGAGGATTTTAGCTTACCTATCCGCGTCATCGTCCGTAATATGAAGGAGATTCAGAGCATTATGGAGGCACTGCCGAATGAATGGTCTAATGATACACAGATGAAAAGTGATGTAATGTTTCTGTGGGATGAAATTAACGATATTTCCATTCTGGACAAGCTTCCCTTGAAACCGGGAATTGGGCATGTCATGTATACACCCGGGGCGATTTTGTTTTCTGTCAGCAAGGAACAAGTCACAAAAAGCGGGTTAACAAAATTAGTCGGCACCAAGCTGTATCAGCAAATGACGGTGCGGAATGTGAACACAACCCGTCAGATTTATAAGCTGATGCAAATGGCTGAACAGGAAGAGTTGCAGGATATGAGCTCTTGACCCAAATCCGAAAGCAACCCTAGTACCTAGAGTAAGCTCAAAAAAGGAGCCTCCTTACGGCTCCCCAACCGTTTTTCTTCTCCCTTCATTATAAATACCAACACCGTATGGTCCTCATTAAATTTTAAAGCCTGCAACCAGTTCATTTAGTCGAGCTGCACTTTCCTTCACCTGATCAGACTGGTATGCCACTTCACGAGATTTTTCCGTTGAAGACACCATATTCTCAGCAATGTGTTGGGTAGATATGGCGGACTGTTCGCTGGCGGTAGCAATCTCATGGATCGCTCTCACCATGGTTTGGATGGTTTCATTTACCTGCTTAGAGGTGGCGTTCAAATCATTGACTGTGTTCGTATGCTCCACGGCATCATTGTAATATTGCCCTGCTGTATCCTCAAGCAGCTGATAATCCTTGCCCACCTGGGCTTGCAAGAAGTGCAATAATTCTTCGGCATTGGTAGTCAGATTTTCTACAGACTGCACAACCTCTTGAGTAACACTCTGAATTTGGTCTACCGCGTGTTTGGAGCCGTCTGCCAACTTACGAATCTCGTTAGCTACAACCGCAAACCCTCGACCTGACTCACCGGCACGAGCTGCTTCAATGGATGCATTTAGAGCCAGCAAATTGGTCTGTGCCGTAATTTCCAAGATAGACTGAGAAAGTATACGAATCTGGTCTACTGCCTTGGCTCGCTCTAACGCTTCCGTCATCTTTTCATTAGCTTTTTGGTAAATTTCTTTGGCCGCTTTATTGGATTGACTAGCCGCCTGCTTCAATGTTTCAGCTTTTACACTCGTATCATAGGCAGACTGAGCTCTTTCTTGAGTTTTGACCGAGATATACTCTGCTGCCCGCTGCATTTCTTCCGCAGAATGGTTCATATTTTCGGTGTATGCCGAAGTCTCTTCCATAGCTGCTGACAGCTGTTCGACCGTGGCTGATACATCGCGAATCCGCTCATTGAGATCTGTCATATTATGATTCGTCTGATCACTCAGTTGGTTAATTTGACGTGACTCATTGATCACCCCTGTGATGACCATTGAGGTTGAATCTGTCATTTGCTGAATGGCACGAGCTATAACAGCGATCTCATTATTTCCTTTGAGCAAGGCAGGATCAAGTGCTGCCGTTAAATTTCCTTGGGTAATCTCTTCACAGTATTTCGTAATGGTGCTCATCCGGGAACGGATATTTCGAATGGCTGCAAAGGAGATTGTGATCAGAACAGCCAACACGAGAGCAAGAACTGTGATTAAAACAATTGTGCGCATTTTGATCTCGTTTTGCGTATTTTGATATAGGTTGGCGGATTGCTCATTGTTATAATCTGAAATCGTAGTCAGCATCGTAACAATGGCCGTACTAGATTTATTGATCCGGCCTCTCTCTTCTGTGTCATAGGTTCCAGTATTCTTTTTGACGGCCATGATCTGTTCGATGTCCTGAAAATACGTGTCTATACTCCTCTGTAGTTCCTCAAACAATTTCTGTTCCTTAGTATCCAATGTCCTTTGTGAAAATTCATTTAGCCCAGTTGTAACGCTATTTTTTCCTTTCTGCACCTGCTTATACTGTTTATCTGTATACTCCTTATTGTCGAGTATTTTTGTATAATTGGCTCGCATGTTATAAAAGTCACTTTTGACCTCAAGAATATTCGTCTGGTGTTGAAAGCGATCTGTATACAAAATACCTTGACCCTCTTTAGCTTGATACATACCGATAACTCCTACCAACGATACAATGAGCAAACCCGCTAAGCTGATCATAATCATGGAGATCATCGTTGTCGTGATCTTTAAATCTCTAAAACCTTTTCCTTTTTTAGTCCTGTCCGATAGTTGGTTACTCATTCAAACCCCTCCAGCTCGTCTATGGATAATAGTTCACGCTGCTCTCAACTTTCACGAGTACTCTGGTCTTCCTCTTGATGCTGCCCTCCATACAACAAAATGAAGCAGATCACAAAACGTGATGCTATATATATCGGTAGAAAGCGCTTAAATTTATTAGCCAAATTACAGTACTGCAAAAATAATGAATATTATAATAGGCAAATTCATACATAGGCTTGCTACATGAATCAACAATTTTAGGTACTCATAAGCATTGGATGTTTGGTAAACTAGAGAGGGATTTTTACATGAAATGGGACACATATGCAAACTAAGATCTAAACACTAGATGATGGGGGAGAACGTATGGTGACAAATCTACAAAATCAAAAACAAGTATATATAATCCACGGATACACAGCTTCGCCAACAGATCATTGGTTTCCTTGGTTACAAGACAAATTACAGGAAGACGGGGTTTCGGTAAATATACTAGAAATGCCCAACTCGCAAGCACCCAAGCTTAATGAGTGGATTGAGCATCTACTACAAAATATTAAAGTTCTACATAAAGACACCTATTTTATTGGACATAGCTTGGGTTGTGTATCCATTTTAAGGTACCTGCAGCAAGTAAATATCCCGGAACCACTGGGTGGTGGAATTTTCGTTTCCGGTTTTGCTGACCCAGTGCCAAGCCTACCATCATTAGATGAGTTTACAAATGACCATTTGAGTTATCAGCAAATCATGGATTCACTAGGGGCACGTGTAGTTATAGCTTCAAAGGACGACGCAATTGTCCCCTTTGCACTTAGTAAGAAACTAGCGGAAGATATGCAGGCTGATTTCCACGAATTAGATCATGGAGGGCACTTTTTACAAAGTGACGGCTTTACCACTTTACCGATCGTCTATCAAGTTTTAATAGAAATGATGAATGAAAATAGGTAGCGTTAAAAACCCGCAAGATAGACCTGGCAAAAAGGGTCCAGCTTGCGGGTTTTACATTTTCTACTGGATGAACTATGGATAATAAAGCGTATGTTTAGTCAAGGTATCAATACAATGCCCATTTTTCCGTGCATAGCTCCATAAAAGAATGAGCAACCTGTTCACATTCGTCATACCCCAAGCTACCAGAATGAGCAAAAAGAATGGGGTATTCATTGTTTGTTTTTTCCTCTCTCATATCAAACATATAGTGGTTTCCGCTACCATCCATCGCAAACGACACGGCACCCGGCATATACTCTGGCAGCTCGTAGGCGAGGTTCATTTCTCTCAAATCTTCAGTATTGAAAAACTGAAAACATCGTTCTCCATTCTGAAATTCACCGCCATTAGAGTATCTCAAAAAATCCATATAGCTATCAGGAAATTGCCCTTGGGGCAAATGCCAGCTCACAGGATCTAAAGGTTTATATTGATCATGGAATGGAGACGACTTTGGAAAAGGGTTCACTTGTCTTTGCTTGATTTCGTGAATCTCTTGCTCGGATAGCTTTATGTTCCATGTTTTCAAAAAATTCGCGATTTGTTCATCCGTTGCTTCCTGACTTATTACAAACGGTTGTTCAAATTGAATACTCCACATATGTGCCAACCTCCATGCCTCGATGCCTCTAAGAGTTGTTGTTGCTACCTTTTTCAACCCATTCAGCCACACTTTCATGAGGTTGAAGGTTCTCACGTTTATAGTAAAAAACGGTCTTGAGCTCGTAATCCAAGCTTTCCGCAGCAATGAAAAATCGGGTACCAAACGTTTGATCCTCCATACAAATCACAGGCCCCTCAAGAAATCCGTAAGAGACAGTTTTTAACATTTCCAGTTCCTTGTCATTAGCCAGTCTAAAGCATTCAATTGAAAATACACCGCCCGGACAGGAAAGAAACGAGACCTCGTAAAATGTAATCTCTATGTTGTGATAATAGCTAAAGTCAAAGCTCCCTGCTAGTACCAGCTTGGGGCGACTTGTATAATCATAAATGTAGTAATGGTAAATGTTATTTTGAGAAAGTATTTCATTCAGCTGCATCAGTTTGGATTGAATGGAATGATTCATGATCCTATGTCCCCCCTCCCCACTCGCGGCTATTCCCGATCCGTCACCGCCTGCCACGCTTCTGTTATTGCTATAGGTGATTTGTGGCTGGTCTCTCCGCCACCTTCCTGAGTCCATAGCGGCGGATAATAAGCAAATACCTCTCCTGGCTGAAGTTGCTCCATATCCGACTGCCAACCATTCCAACGGAATGTCTGGTAGAACAAGTCCAAATCTCCCTCAGCCAACCAGCTCAAGAAACCGGAATAGGCCAGCTCAGTGGATTCCCACTCCAATGCATCCGGTGCAAAATAGTAGATATGGCCGCTACGTCCAAACTTTCCTGTATCCAATCCAAAGAAGCCACCTGCTGCATCATAGGCCACAATCAGCATTCCCCCAAGTGCAGGAACGCTCGCTGGCTCTTGCAGCCCGTTCCACGAAGCCAAACTACCGTAAATTTCAGGCCCACCTGCACCCAGTAAGGTGATCCATCCGTGGTCAAATATGATCCCTCCTGTTTCATAGGCAACCGTTCCCAAGTACGATTTTGTGCTCACTTGCAAACGGTAGAGCGAATCTCCCCTAACAGATTCCGATTCTGCCGGTACAATGCGATATGGATTATTCCCTTCTTGCAGAATGTTTCTGACCTCTTCCCATGCATGGTTGTCCTGATCCATTAGCTCATCAACCGTTAACGTATGCATATCCATTCTCCTTCCTGTATTCCGTATCTATCTTTCAACCTGTGAACTGATTTTCGAAAACCTGCGTTTGCTCTAAAATCACCCACTGATTCAGCTCGTCGTAGCCTTGGACAATCGCCGTGATCTCATGCCTCGGATACATCCACTCGGATGGGGCCTTTTCCGCATATGAATGGGTGTCTGCCAATCCGACTGCATTGTGCTGGAAAATATGAATTAGTGTTCCGTGTGGAAAAAAGGCTTCAATATGTCCAGTTACCTTAGTCCCAACCGGCAGTGCATTTTTGATTTGATGCCATTCCTTTTTGAAGGTGTGAAGATTGTTGGACCAGACTTCTTCAAACTCTTTTTTTGTAATTTTCGTATAATAGGGCTCTGTATCATCAATCGCTTTCTCGGCTAACAAGAAATGATATTGCTCGTGCTTACGATTAGAAGCAATAAAAGTACCGTCATCTTGGATCACAATTTGCCGATAGGCTACGCCGTCTGAGTCTATTTCAAAATACCAGGTTCCCATACCTGGTTCCGGACAATCTTTAAGATATTTCATTCGTACCTCCTAAAAGGATGTATAACCGTGTCATTTCATCTTTCTTTTTCCGCTATAGATTCTTGTCAAATATGCGAGATATTCCGAACGCGTCAGTCCTCCTGTTTGGCGATTGAACTCATCGTACGAAATGTCTTCCGGGAATCCGAATTCGGCCAGTGCTTTTCGGCGCTCTTCCCGATACAACGGGTTATCCAGCGTGTGGTGCCACTCCCGCTCTTCCCAAGGACCAAAACAGTCTGCAATGACACCTGAATATACACCGTTATTTAACAATTCGCGCGAAGACTTGAACACTGTCTTCCCTTCCGGTTTGGAAATTGTGCCCGTTCCCCAGGACAGTCTATATATTCTTTCTTTACTGCTATCTATGCTACTGCCGTAACCAATCGGAAACACAATATCCTCTTCCGCCAACGCTTTATACCCTATCCGCTCGTAGGACCCTCGCATAAAGGAATCATCCATGACAATCCAGGTTGTATCAGATAACGGGGCGGCCGTGACGGATTCCAAAGTTATTGAACGGTCACGACTTGTACACAAATACGGACGTACGAATAAAGGCATCGTCATGACACTGTTCCATATGCTCTCCTTTGCAAACAACTGATCCTTTTGCATTTGGCGCAAATCTCCGACGACCAGTACATAGCCATCTGTAAAAAGGTCTATTTCCACGCGGAAGATGTCTCCCGGAATGGTTTTATAACGCTGGTTTTTCCTATGCTTCAATCGTTCCAGCTTACTATCATAGTCGTTAGGTACAAGCGACGGGTAACGTTGAAGCCAATCGATGATCTCTTCTTTACTATGTAAATGCTCACATCCAGTGATGGGCAATCTTACGCCAGTTTTGCTATTCACAGCAGTAACATAACTAATAGGACGATCTCTTCGAATGCCTGCTGAAAAGGACACACCTTCTGCTGTGATGCTCGAAACACTTGTATAATTCAGTTTTTTCTCTTTGCCACGAGCCGTTTTAGGTAGAACAAATGCCCGATCACGAGTAAAAATCTCTACATCAGCTTCTCCATAAGCATCCTCTTTGGAAGAAATTCGCTTGCGAATAACATCTCCATCCATACAAATAAAATATCCTTCTTTAATTTCTACTACGTCCCAATGTTCTTCCAGCGTCTCCAGCCCAAAATAGGGTCGTAACGCGTTCGTTAACCAACTATTCATCTGCTCCTCCTGTTCCGAGTATAATTCAGTAGACTTCATTTCTGTTATTCCAGAAATTATAACATAACACGGAATGTAGCTCGTTTATTCATACATTGTTCCAGCTTGGACCAACTCCTCCTGAATCCAGCTACTGCTGGTAGACAGTTGGAGCAAGTCGGCCGTGATCTGCTTGATCTGTTCTTGCAGCACGTGTGGCTGATCTGTTCCTTCCAGAAAGCGACTCACAAAATGAAGAAAAACGTCTACCTTCCTAAGCAGCATTAACACAGGCAAAGCGTCAACCTCGGATTGGCTCAAACGAACCTGACGGCTGAAGCCCCGGCAAAAATCACGAACAGCTGTCGTTTCCTCCGGTTGTCCCAAAAATCCTGATAAAATGACCGCCGGATCCATGGCCCGAACGTCCAGCGTACAAAATTCAAAATCAAGCAGTGCAGCCACCTGACTAGGGTCAGAATCTTTTACCAACAAATTGGAAGCGTTCAAATCTCCATGTACAAGCTGATGCGGCAAGTCTTCCAATGCATGAAGTGAATCTATAATCTCTTCATATACTTTTCCTATCAAACGCAGCTCCTCATGTAAATCTTTTAGAGGCTCCGGCGGGTTTAAACAAAAGCCTTGGATTACTTCCCGGTTACATAATGGATAGGATTGCTGCAAAGCATAATACGGCCGGTAGACTGGAGTCATATCAAGATTAAGTGTTGCAAGTGCAGCAGATAATTCGCCAGCAGCCTCGCCAAAAGAATGGGCAAAGCTAGGATCCTGCTCCGATGGGGATGTGCCTTCTATGTATTCGAACAGACACACATATTTGCCACTATCCTTCTCAACCTGTGCAAGTGTCTCTCCCGTAATCGTTCGGATTGGCATTGGAACCCTGAATGATAGAGAATGCCTGCTCAGTTCCTGCAAAACCGCATGCTCAAATTCGATTTTGTTCCGATCCCTGTGTGTATCGTAGATGCGCAGTACCCCACTTCGCCCACCGCTCTTAACAAAATACGTCGTATTATTCCAACCTCCGGTTCGTCTCTGTAGTATCCCGTCCCACTCCGGCCAGTGCCGTCTTAATACCGCTTCCAAAATGTATCCTCCCTATTAAACATCCGCTTATGAATTTGCAGTAATTATAACAAATATAGACGCCCATTAGAATTGGACGTCCTTGTGTATCCTTCATTTCCTCATTTGTTTGTTTCGGATATTCTGCGGGGTGGCACCATACGCTGTTTTAAATTTTTTATAGAAAAAACTCATGCTGGTATATCCGACCTGCTTGAAGATCATTTCGAATGGCAGGTTGGTATTCACTACCAAAGAATAGGCCGCATTAAGTTTAATGTTGGCAATAAGCTGCGTGTAAGTAAGACCGGTTACTTTTTTCAACTTATTACTTAAATACGTACTATTGTAATTAAAATGAGTAGATAATTGCTGGAGGCTTAAATGCTGATAATGCTCTTCCATGTAATTCAGAATAGAAGTAATATTACTTTCCTGCTGGTTTAAGTGAATATTATGCTCGCTTTCCAATACACGGACCAATTCCCCAAATACAATGGGCAAATAAGCCTTGACCAGCTCCATTGAATCCTCTTGCCTGGAAAAATATTCGATCAAGATTCTACGCAATATATATTGAAGGTTTTCATTATGCTGTGACTCAAAAATAATAAAGTGATTATGATGCTGATGCTGGAGGACTGAATTGGCAAGAAACTCGCCGATCAAACTTTTTTTCTTAGATAGCCGCTGTAGAAATAGGGATGAAATCGTTTCTCTTTGCAGGAGGATATTAATCAGTATATCGTTTTCTCCCAAAGGTGCGATGCTGTGCGGCACATCCTTATCGAGGACACACACTTGGCCTTCACAAAGCTCAATTTCTTTACCCGCTATGATTTGGTTGCACTTACCTGAGTAAACATAGTTTAATTCAATAAATTCATGCATGTGCTCCAGCATCGGAGCAAACCTGTTGTGCTTGCTAATATAAATATCATGTTCTCCGAAGAAAAATAAAGCAGGCATTCGATATATATTCTGATTTATATCAAAAAATCGCTCATTTTCCGATTCTTTGGAGAGATCATTAATCACTTGATTGTTTTGCTGTTGTAAAAGCTCAATTTCAGTTTTACTTCTCAGCAACTGATCCAGCTCATGAAGGTTCATAAACACAGACTCCTCCTTCAGACTCCCATTAACTGTGAACTGCCGTCTGTGTTTTGCTTCCCTTTCCTCTAATAGCGATTCCCAGACAGAGGAGCGCAGCAATCATAAATACAATTGCAGAGACGAGAAAGGAAAATGAGGCAGTTTCATTCCCAGACAACACCCCAACTAACTTGATAACATAAGGCGAAGCAAACGCTCCCAAATTGGAGCCTACCATTGCAATCGAAATAGATATCGTCTCACTGCCTTTAGGTACGATTTTAGTTAGTATCGTAAAAATATAAGGAATAAACAGCGCAAAGCTAAAGCCAATGATCAGCATGGCGACCGTAACCATGGTCACATTCTGAGCAAACCACAGCAGGACAAAACCTGTCGCTGTTAATAAACTGGAGATAAAAGGTGCGTAATTTCTGAACCATTTATATATTCTACCGAACAAGAAGCCTGCAATCATAGTTGATAAGGAGAACAGCGTCAAAGCGGTCCCTAAAAACCCTGCGTTAGGCATACTCTTTTCAGCAATCATAATACCTGTTTTGGTATACACAATCATGATAAAGGTCATAAACAGGAAAAGTGCAGCCCCTAATCCAAGTACAGGTAGGGACATTCCCCCGCTCTTGTGGCCCGTTCCTGTCGTGCTCGCTGTAGGCTCCTCACGCTCTGGTTCAGGAATGATAAAAAAGAACAACAGTGCGATAGGAATAGTGATCGCATAGCACAAAAAAGCAAACGGCCAGTCGATTAGGGCAAGCTGTCCTGCCACGAAGGTAGCCAAGCTGCTTCCGAGCCCTTGTACAGCGCTTTGAAAGCCTACCAATTGAGCACGTTCGTCCCCTTCAAAAAAATCACTAATTAAACTGACAGCCAGCGAATTGAACATCCCCAGACCTGCACCTAACACCAAACGCAACGCGAGAATCCATGTAATGTTCGTAGTGAGCATAGGAAGTATTCCGCCGATGACCACGAGCAAAAGTCCTAGCAGGACTGTATTTTTTTTACCCAAGCGGGAAGAGATCGGGCCACTCAACAGCACAAACAGCATCATCGAGAAAGATGGGATTGTAACTATGCTTTCAATCAGTGAACTGGAGACTCCCGGTAATTGGTTCAGCATCATCGGGATGATAGCTGAAATAGCACTCGCTGATGTCAGGACTAAGGAAATGGACAACAATGCTGTTTTAAACCATATTTTGTTTTTAATATTCATCAAGCTTCTCACCTCTAGTCTATGTTATAGCTTCTGGTTGTATTTGTACTGGAACGTATACTGTCCAGATCCGACGGTAAACGTCAATTCATGATCTCCACTCAGTTGGAAAATCGCCTGTTCTCCGGGAGAACCTGATTTCCCGGCCAGCTCTTGTGGCACATTACCAGGCGGATACTGAATCGACGGGTATTGCGTAGTAATGGTCTGTTGTAATGCTTCTGGCTCTAGAACGCCCGGAAGCGTAATCTCAGCTGTCGTATTATGTGCTACGTGAACCGTCATCCGCATTTCTTCATTCACGATTTCCCAATGGACAGCAACCTCACCATAAGGTGTCTCCAGCTTGCCATGGGCCGAAGTAAGATTAACAGGCGGTTTGGGTGCTAACCGTGACTTTTTGTAGCCCGCTTCAAGCACATCGATTCCGGCAATATTTTGGTACATAAAGTCTCCAACTGAACCGTACGAATAGTGATTGAACGAGTTCATATCGGTGCTCCAGAACGAGCCGTCCACTTTGATACTGTCCCAATGCTCCCACATGGTCGTTGCTCCCCGTTCAACCTGATAGAGCCAAGAAGGATAATCTTTCTGAAATAAAATTTTATAAGCTATATCTGTATAGCCATTGTCGGATAAAACCAGGCATAGATAGGGTGTGCCTACAAAGCCAGTATCCAGATGCATATCATTTTTTTCTATCAGCCGTACGAGCTCCTGAACCACTTGCTTTTTATATTTTTCTGGTACCAATCCGAAGTGCAAAGCCACAACCTGTGCAGTCTGGGTATTAGAAGTCAGTTTGCCAGCGTCATCAAAATAACGGTTCGCAAAAGCGCTTCTAATCCCCTCATGCAAGCTTTGATAAGTGTTGTAATCGGTATAGCGATTCAGCAGTTTGGCGGTCTGCGCCAAGATATGAGTCGAATACGCAAAGTATGCAGTCGCTACCAGCGTTCCATCGGTCGCTCCAAAATAGCTTCCTTCCTCGCTATCCAGCGCCAGCCAGTCTCCCAGCTGCAAACCGCTATCCCACAGATGTTCCTCGGTCCCCTGGGCACGAATATAATCGACCCATGCTTTCATACTGTCATACTGCTGAGCTAGAATTTGCTTATCCCCATAACATTGATAGATCGTCCACGGACATATAACTGCTGCATCTCCCCATGCGGCTGTCGTTTGGTCCATATTGTCTGCAAAGGTTCCTTTGAGGACATCCGGCACGACAAAAGGCACAGCCCCATTCTCCAGCTGGTTGTAAGCCAAATCTTTCAGCCACTTTCGAAAGAAGGAAGCACTATTCATATTGAAGCTGGCCGTTCTGGCAAAAATCTGTGCATCGCCGGTCCAGCCTAATCGCTCATCACGTTGCGGGCAATCGGTCGGCACATCCAGGAAGTTCCCCTTTTGTCCCCATACAATATTGTGCTGGAGTTGGTTCAGCTTTGGATCGGATGTCTCGAACAAGCCAATTGTCGCCATGTCTGAATGCAAAACAACGCCTGTAAAATCTTCAATGGCTACGCCAGCCGGAAAGCCCTCAAGCTTCACATACTGGAAGCCTTGAAAAGTGAAATGCGGCCTAAATATCTCCGTCCCCTTGCCGCTGCAAATGTACGTAATCTGCTGCGCTGCATCACGCATATTATCTCGGTAAAAATTCCCTTGCTGATCCAGCACTTCACCATGAACCAGATTCAGAACCGTACCTTCGGGGGCTTCCACTTTAAATTCCAGCCAGCCTACCATATTTTGACCCAAGTTAAGTACTAGTTCGCCTTTAGGAGTCCGAATCAGTTCAACAGGCTTTAATCGGTTCATTACACGGACAGGTTCGTTCTCCTGAGCAACCAGATGACTTAACGGAAACGGGACGACCTGCATCATTTTCCGTTCGTTCAAGAAGCGATGTTCGGCTGCCTGCTGCTCCAGTCGAGCATCATAGATTTCGCCGTTATAAATATCTGACATCAAAATGGCACAGCTCGTTTCCTCCCAGGAAGAATCAGAGCAAATGAGTTCTGAACGGCCATCTTCATAGCTAATCTTCATTTGAAATAGCAAAGCATTCGTGTTCCCGTAGGTATCCTTGCGCTTTTGCCAGCCTAGATAGCCGCTGTACCAGCCTTCTCCCACCGTTGCTGTGATGCGGTTATGTTGTTCTCGAACGGTAGAAGTCACATCATAGGCTTGCACCTGAACACGATCGTTATAATCTGTCCATCCCGGGGTAAAGTAGGCATCGCCTACTCTTTGTCCATTGAGATCCAGCTCATACAGACCAAGGCTTGTGGCATAAATGACTGCTTTTTTCACTTTTCCCTCAACCAAAAAACACTTGGAAGCGGCAAAAGGGGCTCTTGTCTGAAACTTTTCATGAATGCTTCGCTCCTTCACTGTAATCCATTGTGCCTTCCAGTCCTGCTCATGGAGCAGCCCCATTTCCCAAAAGCCAATCTCACTCCATTCCGATTCCTCCGGTTCGGTGTCACCCGCTCCCTGAGCCCATACTTTTACCCGGTAATAATATCTTTGTCCTGATTCGAGTGGAGGACCTTCATAGGGAAACAGAATGGATTGTTCCGAATAGGAAAAATGATTCCAGAGCAGCGGTTCAAAAACAGGATTTATGGATACCTGTAATTGGAAGCGTTTTTGGAAAACATATATGTTGTCAGATTCAATTTGCCAACTTAATCGAGGCTTTAGACAACCCAGTCCAATCGGATTGTTTACATGTTCACATCTAAGCGCTTTCACTTTTAGCATCTTATATCCTCCCTGAGATCTTCTTTTGTGTTTCTATATTCAAATTAAAACGCTTCCATTAGTTGTGCGCAATGTTGTATCCCTGCATGTTGTATGCTTGATTTACAGGTGTTGAATGTCCATCCCTCATATCGAATCTTAAAATGGGTTTATTAGAAAAATATGTACGCACGACAGCGCAGTACTCAAAAGGTAAACTCTTGTTTTTTGTACATATGGATTGTAGTATTAAGCCGATCAGTGAAAGGAGAATTACAGTAATGGAAACGAACTACAAAAAGCTGCTGGATCAGATGATGGCACCCTATGATGAAATGCTGCAGAGTCTAATAAGTGATCACGCCGATTTTTCGAAGGTTGACTATTTGGAGCAACACAGTGAGGAATATGGAAAAAGTGATGCCAATTATATCAATCGCTTGAAGGTGCTTTTGGCTATGTATAATCGTGAGGATCGAGATTCCCCGCATTACGAACCGATTGTGAGAAGGCTGCTCGTTAATGAGATTATAGATAGGGAAACGAACAGTTTTCAGGGGATTGGCGATGCTCTATACTACGCCGTTTTTTTACTGCAAAAATATGAGCGTGAGCAGGACCAAGTTTTGTTCCAGCAGGCCAAGAAAGCCAATTTCGATACATACGCCGGGTTTGATCCTGAGTTGATTTTGGAAACATATTTGTTCAGCAAAGATACAGCTGATCTTGAAGATTGCATCAATATCGCGAGTGAACTCGGGGAAGATGTATACCTATCATTATTTATTGATATGTGGATCAGAGAGCAGACGGATTGGGACAAAGAAAATTTGCGGACACTCGTTTATCATGAGAGATGGCGCAACCATGCAGAAGGCGAAATTGAAGCTCTCAAAAAGCTGGCCGAAATGGAGAAAATAGAAGAAAATCCTAGTAACTACTGTTCTACTGCATCCAGCTTGGCAGAAAAGCTCATTGAAACAGGACGATGGGATGAAGCTTGGGAAACGATGGCAACCATCATTCCGCTTATTACGAAGGAAAAAGAATGGTTCCTGTACGGACTTGGCCGCAATATAATTACAGCCTGTATCCACATCATCATGCATTTTGGAGCAAAAAGCCGACAGGCTACTTCGTTATGGCAAACGATAAAAGGGGTTCTTCAACCTGCCGCTAACAATATGGGGACCATTCAATATCAGCTTGCTGTATCTGTCAGCAAATTTATGGGTGATACCAAATTGGAGCAAAAGTTACTCAGGATTCGGAAGCAACGTCAATAATCCAGTTACCATAAGGAGCCTGTCGCATGCAATGTAAAGAACGAGGCATTTGACCCAGCAGCTCGCTTTCCAGTTGCCCCTCGAAGCGAGGGGCAGCGAAAATACGGATTGCAGTGCATTGCCTTCCTCTACAGATTTCCGGTCACGATAATACCATCTGCTTGCTTCAAATGCGCTCTGACCCATGCTGTAAAGGAATCGATAAATATGCGTAATTCTGGCTCCTTGGCAGGCCAAGCATCCAATTCTGTTAATATTTCATGCCATACCGACGCCTGAATCGGATTATCCCAGCAGGCATCAAAAGCCTCATACGTTTCCCCCGTGTCAGGATCGACAAGTGGATATTTGGACTTTAACACAGACAGCACGATATCAAAGTCATCTGCGTAGATGAAGATCATCTCCTCCAGCTTTGGCTCATCTGTATCACCATAGCGTAGCGGTTCAAAAGTATATCCAATATTGGCTCTTGGACCACTATAGCGATAGATTAGTGTCTGAATCTCTTTTTTGTCCTTCTTACTCAATTTCATCTACTCCTTTCTTCGGCTACAACTCGAACCAATCCGCAGCGCATTTCTCTTCTTCCAGTGCCCTACACATTCCTTCCCTTAACCTCATCGCATCTCCGCCGCCGATATGAAATAGACAATAGATATAAGGTTCATCATCTTCTAACCCTTCAATATTTCTTGCCTCTTCCACTGAAATCTGAAGCGCTTCAGGCCAATCAGAATTATTCTGAAGCAGAACAAAGCCATCTTCATCCCTTTGCATCCGATATCCCTCAATCCTAGGCAATGCTTCAGCTAAGCGTTCCATTAGCGCTTTAATATCCTTAACATCTGCGACCTTAATTCCATACTCCCACCCCATCTGCATTCCTCCAATTTTATGAACTTCTCCTTAATTAGAACCACCCCTAAATTGGGTTTCACCTTCTCATTCACCTCAGGAAATTCACTTGGATTCAGTCATAGTCCGCATATAAGAGGTATTCCTTGCAATGCCTGCACTGAAATAAATAACCCCGAAACGATCCGTCACGTTCCATGCTTTCCCGTATTCGACTCTTAGCCTCTTTTTCATTATACAAAGCCAAAATAGGCATAAACATCAGGTTGACATCATTTTCTATCCCTCTACTGACAAGCTCCTTCCAGCCCACAAAATCTATAAAAACACAGTAGTCATCACAGTGATCCAGCCACGCGGCGGTCTGCCATGCCTCATAACCGGGAGTCCGATGCAGTAACTCATCCAGTTTTGGTTCCTCCAGTTGTGCACAGCAAGCAGGGTCATGAAATGTTCCCTGTAGCATGCTCGCTTTCTAAGCCCTCAAGCTCTTCCTTCAATTGGTACATGGCTTGTACAGCCTCGGGACTGGGTGCGTACAAACTATATCTTTTGTTTAGTGCCACCCATTTTTGCTGGATTTCCATAAGCCCCTCACTTCCTTCTGATTTTCCTGAAATTTCTTATAATTTATTATAATAGATATAGGCTTCCGGTGAGTATACCCCGGAAGCCTATGGATTCATCTAACCACTCTTTTATTTATTTTGCCTTCTGAGGCACACGCTCACTATTCCCGTTTCTTTTTCTCACTACCAACATAATAACAGCCATAACAGCTACCAAGACTGCTATAAGCGTAAAGGGAATATATTTGTCCACTCGATACAAGGTGGTCGTCAAAATAGGAGCAATGATCGCGGAAATTCCCTGTACCGCAGCTACCAGCCCCGCTGCTCCACCTTGCTGCTCTTGACTGACCGAAAGCGAAGCACCTGCCATAAAACCGGGCATCAGTAAGCCTGTGCCTATGCCAAACATAAAGAATGCTGCATAGTAAACGGCCAAGCTGGCTGAAATCAGAAATAATGCCATTCCAGCAATTAGGAATAGAGAACCAAGCAAAATCATCGGTTTAGGCTTCCATTTAAGCCATTTCATCTGGATGATCTGCACAATCAGCATCGCTGCCCCGGAGAACATAAGTCCAAAGGACACGACTCTTGCTGTTTCTTCGGATGTAAGACCTAACTGATCTTGAAAATAAAAACCACCTATAACCTGAATAGTCACAATACTTATCATCGTAACCAATCCTGCAAACAAATACATTCTTAGACCTGGCTGGAGGGGGTTAATTCGAGCGGGTTTTTGCTGAATAACGGGCTGGGCCGCCGGAATCGCCAGCAGAGACACCACGAATGCAACAGCGGCAATGACAATTCCAAAATATAAGGGCCATAACAGCCCTATTAAAGTAAAAGCACCTGCAATCGCGGGGCCAAATACCAGCCCAAGCCCATTCGCCGCACTAATAATAGCCATACCACTTCCACGCTCTTCTCCTTCCGTTACATCCCCCATATAAGCTTGAGACGATGACAACACCGCCGGGATAAAGCCGCCAATTAAGCCGCGTGTAACAATCAGCAGGACTAACAGCAGCCCCCCACTAAGCCAACCATTTAATCCTGCAAAAAGAGTAAGTGTAAACAACAGACAGCTTACACACATCCCTATGAAACCAAGCAGAATCACCGGCTTGCGTCCCTTTGCATCACTCAGATTTCCCCATACTGGAGCCATTAAGGCCATCGTTATAGAACCAAGCGATATAATTAATCCGGAATGGCTTTCTCTTAAGCCTAATTCACGAATAAGGGGCGGCATAATTGGAGCAATGAGCATGAGCCCTAGCATAGCCACAAATACACTGAAAAAGATGCTCCCTTTTATTCTATTCATCCTCGCACACTCCTCTGTTAAAGATTCTCTCTATGCAGAAGTATACGGAGCATACCAAAACGCTACTGCCTATAGACGGATAAATTTGCGGTTAAACGGATTTAATTTTGCGTATAAAAAAGCAGCCAGTCTTCAGACAGTAAAAAATGGCCTGCATTCTATGGCCCAATGGGCGTCGTTAATTATAGAGTCGCTCTTTCGTTGTGAAATGAACTACATTGGTCTCTTCATTGCTGACTGGATGGAAGGACTTCATTTCCTGACATGTTATTACGATATATGATGTACAGTCTTTTGCCTTTAGTAATTAGCGTAGCTGTGGGTTGAGTCTGTATATCGATGTCTAAGGGGGAAATCTCAGTGAAAACAAAAATAGGATCAATCATGAAGGTAAGATCGTTAAGAACGAAGTTAACCATAATGTGCTTGATTATTTTAATCGTACCCACATTCGTGATTGGAATCAGTTCTTATGTTGTTTCCAAGAATGAAATGAATGAATCAGGCAAAGTAGCACTTAAGAATAGTGTGCAAATGGTAATTGGTATGATTAGTTTCCTCAATGGGCAAGTCGAAGCCGGTAATTTAACATTGGAAGAAGCACAGGAAAAACTGCGCATCGAGCTGCTCGGTGTAAAAGATGCTAATAACAAAAGACCGGTAAAGATTAAATATACTGTAGGTAAAACAGGTTATCCGTGGGCAGTCAACCAAGATGCCGTTTCAGTGATGAACCCTTCAAATGAAGGCCAGGATTTAATAAATGCCGTATCGGAAGACGGTGTGCATGTGGGAAAAGAGTTTGTAGAAGCCGGTACAAACGGCGGGGGATTCGTCACTTATAAATGGGCTTTACCTGGTACAGATCAAGTGGAGACGAAAATTTCGTACGTTGAAAGGGATCCTTATTGGGGATGGATCATCGGTTCTGGAGCATATTTTAACGAATTTAACAGCGGGGCGACCAAGGTCCTTTATATTGTCCTGATTATTACGACTATTGCAGTTATTCTGGGAGCAATTATCGTAAGCTTTGTTTCGGGACGTTTTACGAAGCCTATTATCATGATTGCAAAGCGGCTTAACGCAGTTGCGGACGGTGATTTAACGGTCGAAGAAGTCAAAATGAATTCAAAAGATGAGGTTGGCGAGCTTGCACAGGATTTCAATCATATGATTAAAAATATTAGATATTTGATCGGTGAAGTAAATCTGTCCACAAAGCAGGTAGCAGCTTCCTCGAAAGAATTGACCCTTGGAGCAGAGCACACTGGACAGGCAACCGAGCATATCACCATTGCGATTCAGGAATCGGCGGCCGGTGCGAAGGAGCAGCAACTGATGCTCCAGAAGACAACCAGCTCGCTTGAAGAAATTTCAATAGGCATGCAGCGGATCACGGATAGCTCCTTGACTATTGCTGAATCGTCTGCAGACGCGATGGAAATGGCGAGCCTTGGCGGTACTGCTGTACAACATACGGTGAAGCAAATGGACTTGATTAACCATTCCGTCAATGAAACCGATGCGGTTATGAGAATGCTGGATGAACGCACTCAACAGATCGACACGATGCTACATGCCATTACGGATATCGCACAGCAGACCAATCTGCTTGCCTTAAATGCTTCGATTGAGGCTGCCCGTGCAGGCGAAGAAGGCCGCGGTTTCTCCGTAGTTGCTTCAGAGGTAAGAAAGCTGGCCGAACAATCGAACCAGTCTTCCGGGCAGATTTCCGAGTTGATTCAGAATATGCGCAAAGATATGGAGCATTCGCTTAAGACCATGGAACGCGTAAAACAGGATGTAGACTCCGGCATTAAAATTGTCAATGAGACGGAGCAGCAGTTTAATAAAATTGTAGCGTCCACCAATCATATCGCACAGCAAACGGAAGAGCTCGCGAGCATCACGGAGCAAATAACCGCAAGTGTCCAGGAGATTTCGGCAAGCGGAGAGAACGTATCAAGTCTGGCACTCCAAGCAGCGGACAACTCGCAGAATATTGCAGCGTCTGCAGAAGAGCAGCTGGCTTCGATGCAGCAGATCACCAGCCTGGCAACGACCTTGTCGGATATGTCACAAAAGTTACAAGATCTAACGGTCAAATTTAAATACTAACGGAAATAAGTCTTTCCAAAACATCGCGCTAAACTGTTCTTCATATTATGAGGTCAACCGGTTCTTTCTGGTTGACCCTTTTTGCATTGTTCTGAGGAATTACTGAAAAGGCTTGCAAATCATGATCCCCTTCTAGCGATGTGAATTGGGCACGGTTTTTGTTGATTTGGTTCAGAATTGGTTCAGAGGCATTTAGTATAGTAATTCAGTAGTGTAAGAAAATCATATTCGTAGGTTAGTCATCATGGAGAATCTTAGTAAGCTCATCGTGACACCGGAAATTTATGGAGGAAGTTTATGAGTAAATTCAAGTCTTTTTGTTTAACTTATCTTGCTGTTATCGTCTTATTTGGAACCTGGACATGGGGTTTTTCCGAGAGTACTGTGTATGCAACCTCCTCACCAGCACCTAGTGTAACGGATGCTGTGTATGCTACTGAAACCACGGTAACGAGTTGGACAAATCCTTCTAAACAAGGTCAATCCGTAACGTTTAGCATCAAAACCATCTCAACCCCACAAATTACGAAAGATTTAACCGGCTCGGTTATCCTTATGGACGGTACGGATATATTAGATACGCTGACGATGAGGCCAAATGGCATTGCGAATGGATATGCCACTGCGACCTACACCACAAGCGATTTAAGTGTGGGAAGTCATCCGATTACTGCTATATATAGTGGGGATGCTCGATTTGCCCCCAGTACATCTGAGCCTTACGTTCAGGTCGTAAATGCACCTACGACTACACCTTCACTGAGACCTACAGTAACTACAGTACTGAGTTCGCCGAATCCGTCTAGTCACGGCCAAGAAGTAAGGTTTAGCGTGAGGACAACTTCGAACCCACAAACTTCGGGCGATTTAACCGGAACGGTCATCCTTATGGACGGCACGAATATATTAGGTACGCTGACGATGGAGCCAGTGGGCATTTCGAATGGTTATGCCAATGCGTACTACACTACAAGCAACTTAAGTGTGGGAAGCCACCCGATTACTGCTATATACAGTGGAGATGTTCGATTCGCGCCGAGTACCTCTGAAGCGTATATACAGGTTGTAAACGGAGATGCAGGCACTGGTGGTACTGGAAGTACGAGCGGAACCGGTGCTACTACTGGTAACGACAGCAGCAGTAGCAATAAAAAAGATAAGAAGGATAACGCGGATAGCAGTGATTCATCTTTTTCCAGTGAAACAACCACATCTTCATCACCATCGGTTTCAACAACGGATGTACCGACTCCGGAAATCATGCCCGTAGAGCAATCCGAGGTTGCGCATGAAAAATATATAACGGGTTATCAGGATGGTACATTCCGACCGGACCAGTCCATTACACGAGCTGAAACCGCCGCGATGATGGCTAGAATTATGAAGCTGGAGACAAAAGAAGGCTCAACGACATACAAAGATGTACCTAACATGTATTGGGCAAAGGATTCGATTATAGCGCTTACGACACAGCACCTCATGAATGGATATGCAGATGGAACATTTCGGCCAGAGCAACCCATTACCCGTGCAGAAATGGCAGCAATACTCGCATCCTGGAAGCAGCTTAAAGGTACACAAACCGCAGCGTCTCCCTATACCGATATCGAAAAGCATTGGGCAAGAGATTCCATTGTAGCGCTAGCTAATGCAGGATGGATTACCGGTTATAACGACAACAGCTTCCAACCCAATAAATATATAACACGAGTAGAGACTGTTACCATTTTGAACACTATCTTAAAGCGAGGACCCCTGGAAGGAACAATTCAGGCTACTTGGAAGGATGTACCAGTAGATTACTGGGCATTCAAAAATATTGAAGAAGCGTCTCGTACCCATACTTCAACCATCAATTCAGAGGGTACAGAAACTTTCGTGAAATAAGCACCAAATAAAAAGCTGGCATCCTTTCTATAACAGGGTTCCAGCTTTTTGTTTACTTGATATTTTTAGAATGGTCAAAAAAGAAATTTTAAAATACTTTCTTCAAGGATGATGGTTTCACTCCGTATTCCCGGAAAAATTGCTCTGAAAATGCACTCACATTGCTGTACCCTACAGCCATCGCAGCTTCTGTTACATTGCTCTCCTGGCTTCGAAGCAGCTTCATCGCATAATCGAGACGAATTTGGCGCAAATATTCAAATACAGTCGTTCCAAAACATGCTTTGAATCCTTTTTTTAATTTAAAATCGTTTAATCCTACTTTTTTGGATAATGCGATCAGTGAAGGAGGATCAATCATGCTGGATTCAAGGATTTGCCGAGCCATATGCAACTTTCTGACATCTTCTTTAGATAACCCTTCAGGCATGGGGGTTAAATCAAATAATTGAAGTCGATTTAAAATCTCTAGTGCTGCTGCTTCCATTAATAAAGGCGATCTATGCACACTTTTCAAGTCTTTGATCAAATGTTCAATCATCACTATATTTCTGTGATCCAGTTCAAAACCAAAGTGATGGAATGCAGCCCCCTTCAGAATTTGATTAAATTCAATAGCTACCTGTCGACGAGCCGCCAACTGTGAAGCCGCATAATTAAACAACGAAACAGGAATGCCAAGTGCAAATGATTGGTATTGTTCGTTAACCGGAGGATGGAAGCGTGCTTTGAAATCCTGTAAAAAAATAAGAGCCCCCCGCCCCGACGGGAGTGTATAGTCCAGACCAGCTATATTCACATGACGTTGCCCCGAAAGCGCAAATTGAAGTTCAATCATTTGTCCTCTGGAAGCAAAGTTCGTCGGGTAAGGCTCGTGATATTGAATGTGCGAATACACAATCTCGATTCCGCTGTAAGTTGTAACTCGGTAAATATGTCCGTTACCCGCTTCTGGTAACATCATATAGGTATGCTCGTTTTGTTTTCTAAACGGAGTTTTTTCTAAATAATGCTGATATATTAATGATAACGAATTTGAATTCACAAGCATCCACCTCAAAGGTTTTCATTCATTTTGATGATTCAAATGAGAATCGTTATCATTAATATTAGCTGAATTTGAATGGTTTGACCAGACTTATTGGAGTATGCTGTAGTGATATTCGGGGAATCTATTAATCCCAATCCATATAAAACGTTGCTTTCAATTTCCCCTTTTCACATGCTGGGCAACTCAAATGAGCAGGCACATTGTTTTCAATGTGTTCCTGCTCCATAACACTCGCGCATCTAGGACAAGCATAAGAAATTTTATACTGTGATGAGTCCGATATCATCTCAATAAACAGTTCATTGCGGATGGCCTGACAGACCGGACATACATATAACGCGTCATAAGCATCATTTCTCGTCGAAGGGTTGCCTATGAATTCCCCAATACGTCGTTTAAGGACAGTATCCTGTACAAACGAAGCAATGGATTCCAAACTCATATATGAAAAACCGAATCCCACAAATATGTTCTTAGTAAAAACACAGCTATCACAATCCAGCTTGTACGCTTCCCCCATGTTTAACCCTCCACATCACTCATTCTATTTATAATGGCTTTGTTAAACTTTGTTGTTGATATTTGATAGCAACGAACAAACGTTCTATAATATAGGCAATATCACTATTCGGAGATGGCTTACCTATGGATTTAAAGGAACTGAAAAAGCTTGCTAATGCCTTAAACGATAGCGAAAAACGAGAACTTGTTTACTTTTTGCAGACTCGAACGACGGGGATTGCTAATCAAATACGGGCAATTGATGAAATTCAAGAGCAGAAGCACAAAGATGGGCTTGTTTGTCCGCATTGTAAAAATCATTCTCTCGAGCGATTTGGAAAGTACGCTGTAAAAACACGCACTGGAGAGGTTAAACGTCAACGTTACCGTTGTAATTCCTGTCGCCAAACGTTCAATGACCTTACAAACACCCCTCTTCAACGCACGAGAAGACCTCATATTTGGGTTCGTTATATTGAATGCATGATTGAGGGCTTTTCTCTGAGAAAATGTGCAGAGCAGTTAAACGATGAAGTCACGCATGTCACCTTGTTTTGGCGGCATAAGATTCTCTCTGCCTTAAAGCAGATTCCAACCGATGCGTTTCAAGATATTGTTGAAATGGACGAGACTTATTTCTTGTTCTCTGAAAAAGGTAGACGTAACATCACCGAACGCAAGCCACGTAAACGTGGAGGTAAAGCTAATTATCGTGGTATAAGCCACGATCAAGTGTGCGTACTGGTTGCTCGTGACCGTCAGAAAATGACCTACTCTGGTGTGCTTGGGCGTGGACGTATTCGAACTACAGAATTGGACGAAGCAATTGGCCGTTATCTCTCCGACTCAAACGTGCTATGCACTGATTCGTGGAGGGCATTCAGTTCCTATGCGAATTCAAAAGGCTTGGCTCATTATCGATTCAAGTCCGACGGAAAACAGCGTGTGAAAGGCGTATACTATATCCAAAACGTAAACAGCTACCACAGCTGCTTGAAGAAATGGATGGATCACTTTAATGGTGTTGCAACTAAATATTTGCAACATTATTTGGTTTGGTTTCAATACCTAGACAGCAAGGAATATGAGAATACCGCATCGAATAAGAAAAATATGTTGGTCAAATCGTGCTTGTTTACTGTAACCGACACGAATACCAAACTTCGGATTTCTGCTTATTCTTGTTAAGCTAACTGGCAGTTATGTACTAAAAATTTGTTCGAGATGGTGTTCCAAGTGCTCAACATAGTCTTTTATAAGCCACTCTAACGTAACAAGTTTTTCTTCACCAATGTCGCATAAATACAGCAACTTGTCTTCAGGAATGTTTGCAATGACTACAGCCACTTGCTTATTCAATATAACCCAAAGAGCCAAAATATGATCAATACTTAGGTTTTGGTAATTCATGAGTTCCACCCAATGATTCTGGGCGTATTTTAACACTGAGTAAGGTTGAGATTCATATTGAGAACGCACAAATATTTGTAAATTAGTAAGTGCGGAGTCACACAGATGCCCTAGTATTTCCTTTTTTGACCAACTGTTTGGTCGGGTCCGAATAGAAAAATCGAGTTCAGAATAAGTATGGATTCTGGATGGAACATCGGTAATCCTAAAATTAAGATGTTGTAAGATGGCTTCCATGGTATTTCCTCCAATTTGTTTTTATAGATTGTACCAACACTAATATTGTGGGTCAACAATTGGTTATTACGCTAAGGTTTTTTTCATGGGTAATTCTTAAACAAACGGGTACGATAGCTTAATGAACCGCCTTTCAACTGAGGCGGTTTTCTTATGGTCAAATATCAACATTAGAATTTAACATAGCCTTTATAATAAAAAGCCCACCGTAAGAGGCAGGCTAGGCTAATTAGCTCTAAGGCGCGTCGGCTCTTAATTCCCTTTATTAATAAGCCTCTATCTATTTCTTTACAAGACTTGCTGAATGTGTAACCCGGTTTCTCCCACCACTCTTAGAGGCATACAGAGCCAAATCTGCTTGATGAACGATCGATTGTTCCGTATCCGCTTGCGTGACCGTTGCCACACCAATACTCACAGTAATGCTGTATTCTCCCCAATCCCTTGAAGCCGTCATGGAGCGGTATCTTTCGGCTGTACGAATAGCTTCCTGTTGATCGTTGCCGGGAAGGATAATTACAAATTCCTCGCCACCGTAACGAGCGACAATGTCCATTTTCCGTGAAATGGATTGTAGTAATTCTGCCAGATGAGTGAGCACCAGGTCGCCCACCGGATGACCATAAGTGTCGTTAATGCTTTTGAAATGATCAATATCAATGAGCAGCAGCGAAAAAGGTATTCCAGTCTCTTGAAAAGAGGCTAGGCTGATTAGTAATTGATCTTGAAAATATCTTCTATTCTTTAGCCCAGTTAACGGGTCGGTTGACGCCATCGTTTCTAGCTGGAGATTGATTCGCACCAATTCCTGCTGTTTGATTTCATATTCTGCGTGCAACCGTTCAAGCTTCTGGTTTGCTTCATTCGTCGCCTGATATAATTCCTGAAGCTTGGTTTTGGTCTGTAGTATATCTTTTTCATGTTCAATTCGCTTACGCATCATTAGCACTACACAATCAATAACAGCTTCTCCGTTTCGTTCCTGGCGAACCCCGTTTAGAAGTATAGGCACATCCTGTCGATCACTTGTCCGAAACGAAAAGTACATCTCATCGACACGCCCGTACAACTGGATATAGGGATAAAAATAAGTATGAAAAAATAGCTTGTTCGTAACAGACATTGTCGTTTCAATCGGCCGTCCAAGCAATTGATCGTGTTCATAAAGAAGCATGTCCAATAAAGTTTGATTTACCGATTGAATGATCCCAGCGTCCGAAATTGAAAAGTATCCACAGGGAGCTTTATCTAATTGAATATCCATTGTATGACTGCCTTTCATTCGATATTACACACTGGCTAAATATTCTTTGATTAAATCGCTCGTTTCTCCTGGTTGGCTTAAATGAGGATAATGCCCCTTTGCTCTCATCTGCTGAAGTCTGCTATTTCTAAGATGGGTATGCAAATAATCCCCTACCTCAATCGGAGCAATACTATCGTCTGAGCACTGGAGAATAAGCGTAGGAACCGAAGCATGCTGAAGATCGACACGGCAATCTGAAAAAAATGTAACCTCTGCGAATTGCCGTGCTATATGAGGATCTCTTGAACAAAATGCTTTTTCCAATTCTTCGGTTAAGTTCCCTCGCTCGGGATTCTGCATAGCAATGGGTGCCATGTAACTAGCCCAGCCAATAAAGTTCATTTGCATCATATCCAGTAATTCATCAATATCACTCTTATCGAAGCCTCCATAATAAGAAGGCAGGTCATTCACATAGCGTGGAGAAGGACCGAGCATGACAATGCGTTCAAAATATTGAGGGCTGCGGATGGAGGCGAGCATTCCGATCATGCTGCTAACGGAGTGTCCGACGAATATGGTATTTCGTAAGTCTAACGCTTCCATAATATCCAGCACATCTTGGGCATACCCTTGCAAGTCACTGTATTTTTTGGAATCATAGTATTTTATTTGAGAATCTCCGGAACCAACGTAATCAAATAAGACGATTTGGTAGCTGTCGATAAAGCTAGGGACGATATAACGCCACATATCCTGGTCGCATCCAAAGCCGTGAGCAAACACAATCGTCTGGCTACCTGTGCCCAGCACTTTTACATTATTACGTAGGAGAATATCAACGGTCATTGTAAATCACCTCTCTGAGGTAGGATCTGTTCTATGGCTTCTCTTCCCTATTATATCGGAAAAGATCTGATTATGGATAATGGATCTCATTCATAAATCCAGCGTTTAATGATCCCTTTTACCTTGTGCACATGTTGCTGTGATAAGGAACAAATAATAACTAATTCATTTTTCCCATTCGTATCTAACCAATAGTGTACGTCATCCTCTTCATGAACCGTTTCTTGAATGATTCTGATGGATTTATGACTTAATTTTGATTTAGCCGAAAAAATGGGGTTCATATCCATGAATTTCTGACCATTAGAAAAAGATGTGTTGTAATAAGGAATCACCCAGTTCTCCTTATCCTGATCTTGTACTACATTTAGAAATACACGCATCCAATAATCCTCTAGTTCTGTGTAACTCTGTTCATTCAACCCATTCAAATTCATACATGTATCCACTCCAAGTTATTCATCTATAAACTTAAAAAAAGTCTCGCCCCTGTGATCTACATTTCCATGACGGAATGCACAATTCACAGACCGAGACTTTTTTTCAATCTTTATTTTGCATCAACATCATTCGTGATTTTCTCTATTAAACCTCTCAAACCTTGGTTAGTTTCATTTAATTGATCGATAATATTCATAAACTCCGACACAAGCTTGGCCTGCTCTTGGGAAGATACCGTAATCTGCGTAATCTCTTGTTCCATGTTATAAACGGATTGTCTGACAGCTTGCAAGGATTGCTCGATTCGTCCAGTTGCTTCCTTAGTGCCCGTAGACATCTTGCGGATTTCTGCAGCGACAACTCCAAACCCTGCTCCTGCCTCACCCACCCGAGCAGCTTCAATGGCTGCATTTAATCCAAGCAAGTTTGTCTGCTCTGAAATTTCCTTGATGTAGCCTGCCACCTCAGTCACATTACCAGAATCCTCAACCGCCTTTTTCGTATTGCTTAAAATGTCCTCGGCCGTCGCACTAAGCTCCTCCGAATGGGCCGCCACATGCTGAATCCCTTCAACTAGCTTGCTTGTAACATCCTCTGCTTGACTCATCAACTTCTTCAGTTGATCTTGATTATCCGTACTATAGGTGATGCACATTACTGCCTCGATCTCATTCTGTTCATTCTTTATCGGATGAAAGTAAGAATCAGCAGCAAACCCAAAAACTTCGGCATCATAACGCACTCTGGTCTTTTCTCCGCCTACTAGCATTTTGAAGTTCTTGTGTACATCAGGAAGAGGGTCGCCTGCCTTGAAGTCATAGACTAAACTTTTACCCGACTGAAAGAATAGAAATTTTTCTCTATCCATTACGGAAATTAAAACATCTTGTCGTGCAGCTTCTCTGATATACGGCATGGCAGTCAAAACAGCTTCTACTTGATTCATAATATGTATCCACTTCCTTATATTTTGTTATCCATCCTACCCTCTATTTCGACATTTTCATCCCATGTGTTTAGTGAATTAACATACTATTGGCTAGGTTGAGCCCCTAATCTGTATACATTTACCGTAGTTTCCTGAAGGGGAGTCGTTTTTAAATCCAAACAGCGCATACCTATGGAATAGGCACGCGCTGACTGTACAACTTTTTGAAGACACACACGAAGCATTAATCCAGCTGTTCTCCATTGGTTTCGATCACGCTCTTATACCAATAGAAGCTCTTCTTTCTGGATCTGGCAAGTGTCCCTTTACCTTCATTATCCTTATCGACGTATATGAATCCATAGCGTTTTTTCATTTCACCGGTTCCCGCACTTACCAGATCAATACATCCCCAAGGCGTATAACCTATTAAATCTACTCCATCAGCAATGGCTTCTTTCATTTGCTCAATGTGTTGCTTCAAATAATCAATTCGATAATCATCCTGAATGGAGCCATCTTCTTCCACGGTATCCACGGCACCCAGACCATTCTCCACAACCATTAACGGAATTTCATATCGGTTATAAATGTTATTGAGGGACCATCTCAATCCCTGTGGATCGATTTGCCAGTCCCAGGCGCTTGCTTTTAAGTAGGGATTCTTTAATCCCATGGATAAATTGCCACCCACCTTCTCCTGATTGGGGTCTGCACTGACACAAGTAGATGAATAATAACTGAAGGTATAAAAATCTACGCAACCTTCTTTTAAGACATCCTCATCATTGTCCTGCATCGTAATTTGGATATTATGTTCTTTAAAATATCGTTTAGCATATCCCGGATAAGCACCTCTTACTTGAACATCTGAGCATAGGAAATTACTCAAATTATCCTTTTGTTGAGCCAGCAAAACATCATCAGGGTTACAGGTAAGTGGATATGAACACATATAAGCAATCATACAGCCAATTTTAAAATCCTTATTAATCTCATGTCCTAGCTTTACCGCCTTTGCGCTGGCTACAAATTGATGATGCAAAGCTTGATACAATACCTGCTCATCCTTCACTGTAGCATGGGCAAGCTCTCCATTTCCCTCTGGCATCATCGCTCCGGCCATGAACGCTCCGAAAGATAAGGTTAAGATATTGATTTCATTAAAGGTGAGCCAGTATTTTACGACATCTTTGTATCTGTTAAAAAGCACTTCACAATATCTTACATAAAAATCGACGACTCTGCGGTCTGACCAGCCATTATATTTTTGGGCTAAATGGAACGGTGCTTCATAATGTGAGATTGTAACCAAAGGCTCAATGTTGTACTTTTTCAATTCTGCGAACACACGATCATAGAACTGCAAGCCTTGCTCATTCGGCTCTGTATCATCTCCGTTAGGAAATATTCTGGACCAAGCAATCGACATTCTAAAGACCTTGAAACCCATTTCAGCAAATAATCGGATATCCTCTTTATAATGATGGTAGAAATCAATCGCCTCGTGACTTGGATAGTTCATGCCTTCTTCCAACACAGGCGTAATTCTTCGGGAAACAGTATGCGTCCCGGCTGTTATGACATCAGCAGTGCTTAGTCCCTTACCATCCACATTATACCCACCCTCAAATTGGTTAGCAGCCGTGGCCCCTCCCCATAAAAATCCTTGCGGAAACTTCTTGGTTATATTATTGTTCATTGTTCTTTCCTCCTAAAATATTGGTAGCTTAGACCATGACCGTCAATAAATCCTCTTTATAACCAATCGTCTTTTTCTCCGTTTCAATGACATCCAAGTAACTAGCAGTGTTGGCAACGATCACAGGGGTAGTCAGAACGTAACCTGCCTCTTTGATCGCCTCCATATCAAACTCCATGAGCAATTGCCCTTTTTTGACGGCTTCCCCTTGTTTTACTTTGGGATAAAAATGTTTACCTTTTAATTTGACCGTATCCTTGCCTACATGGATGAGGATCTCCACGCCTTGATCACTGGTAATTCCGATGGCATGACCTGACGAAAATAAGGATGTTAATACACCATCTACAGGTGAAACAACCTTGCCTTCGGAAGGCTCAATGGCAATCCCTTTACCCAAAGCACCTGTGGAAAAGGCTTCATCAGTTACCTCAGATAAAGGCTTTACGTCACCCATTAACGGACTGATCACCGTCTCCTGCCTTACTAATACTTCCCCTCCTTTTGCTGCCCCTGTTGTACTCGCTTCTTTTTTCGTTTCTTTCACCTCATCATCTCTGAATCCGCCAAAGAACATAAGCAAGAAGCCTAATACGAAACTTACCAGGATACCGATAACAGCCCCATAAAATCCGCTGTCTATTCCTGATGGACTGATATAGCTCGGAATCGCGAAAATGCCCAAGCCGCCAATGATATAGCCTTTCGTTCCCATCATGCCTATAATACCGCCGCCTACCGCAGACGCTATACAGCTTAAAATAAACGGTTTCTTACGTGGTAATGTAATCCCGTAAATCGCTGGTTCTGTTACACCAAAGATCCCGGAGATGATAGCTGGAATGGAAAGGGATCTCAGCTTTACATTTTTGGTTTTGAACAAAATCGCCAGCACAACACCTGTTTGAGCAAAGGAAGCTCCCAGCGTCGCAGCAAGGATCGGATCGAATTTGAGCACCGCCAAGTTGTTCATAGCGATAGGAACAAGACCCCAGTGCAGTCCAAAAATAACAAATACCTGCCAGAAAGCACCCATGATGATACCTTCTATAATTGGGCTTAAGTTATACACAAAGAGCGTTGCTGCGCCAAGCAGTTGACCCGCCCAAGTCGAAAGCGGTCCAATCACAATCAGAGCTAAGGGAACAATAACTAACAAGGTGAAAAACGGAACCAAAAAAGTTCTTACTACGCTAGGGATGACCTTTTTAAAGAAATTTTCTATTTTTGAGCCGACATAGGTGGATACAATAATCGGAAGCACAGTTGATGCATAGCTCATCAGAATGACCGGAATACCTAAGAAGGTGATATATACCGGTGACTCAAATATAGTGCCGCTAAATAAAGTGTACAGCGGTTTACCCGAGGCTGTTATCGTGCTAAAGGTTGGATAAACAAGTGACGCCCCGATCGCCATACCTATAAAAATGTTGGCATTGAACTTTTTGGCCGACGTATACCCCAGGAAAACTGGGAAGAAGTAGAACAAGCAATCTCCTAAAGCATTGAGAATTTGATAGGTACCTGAGGTTACGGTCAGCCAGCCTAAAGCTACAAACAAGGCCGTGAAGCCCTTAATCATACCCGTAGCACTCAAGACGCCAAGCGTGGGTGTAAATACACCTGAAATGGTATCAATAAACCTATTGAACAAACTCACTTTTTCACCTGATGCTTCTTCTGAATCACCTGCCTGGAAACCACCTATCGTGGCAACATCCGCATAAACCTCAGGCACATGATTACCGATCACCACTTGGTATTGTCCGCCGCTTTTTACCACAGTGACCACACCATCCATATTTTTCAGAACCTCTGTATCGGCCTTACTTTCATCCTTTAGTTTGAAGCGCAAGCGTGTAATACAATGAGTTAGACTATTTACATTTTCTTTGCCGCCGACATTTCTGATGATGTCTTTTGCTAATGTCTCATACTTCATTGTAACTGCCCCTTTATTTGTATTTATAAAAAAGGCGAAACCAAAATAGATCAAATTCGATCTAGGTTGGTTTCGCCTGCATTACCAGTAACAATCCAAGGAGTTATTCAATTGGTCATTGAGTTACGCGCTGAATATGAATCGTTATATACAGTTTTTCTTCATCTGATAATACCGTGTCCAAGTATTTCTCAATCTTCAGCATACAGCTGTAAGCTTTTTTGTACTTTGCTTTCACTTGCCTTAATAGAAAATCATCTTCCAGTGCTAATTTTTCTTTTTGAATTAACCGCTGAAAGAAAAACCTTAAATGTGTAATAAATCGTTCATAGCTGGTCGAGTGTTCGTCTAGCGTAATATTGTAAGAATATTTAATAATATTTAAGATATCCTGTATTTTTTGAGTTTGTTGAGCAACATCAGCTATTTTATGGTAGGAGCTGTTGACTTGAGCATTGATTAAATGAAGAGCTATGTTACCTGCCTCATCTTCAGACAATCGTTTACCTGTTTCGTCTTCAATAAACTCCAGTGCTTTTAAGCCAACTCCAAATTCTTTAGGATAAAATTTTTTAATTTCCCAGATGAGCGGGTTCGCATTTTTAAATCCTTCATCAAACATTTTAAATGCATTGTTCATGTGATCTGTAAGCGAAACATATACATAGTCACTCAGTTGTGCTTCCAATATGCTTTTTCCATATTCAATGATGTCATAGCATAACGAAACATATTCTGTAGGGACATCCTCTAACAATAATTTAAATTTTTCTGAAGCATCTTTTTGTTTAAGTACAAACACCTTTTCAATTAAATGCTCTTCTACTTGTTCTCCTGCATTCTTTTTGAATGCAATTCCACGACCCATAACAACAAATTCATGCCTTTTTGAATCTTTGGCTATTATGGCGTTATTATTAAATATCTTTGTTATGATCATTCTGGCTGCCCCCTGATCCCGTAATAATTTAAAAAAGGATTTAGATGCTGGGCGATATTTCAGATAGGTCACAAGACGGTAATAGCCGATCAACTTTCATTACAAACCAAACTATAAAGTGCAGTAAAGATCTACAACTCCATTGTATTGAAAGCGCATTCACAAAGAGAGATAAGCCCTACATCATCACTCACCTTTCTGCGTTATTGCAAATCTGTATACAAAAAGAAAAGGCAAAACCCAACACATGGAAATCCAGTTCCATGTCCCGGGTTTTGCCTTTTCAGTAACAATCCCAAGATCATAATAACATCAAATTTAAGTTTTGCCAACAAAAATGTTTGCGCTTTCTTTTCGGGGGCAGCACCTTGAATACGGCACATTACCATGATAAAAATGTCAGCCGCCAATGTAGGACATGTTAATCTTTTTTCGGTTGTTTGCAGTCTGTTCAGTACGTTCATCGGAATACCGGTCTATGCGTTGCTCCCATACGGATGTAATCGCATCGAGTAGTTCCTGATCATTCGCCCCGTCACGAAGCATCTGGCGCAAATCAAATCCGTCTGAAGCAAACAAACACGTATAAAACTTGCCATCAGAAGATAGACGGGCACGCGTGCAGGATGAGCAAAATGAATCAGAAACCGAAGTAATAAAGCCAACTTGCGCGTCGCTGTCTTTATAACGGTAACGTTTTGCCACTTCTCCAAAGTAATTTTGATCTATCGGCTCCAGCTCGTACGCATTCTTAAGACGCTCAATAATTTCTTCTTTTGTTACTACCTTTTTGAAGCTCCACCCGGTATCGTTACCTACATCCATAAACTCAATAAAACGAAGGGTTATTCCCTGCTCCTTAAAATAAGCGGCCATCGGCAAAATTTCAGAATCATTAACACCTTTTTGAACCACCATATTGACTTTGATCTCAAATCCGATTTCTCTTGCACAATCAATCTGCTTCAAAATAAAAGCAGGCTTAATGCCCCGTCCATTCATCCGCCCAAATAGCTCGGGGTTCAGAGCGTCTACACTGACATTCAGTCGTCGCAGCCCCGCATCATAGAGGCGCTGAGCCTGTTGCCCTAGTAGCAAGCCATTTGTGGTCAACCCCATATCCTCCACTCCGGTGATAGACAAAATTCGAGAGACAAGGTCGGGAAGATTCGGCCGCATTAATGGCTCACCGCCTGTGAGACGGATTTTTTTGACCCCAAGGCCTACAAAGAGCTCCGTAAGGCGATGGATCTCTTCAAACGATAGGCATTCGCTTTTGGGAAGAAAGGCAAAATCGTCGCCGAAAATTTCTTTTGGCATACAGTAGGAACAGCGGAAATTGCAGCGATCCGTAACAGATATACGTAAATCGCGGATCGGACGCCGCAATAGGTCTTTCAGTGAATGTGAACTCATGTGACCACCTTCTTTTTTTCATTAGCTGTATTTGACGTTGCAGAAATGGACACATGACGAGCATTTTCACTAGCCACCGCTGACAGGCGGAATAAAAGCTGCGATATCTCCATCCTGCAGTACATCTGTAAGCAACGCGTACTCTTCGTTTACTGCAATTCGTGTAGACTTGATCGGTATATCCGGATATTTATCTGTAATCCAACTGCATAATTCTCCTACAGTTTGTCCTGCCAAATCTGCCATTTCTTCAGATTTCCCCGTCACCTCACGGAGTCCTGCAAAATAGTACAGCTTAATCATGACTGATTTCCTCCGGTTTTTTCTTTTGTTGTCCGATCCATTGCGTGCCGTCTTCCCAAATCTCTCGTTTCCAGATTGGAACGATTTCCTTGATCCGTTCGATTGCGTATTCATTCGCCTGATATGCATCCGAGCGGTGTGGTGAAGAGACGGCGATGACAACGGCAATATCACCGATCTGAAGTTCACCAATCCGATGTGCAATTGCTACTCTTGTCCCTTCCCATTTCTGTTCAATTTCGCGGCCAATCTCTGCAAGCTTTTTCTCGGCCATAGGCACATAGGCCTCGTAAGCAAGATATAATGTCCGCACGCCTTGGGTCCACTCTCTTACATGCCCCGTAAACACGGTCACCGCTCCCGCTTCCGGTCTTAAGACATAGTCTGCATAAGTCTGCGGAAGAATGGGCTCCGTCACGATTTCAAATACTCTCATCTTTTCCACCTTCCAGCCAACTAACAAGCTACTCTGCTATGAAAACTCTATACATTATTTACATTTATCGGATCTATATCTCTTGTTCAACCAAACAACTGATGGTATAGCTTTTGACCTCTGGCAACACTTCCGATCCCGTGAATGAGGAGTCTTCCGTTTTTAAATAAAATCATTCGATGCTTAAAGGCATAAAATTCAACGAAATAAGGGGTCCTTTTTACATGTTCCGCCATAAGCCTGCCCATCTTCTCTGCATCGTCCAGCGTGATCGGACGATGAGGGTCTGGAAGAACCTGCACCACATCCCGCCCGCACAGCGCCGCATATGCCGAGCGATGGGTTGCTGTCAGTGCAGGAAACTCAGGCTGTTCTCCACAGGTTGGACAATCCTGATTCCGGATGCGGGAAATCCCTATGTCCATTTGCGTATTTTCCCATAGATCGAATAGATGAACCTTGCTGCGCATCTTATCACGTTTGCCGCTCAGCCACTTCATGGCTTCTGCACATTGGAGGGCGGCCGTCACTTGGACAGCAGGCGATATGATTCCAGCCGTATCACAGGTCTGATTGATCGCTGGCAGCGAAGGCAGAAGGCAGCGAAAACATGCCGACTTGCCCGGCACGAATGGAAAAACAACGCCTGTGCTTCCAACACAGGCGCCGTAAATCCATGGAATTTCAGCCTTTAGTGCAGCATCGTTTATAAGTAACCGAGTTTCAAAATTGTCCGTTGCATCCATCAGCAATGTGCTTTTACCAGCAAGCTCTTGAGCAAGCCCGGCATCCAGGCTGTCGAGATAGGTATACAAGCGTACGTCTTCTCGTATCGCCTTCAGCCTTTTTTCAGCAGCCATAACCTTGGGGAGCATTTGTACAGCATCCTGCTCCGTGAATAACTGCTGGCGTTGCAGATTCGACGTCTCCACATAATCACGGTCAACCAGGTGAATCTCTCCGACGCCCGCCCTTACTAATGTTTCAGCAATGGCAGAACCTAGTGCCCCGCAGCCGATAATGGTGACAACAGCTTCAGACAGATTACGTTGTCCTTCACTGCCGATAGGTCTAAATAAGATCTGTCTTGAATAACGTTCCTTCATCACAATGTCCCCCTAACGTTGAAGAGCGATCGTTAACTTTGTGCTTATTCCTGTGGCTCTCGCTAGAAACGTTAAAGGTGCCTTTATAATTTCTTCACTCTTAATGCTTTACTGCTGAAGTTCCTTTTGTTTCTCAAAGTGGTTCTGCTCGGCAGCTACAGGGAAACGTGCTTGATAATATAGCCATATGACGAGAATCAGGCTAGCCAGTGCCACTTGGGAGAGCAGCATGAACCCAATGGAATATTGGCCAGTAGCGGCATGAATCGTCGATAGCAAGATCGGAGGGAAAAAGCCCCCCAGGCCACCCATCATGGATACAATTCCGTTCACTATACCTGCCTGTTTATTAAAATAAAATGGAACTAGCTTGAAAATGACACCGTTCCCGATTCCTGCACTCACAGCGATAGCCAAGCACCCTACGGTATACAGTGTGATGTCTGGTGAAAAAGCCAGAAGAATCGCAGCAACCGTATACACAGCAAACGTACCTACCAGCAGGAACAAGGGCTGAAAACGATCCGCCAGCCAGCCACCGATAGGGCGGAAGAATGTGGCAATCGCGATAAAGCCTGCTGTACGCATCCCTGCATCCACTTTATCCAGTTCAAAGTTCGATACGAGAAAATTCGGTAGATACACCGTAAAAGCTACAAATGAGCCAAACGTAATAAAATAAAAGAGCGAGAAAAACCAAAGCTTTTCATTTTTGTAAACCCCTTTGATTTGCTCCATAATGGGGGTTTTGACTTTAGTTTCATGACGGTCCCCAAAGAAGAAATTCAAAACGATAAAAACAAGCAACAGGATCAGATACAGCTTAACTGTAAGTGCCCATCCTACCTGCGTCGCTACAATCGGAGCGGAGAAGGTCGTTACCGCTGTCCCCAAGTTGCCCACACCATACATCCCGTTGACAAAGCCATGTCTTTCCTTCGGATAATACTTGGGCAGTGAAGTCACTCCAACCGAGAACACCGCTCCCCCAATTCCAAGGAATAAGCCACCGATAATTAAATCCGTCATCGTAGAAGCTTCACTGATATAGTAGACCGGAAACAAAAGCAAAACAAAGCTAACGAGGAAAACGATTCTCGCCCCGAAAATATTGGCATAATAACCAAGCGGAATGCGCAGAATCGATCCAAGCACGACCGGAATCGCCGTAACCATGGCCAGTTTTCCGGGTGGAATCACGATATCCTCCGTAATGAACGGCATGAGGGAAGAAATGATGACCCACACCATGAATCCAAGAATCAAGTTCAATGTTTGTAGTGGCAACTGCATTTTTCTAATCATTTAACTCACCTTTTCAACTTTATTCTGTCGAATGTTTGATTTGTATTTTTCTGTTCCCATTGTAGCCGCTAGCCCTTCCTTTCGAATATAGGGGACTCCCCTTTCCCAGTCAGGGGAGTCCCTGAAAATAAAAAAAGCCGCTTCTCGTAAGAAGCTGCTTGATTCATTCTAGATATATTATTGGACTAAAAATGATCTTCTTCATAAACTAAAAATCCAGCATTTTTTTCTTTAAGGCATATTGGACCAGCTCAGGCCGGCTTTTTAAGTTCAACTTCTCCATAATTTTAGCTTTGTTCGCTTCCACGGTCTTGACAGAGATGAACAGCTTTTCGGCAACTTCCTTGTTACCGTATCCCTTTGCGACCAGAGGGAGAATCTCCAGCTCACGCTTGGACAGGATCTCATAAGGATCTTCGGTTTGTGAGGTTGTGTCTTTTTTGATGAACTCACGCACGAGAGAAGTAGCCATTTTAGGATGGATATACGTCCCACCCCCATGAATGGTGCGTATGGCAAGCAATAGCTCCTCATCGGGTGCATTTTTCAAAACATACCCTGAAGCACCGTTCTTCAAAATATGAAATAAATATTCTTCGTCATCATGCATGGTTAAAATCAGAATTTTAGTATCGGGGTGGTCCTCTTTAATTTTGCCTGTAGCGATCAATCCACTTTCGCCTGGAGGCATACTAAGGTCCATAATGAGAATATCCGGCTTATGTTTAGCTACCATAGTATACGCTTCAATACCGTCCGCAGCCGTTCCTACAACCTCCATATCCGATTGGAAGTTGAGAATCATGGAAAATCCACTTCGTACAATGGCATGGTCATCCGCTAATACAATTTTGATCAAGTTTCTATTCCTCCTCATGTCCAATCGGAATTTGTAAAAAGACTTTGGTTCCTTGACCAACATTAGAAAGGACGCCAAAACTTCCGCCTACCAGCTCTGCTCGCTCCTGCATACCATACAGACCAAGTCCCGTTCCAATAGGTTTGCCCCCTTTATCAAAGCCAATCCCATCATCCTCTACAGTTAAACGAAGCGAATGTTCATGCTCGGACAAAGAAACTTTAATGGTGTCGACCTGGGCATACTTCAACGCATTGAGCACAGCCTCCTGGCAGACGCGGTAAATGACTGTTTCTTTTTCGCTTCCATACCGCTTTTGGGGAAGATCAGATACGAACTCAACCACTAGACCAAAGCTTTGCTCGACCCGCTTAAAGTGGGAACGGAATGCCGCTTCAAGTCCAAAATCATCAAGGGTGGCAGGCCGGAGTTCCACAGACAGGTTACGGATATCATCCAGCAAGCGTGTCATGGATGCTTCCGTCTGCTTCATGTTTTTAATGAGCTGATCATCATTCGTCATGTATTTTAACACTCGTAGTTCAACAACCGCGCTCATCAATTCCTGGGCGACGCTGTCGTGCAGCTCTCTGGAAAGCCGTTTACGCTCGTTTTCCTGTGCTTCAATGACATGCTTCATCATTTTGTTTTGATACAATTTTTCCTGCGTCTGAAATTGCGGGGTCAAATCTCTCAGCATCAGCACCCGGATTCCATTTGTAGAATCAACGGTATGGAAAGAAGCGGCATAGGGAACCATCCCATTGCTTTTTGTTTCCAAATAGACTTGAAAAGAAGCAAATTTGTCGGATTCAGGCACATTGAAATAACAGTCAAGGCAGGTGCGGGGCTCTGTGTCGCTTGTGTAGCCCCTGCATGTTCCGCATAAAGCCTTGTCCTGTCCTTCATAGAGTTGAATGAGAACGTCATCGTCTACAATCTCCTCAGCCGCTGGGTTCATGGCTAGGGTTTTCCCTTCCCTATCAAAAAAGAAGATAGCTTCTGTGCTGTTCTCAAACATCTTCACCATTAGCGCACTCAAAGAGTCTGTCCCTATAGACAATGTCAATTCAAATCACTTCCTTCCCGTTCAACTCTCCAAATCCCTCATGTGCCAAGGCTTCCAAATCACGCATCATGGCTTCGGTCATCAGTTGTTCTTCTCGAAATCCACCCAATAGTACGCCCGCGACGCGAGCATCGTTCCACAGAGGCACAGCCCCGAGACTCTTGAGCTTTTCGGATTGAACGATCGGATAGTTAAATAGGTTCTCTGCCCCAACATATTGATGAACAGATGGAATAAAGACAGACTTCCCGGTTTTAAACACGACTCCTGCTATGCCCTTTCCAGATTGCAGCACAATCCGCTTAAATCGATCATTTAAATTGCCAGCGGCATTTTTCCATTTAATGACGTATTGATATTCGGCCGGTTCAACCAGAGCAAGTGCCATAAAATCATAACCGAAATGTTCGCGTATTCGCTCAAGCTCCCTTTGATAATCCATCTTATTATTCATCACTCTCTCCTAATAAAACTAGGAAAGAAGGCAGGGCCCGCTTTCCTAGTTCGATTTATGTCTTCTGTACAGGATATAACTTCTGCGCACATAATTCAACGGAACGCTCCACACATGTACAAGCCGGGTAAACGGCCAGAACGCAAAAATCGCAAAACCCATAAGTACATGAAGCTTGAAAGAAATCGGTACATCTCTCATCAGTGTCGGGTCGACACGGAATATGAACAGGCCGCGGAACCAGATTGAGATCGTCTCCCGATAATCGAATTCAGGCTGTACCGCATTCGTTACGAGAGTTGCAAACATCCCCATGCATACAAGCGCCAACAGCAATACATTTACAATCAAATCAGAAGCTGTACTTAAACGGCGCACATTACGAATTGTAAAACGTCGAGAGGTAAGTATCAACATCCCCAGGAACGTCATAGCCCCAAATATTCCACCAATATAGACCGCTCCAATGTGATATAGATGATCGTTTACACCCAGCGCATGCATCCAGGTTTTGGGTATGCCCAGACCAGACACATGACCAAATATAACAGGAATAATCCCCAAGTGGAATAAGAGACTTCCAATCATCAATTGTTTCTTTTCAATAAATTCACTCGATTTTGCCGTCCAATTGAACTGGTCAGTTCTATAGCGGAAGATATGACCTACGATAAAGATGACCACGCACATATAAGGGAAAATGACCCATAAAAACTGCTCCATCATCATAACGCGGCTGCCTCCTGTTCTACGCAAGCTTTAAGCGTTTCGCGCAGTCCCTTGACCAGATGAAAATACGGGCTTTCCATTTTTTCCAGTGCTTTAAGCAAATGATAGGTGCCGTCTTCCAAAATCGCGATGGGCATGCGGAAGTTTTCTGTCGTCTTTGCATCCTGCACCCATTCAGCGGCATATAAAAATTCACACATGAGCGGCAGATAATCAGGCAGCTCTCCATCTGGCATTTCAAGACCATACATTTCATAGAGGACCTTTAACTTGACCAGCATTTGTCCTCTTTCCTTTGCATCTTCGAACTTGAAGTAAGTCATATATAGTGCGCAATTTTTTTGAAAATCAAAAGTTTCCGTATACATTTCCTGGATTTCTTCCATACTAAACTCTTGCATCAAAGACCAGTACATATTAGCATGCGTATACGCAGGATGATCCGGATTAAAGGATGCTTCCAGAAAAGCCGGATGAAAATCCAGCTTTTCTGGGTACATGAGTTGTTGGGCGAAAAACCCGAATGAAGGCTTGAATTCATACAGTTTCGCTACATTAATCACGCCAAATACCCCCGTAGAAGTTTTCTTCATACATTTGCTTGCCTGTTTTCGAAGGCTCTTCCATTCCTGTGGAGCTTCCCAGGCTACAACCGCTACAGCCAGCTCCTTGAGTTCCACAACTATCCATAGTCCCTAAAGTATCACCGTAACCGGCAGCTCCTTGGGCGCGATATGGATTGGCATAACCCTCTTTATGCGATGTCGGAATGACGAAACGGTCCTCGTATTTGGCAATGGCCAGAAGCCGGTACATTTGCTCTGCTTGACGTGCTGTCATGCCAGTGCGTTCCAGACGGCTTTCATCGAAAGATTGTCCTGTGGACTGGGCGCGCATATAGGAGCGCATCATAGCCATCCGCTGCAGCGATTCTTTCACCGTCTGGGTGTCGCCCGCCGTCAACATATTGGCAAGATACTGAATAGGCGTGCGCATTTCTTCGATAGCTGGAAAGATCATATCCGGATTCTCGATGGAGTCTTTCCCTTCAAAGTAATTCATGATCGGACTAAGTGGTGGTACATACCAGACCATCGGCAACGTGCGGTATTCCGGATGAAGCGGGAATGCCAGCTTATATTCAATCGCAAGCTTGTAGACCGGTGAGTTCTGCGCTGCCTCAATCCAGTCTTGCGAGATCCCATCTTTTTTGGCCTGCGCAATCACTGCCGGATCACTTGGGTCCAAGAATAAATCACACTGTGCTTTATACAGATCTTTCTCATCCTCTTTAGAAGCAGCCTCTTGCACCTTATCCGCGTCATACAATAGAACGCCAAGGTAACGAATTCGTCCAGTACATGTCTCGGAGCAGACGGTTGGCAACCCGGCTTCCACGCGCGGGAAGCAGAAGGTACATTTTTCTGCTTTGTTCGTCTGCCAGTTGAAGTACACTTTCTTGTATGGACAACCCGTCATGCAATATCGCCAGCCGCGACATGCTTCCTGATCCACGAGCACGATGCCATCCTCGTCCCGTTTGTACATAGCACCCGAAGGGCAGGATGCGACACAGCTCGGATTCAGACAGTGCTCGCAAAGCCGAGGGAGATACAACATGAACGACTTTTCGAAATTGAATTTAATCTCTTCTTCGATTTTCTGAATATTGGGATCAAGAGGTCCTGTCACATGGGTGCCTGCCAAATCGTCTTCCCAGTTTGGTCCCCAATTCAGATCCATTTTTTCGCCTGTTACAGCAGATTGTGCACGTGCTACCGGAGAATGCTTCTGCTCTTTAGCGTTGGTCAAATGTTCATAATTGTAGGTCCACGGCTCATAATAATCTTTCATTTCAGGCATATCGGGGTTGTAGAAAATTTTACCTAGCGCTATCTTGGACAGCTTGTTCCCTGACTTCAGTTCAAGCTTCCCTTTGCGAAGCTGCCAGCCGCCCTTATACTGCTCCTGGTCTTCCCAGCGTTTTGGATACCCAATACCAGGTTTGGTTTCCACGTTGTTGAACCACATATATTCCGCACCTTTGCGGTTTGTCCAAGTTGTTTTACACGTCACGCTGCACGTATGGCAGCCAATACATTTATCCAGGTTCATGACCATGGCAATTTGAGCTTTAATCTTCAAGCCAGTTAACCTCCTTCATTTTACGTACCGCTACGTACACATCGCGCTGGTTGCCGATCGGACCGTAATAGTTGAATCCGTAGCTAAGCTGAGCGTATCCACCAACCATCTGGGTCGGTTTGAGATGAATTCTTGTTGGCGCATTATGACTGCCCCCGCGTGTATCCGTGATTTCGGAGCCTGGCACTTGAATGTGCTTATCTTGAGCATGGTACATAAACATCGTTCCTCTTGGCATTCGGTGGCTGACAACTGCCCGGGCGGTTACGACACCGTTACGGTTGTACACCTCCAGCCAGTCATTGTCGGCAATAGCATGAGTCGCTGCATCTTCGTTATTGATCCATACCGTAGGACCTCCGCGGAATAGCGTAAGCATATGCTGATTATCCTGGTAGGTGGAGTGAATATTCCATTTCCCGTGTGGAGTCAGATAACGAAGCACCAGTGAATCCTGACCACCCTTGATTTCCCGATCACGCGTGCCGAATACCATCGGTGGCAAAGTCGGTTTATAGATAGGCAGCGACTCCCCAAACTGCTGGAAGATTTCATGATCGATATAGAAATGCTGTCTGCCTGTCAAAGTCCGGAACGGAACGAGACGCTCAATATTTGTGGTAAATGGCGAGTAGCGACGTCCCTGTTTGTTGGAGCCACTGAATACCGGTGTCGGTATAACTTCACGCGGCTGCGCTGTAATGCTTTGGAACGTGATTTTCTCGGCTGCGCGGTCGGCTGAGATGTCCATCAGCTTCACCCCGTGATCCTTTTCCGCCTCTTCGTAGGCTTTTTGGGAGACACGACCATTGGTTGCCGACGACAGATGGAGAATCGTATCGGCCACTTGGCGAGCTGTCTGGATTTTCGGCAGTCCATCTTTGATGGACTCATCGTAATAGACCCCGTTCAGCTTCTTCAATTCCTCATATTCCTCCGCTACCGAGAAGCTAACGCCGTGCGCGCCCGTTTTTCCTGTAGCCAAATTGGGACCGAGCGAGACATACTTATCGTAGATTTTCGTGTAATCGCGTTCTACGATGCTGAAATTAGGCATAGTTTTACCCGGTACAGCAGCGACCTCGCCCTTCGTCCAATCCTTGACAAGACCCATCGGCTGCGAAATTTCGCCTATAGAATCATGTCCAAGCGGTGCAGTTACAAGGTCTTTATATATTCCCGGCAGATGCACTTTGGCCATGTTCGAGAAGGTTTCAGACAGCTGACGGTAAATATCCCAGTCTGAGCGGGATTCCCAAAGCGGATTTACCGCCGGATTAAATGGATGTACGAACGGGTGCATGTCTGTTGAGGACAAATCCGTCTTCTCATACCAGGTTGCCGCCGGAAGTACGACATCCGCGTACAATGGCGTTGTGGTCATCCGGAAATCAAGTGCGACCATCAAATCAAGCTTTCCTTCTACATCTTCCCGCCAAACGATTTCCTCTGGCTTCTGATCTTCGTTCGGTCGGGCAAGCAGTGCGTCGGAGGCTCCGAGCAAATGCTTCATGAAATATTCCTGTCCCTTGGCCGAGCTGGAAATGAGGTTGGATCGCCAAATAAAGAGTGAACGCGGGAAGTTCTCTGCTGCCCCTGGATCTTCAATAGCGAAACGGGTCTTACGCGATTTAATCTCTTCCACAGTGTGGTTAATGATTTCCTCGTTTGACTTCTTGCCTAATTGCGCTGCTTCTTCAGCGAATAGCAGGCTGTTTTTATTAAACTGTGGGTAAGAAGGCATCCAACCCAACCGGGCAGCAAGCACATTGTAGTCCGCCGGATGCTGGTAACTGACATCTCCCGCAGTCGGCGATTTCAATGTGTCGGTGCCACTTTCTTCATAGCGCCACTGTTCTGTTGCAAAATAGAAAAATGAAGTAGCATTTTGCAATCGAGCCGGTCCCTGCCAGTCTTTTGCAAAGGCAATCGTTGACCAGCCTTCAATAGGACGGCACTTCTCTTGACCTACATAATGCGCCCAGCCTCCGCCGTTGACACCTTGAGAAGCAGTCAGCACGACCAGGTTCAAGATGGAGCGATAAATGGTATCACTGTTGAACCAGTGATTGATACCCGCCCCCATAATGATCATAGAACGTCCTTGGGTGTCGATTGCGTTTTGAGCAAATTCGCGAGCAACTTGCACTACAACCGATGCCTTGACTCCCGTGATCTTTTCCTGCCAGGCAGGAGTATAATGACAAGCTGCATCGTAATAGTCCTTTGCATTATGAGGGCTATCATTACGAGCGACACCATACTGGCTCATCATCAAATCATATACGGTGGCTACGAAACGCTCTGAACCATCAGCCAGACGTACTTTTTTCGCCGGAATGACACGTTTGAACGTTCCGTTACCTGCGTTATCAAAATAAGGGAATACGATTTCTTCCCATTGCTCGTCATGACCTACCACCGTGAGCGCAGGTTCAACCTTTGTTCCGTCTTCCCGCTCCAAGATCAGATTCCATTTCTTATCTTGCTCCCAGCGCTGTCCCATTGTACCGTTCGGAACCATCATTTCGCCTGCTACTTCATCGAATATGACCGGTTTCCAATCTGCATGTTGTGAAGCATCCCCCAGATCGCTGGCCCGCAGAAAACGTCCGCCTTTCCAGGCTCCTTCGTGGGGATCAAGCAGAATCATGAATGGCATATCTGTATATTGCTTGGCATAGTTAATGAACATAGGTTCCTGGCGTTCTTGATAGAACTCATCCAGAATGACATGCGTCATCGCCTGTGCCACAGCGGCGTCTGTACCTGGATTGGGTGCAAGCCAGTTATCAGCGAACTTTACGTTTTCCGCCAAATCCGGAGCCACGGATACAACCTTCGTTCCTTTATAGCGTACTTCCGTCATAAAATGGGCATCTGGCGTCCGGGTAAGCGGCACGTTCGAGCCCCACATGATCAGATAACCTGCGTTGTACCAATCTGAGGATTCAGGTACGTCCGTTTGCTCACCCCAAATTTGAGGAGAAGCAGGCGGAAGATCGGCATACCAATCGTAAAAGCTCAACATCTCCCCACCAAGCAGAGAAATGAACCGTGCTCCCGAAGCGTAGCTTATCATCGACATTGCTGGAATAGGGGTGAAGCCTGCAATCCGGTCAGGACCGTACTTGCGAATGGTGTAAATTAATTGCGCCGAAATCAGATGCAGAACATCATCCCAAGCCACACGAACATGGCCGCCTTTGCCGCGAGCCGATTTGTAGAGCTTGGCTTTCTCCGGATCTTCCACAATGCTGGCCCATGCGTCTACCGGATTGCTATGCTCCTTGAGGGCAGCTTGCCAGAGTCGCAATAACTTACCGCGCATATATGGATATTTCACACGTAACGGGCTGTATTCATACCAAGAAAATGAAGCCCCACGCGGGCATCCACGCGGCTCAAATTCCGGCATGTCTGGACCGCAGGAGGGGTAATCGATTTGCTGATTTTCCCAGGTGATGATGCCATTCTTAACAAAAACCTTCCAGCTACAGGAGCCAGTACAGTTAACACCATGCGTCGTACGAATCACTTTGTCATGAGACCAACGCTGGCGATACACGTTTTCCCATTCTCTATTTTTTTCTTCAAGGATTGACCAATTTCCAGAATAGCTCTCGATTGGCTTGAAGAAGTTGAGACTGTATTTTTTTTTCATCGGTGATCAACGCTCCTTTTCAGAATGAATCAGCCCATCGCAAACTCACGGGGAAGATTCATTCGCTTACTCTCATTATGTAATTCATTCATCTCCGTTCCCATTAGGGAATGTCCTATAGCGCTATAGAAAATCCCTCGTTCTATGGAAAGATACAAAAAAAGCCCCCTCTACCAGAGGGAAGCTTGTATGAATAAATTAATTGTTCTTTTGGCCTGTTAACAGGAGCATCATAAAGGAAATCAGTATAATAGAGCATGTCCATACCCAGGCCATAGGAAGATGACCAGAATCTACTGCAATATAGATGGCTGTGGGGATCGTTTGTGTTTTACCCGGAATATTTCCGGCAATCATCAGCGTAGCCCCGAATTCGCCCAGCCCACGGGCAAACCCGAGTATAAAGGCCGCTTTAAAAGAAGGGAAAATCAACGGAAAGGTGATATATCGAAAGACCTGCCATTCATTTGCCCCCATTGAGCGTCCCGCGTTTTCCAAGTCCTGATCCACTGAAGCGAATCCCATTCTCAGTGTTCGATAGACTAGAGGAAAAGCCACAACCACCGCGGCCACAACCCCAGCCCACCATGAAAATACAATAGGCTCGCCAAACCATTGCTCCACCAAACGTCCAAACCAACTTTTTCGTCCGAGTAAGATTAACAGTAAAAATCCAACTACCGTTGGTGGGAGTACCAAAGGCAGCATAAGCACGGTTTCAACGAGTGTTTTCCCTTTGAATAATCCTAACCGCGACATGGACCATGCCGCAAACAAGCCTAGTAGGATCACCAAAACGCTGGATAACAGTGCAACCTGTAACGATAATCGGATCGGAGGCCAATATTCGTTCCAATCTATAGCCTGCATGCTCACTTCGGTATGGTAAATCCATACTTAGCCATAATATTCAGAGCTTCTTGCGATTGAAGGTATTCATAGAAGATTTCGGCTTCTTGGATGTGCTTGGAAGCTTTGATAATCCCGATAGGGTACTCAACCGTTGAATAAGTTTTAGAGTCCACCTCAAAGGCAATTTTCGCCTTTTGCGAAGTCAACGCATCTGTCTTATACACAAATCCGACATCTGCGTTACCCGTTTCCACATATTGCAGCACTTGTCTAACATCTTTTGCCTGAACGAGCTTGTCCTGTAGCACATCCCAAAGCTTTACGTTCGTCAGTGCTTCCTGTGCATATTTGCCTGCAGGAACACTCTCAGGAATACCGATTGCTACCTTTTTCACTTCGCTTTGCGTTAAATCCTTTACACTCGTGATGCTCATCGTCCCGTCTGCAGGGATCACCGCTACCAACTCGTTCGTCAGCCATGTTTTTTGTTGATTGCTCTCGATTAACTGCTGATCTACGAGAGACTTCATGTTTTTCTTCGAAGCAGACAAAAACAAATCCGATGGAGCTCCTTGCTCAATCTGCTTTTCCAGTGCACCAGAACCACCAAAGTTGAAATTCAATTTAATACCTTTATGGGATGATTCGTACAACGGTTGAATTTCTTTGAGTGCATCTGTTAAGCTCGCGGCTGCGGAAATGGTCAGATCAACAGTTTCAGCCTTGTTCGATGAATCCTGGCCGGAGACCTCATTCTGGGCCGTGCTGCTACCACTTGAAGCTGATTGTTGCCCCGCACCGCACCCCGCAAGTAATAACACAATGGCAAAAATAAAAAAGAGTGCCTGACTATGTTTAACAAATTTCTTCATTTTATTGGCTCCTTACGTTCAGCCTGTCATTAAGTGAGAGGTTACATTATGAATGGAGTTGTGCCTGTCTGGTACGTTCAACTAAGGTACAATTCTCAAGAAGAATATGATTATAAATGTCCGCTTCCAGATCCTCCAAACGCTTCAATACAAGTCGATGCGTACCACAAGCTTCCTGCAGCGGCTCAAAGCCATTGGTAATCAAGCGCAGCTCCTGCAGTATATCCACAACCGCTTGATGCTCCTCTTGCAACTCGGATAAATGAAAGTGAAGTGCGTCCACACGCTCAAATGCCGAGTCTTGAAAAAACGCTTGAATCAACGGAAACAGGAGGCTTTCCTTGAATTGAATATGTATCGTTAACTTCTGTTTAAGCAAGTTATAAAGTTCATTCACTCGCTTTAGGTGCGAATAACGTTCGCCGTGAACCCGCGTTAGTTTGGTAATATACGGTGTGAGCGCCGCTAGTTCTTCACATAACTTTGTGTGATACTCATTCTGAATATAGGCGATCAGTTCTTTGGGTTCGAGTGAGGAAGGTTGCATTTGCTTGTGCTGTGCCTGATTTTCCTCCACTTCATGCACCCGCGCCAGCAGTTCACCAGCGTGAAGCCCCCGGCTGGCAGCTGCTTCACGGAGCGATATTTTCCCGCCACAGCAGAAGTCAATCCGTAGTTTACGGAACAAGTCACTTGTTTTGGGTACTTCTTTCACAATGTCCGCTACCCATGTTTCTTCCGTTAACTGGCTCATTTTTCATTCCCCCATCTTACTTCAGTTTTATACTCAACTCTCATTCTATGTCTCTCTCAAGGCTGAACCAATTAGGGTGATCCCTTTTTCACTCGTGGAAAGAGCCTGATTATAAGAAACCTGAGACCAGCTGTTCAGCTGCTTCTTTGCCTTGAGCGATACAATCTGGAATGCCAACGCCTCCATAACCAGCGCCACAAAGAAACACATTCGGAAAATACTGTGACAAATCATGTCTCACCTTCGCCATCTGTTCTTGGTGCCCAATCGGATATTGTGGCATGGATTGATTACACCGACTGACCTCGGTCATTTCAGGTTGAGCATCGATCCCCATTAGATCTTTCAGGTCTTTGCGGGCTGCTTCCACTAGTTCCTCGTCTGTCATCTGAACCCATCCCTGGGCACCTGCATGGCCAATGTAAGTCCGCAAGAGTGTATACCCTTCGGGTGCGGTATGGCTCCACTTTGTAGATGACCAAGTACAGGCCGTAATCATTTTTCCTTCCTTACGGGGAACGAGAAATCCAGTTCCCTCATAGGCCAGGCGAAGGTCTGAATTTTTATACGCCAAGGAAATATTCGCTACCGAAACGTAATTGATCTTATTAAGCCAGCTCACACTTGTGATATCGGAAAATAATTTAGCCGCCTCAAAGGCTGGAATAGCGCAGATTATTGCATCTGCATCTATGATTTGTCCTTGGTTCAGGACTACCTGATAACCGTTCTCTTTTCTTATCTCAGCCACACGCTGCTCCATCACAAATTGGACAGTGTCGAGCTTTTCCTTTAACCGCTCCACGATGGTCGATAATCCATGTCGATAGGAAAGAAACATGCTTTTCTTGGCGATTTCCGGCAATTTGTTAGGTGCACCCGACTTTCTCCCCGCCCCTTTAGCCATACCTATAATCAGACTTCCATGCTTTTGTTCCATCTGCTTAAATTGAGGGAAGGTTGACTTGAGGCTAAGAGAATACGTATCGCCAGCGTAAATACCAGATAACAAAGGCTCTGTAATCTGCTCCAACACCTCTTTACCTAGACGCCGCTTGATAAAATCTCCCAGAGATTCATCCATATCGCCTTTCTTGGCTGGAATGATCAAATCCATGGCTGCGCGCGCTTTTCCCAATGGAGAAATTAGCCCTGTCCGAATGAAGGGAGTTAGCTTGGTTGGAATACCTAAAATAAAGCCCATCGGCATGGTATGCAGCTTGCCTTTATGCAAAATGGAGGCCGACTTGGCCTTCGGGTTTGTTGACACCAAATCAGCTTCCAGTCCCAACTCCATAGTCAGATCCAATATAGCCGTCTTTCTGGCCAGGAAAGCATCTGGTCCTTTTTCGATCATAAAATGATTTTGGCGAACCGTTTGCAGCTTTCCTCCCAGGCGGTCGCTTTTCTCCACTAATGTAATCTCCACTTCAAGCTGCCTGTCCTCCGCCAGCTTTTTCACATAAAAGGCAGCACTTAAACCGCTTATTCCTCCACCGAGGATCACAACTTTTTTAGCATTTTTATTCATAAGCGCACGTTTCCTTCCCCACTCCAGGCATATATGCACAATATGGATCACTCTCTAAGTAATCTCCTGTGATGGCAAAAGCCCTTGCTCTGGAGCCTCCACAGACTGTATTGAATTCGCAGACTCCACATTTTCCTTTAAGCAGAGATTTATCCCGAAGATTATTCATAATCGGAGAGTTCCGATAAATATGGGCCAAACTATCCTTTCGTACATTCCCGCATGTTAGCGGCAGGAAACCACTCGGGTACACTTCGCCGATATGACTGATAAAAACAAATCCATCTCCATCATTTACACCTTTAGGGGCACGCCCCAGAACATCTGCCCTTTTTTGTTCGAACGTTGCACTATGCTGTCCTGCTTTGTGCTTTTCCTGTAGGACAACCCTTCGATAGTGAGGTGCTTCGGTAGCCTTTACACCGTAGGGCATCTGTTGCTGTATCTGATACAACCACTTCATTACAGCCTCATGCTCATCAGGAGTAATCATATCTTTTTCCATACCACGCCCGGTTGGAACGAGAAAAAACAAGCTCCATAACACCGCCTGCATTTCCTTTACCTTCTCTGCAATTCGCTCCAGATCGTGAAGATTGTATCGGGACACGGTTGTGTTCACTTGGATAGGAATGTTCAATTCCTTCAAATAGCCAATTCCCCGCATGGTCGTATTATAAGAACCCACAGTCCCTCGAAAATGATCGTGAATGTCCGCGCATGAACCGTCCAGGCTAAAAGCCCACCGTGATAAGCCAACCTGCTTTGCTTTTTCGACTGCTGCTCGTGTCACTTTCGGGGTAGCACTGGGCGTCATTGAAACTGATAACTTTTTCTCCTCAATTGCATATTGAGCCAGCTCAAACAAATCAGGACGCGATAACGGATCTCCACCTGTGAAAACCACTAATGGATGATTCATTTCGGCGATTTGATCAAGCAGCTTTTTGCCCTCTTCAAATGTCAGCTGACGAGGGTCAGGCTTATATTGGGCTTCCGCTCTACAGTGAAGGCATTTTAATGCGCAAGCTCTTGTTACCTCCCAAATGACGATAAACGGGTCTACGCGATAATCTCGTGGCGTTTGCAAAGATATCATTGATGTCTCTCCTTTTTAAAAATATAAAAACAGCACAGATACATAGAGCATCAATGAAAATCCAATTTCAGCCATGCCTACATGCTTTGCCTTTAACTCGAACTTAGGAAGCCATATAGCTCGTATGAACAAAATTAAAAATGGAATAACCAAAAACACCTTGATCCAGGCGGCAAACAGCACAATGATCAGATGATAGATAATAGACGCATAATAGTAACGTGGATTTTTTCTTTCACGGATGATCGTTTTAACATAAAGAGCCGTTCCTATGAAATAACACACCAACAGCAAAAACAGCTCTGTGGTTAGCGTCCAATCTCCGCCTTCTCCAATATGAACAACAGGATATATAAAAGAGCAGAAAAGCAGAATCGCGGCAATGTCATTTAACAAAGCACGCTCATTCTTCATTTTGGCGTAATACATATTAGCCATAAAAAAGAACAGAAGCAGAACTCCATACCAGATCAACGCAGGTTTAACCCATACTAGAGAAGCTAAAAGAGGAAGGAGTATTGCTCCGTAAATAACAACAGGCTTACGGTATCTTTTACTGTTTCCTGTTTTGATCCATTGGAGAACAGGAAAACTAAATAAATAGATAAAAAACCAGCATACGAATAGAGGTATATGAATGAATTGTTTTGGAGAAGCAGCTAAGCCAAACAAAAATGGAAGAATGAGCATTGCCCAAGCTCCATGCTGATTGGGGATGTATCTACTGATCCCTTTCAAAGTCTTGATCCTTTTTTCACAATGTATAACATCTTTGTAGCTACGGTTAATCGACTCATCATCCATTCCCCCAAAGTTCAATTTTTCACCCTACTTTAATTCTAAGTATTCTGTCCAATTGAACCAATCAGGGAGTTCCCTTATTTGTTTGGGGGAATAGCCTAACCTGAAGATAAACCTTCACTTTCTTTATAAAAACGTACCGAAGTAATAGTCGAGCGCTTCCTGTGAGTATCCGTCATCTCCTTGCCAGGCTGCTACTGAACAAAAATCATCATTGCCGCCGCGGCGCCTGCGAGGTGTGTCCCGTGGTGTGAGCAATCCTGCATATCCCCATACTTCCATAGCCACATCGCGTTCATTTTTACTGGATGGGAGCACATCTTTCCAGCGCTTCTCCAATTGTCGTGGACCGTTCTGAGCCTCACAGTCCTGAACCGCTTCCAGCATGTTGTGAAGTATTACAAGATCCTCATCAGTAACCTGGAACTCCTCCTCTTGACTGAACAATTCAAGGTCCATCCAGCAATAAAGAAGGTGATTCAGCCGAATACCTCCCCATTTGATTCGTTCAAAATTCAGTACATTCAAATCCTTATTGACGTATTCCTTATCGGACATTAGTTTATGAAAATTACAATCCCCACAGCTACTGTAATTGGGCAGGACGACAGGCCGCTCCCTATAGGTGTGCAAAGGCAGTTTTGCGGTTAATGCCCAGCTCGATAAGGCGCTTCGTAAATGAACTTTTTTCGTGGAAAGACTGTGTAAAAACGCTGCTGCCACTCGCTCTTTTGTAGCCTTTTGCTGGTGCAGCTCATATAACCTTTTTATAATCTCATCATGTGTAATGGTGATCGGATCGAACATCAAGCCCATACTTTTGGCATATTCAAAATCCTCACCCGAAAAAGGTTCCCTCTCCTGCTTCCAGCCGCTGGAGGACCAGAAAGTGTTCATAAGTATTTTCTTTGCTTTTTTATCCATCACATTTCTCCTTACTCGTCTGACACTCTCACCTTCAACAATCATCTTTATACTTAAAAGCAATGGCCGTATTTCCCGACCGGGGGTCAAAATAAGAAGAGATTTTCCCCCAGTTCAGTTCATATTCCATATAGGGATAGGGCTTGGTTTGACGATAGCTCGGCTTCATGGACAAATGCCGCTCTAACAAACGATCATGCTCCCTTTGCCGCTTTCTCTCCCCTTCCTCAGACCAATTATCCCATGAGGTTGGAAATTCATTGCCCTGGAGCGAAATCTCCACAACAATTAGGGTTGTATCCTTAAAGCATACAGACACAAAAAAATGCCGGTGCAGCAAAGGAACCTGATCAAAATGGTACCAAATGTACCCATTGCCTAGCTTTCTTACAGAATGAAAATATTTCGTGTACAAAGCAGTCTCTAACAACTGATCTTCCGTTAAAGAAGAATAAAACGCGTGCTCATTATCAACTTGAATGATTCCCGATTCCCAGTCATTCATTGCTGCCACTCCTTAAGCTGGTATGACAATCTACTAGTTGCTCTCTAGCCTCATTTGTCTACATGTTGGAAAATGGCCTGCCAGGACCGATCCAGCACACGCGTATGTAATCGTCTGGCAAAAACATTTCTAACGATGGCAAGAACGATCACACCCACGAATACAACACTAAGTATGGTAATAGAGGGAACCCAGTAGTCGAACATGGCATTCACCAACACTTGCAGCAGATGTCGTTCCGGCTGCAAATATTCCACCGCCGCAACGATAACTGCTGCCAGCAATATAATCACAGATATGATCAAAAGCATTGCATTAATTACTTTGTATCTGGCAAGCCCTTGCTGAAAAATGCGAGTGCCGGCATATTGCTCCAGCAAGATGATCTGCTTGTGAAAATCATCCTCCACCTGCTCTACAGGCAGGTCGTGCTTCTGAATCAAGGCATGTGCTTTCTTCAGTTCGGATTGAATAAATAGACTGCTCTGGATGGCAGATCCTAACTGACCTAAAACATTCATCTCTTTTTTACCCCATTTCAATATTTAGTAAAAATCAAAAAGTGTTCATAAGTATTTTCTTTGCTTTTTTATCCATCACATTTCTCCTTACTCGTCTGACACTCTCACCTTCAACAATCATCTTTATACTTAAAAGCAATGGCCGTATTTCCCGACCGGGGGTCAAAATAAGAAGAGATTTTCCCCCAGTTCAGTTCATATTCCATATAGGGATAGGGCTTGGTTTGACGATAGCTCGGCTTCATGGACAAATGCCGCTCTAACAAACGATCATGCTCCCTTTGCCGCTTTCTCTCCCCTTCCTCAGACCAATTATCCCATGAGGTTGGAAATTCATTGCCCTGGAGCGAAATCTCCACAACAATTAGGGTTGTATCCTTAAAGCATACAGACACAAAAAAATGCCGGTGCAGCAAAGGAACCTGATCAAAATGGTACCAAATGTACCCATTGCCTAGCTTTCTTACAGAATGAAAATATTTCGTGTACAAAGCAGTCTCTAACAACTGATCTTCCGTTAAAGAAGAATAAAACGCGTGCTCATTATCAACTTGAATGATTCCCGATTCCCAGTCATTCATTGCTGCCACTCCTTAAGCTGGTATGACAATCTACTAGTTGCTCTCTAGCCTCATTTGTCTACATGTTGGAAAATGGCCTGCCAGGACCGATCCAGCACACGCGTATGTAATCGTCTGGCAAAAACATTTCTAACGATGGCAAGAACGATCACACCCACGAATACAACACTAAGTATGGTAATAGAGGGAACCCAGTAGTCGAACATGGCATTCACCAACACTTGCAGCAGATGTCGTTCCGGCTGCAAATATTCCACCGCCGCAACGATAACTGCTGCCAGCAATATAATCACAGATATGATCAAAAGCATTGCATTAATTACTTTGTATCTGGCAAGCCCTTGCTGAAAAATGCGAGTGCCGGCATATTGCTCCAGCAAGATGATCTGCTTGTGAAAATCATCCTCCACCTGCTCTACAGGCAGGTCGTGCTTCTGAATCAAGGCATGTGCTTTCTTCAGTTCGGATTGAATAAATAGACTGCTCTGGATGGCAGATCCTAACTGACCTAAAACATTCATCTCTTTTTTACCCCATTTCAATATTTAGTAAAAATCAAAGTAACCCCGCCAGATTCCCTCATTCTGATGCTTGGCAAAATAAAAGCTGCCGCCATCGACAATATTCAATCCAGCTTTGGCATCTGACGCAATCTGAAACATAAATTCATAGCCTTCGCCAAAGTCGATGCCTGGTTGAATAAAGCTGGGATAGCCACCGATTTTGTGAACCGCATGTATTTCCTCCACGATGTCCTCAAAATAGTCGGGTTCCTCCTCATCCATGTTGTTGAGGGCATCACCATATTCCTCAGGGATATCTTCCCCGTCCCAAACGGGATAGTCATTCTCTATGAGCTCGGGGAATAACGGGAATGCCTTGATATGCATGAATGCCTCCCCAAAATCTTTTTCGACCAAATCCTCTACCGACGTATACTCACGAATACACATATATCCTTCCATGTCCTCATGATCCAGAACATCGGGTGACAGGAAGACCGTCAACAGCTTGACATCACGCATAGCTTGTGGAACAAAAGGCATAGCAGGCAAATACAATTGCATGATCGGAGCCATAACATTCCCCTGTACATCAACGGGTTGTTCTTCCGCCGGCAAAGCCACTGTAACTCTGCCAATCCAGCTCTGTTCCAGGGAATCTAACGGTCTGCGGCCCCCTGTATGAAAAATAGTAGCTTTACGTTTTAGAATCGTTCTTAGCTTCTCGATAGAGTTGCTGGACAACGAAATCACCCCTTTCTAGGCTAGAGTAGAAACGCAACAGTATACTCGCCTGCTTTAAATCCAAACTCACTTAATCGGTCTTCCATCTCTTGAATTTGACAAAGATAATCTTCCGGTACAGCTGGCAAATCTTGTTCATTGACTAATGTTCCGCCGAGTCTGGCGCGTGCATATTCGGCACTTTTCCACATCGCCTCAAACACAGCTTGCGGCTGCACCGTTCTTACCACATCCATACTGAAAATCAAATCTGCAAACCGATCCTCTGCAAGTGTACTCAGCCAAAAAAATCCAGGCTCTGTTCCCGTATGTACGCTAAATAGTTCATCATTGCCTCCCGGACCGTGATGGTGTGCATGGAAAATATCCATATCTCCCCACTTCATTCCAAGGCTCAGCATGACATCCCAAATGTCCGCTCCACGATAAGATTGACCTTGATCCGCTACCAGCCTAAGCATGACAAAGTGTTCCCTCTCACCCTCCTGATCTGTAAAGGCTTGTAGCTTTTCCGCTTTTGCACGTGCATGGGCAGCATCCTCCCGAGGAAACACACGAATGGTCCCCTTCTCCTGAAATCGCGCCGGTAGTGTGTTCATAAAATCAGCAACCTTGGCTTCTTCCAAACAAATCTGCATCTCTACATTGTTGAATATATCCACACAAATACAGATTTTATCATAACGGCATTCGCCTTCTAGTCTACGCCCGACGCTAGTCCATATCTGCAAATCTTGGACATGCCCGTATACGATATATCCTTTGAGCAATTGCAAAATGTCTTCATCTGACAACGTAAAACCATTGAATTCCACATCAATCAGCCAGTAGATATTAGAATCAGGCTCCACTTCATGGACTCCTTTTATTGTCTTTCTAGGCCCATGATCCAACTCTACGGCAAGGATGCTCGATACATCCCCACTTCCATATTCAGGTAAAATCAAAATCTCCCCTCCTTATTACCTATTTTTTACTTTATAGTTTCCTATAATTCTCAATCTATATTAAACTATAAACCACCAAGCACAAAATAGGTTAAAAGTGCTGGGTTGTTGAACATGACTCGTAGAAACTCAAAGCTTCGAAAGGGGAGAACTCATGATGCAAAAACTTTGGCAAAAAGGAAAGGCTCTGTCCCTGCCTATAGTGGTATCTGCATCGCTGATTTCAGGAACGCTGTTGGTAAATAATATACCTACGGTGAATGCGGCTGCGACCAAGGAACTGCTTCAGTTATCCGGACAGACGACTTACTACGGAGAAGTTGAGAATGGACAGCCAAACGGACGTGGTACGATCAAATGGAGCGAATACAAGCAGTATTCGGGCGATTTTGTGAATGGCAAGCGATCAGGAACTGGAAAATATATGAATCAATACACAGATGCAGATGGACAACATCATAAAGTCGTATACAACGGAACATGGAGCAATGACACGATGAGCGGTAAGGGTACGCAGACTGAAAAAGTGACGCAATCGGATGGAACGATCCGTTCGAATCAGATCCAAGTAGGTACTTTTCAGGATAATGGATTACAGAACGGCTACCAAGTGATCCACGCTGTAGCCGATCCAGACTATAGCTTCACTTATAAAAATGGAAAAGAAGTGCTAAACATCTTGCACAGTAATCAAGATCTGGTCCAAAGATGGCAGCAAGGAGAGCTCTTCTCCGTAAATTATAAAAATGGCTCTGTTCAAAAGGAATACTCCATGTTCCCTGAAGAGGTCGCAACCAAAGAACGTCAAAGACAAGCGGCCATCAAGTATCTCAAAGGGATTACCGCCAAGGTCACCCCTCACTTGCAGCAGTTTGAAAAGCTGTCCAAGCAGGTCCCTCTCAAATAAGTTAGAGTATCGCACAGTATATAAATAGCCTCTACGCAAAGAAGCCCTCTCTTTCTTATAGAAATTCCTACAAGAAAGAGAGGCTTTTTTCATTTTCTTCATGAATGACATATAAGAACTTCGGATCATAACGACTCCTACTATTCTCCCTTATGCCCATCAATGAACTCATACAAATGACTTATTTTTCGCTCAAACCCCCTCCTTTTTTTGCTAACTCCCGCTAGAATCACTAAAATATAAAGTAATTATTTTAATCATCCGAGGTGGACATCATGGCTAAAATTATGGTTCCTCCTGAGAAACTAGAGGCGGTTTCCAGGCAGTTCGCGCAGGCACGTGAGCTGGGGGCACAAATTTGCGGACAACTGTCACAGCATATTCAAATGCTAGAGAATAGCTGGGCAGGAACGACACAGCAGCGCTTTTATCAGGATTTTCACAAAGCACGTGGACAAATGGACGCTTTTACTCAAACCGTCGGTTCTGTCAGCACAGAGCTGCGTTCGATTGCAGTAAAATTCAAGGAAATAGATACCCAAGCAGACACAGGGATTAACCAAGGAGATCAAAGCGGACAGATTAAGAGCAGTGAAGGAGCAACTTCCGGAAAAAAAGGAAACGATCCCGCAGATATAGCCATTAACAGCCTGTCAGAGGCCAATAAATGGCGAGGGCAACTGGGCTTTGCTGGAACAGCGATCTATAGCGGTCTGGCTTCCACACTTGTGCTCACCAAAACAGTAGAATTCAAGAAAAGTCTGAAAAATCCCACTCGAGCGGTTATACATAATGCGGCATGGGTGAAAGGCAAAGGTAACAATGCTTTTATGCGTAATTTGGGCAAAAGCATAAACCGCCAGTTCGCTAAACCAGGTATTGTGATGAAGGGCTTGAAAGGTTTCGATCGTTTAGCTGGAAAGCTGCAAATGGGTAAGCTCGGCCTTGGGTTTAACAAAGCCAACAGCTTTCCTCAGTGGACGCGCAACGTCATCGCCGGGGTGGAAAAAGGACGCTACGGCATAGCAACACGCCAAATTCCCGGCATGATCGCCAAAAAGCTATATCCAATTAATGCCACCATGAATATTGTGGGCGAAGGCATCAGTCTGGCTGGAAAATGGAAAAGCGGGAAGCTTACCGGAACGGATGTGGCTGTATCTGCTTCTAACGTAGCGATTAAAACCGCCGCAACTTATGGCGGAGCTGTCGTTTTGGGGTCCATAGGCGGTGCTATCGGCGGTCCGGTTGGTGCAGCCGTCGGTGCATACGTCGGCGGTACAGTGGGGAGCTGGGCAGGTGGAAAAGTCGCCAAATTCGCCGAAAAAGGGATACGCTGGGCCAGCAAACTATTTAAATAAACATACACTTAACAGATGGAGAAGGAGCCTGACTATGGACAAACAAACAGTAATTTTAACGCTTGAGGAACTAGGCTTTGCCTTGACCGCGCTGGGTGCAGAGGATATGGCTTCGGGTCTGCTCCAATCCTATTACGGGGAACTAACCGAAGATCGCTGGGAACTGCTTTTTCATGCTGCAACACATAGCCTGGTATCCAAAGGCTTGTTGGAACAGCAGGATGACGGGCAACAGCAGCTTAAATTTGATGCGTTCATTGTTGAAATGCTAGCTCATCTGGTACAAAGCCGCCAAATGCTGCGTGGATACAAGGAGCAGCAGGACAAGCAAAATACATTAACGATACACCATGGAAACGAACGTTTTCTGTATCACTTTTCCAGCCACAATGAACTCCATTTCTTTCGCTGGTCTTCTCCAGAAGACTGGCATCACGATATTGATCAATTGTTCGGCCTGTCGGCTCCCAGCTTCAATGGTCACAGCCGATACGTCGATCTGACAGAAGAACAGTGGAATGAGTTGACCTCATCCAACTTCACGATGCAGCAAATGGCAACGTGGAAACTTCAAGAGTTGGATCAACAAATGATACAAGACTGGCGAGAGGATTTTAATCGTAATCACTGCAGCCTGGATAATTTGAGCCAGATGGTATACACGGACACGGATGAAGAGGGTCCTTCCGTTACGAATCTGCTATTTGTTCTTAAAGGAACGAATGATGTGTGGGTTGTAAGAAATACAGAACTGGATATGCAGGCCACCCCATGCCTGCGAATTGAAAGTGTGACCGAATCAGACTGGAGAGAACGGATCACTCATTTCATTCAGGCGTTTGTACCCGACGAGGCGGTATTCCGTGGATAAAATTGTATATCGCAGATCTTTGGCATTTTGGAAAGCCCTGGGCAGCTTGATGTTTGTGCTGATTTGTCTGTTTTTGCTGTTGCTCATTTTTATCGACGAAGATATCTCTGCTCTGCAAATCTTCTTCTTTATTACGTCCGCCATTATTGGAATTCCTTTTTTCGGTAGTTATTTGGTGGTCTGTTTGAGCAGAACGCTTCGTAAGGAAGCCTTCCTGTTCATCTTTGACGAACACAGTATTTCCGATGGTATTCGAACTGTCCCGTGGTCTGCAATCACTAAAGTCGAATTCGAGGGGGCCTCCATCCGTAAATGGCTGCGCCCTCGCTTCCCCGCCTTTATTTTTTATCTGAATGACCGCAGCACCTGGGAAGTCAGCACCGATTATGTGTTGAATGATATGGAATTGAATCAAGCCGGGAAACAACTTCGAACTCTCATTAACCAGTATGGCAAGCCAAAGAAAATACGTTCCTGAACATTGCATGGACGCAGCACAATAACTTCCTTGCCTTGAAGATGACCCGTATAAAAAATCCCGTTCGCAATCTGGGTCATCTTTATCCCTTCGATTTGCGCTCTCAAACCTGCTATTTCTTCTTCCATGGCTCCGATATGGCTATACTCAAAGTTCGTTTCTCGATCCCTCCATGAATTTCTTTTATTCCAGCTTAAGCTTGAAAAACACCCGTTGCTGCGATGCGCTGTACCGCCTCCAGCAGTCTTTCTTCACTATTCACCAGACTGACCCTCACATGAGAAGCTCCTGCACGACCAAAGCCTTCTCCAGGGGCAACCGCAACATGCGCCTCATCCAATAAAAAGTTTGCAAAGGAAGCCGATGTATACCCCTCCGGCACCTTGAACCAGGCAAAAAAGGACCCTTGGGGAGCAGCTACATCCCAGCCAATATTTCGTAACGCTACAATGAGAACATCACGTCGCCGCTCATATAACGCCGCGAGTTCCCGTACTGGCTCCTGGGTGCCCAGCAATGCGACAGCTCCTGCATCCTGTACCGCACCAAAAACAGTGCTGTAGGCATGCGTATGATAATGCTTGAGTGCACCAATGACGGACGCATTTCCAACCGCAAAGCCGAAGCGCCATCCAGCCATGTTATACGTTTTGGAAGCTGTATACGTCTCGACACCATACTCCTTGCCACCAGGGACTTGCAATAGACTAATCGGCTTATGTCCACCAAAGCCAAGAGCACCGTAAGCAAAATCATTCATAACCGGAAACTGGTACCGAGCAGCATAATCCAGTGTCTTCGTCAGAAAATCTACAGTAGCTACGGCTCCTGTCGGATTGTTCGGATAATTAATCATGAGCAGTTTGACCTGCTCTGCGATTTCTTCCGGCACGGTTGCATAATCAGGCAAAAATCCATGCTTCTCATCCAGTGGAATCGTATGAATATGGGCTCTTGCCAGCGCAGCAGCGGAATAATATTGGGGATATGCCGGATCGGTGGTCAATAACCAATCACTAGGATTCAGCAACGCCTGTGGAATCCCCATTACACCTATGGCAGAGCCGTTGAATACGGCAACTTCCCGTTCAGGGTCCAGCTCCACCTGATACTCCCGTTTATAGAACGCAGCGACTGCCTCCAGCGTACTTTTTTTTCCATGAAAAGGCGGGTAGCCCTGATTGATCGGTTGATCGACCGCATCCTTCAAAGCGTCGATGATATGCGGCGGTGTTGGCTGATCCGGGTTCCCGGCTGCCAAATTAATTGCATCTATTCCTTTGCTTTTATACAGATTCACTTTGTCATCGATTGCGCTAAAATAGTTGTCAGGCAGAGCCTTGACGAGATCAGAGGATGAAAAAATCACGTTTATCTCCACCTTCTATCCATAAGATATAGACTGAGAATGTCAGCCCGCCAGGATCATACCCATTTATTTAAAATAGCTTGGCAGCTTGTAGCCTTCATACGCAGGATTCGATTTGATGTACTGTTGGAATTCATCTGAATGATATCCCTCAATAATGTCTTTGACAAATGGCTTGTCCTTATTCTTGCTGTCCACAGCCACCACGTTCGTGAACGGGTCTGTCATATTTTCAAGCTTTAATGCCGAGGTCAACTTCATTCCATTCGATACAGCAAAGTTCCCTTGTATAGCCGCAAAATCAACATCCTCCAGTACACGTGGCCCCTGTGCCGGGTCGGTAGCAACAAATTGCAGATGATGTGGATTAGAGGTGATGTCATTCACCGAGGTTTGCAATGGATCGATATTGTCCTTTAACGTAATCCAACCTACTTCCTTCAAAATGTTCAGCGCGCGCAGCATATTAACTGGCTCGTTGGGCAGGTTGATTTGGGCGCCAGCGCTAATTTCGTCAAGGCTGGTATGCTTGCTGGAGTACAATCCCATTGGAGGAGTCGGGACCTGCACAGCACCAACCAGATCAATATTCTCCCGCTTATTCATAGAATCCAGATAGAGCGAATGCTGGAACACATTGGCATCAATATCACCATTAGCCACGGCTACATTGGGCTGAACCCCGTCTGTAAACTCTTTATATGTAATCTTATACCCCTTCTTCTCCAAATATGGAGCCACACCATTCTTAAACTGATCGCTATATGGGCCGGGATTAAAGCTGATATGCAGTGTTTTCTTTTCTTCACCAGCAGCGCCGCCCGATGTATTCTTGCTGCCACAGCCTGAAATAAAAAGCACGACTACTCCCAGTAGCAATATAAATGAAATCCATTGTTTCTTCATTTTGATGTCTCCCCCTGCTCCTTGATATGATCTACGTTTAGTGAGTTAAAATGTTTACAGCTTTTTAAAACATAGTAATTTGATATGTTTTGTAGATATTACAATGATTTTTTATTCACTGTCAACAATATTTAGTTACGCATCTTCCGCATAACTCAAAAGGATCACATCAGGCGCTCCGCTTGAAGGCAAAACACTTCACAAGTTTGTAATATAATTCTGTTTCAATTATACCCCCATGGGGTATAATTGAATATGTAAATACAATCCTAAAGGAGCTAAATATGAAAAAACAATGGGCTTTGCTTGCTGGTACAATCATGATTATTTTGAGTGGGTGCGGGAACAGTAACACGCCAGATCAGGAGCATACGACAAACAGCAATCAACAGCACGACACATCAGATATGAACCATTCCACTTCCAGTGAGCTTCCTGCCGGGCTAAAAGAAGCTGAACATCCAGCCTTCAAAATTGGCAGTCAAGCGACCATGCAAGCCGATCATATGGCAGGCATGAAGGGCGCTACGGCCACGATTGTGGGTGCTTATACGACTACTGCTTATACAGTCTCCTATACTCCAACGACTGGAGGAGAAAAAGTGACTAATCATAAGTGGGTTATTCATGAAGAGATTAAGGATGCAGGCAGCGAGCCCTATGAACCGGGAACGGAAGTTATCCTGACGGCAGATCATATGAAGGGGATGGATGGGGCTAAGGCTACCATAGATTCCGCCGTGCCAACGACCGTATATATGGTAGATTATACGCCGACTACAGGAGGAGAGCCTGTCAAAAATCATAAATGGGTGACGGAGAGTGAGCTTTCAGCCAATTAGAACTCTTTTATCACAGGTTGCTTGTGATCGCCAGAGGGAGCACGGCAACGGCTCCCTTTGTATAGCTTGATTGGGGTTTGGACGTGTTCATATGTATCTCCTTGTGTCAGTTGTTTAACGCGGCATACGCAGAATGGCTGCCTTCAGTGCTTTGGTCCCTTCTTCGCCTTTTAAATAATCCGACGGTGTTTCGTGACCAAGTGCGGGAACCTTTCGATCCATCCAAGTCAGCAAATATTCGCCCATGTCAGGCAGCAGCACAATCTGAATCTCCTTTGGAATTTCACTCTTGGCCACCTTTGCTCTTACCGCTGGATCTACCTGATCATATTGCTCCTGATAGATTTGAACCATGTTGGCCCAGCTTTCCGGCTTAAACTCTTTCAAATATATCTCTCTCATCCATGAGCCCTCCTTTTGATCCCAGACAACGCTTCTCATGCTGAAGAAGCCATTCTTTTCTCCATAGGCCCCCTGCATAGCCAGTTAGTTTCTGATTCGATCCGATAATTCGGTGACATGGAATCACAATGCTCAGCTTATTTTTGCCATTCGCACTGCCAACAGCTCGGATTGCTTTTTCATTTCCAATAGCAAGAGCAATATCTTTATAAGCTGTCGTTCTACCGTAACCTACGGTCACCAGCGCATTCCATACTTTTTGCTGGAAGTCTGTACCTTCAAAAGCATAAGGAAACGAAAATTTAAAGCGCTCACCTTTAAAATACTCGTCAAGCTGGCTGGCGCATTCCTCTAATACTTGGACTGGAGCCTCTTCTGTAAGCCTCGTTAAGGGCTCATTCCGATTAGAGAACATAATAGAATAGACAGCCTCTTTGGTGCCCTGTATCTCTATCTCTCCAATCGGCGATACATAATTCGATACGGATAGCTTGCTCATAAAAAGATAACCACCTTCCATTCCTAATCTTTATGTAACTTCCTATACTCACTAGGAGAACATTGGTTCAAGCTGCGAAACGACTTATAGAAATTTGAGGGACTTTGGAAGCCTGTCTCATAGCAAATTTCAAGATTCGTAAGATCTGTATTTTTAAGAAGATAGGCTGCCTTATCTACTCTTATTTTTTCCAAATACGTACGCGGGGTTTCGGAGGTTTCCTGTTTAAAAATCCGATCCAAATAAAAAGGGCTTATTCCAACATAGTCCGCAATATCCTGCAATACTAATTTTTCTTTATAATGATTGATTAAAAAAGCAACCACATTCTGGACAAGCCTGATATACGGTGAATGATCTGTATGAGGCTGGCATCTTTTGCAAGCGCGAAAACCTGCTTTTTCCACGGTGTCCACATCAAAGTAAAACTCGACATTGATTTTTTTCGGTTTTCGGGATCGACAGGAAGGTCGGCAATATATACGGGTTGTTTTCACAGCGGTAAAAAACACCCCGTCATATTTACGATCACATGCTATAATTTTGTCCCACATTTCTTCAAAAGAAAGACTAAGGTTAGCCATGATCGAAGATTCCGTCCCTTCTATAGTTCATACTCATCTAGTTCAGGATTTGCAAAATCATCATATAAATGTGACGTATCTCGAAGGTTGATCAACTGTTCCGCATTCTTTTGCAAAGCAACTATTATCTTATCAGAAAACGCATTTCCAAAGCTAAACCTTTTGACTCCTAACTGCTGAAGCTGGCGGACATTCGTCAGACCTGGCAAGGATAAAACATTAAGCGGAGCATGTATATGATATACAACTTTTCTGATCTCTTCATCATTCTTTAACCCTGGCACAAAAATGCCGTTCGCACCACTTTCCACATACGCTTTGGCCCTTTCTATGGTCTCCGAAAGTGGAGCTTCTATCTGCAAAAATGTATCCGTTCTTGCGTTTATAAAAAAATCTTTAAACCCATGAACATCCAAGGCAGCTCTTATTTTGGACAGCAGGTTACTGTGCGCCCTCACTTCTCGAAGCCCCTTTTGCTGTTTTAATGAATCCTCAATATTAATCCCTGCCACTCCGACATCGGCTGTCCTTAATACATGCTCAACAATCGTTGCTACATCCTTCCCATATCCTGCCTCAATATCTGCCGACACTGGAATCTGAACATGCTCTGCAATCGTCCGAATGATGCTTACATGCTGTTCAAAATCAATAAGCTCTCCATCTGAAAACCCAAGCGTATTGGCAATTCCCCAACTTGTCGTACCTATCGCCTTAAAGCCTGCTTTTTCCAGAGCCAGGGCAGATAGCAAATCCCAGGCGTTCCCTAGAAATAAAATTTCCTCTGATGTATGCAAATCGTTAAATTCTTGTATTTTGTTCAATTTATAACCTCCTGTTAGGTGATGTATCTCATTCTATCAAGAGGCTGTATTGGTTTTCGTCCTCATTCTTGCTTTTATGGTCTGTGTTAATCTAATTACTTGAATTCAAACGAGCTGTTAAAGTGTTCCTTCTGTTTTCCATACACTCTACGAATCTAATTTTGAATTAAAAAACAGAAGATTTAGGCCAATGTATCCAGTTACAATTCACAAAACTGGAATAAAAATGGTTATTCGAGCACTGTTCAATCATATGTTTCTTATCTATAATCTTGCTAAATTAATTCGAGTTAGATGCTAATCTACGTAAGCTTTAAAAGTGTATTTGGTGTTGCTACTTACTACTGACACAGCATCACTTTTTTTATATGTAACATTTCTTTTAGCCTTTCACAATTACATTATTAGAGGAGGAGTTATATGTTTAAAATCAGGAGTAAACTCATTTCCCATAAAACGAAGTTTTTTATGATATTGCTAAGCTTTTCTGTAATCGCTTCATTCTCTAGCTTGTACGGCCCCTTACCCGCCAAGGCTCTTGCTGAAGAAAACGGAACTCCAGTACAAGAAACAAATGAATCAAATATACAGCAAATCCCCCTCACCAGCGAGGAGACTACTAGCCAAACAGCGGTTACAGCTATTGATCATGATGCTAATTTCTCACCTTCAACACTTCAGTTTCTGAAGGATAATACAGGACTCGACGGTGAGCAATGGGATAATATTATGAAGCTAGTGAACAAGCCAGAGCAGGATTCTTTGAAATGGACTGAATTCTATGGCTATGCCGAAGATATTGGCGATGATCGTGGATATACCATTGGTATTTTTGGAGCAACAACAGGCGGTTCCAATGATACGGGACCAGACGGTCCGGCCTTATTCAAAGCTTTTGATGCTGCTAGTGGAGCTAGCAATCCTTCCATTGCAGGTGGATTAGCCCGTGCTGGACTGAAGGGGAAAATGAGTGGCTCGATTTTAAAACTCAGCGATAGCGATAGTGTAATCAAAAAGAAGATCAAAGCTCTCCAAAATAATGAAGCTTGGAGAGAAGCCATGTGGCGTACGTTCTATGACACCTATATCGAATATAGTGTGCAGCAAGCCCGGAAGCGCGGATTTAATACTGCTCTGACGATTGGATCATTTGTCGACACTGCACTCAATCAAGGTGCTACGGGTGATGACGGTAGTCTTGAAGGAGTCCTCTCACGATCTGGCAATAGCACGAATGAAAAGACATTCATGACTAACTTCTATGCTAAGCGTACATTGGTTGTCGATACCAACGATTATAACCAACCTCCTAATGGTAAGAATCGGGTGAAACAATGGAGTTCTCTTTTAGCTTCTGGCGAAACAGATCTTAAGAACGCAGATGCAGCCATAATCAAAGTAACTAATTGGGAAATGAAGTAAATAACCATATACGTAATAAGGAGAGCATATCGTATGCCCTCCTTATTTTATTTTCATGAAAATAACATTCCATTCATTCTTCCATACAGTTCTTCTCATCGTTCTATTATGTAGGCATTGTGTACAAATAGAAAAACTGCTCCAGAAGCCCGAAAGTTGCAAGCTCCTGAAGTAGTCTTGTAAAATGTTTATTGTGTCGAATGGAGTCCGTTAGATGATCCGATAGCCAGCTGGCAGTCTGCCAGTACTGCGGATATTACGGATTTGCTGCAACGTCAAACGTTGATTGGTAGAGATAATAGATTCCACATCATTCCCGCGAATCAGATCATCCAGGTCGGCAATGTTGCGATTGCCTCTAAACACACGGAAGTTACCTCTAAACCGCGTGCCAGTAAAGAGTACAAGTGTAGCATTGCTGCTGGTAGAAAAGAAACGCAGACTTTCGATGCCGTCGAGAATATTATCGGTATTACGAATGCCTAGGTTTCCTCTGAATACTCTCCTGGAACCCCGAAAATTTTCTTCGTTGTAAACTGTAAGACGTGGATACGTTTGAGATACATATGCTTTGTTGTCCATATTGTAATTCCTCCTTTCAACTTTATCTTATGCTTCACCATCCGATTGGCGCGGGCCTCGCAGCATCCATCTAAAAATGGTTATGTGATTGAATAGAGCAGACGCAGACTTGAAAAAGGAACATACGTTCTGTATAATCTAGCTTAGCAATTTGGAAAATCCTGAACTAACGGAGATGTAGACATGGACGATAAATTTATTGAGGAACTACGTGAAATTAGCAGGAACGACAAGCGAAGATCCGAATTTCTCATTAAGGGTATGAAAGAAACGCTTCAGGAAAGAAAAGAAAAAAACTTTATCGAAAGATGGATTTGGCGACAAAAGAATAAGAAACTTATAGCGCGGAAGTTTAAGTCCTAGTAGATATAACAACAGTACTTCGTAGCAGTTTAATTTTCATAGCATATACAAGTACATTAGATCAAACCTCATTTTTAGGGAGGCAAATCCATGATTGAGCAGCTAGTCCCATACGACGATCTATTAAATCACAATCCATTTTTAGCTGATGAGGTTCGATATAATCTGCTTCATCGAATATGTGAGTCAGAAGAATCAACATGCCTTAAAACGTCTGATGGAAATATGATTTTCGCTCAATCACCCGGACATAAGGCTTGGCTATGGATTTCACAGCAAATCATCGGCAACCATCAGTTGACCTATATCGAAGAACTCTTACATTATATAGAAGGAATCAACCTATCAGGTGTCTGTGGTGATATCGAAACTGCCGAGAAGTTCGCAATTGCTTACGCCGAGCGGCATACTGCTCAGGTACATACACACATGGTCATGGAATCTTATTTCTGTCCTGAATACAAAAAACCTTCAGGCGTTGGGGGAATTCTGCGACAAGCCATTTCAAAGGACGTACAGTTAGTTGCCCAGTTTCTAGCTGGCTTTGCAGAGGAGGCTTTAGACCATTCAGTTGATCCAGCAAGTCAGATTTCAGCTGCGGAGGTGGCAGAATTACTGATATTGCGTTTGGATAAACCCTCCTGCTGTAAGAGAGCATATGATTGCTCATTCAAAATAAACAAGCCCAGCGATGCCATCTATCGCTGGGCTCATCCTTCAATTATCTATAATTCTTTATTCTATCACACCCAATTCCGTGTGAACCGAAGATCTTCGTGAAAGTAAATATACAGCTACCATGGCGATGGCGACACCAGCTGCTCCAAACCAAGTGATAGAAGCCAGCGAAACCTGGCTAACAGCCACACCACCAATACCAGCTCCGGCTGCCATAGCAAGCTGCATCATAGACTGATTGAGACTCAGCATCACACCAGAAGATTCCGGTACGAGAGTGACCAAGTTATATTGTTGAGTAGGTCCGGTTGTCCAGGCTGCGAACGACCACAGCATCAGTAAGACAAATAATACACCTAGAGAATGAGCGGCGACAGGAAGTAAAAGCAAGGAAAAGACATGCAACACCATGCCCCCGAATAATGTAAAGGAAATACCCTTTTTATCTGCGCTGTATCCACCGATTTTCGACCCGATCAGGCTGGCAATCCCGAAGGCAAGTAATACTGAGCTTAGCATATTATCCCCTACACCTGATACATTCAGCAAGTACGGTGAAATGTAAGTATACGCGAGGGAATATCCCCCTCCCCAAAAGAAGGTAATCGCCAATCCCAAAGCAACTTCAGGCTTTTTCAGAAGAGCAAACTGCTGTAGTAAGGGAATCGGTTGATCTCCTTTTAAGCGAGGGATTGTCATAGCGATAACGATCAAAGCAATAATCCCTGTCAAAGCGATGCCGAGAAATACGGTTTTCCAGCCATATGCAGAAGATATCATTCTCCCAAGCGGCACCCCGATAATCAGCGAGGCTGTAAAACCCATAGTGACCGTAGCAATAGAACTAGCCTGCTTGCCAGCTGGGGCAATTTTCGCAGCAATGCTCAATGCTGTAACCACAACCATCCCTGCCCCGAGGGCCATAAGAATACGTGCAGCGATAAACATTCCAAAACCCGGCAAAACAAAGGAGAGGACATTGGCTACGGCAAATAATCCGAGGGAACTCAAGAGCAGCTTGCGTCTGTCCCATTTAGCAGTTACTGCCATCAGAAACGGCGTGCCAATCGCGTAAGCAAGAGAAAAGACTGTAATCAGCTGGCCCGCTGCGGACACCGTAACCCCCATGGTTGTCGCAATCTGATCCAAAATGCCTGAGATAATATATTCGGATGTACCTACCAAAAAACTAATAATTGCCAAAATATACACTTTCCACGTGCTCTGCATTTTGTAAATAACGCCTCTTTCCTTTTTGTATTTTTATATTTTTACAAATATCGAAATTAAGACTAAAAAAAATTATGTGATCAGGAACGGGGCATATTTCTGTGCTGCTTCCACATCCAAACTGTAATAAATAAACGTCCCCTCTTTACGGTATGTGAGCAGCCCCGACTCTGCCATTTGCTTCAGATGGTGCGATAGCGTTGAAATAGCTACACTGTTCAGCTTCTCGCCCAGCACAGAGCAGCATTGGTCACTTTCCTCTTTTAACAGAAGTGCTATCTTGAGACGAGTCGGTTCTCCAAGTGCTTTATATATTTTTACAGCTTGCTGCATCTCTGTTGTATCTTTCACCCTGTTCGTCTCCCTTCAGTTCCAGCCTTAATTTCGATGTTTGTCGAAATTAAGTTAACACAAACTTTGGTAAAAGTAAACCCGTTATGGTAAAGTCACATCTTTTTTGAACTCTATAGTGTGAATAATGGTCTTTCTCATCTTATAATAAAATAATCCCCCATCCATAAAGATAGAGGACCAAACAATCTAAATGCAAAGATGAACTACGGATTTCATTTCATGGTGTTAATTCGGACTTGCCGTGGGTCTGACAATGATTTCATTCACATCTACATCTGTAGGCTGCTCCATGGCATACACAATGGAACGAGCAATGGCATCCGGCGAAATTGAAATACGGCGGTATTCTTTCATTCCCTGCCGGGCCTCTTCATCAGAAATACTGTCGGCAAGCTCGGATTCAGTTACTCCCGGTGATACCAGTGTTACACGAATATTTCCTCCAACCTCCATACGCAATCCTTCGGAAATGGCCCGAACTGCATACTTCGTTGCGCAGTATACTGCTGCAGTCGGAGTTACACTATACGCGCCAATAGAGGCAATATTGATAAACTGACCAAATCCTTGCTTTTTCATAATGGGAAGCCCTGCCGCGATCCCATGCAGAACGCCTCGTATATTAACATCAATCATGCGGTCCCATTCTTCTACCTTCAGGGCTTCCAATTTTGAAAGAGGCATCACTCCCGCATTGTTCACAATGACATCCACACGTCCAAATCGTTTTTCAGTATACTTAATGAACGCTTCCATCTGCTCCCTTTGGGTCACATCCAGTTGCAGATAATCAGCGTATCCCCCTTTTGAACGAATTTCAGAGGTAAGAACCTCCAATCGTTCTGTGCGTCTGGCCCCTAATACCACATGAGCCCCATGTTGAGCAAGTAAACGAGCAGTAGCTTCACCGATCCCACTGCTTGCCCCTGTAATAGCTGCGACTTTCCCTTTAATATTTAACATGCTTGCTCCTCCTTTAGTTTAAAATGTTACTGAAAAACGATAAGTTACCCACATCCCTATATAGGATACTGAGAAGCGTGTACACTTTTTTCCGCTTTGTTGCTCTCCATGACTATTTCACTCCTTTGCACTTTTATTTTTTCTTAATTGCTCATTAGGTGTTGTATCTGCATCTAATTATGAGAGGAATGTCCATCGGGCTGGTAGAAGAATCAGAGCAAATTATTGCCTAATCCTCCAAATACACTTAATATGAATTCAAATCGATATCGAAAAAAAAGCGCATCTTAAAGTGAATTGTCCACTGAAGAGTGAAGATTAGCTACGTTGTGAAAAAGGGAGGGTCCTAGTGAAAGCAACCGAAATTGAGAGTTCTACTACGGAAAAGCAAGCCGAATTGCCCAGTCTCATAGAACAATTTACAAGTCACGACGGAGTTCACGCTACAGATATCCCTTCACTTTACTTCGTCCGAAGTTCGAATACCACCGTTCCGATTTATCAGGTTCATGAACCCGCCTTATGCATTGTGGCTCAGGGGAGAAAAGTTGTGATACTCGCAGAGGAAAGTTATTATTACGGCACATCCGACTACCTTGTGGTTTCGGTGGATTTACCCATTTCCGGGCAGGTCATACAAGCATCAACTGATGCTCCTTATTTGTGTCTTCGACTCAATTTTGATCCACATCAGGTTTTGGATCTGATCAACGAACCTGCTTGCTCCGCAAACTCAAGCACTGGTTCCAGACGAGGCTTGTATGTAAGTCAAACCAACCTCCCGCTGCTGGATGCCGTGGTAAGGCTTGTGCGTCTTTTGGAAAATCCGCAGGATATTCCGGTGCTGGCTCCATTAGTCATTCGTGAGATATTGTATAGGATTTTACAGGGGAAGCAGGGGGAATCCTTAAAACAACTGGTCATGACTGGCAGCCATTCAAGCCGGATCGCAGAAGTCATAAAGCGAATTAAACAAGATTATGATAAGCCGTTGCGAATTGAGAAATTGTCCCAACTGGCTAGTATGAGTCCTTCGTCGCTACATCGTCATTTTAAAGAGGTTACGGCTATGAGCCCCATGCAATATCAAAAACAATTACGTTTGCAAGAAGCTCGTCGCCTGTTGTTATCTGAATCAGCAGATGCGGCAGATGTCGGTTTTCAGGTAGGCTACGAGAGTCCCTCTCAATTCAGTCGTGAATACGCTCGCTTGTTCGGCCTGCCTCCAATTCGTGATATCAAGCGCTTGCGTGTAGATCAGGATCACCTCCAATCATAATCGCAGGATGTAAAAACAGCACAAAAAAGCTGCCTCGGGTAGAGAAGCAGCTTTTCATTTTATATACTTCGAGGCAAAGCTCATCACTCATTCAGCATCAATAGGGATTATCCAGCTTGGCGAACAGGGCACGAATAACATCCTTCTCTGCCGTAGTAAGCTGTTGCCCAGCCTGCCATTGTTGAATCTCTTTCTTGACTTCCTTGGGGTCGCTATAGCTGAGAGCATACCCAATGCCCCCTATACCTTGTACACGGTTGGCTTTGTCCATATTTGCCAATGCTCGGGTCATCGCAGTTCTGTCTCTTGTAAACAAATCTCCCATAAGTGCATCATAGCTTTCAGTTAGCGCTCCGTCCAAGCCAGCAGTGCCCTTAATCACATTGGGGAAACTTTCCGAAGGAATCAAAGCACGCTGCTTATACAAATATTCGATAATTTCCATGCTTTGATGTTCACTGATTTCGTTCATCTTCCTCCAATCAATACCTGCCAATTGGTCCGTAATGTGACGTACCTTTACTTCATCACTGAGAGAGGAATCCTTATAAAAGGACAGCACAAGCTCCTCTTTACTTTGCTGGGCACGCTGCGTACTGACTGCGCTTTGCTTAGACACCTCATTGCTTGCTCCAGACGGCGCCGCAGGGTCAGCATGGGGAGTACACCCTATGATTACAGCCAGCAATAGTATAGTACAAGCTACAGAAACAAACACGCTACCTTTTGACACGAATCCACTCTCCTATCCACACCTTTTACACCTGCGACCGCTCATCTATTGGTATGACGGAGCAGGATTCAGATCTAGACTTATCTTCTACTCGTCACGCCCAACCGTAGGCTTACGGATCACAGAGACGCTGGATTCCCTGACGATCAAACGAGGCTCGAACTGTACACGCTCATAATCTCCCACGGTCTGGTCCTGAATTCGCTTAAGCAGCAGTTCCGCAGCCAGGCGTGCCACCTCTTCCCCCATAATAGAAACTGAGCTGATCTGTGGGGTCGTTACGGTCGCCCACAAATTGTTGTCAATACCAACCACTGCAACCTCTTGCGGTACTTTTACACCCAAATCCTTAAAGCGGTTTACGATTCCTATGGCCACCATATCATTAACTGCATAAATGGCATCCGGCATATTTTTCAAGCTGTAAAAATAATCGGCTGCCCGTAGCCCAGTCTCGAAGGAAAAGTCATCGCCAAAATACACCAGTGAAGGGTCCACATGCTGGAGAGACTGCTCGTAAGCAAAGTATCTCTCTTCGATTTTGTCCTTCGCCGCACCTGCATAAGCAATTCTCGTTCTCCCGATTTTAAGCAAATGCTCCATCACAAGTCTTCCCTCTTGCCGAGCCAAACTGACGATATCCGCCTTAACGTCTTCACCCAGCTTCTTACCATAGTTAATAATCGACACCGGAACGCTGGCTTTATTAATCAGGTCTACCAGCATTTTAGGATATGCCAGCGGCATAATGATAAGTCCGTCTACATGCAGCTTCTTAACCTCACGCACCGTTTCAAGCTCCATTCTGGCATTCCCGGCCGTATTGATCTGCACGACACGATAACCGTGCTGCTTGGCAGCCTGTTCTACAGACCAAGCAATCTCTGGAATGATCGCGTTCCGAATATCCGGTACAGCCAACGCAATTTGCCGTGTCTGCCGCACCTTTAAACTCTGAGCCGAGGTATTGGGCGTAAAGCCCATTTCTTCAATTACTTGCAAAATAAATGCTTTCGTCTTGGGGCTGATGCCCTCACTATCATTAATAGCCCTAGAGACAGTCGCAATACCGACCCCTGCCCGCTTGGCTACATCCTCTATGGTTACTTTCTTTTGCTCTGACACACCCAAAATCCTTTCACGCTCGGAATCGTTTTCTCTCTATGCACATAAACTCTCTAATATAGATATTATACCACAGAATGGGTCTCTAAAAATTGAATTCGTTTTCTTCTAGCCTCTGCTTCACTTGCAAAATTCGCAAAAATTCTTTTGTACTAAGCAATGAGTCAAATATAGCGCCATAGTCACAAGTGATTATATTCACAAAAAAATCAAGTGCTTTTTGCATTAATTTGGTTTGACAATGTGTAAAAATTGTGACATATTATTTTTCGGAAACGTTTCCTAATTCATTCACTTTTATAGCGGCAATGATCATATAATCATCAAGGAGATGACAAAACATGCAAGCATTGAGATGGCATGGAGTAAAAGATTTACGTTTGGAAAACATTGAGCAGCCCGCTGCTCTTCCCGGAAAAGTAAAAATCAAAGTCGAATGGTGTGGTATTTGCGGAAGTGATCTTCACGAATATGTAGCAGGACCGATCTTCATTCCTGAAAATGCTCAGCATCCATTGACTGGTGAAAAAGCTCCGGTCGTGATGGGACATGAATTTTCTGGACAAGTCGTTGAAATCGGTGAAGGCGTAACCAAAATTCAGGTTGGCGACCGTGTAGTCGTTGAACCCGTTTTTGCATGTGGAGAATGTGATGCATGTAAACAAGGCAAATATAACCTTTGCGATAAAATGGGCTTCCTCGGTTTGGCAGGCGGCGGCGGTGGATTTTCTGAATATGTGGCAGCTGACGAGCACATGGTTCACAAAATTCCAGAAAGCGTATCTTTCGAGCAAGGCGCTTTGGTAGAGCCTTCGGCCGTTGCTTTGTATGCTGTACGTCAAAGCCAACTGAAAGTCGGCGACAAAGCTGTCGTATTTGGCGCTGGTCCTATCGGATTGCTCGTAATTGAAGCGTTGAAAGCTTCAGGCGCGTCTGAGATTTATGCGGTAGAGCTTTCCGAAGAGCGTAAAGCTAAAGCTGAAGAGCTGGGTGCTATCGTGCTTGATCCTAAGACTTATGACGTAGTGGAAGAGCTGCACAAACGGACCAACGGTGGCGTAGATGTAGCCTATGAAGTCACTGGAGTACCTCCTGTGCTGACTCAAGCGATTGAATCCACTAAAATCAGCGGACAAATCATGATCGTCAGCATTTTTGAAAAAGAAGCTCCAATCAAACCGAACAATATTGTCATGAAAGAACGCAATCTGACTGGTATTATCGGCTACCGCGATGTATTCCCGGCTGTCATCAGCTTGATGGAAAAAGGATATTTCCCTGCTGACAAACTTGTGACCAAACGTATTAAGCTCGAAGAAGTGATCGAGCAAGGCTTTGAAGGTCTCCTGAAAGAGAAAAATCAGGTTAAAATCCTGGTATCTCCGCAATCCTAATATCGAAAATAAACCAGATGTCTGCCCTTTGCAGGCATCTTTTTATATAAAAAAACGCTCTCCTTCCTGCGACATACTGTCGTCAAGATGAGCAGCGTTTTTTGATTACCGTTTTGCTTACTTCATTACATTTTTCAGAACATCGTCAATCATTTGACTGTTTGCGATTGTACCTGTATACAACCAGCTGGAATCCTTACCAAAATCGTATACGTGCCCTTCTTTAACTGCCGGAATTCCTGCCCAGACTGGATCTTTAATAATCTCATCCTTGCTCACATTTTTGCTATTCACGATAAAGATATAATCAGCGTCCAGCTCAGCCAGTTTTTCCAGGGATAAGTTACTCCAGTTCGCCTTGGCTGTTTTGGAAATCTCCTGTACAACCTGTGGAATCTTGAATCCCAAATCCTTGTACAATACATCACCGCTGGATAGATTCTGGTTCACCACATATACGTTTTTATCCGTTACCCACAATGCCGCAGCGGTTTTTTGTCCTACCTTCTGACTTAGCTTGGCTTTCGCTTCTGCTGCTTTTTTATCGTACTCGCTCAATGCCTGCTTCGCTTCACTGCTCTTATTCAGCACCTCACCCACGGTCAGCAGCTCTTGGCGCCAATCATTATTCATATTACTACCTACAACATAGGTCGGAGCAATTTTGGAGTATTGATCATATTTGTCACCTTCGACCATACTCGCACTGTCCATAATGATCAGATCAGGTTTGAAGTTCAGAACCGCCTCGAACGGAAGATCTGAAGCGATCGCAGGAACATCCTTCAATTCTTTTTGCAGGTAAGCTTGAACTGAATTTTTACCTACCGACCATTGGGCTACCGGTTTAACACCCAACGCTACCAGATGATCCTCAAGATAAGAAGCGAGCACACGCTGAGGCTGAGCCGGAACCTTCACCTCATGCCCAAGTGCATCCTTCAGCACCCTTTCCTGTGATGTTGGTTCCGCTGATGTATTATTGTTCCCTTGCGAAGCGCCATCGGTTGCCGCAGGACTGGATGAGTCTGAGCATGCGCTCAGCAGCAGGGTAAAACTAAGCAATAAAATAAATGCCATGGAATGCTTTGCGTTTCTATTCATTCGTAAAATCCCTTCATCATGATTTTGATAATGATTATTATCCTCAATAACAGTATGCAGGGCGCCACTTTTCGAATCAATGGAACATTCAGACATGCTTGATGGATTATCCAGACGCATATTACTAATAAAAGCAGATGAATATAAGCTGTCCCGATAATGAACCGGGGATACACCAGTATATTTTTTGAATGCCCGGCTAAAGAAATACACATCCGGATACCCCACACTCACAGCAATATCCTGTAAAGTGGCATCCGTCTTCCGCAAAAGCTCCTTCGCCTTGTCCATCCGTAATTGAATCAGATACATAATCGGGCTGCAATCCGTTTGTTTTTTAAATAATCGGGTCAGGTGTCGCGGGCTGCATTCCAATAATCCGGCCAGACGTTCCAGTGTGATGGATTCCGCATAATGAGCCTGCATAAATCGAATTGTCTGTGCCACGACATCCCGCGTGGAAGTCCGAGCCTGCGGCTCCTGCCATTGACGCATACATTCATATGCAAAATCATAGAACCGACCCTGAGCCTGAATCTTCGATAACGTCTCTTGATCCTGCCAGGCGTCCGCCAGTAGTTGCAGCTTTTGATATAGTATAACCGGATAGGACGGTCTGAAACCATAAGCTATCGAAGGATGATTGTACACCGTGTTTCCCGAAAAAGAGTTTGCTTTATATAGAACAAGAATATATTCGATCCCGCATGACGCGGGCTTTATATTCAGTTCAAAGCCTTTGCTGCCATGCAGTACATACCCTGAATGGGATTCATCCTCCCAATCACCAGCCAAGCGTACGCTACCTTGTAGCATAAACACAAAAGCATGCGCTGGGAGACGATAGGGTTGAACCGGCTCTTCCGCTTCCAGTCGAATGTGCCGGACATCCATGACACGGATCGACGAATGAAGCCATACGGACAGCAGCTTGTTCAGCTCATCAGCTTCATGCCCCTTGCTCATCCCGGTATGGGAACCTGTCTGTTTTTGCCGATCCTGCTTCACGTATCCAAGCCTCCGCTTCTTAAATATCATACTTTTTTTCAAACCAACCTCATTATATATCATAAAGACAGAATGATATCATAATACAACAATCGTCAACGATATCATTCTGCCTCTGTTCACCAGTTTGTCCCCTATCTATGTCATTCTCCCTACCAGATCCTATTTCTTTCATTTCCTAATTGGATATTTTCATGTAGTATAAGTCTAATTGAAGTAACCCTGCTTGGGCTATGCTGAAGCTATACACTATGATGAAGGAGGATTTCATATTGAAATCAAATGAAGCAACTTTACACAAAAAGCTTCGACCACGGCATATTACCTTTATGGCTATGGGTGGAGTCATCGGGACGGGTATTTTTAAAGGAAGTACCGAAACGATTAGCTTGGCAGGACCTGGAGTTATTTTGTCCTATGTCTTTGCAGGACTTCTGCTCCTGGTCGTTATGGGAGCGATTGCCGAGATGGCGACGGTCTACCCCAACATGAATATGAAGGATTTTATTCGCAAGGCTTTTGGAGAGCGACTTTCCTTCATTATCGGCTGGTTGTATTGCTTCATGTGGCTGGCCGTCTGTGTCATTGAGGTCATTGCTGCTGGAAGCTTTCTGCAATATTGGTTGCCAGATGTTCCTCTATGGCTCCTCAGTTTAGCAAGTGCGGCTTTCATTATTGTCGTCAACATGCTGAGTGTCGGTGGTTTAGGGGAGCTGGAATTTTGGCTGGCGGGTATTAAGATCGCCATGATTATTATCTTTATCGCCTTGGGTGGCTGTATACTATTCGGAATTATTCCCACTGAAACTCCACCTTATCTGAGCAACTACGCGCAGCACGGCGGGTTTCTCCCCAATGGCTGGCTGGCTATCTTTTCGGCGTTGCTGGTCGTTACCTTTTCTTACGGAGGGTCTGAGCTGATCGGATTGACGTTGACGGAGACTGAAAATCCAGAAAAGGTACTGCCTAAAGTGGTTAAAAGTTTTATTCTTCGCGTTGTTTTGTTCTATACGCTGCCAATTCTCATTATTTGTGGCTTGATTCCCTGGAACCAATTGGATGCAAGTACCAGCCCGTTTGTACAGGTATTGTCTTCTGTAGGGCTTCAAGGCTCAGCTCATGTCATGAACTTTATTCTGATCACTGCTGTACTGTCTGCCGCCAATTCGGGAATTTACGGGGCTACACGCATGCTCCATTCGCTGGCGATTAATGGAGAAGGTCCCAAGTCACTCGCGCGCCTGTCTTCAAATGGAGTTCCGGTGAACAGTCTCAAACTGTGCGCAGTCATCCTGATTGTTGGCTCCATGGTCGCATACGTCGCTCAGGACGGGCTGTTCCGTATTTTGATGGCTGTACCTGGCTTTGTCGTGCTGCTTGTCTGGAGCTGTATCTGCCTGTCCCAATTGAAACTGCGCAAATCTTATCCAGTAGAGCCTACTTTCAAGATATGGGGATACCCTTATATAACGGCGGTAACAGTGGGATGCCTATGGGTCATTGCCTTCCTGTTCTTGATTGACCCGCAAAATCGGATCAGTATCAGCGTATGCGTGGCGTTCATGGCATTTTTGATCATCTGGTCTTTGGTGAAGTTCCGGAGAAAGCAGGCTTAAACAGCTCATGATTCAATCGTATCTGTTTCCAGTTTCATATGCTTTTCTAGCCTTCCCTGTTGCTGCGTTACTGTTTACACTACCATTTCTCATCGTGCAATATCGCAGACATGGCTATATTCACAAGGCTAGAGCGTGGTTGCTTTACTTGATGCTGCTATACTTGATGAACGCCTTCTTTTTGGTCATACTACCGCTTCCAGCATCGCGTCATAATGCAGCCTTGGCCGGGGGAGCGTTGCAATTGATGCCCTTGCAGTTCGTGCAAGACATTATAAGAGAAACATCCGTTTCACCTGCTCATCCCTCCAGTTATGTTCATTTGCTGAAGGAGCGTGCTTTTCTGCAAGTGGTTTTTAACGTGATGATGACCATGCCTTTCGGTATGTTCTTACGTTATTATTTCCGTGCACGATGGAGATGGTGTCTCATTCTGTCCTTCACCTTGTCCCTCTTCTTTGAGGTGACACAGTTGACAGGATTGTATGGATTTTTTGACCATGCGTATCGTGTGTTTGACGTGGATGATCTGATGGCTAACACATTGGGCGGTATGCTGGGCTTTCTGCTCGGCGAATGGTTCTCACGCTTCCTTCCCCGTTTGGAACATCTGGACAAGCACTTGGACATTACGACCAAACGGGTGTCCTATACAAGACGAGGAGTAGCCTTTTTAGTGGATTCTATCCTTTGGACGGGGTTGCTCGGCATTATGGAGTCCATGCATGTGTCTGCTGCTTTCTGGGTTTCCAGCGGGATATACTTTATGGTGGTTCCTTACCTAACGAATGGACGAACTCCAGGGAAGTGGCTGGTACGCATTCACCTTTCAGGGAGAGGACAACGAGTTTCCTTGTGGGAGCTCATTAAGCGCTACAGTCTCTTGTATTGGTTGTATTTTGGACTGAATTACGTGCTAGGTGGATCTGTACTGGGATCTCATCTGTCTCCTTGGATAAATGTTATGATCAGCCTTGTGCTGTTGGTGATGAACGGATGGTTCTTTTTCCATCTGGTCATACGCCTATTCAAGAAAGGCCTGTTATTTTATGAGGAGCTTAGCCATACTTCGCACCAGATTATATGGCCCAAGCGCTACCATCCTACTCAGAATGACCCCGCTGACCCAACACAGACGTCGGGAGCGAATATAGTACAAAAATAACCAGAGGATCGACACGTCATCAAGCCCCGGATCTACATTGCATCCAGGCAAATAAAAAACAGGTGAGAGCAAAGGGATGTCCTTGCTCCACCTGTTTTTTTATGTTGCTTATATTTTATGTTGCGTATAGATGTTAACTCAACTTATTTCCACTGTGCAATTTGATCAATTGGTAGACGTGTGGACGGATGACCCTCGTTGATTCCTTTACCCATCGAAATGAGCATAACAGGGACATAACGATCTTTGTCCATACCAAAGGCTTCAGCAATTTTATCCTTTTCATAACCGCCGATAGCATTAGTGTCGTACCCATGAGCACGTGCCACCAGCATAAGCTGCATAGACACCAATCCACCGTCGATCAGGACCGTTTCTCTGTTCACAACTGGATCAAGGGCAGCAAAATGGGCTGTTACCTTTTCCTGTTGCATTTCTTTAATGTCTTGTGGCATATAGCCCAGTTCTACAGCTTCTCCGAAGATTTGTTCGAAATTATCAAAGTTGTTCAGATCCCCAAACACAGCGATCACTGCCGAAGAGGTCTCCACTTGACGTTGGTTAAAACGAGCCAATGGCGCCAGGGTTGCTTTACCTTCTGGGCTATCAATAACAAGGAAACGCCAAGGTTGCAGGTTAATGGAAGATGGGGCGCGTGTAGCTTCCGTTAGAATCTCTGTCATTTCCTCGCGGCTAATCTTCACGGACGGATCGTATACTTTTACCGAACGGCGTCCCAGTGCGATTTCCTTAAAATCATTCGTTTTTACAATATTGGATGTATTCGTATTACTCATTCCAATCTCTCCTTTGTTCCTCTGTGGGTAATCGTAATATGACAATGTTGTCAGTCCATACTGGATATATGACTATTCATCACTTGCAGCATATCGGCTAGTTGATTCCGCTGCGTCTCGTCAAAGCTCTGTAACAGCTGAGCTACAAACTGCGAGCGCTCCTGCTTAAAGATGACAATACGCGCACGTCCATAATCGGTCAGTCTTACCAAAGTAACCCTGTTGTCCTCTGGCTTCGTGCGTCGTGTGACCATTTCAGCCGCCTCCAGTTGTTTCAAATGGCGCGTTACGGCCGCACCGTCGATGCCAACCTCTTTTTGCAGCAGCGTTTGGCTAATCTCCTCCACTTGATACAACTTGCATAACAACTGCAATCTGGATGCGCTGATCCCTGCACATCGCTCAAACTTGGAGCTAATCTGCTTGTTCAGCAGCAACAGCATATCAAAAATATACTCAGCTTCGGATGGTGTCTGGGTGATATCAATCTCTCCTCCCTTTAGCATATCGCTGGGTCTCGTGATTCAACCTTTGATCCATCAATTATTGATCTATCAAGTAATATACATCCTCTTTAACAATAAATCAAGTCCCTGAGAAAAATAAAGTGCCTCATTCCAAATAAAAGCTGAGCGACTCCCACGGAGCCGCTCAGCTTCAAGTTTGCTTTTATTAGCTAGGTTATTAATCATTGTACAGTTGAGAAAAGGAATTGTGGCCTTGAGTTAAATAATCCCGTGAGACAGCATAGCATCAGCTACACGCACAAATCCGGCGATGTTCGCTCCGACCACCAGATTGCCTGGCACGCCGTATTCCTCAGCCGCCTTCACACTGTTAGCATAGATATTTTTCATAATATCATGCAGCTTGGCATCCACTTCTTCAAAGGTCCATGACAGACGCATGCTGTTCTGCGACATTTCGAGCGCCGAGACCGCTACTCCGCCTGCATTGGCAGCTTTCGCTGGTCCAAACAGAACTCCATTGCCCAAAAACACTTCAATGGCCTGTAGCGAGGATGGCATATTGGCACCTTCGCCTATAGCTTTTACGCCATTGCTTACCAGCAGCTGAGCTGCTTGCTCGTCAATTTCATTCTGTGTGGCGCATGGCAGTGCGATGTCGCATGGGATCGACCAGATCCCCGAACAGCCTTCTGTATAGATTGCGCCTGGACGCTCTTTCGTATACTCGCTAATTCGCAGACGATTCACTTCTTTAAGCTGCTTCACCAGCTTGAGATCAATACCGTCTGGATCATAAACATAACCATTCGAGTCGCTACATGCTACGACTGTAGCACCGAGCTGCTGAGCTTTTTCAATCGCATAAATGGATACGTTACCCGAGCCCGACACAACGACACGTTGTCCTTCAAAGGACAAACCTTGAGCTTGTAGCATCTCGTTGACAAAATACACACAACCGTAACCAGTTGCCTCCGTACGTGTGAGACTACCTCCGTAATGAATCCCTTTACCCGTCAGGACGCCGCCCTCATGTCCTCCGCGAATTCGCTTGTACTGCCCGAACATGTAACCGATCTCACGGCCACCTACGCCAATATCCCCTGCGGGAACGTCGGCGTCTGGGCCGATATATTTATACAGCTCGGTCATAAAGCTTTGTGTAAAACGCATCACTTCGTTATCTGATTTACCTTTGGGGTCAAAATCCGAACCGCCTTTACCACCACCGATGGGAAGACCCGTCAACGCATTTTTGAAAATTTGTTCAAAACCCAAAAATTTGACGATACCCAGATACACGGACGGATGGAAACGAAGTCCACCTTTATAAGGACCAATCGCACTGTTAAACTGTACGCGGAAGCCACGGTTGACCTGTACATTGCCTGCATCGTCTACCCAAGGTACACGGAAGGTAATGACACGTTCTGGCTCCACCAGCCGCTCCAAAAGCCCCTGCTGCATATACTTAGGATGCTTAGCCAATACCGGAATTAGCGAATCCAAAATTTCCTTGACGGCCTGATGGAATTCATTCTCATGAGGATTGCGCGCGATAACCTTCTCAAAAACGGACTGCACATATTCGGCTGCTGCTTGTTGACTCTGCTCTGGACGGATCATGGTCATTATTTAATACACCCCTTTTATAATTAGCCCCTCTGTTAAATGACGGAATGACTTTATTCTGCCCCCTCGAGAGTGGAACTTTATGTATTCATAAAATTTAGTTTACTATACATGATTTTTTATAATAATACATCAAAATCGCCTATAAAAGATTTTTGTATCCTTCATTAAATAACTCTATGAACCTACCATTGCCTGTTATATTCCTAAAGCCAAAACCCTTGATTTACGGGCTTTTTTCACGATTTTCCAAGCTCTAACACCTTACTCGATATGGCATTAATATGTGAACAAATTGAAACTAAAACATACATCATATCTGGAAAATATGGATTATAAAAAAAGAGGCTAGCGCACAGGGCGCAGCCTCTTTTCTCATCCGCAAGAATGTAACCACTCACCGTTACGGAAATATTCTGTTACATATAAAAGGCTTCAAGCTGACGCACAATTTCGGCCTCGTCATGCTCTACCACCTGCTGGTGCTGCGGCTTGGAGAACAATTGCTCAATTTGCGCCGGGAACTCCTGCTTAATATCCACCAGACGGATCGCCTCATCGAATTTGGCCGGATGTGCTGTCGCGAAGGTCACACAGACTTCGCCTGCGCCATTATACGCCTCATACGCGGCAATACCGCAAGCTGTATGCGGATCGAGCAAATAATCGTATTCAGCCTTGTATTTTTTGATCAGCTCCAGACACTGCTCATTCGAAGCACCAAGCGCTTCAAAATCCTGCTGTACCCGTTTCAAATCCTCTGCCCCGATCACAATCCGTCCCTCGGTTTTGAGCTTATTCATGTATTCAGATACCTTGGCTGCATCCTCTCCGAGGAAGTAGTACAGGTATCTTTCGAAATTGCTTGCCACTTGAATGTCCATCGAAGGACTGTATGTGCTTTTGAAGTCTCCTGGCTTATATTCGCCTGTCTTCACGAAGCGCTCCAAAATATTATTTTCGTTCGTGGCAATGATCAGCTTATGGATTGGCAGACCCATTTTCTTTGCGAGAAAGCCAGAAAAGATATTGCCAAAGTTGCCGGAAGGCACGCTGACATTGATCTTCTTTGCACCCGATGACTCCTGCGCCCGGAAATAAGCATAGAAGTAATATACCGTCTGCGCCAAAATACGCACAAAGTTAATCGAGTTAATCGCCCGCAGATGATGTTTGGCTTTGAAGTCCAAATCTGCAAACAGGTCCTTAATCACTTTTTGACAATCGTCAAAGTTCCCTTTTACAGATAGATTCAGCACGTTCTCATCGTCTACCGTCGTCATTTGCAGTTCTTGTACCTTGCTCACTTTTTGATGCGGATGCAAAATACAGATTTTGATGCCTTCCTTGCCTCGTACGCCCTGAATGGCTGCCGCCCCGGTATCGCCTGAGGTTGCACCCAAAATGTGAATGATTTCATTCTGCTTTTTGGACACGTAGGAATAAAATTCACCCATAAATTGCAGCGCCACATCCTTGAACGCGAACGTAGGTCCATGGAACAGCTCCAAAATAGACAGGGAATCGTTGATCTTCTTCACTGGCGTAACTTCCGGATGACGGAAGCTCGCATAGCTGCGCTCCACCAGTTGTTCCAAATCTTCACGAGGAATCTCATCATTGATATACAGCGCAAAAACTTCCAGCAGCAGCTCTCTGTAGCTCAATGTAGCCCATTGCTCCAGCGTAGCTCCCGACACGGTCGGAATCTGCTCCGGTACCATCAGACCTCCATCGTCAGCTAACCCCATGAGCACGGTATCAATAAATCCCTTGGCTTCTACTCGACCTCTAGTGCTTATATATCTCATATACATCCCCCAATAAAAATTCAATTCGAACCTTTTTTCGAATATATTATTGTCTATAATACCCTGTCGCGGTGCTGTAACCAAGCCTTTTTTTCATATTTCAAAGACTTTCTCCTACTTTACCATACCCTGATGCATCAGGCATCTGTAATCACCAGGCAATCGGAACGTCAGAAACAGGACATGAGTCTGAAAAAAGAAGGCTTCTCCAGCCATTACGAGCCTGAAATCGAGAGTGCAGCCAGCTTGAGCGAAGGAGAAGTGCAGCTTCCCGTAAAACGCAAATCGTTGCCAACTTCCTCTACCTGCTGTAGTACGTCAAAGAAGTTACCTGATACCGTAATCTGATTGACCGCTCTGACCACTTGCCCTTGCTCAATCCAGTAGCCCAGACAAGCTAGCGAAAAATTACCAGACGCCGCATTCGTACCTGCATGCAGTCCTTGCAGCTCGACGATCATCAGCCCGCGATCCGTCTTGCGAATCATGTCTTCCAATGTTGACGTGCCTGGAGCCACGTACAGATTATGATACGACACCCCAATTTTACCGTTATAGCTACCTTTGGAAGCATGAGAGGTACTCTGTACCCCTGCCTTGCGGGCCGTCTTGCGGTTATGGAAATACGTCCGTAGTTCACCATCTTTGATGATCTCGTTGCGGCGTGTCGCACTGCCTTCAGCATCAAACGTGCTGCCTGCCGGAACATTTTTCATTAGCGGATCATCAATCAGCGTAATACGCTCGCTTGCCACCTTTTGCCCCAGTTTCCCAGCCAAGCGTGAAAAGCCTTTATCCACTGACTCCGCTGAAAATACCGACGTATACGCAGCCAGCAATTGCGCTGCTGCATCATGACGGAAAATGACCGGATAGTTATCCGATTGGATCGTGTGCGCACCCAGCTTGGAAACCGCCTCTTTTACGGCTTTATGCGCCACATCCACAATATCGATTTCCTCCACGCTCCGCAGGGAATAATCATGCCAACCCCCGGTAACGGTCTCGTCGTTGTCTGCTGCAATTACATACACATAAGCGGTCGCCAGACTTTTGCGACGATGGCAGTGCAGTCCTTTAGTGTTCACAATCAGGACCTCATTTTCACGAATGCTGACCGAGCAATGCCGAGCCATCACAATCCTTGGATCTGCGGCAAGCGCTGTACGCTCCATTTCTAGTGCTGCTTCGATCAGAATCTCAGGAGCTGCGTCGGCCAACGCTGAGGCATAGGCAGGCTGCTCAGGATAGCTCTCAGAGCCTGCGAACAGCTCATCCTGTTCCTCGCTCTCCAATATGTCAGCGTTGCTGCGAGCTTCTTCCAATAAAAAATCGATCACGTCGGGCTCCAGCTTCTCCGTAGAGGCATAACCCATTTTCCCGTTAATGACGCCCCGGAAGGAAAGTCCGCCGTTTTCAACGATGGTATATTGATCAATTTCTCCCTTTAGCACCTTTACCGAGGTAGAACGTCCATTTACATAGTAGATTTCCATATCCGCATAGCCCATTTCCCGACCTTTGGCGAACAACGCTTCCTGAAATTGCTGAATATTCATCGCCTATTCCCCCTTCCGTCCACCGACGGTCATTTCGGACACACGAATCGTCGGCTGTCCGCAGTTGACCGGAAGACTTCCACTGACCGAGCCGCACATCCCCTGACCATGATCCAGATTGTTGCCGACCATATCAATATTTTGCAGGGTTTCAATCCCTTTGCCGATCAGCGTTGCGCCTTTGACCGGCTCAGCAATTTTGCCGTTGCGAATCATGTATGCCTCTTCAACTGCAAAATTAAACTCGCTCGTCGAGGTGTTCACCGAACCACCGCCCAGCGATTTGGCATAGATCCCGTACTCCGTATTCGCAATGATCTCTTCACGGGTAGACTCGCCATTCGCAATAAACGTATTGTTCATACGGGACGCAGGCGCAAATTTATAGGACTGTCTTCGTCCTGACCCTGTCGCAGGTACACCCATCTGGCGCGAGCCCATGCGGTCGATCAGATATCCTTTTAAAATGCCGTTCTCGATCAATACGTTGCGCTGTGTTGGCGCCCCTTCATCATCGATATTGAGCGAGCCCCATGCATTCGGAATCGCTCCATCATCTATAGCTGTGACGAGCGGTGAAGCCACCTGCTGTCCGATCTTATTGGCAAACACGGAAGTTCCATGCGCCACCGCCGTAGATTCCAGCCCGTGTCCACACGCCTCGTGAAAAAGGACGCCGCCGAAGCCATTCTCTATCACGACAGGCAGTCTGCCGCTAGGCGCATATCCCGCTTTCACCATCGTGGACGCAATCCGGGCGGCGTGTCTGGCATTTTCTTCGATATTCAGATTTTCCAGAAATTCAGTTCCTGCATACGCTCCCGGCCCACGGAATCCGGATTGTCTATGCTCCCCATCCGTCGCAATCGCGCTTATTCTCATGCGTGTATACGTACGGGTATCCTCCACCAGCAGCCCGTTGCTATTGGCGATTAAGACGTTCTGGATCGAGTTGCTAATCCCAACAGAGGTTTGCGTGATGGAAGGATCGTATTGGATTGCCGCCTCATGCGCCCGTCTCATCATGTCGATCTTGGATCGTTTCTGTGAACCGTCAGGAATGATCGCAATCGGATGTTGGTTAGGGATCGCATGAGGATGAAGTGTAATCGTGTGTGCACCTGGCGCTCCACCTCCGCGAATAGCCTTGGCGGCCGATTTGGCCAGTCTGATCAGGCTCTGTTCGCTCATATCGCTGGTGTAGGCATACACCGAAAAATGCTCCTTCATGATCCGAATGCCAATCCCAAAATCTCGGCCCGACAGCGCCGTATCCACGACGCCCCCGGTCATGCCCAGTTGTCCATTGGTACGGTCCTCGACGAACACCTCTGCAAAATCCCCTCCCGTCTCCAGCGCGGCTTGCAGCATATCCTGAATCTGTGTTGGATGTATCATCACGTTCCTCCTCGTTTTTGCCATGTTTCTTATTGTACGTCTAAGCGATCAAGAACATATGCGGGTTCATGTTTATTTCCCATAACTTTACTATACATGATGTTGGGAGTGGGTGTAACTATCTGGGTGGCAAGTGGTTTGGAAGGGAGTGAAAATTTCATGTGTGGGATGGAGGGATTGAAATGAGAAAACCCGATCAGACCGTGAAGGTCATATCGGGTTATTGAGAAAATTGATTACTGGGTGGATTGAGCAAGTAAGTGCAACTAAGGACGCTACGTGGACGGATCATTCTTCCGATCGCTGTTGCCCCAGATTTTTTGATAATATTTTAACGGTAAAAATCTGGGGTCAAAGGCGAACACTCCGCTTCTTCAGAACGATTCCGTCCCCTCCGCTGCTATGCTTGGGTTTGCTTCATTTTGTTTGCCAAAATACTTTTTTTCAAACGAACTTTAAACAGTTCTCTTCGTAAATCCAGTTCCATGATATGAAGATGGTCTGCTGCTTCTTTGACGGTTTCCATGTGCAGTACACTTGCCTTTTGAGAAATAATAGCTAGCGCATCCCAAATGAGCTTTGTGCATGTTTTAAGTCTCTCTATGTGTTCGTCTTCTTGCTGTACCAAGTTCTCGTATTCTTCAGCTGTATTTTCAGATGAATTTGTATGTTCCACGCTCTTTAGTATCTTAGGTTGGATATCCAAGTTATCATCTCCTTTTTATTCAAAGTGTAGCAAAGGATGATGCTGGATGTGGTACGTGGATACGTAGCACTTGGAAGAATCAAATATTATTCTAGCTTCACACCACAATTATGTTTATCCCATCCGTTGAAAGTTTTATATTCATTTTATATCAGGAATAGACTTTGTATGAACATTTCTTAAAATCTATAATTTGGGTAACCACACTGACTTATGTAAGTTTTTTGATGTATTCATGTTGCTTCATCTTTTCATCGAAAATCAATTCTGTTGCTTAAAATAATTCAGCACACTTCTCCACGTTCCATATATTCGACGATCGCATCCTTTTCATAGTCTGGGATAACGACGATACGTGGAGATACGGTACTGGTTGTACTGCTGAAACGACTCATACCAGAGGCTGCTTCCCATTTATATTTTAGCCACCTGTTTAGTAGTTTGTGTGATATGATTGTGAACATTCCGTCTTTATGGTTATTTGTTTCTGTAAGTTAATCAGAACAAATATTCCCATTACATTAATAGCGAATATGCGTTTCGCATTTCAAGTTTAGTCTATATTAATAGATTTTATTTGAAATAAATAAAAAAATCACCATAATGCTTTCGAATTCTAATTAGCACTCCCCCTCCTAAGTGTGCTATATCAATGCAAAGAGTATGACGAAAAGACCCAGCATTTGTTGCTGAGCCTTTCCATATGCTCATTTTTATTTTGGTAAAACTTTAATCACTACTAGAGCTTTTTCTTATAGAGATAATGCCTCAAATTGCTATTAAATATATATTAATTAATTTTTCATATAAATTTATTTATTTTTTTCGACTATAGGTCCTTCTGGACCATACCCTTCTATACGATACTGTACCACATTTTTATTTCTCATTTTAATAGCTAATAACTCAGCAAAACTATCATCATGAGTAGAAATAATTAAACGTTTATTATTGGATTCGGAATCTAGAATTGCCCTAAGAACGTCTATGAATGCAAGCACATTTACATCATCCATACTTTGAATTGGATCATCAAGAAACAATTGATCCAAAGAACTATATTTCTGAGTGAGACCAATACCGAGAAAAGTGCTTAGCGCCAATATGTTTAACTGTGCTTGGCTAAAAATTTGATCCAAATATAAATCTCCTTGAATTTCTTCACTTGTAAAATGGGTACCATTTGTATTAACAATTACTTTTAAATCTTTATATTGCGTATGTGGATTAATAGCACCGTAAACCCACGATATTACTGGATGTCCATGTAGCTGATCACCAAGAATATGATTTTGCTTTGCTACAAGCTCTGCATATTTTGTTTTTACCTCTGTTTTATTTCTAACAATATATTTTATTTTTTCTTCTACTTCATTTATCTCAGAATCCAATTGCTCGTATCGCGAGAAAAATGCATCGTACTCCCCTGGCACTTTAAGTTTTAAAAACTCTTCTAAGTGATTAATTAGCAACTCTAGCATCAAAAAAGTCCGTATATTTGATAATTGATTTTTATATAATTGATCTTTATTGTTTGGATAGTAGTCAGCTACTTCTTTTTCACTTCTTATTTTAAGCATTTTACTTGATATCTCTTGTAAACTAGGCACATATTCGAAACCTATTTTTTTAAAGTTTTCTTCAAACCATCTTTTTTTGTTTAACGCTACTTGATTTAAGTTTTCTAAACTTATATCCTCTAATTCAATACTTTCCCCAAATAATACTCGGGATGAAACTTTCATCTGTTCCCACATCTCTGAGATTTCCTTTTCTCTTTGTATCAAATAATTTTCAGAAGTGCGAAGTTCTTTATGTTGATGTTCTAACTTATTTTTAACCTCATCATAACAAAGAATAAATTGCTCCCGAAGAGACTTCATCCAACTTTGTAATGGTTCAATAACTTCTTTGTTTATAAAATCAACAATTTTGGCTAATTCAGTGTTTATATATTTTTCCTTATTTATTAATTCATCGAGTTTTTCATCACCATTTGATACGGTTTTATCAATTATGGTTATTAGTTTAGAAGATATACTAATTTCGGGATCTAATTGAAATTCTTTAGTATAGCGCATTGACGTAAAATCTTCATTCAAGCAAACAGGACATGATGTAACAGAATTGGAGTGATCATGGATATAAGCTTTTACCTGATTTAAGACTTGTTGATATTGACTATTCAATAAAGATAGACTATCTTTGTGTTCGATAATTTGTCCCATTTCTTTAACTAAATGTTGACGTTCATGACTAAGTTCAAGATAACGTTTTTGCCAACCCTTTAATTGAGTCTCATCCTTTAAAGGAATTGATGCTTTATGTTGTCCTATTATTCCATCAAACTCTTCCTTAAAAATTTGAAAACGTTGAAAATCTTCATAAATTACGCTCCATAGCTCGGAAGAAATAGTTTTGTTAATATTGTCTATATAGCTTAAAAATGATTCAAATAACTGTTTGGATTCAACTGTTTTTGATAGTCGATTGACAATCTCCTGTTTAGTAAGGTCAATATGCGATCTTTGTTTTTTTATATCTTCGTTTATTAATTGGATATCTCTAATATTTAGACTTTCAAGAGATTGAGTATGCTCTCCTTTTCGTACCCATTCTTCTGCTTCTTGTAGAGACTCTAAAGCATTAATGTGATTTTTTATCACTTGCAATTCAGTATGTCTCTTTTGAAACTTATTCCTTTCTGCATTAGTATTTTCATACAATTGTGCTGCACCTCGTAGCAACCTGGAATAATCTTTTGATTGAAATTCAAGTTCATGTATAATCAAATCTAACGGGATATTTGATAGACGCGACTTTCGCTTTATAAATGGTACAAGTTTCTCATATAGCAAATGAAATTGTGACTTGTAACTTTCAAAACTAGAGTAACCAATATTCCGCAAAAACTCATTAATCTGACGCTGCTTTGAGATTAATTCAGTTTTTTTACCTTCATAGCTACTTCTTCTTTTTCCTAAAACATTACCTCCATTCAAGTAAAAACGTAATTGAGCTATATGATTAGATAGCTCCTCTTGTCGAAGATAACGCATAAACAAAGACTTTCGTTCTTCAGGTGAAGTTTTTCGTACAAAATCAGTGATCCCCTCTTGGGCCAAAACGTGTGCCTGTATAAAACTACTACGATCATTTGAGCGAGGTACCAAATACTCTAAGAGCTCTTGATTATCGATCCTTCTAATAACCTTATCTTTCTCAATGAATTCAAGTTCAGAAGTATAATTAGATCTATCACTAATCGCTAAAACTCGGCTGTTGCTCTTCCTAATGACTTTAGTTCCATTATTAAATAAAAGCTCAACAACCACCTCACGATCTGTTATAGAACTTCTTCTTTGATTTGAAATACTCGGAGAAAATTTGAAATAGTGACTTCTATTTAAATCGTTTGCTGAATAAGCTCCGCCAAAATTAGCTTTATAAAGTTTCTCTAAACGTGCTACAGTGTCAGTTAAACACCATTCTATAGCTTCAAAAAACGAGGTTTTTCCATGGCCGTTAAAGCCATGAAACAATACAAGGGGGTTATCTAATTCGTCAAACACAAAAAAATGATCAGATCGGTTGAGATTTTCCCCATAACCTCGAAAATTTTTGATTTTCACCTCACTAAGATACACAAATGTACACCACCTTAATTATCCATTGTGATTTCTTTAACCCGTGTAAGTAGCTCTTCGATTTCTCTTGCTTGATATTCAAATTCTTCATTAACATAAGTCCCTAACAATTCATTTAGAGCCCTTTCTGGAAGTACCAATTGATCAAATTTTTTTTTAAGCTCCTCTTCGTTCTCATATTCAATGATAATTTTTCGCGCTACAAAGCGATTTCGTTGAAGTTTTGCCACTTCAATTTCGTTAAATTTTTCTTCATCCAGCTCAATTTGATGCAAACCAATTACATACATGTCCCATAAAAACTTTGATAGATATATATCCGCTACTTCAATAGTGTTTTCTATATTTTCTATTTTTTTTCGTAATTTTTCTCTTAGACTCGGAAGTGTATAAACTAACTCCTGTACCTCTTCTAGGGAAGATATCTTTGTGATAACTAGTACCTTATCTTTATTTAAGTTACAAACGAATGAGTTTCTCAGCTCTTCAAATATGTGAATATCTTTGAGTAGTAATAATTTTGCTAAATGCTCCAATCTATTCTCCCTCCTCTAACTCTTTGAGAAACGAGCATGCATCACAATATGATAATTTCATACATTTAAAACATTTATATCTAAAAGATTTATACATCTCCTGATGCTGTTTATTGTCCTTAACTCTTCTAATATCAATTATAGTATTATTGATATCTTCAAGTTCTAATTGACAAACATCACTATCTGTATCGAATACTATTGTTTCTCCACCCGTAGCTTTTGATATTTCCAGATTTTCTTGTGTATGATCAATAAAATAATTAATAATTAATTTAGCATTGGATCGAGCGGAACTCGCTGCTGGAAGAGCACGTAGTGAAAGGTGAAGACTATCACCAATTTTTAAGTTGTTAATACTATCAATATCAATAATACTTGCTACTTGGCCACCACGTTTAGTTTTTATCATCAATTCAGAGATGAACTGGAACAATTTAATTACTTCAAGAGGATACGGTCTATTAGACATAATGAAACGTTTTAATATTGTTTTAGCACCAAATTGATTAATTTCAGAATGAAGTTGCTCTTTTAAGCTAATTAGAACCACCATAATGTCATCAATAAATTCGGCATATCCATGTTCTCTTAATATATATTCATAATCAGCAAGTTCTTGCTCAATTTCTTTGATCAATTCTAAATTTTCTTCGTTATCCAGATGTGTTAAGGTTAGCGCTTGATAATTAGTTATAATTTTCTTACAATCAGATATTTTTATAGTTCTCATGTTAGAATCTATTGTCGAATCAAAGAAAGCTTCTAATAAAAGAAGCATTATTTTACTACGTTCTTCAACAGTCAGGCTTTTATTGTATTCAGCTAATTCACGATCTATTACTCGTTTCAAGGAATCAATGGATTCAAATTTAGATACTTTGTTGGGAGGAAAGATAAATTCAATTTGCTTAATAAAACTTTCTAATACCGAGTCATCAACATTCATACTTGGAATTATGTATTTAGTGTATTCAGTAGAATTAGGATGATGATCCAAATATTTAATAAGTGCTTGTTTGTAATGTTTTTTTTCTTTTGAATTTGTAGTGGTATCATAATAGGTTTTAAAGTTCTTATATTCGCCTTCTTTAATAGGACTTTGTCCTACTGACTCGTAAACAAAACATTCTTTTATATACTTTATTTTCTCTGATATCTCAGTTGGTTTAACCCAATTAGTAAAAAATTGCAAATCTTTAATATTCACTGGAACATTACATTTAAATCGATACTTCACATTGGCCGATGAATCCTTGAACGAATTAAAAAAATTATATATGCTATGAGTAATAGCCTCTTTATACCTCGTAAAGGTATTATCATTGTAAAATTTTGCTTCCATACGAATATCTTGCTCATCAAAAATCCTTACGTCAGCCCCATATTCAACAGCCACGTAACTTTCTTCTGATTTTGACCTGTTCAATAATAAAATCAATTCTTTACATGCTAAAAGGACTTGGTAGTAAAAACCAGCTATTGAATGTTTCACGTCAGTAGATCTCATACAGTTCATCTTCCCTTTCTTCCACTATAAAGTTACCAGAAACTGCTCATTATTAAGAAAACATAAATACCATTTAGCCAATGAAGAACAATAATTTTAAAAGACTGAATAAAACTTGCATGACATCATTTTTTTTGCTTTTGACTTTTCCATCTCCCAAGCCTATTAGCAAGCGCCACACCATTAATCAACTTAATGTTCAAACTATCTGCCGCCTCCTTAGCAGCCTTTGTAAAATTACTCGTCGTTACTATCCAAGCATCGTAACAACCATGTACCTGCTTACCAGCCTTGAGCCGGAGTACTATATCATTCCCAACATCACGTTTCCAGCGTTTACACTGAACGGCGATTTTATATCCTTCTTTGCCTTTGAGAATCAAATCGACTTCATGATCACCTGACCCGCCAACTCGCAGTACTGAGTAGCCTTGATCCGTATAATAAAGCTCCATTAATCGTTCAAAATCTGTTCCTGATAGTGTATCTACATCAGCTTGGAGAATCTGTGCATCGGTTAGTTTTTTACTCGTTGTTCTCGCATTTGCCTTGCGCGCCCCATTGTTTGTGTTAGCTACGCTATTCCTACCACTTTTTTCACTGATGCTCTTACCCTTCTTTTTCTGTCGTCGCTTTCGTGTCCACATTGTTCCAAAAATTTCTCCAATAATCACAGAGCCAAGTAGGATACCAAAAAGGTATCCCCAGTGTAGACCAGGTATTTTAAAATAAATAGTAAGTCCAACTATAATAAATAGCCCTCTTAATACATAAGCAACTTGCCTTCCTTCAGCATAATACGTCCTTGCCACTCGCCCTCACCTCATCGAAATATCTCAACCAATACAGAAAGACTATATACCCAAGACTATAGGTATACTCATGCCCAATACTCTACTAATTTCTGCATAAATCTTCTTTATTTCTTACACTATAGCATATTCATGGGGATATATGGAACAAAAAAAGCCCTCGAATGATTCCAAGGACCTAATTTAGAATATTGCTTATATAATACATTCATTTGGGTAATTACACAAAATATATAAAAATTAGATAGCAAATTACCCTAAACAAAGAATCAGAAATTGGTTGTTTTCGTTATTTCTTCGGTTGTCTATATATCCAACACATTCAAAAGCCATGATAAATATTGGCAATCAGACGTAGTATACCCACAAATATGTAGCAGAGTTTTGTAATATAGATATGAAAACCTAATTATCTCCAATAAATAATATTTAGCATTTTTTATTTACAAACCGATAATGTATATAAAAAAATAAAGGAGATTTTTTATGAAAACCAGATTAGATTCCCACTTCTTGTTTAGAAAGATTATTTATAATACTTGTTTCGAAGAACTTTCACTAGGAAAGGTTTTAATGGATAAAAAATCAATACTACTCAAAAATTTTGCCACTGGAGCGATAATATTCGCAGTTATTTTTGAAATTTTATTTTTTGTCATTTACTCAACCGATTTGAAATCTTATTCATTTTGGCTTTTAATAGGCGCTTTATTTTCTTTGATCACATACATTATTTCCATGACTAGTTCTGTTACAGCTTCAGGTAACTACATTAAGACGGAGTACCCTTATTATATAAAACATATGGAGTACAAAAAACTAAGCTATGAAATTTCGGTTCTAAAAGCAATAAGAATTAACAAGCTCTCTAATCTAATTTATAAAAAAAAATTGAATAAAAACATATTAGATACTTATATAAGTTATTTCGATGAAAAAAGCGAATCTATCAAATCTAAGAACTGGTTACCTATATCTTTTTTTACAGTTTTTAGTTTACCTATTTGGAATGCATTTGTTAATAAGATTATCCAAAGTATTATTAAACAAAAAGATTGGGTACTCACCATTATATTTTTTGTAGCTCTACTAATATTCGTAGTTCTGATTTTTGCATTAAGAACAATATTAACATCTATTCTTTTTAAAAAAGCTGAGAAATATCGTCAACTGAATGAGTTACTAAAGATAATTAAGGAATCTATAGATTAAATTGTATTCCTCAATACACTATCCATAGTTGTGTAAAAAGGTATTCCTGAAAAAGGAATCCCATTGCTTTGAAAAGAACTACTCTACTTCAGATCCAGTCAAAACATGTTAGCTCCTCCAAAGTAGAAACGTATAGCATCGTAAACTGTATAGAATAAAATGGCCTCCTTCTAACAAATCGTCAACACAAAATAAACGTACTATGGGAGGAAGAAACACTCATGTCCTAGAATATGGGTTAACAACTATGGGGAGACTCAACTAATGCTATTGAGTTGGAAAAAGAGGAAAGGGCCCCCTATGATGCAATACTTGTTTTAGGGAGAAAATAAAACATAATAGATTGACATCATAGTACAATGACAGCCAACAAAACAAAAAGAGGGATTCCCCCTTTTCTATTTACACCGATACATCTCTAATAATCTTCCGCACTAACAAACAGCACTGTCGATTACACATGCCTCATGTATGTAAATAAAATATATTCCCGCACTCAACTCTAAAGCAATTTTTTGAATGCAGGAACATATTCAAGTTGCTCTTAAACCCTCGTTCATCACTGCTTCCTATCTCGACATATCACTACCACGCACTCCACGTGTGTCGAGACGATGGAAAGAATATACTTATGATCAGAAATAGCATGTCTATCGAAAAGAATAGAATCATTGATTAATCGGGGCTGTTCTCTAAACATAGTCTATGACTACAATCCGAGGCAATCAGATAACGTGAGTCTCTGACAAGCGAGCATAAATCCATTGGTTGCCCTTCTGTAGCGGACTCATCATGTTCACCAGCAAAGATGAATACCAACTTCTACAAGAAAGGTTATTTTCATTTACACATAGTTCTTGACGCTACCGTCTAAACTTATTGAGAAGGAAATTCCTAATCAAAACAATTATAATTTCTGGTAGAAACACAATAAATATATATAGGGGTATGATGAATGGTAAAGATGCAATGAAAACTTCTGCTCCCTGCCCTCCCTCAATCAAAAACAACCAAATTGGTACTGATAAAATCCATAACAATGCATTGGAAATCATTAGATGTCGAACATTTTTCCAAAGAAAACAAAACAAAATTGCAATGACTGCTGGTATACCCCATGAAACTATCTTATCACCATTACTTAATATGATGAATGCCGAAATGGGATAGAGTATTACGCTTAATATCTGAACCACTCTATTATTATAAAAATTCAATTTTTCATCTCCCTCATCTTATTCAAACAAACAAATCTTCTTTTAGGATAATCATACCTTATTATTCTATTTACTTCCAGTACATTCTGTGTATAATAAGTATTGCAATTAAATTTATGGAAAATGGAGGTGCATTATGAAAAAAATCAAAGTTTTTTTACCTGCTCTACTAATGCTTCTCTTCTTTACCTCTTTTTTTGGTATAACGTCTGTAAGTGCTTCCGAGGTTAATCCTTCTGTAAGTGCTTCTGAGGTTAATCCTTCTATAAGTGCTCCTGAGGTTAATCCTTCTGTAAGTGCTCCAGAAGTTGATCCTTCTATAAGTGCTCCTGAGGTTAATCCTTCTGTAAGTGCTCCAGAAGTTGATCCTTCTATAAGTGCTCCAGAGGCCACGTATGACTTTTCTCCATCAGCGTTAGAGCCAGATTCAACCTACCCAGGAACCAATATCAGAGTTAAGGTAGGAGATGTACTTTATTCATCAAAAGCATTAGGCGGAAGCGCAATGATTGTTGGACATGTTGGTATCATTGGACCTGATTATATGGTTTATCATGTAAATGCAGTTAATGATAATCAAGGAGAAGGCGGAAAAAGGGATACCATTTCTTATTACCAAACGAGGCATAAGGCTGGTGAATCAATCGCTGTCTATAGAGCGACTCATGGCCGTAACGCAGCTTATTGGGCACAAAACAATTACTCTTCGGTAACAAGTTACCATATACCTATTTATTCTTGGGATAACTTTCAACTTAAAACTATAAACCCTAATTACTGCTCTAAATTTATTTGGCAAGCATTCTATTATGGAAACTATGACACAGACTATATTATCGGTTACTATACTCCAAATAAAGAGGCTTTTGTAACTCCAGGTCAAGTCATTAACAGCAATGATCTTACATATGTTGGCTCATTCGGAAGTCGTAGCTAAAACATAAATATGCATTTTTAAAAGGAAAAAACGTATTTAGTCGAGTAAACTAAATACGTTTTTTTGTTTACACAGATATCCGATCAGTTGAGTAATGAAAGTATTGATAATAACCGCCACTGTACACAACTTAACCCCCTCGCATTTCTCCTACTTCCAAAAATACACATAGTAAATACACCAATCAATGGGTCATTATGTAAACTAAATCTCTCTTTTAACCGATAAATACATATGCTGGACTGTTATTTAAATATCACATCTCGTAACTTTATACCCAACAAACTCAGTGATACATATAGGTCTTGACTCAAAGTTGTATTCATCCATTTCTTCTATTAGTCAGACTCGAATTAAAAATACTGCACTTTACTTTTGTAATCAGCCATCAAATCTAGAAAGGAGTCATGAACTCACTTGAGCATATTATCAGATTGGATCGGGTATGAAAGCCTACGCTTTTATGGCCCTTTTCAGCCGCAACACATCGATCAACTTCAAATAACACGTACCATTAATGATCATACTTTTTTACATATCAGTGGTATGCTCTCCGAAGAACAGGGAGCCGCATGCATCGGACAAAATATGGAGCAAGAGCCGATTGTGATTCGTCAGTTGGATGATCAAGGACAATCGCTAAGAAGACTGTTCCACGGGATCGTTACGCAAATGTCTGTGAATTGCACACGTGGAGTATATACCTTTGAACTGGAGGCCGCTTCCCATTCGTATCAGATGGATATTAAGCGTAAAAGCCGCTCCTATCAAGATATTCACCGCACTTATGATGATCTGGTCACTGCGCTGGTTCGAAAGTATCAATATGGAGATGCCATTGATACGGTAAGCAACTATGCCAAACTGGAGACATTTGTTTTACAATATGAGGAGACCGATTGGGCGCTCTTAAAACGTCTTGCTTCTCGCTTTGGTTCCGTACTCGTGCCAGAGGTAACCGCGGCCTCGCCCAAGGTTTTCTTCGGAATGCCTGAAGGCAAACAGCATAAGGTGGAGCGAGATGTATTTTATCGAGTACGTAAAACGTTTCATGAACTGGATGCCGAAAAATTTGGAGAACAACGTGCTGGCTCGTATATCACCTATATGATTGAAAGTCTGCAATACTATGCGCTCGGCGACCTCATTACGTTACCCATCGGACAAGGAAAAGAACTGGTCGTGGTTCGCGCAGTGACACAGTTAGCGGATGGCTTACTGCGCACCCGTTATGATCTCCAAGCGGAACAAGATATCCGCTATGCGCGGTATGAAAACGATCAGGCTACTGGAATTTCGCTGATAGGAACGGTACTGAAGGTACAGCAGGATTTCGTCCAGCTTCAACTCGACATTGATCCCAAGCAAGACCCGGCTAAAGCCTGCTGGTTCCCTGTAGCCACCCGTTATGTTGCCGAAGAACATAGCGGCTGGTACGATATGCCTGAGATCGGGGAACAGGTGGAATTGTATCTGCCAACACACCGCGAACAGGATGCCTATGTAACGGATTCACTGCGACAACAACGCCACACCAATGGACAGCCGAATGTGAAGGTATGGCAACATATCCAAGGTAGCGGCGTAGAAATGTCTGAGCATAAGCTGACTCTATCCACCTCCGGTGAATTTTCCATTACACTGCATGAAAGTAACGGCATTACGATCGACAGTCCGGGGAATGTGCAGATTCAGGGTGGTCACGTGAAGGTCGATGCAGGCGAGGAACTTTCACTCGAAGCTGGAACGGCACTGTATCTAAAAGGCGGAGCCAGCAGTATGGTCCTGGATGGTGAAACGGATACCAAAGCTCCTGTGATATATCAGGAAGGTACGGTGAAAGCTCCTGTTTTCGTAGCTGACCTCCCTCCTGTTCCAGAACCTCCATTGATGAGCATCAAAGCATATCAGGCGGCGCAAGCTCCAACAGCAGCTAAGGATTCATCTAGCAGCCAAGCCTCTACCCCTAAAGCAAAAGTCACCAGTCCAGCAAAGCTTCAACAAGCGAATGCATTGATGGGTACGGTGTCCAAGCTATTAGGCTCCATTCCGGTAATGGGGAAAGTGGCTGGCGTTGTTGTGGGAGCGCTAAGTGGACCTGCGGCGGGTGTGATTCTGAAAGCAAGCGCAATGATCCCCGTTCGGAGCAAAGGAACCCCTACGATTGGAGGCAGTAAGGGGAACGGCATTCATCCGTTGAAATACTTGGCTGGTTTAACAATGCAGGGACTGGTCAGTCAATACGAGTATGAGCGAGCTCAGGAAGCCTATTATAACAAGTGGATTTTGGGGAAAGTGTATACAAGTGCTCGTCATGTGGCTCATTCCGGTGGAACATTGGAGCTGGTTCAAAACTTGCTGAAAGAGTCTAAGATGATGGTTCATGCGTATCAGCAGGTTCCTAAAAGTGTTCGTGAAAAATGGATTAGGGATTATATGAAGCAACAACCTCCTCCTAAGCCGCTTTCCCCAGAAGAAGAAAAATTACAGAGAGCAAGAAAGTATGCGCAAAGTATTCGTGACTGGGAAGCTAATCGTCCCGAACCCCCTAAAAAAAGCTTTGGCGAGGAAACCACACTCTTTTTCCAGGGCATGGAGGAAACAGTTCAAGCGAACGTTGAAGGGTTAAAACAGTTAAAAGATGCTCTTATCGAGCATCCTGTGGATACTATAAGTACTATAGTGTCAGGCCAATATGAAGAGGCAAAGGGAAATTTGGTATTTGCTAAAAATTATGTTTTGGATCAGGAAAATGCCAGAGAAGAGTATCTCAAAGGTTTAAAAGAAGACGATAAACGGATGTTAGAGAAGGGCCAAAGTTACATGGAGGGTGAGACATTAGCTGGGATGCTAATTAGCTCTCTTCTGGGTAAGGGAAAAATAAAAGGTGGAAAAGGGAAACATCATAATTCCAAAGATGCTCCAGAACCAAAACCCTTGAAGCCAACGAATGAGCCGAAATCGAGTCAAACTAAAACTGAGGGGACGGGTAAAGCTAATCTAAAAAAAATTCCCCGAATCTCTGAAGTTGAAGTCAATTTCAAAAGGAATCCAAAACATGATAAAGTAGAATTTGAAAGACAGCTAAAAGCTCAAGAGGAAGGACTTAATTCCTTAACCGTTGATGAGTTTATCAAAAATAGAGATAGATATTTAAAAGAAGGACGAGCACCCGAAGGTGATACTGCGCAAAAAGCTGCGAGAGAAAAAGCATACTTGGATAAGGTTACTGAGTTAAGAAAAGAAGGAGTGGATAAAGAAGAAGCAAAAAAACAAGCTAGTAAATGGCTAGATGGTCAAGCGGCATTACATAATCCTGATCAAATTGCTGGAGGTATACCAGAACATGTCAGTGGAGTGGGGGATAGAAGGATTAACTCTTCTCTTGGCTCCCAATGGAAAAAAAGGGCGGGTAAAATAGATGAACATGTAAGATCAGCTGCTGAATCTATGACCGAGGCAGAAAGAAAGTCAACTCATTTAAATATTAAACTAACAAATTAACAGAGGGAGATCAGGATGGATATTGGAATTTTTAATGATTTTGAGCTACATGAAAAGGCTTCTGAAAAACTGATTAATAAATTTGAAGGTAAAGTACCTGAGCAATTAATAGAAGTTTGGAAGCAGTATGGCTTTGGTAGTATCCTAAATGGATATCTAAAAATAGTAAACCCAGATGAATTTCATTCTTTGCTAAAAGAGGTGTATGTAAGAAGCAAAGAGGCTCTGGTTTTATTTACTACTTCCATGGGAGATCTACTTATTTGGGAAGATAATAAATATTTACTTTTACTTAATTTTAGAAGAGGAAAGATGCAAGGCATATCATCTGGGTTTGAATTTTTTTTCTCTGACCTAGAGGATGATTCATCCCTACAAAACGATCTAGATTGGCTACCATATCCTGATGCCATTGAAAAATACGGAAAACCAGCATTTGATGAATGCTTTGGTTATGTTCCACTTCTAGGATTAGGCGGTTCCGAAAAGGTAGAAAATCTAGAAAAAGTCAAACTAATTGAGCACATATATTTGATTACCCAATTCACGGGTCTTGTTGAGTAAGAAAATTGCTTTCAAAATTATTATACTCCTAAAGGCTCATTCCAACTTGATTTATAAGGTGGATAAGTTTTTTATCTCTTCAAGATTAGTAACTAAGTAACATAGCAAGCCACTTACTGCATTAAAACAATGACTTGCCATCCCTCCCCATCAGAGTTAACATACACACACTTCAACAACGGGAGGGAAAATGTATTTATGTCAAATTGGCCAGAATGGTTTCTCGAAGCATTACGCCAACGATTTTATCAACTAGAACTCGCTGGCGAACAAAACGCTTCATGCTCATCTGAGGACAAAAATCTATTCACTCAAATGGATCAATTCAAAATCAACCAAACTGAAGATATTCAACATCTGCTATCCGAATGGGAAGAAAGCATAGGCTATCAGCTAAGTCAGGACAAGCAATCCATCTATATAGAAGGAGTTAAAGACGGGATTCGATTGATCCTTCCCGTCATACAACCCACAAATATTCGTTAGCCCATCAATTCATCTAACAATGTAATATTAATCCCCAATAATTTCATCTATGTTCATTCCACTTTTCAAGGTAAAAACAAAATGCGCTGGTGAGAGAACGGTTATCTTCTCCACCAACGCATTAAATAGGTTATCATCAAATTGTTCCAGTATATCTTGCCGTGAGCTCAAAAGTTGAATAATCTCATCGACTCGTTCCTTGGTTTTCTCCTTCTGATCCTCTTCCTCCTCTAATATCAGCATCTGTTGCCGTAGCTCGTTTAGCTCGCTGGAAAGTCTGTTCGTTTCTTCATCATATACAATCTCATCAATCTGATTCCGTAGCTTAAGATTCACTAATTCCTTCAAGTCGGATTTCAATTGTTGCATCTTTCCTTCAATGTCCAATAGTGTTTCTTGCTCTACTCTGCTGGAAAGTACCGATACAATATTTCCTTTCAGCGTTTTAATCAATCTTTCCTTGTTCTCATACATCCGGTTGAACAATCGTACAAACGCGGAATGTAAAACTTGCTCATCAACCGATTTGGCATCACATGCTGTTTTACCCTCATTGACATACGTTTTGCACTGCCATACCACTTTTTTGGATGGGTTATTGCTATTCCAGGTTCGGCGTTTAAAAATGGCTCCACAGCATCCACAATATACTTTACTGCTCAGTGCATATTTGCTGGAGTATCTTTTACTCTCCCCCATCACACTCCCTTTCAGCTGGGCTCTCCGTTTCTTCTCCTTTTGCACCGCTTCAAATATTTCTTTGGATACAATTGGTTCGTGGTTATCCTCTATAAAATATTGCTGCTCTTGTCCCTTATGTTCAATTGTTACAGTCGGTCAAGAGTCTGAAGTTTTATGATCAGTTCCTATTTCGGGTAGAGGTCCATTAACCTGCCATGGAGCGCCCGAACAAGCGACCTATAGAAAGGCATTTACATCTGTCGATTGACCTTCCTCCCTATGGTTTCGCTTGGGTGGGAAAAGATCTTTTTGATTCTCTGACGTTGTTAATGGACCAAATTACTGACCGTCTGGACGAACTTCAATTACATGTGCGGGAACTTACCAATCTTGAGCAAAGTTATGCTCGCTTCGGTTGGTCTAATAGATAAGCAGGAAAGTTAACGCTCAGCTACCTATGAAACAGGCATTCCGACAAGTATCCGGCTTGCTCTTCCTTTACCTAAAATCAAGGTCGGGACAGATTAATGTTCTTTGATACGAAGCTGGAAATTTTGGATAACGCCAATTTCACACCTGTTCTGCCGATGATGGCAGATGTACAACCTTATCGCAAAAGCTTTTCATTTGAAGATGGTTACATACTAGAGACAACATATCGAGCTTTCTGTCCACTGGAAGTATTTTCTACTTAAAGTGTCCCTCCTGATCCATCTGCCCCAAGGCAGTCTTGGTTTTTCTGACTTTCTGACAATCCTGTCAAACATAAAACCAGTAAAATAATTTATTGCTCAACTACCCCAAAATCATCCACATAAACATATCCTGTACCAGGATTCTTGTAAGCATACACCGTTGCCCTGGTAGCGCCTGCTCCGGTTGTAAAAGGAATGTTTACCATTGTCCAGGATGTACTGTCAGATGTTTCGGATGCATCCGTTCCTTCAAAGCCATTAACGCCAATCTGAATCCGCTCGCCTATGTCTGCCTTAACCCAGGCGGTACACATATAGCTGGTATTAGGACTTAGCCCCGTAAGTACCTGCTCGATACCATCTTCTCCGGGTCCCAATCTAACACTCTTAGAGCCGCTTCTTGGTACCGATACACTTGCAGCAGTATCTGAATATGTTGCTGCCCATGGTGAGATTATCCCTTTCTCGAAATCAGATTGCCTTACGTTATTAACATAAAGTAAGCTGACACTCTCAAAAACCGGGTCCGGAGGTGAAGAAAAATCATGCCCGGCAGTCCAGTCAGTTCCACCGAACTCATATGCTCCAATATCCGGTGCCGCACCAACATAATCATTCGTGATTCCAGATATTACAACCCCTGCATTAATAGCTGGAGAAGTAGACTGCAACCTGAAATCATATGCTGTGGGATTCACAAATAACGGATTGGTTTCTGAGGTAATATTATTTCCCTCTATATGAGTACCAGGCAGTGTAAAGGCTGTAGTAAAGATATTGTTGAAAATTCTGTCGCCGTACATATCTGACTGAAAATTACTTCCCCAATATCCTACATTTCCGTTACTGTAGGTGGTATTGTTATAAATCAGGTTAAAATTACTGGGTGTATTCAATCTTATCCCTGTATAGTTTCCCCATACAACATTATGATGCACAATATAGCCCTTGCTACCGTTATCCAGATAGATACCAGTGCCGGAATAATTCTTTGCCAGATTATCATGGATGTAATTATGATGAATTACCGTCCCTTGCCCATCCCAGGCAAATTCATAGAGTATTCCGCAGTCTTTTGTCAGCTTTCCTGCATTGTACAGATTATTATATTGTATCTGGCTGTTTTGGGTAGGCATAAATATCAGATAACGCCCAGCGTTATATACCGTATTATGACTGATTAGATGGTTTGCCCCCAATAGATAGATTGCCGGAATATCCGCTGCCGAATAATTTGCTTCATGAATAAGATTATTAATTACCTTATTTCCTGTTCCCTCTATACTCACCAGATTACCGGAACTGTAGGTCAAAGTACTGTCTCTAAGCTCATTATTGGTACCGGACATAAATATCCCTGTACTGTATTGTCTGGTAACATCCGAATCATGACTGACATATTCCGCAATCATATTAGAAACTTTACAGTAATTAGAATTAGACATTTTAATGCTGGAGGCAAAGATATTAATTCCGGTAATATTTATGTAAGAGTGGGAACTTAAATCAAATGCATAAGTCCGCTTCTTTGCTTCTACTGTCAAAGTATTCGGATCAACTCCACCAGGTGCCCATAAATAAAGTCTGCCAGTAATGCTGTCATAATACCATTCTCCCGCACTGTCAAGATCTTTAAGATTACCAGTAATATAATAGCTGTTACCGCCTGTCGCTGCAGTATCTATTTGATCAAAGGTAATGGAGCCGTCACTTGAGCTGGTAATGGTACTTTTATAAGATTTGTAGCCTGTTCCCGGAACACTCCAAACCGTTTTGCCAACCCAGTATCCAGGTGCCTGAGTTAAGTTTCCATCCTTGATGGTTGTAGTGGAACCGGAATCAACTGTTGCATATGTTGAATTTAAGGGATCAAGTGTTGATGAATTGGGCCATCTAGCTTCAAATTGCATTTGCTTATTAACAAATATCTGATTTTTTGTTCCAAGGGAACCCCTCATTTCCGCATAATAGATGGATCCGGAGTAATTTTTCCAGCCAGTAACCGGATCGGCACCGGATACCGTTACGTTCTCTCCTGTATAAGCCTCAAAGTTTATGGGTTTTGCAGAAGTTCCGGAAGTATGAAGTGTTACTGTTTCCCGGTATGTACCACCTCGTATGATGCAGGTATCTCCGGCTGTCATGGTATCTGCTGCCTTTTGTATGGTTTTCCATGGATTTGATAGTGTACCGGTTCCAGTGATGTCATTCCCCGTTGTAGAAACATAATATACGGAATTTGCCTTTACAGTTTCCACACCCAGATTAAAAGTAAATACATAAATCATCATAATTACAACTAAAAATCTAAAGCCTGTTCTCTTATTCATAGCTTACCTCCTGGAATGAATTCTATTTTTAGATACGGCTTCTACGCTTGGGCCTAAGTTCACTGCTAGGTATGTTCTAATATAGAAATTTGTGTATATATAAGCCCTTAATTATTTAATCGACTTATACCGACTTAAAGTTTATGATTCTTTCGGCGAAGCTTCTCCAATACTGAACCCATCCAGCCATTTCATTGACCATGCATGGTATTATTTTCTTTCCGAAATGGGTGCATGAGCATCCAGGGATTAAAGTACGCTATCAAAATGATTTCATCCCTGTAATGGAAGAATCGCGTGAAAAGTATGAGACTTATCCGAAGCATGTAGTTCCTGAATTCGCATATATTACTTTCATTGAAAATGCAGGTGTGAACAACAAGAAGTTGATTGCCCAGGCACCTTACGCGGGCATGACAGATGATATTCGTGCGGGTAAGTTGCAAGCATAGTCAAACAAGACGAATTGAACTGAAAAGCCTGAGCCTGTGTCCCATAACGTAAGACAAATTAAAACACCTACCAACCTGGTCATACCCTGTCTACTTGACAGGGGTATGACCAGGTTGGTAGGTGCCCAGCATCTTTTTAAATATTCTCTATAACCATCTAATCTCCATTGGCTATTCTTCTTTCTCTTTTTCATCATGAAGCATCTTCTCTAATACAACATATACAAACTGTGCTCCGTCCTTCATGCCCTGCCAGTACAAAGCTTCATTCTCCAATGCTTGCTTGTAATGATGCTTATCCTCCCATTCCGAGAATCCAGGTCTGTTCACAATATCCATCTCAGAAAGTCACTTCGATTCCTCTGGGCAAGGCATCAGGATCAATATTTACGCTAATTCCCAGTCGGTCAACAACCAGGTTCTGAATCGTACTTTTACCGCTTCCATTATTCCCCGCAAATACATACATCATTGGTATATGTTTATGCATGAGAACATCCGTATCCGCAACAGGAACAATGTCTCCATCGTTGTATTCTTTTACAATTTGGCCATCCGGCGTTTTATATACAATATATGTATCGTTCGCTTTCGCATCCAACTTGGCGCGATCTCCTGTAAGTTTAATCAATTTCTCCAGATCTTTAAATTTATCCAAGGGGTTCACCTTCCCTGCATCCGTATTTATTTAAAGTAATTGAACCACAGCAAGTTGATTGCACGTCACAGAAGGGAATAACCTTATTGCTTGAGGAATTCTTACAGGTAGCGTACAAAAAAAAAGAACGCCAAACTAAGGACGCTCTCTTGAATACTCACATTTTCAGTTAAATACATCGGATGTGTCCAACCCCTTTAAATCCAAAAAAATCGAAACATTTATTTTGTTGTGCCATACCTTATTTCTATAAACTTTTCCCCAGCTCGTAAAGGACATAGGAAGCTACAATTAAGCACCTCTATATATCGACTCGACATAGCTTTACTACGGCCTCAACGTGTGTCGAGAGGATGAAACGGATTTACTTGAAATTAACTCGTTCCATTTTAAAAATAATAGTTCAATTTCCTTCTATTTCTTTTTCAGCTAAGCTAGCATGCTCTCGATAAGTCCCTTCCAGCTTAAAATGGAATTTTTCTAATAATTTTATAGAAGCTTGATTACATGCTGCAACCGTTGCATAAATTTTGTTCAACTCTAAATCCTTACGTTCAAAAATGGTATCCGATCTCGGCACTTTTATTCCGAGAATTATAGTCAAAAAGCTGTATCTTTCCTATCCGCTTATTACCGTTACTTTTATCAACCAAGATATATATTAATTGCCCATTTGCAAGCCTTTTCAGTACATTCTCTTTATAATTGTTATATGGAGGAAGTTCGATTATGGGTCGGCAAGTATGTTGCTCTTTTTCGCTTTCAGTAAGACTCCAATCATATAAGTCTGGTAAGTAATCTTCAATATTCCCACTATTTAAAAGCACAAGTCCCCTTATCATTCTATCACTCCATTATTTTTAAATTTAGATTGTTTAGTTAGGTAGGGTATCATTTGGTTTTAAGTATCTGTTTTGGCAGCATGAAAAAGCATCGAAATAGCAAACCATGTGGCGTATTACCATATTCCTATATTAACTCATGTTACACTTCCCTCTCATCCTCCTACTTCCAAAAATAAACATAGTAAATCCCCCAACCAATGGGTCATTCTGTAAACTAAATCTCTCTTTTAACCGATATATACATATGCTGGACTGTTATTTAAATATCTCCTCTTGCCCTTTGTACCTTGAATGGAAGCTTACTTGAAACTCCTAAATCCGAATAACAAGGTTTCTATGCCAAACAAACTCAGTGATACATATGGGTCTTAACTCAAGTTGTACTCATCTGCGGCTTCTATAATCAGAAGCAAATTCAACTTAGAAAATACCCATCACATCTGGAAAGGAGTTATGAACTCACTTGAGCGTATTATCAGATGGGATTGGATATGAAAGCCTACGCTTTTATGGTCCCTTTCAGCCACTACACATTGAACAACTTCAAATAACAAGCGACATTAACGATCATGCCTATTTACATATCAGCGGCATGCTCTCCGAAGAACAGGGAGTAGCTTGTATTGGTCAAAATATGGATCAGGAGCCCATTGTGATTCGTCAGTTGGATGAGCAAGGACAATCGCTGAGAAGGCTGTTCCATGGGATTGTTACACGTATGTCCGTACACTGCGTGCGAGGCGTGTATACATTTGAACTGGAGGCCGCTTCCCATTCATACCAGATGGATATTAAACGTAAAAGACGCTCCTATCAAGATATTCACCGCACCTATGATGATCTGGTCACATCGATGGTTCGAAAATATCAGTACGGAGATGCCATTGATACGGTAAGCAACCATGCCAAATTGGACACGTTTGTTTTACAATATGAGGAGACGGATTGGGCGTTTTTAAAACGCCTCGCTTCTCGCTTCGGCTCCGTACTTGTGCCAGAGGTAACCGCAGCCTCGCCCAAGGTTTTCTTCGGTATGCCAGAAGGCAAGCAGCATAAGGTGGAACGGGATGTATTTTATCGAGTACGGAAAACGTTTCATGAGTTGGATGCGGAAAAGCCGGGAGAACGTGCTGGCTCGTATGTCACCTATATGATTGAAAGCCTGCAATACTATGCACTAGGCGACCTCATCACGTTACCTATCGGGCAAGGAAAAGAACTGGCCGTGGTTCGAGCCGTGACAACCCTGATAGATGGCTTACTGCGTACTCGCTATAATCTTCAGTCCGAACAGGATATCCGGTATGCTCGGTATGAAAACAATCAGGCCACCGGGGTTTCGCTGACAGGAACGGTGCTGAAGGTACAACAGGATTTCGTACAGCTTCAACTGGAAATTGATTCGAAGCAAGATCCTGCCAAAGCGTGCTGGTTTCCCGTAGCCGCCCGTTATGTTGCAGAAGAACATAGCGGCTGGTACGATATGCCTGAGATCGGGGAACAGGTGGAATTGTATCTGCCTACACATCACGAACAGGATGCCTATGTGACAGATTCATTACGACAACAACGCCACGCGAATGGACAACCCGATATGAAGGTGTGGCAACACGTGCAAGGAAGCGGCATAGAAATGTCTGAGCAAGAACTGGCCCTGTCCACCTCGGATGGATTTTCAATTACACTAAATGAAGATGGTGGCATTACCGTTAACAGTCCGGGGAATGTGCAAATTCAGGGTGGTCATGTGAAGCTCAATGCAGGTGAGGAACTATCACTGGAAGCTGGCACGGCGCTATACTTAAAAGGTGGAGCCAGCAGCATGGTATTGGATGGTGAGACAGATACCAAGGCTCCGGTGATTTATCAGGAAGGTACAGTGAAGGCTCCTGTTTTCGTGGCTGACCTCCCTCCTGTTCCAGAACCTCCATTGATGAGCATCAAAGCATATCAGGCGGCGCAAGCTCCATCAGCAGCTAAGACATCATCAAGCAGCCAAACCTCTCCTCCTAAAGCAAAAGTCACCAGTCCAGCCAGCAGAGCTTCAACAGGCGAATGCCATGATGGGTACGGTGTCCAAACTATTAGGCTCCATTCCAGTGATGGGAAAAGTGGCTGGTGTTGTAGCGGGTGCGCTAAGTGGACCTGCAGGTGGTGTGATTCTGAGAGCAACCGCAGCGATCCCTGTTCGGAGCAAAGGAACCCCTACCGTTGGAGGCAGTAAGGGGAACGGCATTCATCCGTTGAAACACTTGGCTGGTTTGGCCATGCAAGGGTTGATTAGTATACACGAGCATGAGAAAGCTAAACAAGCCTATTATAACAAGTGGATTCTTGGGAAAGTGTTTACGAGCGCACGTCATATAGCTCATTCCGGCGACACATTGGAACTAGTACAGAATCTGCTTAAAGAATCGAATGCCATGGTTCATGCGTATCAGCAGGTTCCGGAAGAAGTAAGAAAACGCTGGAGAGCCAATTACGACAGCCGCATGGCGCAGCAGCCTAAACCACAAGTCGTGGAACCTAAGCCTTGGTGGGAAAAGATGTTTGAACAAAGTGCTAAAAATGATATGATGGCTGCTCAAGCAAAAAGGGAAGCGGCACAGCTTCAAGGTGAATTGATATGGGATGCTGCTCAGGGAGCCAATGAAACCATCAAGGTGAATATGTCAATGGATTTATATAAGCAACGTGACTATCATCCTAAGCACCCGACAGCAGGTAAGGTAGGCGAAGTTGCAGGAAACGTGGTTAGCACTTTAGTAGGTGCTGGGGAAGTAATCGCTGGGGTGGGAGGAGAAGGCATTTCTGTAATTGCGACTTCTACGGGCGTATTAACTCCTGTAGGCGTACTGGCAGCAGCAGCATCCGCTGGTTTCATGGTTCATGGAGGTAAGGCGCTCTACAGTGGCGCGTCCAACACTGGAAAAAGCTCCGCTGAACTCTGGCAAATGATCAAAGATGAAGGCAAACATGGTTCCGCTCCTCCTAAGCCGAGCAAACCTAAGGAGAAACCGCCTAAAACTGAGAAGATTTCAGAAAATCCCACCAAAGTAAACTATGGAGATCATTACACTAAAAATGGTCGCAAAAAGGTTTTGAAACCAGATATTGAGTATACTAGTAAGGAAGGATACAATTATAAAACCGATGGTCAAGGACGTGTTTCAAATGTGGAAGGTGAACTCAAATTAGGAGACGGAAAAAGAAACGGATATGCTCAGAGGATTGCGGGTCGAGAAGATCGTTTGCCTGATGACGAAGGTGGCCATCTGATTGCAAGTATATTTAAGGGTTCAGGGAATCTTGATAATCTCGTGCCAATGAATGGTAATCTAAATAAAGGTGAATGGAAGAAACTCGAAAATTCTTGGGCTGACGCACTTAAACAAGGCGATGAAGTGAAGGTAAAAATAACACCAAATTACAAGGGGAATTCTCAACGTCCTGAAAGTTTTGATATTAAATATAAAATTGGTGAAGAAGATTGGGAATTTAGTAGATTCGATAATGTACCAGGAGGGAAATTGAATGAATGATGAACGATTAGGAATATTATATCAACAAATAGCAGAAGTCATAGTGGATGCGATTCCCGAGGAATGGTCTAAGGTCTACCTGTACGGCGAAATCGTGGACGGTGCCCAAACTGCATATTTTTACTTTTATCCTGAGGGTAGTGATACAGCTGTTTACAGCCATGACATTCCTGAAATTTTCACAGTAAGTGAAATTGAATATTCTGAAAAGTGGAATGAATTAGTGGATTTAATTCAGGTGCTCTGGAGAGAATTTAAAGATAACGACCAAGAGGCCTGGAGCAATCTAACTTTAGTATTAGAAAGTACAGGAAAATTCAAAATTGATTTTAATTATGACAATCTTTCGAACACAGACCCTCATGCAAGAAAAACGATTTGGAAATACAATTATCTTGGCATTATGCCTAAAAGTAACTCAGGAAAAAAGCATTTAGAAAAGTATCTTGAAACTGTAGAAAAAGAAAATAAATAAGCATAACTATGTTACTTTTAGAGAAAATAATATTGAGATAGTTTGGAGACCTTCTAATCCTAAATTAGGAGAGATTTATATAACTAATCTATTTGAAAATTTTTTTAGCGAGTTACAAGCTGATATGGTTTCCATTTGCTTGGAATATGTTAATGATAGAGCAGATAAAATTTATATTTATTGCTCATATGAAGAGGGAATGATTTCTAGCGACTTTTTTTATCGTATAAACAACAAAGTTATTGAAAGACATAAACTTAATGATGTATTAAACAGTGCAGAAAAAGACGTTTTTGTATATGACGTATCTGTAGAAAGACAACGTGGAGTTATAAAAATAATAAACAATGATATTGAGGAAATTTTTCATTTATGCAAAAAACACGGACGTGAGATGCCTACAGAAATGAAAATAATTTATGATGTTAAATTAAACAAGTTAACAGCTAATTACAACTATGAATTAGTACACACTAATCATCCGGTTAAAACTGCAGATGATATTTCAATGGAATGGTTTGAACAAATTCAAGCAGAAAAAAGTTATTAAAGTAAATTTAAATGCTTACCAACAAACTTAACACTAACTGATTTAAGCACTCGATAAACTTACAAAAGCTCATTCCAACTTGTTTTATTAGTATGTATGGATTTCCATTCCAAAAAAACAATAACCTCCCATCCCTCCCCATCAGAGTTTACATACACAGACTCAAACGGCTAAGGGAGGGAAATTCACTAAGAACAGTGTTTATTTATCAATAATAATCTAGATGAAAATCAAACCAGGTATATCACTAAAAAAAATCTAGAGCTACTGAATTATCCTTATTTAGAAGAAGATATTTTTAAAGATAGCGGATATAAAAGGTAAATTTCCCCTGTTTATTACATGATAAAAGTAAAATCAGAGTATCCTAAATAACATTTTTGAATTAAGTCGAACGAGTCGATTATGGTCAGACTGCCATGATTGACTTGTTCTTTTTACTTTCCTCTTGCCCCTAATGCCGTTTGGTAATATGAACAAGCTGGTGAGAACATTAGAGGTAGAGGGTTGAGGGTTGAGGGTTGAGGGTTGAGGATAAAGGTGAAAGACGAGAGATCCCCAATGATGGCAGCTATTTAACTACAGATGGTGAAAATATAAAATCACCAATGCTAGATTAGTACACCTTTATAAGAAAGTGAGGTTATAGTGAAATGATACTTACTCTTGATATAAGTAATGAAGAATTTGATGGAATTATAGATGGTGATGGAGAATTTACACCGACTATTTTTTTGAATTTTCCAAGTGATATTAGAGGAATATACGAATTTGAACTCATAAATACAGTGATAGATATTTATAATTTTAAAGATCAAAAACAAAATCAGGGACTTCATGTAAAAGATGATTCACTTTTTGTATTTGGAAAAATGAAAGTTCGAATTGAGGGGGTCAAAGGTGCGGATTTCAAACTAATTGAAGGTAACCTTCTTGCAGGAAGTGAGCAATATTACAGTTGGCCCTATACAATTGATAGCGGTGATATTGTATGTAAATGCGGGGGGAAGTTATCTTTCCTAGAGGATTGCTACGTAGCATTAATGATTGTTACTGAAAGTAAGCCTAAAATAACATTAACATTTAATATTGAGGAGACAGTTCCTTTTGATTTCATGAATAGCAGTAGCTTAGAGCAAGCAAATTTAAAAAAAGTAGAGTCTAAACACATGAAATCTCTTGGGAAGTTGTTGATTTCAACTTTTCCAAGAGTATTTTGGATCTGGGAGAAGAGCTATTAAGAGTGAGTAGTTCAAATGTTAAATAAAAGGATCATATAATGGCTTATTCTATCTGAAACGATGAGTAGGAATGAGCCTTTTTTCCACGCAAAAAAATAATTTTTCATTCCTCCCTATCATTAGCCTACCTAAAGAACAAATTAAAAGATTAAGATGACCTTTAATCTAATCCTGAAAGGAAGAAATCTGTGGTCGGAAAAATTATACAACTAATAACAAATGCTACTTTAGATAAAGATGATAGTGTTATAGTAGCTGCTCTAAAGTTATTAAAAAATGATTGCAATTTAGAAGAATTAGAGGGTGACTATTTTGCTCAACTTGTTAGTATGATTCCTCTGGTTAAAGAACAGAGTACAAAGGCACTTTTAATTGAAACAATTGTGGAATCTCCAGAATTCGTTAGCGACGATACGATGTTGGACGAATACGTGAAACTTATATCAGAAGGTGCGACTAACGTTAAGGAAGCTGCAAGATGTTTAGGTGCATTTACCGCCTCTGGCTCTACAAACAAACAGATATTCTTACAATTGGCCAATAAATTAAATAATAAATTTGCCGTTGAAATACTAGTTTCAATGGGACGCTCTAATTGGGGAGAAATCCCTCATTACCTAGAATCATTTACTCAAGAGGTTCAAAATGCACAAAGGATAAGATATCGTTCAGGAATAATTGCAGCCTTTTTATTAATTGTTCATCCTCTGTGTTCAGAATACGCTCATATCAGTTCGTTATCTTTTGGATATCCATTTACTGAAGCGGCTATGAATGATTGGACATGGGTAACCCCAAAAAATACAGAAAATATAGTACAAAAGAAAATAGTAACCTCAAAAGAAGCTGACGTATTGGTGAAATTAGGGAGATTATTGCGATATAATAAGGATTTGAATTCAAACGAAATTGCAAAGCTCTACACCGATTTTTTTGAAGATAAGAACCCATTTGATGTTATTTACACTCTACCAAAATAAAAACATAGCGCCAAAGAAGTCACTGCGAGAGTTGTTTTGTTTTGTATAGAACACGCTCCTATCTTTCCCCTAAAACAATGACTTGAGATCCCTCCACATCTTAACGTGTTTGATTTACAAGAGAAAGTGTTCGAAGAATACAGTGCTGGTAAAGCATAGGCACCAAAGCAGATAAGTAATGTTCATATTGATATTGAAGAATAGGAGAATAGGAGAATAATTAAATGCTTATAATAAAGGCTTTAACAAAGATGTATGAGGATTGGGGTGAAGATATAGACGATTTCTATATTACTTATAATGTAGATATCGGACCCAGTGAAATAAATGGAGCATCAGACATGTTTTCATTTAAACTAATAAGTCCTAAAAGGTTAGATAGAATGGCAGATCAAGGTGATATTATTATCGGGCATGGTCATTTTATAGCAAAGGACTTTAATGAAAATACACTTGAAGCAACATTAAACCGTATCATTAATAAATACACAGATGATGATATTAATAAGGCATACAAAAACCTATCTACATATTTTCGTCGGGAGATGGATGAATAATTAGAGATCTAGCTGATTTACATACACACAGTTAGCCCTATAGCAGATTTCACAAAAATAATGTCGTGATCACGATCACGGTTTAGACTGTAAATTTAAGTTAAAATATAAACAATTTTAAATTTATTTCAGCTGAAACCAAAGATACCGTGATCGATCACAAAGAAAAAACAAGGAAGTGTACAAAGATGAAAAGAACTGATTTACCTCTTGTCTATTCTTGTTCTGGATGTTCCTCCGCAGCACAAACCGCTAACATGATCGCTATACAAATGGATCGAGAAAAAGTCGCTGAAATGTCCTGTATAGCTGGTGTTGGTGGTGATGTCAAACCCCTTGTCAGAACAGCGAAATCGGGACGTGACATCATTGCAATTGACGGCTGTCCCTTGTCCTGTTGCAAGAGTTGCTTAGCAAGGCATGAAGTTCAACCCAAACACCATTTCCTGCTGTCTGACTTTGACGTACCCAAGATCATAGGAGAAGATCCTAACCCTGATCATTATAGGAATGCTTACACACAAATCTTAGAGCAAATTGGACAATAATTCTTAATCAAATTAAGGTGTGTATCGAAAGATGGCTGTCAATATGCACAATATCGTAAATTAGTTTTTACTGGTGGCTCCTAACATATCTTTAGGGACCACCAGTATTTTTTACTCCCAGTTTAATCATTGGATATAAAAATCCTTAAGAATTTGGAGCACTAATTGGAGTCATTTTTCAAATTTTCAAGCAGCTCATTTGCAACATCTGGCAAAGCGTTTTCGAACACTTTTCTTACAAGTGACTATACATTCTTTTTTAATACTTTTCAGATAACTAAGGTTCCCCCTCCTATATTCAAGCTCCCCCGCCTCCTTGCTGCCTTGCAAAATTACGTCGTTACCATCCAAGCAACACAGCAACTATGTATCTGCCTGCTTACCAGCCTTGAGTTGGAGTACTATCTCATTCCCAACATCACGTTTCCAGCATTTGCACTGAACGGCGATTTTACAGCCATCTTTGCCCTTGAAAATTACTTTACGTATAGCGAAGTGCCTAAAAATAAACGTAATGATGAAATCGGTAAATATCACAAAATGACAACAGATGTTATATTATACTTTGGTTGAAGTTAAACAAAGGAGATGCTTATGATGAATCAAGAACCAAATCAGCAATTAGGTGAGATTATTGAGGAGTTCATACATTCATACATGGCAGAAAACAATAACATTCGATCTCAAAAAGTAATCAACATTGCAGATGAGGATACAATAGCTCATTTAAGGGGAATTGGCTTTCCCAAAAAAGGAAGACCCGTAAAAGAGGTTGTCGATGAAATGAGGAAAAACGTCTATCCTCATCAAGCCTTCATGCAACACCCTCGTTTTTTTGCAATGGTTCCTAGCCCCGTGTCTGTTTACTCTTGGTTAGGAGATATCATGACCTGTGCTTATAATACCCACGCCGGAAGCTGGATGCAGAGTTCGAGCGCAAGCCTTTTAGAGGGGGAAGTGATCCGATGGATGTGTGACCAAGCAGGATATCCCGATACGGCTGGAGGCTTATTTCTGTCCGGCGGATCACTTTCGAATTTGACCGCTTTAGCCGCTGCACGCAATGCAAGGTTATCCGAGCAGGAATATGCCATTGGAACTGCTTATGTTTCAGATCAAACTCATTCATCGGTCGCCAAAGGGTTACGCATCCTCGGATTCCGTAGTGATCAAATCAGAAAGGTTCCAAGTGATAAAAATTTTCGTATGGATGTTTCAGCCTTAGAGAAAAAAATAATGGATGATCAGGCGGCTGGCATGAAACCTTTTGCGATCATTGCCACGGCAGGCACAACCAATACAGGAAGCATTGACCCGCTAAACGAAATTGCTGACCTATGTGAAAAACATAATATTTGGTTACACGTGGATGGAGCTTACGGTGCGTCGATTTTGGCTTCTTCGAAATATAAGTCTCTTTTGAGCGGGATATCGCGTTCAGATAGTATCACCTGGGATGCACACAAATGGCTAATGCAGACCTATTCTTGTAGCGTGGTTTTAGCCAAAGATAAGCAGCAACTCAAAAACTGCTTCAGCACACGCCCAGAATATTTGAAGGATGCCGAGACCGATGAAGAACATATTAATTATTGGGATTTGGGTCCAGAGTTAACCCGGCCTGCTCGAAGTCTGAAACTATGGGTGACACTGCAAGCTTTAGGCACGAATGCTGTCGGTGAAGTGATAGAGCATGGAGTTCAACTCGCAGAATGGGCTGAAGATGAAATCAAAAAACATAATCATTGGGAAATTGTATGCCCCGCGCAATTAGCGATTGTTAATTTTCGATATGCACCACCTGGGCTATCCGACCAGGAATTAGATTCACTCAATAAAAGGATCTCCCAAGAAATGGTGACCAACGGGTACGCCACAGTGCTTACGACACAACTCAATGGAAAGACTGTTCTCAGAATCTGCGCAATTCACCCGGACACTACGGAAGATGAGATAAGGAATACAGTTCAGCTTTTATCGAATATAGCAAGATCATTGAATGAGAAAAAAGTTTTTTTATGATGTTCAATTATGAAAATGAAGTGCTACACTTTCTGTAAATAAATAAAAATGCTCAGCATTACGAAAATAAGAGGGGCACGCCGCCCCTCTTTACTGTCTTTCCTGCACATCTTCCAAATTATATGCCATTGTGAAATGCAGTAACAATGAACATCACTCAATCCTAAAACGTTATTTGGAATGCAGTAATATATTCAAATTGCTCTTAAACTCTCTTACATCAATTTTCTGATCTCGATATATTATTACCACGTACACAACATGCCTTATTGGTGATAATGATGCCATATTTTCCGCCAACTATTTGGCATCATTTCAGCAAATAGTCACTTTTAATACATTTTACCAAAAAAAGTGATCGCATCTATTTTTCACTAAAGCTTTTGGCCCATTCAGCAACCCTACGGCTACTTTCTTCTTCTGACAAATCCTCGATCCTGGTCATAATAGACCATCTTACTCCACAAGGATCCAATATACTTGCGAATCGATCACCTGAAACAAAGTTTGTAACGGGTTCCCTTACTTTCGCTCCTCTTGCTACCGCATTTTCAATGACCTGATCCACATTCATTACGTAAATTCCGAAAGAATAACACGCATTTCCTTCATCTGGTGGCAAGACCAATTGATATGTCGGATTCGCTGCTCCGAGTTGCAAAAAACCATTTCCAAAATCTAATTCCGCATGAACAATGATTTTATTGCCATTCTCATCAGAAAATTCAGTAATATCCTTAACCCTCGCATTGAAAACCGCTTTATAAAACTCTATTGCTTCCAAAGGATTCTCCACAGTAATAAACGGGGTAATAGATGTAAAGCCGTTGGGTATTCCATTCTTTGTATATTTACCTGACACTCCCACATATTCTCTGCTTTCAGTCATTTTAACTCCTCCTTTAAATGATCGTAACAGTTCAGTTTTATGCTTATACCTTCATTGGATTGAATTCATCAACTCATAGTAATGTTTGGATGCACGAGTCTTATTAAGACTATACCAAGCCTCTAATGTTTTAGAAGAAAACACACCTAGAGCTTTCAAAACGTGTACGGAGAATTCCAACGGAGCCGTTCCAGATGCAGTGATCAGCCTTCCATCCGTTACAGCAGATTCCATTTTGTAATACTTTTCGCCCGTATAGGTGGGACAGGTCATTTTGAGGTATTCCAGATCATTGCTTGTATGCGAACGTGAATTCAGTAGTCCTGCCTGGGCAAGTCCCATGGTAGCACCACAAATCGCCGCCACCCATATACCTTCCTCTAAACATCTCTCAACAATTTTTAAAATCGGTTGGTGAATGGTTTCTGTCCATGTATTTCCACCGGGTAAAATCAATAAATCCGTGCTCTCAATGCTGCACTCATCCAGTTTGATGTCAGGCAGGATTTTCAATCCGCCCATGGTTGTGACAGGAGTCTTTTCCATTCCCACGGTAACTATTTTGGATGGGAACAGCCCCTTTTTATAATATCTCCCCGAGTTCAGTTCGGCAGTTAAGTAACCGATCTCCCAGTCTGCCATAGTGTCAAATACATAAAGATATACCGTACTATTCATTCACAGGTTCTCCTTATTTTATAATTTATCAAGTGATACCAACCTCAGTAACCCGTGATTATCCCCATTATAAAAAAGCTTCACTGACATCTGCTGTCAGTGAAGCTTTTAGCGCTGATAATATTCTACTAACTCCGACGCAACAGCAACTAGTTTTTCCTTCAAGCTCTGTGGTTCGATGACTTGAATGGATTTCCCATAGGGTAGGAGTAAATAAGGGACATATGTATGAAGTGATTTTTCCTCAAGCAAAAAGATGGCTTGGTTAGCGGTTCGTTCTTTCAGATGATGCCCCAAAAACCAATGCAGACATAAGTCATCCAATGCCTCTGACTTGCCTTCGATCATTAAAGAAATTAAACCGTCCTTGCCCACTAAATCAGGTAACAGATTTTGCATAAAAAATTCACGAGCCGAAAAAGCCTCAGGCCGCTTAAATAGGCTTGGAGTACGCTTAATCTGTAGAATCCGATCTGCCCGAAAGCTACGGATCTCATTCCTTAGGTGACAAAATGCAACAGTATACCATTTGTTGTTCCAATAAACCATTCCGTAGGGGTCTATCACCCTATTCTTGGGTTGTTCTTCATGGCTTGTGCGATAATCCATTTCGACAGAGAATTCGTTGGCTACAGCCTGCTCCAATTCTGCCAATATCGGCTGAAGAGAAGGATCTCCCATGCGATTTATCACTTCAAATCCGGCTAAATGACGACTAAGTATACTTTCCTGCTCTTGATTCGAATACATTTTCAATTTTGACGTCGCATTGCTTAATGCCTCACTCAAAGGGTATCCAGCCTCTTTTGCAAAAACCGCAGCATGAAGGAGCGCCTTTTTTTCCTCCATATCAAATAGCAAAGGTGCTCTAATAAAATTATTCAGCAAGCGATACCCGCCATGATGGCCCGTGTCGGATATTATAGGCACTCCACTGGCGCATAGTGCGTCAATATACCGATAAACTGTCCTTATATTTATTTCTAACTTTTCAGATATTTGTTTTGCTGTCATTTTTACACCCGAATTCAGCATCCATAAAATGGCCAGCATATTATCGTTTTTTGGCATAACATGAACCCTCCTCTCTCATTAAAGCTTAATCTTTTATAAATATCACTTTATACTCCCTCTTACCACCTATTATATGCTTATTTCCATTTTATACGTCCCTCTCATATCTTCAAATTCCAGATTTACACATAGTAAATACCATAATGAATGGGTCATTCTGTAAACTAACTCTCTCTTTTAACCGATAAATACATATGCTGGATTTATAATTCCACTTTTTAAACACAACTACAGAAGGAGACACCTATGGAAAATATCGTGACGTACGGTCATATCGAAATCATGCCTTATGAGTTCGTCCGCCTTCATGAACTTAAAATCTTAAAAACAGTCAATGACCATGCCCGAATGATCTGTACAGGCATCATCTCGGAGAAAAAGCGAGAGCTGTATATACGTGCTTCGGATGAAGAAACCCAGGTCAAAGCTTTTGTTACAGACAAAAATGGCAATCGGCAGCCTCTTTTTCGAGGCATTGCCTTGGATGTGGAGGAAAAAGTCGTTCACGGGGTCCATTACCTAACCGTCGAAGCCATCTCTCATACCTACGAGTTAGATATTAAACGCCATCAACGTTCTTTCCAAAATCCCAAGCTCACCTATACGGGTTTGATTGAAAGTATTGTATCAGACTACTCCAAAGCAGAAGCGATGGATGTTGTGTCCCATAAGAAGCCCATTGGTACCTTTATCATGCAATATGATGAAACCGATTGGCAATTTCTGAAACGGATGGCTTCCCACTTCTACTCTCCGCTCATTCCTGCAGTGGGCTATGGAGTGCCAAAGTTTTATTTTGGTCTACCTATGGGACTCAGCAAGGGCGAAATACAATCTACCAATTATAAAGTCACCAAACGGGTCGCTGATTTTCAAACCGCCTCAGAGAACCATATCCCTGGCGTGCGTGATGCGGATTTTATCCAATATGAGGTCGAGACGGAGAAATTGCTGGAGCCTGGCTACGAAGTGACCTTTCAAGGTCATAAGCTGATCGTAGCTGAAGTGCTAACAGAGATGAAGGACGGGGTACTGACCCATACCGCCAAGCTGTCACCACGAAGCGGCTTACGTCCGATTAAAGACTACAATCGCTCCATTATCGGTGCTTCTATTCAAGGCAAAGTACTGAGCGTTCGTCGGGACAAAGTACGTGCCCAGCTCGATATGGACGATCAGCAAGATCCGAACACAGATTACTGGTTTCCCTACTCTACCATTTATGCCTCTGCGGATAACACGGGCTGGTATTGTATGCCTGAGGATGGGGACAGCATTCGCATTTATTTCCCCAGTTATAAGGAAGAAGAAGGATACGCAATCAGCTCAGTTAAAAGAGAACCACAACCTTCCGGGGGAAAAGCTTCTGTTACTTCTGGTCATGGCACAACTTCTGCTTCGTCTGCCGGATCAAATTCTTCTTCGGCACTGTCTGCGGTAGCTCCTGCGCCAGATCGAATGGCTGATCCTGCCATTAAGACGCTGCGAACCAAATACGGCAAAGAAATCATGCTCGCCCCAGATCAAATCGTTATTTCTGGCAATGGCATGTCCATTGTCATTAACGATAAAACAGGCATTGATATTGTAAGTGGAAAAAATGTGAGTATTAGCGCGGCTTCGGATATTATTATGAGTTCCGGTAACATCCAGCTTTCTGCCGGAAAAATTGAGCTGTCTGGTAAAGGTAACACGATCACGTTGGATGACAAAACCACCTTCTCCGGCACGGAAATTAAGATGAACTAACGGAAGGTGAAAACTAGCAGATGGATAAACAAGCGGCATTACACCATTTTAAAGAACATCATTTTACACCTTTGCTGGACATTCAGTTGGACAGGCTGGAAGCCATGTTTGATCGCTACCAAGCTCAACTAATCTCCGATTTCAAAGAATCGTTTAGGGATTTGTGTATACACATTCTGAACATGCAGCAACAAGGCCAAAAAGAACCCATTGGATATATTCACTACTCGTTCTTGCGCACTCAGATGCTGGAGCAATCCTACCTGTATATGGTCGAGGCTTATTCTGCTGAATGGTACGAAGATGATTCCGATTGCAAGTTAACCTATGACGCGTCATGGGCTTACGCACCAATGAGTATCATGTTGGAAGCCTTGGAGAAGGAACGAAAAATATATATGGGGACGATCACTTCAGTGGACGTTGAACGATTGATGTTGGAATCCGCTCCTTTATTCCACCAGTTTGTGAGCTCCCTTCTGCGCTTAGGCATGACAGAAGTGGTTCAAATGCCTGAGTATCTCGCTATTCATAAAGCTGATCGTGTAGCCATCCGAACGGGTGAGTACAAGGATATCAGCGAGAATCTATATGTCGAAGATCAGGAAGTACTTCTTGCAGATCATGTGAGAGAGCAATTGATACACTCCAGTGAAGAAGAACCCTATGTTTACGAAAACCTAAAGCGGCTCTCTCTTCCCCACCTTCACCTGATGCAAAAGGATCTGCGCTATAACGATTTTAGCCACACTGACTTACGGGAAAGCCAGTTTCACACCTGCATATTGATCGGAAACATGTGGCAGCGATCGAATCTAGCAGGGGGTAGCTTTCAGGGATGCTTACTGACCGACGCGGATTTTAGATATAGCGATTTGAGAGATGCTAACTTCAGTAATGCCAGCGGACAACCTTATCGGGAACATGGAGTTCGGGTGCCAGGTCTATGTGGCCTTCATTTTGAACATGCCATCCTGGATGGGGCCGATTTTACGGATGTACATTCGTTTGAACATGCGTATTTTGAGGGGGCTTCGATGCAAGGAACCCTCGTCCCGCAAAAGTACTACCAGCATTGGAAACTAAGCGAAGCACAGCTTCAATCTATTGTGTGGACGGAGTAAGGAGGAATGTGTATGCGCCATTATTATGTGCTGGTCGATGATCATCGTATATCCCGAAACATTGAACCGATGAATTTAAATCTTTTTAAAACGCCATTTGTTGGCATGCCTCCGGCTCAGGTTTTAGATGTTCATGCGACAGAAGATGCGGAGTATACGGACTGGCTACCATTTTTAACCTCACAACCGCTATTTTCCGATCCTATGAAACGGATTCTAGAATTATACAATACACAAGCTCGTTTTAAGCAGGTGTATATCGTGAACCGGGAACCTAGCCGTCAGGAATTATATTGGATTTGTTCCGTTCCCTCTGTGGATGGCATTTCAGAGCAGACTGAATTTTATGCGCACGACCAAACTCTAAAACGACTTGTTCTAGATAGCCATAAGGTGAATGGACACCATTTTTTCCGATTGTCCAACGTGAGGGAACCTTATTTCATCGTTAGCTTAGAGGCTGCTGAAAGCTTGCTTCGGCGGAGTTTGAGTGGTTTTCGGCTACAGAAGCTAGAACTCTTATAAGGAGGTTCAATCTTGACGGAGCATTGGGATGAATTTTTTTTAAAACTGCATCATCAGCAAATATTGAAAGAGCAATTAAGTACAGCGGAAAACGATGAAAGCTGGATGATGATATCTATTGAAGAAGCGATAGAGGGAATTTTAAAAGGCTCACTAACGCTGACGAATGAACAGGAAATTCGGTTTCAAACCCTTCCTGTCTTTGAAAATCAAGTCACCATTTCCCTGCCTGACTCTCTTGCTCCAGAAGTTCGAACTGGACAGACGGTAGATCCATCGAGAAGCTTCGTCGTTCAGGACAAGCTGGGCGGAATCCTGTTCGGTCTGCACCAAAGCAGGCAAGCACTTGACACTACGCAAACAGAAGTCTATCAACAACAGATGATTGAGCAAACCAGTCGCGCACAACCAAGTATGAAGCTTGTAGATGAAAAGATTCTTTCTATTCAAGATACCATCATTGGCTGCTATGAAGCTATTTTTCTAGTTTCCCCCTCTCCCTATTATCAGATTGTCTTTGTGCGTTCCTGGCGTGGCAAGGCTATGATCGGGAGTTGCCAATTTAAGCTGGAGGATGCTCCCCTCTGGGTTCCGTTAACCTATGCCATGCTGCATACTGCGACATGGTCGGAGCTTTCTTGAATCTATACCTTTTATCCAAGGAGGTACTTATATGTTTTTACCTATACTTATTAAAGCTTTGGCCCAAGGTGCATTCAGCGGAGAACATTCCTATGTGGTGAGAGGAGCCAAGCTACAGTGCAGTCAAGGTACAGACCCTGGTGTGCTTAATATGATGTACAGCCATGGTGTCTTCATTAAAGATAAACCCGTTCTGAACGTGGACGATGCCATTTGTGGAGCCAACATTAGCAAAATCAATGCTTTTGGTCTGTGTAAATTGAAGCATGGTCTTCCTTGCGAACCTGAGATTGCGTTTGGGTCCAAGTGGACTGGTGGGAAAGAAGACGTATTGATTGAGGGGGCACCCGCCCTACTCAACAATTCGACCTTAATGTGTAGCTGCCAAGATGTTCTGACTAATACGTTCAATTTCATGATAGACCCCAGTGATGATGGTACCCTCTCTTCTGCGATCGGACCTAGTGGTGGGGGCATCATCTCAATCATCGATGACGGGCAAGACAGTTGATTTTATCAAGCAAGGAGATTCAGGAATGAACATCGTAGCAAAAGACCGTTTTACCTATCAGCATCTACATGTTACCTGGCCCTATGGCAAGCTGCGTCTTCGTAATGTCCATATGAGTCACGAGCTCGGAGAACATGCCAGACTGAAGATCACGGGCGTCTTGGAAGGCAATCAAGCAGAAACGATCATTACTAAAGCAAGTAGCGACGACGAAGTTGAGCTATGGTATTCCGATGCCAAAGATCAGAAGCATCCATTATTCATAGGACAACTATACTGCGTAGATGTGGAGCACACGCACCAGGAAATCGTGGTAACTCTCGACGTCATTTCTCACAGCTTCAAATTGGATACGCAGTTCAAAAATCGTTCCTTTCAACATATCAATCAAAAATTTGTGGAGATTGTAGATGCAGTGCTGGCCGATTATAAAGGCTCGGATAAGATCGATGAAGCTTTTGAGAAAAAAGCGACAGGCCAGTTTATTATGCAGTATCAGGAGACGGATTGGACTTTTTTAAAACGGCTGGCTTCACATGTGGGAGCCCTGCTCGTCCCCAATATCGTTTCACACCATGCGCAAATTTGGATCGGAATCCCGCAAGCCAGGCAGCATATTCATTTGAAAGAGGTTCCTTTTTCGTTACAACGCAAGATCGCTCCTTATCTGGATCAGGAGGCGAACGGCTGGAGATCTGCCAATATCGGAGATTACACCCGTTATACCTTTGAGTGGGATCAAATGCTGCAATTAGGAGATGAAGTTGAACGCAATCACGAAACTTACGTCATCACCAAACGTGAGGGTCAATTGATTCGTGGCTTGATGACTTGGTCGTATGAATGCGCCCTGACTGGGGGCTTGAAGGTCCCCAAAATCTATAATCGAACAATCATTGGCGCGGCTATTGAAGGAAAAATACTGGAGGTCAGCCGGAATCAGGTTCGATTGCATTTGGATATGGACGATCACCAGAATCCTAAGGATGCCCAGTGGTTTCCCTATTCTGCAGAAGGGAATCAGGTGTGGTATCTGATGCCGGAAAAGGGTGCACAGGTGAAGCTGTATTTTCCAAGTGCAGACGAAGACGATGCGATGGTCATACAATCGGTCCGAACGAAACCATCTAGTGTTGCTGTCCCTTCATCTCACGCAGCTCAAGGTGCCGTGATCGAATCACCAGCAGAACGTCACCAGCGTAAAACAGCCGATCCTGGGGTCAAATCCTTTGCAAATCCCCAAGGAAAAGAAATTTCCTTAGGGAACTCCGAGCTGTCGATGAGTGCGCAGGAAGGATCGCTATACATCTCCATGAATACCCAGCACGGTGTCAGCCTGAACAGTACCCAACGTGTACAAATTCAAGCTGCAGGCAGCCTTAGTCTTTCGGCAGGTAGCATCCGGCTGCAAGGAACGAATGGCTTACACTTGAATACAACAACGGATACGCTTGATTTGGAGCAGGAAGTTAACAGCGTGAGTTCGGAAATCCAGCTTAAAGCTTCCCTCCATCAATACTACCCAGATCCGATCTTATCTGACTTTGAGAAACAAGTCGCTGAAAAGGGAATCCAAAGCGTAATGGGAGCTCGTGCTAAAGAAAACGTAGGTGCCACCCTCAAGGGAGAATGGGATGCGGGTTTGGAATTTATAGGCGGTGTATGGGACTCGGTTGTCGATATAGTGGATATGGGGACCATGGTAATGACCCCTCTTGTTATGCCGGGAAATTACACTGGTAAAGGTTTTCTGGAGCGCAATGAGACGCTCGAGGGCATTAAGAACGGTGCGAAGTTTGGCTGGAACTATATTGCCGATTCATTCCAAGGGAAGAAAACAAAGAAAGATGTGGTTCACGACCTTGAAACTGTATGGGATGGCATAAAAAGCATACCCGATCCGATTGAGCGAAAATTGAATAATTTCTTCCCTAATCCATTGACCGATACCAAACAGGAAAGTTACGATGCAGGATACGACAGCATCAAGGCCGTTGAACGTGTTGCAGACATTTATGCGTTTGTTAAAGGCGGCACAAAGTTAGTTAGAAAGCTGGGAAAGTTGGGGAAAGAAGAAGCCTCCTTATCTAGGGGACTCAAGGAAACTGAGGAAAAGAAAGCCGGTAAAGGTGGCGCGCCGGGTTTATTCGGAGATTCAGCAAAGGCCGACTCTGCTCTGGCCAAGATTGGAGATGGTAAATTCAAAACGAATGCCATCCGTTTTCCAACCAATTTTGAATCCTTGGGGAGTTACTTGCAAAGTGTATCTAGAAAGATGAATATTCGTTTAACTAAAAGGTCACCCATCTTCGCAACTGCTGGTGGTCATTATCGGTTTCATGATCCTGGTCCTGACATCCCACATTCTAAAGGTTCCGGTGCAAAGATTTCACCTGAGAGACAAAAGCAGATTGATGCGTTAGAATCAGGAGAGTACACGGGTAAGAGCACTAAGGGGAAAGATACAGGTGGTTTGAAGGCCGACAATATCAAAAAAGAAATTAAAAATTTAGATGAACAAATAGCCAAATTGAAAAAAGAAGGAAATGAGAATGACCTCAAAAGATTAACACGTAAACGAAACAAATTGGCCAACAAATTGGATACAAAAGATGAAATTAGTGATAATTTTGACTTGCAAGACGCAAAAGAACATGAAAGAAAAATCGATAATTCTAAATATTTTAGTCATGATAAAGGTGATTTTGGAGAAGAAGTAGCGAAAAAAGTAGCAAGAGACAGTAACTTAGGTGAAGACATTTCAGATTTGTTCCAAGTAGGTAGAAACGGTATTGATGCGACATTTTTATCAGAGGGTCCTCCACCAAAATTAACAATGATTGAATCAAAAGCATCAGATTCCGCCAGTTTCAGTTATTCTAACAAACAGAAATTGGGAGGGGAAGCTTATTTTCAAGATATGTTAAAAAGTAAGGATCCAAGATATGCGAGTTTTCAGAGTAAATTGAAAAAGCTAAAAAAGAAGTATCCTGGATTACAGTTTGATTTTATTAGGGTAGAAACAGATGTGAAAATAACCAAAACTGGATTTGGCGTGGACGAGTTAAAGGTAAAAGACTGGAATAAAGTAATAGACTAACCTTAAGGAGGATATAATGCTAAACCCAAAAAAATTAGAAATAGCGTATAAAAGATACAGCAAAAACTTTGTTGACGGAATCAAATTTGAAGATATTAAAGAGGAATATGAAGAGTGCCAGAAAGAAATAATTAATATTGTCGATATGAATGCCGTGGAGAAGGATCATATTTTATTAATAGATTTAGAATCGATCTCTTCATATCATCTCTCTAAATGGAAACAAAATGTTCTAGTTAATGGTGAAAATACAGTAGAAGACTTAAAAAAAATGCAAATAGTCGTTTTTTACCAGTGTATGGGGCAAGATCTTTATAAAATCCGTTACCCTGAAATGATGACAGAATACTCCTTTCAGGAAGTCATAACAGCCCTAATTCATTTCACAATGTTTGGGTGGGAGAAAGAAGAAAACATATTATTCGAATTTATTGATAATAACCTTGGAAGTAATATACTGAAATCCAATGAATGGAACAAGCATACATGGTTCTTACTGGAATTATACTTGCAATATAGAAATAAAACTATTGCAGGAACGAGTCAAAACTTGAATATAGCTGTGAAGGAAAAATTCAAGGAAGCTGGGCTTCGATACGATTTAATCCCGAAAGACTTGGATATATATAAGGAAGTGTTGGGACAATGGACAACTCGGGATTCGGAAGCAATTAAACACCTGATTGGCGAAATGTCACTTTACCACTCTATTTTAGCCTCAGAAATGGGCGAGTCCATTGAATTTGGCGACTTTAAATATGGATTCTATCCGTATGAAATATTATTCTTGCTTTATGTAAGGAAAAAGTTGGGCCTACCGGTTTTCAATGAATTTGACGAGGTATTGATGAACACGCCAGAAGCTAAAATGGAAATCGGGGACCCTGAACCCTATCCAGAATGGGATCCGCTGTTGCGCCTAACAGATAACTTCTATCGAAAGAATTATCCCGAATATATTCCGAACAAATATGGGGAATTGTTTCAATAATTACAAATGGAGGAAATCAACATGTCTGATGAGGAGATCGTCCATCTTATATTCGAGGATCGCCAAGACATAGAAGTTATTTTAAGTGACTTGGAGTTAAGTCTCTACGAGAGTGTTCTAAAATATGGTCTATCCACGAAGAAATTTCTCTACCTTGATTATCGAGGTGAGCAGTCTATGGAGATTGTTAACTATATTTTAGATTATGAATTTGCTCATAGCCTTGAGTTGGCTTCCCAAAAGGAACTAGAGGAACTGGGGGAATTTGATTATGAGTATATACCTGATAAGATAAAAGAAGTCAATAAACTCATTTATCCTAAAAGGTATGGATTGTTTACTTATCCAACCAGTGGCGATTATTATGCCCTATTTATTGCCAAACTGGAGCACAAATCTAAATTGCTGCGAGCAGAGCTGTTGGTTGATGAATGGACACCTTACAAAGAAAGATGCATACAGTATTACTATTAATTACACTTTCGGTCTATTAAAATCAGCTGATCTAACAACTTATAAACTTTTCAAAAGCTTATTCCTACTTGAATCATGAGTGGGAATAGGCCTCTTTTTACGCTAAATTCAAGGAAGAAAAAAGAGCTTTCTGGTCAAATTTTAAATGATCCGCTAACGACAATATAGGGCTACCTCAGTCAATCATTACGCCCCGACGGTTCAAATTTTGGCTACTTGGGAGTTAATTCTCCAAATATAAAATCTGAATTTCATACTATAGTGTAGTAAATGGACATCCTCACCTCATCTATCTAATAGAATTATGACGGTTACCCCTTTCAGCCGATGAGGGCTAAAATAAGATATCCAGCAGAGCCACAGTGAGCAGTTCTCGGACTTTTGAAGAAAACTATAGTGAGAGTTTTTCAGATGATATTAAAAACACAGTTTTAAATGCTATTTCAACAGAATTTTAAAATAACTATGAAATTTATAAGCTTACAAAAAAATTTACATCAGAGATCTTATATAGGTAGATTGGGAGTAAATAAAGAAACATATTCAAAGTGGTCAATTAAATGAAAAGTTTTTTGGAACTTTATTTGCGTATAAACAGAGGGCTAGTTGAACCGGAGAGGGCTTCCCAATAAACGAAAAAGAGATGATCTAAAATGACGAAAAGCGATCCAATCTTTGGTGAACTCGAATATAACTATAGTTGGGTAAAGGGTGCCACTATTCATTTTTTTGGGAAAGAAACTGAAATTGCATTGATGATAGATGGTGAAGAAGATGGCGGTTTTGATGAAGCTCAATATGCGGCATATCAATCTTTAATGCAAAACTGGGAGCAATTGCAGCAAAGCTTCTTGCAACCAATTTTAGACTATTACCAACAAAAGCGATATGAACTTGGTTATGATACTGAACTTGATGAGAATTATCCCTTAGTTGAAACAACCGATCAACTTCTTGAAATGGTTACTTTGGATGGAATTGTTGTTCCATATGCAGATATTTATGAAGGTCGAGACATCGGAATCCTTTTTGATTGTACATGGGATGTAGAGAATGGATTGGAAATTCGTTTATTTAACGAAAAAGTAACTGAAGTAGGTTACCAAGATGTTGCAATTTAAATAATTGGAGAAGGGCAAACTGGTGCTGAATTAAACACTTAATCTCATCATCATTTTCAATGTAACCTTTGTTTAAATTTGAAAAAGTTTCGTGAATTGAGAGATGAATTGTACACACGAAAGTGCTAAATAAGTACATCCTAATTAATTTACTATATGCAATGCGTTTTATGGAGAATGAAGGAGACGATATTGAGGAATTTGAGAGTATTCTAAACGAATTATCCCTTGTAGGAACAAATGATATAATTCCTAATCTTTGCACGATTTTCGAAGAAGAAGTTGCAGAGCCGTCAGCCGGTGATTATCTTATCGAAACTATATTTTATGTTGCAAAACGTAATAATTTAGAAGACGGTTTATATAAATTGGCTTTGAGCATCCCTAAGATGTTGCACAGTTTTGGGCAGAAAGAATTCACCGGACACTTTTAAATTCAAAAGATCTGGTGGCGTCTTATGACAAGGTTATAGACAAACTAGGAAGTTCAGATAAGCAGACTATTAAAGAAATCTTACTTTCGATTAAAGATGATGATCCAGATTTAATTTTAAAAATGGCCTGGTCACTTATAGAGAAATTAGGTTAAATATAGGTGGCCTAGCTGAGGACAAATTCTTTAAAAGAAATAATATTGCTCTAATTCTACAAAAGATTTTTTTAGAAATACTAATTATGTAAGGCACTAGAATAAATTTGTGAGACAATAACGGGTATAAACACAACTTGCTAACCCTCGACATTTTACAATTACATTATAGCCTCTGATAGATTCACGCAATTAGTCTGCATCACAAATATGAACTCTCTTGAGTTTGATTCAGTCAACCTGGACTCAACAAAAATGCACCCCCTAGCACTCATCGGACAAACCAAGAGGTTTGATCCAATGTCTATACTAGGGGTGCTCTTCTAATCAAGAAAATTTGCTTTACCCTTTAACTGACCCGGCTGCGATCCCTTCCACAATCCGGTCACTCATAATGAGGAACACGAGCAAAATGGGCAAAATGCTAATCATCAACGTGGCTCCGATTGCTCCCCAGTCGGTCGTATATTGACCGATAAAGTTCTGAACGCCGACGGTCAGTGTTTTATTTTCGTCCGAGCTGATGAACGTATTGACGAAAATAAACTCATTCCAGTTGTAGATCATGTTAATAATAGACGTCGTTGCCATGACGGGGGTGGTCATGGGCAGCACAATCCTGAAGAACATCCGGTTGACGGAGCAGCCGTCCATAACGGCCGCTTCTTCCACTTCACGGGGCAGGGCGTAATAAAATCCCAGCAAGATCATCATCGTTGTTGGCAGATTAAAAGCGACATACGACAGGATGATGGATACTGAAGTATCTGTTAGATGCAGTTTGAGAAACATACTGAACAACGGGATTAAGGTGGAATGGACCGGAATCATGAGTCCGACCATAAAGAGCCCGAGGACCAGCTGACTCCCTTTCCACCGCATACGTGTAATGGCAAACGTAACAAAGCTGGCAAGCAGCACGGTCAGCGCCACAGATATGACCGTAATCCACACACTATTGAAGAAATACCGTCCGATATTGCCGCTGGTCCACACATTCATATAGTTTTCCCAATGCGGCTGGGACGGGAGTGCAAACGGTGGAAGGTTAAACACTTCCTGATTATTTTTAAGCGAAAAAAGCATCAGCCACACCAGCGGTAAAAGCTGCGTCACCGCTAAGATGATCAAAAGTATATACAAAGCGGCATAACCGACCCGAGTTAACATTTTGCCGCGAGTAGCGACTCCAAGCGGATAGTTGGCGGCTGCCTGGGTTTTCATATCCTTTCCTCCCTCTTCCTGTCCTTTGTTACCTATGATCTAGTTGCATGAATGTTCTATGAATACTGGATGGTGTCACTAGTAGCGGTCACCTTGCGAATCACCCACGTAGCAACCAGACAGATGAGCAGCAGGGCAAAGGCTGTAGCGCTGCCATATCCGAAATCGAAGCTACGGAACGCCTGGTGGTACATGTACGAAGCCATCACTTCACTGGCCCCGTTCGGCCCACCGTCCGTCATGACGTAGATCAGGTCAAAATATTTGAGCGAGCCGACAATGGACAATATGATCGTCACGTTAATTACCTCGCGCAGTAGAGGCAATTTGATACGAGTCGCAATCTGCCAGGCACTGGCTCCGTCGATCCGTGCAGCCTCCATCAGCGTTTCGGGAATGTTTTTCAGCCCGGCATAATAGATCAGGATATAAAAGCCTGCATATTGCCAAATAATCGGAATGAATAAGGCAAGCAGCACCAGAGACGGATTAGCCAACCACTCGGGCGGATTGTGAACTCCGACCGATGCCAGCAAAGAATTCAGCACTCCGTTGGTCGGGTGATACATTTTGAGCCACAATTGAGCGATCGCTACAGAAGACAGCAGCATGGGAATTAAATAAATTTTCCGCAGCAGATTCGCTCCCTTGATTTTTCCTGACAGAATCATCGCAACGACCAGATAACCGATCAGACTGATGCCTGAAAACAAGGCCAGCAGCAGCGAATGCCAAGCACTTTGCCAGAATGCCGCGTCTGTGAACAAATGTTGATAGTTATCCAGCCCTACGAAAGTCATAGGGCCGATTCCATTCCACTGATTCAGACCGTAATAGCCGGTCAGTACGATGGGCACATAAATCACGGCAAATAACAGCAGCAGGGAAGGCAACACATAGAGAGCAATGACGAGCTTATTGGACATGACCTTTTCCACGGTCAGACCTCCTTAGGTGGTCAATTTCAATTTCCTTTCTCGATGGCAGCCTTATGCTGGTCGGCAAATTGTTGCGGTGTCACCGCTTTACCAAACAACGCCTGAATCATATTCAAATGTACCTGCGCTGCATTCGGCTTCATTTGTACATCAGCGAACAATGTAATGTTGCTGGCTTGGTTCAGCCCATTCAGCAGATCGACATACAGCTTGGGCAATTTTTCTTTAGAGGTGTCCACCTTCGTCGCCGGAATAACGCCCGCCTGTGTGACCGATTGCTCTCCCCATTTTTCTACGAAGTATTCCACGAACGCTTTGGCTTCTTCTTTTACTTTGGAATTTTCCGAAACAAACAAGCCGACTCCCGGACCTCCTACCCAACTGTTCTCGTTGCCCTTGCCGCCTGCAACCATCGGGAATTTAAAGAAGCCGACTTGATCTTTAAACGCTTGCGGGATTTCGGGATTAGTCGTAAAATTCGGCAACTCCCAAGTAGCCATCAAATACATCGCCGCTTTGTCGTTCATAAACTCGGATTTTCCTTCATCATTGGACAAGCCGTTAAATCCTTTGTTAAAGGCGTTCATATCCACCAGCGTCTGAATTTCGGAGGCCGCCTGAATTAAACCAGGGTCATCGAATGATCCTGAGCCGTCAATTGCTTTTTTCAGCGTTTCGCTACCTGCTATACGGTCTGCCAGATACATGTACCAAAGCGAACCCGTCCAGCGGTCTTTATTGCCCAATGCAATCGGTGCAACTCCATGATCTACAAGTGTTTTCACCACCTGCTTAAATTCATCAAATGTCGCAGGTACCTTCAAGTTGTATTTTTGGAATATGGCTTTATTGTAATAAATGGGTGTTATGTTCAATTCGATCGGAAGCGCATACGTTTTACCATCCAGCGCATAGGCATCGGTCGTTCCCGGTACGAATTTGTCCTTCAGCTTGGAACCTTGCAGCAGGTCATCCATCGGCGTAAATAATCCACCTTTAACGTAAGGCTCCATGAAACCGGCTGCCCAAGTGATGCCGATATCTGGCAATTCATTGGAAGCTGACAGCACTTTGAGTTTGTTTTTGTATTGTTCATTTTCCAGCACTTCCTGCTGAATGACGACATTCGGATGATCCTTTTGGTATTGATCTATAATCTGAGTTACAAGCTTGCTTTGCTGTGCCGAGCTTCCCTCTGGCCATAAGTGCATCATTTTGAGCGTAACCTTGCCCCCAGCTCCACTGGAACCGCCTTGCCCATCCTTACCAACACCACAACCGGACAGCACTAGCATGAATGACAGCAGCAGGGTCAACCCAGCAACCCATTTTCGATGTGAGCGCTTACGAACTGAATACTCGTTGGACATCGTTAGACCTCCGTTATTGTAATTATATTTTTTGTAACCGTTATCATTTGTAAGTTTAGCACTCTATTTCTGCTTCCAACAGGGTACGCTCATTGGGTATAATTCCACTTTTATTGGGTCGTGAGCAGCCTATATGTCAGTCGATATTCTCTGGTCCTTTACGCATCTGCTGTCTATAGCGGCTGGGACTTACCCCCTCGGTCGCTTTGAATACTTTAATAAAATATTTATCTGTCCGGTAGCCTGAGCGCTCACCGATTTGGGCAATCGTCAACTGGGTATGCAGCAGCAGCTCCTTAGCCCGTTGTATCCGTATCCTGTGCAGATATTCGCTGAAGGACAAACCACTTTGCTCCTTAAATAAAACACTAAAATAGCTCGCATTCAGGTGTGAATGCGCTGCAGTCTGCGCCATCGTAATGGGTTCGTGAAGATGCTCTGCCATAAAGGTGAAGGCTCGCCGTACCGGATCGCTAATCGTAGTCGCTTGGAGGTCAAGCTCTAGCAGAACAGGGTCAGCCAGCTTGTCCAGCTTCTTGTACCGCTGCCGTTCCTCTTCCAGTTGAAGTGCTTCATTTACCGCATTCAGCAGCTCCTGCTTATCAATCGGCTTGAGCAAATAATTAACGGCTCCGAGACGAAGCGCCTGCTGGACATAATCAAACTCTGCATATCCCGAGATCACAATGATCGCCGGGCGATGTGAATCCCGTTCCAGAGAACGGATTAAATCCAGCCCGCTGAATTCCGGCAACCGGACATCTGTAATCAGCAGATGTACCTTCTCCGCTTGCAGCATATGTAATGCCTCCAGGCCATTCCCCGATGTCATAATCCGGTATTTCCCGGCGGCCCACTGCTCCAGTGTCTGATGTATCCCCTGACGTGTTCTTTGTTCATCGTCCACAATAACAATGGTCTTGGATGAAAAACTCATTCCTACCGCCCCCCGTATTCATCAGGAATTTCAAAAGCGACCACCGTTCCTTCCTGCACAGCACTGTAGATCAGCACGCCGTCCGTTGGATAAGATGCACTGTCATAATAGAGAGCAAGCCTGCGCTGCACGTTAACCAGTCCCATACCGGTTCCCTTGCTCTGACAGGCAGATCCCTCGATCAACGCTGTACGCACAGCTACAAGTTCCTCCTGTGTCATTCCAGGTCCGTTATCTACAACCTCGATCCTAGTCCAACCCAACCTCGCCGAAGGAGTGATTCGAATTTCAACACGGCCATTGCCGATGCGATTTTCGACACCGTGTAAAATTGCATTTTCTAGAATGGGCTGGATCAGCAGCTTAGGAAGCGGAATGCTTGCTGCCTCTGGTGGCATATGAATTTGCCAGCTCAGACGTTCGCCCAGACGCATCTCCATCAATTCCAGATAACGACGGACTTGTGCTATTTCTTCCCCAAGTGTCACCCAAGAGTCATGGTGAGCCGGTTCGATCACATAACGAAACAGCCGCGACATGGAAACCATCAGCCCGGCAAGCTCCTCCTCTCCTTTTTCTTGCAGCGACCAATTGAATGCATCTAGCGTATTAAAAAGAAAATGCGGGTTGATCTGCGCTTGCAGTGCTTTAAGCTCGGTCTGGCTTTGTAAAGCCTCCTTCTCGCAAATGACACGGATCAATTCATTGATATCGACAATCATCGTGTTGTACTCTGCATTTAATTCCCGTAATTCAACCGCTGCTGCAGGTTCAGGATTCAGGGCCAACGCTCCTTCCCGTGAACGGCGCATCGCCTGAATCAAGTGACCTATCGGTCTGGTAATCAACGTTGACAGCATAAAGGACATGAACAGGAATAACACGGCACCTAGAGACGCCGAAATAATAAGTGTCGTCCGTAAAACCGTAATTCCGTCTGTGACGACGCTAACTGGAATCAGGATCAGCAGCGACCAGCCGGTCCGTTCCGATTGCTGAACTGCCTTCACATACTCGCGCTCTCCAATATGAACCGTCTGTGTCTTGCTGTGCAATACATCTAACAAATTAGTCTGACTCATAGGCTCACCCGACAGCAGCTGCCCTCGGCGATCTACAAGCAGCATAGTTTCATTTGCTTCTTCATGGGTCGCTGACGTACCATTTAGCCCAAAATAACTTCGTTCCATGCGGGTAATCAGATATCCTCCGCGTGAAAACCAGCGATCCACCAGGCTCACCTGCCGAATCGCCAGCAGCGACTGGGGATTTTCAGGATCTATGCCGATCCAGACCAGCCTGCCTTTCATCTCATTTGCTTCCCGAATGTCCGCCTGTCCGATACGATCCTCCAGACTGCCTTCTCTAATCGGAAACAACATCTTCCCTTCAGCGGTATACAGCTCCAGCGAGCCAACGCTCGGCATATAAGCCTGATAGCTGTGCATCACTTGCAGTAGCGATTGACGCTGTCCGAAAGTCACCTTGCCCCCATTACGCTCCTCCAGCAAAATATGCTGAACAGATGGATGATTCGCCACTTGTTCCGTCAGGCTGTCCATCTGGCCGATTAATGCATCCAGTCTGCCGCTTGCTTGTACTGCGGTTTGACCAATATGCCGTTCGGCACTGTCTTTCAACAGGTGAGAGACATTGAGATAAATAAACGCTCCCGCCACACTCATCATAATGAGCATTACCAATATAAAGCCGATAAAGATCTGATTACGCAACGTGTTTAATGGTTGAAACCTTGAACGCATAAGCCTTCTCCCCCTGAGTCATCGCAGAAAAGTTAGTAATGATAACGCTTTCTATTTTTCTATTCTAGCGCATCGTTCCCCTTTGTTGGCATCTTTTTAGCAGAGATTAATTAAAACGGCCAGCCCTCTTTGAAATCATTGCGTTTGATCATAACACGTAATAACGATATATATTAAAAAAAGCCTTAACAAAGATATATCCTAATCCTTGTTAAGACTTGGTTTGCATTACCAAAGCAGTCCTCAGAAGTACATCAATGGCAGGGTTCAGGCATTATCTTGTGGATAACGAAGCCCATTTTTGCTCCAGCCACTGATCGAATTCAGTACCCTTGTTGCCTTCATAGATATCATAAATATCGACTCTCATCTTACGCAGCTTCTCGCGAAAATCGTTATAGGTATGGTCGGCTGGCAGGCTTTTTTTAATCCGCACTAGAATCTTCGTCAACCCCTTAACAAGCTCACCCTCTTTGCGCACAGGTGGCTGTACGTTTTCGCCCCATTCCTGTAGCTTGTGGTAAGCGGCTTCCTGAACAGCATATACCGTATCATTATTCATTCGGTGCGTCAGCAAGTCAATCGTCTGCTGGTTCTTCCATGCACCCAATTCATTCACCGCTGCTAGACGCGCTTTCCAATCGGAGGTTCGGTTTGCAGCCACCTTAAGCTGCTCATATACTTCTGCAAATTCCTGCTGAGTTTCGTTGTTTTCCAAAATAATCTCATCCTTTTCTAAAAATCACTACACTGCTGTTCATCACGATTGCCGTTTGTTAAATATAACATACTTGCAGGTCTTCTACTAAAAAAGATCATTATGAAGTGTATTGGAGCTGCAGCCAATAATACGAACAAAAAAGAACCCAAGGCTCCGCCTCAGGCTCACTGGTGCAGATTAACAACTGAAAACCTGCGTTGGTACAGTTTTTTTATATTCGGCATGCTCGATAATAGCCATATTTAGTAAGAAAATTTATAGAAAATCGGCACGTGCTGGTGTAAATGCATCTAGCAAAATTCCGTCATCCTCCAGCGGGATACAGCCATGAAGAGTGTCGGATGGAAAATGGATGCTGTCTCCTTCTTTAACAGTCTGCACTTCCTTGGTTTCCCCATTATCGATCATGAACTTAAAGCTTCCTTTCAAAACATAAGTGACTTGTTCATGGACATGCTTATGCAACAGGATTTCCCCAGTTTGGGCTTTAGCAAACATCACTTTGACATACATAAGCTGGTCACTGTGGGCCAGCACTTTCCGGGTCGTATTACTGTCTACTGTATCCATTTGAATATCTTGGTCATTAAAAAACATGAATCATTCCTCCTCATTTAGAACCCAATTTATTTAGATGAGTTATTTTTAAAGATTCATAAATCGATTTAGTTTAAAACCAGCGGAAAATAAGCCAAAGTAATCCGGAAAGGGTTGTAAAGTCGGGATCGGCGAATGTCACTCCGTCGGCACCCAAAAAAGAAAAGAGCGGCAAGGTGAGAGCCGGCAGCAGACAGAGCAAGAATCCATTAAGACAACTGGAAATGACTGCCCCTCTAAAACCACCGCTGGAATTGCCAAATATCGCGGCTGCACCGCCAGCGAGAAAACAGGCCATGATCCCCGGTACAATAACAGGCAGTCCGATAAGCGGGAAAACAAAAACGCAGGCCACACCTGTGAAAAAGCTGACCAAGAAGCCTACCAACGCGGAATTGGGTGATTTGTCGAACAGTACCAGAACATCCACCCCAGGAACTGCTCCAGGTGCGAACACTTGGGAGAACCCCTTGAAAGCGGGTACAATTTCAGTCGTGAACAGCTTAACACCTGCTTTTGCGATATACAAGCCAGCAGCAAAAGTGGCTGATTGTTCGAGGATAAAGACAAGGTATTCTTTGCCGTTAGATAATTTGCTGACATATTCAGAACCAGCAACCAGTCCAGATACCAACAAAAGCACCAGCATCGTCAAGGTTGTTGCCACATTGGGATCACGCAAAAAACTGATGCGGTCATTTATTTTTACATTTTCGGTGTCATGTTCACGATTGCCTAAAACTTTTCCTAAATAGGTACCGAGAATGTAAGAAGTCATGGAAGCATGAGCAATTGTATATTCATCCGATTTGATAATATTTTTGCTGGCATTTCGGAGCAGGTAAGGAAACACTGCCATATAGCTCCCAATGACCAAGGAACCAACGATGATTGTAGTTAGCGAACTGAGACCCAGACCTTTCATAACGGCTGTAGCGGCAAAGCTCATGAACAAAATCAAGTGGAGAGACAAATAAATGTACTTGAACTTGGTCAGGCGCGCAAGCACGATGTTAAGGATCATGGAAAAAAGTAGAATGAGCGCAGCATCCGCCCCGATCTGATCAATGGTCAGTGCCATGATAGCTTCATTGCTTGGTACGACACCTTTAAGGTTGAACGCAAAAGAAAATATTTGGCTGAAGTTGGTGAGCACGCCTCCTAAAATTCCGCCGCCGACCTTAATCATGGTAAAGCCCATGAAAGAAAGGGTGGTTCCGGTTATGATCTCGGATACTTTCTTCCTCTGGAATATGAGACCGAGTAATGTCACAATCGCAATAATGATGGATGGCTCCCTGATAATGCTCATAAACATTTCCATAATGATCCCGACCTTCTTTTCTTTTATTTTTCATTCTTACTAAATCGATTTAGTAATGCTTGAAAAAAATTTCCCTTCCGGGAATGTAAAAAGAAGTAGAACTGTTTTTTGTGAATTATATCACAAATCCAATCATAAATTTCCGTTTATGGTTCACTCCTCTCCTTTATTAAGTTGCAGTCATCACTACACTCAACACTACCAGAAAGGGTATTCATGACTCGAATCATAAGATCATTATAGCTCTTTATTTTCCTTTTACAATAGAATTCATAAAAACGTTTTCAAAAAAAGAAAAAAATACTTATTCCAATTATTCAATTTAACTTTTGGACAGATTCTCTGTGGTTAATGACCGGATTCAATCGGATGATGTCTGACAGCTGCTCATGCCCCTGCTCTTTTTGATCAATTTTATCGAGCAGTAGCCTCGCACTTCTTTTCCCCATTTCAAAACTCGGCTGGGAAACGGTAGTGATCGGCGGATTATAAAAAGATGCAAAGGATACATCATCTATCCCAATCAAGGAAAAATCATTAGGTATGGTCAGATGATTATTTTTGGCATAGATCAGCACCTGCTCCAAAATCATGTCATTCGTAGCAATGATTGCGGTGGGCGGGTTCTCCATGTGAAATAGTTGTCTAATAAGATCAGACATTTCATCCAGCCTGCCGCTTTTGATATAGTTTTCATGCACGGATATGTCATGTTTGCCGAGCGTATTTCTATAGCCGGACAGCCGCTCACTTCGTGTGGTAATTGCTTTTTTGCCTAGGGGAAACGTGATGATGCCGATGTTTTTGTGACCATGCTCAATCAGTGCTTCAACCGCAAGCTCACTAGCTTTTTCATTATTTAACAGCACCGTGTCTACGTTGATTTCATCGATTTTTCGGTCGACAAACACGAACGGATAGCCACTTTTAACAAGGGAAACATATAATTTTTTGTTCTCTTCTGTCGGAAAAATAATAAGTCCATCCACTTGCCGAGCAATCATCGACTGGACGTACTTTTTCTCTTTGAGCGAATCATCATCAGTATTGCAGACAATGACCTGGACATTTTCCAGTTGGCATTCATCTTCAATTGCGCGCACGATTTCTGTTGTAAATCTCGACAAAATAGTTGAAGAAATAACCCCCACAATAAAGGTCTTCTTTTGCTTGAGACTGCGCGCCACCTCATTGGGAATATAACTGAGCTCCTCAATCGCTTGCTCAATCTTCTTCTTGGTGCTTTCACTCATATAGTTGTATCTTTTATTCAGAAACTGCGAAACTGTGCTCTTCGACACCCCTGCACGTTCTGCGACTTCTTTCATCGTGGTTACCATGATTCCCCCCCTTTCTATATTGCGTATTAGGCATGTGTTCATTTTCAACTATGTATGTACTCTACAACCTGTATGTAATGTGAATTTCCTTTATTATATACCTTCTTTTACAGGAGGAAAATATAATAAATGTGAGTTGGAACGTGCCTCACCCCATAATCCAGCCCCACAAATGCTATACCCCCTAACCTAAATATCCCTTGTCGCAAAACTAATAATTTTGAACGAAATCTTAAAAATATACAAATTTTATGAACTTGTTTGATGGAAGATTTGAACATAAAATGAAAATGTAATCGGTTACAATATCATTTATATAAAAGGAGGAAGCAAGAATCATGAAGAAAAAAGGGTTGAAAAAAACATTTTTCGTCATTGCCTCCCTCGTCATGGGCTTCACACTGTATGGGTACACTCCACCTTCGGCAGATGCAGCCAGCGTAAAAGGATATTATCATACCCAAGGAAACAAGATTGTAGATGAATCCGGGAAAGAGGCCGCATTTAACGGTCTGAACTGGTTTGGTCTGGAAACCCCTAATTACACTTTGCATGGACTATGGAGTCGCTCAATGGACGACATGCTGGATCAGGTGAAGAAGGAAGGTTATAATCTCATCCGTCTGCCTTACAGCAATCAGTTATTGGATTCCAGCTCTCGTCCGGACAGTATTGATTACTACAAAAATCCTGATCTGGTCGGATTGACTCCGATTCAAATTATGGACAAGCTGATCGAAAAAGCTGGACAACGCGGTATTCAGATTATCCTTGACCGTCACCGCCCAGGCTCAGGTGGACAATCCGAGCTATGGTATACCTCTCAGTACCCTGAGTCCCGCTGGATCAGCGACTGGAAGATGTTAGCTGAACGTTATAAAAACAATCCTACCGTCATTGGTGCAGATTTACACAACGAACCGCACGGTCAGGCAAGCTGGGGAACAGGCGATGTTTCCACAGACTGGCGTCTCGCGGCGCAGCGTGCAGGGAATGCCATTCTGTCTGTGAATCCGAATTGGCTGATTCTGGTAGAAGGTGTGGACCATAATGTACAAGGCAACAACAGCCAATATTGGTGGGGCGGCAACCTGACAGGTGTAGCCAACTATCCTGTCGTTCTGGACGTACCGAACCGTGTCGTCTATTCACCACATGACTACGGTCCTGGTGTGTCTTCGCAGCCATGGTTCAACGATTCAACCTTCCCGTCCAACCTGCCAGCAATCTGGGATCAAACCTGGGGCTACATCAGTAAGCAAAACATAGCTCCGGTGCTGGTCGGTGAATTCGGCGGTCGCAATGTTGATTCGTCTTCCGCTGAGGGTAAATGGCAAAATGCACTCGTAGACTATATTGGTGCCAACAACTTGTACTTTACGTATTGGTCCCTGAATCCGAATAGCGGCGATACAGGTGGTCTGCTGCTGGATGATTGGGTTACCTGGAATCGTCCGAAGCAGGACATGCTGAGCCGGATTATGAAGCCTGTAAATTTCATAGCAGAGCAAGTGAAAGCAAGCGCCGAATAGGCACAGAACTTCAATCCGTTTATTAAAAAAGCCGATTTTTCCTCCTTCAGTCCAGCTTGTGCTGGGACTGCGAAAAGGTGGAGAAACGGCTTTTTTCATTTTCCAGTTTTACACATTGTAAATTCCCTAATGAATGGGTCATATTGTAAACTAAATCTCTCTTTTAACCGATACATACATATGTTGGATGTGAACATTTGTTATTGTCGGCAGTTTAGTATCCGCTCTAGGGCTTGACTCCATAGATTCCCAGCTGCCGATGGCTTTTGTGCTCATTGTGTCGGAAGTTATTATCTGGCACCCTATGCATTATTGGGGCCCTGCTGGTCTAGCGATCAGATTTATTTTAATCGTTGCATCGATATTTATATAACGTTGATTGTAAAACATGAGCTATTCCAAACACCACAATGCGAGCTAGTTGCTCCACTGTGGTGTTTTTCCTTATGTAGAGCGATTATGATCAGATACTCCCCTGGTTTATTTGTGATAAAGCTTTTCTCACAAGCTGATCAGCTTGTCGAGTGGTCTCAGGTAAGCGATATTGTGGACAAAGCTTTAATATCCAGTTGCAGGCCGTTTCTAATGAAATACGATGCCCTACAGATACAAACAAAGGTTTAATGTTGTCCTGGGTTCTTAACGCCCTACCGATAATTTCCTCACGATCCATTAATAACGAACATGCCCCTCGTTCTCGAGATGGCTCTTCGAATTCACCCCATAGCCTCGTTTTACCACATCCAATTGTAGGAATATCAAATATAACACCTAAATGACTGGCTAATCCGAATCGTCTAGGATGGGCAATTCCTTGTCCATCACAGACCACCAGCTGGGGAGAGGTCTTGATTTGCTTCAATGCTTTTACTATAGGCGGTAGCTCCCTGAATGAAAACAATCCGGGGATGTAGGGAAAATGGACAGCATCTTCAACCACTATGGATTCCACTACTTGTAATGAGCTAGCATCTAAAATCACGATGGCCGCAACTAAGAGATCACTTTGTTCACTGTATGCCACGTCTACCCCAGCAACATATTGAATTTCAGGGAATCGATCTTCTTTTGTAACTTTTAAAGATAACTCCTGCTGTAATTTCACCGCTTCTTTTTCATTTAGATCCCATTCATGATTTATGATTGGTTCCATTTTTCTGTGCCTCATTTCTATCCTCTTAGAATGTAGTTTTCCGAATGTCCTCTATATGTTAATGGATCAGCGTGTTTGCTATTGAGATGGCGAAAACCTAGCTCATGCTTCGTCCTAGCTGCTCAACCTTGCTCAGCCATTCGTTACGCTGTTGCTCTGTCCTCTTATTCATGAGATCAATGGTTGTAGAACGTACTGGTTTGACTCCACATAAATGTAACGTGGAATCCTTCATCATTCGGTGCCCAGGCTGTCCTTGGAAAAATCGGTAGTACCAGTGCGGACCGTCCATCGTTGTAATGAGGCGGGCTGTTCTTCCTTTTAGAAGCTTGTCAGGCAAGGGTTTTCCTTTTTGATATTTAAACGCGAATCCCGGCATAAAGGTACGGTCAATAAATCCCTTCATTAACGCAGGTAAGCTGCCCCACCAGATCGGAAAGACAAAAACGAGATGTTCTGCCCATTTAATCCATTCCTGTGCTTGAATCAAATCAGGTTCTATTGGCAATTTATTCCGATATCCACCTGATAGATTTGGATTAAACTCCAACGCGGACAGCTGCAATAAGCGAACCTCAGCCCCTGCGCCTTCGGCTCCTTTTACATAGGCTTGAGCCAGCGCTTCTCCATAACTGTCAGCGACCGGATTCCCCTGAATCACCAATATTTTTTTAGACATATAAGTCACTTCCTACTCCATATTATCATTTTAGTTAGAGAACACTAACTTTATATTTAAAAGAAAAGGCCACTACTGACCTTTACTTAATAAAGCGGTTAAACGTTGTTTGATCTCTGCTGCCAATGGAACCAATTGCTGCGGAAGTTCACCTTCCAGACTTGACACTGACAAGCGTGTAAAGGCTCCAATCATGAGCACACCGGATAGCTGAGCATTCTGCTTCGGGAGTTCCCCTTGTTGAATTCCCTGTTCGATGAATTCTGTCAACGCCTCCAGCGGCTGACGGACATTGTGGTTCTGGCTTGCTTCAACATACAACTCATGATGCTGCGACAGTAAAAGCAATCCATATTGGTCCTCATCATGCATATTCAGCACTTCATCCACCAGTTGGTGGAAACGACTGAGAAAGCTCCCACTCTGCTTGCGATAAAAGTCAATTAAGGTGGTGTAGCTATTGCAATACTGCCCGAATACCTCCAAGGCCATCGCGTCTTTACTCTTAAAATGCTTATAAATCGCAGCATCTGTCACACCGGCAGCCTCTGCAATTTCTTTGACCGAAATCCCATCAATTCCTTTGGTTGCAAATAAGCACATCGCTGCCTGCAGAATATCCTTCTTTTTACTGTCTACATGTGTTTTCTTATTCATAGGATTATAGTAAGTGATTGCTAACCAAATTGCAATTCATATTTATACAGTTTCAACCTGTCTGTATGCTTGAATTTAAAATCCATCGTAATAAACCTAAAATACCATGTTTTTATAAGTGAATGGTCATGAATACGTTAAATGATACGTGTATTGCCTCATTTTATTCCTATAAAATACATATGTAACCGAATAAAAGCGGGCGTTCTGAACCGTAAATAAAGAGGAGGGAAAAGCAACCGATTGGCATACGCTGCATTACGGCGCTCGGCGCTAGGACAAGTCGGGCTAATCATGCTTGAAGTGCATACAGTCACCCAGCAGGGAAAAGATTCGGGCAGCCTTGGCATATGGAGCGACGAGCACATTTCCCCGCTGCAAAAAGTGGTGCAGGCCATCCATGACCAAGGCTCTAAAGCCGGTCTCCAGCTTTGGCATGTCGGACGCTCCTGACTATCAGGTGCCTTACTCGGAAGCTATTCGTCAGGCTACTGATATAGCTACCGCGGCCGTAGGATTGATTACTCACGGTATTCAAGCCGAGGAAATTTTGCGTAATGGTCGGGCGGATCTGGTTGAAGTAGGTCGGGAACTGCTGCGTAATCCATTCTGGCCCAGACAGGCAGCCGAGCAACTCGGTGTTCGTATTGAAGGATCTGCACCCTATAACCATTTTTGGTTTTAAAATAATGTCCATCACATGAAGTATTCATCGTAAGCAATGTCATGCACTGTATCGCACACTAAATTGAACAATTTCCACAATAATAGGTGTGCCGGAGGAAATAGTCTCCCCTTCGCTGAGGTGAATCGTCAGCGATGAAGGTGTCAAGCTGAACAACGTTCTTTCTTGTAACATCCCGTTAATATACAGATTGGCATAACTATTGCTTCCGACATGAAACCTCTGAAAAGCCCCCTGCACACCATCTACAGAAAATTGATCCGCCATAATCGTAACTGAAGATTCAATCGGATCAGGAGTAAAATAAAAATACCGCTCAGCCCTAGGGACAATTTCAACATTGGAGATGTCAGGAGCCGGACCTGTTGGACCAGTTATACCTTGGGCTCCAGTAGGACCGGTTACGCCTTGTGCCCCGGTAGAACCGGGTATGCCTTGGGCTCCGGTAGGGCCAGGTATGCCCTGTGCTCCGGTAGGACCAGGTGCACCTGTTGCGCCTGCACTACCGGGAGCCCCAGCTGGACCTGGCACTCCCGGTGCTCCCTGTGTTCCTGCTGGACCCTGTATTCCAGGTATTCCTGGTGTTCCCGCAATTCCCGGTACTCCTGGCGCTCCTGTCACCCCGGCTTCGCCTGGCAAACCTTGCTTTCCTGTATGCTCTATCCTCTTCCGTTTGGCAGGAGTATTTCTGAAGCGTCGTTGTATAATAATTAGTTTTGGATGCTTTTGAGCATGGAGCCCCGTTTTTGTTTTACCTTTGAATGAATACCGGGGCTTGCACTTTTTTCGTTTGTTGATCTTGCAATGTACCGGTCTCTTTCCTTGCCTCCTTAGTGATGCATCGCGTCTTTTCATAACAGCCGTACACACCTCCTCCTCTCATGCTTATGTATTGTATGCACATCTCCCATTAGGGTCTTAGGCATTTGTAGCATGCAGATTCCAAGTATTCGCTTTCATTTTTTGCGCAGTAAAATAGGGCTTTCTCCATTTACCCTATTATTAATAGGAAGGTTCATATGCCGTTTCCGAATAGGTTGAAAAATCATTTATTGATTAAGAGCCAGCAGTGACTCATACCAGTAAAGAAAGGAGATGAAAACGATGCCCATCATAAAACCTGTATACACAGCAGTAGCTACTGCTCCAGTAGCTACTGGTGGTGCCATAAGCACGACTGTAACCCCAGCCGTGACTCGTTTTTTTGCAACCATTACAGCCGGAATGATCGGAGCAACAACAACAACTATTCCTGCTGCCAGCTTCGTAGATGACGCCGATGCTCCAGTCGTTGCTTTGCCAACATTAACGGCTACTGATTCTGCTAATTATTATATTAACGGAGTTATTCAGCAGAGCTCCTTATTCACCCTAACCACGGCAAGTCTGGTCATTGCCTCCGTAGATATTACACCAGGTGTCCCCGCTGTCATAGAAATATCTGATTTTAGCGGCACAACCTCTACTATCACAACTCAGCCTACCATCTCTGCCCCTACCGTAACGATTATCACATAAGGCGTTTCAATGATTTTGAACCAAGCCGGACTGAATGGTCATTCACGCTGTACACTACCCCGTATATGCTAGAAAAAGACCGATTCAGATGTCCAGATCTGAATCGGTCTTTTAAGCTCAAGATTAAGGCAAAATAGCAAAGGAGCGCACCGGAAATCCGGGAGAATCCTGAATACTCGGCACAATATTATAAATGACTGCACCCTTCGGGGGCAGCTTGTCCAAATTCGTCAGCACCTCAACTTGATATCGATCCTGCTCCAATATGTAATATTCTCCTACCAGCTTGCCCTCTTTTCGATAAGCTACAGAGGAGTCAGTATCCAGTGTTTCATGTCCAATAGCAGCAACATTTCGTTCCTCTACCAAAAAGCGCAGCGCATCCAGCGACCAACCCGGGCAATGTGCATCTCCAGCGTTGTCCTTGTTCGAGAAGGCATCAGGATCAGGCCAACGCTTGCTCCAATCACTACGAAAGGCGACAAAGGACTGATCGGCAATGCGTCCGTGCTCTTTTTCAAAATCCAGAATATCCGCAACCGTAAGCTCATAGTCGGAATTGGCTGCAACGGCTGCTGAACGGTCAATGACAACCAGCGGCAAAACCAGTTCCTTCAACGAAAGCTCATGTAAATAACGTTTACCCTTCACAAAATGAACGGGGGCGTCGATATGAGTTCCATATTGCCCTGGAAAGCAGTATTGTTTTACAAAAAAGCCATCGTCGTGGGTAAACAGGGTATCCACCTGAACATTATCGAAAACCGGAAAATGGGGAATTTCGGGATAAAAGGCATGGGACAAGTCCACCCACTCTTTTTGCTTCAACAACTTCAGGATATCTGCTAAATGCTCTGCCATGATGCCCATTCCTCCTCAGCTTTATTACAAGCATTGTACCTGAGGATGCTGCAAAAATCTATAAATCCCCTGTCCTTCCCCTTCGTATTTTGGCTTGAAACCGTTAACATTACGAGAAAACCCATTCAATTTTCTTTTGCTTTAATATGAAGATGAACAGACTGATTTTGAAAGAAATTCACCAGGAAAATTCCATATAATCATATATACATTTTCTATTCGGTATGATTGTTAACGTTTTCATTCTGGCATATGCGTTTTGATTGGAAAAAGAAGGGCTCTATTGAATTATATAAAAAATTCGACAAAAATTTTAGTATGTAACTTTTATTATATTAACAAATACTGGAACACAAAGTATGATAGAACATGTAGAAACTACAGGAGCACCCGGGACTCCCTTCGTTCGTCTACTCCATTTATCCAATATACGGAGGTATTTTATGAAAAAGAGATTTTCACTCGGAATCGCAGCCGTGTTACTGTTCGCTACTCTGGCTCCTATGGGTGCACCTGCTCATGCAGCCAGCGATATTGGCAAGGAGACACTCGGCAGCAAAAACGGCTGGGCCGCCTTTTCTACTGGCACAACAGGTGGAGCTACTGCTACTTCCTCCAATACTTTCACCGTAACGAACCGTAAACAACTTGTCGATGCGTTAGGCAAGAGCAGCAACACTACACCTAAAATTATTTATGTCAAAGGTACAATCAATGCTAACGTCGATGACAATAATAAACCATTAGGATTGAACGATTACAAGGACTCTAAGTATGATTTCAATGCGTATCTCAAGGCGTATGATCCGTCTACATGGGGGAAAAAGGTTCCTTCTGGTACATTGGAAGATGCACGTAAGGCATCACAGAAGAATCAAGCCAGTCGTATCGTTATTGAAATTCCATCCAATACAACGATTGTCGGTCTGGGCAACAATGCCGTCATTAATGGTGCAAACTTCCAATTAAAAAAGGGTACAGACAACGTCATTATCCGTAATATTGAGTTTCAGGATGCCTACGATTATTTCCCACAATGGGACCCAACTGATGGCAGTACAGGCAACTGGAATTCAGAATATGACAGCATTACAATTAACGGAGCTACGCATGTATGGGTGGATCACAATACGTTCAATGACGGGGCTCACCCCGATAGCGGAAACGGCACCTTCTACGGTCAAGAATACCAGCATCATGATGGACTGCTCGATGTGATTAACCAAGGTGATCTGGTTACCATTTCATACAATCACTTTTACGATCATGACAAAACATCCATTATCGGCAACAGCGACAGCAAAACAGCGGATGAAGGGTCTTTACGTGTAACCCTGCATCACAATTATTATGAGAATACAGTACAACGCACACCGCGCGTACGTTATGGACAAGTCCATCTATATAACAATTACTATACAGGTGATGTAAAACGCTCTGAATACCCTACACTGTATATATGGGGCGCGGGCAAATCCTCTAAAATCTTTGCTGAAAACAATGTCATTGACGTTGCAGGACTGTCCGCAGCCAAAATTGTGACTGTTTTTGGTGGAACTGCCTTGTCAGACACTGGCACACTTCTGAATGGACAGGCCGTAAACGCAGGCTCCAGCGCGGGGCTTAGCTCCTCTGTAGGCTGGAAGCCATCCTTGAACGATAAAATTTCCCCATCCGCCAGCGTGAAGACAGAAGTCACTTCCCAAGCCGGTTCCGGCAAGTTGTAAGCGCTGCCGTCTAATATAAATCACCACAGACTCATACAACCTGTGGTGTTATACCAAAAAGGCTGTTCCTCCGTAATATTAATTCACACGGAGAAACAGCCTTTTTTTATTTATTATTTGATTATTTACAAATGATATCGTGCTTTAACTGCCGTATTGTTCAACTAAAACTGGCTTTTCAAATGCGTTATCCAGCTTGCGAAGTTTAGCCTTCACCGCTTCTGGTGGCTCAACCGCAGGTGCATCTGGATGAAGCAGCCATGATTTCACAAAGTGTGTATCAGACAATTGATAGAGTGGAGGCTCTTTCTCAAAGTCAATTTTCATGGCATAAGAACTACGGGCTGCAAACGCATCCCCTACAGGTGGGTGAAGCAGATCCGGTGGTGTTCCCGGGATCGCAGCCAGCTTCTGACCATGGCTGTCCAAACTAGGCATGGAAGCGAGGAGTCCCCATGTATATGGATGTTTTGGGTTATAGAAAATTTCATTAACCGTACCTGTTTCCACGATTTGCCCTGCATACATAACAGCAACGCGATCCGCCATCTTCGCCACAACACCGAGATCATGAGTAATAAAGATGATAGAAGTATCAATTTTTTTCTGAAGATCCTTCATCAGTTCCAAGATTTGAGCTTGAATGGTTACATCCAACGCAGTCGTCGGCTCATCGGCAATCAGAAGTTTCGGATTAGCAGCCAATGCCATTGCAATGACGACACGTTGACGCATACCGCCACTAAATTCATGCGGATATTGGTTAAAACGCTGTTCAGGATGTGGAATACCTACCAGATTCAGCAACTCAATACCCCGCTTGCGAGCAGCGTCCTTGGATATCTTTTCATGCTTGAAAAGCACTTCCGTGATCTGCTTACCGACTTTCATCGTCGGGTTAAGTGAAGTCATAGGGTCCTGAGAAATCAGACCAATTTCCTTACCACGAATTTTTTGCATCTGCTTTTCCGTTTTATTAATCAGCTCTTGTCCGTCAAACATAATTTGACCCTTTTGATAAACGCCCGGAGGAGTCGGGATCAGCTTCATAACAGCTTGTGAGGTTACGCTTTTGCCTGAGCCGGATTCACCGACAATCGCCAGCGTCTCTCCTTTATTGACATGAAAGTTTACGCCACGAATGGCCTGCACTAGTCCCTGACGGGTCTTGAAAGATATCGTTAAGTCCTTCACTTCCAAAAGGCGGTTCATCTCATCACTCTTTCATTTATTATTCATCACTATTATTGACCACTATCTAAAAAAACGACGTTCATGAGTCAAGGTATATACGAATAATTTTACTCATTTTAGTACCTGCCAGTCAAGCAATATCTAAAATATCACCAAAAATCTATCATGAAATGTCATATTAATGGCACGTTTTAGCGAAAAATTGATCATTTTTAACCATTTTTGCCTCATTTATAACATGCGTCATGACATGCGTTGAATGTAGCTGAAGCGTGCCCCACCTAATGGCGATCGTGTACAAAGTAATTCTCCATTCAGTCGGGAGGCTATTTGACGGCAGATGGCCAATCCTAGTCCCGTCGCACCATTTGATCCGGTATAGAATCTTCCGAACACCTCGGCTGCTTCAGATTCGGTTAGACCTTCCCCATCATCATCTACATGCATAACCCACACAACCTCCGGTGTTGTCCCCGTCTCCAAATGAATGACTACCTCTGTGGAGGTGTGTCGAACTGCATTTTGCAGCAAATTCAATATTATACGGAATAATTGCTCGGCCGGAACGGCCACATGCAGACCCTCTCCCTCCACTCGCAGCGAGATAGAGCGTTCGCTGGCCATCGGCATCAACAGATGAACAGCGTCCTCCGCCATACTTCTCAGATCAATCAAAGAGACGGGCCATTCCTCATTCAGCGCCTCCAACCTCGATAGCTGAAGCAACTTTTCCACCATATCAATTAATCGCTGGGATTGCACTTTAATAATGCTCAGTCCCTCGTCCTGCGATACTACTTGATCCTGAATGGCATATACATAGCCTTGAATGGACATTAACGGTGTCCTTAGCTCGTGTGATACATTTTGTAGAAATTCAATTTGGCTGTGGTGGTGCTGCTGAATGCGGGCGGACATGGAATGAAAGGTGCCTATCAGTTCGCCAATTTCGCTTTTGTCCGCCTGCGGAAAATCACTATCCTGCGGCTGATTCGGCTCATAGTTGCCTACCGCCTCTTTCAATCGCTTGAGCGGACGCACCAGACGTGAAACAACCATCAGACCAATAACGAGAATCACCAGAAAACTCGCGACGATTGACAGCAGCGTAGTTCTCATTAATGGTACATAGAGTGCTCTCAAAGAAGATAAGGGTGAGTATACAAAGATCCGAAAAGGTTGTCCGGGCAATTCTTCATTCGTAAACAGTATCTTTTTACCTTGAAGGACAGCAACGCCTTCATGTGTAGTAACCAGATCGTGGGCAGACGGATGAACCGATGCAAAAAAGCCCTGGCGGGTCAAAAGCAAACGCTCGAGCTTTTTGCCTTCCATTCCAGAGACGCTGGAGTCGATGATGCGGTTATCCGTGCTTAAAATAAAGTAATCGGCAGATAAAAGCACACCCTTGATAACATAGTTAAGTTCAGCATTATCCAGTCGATCAAAGCCCCCGTCACTCATAATATGGACGGCTTTGCGTGCCTGCTCATGGAGCTTGGATTTGGCCTGATTCACCAGAATGTCGTCGATGAGCCTGATAAATAAGACCACCGTAATACAGACAGTAATCAGCATTGCAATGGACAGGGACAGCAGAATTTTGGCTCTCATCGTACGCATGGCTACATCTCCTGAACCGTTGCTTTATATCCAAATCCCCATACCGTATTAATGACGAGTGTGGAGTGGTATTCTGCCAACTTTTTGCGAATACGTTTGACCAGATCATCTACGACTCTCACATCTCCTATAAAATCATAGCTCCACACCTGCTGAATCAAATGCTCTCTGCCAAAAGGCCGTTCCAAATGATTCGCAAGAAACAGCAACAGATCGAATTCACGCGAGGTCAAATTCACCGCTCGTCCGTCTACTGTAACTTTACGAAAGTCAGCAAAAATGCACAGATTGCCTGCATGGCAAAGATTTGCGCCCTCTGCTGCTTGCTTGTCATCAGATGCAGACGTGCCCGCCTTGCTCAGTCTCAGCATCGCTTTGACCCTTCCCACCAGCTCCCTTGGATTAAAGGGCTTGGTCAGAAAGTCACTGCATCCCAATTCCAGCCCATGGATGCGGTCATTTTCCTCTCCGCGCGCGGAGATCATAATGATTGGCATTTCTGTAAACTCACGAAGCTGAGTCAATAGAGAAAGCCCGTCAATGCCTGGCATCATAATATCAAGCACGAGACAATCCGGACGGTTGGTTCGGATATGCTCTACCAGTGTTTTCCCACTGGAAAAGGAAGTTACCTGGTAGGATTCTTTTTTTAAATATTCAGATATTAATTGCAAAATGAATACATCGTCATCTACTACTACTATTTTTGTCATAGCCTTAACCCCTTGCCGTTGTTCTGGACGCTAGCATCCTTTCTTCAAGCTTAACAGAAGCCCAGCAGAATAGACAAAAGACGGGTATACCGTTCCCGGTCCCGTCTTTTCTTATCATGAATCGCTGCTGTATATGCCAGGTGAACTGAAAGCTAACTAACTTCTACCTTCTACCTTATTTTTTGTTTGTTACTACTTTAGCTGCTGCTTTTGGAGCTGTTTTCACCGTTTTTGGAGCTGTTTTAGCTGGGACTGCTTTTTTTACTGGAGCTTTATGGGTCACTTTTTTAGCTACAACATGTTGTGCACGAGTTTTATGTGCCGCTACCTTGCGTTGAACAGCCTTATGTTTTTTCGCATGATGTTTAACTGTACGGTGTTTTGCTTTCACTGCTTTTGCTTTGTGGCTTGCCACTTTTTTCGCAATGGCTTTTTGGGCAGGAGCTTTTTTAACAGGTGCTTTCACCACAGGTGTTTTCGTTGCAGGCGCTTTTGACGGTGTTTTACTAGCAGGAGTCGTAACCGCAGGAGCTTTGATGGCTGGTGCAGTGGTTACTGGAGTTGTGGTTGCTGTAGCGGCGAATGCGCTGCTTGCTCCTCCCAGTACACTTACTACGGTCAATACGGCTGCTGCATTTTTAGTCCATTTTTTCATGATTGAATCACCTCTCCTTTAAAGTATCTTTAGCTTATCAGGAGAATTCGGGATAATTGTGGAGCAAATATGTGAAAAGTATATGAAAAAGCGTGCAGCTCTGTATCTGAAAAATACATGAGTCTGCACGCTATAAGTGTTGCAACCATCATCTCCACTAACCGATGGCAATCCAGGAAACAATACCGTAGTTATGCGCGGTTTCACTCCACTTGGTTACGACGATCACCGCTCCATGAGTCGTCTGAGATTTCAGCGTCGCATGAAAGAGAGGATGGTTCGTCATCGCTACCAACGTGTAATCCGGGTTCACAAATGGCTCCCCGAATACAATGGTTACTTCTGTCTCTCCCTCGCTTCCCTTTAAAAGAAACGGCGCTCTGCCAAACTGCTGCAATGCAGGCTGATTTGCACAAGTACGGACCGGGGTGATGCTCAAATGCTCTGGTGTCACTGCGTTCAGTTCCAGCTCACGTGAGCCCACGGAACCTTCTACCAGATGATGACCTTCGATGCTCTGCTCTGCCACATGATGACTTTGTACCGCAGCAGCCTGCAGATGCTCTGGACCTACAGCTTCTGGGCTCAGCACCTCACTGTCGACGACCTGATTCTGCAGATGGCTGCGGGATATACTGTTTGCCTGAAGTTTGTCGCCACTGATTCCTTCCTCAGGCAAAAGTCCCGAGAGATGAATATCTGTGGACAATTGATTCAGTGTTACTGAGCCGGGTTTCAAATGGTGCGAATCAATGACTTCCTCTGCAATATGGTGGCCTTCAATTGCCTCCTCAGCCACATGGCGGGACTCCACCGTTCCATCTGCGAGTTTGCCGGACGTCACCGCTCCATCCCGTATAGCTTCCTCTGACACCGCCTGCCAGCCGATATGCTGTGACTGAATAGCTCCTGCTTGCAAATGCTCGGATTGGACAGAATCCGGTGAAATGTGGCGGGACTGCACAGCCCCCTCTGCCAGTGCTGACTCTTGAATCGCTCCATCGGACAAATGCTGGGCTTGCACGGCATGTTCTGTCAAATGTACGGAGCTTACGCTGGCTTCCGCCAGATTCGAAGCTCGCACCGCCCGAAGCGCAAGCTTCTCAGCGTTCACGCTGCCTGCCTGGAGCGCGTGAACAGATACACTCCCTGGCGCAATATGCTGGATCGTCACTGCCGAAGGCTGCAAGTGGGCTGAGGTGACGGATTCCGGCGCCAGATGGCTCGACTGGATGGTCTCTTCTGCCAAATGATGGGCTTGCACTGCTTCGTCCGTAATGTGCCACGGCTGTACGGAATGTGGAGATATTTTGGTAGCTGTCACGACCTCATCTGCCAGTTTATCGGACGTAACAGACTCATCCTGCAGAGCATTAGTCGATATCGACTGGTATGCCAGATGCTCGCCCTGAATGGTTCCGGGGTGCAGATGGTGCGGCTGGATCGATTCCGGGGCAATATGCACGGATTTCACTGCCCCTTCTGCCAGCGCTGTATCCTGTACTGCACCAATTGCCAAATGCTGGGTGTGTACCGAATGAGCAGACAAATGCGCAGGACCGACGCTGTCTTCCGCAAGATTCGTCCCTTGCACCGAGTGGGCTGCCAGCTTTTCCGAAGTGACGCTTTCCGCTTGTAGCGCAAGACCGGATACACTATCCGGCGCCAAATGACTCGCAAGTATCACCGAAGACTGTAAGTGGGCTGAGGTGACAGATTCCGGCGCCAGATGACTCGATTGAATGGCCTCTTCTGCCAAATGATTAGCTTGCACTGCTTCATCTGTAATGTGCCACGGCTGTACCGAGTGAGCCGACAACTTAGCGGTAGTCACACCCTCATCGGCCAATTTATCAGATGTCACAGACTCATCCTGTAAAACATCAGTCGATATCGACTGAGATGCCATATGCTCGCCCTGAATGGTTCCAGGGTGCAGATGGTGCGATTGGATCGATTCTGGAGCGATATGCACGGATTTCACTGCTCCCTCTGCCAACGCTCTATCCTGTACCGCTCCGGCTACCAGATGCCGGCTGTGTACGGACTGTGCAGACAGATGGGACGGGCCGATGCTGCCTTCCGCAAGATTCGTCCCTTGTACCGAGCGCATTGCCAGCTTTTCCGAGGTGACGCTTTCCGCCTGTAGTGCACGACTGGATACACTATCTGGCGCCAGATGACTTGTGAGCACTGAGGAAGCCTGCAAATGGCGAGAGGTAACGGATTCGGAAGCCAGATGGCTTGACTGGATGGCTTCTGCTGCCAAATGATTTCCTTGCACAGCTTCGTCTGTAATGTGCCACGGCTGCACCGAGTTGACCGACAGCTTGGCGGCAGTCACACCCTCATCCACCAATTTATCGGAGGTAACAGACGCATCCTGCAAAGCATCGGTCGATATGGCCTGGGATGCGATATGCTCGCCCTGAATGCTTCCTGTGTGCAGGTGATGCGGCTGGATTGCCCCCGCGGTAATGTGTACCGACTTCACTGCTCCCTTTGCCAGCGTTGTATCCTGTACTGCGCCAGTTGCCAAATGCCGGGCGTGTACCGACTGTGCAGACAAATGTGACGGGCCGACGCTGTCTTCCGCAAGATTCGTTCCTTGCACCGAGTGGGCTGCCAACTTTTCCGAGGTGACGCTTTCCGCTTGTAGTGCACGGCCGGACACACTATCCGGGGCCAGATGGCTCGTGAGCACTGACGAAGACTGCAAGTGGGCTGAAGTGACACTTTCCGGTGCCAGATGGTTCGACTGGATGGATTCTGCTGCCAAATGATTTCCTTGCACTGCTTCGTCTGTAATGTGCCACGACTGTACCGAGTGGGCCGACAGCTTGGCGGCAGTCACGCCCTCATCTGCCAGTTTGTCAGATGTCACAGACTCATCTTGTAAAGCATCGGTCGATATGGCCTGAGATGCAATATGCTCGCCCTGAATGGTTTCAGTGTGCAGATGGTGTGGTTGGATCGATTCCGGGGCAATGTGCACGGACTTCACTGCTCCCTCTGCCAGCACTCTATCCTGTACCGCTCCAGCTGCCAAATGCCGCGTGTGTACGGCCTGCACGGATAGATGTGAAGGGCCGATACTGCCTTCTGCAAGGTTCATTCCTTGTACCGAACGGGCTGCCAACTTTTCCGAAGTAACACTTTCCGCTTGTAGTGCACGACCGGACACACTATCCGGAGCCAAATGTCTCGTAAGCACCGAGGAGGCCTGTAGGTGCACTGAGGTGACCGCTCCAGATGCTAGATGGGTCGAGTCTACAACCGCCACGGCCAAGTGGTTGCTTTGTACAGCTTCATCCATAATATGCCCGGACTGCACTGCATGGGCTGACAGCTTGGTAGAGGTTACACTTTCCTCTGATAGTTTGGCAGAGGTAACCGCTTCATCCTGTATGGCCGGAGTCGCTATCGCCTGCAATGCAATATGCTCTCCCTGAATGATCCCGCTTTGCAAATGCTCGGATTGGATGGATTCTGCTGCAAGATGCTCAGACTTCACAGCATTCTGGGCTAATATCGTGTCCTCTACTGATCCTGCGGCCAAATGTCTGGTGTGTACGGCCTGTGCAGCCAAATGCCCGGGTCCCACGCTGTTTTCCGCCAGGTTGGAAGCCTGCACAGCCCGAGCCGCTAACTTCTCGGAAGTGACGCTTTCCGACTGAAGTGCATGGCCGGACACACTATCTGGGGCGAGATGTTTGGTTTGGACCGAAGCAGACTGCAAATGGTTGGAGGTGACGGATTCCGGAGCAAGATGATTCGCCTCCACTGCCTCAACAGCCAGATGGTTGCTCAGCACCGCTTTATCTGTAATATGCCAAGGTTGCACAGAACGAGCAGACAGCTTGGAGGAAGTGACACTGCCCTCAGCTAACTTAGGCGCAGTAATCGCCAAATCATTAATTTTATCCGTAGCCACACTTTCCGGCGATAGTTTCAACGAAGTAACGGCATGATCCTGCAAATGGTGGGAGTATACCGCTCCGCTGGCCAAATGTGCGGTTTGAACAGCGCCTTCACCTAGTATGTCTGCGGTAACGGACTGTTCTTGCAACGCCGCGGTTCCGACACTGTCTTCCCCAAGATGCTTGCTCTGTACAGAGCTCTGGGCCAAATGGGCTGAATCCACCGATTGAGCCTGTAATGCCTTTCCGCCCACACTGTTGTCGGCAAGGTGGTTCTCACGGATTACTCCCGTTGCAATGTGTACGTGGGTAATGGCTTGAGACGCAACTTTATTTCCGGTTACCGCCCCTGTGCCAATTTTAGTTTCTATAACCGCCTCGTCAGCGATTTTGTCAGACTTAATAGCGCTCGAAGCAATGTGATTTTCCTTGATAGCCTGATTCGCCACATGGTGATCCAGAACTGCACCCTTCCCTATTTTCTCGCTTGTCACAGCCCCGGCATGCAAATGTTGCTCCGTAACCGCCTCTGGTGCAATATGATCTTTCCGAATAATTTCGGATTGAAGATGCACGGAAGAAACTGCCTCCGGAGAAATCTGGGGTCCTTGTATGGCTGCTGTTGCAATATGTCTGGTAAGTACTGCCTCATCGGCAATTTTGTGTGGGAGAATGCTCTGATCCGATATTTTGGATGAAGTGACGGATTGATCAACAATTTGCAATGAGCCTACAGACTGATCTGCCAGTTTATTGGATTGAATACTCCGATCCGCGATATGCCGGGCTGTCACTTGGCCCGTTCCAAGCTGCTCTTCCCCGATGGAGCCAGGACTGAGATGCTTTCTTTCAATCGCTCCTGCCTGAATGTGCGTACTGGTGACTGCCTCAGACTCCAGATGACGCCCGCTGACAACACCTTCCTCCAATTGTTCCCTGCCCACAATTCCGTCGGATAGCTGCTTGCGATTAATCGAACCCGGAGCTAGATGCCGGGCATGAACGGCATGCTCGGTCAGGTGTGCGCTCTCAATGCTGCCTGCCTGGATTTTAGTTCCATCCACAGCCCCATCCCGCAGTTTGGAGGTGGTCACAGACTGATCGCCCAGCTTGGAGCTATCAACAGCTTCATTCGCCAAATTGTTCGATTGAATCGTACCGCTGCGAATTTTATCGGAGGTGACCGACTGATCTTGAAGCATATCTGAAGACACGATCCATTGCTTGAAATGACGGCTTTCAATCGAGCCATTGGCAATATGATCGCCGCTGATAATTTTATCCGCCAGCTTTTCTGGAGTGATGCTGCCATCACGAAGTTTTTCACCACTAATAGAGCGATCCTGCAATTTACTGCCTGCCACTGATGCGTCCGACAGATGCTCGACCGTAATGGAGTCGGGAGCAATCTTCGAAGCAGTCACAGCACCGTCAGCTATTTTAATTGTATGAACAGCATAATCTGCTAGAAATTCCGTTTGGATACTCTCTTGTTTCAGCTTGCTGGAATCTATGGAAGCGGGAGCGATCTTTTCACCTGTCACAGCGAAATCACTCAAATCGTCTGTATAGATGAAAGCATTGTTTACATGCGGAGCCTTCTTATTGTTCAAAATTTCTTCCACATCAATTGGATCAGGTTCTGGTTCTGGCTCTGGTTCTGGCTCTGGTTCTAGCTCTGGCAGTGGGGGTTCTTCCCTCAAAGCTGGAGTCTCCTCTACATCTGCAACCTCAATCTCTTTCTCGTGCAGAGCCTCGACTTCAGGCTCGACAACTGTCTGTAGCTCCGACTCCTCTGTAGTTGGGGGAGGCGGAGAAGCAACTTGATGAAGTCTTGCTTCTGTCTCCCTCTCCGCAGGCAGTGGTTTTGAGCGTTGTATCATATTTAACTCATTCATATCCGGGTCAATTACACGATAGAGCGGCTTTTTGTTTCTGTTGGTTTTGCGGCTCTTGTTCTTCAAGCAGCTCTCTCCCTTCTCATGTTTATCGTTACAGCATCATATGCAGACTCTTAGGCACTTGCCACCCTGTACAGAGATTCACTTTTGGGTAAAAAGGATACTTACTGAAATCCACGTTTGAAAAAAAATTGTTAAAAGTTAAAATAGTAAGGGTGAAGATTGCTACAAGAAGAGAGGAACTACAATAACATGATTATCAAACCAAGAACACGTGGCTTTATCTGCACCACTGCTCATCCGGTGGGCTGTGCCCAACATGTTCAGGAGCAAATTGACTATGTACAAGCCCGTCCTGCTATCCAGGGACCTCGTAATGTGCTTGTGATCGGGGCATCTGCCGGATATGGGTTGGCATCTCGAATTACGGCCGCTTTCGGTGCGCGTGCCAATACAATTGGCGTGTATCGTCCTAGCAATGCTACGGCTACACGCACAGCATCAGCAGGCTGGTATAATTCTGCTGCATTTGAAAAAGCAGCTCAGGATGCTGGGCTTAAATCTTTAAGCGTGACAGGAGATGCCTTCTCGGATGAGGTCAAAGCCAAAACGGTGGAAGCCATTCGCGAAGAACTGGGACAAGTCGATCTGGTGGTTTACAGTGTTGCTTCAGGTCGCCGTACTAATCCCCGCACAGGCGAAACGTCTAATTCCGTGCTCAAACCTATTGGTGAGCCTTACACGAATAAGACCGTTAACTTCCACACCGGTGAAGTCAGCAGCGTGACGCTCGAACCGGCAACAGAAGAAGAAGTACAGGGGACTGTAGAGGTTATGGGCGGTGAGGATTGGAAATTGTGGATTGACGCCTTGCGTGCAGGCGGCGTACTCGCTGATAATGCCACTACCTTCTCTTTTTCGTATATCGGTTCAGATATTACCCAAGCCATCTACCGAGAAGGCAGTATCGGAAGTGCAAAAGATCATCTGGAGACGACAGCTCGTCAGCTGAACGACCAGATGAAAACCACCGGTGGACGCGCCTTCGTAGCAGTCACCAAAGGACTGGTTACCCAATCCAGTTCGGCCATCCCTGTCGTTCCTCTGTATATTTCCGCTTTATATAAGGTGATGAAGGAGAAAGGGCTGCATGAAGGGTGCATAGAACAGAGCTACCGCCTGTTTGCCGAGCGTCTGTACGCACCAGAAACTGCGGTAGATCAAGAAGGTCGTATTCGCATTGATGATTGGGAACTGCGCGAGGATGTGCAGGCAGAAGTCGCGAAAATATGGGAGGAACTGACGACCCATAATATCTATGAATTGTCCGATATTGAAGGATATCGTCGCGAATTTTTCCAGCTGTTCGGCTTTGAGTTCGAGGGTGTGGACTATGATGCTGATATTGATCCAATCGTAAATATTCCTAACGCACGCTAAGTCTTTTAGTGCTGCCATTCTGTTAGAAAAATATAAAAAAGCTGTCTCTGGCAGAAGAACATTGGGACTGACCCCCGTTTGTGAGACAGGGATCAAAACACCTTCCAAGTTTAAGCAGCCAGTTGTCGGAAATGAACCGGCGACTGGTTGTTTAGTTTTGTTTGAATGCGAATTGAGTTATAGTAAAGGATGTACTCTCGAACGGTCTGCTCGACGATTGCCGTCGTCGTACAGGTTAAACCTTCGAGGTAGAACGTTTCAGACTTTAGTGTGGAATGAAACGATTCGATGGGGGCATTATCAGCAGGCGTTCCCTTACGGGACATGCTCATGGTAATGCCTTTTCCTTTTACAGCTTCCTGGTAGGCCAAGGATGTGTAGACGCTGCCTTGATCGCTATGAAGTATTGCACCTGGTAGAGATGGCAACTGACGAAGGGTATCGAGCACAAATGCGGTATCCTGCTTGTCAGCTATACTGTATGCCACAATCTCTCCGTTAAACAAGTCTAAAATACTCGACAGATACAACATTCTTCCTCCAAATGGCAAATACGTAATGTCCGTTACAAGTTTTTGCATAGGCGTATCTGCTTCAAACTGTCGCTTTAGCAGATGCTCCGCGATATGAATGGGTTGCCCAGTAGGTTTCCGTTTCTTCGCTTTGACACGACATTGCAGCCCTTCACGCTGCATAATCCGTTGCACGCGTTTGTGGTTTACCGTATACTCCCTCCGAAGCAAGGCGGTGATTTTCCGGTATCCATAACGATATTTATGCTGGATACAGAGTTCGCGGATTTTCTCTACCAAGTGATCCTCAAGTTTGCTCGCATACTCCGCCTTCCAGCGATAGTACGTGGCGCGAGGGATTCCTATCCATGCACAAGCTTGCTTCACACTCACTTCCCCTCGGATCGACTCTATCCACTCCATTACGATCTTTGACGATACCTCCTCTCCAGTACGCTGTACTTTTTTAGCAACTCTAGTTGTTGTCTCAAAAACCTGTTCTCAGCCTGGACCTTCTCTAATTCCGAAGTGTATTCGGGCCCTTTGCCGTAGCTGTATTGTTTACCTACAGGCTGCTCTAGACGGTTCTGCTCGCCATTACGGTACCATCTCATCCAAGTTTCCACTTGTGTCTTGTTTCGTATGTTTAATTGCTCCATGATTTCTTTGACCGGTATACCAGCCATTCTCATTTCAATCGCCTTCATTTTAACTTCTAATGGATAACTGACTCTTGTTGCCAACGAAAAAACACCTCCAAGGTTGTCTCCATATCTTACGACATGGTTGCATTCTCTTGAAGGTGTTTTGATTTGTCTCACGTTAAGGGGTCAGTCCCATTCTCTTCTGCACAAGGACAGCTTTTTGTTTTCTAACTAAAAAGGAACACTTGTGTCTATTTTGAACTGCAAAATGTGTAAACATTGCAATTTTAAAATTCATTTGATATTGTACAAGTAGGCATAGCAAAATCCCTCTTCTTACCAAGAGGGTAAGCACAGTTGGACAAGTCCTACCTTGACTGACCGTGATTATATTTGCTCAGCCCATCACATCCCTGTAAGGAGGTGAACAATATGGCAAAAGACGTTCTGTGCGAAGTCAACTCATGCACGTACTGGGCTCAGGATAATAAATGCAGCGCAAGCTCTATTTATATCGTAAGCAACAAGCCTGCAAACACTCACACGTCCGAAGAAACAGACTGCAAAACCTTTGAAGCAAAATAAACCTTTGTTTCCAAGCCAAACCATAGCTTTATCATGAAGGAGCCCCTGCCAGGGTTCCTTCTTTCTTATGATTCTAACAAGAATGATAATTATTATCAAGTCCCTTTTGCAGTAATGGATTGAATCTTTCGAAGCACAAAAGAAGCGTTGCCTGAACGATTCGCTCCGCTTCTTTTGTTTTCCTGTATAAGGTCAATTATTCAATGGGATTACCATTTCTAAGTCTTTATGGTATGTTTTTACCTCTTTACCCTGGGCATCCTTCATAGGCGCCCATTTCTTGTTGACGGTCAGCGTATACGGCCTGATGGTGATGGAAGAGGGTCTGGTTGCAAACGGAGCATACATTTCAACTTCGTGATAATTGAGCGCCGGAGCCTTGTTATAAATTCCCATCAATTCTTGAGCAATCAGTTTGCCTTGCGGGTCCGCAATGTCATAATACATCTTGGTTGCACTCCAATTTCCAGTCTGTTTGGATGTACTCGGCACTTTACCATTGCTGTCAATAATGATCCGGGTATTGGCCGAGGAGAGCTCAATCTGCTTGACGGTATAACTGAAATCTCCGCTGCTCTGCGTTTTTTCCGGCTTAAGGACCAGTTTGTCCTTCACCGTATTCTGCACAGGCACCTTAAATGAAAACGGTTCTTTAATGCCGCTAACATTGATTTTTAATGCCATTTCAAATGAGTCTGGCAGATTTTTTTCAGATAATCCTTTGTCTATTGCGATTTCTAATGTATTATCCAACATTTTTTTATTTTCGTCGAATACCGCGTTTGAGACTCTCAATAAACTTATTTTTTCTCCATTAATAGATATTTGAGGATCTATTAAGTAACCCTTTTCTAACTTCCGGGATTTGTCCTTGCTGAAAGGAGGCATTGTACTGATCTTGGTGATCCCCTTGCGTTCAATTTGCACGGTCAGACGAATCCCGTCATATTTCACCTTTTTGACCGTCAGTGTGATGCCATCCCGGGTCAGACTGCTTGCGCTTGCCTCCGGGGCAGTTGATTGTGCATCTGCTCCCTGTATTTTCCATGCAGTATCGAAAATCGTCACTCCTGTACCCATAATCATAGTTACTGAAGCTAGAATAGCCGATTTGAATATTATACGCTTCACTTTAATATATTGCTTCATTCGTATTTCCTCTCCTTTATCGTCCGGGTTGGGTTGTTTTATCATTGAGATGGGACTGGGATCGTCATTTCCAAATCCTTATGATATGTTTTGGCCCAATTTCCCTCTTGATCCTCTATCACAGACCAGTCCTTCTTAACCGTCATAGTGTACGGCTTGATCGTAATGGAGGTCGGTGTTTTTGCAAATGGACTGTATGCCTCATCCTCATGGTATTCGGAATCAGGGCTGCGATGGAACAGACCTAACATATGTTGCTCCAGCTGATTTCCGTCCTGATTCACAATGTCGTAATACATTTTAGTCGCGCTTAAATCGCCTGATTGCTCTGCGGCGCTCGGTACTTTGCCCTTGCTGTCCACAATGAGACGGGTTGTTACCGGAGTCAGCTCGATCTGCTTCACCGTGTAACTGAACGTTCCGCTGCTCTGTGTCTTATCAGGCTTCAGCAAAATTTTGTTTTTGGATAAATTCTTCACCGGCACCTGAAATTCAAAGGGCTCATGGAAGCCGCTCACATTCACTTTTACTGTAATCTCAAATTCATCAAGTAGATTTTTCTCTGACAGTCCTTTGGTTATTTCATACATAGCCATATTGTTGATGAGCTTGCCGTCTTCCTTTTTGCCAACCGCGTCCGTAAACGAACCGTACACCATCTTTTGTCCTTCAATAAAGACCTTAGGTGTGAACAAATACCCTTTTTTTTGCTTTTCCACGGGTACCTTCTCCAATGTATTCCCCTCGACACTCACGGCATCCTCGGGCAAATAAGGGGACATGATCCTCTCATCCTCTACCCCTTGGCGTTCAATCATGAACACCAGCCGTGTTCCGTCAAACATAACCTCTTTGATGTTTAAGGTCACTCCATCGCGGGATACACTCAAATGGGGTGTCGTCGTCAGTCCAGATTTACTGGCTTGCTGCAAGCTTCTGTCAAAATTATATTGGAATACGCCGCCGATCAACGGGATGTTTTTTAACGTTTCGGCCATAGCTGGAGACACAAAACCGCTTCCCAGCACCAGTCCTCCCAAAACTGCCGCAGCAGACGCACCGATAGCCACTCTTTGGGTCCATGTGCCTTTTTTATGAGTCAACTTCCTACTCACCACGTCCATTTCCCCCAACCTCTTCATAATGTCATCCGCATAGCTAACCTGAGGCATCTTCTTATTTTGGACCGTGCGGCGGATTTGCTCCATTTGCTCGTGTTCAGTTTGATCCTGCCATGCGCTCATTCGTTAGCCCTCCTTTTTTTATTTTTTGCTGAATCAGCTTTTTGCGTAACCGTTCATACTTTTTTCGCAAAGTCGCGGGCTTGCAATCCATAATTTCCCCGATCTCCTCAAAGCTGTACTGCTCAACAGCTTTCAATAGCACAAGATTTCTTTCTTCTGAATTCAGATTCATTAAAAGCTCATCGACTTCGCGTTCATCATCGGATGGATAGTAATCATCGAGATGTTGCTGTTGCTCTTTTTGGATCGATATTAATCGATGCCAGCGGCTTTTTTTCCTAATTTGATCCAGGCAGTGATAGTATGCTACTTTATAAAGCCACGCTGAAAAGGAAACCTGCTGTCTATATTTACCTATTGCCTGATATACTTTGATAAATATATCCTGTACCGCATCCTCCGCTTCCTCGCGGTTTTTCAGATTGTAATAGCAGTACATATATATCTGCTTTTCATAAGTACGTATGATGGTGGCATAAGCCTGTTGATCGCCAGCTTTGACGCATTCCACGACGGATTCTACATGTTCTGTATGGTCGTTGGCCCCGGGGCTGAACCGTTCCATAGGATCACCTCCTTGTGTGTCCGTCATTATCTGTATAACGAATACTGTCTTCCTGATTGTGACAACTTCTATAAAATCAAAAAAATTCTCGCTAAAGACAAAAAAAAGAAGCGTCGCTCTGAACGATTCGCTTCTTGTGTTTGACCTTTTGTAATTGTTCCTGCTTGGTTGGCTTCATTCGCGTGTGCTGTGAAATCTCGCCATAATGATCATTCGTTTTACGACTCTGTGCCGCGCAATAGATCCCGGCGCGTTTCGCCTTGCTCAACGCCTTTTGTGTTTGAGTACGTGCCATACTGCTTCACTCTCCTTGATTGGACTCCCTGTATCATAGCATCCAATAGGCAAATCGTGAATGGTTTGTCTGACTCAAACATTCTTTAATTCATTAAATGTCTGAAAAAATATCCGGATCGCCACTGGAGGCCGCCACAACAAAAACAATAACCAAGAAAATAATAATCAGTGCATAAATCAGTGTGCCGATAATACTACATACCAGTCCAGCAATGGCCATACCTCTGCCTTGCTCGCCATGACGGTTAATTTCCTTCAGGGAAAGACTGGACAAAATAATACCCACAATTCCGATAATCAACCCAAGATAGGGAATGACAACAGATAAAATCCCGAGCACCATCGAGGCAACAGCTTTACTGTTTGTAGGTGGAACTACTGGGGGCTGGTTAAATGGAGCGTTATAATCGTTCGGCTCCTGAAAAGGATCGGAAGATCGAGGCTCCTTGTACAAGTCACTCATCTGTTTAATTCAACTCCAATAATTATAATAGCAATATATAAGTTCTAGGGTACCACAATCTTACAAATCAGGACAGTACTTATTTCAATTTTTTAAATTAGAACGTTAAAAAGAAGAAGCGTAGCATCTTAGCACTTTTTGAGATAACCGGGCATACAGTACTGTACCTATTACAGATAAATTACGCTCCAAGAGAGCATCCTGCCAAGGAGGACGGAGCTATGTTATATCGTGGAACAGCCCGCAGAAAGGGCTCGTCTCACCAACGTTTACATGCAGAGACACTTCGGAAAATATCCGCCGCCATGCTGCCATTTTACAAAGCTATTGCAACCCAACGTGCTTTTGCCGTCCAATGGTCACGAGCTGTCGTTCAGGGTAATTTGGATCGGATGAAATCCCTTCTCTGCTCGGTAGCGCCATTTGCCGCCAAACAAGGCTTAGGTACGAATGGGATTGGCTACTTTGTTTCCTTTTTAGCTCAGCCGCCGATGCTCTATTACACGAACGGTACGACGATTCCCCCAGGGACGGTGCAGTTTACATTTGAGCCAAAGGTTCATCGTGCCATTGCCAAAGCCGTTTTTCCGCTGTATCGCGAATTGGCACGCAATGAATGCTTTGCTTCTGCCCTAGCCAAAGCGATCAACAGGCAAGACCAGCGTGCAGTTCATGTAATGATCCGTAGTTTAATTCCATCCTCTGCGCTAAAATCTGTAGACATTGAGGATGATGGTTTTGCATTGCTTTTTAAGTATCCCTTTAGTAAGTACCCCTATCGCAATCTACTTTTTCGAGAGTTCACTTAAAAAGGTCGCTACAAGCGCACTTGCTTAAGTTCTTCAATGAGCTCTTTTCCCATTTGTATAGCCATGTCTGTCAGCACTCGGATTTCGTCCTTGGTTGCATGATCCAAATGCGTCCCGCAGCAAATGGCGAAGTTACCCGCAAACTCTTTACGCAAGCGAACTGCAATTTCTTCAGTAATATAAAATTCCTTGTGGTTTTGCAATTGCACGGTTTGAATCGGCTCAAGCCTAGCCCCCGCAGTAATCGTCCCCAAGTGAGGCTGATCACCGCCTGATATGAGCACAACGATATCTTCCCCCATAAAATAGGCATCCAGCACAAGACGGATACGTCCGCTTTCTTTTTCCAAATGAATCATATGATCCTCTCCTGCTAAAAATATTATTGTGAAACGATTCACTTCATAGAGTACCATTCATTGTATCGCTTCCTGAACTGTTGCACAAATTTAAAAAGGCCCACAGCAGCCTCTATTAACAGTGGCTTGCTGTAGACCTTTATTGTATTCTAAAAAAACTCCCATCCTCTTACTTGCTGTTAACGGATTGTGATGGTATGCACTGCCTTACCCGTTGCGCCGTCATTATCCGTTACTGTTAGCTCCACGGTATACGTTCCGGCTGTGGTGAATTTATGCTTCACCTTGGAACCAACTGCCGTATCGCCATCACCAAAATTCCAACTGTAGCTGACGATCTCACCATCTGTATCGCGGGAAGCTTTGGCATTAAATTGTACATTTTTGTTCTTCTTGGCTGCGTCATTCGCCTGGATAATAGCTACCGGCTTTTCATTCGATGTAGGTGGATTCGGACCTGGGCCCTCTCCTCCACCATGGGTTACATACAACCTCCCCGGCGCCTCCGTCTCCACTTCATTCCCCGCTGCATCCCTTACCCGGATCACGATGACTCCGCCTTCCAGGTTCAGAGAAGATGAAGTGAGATAAGTACCTTCATAGTGGCCTGACGAAGTTTCATTTAATGGAATTTCATTACGGGCCAAAGTGGACAGGTTAAAGGGCAGCTCCACATGGAAGGATGCCTCCAAACCGGATGCACTGTCAAAAGCTACTCGTACCGGCTGTCCTGCAGTAATACGTACATCCTCAGCAGGGCTAATATTTTCAAGCTTCGGCAGCGCTGTATCGACATACACCGAGCGTGTAACAGTCGTTTCGTTTTCGGCAAGATCTTTGGCCGTTACCGTAATTTGATTTTCACCTTCATTGATAAGCAGCCGTTTATTAAAGCTACCGTCACTTCCGAATTCAGCGGACTCGCCGTTAATCGTCAATTCGGTGAGGAACTCGTCATACACCGTACCGGTTACACTGACCACACCCGCATTTGTACGAGCTCCTTCATCAGGTGAAGTCAGGATCAGACCCGGTTTAGTCTGATCGAGCGTTACAACCACCGGCTCGGAACGATCCGTTACTTTGCCGTATACCGCCGCTTGAACACTCAGCGGATTAGCACCTGGCTGAAGATCGACCGACAAACTGAATTGACGATCCTTCACTTTCGTTGTGCCAGTCAGCTCCTTACCGTTAAAGAGCTGAATATCAGCTCCTTCTGCCGGAGAAGTTCCTGTTACGGTAATCGTTTCCTCCTGCGTATACGTAGCCTTCGTAGGAGTCGTAATCATTGGAGCATTCACCGGATATCTGACGATAGCCCGGATCATGTAGTTCCCTTCTTCTTCAGGTGATTGGCTCCATGTGCCGCTTACACCTTGCCAGCTGCGGAGCGCATTGGGGCTGTTTTCATCTGTAGCCAGACCTGGTGACTGTGTCCCTACCGCAGACTGTGTATATACGATGTAAAAATCACCTTGAACCGTCACCGGCTCTGGAAGCTGCACCGTCGTCCATTGTGTCTCATCCCGGACAGCAGTCCCGTCGAATGGACCAGCCACTAGTCGTCCAGGTGCTCCTGCTGCACCGGAGGCGTCATAGATAGAATATTGGAATGCCGTTCCCCCCGGATTCGGGAAAGCAGAGTTCCAGAACAAAAGGGATGCTCCTGTCACTTGTGCCACTTCCGACTCAGGTGTCATTCTCACTGCCCATGAATTGCCTGCCGCGTTAAAGGCTCTGGCATTTTCTCCTGTACCGTCATCATAGGCAATGCCTCCTTGGAAACCGATGAAAGGCTTCAACGTGACATTCGCTTCAACACTGCCGTTTGGAGGAGCAGTCACGGAAACACTGTCACTGTAATAATTTTCGGCTGCAATGGACAATGTGTATGTTCCTTCCAGCACGTCCAGCGTAAATTCTCCAGCCTCATTCGTCTCTACAGGAGCAATACGTGCATCTTCCAGCACCAATACTTTCGCTTTTTGGATCGGTTCACCGGATTGCTTGTCGGTAATAACCCCGTGAATCGTACCGTGAGGGACAGCCTGGAGACTAAAGTTTGCTCTGATGACTTTGTTATTTTCAATTGTGACTGCTTTCGTCTGAGGCACGTAACCGTAGGCTTCGGCCTTCAGCGTATAGTCACCTGCTACATGAGTGAAGCTGTATTTGCCCGTGGTTGGGTCTGTTTTCACCGAACGTCCGGTTTCCAGTACCGTAACGGTAGCACTGGCTGGAAGACTGTCAAGACCGACACGTCCACGCTCCACGGATGCATCTGCCGGCTTCACTTTTTCCTGGAATTCACTCTTTTCAGTGCTTGTAATTTTATACAGCGGGAATTGTTCTTCCGCTTTTTCCAGCTTGATATTGGACTCAGGTACGATATCCTTGGTCACTGTCGAAGCTGGAACACCCAGCACACGGAAATCGTCAATGTACCAGCCATTTTTGTTCACACTGTTATCCGATTTCAAGCGGAAACGAACTTGAATCTCATTGCCGGTATAGCTATCCAGATTGTAGTAAACAGGCGCCCAATTCTTACCGCTTGTATTATGTGAGAACTTACCCAGCTCACTCCACGTGTCGCCATTGTTTTTGGACACTTCTACATATCCGTGATCATAGCCGCCCTCAATTTCAAACCAGTGGTTGAAAGTCAGTGTTGCATTGCGTATACCATTCAAATTAATTTTTGGAGAAACCAGCGAAAAATCAGCACCGTTCTCATAGTTGCTATCGAGATCGGTGGCCCACACATTCGGCTTGGACACTGCGCTCCCCGGTCCTACTTCCTTAGGAATGCCGCGTTCCCATTCATCCTTGGTCCCGGAATGAGTCCAACCATTGTCTGAGCTGCCATCAAAATGATCGCTATACAGCGTATCCGGCACGTCCACTCTTAGTGAAGCCTCGTTCGACTTGACACCTTCGTTACCGCTATAATCCTCGGCTGCCACTGCATAATGATAGGTCGCACCACCGACGGTGATCGTATCCGTGTAGGTCAGCCCAGAAGTTGTACCGATGGAAGTATAATTTTTGCCGGACTGGGTTGAACGATACACCTTGTACTGCTTCACATCTTCATCAGAGGAAGCACCCCAGGCGAGTGTAACATTGCCCACATTATCTGCTTCAGCAGTCAAATGGCCAGGGGCAGCAGGTGCAACGGCGTCTGGTTCCTGAATGGACAGATCGTCAATATACCAGCCATCTTTCACGATCGTATTGTCACTAGTAAAGTTGAACAGGAGGTATACCTTTTGACCCGCAAATGCTCGCAAATCAAGATATTGTGTTTTCCAGCCATTGCTGGTTCCAGTAAATGATAATACCTGCTCAAACGCATTCTGATTGTTGGTGGTCGCTACATACACTTTGCCGAAATCAGAATTGTTTTCAAGATCGTACCAATGCTTGAAGCTGACCAGTGCCCCCTTAGAACTCTCGGTCAGATCAATAGGAGGAGCCATAAAATAACTGTTGGTGTTGGTCTGGTATTGGCCTTCGAGATTGGTCGCGATGACCTTTGTACCCGAATGTGCGCTTTTAGGGCCGCTTGTGGGGGTTCCCCATTTCCAAACACTACCCTGACCACCGATATTAATACCGACGATGTCTTTTTCAAAGTCTTGTGTGTAGCCTGGTTTAACACCTTTGGAGACATTCACCTTATATACTTCCGTTTCAAAACCATTATTGCCGAAATCATTTACACGGATATAGTATTCCAGACCTGCGCTATCCACCAAAAAGGTCGGAATGGACGCTTGATATGTACCGTCTTTGCTGTCTCCGGAGGTCCGCTCCAACGGAATGTATACATAGTTTGACGAACCCGCTGTTTTGGCAAATGCCTCAACGGCTGTTACGCCAACATCATCCGTAACATGAGCCGTCAAAGGTATATCAAGCCCCTCAAATGCAGCTGCAGGCGGTGTATGCTCAAGAACAGGCGCTTCCAGATCGTCGCCACCTGTTACGACTTTACCGGATACAGAGCCCAGACCCTGCATGACAGATCCGACTGCATCGAGTGCATTAATGACACCATGTCCATATCCATTGTTTGGCGAAGTAGGATATGTGTTGTCTGTACGAGGGGTAGCCGTGTTTTCCAAAATTTCCTCCAGCTGGTCCACGGTAAGAGAATGATTCGCTTGCAGCAGCAGAGCAGCCAGACCCGCAACATGAGGACCGGCCATGGAAGTACCGTTATAGCCACCTTTATAACCGCCACCAGCCACGGTTGAACGAATATTTACACCCGGCGCGGAAACTTCGGGCTTGATCTCACCGTAAGGTGAGGGTCCCAGCAATGAAAAGCTTCCCAGTTTATCATTGATATCGGTTGCCCCAGTGGCAAAGGATTCCGGATAGTTGGCCGGATTGGCTACCGATCCAGGTCCGCCCGGATTGGAGAGAGAGGTGTTCCCTGCGGAGAATTCGGGAAAGATTTGAGCATCCCGCCACGCCTGAACTACAGGCCGGAACCATTCATCAAGACCCGGTCCGCCTCCCCACGAGTTGTTCACTACGTCTGGAGCAAGCTCGGGATGAAGATTACCTTGGGCATCTTTTGGCGCAAGCAGCCATTGACCGCCGTCCAGTATAATTGCATCCGTCGTTTCTGGATTAAAAATCCGAACCGCAATCCACTTCGCACCTGGGGCAACGCCCACTCGGTTCGTTCCATTTTCCTCGGAGCCGACCATCGTGCCCATCGTATGCGTACCATGGGAATCGTCTTCCTGATCGACCGGAAGCGCCGCATGACTATGCGGATCATACCAGCTCAGTTCTGGATTTACGACATTGCCTGCCGCATCCAGACCACGCCATTTGCGATGAAGGGCCGGATGCGTGTAGTCTACGCCTGTATCGAGATTGGCGACCACGATTCCGGTTCCGTCAATTCCTTTTTCCCACACTTGTGGTGCGTTAATATGGGATATATTCCATTCCACCGTAGATGGATCCACAGCGTTCTTGCCTGTATTGCCGGGCAATGCCGATGTTTTGCTATCGTCCTTTTCCGGTTCTACAGCCTTCTGTGCTGTGTCAGACTTTGCTGTTGCTGCCGTTGCTGTTCCAGCCGCTTTGTTACCTGTGTCCTCTGGCTGCTTATCAACCGTTACCTTTTGCAGATAACGTGTTTCATTCGGCAAAATTTTATCGACCTCGGGCAGCTTCGAAATATGGTCCAGCACCTCCTTGGTGCTCGTGACAGCCAAAGCATTGACAATAAAATAGCTTTTATATTCTTTTACTCCGCCGCTCCCTGATTCCTTATCCAAATAACTTTCAAGCCCATATTGAGTTCTGGAAGCCGTTTCACGCAAAGAGCTGATCACATGGCTGCGCACAGCCATTTTGGCAGCGGAAGGTGTTATTTTCTCAAGTGAAGCCTTTTGGAGAGCATTTTTGGAAACCTTATTGGTATCTACCTGTTCTTTTAATTTGACCAAATAAGTAACATAGTTGTTCTCCTCAAACTGTTTGGTCAGTTTCGGGGACACCTTCGCGGTCGTGACCTTGTGTGAGGCTGATTTTAGCTCCAGCTTGGAGCCATCCGGTGTGTTTTTCGCTAAAGCGGGTTGAACAAATGAAAAGGCCATAAGCAAAGAGAGTCCAATAGATAACGATTTCTTGAAACGTCTAGGTTTAATCAACTACTTCTCCACTCCTTTTACTAGGTTTAATGATTCCGAAATAACCTGTACAGAGTCAGACCTCATGCCTTGCACATCAAACACGCGGCTTGCGCAATACGATGTGTTGGCGACCACCTCCTTCATAGATTATAGAAAGATATAAAAGTATTGGGCTGTTCATAGATGGCAGTACTTCATAGGTGAGTTTATAATCCAATAGAAAAGCGATGAAATCCAGTAGATACCTAGGAGAAAAAGCAGGAGCATTTCGAAGAAAAAAACATGATATACCATTACATGTTATATCATTACATTTTATATTAAAAATTGATATAAAATCATATATTATGGATAGTATAAAGTTACCAAAACAGATATACAAGTCATTTTTTTGCATTTTTCTTGAAATTCTATGACTTTTATGTTCATTTATGTACGAAAACCCCTTTTTAGCGGCTACGTCATGAGTGCAACACACGGTTAGCAGGTGCATACATCTTTGTACGAGCCACCCAAAGGGATTTTCGGGGATCTTTTTTTAAACCTGTCTGATATTCTTAGTTAAGTACGGAGTTCACCGCAGCAAGCGCATCAATCAGACCATATCCATAACCATTGTTGGGTGAGGTCCGATACTGACTGTCTGTCAGCGGTGTCGCTGTTTTCGAAATAACATCCTCTAATTGATCCACGGTCAAAGAGGGTTTAGCCTGAAGCAGCAATGCCGCTAATCCGGCAGTATGCGGGCCTGCCATAGAGGTACCGTTCCATCCACCCTCATAAACCCCGCCCGGCACAGAAGAACGGATGTTCACGCCAGGAGCCGAGATTTCTGGCTTCACTTCGCCATAAGGAGAAGGACCACGCAACGAGAAGCTGGCCAGCTTGTTATTGATATCGGTGGCTCCCGTGGCGTAGGCTTCAGGCAGATTTGCCGGATTAGCCACAGACCCAGGTCCGCCCGGGTTCGATAGTGTTGTGTTGCCTGCGGAGAACTCAGGGAAGATTTGAGCCGCTCTCCACGCCTTGGTCACTGGGCGATACCATTCGTCCAAACCAGGTCCACCACCCCAAGAATTATTCACCACATCCGGTGCAAGCTCAGGGTGTTTTTTGCCGTTTTTATCTACAGGCGCAAGAATCCACTGCCCACCGTCCAGCAAGATGGAGTCTGTGCTATCTGGATTGAATACTCGAACGGCAATCCACTTGGCCCCCGGAGCAACACCGATTTCATTCGTACCGTTGCTGTCTGAGCCAACGCTTGTCCCCATCGTATGTGTACCATGTCCATTGGAATCTGTGGGCAGCGATGCTCCATTAACCGCATCATACCAGCTCAGCTCAGGATTCACGACTTGACCAGAAGCATTCAGCCCCCGCCATTTTCTTTTCAGTGCTGGATGAGTATATTCAACACCTGTATCTAGATTGGCAACGACAATGCCTTTGCCGTCAATACCTTTGGCCCAAACCTGCGGTGCTTTGATTTTAGAAATATTCCACTCGACACGACTTGGCGCTACCGCATCTTTATATACGGATTCTTGCACCGATTTTTGTGCATTCTCTACCGTCACAGCCGGGTCGACAGCAGTTTGATCTGCAACTGCTTGGTTTGCTGTTGATTGCTCCCCTACCGGCTGGGCATCCTTATCTATTTCTACCTTTTGCAGCTCGCGCTTTTCATCTGGTAAAATTTTGTCGATCTCAGGTAGGGTTGCGAGATTATCCATGACCTCTTTGGTACTGGTTACCGCAAATGCATTCACGATAAAGTAACTCTTGTATTTTTTTACGTTTCCGTTATTGACTTCCTTCTTTAAGTATTCTTCCACAGATGGTTGAGTTTTTTCTGCAGTATCCATCAGAGAGTTGACAACCGTTTTACGTACAGAAAGCTTAGCAGCAGCGGGGGAAATCTGCTCGGCAGAAGCTTTCTGAAATGCGTGCTTAGCAACAGACTCCGTGTCTACCTGATCTTTTAATTTAACCAGATAGGTGACATACTCACTGGTGCTGAATTGCTGGTTCAGCTTGGCTAAAACCTTGGCGGAAATCGTCGATGCTCCTGGTGAGGAGGTTGTGCTGGAATCTCCATACACCGGAGAAATCAGAGAAAAAGCAAGAATAGCGGTAAAACCGACCGACAGCGTCTTTTTGATATTTTTCGACTTAATTAATACTTTTCATCTCCCTTTACTTGGTTTTTTTGATTCTCAAAGACAACCTTCCGATAGCAGCGTCAAAAGCTCACAAATAGCCTCTGGTACTCACCTCCTTAAAAAAATATAGATTCTGGGGTGAAATCCATAGGTCATATTCTAAGGTGAATAACCTTTGGTGCAGACCGCAAGGAACGATATTCAATTAAGAACTGTGGACAAGTCTGGAAGAAAGTAAGTGAAAAAAATGAAGAAAAAGGTAGGGTAAGATACTAGAAGTGATCGAGGAGGTTGATAAGCATATATTAAAATACAATTTAAAACAAAAGCATGAAACATATGGTATCTTTTGAATCTAGTATAGTGTCATAAAATCAGATATTCAAGCATTTTTTTGAATTTTATTCCTTTTTTTCTTGAAAAATCGAAAAACCTCTTCCATTTTCAAAACAAATGCGGGTCTTCTTCGTGCATTTTGTTTCGGATCATAGAAGAGGTTTTTCGGCATTCAGCAGCAAAAGTAGAAAAGCGCTATCTGCCGCTATTTACAGGTATGGGAACCGAAACGGCTCCTTCTGGAAAGGAAGATTTGGTTTCCTGGGTTCTACGACACAGGCTCGTACATTCTCGAAAAGCCATTTGTCTGCACCCACTGCACCGATCCTGATTTACCATTGCAAGAGCTGCTGTTAAGGCCTCTCCTGTATGTTCAAAAAAATGATTTTGTCCGATCATGTCGTAGCATCCGGTTTTATGCAGTAATTCCTGCGGTTGAGGCTGGAGTCCGGACACAAGCACTGTTCCACCAGACTTTCGGTATTTTTGTATTAATGCGGTAAAGTTAGCTTCTCCCGTCATATCCATAAAAGGGACCTTTCCCATACGCAACAACAAAATCCCTTGCTGGAGACCAGTCTGTCCCCCTACACCTGAGTTTTCCAACGCTGAAGCTGCACCGAAAAATAGGGGGCCTTCCACATTATAAATAGCCACCTGCGGGCAATCATGCTGCTCTGTGACCATATGTGCGCCTACCTTTTCATGCTTTACAGAAGGGTCAGGAAGCACCTTATCTACTGAAAGTGTATTGCTCATACGTTTGACAAACAATACAACTGCCAAGATCAGACCTACCTCCACAGCCGTTGTCAGTGTCGTAAAAACCGTCAGCAAAAAGGTGACGACCAGCACAATAGAATCCGCTGTCCGTGTTTTGAGGATGTGCGCAAAATGCTTGCGCTCACTCATATTCCAGGCCACTACCATCAACACCGGTGCCATACTAGCTAACGGAATATTAGATGCATAAGGTGCAAAAAGCATCAGAATGAGGAGTACAACGACCCCATGCACAATACCTGACATAGGAGAAACCGCGTTGTTGCGGATATTGGTGGCCGTACGGGCAATGGCACCTGTCGCAGGAATGCCACCGAATAATGGTGTCAGCAAATTGGCAATCCCTTGTCCAACCAGTTCGCGATTGCTGTTATGGCGGTCTCCCGTCATCCCGTCAGCTACCACCGCTGAAAGCAGTGATTCAATAGCCCCCAGCATCGCTATAACAAGTGCTGGCGGCAAGAGCTTCACGATTAATTCCCACGTCATTGCAGGAATATGCAGCTCAGGCAAAGATGCCGGAATTGCGCCATAAGCAGAGCCAATCGTAGCCACCTGCCCTGGAAAAAACAGAGCTGCCACCAGCGTAGACAAGAGTAGGCCGACCAGTGAGCCAGGTATCTTGGGCCATTTTTTAGGCACCACAATAAGTCCAGCAAGACAGATACAAGCTGTCAGGATGCTGTACACATTGAGTGAAGGAAGCCGATGGATGATCTCTGCCATCGAAGGCAGAAAGGTTTCATGTCGCTCTACCCCGCGCAAGCCGAGAAAGTTAGCAATCTGACCACTGAAGATCGTCACGGCAATCCCGGCCGTGAAGCCAATGGTTACGGGCTTGGGAATAAACTTAATCAATGCCCCCAGCCTTAGAACACCCATTAAAATGAGTATAATACCTGCCATAAAACCAGCTATCAGTAAATTCTCATAGCCGTACTGCATGACAATAGCCAGCAAAATCGGAATAAACGCACCTGTAGGTCCTCCGATCTGAAATTTGGACCCACCCAGTAGTGAAATCAAAATTCCCGCTATGATGGTTGTGTACAGACCATATTCCGGCTTTACCCCCGATGCAATGGCAAACGCCATACCGAGCGGGATAGCCACAATCGCCACGATGCTTCCAGAAATTAAATCCTTTCGTAAAGCCCCTGCGTTATAGCCTTCAAACCTTCCTCTCCACTTCATCCTGTAACCCTTCTTTTCTGTAGTAGCATTACTTCTCGTTACGTATGCCTTCCAGCAACGAGATCGCTTCGACTAAATGATTGTCAAAAATTCGCCGCGCCACCGCTAGCAGCTCCGTTAAGAGCGGATCACGTAGTGAATACACGACCGTTGTGCCTTCCTTGAAGCTGTTCACCAAATTTTTAGCCCGTAAAACAGCCAATTGCTGCGATACGGCAGAACCTTCGGAACCAAGCGCAGTCTGCAGCTCGTTCACATTCCGTTCCCCTTCACTCAGCACCTCCAAAATGCGGATGCGCAGAGGGTGAGCCAATGCTTTGAAAAAGTCAGCCTTAAACTTCTGGAGATCTCCTTCCATTCCTGCGCCGTCCCCCTCACAGAATTGTTTCATAACGATCAACAATATCTGAATATTTGAATATTCAGTACAATAACAGCTTTGGGTCAATTGAACTATGATGTTACTCACACTTCACCATGCGTATAGTCACATTTTTCCACACTTTTATCTTTCAGGGTTGACAGCTTCCACAGGTTTCCATTAACATAACAATTAACTTTAAGAAAAGGGGGCCGACAGACATGACCAAGCTTTACACGATAATGACAATCAGTCAGCATGATACAATCACATATTCGAAATTTCGTCTCATCGGCCCCGTTCGGGCAACATGATGGGGGTATCACGCTGTCTGACGGCGTGATATGCCAGGCTTTTTTTATTTTGTATGCTATTGAAAGAACAGGTTATTTATATTTTTATGATGTACTAATCATAAAATGTAATGACACTTTCGGTGCAGGAAGCCGTAGACGACAAGTCTGCGGCTTTTTTGTTTTTTTCAAATCTTTTTTACGATGTTATGAATTTACATGAAGAAGGGAACTACCCATTTATTATGAATATACAACCTACGACCAATTCATCTTTTCATGAAGGACCATACAGCCACCTGATGAAGCTTCCGGCAGGGGATCTGACCGTGTACGCTTCGCAGCAACTCTTTTCCTCACTGGATTACAAAGTGTTCGAGATGGCTAATAACAATTTACAAATTCCAGGTATCCGCTATATGGGATACACACCGGATGTACATGTAGGCGTCGGAACCTGCATCGGTACAACTGCGGTATGGGGAATGGAAGACGGCTATGTATCTCCCTCCATCGTCGGTAGCGATATCGGCTGTGGCATGCGCGTACACCTGACCAATCTGCACAAGGATGCCTTGAAGGAAATCAAGCTGCGCCGCAAGCTGGTTAAGACGATCGACAAATACTTGCCGATGGAAGCCCACCAACGCGGACATTATTCGGATATACGGCTGGAGCATATTGTACGCAAGGGTTTGCATGGCTTACCTAATAAATATATTCCGGATAGCTACACTCCTAAGAAATCCACCTCACTGACCCATGTAGAGCACAGTAAGTTCTCCTTTGACGAGGAAGTGCTGAATCTCGTCGAAGATCGTACTTGGCACCGGGCTCATCGGCAGCTCGGCACGCTGGGTGGAGGCAATCATTTTGTCGAAATTCAGGCGATTGAAATTGCAGAAGAAAATAGAGAAGTCGCTGAAGCTTGGGGGATGTTCGACGGTCAGGTGGCTGTGATGATTCATTCCGGATCACGTGCTTGGGGGGGAGCAGTCAGTCAGACCAGTTCATCTGCCATTGCCAAAGCGATGAGCCGTCTCGGTCTCGGCACCTCCGATCCGAGACTGGTATTCGCACCGCTTAATCATCCCGAGGCAGCACATTATGTGGATATGATGTACTCAGCGCTGAATTATGCTGTGGTGAACCGACATCTGATTGCATACTCCGTGCGAGAAGCCTTCCGCGATGTCTTTGGTACAAAGTGCGAGTTGCGTACTCTGTACGATCTGATGCACAATTATGCTTGGGAGGAATCCCATTCAGATCACGGTAGCGTGTTTGTACATCGTAAAGGTGCGACGCGCGCTCTTCCAGCAGGACACCCCGACAATCCGCGACCTTATCAGTCGACTGGGCATCCGGCCCTGATCCCCGGTTCTATGGGGACTGCCTCTTATATTATGGTAGGTTTACCAGGCGGTCAGGATAACTTTCACTCCATCTGTCATGGAGCGGGCCGTATTCGCTCGCGATCTGCAACCAAACGGCTCGTGAGTGTGGACGATTTTGCAGGCGCTCTGGGTGTAGGGACAGACGACGAAATTGTGGTCAACCAGGCATCTCTGGAAAGTATTATCGACGAATCTCCACAAGCCTACAAAAATGTAGATGATATTATTGAAAGTGTTACCGGGGCAGGACTTGCAGCCGTTGTAGCCAAATGTAGACCGCTGGCCGCCCTGAAAGGAGCAAAATAATGTTGAGTATAGACACCCCAGCTATTTATGAATTTGACGAACGTACAGATGGACGCATTACCGGTTATGCTGCTTATGCCCGTCTGATCGACGGCATTAGTGAAGCACTCTATAACCGCTATGGCGTAAAATACGAGCTGTACGCCAGTGATGATCCCAATATTGAGTATTGGGATTTGCTGGAGGAGGATATTCGTTCAGGCAGCCCTGAGCTGGAGCATGTGGCACGGGTGTTCGATCGTTTGGAGGAACGCACCATCCAGTATGACGATGACGGGCCAACTCCTGAATACGGTGTGCATCTGTCGATGCGTAATAATGTATTCGCCTATCCCAAGTGGGGGATCGCACTGGCACGAGTTCCCTTTTTCCGTGATAATGGCGTATACAATGAAGATTACGTATTTGCTATAGGCGACCAGGAGCTGCAAAGCTTCCTCGCAGGAGTACGCGGTCGTGAACGCAAGCAAAATATGAAGCGTGTCACCGTCTTCACCGATACAAGCCGTGGACTCTCCCGGCAAGCAGAACCGATAACCCGCGCAATTACGCGGGATGATGTGATTTTGAAAGCGGAAATCAAGCGGGATATCTTCCGATCACTTGATCAGTTTTTTGAAGCGGATCGTACCTTCTATCAGACTTATAACATTCCTTACAAGCGTGGGATTCTGCTATACGGCCATCCAGGCAACGGTAAAACAACCCTAGTGAAATCTATTGCCAATAGCGTGCCAGGTCCGGCCGCTTACTGGCAAATTACAGAATATACAACCAGTGAATCGGTCAAAGAGGTGTTCGAGGCAGCTACTCGCCTGGCTCCGATGGTGCTGGTCATTGAGGACATTGATTCCATGCCTCAGGAGGTTCGTTCCTTTTTCCTGAATACGCTCGACGGCGCTACATCCAAGGAGGGTATCTTCCTGATCGGAACGACCAATTATCCCGAGAAAATCGATCCGGGTCTGATGAACCGGGCGGGCCGCTTCGATCGGGCTTATGAAATCAGTTTGCCTGACGAAGCGCTGCGACTCGCGTATCTCAAGTTGCGTAACTTCCTTGTTTTTGCAGGTGAGACAGGTACACAGAAGGCAGCAGCGATGACAGACGGCTTCTCCCTGGCTCAGCTCGGAGAACTGTATGTCAGTACGGCTCTAGAATGGCATGAACAAGGAAAAGCCGATATTGAGCTGATTATTAAAGGTATGCGAGGCGAGCTTGATAAAAGCCGCAAGCAGGACTGGTTAAAAAATGTATCCGAAGGACGAGTCGGCTTCTTCTGATTCATCCTTTTATTGCCTCATTATGAAATTTATGTTACATTGATAAACAATAAAGTACCGAAAGGGTGACCTTAAGCCAATGATCTACTAATCCTATTCCCAAAGAAAAAACGTAATCTTACGAATTTTCTGGATAGGATTAGTGTAGGCTTTTGGGTATTAACGATAAGAGCATTGCTTCGTTGACGGGAGCAGTGTATCTTCTTGTTTGTATGTCTGCCTCCTATCCAGAAACCAATGGATAAGGAGGTTTTTTTGTATGAAAAGAATACTCGCAATTCTCATGATCAATATATTCATTGTGATGGTCGGCGTGGGTTTGATCACCCCTATTCTGCCGGAACTGATCATTGAATTTGGTGCCAGTGGGCAGGCCATCGGTTTATTGGTGGCAGCCTATGGCATAACGCAATTCCTGCTCTCGCCCATGACTGGGCAGCTGTCTGATCGATATGGGAGAAAAGTTTTTATCGTCGCAGGTGTTGTTGTTTTTGCTGTAGCTAAATTGATCTTTGCTATTGGAGATGAGCTGTGGATGCTGTATACCTCAAGACTTCTGGAAGGAGTTGCAGCAGCCCTGATTATTCCACCCATGATGGCATATGTAGCTGATATTACAACAACCGAAGAACGTGGCAAAGGAAATAGTCTACTAGCGGCAGCGATATCATTTGGATTTGTCATTGGTCCAGGACTTGGTGGCCTTCTTGCAGGATATGGAACGAGAGTGCCACTGTATACAGCAACAGGTGCAGCTATGATTGCAGTTATTTTTTCAATCGTTTGTTTACCTGAAAGTTTATCGAAAGAACAAATGAAGGCAGCACGAGCAAGAATTAATCATCAAAGAGAGTCTATTTTCAAACAGTATACAAGGTCATTGAAATCTAAATATGCGATGTTCTTTGTCATTGTCCTGGTAATGACTTTTGGACTCGCTAATTTTGAATCCGTTCTTGGTTTATATGTAACGAATCGCTTCCAATTTTCACCGCAAAATATTTCAATCCTTCTAACTGCAGGTGCTGTGATCGGCGTCGGTATGCAGGCATTAGTTGTTGCTAAAATGATCCATCAGTTTGGTGAAAAAAGGTTGATCAAAGGCTCGCTTCTCTTCACCTCTGCTGCTTATATTTTATTTCTCTTCGCCAAAGATTTTTGGAGTATCTTTCTTGTGACTTCCCTTATTTTCTTTGCCACAGCTATGCTTCGCCCAGCTCTTAATACACAACTGTCGAAGATGGCAGGCAATGAGCAAGGATATGTAGCTGGTATGAATAATGCCTATATGAGTGTCGGGAATATTTTAGGCCCTACTCTAGCGGGATTTTTATTTGATGCGAATATGTTCGCTCCATTCCTAACTGGCTGTTGTATTCTGTTGATTACCTTTTTGATTACATTAAAAATGAAATAAAAGAGGACAACTGATGAGCAAAAGGCAGCTACGGGTGCGAGGCTTTATTTTTCAAATGCCCAGCTGTAGCTGCCTGTCTGTTCAGTTTATTCCGTTTCCCCACTCAGTCGGTTCAAAAACTGGATGGCCCGTGGGCTGGTTGGCTGCTCTAGCACCTGATATGGCGTACCCTGCTCAATGATTACGCCCTGATCCATTAAGATTACATGGTCAGCAACCTCTGCCGCGAACTTCATTTCATGGGTGACAATAACCATCGTCATCCCTTCGGCAGCCAACTGCTTCATGACCTTGAGCACCTCACCTACCAACTCGGGATCAAGAGCAGAGGTCGGCTCGTCAAACAAAAGCACCTCAGGTTCGACCGCCATTGCCCGGGCAATACCGACCCGTTGCTGCTGTCCTCCCGACAATTGATGTGGATAGGATTCCGCTTTATCAGCCAATCCCACCTTCTTAAGCAGCTCCAATGCATGTTTGCGCGCTTCGTCCTTCCTTTTTTTCTGAACCGTGACTTGCCCCTCCATCACATTTTGCACAGCGGTCATATGGGGGAAAAGGTTGTAGGATTGAAATACCATCCCTGTCCGCTTACGCAGCGCCAAAATGTTTTCTTGCCGAAGCTTCGTCCCTTTCGCAAAATTCAGTGCAATATCACCTACCTGAATTTCTCCCTGGTCGGGAACCTCCAGCAAATTCAAGCAGCGTAAAAGTGTTGTTTTACCAGAACCGGAAGGACCGATAATTACAAGCACTTTCCCCTTATCCAACGTCACGTCAATCCCCTTAAGCACTTCCAGCGAGCCGAACGACTTGTGTATATTCCGAATTTGGATCACCGGTACAATCTCCTTTATCTAACGGAAAAACGGCTCAGACGCTTTTCCAAATAATTTTGCAGCACAGTCAATATCGTACTAAACAGCAGGTAAATAACCCCAGCCTCGGTATACACTAATAACGGTTCGTATGTGGTAGCTACAATCTGATTAGCCGTTCTGAACATTTCCACATAGGTGATAGTGGCAGCCAGTGAGGTATCCTTTACCAAGCTGATGAATGAATTGGCAAGCGGAGGCACCGACACACGGGAAGCTTGGGGGAGCACGATCCGCCGCAACACTTGCCAGCGTGTCATCCCCAAGGAGTATCCTGCCTCCCATTGACCCTCCTGAATGGAAATAATAGCCGCACGCATAATTTCAGAGCTATAGGCCCCCACGCTGAGCGTAAAGCCGATCACTGAAGCAATAAATGGGTCCAGTGTAATACCCACCGAAGGTAAACCATAGAAAATAATATACAATTGCACCAGCAAAGGAGTTCCTCGAATCACCCATACATAAAAGCCGAAAATCAGCTTGAGTATTCTCCATTTGGACAACCGGGCGAGTGCAGTGATCAGCGCCAGTAGGAGTCCCAGAGCAAATGAGATCAGGGTGAGCGGAATCGTAAAAGAAACCCCTGCTTTTAGCAGAGGTAATAATGAATCCATAATAATTTGTATTTGGCGATCATCCATTGTACAGACATCCTTTATTATTTGGACACATCGGCTCCAAAATATTTTTCAGAAATTTTCAGATACGTACCGTCAGCCTTCATATCAGCCAACGCTTTGTTGACTGCCTTGATCAAATCTTCGCTGCCTTTATTAAATACAGCTGCACTGTGTGAAGCATCCGCAGATTCGTCCACCTTTTTGATCGGAGCATCAGGCTTTTGCTTTTTCAGATCCAGATAAGACAATCCGTCGTTGACGGTCGCATCTACCCGTTTGGAAGTGAGGAGATCAATAGCTTGGTTGAATCCTTCGGTTGCTACAATTTCCGCACCGTTGCTTTTTGCGATTTGAGTCAGGTTGCTAGTCAGGGATTGCCCTGCCTTTTTACCTTTTAGATCCGAAAATTTCTGGATGTCCGTATTATCTTCACTCACGATCAGAACTGCCTTAGAGACAATGTACGGATCGGAGAAATCATATTTTTGCTTGCGCTCATCTGTAATAGACACTTCATTGAATACTGCGTCAAACCGCTTGGAGTTCAAGCCTGCAAATATTCCGTCCCATTGCGTCTCGATAAATTCCGGTTGCACACCCAGGCGCTTACTTACTTCAGTTGCAATATCGACGTCAAAGCCTGTCAGTTTGCCAGCAGCATCATGGTAAGTAAACGGAGCATAGGTACCTTCCGTACCGATTCTCAGCTTGCCACTGGCTTTGACAGATTCAAGAGTAGCTGCAGCCGTTGTATCTGCTTTTCCATTATTAGAACCGTTCTCTCCAGTAGATGCATTATTCGTGCCCGCGCCTTTATCATTGTTGCCGCAAGCCGAAACCAGCAATGCCATCACGATGAATACAATCGGCAAAAAACTAAATTTTCTCATGTTATCCACACTCTTTCCCTTTTTCTTGATCACCTAGCGCAGGCTAGTCATTGAATAGTACATCATTCATTTTCGCGCGTCAATGCTTTTATCCAATAATCCCTATCCAAAAGGTAAGTTATATTTTTTTATCATCTAAGGCTATTCTAGGTTGACTCAATCATAGGCAGGCTATTCATTTTCACTCCCCTCGAAGCAACTTTTTGTGTACCATTACATAAGAGATTTCGTATAATAGGTTTTAATATGCAGATTAGAAATATTTACCGGAGTGTGATCATGGATCCCCAAAATTCAGCTTTATCTCCCGAAGGAAGGCACTCAGCCTGGGCTACCTTTACTTCACCTTTAAAGCAATCCAAAGCGTTCACCCTCTTGTGGCTTGGACATTGGATCGCTATGTTAGGAAGTTCTGTTACGACAGTCATTTTGCCACTGGTTATCTATTCTCTGACAGGCTCGACCACCATCATGGGATTGGCGATGACGGTTTATATGCTGCCAAACGTACTTATTCTTCCTTTCGCAGGAATGATCGTGGACAGAGTTGACCGAATTCGCCTTCTTCTGTTCACGAATGTCGCCCGCTTTGGTCTGATGTTCGTTGCATCGGTGTTGATGTTTACGGACGGGATGAAGTTGCCGTTCCTATTCGTTGGCCTTGCGTTGTACGGATTGATGGATGGTATCTTTAATCCGGCTTATTCGGCCTTACGTGCACAAGTGTTCACACCGGACATCCGCAATGCTGCCAATGCACTAAGTCAAATCAGTATACAAGCCGTTCGTCTACTCGGTCCTCCGCTAGGAGGCTTTATTGTATCCTTTTCCTCCCCGGGTGTCGGCTTTGGACTGGATTCTATCGCTTATCTGGTATCCTTTGCCTGTTTTTGGATGCTAAGTGCTCATTTGGCCTCCATCATCGGTAAACGTCAGGCCGATTCAGAACAGGAAGATCAGGGTGGACAACATTTTCTCAAGGATTTTATAGCAGGCTTTGCTATTCTCAGAAGTCATCCTTGGCTATGGATTACGATTCTCGCCTTTTCTTTCATTAATATCTGTTATTCAGGTATTATCGCTGTGCTCATCCCGTGGCTGTTCAAGGTTCATCATGGCTATAATCCAGTCGTATACGGCATTGCAATGGCAAGTAGTGGCATTGGTGCCATGCTGGGAGCCTTTGTGTATGGATCACGCAAGCATTGGAAACACCGCGGTCTGCTCGCTTACTTAGGAGCTTTTGTCAGCGGTCTCGCCTTACTGCTGTTGTCTATAGTCACCTGGATGCCAGGATTGATTATGAGCATGATGCTCGAAGGATTTGGCATTATGATTTTTGCAATTATCTGGGAGACAAGCCTGCAGGAATTAGTCCCCGCTGAATCCTTTGGACGTGTAGCCAGTCTGGATTTGATGTTTTCCTTTGCACTGCTTCCTGTCGGCTATCTGGCCGTAGGTGCCGTGGCGGATAAGCTTGGTGGCATCCTCACCATTGGTATGTTTGCAACCATCGGCATGTGTATCGTGCTGGGCGTGCTAATTGTTCCTCATATCAGACGGTTTCAATAGGGGAATATGTAACCTTTTCTCAAAAAAAGCTGCTCCCACAGGTTCATTTGTGAACCTTGCGGAAGCAGCTTTTTTCCATTTTGACTCGCGTCCCATAGGACGAGTCTATTCAATAATTCATAAAGTTAACCTCTGCTCCGTCCAACGGAACGGAAGATCAAGCTCACAATCACGACTAGCACAATCGCACCAATTAATGCAGGAACGATGTAGAACGATCCGATTTCAGGACCCCAGTCTCCCAGAATCAAGCTACCCAACCATCCACCGATAAAACCAGCGATGATGTTACCAATCACGCCACCCGGAACATCACGACCTGCGATAATTCCTGCCAACCAACCAATAATACCGCCAACAATCAATGCCCATAACCAACTCATTTTGCGTCACCTCGTTTAAGTTTTTATCGTTGTGTTCTATTATTAACCACTCGAACTCCTTTTGAACACACAGAGACCAATTGGTTAATATTACCACGCAATGGAACGCTGATTTGGGGGCTTGATATCATCCTACGTGCCTCCCAGATTATTTATGCTCTTTGTGTGAAAAGTGTGTCTCCTATTCGTTTATCCTTGTATTCCTGCTTTTTTTGTGCCATCCTCACATTATGGCTTCACTGAAGTCACTTCATGCATAAGTTACAAAAATAACAAATTATTAAGGAGTGACCCCCACTGGAGTGTCGAGTAGGATGTGCTGCATGTTGCATTGCCATTACGATTTCTTCCCCTATTCCCGGCATGCCAGACGGAAAACCTGCTGGTGTTCCATGCCCTCAGCTCACGCCTGATTACCGTTGCCAATTATTTGGAAAACCCGAGCGTCCTGCTGTATGCAGTGGCTTTCATGCGGATAAGGATACATGCGGAGACACTAATGAAAGAGCATTTGAGCTGCTGAGAGAGCTGGAGAAGTCCACTTTACCAAGTAAAACTTAAGGCGAACTCATTCGATATGAAGGAGAATTTTTGATTATGAATGTTATTGAAAAAAGAATTGCCGAATTGAAGCAGTACGGTCCCGATCTTACCACCCCCAAAGATATGGATTTATTTTGGGACAAAACACTGAGAGAAGTTCACGCCAAACCTGTACATGCATTCAAAACGCCCGTAGAAACACCGTATCCTCATATGATGGCCTATCGGGTCACTTTTGAGGGGGTCGATGATACGCCTCTGCATGCCTGGTATGTACGCCCCCGATATGCTGGAGATCAAAAACTGCCATGCATCGTTCTGTTTCATGGCTACACAGGCGGAAAGGGCTATCCTGAAGATTATTCATCTTGGCTAATGCTTGGTTTTGCTGTATTGGCGGTAGATGTTCGTGGTCAGGGAGGAGAAACGGGAGATCGTCGGAATGATCCACACGGAACCGTTAAAGGCTGGGTTACGAAAGGAATATTGGACAAGGATACCTGCTACTACAAAACGATTACAACCGATGCCCTTAGAGCCGTAGATTGGGCGGCGGAGCAGTCCGATGTCGATGCAGATAAAATCGCAATCAGTGGCGCCAGCCAGGGTGGTGGACTTGCATTAATGGTGGGTGCACTCAGCGATAAAGCTGCTACTATAGTAGCGGATATTCCTAATATGTGTCATATGGATTTTGGCATGATGAATTCTACCAGTTCACTGACAGAAGCTGCCGAATTCGCAAACCGCTTCCCCGAGCATTTGGAGCAGGTACTACATACATTGAGTTATTTTGACGTGATGAATTTAGCTCATCGCATTCGTATCCCGGTCATGGTATCTGTAGGGTTGAAGGATACGGTGTGCATGCCAGAGACGATTTTTGCTGCTTATAACCGCATTGAATCACCAAAAACAATTGAAGTTTATCCGTTCACCGGACATTGGGTAGAAGGTTTCCATAGACGCAAGACGGCTGAATTTTTAGTTCAAATCTTAGCATTAGATTGAGTTAACGGTTTCCTCCGGTTCCGGTGCATAAAAAAAAGAACACCACGCATCTATCTGCGTAATGTTCTTTCAACTGCATCGGAGCCAGTCCTGCTTACTCTGACAAGCTCCTCGACACTTCACAACAAAGCATCTCTGCAAAGTTTACGATGCAGTTCGCTGTTCTGCTGCCGAATCCCCTGTCCATTTTCGGACCCAAACAAAATCCATAATCATCAGGCCAAACGGAATGAAGGATGCAAACATAATGAAAAGAGGCCGCCGTATAGACCAATGCAATGCGGTTTTTCCATAGATCAGAGCAACGAGGAGCAACAGAAAGCTCACCCGGTATATGTTACCAATCACCATAACCGCCTGGGTCATGCCCGCAGCCTGCAGCGGCTGGTGGGTGAATAGTATCGCCAAATACGCTATAGCTTGAATCCAGAGCATGAGCCGGACACGCCCCAAAGGTGTTCTTAACACAAATTCAATCCCCTCTCCATGAGCAGGAATGTTCTCTCATCCCTTTTGCATCTTTTATTATAACGAAAAGATCCCCAAACTCCAACCTATCCATTTTTGAATTTTGACCAAATGAGTTGTGTTTGATACAGTTGTGTAAGAGGTGATTACAAATGCTTAAACTGGGTATACTGGACCAGTCTCATATTCCTGAAGGCGGTTCCGCTCAAGATGCATTGTCTAATACAACAGATTTAGCGCGTGAAGCTGATCAACTGGGGTACAGCCGCTATTGGGTATCCGAGCATCATGCGTCCAAAACACTAGCACACTCCAGTCCCGAGGTATTGATTGCCCATTTGGCCGCTCATACATCGCGTATTCGTGTGGGTTCAGGCGGTATTATGCTACCACACTACAGCGCATATAAAGTAGCTGAAAACTTCCGCCTGCTGGAGGCGCTCCACCCAGGACGCATTGACTTGGGGATTGGGCGTGCTCCAGGCGGCTTGCCGCTGGCTACTCGCGCTTTGCAGGAAGGGAAATACCAAGCTGTCGAACAATATCCACAGCAGATTCTAGATTTAATCGACTACTTCCATGATTCGGTGCCTGACAATCATCGGTTTGCTGGTCTTCACGCCTCCCCGATGATATCGACCGTTCCTGAATTATGGTTGCTTGGCTCCAGCGGGGAGAGCGCCAGATTGGCCGCGATGATGGGTGCCTCCTATGCCTTTGCCCAATTTTTCGGTACTCCGGGCGGCGTAGAAGCTACCGCGCGTTACCACGAGCAATTCATGCCTTCGATTTTAGGAGATAAGCCCCGCTCTATGGCGGCAGTTACGGTAGCCTGCGCTGAAACTGAAGAGGAAGCTGAGCAGCTGGCGTCCAGTGCTAGTTTGTATTTCCTTTTACTCATGCAGGGTAAAGAAATGAATTCTCTTCCATCGGTGAAAACAGCCATGTCCTATCCCTATACAGAATTTGATCGTGAGCGGCTACGTCAGTCCGCAGCATGGCGTGTTGTTGGCACTCCTGAACAGTGCAAGGAACAGCTGCTGAGACTGGCAGAGCAGTATCGCACCGATGAGTTACTGGTCGTTTCATCCATTCATGACTTTGATAAACGTGTTCAGTCCTACCGACTGCTGGCCAAAGCTTTTAATTTAGTATAAACAGACGGTTGAACTGAGGCTAATTTTTAGAAACTTTAAAACCCCCGCCTGCCTATAATGGCAACAGCGGGGGTTTGTTGTAGAGGATCGGTTCATTTGAACCAACCCATCTGTACTATAGAAGTAGTGTAGACACCACAAAAGTTGAATGTCATATGGTACTTTGGTAGTATATCCAACGGAACGAAAGTATGAGTTGTTTACTTCTAAAGTTCCATCATCCATATACCAAAGGCTCATACGCTATACTTCATATCTTCAAAAGAGTGCAACCAAAAGTCCCATATCTTTCACTCGTCCAAAGTTGTAAAAGCTACGGAAAATTCTAGGGCTCTATGCCCCATACCAGCTTACCCTGTTGATATACGGTGCCATGGTCCCAGTCTGCGAATACTGTTTGGGCAGCTCCATAGGAGTAATCGCTGGTCTCATCAAAGTTGCTCCAATTCGCCGCATGAATACGAGATTGAATTTCTCCGGTTTCGCCGCCGGGCTGAATCGTTCCCGCTCCATCTGTGAAGGAAATCTCCACATATTTATCAGCCTTGGACTTCGGATTTGGCAAAGTTACAAAAGTTGCTTTTACCTTTTCATTACCAATCTTGGCCCAATCTACAAAAAACTGCTGAGCTTGTTTGCTCTCATCTGTGTAATAGTAGCGAATTTTCAGGTCACTCAACTTCACAGCTGTTTTTCCGGTATTTTTGATATTAAATTGAGGCCGGATTGCATTATCCTTGGCGTTCGTGTCATCAGTGCGATATTGAAGCACAATCCCTTCATTATTACCGCCTGGTGTACTTCCACTGTGATCGCCACCGTTGTTTCCACCATTGTTATTACTACCATTGTTGCCATCTCCGTCGCTATTCCCGCCGTTGCTTCCTCCACCATGATTGCTGGAGCCTTCCAGAATCGCCTGTTTTACAAATTTGCCGGAAGCCGTTAATTGTGAATCAGGCCATCCACCCTTGCGGTCAGCACCAGGCAACAGGGCAGCAGAGGTCTCATTTTTGTCGGAAAGCGACCAATTGGCCCAACTGATTTTGCGACTGGCCATAAAATCAGTCCATACTTTGGATTCATTCAGGAACGGACCACCGTTACCCGAAGCGTCACTTGTACCCCACTCGGTAGCAAAAATGCCTACACCTTTGTTCAGGGCATAATCAATCCGATCACGTAAAGATTGTCCATGTGTACCTGCATAGAAATGCACGGTATACATTGTATTTTTATCTGGAAGCGGATGGTCTGCTGCATCATGTACATCCTGACTCCAAGTACCTGTTCCTACAATAATAATATTATCCGGGTCCTTAGCTCGAATAACCTGAGATACCTCAGATGCATAAGTTCGGATTTGATTGTTCCAGTTTACATTCCCATTCGGCTCATTAGCAAGTTCATAGATTACGTTAGGCAAATGACCGTACTTAGTGGAAAATTCATTAAAGAAAGCTTTGGCTTCATTTTTATGAGTGTTCGGATCACCATCTGAGAGAATGTGCCAGTCAATAATGACGTACAGGCCCAGTTTCTGTGCTGCCTCAATTGCTTCCTTCACTTTATTTTTCAATGAAGGGTTGGCAATATAACCATTTTCTTCAGTGTACAACGCAACTCGAAACACGGAAATGCCCCAATCGTCCCGTAACCATTTCATAGTGTCCTGATTCACCAGATCCCCAAACCACTGAACGCCATGAGAACTAATGCCCTTGAGCTGTACAGGTTGTCCATTTTTATCCACCAGTTTACCGTTCTTTACTGAAAGTTGTCCGTAACGTTCCACAGGGGTCGTCCCGGCCGCCTCTGCTGTCGGCGCATTCCAGTTGAACCCATTCGTTAACGTCAATAGCAACACTGCTGTTAACATTACTGCTACTCTTTTTGCGATCCTTGGCAGGACCCATTGCCCGTTCATCATTTACACATTCCTTCCTTTTAATAAAGTAGATAAGACTTATCAGTACGTTGTTCTCCGCTTTTTCGCCCCCTCTTTTATACAATAAAAGGATCAGGCCCAACATTCGATGTCACTTACCTGTATATGGATGCTACTACTATTATAGTTAGTTTCATGTTACGTTTCGACTTTATCCCAGAAAATGAACAAGAAGTCACGGTTTTGGGATATGTACCCCTTAGTTGGCTACTATAGAGCACTGAAGGGACAAAAGTCTCATTTACTTATTAAGTTTAACCTAAAAAAAGACTGCTTCCCGATGCCTAGGCTCGGTACAGCAGTCTTATCATGATCTTATATGTGATCAGATAATATTAACAATTCGTCTTAATGTATGATGTCCCTATTACCCCTTAGCGGCAGCTTGAGGTTCTTGGGTTGCCTGATCTTCGTTCATATCGCCGCCATCCGTCGCTTGATCTGTCAGTACAGTCTCAGATGAGTTACCCATTACCTTGTCTATAAGTTGTAGCCAAGGTTCTTCACTGCCTCCACAACTCTCAATATCACCGAGCAGGGACTCTAGCGTGGTTCCTTCTTCTGGCAAATCAATAACTAAACTGTCTTCGTCAACTTGGATGGTGCAGCAGGTTTTCATTGTAAATCCCTCGCTTAATTCTTATTTGAGCATGCAGTATGCTTGCTCAGATGGGATGATCTCCCACGGATCCAGGGATAAGCCTTTTGAATCCGTCTGAAATTATAAACCTAATGCATCCCAATTGCAATGAACAAACCTTGAATTTTTAAGAATTAGCGAATCAATTCAAACATTCAGCAAGCTCTGTAAAAATTACTCCAAGCGCATAAGCCCCCGCATCTGGATAACCAAGGCTTCTCTCTCCGACCGCTCCGGCACGTCCCATACGTGCCACAATGTTTTCTGTCTTTTTGGCCCCTAGTACAGCGGCCTGAGCACCTCGTACAAAGGCTGCCTTCACGTCAACATTTGATTTCGCGCTCTCTACCCAGCTATCCGCACATGGCACTAATGCATCAATAAGCGTTTTATCACCAACGACGGCTCCTCTGCCGAAAGAACGTTCGCCTGTCGACTGTATGCCTTGCACCGCAGCCTGCATCAGATCTGCGAATTCGGTAACGGTGAGCTCGTTTCTTTCGCCCGCAGAGCGTGCTGCTGCGCGAAATGCCGAGCCCCAGATCGGGCCCGAAGCACCGCCGCAGTATTCCATGATGACGAGCGAGCACGAATGGAGAAAGGCCCCCATCGTCAAAGAATCTTGGTCTAGGATATCGCTCCATTCCCGTTTCAGCTGACGAAATCCCTTCGCAACGCTCATACCAAAATCTCCGTCGCCTGCATGAGAATCAAGATCGCAGAAAGGCACCTCATTCTTGATGATAACCTCACTCATTTTGTCAACCAGGTATATCAGATTGTTCAACGTAATCTTGTTATCCTCAATAATTGCAAAGGCAGGAGCGGTTTCCACCTCGAAAGATACTTGCTGATTTTCGTCTGCTACAGTTGAAAGCTCCGTGAATTCAACATGATCAACAGGTCCAGACACCTTGAACGCCGGCGCGTTGCTTTCATGGGAAAGTAGCGTTTTCAACTCGCCGTCCAGCTTCATGATCGAAACTGAGATGCCCGCCATATCGATACTCGTCATAAAATTGTTAACGAAAGCTCGATTGATCTTGATCCCCTTCGCTGCCAGTTCGCGAGTGACCGCATAATTGAAAAGGTACAGTTCTTGTAGAGGCGTACCGCCAAAACCATTGATCAGCAGAGCGATTTCTCCGCTAAATCCGTTTTCGATCTGCATGTCCCGAAGGAGGTCGGTTACCATTCTGCGTGCCAGCGTATCCGCATCTGTCAGCTTCTCGCGTCTGATTCCAGGCTCGCCGTGAATGCCAACGCCGTATTCAATTTCATCTGGCCCGAGCTCAAACGTTGGCGAGCCCTTCGCCGGCACGGTGCACGACGTCAATGCGAATCCGATACTGCGTACATTCGCAGCGGCTTTCTCCGCCACTGCTTTGACTTCCGCCAGACTACGGCCCTCTTCTGCAGCTGCACCCGCAATCTTATGCACAAGTACCGTGCCCGCTACACCGCGTCGTCCGACCGTATATAGACTGTCTTCTACAGCGATGTCGTCTTCGACCTTTACATAGTCCACTTCCAGACCATCTTCAGCAGCCAAATGGGCACCGTTTCTAAAGTTCATGATATCGCCGCTGTAGTTTTTGATAATCAGCAGTGTGCCTTTTTTCCCAGCGGTTGCTCGAATGGCCTGATACACTTGAATTTGCGAAGGAGAGGCAAAAACATCACCACAGACCGCCGCATCGAGCATCCCTTTGCCGACAAAGCCAGCGTGAGCGGGCTCGTGTCCGCTGCCACCGCCGCTGATGAGCGTTACTTTCTCCGTGTTCAGTTCCTTTTTCTTGAGCACTTTATATTTTGACAGGAATTCCAACTCGGGATGCGCGAGCGCAATACCGCTGCACATCTCAAGAACCAAGTTTTCCGTACGGTTGATGACCTTTTTCATGCTATTTTACCTCCGCTTTGTACTGGCTGCCGATCCGGTCGGCCGCAGCAATTGCCGCTGCAACCTGCTCCACCGTGATCGGAAACGGCATGGCATGAATCGATTCCTCCTCAATGCAGGCTTTAGCAGCTACTTCCATGAGTTCTTCCCGGCTGATATGATCGACACCGATATCGGCCAAGCAGACCGGCAAACCGATGGTTAAACAGAAATCCAGTACCTGATGTAATTCTTCCGTCGGTGCGTTTTCGAGCACCAGCTGTGCGATCGTACCGAATGCGACTTTTTCTCCATGATAATAATGATGCGTGCCTTCCAAAATGGTGAGTCCATCATGAATCGCATGGGCCGCAGCAAGTCCGCCGCTTTCGAAGCCAAGACCTGAGAGTAAAATATTAGTTTCAATGATATTTTCGAGTGCTTGTGTAACTTGATTTTCATCACATGCCGCTTTTGCTTTGGCACCGTCTTTTAAGAGCATTTCATAACATAACGTTGCAAGTGCCATCGCCGCATTCGTACCTACTGCTGGCGCACACTGTCCCTCGCGTACTCCGTTAGGCAGTCCAGCGTTGACCCTGGAGTAAGAACGGGAAGTCGCACGGGCTTCAAAGTAAGTCGACAGTGCATCCCCCATACCTGATACGAGGAATCGGGTTGGTGCATTGGCAATTACAGTGGTGTCGACTAATACGACACTCGGGCTTTGTTTAAAATAGGCGTAATCGTCGAAGGCGCCTTCTGGAGTATAAAGAACGGCCGAGTGACTTGTCGGCGCATCCGTCGCAGCAATCGTCGGACAGATGATAAGCGCTTCCCCTTGTGCCACACATTTCGCCGCATCAATCGCTTTGCCGCCGCCGAGACCAACGATGCAATCACATCCATTTGCAGTGGCGATTTCCTGGAGTCTAGTCACTTCCTGTCTGGAGCACTCACCCATAAAACCGCTTTCAATAAAGGTCACGTTATACTTTTCCGTAGTGGAATCAAGCTTATCTTTCACCCGCTCCACATCGGCTGGATGCGCGATCAGTAAGGCAGATTTGCCGAAGGTGCTCACATAGTAACCCAAATTCAATAATTCGTTTTCACCTTGTACATATTTGCTTGGGCTGATAAAAGCTTTTCTCATCTATAATTCCTCCCTTTAATGGTGTTGGTTTCGTTCTGATTAAAACTATAAACGAACCATGTGAACTTTACATTGGAGGAATCAAGGAATATATTATAATCTACAATCGTATTTTTTTGCACTGAAAAATGTAAATTGTACTTTTTTGTTGTTGCTTACAGGATAATTTACCATTAAGGGATGAGAATCTTGATACGTGAACATTTGAGCATCCAGAAAATCTTTGATTTGAAAAAGTGGGAGCAGTTGCAGGATTCATTAGCATCCGTTACCAAATTAGCCATTCTCACCGTCGATTATAGAGGGAATCCCGTAACTAGCCACAGCCAATGCCAATCGTTCTGCAAGAAGGTTCGCCAAGATGAGAATCTCCTTCCCTACTGTCAAAAATGTGATTCTCGTGGTGGACTTGAAGCGGTGCGTTCCAACAAACCTTATATTTATCTCTGTCATTATGACATCGTTGACATCGCAGTACCGATTATTATCGACGATAAGTACATCGGCGCCGTCATGGCAGGTCAGGTTCGCCTAGCCGATCCTTCGAGCGCTTTACAGCTGGAACAAATCCTCACGTCAAAAAATGAAAAACTGTACAGTTCCAAATGGGAGGAACTTAAGGACTACTACGCCGATCTGCCGACGATGACTTATCAGGAAATTCAGATGATCTCCAACATGTTATCCTTATTGTGTAATTATATTGTTGAAGAAGCAATGAACAAAAATCTTCTTGCAGAAATGTTCGAAAAGGCTTCGGCCATACAGTCCAATCCGCAGTTGTCCGAGATCCTTCCTGGCTACTCGCTGAAGCATATCGAAAGCCTTAAGAAAGAAATGAATAATTTCTTAGCAGATGCCTATCTGAATTCCTCAGGGGATGAGGATATTCCGTGCGGGAATCCTGTACTCAAACCCGCCTTTGAATATATTTATGAGCACAAAGGTGAAACTTTCTCTCTAAAAGCCATGGCTGACTTGTGTCACATTAGTCCGAGTTATTTTAGTCGGCTGTTTGCGAAGGAAACGGGTGAGAACTTTTCCAGCTATCTGTCCCGCTTAAAGATGAAATGGGCGAAGCAGCTGCTCGAAGCTACAGATATTCCTGTATCCCAGATCAGTAGTGAGCTTGGCTTCAATGAGCCGGGGTATTTTATTAAAATATTCAAAAAATATGAAGGCACAACACCTGCGGTGTACCGAAAGTATTACAAGGGATAAATAAACGAAAAAACAGATGATTCATGGGTATATTGTTACCAGAATCATCTGTTTAAATTGGTCTTGGCAAAGCTCTTATCTAAGCTACATATCTGTGTGTACTGATCAGGCTGCCTGAGATAGTGGCTTGCGCTCGATGATCAGTTTAGTGCTTGGTTTGATGGCTCTTTTGACGACCATCATTAAGGAAATCAGTGCAATTACCCCCATAAAGATGACGACCGGGATATAACCCGTATATGATATCAGCTCTACAACCGGGTACAGGATGGCAGGTACCCTGAACGAATACTCATCAGCCGTCTCCATATAATACGCCAACCAGGAGAGAAAGCCCCCGATCAATAATGTGTATAGAAAAAAGACGATCGACGGTTTCATAGATGCCCAAGCTGTATTCGTAGATTGCTCATAAGTGTAATCCTCTTTCATATAGCTGTACAAATGCTGTACGAACGCGTCCTTTTCGTCACTGGCAAATTCCATTTTCACTTTTTCAGCTGTGGAGCTACCTGCTTTTGTATAGGTAAGAAGCAATGTATCATCAAATTTGGTCAAATTTGTTTGCACGCTTTCTATTGCATGTAATGGAATACAATAATCATAATGCTCCATTTCTTCCATCGTCACAGTTCCTTCGGAAAGCTGCACACTGATTGCTTCTGCCTGAGCCTGAGCCAAATCGGTAAGAATGGCATGAGGATGGAGAATAGCAAAACGTTTATTATCCAATTTATAAATTTTCGTTTTCTCATCATCATGAACGGACATACAAATCCCCCTTTTTATCAGCAATTTTATTATGGTGTGTTTCTTTAGAGCTACCGTAATGTTTCTGACTGATCCTGAGCATTCGTTTCATTGTGCAAGGATTCTGATTTTTTCTTGCGAAATAATTTGGCAAAAAACTTGCCTATCACACCAAACACACCTGCACAAGCCGCACCAATGAGGACGAGCACCTTAATTCCCGCGCCCTTAAAAAAAGCAATGATTAATGCTAACAAGCCTACCTTTTTAGCTACTGCCAAGCCAGCTCCTCCCAAGATCAGTCCAGTCAGGCCATACTCAGAAATTTTGTCTGTTGAAGCATTAAAATCCTCGTATCGCTCACCTGATTTGACGGTCAACTTGGGTAATATTTTCTCATTCAAAAACTTCTTATCCGCCTCCAAATGTGCAGGATCGGACACTAATATGGCAGAGATATAACCCTGACGAGTGAGCACGCGAACATTATAATTAATCAGCTTTTCCTTGTTCCCATCCTCCGCCAGCATAGACCAAGTTAGATTATGGGTCGCTTCATTATAAAAAGGCTCCACATCCCAGCCTGTAACATACAGGCGATCACTTTCCGCCTTTTCCTTGTTACTCTCTTCCGTACCTTCTTTATAACTATCTAGAATGGCATCTGCATCGATATCTTCTTTTTCATCATCCTTGATATGTCCAAGTTCATAGTATTCAAAAACAACTTCCCAATTTTGATTTTCATCTTTCGGAAATATACTCCCAATTTCCTTGCCAGATGGCTTTTCGTGATTCATCTCGCTTACCTTTGCAGTGTTAGCCGCATCCAAAAAAAGAAGAGATGAGTCTAAATCAACCGTAGCCACCTTTCCCAGGTCTACCTTTCGGCCACCTTCAACCCATTTTAATTGTTCACTGGATGAAGCCCACGCGTTTCCTCCACTGAGTAACACCAGACTAAGCGCCAACAGCGCTCCCAAAATCGTTTGGCTCCATCTCATTTTGTTGTTACATTTGTTATCTAGTCTCTTATTCAAAACTCATTACCCCTTTATAAATTCCAATATCTCCCGTGTCCCCAACCATATTAGCCACTGCTTTATATTTTGTCAATTCACAGTAGCAAAGGGCGTTTCCAAGACTTAATACTCATTTTTATACATATGTATGCAAATTTCTACTCTAATCGGACTGGTTTTACAAGGTATAGAGGAGCGATATGAAAAGACTCATCATGGACAAGCACAATTGCGTAATGGCTGCAACTTATCCGTTCAAGTCTCATCTAGCATATAAAATGTCGAATTTCAGCAGAATAAGAAATGTACACTTCACCAAACAAGCGACTATAGTCTTAGTGACTTTATTCCTGTTTTTTATACATATGTCATTTTTTTATTTAAAAGAATGTATAGGCTTACACCGGATTGATTTATCAAATGCCGGGACATAGAAGTAAAGATAGAGGGGATGCACACTCCACTCCTCTATCAGTTATTTTAATCCACAATCATCCGTCCGGCTCCGCCGCCCTGCCAGCGGCCTGCTGTGCGCTTCCCCCGTCCGGCTCCTTCCAAAATCAACACTAGCTGCCTATGGAGCTGAGCATGTGAAAATTCCTTATATTCCGCACCACTTCGGTTCGCAATATAATGCTGGATAGATTCTCTGTCCACAGCCTCCAGGTTCAGACACATCAGTGCAAACATACAATCCATCGGATCGTTTGTACCGCTTTTGAGCAGTTCGGATGCAAAGTAGCGCATCGTTTCCGGGCGCAATGTGCTTTGATACAAGCCCGCAAACGGGACATGGATATCACTCCATGTATTAAATTCAGTAGCCATATCAGCAAAATCCTGATAATTGGAGCGAAGCACGGCTCCATCTTTGAGTTTGAACCGGCCCAGCTCCAGTTCATCCAATCCGATCTCAGCCTCGGCCTCCAGCACAATATCTGCATGATGCACGGTGAAATCCGGGCGATCTGTTTGTTCCAAAAAAAGCAGCTTCAACACCGACAGCCGCCCCGTGGCTGCATACGGCACTTCCTGCTCCTGCTCCAGCAGGTATAATCTATTCTTGTGCTTTACAATGCCTCTGCCTACGGTCAGCGCATGTTCCCCAACGGTCACGTTCATTCCGGTAATAATGCCATCCGAATAATCCTGATATCGGATATCCAGAAAGCTACGTGGGTAATCCCGCAGATTTTCCAGCATCTCGGTTTTGAGAATACGACCTTTTTCAAACTTTGGAACGATATGCGTTAACATGGGGTTCCCTCCTTTCTCTATTCTTCTTTATTTAGGGGAACAGATAGCCGATTCACACCGGGCGCAGGCGGCGGGACTGTAACTCCATCATCGGTGGTGGGTGGAGCTTTACTTACTCCAAGTAATCCAATAAATAGACGAAAATTCTTTTCTATACATCTGCGTAAATCCATCGTGTTCCCCCTGATTGAAGACTGAGGTTCATTATAATCTCAGAATTTATTATCTACCTTTACATCCCGGCTCCGCGCCCAGCCTGCTCGCGAAGTATATAATTCAGCTCACGCTTGTCCACAACATAGGTACGGGCGATCAGATCGTGAAGAGCCTGTTTTCTAGCTGTAAAGCCTGCCATGATAAAACCGATCCACAAAATGATACTCGATACAATTTTACTCCAGTAGCGGGCACTCGCACGTCCAAAGCTCAGCTTTTGGTTAAATTCATCTACTACAACGATACCAAGAGCCAGCTTGCCCACCGTAGCTCTGCATTTGGACGATTCCATGATCGCAAAATACAGCCATGAAGCCCCCAAATTCATCAAAGTTTGCCCCAATAATTGCATGGTAAAAACAGCAGTCGGCCCGTTTGTCAGCATAGAGGTTTCTGCCGGAGATGGCACCCAATCTCCAATGGCCTGAATGATGATCCAGACCAGTCCGATTATCATAAACACAAATCCTAAAATAAGGCTGTCAATGATATAGGCTAAAGTTCGTTTCCAAAAACCTGCATACAGCATGTTATTCCCTCCAAGTGTTGTGTGCTTTTCTGATTTCTGCATTTGAATAATTCTTAATTTATTATTTCGTGCCGTCAAAGAAATCCAGCTCGGAGAGATCATTTTCGAAGGCAAAAAAGCGCTTGGGACCCAGATACAGCAATTCATCACGGCGGGTAATCGGTACTACATAAAAGCCCCAACGACTATCCCCGACAAAAACAAAATATTTCGTTTCCTCATTGCGGATGGAGTCCGTATCATCCTGCGGGATATCCCGACCGTACAGCTCTGCGATTTCCTCATACGGCATGGGTTCAAAAGCAGCTGGCCGACTGCGGTACACATGGCGCTGACGAAGCTTACCCCCGTTGGCCGTCAGGAAGAATTCCACTTCGACCGCTTGAGACGGCCGGGAAATCGAACCGCGTACCCGGTTGCTTTCCAAACTCGCAATCAGCTCCTTCTCACGCCCCGTATGCGTCCATGCGCTGACCGTATACGGAATAGCTGGAATATGATTGGTAATGACAGGCTCAATGGTCCCCATTTTTTTAGCGTTCAGATAACGGATAGCCCCGCGCAGACAGGCCATTTTCAACTCAGGTACCCGGCTTAGATCTTCTGCCTTTTGTCGGAACTCAATACTGCGCCCTGGCACAAATTCCTTAAGCGCTTCGCGGAACACGTCTATCCGGCAGGACTGCCCGGTCAGTTTGATAATCGAATAATCCTGCAAGCGCCCCTCCAAATAAAAATCATCCAGAAACTTGCGCACAATATTGTAGATATCTGCCTTAAGTAGCTGCTGTACTTCACGAATATTAAACACCACATCAGGCAAACCATATTCATCACGGAACCGTCCGTTCTCAATCACCGAAACCAGCCAACGATCCATTACGGCAATGTTCAGGTCGCTTTCAGCAGATAATACCTGCTCGGATTCAAAGCGACTGCGCAAGATCCCCGTACGTAGAAAAAATTCCTTTTTCATATTTTCTGCCGCACTCCACAACAGATGAAAATTACTCAGTACCCGTTGATATTCATCCCGTGTAGCATGCTCATACCGTTTGAACGCGGTAGGCAAGATCGCCTCTGCGTCGCGATAGCGTTCCTCCAGCCCTGCATATACAGCATCTACTCCAAACTCATCCACATGACGGTACAAATCTCCCGAAGGAATGCCGATCAGAGCATCAATATCGGTGTCAGGCAAACGCGTCTCGGCAGCATAATAACCTGCAAATACAATTTTCATAAACTGCATAATCCGATACGTCAGATTGTTGCCGCCAAAATTGGTATCCCCATTTTCATACGTTGTGTGAATATCCAGCTTGTAAGCAATACGTCCATCTTCTATCCGAAAGCGGCAGGAAGACAGATCTGTAGTGCCCCCACCACAATCAATGACAAGTGCCTGATACTCCTCACCGTCTGCAAAAGTTCCTCGTTCCATCTGGTCTGCCAACGTGTTGTAGAGCACTGCCAGCCCTTCGTCCAGCGCATCCTCCGCTTCAATCCGGTAATCAGGCAAAATATCGCTAAACATCTCAATAAACTGGGGCTGCAGCTTGACAGGAGCAGAAAAGTGTAAATTGCGAAACCGACACTTAAATTGCTGCTCGGCTGTAGCAATCACATAACGGATAAACGCCGCTAAAATATCGCTGCGGGAAGCAGTTGCTGTATTCCCCTCAGAATCCATTAATTCTTCGATTCGCTTATAGTCATTGACCCAACGTTTAATCCCTCGTAATACCGTGGCACGGCTGCCTGCCACATCGCTTCCACGTAGTGCCTCCTCCCCAAATGCATAAACGATATGTTCGGGATTGGAGCAGTCTGCGACGCGAATGGCGGTCGGCAACACTTCGATCCAGTCGCCTTCCGTACCTTTTGGGCCAGGGAATGATACATAATTGATGGCATCCAGCCTTACCGTGCTGCTCATACCTGTATCAGGGGCCGTAACGTAGGAACTATCCAAATAAGCACCTGCTGTGGTGTTCGAGGTGCCAAAGTCAATCGCCAGTACCGCATCGGTTGTTTCCGTGCCCCGAATGATCAGCTCTGCCACCGGGATTCGGTGACCTTGAAGTTTCAGCGGTAGCATCGGCTTATCTCCATAGTAGAGGTTATAAAAATATTCTGATTCCTGCTTTCGCAAAAACAGCAAGCTATAGCTATGATTGGATGTCTCTCGCAGTTCAGCATCGCGGTGACGAGAAAGATAATATACGCCTGTTCGTCCCTCGTCCTTCACCAAATTTAAAACACCACACAATTCCCCTGTCGCATTCACCAGCAGCACATTAGATGAGCTCAGCCAAGGCAAATCGGATTCGATCCGATAGTTGTCCATGCGACCTGTGCGCACACCCTGATACAGCGTGATTTTGGCGGGAACTCGGATACCACCGCTCTCCTGCCGGCGGTCGTTCCAGTTGCGCTGTAATGCCGATTGCATACGCTCAAAGCCGCTAGGATTGGGTCTGGTGATGAGTAGATGCTCCTCCGCGCTTCGAAATCGCAAAATTACGCGAATTAATTCTTCACGTGCCAGACGATTCGCAAAGCCCTCGACCAGTCGCTCCTTATCACATATGCCACGCAACTGAAAGGTCGTCATTTGCTCCAATTCCGCCCGCGTATATTTGGTCGTGAAACGAGCGTTTTTTCGATCGGTGAGCGGGTCTAGCAACCTGTATGTATAGGGTCCGTTCATCGTTCACATGTCCTTTCTTAGCCATTTAGCCTTAATAGAGGGCGATAGCATCAATTTTCATCGTAGGGTCTTCCTCCAAAATGCCGAAATGACTGGTCCAATACAATTCCGTCGTAAACCGTGCTGGAAGAAACAAATCGAGAATCAAATCGACTTTGACTCGTGAGAGCATCGTTTCCTCCTGACCAATATATATGAGCAGTTCGTCTTTTTCCTCACAGTTGGTGTAAATGATCGAGCGATGAAAGACGCGACGCATCGTTTGTTTTAGCAGATGTACGGCTTCCCCCGTCTCATACAGGCGCAGCAGGCCTTCAGCAATCGCGTCCTGTTCCTCACGGTTTAATTGTCCAAAGGCTTCCTTTACCTTCGGGCCAAAAATGCCATCCACAATATCACGCTGAACAAACCGGATATGGTACTCTCGCCGATTCATTCCTTGATACAGATCGATCTCCGCCAGAAAATGTATCATAATATCAAATAGCGATTCTCTCAGCTCCAGATCCTCTGCTGCATCCGGTGGAAACAGATCCCGAAAAATAGAATAAAAGCGGTAGTACGGATTAATCTCCACTACCTGCTCCAAATGGGACGTATTCAGCTCAGCCAAGCTAAGCTCCATATACGGAGAATAGCTGACAGCGGGTACGAAGCGGAATTTATCTACATCCAGCCCCTGTTTCCTTGCGCGCATGAGCAAATCCCAAACGTAATTCACACCCATTCTCCTTCACACTTGTACTCTGGAAAATACATCTGCACTTCCGACACCAGAAAGCTCATTAAATCGGACAAAATGTAAGCAGGTGCGGTTGGCAAAACATCCTCAGAACCACGTCTGAACCCCAATCGCATGATCTGCTTGCCATCCTCTGTCCGTACATTATCGCTGACAAACGGATTTAACGGATACGTCTGAGTTTTGGTTACAAGGTTGCTTATATCATTTCTCCCTGCACCTCCCCAGATGTCCACACGCTCTAGCTCCAGCCCCTGTGCCGCTTCAAACGAATTGACGATGCGCGTGATCTCTGCTTTGGCCCGGACAATCACGGCCTGTTTCCCTGCATAGCGACCCAAAAAGCTGTCTTGCCGCCGATTGGACAATACCGGATAGGTCTGACGACTAAGCTTGGTTGTAGCTGGTTTCGTAACCTTCAACACATTCCACTCGCCAGATTTATCACGTGGTGTGACAATCGTCAGTTCCTCTTCTGTCCGCTTGATATAGCGGATATCGCTTTCAGTCCCGTCAATCAGGTAACCATGCTCTGGTCCTGTTTTACGCAAAGGCAGCACATGCTCATAGTTCACACGATCCATAGCTGGTATAGGAAAACCGCTGTTCTTTAGAGCCAGTCTTTCAATGTTCCATAGCGGAAAAACATCGGCTTTCTTAAAAATGTCGAATTCCTCCAACGAAATCGTGATTTCATGGATTTCTTCATGAGCGGCCGGCTCGCCGTCTCCACCAATCAATACACAGTCCACAAATTTATAAGCGTACGGGTGATTAATCGTTTTCCACGGCATACCATTTTGCATAAACGTATGATACAACTGCTCAATCTCCAAAATATAAGAACGGTTATGCTCCAAACGAAAACGAATCGGATAGTTTCCGGTTTCCGTGACCAGCATTCCTGAGAAAATTCGCTTGCTGCGTACCAGTGCCGAGATTCGTTCGGTCTCCATTTCGAGAAAAAGCGTAAACAGCGGCATCTCCCCGCCTTCGCCCACCACCTCTGCCACACGGCTGATGTCTACCTGTTTTTCTTCTGCATCGGAGGGCAACACAGGATATAAAAATTCATGAATCGGGTCATAGTCCTCACGCGATGTCAATGACACATACACATCAAACTTTTCTTCCGTATTCTCAATTTCCTCAAATACCCGCCGTTCTAGCTGGCGGGTCATTTCTTCCTGATATTCGACGAGGTTCATAAATACCCCGGCCATCATATTTTTCAGTAAACGTCTCTGCTCTAAATCGTCCATCTTGCTCAAACGATCCTGTACCAGCTCTTTCACGACGCCTCACTCCTTTCCGACTCCAGCATTCAATGAACATTAAAAACTTATTTCCCGTTCGCAGCAGCCTGATCTAAGCTCTCTGAATTAGACGCCCCGGCTGCTTTAGAAGCAGAATCAGCAGTTCCTTGCTCTTTGCTGGTGTCCGCCTTGGCCGAAGCGGCATTGCCATCCCCCGTACCACTGCTCTTTGCAGCCGGAGAGGCCTCCTTCTTCGCGGGCGTAGTACCTGCTGAAGCCGTCGGCGCAACCTTCGTTTGCGATGCTGTGGCAGAGGTTGCCCCAGCAGAAGATGAAGCTTCACTCGCTGCGTCCCCGGTATCTGTGTCGTTCATCGCTCCGTCAGACAATCCCAATCCAGCAGGAAGCTGACCATTTTGCTGCTGCTCCGCGCTCTGCTTTTCCTCCGCCTTGGCTATGCTCCGCTCCAGCGCCAGAACACTTTCGAGCTTATCGATCTCCTGATAAATCTCCTGTGCCCCGCTATAAGCGTCAATGGCTCCTTCATAATCGAGATCTTTCATCAGCCGATCCCCTTTGGCCTGAAGTTTGCCAGCTTGAATCTCCTTGAGCTGCTGCTGGATGGATGTTAATTTGTCATTGGTCTCGGTTATTTTCTTTTCCAGCTCTTTTTGCGCGGACGTATAACCAGATTCCATCGCTGCCTTGTTTGCTTTTTTGTACAGCTTAAGCGCATTGGTATAATCGCCACCCTGGAATTTTAAATCTCCGTCCTTCATCCAGCTCGCTGTCTCAGCATAGCTGTCCAGTTGGTCGATTTTATGCTCAATGTCCTTCACATTAAACGGTGGATATAGCCCGGCACTTTTCCGTGCCTTCTCGTAGCTGGCTTCAGCTTTGGTGAAATCGGCCTTTTCTACATAGCCGTCTCCATCTACCATCAATTGAGATACTTTCTGCTCAGCTGTATACAGTCGCTTGTGAATTTTATCGTTAATCTTAATCGCCGCATTTTTCGCTTCACTGTAGGATTTGAGCGCTTTTGCATAATCTCCTGCTCTTGCATAATCATCCGCGGCCTGAGCCGATTCAATCATCGTTTCCAGCGCAGCCGCTTTGTTCGCAGCCATACGCGCTAGTGTAATCCATGCTCCCCCGCCCACGATTACAAAGGCGAGCAACGCAATCAAGATCCGTTTGATCAGCTTACGACGGTTTTTAGGTTTTTCCTGAAAAACTTTGTTTACATAAATGGCGGCAGCCGTGTAATTATTCACCGTCCGGCGCTGTTTGCTCAGCAGGACCTCTTCCAACGTATCCGTCAGCATACCCGGGTCCTTCGCTTCCTCCAGCGCACCCAGCATTTCCGCCAGTTCAACATCCTCCCACATCCCAGATGTAGCGAGCAGCATTACATCTCCATCTGCAAGCTGTGTCTTTTTGGCGAAATGGGCATGAACCCCATTCGGATTCCCGAGGTATTCCAGCAGATTGCCCCGTTCCTCGTGTGTACTGGTCGCTTCGTCTGGAATACGTCCATCATCCGCCAATGACTGAGCCAGGCTATGATCCTTGCTGCGGAAATTAAGCCTTCCATTGCGAAAATGATATAGCCGCACATTACCGCACGAAACGTACACCATTTTGTTATAGTTGGTCACTACCATCAGTAGACTGGCCTTGAGCCGGACACGACGGCTTTCAAATTGCAGCCATTCCTGCGCTTCACGCAGATCTCTCATCAAACGCCGCTTGGACATGGAAGGTTTCTCCATGAAGTTTTCCAGCACCGTTTTGACAACCATTTCTGCGCTGCGCAGCTCCTGATCTGAATCCAGACCATCTGCGAGGACATAACAGGCCATGTCGTCCGTCTCCATGAATGCAAAATAGTCCCGGTTGTCTATGTAAGAGCCCGCTTCCGACACAAAGGCGGTACTAAAATCGCTGTTGTCCTTGCGCATCGCTACCCCCGTCTTTCTTGTTTCATCCTATCGCCAAAATAAGCACTGTCGCATTATCCTGACTTTTAAACCCTTTATCGTTGATGGTGTCGATCATGGCATCCGCCATTTCCTGCGGAGTTCCGCCCTTGCGCATGATCTCTTCCTGCTCAATCTCCGTCAGTGCCTCCTGAATGCCATCACTGCACAGCAGCACATAATCACCCGAATACAGACGAATTGGTGCACTCCCCAGTTCCATGCTCTCAAAGCCTTCATAGCCCAAGTAGTTGACCAGTTGATTGCGTACAGGACTCGTTTTAGCTTCCTCCGAGGTCATTTGTCCAGCAAGTACTCGTTCCTCCAGCAGTGTTTCCGCAGTATGCTTGGAATTGACTGTCTGAAAGTGACCATTGCGGTAAATTGTAATCAAGCTGTCGCCCACCGCTCCGTAATACAGCTGATAGCCGCACACAATGACCGCCGCGAGCGTCGTTCCCCCGCCCTGCCCATTCAAATTTTGCAAAATGCCTCGATTGCTTTGGGTTGCGGCCTCTGCAAAATATCCGTTCAAATTCATTGCATCTTCTAACTTGGCAAATGCCTTCGTAAAAGTCGTCACAGCCAAGGTACTGGACATACGCCCATTGGCCAGCCCACTGATCCCGTCTGCAACAACCGCCAGCGTACCGACAGGGGTGGTCATACTGGAGAAATAATCATCCTGCTCGCTCCGGCTCCCGATCGTTTGACCATTTCCAATCTCAATTCCACTCACGGTACGGCTGCCGAAACTTCGCGTCAGTCGTATACGGATGATGAGAAGAACAGCGAATAGCACCGCAGCTCCACATACAACAAAATAAGGCTGCATATCGTTACCTCCCTGCACCATTGCCCACTTCCGTTCTAATTTTCGTTATCCCACTCGAAATGAGCGCCGCACAGCGGAATAAAGATAAATTTGCTGCGCCCGAGCTGAATCACGTCATAAGCAGCCAGCTCCACTGGTGAATATACCGCCTCGTTATTGTGATACGCCAAGCCTGACGAATCGCCTGGCAGCAAGTAAAAGTTGCGTTTCTTCGGATCATACACAATGACCGCATGATTTCTGCGGGAAATCGTGTTGTCTCCGATAATACGGACATGCATTTCCTCTGCGCGCCCGATAAAGTTTTTCTCCGCCATAATGCGGTAGTCCTGACCCACCTGTGCTCCTTCGATACATACCAGCCATCCGGTTACTGGGTGAATCCCCACGGTTTCGCCTAAATACGGCATGGTTTTGTCATCGTCTCCTGCAACGTTTGTTTTCGCTGCTGGTTCGGCATTTTTGGGTGCGGCTATATTTACTACTGTATTACAATAAGGACACGTATTTCCGTGCTTTCGTGTACTGAACATGTGTCCGTTCGGGCATCTTGTCAAACTCATAGTCGGTTCCTTCCCCCATTGTCTTGATTGTCTTTACAGCAATCTAAGGATTGTGCAACTTCTTCTATTTAACGAGCAGCCTGGTATTGGCAATATATAATAAATCACCTGAGTAAATTCGGTAAGGCTCGCCACTTTCCAGCTTCTTGGTTACACTTTCGTTCGCAGACCGTAGCCCGGTCCCATTGCCGGAATCCACATCCTCCACAAACCAGTCACTGTTTATCCGGTTGAGTACCGCATGCTCCACACTTACCAAGGAAGCATAATCTGTACCTGCCAAATCAATATCCGCCTCAGAGCGTGACGTTGTTTTTCCGATTAACAATGATGTTTCGCCTTCGATATACCATTCTTTAATGGATTCACCTTCTTCATCAATTAACACCAGCTTGGCAATCCGTTTACGCTCTGCCTTTGGCCTTGGCACAGGGACCACGGAAACCAGATTGCGCAGTATGTATACAAGCACGCTAATCCCAATACCTATCGCGACCACAGTCTTCAAACCGCTGTAGCCTGTACGGTTAAACACATAAAAGGCGATCGCCAGCATCAGCCCGAACATGGCAACATCTATGATGAAAACCCATCTGCTCTGCGCCGTTTTCACTGCTTGCTTCCCCCGTTTCTATCCTGAAATCATCACTTTTTACGAATACCAAAAAATTGGTTGAACATGGCTGAGGTATCCGTCGGATCACCGGATTTTTTCGTTTTTTTCCCTGGTGAGCCTTCCTTCGTTTTCGGATGAAAGCCGAAAAATTGCTCAAAATCAGTGCCTATGTCAGCCGGATTGAATCCTTTGGCTGCCCTACGTGTACCCCCTGAAGGTGCTGCTGCCCCTCTTGCTTTTTCTTGCTGTTCTCCGCTAGTTCCCGTTACTTTTCGGATGAGCTCAGCATCGTATGCCTGCCGCAATGCTTCGTCACGCAAGGTATTGTAAGCCTCGTGAATCAGCTTGAACTTGCGCGTTGCTTCCTCGCTTCCCTGGTTGGTATCAGGATGATACTTTTTGGCCAGTTTACGGTAAGCTTGCTTAATCTCTGCCTCCGAAGCATCCCGGCCGACACCGAGCAGCTCATAGTAGTTGGTCATTGTCTGATGTTCCCCTCTCCGAAAAAAATAAATATTAAGAGACCCGTAGGCCTCTTAATATTTATCCACCCTTCACGTATGCGCCGGGTGAGTGTGTGTTTAAGCTGCACTTAACGTTAAGACGTTAAGCTTAAACCGGATATCCGCCGTCGATGGTAGCCAGCTCGGTTTTGTCTTTCTTTTGTTTGATGTAGAGTGTAAATGCACCTACACCTTCTGTGTCGCCGAAGTGCTCGTTGTAGTCTACAACGAAAGCATTTGGGAAGTAGATTTTACGCACAACTTGATCAGCTGCAATAACTTCCAGTGTTACTTTACGGTAGCTGTCTGCTTTTTCAGCAGGAACCAGAGACCACAAAGCCAATTTCAACGTGTCATCCGCGCTGTCACCGTCTACTGCTGTGATGATTTTACCGCTGATGCGCAGCGTGGAGCCTACGTCAGTGGAGCGTGCATTGGAATCGTCCGGTGTATCGGTGTCATAAATAACCGTTTGGATGTTATCCAAGCCCAGCTCAATTGTTTCTTGTCCTTCTACTTTCAATCTGAATCCCATGTGTGTTGCCTCCTTGATAATAGGTAAAATGATGGCGGAAGAAGCAGTGCTTCTCCGCGATTTATGTATAAAGGCGGTTCTGGATAGAAACGCCTCTAACATCTTTCGTAGTGCTCGGATCATGATTTGACCGAGCTGGTTCCCTTAGTGATCATGACTTCCAGGTTCTTCACATTACCATTGAAGACCAGATCGATATGGCACATATTGCTTTTCTCATCAATAATGAAGCTCATATCGTCTCCGTCCTGAATGATCGAGTTCACAGATCCTCTGCTGCTCAGCCACTTGCTCTTCTGACTGCTCGGATTGTTACTAAAGAAGCGGACGATATTTTCGTGCTTGAAGTCTCCTGTTTGGTAGCGCAAAATACGTTCAATGTACGTGCTGACCAGCGTTTTGTAGATGGAGTCAAAGCCGTCCTCGGACATCGCCATGCTTCTTGCCTTGTAGACAGTAATCCGGCGGATATCCTTATCCTGAATCTGAGCATTCTCAGACGAGAATACAAAGCCAAAGTTTTTACGGTTGATGGCATCCTTGATCGTGTTGGTGAACCCAGTGATTTCCTTGGCCATCGTCGTCACTGTGCGCAGACTGTTGTCCCCAGCTTCAATGTCAAAGCGTACACCAGGGAAGTTTTTATTGACCGTTTTGAACGTCTCACGCAGGTATTCAGGACATTGATAAGAAGCGACCAAGCCAGCAGCCACGTAGGCAGCGCCTACATATACGCCCTCGATCCACAGCTTGAGAATATCTTCTTTTTCCTTGGAAAGTTGCACACCGTCTTCGGTCTGTAGCATTTTGCTATCAATAATGACACCCGATTTATCCTTCGGAATAATGGTAAAGTTCGGTACACAAGGAATCGCAAATTCGCTATATTCTCTGCGCACAAGACTGGCGCATTTATCGACATATTTGTCGATACCTGCTGTCGCCATACTGTTGAAGGTCGTCTCTTCACCGGATTCAAAGTTAAAGAACATTTGAATTTTGTAATCCTTCACGACTTGCAGCAGCATCGAGAGCGATTCCATTGAATTTCCGCCCTGCTTTACGACCTTCTCGTTGCCCTTAAAGCGTTCACGAGACACCTTCACCTTACCAGCTGCTTCCAGCTCAATAGATGGAACGATCCCGAACCAGATGGTGTCGCTGAATTCATTTTTGGCATTTACGGTATTCAGGTACGTTTCCAGACGTGGAATATTGCTGCTTTTCACCAGCATGTCCAGCTTGTTATTCGCCACCAGCATTGTCGGCAGCATTCCTTTGCTCTTCGTCGCATATTGGTCGAAGAACATTTTGACACCGAGGATTTTTTCTACCAGCGGCTTAACCGCCTTTACGAAATCATCCTTGGCATTTTTATAGAACTCAAGATACGTGTTGTAGTTCTGAACTTCAACCGCTGTGTCAACCTTGGTCTGAACAGCTGGAAGTGGCACAAACGTGCGAACCACCAAGTCCTTCACATAGTCAGAAGGCGTATCTGTGATAGAGTTATAATCTTCTTCGAATACTTGGGAGAGATCGCCAGTGCTGTTCTCATCCAACAGCATCAGCTCAGTACTTTCGCTCTTCGGCGCTTCAATAATTTTCAGTTCGCCGCTTTCCCCAATGGAGAGCATACCCACCTGGATCAACTCACCGGCGTTTTCCTCTTGGGCGCCACCGAGCAGAAGACGGGTTTTGATGTCCTCAATTGCCAGCGGCAGCATAGCCATAACGTTGTTATAGTTCTGGCTCGCTTCCTCGAACATGGCATTCAGCTTGTCACCCATGTCGAGTTTCTTCGGATCGCCATCATCCAGCTTGTCGTATTCACCGTACATATAGTGAATTTCTTTGCGGACTTGACGAATATCGTCCATAACCTTTTTCGGTGAAATCATATCCAGCAGATTTTCAAATTTGAAATCTACATTGGTGATTCCTTGACTGCGCTTAGTATCAATGAGCGTAAATAACATTTTCAGAAAATCATTACTTTGATTAATACGAATTTCAGAAATGCTATCCTCATCAATTCCCTCAGGCTTTTTAAGGGTGTAGACGACCTTTTGATTGGCCGCGTTAAAAAATGAATATACGGTCGGTGAAAACTTATCCAAAAATTCGTCAAAGCTACGCACCAGAAGGTGCTGATTAATTTCCTTGATCTTCTCATCGCTCAAGCTGTCGATACCCTTCACATCACCTACTATGGTGATCAGGTCCAGCTTTTCCGGGTTAATCTCTTCAAAAAGCATTGTCCGGTTGGTTTGATAAATGATTTCCATCGCTGTCGGCAAATGAATAAAGTATGAGTTATAGGTCCATTGCTCCATATACGGACACGGGATGTCCAATTTGAAACGGACGAATATTCATTTTTAGTTCATTTGCCTCCTCCCCCCTACTTAACATTTAAATTCGTCAAAGGATTGAGCTTATACCACATTTACGGTACAGGCATATAACCTCAAAAATCGGTCCGAAGCGCTATTCGGCTTTTAACGGCAAGGCATTCAAATGAGAGAAAATTCAAAATCAAAAGTCATATAACACAGAAATTTCAAATTTATGATTTCGTATTCCTAACTTCAATCCCAATTTTTGCCGTTGATACGAAAGCTATCATACAAAGCACCCTTCAGTTTTGTCAATTTCTGTAGTCTCAGATTGAAACAGGGCATTTTGACTCATTTTATGCGTAAGTATGTAATTTTTATGATATGTTAGACCTGTTTCTTCAGGGAAATATTCACAAATGGAATCCAATGACCGATAGAAGTTCATTGGATATTTCTGAGAAGCGTAAAAGTATCAAATTCATGGCTAATGTGAGGTTTTTCAGCTGTTTTGATCCTTTATCCCTTATATCCCAAGGATTAGGAGAGTTGCTACGCCCACATTGGTCTCGCCGATGGAGGAGCTTATGTTCAGAATAAGGAAACTAGGAATTATTACTTTCATGACTTTTGTACTATTTTTTCAAACAGGATTAAACGGGGTCATTTGCACTGTAAATCAGGCTAATGCAGCATCTTTGGGGACTGCTTCGATCGAGGGTTACGATGCTGTTTTTGTACTGGATACCAGCTATTCCATGAGAGACACGGATCCAGAGGGTATTGCCGCCGAAGTCATCAGTATGTTTATGGACTTGAGTGATGCAGACCGTACACGTGTGGGTTTCGTCGCCTACAACCATCACGTTGTCGCCTCAAAACCACTGACTTCGATTGGCGTGGCAGCGCAAAAATCGCAAATCCAGCAGGAAATCAGAATGTTGAACCGTTCTGGCTATACAGATTTGGGACTGGGACTGCGTAAAGGCTCAGAACTGCTAGCCGCAGCAGCATCCCAAGGGCGTCAGCCTTTTATGATTTTATTGTCAGATGGAGAGACTGATTTTGGTGCCTCTTCTGGTTCTCGGTCCAAGGGTGACTCGAATAACGATGTATCCTCTGTCATCAAATCTGCACAGACCAAGGGATACCCGGTGTATACGATTGGTCTGAATCATGATGGCACGGTAAACCGGCAAGAACTCGAACGGATCGCTTCTCAAACGGGAGGAGCTTCTTTTATTACCAGTAGTGCTGAGGATCTGCCCGAAATTCTGAACCGTATTTTTGCCAGTCAAATTCGCTCCAAGCTCGTTCCAGTTGCTGCAATTACGACCACTGGCGAGATGCAAGAATTAACGGTGACTCTACCGGACTCTAGTATGGAGGAAGCCAATCTGGTGCTTTTGTCGGAGCATCCCCTGCTGGAAACCCAGCTATACTCCAATTCAGAAAATGTCCGCAGGTACAAGTCGAGCCGATATGCAATTTTGAAAATTGAGCATCCACAAGCAGGTAAAGTGAAGTTAAAATTACGGGGAATACGCGGAGATTTGGTTAAAATCAATTTACTTGGCAGCTACCGACTGGAAGCTGAAGCTACTACAGGGGGAACGCAAACAACAGCAACTCATGGCGACAAGCCTATGCAATTGCTGAAGGGTCAAGCGACATCGTTTCAAGCTCGGCTCGTGTTACCGGATGGCCAAAAGCTTACAGATGAAGCTGTATACACATCTCTCCAAGCCCATATTATAGTTACCCCTGTAAAGGGCGGTACAGCTAAAAAGGTGCCTATGACCTATAAGTCAGGAGCCTTTTATACCGAATATGCGTTCCCCCAAACGGGTGATTATACATGGCAGCTATCCCTGGATAGTCCGCAGTGGTACCGTAAGGGAACTGTACATAAGGTTCACGCCACCAATGCAGCACCACAAGCTTTAAAAGACCTGACGATTCGCCTGGTTAAAGAAGACGGTGATTCCCGTCGAAGTTTATCAGACTTTATTGTTGATCCCAATCATGACAAGCTGAACTATAAGCTGGATTCAGGAGCTTCTGACGATACGATTAATGCCGAGATTAACGGTAATGATCTGCTGCTATCCGAGCTTCACACAGGTGACACGAAGCTAAAGATTACCGCTACCGATCCAGAAGGTGCATCCAGTAGCGCTACACTGACCGTTTCAGTCCAATCCCGGTATACAGCCATTAAATGGACGGTAGCCATCAGCATTGTGATAGCTGCTCTTCTGTATTGGTTCTTGCAACCGAAGCCGCAGTTTGCTGGAAGAATCGAAGGTTATTTTCTCGCTACAGCGAGTGGGCAGGAGATTCCGGTAAAATCTTGGCCGCTTACCTCCTTTCCGGGTCATAAGGTCAGCTTGCAGGAGTTATTCCGTACGCTTGACGTTCACGAACCATTACCAGAAGCGGAACGAATCCTATTTTCCGCAGGTAAAAAAGGGACTCTGATCGTGAAACATGATACACGCTGCGCCCTGCAGCATGGAAAAATCAGATTGATCCGCAACAAAAAAGCGGTCATGGAGTATGGTGACAAACTATATATCACATTTGAGGATGGTGTCACTGAAATTGAGCTGCGCTATAAAGCGATTAAGCCGAATACTTCAGTCTACACCGACCATATTCAAGCTCCGACAGGATAACATCGTCGGAATAAAAAAAGAGAAGCGCCGTCTCTTACGGTTAACGAACCGTAAGAGTAGGGCGCTTCTCTTTTTTTATCCAATATTCCGCACGTAGGGCGGCTTTAAACCATCGAAGTGAGCGGCAACGCTTGGTAGCCTGTACTTCCAGACCGCGCCTAATAACATACGGCAGTAGTGAAATCCCTGCATTTTCGATCCGAATCCGTTCGGTTCGATCTGCAAATAATCTGCCTGGCACATCCGGTGGAGGTGATCCTTTTTGGCAATAATACAGCGTTGCGGCCAAGCTATAAATATCCGATACAGGCCCCTGCTGCGAACGGTTAGAGTAAAATTCCAGCGGAGAATAGCCTGCCGTGGTGAAGATCGGATGCTCCTTGCCTTCAAAATGCACAGCAGAGCCAAAATCAATCAGCTTGATGTTGCCATGTTCCCCAATCATAATATTGCCTGGCTTAATGTCCCGATGAATAATTCCTTTGTTGTGAATATACTCCAAGGCATCAATTAAAGGCAGCAACGTTTGGTACAGAAAAGCAGGATCAGACGTTGGCACAGCCTCTTCTTGCATCATTCGATCCAGCGTTTTGCCTGCACAGTATTCCATGACCAGATAAGCAGTTCCATTTTCCTCAAAATGATCTATATAACCGACAATTCCCGGATGACTTAACTCCTTTAACATTTGCCCTTCACGCAAAAAATAATGCATAAATTCCACGTATTTGTATTGCATCGTAGCGCTACAAGTGACCGTTTTTCGATCTGTCCCCCGTAAAGCCAGTGCATTCGGAAAAAATTCCTTCACAATGACCTTTTCTCGGTTATCCAACAGCCTTGCCGTATACACGATGGCCAGCTCACTGCGGGACAAGGCGCTTCGAATTTGATATGTATTTCGCAGCTTCGTATTGCGGGCAAGCAGATTCCCGCTTGTATCCACGATCATGACTCGTCCTCCTGTCAGGTTCTTAGCTTATGTCTTTTGTATATATCGGCTTATTACACATCTTTTTATTATAGCGTAAAATAGGTTATTGGAAAAACAAATAACCTGCCATAATCTCCCTTAGAGAATGATGACAGGTCTTTTGGCATTCATCTGGTCCTATTTTCTCAAATCGTTTAACCTAATTTTGTACCTGGCTTCATGCTGCGTACACCGTTGGCATTTTTCTTCCGTTCACTGCGCAGTTTGCCTTTACCTTGTTCTGGGGTGCGAATGGTGAGGGCAATCAGGAACGATACAACGCACAGCACAGCAATTGTGGTAAAGGTCGGGATAAATCCGCCGAGCAAGGCAGCGATAAATGACCCCGCCAGCGCACCAAGGCCAAAGCCCTGATACACAATACCATAGTTTTTGCTTTGGTTCTTCAAACCGAAGAAATCAGCTACGATGGCAGGAAAGACTGTAATATTGCCGCCGAAGCAAAAAGCAATCCCTGCTACACAGGCAAAGAACAAACCAAAATTCAGGGGTATCACACTCAGTACTGTAACTGCAATTGCTGTTGTTAAAAGTGCGCCTGCTACCACTTTCAGACGACCCACCTTATCGGATAGCGCACCTAATATAATCCGACCCGCCGTGTTAAAAATAGCGACCATAGCGACCGCATTAGCGGCTGTTGCTACATCCAAACCAGCCATCCGTACGCCGATATCTTTGACCACTCCGATCAAGTAGAGACCACTCATACAAGCGGTAAAGAACATGACGAACAGTAGGTATGCCTGCTTGGTGCGCAGCATTTCTTTAACGGTGTAGTCCCGCTGTACAGCCCCATTTTGTACCGAAGGCTTATTCATGACTACTGCTTCTTTCACCAGGAAAGAACCCCCGACGATCATGATCAGCACGATCATTCCCCAATACAGAAACGCTTGCGATACGCCAACAGACTGAATCAGCGAACCGTTGATATACTTGAATATCAGACTGCCTGTTCCGTAGGCCCCAACTGAAATACCGGAAATAAGTCCTTTTTTCTCAGGAAACCATTTAATCAGATTCGACAGTGATGTAATATATGCCGTTCCATCCGCAAAACCTACGACAATACCCGCCAAAATGTACAGTAAGGATAACGAAGTTACCTGTGAACTGAGCATGAGCCCTGCCCCTAACACGACACCTGCACACAAAATCAGACGACGTAGTCCCCATTTATCCTGTAGCTTGCCTGCAAATAACGTAGCAAACGCCAGTGCAAAACTGGTAATTGAAAATGTAATAGCGACCGAACTGAGGTTCCAGCCAAAGCGGTCCACCAATGGTTGATTAAATAAACTCCATGTGTAAATGGTACCTAAGCCCATCTGGACAATAATCGTTCCAAGTACGACCAGCAGGCGATTTCCGCTGTTTGATTTCATATTGATCTCCTCTTTTCATTCCGGCTCTACAGCATACATTTGTTATAATGATAACCGTGAATCCAGTACGCTTTGCGTCTGTGAAAGAGCAAGTCTGTAAGGATCCTGTTTACATGGTTATTATAACCCTGCATGTCAGCCAGAAATCGTTTGAGGAATGAAATGCACATATAGCGGAATGAAATGCCTTTAAAGTCGCATAATTTGCCGGAATTCCTTGGCCTTACTGCGACTCACCGGAATTTCTGCTTCTAGTCCACGCAAGCGCAGGAGATACGTATGATTGAACCAAGGTACAATCTCACGGATCTGCGACAGATTCACCGTGTACGATCGGTGACAACGGAAAAAGTCCTGCTGCGGCAGCCGGGCATGAAATTCCGAAATGCTCATCGGCATCGTATATTCTTCGTGCCTTGTAAAGACACGAGTTACCTTTTCCTGCGCACACGCATAGTAAATATCGTTCGCATCCGTTACGATAATTTTGTCATTTTTCAGCAGATTAATACGTCCCGGAGCAGCAACGGTACTGGTTTCAGCAGCTCGGGGTTGCCCAGCCTGAACAGGCTCCTGTATTTGAGCGTTTCGCTGCTCATAAGCATTTTCGAGCTTATGCAGCATGGATGCGATCCGTTTTTCATCATATGGCTTGAGAATGTAGTCGAACGCCTCCAGTTCAAAAGCCTGCGCCGCATGTTCTTTATAGGCGGTCGTAAAAATAATATAGGGCTTTTTAGCAAATTTGCTAATGTTCTGTGCCAACAACATCCCGTCCAATGAAGGAATGTTAATGTCCAGAAAGATCGCATCCGTTTCCTGATCTTGCAGAAACCGGAACACATCCAGCCCATCCTCAAAACTATCGGTCACCTCAATGCTGCTATGAGTCTGAATAAGATACTCCAGCTCTTCACGTGCTGGAAGTTCGTCTTCTACAATTATGGCCTTCATGACTTCTCCTTTGGTATGTCAAAATAAACTTCGGTGCCTGGATCATGTTTAAGAATAATTACTCCTTCACCATACATAAGCTTGAGTCTTCTGTGCACATTGTACAAGCCGATCTGTTTAGCTGGAACTTGATCATGATATAGGTTATCCACAACATCGTCCCGTATACCCACCCCGGTATCAGCCACAGAAATACGCACTTTTTCGCCACGATCCTTTACAGAAATGGTTACTGTACCTGGTCCCTTTTTCTTGAGGATTCCATGATTAATTGCATTCTCAACCAGGGGTTGGATAATTAGGCTCGGAATACGCACTGACACCTCATCCATTACATACTCCACCTGAAGCCGATTGCCGAAGCGCGCTTTTTCAATTTCTACGTAATCCGACACCTGCTGAAGCTCCTTGTGAATTTCGATCAAATCATCATTCAACTCCAAATTATAACGCAGATAGCCTGACAAATTGATGATCAGTTCTCGCGCCTTGTCCGGTTTGGTGCGCGTCGTTGAGGCAATGGCGTTCAATGCGTTGAATAGAAAATGAGGATTGATCTTCGTCTGGAGTGCCTTTAACTCGGCCTTATTCGCCGCTTCCTTAATTTGCTCCACACGCGACACTTCCATTAACGTGGAAATGATCTGAGACAAGCCAATCGCCATCGTCTGCAGCGGATACGTAATTTTATAAGCTTTTCGGTAGTAAATCTTCAGGGTTCCGGTTACTTCTCCCCGCTCCTCTAACGGGATAATGAGCAGAGACTGGATTTGGGGCGTTTTGTCGTCAGCGATATGGTTGCGGATCGTGATTTTACCGCTACGGATCGTCGATTTAGTCACATCGCTAATGATTTCATCCCCGATATGATAGCGTTCTTCGCCAAAACCGACGTAAGCCAGCACATCTCTGGTATCCGTAATCGCCACCGCATCTGCCTTGATGTCTTCTTTTATAATTGAGCAAATCGTATGCAAGGATTCCGCATTAATGGAACGAAAATAAGGCAACGTCTTGTTGGCAATATCCAATGCCAGCTTGGCCTGTCTGGCCGCGATATTCTCCTTTTCCCCTTCCACACTCTGGATTAATAGTACGATTAAACCGATACTGACTTCTCCGATAATCATGGGTAGACCGATCTTGGAAACGATGTCGACACCAAGACCATGAGGTTGGGCCATCACCAGAATGAGCAGCATCGTCAACGCTTCACAGACCATACCTGCGGCGATACCGACCAGCCATCTCTTGGAACGATTGACCCGGCGACCGATATATCCTGACACCCCACCTGCCAGAATACTTGTAATCAGACACGGAATCGAGGTGATTCCCCCGATATCAATCAGATAACGATGAATCCCAGATACAATACCTGTAATGATCCCAACCCAGGGTCCAAATAAAATTCCGCCCGCCATAATTGCGATAATCCGAACGTTAACCAGCGAGCCTTCAACTTCAATCCCGGTGTAGGTACCAAACAGTGCAAACATACAGAAAATCAATGTTAGTAACGTCAGCTCTGCCGGAGAATGACTGTTCTTCTGCAAGGTTTCCTTAAACCGGGGGATACGTGTAATAAAAAACAAACAAATCAGCAACAATGCCGCGCGCTCAAATAGCTGCATCAGCATTTCCAACAAGGCGTTCACATGCGTTCCTCCCAAATAAAAACGGATATGCCTACCACTACTCACATATTTCAATCCTCACCCTGCCATTACGGGCACGAATAAGCGCCTTTCCGCCAATCGGATATGTAAACTGCGGCGTGGTGTGGCCAAAATCGGCATCTGCAATCACCGGTATAGAGGCCAATTCTCTTTTCGAGCGAATGATTTGCCGCAGCAATTCTTCTGTCATATGAGACGCCTTCTGAAATCGTCCTATGATGATTCCTTTAACCTGATCAAATCCAGGCTGGTGCAACAATGATTGCAAATCCCGGTCAAATGTAGCGGGAGAGCTTTCGTAATCATCCTCAACAAACACTATGGTTCCTTTTAGACTTGGCATGTATGGGGTTCCCTGTAACAAATTCAGGGTACACAAGTTTCCACCCACAATCGTACCCTCTGCTTCTCCTTCATGAATCGCATATGGACCCGCATTATGGTGAAAGCTTCTTTTATCCTGATCCAGATACCAAGTATCGTCACTCCACTCCGATGAAGATTGGATTTGAATGCTGCCCTCTTCCAACATTAACCTTTGGAAATAAGTCATCGTATACTCATTTCCTCGCAACATGGCGAACGTCAAAAAATGAGGTCCCGCATACGTGATAAGCCCCGTCTTAGCATAAATCGCATGGCTTAACACCGTTATATCCGAATAACCACAAAATCGTTTAGGATGAGCGCTGATCAGATCATAATCCAGATGGGCAAGGAGCTGATTGGCATTATAGCCCCCAATTGAGGTCAGGATGCCCTTTACCTTCGGATCGATAAAAGCTTCGTGCAAGTCAGCTACTCTAGACTCTATCGAAGAAGATGCAAAATCATCGTTTTCCAGCACATGCTGTGAAAAGCTCACTTTAAACCCAAGCGCCTCCAGCCTATGCTGGGCAATCAGGCGATTTTCCTCAGAAACAATAGACAAGCTTCTGGATGGCGAAAGAATGCGTATCTCGTCTCCAGCTTTTAATTTAGGTGCTTGCTTTCCCATCATCATAGCCACTCCCCCTTGTTACAAAGCATTTAAACTGCCACAAATTATACCATCAACTTCCATCTAATTATAGCTTCTAAAACTTCCCACTTCATTTCCCTTCTTCTTAAACACAGTAAAAAACCGGGGATACCGCTTGTTAGCGATAAGCCCCGGATCTCTAGTCCGCTGATGAAGCTTTTCGGTTATTTACTTTTGCTGATTTTGCTAGAACTGCCGCCCTCATTCTGATCATGCACCAGCTCTTTCAACTGAATAATCAATGCCTCCAGCTCACTAAATCCCGCCACCATATTGGAGGTTATATTTTGCTGCTCCTCTACTCCAGCCAAAATTTGCTCTGACGCTGCACTTGCTTGTTCTGTCGCACTGGAAAATTCCATCATCTCTTGAACGACCTGAGACGAAAATTGCTGCATACTATTCGTACTGGACTCTACCTCCACGGCCTGCACCAATACTTTATTGGCATTTTGCAGGATATCCTCCAGTACAATTTCGGTCGAATGTGCCGACTCCATACTTTGCTGTAATCTTTCCTGTCCCATGTCAAATTGACTTACAACAGAATCCATCTGAGTTCTCAGCTGCTCCAAAATACCTTCCATCGCCACTGAGGTGTTTCCAACCATTTCAGCCAAATTACGCACTTCTCCAGCCACAATCGCAAATCCTTTCCCATGCTCTCCCGCTCTGGCAGCCTCAATGGATGCATTCAAGGACAGCAAATTGGTTTGCTTTGAGATTTGAGTAATATCTTTAAGCATGGAAGACATATTGTCACTCTGCACTTTAAACTCATCTAATTCTTCTTTGGTACGACTCATCACCCGACCCAAATCCTTAATTTGAGATGTTAGTGCAAGTAGTTGACTGCTCCCTCTACCCCCGGCATTTTTCGTATCTTCGGAGAGCTGCTTCAGTTCTCGGGAATGATCGGCAACCTCGCGCACGTGCTGATCAGACTGAGCCAAGTTATCGGTTACCTCAGTGATATTCGAAGCTTGCATTTCTACGCCTTTAGCGACCTCCTGAAACCCGATAGCAACTTCATTCGTCACGTTGCCTGTAGCATCCACTTGATTCCTGAATCGTTCTGTAAAGCTATGCAATCCAGCTACAGCTTGTCTAACTTGCTCAAACAAGAATTCAATCCGTTGCCTTGTTGCCTCCATATCTTTATTTTGCTCTTCCGTTTTCTGAAACTGCTTTTGATTTAACACCGATACCACTAACAGTAGCAAACCAATCAGTAAAACAATGATAAACTCATGCACATAACGCAAAGAACCGGTAGCCTGGGGAGTTGCGGGCGTACCGATCGTAATTTGTACAAAAATATTACACAGATTTAAGGTCATGGTTACCAGAAAATATCGGTAAGATGGGTAGAGCAACAACAATGAGCAGATAAAGATCGAAACTACTACATCCACGCTAGACAAGTTCACAAATATACATATTAATGCACTATAAAATGTAATAATCCAAGGAATAAGACGGATTCCTTTCTTTTTCATATTCAGAATTGTCAAAACTGCCGCGACTACAAATCCTACACCACTAGATACCCACATCGAGGGATTAGATACTGCCGGGATGATGCTGCTCAAAGTCATAATCCAAAAAATAATGATCACCAATTTGTTTCTTTGCCACAACAATTCATTCGTTCTGTCCATGATTGCGTACGCGCTCCTTAGATATATATTAGGTATTTATAAAATAAAAATGTAAATGCCATACTATATATATCGTCATATCAGAACGCGTATTGAATGATGGTCGTGCTTTAAAGAGAAAAACCGCCCCCTAACAGGGAACGGTTTTTAGCTCACGGTTTGATCATCTTCTTTAATCAGCCAACGTTCAATATGCCTGCTGACTTCATTAAGATTCCTTGTTTTCGGAAGCCTCTTCAGCGCCTTCAGTTGCCGCTGCATCACCTTCCACAGCAGCATTCTCTACCTCGACTGCACGCGGCACGATCACGGATGCCAGCTGCTCCTCTTCAGAGACATGCAGCGTCACACCTTTAGGAAGCTTTAAGTCGCTTGCGCTCAGCTTGTCGCCAATATCCAGTGCGGATACATCCACTTCAATTGTGGACGGCAAGTCAGAAGGCAAACCTTCAACTTCGACTTCTGTTTCTTGAACTTGCAGGATACCGCCTGTTTTTGTACCTACAGGGGTTCCCTGATAATCAATAGAAACACGCACGCGAAGCGGTTTGTTTTTGGAAATTTTTAAAAAATCGGCATGCAACCATTGGTTGTCACGCTGTTGATAATCTTTAATAATTACTGGGATCGTTTCTCCGCCTTCTACTGTGAGATTAAAAACCTCTGAACGTCCGGTTCTGACTACTTTATTAAATTCCTTGGCATCGACATGTACAGGGGTTCCCTCGATTTCAGAGCCGTAAACCACAGCTGGAATCCGTCCTTTTAACCTTAATCCACGAATGGCCGAACCCTTCTTCTCTGTTCTCGGCTGGGCGGTTAGTTGAATACTTCCTCCATTAGAACTCATGATATACAACCTCCTTCAGGTTACCTTACAAATGATTTTCCTCCAAGAATCTTGCTTGGTTTACCAGTCGTACTACAGAATATGAGCCAGCAAGCTGGCAAAACTAAACAAGTCCATAATTCTATTTTACCCCTTTTTTCTGAAAGTGACGCACATTTGCATAAAAAAATAGCATTTCTCGAAATGATCGAAAAATGCTATTTTCTCGTGTATATATGACAACCAGGCATACAAGTCTATCCCGCCCGACTATCGTTAACTAGTAATAAATATTCCTCTCTGCCACTATGAATCAATACCTGCATCACAGACTGGGTCAGATCTACATCAATATATCGATCTGCCTCCACATCCTTGGCATCCCAGTGATTCAGGCGGACAATGTAGCCAATTCGCTGTACATCAGGAGCCACCCGAATGCGGGCTACTGCCCGACCATTATCCCAATCATGAAATTCAACATGTCCGTCCTGGTGCCCGGTGCCCCATACCCACACATTCCAGCCAGAGTATTGCCGATCTGCACGCTCGTAGATCAATTCAATTGTGCGGAATGGAATAACCTCTCTATCGTTTCCTAGCTGGGCATCTGTCATTGCTGTACCTGCAATCTCTTGATTTGTCCCCTCATCCAAGCCTTTCGTTTTGTTATCCATTTGCTCGTTGGCTTGACCTTGCTCGGTCAAAAAGGAGGCTTGCGGAGGTCCATCCTGATCATACAACACCATCATCGACCAGCGCGATACCGTCACACGATGGCCTACCACCTCATACCGTGTCTCATTCCCGGCCCCGTGTGCATCCACGACCACATGCCAACGGTCCGATTCCGCAGGCAATGATATGGTCTGTTCTGTATCCGAACCGTTATAAATCACCACAATATGATTCCAGGCATCGCCGTTAGCATGATGCCTCAAGGCAAAAGCGACCACATGCCCATTGCTTTGTAGGACTTCCATATGCTGCTCCACCAGCTCACGCTGATCTATACGGAATGCCGGGTGACTGCGCCGCAAAGCAATTAAGCCTTTGTAGTAATCAAACACAGGTCGAAACCTCGCCTTGTGATTCCAACGGATGGCGTTCACCACATCAGAGCTTCGGTAGCTGTTATGGTCTCCATATTTGGAACGCAGCAGTTCATCCCCTGCATGGATAAAAGGAATGCCTTGCGATGTCAGAACCATTCCGTTAGCTAACAGGGACTTACGTACAGTTTCGTTTTCAAGTAGGTTACTTTCATCCATCTCCTGATACGGGTCTGCTTCGGCTACGGCTTGTTCGGCTGTCCTTCCATCTTTGGGGTTCCCCTGCTCCCATTGCGGAAAACGACAATGCTCCCGCAAATGTCTCACCGTCAAAATTTTATCCCACAAATTGAGATTATCGTGGGCCGTTACATAATTGACGGTCTCTGATGGCTGAGCTGTGAAATCATAAATAGCTCCAAAAGCACCTTGAAGTACCCGTTCCTCCTGATTTTCCGCACCCGTAGCAAACCCGCTTCCTGTACCGTCGCTATCTCCCTTAATGGCAGAACGGTAATTGTCATTAAAAACGGCAAAACCCTTATCCCGCTGCGTTCCTTTTAATGTAAGCAAAGGCTGAGGGGACTCTCCTCCTGTCCAAGGCTCACCATAGATCAGCAGATCGGGACGTATCTCAGAGCGAAGTTCTCGAGTAAGCTGCTCTACAGTCGGTGTATCAATCAACGCCATCAAATCAAACCGGAAGCCATCTATATGATATTCCTCTGCCCAATAGCGCAGTGAATCCTTGATATACTTGCGCACCATCGGACGTTCGGTTGCCATCTCATTACCTACACCTGATCCATTGGTGAGCTTCCCTTGCTCATCTGTACGGTAATAATATCCTGGTACAACTGGCTCAAACGGACCCTTTTCCACCGAATACGTATGATTGTACACGACGTCCATAATGACACCGATGCCGGCCGCATGCAGAGACTGTACCAGCAATTTCAACTCGCGTATACGCGCCTCCGGATCAGCTGGATTGGAAGAGTAGGACCCCTCCGGCACATTATAGTGCTGCGGATCATAGCCCCAGTTATATTCAGTTCCTAATTCCGAAAAGTCATTCACCGTATGAAAGTCAGCCACGGGAAGCAAATGAACATGTGTAATGCCCAGCTCCAGCAAATGATCCAGTCCGATACGGTTACCCTCGGAATCCGTTAATCCCGTATACGTAAAGGCTGCAAACCGCCCCTGAGCGGCAGATAAATCTTTTATACCCGTATTAAAATGGGGGTCCATCGAAAAATCACGCACATGAAGCTCATAGATAATGGCATCCGTCGCACGCTCAAGTACAGGCCCCTCATCCTGTTCCCATCCATCCGGGTTGGTTCGATCCAAATCAATGATAGCCGTACGTTGCCCATTGGCTGATACCGCTCTGGCATATGGATCGGCAGCATAATGAATGGTGTGGTCCACCCACTCCAGCCTGTACATGTAATAATATCTGTTCCAGTCGCCTTCCAGTTCGATAGACCATACACCTTGATCATCACGGCTCATTAGAAATTCCTGACCACCACCGTGCTCCTGAACGATTCCTTCCTGATCGTACACCCCTGCGTCGGTATACAACGCTATATGAACCTGCTGTGCAGTCGGTGCCCATACCTTAAATTTGCTGCCCGCAGGCGTATAAGTAAGACCCAAATCATAGCCTTCATATATGGGATATGCTGTGTGCTCAAGTCCCTTGAGCTGATTGAAATCAGACATTCCTGTTCACCACCCATTTTTATACATCGGCTTATAGCCTCTGTTCATCCATCATTTATGATGTTTATGACTTGTCAATATACCTCAGGATTTGCAAAATCCTCACCTCATAGGCTATCAAAATAAGACAAGCTTGAAAAGCTGGATGAATTAAATAAGGATGACACTCTCATTTCAACACGCACACTCCATTTTATGACAAAACGATGAACAGGCTACAGCTTTCGCCTCCAAAGCATCACATTTATTTTCTAGCTTTTATCACTTATAGACTAGACTGAAAAAAGCATGCTAAACCATGTACCATTTTCAGGAGAGTCGGCGGTTATCCATTTGAAAAATTTCGTCAGCCATTCGCATAGTAGAGCTTCGATGCGAAACAAGGATAATCGTTTTATCTTGCTGCTGTTCTTTTAACGATTTTAAAATAATCGCTTCGTTCAAACTGTCCAAATTGCTAGTAGGTTCGTCCAGCAGTAAGAGGGGCGCATCATGAACAAAGGCTCTGGCCAGTCCCAAGCGCTGACGTTCTCCACCAGACAGCCTGTCCCCCAACTCTCCAACTCGGCTGTCATATCCTTGAGGCAATGTCATAATAAAATCGTGCACTGATGCCTTACGGGCTGCTTCTACAACCTGTTGATGTGTAGCATCAGGCTTTCCAATTTTGATATTAGCTGCAATGGAATCATCAAACAGGAATGTATGCTGATCGACGTAGCTTTGCAAGCTTCTTAAATGTCGGGTCTCAATGTCCTTTAAATCGTGTTCAGATAGCAAAATTCCACCTTGTTGCGGGTCCCTGAATCGCATCAGCAACTTCAACAACGTTGACTTGCCGGAGCCGCTTTTACCCTGAATACCTATAATTCGCTTGGGCGGTATCGTGAGACTTACGTCCTTCAGCACCGTTTGACCATCGTATGCAAAAGTCACCTTATCTATCTGCGCTCCAGTAAAGCCAACAGTCATTCCATCCATATTTTCTTCTACCTCCGGGGTCTCCTCCAGCAAACTCAGCACTCGTTCCCCGCTTGCCAGCGTCTGAAGCAAATTGTTAGACAAATTGCTCAGCGCGACCACCGGACCAAATGAACTAAACAGGGCAATGACTGAAATCAGCATACTTGTAAAATCCATCTGCCCCTTAGACATGCCATACAATCCAGCTAGCAGCATCAAGAATGAAAATCCGACTACAGCCGCATCTGTGATCGCTCTTGTGATGCCTTCGTGATGCTTCAAGTCCTTCTGCTTGGCATCCAACTGATCCGTACGACGGTTAATTTCATTTAATCGTTGTTCCCCTTGTCCATATTGAACAATTTCCTTCATCCCGCGTAAACTGTCCAAAAAATAACTACTCAGCTGGCCGAAGCTACTTCGGTATTCCATCCCTTGACGTTTGCCCATACGTGACGTAAGCAGAGGAATGAATAAACCGACGGTTATGTAAGCAAGCGCAGCGATCCCGCCTAGTAAAGGCTCATAAGAGCCTATAAAAAACACCATAAGCAGTGAAGTAATAATGCCGATCATAACAGGCGCTATCGTATGCGCATAAAATACTTCCAATAGCTCAATATCACTTGTAATCAGCGAAATCAGATTCCCTTTGTCCTTGCCTTCAAGCTTGGCTGGAGCCAATCTGCGCAAGGCTTGAAGCACCTTGTCACGCAGCACGGCCAGCAGCTTGAAAGCGAGATAATGACCGCTCATTTGCTCGCCATAACGAAATACGCCGCGTAATACAGCACATAGCACGATGGCAGTCAGCAAAAATGTCATGCTGTAGCCTGTCGTGATGCCCGTTGCTGTCAGTAAGGCAAGGGCCCCATACACAATAATGCCAATAGCACACACAAAACCAAGCACTCCTGTAACAATCGTAATGAGCAGCACAGGTAAAAGAGGCCCTGCCAAGACCAACAATTGACCCATAATCCGTAAACCGTGTCTACGCATATACAGCACCTACTTTCACAAACTGTTCCATCCTATGCTGACTGAGATACATCTCCGCATAATGTCCCTGCTGGCTCAACAGCTCCTGATGCGTTCCGGATTCTGCCACCAAACCATTTTGCAGCACATAAATGCAGTCAGATTGGATCACGTTTTCCAGTCTGTGAGAGATGAGAATCACTGTTTTTTGACCTGCCAGTGCATGTATGACCTCCATGATGCCTTCCTCACTCTCAACGTCAATGTTAGAGGTGGCCTCATCAAAAATATACACATGACTATCGTGCAGCAACGCTCTGGCCAGTGCTAGCCGTTGGCGCTGTCCTCCAGACCAATTCGCTCCCTGCTCCTCTATCTCTGCTTCCAGTCCCCCTTCGGAGAGAATAAAATCATACAGCTTCACTTGCCGCAACGCTTCCAGCATTTGTTGCTCATCCGCGTGCTCATTCCCCATTCTCAAATTCGCTTCTACAGTGCCTTTAAAAATGTAGCTGTTAAAACCGATCCAGGTCATATGACGCATGCGGCTTTCTTCCGTAATGGAGGTCAGTTCGGTTCCTCCGATCTTCAGGCTTCCTTGATAGCCCTCATGATGTCCAACGATCAATCCGGCTATCGTACTTTTACCTGAACCTGATTCTCCAACAATGGAAACAAAGCTGCCTTGAGGGATATTCATGGATATATTTCGTAAGGTATCTCTTTCATCGTAAGCAAAATTTACCCGTTCCAGTTGAATGTCTGTGGCTTCTATGCTTTGTTGTCCTTGTATAAAATCCTCTGTACTCAACATTTGAAATATTTTGTCGCTTGCTGCCATTCCGTTCATGGCGATATGAAAGTAGGAACCGAGCAGACGCAGCGGAATGAAAAACTCTGCCGACAGCAAAACAATGATGAGCGCTCCCGCCAAGCCAATATGACCTGAAGAATATTCGCTTACCGCGACCAGCACACCTGCGGCGGCACCACCAAATGCGATAAGATCCATGACAGCCACGGAGTTTAACTGCATAGTCAGGACTTTCATCGTCATTTTGCGAAAATCCTCAGCCGCTGTGTTCATCTCCTGATGTTTATCCTGGTCTGCCCCGTAAATTTTGAGCGTGGTCAGACCTTGTACATTTTCCAAAAAACTGTGGCCCAGATTGACATAGCTGCCCCAATATTTTCGAAACAGCTTTTTAGCCATCCTCATAATGACAATAATGGACACTGGAATTAAGGGAACACAGATTAATAGAATAATAGCCGCTTTGAAGCTGACAAAAGAGAGGGTGATGAACAACGTTACAGGCGCAAGCAGACTATAGAATAGCTGAGGCATATATCTTCCAAAATAGGTCTCAAGCTGCTCCACCCCTTCTACAGCAACCTGAATAACCCCCGAAGTGGAAGTATGATCTGTATAAGAGGGCCCCAGCTTTAGCAGCTTGCCGTAAATCTGTGAGCGCAGCGTTTTTTTAGCATTTATTGAAGCCCGATAGGACAACATACTGGCTGCATAATTACTCAGAAAGCGAACTGCAATGGCAGCCATAACAATGACCGTCATGAATAGAATCAGCTTGCGAGTCACTTGTCCCTCCCATGCTTGCTGCATCACAAAGGCCATAGACAAAACAGCGGCTATACTCCCTAAAAGACCGATCCACTGTACAAGCACACCCAAGATGATATATTTTCGAGAATGCTCCACCAGGCCAAGCAGCCGACTATCGACCATTTTAGACTTTTTTTTTGGGGTAGGGGCGCTTTCAGTTAAAGACGGAGTTTCTGCCTCAGTTGCCCTCACAGTTCCGACTCGAAATATAAAATAATAATATTTGAACAGGATGACCAAAACGATGAGTATCTTCCCCCACATAATGGGTGTAAAGATAAATCCTGTAATCAGCATAGCTGACGCTAAGCCCAATGACGTAATTTTTGTGGACAGCTTCAACGACCTGGTTTGAACAAAACTTTCCAGATATTTTTGATACAGAGACGTATTTGAAAACCACTCATGAATCCTTTCTGACCCCCGCATAAAGAAAAAGGTTGCCAGCAGCAGAAACGGTGTAGTCGGCAGCAACGGCACCACTACGCCAATAACTCCAAGTGCCAAAAATAAAAACCCTAAGGTAATATAAATCGGTTTCACTATAATCCCCCTAATATATATATTGTTAATGATATTTTATGGATAATGATAATCATTATCAATATATATAATTTAGTCAGGTTGTTATGTGATGTAAATCACGCATATAAAAATCCTCTTGAAGCTCAACTCTACAGAACACTTTTGTGCTCATGTAGATGTTTGGTCTTCAAGAGGATGATTGAAATAAGTGCGTGTTATTGCGTTGTTTTATGAACTTATAATATCATATTGCTCCAATACCTGCCGATGTAACGGGTTATCTGCAGGTATGGACGTATAACGTGTCAGCGCTACACTCACCCCTTGGCTGCGAATCACCTGCTGAAGCTCAACTGCTTCGGGGTCTTCCGTAATATCAAATTTGCAGGCAGCAGCCATTCCTAACGCCAGATGATCGGTCCGGATACCATACTCCTGTGCTTGCAGCGCGGGACGTACAAGACGGTCATTGGGAGACAGCTTGCGAAGCGGTGAACGTCCGACCCGAGTAACCTCGTCTGTCAGATTAGGATTGCGGAAGCGATCCAGAATCTTAGAGATGTACTTCTTATGCTCCCCTTGATTCAAGCCAAATCGCTTTACAAGCACCGCTCCTGTTTCCTCCAGCGCCCCTTCGATTGAATCTACCACCTTGGTATCCTTCATGGCCTCCTGGATCGTGGCATAACCTGCGGTATAACCAATATAGGCCGCCACGCAATGCCCCGTATTCACCGTAAACAACTTGCGTTCAATATAAGGCTCCAGATCCTGCACGTAAAGAATGCCTTCGATTTCTTCATGGTCAGGTGCCATTTGCGAGCGATCCACCACCCACTCGTAAAAAGGCTCTACCTGCACATGCAACGGGTCCTCATGATGCTGGATCGGCACAATCCGGTCTACAGCAGCATTGGGGAAATATACCGAAGCCTCTGCCTTGGCACGAGTCGCCTCATCCAGTAGCGCAAAAACATACTCTTTCAGTTGGGTGCTGCCTCCAATTGCATTTTCGCAAGCGATCACATGCAGCGGGCCTGCCCCTCGCTCCACCCGCCGCGCTATCCCCTCGGCAATACCTGCTGCAATATGCCTGAGGATGCTAACCCCGACTGCGGTCGTTACCAGATCAGCATGGTTTACTGCATCCGCTACAGCGGATGCATCTCTGCCGTCAATCGCGGTTACATTCGTTACCGTCTCCGTATCCTTCGTATCATTCGCCAACTCAACAGTATATTGCTTGCGGCGTCGTAACTCAGATACAAGTGTCTCGTTGACATCTGAAAAAACAACCTCATAGCCTGCACGCGACAGAATCAGCCCAATAAAGCCGCGACCGATATTTCCTGCTCCAAAGTGGACGGCTCTCATAGCTCCAGCTCACTTTCGAACAGATCTATAATTTCCTGTGGGATCACCGCGTTGCGAAGTTTGTCCATGTTTTCTTCCTCCGCACATACCACTGCGATACTTGTCAAAATCTCCATATGATCGCCGCCTTGGGCTGCAATGCCGATCACCATGTATGCTTTTTCTTCCCCGAAATCTACGCCTTGCGGGAACTGAACGATGGAGATACCAGTGGATTGAACAAGTGTCTTAGATTCCTTGGTACCATGTGGAATAGCCAGCCCGTTCCCGATATAGGTGGATACAATCTCCTCGCGTTCAAGCATCTTGTCAATGTACTCAGTTGTAATATGTCCTGCATCCAGCAGGATTTGTCCTGCCATACGAATCGCCTCATATTTGTCTTTGGCGGTTGCGTTCATTTTTATTTTGTCTATCGTCATAATACTCACGGTAGGTTCCTCCCTGTCCCTAATTTACTGTGAAAAAATTCAGCCAGCTCAGTCGATATATAATTGGCAATCTGATCTCTGCTACCGTGTTCCAGTAGTGTAATCATGTCTTCCTGCAGCAGTAATGCACTAATCTCGCTCAATACTTCCAAGCTTTCTTTCGGTAACTCACGAGGTCCCAACATCAGCAGAACGCATTCTACCTGTTCGTCTACATCCGCCAACAGCGGCTCAGCCAGCTTATACAAGGTCAGCGAAGGCTGGAGAATATTGGGACTGCGTGTATGAATTAAAGCAACGGAGGTATCAGCAATCACCTGACTACCTTGGCGCTCTCTTTCCATAAGCTGTTCAGCAACAACAGAAGGCTCTGTGACATTTCCCCGCCCTGCCTCCAACATGCATATAGCCTCTATGGTAGCTGGCATATCCATCCCTCGATTTTCCAGTGGATACACTTGAAATTGCTGTACAATGTGCACAATCTCCTCAAGACTTTTCCGTAGTCCTGTAAGCCACTCCATGCCCTGGCCGGGGAGAACAGCCTGTTCCTGACGATGATCACTGAGTTGATTGAGTGTAATATGCTGGATGAAATGACGCAGGCGGTCACTCTCCTCTTGCGTCAGCAGCGGGCTGATTTTAAGATACCGATCCGGCTCAAGCGGCAGCTCCACTGTCGAAATGATCAGATCATAATCCTCCTTGGGAATCCGCGTTGCCTCGTACCATGAGGCCCTATCCACGATTTTGATCTGTGGCAGCTCCTTGGCCAGTCTTGTTGCCAGAAGTCTGGAAGACCCAATTCCGCTCGTGCAGACTACGATTGCTCGAACCTCCCGCTGCAATTGTCGCAGCCGCTCCAACGAAGCGCCAAAATGCATGACCAGAAATCCGATCTCTTCATCTGGTACTTCCATTTCCGTCATATCCGCCGCAGCCTTTTTGACCGAGTCGAACAAGCTGCCGTAATCCTTGCGAATTTGCTGAAGGAGAGGGTTGCGGATCGCTCTCCCTTCCCTCAAACGTTTGAATACTGGAGCCATATGGGCAATCAGCCCTTCACGCAGGACACGATCCTCTGCTAATGGTGTGCCTGTCTCTGCCTCTACACGACGAATCAACTCATGAACCGACTCCAGCAGTACAAGATCATCAAGTGGCAGCAAGCGGGTGGAATGATCCTCAGCATCACGGAACAGCAACCCGAAATAACATCGTTCCGGTTCTGGAAATTCAATATCCAGCGCCGCTGACAACTCTGCGCATATACGCTCCACCATAGCTGTGCGCAGCATGATATTCTCCTCTGAATCTGTTTTCGAATACGAGAGACGATGATCCACAACGTACCCAAGGCGCAGACGTGCCAGAGAAACGCAAATTTGAATCAGCAGTTCCATATATTTGCTTTCCACCATGTTTTTCAGCCATTGATCATGAGGCTGCCAGAGAACATTCTCCACGGTTAGCAGATTCTCTCTGCCAATCATCTCCAGCAATTTTTTTGTGACACGTGTTACGGGACGAAGCTCCTCTCGGCCGGAAAACAGATCCGATTCATCCAAATATTCGAGAGCAAGCTCAGAAATCGCCCGTCTTTTGTCTATCTCCCGGCCTGTAATCTCGACACCGTATCCCCGTCTGCGCACAAGCACGAGCCCTCGATCTGCGATCCAGCCTTGTAATTCGTCCAGATCATGACTGACCGTAGTTACTGTGACTCTCAAATCCGATGCTAGCGCCAGCAGCTTGATCGGCTCCTGTGTATCCAGCAGCATGCACAGAACTACAATTTTTCTCTCCTCAGCCGAGTATTCGTCTGACTTCGTATGCAGTAATTGCTCCCGCAGACTTGCAAGCTGAGTCGGGCCGGCATCCACATAGATACCGATCCCTGATTTTTTCTCCAGCTTTACCTCATGAGCCGCCAACCAACACTCAACTGCGCCAAGTTCCCGATGAACCGTCCTTGTGCTGACATTGATCTTCTCAGCAATTTCCCCGGCCGTAACCTCTTGGGGCTGCTCCAAAAGATACTCTACGATGTCAGATTGTCGTTTCGTAATATTCATAAGCGCATACCGTTCCTTCCCAAGCTCTCATCCCTTCCAGCAGGAAATACAAACTGTATACAGCCGGCCTGACTTTATGGGGATTAAGATTCGGATTTCAGCCGTTCAACCAGCGCTTCGTATTCAGGGCTCTTCAGGAAATTGTCAATGGAAATGTGCTCAGCATTCGGGGCTACCGTTTTAGCCCGGTCTGTCAACGTTTTTTGTGTAATGACAATATCCGCATCCTGTGGAATTTCACTGATTGCCGTATTCGTTACCGTAACGCCCAAGCCCGCCTGTTTCATTTTTTTGCGCAAAATTGAGGCTCCCATGGCGCTTGAACCCATACCTGCATCACAGGAAAAGACAATTTTATTCACCTCGGATTTATCCTTAAGCGTTCGATCCGCGGCAATCTCGGCAGCACGATCGGATGCGCGGTTATCTTCCATTACAGTGGCGTTAGTGCTTGCACCCTTGCTTTGATTTTTCATATCTTTCAGGCGGGATGCAGCTTCCTCCAGCCCCTCTTTCTTTTGCTTACCAGTTTTGAGTAATACTGCGGCAACCGCAAAGGATACGACCGCAGCTGCGATCACACCGCTCAGCATCGGCAAATATCCGCCTTTGGGTGTCATCAGGAAATAAGCAATAATACTGCCTGGTGAAGGAGCAGCAACCAGTCCGGCACCTGTCAACATAAAACAGAAGGTTCCCACAACGCCCCCTGCTATAGCAGCGAGAATCAGAATCGGCTTCATCAAAATATAAGGGAAATAAATTTCATGAATCCCGCCGAAAAAATGAATAATGACTGCACCAGGAGCAGACGACTTCGCAGAGCCTTTACCGAACAGGCAATAGGCCAGCAAAATACCGAGTCCCGGGCCAGGATTGGATTCAAGCATGAACAAAACGGATTTTCCTGTTCTTGCAGCTTCCTCCAGCGCAATCGGACTCAATACTCCATGATTCAGTGCGTTGTTGAGAAATAATACTTTTCCGGGCTCAATAATGAGATTGACAAGCGGCAGTAGCCCTGCGTTCACGAGGAACTGTACCCCTGTCGACAACACTTGACTGATGGTTTGCACGATCGGGCCGATCGCCACATGCGCTAGTAATGCTAGAATGGCACCGATAATCCCAGCCGAGAAATTATTGACCAGCATTTCAAAACCTGATTTGACTTTGCCCTCAATGGCCTTATCGAACTTCTTCAATATCCATGCAGCCAGCGGACCAGCTACCATCGCGCCCAGGAACATCGGGATATCGGCCCCCACAATGACCCCCATCGTCATAATGGCACCGATCACACCTCCACGCTGTCCGTGAATCATCGTGCCTCCCGTGTAACCGATCAGCAGCGGCAGCAAATAATTTTTCATCGGATCAACCAGTTGTGCAAAACCCTCATTCGGAAACCACCCGGTCGGAATAAAAAGGGCCGTAATTAATCCCCACGCGATAAAGGCTCCCATATTGGGCATAACCATACCGCTGAGAAAGCGGCCAAAACGCTGTACGGCGACGCGAGCGCCACCGTTTGAACTGGACTTTGTGCCCACTGTGCTCATATTCATATCCTCCTTGTGAGTAAATAGCATCACTACCTTTTCTTAAAATTCATACTAAATGACAGCGCTATCTTCATCAACGAAATGAAAACGTACTTTCGTCATGAACGTTGATGACAACATTTAAATTTAAAGTAACGACAAGGCATTATACCTGTATAATTCTTCTTAATATGGCCGATAACAATAGAAATTAGTCGAAAAAACACTGTTGTAAATCTGTGCAATTGTATAAAGAGGCTCTCTTCTAAGCCTGCGCAATCAACGTAAATACGTCTTCTAAAAGACAACAAAAAAATAGCCGCTATGTCAGGTCATAGCGACTATTTTATACAAAAACTGAGCGGACTAACGATGCTCTTATTTAATTCAATATCCATATAAAAAATCAGAATAAAGCGCTATTATTTCATGCTGTATTGCTCATTATTGCTCATCCGAAATCAACTGCTCGTACTGCTCCGCAGACAGCAACTTGCCCAGAGCTTCCTCGACATCATTGCTCATCTCTACTTCGATCATCCAACCCTCTTCATAGGGTGATTCATTCACCAGCTCAGGTGTACTTTCCAGAGCTTCATTTACTTTCAAAACGGTTCCCGTCACCGGAGCAAAAAGATCGGATACGGTCTTCACCGATTCAATTGTACCAATCTCCGCCCCCTGTCCAATCGTTGTTCCCGCCCCAGGTAATTCCACAAAAACAATATCACCCAATTGATGCTGTGCAAAGTCTGTAATGCCGATCCGCAACGTCCCATCCACTGTGCGCTGAACCCACTCATGTTCGTCTGTATACCAAAGTTGCTGTTTCACTTCACTCATCCTGCTTCGCCTCACTTCCACATGAATAAAATGCTTTTGATCACCTGTATTAGACAGGTTAAGATTATGACAACAAGAACATCCATGTCAATAATACTAACAAAAATACTTCATACCAACTCATATAGCGCAGTCCATAAAAAAATGATAACTTGTAACAAACGCTTACATATCCTTATTTATATAATAAATGTTTTTCATATTGTTTTATATGACATTTTTATTGACATTTTGAATGGATTTGCGTATTAATGGGTTATAGTAATTGCTTTTGAAAATACCTCGACAACTGCAAACGCGGATGAACGCGGAGGGAGAGACTACCAAAAATATTCGCATCGCTGTTGTCGTTTGTGAGACAGTTGGGCACGCGAATCGGATCAAGTTGTTATCTGCAAAACCGGGTAACATACCGTTGATCCAAAAGGTAGCGCCGAAGGAGTAAACTTGCATTGCAGGTGAATCTCTCAGGCAAAAGGACCTCTGCCGGACGCATCTCTGGAGAGCATCCGTGAAAAGAGCGGATCACCCAAGGGGAAACCTGGTTCACACCGGGGTAACTTTCTGGTATCAAGGACAGAGCTGAAAGAAGAGTATGGACTGCCGTCTATACGTTTCTTTTAGCCTGTCTTTTTTGTTTAGCCGATTACACTGGATAGGAGTGAAAAAATGTCTAATTTGCGAAGAACACCACTATATTCGTCCTACGGGACGCAGCCCGGGGTTCGTTGTATTGACTTTGGCGGGTGGGAACTCCCCGTTCAGTTTAGCGGCATTCAAAAGGAGCATGAGGCCGTCCGACAACGTGCAGGTTTATTCGATGTATCGCATATGGGCGAGTTCTTGGTTGAAGGCAAAGAAGCTGAGGCTTTTTTGCAACAGGTAACTACGAATGATGTCAGCCAGTTGGAACCGAGCCAAGCACAATATTCACTCCTGTGTTACCCCGATGGAGGCGTAGTGGATGACTTGCTTGTATATTGCAAAGGACCAGAGCGCTACATGCTCGTTGTGAATGCCTCCAACATCGACAAAGATTGGGATTGGCTCATACGCCACGTACCAGCATCGGTTCATCTGGAGAATGTGTCTGATGCGATAGCATTGCTGGCATTACAAGGACCGGAAGCAGCACGTATTACCGCAGCCGTGACAGATACAGATATTACGAATCTGGCATCTTTCCGATTCCATGAGAACGTGCAATTGTTCGGAGCAAAAGCACTTGTCTCGCGAACTGGATATACCGGCGAAGACGGTTTTGAATTTTATATCCCTGCTGAGGAAGCACCCGCCGTGTGGGATGGTTTGCTTCGTTGCGGTGAATCGTATGGACTGATTCCCGCTGGACTTGGTGCTCGCGATACGCTGCGCTTCGAGGCACGGCTCCCGTTGTACGGACAGGAGTTATCTGCCACAATTTCACCGCTTGAGGCTGGTTTAGGTTTCTTCGTCAAGTTGAACAAAGGAGATTTTATCGGCAGGGAAGCACTGCAACGTCAAAAAGAACAAGGAATTCCTCGCAAGTTGATCGGGCTGGAAATGATTGACCGCGGTATCCCGCGCGCTCATTATCCGGTGTTCGCTGAAGGTCAACGCATCGGTGAGGTCACAACGGGTACTCAATCGCCCACCTTGAAGCGTAATCTGGGGCTGGCCCTGGTGGACAGTCGTTTTAGCACCCTATCGACACCGCTGGAGGTCGAAATTCGTGGTAAACGCCTGCGTGCGGAAGTGGTCCCAGCCCCCTTTTATAAACGGCTACGCTGATCTTAATCCTCTTCATTCTAAAAAAGCGATCATGTCAGATATAAAATTCTGGATTTTCCAATTAAGACTATGTATTAACTAATTTACTATCTAAATTTTGCTTTTCGAAAGGAGCCAGAACCTATGAAGCAGCATCGCTATCTCCCCATGACCGAACAAGACCAAACCGAAATGCTGCGTGTGGTGGGCGTATCATCCATTGATGATTTATTCAGTGACATTCCAGAGGCTATTCGATACCAAGGGGAACTTCCTCTTTCCTCTCGGCTCGACGAAAGAGCCTTAACTCGCCACATGGCCGAGCTGGCCGGACGAAACGCCAATACAGATACACATGCCAGCTTTCTTGGTGCAGGTATTTATGATCATCATATTCCATCCGTTATCCAACACATCACCTCACGTTCCGAATTTTACACAGCCTACACCCCCTATCAGCCGGAAGTAAGCCAGGGCGAGCTGCAAGCCATTTTTGAATTCCAGTCGTATATTTGCGAATTGACAGGTATGGCGGTAGCTAATGCCAGCATGTACGATGGGGCTACAGCTCTGGCGGAAGCGGGCTCATTGGCCGCTTCCGCCACGCGTCGTAAACAGCTTATCGTATCAAGGTCTGTCCATCCAGAGGCACGTCAGGTATTGGCAGCCTATGCACGCGGATTGGACCTGGACATTGTGGAAATCGGCTGTTCGGATGGCGTAACGGATGTCGATGCGCTAGCAACGGCCGTATCGGAACAGACGGCGGCTGTTTTGATCCAAAATCCCAACTTTTTCGGAGCCGTGGAAAATCTGAAGCCGATGGCTGACCTCATCCATGCGCATCAAGGGCTTATGGTTGTTAGTGCCAATCCACTGGCACTAGGCTTGCTAGAGACCCCTGGTAAGCAAGGCGCGGATATTGTTGTAGGAGACGCGCAGCCACTTGGGATCTCATCCTCCCTCGGTGGTCCGACCTGCGGTTACTTTGCCGTTTCCCAGGCGCATATGCGCCGTATCCCTGGACGTATCGTAGGCCAAACCACAGACCGTAACGGCAAACGCGGCTTCGTGCTGACCTTGCAAGCGCGGGAACAGCATATCCGCCGCGAAAAGGCCACGTCTAACATTTGCTCCAATCAAGCGTTGCTCGCTTTATCTGCATCTGTATATTTGTCTGTCATGGGTAGACAGGGGATCAAGGAAGTAGCCGAGTTAAATTTGCATAAAAGCCGTTATGCGTTAGAGCAATTGCTGAGCTTGAAAGGTGTATCTACCTCGTTTAACGCACCAACCTTTAATGAGTTTGCCCTTAAACTGCCTGAGGGTACAGATATGAGCAAACTCCAGGCCGAGCTGCTAGCTGCCGGATTTATCGCTGGCTACGATTTGGGCCGGGACTATGAGGAACTTGCTGGTCACATGCTGATTGCCGTGACGGAGCAAAGAACCAAAGAAGAGATTGACCAATTTGTACACACCTTGGGGGGATTGCTATGACACACACCGGACAGGATCAGAAACAAGAACTGTTAAAGGAACACGATCAAACGCTCATTTTTGAATTGAGCCGTCCGGGTCGCATCGCTTATTCCCTTCCCGATTGCGACGTTCCCCGTCGCCCGGTGGCAGAGCTTTTGCCGGATTATGCGCTGCGCAGCGAACCTGCAGCATTACCCGAGGTATACGAAGTAGATGTTATTCGCCATTATACCGCCCTGTCCCAGCGCAATTTCGGCGTCGACAACGGATTTTATCCGCTTGGCTCGTGTACGATGAAATACAATCCGAAGGTGAATGAGGATGTTGCCCGTTACGCAGGCTTTGCTAAAATTCACCCATATCAGCCGGAGGATAGCATCCAGGGGGCTATGGAGCTGCTGCATACGCTCCAAAATGATCTGGCTGCGTTGACCGGCATGGATGCCGTCACGCTTCAGCCCGCTGCTGGCGCCCATGGCGAATGGACCGGGCTGATGATGATCCGCTCGTACCACGAAGCACGTGGCGAGCGACGTACCAAGGTGCTCGTGCCGGATTCATCGCACGGAACGAACCCCGCCAGTGCAACCGTCGCGGGTTTCGAAACAATCACCCTTCCCTCTACCCCAGAGGGGCTGGTGGATCTGGATGCGCTGCGTCAAGCCGTAGGCAACGACACCGCTGCGCTCATGCTGACCAATCCGAACACGCTTGGTCTGTTCGAGAAGCAAATCACTGATATTGCCGCAATTGTGCATGACGCAGGTGGCCTGCTCTACTATGACGGCGCAAATTCCAATGCTATCATGGGGATTACCCGCCCTGGGGATATGGGCTTTGATGTGGTGCATCTCAATTTGCACAAAACGATGAGTACTCCGCACGGTGGAGGGGGCCCGGGCGCTGGACCCGTCGGCGTAAAGCAGCGACTGATTCCCTTTCTGCCCAAGCCGCTTGTCGTACGTGATCCGCAGGGTAGGTACCGCTGGGATCGGGAGCAGGGAGATTCTATTGGGCGGGTCAAAGCCTTTTATGGCAACTTCGGCATTCTCGTCCGTGCCTATGCCTATATCCGTAGCTACGGCCCTGATGGCTTGAAGCGAGTGTCCGAATGTGCTGTACTCAATGCCAACTACATGATGCATCGGCTGGCTCCGTATTTTGATCTGCCTTATCCCGGGCATTGTAAACACGAATTTGTCATGTCGGGACGAGGCTTGAAGAAGTTTGGAGTGCGCACGCTTGATGTAGCCAAACGGTTGCTTGATTTCGGTTACCATCCACCTACCATTTATTTTCCGCTGAATGTAGAGGAATGCATCATGATCGAGCCGACGGAAACAGAAAGTAAAGAGACGCTTGATGCTTTTGTCGACACTATGATTCATATTGCGCGCGAAGCCGAGGAGAACCCTGAGCTGGTGCTCAATGCCCCTTATACCACTCCAGTCACGCGCCTGGATGAAACCACTGCAGCCCGTAAACCTGTGCTGAATTGCGCATGTAGTTAAGATTAAATTCAACCCAACAATTCAAAGCATACAAAAAAGCCGGTATCTGTTGAGATACCGGCTGCTGTATGTATACAGCAATTTTTGTTGGAAAAAGATATAACCTTTGAAAAATGTGATACCCTTCCTTATGCTTCGATGCTTTGAACCAATTCAACAACCTGCTCAGCTGTTTGCATATCCAGAGCTTTTGCAGCCAATTTCTCCATGTCCGCACGGGACAACTTAGAGATTTGACTACGTGCTGGCAGAATGGAAGTTGCGCTCATGCTGAACTCATCAAGTCCCAGACCCAGCAGCAACGGAATTGCTGTGGTGTCTCCTGCCATTTCACCACACATACCAACCCAACGTCCTTCACGGTGAGCGGCATCAATAACCATTTTCACCAGACGCAAAATGGATGGGTTATATGGTTGATACAGGTAAGAAACTCGTTCGTTCATACGATCTGCTGCCATGGTGTATTGAATCAGATCGTTAGTACCGATACTAAAGAAATCCACTTCTTTTGCGAATTGGTCAGCCAATACCGCTGTGGAAGGAATTTCTACCATGATGCCCAGCTGAATTTCTTCAGATACGGATACACCCTCGGCTACCAACTTTTCTTTTTCCTCCAACAAAACAGCTTTAGCTTCACGGAATTCGTTCAGCGTAGCAATCATTGGGAACATAATGCGCAGGTTACCGTGTACACTTGCACGCAACAAAGCACGCAATTGAGTGCGGAAGATATCCTGGCGATCCAGACACAGACGAATAGCACGGAATCCGAGGAACGGATTCATCTCTTTCGGCAGATCCAGATAAGGAAGTTCTTTATCTCCACCGATGTCCAAAGTACGGACTACAACCGGTTTGCCTTCCATTCTTTCCAGAACCGTTTTGTAAGCTGTGTACTGTACATCTTCGGATGGGAGCTTGTCGCGTCCCATGTACAAGAACTCCGTACGGTACAAGCCAACGCCTTCTCCACCGTTGTCCAGAACACCAGCTACATCGTTAGGCGTACCAATATTGGCTGCCAGTTCGACATGGACACCATCAACGGAAACCGTAGCTTCGCCACGCAGCTTACGCCACTCTTCGCGTTGCTTGTCATATGCCACTTGTTTAGCGCGGTATTCCGCAACGATTTCTTCGGTAGGATTCACGAATACATGACCATCCAGACCATCGACGATAATCAAATCGCCGCTTTTAGCTTGAGACAATATATTTTTCGTTCCTACAACAGCAGGAATTTCTAATGAACGAGCCATAATAGCCGAATGCGAAGTGCGTCCACCGATGTTCGTTGCAAAGCCTTTAACAAATTCACGGTTCAGCTGAGCTGTGTCGGAAGGTGTCAAATCTTCTGCAAGTACAATCGTTTCTTCGGCAATTTCTGCAGGACTGACAAAATGAACACCAAGCAGATGATTAAGCACCCGTTTGGTTACATCACGCATGTCCGATGCGCGTTCTTGCAAATATGCACTTTTCATGTTTTCAAACATGGAAACAAATTGTGTAGCTACTTCATTCAAAGCATAGTCAGCATTGAGCTGCTCGTCTCTGATTTTAGCTTTAACCGGATCGATCAATTCAGGATCATTCAGGATGAGCAAGTGAGATGCAAAAATTTCTGCTTTTTTCTCACCCAGTTCCCGAAGCGTTTTCTCCTTAATCGATTCCAATTCGGTTTGAGATTCTGCCAAAGCCGCATCCAATCTTGCGATTTCAGCTTCAACATCACCAACCGCGCGTCTCTCTACAGCGTAATTCGGATGCTCCAAGATAAACGCCCGGGCAATGGCTATGCCTGCCGAAGCGGCAATCCCGGAAATTTTAAGCATGAACTTCGCCCAGCCCTTCGTTAACGATTACATTTTCAAGAGCTTTCAATGCTTCAGCAGCTTCAGCGCCTTCGCAGATAATGTTAATAGTATCCCCTTGTTCCAGACCCAGAGACAATACACCCAGAATGGATTTCAAAGTTACTTTTTTACCGTTAGCTTCGGCGAAAGACTCAGCACCGCTGAATTTGTTAGCTGTATTTACCAGCGCAGTTGCAGGACGTGCATGGATACCGTCTTCATCCGTGATTCTAAAAGTTGTTTGCATAATTTGTTCCTCCCACTTTCCTAAAGATAATATTTGTTTACACGCAGTATACCGGGCAGATGACCAGGCGGCTTAAGCCGCCTAATCAACTAATCCGAAACACATAGAGTTTATTTTATCGTAATTATACCATCTTCGCCAGCCTTCAATACTCCAGTTTTGTTTAAAGTTACCGAAGAACCTTCTGGAAGGTTGGTAAAAATGACAGGTGAGATGATGGATTTAGCGTTGGCTTTCACATATTCCAGGTCTACTTTCATGATCGGTTGGCCAGCTGACACAAGATCGCCTTCGTTCACCAAAACGTCAAATCCTTGACCTTTAAGCTTCACTGTATTCACCCCGATATGAACAAGCACTTCTTTACCACCATCGGATTGAATACCAACCGCATGCTTGCTTGGGAATACATTGAATACTTTACCATAGACAGGAGAAACAATTGTTCCATCATTAGGCACAACTGCAAAGCCATCACCTGTCATACGTTCTGCAAATACTGGATCGGGAACTGTCGAAATGTCAACCAATTCGCCGTTAACTGGCATCACGATATCTTCCACAACAATCGTTTGCTTTTGTTCTCCGGCTTCCTTTTCCTCTTGTGGAGCTGGTTCTGAAGGCGCAGGTGCAGGTGTACGTCCTGCCATGATATCAGCCATTTGAGTTTTAATGGTGTCAGAACGGGTACCGAAGATCGCCTGTACATTGTTACCCACTTCCAGGACACCCGAGGCGCCAAGTTGTTTCAGACGAGCTTTGTCAACGTTTGATTTCTCATTAACTTCAATCCGAAGACGTGTAATACATGCATCCAGATGCTTGATATTCGATGAACCACCGAAAGCAGCCAAAATGTTATGTGGAAGCTCATCACTGCTACCGCTTGCTGCACCATCCACATTTTCTGTAGCTTCTTCACGTCCTGGTGTCTTCAAGTTGAATTTCCGTATGATGAATCGGAATCCGAAGTAGTAAATAACCGCCAAAATCAGACCGACGATAATTACATACCACCATGGCGTACGGGTTGGAATAATCCCGAAAATCAGGAAGTCAATAAATCCACCAGAGAACGTCATGCCGATTTTAACATTCAAAATTTGCATCGTCATGAATGACAAACCTGCAAATACACAGTGTACTGCAAACAGCAATGGAGCTACGAACAGGAAGGAAAATTCCAGTGGCTCCGTAATACCTGTCAGGAACGAAGTCAAGGCTGCTGAACCCATGATACCTGCTACATATTTTTTGTGTTCTGGTCTTGCTTCATGATACATCGCAAGTGCTGCAGCTGGTAATCCGAACATCATGAATGGGAATTTACCTACTTGGAACGTACTTGCTGTCAGTGCCACGCCGTCGCGAAGCTGACTAAAGAAGATTTGCTGGTCACCGTGAACGGTTTGACCTGCTTTGTTAACATATTCACCAAACTCAAACCAGAACGGTGAGTACCAGATGTGATGCAGACCAAATGGAATGAGCGCACGTTCGATAACCCCGAACAGGAACGCCGACAAGGTCGGGTTGGAATACACCATAAAGTGAGATACTGCGTTAAGCCCTTGCTGAACTGGAGGCCAGATCAGAACCAGTGCCAGTCCAACAATCAGTGAAGATACTGCCGTTGCAATTGGAACGAAGCGCTTACCCGCGAAAAAGCCCAGGTATGAAGGAAGCTCGATTTTGAAAAATCGGTTGTACATAGCAGCGGCCAGTATACCGATGATAATCCCGCCGAACACCCCGGTTTGCAGTGTAGGAATACCCAACACATTCGCATAACCCGGTATTTTTTGAGCAATCAGACCAGGTGTGACTCCCACAGCTGTACCCAGCGTAATGTTCATTACGAGGTAACCGATGATCGCAGCCAAACCTGCTACACCTTCGCCGCCCGCCAAACCGACGGCTACGCCGACTGCAAACAACAGCGCCAGATTATCAAAAACAATTTGTCCGGCGTTCATCATGATGGTCGCTACCGATTGAACCCAGCCCGCATTTAATGCAGGGATGTACTGGAGAAAATCAGGATTGACCAACATGTTGCCGATACCCAATAAAAGCCCCGCAGCTGGCAAAATAGCTACTGGAAGCATTAACGCTTTACCGACACGCTGTAAAACGCCGAAAAGCTTTTTAAACATACCATCCACATCCTTCTCTGAAATTTAGAACAGAGGTAAAACAACAAAAAAGGCATGAGCCGATTTAAGTATGTTTGAACACAACCTTGGGATATAGCTTACCCCACTAGGCTGTAAACAATCATAACTTAAAACAACTCATGCCTGATCGAATCAGTAACACGTTAAAATGTTTAGTTGTTGTCTTCCTCATTGCAAAATTGATTATAGCACCACGCTAAATGCGAGGCAATACTTTTTTATTCGGGCTTTATCACGGTTTGTTGCTCTCCCTGCTTGCGTTGGGACAAACGCTGCAGATGCATCGTCAAATAGCTAACTTCAGCTGGATACACCGGTTTACGTAGCCTTTTCTCCATAATCTTCGTAAGTTTCCAGGCCAGCATATACATTTCTGGATATTCTTCATTCAAAAGCTTGTCCAATCGGTAAATCTCCTGCACAATCTCTCCTCGTCGTACACGTTCAATCGCAAATCTCAGATGAGTCAGCAGACGGGAATAATCAAGGGATTGGAGAGGAATTCGGTAATCGAGTGTCGTCTCGACGACCTGAACCATGTCAGCAATCAGACGAGAATCCTTCCTAACCTCGGAGATATGTTGGTTCGTCATAGCACTATAAATATGCAGAGCTACGAATCCGATTTCATCTTCTCCCAGATCCACGTCCATCTTATCCTTGATCAAAGCAACAGCCTGCTCAGCCATCTTGTATTCCTGAGGATATATTTCCCTAGTTTCATACAAGAACGGATTATGAATCGTAATCCCCTGTTTATGACGGTTGATGGAGAAGGCAATATGGTCAGTTAAAGCAATCAGTATATGCTCATTAAGAGGCTTTTTGGCTTGAAGCTGAACAAGATGAAGCACCTCACCGATGACCTCAATGAGCTTTTCATCCAGCTCAGGAAGCAATCGTTTGTATTGCTCCTGCTCTTCATGGCTTTTTAATATAAATAATTTTTCAACTGAATCCAACGGCATTAAATCGCCGGGTTTGCGATTGAAACCGATTCCTTTTCCAATCACGACAACCTCATCATGCTCGGGATGCATCCCTATAATCACATTGTTATTCAGCGCTTTGGCCACTTTTAGGCTGCTCACATCCGCACCTCTTTTATCAGAACCTTGATCCTAAGAATTATAGCATGAAGCTCAGAGGAATCCACGTTAAAGTACCAAATATTCCGCTAAAGGTCAATAAAAAGAAAACGCTTTTCATCACAATTTCCAGGAAATGCTGTGATGAAAAGCGGTCTTTTTGGGGCTAAGAATCTGTTCCCCAAAGGCTTATCGTTGTTCTTTATCCGTTAGTGCCATCTCAACCGAGGCTGGATTGTGTAGCTTGTTCACATCACCGGAGGATGGTACAGAATGAAGACCATTTTTTCCAGTGGTTAGTCCCTTGATCAACTGCTCTACATCAATACCGGATACACTCTTAAGCATCTCGGGAGCCGTCGCCATCAGTTCGGTGACATAATTGCTGACACGCGTTGCTCCTTCCCCTTTACCCGTATCCACAACAGTCAGTTTATCAATGGATGCAATCGGTTCGGCAATGCGTCCTGCCAGATCCGGCAGCATTTTCACGATAATATCGAGCACGGCGGCCTCTCCAAACTTCTGGAACGCCTCCGCCAGTTTTTCCTTGGCCTCAGCTTCCGCGAGACCACGCAAACGGATGACATCTGCATCGGCTGTACCTTTGGCCCGTTCTGCATCCGCTTCTGCTTGCCCGTTTAGACGTTTTTGTTCAGCTGACGCTTTAGCCTGTGTTTCAATCGAGTATTGCAGCGATTCTGCCTCACGCATTTTACGCGATTTGTCGGCTTCCGCCGCTTGTTCTACTGCATACCGATCGGCTTCCGCCTTCTTTTTCACTTCCGCATCATATTGCTTTTCACGTACCTGTATTTCCTTGGCTTGAATATCAATCTCCCGTTCCTTACGTACCAACTCGACTTTCATCTGTTCCTCGACGGCAGTCTGCTTGGCACGGGCCTCCTGAATGTGATAAGCCTGATCGGCTTCTGCCCTGGCTGTATCTTGTTCTTTCTTAAACGAAGCCACCTTCAGTTCCTTCTCCTTGGCTGCCTCGGCAATATTCGTATCCCGCAACAGTTCGGCCTTCTGTCCTTCCTGTTCTGCTCGTGCCTTCTGAATTCGGGCATCCCGCACTGCCTCGGCTTCTGCAATCTCTGCATCCCTTTTCACAGCAGCAATTCTCGGCTTACCGAGCGCATCCAGATACCCATGTTTATCGCGTACGTCTTTGATAGTGAATGAAACGATTTGCAAGCCCATCTTTTTCAGATCGCGCGCAGCCACGCCCTGTACTTCCTGCGCAAACCGATCCCGATTACGGTATACTTCCTCTACTGTCATAGAGCCGAGGATTGCCCGCAAATGTCCCTCCAGCACTTCTTGAGCCTCTCCTCTAAGAGCTTCCAGTGGCTTTCCGATGAACTGTTCGGCTGCTGTGGCTACATCCTCAATAGAACTGCCGACCTTGATAATCGCCACACCATCCGCAATCACGGGCACTCCTTGCTCTGTATATACTTCCGGTGTGGTTACGTCCAATTTGTGAGACAACAGAGAGATGAATTCGGACTGCTGGAAAATAGGCCAAATGAAGGCGCCCCCACCACGTACAATTTTAATCTTGCGACCAGATTCATCCTCGGAAATATTTTTATTTCCCAGAAAAGAACCTGTCACAATCATTCCTTCATCCGGTCCTACCGTTTTGTAACGGGCCCAAAAAGCAATCCCTAATATGACGATAACAATGACAACAATTCCAGGGACCAACACAATATCTTGCAAATTTGACACTCCCGATCACGCTCCCTTCAAGTTAAGCGAATGCGCCGTCTATGTGTCCAGGTACGCTACGCGGACGACGCCCTCTGCGACCTCAACCACGACAATACGGGTTCCCGCAGCTAGCGGTTTGTGATCAAAGCTAGATGCTGTATGTATGGTGTTGCCTGCACCCAAGCGGATCATAACTTCCCCGTAACCAACCTCAGGTACAGGAATGGTAACCTCACCGATTCTGCCAGTTAGTTCACGCATCGAGAAGCCGCTGGATACCTCTGAATTCGCCATGGGCTTGATAAATGCAAAAAATACTAGCACTCCAATAACAAGTGCAATCCCTAAAGCTAGCACAACAACCCAGCCCATGGTCAGCCCAGTATACTTTGTCAGTAGTACTCCAGCCCCGCCAAAAGCAGTCATAGCCCCAAGTAGAACGACAGGTCTGAACCAATCAAGGCCCGGCAACTCTAACGCCCCATCCAGCCAGCTACCGAGTACATCCCCGATCAACACACTAACCACAGTAAAGATTGCGCCTCCTGCCAACAACCACCAAAATAAGGTTTCCATGCGACTCCTCCTTCCATGTACTTTCCAGTCTGGTTTCCAGTCTATAACTATGTTTACGTATTCAACCTTAAAAAGTTTCAAAATTTACCTCCAATATTCCAAATTAAACCCAAAAAAGCACGTTCGTACGTCTAATGACGCACAAACGTGCCTATTATGATCCAAATGCTGTTTACAGGGATGCTTTGTAAATTTCGACTACATCTTCGCGATTGAGCTTGTTAAAGCCTCCGAAAGGTCCGAATTTCACAGCTTTATCAGCCATTACATCAATTTTGGACGCATCAATATCATAATCAGCCAGACGGCTTGGCGCACCAATCGAGTTCCAGAAATCACGCAATGCTTGAATACCTTCCAGCGCTACTTCTTCGTCACTCTTGCCTTCTGGGTTCACATGGAACACATTCACAGCCAGCTGTTTGAAACGTTCAGGCTTCACATGCAAGTTATGTTTCATCCAGTTCGGGAACAGAATAGCCAGTCCTCCACCATGCGGAATATCATAAACAGCAGACACAGCATGCTCAATATTGTGAGTAGCCCAGTCACCTGTCAGCCCCATGTTCAGGAAGCCGTTTAGTGCCATCGTACCACAATACATAATCGTTTCACGCAGCTCGTAGTTTTCCAGATCGTTGACCAGTCCCGGAGCCGCATCTATGACCGTACGCAAAATCGTTTCACACCAGCCCAGTTGAACCGGAGTATTGGATTCCAAATGAAAATAATGCTCGAGCGTATGTGACATCATATCCACAATTCCGTAAACCGTTTGATTTTGTGGCAGAGAGTATGTGTTCACCGGATCAAGAATGGAAAACGCAGGAAACGCATGTACACTGCCCCATCCCAATTTTTCCTGAGTTTTTTCGTTTGTAATAACAGAACCTGCGTTCATTTCAGAACCGGTTGCCGCCATGGTCAGAACCGTACCTAATGGCAAGGCTGCTTGTGGAGCCGCTTTACGCTCTGCAAAATCCCACATGTCGCCATCATATTTTGCACCGACAGCAATAGCTTTGGAGCAATCCAGTACACTACCACCGCCTACAGCCAGTACAAGATCAATTTGATTTGTTTTACACAATTCAACGCCTTTATGTACCGTAGACAAACGAGGATTCGGTTCTACACCAGCCAGTTCTGTTACCTCTGCACCAATTTCACCAAGCAATTTTATTACATTATCGTACAAACCGCTGCGCTTAATGCTGCCGCCGCCATATACAAGCAGTACACGTTTACCGTATTTAGGAACTTCACGCTTGAGAGCCTCCAATTGTCCTTTACCAAAGATCAATTGTGTAGGATTATAAAATTCGAATGCTTTCATCGCAAACGCTCGCCTCCAATATTTCTAAAGTTTAATGTTAAGAAACTACTCTATTATAACCTTTATGGTTACAGGAAACAAATTGCTTTGTTTTCAGAAAAAAAACCATACTCCTTAAGGAGTATGGTTATATTTCACATCTTGGGAGGGTTCTCGTATTGTATTATGTGGCAACACAAGCTACTTTATTCTCCCAAGGTATATCCCAATTGTTTCATAAAACGGCCAAACGCTTGCTGACCGGATGGATTCCGTTTATACACTCCTGCGTGCTCTAAAATTTCACTGAATTTCAGTCCGACCTCATTTTGCACGATACGGACAGCCGTCTCTTTGTCAGACAGACGACCAAACCGGGTATTCAACTGGTAAATCCAGTCTGCATGCTTAAACAGTGGATGTTCTTCTTGCTGCATAGCCACAGCCAATTCATCGTTCCCACACAAAATATCAGCAATTCCATCCAGTTCATCCTTGAGTCGCCCTGGTAAGATGGCAAGCCCCATCACTTCGATTAGACCGATATTTTCCTTTTTGATATGATGCATCTCGCGATGGGGATGAAAAATACCTTCAGGGTACTCTTCACTCGTTCGATTGTTGCGCAGTACGAGATCCATCTGATATCTTCCTTCGGAATCCCGTCGCACAATCGGAGTTACTGTATTATGCGGAATCGTTTCCCCCTCCAGCTCGGTATGAGAGAGAACGTCTACCGATGGATCACTATAACCTTTCCAGGCTTCAAAAGCAGCATTCCCCGCCTCCAACAGTGCCTCGGCATCTGTTGACGTAAAACGAATGACCGACATTGGCCAGTTTACAATACCTGCCGTAACCTGCGGTAATGCTTCATTATGGTATACGCCGTCCACACCCGCTTTTTCAATTGGGAATGTATGACGACCACCCTGAAAATGATCATGAGTCAGGATCGACCCTCCGACAATGGGCAGATCCGCATTAGAGCCAATGAAATAATGCGGAAACGCTTTCGTAAAGGCCAGCAACCGCCGTAGCGTATCCTTTGTAAGCTTCATGGGTACATGATCATGATGGAACACAATGCAATGCTCGTTGTAATACACATAAGGTGAATATTGAAAAAACCACGGTTCCCCATTCAATTCTACCGGAATGATACGCAAATTTTGACGGGACGGATGATTTACCCTCCCCGCGTATCCAACGTTTTCACGGCACAATTGACATTTGGGATAAACAGGCGGCGGCAAAAGCTTCGCCATTGCAATTTCCTTAGGACTCTTTTCTGGCTTGGACAAATTAATCGTAATTTCCATATCTCCGTAAGGTGTTGACTGATTCCAGTACACATTGCTGGCTACCCGATCCATACGAATGTAGTTCGAATCAATGGATAATTGATAAAAAGCATCTGTAGCCGCTTCTATACCAAGTTCAGCCTCCGTTTGATGAAAGTCACGGATGACTTCAGACGGTCTCGCCATTAGCTGCCCCATGATTTTGGAATCCAGCAAATCACGATACGTATCCGTGTTTTCAGGGATAAGCCCTATGGCAAAACCATAATCTATCAATACATTAAGCACAGGCTGGAGAGCTTCGGGGGCAATAATGCCCCCTGCTTCCCCACCAGAATAAGGCTCCGAAAACCCGAACTGCTCTAATAACAGATTACGGCTGTAATCTGTATCTTGCAGACCGATCAAGCCCTTTTTTTGCGCGAATGCAACCAGTTGTTCCACCGCATATAGAGCCGATTGCTGTACAGTTTCGTCGATGTCATGGGCCAAGTGCCGGGAAAGTTCCCGGTCTTGGTCTTTATCTACGGATTGGCGCTCGCTCATATGTCATCGTCTCCCGTCTATTCGTCGCCGTAGCCTTGAGGGTGTGACTGATGCCATCCCCATGCTCCGCTAATAATATCCTCCAGTTGGGTACGTTTTGGGCTCCAGCCCAGCACCGAACGGGCCTTGTCAGAAGAGGCAACCAATATTGCTGGATCGCCTGCACGGCGGGGTTCTGTAACAACTGGAATGTCGAGCCCAGTGACCTTGCGTGCCGTTTCAATAACTTCCTTTACAGAGAAGCCCTGCCCGTTGCCCAGATTAAATATGTTGCTGTCATTACCTTCACGCAAGTAATTCACTGCGCGCACATGAGCATCCGCCAAATCACTTACATGAATGTAATCACGGACACACGTTCCGTCCGGTGTCGCATAATCCTCACCAAATACAGCGATATGTGGACGCTGTTTTAACGCTGTCTGGAGCACCAATGGGATCAGATGGCTTTCTGGACGGTGATCTTCACCGATCTTGCCACTCTCATGCGCACCAGCCGCATTAAAATACCGTAAAGATACGTATTTGATGCCTAATACTTTATCAAACCACGACATCATGCGCTCCATCATCAGCTTTGTTTCACCATATACGTTGGTTGGCTCTGTACGGTCACCTTCTTCAATCGGTACCTTTTCCGGTTCGCCGTAGGTAGCCGCAGTCGAGGAAAATACGATCTTGCTTACGCCAGCATCTTTCATTGCCTCCAGCAAGCTCAACGTACCAAATACGTTGTTGTCATAATACTTTCCTGGATTTTGCATACTTTCCCCAACCAGCGAGTTGGCTGCAAAATGAATAACTGCGTCGATATTATTTTCAGAGAACAGTTTGGACAGAAGTTCTTTATCCCTCAAATCGCCTTCATACAACTTGCCTCCAAGCAATGCTCCTTTGTGTCCGGTTTGCAAGTTATCCAGCACAACAACTTCTTCTCCCAAATCCAACAATTCTGCTACGGTATGTGAACCAATATATCCAGCTCCACCTGTGACTAAAATGGCCATGTTATTCGTCCTCCTTCAGTTCTTTAACTCCGTCTCCTGCCTTGCATACATAAAAGCTGGCTTCCAGCCCTGTACGGGTCTGATAAGCTTCACCGACTTCCTTTACAAAACGATCCACATCATCCTCATGAACCAATGAAACCGTACAACCTCCAAACCCAGCCCCTGTCATACGAGCACCCAGCGTGCCAGGAATGCGTCGTGCTTCTTCGACCATAACATCTAGCTCAGTGCAGCTGACCTCATACAAGTCACGTAATGAATCATGAGAAGCGTTCATTAACTGACCGAAAGCTGCAAGTTCATTCGCCGCGAGAGCTTCGACAGAGGCCAGCACACGAGCGTTTTCCTCCACCACATGCTGTGCCCGGCGACGGACTGTTTCATCAGCAATATGATGCTGAAGCTCTCCAAACCGAGCCTCATCCAGCTGTGCGAGGTATTCCAGTGACGGCTCCTGCTGCTGCAAAATGGACAGTGCTTCCGCACATTGACTGCGACGCTCGTTATAGGCTGAATCCACCAAACCGCGGCGCTTATTCGTATTGCCGATCACAAGCTTATAAGCTCCTGTGCGGAATGGCACTTTACGGTACTCCAGCGTATCGCACATCAGCAGGATTGCATGATCAGCCGCTCCGTTCGCTACAGCGAACTGGTCCATAATGCCGCAATTAACACCCACGTAATTGTTTTCTGCCCGCTGGGACAACAAAGCGATTTCGACTGTGTCGGTTTTCTGCTTTTCGGTAGTTAGGAAAGCGTAGCCTGTCACGACCTCAATCGAGGCTGAGGAGGATAATCCGGCTCCGTTCGGTATTTCTCCAAGATAGAGCAGGTCGTATCCGCTAGACGGATAAACACCCTTTTCAGCCAACTCCACCAGTACACCCACCGGATAGTCCACCCACTCATCCGTTTTGCTTTTTCCTATCTCTCCGCGGGGGATAGACACTTCATACGACAGGTTTGTCGAAGCAAAATGAATTTGATCATCATTGCGTGCACGAAGAATCAACGTCGTACCAAATTCCAGCGCAGCCGGGAGTACATAACCACCATTATAGTCGATATGCTCTCCAATGAGATTGACACGGCCAGGTGCATGAAATATCAGCAGTTCATTGCTGCTTTCACCATATTTTTCAATAAAATGTTTCTTTAATTCAGTAGAGTTCATACCCGCTTCCACCTCATTCACCGTTAGTAAAAGTCTCCCTGATTTCCCTGTAATATCTTAATCAGGTTGACATCTCTTATGATTTCAGTATAAATGAAAGCGTCACACAATGTAATGCATCCATGTGTTTAAGCTATGGATAAATGTGACTTGGACATGTACAATGTAAGTATACCGCATCCACTAAACTATTCACAAATGCAGGAAGGATGACCCTATTTTGCAAGCGCATTCATATAGTTATGCTGTCGCCTCTAATCCGGTGTTTTATGAAAATAGCCCGCTGCATGTGCTTTTTGCAGGAGAGAGCCAGACCAAATCCGGTCATGCCGTAGGGCCGAAAATCTATGATTATTATCTGCTTCACTTTGTAGAGTCGGGCAAAGGCATCTTTCGAACAGAACAGCACACATATCAGCTTAAAAAAAACGATTTTTTCCTTATTCATCCCGGTCAGCTGGTGAGCTACACCTCTGATGAAGAGGAACCGTGGCGTTATCGTTGGTCTGCCTTTACCGGACACCATACGGAGCAGGTGGTGCAGGAGGCAGGACTGCGTGTTCATCAGCCTGTTTTCCATGCTGCTGATCAAAGTCCCATTCCCGGTTATCTGGAGCAAATGCAATTGGCCTTTTACAGCAGAAAATCTAGTTCTCATCTTTCAGCCTTGGGCTATTTGTACCTGATTATGGGAGAAGCAAGCAATTACCTTAGTGACTGGACTGATCCATCTGGGGCGGATTCGCAAATTCGACGTACAGTCAAGCAGATGGTTCAATACATGTCCACTCAGTACGCACACCCCGTTTCCATTGAGCAAATGTCTGAAGGACTTGGTTATAACCGTGCATACTTATCACGGATATTCAAAAAGGAAACGGGCATCTCCCCCGTCACCTATCTGCTTAAGCTACGGATCGACAAATCACGTCAACTGCTGCGCGAACGTCCTGAGCTGTCGGTTGAACAAGTGGCTGCATCTGTAGGATTAACCGATGCTCTATATTTCTCACGTCAATTCAAACGCTTCTGTGGGCAGTCTCCAACCGAGTACCGAAGCAAGGTTAAGCAGTATCCACAGTCGTAAAGTAAGCTTTAAGAGGCTTTACGAAGCTGCTGCTTCCAACAGACGGTTGATCTTCTTTTACAGGGGATGCTGGACAGGGCATTGGTTTCCCCTGCTCCCAGCCATAACGCAAACAGCCCGCATCCTTCAAATGGATGCGGGCTGTTAAGTATATATTTATAAGAGCATGTGAAATTAGGCCGATAACTCTGGAATATCTTTTGTCATTAGGCTGTGCCGCCGTCTTGTCCGTTCCCGGCATTTAGAATCGAATCAATCCGATCCAACTCCTCCTGTGAAAACTCCAGATTGGATAAAGCTTCAACATTTTCTTCGATTTGGCTTACACGGCTAGCCCCAATCAGGACAGAGGTCAGACGTTCACCGCGTAGAGCCCATGCCAGTGAGAATTGAGCCAAACTTTGTCCACGTGCAGCAGCCATCTGATTCAAGGCGCGCACCTTGCGCAGAGTTTCGGGCGTCACATGGTTCTCATTCAGGAATACCGATGTGCTTGCCGCGCGTGAATCCTCGGGAATTCCGTTTAAATATTTATTGGTTAGCAGTCCCTGAGCCAGTGGACAAAAGGCAATGCTACCTATCCCGTTTTCGTCCAGTACATCTTGTAATCCATTTTCAATCCAGCGGTCAAGCAGAGAGTATCTCGGCTGATGGATTAACATCGGTGTTCCAAGCTCCTTCAAAATGCGAGCTGCTTCTGCTGTTTGCTCTGCACTATAATTAGACACGCCCACATACAGTGCTTTGCCGGAACGTACGATATGATCCAGTGCTCCCATCGTTTCTTCCAGCGGCGTATTCGGATCGAAGCGGTGAGAGTAGAATATATCGACATAGTCCAGTCCCAATCGCTTCAGACTCTGATCCAGACTGGATATCATATACTTACGAGATCCCCAGTCACCATAAGGACCTGCCCACATATGGTAGCCTGCTTTGGTAGAGATGACCAATTCATCCCGGTACGGTTTCATATCACTGGCTAACACTTGTCCGAAAAATTCCTCAGCTGAACCTGCGGGAGGACCATAGTTATTAGCTAAATCAAAATGCGTAATGCCCAGATCAAAGGAGCGAGTAATCATGCTGCGACCATTCTCCGCGTTGTTAATCCCGCCAAAATTGTGCCACAAGCCTAGCGAAATAGCGGGCAGTTTAAGACCCGATCTCCCTGTACGGTTATATTTCATACTTTCATAACGATCTTCGCCAGCTAAATAAACCATGCTATCACAGCCTCTCTCGAAACATTGTTATGTCCATTACAACCATCATCATAGCGCTTTTATCCGGGCGTTGACAAGAAAACGATTACAAGCCCAATTGATGAGCAAGTTTTTCCATAACTTTACCGATCGGTTCAGTGATCAAAAGATCCGCCTTGTGATCATACGAGGTGGGGTCTGTATTCAGCAGCACTGTATGTTTACCATGAAAATAAGTAATCAAGCCCGCCGCAGGATGAACTGTCAGTGACGTTCCTCCAATTAACAGCAGATCTGCTTGAGAAATGGCCTGAATGGATTGAATAAGGGTATCCTGATTCAACTCTTCCTCATATAAAACGACATCTGGTTTGATAATCCCTCCATCTACCGGACATTTAGGTACAACCTCGGAACTGTTCATCACTTCATTTAGCCCGTAAAAGCGGCCGCATTCCATACAGTAGTTGCGATGTACCGAGCCGTGAAGCTCCAGTACATTTCTACTGCCTGCAGCCTGATGTAATCCGTCAATGTTTTGCGTCACAACCGCTTTAAGACGGCCTTGCTTTTCCAAAGACGCGAGAAAATGATGACAGCCGTTCGGCTTCGCATCGGGATGCAGCATTTTGCTGCGATAGAAATCGAAGAATACTTCAGGATGCTTCACAAAAAAAGAGCGGCTAAGCATAACCTCAGGAGAGTAGGGCAATTTTTCCTCACTCTGATACAAGCCTGCTGCCGAACGAAAATCTGGAATACCACTTTCCGTTGATGTCCCTGCTCCGCCGAAAAAAACAATATTCTGTGATTGCTGTATCCATTCCGCCAATGTATTAACTTTCATGCTCTACGCACCTCCAGCTCTTCATATCCACGAACCACCTTATCCGCATCCAGCAAATGACTGGAACGTTCCGATGCCGGCGCAAATCCAATGGCTAGCCGTACTCCAGCACGCTTGCCCATCTGCATATCCCCATTACTGTCTCCGATCACTACCACGTCCGCCGGCGACAGTCCTAGTAACGCGCAAGCTGTTTCAGCCATTTCCGGATCAGGCTTGCCGTATGTAACCCTATCATGTCCGATGATTTCGTCAAAATAGGATGTCAGCCCCATCCACTCCAAATGCTCTTGTGCAGCCTCTGTACTGTCAGAGGTCACAACCGCCAGCTTCATTCCGGCATGGCGACTTTGCTCCAATAAGGTCCGTAACCCCGGAAACACCTTCGCTGCCCGATGTCGGCGGACGTCAGCCATCGCTGTTTTATTAAATTCGCGGACAAGCCGCACAGCTTCATTCCACGGAACACCAGCAGTATAAAGCTGCCAAGCCAGTACACCCGTACTTTCGTCCACCGTTCCCATTGCCAGCGGGCCAGAAGGATCGTAACCGATCACATGTCCCTCCCGATCGTGAACAGTACCTAGAACGTTGCCTTTTTCCATTGTAAAACCGGCTCCCGCCACGACAAGATGCTGCTCCATCATATCCAGTATAGAACGAGCCCAGGGGCCCCACAACTGAATAAAATCCAGCAGCGTGCCATCTTTATCGAATAAGATGCCACGGCATGGGTATCGCTTCCCCTGCACGATCAGCTCAGACATGCATTACACCTCCTTTACGGGTTCTTAGAAGCTGAATCCACACTCTCTTTCATCCAATCCTGTAAAGCCGTTACCGTCTGGTTCCATTGCTCAACGGCGCTAATTTTCGCAGGATTATCCCCTTTCTGGGCACCGTAACTGCCAAATTGGGCATGGTTCCCCCCTTCGACTGTAAAATACAGCGTGTTGGCAGGTAAATAAGTTCTCCCACTTTGGACATTTTTCATCTGGATGACACCATCATCACTTCCTAACAGAGAAATAACTGGCAGATTTTTATCCTTTAAATTACCCTTGTTATCCGGGTAGGAAGCAAGGAAAAATACACCTTTGATCTGATCAGAATGTGCAGCTGCATATCGGGCCGCCATCACACCACCTAACGAATGACCGCCAATAACAAAGGCTTCCTCCGGATACGCCTTCAGCACTTCATTCGCCAAATCCGGTGAGATCAATGCAAGGTTTAGTGGCATTTTTGCAATAATCACATGATGTCCCTTTTCTGCCAAACGGCGTGCCAAGGGCGCATAACTTTCGGGTTTAACCAACGCCCCTGGGTATAAAATGACTCCTGATCCACTTCTTTTGGCAGGCTCAAAACTTAACCAATGCTCTTGCTCATTTACTTTCACAGTATCCGCTATTTCGGCTAATGCAGCAGCAGCCGTCTCGTCAGGCTGATAAGGCGTAAATACCTTCCATGCTCCCCAACCCGCGATTAGCACGATGACAATTAGGATGCCTAAAAGAATTTTCCATATTTTCCGAGAACCGCGTGTCCCATAAGAATTGTATGATCTTCTTGTTCTTCTTCTCATTATAAAAGTTCCTTTCGTCTTTCGTACCTCGTAATTCTTAGCTTGAATATAAAAGGTTTCGCTGTATTCGATAGCATAGCTATAACCCTGTTAGGGTAACATCGTTGCACATACAGGGTCAAATGAGCACACGTTTCCAGACATGAGCCCATCTTTATTCCGTGTTCAAGCTTTCGCCACATAAAAAGGACATGACAGCGCTTACTGTTGTGAATAAAATCACAATGTTGAGGTCCAGAGTATCGTACCTTGTTCCTTGTAAAGAATTATTTTTTAAATAGTTTAATCGGCAGAAGCCGTTCGGAGGGAAACACATGACGACAAGCCATGATGTACAAGGGGAAAGCTTCTTTCTCAATTTGCGATTTCTGTTGATTATATGCGTATTTGCAGGAAACGCCCTGGAGCCATTAGTCGGTTCACTTCATCTTGCCCAACAATGGTTCAGCTGGATATTCATGTTTCATATGCCGTTGTTTGTACTCGTTACAGGCTACTTTGCCAGAACCACTTTGACAGGTCTCGCAGGACAAAAAGTTCTGCTTCAGATCGGTATGCAATATCTGATTTTCCAATCCCTTTATTCAATCTTGGATGTCGTAATCTTTCACGTTCCCCATATCCATCATTCTTTTTTTGCTCCTTATCTGCTGCTTTGGTTCCTTGCCAGCCACATCTGCTGGAGACTGTTAATGCTGTCTTTTCAGAAAATACCACCAGTCTTCCAACTGGGTATATCCGTGCTACTGGGTATTCTTGTCGGATATCTCCCCGTAGACGGTATATGGCTAAGCGTATGCAGAACCTTTGTTTATTTGCCTTACTTTGTAGCAGGTTATCATTTGAATTATGCGGACGTTCGACTCTTCTTCACAACACCTGTCCGTATAATCGCCGGCATTGTATCTCTTTTGCTTATGGTACTGGCGGGAACGTCGTATTTTGGCATCCCGGCTGGCTGGCTATATGGCAACATGACTTATGGTGAACTGGGCCATACCGAATGGTACGCAGGGATTTACCGTATCGGCATTTATGGAGTTCAATGGATAGCATCTATGGCGTTTCTAAGCTTTGTTCCAGCCGTCATAGGGCGTATAACCGAGATGGGACGGCGTACATTATATGTCTTTTTGCTCCATGGCTTAATCGTCCGTTCCGTTGTTGCAAAAGGAGTCTACGAGTATATAGATACTCCTGTGGAAGTCATGTTGATTCTAGTGTGCGCCACAGGTCTGTGCTGTCTGTTGACCATGCCTTGGGTTCGAACTGCAACACGGCCTCTGATTGAGCCACAAGTAGAGTGGATGTTGAAGCCAGCTCCTTATCTTTTTAGACGGTCTGCGTAATTTTTTATCCATTTATATTTCACAATCAGCACGCGACAACCCGCTTACAGACGAAAATGGAAGTGGGTCTCCCCCTCTTTACTTCACGCATAGTACCTGTTTCATACAGGCAAGTTGTGGTAAGTAAAAGATACGCGCAACAAAAAACAACTTTTTCATAAGGAGTGATTTGTCATGGCACGTAATCAAAATCAGGGTAAAATGAGTCGCGAAGAAGCAGGCCGTATGGGTGGAGAAGCTACTTCCAAGAAGCACAACAAGGAATTTTATCAGGAGATTGGAAAAAAAGGCGGACAAGCAACCGCAAACTCACATGATAAGGAATTTTATCAGGAAATCGGCAAAAAGGGCGGCGATGCTACAGCTGAGTCGCATGACAAAAATTTCTACAGAGACATCGGTCGTAAAGGTGGCAGAAATTAAAATATAGTTTCATATCCCCCTCCTTTAACATAAAAACAATCCTGAGCCCATCCGCTTTATTGCGGAATGGGCTTTTCCTATTTATCCGATAAGCTAACATATCAGAATATCAGAGTTTCGAAGCATCCAATTCAAATCCTCGGAGATGCAATATATAGATAAATAAAACTGTTCATATCTATATATTGTTGCTTACAGAACACTTCAATACTTTTTCAAAATCCTCATATATGTAGAAAAATGCGCACAACTATGATAGACTCTTTAGAAAACATCTGCGCTATTACGGCGTTCATTGAACGCCATACCATTTTTATACTTTGGGGGGAAACCAGCATCATGACAGCTAAGACGAAAATGCGTTCCGATATGATTAAAAAAGGCTTTGACCGCGCTCCTCACCGCAGCTTGCTGCGCGCAGCGGGTGTCAAGGAAGAAGATTTCGACAAACCGTTTATTGCGGTATGCAACTCGTATATTGACATCGTACCGGGCCACGTCCATTTACAGGAATTTGGCAAAATTGTCAAGCAGGCCATTCGTGAAGCAGGCGGTGTACCTTTCGAATTTAACACTATTGGTGTAGATGATGGCATTGCCATGGGACACATCGGTATGCGTTATTCTTTGCCAAGTCGCGAAATTATCGCAGATTCTCTGGAAACTGTCGTTTCCGCTCACTGGTTTGACGGCATGGTATGTATTCCTAACTGCGATAAAATTACCCCTGGTATGATGATGGGGGCATTGCGTGTTAACATTCCGACTATTTTCGTCAGCGGCGGTCCTATGAAAGCTGGTAAAGATAAGAACGGACGCTCTATTTCCCTGACTTCCGTCTTCGAAGGTGTAGGTGCATTCCAGGCTGGCAAAATCGATGATCAAAGCTTGCTTGAGCTAGAACAATACGGCTGTCCAACATGCGGTTCCTGTTCAGGAATGTTCACAGCGAATTCCATGAACTGTCTCGCAGAAGCGATGGGACTGGCTATGCCAGGTAACGGCACCATCCTCGCCGTAGCAGAAGAGCGCAAAGAATTCGTTAAACAATCTGCACGCCAATTGATGGAATTGATTAAGCTCGATCTGAAACCACGTGATATCGTGACTAAAGAAGCTATTGATAATGCATTTGCACTGGATATGGCAATGGGCGGTTCTACGAATACAGTATTGCATACATTGGCACTTGCCCATGAAGCTGAAGTTGACTACCCTATTGAACGCATCAATGAAGTCGCAAACCGTGTACCTCATTTGTCCAAATTGGCACCTGCCTCCGACTATCACATTGAGGATGTTCATAATGCAGGCGGCGTAAGCGCAGTACTGAATGAACTATTGAAGAAACCAGGCGCATTGCATGGTGACTGTATTACTGTAACCGGAAAAACCATTCGTGAAAATGTAGAGGGTCAGGAAATTCTGGACACTAACGTCATCCACAAATTGGACAACCCTTATTCCGAGCGCGGCGGTCTAGCTGTATTATTCGGCAATTTGGCACCACAAGGTTCCATTATTAAAGTCGGTGCGGTTGATCCTTCTGTTGGCGGTTATCACAAAGGTCCTGCCATCTGCTTTGATTCACAAGAAGATGCGCTGGCTGGCATTGCTAACGGTAAAATCGCCGAAGGACATGTTGTTGTTATTCGTTATGAAGGTCCTAAGGGCGGACCTGGTATGCCTGAAATGCTCGCTCCAACTTCACAAATCGTGGGTATGGGGCTTGGTGCCAAGGTTGGTCTGATTACAGACGGACGATTCTCAGGTGCTTCCCGTGGTATCTCCATCGGTCATATTTCCCCTGAAGCAGCAGAAGGCGGACCTATCGCTTTTGTTGAGGACGGCGATATCATTGAGCTGGACCTGAACAATCGTAAGATTGAGCTTCACATTACGGACGAAGAATTCGACCGTCGTCGTGCCAACTGGAAAGGCTTCGAGCCGAAAGTGAAGACAGGCTACCTGGCGCGTTATTCCAAGCTGGTGACGAACGCAAGTAACGGCGGAATTATGAAAATCTAAGTGCTTTGCCAAGATATATTATTGTATGAACCACTAAAAACCTCTCGACTCCTACAAAGGATCGAGAGGCTTTTTTTATAAGGTCAACTGCTTGATCCTGTATCCGCTGTTTGTGAAGCCCTGATCGAAGTATGCATAGGCTCCCCTTCTTCGGTCATTTCACTGTTGAGTGTATGAACCACATCCCTTTGATCAGTTGGTTCAAAAACCTGGTCTGACCGGTGCGAATCTCCCGGTTGAAAACGTTCAAACAAGGTATCAATGGGCATCACGATTAGTTTCGGTACCATGACCTCTTTTTTTTCACTCAATTGCTCTGAACCCGAAGGATGGATAATACGAAATAACAGCTTTAAATATACAGTAGACACATGCTTAAAAAGTCCTTGGGGAAGCTCCTGAACTTGAAAGCCTAATTTTTCAGGCCCTCGATGAATCATACTTACTGCATAGATCGCCTTTACACCCTTCATACCAGAATCATGTACAACCCGTTGGGTAAGATCAGGCAGTTGTCTTTTCACAACTCGAATCAATTGAATCGCTAGATGGACCAAGGACTTTGCCGTCGCTCCCAATTGAAACAACATTTTATTGTCAAAATGAAGCTCAATTATGGGGTCCCCTTTTTCCAGCCACCTACCGTTCTCCATGTTTATATTTGGTCCATGATAGATACGGCGACGATAATAAAAGATCGTATTATCCTTGCTGACAGGACGAAGACGGAACAAGGCATGAAAAAGTCGCTCGTATTGTAGCCATCCGAATACCATCGTTCTTTTAATCCAATCTGTACTGGACAAGCTAGAGACAGTGGATTGATTGCCAGACTGACGGCAAAACAATGTGTCCACGCGGACGCTGCGTAATTGCTGTTTCTGGGCGACCCTCAATAGCTTCTCTAGTGCAATGAGCATGTTCTGTGGCGCTTCTGCGTCAGCCCCCAATGTCGTACCACAGTCATGGAGCAGCATCACCTCGCCACCCCTCAGCTTTTTGAGCATTCTTTCCGCTAGTTGTTTCGCTCCAATACTGGCCTTCCAGTCACCAAACATGGAGGACCATAATACGATTCGACGACCATTGTTTTTGGAAATATCAAAAAAGTTCACAATCCCCCAAGGTGGACGATAAAAGGTCGTTCCTTCGCCAGTTACTCGACGAATGACTGACTCTGTCTGGGTAATTTGTCTTCTAACCGTAACAGGCCGCATGAGCCAATTCGATTTGTGCACATAATTGTGGATACCAATCAGATGACCTTCATCATGCATGCGCTTCAGAAGCTCAGGGTGTTTTTCGGCATTCATACCTACAACAAAAAAAGTAGCCTTGGCATCAAAACGCTTGAGTAAATCGAGCAACTGTGGTGTATAGACTGGATCAGGACCATCATCAAAGGTTAGCGCATATTCTTGGTCACTTTTGCCACGTCGGAACACCCGGAAACCAAATATACGACTAACCAGCGCCGGAATAAAAGCATAAAAAGTTGAAATGTAAAACATCCATAACAGCAAAGTCTGCACGTTTTATCCCCACTTTTCTATTCTGAACTTCCAAGCAGGCCTCCTGAGTAAAACTCACTTACTTATATGTTATCACAATGACGTAAGCATGCCGAGATTTCGCCCTTGCTTATGGTCAGCATTGAGATTCAATTTAGTGTACAATAAATAAAAATCTTAAAGGAGTCGTTGTATACATATGCTTCCATTGTACAAAAAATATTGGCGTACTGTTTTTGATATCGGTCTGATCGTATTAACCGTGTATTTAATTATGTTCGTATCCAGCAAGCTGTATCAGCTAGCAGCACCTGTGTTCCTTTCATTCGTTGTGTTTTGGTGCATTGAACCTGCTGCCCGTTATTTTCATCGCAAAGGCATGAAAAAACCCTTTGCCTCCGCACTCTCCGTATTGCTGTTTATCATCTTATTACTGGCTATTTTTTTCGGATTGGGCCTGATCCTGGTTACTCAATTTACAAAAGTCGCGCAAAACCTCCCACATTATACCCAGATTATCCAAACGGAATTCACGCGGATTCTTCATCTATCTCAAGATAAAATTGCTGCCTTGCCTTCGGGTGTTACCGAACGTGTAAATGATTATTTTGCGACTGCTACCACCATTGCTACGAAATGGGCACAGCTAGGGTTATCCTTTTTCATTCAATTTCTCAGCTCTTTTACCGTTTTTATGGGCAACTTTGCGGTTGCCATCATTTTAGCGTTCTTTTTGAGTATGGAAATTAATCTCTGGAAAGGAATTGCCCGCAGTAAAACACCGAAGACACTAAAAACAGCATATCTTTTTCTAAAAAATCATGTACTTAAAGCCATTTCTGCCTTTCTCAAGGCTCAAGCTCTACTGGTAGGAATTACCTTTGTGCTCGTATTTATAGGTTTACTCATTTTGCAAGTGGATAATGCCCTATCGTTGGCGCTCGTAGCAGCTTTGTTTGATATTCTGCCATTGTTGGGTGTGCCTGTTATCTTTATTCCATGGGCAGTGTATTTGTTCATCACGGGCAATACCGGCTTGGCTGTAGGCTTACTTATTGTCATGGCTGTCACCGTGATTGTGCGCCAGTTGGCAGAGCCCAAAATTACTGGTAATTCTATCGGCGTTTCATCTGCCTATCTAATGCTTTCCTTTGCCATTATATCGTTATCCATCTTCGGATTGGCTGGATTAATCCTATCCCCCATTCTGATCATTTTGCTCAAGGAATTGTGGCAGCAAGGTTATTTGCAGCAATGGATTCGGTTTCCGACTGAGGAGTTTGACGAGCCTCCGTTTATCGTCAAAATTCAGGAGGAAGAGCGTGAAGCTACTCGCGGAACTCAGGAGGATTGAGCTAGCAGATCCATGACTTGACCGAACAGTGCTGTGGCCTGATTTGCAGCATGCGCTGAAGCATTTTGCACAAGGACGGCAACCGCATAACGTGGCCGCTCTATCGGACCGTAACCAATAAACCACTGGTGATTTATAGGGTGACCGTTTTTTAAAGCTTGGGCCGTACCCGATTTACCGGCCAGCTTCCAGGTTTTATTGCGCAAGGAGGCACCTGTACCGTGTGTCACAACCTGTTCCATTGCTTCACGCAGCGTATGAGCCGTGGATGTGCGAATCGAGCGGCTGCCTTGGGGTAAAGGAGCAGCGTGAGCAGGTAGCTCCAGCAAGGTGCTTCCGTCTGCGTAGCTGATGCGTTTTACGATACGCGGTGCATGTACTTGACCATCGTGCAGCAAGGTGACGATGAGGTTGGCTGCTTGGAGAGGCGTCACCAGCACATCACGCTGGCCGATAGCTGTCTGCACACGTACGCCTGGATCAGATGCATTCGTATGTGAGCCGAATACGGCTCCCTTTTCTTCGTGATCTAGCGGTCTGAATTGAGGCAGGCCTGCAAGATTCCGGTCCTGCCAGCCCACGGTTCGACTCAATCCCAGTGCAGAGGCTGCGGACTGAATTTGCTCAGCGTTAAGCCGTTCGCCGAGATGAGCGAACACACTATTACAGGATACGGCAAGCCCTTCCTCCAGGTTCAGGGTTCCGTGTCCTTTTTCTTTCCAGCAAGACAATCCGTACTTGCCATAGGCTCCATGACAATGAAATTGCTCCTGTGGTTGAACCACACCTGATTCAAGTGCAGCCGCAGCCGTAACCAACTTAAAAATAGAACCAGGCGTTACCGCTTTGAGGGCACGATTAGACCAGTCTGTTTTTTGCTGCGGATCAACACGAATGGGATTATAAAAAGGCCGAGACACCATCGCCATAACATCCGCGTTGCCTGCGTCAAGCACAACCACTGCACCTTCTGCCAAATGATTAGATTCTGTCAGCTTCTCAATCTGTTCCTGCAACGGGAGATCAATTGTAGTCTGCACCTGTAATGGATAGTGACTATTGGATGGAGCACTGACACGAAGCGGGACATGAGTCAATGGACGACGTTGCGCATCTACAGACCGAGAGACGAACGTCTCACCAACGCCGCTTAGCAGTGGCTCGAGCGTTCTTTCCAGGCCAGCTGCCCCCATCGGCAGTTCACTTGCTCGTTCACCACGTTCATACAGAAAACCAAGCCATTGTCTGCCATTGTGCATATCCCTATAACGCTGCGCATACGGTACAAGCTCTATGAGCGAAGGGGCTAACTTCAGCAGTCTGCCCGCTTCATTCGGATGGATTTGTATAGGCTCTCCGCGTCCATCCCGCCATATGAGTGGAGATTGCAGTTCCCTCCATCGCGTCAACAGTTGCCCTTTACTCGTATGCAGTAGCTTGGCCAGTTCTTGTCCATGCAAAGCAGCTTGGCCATCTACATCGGGAAAAAGCACTGGCGTCCATACGACTCCTCCAGTCAAGGGCTGCCCGTGTCGGTCTGTAAACTGTCCCCGCCCAGTATCAATAGCGATTCCTTCCTGTCGCTGACGTACTGACATTTCTTTAAGCGAATGCCCCCCATAAAGTGACAAATGAATACCCGCTGTCCCCTGAATCCAAGCCAGTCGGAAACATAAAATCAGTAGTAATACCATGATCCCCAGGGCTATATATGCAATTCGACGTTGACGATTGAAACTGTTATGACGCCTAGACACATTCATCCTCCTTTCATCATTTTTCCAGTAGTATGTCCGGTGATGGAAAAAGAAAACCCACTCAACATGTAATGTCGAATGGGTTACCGAATTTATGGGATATCTAGTGAGGAATATGGGCTCCAACCTAAAATTTCGTCTAACGAATAATAGACCGTTATAAAAATAGTAATGGCTAGAACCGCCCAAGCCAACTTTGTGTTTGTATTCATAATTTGCGCTCCTGATACCCCTGATTTTAGAACACCTACACTGTAAACCTCGAAAGCTGTTCTTTCAAATTCACCGATACTCCTTCCAGCTTATCAGACAAGCCTACCAGCTGATTACCGATATTGGCCTGTTCATTACTGAGAGAAGCGACTTCCTGCGAAGTAGCCGAGGATTGCTCGGCTACCGCACTTACATTGGTCATTGCTTCGGACAAAGTAGTCTGCGATTCACTCAGATGATGAATGGATGCGGTGACTGTTCCCAACCGAAGCGCGAACTCTCCCATTTGCTGCTGCACCGATTGGAAAATGTCCGTCGTTTCTTGTACGGCTCCCATCTGCTCCCGGAACAGCGGGTACACTTCAGATAACGCCTGTACCGTTTCATTCATCTCATTGACGATATTATTGGTAATACCTGTAGCCGTACGAATGGCTTGACGTGATTGCTCTGCCAACTGACGAACCTCATTGGCAACCACCATAAAACCACGCCCGGCTGTCCCAGCTCGTGCCGCTTCAATCGTCGCATTCAGTGATAGAATGTTCGTTTGTTTAGCAATATCCTGTAATACGTCCAGCACCTTAAAGACATCGGAAGTTGTCTGCTTCAGTTCATCTACTTTGCCTACCAAAGCATGCGTAGTTTCTTCCGTAACCTTAGTTTTGCTCAATAAATTTCTCAGCTGAACTGTCCCTTTTTCACTGGACTGTTCAACTTCTTGTGCGACCAGACTCATTTCATGATTAGAAGTCATAACCGTATCCATTTGCTGGGATATATTCCCGGTTAACCCGCTGCCACGTTCCGCCTCTGTTGCCAAACTGGTGGCACCATGAGCAATCTCTTCCGTTGCGGCTGCAATTTCTTTGGCTGAAACGGCTGTCTTCTTCGAGGCATCACTCAGTTCCGTCGCTGTATTCAGTACCTCCTGTGCTGATGCATTCGTCTGTTCTACCAGCAGTGTAATTTGTTCCATCATCGTATCAAAACTTTCAGACAACTGTCCAATCTCATCCTGTGCCTTATACTTCGTTCGGATTTGCAAGTTGCCTTTGGCGCCTTCAATCATTAAATCCTTCAGGTGTGTCAATGGACGAGCCACAAGACGTACCATCCACAGACCAATGAACAATGCAATGAGTGCCGCTACCGCAGCAAATACCCAGGTTGTGGTAAGTATTCCCCTGGCGTCTCTCACCAGTTCAGATACAGGCACTACACCCACGAGAATCCATTTGGAAGTTCCCAGTGTATTATGAACCGCAAGCACACTTTGCTCTTTTCCATCTGCTACCTGCTCCATAATTTGATTCCCTTCGATCCCTTCAAGCCTGGAAACGTAATCCAGCTTTGTCTTTCCTCCTGCCAAACTCTCATTGTTAGAGCCTACAAACTCACCCTTATCTGTCACAAGGCTAATCATACTGCCTGAGCCCAAATTAACACCTTTCAACTCGTCCTCCACCGCACTGGCCTTTAAATCCATAACCAGAACATAAGTCCCTCCCAACCCGGACATGCTGTTCATGGAGCGTGCCAGACGAAAGGTCTTGCTGCCATTGTCATTCACCTGCGTAGGTAGCCAAACCATTCCCTTGTTTTTCAAAATATCCTTAAACCATGCTTCCTGCCGTACATCCTTTTGTGTTCCGGTACCCATTGCAGCTAAACTGGTTTCTTCCGGGTACAGGTACAATGAATCAATCGCTTTATTTGTAAAAGCAATATTCGTTAATTTCTTGTTTACTTCGCCCATAGCAACAAAAGATGCAAAGGGATTTTTATCTTGCTTTACAGCCTTTTGCAACTGATCACTTAATTCAGTATCGAAAAATACCTGTGTCGATGTGTCTTGAAAGCGCTCTAAAATAATATCAAGCTTTTCCGAAGTTTGCTGAACTGTTTGTTGATACGCTGTAGCTGCATTTTGTTCAATCGTACTTTTAGCTTTGTAGTACGAGAGCATCCCCAGGCTGACCACGAATAACATAATGGCTGCAAAAAAGATCAGAAACAACTTCATTCCAACCGAACGGATCGGATTATAGTTTTTGACCAAATGCATAAAATCCTTACTGTATCTTTCAGGCTTAAGTAAACGCTTTAAATTGTATGTGCATTTACGTAAGGCCTTAGCTACCCAGGGAGTATCTTTCGAAGACATCACAACCGTCTCCTCCCCTTTATCCGTTGTTACTTTACTTCCTTTCAAGCCTTTCATTGGATCCGTTTTCTTAGGTTGCCTTTTTGCTGCATTTCTCTCTTTTTTCCGAAAACCCATTCCTCTCACCTACCACCATATAATTAGTTTCTTATTCCACGTCATCCTTTATGTATCTATTATCTATATAATCTCTATCGGAACTATTCGACAAGGAATGTAGCTTTCCTTTGAGTATCAACTAAATTTTGTGAAACTTTTTTCCTAGAAAACTATTCAAAAAAAAGCCTCTCCAACCGATAGGAGAGGCTTTTGAATCTTTTCACCTGTGACTTAAGGCTTATTTACTTCTTTTTACGCATCATATCAAAATACGATACAGGCTGATCTACCTTCATTTTGATTCGTTGAAGCGGATGACGTGCAGCATCTAATTCGTTGCCTTCCTCATCCCAGATCGTTCCGACCGTTTGCTTGAAAAACGTTCCGTTCGGCCCGAAAAATTCAATTTCATGCCCTGGTTTAAAATGGTTACGTTGTTGAATCGTTGCGATGCCACTTGCGGCATCGTAATCCATGACTAGTCCGGCAAAATCATAAGGGACTGCTTTTTCTTCCGGCTCATAAATATGATCCTCATGATCCGGGGTATCATAGAAAAATCCTGTATTCAACGGACGATTGGCAGCCTTGTTAATTTCTTCAATCCATTCTGGTTTGAGTACATAATTTTCCGGATCAGCCATATAGGAATCAATTGCTTGACGGTAGACATTCACGACCGTAGCCACATAATGGATGGACTTCATACGTCCCTCTACTTTAAAGCTGTCTACACCCACATCAATCAGATCAGGGATATTCTCAATCATACACAGATCCTTAGACCCCATAGAAAAAGCATTATCACTCTCTTCAAACAATGGAAGCTGGTTAACGCCAAGCTGGAACTGTTTTAGTACATTGTTATCCTGTGCCTCTTCCTCAGATATCCAAACCTCACCTGGACGGGCATCCTCAAACAAATCATATTTCCAGCGGCAAGACTGACAACATCCTCCACGATTAGAATCTCGGTCTGTAAAGTGATTGGATAACACGCAGCGACCGGAAAATGAAGAGCACATCGCACCATGGACAAAAGCTTCGATTTCGATGTCCACATGCTTTTTAATTTCTTCGATTTCCTCCAAGCTGGTTTCACGTCCAAGTACCACACGCGGCAGTCCCTCGTCTTTCCAGAACTTTACCGCTTGCCAATTCAGCGTGGACTGCTGTGTGCTCAAATGCACTTCCAATCCGGGAACTGCCCGCAATGCCACGGATACAATGGCCGGATCAGCGACGATAACGGCATGAATTCCTACTTCATACAGATTGCGCAAGTATTCCTCAATTCCGGCAATATCTTCATTGTGAGCATAGATATTAGTCGCCACAAGCACCTTAGCACCGTACTTGTTGGCGAATTCCACACCTTCACGCATTTCTTCAAAACTGAAATTATCGGCGTTAGAACGCAGACCGTATTTTTGTCCACCAATATATACAGCATCTGCGCCATAGTGAACGGCAAACTTCAGCTTTTCTAGATTTCCGGCAGGAGCCAACAGCTCTGGCTTATCCAGACGATTCCGTTTACCTGTATATTTTCTCGTTTTGGTGATCGTTCCCATGACGTTCCCCCCTCTGTAAATTCATTTTGTAATTAATAAACCTGCTCTTTGTAGAAAAATCCGAAGGAGAGTTCCCGTTCAGGGTCTTGAAGACGGCGAACCTCATCCAGCCAGCTTTCATCATAAACATAAGCATCCGGGTCGGCTGTATAACTATCTATTGCTTTACGATAAGCACGGACAACTGCCTCATTGTATGCGGTAGGTTTCAACAAGCCCTCGATTTTAAAGCTATGCACACCCGCCTCCATCAAAATATGCAGGTCCTCCATAATACAAAAATCATCCGAACTCATAATATGTGTCCCGTTGATATCTTCATAAATCGGGAACTTCTCTTCCTGCCGCTCCGCTTCAATCAGAAACAAACCACGTCCTCTGCCGAGATCACCTTCTACCGTGCGACCCTGGTGCAGCATATAGCTTTGAACAAGCTTACGCTTGGAGTGATAAATATTAGTCATTCCATGTACCTGAACCTGTGCTTCTATATTCAACTTTGGAATCATTTCCGTAATTTCATCCATACTGAGCTCACGAGCCAAGATGACACGTGATGCCCCTTTTTCGCCCCAATAGTTGGCGGTTGCGAAGTTGGTAGAAATCATCTCTCCGTTCCAGAAAAGTTTCAGATGAGGAGCATGTTCCTTCACCGCCATGAGCACTGCTGGATCGTTAAACTCAATGGCGTCTATGCCGCATTCAGCTATGGTTTGCACATACTTCGGAAGAAGTGGCAATAGCTCGTTCGTCATCAAATTCGTCATAGATACATATACCTGTGCGGCATGCTTCCGTGCTTCTTCCACAACCTCACGGATTTGGTCCGGTGTAAAATTTCCTGGCAACCGCATGCCAAAGCGGTCATCTCCAATCAGCAATGCATTAGCTCCAGCCTCCAGCATATGGCGGGCATCCTCCGGAGAGCTGGCAGTTGCCAGCAGTTCGGGTTTGTAAGCCATAGGCTCACCTCCTAATTTGTCTTACGGTTACTTACCTGAATGTTATGCAAATGATCTTTATACGTTTTGGCAAACAAATGTTTATGTGTTCCATCTTTTTTGGTCACATAAAATAAATAATCTGTAGATTTCGGCTGTAGAGCCGCCACTACTGATTTCAGACTGGGACTTGCAATCGGTCCTGGTGGAAGTCCTTGATGTATATACGTATTATAAGGACTTTCTACAGCCAAATCCTTGTAATACAGTCGTTCCTTTTGCTTGTCCAGCATATATTGAACTGTAGCATCAATTTCCAGCTTTTTATCCTGTTGAAGACGGTTATAAATAACGCCAGCTACGATAGGCCGCTCATCGTCTACAACCACCTCACGCTCTACCAGAGAGGCAACTGTCAGCAGCTGATGCAGTGTTTCACTGCGTTGCTGCAGCCCGGCATCCAGGTCAGAAATGGTATCCAGACGTTTTTGCGTCTGCTCCAGCATCGTCTGAATGATATCCTTGGTGGTGCTTCCCTTTTTCAGTTCATAAGTTTCCGGGAAAAGATAGCCTTCCAGCGCATAGCGAAGCCCCGCCTGCTTTGGTATGTCCCGTACCAGCGGGACGTCAAAAGCGGACGGATCGTTGGCTAGCTGCAAAAATTGCTGCCGGTCTGCCAGTCCTTCCTTTTGCAGCTTCTCAGCCATCTGTCTAATCGTAAAACCCTCCGGGATTGTAAAACGGATCATTTCCTCTTTGACTACGTCCCCAGCCGATAGCTTGGCAATCAGCTGATCAAAGGTTGCGCCAGGCTGCGCTTCATATTTTCCAGCCTGAAATGCGTTTCCTTGCTGTTTGAATTTTACATAAGCCTTAAACACGAGCGCATTACGTATAAGTCCCTTTTGCTCCAGCGTATCTGCAATAGCCGATGTTCCCGTACCCCTTACCACCGTAAAAGCAACGGGTTGTGTTTTCGGCTGAACAGGCTGCATGGCATTCCATATATAGAGGATTGCACCTCCCGCTATACAAACAAGCACGAGAAGCAACGTAAGCATCCTTGTCCTTCGCTTCACATCCACCCAACTCCTTCACAGCCAAAAAGGGCGGACTGGTCCGCCCTTTCAGGTTTGATCTGCTCGTTATCCATACTTACAGCTCTTCCGGCAACGTACATTCGTCGTACAGCTCAGAAATATCTTCCCACTCATCATCATCTTCAATGGTGGTGATGGAGATTTCGCCGTCTGTGGATGAGCTTACATGATATAATTCATGTTCGCCAGCAGCAGCACCAGGTCTACGCAATACGGCGTACCGTTGCTCGCCTACCTTGAACTCTGCTTCCAACTCCATGCGTATCGCATGACCCTGTTCATCCTGCAACTCTACATCGCCGTCAAATGCTTCCTTCAAATCAGAGGTCCAGCTCAAGTCTTCACGTGAGTAGCTCGTCATTTCCCGTCTTCCTCTTCTTCTTCCTCTACAAATGTATTAAAGGTCTCTTCGACGATTTCCCATTCGGCATCGTCTTGGATCACAAACAATTTAATATCATCGCCTTCTTCTTCGTAGCGGAAGGCGTACACATCGGACTCATCAGCTTCAGGGTCCACTGGCGCAACCATCATGTACTTTGCTTCGGAACCATCTACCTCAAACTTCATAATGACCTCGAACTCTTCCTCGTTGCCCTCGTCATCGGCAATATAAATAATTTCCGGCTCTTCTTCCATACCCAATTGATTTTCAGCCATTACGAAATCCCCCTCACCTTGTACTGTGTGCGTCCAAATAATTTTGCAAGATCAGGCTTGCGGCCAGTTTATCTACCACCTGCTTGCGTTTTTTGCGGCTGACGTCGGCCTCCAGAAGCGCACGCTCTGCCGAACGCGTCGTCAGCCGTTCATCCCAAAGGTGAACGGGTAAACCCAGTAACTCCTTGAGCCGGTTCGCAAACTCAATGCAAATCTCACCGCGTGGACCCACGGTTCCGTTCATATTTTTCGGCAAGCCTACAACAACCTCACCAATTTCATGTTCACGAACCAAATTTGCAATTTTACCGAACTCGCTGTCGTCACCGCGTCGTTCTATGACTTCCAATCCTTGGGCGGTCCAGCCGAAGGCATCACTTACGGCGACCCCAATTCGGCGATCCCCGTAATCCAATCCCATTACTTTCATGCCTGTCTCCTAACGATGCTTAGCGAGATAGAAACGAACCAGCTCTTCAATCAATTCATCGCGTTCTTTTTTACGCACCAGGCTTCTAGCATTATTATGCCGCGGCACATAAGCCGGATCACCGGATAGCAAATACCCGACGATTTGATTGATCGGATTGTATTCTTTTTCTACCAACGCATCATATACGGTCAACAAAATCTCCTGAGCAGAAGCTTCCTTCTCATCCGCCTTGACATTAAATTTGACCGTTTTGTCCATGGAATCCATTGTTGACACCTCGCTTCCACAAAACATGTGTACATGTTTATGCCAGCTTATTCTTTTATATCATACCATAAGCAAAGCCCTTCAAGGAAATGTCTAAGTCCGTTTTTTTCCAAAAATCCGCAAAAATTATCGAACTTTATCCTTGTGAGGCTGCTGACACCAATTCATGCGCACGTTGAAGTGCTTCGTCCAGCTTGCTGGCATCCTTACCCCCGGCTTGCGCCATGTCAGGTCGTCCGCCACCGCCGCCGCCGCATACGGCCGCAATTTCTTTCACGAGCTTACCTGCATGAAGTCCTGTCTTGGTATGCTCAGCTGGGACAACAACGACAAAATTAACTTTGTCGTCCATTGCAGCGCCTAGCGCCAGCACAGCTGCAGGGAGCTTACTTTTCAGCTCATCAGCAATCGCACGCAGTGCATCCATGCTGGAGGCCTGCACGCGTGCAGCCAACAACTGCACTCCGCCAGCTTGCACGACTTGATCAGTCAGCTGACCCGCCTCAATAGCGCTCAGCTTGCTTTGCAGTGACTCATTTTCACGACTGAGGTCTTTAATTTGTTGCTGCAAAGATTCGATGCGTTTTGGCACCTCGGACAGCTTGGATTTAACAAGCCCAGCCGACACCTTCAACAGCTCTAATTGACCTTCCATATACTCAAAACCAAAACGTCCGGTCACTGCTTCAATACGACGTACACCTGACCCGATGCCGCTCTCGCTGACAAGCTTGAACAAACCAATTTGCGAAGTATTGCTGACATGACATCCTCCGCACAGTTCGATGCTGTAATCGCCAACCTTAACGACCCGTACGATATCACCATATTTCTCACCAAACAGTGCCATCGCTCCAAGAGCTTTGGCTTCGTCAATCGGTTTCAGTTCAATCGTCACATTCAGTTGGCTCCAGATGGCACGGTTAACCCGCAGTTCAATATCGGCCAGCTCTTCTGGGGTAATGCTACCAAAATGGGAGAAGTCAAAACGCAGACGCCCAGGTTCTACCAAAGAACCCGCCTGATTGACATGGTCACCCAGCACTTCTTTAAGCGCTTTGTGAAGCAAATGCGTAGCCGTATGATTTTTCTCAATTTCTCCACGTGAAGCTTGATCTACTTCAGCTTTTACCGTATCGCCTACGTTCAGCTCACCAGCCTCTACAACGACTTGATGCACATGCTGACCTTGCGGCGCCTTGAACAGCCCTTCAACCTTCGCGGTTACCGTTCCGCCACGCAGTAAGCCATGGTCACTGACTTGCCCGCCGCTTTCGGCATAGAAAGGAGTCACATCCAGCACGACCTGACAGGACTGTCCTTCACTAACACTCTCCACCAGCATATCATCATATACAATTGCCACAATTTTGGACTCAGTTACGAGGTCATTATATCCAACAAAATCACTTTTAACCGCCAGATCAGACAAAGCTCCGCCCTGAATCTTCATGCTGGCATTATCTTGATGAGCATCGCGCGCACGTTGACGCTGTTCCTGCATCGCTTCATCAAAGCCTTCACGGTCTACTTTCAAGCCCTGCTCGTCCGCATAATCCTCTGTGAGGTCGAATGGGAACCCGTACGTATCATACAGCTTGAAAGCATCTGCTCCGCTAATGACGTTGCGGCCTTCGGCCTTTGCCTGAGCACTGATATCAGCCAAAATAGCTAATCCGTCAGTCAATGTTTCATGGAAACGCTCTTCTTCTGTTTTAATCACCTTGATGATGAAATCACGCTTGTCTACGACCTCAGGATAGTATACGCCCATGATATCCCCAACGGTTTCCACCAGTTCAAACATAAATGGACGGTTCATGCCCAGCATTTTTCCATAACGAACAGCCCGGCGCAGTAAACGGCGAATGACGTAACCCCGTCCTTCATTGGAAGGAAGTACACCGTCACCAATCGCGAAAGCAACAGTACGAACATGGTCAGCAATGACCTTGAGAGCCACATCACTGTCCACATTGTCGTTATATTTAACGCCTGCCATCGCAGCCGTTCTCTGGATTAGTGGCTGGAAGATATCCGTATCAAAGTTGGAATCCACATTTTGTAAAATGGATGCAAAACGTTCCAAGCCAGCCCCTGTATCAATATTTTTATTAGGAAGCGGCGTGTAGCTGCCATCTTTGTTATGGTTGAATTGCGAGAATACGAGGTTCCATACTTCTAGATAACGCTCATTTTCTCCGCCCGGATACATTTCAGGGTCCGTCATGTCGCTGCCGTAGGCTTCGCCACGATCATAAAAAATTTCCGTACAAGGTCCGCAAGGTCCTTCACCGATATCCCAGAAGTTATCTTCCAGTTTGATGATACGTTCAGCCGGAAGTCCAACTTTTTCGTTCCACAGCTTGTACGCTTCCTCATCCTCAGGATATACCGTTACAGCCAGACGTTCTGGATCAAAGCCGATCCATTTCGGGTCTGTCAGAAACTCCCATGCCCATGTGATGACTTCTTCCTTAAAATAGTCGCCAATGGAAAAGTTGCCGAGCATTTCGAAAAACGTGTGATGACGGCGGGTTTTACCGACATTTTCAATGTCGTTCGTCCGAATACATTTTTGCGAATTAGCGATACGTGGATTTTCTGGTTTTACACGTCCGTCAAAATAAGGCTTAAGCGGCGCCATACCCGCATTAATCCACAGCAGGGAAGGATCTTTATGCGGAACAAGCGGTGCGCTTGGTTCAATCACATGCCCTTTGCTTTCAAAAAACTCCAGCCATTTGGAGCGGATTTCACTAGCTTTCATATAAGTAGCCTCCTAATTATGGTGTCACTGGTTTCTGGCACAGGCCATAAAAAATAGAAAAACGCCCCTGAACGGATCAGGGACGATTGTATCGCGGTACCACCCTGGTTATCGCCGTCCCTTCTGTACGAAATGCTACATGTGCAAGCGCACACCAACATCTGCTAACGGACGATCGATCGCCTTGTTTTCACTGGTAACGGGAGCATCCCGGCGGGTTCAGCCCGCACTCCGAAATGAGCTTTCCCTACTGGATAAACACATTTAAACATACTCAATTCAGTATATCCGTGTCATTTAGCCGTGTCAACGCGATTTCAGACAGCATGCATCCGGGATATAGACGAAATCAGATCGTTTTTCGCTTCACGTAATATGCAAAAAAATGCTGAAGCCCTACCTTCAAAACCGCCATCACAGGAACTGCCAAGATCAAGCCAGCAATTCCCGCAATTTCCCCACCGACTAGCAGAGCGAAAATAATGGCTAGCGGATGCAGATGCAGCGTTCGTCCCACCACCTGAGGAGAGATTACATTACTTTCTAACACTTGAATACAGGCATTAACGACTACGACTAAAAGTACCATTTTTAAGGAAACCGTAGAAGCCATAATTACTGCCGGTGCAGCGCCCAAAAAGGGGCCCAAATATGGAACAATATTAAAAAGAGCCACTACTCCGGCCAGCAACAGCGCATAAGGCATGCCAATCAGCATATATCCAATATACGCCATCACGCCAATAATGACGCAAACCAGCAATTGGCCCCTGACATAGTTGCCAAGCGCCTGATCAATTTCCTTAAGTACTGATACAATCGCCTTACGACGAGAACGCGGGAGATAAGATACAATCGTCCGTTCAAACACGTCAAAATCCTTTAAAATATAAAAAATAAGAAAAGGGACAATAAACACATTGAACAGCATGTTGATCATCCCACCAATGTTGTCCATAAAGGTAGAAATCCCAGTAGCCATCCGATTCTCCAGTTGGAAAAACCATTGATTCATCCCCGTTCGCACCCCTTGGGGTAAAATACCGCTTTCCATATTCGTCATTAGTCCCTGTGCATGCATGGTCAGCTCAGGCAGATGCTCATTCAGCTCATCCAGTTGTTCAATGAACATTGGAATCAGATTCATCAGGATCACAATAAGACTGGCCAAAAACACAGCATAAATGAGCAGTACAGCTACACTACGAGGCACCTTTCGACCGCCCAGCATACTGACTACAGGATTAAGTACATAGGAGATGATCATCGCTACCGCAAACGGAGCAATGATTGTTTTCAGAAATTCATACAAATGCAAAAACAAAGGTCTCAGCAGCCAGATAAAATATAGAATGACAAGTCCCAGCAGCGTCCATATGCCGTACCGGAACAGTCTACTTTTCGTTAATTGGTCCATTTTGTGCCCCCTTACCGGACTAGCCTCCTTTAAGTATATGCCTGTACCTCTAGTTTAATCCTTCCCGCCAGTCTAAGGTGTTCCATAAATAACCATTGTGAAAAAATGATGAAAATGGATGAAAACAATAAACAAAGTCATTCGATCTGACGATATAAGTACAAAGCACTATCCTAAGCTTTCACATTTCTGAAACATCGGGGGTCGTTACATGAACTTAAAAATGAAGCTTATTCTTCTTTTCACTTGCATTGTAATCGTTGCAGCCGGGCCTTTATCCGTCATTAGCATGACAAGCGTTAAAAATCAGGCCAATCATGATATCCAAGAGCTTATGAACAGTAAAGCTTCCGAAACCGTAAATCAGCTCGACGGATGGACAGGCGGCAAAGCTGAAATTATCGAAACATTAGCTGCGAGTCTGGAATCCAGTGATATTTCATCAAATGCCAAAATAGCATCTCTGAAAGCAGCTTTCCAAAACTATAAAGATCAAAATATTTCCAACATTTATGCAGGCTATGAAGATGGTTCTTACTGGGATGGATCTGGCTGGTTTGAAGCAAATTATGATCCTCGCGCTCGCCCGTGGTACAAGGATGCCAAAACCAAGGGAGAAATGTATTATTCCTCACCCTACACTGATGCAGGAAGCAATGACTTCACCATTTCCATCGCTAAACCGCTCAAGGATGCCAATGGCTCGATCACCGGGGTAGTCAGCGAGGATATTATGCTCAACGATATGACAAAAATGATTCAAAGCATAAACCTGAACGGATTGGGCTACGCATTTCTGATTGACCAAAAGGGAGTCGTAATCGCGCATCCAGATAACAAGCTGGCTGGCAAAAACCTCAAGGAAACCCCCGAGTTAGGATCATCGACCGCGACCCTGCTCAGCGCAGCTTCGGGAAAAACAGACTATAGCTACAATGGCAGTGACCGTCAGCTTTATTTTAAAAAGATGCCTAGCACAGGCTGGATTGTAGGCCTGTCTATTTCTAAAGATATTGCTTTTCAGGAATATTACTCCACTCGTAATCAGTTGATTATTACTGTTGCTATCATTTTAGTTGCTGCTATGCTGCTGGCGATCTGGGCGGCAAACAACTTTATCAAGCCGATTCGCAGGCTCCAAGCAAATGTCAAACGGATAGCTGAAGGCGATATGACCGCTCGTGTGGATATTAAGGGTAAAGATGAAATTGCCAGTCTGGGGACAGATTTTAACCTCATGTCAGACAATCTCTCTCACCTGTTGCGCAAGGTATCAGATACAGCTAGCGATGTCAGTTCCGCTTCCCATGATATGCATCAACACGCCAAAGATACAGGAACCATTGCCTCACAAATCTCCAGTGCAGTACAGGAGCTGGCTCAAGGAGCGAGCGACCAAGCTGAGGCCGTATATTCCGGTTCTGAGAAGCTGACACATATGACAGGATCCATCAACCAGATTGGCGAAAGTGTCAAACGGACCCAAACTGCTGTATTCGAAACAGATTCTGCCGTGCTGGCTGGGTATGAAACAGCAGAGCGTCAAGCGAAACTCGCAGCCGAGTCCAGACAAACGACCACTGCGGCAGGAGAAGCAGTAGATTCACTCACGCTGAAAACCCAGGATATTGGACGGCTGGCTGGGGCCATCCACGATATCGCCGCACAAACAAACCTACTAGCCCTCAATGCATCCATCGAAGCGGCACGGGCCGGGGAACACGGACGAGGTTTTGCCGTCGTCGCGGGAGAAGTCAGAAAGCTGGCCGAACAAGCGGGCAACTCCAGTGACAGTATCATGAGTAAGCTGGAGGAAATTAAAATTGCGGGAGTACAAAGCGCAGAGGAAATGAAGAAGGCTCTTGCTGTAACTGTAGAACAGGAGCATGCTGCCATTGCAACGAGACAGGCGTTTGAATCCATACGTGGCGCTTCTCAGCACATGCTTGCCCAAATTGAGGATGTTTCCGCCGCCGCAGATCATCTCCGTGTGAATGCCGGACATATTTCAGATGTCATCTCTAGCGTTGTCGCTGTTTCTGAGCAAAGTGCAGCATCTACCGAGGAAGTAGCTTCCTCAGTACAAGAACAAGGTCATGCTATGAACAATATTGCCGACCTTTCAGCCAAACTTGATTCTCATGCAGATCTTCTATTGGAAGAGGTCAAACGCTTTAAATTGTAGAACTAGCCATCTTCACAAAATAGGATATACAAAAGAGGGTGCCCCCAGGCCAAAAGGCCTTTCGGGACACCCTCTCCATTTTTTATTAAGCATGATCCAACCCACTAAGCTGTATTTTAAGCAATAGGTGGGAGATCACACCTCTTCGTAAACAGCCTGTCCACTTTCCGAATCAAGCTTAGGAAGAAGCGTGAATTTGCGGCAAGTCCTGTTGTGCCATCTCATCTCCAAAGAATAAGTCGTCCAGCGAACTGAGCGTTCCATCCTCTTCCACTTGGTAGACAGACATTTTTTCACCATTCACTTGAAGTTCGATAAAGCATCCCCAGCAATAAAATTGATGGGAGCCAATTTTTCCGATATCTTTGGAATTACAATTCGGACATCTCAATAAACTCACCCTATCCATTAACAGAATATATGGCTTTTTCCAGACGCTGCTCGCTTAACGGGGGAACCATAACAGCATTTTCCCCGATGGACATATCTTCGGTGCAGGGCAGCCATTTCCGCCCTTCTATAATATCCGATACAAAACCATCGCTGATTTCCAAGCCTATTATGTTATTGCCCATTTCCTGGTCAAAATAAACATCCGAGATGTGCCCGAGCATAAGCCCTTCCTCTGTTAGCACGGATAAATCCTTCAGTTTACCGGGTCCAAGCAAGTACGTATGTTGTATATCATGGGCCTCTGTTTTACGGACGGCCTGCTGATTGCGAATCATGATCGCATCCTCACCATAGGCAACGATGTCATCCCAAGCCACCATTTTGACATGAGATGAAAAAAGCCCTTTACCTTCTAGCTCAATCCCTGTAATTCGCCAATCAGCTGTCAACATAAAGTCATGTATTTTACCAATCTGCTTCCCGTCCTCGACATCGAAAACAGCAAGTCCGATCATGTCTTGAAGCTTCATATATCGGGTCCCTCCTCATTCTGCAATCCGAACGAAGGTGCGGTCCTTTTCCTACATGCCTGTCAGACCTTGCTTTTCGTTCATGCAATGAAATGGAAAACCGCCCCTCCCTTCTTACTAAAATGCGGAGAAATCCCTAGTTCCTAGTACGCAGCCGCTTCCATATGGTTTCAATTTTCTTGGCCGTGTATTCCATTTCTTCCGTAGTATTACCCAAACCGAAGCTAAACCGAATCGCTGAATTCAAAACATCTTCAGGCAGATCCATCGCCTGCAATACATGCGATAGCTCTAGAGACCCCGAAGTGCAGGCTGATCCACTGGCAGCTGCGATTCCTTCCATATCGAGATTCATCAGCATGGTCTCTGTACCAATGGCCGGAAAGCTAATATTTAGCACATTAGGCACAAAATATTCAGGATCACCGTTAATTATAAACTCATGGCTACCCAGAGAGCCTTCCAACGCTTTTAGCAACGTTTGGCGAAGAGCCATATCGTGTGCTCCTCGCTCCTCAATGGAAGCATTGGCAAGAGTTGCGGCTTTAGCCAGCCCAGCAATGCCGGCGATATTTTCTGTTCCGGCACGTCGCTTCTTCTCCTGAAGTCCCCCATGCATTAGCGGCTGAATGCGTGTACCCTGACGGATATACAATGCACCCACCCCTTGTGGACCGTTAATCTTATGGCCAGACACACTAAGTAAGTCAATCGGGAGATTCTTGCAGTCGATGGATATATGCCCGAAGGCTTGAACTGCGTCTACATGAAATATAATTCCATTCTCTCTCGCAATCTGTCCTACTTCTTGAACCGGCTGAATGACGCCCACCTCATTGTTGGCATACATCATGCTGATCAAAAAAGTATCCGGGCGAATAGCTGCCTCAATATCCGCAGGATTCACACGCCCAAAACCATTGACCGGGATATAGGTTACCTGGTATCCCGCTTTTTCCAGCTCATCGCAAGCATGAAGCACGGCGTGATGTTCAATCGCGGTTGTAATAATATGGCCGGAAGTACGACCATCTGCCGTAGCCGTCCCAAACAGGGCCAGATTATCACTCTCTGTCCCTCCGCTCGTAAATATAATTTCTTCAGGCTTGCAGCCCAAAGAGGCCGCAACGGCATCCCGCGCTGCGCTGACGGTGCGCTTGGCATCACGGCCAAAGGCATGAACGCTCGAAGCGTTGCCGAATTGACCGGTCATGATGTCCATCATAGTCTGCGCAACCTCAGGATGCATAGGAGTCGATGCGGCATGATCCAGATAAATTCTGTTCATGTTATCCACCTCAAATGTAGAACATATATAAGTCGTTATCTACACAAGCATACAGGAAGCGAGTTAAAGCCGCAAGGGTAAAGGGTTTTTACGATTTTTGAGTGAGTTATATCTACAAGAAAAAATAACAATCTACAAGCACTTTTGCGGGTAACTTGCGGGATATTTTTTAACGATATAAAGCTAAATGAGCAGTGAGGTTTTACCCCTCCTGCTCATTTTTCATTCAGTCGCCCGTACTACAGTTGATAATATTGTCCAATAATAATTTGTGTTCTTGTAAAGGTGAGACGACTTTTACTGTAACAGGTGCTTTTATATCGTGTACGATCATAATGATTTCTGCGAGAGATGCTGCTGCTTTCCGGCTTAAGTTTTGTTTTATCTCTACCCGATATTCCTGCATTGTTGCACGCCCTTTGTCGTATTTACTGGAGTGCCTCTCAGTGATATAATTTGCAACGAATAGATACCTACTGGAGGATCTCTGATTGAAAATCTCCCGTGGGAGATGCCGATTAAAGGAACTACTCGAAGAACGTCGTATAAAACAAATCGATCTTGCTAGACGCACCGGCTACAGCAGACATTTGATTTCCAATTGGGCCAACAATCAGGATAAAATGTCTGCTGATGTTATGATTAACGTAGCCTATGCCCTCGATTGTAAAATGGAAGACTTATACGAACTGATCTTTGAGTGAGCCCGTTGGCTCTCCCTCGGATAAAAGTATGGTTGAACCATACTTTTTACAGATAACTCTACTCCCCTCCCTTTTTTATCTCCCAAGTCAATTATGTCTATAATCGAACATATCTATTTTTGACATAACTATACTACTATTAAATCCCAATATTAGGGTCTTGGCAACAAAAATTCGGGCGCTGAACGTCTCTTAATATTCGACATTATAAGACACTTATTTTCGACAAAAAAAGAGTCGCTATTTCGTAGCAACTCCTGTGAAGATTATTTTGGAATTTATGAAACCCATTTCTTCAACAACCTCATCAAATCGGTGATAAGCGATGGGACACCTTTTTGATGTTTTTGTTATATCATCTTCAAAGTAAGCATCTTTGAAGATACCATTAACAATCTTTACTTTTTCTACATTAAGAGTGTTACTTCTATCCACATTCAAAAAACGATATCCGTTACTATTCAAAAAATTCTCCCAATGCCTCAAAGTTCCTACCATATAGTATGTTTTATCAAATGTGTGAACCAGTATCTGGTCTCGCTTTCTCCCCTTAGAGATGAAAAGGACTTTGTCTACTAAAACATTCTCTCCCTTTTCTATACCTCCAGGATCTGCCGATACGGTTAAACTTAGCATTTAACATTCCCCGCTTACTTTAACAATTCTTTCGGTGGTTCGGGACTGTGAATCCATGACAAACTTGCCGTGCTTACTGAAGCAACCGCAAGTGTTGTCAACATTGCAGCAATATTGTAATACATACTAGCCTTTACTTTACTCGGTTTGGTTTTCTTCATTTTTCACACCTCCTTCTATTAGTGTTAAACTCTGAACGAAAAAACTGGCAGCTACTACCGGATAAGCCAACCACAGATTTAGAGCAACAATTGCAACTCCCATAAACTTTAGCAACGGATAGTGCCGCTTTGATATACGCGTCCTCCCCTCTATCCTCGACGGCGCATAAATCAAGATAAGCACAATACTTATTATCGACGTAATAACGATCCAATTGTAATTAAAACTTGCGAAAGATAAAGCAGTAAGTAGAACTGTAGATACAATAATACACACTATATTGCTCTTTAAATGTATTCCTCCTACAATTTGGCGCAACATTGAAAAAGATATCATCGCTAGCAAAGCTTCCTGCATTCTGTCCGTAAAAAATGAGATACCGATAGTCAGTAAAATAATTGAAAATGTATTGATCGCAACGGCTATCCCGTGTTTTAGAACATCTATAGATGAAGGATGATCAGGTACAACTGTTTTGATGTGAGTCGCAATATTAAGAGCGATGGTGTCAAGACTTTTTATAGTAATCACGCTCCGTTTTTAATGCATAATACAAAAACATAGCAGATGCTAAGGCAATAAATAGAATACTCAAAAAGAAATTATTGACGTAAAACATAAATGCACAAGCTGCCAATACTCCTATTATTAAGATAATAACGAGTACATACTCCCACTTAAAACGTAGATTTTCATAATCTGCTGTAAAGCCTATTTTAAATTTATACAGGAACCACGAAATAGCTAACACCCATGCACTGGTTACCGCTTGTGCTAACGATCCTTCTGCTGAGGTCTGCATTTCTGTTGTCAAGGTACCAAAAAGCATTAATATAATCGCCGCTTGGAATAATGTATACAAAAATGTGCCTGTAATGGATATGATGGCTGCCCAGATAATCGGCATCCTAACAACAGTGGTTATCAATAATGTGAACAATATAATGTTTATGGTTGGAGCAAAAAAAGCCAAAGAAGTTTCTTCCCTTAAAATGAAACTTTGCAAGTTCATTATCAATCCAATAAACAATGCAGGCCATACATAGTCTAAAGCTCTAACTCTGAAAATAGTTAACATTAAAACGAACGCCGCAAATGTTTCTACAGTTGAGAAAAGCAAGAACCTAATAGGCTCCCACATAACACATAACCCCTTCACATAATTGGTAACAAATATGCTTTAATTCTATATTTGTTACTTGTTAGAGGCAATCCAATTACCATGTTAAATGGAAGTATTTATGTATTATGTGAGGTAATTATTTTCAGCCTGCTGATATAATATCCTCCAGCTTAATCCAACTAAAATCATCTTCACCCCGGAACAGTTTTACCTCCCTACGGGCGGTGTTAATAGACGTAACTACACCAGTCATGTCCGTATCATCGAACGGGCTAAATACGGTCACCGTGACGGCGTTGCGTGAGTTGTAAGAGTCTATTAGAGCTTGCTCAATCAGTTGTACTTCCTGATCATCCAACTCCGGTTTACCGCGCCGCTGGCGATCCTTCATAAGTTTTAAGTATCCTTCTTTATGCTCGGGCAAAATGATGCGTGAACTCTCCCATAAACCATTACCTTCAAGTTTCTTTCCCATTTATGTAGCCTCCTGATGTGTTATGTAGAAATTATATTCCGAACACTTGTTCCTTTCAAGGGATATCATTTCCAGTACGTAAAAAAATAAACCTCAGATTATCCGAGGTTTAATATTCCGTAAAATATCTACTGGCATCTCCTGCCGACATAGGTCTGATCTGCCCCCGCTCCCAGCCCTCCAGAACTACAATGTGCTGCGTGTTTGACTTGTCTTCCCAAGTAATATAGTTATCCTTCTCCAAGGCCAGCAGTCCTGCCTTTATATCCGTTACACTCCTACCTGTCTTGATCTCCAACTCATTCATAGTTGGCATTCGTCGTTTCTGTGCAAAAAAGTTGTAAAGAATATGCAGTAACTTACGCTCGATGTCTGGTAACAAAGCGATCCACTCCTTTGTTACTATTATATACAAACATGAGTTCTTATAAAATTAAGAATATTATTCCAAAAAAAACACTTCACAACCTTGTATAATGATATCATATGTGATATCATGTATTTAGGAGGTGAGACATGGCTAGGGTCGATAAAATCATCGAGAAAATGAAAAACCGCCCTAACGGGATTAGGTTCGCGGAGATAGCAAAAGTCCTGAATCATCTGGGTTACATAGTGGTACGAATTAAGGGTTCGCATCACATATTCCGAAATGAGTCAGGAGACACGCTCCCGATACCTTTTGAAACACCCGTCAAGGCGGCGTACGTCAAAGACGTACTGGAGATCATCGGGGAGTAGTACCTCCCCTTTGTTCTCAAAGTCATTTTATCCTAGCCTACATTAATATGGCAAATGAAAAACCGATCCAAAAAGACATAGCGTATTACATGGCGCTCCCGTATACAATTCAGATTAAGCATATGAACGACGAAAGCGGAAGCTACCACTTAGCTACAGTCGCGGAGTTGGAAGGCTGCAAGAGCCATGGTGACACACCAGAAGAAGCCCTTAAAATGGTTAGAGAAGCTATGGAGGGTTACCTTGAGGTAAAACTTGAGTTTGGTGATGAGATACCGGAACCAGTAAATGAGGAACAATATAGCGGCAAGTGGCTTCAACGTGCTCCAAAGTCCCTGCATAAGCATTTGATGGAGCGTGCAGCAGCAGAAGGCATATCCTTCAACCAATATTGCCTATATAAACTGAGTAAGTGACGCAAGTCTGAGGCTCCTCTATATTAGGAGGTAAAATTATGGTAAAGGCAATTTGGTTTGTGATTATTACCATGTTGGTTAGTGCTGCTGCGTTAGCAGGGTTGATAACAGTAGTGGTTAAATTGATCCGTAAAAGAGAGGAATAACTATGAAATACGGCCTACGTAAACCCAGCCTAAACAAACGCATAGCAGCTCGTACCAGCCTCAAACGGCAGATTGTACACCGTGCAGGCATTAAGATGCCACGGGGTTGGGGATGGCTAAAAAACCCACGTAAGGCGGCATACAATAAGGTGTACAATCGGTCAACGTTTGATATATTCAAGCTGCTTTCAAAATTGTTCAAATAATAAAAGCTCTGCCGACCAATTAAGGTTAGCAGAGCTTTTTAATGTGTGACCAGCTGCTGTAGCATGGACTATTTTAAAGTCATATATTTCAATTAGCATAATCGTAATAAATATAACCGTTACCCTTAATATAATGAGAACCAGAACCATTAGAAACTTCTATGTATACTTTATAGGTTCCTGGATCAATTGTTTGGCTATATTTGTTTGAATAATCCTTATCTCCTTCAGAATCGAAATTTAATTTTTTCCAAGTGAAGACTTGACCGTCTTGTTCAAGTCGAATTTTCACATCACATGGAAAGTCCACGTTCGTAGTATCATCCAAGACAACTCCAAAGTGGACATTTTTGACGGGTTTGTTGAATGTAACTTTGAATGTCTTTCCGCTTGACGTTTCTGCATAATCACTATCCCAAACAGCATATTGAAAATTATCACTAGTCTTTGCAAAACTTGATTGAGGTAAAAACAATACCAGTGCGCATGCGAGAACAAAGAATGTTGAACATAAAACACAGAATTTCTTCATAGTATAAAACCTCCTAGTAATATGGATTACATTCACCTTCATATTACTTTATTAGTAATGTCGAAGTATCTCGCATGTTGTAACAAAACAAAAAAAAGACTCTCTAGTTACCCAGTAGAGTCTTTTACATCTACTCTAAATTCAAATTGATTCCGTATGTAATAAGCTCCGGCAATCTTGACCGATTCAGGCGAAAACTTTTCTATAGTGCCACCATAGTCTACAACCGATATAAAATCCTCGCCTAACGACTGAACAACGTACACCTTTACCTGGCTTAATGCAGCTGCAAATAGTTCTATATCTGACTTTAACACTTTATATGTATGGTTCATGCTGATCACCTCAGATAGTTATTCTGCCGTATGTGTGGTAATTCCTGCACTAAAGAAAGCCCTACCAACCATAAGGTTGGCAGAGCTTTAGCTTTAAAATCCTCCAATGGTAACGTTAGGCTGAATACTATGGTGGTGGTTAAAGGCTTGATCCGGCACAGTAACAATCAACAAAAAGCTAGCCGCAATGATTAAAAGCACCATTTTTTTGAACATTGTTTTCCCACACCCTTTCAATAAGATTGAAATACTCAGCTTTAGTTTCAGGAACCGCATGGGCTTGAAAACGAACAAATAACCCCATACAGTTTATAAAGTAAGTTTCATTATTTATTATATGTGACTTTACCATTGCATTCATTAAATATTTAAAGCCATCACTGTACTTTCCTCGATGTAAATAATAAAAACCTAACTCGTAACCAAACCACGCGATATAATCCGGTATCACTTGTCGGGTATACATATCATCTGATGATGGTTGCTGTGAAAAAGTCCCGATTAGTTTTTCAAATCGTTTGAGTATATCGTCTACATTTATGCTGAACTGGTTTGCTGCGATTATAACATTCAACAGTTTTGAGAGCTTTTCATTCTCATTAGCGGCTGATGTTACAGCAATATATTCAACATATTCATTCAGTAGATTTGTTTCTCCTGACAACAATTTATATACGTAAGCATTACCTTCTGCCCACTGACTGAACAAATTTACCCAGTGTCTTGTGTCCTCGTCGGTCTCTTTAACCCAGTCTAAATCCGCATAGGCGTATGTATATTGTAGAGCTTGCTGATAATCGCCCCGGGCTTCGCAAACACTTGCACACAATAGGTCAGCATAAGCAATGTATCCAAATAGCGGACCTCTTGTTCTCTTTTCAATATCTCGTAACTCACGTTTTTCTTGGTGTTTTAAACTATACTGGATTTCCGCTTTAGCTCTCATTTGTCTTGCCATTTCGTCTACCTTGTCCCATTTACGCAAAGACCTGTATACATTAGCTAAGTCCTTCAATGCGTCAAGCTGGTCTATTTCATCTAGGCGCTCGACATAAGGCTCAAATAGTATAGCTGCCTTGTGGTTGCGGCTTTGGTCGTCTCCAACTTGAATCGTGAATATACGATATTGGCAGACTGCCAAGCGTTCAGAATGTTGATATCTCTCTGTTTCAGCTACACCCTCATAAAGCAGCAAAGCAGCCTCATTTCGTCCCTGCGACAATAATTCTTCTGCGATTTCAAATAGCTTGGGCGAATATAGCAGATTATCCATGATGGCTCCCAGTACTCGACGGATTGCATCCAACTTGCCCAACTCCGCACAGCGAAACAAAAACGGCTCGATTCGCCTCATATTTGGAGGATGATCAATAATGTAGTTTTCTATAAACAGATCGTAAAACTCTCCCTCTGGTAAACCCATAGCCTCAGTGATTAAGTCAAGTTGGTTAACTGACATAGACTTATTCCCTGACACAATAGCACTTATTATTCCCCTATTCATGCCTGCAAGTTGTCCAAATTGCGCTAAGCTCAAACCCTTTTGTTCTAGATAACTATCTAATTCTGCTCGAATCGTAGGTGTATGCTTCATGTCATATCCACCCTTCATACAGAAATTCCAAAACTTTTATATTATTGCAATCTATTGTTGTCGATAATTTAACAGTTGTCAATAAGTTTTGAAATTTTTGTCATTCGATATTCGACTAAATTATATTTTTTGAATATTGTCGACTACTGTAAGACAAATAGTTCTATAGGGTCATTTTCCATTTAATTATTTAAAACACACAAATTATTCCTTATTTTGTGGTACACTGGATTGGTAGTTCAAAATAATACCATTTCGAGAGGACGGTTCTGGATGAAGTTAAAGAACACAGCAATCATTCTTTCAGGTGTATTGGCTCTTACAGCAGTCGCTCCAATTGCAGCATCTGCTGAATCATCCACAGAACAAATCACACAAAATTCAAGTTCAAGTGTAACTCAAAAGAGTGCAGTTGAGGCAGTAAAACCCTATGTACAAGTTAAGGATGGGGTATTGTCCCTAAAAGACGTTCCTGAAAGTATTTATAACCAGTATAATTTATCGGATTTACAAAAGCATTTTGATGAATTAAATGAGTTATCAAAATCAGGTAAAATTACTGTTAATAGCGATTTAAGCATAAAGGACAATACCATCTCGCTTAATGCAGAATACGGATCCTGGACCTACCATTTGGTGGGGATATGATCGGAAATTCACTGACTCTCAAACTAAACAAGCGATAGATTACTATAATAGTGTGGCAGGTGGCGGCGCACTCGTTTCAGGGGCAACTGCTTGGTATCCTCCTGTTTCAGGTATTTCAGGATCAGTCGCAGGATACTTTGCATTGTTTGCAGCTCGTATGAGCGCTAATAACAATGGTAACGGAGTTTATGTTTCTGTTTCATGGGCGGCAGTGTTTGATGTTGAACCTTTGTAATACGACACAGTAAGGAGACTCTATGACCAGTATTTTAGCTGTTTTAGTGATTATTTGGGGAATAAGTTATATGGCTGTCTACTACATTAAGAAGAAAAAAAATACACACGGGCAACCTGGTTATAAAATATTTTTTATGGTTATTCTTGTTATTTTAGCAATCGCTTTGGTTAGTTCATATTTATAATCAAACAATTTTATGATTTTTTATAGCCTTCCTTTAATGGAGGGCTTTTATATTACATACCAAATCTTATGGGTACATCCTATATGAGCAATGAGAAAAAGACTCCCCGCCGACCGATTAAGGTTAGCGGAGAGTTTCTATTTCACGATAAATTCAACTTTTGTTCCGTCAGCATAGTTATCCAGCTTGTGACCTACCCACGATCCAGCTCCACGATTATCCTTTGGACTTATGTACTTAATGTCTGCACCCTCTCCACCTTCCGCACACATCGCCATAGGCCATTCATCTCGATCTTTGCCCTTCTTGGTGGGCACACCCTTTAGGGACAGGTCGCGGTTATGATCGGCTCCTTCGCGATCTATGGTGCATACTGGTGACTTACCTGCTGCAATGGCCTCCTTGATGTGCTGGGCCGTTTCCGGGTACTTGGCTGACGGGAATTCCAGCTTAACCGTATCGGCAGATATCTGCGTTACCGGAACGGCTACAGAGTCACTCTTAGTGGTCTTTACAACGTCTTGTTGTACACTGCATCCAGCTAATAGGACTGTTATCAACACGGTAAATATCCATTTTAACATTTGTAAACCTCCCTAAACGTAAAAACACCCCACCGGCTTGAGCCAGCAGAGTGCTACCGATACTTTCGGATTATAAGATAAGTATAATTGTTTTGGGTGATTTTGTAAATGCAATATGTATGGTTCATACTGAAAGCCTCTGCAAATATTATATGTAAACAAGTGTTCGTTGTCCAAGGCAAAAAAAGAGCAGTTAGAGTTCTATTCCTCCTGCCCTTTTCTGTTTTCGATCTGGTGCGTTTCAATTACTCTTGATCCTTTGGATACTTTATTAGGGTGGATATAGCCACCTTCAAGGCTCAAGCTCCAATTGAATTGAGCTATTTAGCACGGGGGCTGAATGAATGCTGCTAAAAATGTGGATGCGACTCCGAGCTGAAGCCCAAGCATCCGGAACGCGGCAGCTCTCTCCGATCCGAACGAGATCCACGCAGCGCTATAGCGCCCACTGGCGTCACATAGGCGTTGTTGACAAAAATCTACAACTCTATTTAATAGAAAGATGAGGTTACAATGATATGGAAAATATAACCTATATGTTCCATCAATGGTTTACTTCATCCTTATATTTAAGGATTTAGTATAAAAATAATTTGGAAGAGGTGCGTATAAAAATGAGTAAAAAACTGTCGTCTCTATTTTTATCCTTTCTAATTTCAGTGATATTAGTTGTCCCGGTATCTGCCCAAAGCGTCACCCCTACTCAAGATCAGTCCTCATCAGTCGAAAATTCTATTCAAGCTCAGCCCTTATCAGTCGAACCATCTTCTTCACAATTAGCTCCTGATTCCTCAAATTCCAATGAAAGTATCCAATCAATAATAGCGCCTGTGTGGGTAACCAAATCGTTTAATGTAACTAAGAATGGAAGAACAGTAACGGTGGAGTGGGGTATTGCAACGGACTCAATTATAAGAGAAGTCAATGCTTCTTTTAAAACGGGAGCCGGTTGGACGGAAGCTACCAGTTTTAAAGGGCCGAATACTGGGGGAGTAACTCTCAGTCAAACATGGGAATACAGTCAACCAGGGACTTACACAGTCGGCGGAGTTGCTCAACTTTATACAGATAAAGGACCTGCATCTTGCTTTTCGCCTCCAAGAGTAGTAGTTATTAATTAAAGAGTATTTCTACATTTGAGAGGTGAGGAATTGAAAGTTATCGAATTAGCAATTGTATTAAATGATAAAGAGGGCTACTACGCTGAAAATTTCGACCTGGTTGCCCTGCCTTTTGTCCCAAGAAAAGGAGAAATGATTTTATGGAATAATAAACTTTATCGTGTGCTAGATGTTATGTATAGTTTTGATACAAACCCGTACGACTATAATTTTGATGCTAGCCCAAGCACTCAAAGCTCGGTAGCTCATGATATAACCTATAAAGTTTTTTTGAAACCTGAAGATTAAACAGACATTAAATAAAGTATTTTCTTAGCCTAAGCACTAAGAAAATACTTTATTTGTTTTTAGCAATAGCACCCCCTATAAAACAGAAAAACACCCCACCAGCGTATGCCAGCAGGGTATCACCGATGCTTTCGGATTGCACAACGGTGCTTCCGAATGTGTTGTTATGATTATACAATGCTTAGTAATTTTTTGTATATCATTAATTTTCCATCTAAATTCATCTTAGCAAACGGAAACAGAATTAATTCTTAATTTTTTCGGTAACTATTATGCTATTTCCAGGACGATCAGCCCATAGATATAATTTTCCAACTTTTTCAACACCTTGACCTGCTCCATATGTAGGGGGTTTTATACGCTCAATAAATCTAAACTCCCTACCATTAAAATGGTAATGATCCAGTCCTTGCGCATAATTTTCTCCATATTTATTGGCGCCATGTAGGTTAGCGTATAACTCATCCTCATCAAAAAAGATACCTTGATAACCACCATCATTTCCAAAGTTCTCTGATAAGGGGTATGACTTTATTAGATTAAAATCTTTATCAAATTGTCTAATCTCATTTAAGTCATGGTAAACTACCCAGTACGTATTATTATATTCTGCTAAAGACTCTGCTGTGCCATACCCTATGTCGAACTCATCTACCTGTTTCAAATCAGGAAGGCTATACTTTACAATTCTACTTATTCGTTCCTCTGTTGATGGCCCCGAATTAAAATTATATACCGTTGCGTAAAGGTACCCATCTGTAATGTAACAATCCCCGAAAGACATAAAAAGCCCTTTCTGATCTGTTTCTGTATAAGCATTCGTTTTCTCAGTTACAAAACTACCGTCAATTGTGTATGTAGATATCGTATTGGAAAGCTTGAAATTTTCATCACGGTCAGATGTAATGTAAATATTTGTTCCGTCAGAAGCGACACCTTGCCATGCCCTATAATTCTTGTCAACCTTTAACACTTTCACTTCTTGGTGGAAATCACCACTCGTACTCGTTAAACTATACATGCCTGTCGGAGAACAAAATAACCCTAAGGTAATTACTATAATTCTTAGTATATGAAACAATATAAATCCACCTTTGTAACTTCAATTAACAATGATAAAAAGATAAAATAATATGCAAATAATTCAATTTTTCTAATTAACACATTTTCAATACCCTGCCAGCACAAACCAGCAGGGTACTTTTTTGATGAATTACTTTGTAACTGTAGCTGCATTGGCCTTAATCCGCAGTAACAGGTGTTTGTTCCGATTCTACTGGTGCGGGAATAGGCTCTGGTTCAGGTTGAACCTGAGCAGGAGCAATGGTCGCTATCTCAGCTGTAGCCTGTGCCAAGAAATCATTAAGCTTTGCAGCCAGATCCGATACAGCTTCCTTAGCTGCGGTCTGTGCTGTCTCCTCGTTCGGCTGTGCTTCAGTAGCGAGTACCGCTTTTGTCTTAGCCTTATACTCCAGGTATGCTTTCTCAATCGCGGCTTGAAGCTCCACAACTGACACTGTAATACCTTGTTCTGCCAAACGGAGTGTAGCATACTGTAAAGCCTCTTGAAGCTTGCGCTCGCCTCCAGCTTGCTTAAAAGCTGTCTGAGCAAAAGCAAATCCTTCCCCAGCGATCTTATGAATTACTTCCCTCTGTGCTGCCGTTGTACGCGCCTCTAACCATACGTTAACCTTAGTCTTGAGTTTGTTCAGACCTCCTAAAACAAACGCTGTAAGTACACCCGCAGCGGCTGTGACAATGGTATTTACATAAGGCTGTACAGTTTCGATAATGGTTTGCATGATTATTTATCCCCTTTCGTTTTCAACGATGCGATTTTATTTTTTGAATCCCAGGACACTACAGCGCCGTATGCCTCCGCAACGGGTCTGAGCTGCACGTATGCCACTCCTTCGACCAGTTGGATAAAATGCAGCTTGGCTCCATTTAAATAAGCGACCTTGAGACTGGTGTCCCAATGACACGATAAGCCCAACACAGTAGCAAGCACACGCAGCGGAACATACGTCCTGCCACTAAAGAGCAGCGTCTTCCCTACCTGTTTGCCATTTACGATGAACGTACCGGACGTGACTGTCTCCGGCTGCTCAGGGCGCTTTGTGAAACGTTCACGCAGCTCGTCCGCCGTACCATCATACTCATTCATATCCACGTTCCCTTTTATCCCTGCTACCTTGCCGCTATCGCTATATTGCCAAATATCCCAACGTTTCCACGTCACTGTATCGCTTGGGACGCGAGTATCACTATACCGGGCTATCCATAGTGGGTAACCGCCCAATGAGGCGTTAAAATTAGCTGCGAATGCATTGCCTGTATAGATAATGGGCTTGCGTCCTGTAAGTCTCTCCAGCTCAAGCAGGAAGGCCAAAGCTACAGCACTAATAAGTGTTTTGGACAAGTTGCCGGGATTGTTTTCATAGTCCATCACCGGAGGAAGGTCCAACGTTTTAGCGCCTCCAACCTGGTCCAACACATCAGCAAAATGCTTTGCTTCTACTTTTGCTGCGTCAACGTTGGTTGCATCTAGGAAATGGTATGCTCCCAGTAATACACCTGCTTCCTTGGCCCTTTTGGCATTTGTAATGAATGTCGGATCAACATAACGTTGTCCCTGACTTGCTTTAACGAAGGCAAATGAAATACCATCAGCCTTAACCGCCTTCCAATCAATCTTTCCTTGATATCTGGATACGTCGATCCCTCTTGCATTACGGCTGTTTCGTCGTTGCATCTTCTTTCTCTCCTTCCTTACCACTCTTACTTTTCAAAACTTCTACGGCCTGTCGGATCACTGGCGGGATAGGTACGCCGAGTCTGCCGCCATTCTCCAAAATGGACAAAAGCTCATTTGCCATATAAAAATAGGCGACCGCATCCCGGAATAAGTGCGAATCGCCTAAGACTCCATCAATTAGATGGGATACTGCTACCATCGTAAAAATAAATACCTTTCGAGCGATACCAATAAGACCGATCTTACTTTTTAAACCAGGTCCGGTACCCTTCTTACCTTCTGCGCCAGCCGCAAATAATCCGGTCACATAATCAATAATGACCAGTGCAAGTAACACCCCCAATACTCCCGACCACCCACCGTAAAAATACGTCACAGCGCTACTTCCTAAAGCAGTGCTGAACTTAAAAACCTCCCACTTATCCACCTTGCTTCCCCCGTCTCTCCGTTCAGGAAACTTTTCCTGAGCTATCATCGTCTACTTTCTGTTCCTTTTCTTCTTGGGCCTGTATCTCTGCTAATGCATTTCCTACTGCCATATCCAAACCTTTAAGTATTTCCTTCCGGCGCGCTGGTTGCGAAGCAATAACAGCAGAAATGACCTCGGTCAAATCCTCAACAGGTCTGGTTAGATCCAGTTGTATATCCAATGTAGATTTTATTTTTGCCATGGGTTTCGTCACCCCCTCAAGACGCAAAATAAGCCCCTGATTTATCAGAGGCTTTCATACTTGTATTGTATTTGTATTTGATTACTTATTTACTACGGATTAACCGTTTTCTTCATCTTTGTTGTGAAGGGATTATTTCATAAGTTGCAGTATCATTCTTACCTGAATAGATGAATGTTAAATATAACGGCTCTTTTAGATTAATCTTATCGTCAATCATAAAAGGAGCAATAACTTCCTTAGTGTATTTCGTTTGGCCCTCACCAGGAGAAAAAATCTTTGTAGATGGACTGTCTAATCTGGCTAATTTACCACCTACAGGCTGTAATGTGACATCTCCCTGTCTTAAGACAGCATGGAAATTCTGGTAAGCGTCTTCCCTATTCATACCTACATCAATAGAGAAGTACAAGAAATTTTCGTTTATGTTATCTCGTCTTACATCACTGACTGAAGGCATATCCATCTTTTGAGAGTCCTTATATGCTCTTCTTATGATTTGATATGTTGGTGTGTAGAAATATACTAATGGTGGATTTTCTTTCATTTCTAACAAATTGTTTTCATGAACCTTGATTATCCTGCTAGATTCCTCTTGAAACATATCACTACGATCACTCTCTAGCCCTTTATTTATTGCCGCTTGTATTTGATCATCTGTAAATTCGTAGTACCAATGATTATTAATTACAGGTACAGATGCTTCATCCAGTTCCTTGTTCTCCGATAGAAAAGATGAAACGCATACTACAATAAAAAGCCCAACAACAACCGTCAAAATAATCCATGCCTGTTTTATCTTTTTGTTCATGAATTACTTCGTGAGGGCAGCATTTACTTCGGCTAAGTCAGATTTGTATTTAGCTATATTGTTTTCTGCTGCCTTTATGCGTTCTTCAGTATCTTTTGTTTCGGAATCTAGCTTTTCCATCAGTTTTTCATTTCCTGAATATTCAGTCTTAAATTTACTATATTTTTCGAGAGATTTTAGCATGCTCTCTTTATCCTTTTCGCTATCAGTCACAAATTTTTCAAGCTCTGATTTTCTATCTTCTAACTTAGAAATAGGCCACCCTTGGTATTTATTCGAAACAGACTGTGCCATATTATCAGTTTGTTTTGAAGAAGAATTTTCCGACGATTCAATTTGAATTGTTTTACCATCCACTTTTAAACTCGCCCCTAAAGAGTCGGTGACAGCGCGAAGCGGAACATGTGCTTTTCCATCAACGACTATCGCGTTTTCAGACAGGGAATTACCATTAACCTTTACACTATACTCTCCTGCCACTGTCTGCCCAACCATAGATTTAATTTGATCCGCAAATGCGTTTCCAGTCGTAGCAAAAACCACACCGATCAACAGACCAATGAGCAAATATGACCATTTTTTCATCATTAGAACCTCCTATGTAGTATATATGTCCTAATATTACCATCCATAGAAGGTGCAGTAAACATTATGTTGTCAAGCTACTTGTACTTCCGCCAGCAGGTATATTGACTGTTGCAACCGTTCTACCACGACTGAACAGTTTTAGATTCCTGGAACTTGGATCAAATGTCGCATTAACAATTAATCCATTAAACAAATCGCCACGAATCTCGGCTATTTCATTACGGAAACTGCTGATTGTATCCTCAAGTCCTTCGATACTCCCCGGCTTAAGATCAAGACCACTCACGAATGCCTCAGAGAAATCTACAGGTCCTTTTAAGTACGTAGCATCGTCAACTGATCTTATGATAATAGGTCCCATGTTCCCCATATGAAATCCTTCTCTATCTCCGTAGACACTTCCTCTCGGCGAGCCATCATCCATAAACAATAAGCCGCCTCCATCATTATACTGACCTAATGAGACAGCTTCTCCGCCACGAGAATTATAAGCAGTAAGACCATTAGAATTTATTTCTATGCGCCTACCCTCTTTGGCTGTACGGAATAAGGCCCCTGTAATAATACCGCCTTCTATTTCATTGCCGATCAGTTTACTGCCACGTATTGTACTTGCATTAACTGTACTTGCTCTAATATCTGAAGCATTCATTTCTGAGTTATCAATTTGGCCCGTAAGCTTGATTGACCTGGCAACAACATTCCCCTGCATGTCTACCCGGAATGGCGCAATGGTATAGTCGTCATTCCCTGCACTGATTCCGTTCGTATTAATTTTGGTTACGTTATTGCCACTACCAATAACCAAGGATACAAAGTTTCCGAGCTGCCCGACAATCTGTTCAGCAACAACGCCACGTGCTGTAATTGCTGTTCTTGCTGTTTTACCTCCGTCCGTTGTTAAAACAACCCCGTTTGAAGTCATAATAACTTGGTTCTGAGCATTGGTCTTGTCCTGTAGGATTATGCCACGTTGATCGTACTTGATTTCCGTTTTGGAATTATCAATGTCGATCACGGCTTGCTTGGCAAAGGACTCAAATACTTCCGTTCGGATCTTCCCGTTACTGAACAGATTATTGATAATATTCTTGTTCCGCTCCAGGTCAGAAATGATATCTGCATAGTCCCGTAAATTGACATTTGATATGGTAGGCTCACTGTGTTTGTCTCGGCTATACGGATACTCTGTAAGCTCTGTTATTCGGGCTTTGAGTTTGTTCATATCCATAGCCGGATCAATACACATTACCGTGTCACCTAAATGCGGTTCTGGTTCTGTATTGTCAATTTTAAATAGGTCAGCCGTTGATACGGTAACTTCTAGTGTTACGTTTTCTTGCTCCCTGAGAGCCTTTCGAGTAGCCTTAAGCAGCTCTTCAGGTTCTTCAATATCCTGCTCTATGATTTCACCATCATAAAATGGTACGGAATCACTGGTCCAATATTGAGCATAAGGAGAAATTAAGTAGTTAACTGCCAGCTTCCCGTTTACAATAGTTCCCGGCACACCGGAAAGCAAACTCCGCTCCTCGTCCGTCAATTTAGATGCATCCATTCCAATAAAGGTGCGTCCATCCTTCATCTGCGAAAACATGCGGGTTACAAGGGATTCCCCTTTATCTTTGAAGGAGCTAGAAACGATATTCTTTTTGAGTCTGTATTGTAGCCCATTATCAGCCCCGATCTTTTTTCTCAAATTGATCACAAAATTATCTGGCCCCACTTCACACTCATACATTTGCACGATCTTATTGAGAGCTTCCAAACACGTCCCGCGCCCAAAGTCTTTTATATCATGCAAATCGAATGTGTCATGGATAACAAATTTGAATCTCCCGCCTGTAGCTGCCGTAATCAGGTCTGTGAGTTGATTGATATGGATACCATATGCTTCTGCGATGTATGAGGCATATGGAAATTTGTAATCGTTAAGCTTAAACATGATGTGATTGCAATAGATATTTGCAGTCAGCTTTCGTCCTTCCCGTGACCGGCTTCGAGACTGTATGACATAAAATTGGCCACGCTCATCTCGAACGTGGCCCTTGATTGCTATTTTCTCACGATAGTCATCTGAGGTCATTGGGACCATAAAGGTTAATTCATAGTCGCTGTTAATTCTCCTCCGCCGTTGAATATCATAAGAGTCCACCAGCGTACCAACGCGCCTCATATTTTTATCAAAGACTTGCATAGTTGGAGTAGGCATAATCCACCTCATTTAGTATAAGAATTTATCTCGGTGTGTAATACGGAACAAAACTGTCCGCCCTGTCTCAGGGTCCGTCCAGGTCAGGTTGTTATTACCGAGATTCAAGTCAAAGAAATCTCCATTGTAAAGATGTGAAACATTCTGTCCATTCCTTGTAATTTTGAATTTGCCGGAATCGATAACAATTACTTCCCCAGGTCGGAATACATCTGTAAACTCGATAAAGTCCGTATGATACCTGTCAGCATCTGCATGTAAGCTACCTACTCCAGACATACGCTCTGCTATCATCTCAATTTCACGGATATACTCAGCCTGCATACGTCCTTGACCGGACATCGGCTCGGCTTCCAGGTCGAATGATCGGATGAACTCAGTACTAAATTGAGCCTGTCCAGACAACTGTGCAGATAAGGTCATATGTACCGCGAAATCTAGCACATATTCCACGGACGTTGCCGGGCTGGTTGTATTAAAGGACATCAGGTTAAACGCCTGATCGCTGTCATTGCCTGTTTCGATCTTCCTTGAGTACATTTTTCCTTGTCCGGCCATGTGAGCAGAGAGGTCAATAATATTCCCCTCTGCTGCTGGCTGATTAAACCCTAAACTATTGAATCCTCCACCAAACATAGCGCCCTCCTATTACACGATGGTTATATCGTCTGGATCAGCTAGAAAACTGACACCATCAAGGGAAACCCATCCAACCCCAGAAGGAGTAGGTATAACTTGTCCAGCCATATCTGCGGTAGATGTACTTTTATTCCCGACGATCCCCAACCGTAATGGGCCATTTTCTCCCCACACAACAAAATTAAGGCTGTGCTTAGGTCTGTATCCTTTTTTCAATTGAAATATATATTTTGCAATATCCTCGAAAGTGGTATTTTTACATATACCAGAAAGGTATACTCTTCCGTCATTACCTTTATAATATTTTGGCGGTCTATCGTAACTAGCATCAAATATCTCCCAATGGTTACTCAATTCCGGCTTCACAAGAATGTTATTCAAACTGGAGCGCGCCAATAATTCAAGATCACCGACTCTTATATTTTTGACGATTATCACTTTATTCTCAGCTCGATCATTGAATAAATAAACCCCGTTATACTTGCACATGCCTTGTGTAGAACCAAAAGTAGGCGGAACAATTGTTTCAACATAGGAAAAAGTATTATTCTTAAAAGTGAATTTATCAATTCCACCTGCGAACTCGCCCCCCTTGGCATTAGGCCCGTGCATATTTGCGTATAATGCTCCATCCTCCCATAAAATCCCTTGGTATCCCCCATAAGCTTTGGCAGTCGTTGGCAATGGGTAGCTTGCTACAAGCGATAATGTTTTACTGAACTTCTTGATTATTTGTTGGTCATGATAACTAACCCACAAAAATTCGTCATGGTCAATGATGCACTCCGCTGCTCCAACCCCAATATCTGTTACGCTAATCTGATTGAATCCATCATCGTAAGTTTTATACTGAACAATTCTAGATTCATAGGGTGTCGAACCTCCAGAATTTATATTATAGGCTGTTACATACAAACGTCCGTCAATGAAGCTTATATCACCAAAAGACATGAATAAACCGCCTGAGTCCTTACCTGTAAACGCATTTCTTTTCTCGTCCACAAAGTTACCATACATATCATAAACACTTATAATGTTTTCATCGTCCTGAATGCCGCTTTCGGGATTATCAGTAGCGAGATAAATATACTTCCCATCAGTACAAACACCCTGCCATGCCCGAAAAGGAGCGTGTGCAGGGAAGGTTATTATTTCTGGTGAAATCAGTTTAAACGAATCATCAATGCGTTTATTAGTTGCATCAAGCTCATTAATATTGTTTTGGGCCGCTTTCCAGTCCGCAGCAGTAAAATTACGTGCGATTCGTGTACCAACAGGCCACGCACGCGTAACGCCTTCAAACCCACGTACACACCCTTTAAGCACGTTACCCTCTACCGATGTATACGTAATGGTTTCTGCTACATCACCGTTCCCTAAAACGGCTATACCCTCCCCTTGAAGCAACACAGACGCATTTAACACCGTAATTTCTGTTTGCGTGTCCGTTACCAGTTCTGCAAGCTCCGTTTTCGGACTATTGACAACTGGTGGATACATTTTTTCCATGCTTAACACCTACCCCTCATCAATTACTAGCTTCCCGGCTGCAAAACGGATATGATCGTCCTCCAAGATAGTACGCGGTTTGGTAATCGCTCCGTGATATAGTAAGTTACCACCAGTCATTGCATCCCTAATGCCGATGTACGTGATAAGGCCCCAATCTTTGGTGGCGATAGGCATATACACATCAGCAGAACTCCGTGCAGATCCCCAACGGTCCGCAAATGTCGGTTCGCTAAAACTTACTTCGCTGCGCGCATAGCCACCACCGGTGACTTCCTGGCCTGTATCTGCATCTGTAGGATTACTCGTATATAGTGCGATATACACCTTGGATGGTGCTGTAAATGGTACACCACGCAGGGCCGCATTCAGACAAGCCCTTTTCCAATAATTTGACTTCGATAGCAATATTTCATCTGCCAATCATAAAACCTCCTATTCTACTTGGTATTCATTTGCTATCCTGAAATTCCGAATCTCGTTATTGCCGATGTTGGTTAGAACAATAACAGGACTCGCCCGTTCATCCCCTGTAGAAATAACTGAAACTGTTTGCGGAGACTGTGTGATAATTACCTCTTTTATGTTCTCCTCTGACTCTGGAAACGGATGCTCACCCATCTTAATCGGGATAGTCAGTTCCCCATCCCAAAGTATCTTTTCAATGTCCAATGTTCCAGCGTACCGTCCTATATACCGTCTTCCCGGCAAATCAGAAAATGTGAATACGATATCCCCTTTTTTGGCATTAAAAAGAGCCGCCACTTGGGCGACTCTCCTATGGTAATCAAGGGTAGTATCATCAGCCATTAGGACGCATTCGAGATTGATTAACCGCGCTCCATACGTGCTGCCAAAATCCAACTCTCCATCCCTCTCAGCTATCTCAAGGCTATGGTCTTTTGTTGGTGGTAACACAGGTATATTGTGAGTTTTAAGCCCTAATCCAATGGATTTAAAGGATTTCCCATCCACCGTAGCGTCTATCATTAAGACTTGCCTCCCCTCGTTTGCAACCTCCGTACAAAGTTGTCCCTTTCGCTCCAAAACACCTTTGCTGCGGATTCGTCTTCAATATAAGTATCACCTGATTTTATTACGAACTGGTTGCTGATTTGCTGCGGATTTGAACTGCCCGAAGCCATTGGCATTGAAAAATCAGGCATAGAGAAATTAAGTTTCGGCATCTTAAAATTGATAATTTTCCACAAGTTGCTCTGTTGTTGACCATTCAAATACATTTCCCCTTCACGGGCAATGACGGGTACCTCTGCTCCCTTCTGGCCTTGAACGATCCCGCCAGAATGGAATTTTTGAAGTTTCCCTGTATCCTTCTTAATGCCATACTTATTCCGCAGAGCGGCATTTTCCTCGTGCAGTTTGGTCTTCTCAGCAGCACCTGCTGAATACCATTTATCAATATTAGAATTGTATCTCGCCAAATCGCTGTCCTTTTCTGATATTGAGGAACCTGTATCAAAGGATGCAGACAATGAGGTGGAATTGATTTCAGCCATTTTAGCCTGATAGTCAGCAATAAACTGATCCAACTGACGCAAAATCTCCGCGTTCTTCTCGGTTTCTTTTGAGATTTGGGTATTTTTCAAATCTTCAGCTTTAGATTCAACACCATCTGAATACTCATTATATTTCTCGGCTAGCTGATCATAATGTTGTTTGGCAGCTTCAATCTGGTCATTGTAATCCTTTTCCCGCTCAGTCTTCTCGTCTTGGAGCTTCTTCTTCTGATCCTCCAATCCACGCTTAGCCAGCGTTCGGTTATGTTCCCGCTGCATATCTTCAATATCTTTTTCAGTCTGTTTTCGTTCAGCAATACCTTCCGGACCGACAGCAGACTGTAGCAGGGCAAGGCGCGCTTGTTTCTCCGCCATTGCGCGTTCATAATCCTCGTCTTCATTAGCTGTCTGCATTTTGGCAAGCAAGTCGTCTATGGCCTTAATTTTAGCGTCCTGAGCCTCGATAAAAGCATCCCGTTCCGCCTCAATCCGCTTTACTTCCTCATCCCGAGTCTTTTCAAGTGCTTCCTTTTCCTTCTTGGCAGCTTCGGTAGCAGCCTTCTTCTGATCCTCCAAAAGTTGCTTCTTCAAATCATGGACCTGTACATCAATTTCCATCCGTTGTTCTGATCCTTCTTTATAAAGAGCCTGCATTTTTGTCCATAAATTGAGCTGATCGGAAACAGATACGGCTTCCATACTCTTTTGGTAATTGATTCGTTTTTGGAAGTCGGACAGGAACTCATCTTCCAGAGCTTTACGTTTCTCATAAATCTTCTGTTGCAACTCAAAACTTTGTTCGGCAGTACGATCCTTTGCCTTACTCATACGCATATAAGCGTCATATTCCATTTTGAGGATAGCAATTTGGGTTTGCCCTGCCATCTCCATTTTGGAAGTCTCTTTATCAATCCACTTCTCACTGTTTTGATAGCGAAGCTCATTGTATTTGACGGTTAAATCATAGATTTGTTTGGCAATCTCTCTACGGTTAGCAGGAAGCAGATAATTTTTACTTTGCTCCTTCTTATAGAAATCCAGGCTGGTTTTTACCATCTCAATTTCTTGTTTGTTGACCTGCCGCATACGCTCGGTTCTTCGCTCAAGATTCTCCACGTCTTCCTGAAATCTTGAATCATTCAGTTTCTGAACATCGCGGCTCCATTGCTTCATTGCATCCTTATCTTCCGATAGGTACTGCTTATGTCGTTGAGCCAGTCGTTTGTATCCTGCAATCTGCTGGTTTATAGACCATTCATTTCGTTCAGCGATGTACTTAAAGTTATCAAGATCGTCATCATAACTATCTTTACGTGCCGCAGATGCGTCCTTAGCTGCTTTTTCAGCTGCACGTTCCGCATCGCTCTTGCCTTTTTTGCCCCCGCTTCCCTTCGATTTTTTCGAACCAGAAGAACTCACGCCAAATTTAGGATCATTATATAGCTTGGTTAAAGCATTAATCTGAGTGTCATACTGCTTCATATCTTTCTCGTATCCACTATATATTTCGCCTATATCTTTTTTACTTTGCTCCATGTTTTTCTTATCTTGGTTTAACTGGTTCTGAAAAGGAGCACTTAGAAAAGATTTCACTCCAGTCATGTTGTTTAATTCTTTTTGTTTATTAAAAACATCTAGTGAACTTTGAGCCATAACTCCATTCAATCTAGCTTTTAACTCAGCAAGACTCTTAATCGCTCCAGCCTCTTTAATGTAGACTGCGATACGATCATCAGACTCAAGTTTTGTACTTAAACTGGACGCTTTTTCTGACTTTAGATCATCTATAGCCTTTTGTATTTTAGCTTTACGAACAACTTCGAGAGCATTCTTTTCGAAAGCCCATCCCTCAGATGTTTTGTAAATCTCCGAAGCTAATTGAGGGTATTTAAGAATTAATTCAGCCGCAGCTTCTGCGTTCATGGACTGTTTATTGGCAAGATCATTTAAAACAGTGTTCATCTCAGAAATTGCCTTACCATTACCCTGAATCTGTTCTCTTAAATCGGCAAGAGCTTCCTCCTGTGATTTAACACTTTCGGTTGCTGTTCCAGCTTTCCCAGCAAATTGGTCAGTTTCAATAGCTGCTTGGCCTAAAGCTACTCCTACTTCTGTTACAGATAAAGTGAGTTTGTTATTCTCTTGTTCTAACGTTTTTATTTTTTCTTCTAACTTCGCAGCATCTTCCTTAAATTCGCCTGTCCCTAAAAAATTTCCAATTGGATTAGCGATGATCTTTTTTACTCGTTCCAGTTCTTTTGTAGCTTCTGTGATTTCATTTATTTTTTGTTTTTGTTGTTCGATTAATTGCGCTTGCTGATCTTTCAATACATTTTTTCGGGCTTCATTCTGCTTCTCGATGAGTTTGTTTAACGCATCAACTTGCACCTGTACAGCCTCATCCGTATAACCAGCAGCTTCAAGCTGCTTGGCCCCTTCTTTTCCAAGAGTAATAACCAGCGCCTTAGAAATCTCTTCAAGTTGTTTTTTTACCTGTGTTTCCTTCTCTGCTGAAATGCTTCCGGCTTTCATTGATTGTTCAAGTGAGCGATGAGCATTTGTCAGTTTAGGCAATAATTCAATCTGTCTTTGATATTGGCTAACCATTTGCTGCGATGCCGAGTCCTCATCTTTTAAATTCTGAATTCTATCGCGAGTAGCCTTCTCCTCTTTACCACTATTCATCGCAACCAGAGCAATTGCACCAACAAGTAAGCTCAATCCCGCTGTGGCGGCTGCTGTTGTCACAGTCGCTGTGGCTTGAGCAACAGACAATGATTTTGTAGCAACTGTAGCTCCCTCGGTTGCTACCGTTAAAGCTCCTTGTGCTACTGTAGCTCCTTCGGTAGCGGCAACTCTCTGAACTGTTGAAAGAGTTGCTCCTTGTGAAGAAACGATATTAACATTATTAGCTACAGTATTAGCACCAATAGCGGCAGTTTCCGCAGCCTTTGCAGCCGTCAATACTTTTACAGCAGCAATTACATTCATGACTGGTCCGCTCAGAGCTTTATAGGCAAGTAGTAGACCACCGATTGCTGCCGTCCCCTCAAACACGCCGGAAGGAACTTTTGTAAGTCCAATAAGTAGTTGGTCAATTGCATCCAATACATCCTTGATTGTTCTTCTCAAACCATCGTCGCCTGCATTATTAAATATCTCAAGCAAAGAAGCCTTAGTTTGAGCAGCTTTGCGCTGAATGGTATCCATCTGGACTTTGAGGTACTCCATTGTAGATCCCGTTGAACCAATAGAGGCTGCTGTACCAAGTAGAATGTCTCCAGCATTTAGAGAAGCGGCTAATTTAGCATATTGATATACACCACGTGAAATATCAGCGTATGATTTCGTAAGATCATAGTTTTTGTCGATTACTTTGGTGGATAAGTCCAGCAAGATATCTTCTGCTCGTCTCCACTGTTCCTGTCCGTTAACGACTTCCTTTGTTGCAACTCCCAATCGTTCAATCTCTGCTACGGCTTTATCTGTACGGATTGTACCCAGGACTGTCTTCCACATGTTCCCCAAGTTTTCCCCGCTGAGAGCCGTGTTACGAACACCTGCTGAAATCAAGCCGTTCATAAAATCAAATGAAACGCCTGTTTCTGCCGCTATCTTACCTGTCCGTTCGAAGGCAGCTCCCAAGTCTCTCGCTGGTGCCATCGTGTCATGGGCAACCTTGGACCAGGAATCCAACACGCGACCACCAAGCACCATGGCATCGTTGCTGTCTTTAATCTGCACGCCATATTGAGCAAATGTGGACTCCATTGATTTAGTCGCGCCTTCAAGAGAAACCAAATCGACAGTCGAAAGCATCGTAGACTTACGCACCATTTCCTGAACTACGCCTGCGTCCTTATACATCCGGCCCCAAAGACGTGCTGATTCGGTAACGTCCATAATTTCCGAACCAAGGTCATGCGCCGTTCGAATAAATTTGGTCGTCTGGTCATGAAGTTTTTCGGTGTTCATCACCATTTCTTTGGTGCCTTCATTGTACTCCAAAAAATAGTGCTCATTGGTTTGGATATAACCCGCCATGTTGGACTCAATGCCAACTAATCCCTCTTTAAGTGCCTCCTGCGTTTTATGCATAGCTGCGTATGCTGTATTAAATACCAGAGCATGTGTAGCCATATCTCCTACACGACTAATCCAATTAGGAGTTGTACTAAAAGTCTGCTTCATTTGCGATTCAGTTTGGCTCAGTGAACGACGGATCTTCTGTTCTTCTTGAAGTACCTTTTCGCGAACCTGTGCTTCTTTCTGCTCTCTAGCGCGCAGAGCACTTAGCCAGAACTTTTCATAATCCTGTGCGTTTTTCCTCGCCTGCTGCGCTTCCTTATCCGCCATTTGTTGCAGCTTTATGCGGATAGCCTGTTCTTGCATAAGAACACGTTCACGCGTCTTATCATCTGTTCCTGCCCCTGAAACTTTAGCAGCTCTCTGCCCGGTTGATGTCGCCTTATTTTGAAGGGCTTCCATCCGTTTTAGATGCTCTCGTTCCTGCTGTTCAATTGCATCCTCACGCTTTTTTACAATGGCCTGTTGTGCCCTTAGCTTCTCATCTGTAATTTTGTTAGCTTGGTCTAGTTGGTTCTTTCGTGCAGCATTTAATTCTGCCTGTGCAGTGCGTTGCTTAACAAGAGCTTCGGATTCAGCAAGGATCTTCTTCCGTCTGTCATCTGCTGAAAGAGCAAACTTGTCTGCGCTACTGGCAAGAGATTTGAAATTCTTCTCACTTAGTCCGAGTTCCAAATTTAAAACCTTAAAAGATTCAGCATTCGCCCTTGCTCCGTTGTCGATCACCTTGAAAGCGGGTAGTATCTTGGTTGTATCCAAGTTTATCCGCGCACCTACTACATCTTTACTTAAATCCGCCACTTTGCTCACCTCTTCATAGGGTTCAGGAAACTTTTCCTGCCCTGAATACAGAAAAAGAGGCATCCTGCATGATTGCGGATGCCTCTTAATTTACTTGGCGAAGAAACCAAGATCAGATAATGTCTTAACCTTCTTCGGCTTTTTGTTTTCAACATTGCCACCGTGAAGAATGATTTCAAATTCCCGGTTTCTGTTCTTAGCCTTCATGAGCGCTCTAATTTTTGGAATAGTCATATTAGGCCACTCCGAATCAGAAATACCATTGCTCACACATAAAGCCCAAAGTTCTAACCAGTCCGTTTCATGCTCATCCTCGACAGGGTTAGACTCCTCCTGTTCATCTTCCTCATCTGACTCTTCATCTGGAGGAAACGACTCAGAATAGAAATCGGTCTAACAAATCATCCAGTACTGCAATACCGTCCTGGTCAATCAGTTCATACTCTTTTTCCGTTATTTCCTCAACCAGCACGAGATTAAACACCTTTTTGTACATTTCCTCCACTTTAGGCCAGTCAACTGCTTCCCGGTCTTCGGTAGCCTCCCATTTTTTCCGGCCTATCGAAAAGGAAAACTTGTGTACTACACCATCCATTTCTTCACGAACCTGACGGATCAATGCAATAGTCCCGATCTTCACATGCTTTTTGATGCCCTCTGCCAACCGAATTTCTGAACCTATATTAAGAGTTTTATCCAACTGTTTGTCTGTACTCATTAAATTTCCTCCTCAATGTATGTAACCCCCTATCGCTCTGGTAGGGGGTTGGGTTAGTGATTAATTAGATACCGAAAATGATTTCCACTGCATATCCGTTAGGGTTTTCCGGCGTGATATCCGGTTCCATAATCTCCAGCGCCAATGTGTTAGTGGTTGGCTTTTTGCGTTCTTGGGACACGTCCAAAGTTCCGCCCCCGAGGGCCTTCCAAATAGTGAGCTGGCAAGGGACTTCTTTACCGTTCCGATCATCGGTTAAGGAAAAACGGTGTACCAGCTTAAATGGTTTCGGACGGCGTTTACCGCTTAAGCTACTTCTTGTAGCATTCTCTTTAGACCATTTGAACGTAACGGTAATTAACTTCCCTTCATTTGCAACATCAGAAGTAATTTTTCCATCAGCTGTAATTACGTACTGTTCTGCTGTTGGAGTGGAAGCAACACGAGTCAGTTCAGTAAGTTCTCCTGTGACAGTGTCTTTTAAGTAAACGCGGTCACTCTTATCAACAAAGGTTCCATTATACTTTGTCGGAGCCTTTAATTTATAGCCATCAGTAGCGGTCAAAAATCCTTGCTCTACCTCATCAAATTGAACTGTGCCTTTTTCTGATTCAGCCCCTTGAGACAACTCAGCCAAAATATCAGAGTAACGAGGAATCTCCATAGAGGCTTTATCCCCTAAATCCTTAGCAGTATAGTGGAATGCATATCCACTATCGCCACCCATTACTTTGTCCCAATCAAACTGCAATTGCAAAGTTACTTTAGTGATTTTATCATCAAGAAACTTAAGCCTTCCGCCTTCTTCATAAACCTGCGCTGACCCCACGCCATCAAATACTAAAGGTTGCATATAGTTTCATCCTCCTTATATGTGAACACAAAAAAACTGGTCAGCTTATTTGACCAGTTCCCATAGACGCTTATCAATTTCTGCAATGCGACTGTACTCTTTGGTTAGCTTGTAACCCTGTTTTGGATTCCAGATCCCCATGATACCCAATCCTTTAGCAAGCGCGATTTTTTCAGCAATCAGCGTTTCCCACTCGGTAGGTTCTGGTTTAGGAGGATTAGGTTGAGTCCAATTCAATTCGGCTTCATAAGTTGTACCAGCAAGAGTAACAACATTAAATTTGTACTTCTTGGTTGCATTTGCTTCACTAAACCATAGAGTTTCCTGATCATCCGGTTCAATTTTAACCCCATCTTTTTCAATACTGGATACGTTGGTTTTAGCCAAAGAAACTCGCTTTTGTGCTGAATCCAGCAGCTCATATTCAACGTGGTTAACACCATTGTGATCACCGGATCTCCCGGTTGCTTTCCATACAGCTGCATCTGCCATTCTGCTCACCTCAATTCATTCTCAAGTAATCAACATCGAAAATTGCTTTGTACCCCTTAGCCCCTTGGATACCAGTAGCAAAATCCGAGTCATAGGATAGCACACAAAGATAGGACATAAACCCCTGTGCAAACAACCTTTTTTCGTGCAAGGTTTTGAATGCTCTTTCAAATAGAAGCTTTGCTTCATATGCTGTCTTACCATAAAAGTCGATACAGAACTTACCTTCGAACACCAGTGGATTAGTGGCATATCGTCCCGGCATGACATATTGGCAGATATGTGGAACTGTATCCTTAGAAACCGTTATCTCAGGCTCCATGCCTTTCGTAAATCGCTTTACGACATCAGCAGAGGATGATGAAGGAGTAAGCTTCAGCATGCTCATAAATTCCGAATCTTCTTTCAAAGCATTTTGAACAGCATCAATAAGTTGTAGGCTCACTCCCGTACCTCCTTGAAGTATCTGTGATACGGAAACTCAGTTATTACACGGCTAATGCCATCCAAAATACGTTTCCGGTTAGACTGAATTGCAATACGCAGGAAGTAGGTTGGTGGTGTGGCCCTAAATGAAGGATCAATATCACCGCGCTCCGCAAGCTCCTCCAAATCTACTCCAGCATATCCCCCACCTGATTCCTTCATGGTTCCGTCAATCGCCCGGTACTTCCCTCTTGAGCGACCAACAATGATACGATCACCTTTGGATCTCAGTCGGTTCCATGCTTCGCTGTTCATGTAGGTTATTAAGCCGGGATTTTGGCTACTGTCTGCCATCTTGGAGCCTTTACCGAATTGCTCAAGCCATACTTGCCAGTAATGCGCTGTAATGTCGCCTGAAATCATCTGATTCGCTAGCACAAACATGTGCATTTCCAAGTGGTCCCGAACTGCCGGATAATACCGTATGCCGCTTTTAGCCGTAAGCATGACCAACTTTGTTAATCCGGTAATCTCAACAGCCAATTTATTCTCCAGATCCTTTGCGGCCCGCGCTGCATCATAGCCCGTAATCATCGACGGTCCTCCGAAAGCTGAACGTATAGCAGATTAGGGTACTTGATCTTATCTACCACATCTACCTGGTATGTCTTCCCGCCCATTACAATCCGGTCAGGCGCGGATAGACTTGAGTCTTGAGGGTCTCTTACATCGACTGTCGTCTGTAACTGCAAGGTAAACACGGTACTCGGCAGCAAGCCCGGCTCCTGTTGTCGCAATTGTGCTGTGACATACTGTGCAGAACAAACAACATCAGCAGCAACAGATACAAAGTCAGGACCACCTATAGGGTTATCGTTGGCATCATAAGCTTGCTGGTATCTTTGCACCTCGATTAAAGCATTCGTTTTAATCAGAGAGCAGTACTTGTCCTTCTCAGTTGTTGTACGTAGAGTCTGTACCAAATAAGACGATTCGTTCTGAACTATATCTCCCGGCTTTACAGATGATTTCGAAGAAAACAAACCATTGTACATATACTCTTTTCCGATAACCGTTGTGGCTTTCGTTTCCCTAGACAATATAACGACATCGGGCTCACCATTGACAGTACAAGGTGAATGCCTATGAGCGAAGTCTTTAAACATTAGTGACGCCGCCTTTCTCTCACCCGGGTCGGCCCAGCTACACCGAATACCGGAACATCTGTCCCTTGCTGTACTGTTGATATGGACTCGATAAAATCATAGGCTTCATCAACAAGCTGAACAGCGTACTTTTTCCAATCAACAACCTGATTTTCAAAAGAGAAGTCAAAGTCCTTTTTAGACTTCTTGATTCTCGCTGTCATGGAAGGGGCCAGTATGGCAGCAACCATACAAACGGCTGCTGCATACACATAAGTTTGATCATCACCAGTTAACTCAGCATAATCAGGAACGGCTTTTACAATCCTCGATTCTCCAATGGGCAAAACAGAAAGAGCGTCTATGTCAGCATCGGATATTACATCCTCACCAACGCCTAGACGCCCTCTAATTTCTTCATGATATGTTTCTGTAATGAGTATCTTATTTGCCATCTGCTGCACCGCCAGCAGCACTGATAGCCTGTTTCAATTGTTCAATACTCATTTTGGTGTATCCGGGTATTTTTAATTCCTTAGCTGAGGCTTTCAATTCTTTCAACTCACCATCAGACTGAAGAATATCAATTTGCTCAAGTAATTCCGCTTCTCGCGCTTTAGACTGTTCTAATTCGGCCTGAAGTTGCAACTCCCGTTCTGAAGGAGAACCATCAACAGCCCCGTTACCATCTACAATTTCCGCAAGCAATTGTCCGGTTGCCGCATTACGAATTTCTTTCTTTGCGATATCTACAAGACCGTCAGGGGCATCTGTTACGATGTCTCCGGCATTGTATTGTCCAACAGCATCAACCAATACTTTTACAGTTGTCATAAATTGAGTTCTCCCCCTTACGCCACTGTAGCGAAGATATGCCAGTTGACGTATTTCAGCCGCGGCAGCACAGTCGCACCATTGATGACTTGCCATTGATCAGGGTCACCTTGAATCAGTTTGGTGAGAGCAAATTTCCCAGTATGGCCTGTAAAAATATCCTCATAGTTATTTGGACTTGTAACAAGATCCATAATGGAGCCTGTCATGCCTTGACCGATGATAATTACGGCATTGTCAGGAATAAACGGGTAGAACGTCCCGGTATCATCAATGTAGCCACCATCGTAAACTTCATACTGAAGCCCGCTCAAATTTTGGCTGACAATTTCAGAAAGTGAGCCATCAGTTACAACATCCTTGCCATATGTGTATCTAATCAATTCGCGAATTTTCTCATTTTGCTTCATGTAGCTGTCTACCTTTTTATTGGCCAGAATCTTAACTCCTCTTGCACCACTTCCCCGGAATAGAAGGAGCCACTCATCCAAGTTTTTCAGCGGATCAGCGGTTGCCGTATTGCTCCAGAGCACATCTGCCGTTGGCTTGTTAGTGGCAGGGACGCCGTAATCAATCGTTCTGGCAGGTTTGTTTGCTGTTGCTGGAACGATAAGGTTACCGGTCAGGGACTGCCAACGCATCCACTCAAAACGTGTCTCAAGCCGCATATTCAAGTTGACCAGTTGATCTACCATATACTCCTCTGCCCACTGTTGCTGCAAGTTATTACCTGGCTTTCTCAAAGTGACAATCTTTTCACGATCAATAATGGACTTTTCTCTCCATTCCTGGTTCGTGAAGTTCATATGTTTCACCACAGGAGACGTATGAATTGGTGAAGGATCATTCAGCCCAGTAGCAGGTGTCATCCCCGTGTCGTCATAAGTAACGTCATATTCGATGGTGAGTCCAAGTTCAGGTTTGAAGTCAACGCCATTTGTCAGTAGTTGAGCCCCGCGAAAACTGTTAATATCCGTCCGAATGTTCTGGACGACTTCCGTAAGGAAATATGGATCAAGTACGTTTGCCATGTGTGTTTATCCCCCTTATACAAAGTAGCAAAGCTTCAGCGCTGTCTTAGCCGCTGCATCAATGCCTGTCAATTTAGATTCATGGAAAATGCCAGCGATCCACGCCGAAGCGCCAACATCTGAGATTGTTGTATCATGGTCGTTATCCAAAATGCACAAGGCTACTTCGGAACCATTGGTTGCCGATGCGCTATACGCCACCGCTTTATCCTTATCCGCCCCAGCCGCTGTTATTTTGCCGATAACTGTCCCTTTTTTCAGGATTCCTTGTCCTTGTTTCAGCAAAATACCTCCGGGAAGCTTTGCCTGAAGATCGGTAGATGCAAGAACCTCTGTAAACTCTTGAGTAATAACCTGACCGGGACCAGGAGCGCCATTATACTGAGATTGCATCATAATTATTTATCCTCCTTCAGCAGATTACCTCTGCCTGTGTTCTTAAGTGCCGCCCGAGCTTCTTCACGAGCTAATGCTTTAAGTTGTTCTGGAGTTTTCTCGCCACCATCATTTTGTGAGTTAGTTGGTGGTGTTCCATTTAGTGCTCCCTCAGGAAGGTTTACATCGTCACCTTGTGTATGGCGACCACCACCACCCAAAGCAGCTTGTGCCTGCGCCTCATACGTTGCGCCGATCTTTTCAATTTCAGATACCGGGAGATGAGACAGTGCTGTTTTCATCGCCTCTACATTAAAGGCTTCACCAAGAGCACGTACGCCAGCTCCGCATGCTTGTTCAGTGACCTTCACCTTGTACATTGCTCCATCAGTAGCTTGAACACTCAGCGCTGTAAGCTTCGCTGGGATTTCTGCGTCACTCTCAACGCCCAATGCAGTCCGTACTTGTCCAAGCATGCCATTAGCCACTGCCAGTGCAGTTGCTTGGGTTTGCGCTGCTGCCAAAGCAGCTTTTTGTTCTTCATTCATAGTGTCATCTCCTTGGGCCAGTGTCTCGGCCTGTTCTTTTGTTTGATGCTGTTTAGATACAAAAGCAGACATACCGCCTTTGTTGCTGAAAAAATAAAAGACGCGTCCATCGCCATCAAGCGACTTCGCATCTAAAGGTAACGGTTCGTATTCAGTTTGTTTCGGCTGTTCAGATTCACCATGTTGTTTCATTGAGAGAGATTCACGTGTAATTCCAGCGCCTTCGTAACCGCCATCAAACACGATAGAGTTTTCCATGATATATCCATCATCCGCGAGAACAAGACATTCTTTGTCATCGTACGTTTGCCCACGAATGTGCGAACATGCTGAGGAACCATAATAATCGCCGCCACAAATGCTACACGTATGCTTTGTAGTAACAAACCCTGCGGAGGTATCAAAGATAGTTCCTGAATCAATGCCGGTAGCCAGTTGATCTGTTGAGATTCCATCAGCCTCTAGCCCTTTTGCCATGTAATGATCACCGTAAAGTTCCAGTTCCCCTCCCTCTTCGATAATCCGGCTGTCAAAAGTTCTGCCATACGGGAAAGATAAGGCTTCCCACTTCTGCCACGGATGGTCAACCAGCAAGGCAACTCCCTCTTTAACTTGATCTGCCATTTTGCGTAGGAAGTTTGGAGTAATCTTCATTTTGTACTTATCAATACACTTGGTTCCAATGATTCTCGCTTGAAACACATGAGTTTGTTCATCGGTTAAAGGGACCAATGCTTTTTGATTGATCTTCGCCAATTGTTCGGGTGTAGGTTTAGCCATATTGTTTATTCACCTCCCTCCGATGGAGTATTTTCTTCATTCGAATCAGATTCATGCTTCTTTACAAGCAAAGGAAGTAATTCAGCAGGAATTTTGGCATTAATACCAAGTGTCCAACGTATTTCTTCAGCAGCTTCCAACGGTGTGATGTAGAAATTCTTCTCCGCTATGATGTAGTTATCGATCTTTGAACGGCGGTCACGTTCAATCTCATTTTCAGAGCGTAGATCAATGGGGAGGTAGTCAGCTTCAACTTTTGTTTGAGTCCCTTTTACTCTTGCGGACAACGAAAAAGCCCGCTGCCAGAAACGTTTGGTTACGCTCCGCGCGGACTCTACATTTTTGATATATATTTGAGTATCAATAGAGCTGTATGTTTCGGTTGAGCCTTGATGCCTTGAAAGAATGGTCAGCAATGTTTTGAGTGAAGTAGCCATTTGGGTATCAATGATATCAATCAGCTTCTTGATATCAATCATCGGCCCCGAATTACCGCCTTTTAGATACTCGACCTTTACACTATCCCAGTGGACAAGGGCATCGTCTGGATTAAGTGAGTTGAAGTGGTTTATCATCTCTTCCATTCGCTCTTTGAGCCATTTCTGTTGACCATCGGGATTACTTTTCAAGTTGTTCGGCATATTCTTCAGCATGATTTCTTCCAGCATGGAGATATCAAGCCGTGGATATCCTTGGTTATGCACGACTGCTTTTAGGTCAGCCAGCACTTGAAGATGAAAGAATACTACTTGCAGTACCGGAAGCATAGGCGTTCGTCCATAAGGATCATCAACCATAGGATCAAACTCTTCATAAATGAATGTTGGTGTGTCGATCTTCTTGTAATTACCGAACCATTCTTCATTTGCATTCCTTCGCGGGTTTTTCACGTATTGCCACGGTGTAAGGCGATTAGTCTCCGGCTCCCTACGAAACCAAATTAAAGCCGGATCAACTGGAACAATATCAATCACATCATTGCACTGTTCATTCAAGACTACCTCTCCAGCACACGCACCACGGACCATAATCATCATCCGTTGGATCGTGTCCAGTTTATTCAACGACCGTCCATGCTGATATCCTGGCGAAGGTAGCGGTGTGTTTAGCAGAGATTTGAGTTCATCCAGTACCCGTTGTCCGCCCTTATCTACATTCCCGTTTGGCTTCTTAGCTGTAAATGTTAAATCGGTATCTCCCATACGTAAGTATGTGTACAAAGCATAGGATACGTCTGGATGAACAGATATCAGAAGCTCAAGCAACTCCTCCGCCGTATAGCTTTGCAGCTTGGTTAGGTCTATATTGTGAGCCTGCTGATGTTTTTTAGGCAACCAGTTAAATATTCCCCATGGGTTAGAGTTTTTCGGGACTGTCGTCCTGCCCACGCCCATCATCTGCCGTTTTACCGTTGCCGGAAGAACAGCATTAGCAAATGAATATACAGCTCTATGATACCATTCCAAGATTTCACCGCCTTTCATTGCAAACTTCTATGAATAAAGGATAACATCAGTTTTATTCGGATTTACTACTGATTTTCGAGAGGATAGGCATTATGCTTACATATATCTTCTTTTAAGGCGGAATATTGGAACAAAAAAGTGGTCAGGAAAAGTTTCCTGACCACTTATAATATCGTAATGCTTAGTCCACGTACCTACGGCATTACGTTTTACTCTACAATTTCCAGATCCAAGTATTGTCCATCCCAAACATCAAGTTTATACTTCCCGGGCGGCAACGCGCCTGTAGAAATAGTAACTGGTTTATTTACTTCATCATCCGTAACAATTATCTTTTTACCCCAGTTTTCTGCGACCAAATCGTCGTAGTTACCTTGGCCTCCCCAAACAAATGTATTTAGCAGATACACTTCTGAAACATCTGAAAGAGAGAATGTAATGTCGCCTCCTTTTTTAACCTTTAATATATCCCCGGTAGATTGAATCATTGTAATTCTGACCGTTTTTCTATCTCCCCAGGTCTGAAATTCTTTATTGAATTCACCATTTGATGTAACCACGGAGTCTGTGATTAAACGGAATTTATAAACCAACCGATCCTCCAAATGTTTAGGCAATATAAAGACTTTATTGTCCTCAACTCTTACGGCCCCATCTTCCTTTGTGAAGGGCGTAAAAGAACCATCGCCAACAGACCACTGAACTATATCTTCCGTTGTCTTCCCATCTGCAAGATGCAATAAACGATTATAATCAACAGAGAATTGATCAAGTCTATCCTTTCTTTCAGGATATTGCACAAATATCGGTGACTGATCCAAAGGCTCATTCTCATCCAAAACCGTTACTTCCTTGCTATGAAAGTTACTATTTTTGTCATAAACCGTCAGATCAAATTCATAGTTATTGGGAAAATTCCAATGATTAATATCATATGTCGCGAAACTGACGGTTTTATTCGCCGGAACCTCAATTTTCAACACTTCGCCGCTTTTGATACCCAACTCAAGGGATTGCAGATTACGGTAATCTATGAAATCACTTGAAAAGTAAGCAGTGCCATCATAAGAGCTAGTAAAATAAACGGACTCTCCGACCGTCACTATTTTTTTAGGAACAGAAATGTTAGCGTCCCCATTATGCTCCGGTACTTGAGGTGTATCATCTTTCTTGTCGTCACTTTTTTTATGATCATCTTTTTTGGAATTATCGGATTCATTAGAGTTACTAGAAGAACCCCCACCGCCACCTGATGTTGTTGTCCCTTGTGAACCCAAAGTATTTGATGAATTCCCTATTGTGACTTTAACATTACTACCTACCTTGTCGCCATTTGTCACAGATTTAGGTTTTGTTTGAAAAGAAACATTTTCAGCATTAACTATAGCTTTATCAACAGAACCTAATCCTATTACTTTGGCAGCAGCATTAAGAACTACCGAGAGAATAGAAGACTCTTTTGCTGTATCTATAGTTGTATTCGTAGCGTTGTCAGCTACGTTTAACGTATCAATCTGTCCATTTGGGATATTTACATTAATAGCGAATGCTTCTACATTCACAGTGTGAAAATAACCTGTAAGGCTCACATTGGATTTTGCGGGGAGCTCATTTGTTAGAGTAACCCGATCAACACTTGCTCCTTGTGAGACATCGAGGGCTGCACCCGTCTTGATTTTTATTTCACTGATGGACGTTGCACCTTCTGCAACCAAACGAACAGTTCCATCCACTTTGTTTACAATGATGCTAAACAGCACAGAATTGTTCAGATGAACACTATGGTCTCCGCCCCCGTAAACGTAAGTTTGACCGTGAACTTTAACATTTTTCAAAAATACATCGCCGTTCCCAACAGCTCTACCAATAATTAAGTCTCCTGCGATTTCCGTATTCTGGAGCGTTACCCCCGTTGTGTTGATGACTACATTGCCTGCCTGCTTGGCAAGTCCAGTCGAAGGCCCATATGTTCCTGATTCTCCATACCAAGCACCAAAATGATTCACAGCACGATCCAGGATCGTAACCGCCTCAGCACGAGTCAATGATTTTTGAGGCTGAAATGTACCATTCTGGTAACCTTCAATAATACCCGCTGCCACTACAGTATTAACGGCCTTTTGGGACCATTTGTGCAGAGATGCGCTATCTTTAAAGGTTTTATTGGTATCGGAAGAAGGGATTTTAAGTAATTGGTTTATGGTCACTGCTGCTTCTTCTCTACTTAATACTTGCGCAGGACGAAAGCTACCATCTTCGAATCCTTTCATATATCCAGCATAAACTGCATCCGTAACGGTTGGAGCAAACCAATCATCTTTATTTACATCGGTAAAAGATGCTGCTTGTCCTGGCTGAATTTGAAATGCACGATTTAGTAAAGCAGCCCACTCACTTCTCGTAATCGGACGATTCGGCTCAAAACGAGCGTTTTCTACACCCGAAACCACACCTCGGTAGCTCCATTTTGTAACGCTATCCGTTGCCCAATGGTTCGCCATATCCCCATAAGGTTGAGATACAGTAGAGCTTTCTTCCTTTGTTACTTGGTGTGAACTATCGGCTGCGAATATGGGGCTAGCCCATACAGAGGTCGCTAAAATTCCGGCCGTGAAAACATTAACCCACTTCTTCATCTTTTTTGTCCTCTCATTTATGTAGTGTTAAATCAAGACTATGTACCTAATATTTTAGGTATATAGAATCACTTACCTATTATTACAAGATTAATCGATGATGTCACTACTTTTTAATCCATAAGAGGATTTCTCTTGAATAAATATCAAAAGCAAGACGCATATTCATATACCAGTCAACATGATCACAAACGCGTACATGCCTTCCCTGAACTCCTTACAGCATTTCGTTCATAAACAGAAGTAAAGCTTAAGACATACATTCAATCCTACAAAATAAAAAAAAGAGCCCCCGAAGGTTGCTCCTAATTGAGAAACAGCTTAGCCCAATAATATAAAATAACCAGAATACCTACACTTGCTAGGATTCCAGTTAATCTTTTTCCAAGTATTTTTTTAATGGGAATGCATACTACACACCAAAAGACTGAGGCTAAAATAAATATTAATAGCTTGTTTCCTCCTACAGCACCCCACATATCTACATTTGCTCCTTCAAAAACATTCAAAAAGATTCCTCCCTAGCTTTTGTCTAATTCCAAAATTCGACATTCAGGAAGGTTTTTCCTCTTTAACACATGGGCGTAAACAAAACTGTTTAACCCCGCCCCATCTCCCCCATACACAACCTTTGTATTTCTTCGGCTGTATTGGTAGTCCTTTCAACGGGAGCAAAACTCCTTTCTCTGCTTCTTCTTCAAATCATTAAACCTTTCAAGGCAATAAAAAAGCCACCCAAATGAGTGACTTGTATCTTATGTATTTACAGCACCAAAGTAACACAGACGCTTATTTATAACCCGAAAAATAACCAATTAAGTCCCTTCAGGCTCCAGATGCCTCTCTTTTTTAAATATAACATTATAATAGGGAAAACATCGGATACATCATATCTTCAAATTTAATTGGCATAAATAACTTTTCACAATCAGCTGTTATGTGTAGTATTAAACATGTGATACACAGAAATTAACTAGGAGGATGAACCTTGGCAAATTTTAATGATTCTTTTGAAAAAATCAGAAGATTTCAGGAATCTATTAACCAGATGTACCAGCCTATTCTACAATATCAAGTGCAGCTTGAAAGATTAGAAAGATCAGAAAGTTTAAATCAATTTATAAAAGCTCAAGAACAAGCAATTGCAATAACTAAACATTATGCCGGAATTAATGCCACAAATTCATTAAATTCAATTGAACGGCTTTCCTCAAGTATAACGGCAGCATCTAGAGCAATGGAGCTGTTCGATCCTTCAATTTTTCAAAATAATTTTAACAAACATCTAGAAGCAATAAATTTGATTTCTAAGAATATCGCACAGTGGCAACATGCTTTCAATAAATTATCTTCAATCCCTCTTCATCCAGTTTCAATCCCGGACTCACTCTATCCAAAATTAGAGTCTCTATCCGAAATTCTTGAAGATACCCTTCCAAAAGAAGGGAATTCGGATCTAGAAGCGACTCTAGAGGTCAGAACCCCACAACAGGATACTCCACATGCTCAAGAAAATAAGTGGACTTGGGCTCGTATAGCCCAATTTACTTTAGATATTTGGGCAGCGTTGGTGTTTCCTATTTATCAAGAATATCAATCTGGAATCCAAGACGCTGAAAATAAAAAAATACAACAACAACAAATTCAATTACAACAAGAACAGATTACACTTCAACAAGAAGAAATAAGAATTTGGCGCCAGATCTCGGAAGACCAAAAAGCGCAAATTGAACTTGATAATCAGCAACATATAGAGCTTATTAATAAGTTCGATGACTTTATTGACACTATTGAACCGCTTATTCCAGAAGGAGAATCATCTAAATAATTTTTTACAAGCCGCCTGAGAGCGGCTTGTTTTTGTTGCGGAATTGAACCGCCCAAGGGGGTCCGACCAGACTGTTAATATCTCCACTGTAACGTTACCTTGTCGCCTGCGCGGGCCATGTAAAAAGACCAACACATTGGCCGACCTGATTTACCATGGCTCGAAAGCTGCGGTGCGTTCCTCATTTGATTTTCCATGATATAAATTTACCGCATCAAAAGTCCAGTGGCAGGACATAAAGCAGTCTTTTCTCGTTCAAATAACGGTCATTATTTCTTTAGATTATTAGGACGTCTAATTCTTTTCCTTTCAAAAATAGCTCTTGCATCTTTTAATTCCTTTTCCTTAAGTGCCTTTTCTGATTGCTCCTGCTTATCTTGGCGGTCTTTATTCTCCTCTTCCTCTGCTTTCTTCTCCTCATAACTTTGAGCTATTATTGTATTAAGCGAAGCTATAGTTTTAGTTGAACTATAGAAGTAATAGGCAAGCACTAACACAGTAAAACCTAAAATGTAGAAGATATATGAATAAGAATATGTTAATAAAAATGGTGTTAATAAAGTGTCTAAATCGTCTTTTGCGTATTTTGCAGTTTCTGATAACTTTTGATCATGTGGTAGTGTTTCCAATTTTACATCTCTGACCTTTTCTATCAGTCTGCTGGTCTGATCAGAAATTCTATTTCTAGCATTATTATTATTGCTAAGAATAATCCCCAAAATTGTTATTACTATCGCTATCATAGGCGCTATAGAGGCAACTGATTTGTGTTGTTCAAACTCGCCTTCAATATCAGATTTTATAGTACCAAGTTCAATTAGAGAATGTTCTTTTTTTAAAGTTGTTTTAATAAATTCAAGTTTCTCTAGCGTAATTGTTTTTTTGAATCTCGGCCATTTCCGCTTTAATTCAAACTTGTCCTTTAAGTATTCCCTTGTGCTCGAATATTCTGTGTATTTCTTCAAGATAGTATTCCTCCTTTTTTTGTTATATATCGGAATTTTCCGCAAATAAAAGTAGACCGACATTATACAGATCTGCACACTATTAAAAAAGAGGGCGCCTTAATAGGCACCCTCTAAAATGTTAAAGTACAGCAGCAATTATTAATTCATTATTTTTGAATCTCTCCAAAAATTTCTTTCCGTCAATCAAACCTTTCTCTACCATCTCTTCATACGTTTCGAAAGTAGGAGTTATCGCTTTATTTTCACAAACAAGCACAAAACCTCCATTGTAAGAAAGAAAAGCATACAACTTATCGCGATAATAAAACTCTATTTCCCTGTGCTGTTGAAAAAATTCTGTGATTTCTTGATGAGTAATTTCATTCTCGCTCATTTTATATCTCACCTACATTCTTCGTCCGTTTACCCATTTGTGGCGATGTGGAAAGGTGTGTGATCCATCTGCATTCGAATGATCATAATCTATATCCTCATCTGCATTACCATTTTTATCATAATATCTTCTTTGTTTCAAGCCTTTACTATCATACAAATCTTCTGAAGAACGAGGCTTTCCATTTACGCCCAACTTGTTAAAGGGGGGATACTTTTCAGAGTGTGTGCCCGCTGGAACGCCTCTTTGTTTAGCATCTTGATAACTTTTTTCTTCTGCTGCTTCTTTTTCTGCTGCGTCTTTTTCAGCAAAGTAAACTCTAACTTTTTCATATACAGCAGAACCAGCATAATAAGCTACTCCTCCAACAACCACTGCTCCAGTTGCTACCAAAGCTACTTCACCAACACCAGGGATAAAATATATTCCTGCTGCCGCTGGTATAAACATCGGCTGAATTTCCCCAGGTGTTTGCTTTTTAGGAAAATACTTATCAGGTATGTACTGAATTTCGCCGTAAGTCGTCGTTGTTACCGATTGAACATTCAATTCATTGTTTTCAACAACGATATCATTTTTATTCTGAGAACTGCTTATATCATTCTCAGCAAATACTTGGGGTCCTGCCAAACCTAAGGTTAAGGCAAATGCAACTGATAAAGATAAAATTTTTTTAAAACTCATTCTCTCACTCCTTATTTATATATTTCCATTAAATATTAACATTTTGGGATTTATATTCACATAGCCTATATATCACATTTTACATATTCCATTTCCCAAATTAATACAAGTGCCTTGAGCACCTTTAATTCGACAAATAATTACAATTGAAGTTGGGTAATGTCAACCTCAATTGTCACACTATTTTTTTTGGAATACAATCGCTATAAAAAAGCCGCCAATTTTGACTACATAAGGCTTAATTCGTCTGAAGGAACTTTCGATATCTTCCCACAACTGTTGTAATCAAACTCACTCTCATTATTCAGATACTTTGATTGAATCTCCTTACTTAGCAAGTTACCTTCTTACTGCAACACTACCTATTGAAGGAAGCATAATATGTGTATCTGGTTCCATTAAATATTCTCCGAATGTCAAAACAAAAGCGTCAGCTCTGTCTGGAGACTTAAGCCCACGCCTTTTCATATCTTTCTTACTTTCAAGCAGTATTTTCCCTTTACTGGTCATGTTCCATTTACGTGCTGTAAGTTGGGTTATAAGAACATCATCATCAGGCAATTGCAGAACGCTCACATCTCCATTTATAAAATTGCTCATATTCTGTTCTAATTGTTCCTTTATGGATGCCCACATTTCAGTAACCAGGTTCCCATAGTGCTCATCTAAAGAAGAAGAGCCATTGTTAATTGGAATGATCTCATATGGTAGCCCTTCTTCAGCTACGATTTCATTTAGTCGATCCGTTACTCCTCCACCTACACCGCTATCATCTACTCTTATTCTGATTCGATTTAAATATGGATGAGCTTTATGTAGCTCTTTAGCCAGGCTGATTACCCAACCAGCAGTAACCATTGTGTCTTTCTTGAAATGATGGTGTTCTCCTACAACTCTTGGCCCTATACCAGCAAACATTGAGGTTTCATCATCACCAAATCGTGCAACGTCAACGCCTATGGTTAGCGTATCTCCGCTGGGGTCCAGCTTCACTTCTTTAGCTGCAAATTCAGCCACTTCCAACGAAATAAATGTATCCGATTCTCCACGGGGGAATTCACCTTCAACCCGGACTCTCCATACATCACTGCCTTCACCATACTTACGCTTGAGCATAGCGATATTATCCTTGCTTGTTCTTGGACTGTCCAAGCATGAAACCTTGCGTGTCTTATAATCCGCTCTGTCCTTATTGTGCGAATCATAAAAAACACCCGACGTTTTTGTCGGGTTGCCGCACATCAATATTTTATTGAACTCACCCGACAGAGTACCTAAAATGGCTTCCATGATTGGATCAGCAACACCCGATGCCTCATCCACAATAAATAGCATGTAGTCCTCGTGAAAGCCTTGCATATTCTCAGGCTTGGTAGCTGTACGAGCTGTAGCGAACCAGCGTTCCTCGTAGTTCTTCATGTAGATTTTGGTTTTAGTCCATTTAAGGATTCTTTTCAGCACTGGGCTTTTGGACTGCCATTTATTTATCTCAGCCCATAACACGTCATGTAGCTGCTGTCTTGTAGGAGCTGTACAAATTACCTTTGGATATGGGAAACACGACAAGAACCATAGAGCTGTTGCCGCTTCTAATCCTGTTTTTCCTACGCCTTGACCTGAACGTACTGAAACACGAGGATTATTAGCTAAATCCATTAGAGTGCTTGCCTGCCAATCATCAGGATAGAACTTAAGCATTTCTTGACAGAACAATATGGGATTCTTGCGATACTCAGGAATTCGTTTCTTGAATGCTTGAAGCCTCCGTTTCGTCTCCGGTGAATCCTTCTGTTTCATCACCTACCACCGCCTCTACCCAATCGTCAATTAGATCGTCTTCTGTATTGCCTTCTCCTGTGACTTTTGCCCTTTCAAGCTCAAGTTTCTCACGCTGCATCTTAAGTTTTTCGTCTTCAACCATTCGTTTATGCTTATCTGGCAACAAATCCATATATTTAGTCAGCACGTCCAATGCCTTGGTTTTGTCGTGTAGCTTTACACTCACTCCATCCTTACCCTGCTTGACTTCTGAAACCAGAGTTCCATCAATTTCATCACTGTTTTTAAAAGAGACATAATTGTACCTATACTTCTTCGTTTCTCCAGTGTCAGGATCAAACACGGGGTCTCCTTCCAAGCCAAGAACATCCTCTTCCTTTTGACCGAATTCTACGTAGTCCGTTATGTCTGCAAAAGCAATCTTCATGTACTCCATTAGAACGCGCTGAGCATTTAAACCTACCTCGTCGATCATTGTTTCCTTATGCTGTCGAATGATGTTTTGTATTTCAACTTTCTTCAACAGAGCGAAACCAATCTGATAGGCAGTTTTCTTACTGTATCCCGCCGCAATCGCTGACCTGGTAGCGTTGAAGTCTCGAAGGTATTCATAAGTGAACATCCTTTGCTTAGGCGTTAAACCATCCTCATCGGGAATTTCAGGTTCAGGTTCTTCAACAATCGCTGGAACGCTCTGTACTTTTTTGGAACGTTCCATATTACCGGAGCGTTCCTGTACTTTTTTCGGAGCGTTCCGTATTTTTGGAGCTTCCCCCAGTTCTTTTGATAGTGCATCAACAGTAAGCAGAGTAGCATATACTTCCCTCGGCTTATCACCTTGATATGTACCAATGAATTTGCGCCGCTCCATTTCATCAATCAGTCGGGCCGCTCTGCTATAACCTATCCTCATTCTTCTCTGTAATAAAGAAACCGAGGCTTGTTTGGCCTCGGCTACAATTTGGACAGCTTTTAGAAAAAGATCGTCTGGATATGATGTTGTATCTTCATCTTTCTTTGCAGGTTCATTTTTTTTATCAGTTTCATCTTCATCGGAACGTTCCGTATGTTTCGCTTCTCCAATCAAACTCTCCCACTTATCTTTAGCCTTCCATCCTCTTACCGTACCTTCAGATACACTAAGTTGAGAGGCTATATCTGTGAGACGTATGTTGCCGGAACTGGCTTTGTATAAATCAAATGCTTCGTCCCGTTTCGGATCTCTCTTTCGTCCCATGCCTTGTTATTCACCCCTTTTGATAATGTATCTGAAGCTAAGGAAAAGTTTCCTGACATACAAAAGAAGCCGCCTAATGGCGACTACTAAGTTAAATTTCAGTTTCAGGCGGCTTCGGCTTCAGCCATTCGCCTTTTTCATTAATGAATGCATCTTTGTAACGGCCTGATTCTAACTGTCTTATTATCTCCTCTTCTTTAGCCACCAGTATTTTAGATAGCTGAGCAACAGTATAGTAATCACTGCTTTTGTAGTCTAACTGTATTGGAACCGCCATGTCGTACAGCACGTCCAGAAATTCAGCAAACGTCAGCTTGCCCATGTTACTTATACCTGAATAATAAGACGGTTTATAGTTAGCAAATTCTCGAAATGATTTTCCTTGAAACTCTTTTGCCAGGGCGTTACTAAGACGTACGCTCATGAGATTATCGAACCGTGTCTTGAAGTTCATTTCTTCCATTTTAGCGTATTTTGCTTTGAATGCGATTATTTTTATAAGAGGCAAGTCTTTGCGATTACCCTCTTTCAAACGCATTCTAAATTGTTCACGATCCATTATCATCGGCTGTACCATCCTCTAAGGTGTGTTTAACGGACATTTTACAGCACGTTTCTTATAATCGTAAACATCTATTAAGACACACAGCGGAATCAAACAGCTATAATCCTGTATGTGTCAAATAAGCTCAGGTGCATAATGAACCCGACCTTTTGGTATGTGTTCCTTCCACGCCTCGGGCTTCGCGTTCTAATGTCCGTTTTCTAAGCCACAGAAGCGCTTCTTCCAACTTTGTGATTGCAACTGCATTATCCCGATTACGGAACTCACTGTTTTGGAATCCTTCCAGACGAGCAATAACCATAGCAATTAAATCTTCGTTGGTCACTCCATTTACTCCAGCTTCTTGGATCGGTCCTTCTTGGAAATGAACACTGCCCAGGACGTTACCGCTATGATCATGAACCTCAAAATAGTGTGGTGCGTTGAATTGATAATCCTTTTCGTGATGGACAGTAGTATATTTTTCGGTAAGAAGTCCATTTGATATCTTTACCAGCTCCATACAAACCTCCTGAACGTAAAAAAGCGGTGGTTTCCCATCGCTCTCTCACTCATATTAATTGCGCCCTAACCCTCCGTCATGCGCTTGCCACTGCCGCTCCCTTATACACGCGGTATGGTTCCCAACGGGAATTATTTCACAGCGATTACCGTCAATCGCTATAGTCCGCATTACGTGCGGAACAATCTGCCGCCCTTATTGATGGGGTATTATGACCCTCTTTACGGCTGTTCGAATTAGTTGTAGTTAGTTTCGATGTGGGCGAGGCATGTATCACGGCCTTGCGTCTATTCCGCCACCACATTTAAATCTTAACGATTACAAAAGTTGACCAGCTAGCGCTTTAAGCCCACTTGGTACAGCAATTTGTTTACCATCATGTTCATTGCCGTTTACATAAGCTGTGTCTTTGTCTACATAGTAAACTACACCTTCACCGCCAATAATTGGGAAGCCGCTTTCGTCGTAATCCAGATTTGTGCCTACATACTTGCCATGCTTGGCTGCTTCGCTTTCCAACGGATGAAGATGTAAAATACCTGTGTTGTCCAAGTAAGCGTAACTATGTGCCATGTTTATTGCCTCCTAGAATGGATTTAATTTGTTCCTGAATAAAGTGTAAATCCTTTCTACTCCGTACCTACTACGGATTTGCTAGTTCCTACTATCAGCAGAAAATAAAGTGGTAGACTGAGCCTAGAAATTGAAAACAGCGACAACCACGGACGAAAAAAAGTCCTAGACTGTCGCTGTTCCATTGAACTAACGTTTCCCGTTAGCGTAATCAGCGATAAATAAATAAGCTCAAATTTTTTTTTATATACGCGGCGGATATATTTTTGTTCAAATCTTGTTTCTCTACTTATTGTGTAGAAACAGCCCTTTATGCTTATTGAAAAAATCAAAGTACACTTTTGGGTTTTCTAATTCCCACCATTGCTTTATGTCGACTGGATTAGCTTCTAAATCATATATTTTTGTAAACTCCATCGCCAGTAAAAACGGTGAGTGCGTTGCAATGATAAATTGACATCCGCAATAGTGAGCCATTTCCTCTATCATTTTGACAAGTTCAAGCTGCATTTTAGGAGATAGACTGTTCTCCGGTTCATCCAAACAATATAATGTGTCATTTTTAAATTTGGAATTAAAATAACTCAGGGCTGTCTCCCCATTGCTGTTCAGTTTAATTTCGGTGCCGGCGACTCTGCGAATAAACTCCCTGCGTGAAATTGATTTTTTTCTTGAGAGCACCTGTAACCTCAATGCTTCATAATCATCCATGCTATTCATTTTCACTGTATTGCCGAATTTCAGATTTCCCCATTCCGATCTTATATCTTCTGTGCTATCCACGATTTCATCGTTGTTTGTGCGGACTGTAAGCATATAATCAAAAATATCGTCACTTGTGATTATCCTGCTTCCATTTGGAATTCGATGTTTAAATCCCTCGTCGTCAAGTCCAAGTTCAAATTTACAATGTTCAACATATGAACTGAACAATTCACTTGAATTGAATGGTGCAATTCGATTTAGTTCCAATTTATTCGCTATGAGATTTAGAAGTGTGCTTTTCCCCGAGCCGTTTCCTCCATATAAAATTGTGATTTTTGAAAAGCTCAATTCGGAAAACCGATTTTTTGAGAAAATGCCACATGGGTAAGTTTCGTCGACATATCCAAACCTACCGCCATTGTATGCCATTCTTTGTTCTATCAATGAGGATTCTTCATCTATAGGCAATATGAATTTATCTAAATACATTTTCATTCCTCCGTAATTCATCTAACCTGCTCTTATGTTTTCTCTTCCGTTTCAATTTGAAGTTTTCAACTAGTAAACCTCCCTCAATAATGTGGGAGCTTCCTCTTCTAAAAGCATTGATTGCTCAATCCCCTTCCATTCATAGTCGATGTAGGTATTATAGCAGACGAAATCTACTTATCTTATCTTGGTTGTGCTAATCTGCCCGTTAGCTTAATGAAGCACCCTCAAGACTATTACTTTATTTTCAGTCTAGAACTTTAGACACCTAAAATTAAGACCGCAAAGGCTTAAGCCCTTACGGTCTAGTTTACTTCTGGCATTCTAAGTCCAATTTCACCCTCTTTGTTTCGCCCCCGACCATAGTCGATGGTGACAAAATCCAATGTACGGTTTGTTTTTAGGCTGTTTGCTATATTAACAATAACCCTACGCCGTTTATCTGCAAATGTAGTTGCTGAGATAGGTGGAATGTCCTTGCGATAACCTTTTTCCAAATATTGTTGAGCTTTGAGATATTTCATACCATCCATAAATAACAGCTTTGCTATCAATCCCTCGTGCTTATCACGCATATTATTTATTGCAAACTTAATGTTATTCGTAAGGAATTGATAAAATTTATAATTTACATGGCGCTGGTCTTTTAGTAGAACAGCATTCGCTGTCACATCTGCTGCCAGTTCTTCACCAGAAACTCGCTTCGCAACCGATCCTTCTGCCGAAAGCAAATCGTACGCAGCCATACCATTTTCCATCTGTTGGAGGGAATATTCGTAGTTTTTTATTACATCAATTAAGTCAGTATATTTGTTTAGCAACCACTTTGTTTTTCTAATATCATCCTGTTCGATATCGTCAAAAAAATTCACCTGAATAATTTTAAGATTGTCCTCAATTTCACCTTTTGTTTGTAGTATTTCATTACGTATCATCACAAAATCACTCCAATAGGATATAAAAACAATAAAAAAATTTTAACCAATATAATTTATTGCTTCATTCAGCAGGGACACCCGGGACATTATTCTCTATGTTCTCTACTGTAAGACTGGACAGGCACCGTGCGGACGCGGCACAGACGTAAACCGTTATGATTTTCTTCTTGTTTGGAGGAGGCTGTAAAGTTTTACTGTAATTCCTCAGGTGGGCGAGAATCATGCCCTCCTTTAATTACTTCGGTAAACAGATTATTAGTGTTTTCCTTCTGACCTTTCTCTATAACACCATCACCGTGCTCCCACTTTGTTTCGATAAGATTGATAAGTTTCTGAATATCTGCTTTAGTCGCTGGCTGTTTTTCTGCATTCAGTTGATACCCAAGCTGTCCACTAACTTCTAGTGTCGCCCACTCTACATCTGTGATATTGGCTATACCAGCTTGTCTAAGTCTTTGCTCCAATTTATCAACTGATAATTTAACTTTCTTCATATTTTCCAGTATTAACTGTCCGTCTTGAATTACTGCTACCGCTTTACCAGTAACTAGTGTTTCAAAAGCATCAAATTTAATTTGCATATACTCTGTCACGATTAATAGCAAAGTTAATAATGCAGCTGCTCCAAACGTTACCCAGAGACCTTTCCCAGTTACAGGCTGAATGAGTAATGTTCCAATTGCAATCATCATTACAGTTACTGGTATTGACATTTGTGAAATGGACCTGCGTCCAGTTATACGTAAGAGAAGAACGCCTACAATAAAGATTAAAATTGTCTGCCATATCCATTCGTATTCCAAACCTGAAGACTCCTTTTTCATAAAATCATGTTTCCAGATTTATCTTTACCGAAATGGAGAAAAAATATCCTCAGTTTGGCTTTAAACATACACAATTTAGCCCAATCGTAATTGTCCATAGCTGTTTTCTTCCACTCATTTATGAGAGTTCTCAAGTTGCTCATAAGTCATTTTCGGATACTTCTGTGGTAGTTTATCTGTCATTGTTGTTCTTCCCCATCCTCATCACCTTCATATTCATCATCCAAAGACTCTACATACCGTGTATGATCATCTTCCGAACCGCCTACATACTCGTCGTTAATGTAATAGCTGTACGATGTGTATGGATGTGCAGTGACGCAATCCGTGCAGTATACTTCATCATTAATTTCATAATGTGCCGTTTCTGGCGGCAGGTCTGTTTTGCAGTTGTAGCAAACTCTTGCCATATCTATATATCCTCCCTTAGTGGGTGTAGGTCCTACACCCTGAATATCTTTTGGTTGCAAAAATCAATACTAAATTGCAGATTGGTTGCAATTGCATGTCACGGTTGCAAAATACACGTTTTTTTAGTGAGATAGTTGCAATAAGCTTTTGTCAATCCCCAGGAGCGTATTGTATTGGTGGTTACTCTCCTAATGCCTGACGGGCTGCAACTCGGCAATATACTCCCGACCAGTCTCTTTTAGTGTCAGCTATATCCTCCAACGCCTTACGAAGCCTGCGATTTTCATCGCCCTTCTCGCGCCAGTTCTTTTCCGCTGCTGCTAACTCCCGCATGGACTGCTCTAACACAACATCGTTATCTTTGGTCAGTTTGGCTATTGTCCGGTCCTTCTCTGCTAGCTCTTTTTTTGTAGCTAATAGGTCTGCCTCCAATAGAGCGGTAGCCATGCCGTTTTCGTCCGACTCGTAATATAATCTTTCAAGCTCATCTATGATAAAAGTTGGACATGACAATCTGGTCTCTGCCAGCTTATGAAGCACCTCGTTAATATTTTTCATTCCTTGTTCGCTCCTTATATAGGGGTATAGGGTAAGAGGCTGTTATGCCTCCATAATTGCAATTTCTCTTTCATAGCGTTCCCAGTCATCTTCATCGAAACAATTCTTGTAATCCGACAATTCATTGCCGAAATACCCTATAACATCGTTAATTTCAATGCAGACGGAAGTCGGGCAAATCTTTGCATCATAGCCGCCTTCACATAAAAAATCATATCCCATCAAGTCTACAAAACCAGCAACGTCACTGTAGTCTAAATGAACATATGCGAATACTGTTTGGTTTTTTTCAAAGTTTTGCGTGTACAGTCCAGTTTCACGCTCTCTCAAAAGATCATATAAATCCGGGTTCACTTGTCTGGACATGTATATCTCTCCTTTATAGGTAGTAGGGGGTGTATCCCCCTTAAAATAGTGACATCTGACCAACCTGACCCGCAGCAATAGGATTGATCCAAAGTGATTCGGTCCGGATCCGTCCCGCTTCTGCTTTAACCGTTTTCGTCTCCCGTCGCCAATCTCTCAAAGCTTCCTCATACATAGGGTGATCATACCCACTAAGTAGGACCGGACCGGGATGTTTTAGCAACGTTTCAAGTAAGGCAACATGGTCCGCATCATTCATTTCGCACTTGTACATCCGCTTGCTTCGGGTTGACAGTAAGTAAGGCGGATCTGCATAAATCAGGACTTCCGGACGCTTGTAACGCTCTAGCAACTTCTCCGCAGGCTGGCACTCAATTTGCACTCCACGCAGTCGGTCGGTTACAGTCATGATCTTGTCAGGCAGTAACTGCCAGTCCTTTGCCGGGTGAGGTGCGTTCAGGTCAATAATATGCCGCCATCCGGTCCGGTCACTTGTCTTTCCTCCGCGTGCCATCCAGCAACGCACCAAGAACCTCCTTGCACGTTCAACGTCTGAACCCTCGGAATCGTAGCCCTTGTAATACTCAGCCCTGGCATATGGAGTCCAGTGAATGAGTCTGGCCAGCTCATCCGGTTGGTCCCGAATTATTTGAAATAGATTGGACACTTCCCCATCCAGGTCATTCACCGTTTCCAATTTAGAGCGTTCTTTGTTGAAAAGCACCGCCCCGCTACCAAAGAAAGGCTCAAGGTATGTTGTATGAGCTGGCATATTAGATATAATCCAATCTGCCATGCTCCACTTGCTACCTGGATAATGTAATATGCGTGGTGCTTTCATATTTTTGTCTATCCCCCTTATGGAGGGCTGTTCCCTCCTTATTCACATAGTCCGTACTGGCTGGAGCAAACAGGTACATCATCGAATGCCAGAGTCTTGAACAAATCTATTTGCTTCCCCCCGTGAACCGTCTTCGACCATTCGACCTTATCCCAAATTTGTTCCCCGTCCGAACTTGCGAAGAATGATGCACCATGTCGCTTGGAAGCCAGCTTTACGATTTCCTCCCACTGGGCGATCCGCTCCACTTCTTCCGGGAAGCGACGGGCTATTTCAAACAGCTCCATTTTGCCTGCGTTTATACATGGCATACACCCCACACGACCCATTCCCAGCTTGTACAACGGGTTTGGCTCAATGTTGTGTTTGGCGTGCATTGTAAATACGTCTTCGACTGTCCAATTAATAAGCGGACGGTATATCTCATATCCTTCCGGTGTTTCCTCCCGTTCTGGCATTTGGGATCGCGCAAGACTTTCCTGTGCTCGTATACCTTGCCAGTTCACAATGCGCTTTCCTTGCTCCAGGAGAGGCAAATATACTTGGTCGAAGAAAGGTCTTACCTTCAACTCCACAGTGCAGAAACGTGCTTTTGTGCTGGGGAACCTTCCTTTCCAAATGCACATATCCAAGAACGGATTGCCTGTTGGATGCAGTACAGACAAAGCCTGCTCAATGATTGTTTCGGATATCCCCTCTTCGCGCCATTTCGTCTGCACCCATTCTCGCTTACGGGTTATTTGCGCGCTGAAATTTGCCTTGATGCGGCGGATCGGGCCAATCTCTCTTTCCAGATAATCAATATATTCATAGGTTTGTTGATGCTCATTGCCCGTATCTGCGAAGACTGCAATATGCGGTTCAAGTCTTTGGCAAGCAAGCAGCCATAGCGCCGTGCTGTCTTTGCCTCCTGACAGAGAAATTATATTAACTGGATCTTCCAATGTGCTGTTCCCTCCTTCTTATCCCCTGGGCCTGTCCTCTCTGCCCTTGGGGGCTATATATTTAATCCTCAAAGCGCTCTCCGTAACCATAAGATGGAGCTGGTTTGCTGAAATTGTTAAAGGCATCGGATATCATATTTGTAAAAACAAGCATTTCTTTATCATCCATAGACTCCAGCAAACGCACTTCTTTAACTTTCAAAGTTCGCCCTGTCGCTGAAGTAATCAGTTCAACGACTGGCTTTATGCTCTCCAAGCGTTCTTTTTTCTCGAATTCCACACGTTGCCGCGCCGCCAGTTTACGGTTGTGCTCTTCCCAATCCTGTTCATCGAACCAAAAGTAATCGCCGTATTTATCACGGAATGCCGATATCCAAAATTGAAGAAGTTCTTCATTTATTTGTATTCGATCATGGCAAGGCCAGCAGAGCCGCAGGCCGTTTGTCTTGACTCCTCGTCCGTTTCTCCCGCGCGGATAAACGTGATGAGTAGTCGTGGCTTCGGCGGCTTTGCAACATTCACATATTCCGTTTGAATCAGCAATCAGTTCCGCAATTACATCCTTCGGGAATTCTCCACGCTCCTTGGTATTAGGCCGTGACTGGTGGTGAGAGAGAATATCTTTCTTCCATTCAGGAACAGGTTTTTTATCCTTTTTCCGTTGTCCAAGGCTGCTGTAAGCCTTCTTTTGCTTTGGCTTTTTCTCCGGCTTCCAAAATGTTTGATGGGACATTCCCCTCGCCACCTTTCCGACAATTTAAATTCGTTTTTCCTTTGCTTATGCTTATATTTTGAGCCTAAACCACTACGGCTCCACTACGGATTTTAGAGGTTCAAGCAAGCCAGCTTCCTCTAAAATGGAATAATGATTATATCTTTCTTTCGTTGTTACACGCACTTTATTTATCGTATGGGATGCGTAGAAGGCCACGGCCTGCTGTACTTCAATAGGTTCTTCATCAAGCTTGTTCAAGTCGAGCTTTTTCACGAACTACTCTCCCTTACAAGGTGATCGTATTTTTCTTCAAACACACTCTTTAATTTTGATGGTAAGGTTTCAATAACTTCTTCCCACAAACTCAGCAATTCATTGTTATGAGAGTTATATTTCTGAATCTGAGCGTATCGTTCCGACAAAGCTGTGGTAAATTCGTCAGCCTCTTGTTTCGTCATATCCGCCCTCCTATATGTTTTCGGTTCCAATACAAGGTTGCTCGTTCGGATACAGTGTTGCGTAATCGAATCATTCAGCGTAGGAAAAGTTTCCTTAACTGATCTTGGCTTGTGCCAACCTCACCGAATGATCCCGGTGAACGCTCTGAGCTTAATGACCTGTTTATACTCGCTCAGACGAGTTTTTAATTCTTTGATCCAAATTGTAAGTAGGATGAAGTTCCACTCGAATTCCCAAAACCCGTCTTGCCAGAATACCCATTGCTTGTATGTTTTTCTCATAATCAGCGCCTCCATTTTATATGCAATATACAATATACGAGTTTGCATATTCAGTCAATAGATATTGATAAAAAATATACAACATCGTATAATGCATTGTATTGAGGTGATATCATGGCTAAGGTTGTTAGGGTGCGTCCCAATTTGACAAACATTTTGAAAGAAAGGGATATGACCCAAAATCAACTATCTGAACTTAGTGGAGTTCCGCAAGCTTCTATCAGTCGTTTCGACAAAAACGAGCGTCACGAAGCAAATATTTTATTCTCGATCTCAAAAGCACTTAATATTTCCATTGAAGATTTATTTGTTGAGGAGCAAGAGGAAGTATGACCTCTGTGCTCCTTTTGTTTATCCTCAGATTGGGTTAAGCAGCCTTTCGAGTCGCATGATTTCTTTCTGCTGGTACTGAATAAGATCAATTGCCTCCTCCAGCGCCATAAGCTTCCAGTCATAGGCCATATCTGATACCTGGTCTATTGTGGTTCCATACTTCTTGAGGCCTTTCTCATTTTGTTTGTCCAGCAATTCTATGATCCGTCGTGTTACTTCTGGACGTTCAATTTCATTTTGGGAGTGTTTCATTTTATCTCCTCCTCCGCTTCCGAAAGAATAAGCGCATTACCCTCAAATTTCATCTCCGCTTGATTTGAGTCACTTATTGGCCCCCAATGGTTATTAGTTTGCATGATACGAACTATATCAGTGGCATATGGTTCGTCTGTGTTAACTACCAGATACGTATTAAGTGGAGGCTTTCCATCCAGAAGCCGCAGCTCCTGAACCTTCCACAAAATACGAGATAGATCACTTTTCTCACGTTCATCAAGGTATTTATTGATATCCTCATTTTTTAATACGGTGAATTTTACTTGCATTCCGGATAGTCCTGACATTTTTCCTCTCTCCTTCTGCTTGTTTTAAAAGTTTATTGATAGCTCGTTTCCGATCCGCTTTTTCTTTCTTGAACTGCTTGATCGGAATGAATTCTCCTCGTTTTTTAGTGAGTATATCTATAGGCAAAGTCGGATATTTTGCTTGGAATAATTTCAATTTGACGCGGAATGTCGATGTCTCTACACCCTTGATATCTATTACTCGCTGAGTATCGTCCAGATTAGTGACCAGAAAATCAGCAATGTAGGTCACTTTTGGTTTCTCCTGTAGTATAAATACAGGGTGGCACTTGAAGTCTTTGATTTCTCCATACTTGCGCTGACGAAGGAGTTCTTGGTAATACTCTCCCTCTGCTTTGCTATCAAAGAGAGTACCTATCACATCTAGTTCATACCTTTTTACGATCCATTCCTCAAATAACGTTCCGTCCTCCGTGACAATGACCTTTTTGGCATTATATTTACTCATCTTATCCAGCCACCCTATAAGGAAGAACAATGTAGAAACTGGACTCGTCACTCCGAAGAGTGAGAGGCTTTAAAGAACCAGTGTACCCGAGTGTAATTACATCGTTTTCTAAGACCTTCAATGCATCCAGCACATATTTTGCATTCAACGTCAGGTTGAAATTTTCTCCGTTGAAACTGATTGGTGTTATGCTTTCTGTTGCCTTACCCGTTTCCTTTCCCTTACCTCGAATGTTAATTTCTTTTTCTGTAACTGAGAGTGTAACAGCGTTGTTTTTTTCTTCTTTCGCTAATGTAAAAATAAGCTCCAATGATTCAATCAGTTCTTTCCGATTCACTTGTATTTCGGTAACTGCTTTAATAGCCATAGCATGGGTTGTATCAGGGTAAATCCCTTCTAGAACACGAGAATAAAATATAAATCTTTCTGTTCGTGCGAACGCATATATTACTTCTCCGCCAGAAGACTTGGAAAAACCGAATTCTACTTCATCGTTGTCATTTACGATCTTCTGTAACTCAATTATTCCTCTAGCTTCAATAACAGCCGTGCCGATATTTCCAATATCAAATTCTCTCTCAGCACGGGCCAATCGGTGTCGGTTCGTTGCCACCATTTGAATTTTCCCGCTCTGAAGGATAACGTTTACCCCTGTAATGATAGGGTGTGATTTTCCGTCTATATCAGCCGCGAAAACTGTTTTTTTGATCAAATTTTTTAAGTCTTTTCCCTTAATCTCAACAAACTCATTTTCATTTATCTCTGGAGGAGCAGGATATTCTTCTGGAGGCATTCCAGTAATCTCAATTTCCTTATTCCGTGACTTTATGGTGACTTGATTCCCATTTTTAACTTGCAGTTCTATTTTCCCATTGATCTTCTGGAGAATATCTAATAGAACTTTGGGCAGAGCAGCCGAACCAGTCTCTTTGATGTCTATGTTTTCCTCAACATAGGATTGAATAGTTGCTCGGTCATCGGTACCAGTAACAGTAAGCCTGTCCTTCGTGGCTTCGATCAAAAAACAGCTCAATATAGGGATTATTACTTTTGTTGAAATCGCCTTACTGGCATCTTCTAAAGCCTCAGCTAATAGAGCGCTGTCCACTACTATATTCATATGGTCCGTCCTCCTTTACCGTGTCCTTCTTGGCATTTGGGTTACATTCTGGGCATGGACCTAGTATCATCATGGAGCCAATGAAACTGTATGCAACCTTTGTGTCTTCGCATGCTCTACACATACCGTTAATCCCTCCGTCTATTTCTACCACCCACCGGCAGTATCTTTACAAATGGTTCTATTCGCTCAAAGATCCGGGCCGCTTTTTTGTCATTCTGTTTCTGTTCGCTCGGCTTGCTGTCTTTCACATTCACCAAATGCTGTTTCAGCTCACTCATGGTTAAATTCGATGTGTAGATCGTCGTTAGGCGTTCCATCCGCCGTTGAAGTATTGGTCCCAGGACTTCATCCCTTGTCCAAGTCGTTAATGACTCGGCCCCGATATCGTCCAATATCAACACAGGAACAGTTCTCAAAGCATCAAGTTTGCTTTCAACAGTCTCTGTATTTGAGCCAATTGCATCCTTGACCTCCAGTAGAAAATCAGGAACATAGACCATCAGTACGCTTACGTCACGCTTAGCCAACTCTTGGGCAATGGCTCCAACAATACGACTTTTGCCTACACCCATTTGACCGTAAAAGTACAAACCTTTTGTTGTTTCACCTGGTACAAATTCATCACAAAAGTTTATTGCCGCCGCAATTGCAGATATCCGCTGCGGGTCAGGTTCAATGTCTTCAAAGGTGGCATTCAGGATGTGAGCCGGGATGTAGTGGCTCTTGATCCTCTGACCTATCCCTTGTTCCCTTTCGTAAGCAGCCAACAATGGGCATTTTCGAAGTCGAAAGACCAGTTCATCACCTTTGGTCGGGCTAGGTTCTGCAACGCTTGTATGCCCCTTCTGTTCGTTCTGGCAATCCAGTAAACCCGGACACTCGCTGCATTTATCGCAATAGGATATATGCTGTGACAGATCTCTATATCTTTTTGGTTCGGTCAGATCCTCGGTTTGTTCAGGAAATTCATTCTTTAATCGCTGAACCTCAGGGTGGTTTGCAAGATGTTCAAGCGCCGCAGCCTGTCTTTTAGCAAAACCAGCGGGTATTAATGCCTTTAGTTCTTTACCGAAGCTCTCCATATGGCATCAACCTCCCTGTTTAGCCCTCAGTTTTGCAAGCATGCTTTGGATGTCAGATTTGGTATATTCGCTTACCAGTTCAGTCTGATCGGATTGTCCTTGAACTTCTGTCTCGATGGACTTCTTGCTTTCCATCGCAGTATCCCGACTGGCATGAAGTGCATAAATGAGGTCTGTACAATAATTTAGACTCTTTATACCGTCATACTTGTTCTTTGGACTTGGTTTGAAATCATCGAAAGCTTTGTCGATTCCGTCAAGCGCCGTTTTGAGCGGTATATTGTCAGCGATGTACTTGCTTATAACAGACTCATCTTTCAAGCTGATCATTAACCCTTTCCCCCTACGCTGAAGGTATTTGGTAGCAACAGCGTTGCGATAATCCATATCCGCAGATGATATTTCATCCTGTCCAGAGTCGGCATCTGTTTCAGGAGTGACAGGAACGGTATCCTGTCGGGAAGACGGTATCCCCTCATCTTCGGATTTGATTTCAGTTTCGGGAGTTAAGCAACAACAACTTTCTTTTTCTAGTTCTAAATCTAATTCTTTATCTGTTTCGTTACCGACCGTTACTGTAACGTTACTAGTAGCGTTTCCTGTAACATGGTAATTCGCTTCACCTGAACCAAACTGCTTCTGCTTATCGCGGTATTTCTGAACCCTCTTTTTAGTTTGTTCCCTGACCTTCTCCATCCCGTCTACATTCTGATGCTTCTCCCAGTTAGGTAGAAAGAAAGCTCCTTGCTCAGATACTTCTAGCATCCCAAATCTTTCAAAGATGGATAGAGCCATTTTTATAACTGGCAGCGGCCTCTTGATCACTGAAATCAACATGTCCTCTGTGTATGGAATAGTTTCGGTTAGCATGATGTAACCGCCCATGTTGGATCTGCCAGTCATAGTCATTAGCTTGAGCCATATAACAATGATCGTGTCAGCTTCGGGCATATCTTCAATGATTTTTATTTTTTCGTCGTCAAACATGCCGGTGCTGAGCTTAATCCATTTAATCTCAGCCATCTGTATCAATCCTCTGAATAGCAGTTCTCATATTTTCAGCATCTTTAACGCCCTTCTTGGAATTGCATGATTTACAAGCAACTATCAGGTTATGAAGCTCAGTCGGTCCGCCCTTTGATTCAGGAATCACATGGTCGATGGTTAGTCCCTTTTCTCTCCCGCAATATTGGCATTTGTAACAATCTCTTTCTAGTACCAATTTCCTCATTTCCTTAGGAATCAAAGCTTTAGAATAAACAGGTATCTTTTTTATTATGTTTACAGGTCTTCTACGAGGGTTAGGTTCCATAAAACCATCGTCCTCTAACCTCCAGTAGCACAGCTGGCAAATTCCATATCCTGTACCCGTAAAGTCTACGAATCTTATGTGGTTTACATCCTCAGAAGTATGTTCACACCACAAGCAAATACTATTTTTGTCCATTTCACTCACCCCGGATATTATCTAATCCCGCTGGCGGAGCTTCCATACTCCGCCAGCAACACCTTTAGACTGTATTTTAAAGAGTTTATTACCTGGTCATTACTTTCTACAGCATTACTCCAGCGGACCTTATCAGCTTCTGCATCTGCTTCTTGGACGCGAAGTTCAATTACCGCCAATTCCGCACGCTGCTCCCTTAGGTTCTTTGCTGCAATATACGCTTCAGCATAAACGCGTTTCCTCTCAGCATATTTCTTCTTATAATCCCTTACGGCCTCAGCTGACTTGCGCCCTAGGAGAATCTGGACTTCGGTCAACAATTCAATCTTGCGAGCCAGGGTAGCAGGGTAATCATGACTGCATTGATCCGCAAGACTATAAAGCTCTCCGAGCGTATATTGTTTTTGTAGAGACAATGCAGCCACTCCTTAACCCTCAATTAATATTCTTCGCCGTAATAAGTATCAACTTCGTCTTCATCCACGATAACCTTGGCTCCAGTCGCAAAAATTTGGAACATCAACTTTTCAAAATGGTAGAACGATGTCATAATATCTTTGTTATTGGAAAGGTTTTGACCATCAATTTTAGAGTCATAGACGTGTCATTCTTTGTCCAAGTGGAGTTGATATTTGTATCTGTACTTTGATTTTTCAGAACCCCACGAATCTCTACTTTCGCTTTCTGGATCAAAATAGATGTGACGATACCCATCCTCCTCGCCTTCCAAAATGAAAGATATTTTTTCACCATCTCGTTCATGGTGATCATTCTCATCTTTCTTCATTGCTTCAATCAATTCAGACAACTTGTATTCAGGTTTAATACCAACAAGCATTTGTTCAATGTTTTCTTTAATTTTTTGAACACCTTGAATATGGAGAGCGGCATTCAACTGAGATTTAACTTCATTCAAAACCATAAGATTGTATCCGCCGATACCCAATTTTTTCATATCAATTTGCAACTGCTCTTTTACGTGATTTTCTAGCTCTTTACGAAAATCTCCGTAAGTGCCAAAATACTCTTCTACCACTTTTTTGATAGTAGTCTCAAGTTGCTTTTTAATGACCTGCTCAACAAACCCGTCTTTTTGAATAGTTTGCATCGCATCATTTACCAAATTATTTAAATTCATATTATTACGCTCCTATTTTCAATTTTTAAAATACGTGATATACTGCCGTTGAAATGTTTATAAAGTGATCGTGTTGGTAGCACGGTTGTTTTTCTGGGCTTCTCTGTCGTTTCTTTTGCGGTATAACTTACGGCAATAGTAATTACAGAAAAGTCCTTCTTCTTTTGGATTAGGAATTTTTTGTCCTTCAAAGACTTCTTTTTCACAATGCTTGCAGCATCCTATTTTTTTACCAGATATCTTGTATCCTGATGACTTAGGAGCCTCTAGCCCTTCATATTCTTCATTTTTAAATTCCTCAAGTTCACTTAATTCAGCAGTAAGCAAATCTATTTGAGCATGAATTTCGTCAGTCGGTAATCCGAATTTGACAGCGTCAATGCTGTCCTCATATAACTCACGTAATTGCGCTCTAAGCACTCTAGATCGTTTATGATCTTCCAACTCTCTCAGCTCCATATCTCCGCCTCAAGTTCGGATATTTTAGCCTTCAATTGCCTTGCTTGTTCCTTCAAAGGTTTCATCTTCTGAATACAAACGTGATTAGGCCATGGACTATCTGTAATAGCATATTGAGTTTTATAAATGGCCCGAAGCTTTTGTTCAGTTATTTCTTTTTCCTTTTGAAGAGAAAGCTTTTTCTTATCCTGCTCTGTCAGCTGTAGCATCTCAATATCTACCGAATGTTGACAATTCAACCAACGATGCATGAGTAATACAGCGGCTATAAGCGAGTCTGCTGGTTGATCCAATGTAAATTTGAAGCCTTCATCATCCACAATAGGAATAGAGTAAATGGTTTGCATTTTGCTACTCATTTTGACTTGCTCTTGCGTTGTATATTACGAACGATAATGGCATGCTGTAATTCGTTTTCGAACCAGATACGAGCCAATTCCGGTAGAGTCATAATCATTCACCCCTTAGATATAGTCTTCTGGACGAAAGTCTTTAACGAAGTAAATGGAATCATCAAAATCAATGCGCCGGATGTGACTGTACTTCGCGACTGAGAACAAAACTTTCAACTTACTCCAAATCATGCGGCGATATTTTCCGACCGTTTCGTTAAATTTTCCATCTGTCTCCTTGTAACGATCTTTTGTGAGAGTAATGGACCTAATTCTTACTGCATCCTGTAACTGATAGCATTCAGCATCCGTCAGCGTTACACTGTCCCGAACCTCTTGAACCATCATCTGAACTTCTTCCACTTTTTCAGTTACATCCAAATGCATTTGCTTAATACCGTCTACGAGGCCTCTAATTGCCATGCCTTGGGCTTCTGTCAGTTGCATTTGCTTTTCAACTACAGACAAAAAATCTGGCTGCTGATTAGGATTAATTAGTGTCATTTTTCTACCACCTTTCTACCGTTAACGGCTGGACGAAGTTGTTCAATGAAGGCTTCCAACATATCCAAACTTTCAGACAACCGTTTCTTTTCAGAGCTACTTGCACTGCCTATTGCCCCCAACATGAACGAAGTAATTCCAACCTTTTGCAGAAACTGTTTCACATGGATACTCACTTGGATCGTGTTGCTGTCCGCTTCAAAGCGAAGCTTCTTCATTTGAGCAGCGGCCTCCTGTTCGTTGAAGTCGTCTGGCTTCTGGAGTTTGATACTCTCAAGTTCTTCTTTAGCTCTTTGGTAGCCACTCTTCAATTGTTCAACTTTTAAACGTTCTTTTTCCAAATCATCATTGAGTTTGTTTTTCCAATATTCATCGCGTTGCTTGAGCTGTGCTTCTGCCTCTTTTTCCTTTTGACGAATGAAAATGCCCGTTTCTTCCTCATGACGCTCTACAGCAGCAGATACTGCATCTTCAAGTTGATCAGCAGGAATGGCATCTTTGTACTGTCTTTGTAACTCAAGCTTGTCCCGCTCTGCCTGCTCTGCTCTTTCCTCTGCCTCACGCACAGCAGCTTCGAGCCGAGCTTTGGTTTCTACAAATGCCCTATGAGTGCTGATCAAACCTTCATCAAGCTGTTGAATGATTTCAGGAGTAGCATTTTCCGCAATAAACTTCGCTTTGTCATACTGCCTACCGGAACCAAAGCCTGCTTGATCCGCTACAATGTCCCGTACTTGTCCGGTTGGTTGGTCAGGTAAATTTTCCTTGCCGCCAACCATCCGTTCTCTGGCCTTTAGACGTTCAACCTCCTCCAATCTCCGCGCCCACTCGACTCGCTCGCTAAACGTGAATTCCTTGCGATGTTCGTTTTCGCTGATCTCAAGCTGTAGTTGATGTTCAAAATCCTTTATTTCCATGACTCTGACCGTTACTTCTTTCCGACCTAGAAACTGATGTGCTCTTAGTCGCCGCTCTCCAGCAATTAACTGAAAATCCGGTGTTACTACAATAGGATTAATGAGTCCATTTTGTTCTATATCTCGGGCCAGTTCTTCAATTCCACCAAAGTCTTTTCGGATTCGGTCATTGACTTTGATTTTGTTGATGTCAATTTGCAAGATAAGTCTCCTCTCGTTTATGCGATTTGTTTGAGTAGATCATTTTCATATTCAAGAAGCCATTCTCTTTTAATTTTCCATACCCGACCTTGTTTATAGGCTTTTAACTTACCTTGTTTGATACGATTGATCACAGTATATTTGCTGACATTTAGATAATTTGCAGCGTCAATAACATTCAACGTTGGCTTTAAATCAACATTCGTCAAAGCTCACCCTCCTGTAGCAATATTATTTTTTTAGCATCTGACCAATTCATCAACTGTGCATTCAAGAGCATCAGCGAGCTTTACTAGCGTTTCAGCATATGGACCTTGCTTTTTCTTCCCTATGTTGTACAATGCAGATACTGCAACCCCACTCTCTTTAGAGAGACGGTAGATTGTCCAGCCTTTTGCATCAATTAACCTCTGCACATTTTCTTCAATTGCTTGTCCCACTGCGTTCACCTCCTACACACATACTATAACTCTATAGGATTATAATCAACGCACGATATAACCCGATAGTGTTATATAATGACCTTTTTTCTCCTGCTCTCTTCGAAATACTTGACTTATCTCCCTTTTGTGTTTTATTATAACTTCATAGAGATATAACACTATTGAGATATATAGGAGGCATTGCTGTTGTGGAGTTAGCAGATAAAATCCAGGAATTGATGGATGAACGTGGAATTACTAAATACCGTCTTGCCAAGGAAACAGGCGTCTCCTACACCGGTGTCACTAAAATACTTACGGGACAAACAAAACACCCTCAAATAGATTCGTTAAAATTAATAGCTAATTATTTCAACAAGCCTTTGGATTATTTTACTGTTGATGAAGGCGAAGATACGCAGTTAATTCCTGAATGGGCGACATCCAAGGACGTAGCTGACTTTAAGCAGATGCTTGAAGAAGACCAACCAATTTTGTTTGACGGTGTTCCTATTGAGGGAGAGAAGCGTCAGAGAGTCATGGATATGCTCACTGGGCTTTTTTGGGAAGCCAAGGAACTGAATAAAAAGACTTATGGAAAAAAGAAGAAAGGTGCCTCGAAGGACGACAAAGAGTAGGTGAATGTTTTGGACGATATTATTCACAAGCTTGTTAAACGATTCAAAACAAACGACCCCTTTGTCATTGCCAAGGGGCTTAACATATTAATCCGCCATGTGGAATTCGATGAAGGGACTCGCGGTCTGTATTACCGTAAATTGCGAAGACGATTTATTTGTATCCATAATGGTCTGTCTGATGAATGGCAGCGTGTAGTATGTGCTCACGAGCTTGGACACGACCGTCTACACTCAGGTTTAAGCCAATTCTGGTTAGATGAGCACACCTTTTTTGCAGTCGGGAAATACGAACGGCAAGCCAACTTTTTTGCTGTAAAACTACTGACATATTCCGTGGAACCGGAGCCGGGGGAAACGCACGAAGACTATTTACTGCGCTGCGGCATTCCGAAACAACTTCATAATTTTCACATATAACTTTGTGCTTTCCAGCTGCAAGGCTGTTTAAATATACCCACAAAAAGAACGTATGTTCTTATATTTCTAAAGGAAAGGAGTCAAAAATGTGAAAAAGAAAGGAAGTTCCACAAAAAGGAAGATACCAACAAATGTAAGGGAACGTGATGGCAAGTATACTTATCGCTACTACATTCCCACTACCAAATTCATTGATGGGGAGGAGAAGAAAAGCAGTAAAGAAATGGAGTCGCCTAGATTTGATACAATTCAAGAGGCAGTTGATTTTGGAATCTTGATCGAGGCGAAAAAGATACAGAAAAAGTTGAAATACACAGACGACCTAACAGTAAGGACTTGGAGTCAGACTTGGCTTAAAGCATATATCATAGAGCGAGAGCCAGCTGGCAACACGATCAAAAGTCGCGTGTATGGGCTAAGTGTTCTGTTGAAGCAATTTGGTGGCTTTGCGCTTGCAGACGTGACCGCGAGTCAATATCAGGATTTCCTTTATAAACTAAAAGAAGAAGGTAAGAGCCGCAGTACTATTACCACTATACACACAGCAGCATCTCTTATGTATGAACACGCTAAACGAAAATGCTTGATCGAGTTCGATCCAACCGCTGATGCAGTTATACCAAAGGAGAAAAAAAAGGCACGGAAAGCGGGAGAAAAAAGGCAAGTCCTCCCCAAATTTCTTGAGAAGGACGAACTAAAAAAATTTCTACAATTAGCCAGATTTATGCTTACAACCAATATGTGGGCTTTTTTCATTGTACTAGCCTACACAGGCTTACGAATCAGTGAAGCAGCAGGACTTCAATGGGACGATATTGATTTTGATGCACGAACGATTGATGTAAACAAACAGCTTTACGGTACAAGCGTTCTTAAGTATTCCTTTATTCCTCCAAAGAATGAACAAAGCGAACGCATTGTAAGCTTTGGAGATACTGTAGCCAAGGCTCTCGGATTATTGAAGGAATCGCAAAAGGATGAACGCCTTTCTGCCAAAAAGTTTAACCCAAAGGATAATTTTGTTTTTTGGTGTCCGTCTTATCCTGGATATCCAGTTCAAGTCACAAGGGTGGGAGACTATATGAAGAAGGTTCTTGCGAATGCTGAATTGCCAACCAATCTTACTCCACATAGTTTACGCCATACCCATGTATCGTTACTTGCTTCTAATCCACGAGTTGGATTGCCGGAAATTCAGGCACGAATCGGGCATAAGAGCAATTCTAAAGTTACAGAACTGATCTATCTCCACGTCACAAAGAACCGCCAAATCAAGATCGCTGACGATTTTGAATGGGCAATCAACAATTAGAAATGCGGGTAATTTGCGGGTAACTCGCTCAAACCCATAACCTCGAAAACCCTTGCCACATAAGGCAATTTGGCTATATAACTAACTCTTGGCTAAATATAGAACATGTAATTATCCAATTCATCATGTTCTTGATATGTGATCAAGTCCTTAAGTGTAGTAGAATCTAGCACTTCAGCAATGCTGTCACGAATTCGCAGCCAAAGCTGGCGTTTTGCCGGATCATCTTCTTCCGTGAAATCGACTGGAGAAATCGGACCTTCCAGTACACGAATGATGTCTCCTGCTGTTACGCCTGACGGTTCATTCGCCAAAATATAACCGCCATAAGCACCACGGATACTTTTTACCAAACCTGCATTACGCAAAGGCGCAATGAGCTGTTCCAGATAATGCTCTGATAGCTGATTTTTTTCGGCAATACTTTTCAAAGAAGTTGGACCTTCGCCAAATCTGGCTGCAAGCTCCATCATAATGGTCAGGCCGTAACGGCCTTTCGTTGATATTTTCAATTGTGGCACCTCGCTTATAGTAACAATTCCGTTAAACACGCGGAATAATTGGAGTTGTAAACCTCTCTATTCCGATCCTAACCCTCAGCTTATGTTAACATATTAGGGCAGGTAAAGGGAAACATTACGGTAACAATCTTAAAAAAAGTTGCTTTCGAGCGATTAGGAACAGATTTAGCCCGTTTTATGTAGCTTTCTTGCATCGTTCGCCGTGTCATTTGTTCGTCCAAACATCGTAACTTATTATCGTTTATGTTACAATAGGTGGGTTCTACAACAATATTGAAAGAATTGGGTGATGACCATGGCTAAAGCCAATCATGAAACCCGTGTCGTCGTCGGCATGTCCGGTGGCGTCGACTCATCCGTTACCGCGCTGCTGCTAAAGGAGCAGGGCTATGACGTAATCGGCATCTTCATGAAAAATTGGGATGACACGGATGAATTTGGCCGTTGTACGGCTGAAGAGGATGCGGAGGATGTGCGCCGCGTCTGTGAACAGATCGACATTCCTTACTATACAGTCAATTTTGAAAAAGAATACTTCGATAAAGTATTCTCCTATTTTCTTGATGAATATAAAGCTGGACGCACACCCAATCCGGATGTCATGTGCAACCGTGAAATTAAATTCGGCGAGTTTCTGAACAAAGCGCTGGATTTGGGAGCAGATTATGTTGCTACTGGACATTATGCACAGGTTGTGGAAGAAGACGGCCGCTTTACTTTGCTGAGAGGTGTGGACAGCAACAAGGATCAGACTTATTTCCTGAATGCATTAAGCCAAGCACAGTTGTCGCGCACCATGTTCCCGATCGGCCATCTGCCGAAACCAGAAGTACGCAAAATTGCAGAAGCTGCGGGACTTTATACAGCCAAGAAAAAAGACAGCACAGGTGTATGTTTTATCGGCGAACGCAATTTCAAGGAGTTTCTGAGTGGGTATCTGCCTGCAAAAGGTGGAGATATGGTGGATATCGCTACGGGTGAAGTCAAAGGACGTCACGATGGTCTGATGTACTATACACTGGGCCAAAGACAAGGCTTGGGCATTGGCGGCTCAGGTTCAGGCGAACCATGGTTCGTAGCAGATAAAGATTTGGAGAAGAATATCCTGTATGTGGTACAAGGTGATCGTCACCACAGCCTGTATTCTACCAGCCTGATTGCCACGGATGTAAACTGGATTGAAGGCGCAGATGCACGTCCATCCGGCGAATTCCGCTGCACAGCCAAGTTCCGCTACCGCCAGCCTGATCAGCAAGTAACTTTACAATGGCTTACGGATGGAACCGTGCATGTCGTATTCGATGTACATCAAAAGGCCATTACCCCTGGACAAGCTGTTGTATTTTATGACGGGGAACGTTGTCTGGGCGGCGGAACCATTGATAAGGTTGAAAAACTTCAGCCTGAAACGGTTTAAATGAATGACTATTTTGCATTGATATAGCAGGAATTAAAAAAGTCGTCTCTCCAGATTTATGGAGGGCGACTTTTTTTATAAAAGATGTTTTTAGTTTATAAGTTGTAAAGAATTCATAATCTGCTCTTTATGATGTTTGTCATGCTGGACAAACGTCTCTTGTAAAAACGTTTCCAAAGTGTACAGACTATTAGGAACTGGACGCATAAAATCCGATTCTGATACCATTTAGAGTTTGGCAATCATTTGCTTACGCTGAGCAATAGCTTCATTTAGCAAATCATGTGGTTTCATAGTTCTACCGAACGCTACAGATGAATCATTGAATGTCTGTACATCAGGATGCTCCTTGAGCATGACTTGTCCCTTATCGATAATCTGTATAAGCGCCTTAGTGAAGTTTTTATCCCAGCCCATAATATGACTGACCACATCTTGAATCGACCATTTACCTGCTATAGGTTCACAAGTTAATTTTGTGCGAATAATAGCTTCATTAGATACAGCAATCAATAGCTCTTTTATTTTAAGATTTTTTTACATTATCAAGTAGAACTCCTCACAAAAAAAGCCTAACTATGGACTTCAAAAAAATGAACACTAACTTATTCCCTCTGTAATTCTTTCAACTATTCCTTTATCAAAATCATCGAGTTCAGACATTAACAACTCGTACTGCTTTATAGATTCAGAAGTGTTCAATACTCGAAGTACAGCAATACTATAGTGTCCAAGCGTATCAATACCAAAAAGCTTATTTACCTTAGGGTCTCTGAACTGGCTAATATGTTTCAATTTTTCAATTATTTTCTCATTGCATAGTTTCTTTTTAGCGATCTGACTCATTGCATTCAACTGTACCTGATTATGCTGGATATCCAAACATTCCACCAATTGATCGTCGCCTATTTTCCCCTCTCGTATTTCCTTTGATAAAGTAAGTAGCTTCATTTTGTTATCTCCCATCAATCTAGTTTAACTGGCCCATAATTCTCTAAAAGATACTGCCGTTCATCCCTGTAATTGTTCCAAAGATGTTCTGCAAGGTCCTTATTTCCAATCCTCTCTGCTTCTTTTATCTCGACCATATAGGCTCTAAGTTCCATGATAATCCTATTTTTGAATTCATATGTTACATCCAAACTAGGAAAACCTTTAGCTTTATCATCAAGAAAATGTTGGTACTCATGCCGCAGTGCACTAATTGAAGCATCCTCATATATATTCAATTGCCCCGGCTTTCCTGATCCTTTGGGTGCATACGCCATAATATCTCTATCTAGAATTCTAACTTCAACCCCGGCTCCTTGCGTATTCTTAATAATGGTACTCCACTCTTCTGGATGAGAAAGTCGTCCAGGACCATATATATCCCTAAATGGATCAGCATCATTCTTACCTAACATCGTATCAGATAATCGATTCGAAGTCCCTTTAACTTCAAGACTAGCCCCAGATTTCACCTCATATTTCATTGACGAGCCCAATCCAATCTTAGGCTTAATTACTGAACTGACTCCCCCAAAGATTCCCGCTGTACCGATCATATTAGCCCAATGTTCCTTTGACCATGCATTTGTAGGAAACATTGCTTCTCTGATTGTTCCATGTACACCAAAAGTCCAGAAGTTAAAAAAATCATTCCCTGAATCAAACTGCTTGGATGCACGCTCTGCATATCCTTGATACAAACCTTTCGGAATTCCAAACGTCCAATAGTCTAAAAATCCGCCTACAGAGTCATAGCGTTTTTCGTACCTGTCCTCCGCAGCAGACAAAAAATCCTCACCAAGTTCTACCAAACTATCTGCTGATTTTTCCAAAGCATTTCTAGTATCTGGAGCAGGGGGAGCACATGAATTAGGTGGAGGTGGTAAGCAGCTTGAATCAATATTACCTGCTTCCAGCAAATCAGCTAACCTGAATTTATCCGCATGACGACGCAATTCTTTTGCAACAGAATCTGTCAGTGCAACAAAGCCATTCATATTCTTCTGAGATGTTTGGAAACTATAATAGAATTGCTCTTTGGTCACTCCATCCCAGAATCGTTCCATAGATGAAATTTGTTGAATTAAAATGCTGTTCATTTGGGTCACTTTTTGCTGTGCAAGTTCAAATTGCTTGGAGATAGTCATAAGCTGCTCAGGTGTTACTTTAATAGTTGTCATATTATACCTCTGTTGAGAGTTCGTCATGACATAATAACACTCTTAAACTTTATGGAGAACCATCTTAATTCCTAATTGTTATAAGAAAGATTAACCTTACTGCCTATGTCTAAAGACTTAAAACTTAACTTTTTAATTGTTGAACCTGAAGAAAATTTCGTGACCAGAGGCATCCCCAGTAGAAAAATCGCTAATAAAGATCATACATATGAAATTTTTGATAACGTCCCCATTTGGGTATATGATGTAGACAAGATGATCATTACTTCAATTGAAAAGGAGCGTGCCTTTATGTCTGATTCATTGGGAATGCTGACACCGGGTAAAAAAGTTTCTTTGAAAGAATGGGACCCCAAGGATACGAAGAATATCAAAAACAAAGAAGAAATCCGACAGGAAACAGATCAATTGAAGGACCGCTTCGCGGAATTACAAAGCAAATTATTTACAGAGAAAAAACAAGCCGTTTTGTTTGTATTTCAGGGTATGGATTGCAGCGGAAAAGATGGCGTCATCAAGCAGGTGTTTTCTAATCTTAACCCTGCGGGGGTGACTGTACACAGCTTTAAATCACCTACGACGGAGGAATTAAGCCATGATTTCTTGTGGCGCGCCCATAGCGTAACTCCAGGACGAGGATATATTGCAGCGTTCAACCGTTCTTACTACGAGGATGTGCTGATTACACGTGTCCACGGGCAGGTATCCGATAAGCAGGCCAAACGGAATATAAAACATATCAAGCATTTTGAACAGTTGTTGCTGGATAGTGGTGTAAAGGTGGTTAAAATCTTTTTACATATTTCGAAGCAATTCCAGTTGGAAAAACTGATTGACCGGATTGAGAAGCCTCGCAAAAACTGGAAGCTTGATCCGAGTGATTTGCAGGAACGAAAATTTTGGAAGCAATATACTCAATACTATGAGGAGGTACTAGAGCTAAGTGCAACCAAGCAAGCTCCTTGGTATGTTGTTCCTTCAGACAATCGTTGGTATAGAGATTATACTGTACTGCGGATTGCTGTCCAAACGCTAGAGGAAATGAAGCTGTCTGACCCTGATCCACGACCTGAACTCAAAGCACTTTTACCTGAATTATACAAAGAACGAGATAAAAAATAGTTAAATAGGCACAGCACTGAGCTTCCACCCTCCTATTTACGGCTGATAACGCCTTGATTGAGGGTTTGGAAGCTTTTATTGTGTGCTCACATGTCATTTTGAAAATTTATAAGATATAACTGACCCTGTACCCGATAGCTGCAGCTATAACTCCTACTATTACAGAAGACAATACATATACAGCCATACGTCGGTATTTTTTATGTTCCATCAGTTGAATAGATTCATAGCCGAATGTGGAAAAGGTGGTGTAGCCGCCACAAAAACCTGTTCCCAGCAGCGTCCAGAGTACAGGCGACAGATTGTGTTGCGTAAACTCGCCATACAGCCACCCTAACAGTAATGAACCGCTGATATTAATGATCCAGGTCCCCCACGGGAATACAGTACCCAACCTTTTTCCGGCCCACATGCCAAGCCCGTATCTTGCTATTGTACCCACCATTCCGCCTGCCGCCGCCCACCAGATCATAAGCGTTCCCCCTTGGGGGCAGTCTGCGTCATTTTTGTGCCTAGACGGATACCTGCCCACGTTAAAAGTAAGCCTACGCCTACGCTCAGCAGTAGATACAACACAGCCGTCAGCATGCGATCATGAACCGTGAGGCGTACAGCATCCACTGCAAAGGTGGAAAAGGTGGTAAATCCCCCTGTAAAGCCTGTTCCGATGGCAAGTCGCAAATGTGGTTTGATCCGCCACGATCGCAAGGTTACCGTAAAGAACCAGCCTAGGAACAGACAGCCGAGCCAATTCATTAGCAGCACGCCAAGCGGAAAATCCGCCCCAGCCGCAGGCAACAGTAATTGCAGGCTGTAGCGAGCAGAGGTTCCGATCGCTCCACCCGCGGCGACGAATAGTACGTCTTTCATTTTTTATCCCCTTCTTCGCTCTTACCGGATCATGGTGTAACATGACAACAAATCGTACACATTCCGTATATTAAAGTCACCCATATATTAAGATTGTGAATCCCGCCAACGCTGATTTTGCCTGATTTTAGACTCATTTCCCTGCTCAGTGGCCTGGTAAAAGGTCTGATCTGCTATCGAATCGGGCAAATATTGCTGCCTTACATAGTGATTCGGAAAATTATGCGGATATTGATAGCCAACATGGCCGAGTTTTTCCGAGCCCTTGTAGTGTGCATCGCGCAGATGCAGCGGCACCTCGGCCGATTTCATATCGTCCATGGCCGACATGGCCCGTGAAATCGCCGTGTATACGGCATTCGACTTGGGACTTTCCACAGCGAATAAAATGGCCTGTGCAATGTTCAGTTTAGCCTCAGGCCAGCCGTTATTGCGGTAGGCTTCAAGCGCACTCACTGCTTGGACCATCGCCTGCGGGTTCGCCAGGCCAATGTCCTCGCTGCTTGCTGCGATAAGGCGGCGAATAAAGGTCATCGGGTCCATACCGAGCTTCTCTACGGCATACAGGAACCAGAATAGTGCCGCGTCGCTGGAACCGCGAATGCTTTTGTGAAAGGCAGACAGCACGTCATACTGTGTAGACTCGTCTGCCTTGACAATCGGGCGGCGGATGGATTCCTCTGCCACTTCCAGCGTCACATGAATTGTGCCATCTGCTAGTGGAGGTGTCGTGAGCGCCGCTAGTTCCAGCGCGTTCAAAGCACGGCGGATATCGCCGTTCGCCATGGACGCGATGTGATCCAGTGCAGCTTCGTCTACCTGAAGCTGCATATAGCCGAGCCCCTTGTCCGCATCGCTCAAGGCGCGGCGCATAGCGGCCAGCGAATGCTCCTGGGTTAGCGCTTCAAGCTGGAACAGTGTAGAACGGCTCATTAAAGCGCCGTTGACGTAATGAAAAGGGTTTTCCGTCGTGGCGCCAATAAACACGATCGTCCCCTTTTCCACCGCAGGCAGCAATGCATCCTGGCGTGAACTGTTAAAACGATGTACCTCGTCAAGAAACAGAATGGTCTTTTTGCCATACATCGATTTATTCGTCTGTGCACGGTCAATGACTTCTCTTACATCCTTCACAGAGGCTTCTACTGCATTTAGACGGACGAAATCGCCTTGTGTGTGTTGAGAAATGATATGTGCCAGTGTCGTTTTGCCGCAGCCCGGTGGCCCGTAGAGCAATATAGAAGAAACCTGATCAGCCTCTATAGCTCTTCGCAGCAGCTTGCCCGGACCCACAACATGCTCCTGTCCAATATATTCATCCAGCGAAGTCGGACGCAAGCGGTCTGCAAGCAACCGATTGTTTGGCGTTGATTCCTGGGAATATGAAAATAAGTCCATTTCATTCACTTCCTTATCATTTATGAACGAACACTTTCTTTTTTCATTGAAAACAAGTTCGCCCATACAGCTAAAAGACATGAAAATTCAATTTATCTACTGCATTAAAACGATGATAAACCGCCTCTTATTCTACCATATCGGTTAACAAGTTGCAGATAGCCTGGTCACGGTATAACTGTATCCCTACACGTGATTCAACTAAAAAGAAAGAACAGCCTGGGACGAAAAATGAATTTCGTGGCTGTTCTTTGGTTGGCATGACATACAGCGTTCTAATTACTCCGTTTGCGCCTGTACGTAACTTGGAAGTGGACCGTCATGCAATAACCACAGCTCATGCAGCGCACGCGTACATCCTACATACAACAGCTTGGCATCCCATGTCCGTTCTCCATAATGATCCTGGTCGGCATCGGCCACAATAACTGCATCAAATTCCAGACCTTTGGACAGATATACAGGCAGCACAGACAAGCCGCCTTCATATTGCTTTTTACCACCGTCAATCAAATGGACATCCAATCCCGCACTTGTGAAAACCTCATGCAGCTCTACAGCTTCTTTTAAGGTACGTGTCAGCACAGAAACAGTACGATACTCCTTGGAGGAAAGCTCTTTTAAAGCGGTGAGCAAACTCTCCCCACGTACAGACGAGTCGTAAGACACGGTACGCACCGGATCGCCGCTACGAAATACTGGAACCGCTGTAATGCCGCCACGTACTCCCTGCTCCAAAATTGTATTTGCAAATTCTATAATTTCCAAAGTTGATCTATAACTCCGTGTAAGTGCAAAATACCCCGTTTGTTCAGGTGCAAAAAGAGAACTCATTTCCTCCCATGCATGTACACCACGATATTCATGAATCCCCTGCGATAAATCGCCCAGTATCGTAAAGGAATGCCCTTTTACGAACAAATCCAGCAAGGCGATATGAAAAGGTGAAAAATCCTGCGCTTCATCAATGACTACATGGTCAAAACGTTGAGATGATTCTACCTCATGAATCAGCACGTGAAGATATACTAACGCAGTTAGATCCTCTTCACGAATTATCTGACTTCGCAGGTCCGACTGTGTGGCCTTAAAGATAGAAGCCGGCAAAGAAGCCTTCATTTCCGCAGCGGCCTCTGCGGGTAACCCTTTAGCTGCCTGAAAAAGCTGCTTGTAGAGCGTCAGTGCATCGTATTGTGGCCATTTTTTAGCATACGCCTTTTCCCGAGATCCGGCTTTTTTCTTCCGTTCCTTGAGCGCAGCCGCCGAAGGTGACTTTTTCAGTTCCATCTCAATCCAGCGATGGACTCTTGCCAGCACACGCTCCTTCCGCTTCGCGAGCGGATAGGGCTTATATTCCTCATTGAACCAATTCAAAATCTCAGTTCGGGACAGCACCGCACCATCCCAAGGTGAAAAGTCGCCCTCAGGCACCGAGATAGGCTCCAGTCGTTCCACAAAATCCTGAAGCAGCTTCATAAAATGAACCGACCCCTTAAATCTACCCGGCGCCTCATCCATAGATTCCGTTCTCAAGCCGCCACTTTCAAACCAATAAGATAACGTTTCGGTAGGATCTGCCAAAGGTAAATCCAGCCCCAGTAAACCTAGCGCCCAATCTGCAAATGTACTTTGCTGAATATTTCCGACCCCCAGCTCTGGAAGTACATCTGAAATATAATCGAGAAACATATGGTTGGGTGCGAAAATAACCATTTTGTCTGCCGATACCTGATCCTTGTATTGATACAGCAAAAATGCGAGTCGATGCAGCGCTACTGTCGTCTTGCCACTACCCGCTACCCCCTGAATAACGAGGGCTGTATTTTTAGCCGCGCGGATGATCTGATCTTGCTCTGCTTGAATGGTAGATACGATATCCCGTAAACGGTTATCCTTGTTCTCTCCCAAACGATAAACGAGAAATTCATCGGAAACGGCAGGCTCGTCACTTTCACGATTGTACGTATCCGCTACCCGTTCCAGGATCCTTTTACGAATGACAACGTTACGTTTCAGATACACCAAGCCTTCGACAGTTCCCTCAGGAGCTTCATAAGACGCCGTTTCTTCACCACCTGTAAACGAATAAAACAAGCTAGCAATCGGTGCACGCCAATCAATCACCAGCGGATACGCTGACGTTTCTTCACGCTCCACCCCGATTTTACCGATATAAAGCGGCTTCCGCTGCCCTCTACCGCGCTCATCAAAATCCATACGCCCAAAGTAAGGCTCCTGCGAGCTTTTGGCCAAAGCCTGGCGTTTTTCCTCCCGTGCCGATTCCAGTACTTGCTCCGTAAAGTCATGCCCGGTGTAAACCGGTGTATTGCGAAGCCGTTCCAGCCTCCGATCAATTTCCTCCATAGCAAGCGACAGCCTGTGCTGTTCTTCTTGATAGGCACTTTGAAACTCATTCTCCATTTCAGTTACCTCCTAAGAATATCAAGTCTCGATTTCTGCATCTTATCCCTTGCTCCGACACAAAAAAAGGAAAGTAAGCGTAACACATTTGACCACAAAAATCCAACCTTATTTCCTAAAACGCCCATTTCCCCGCCCTTTCACAAAGTATGGAGCTTTTCTCCCATCTCCACAAACTGCTTTTGAGCCAGCTCGCGGTACACCTGATGGGTCTCTAATAACTCGGTATGGGTCCCTGCACCAGTTACATTGCCCTTGTCCAACACAATAATTTGATCGGAGTGGACTACTGTAGACAATCGGTGTGCAATGACAATTGTCGTACGTCCTTCCATCAAGTTCGCTAAGGCCTTCTGCACCTCATGCTCGGATGAGCTGTCCAGGCTAGAAGTAGCCTCATCCAGCATGAGGATGTCAGGACTGCGAAGAAGCGCACGCGCAATGGCAATCCGTTGACGTTGCCCGCCGGACAACTTCATTCCCCGCTCCCCTACCTCCGTATCGTAGCCTTGAGGTAGATCCATAATAAATGTATCCGCATACGCCATCATGGCAGCTCGTCTCACTTCTTCCAAATCAGCTTCGCGTCCTAAGCCATACGTAATATTATCTCTAATCGTTCCGGTCATCATTGAGCTTTCCTGTGATACATAACCAATTTTGGAGCGCCAGGAGGAAAGTGTATATGAAGATATCGATTCGTCTCCGTAACGAATTTCCCCTGTATCTGGCACATAAAAGCGCTCCAACAATGAAAACAAGGAGGACTTCCCACTTCCGCTCGGCCCCACGAATGCTGTCGTCCGGTTAGCCGGTATGACCAGGTTTGCATGATGAAGAACCTCCTCACCTTCGGTATAGGAAAAAGCAACATCACGAAATACAATATCTCTGCTCTCTTTTGCCGCTTCCTGCTTCAATTCAAGTGGTTCCTCTTCATGATCTAAAATAGTCTGAATCCGTTCAGTGGCTCCAACCACCTTTTGCAGACGTGAATACAAGGTCGTGAATTGGGCCATCGGTGTAATCACCTGAAATAGTAGCAAAATAAAAGCCACCAAATCCCCCGCAGTCAGTACACCCGATGCGATGCGAACACCACCAACACCCAATATAATAACCAGCACCGCAGTTAGCAAAAAGGTAGAAATAGGACCTACAAGGGCCAATATACGTGACTCCTGCAACCCGAAGCGGAACATACGGTAAATGCGATCCTCCCCGGCCTGTGCCTCTCTGCTTTCCGTTCCGTAGGCCTTAACCAGCCTGATTTCGCCGATAACCTGACTCAGTACTGAGGTCAGATCTGCCATCTCATCCTGCTGTTTTTTGGAGATACGATACATTTTTCTGCCTACCGGAAATAAAATCAGGGCTGTTAGCGGAACAATGGTCATAATAATGAGCGTCATCACCCAATCCAGATAAAATAACAACGCAATACCACCAATAATTGCAATTACATTAGAGATCAGATTAACTAGATACTCGGTAATTAAGTTCATAATCAGGCTTGTATCATTGGTGACTCGACTCATCGTATCTCCTGACCGATTTCGATCAAAGTAAGGGATAGGTAGAGATAAGATTTTATGCCATAAACGTTTGCGCAAATTAGCCACAATCTTATGCCCGGCATAGTTCAACATATAGATCGAAACCGCCGAAGCTACCGCTTGAAGCACAAAAGCGCCAAGCAGACCAATAATGACCATACGGTTCAGTGAAGAAAAGGTTAAGCCATCAATTAACCCTTTGGTCATCATCGGTACGATTAAACCAGCAATCGTCTGAATCAGGGTCAGAATCAGGGCAATGATCAGAATGGCCTTGGGCGGATGTGCACTCGCAATCAGTTTGATAAACCGACCCATACCAGCCTTATCCGGCCTTTTCCCCGGCTTTTCCTTCGTCCGATCCTCCTGCTCATCTTGTCGCCCATGATGTTCTTTTTCCATAAACCATCAACCTCGCTTCCTGTCTGACCATTTCTTGTTCAAACAACAACACCCGCGCTCTGCGCGGGTATGAACAGTACAACCTATCTTCGAGTTTACTACACCAGAGAATGAAGCACAAAGTTAGCCACAAACAGTACAGAAATGATATATAATGCGACAGGCACTTCCTTGCCCCGTCCTGCTGCCAGCTTGGCTACGGGGTATGCAATAAAACCAAATGCCATCCCATCTACAATACTGTAAGTAAAGGGCATCATCACCATGATCAGAAACGCAGGAAACGATTCGGTAAAATCACTGAAATCCATCTCTCGCACATTTTGCACCATTAGGCCCCCGATAATGATTAATACAGGCGCAATGGCACTGTCAGGAATATAAGCCAACAATGGAATAAAGAAAAATGTGGCTCCGAATAAAATTGCTGTTACCAGCGGTGTCATTCCCGAACGTCCCCCTGCGGCAATACCAGCTGTAGACTCCGCAGCGGCTACCGCGGGACTGCTGCCCAGAATACCAGCAAAAATATTGGTCACAGCTAACGCACGCAAGCTATTCTTAAAAGAATCCGGTCTTCCAATCATGTTGGTCTGTGCAGTAATCATTCCAACATTCTCGAACAGCACAATCAGTAACAGCAAAAAAACAGCGATCCAGAAGGCTACCGAGACGATGCCTGAAAAAGAAAGTTCTCCAAACAATTGCCCGTACTGTCGTACTGTTTCAGAGGTTCGCACCGTGCTTGCCGGCTCTACAGCCCCCAGTACGTATGCAAGCCCAGTTCCTGCTAAAATGCTGATCAGCAAACCTCCCTGAACGTTACGCACAAATAATACAATAGCGAGCAGTAACGTTACACAGGCTGTAATCACCTTAGGATCATTAAAATGACCAATAGCCACAAAAGTCGTTTGATGTGCAATCACGATCCCGCTTTTTTGCAAGCCGATAAAGGTTAAAAACAAACCAATGCCCACCGTAATTCCATGTTGCAAATTGTGGGGAATCGCCTGGCTTATCAGCTTGTACAATGATGTAAATGCCACAATGGCGAATATCACCCCTGTGACGGCAACTACCATCAACGCTTCCTGCCAGCTCAGCTTCATGGAATGTACGAGCGTGTAAGTGAAAAAGGCGTTAATCCCCATCCCTGGTACAACGACCATGGGAGACTTTCCGCCAAAAGCCATCAGTAGACAGCCGATCATCGATGTCAGCAGCGTCCCGAGCATTGCCCCTTGAAGAGGAATGCCCGCATCTGCCAAGATAGTTGCATTAACCATAATAATGTATACAACGGAAAAATAAGAAATGGCACCCGCGGCTAATTCCTTTTTCCAATGATGCTCGGGCTTGAAACCGAGACTTCTGGACCATAGCCCATCCTTCATACCAAAACCCTCCAGCAAGTTGTTCAATCTGTTTGCAGTAAGCTGCGTTTTTTCAAAACAAAAAGAGCTGTAGCCTACTGTGACACCAAGAAGTGATGCACAGAACTACAGGTCTTAAAAGTGAATACATACTACTGTAATCTATAAATGTCTGTCATGCTACTTTTTCAGCTTACACACCAGCGCGCTCTAACAAATCCTTCACAGCCACACTCACCATGATCAAGCCTGCTACCGGAGGTACAAAAGCATTGCTTGCAGGCGGCTGTTTCGCCTTCCGGATTTCAGGTGCGTTGGCAGGTACAATTTTTTTGGTAATTTCTTCGCGCGGCTTCATTGGCTCCTCATCAGAGAATACAACCTTGACGCCTTTGGTAATGCCTTCCTTGCGCAGCTTGGTGCGGATGACACGGGCAATCGGGTCCATTCTTGTCTTGGAAATATCAGCTACTTGAAAACGACTTGGGTCCATTTTATTCGCAGCGCCCATACTGGAGATCATCGGAATTCCCCGCTTCAAGCATTCTTTAATCAAATGAACTTTGTAAATAATCGTATCTGAAGCATCCAGCACATAATCCAGATCGTACTTGAATAGCTCCTCATATGTTTCTTCTGTATAGAACATGTTCAGTGCAATTGCTTCACATTCAGGATTAATCAGCTTCACACGCTCTACCATCAGATCAGCCTTTTTTTGACCTACTGTTGTCGTCAGCGCATGAATTTGGCGATTAATATTGGTAATATCTACGACATCCTTATCAATCAAAATAATGCGTCCAACACCCGTTCGCGCCAGCGCTTCCACTGCAATTGAACCGACACCGCCGATACCCAATACAGCTACCGTGCTATTTTTCATAACCTCCAGACCTTCCGTCCCGATGGCCAGTTCCGTGCGTGAAAATTGATGCAGCATATGGTAATCCTCCCTCACTGGTTTAAACTCTATGCTGGAACTCCAGCATACAAACCACGAACCCATTATCCATAAAAGGGTAACGGGTTCACGGCATTCTATAATCTATTTACATGCCACAGATGGCAATTTGCAAAATCCAACGTTTGTCTTAAGCTTTAGGCGCAACAGGCTTCGGAGCAAGACGAATATGAAGCTGATCCAATTGAGCTTGATCCACTTCGGCTGGTGCATCCATAAGCAGGTCTGTCGCGCTGGCTGTTTTCGGGAATGCAATGGTTTCACGCAGATTTGTACGACCTGCAAGCAGCATGACAAGACGGTCAAAACCGAAGGCAATACCACCATGTGGAGGCGTACCATATTCGAATGCATCCAGCAAGTAACCGAATTTATCCTTCACTTCTTCAGGCGGCAGGTTGAGTGCTTTGAACATTTTCTCCTGAACTTCACGTTTGAAAATACGCATCGAGCCACCACCCACTTCGTAGCCGTTCAGCACGATGTCGTAAGCCTGAGCACGAACTTGACCTGGATCTGTGTCCAAGAGGGCCAGGTCTTCTTCCTTCGGACGAGTGAACGGATGGTGCTCCGCTACATAACGTTTTTGTTCTTCGTCATAGCCCAGAAGCGGGAAGTCTACGACCCAGGCAAATTTGAATTTGTTATCGTCGATGAGCCCCAAATGACGGCCAATTTTCAGACGAAGCGCGCCCAAAACATCAGCAACTACTTTTTTATTATCCGCAGAGAACAGCAACAGATCGCCTTCTTCGGCTCCCGTACGTTCTTTCAAGGCTTCGATTTCTTCTGGTGTGAAGAATTTAACGATAGGCCCCTTGAATTCGCCTTCTTTCACTTGGATCCAAGCCAAGCCCTTTGCTCCATAACGTGCTGCGAAAGGACCCAGGTCATCAATGTCCTTACGGCTCCACGTGCCACATCCTTTGGCATTAAGGACTTTAACTTCGCCACCCTTTTCAATGACGGAAGCAAATACTTTCACACCACTGGTTGCCACGATATCATTAACATTTACCAGCTCAAGACCAAAACGCAGGTCAGGCTTGTCAGAACCATACTTGTCCATTGCCTCTGCATGTGTAATTCGTTGGAACGGTGTTTCCAGTTCTACCCCAACTGTTTCTTTGAACAATTTCACCATCAGACGCTCCATCATAGGCAGCAAGTCATCCTGTTGCATGAAGGAAGTCTCAATGTCGATCTGCGTAAATTCAGGCTGGCGGTCAGCACGCAAATCTTCATCACGGAAACAACGTGCAACTTGGTAGTAGCGCTCCAGGCCGCCCACCATCAGCAATTGCTTGTACAATTGTGGCGATTGCGGCAAGGCAAAAAATTCGCCTTCATGCACTCGGCTAGGCACCAGATAGTCACGTGCGCCCTCTGGGGAGCTTTTCGTCAAAATCGGTGTTTCCACTTCAATGAAATCTTCACCGTCCAGGAAGTCGCGGAATACTTTTGCTGCTTTGGAACGCAGTTTCAAAGTCTGATGCATTTCCGGACGACGCAGGTCCAGATAACGGTATTTCAAACGCAGCGACTCGTCAACTTCTACGCCATCTTCAATGAAGAACGGAGGTGTTTTGGATGCATTCAATACTTCGATTTCTGTGACACGCACTTCAATTTCACCTGTAGGCAAGTTCGAATTGATCGTTTCTGCATCACGTTTAACAACGGTACCAGTAACCTCTAGCACATATTCACTGCGAACACGGTCCGCAATTTGCAGTGCGTCACCGGAATAGGCCGGATTAAACACGATTTGTACAATTCCGCTACGGTCACGCAGGTCTATAAAAAGTACGCCCCCTAAGTCACGACGGGTCTGTACCCAACCGTTCAATGTAACTGTTTCTCCGATATGCGCATGAGTCAATGCGCCGCATTGATGACTCCTTTTCATAATACACACTCCTGTTAGGTTTAGTAGTTAATGCTATATGGACAGCCAGAGGGAAACTCCCCCTGACTGATGTTACTCATGTTATTTATCCTAATTCTTCCACCAACTGATCCAACTTAACGGTACGCTGCTCGCCGGTTTCCATGTTTTTCAGTGCAATTTCACCTTTAACCAGCTCATCGTCACCCAAAATCGCTGTATATCTTGCTTTAAAACGATCTGCTGATTTCATCTGCGCCTTCATTTTACGCCCCAGATAATCTCGCTCTGCGGAAAATCCAGCTTGACGCAACTTGAACAGTTGTTTGGTCACTTCCGTTTCTGCCGCCTCACCCAACGCCACCATATAGATATCCAATGGCTTGGCTTCGTTCAATTTGACACCCTGATGCTCCAAAATCAGCTGAATTCGCTCAAGCCCAATACCAAAACCAATGCCCGGCTGATCCGGTCCGCCCAGATCTCCAACCAATCCGTTGTATCGGCCTCCTCCACCAATCGTGTCAATAGCACCAATTCCTTCGGCTTTGAACTCGAATGCTGTCAGCGTATAATAATCCAGCCCCCGTACCAAGCGCGGGTTCACTGTATATTCCACGCCCATCGCATCCAAATTTTGCTTCACTTTCTCAAAGTGAGTGCTGGATTCCTCATCCAAACTATCCAAAATCGAAGGTGCCCCGCCAAATTTGTCTTGATCGTCTTTACTATCCAGTACTCGCAATGGATTACGCTCGATGCGCGCTTGGCTCTCCTTGGTCAACATATCCTTAATTGGCATCAGGAAGTCCACCAAATGCTGTCGATAAGCAGCACGGCTGGCAGCATTACCAACGGAGTTAATTTCTACCTGTACTCCTTTTAAGCCCAGCTCTCGGCAGAATTGATACCCGAAAGCAATAACTTCTGCATCCAGCGCCGGGTCCAGCGCCCCGAATGCTTCAATGCCAAATTGATGAAACTGGCGCTGACGCCCAGCCTGTGGACGCTCATACCGGAACATTGGGCCAATGTAATACAGTTTGGTCACATCCGGCTCACCATACAGTTTGTTCTCCACATAAGAGCGGACAACCCCTGCTGTTCCTTCTGGACGCAAAGTCATGCTGCGCTTTCCTTTATCCTCAAAAGTGTACATTTCCTTTTCCACCACATCGGTCGTTTCACCCACACCCCGAACGAACAAATTCGTTTGTTCAAACATCGGTGTACGGATCTCACGATAATTAAAGCGGCGGCTAATTTCGCGGGCTTTTTCCTCGACCACTTGCCATTTTTCTACACTGCCTGGCAGCAAATCCTGTGTTCCCGTCGGTTTTTGAAAGGCCATTTACGTATCCCCCCGTCATTATATTTCTTATTTGTGCGCTCTCTACTTACTCCACTTTTCAATATAAAACAAAAAATCCCTCGCCCTGTTATTATTAACAGGGACGAGGGATTGTCGTTTACAAATCACCCGTGGTACCACCCACATTTCGGAGTTTACCCAGACCACTGTCATAAAAATGACTCAGTGTCCGTCAGCATTGCACTGACTCCGCTCATACGTATAACGCCCGTAACGCGCAGTACGGCTATTATGCAGGATGGTCTGCTGTGTTTGGCATATGCCATGCATTACTCAGCAAAGATTCCTCATTGTTCGCCGCCTGTTCTCGGGGAGGTCATTCGTCCGCTCATCAAGGGAATTTTTACAGCCTGGAAATTCCTCTCTGCGCTTGTGGGTTCGGAGTACTTGGTCCCGTCATCAAATCATTTTTCATTATTTTATGATTTTAATGAACTGCTTCGACAAAGTCAAGACATTCCCCCTAGAATCAGACAAATATTAAGTCTTATAAAAAGAAAATAACCTGCGGAAACGGTCCGCAGGTCTAAAAGATATATCAAAAGGGGGTCATGCTGTTATTATAAACAACGAATATTAAGGAATGATGTTTCGAATATTACAATTGTATTACAGCCACTCTAGTGTGACTAATTTCCTCGTGTATCGACAATCTTGTGACACTCGCTCCCTTTTTAATCCAGCTGCGCCACATATGCACGATTGGAACGGAGCTTATAAATGATCTCATCATAATCGGCATCATTTACCTTGGCGGACAATACATACCGTAATTCATCATGATCACCGTTAATATACACATCTGTCGCACGGAGCAAACCTCCGTCATGATTCGTTGTTCCGCTCCGATCCTCATTCAGATCCCTTTGGGCTGAGCCATAGTTAACCTCGTCATTCTTTGCATCTGGTAGAATATTTTCGCCATAAGCCCCTGCGGCTGGAATTACCGCACCAGCAGAGCCTCCTGTGCTCACAGAGCCAGTATTGTTATAGGGAACCAACGGAATTAAAACCCTCGTCTCGCGACCGAGCGCCTCATCCAGAGCACCTACTTCCAAATGTTCAGTTCTATAAGCCTGAAGCGAAGCTCTGGCGCCCTCTGCTTCATCTTCTGTGCGAAAATAAGCCTGAATCTGTTTAGCCATATCAAATCCTCCTCGTTTGGGAATTGTCCTGGCATAAATCTACAGAGTATTCACGGTCAAATTACAATGCCTTTAACAACTCACGCACAAAGGCTGGCTCATCCTTAGGAGTCCGAGACGTAATAAAGTTACCGTCCACGACCGCCTCTCGATCCTCAAAATGAGCACCTGCATTAATCAAGTCATCTTTCAATGGAGGATAAGCTGTAATCGTCCGGCCTTGTAGCAAATCGGCACTAGCCAAAATCTGCGGCCCGTGGCAGATAGCGCCAATCGTTTTTTTGGACTCATTCATTTCAGTTACAAACTTCAGAACATTTGCATCCAAACGCAGATTTTCCGGAGATGATCCACCAGGAATAACAACTGCATCATAGTCACTTGATTTCACATCTGCAATGGCTTTTTCAATAGTGTAGCTTGCTTTTCCTTGCTTACCGTTCACTTTTTCACCTTGCTTCAGTCCAATAATATCTGCCTCATGTCCAGCCTTTTTCAGCTCATCATAGGGGACCTTCATTTCAGAATCCTCAAATTGGTCAGCCAACAAAAATGCAATTTTACTCATTATCGTTCAGATCTCCTTTCCGGTTATCCTCAGAGCGAGTTTAAAGTTAGGGTTGTTTGTCTATCACGCTTTGTTATTACCCGCTCGATCTGTGTTTATAACAATTTTCAGCAGTGAAAAAGAAAAAGGAGCCATTGGCTCCTCCCTGATTTACTGCTACATAATTATTTTAGATCTCTTAATAGCCGCTTTAGGCAACACGTCTTTAATGCTTTACCAATGAATTCCCGTTGTTACCTTCGTGGCAGGGCACCGCGTCCTGGCTTGTCCATAGCTGTAGCAACATGCTGTAATAACGCATCTGCATTACGGGTAAGGCTGATTGCCTCTCGCATACTCCCAGGATAAAGCAACACCGCGCTTCGATATCCGTCCATTTTTGGGGTCTGACGCATAGCTTCGTCTCTCCTGTCACCCTTAAGGCTTTCCAGATGGCTACTCACCAACCGGGATGACATTAGGGTCCCTCTAAACGGCTATTTTATTCTCTTCTGCTCAAGTTCTCAGATCATACCAAGAATGGATACCTAAGAACGCTCGCTATCCAAAATCAACGTCACTGGACCCCAGTTGGTCAAGGAAACATCCATCATAGCTCCAAAAATTCCGGTCTCGACCTCCAGGCCCTTGGCTCGAAGCTGACTGTTGAAGAAATCATACAGTTTCTCCGCTTCCTCAGGTTTGGCCGCTCCCATAAAGTTGGGCCTTCTTCCTTTACGGCAGTCACCATACAGCGTAAATTGGGAGACAGACAGAATGGCCCCGCCGACATCCAGAACACTGTCGTTCATTTTGCCTTCAGCATCTTCAAATATACGCAATCCCGCTGTTTTATCCGCCAAATAAACGGCATCGGCTGCCGTATCTCCCTGACCAATACCAACCAGCAGCATTAATCCAGTTCCGATTTTGCCGACCACCTTTTGATTCACCGTTACCTGAGCGTCTTTACAGCGCTGAATAATGATCTTCATCGCCTATCCGCTACTCCTTTACTTTTCCCCTTAAAAGTTGCTCACAGCCGTATCACGGCTTTTACAGCCATCTATGAGCCTTGTGCCCAAGATGTATTACAAAGGCTATACAAACCTGTGTGTACACCTAACAAATTTATTGCATAATCCGATGCACGGTGTATACATCCTTCACCCGTTTGATCCGTTCGACAACAGAATGCAAATGATCCGTGTTACGAATAAGAATTGTAATGTGAATCATTGCCATTTTATTTTTATCTGTACGTCCTGTCACGGCCGAGAAGCTAGTTTTGTTCTCAGAAATGGCCTGGAGCACCTCGTTCAGCAAACCATTGCGGTCATGTCCTGTAATCTCAATATCGACGCTATAATTGACCTCAGCTGCTTCTTCCCACTCAACTTCAATCACGCGCGCCTGATCTTCGCCCACACCCGAAGGAATATTCGGGCAATCGGTACGGTGCACAGATACACCGCGCCCGCGTGTTACGTAGCCGATGATGTCATCACCCGGTACGGGATTACAACATCGTGCAAAGCGAACGAGCAAATTGTCGACGCCTCTGACGCTGACACCGTTGGTCGGTGTTTTTTTCCGTTCGCCCTGCGGTTTGTACTCCTTGACCTCGGTCGTCAGTTCAATTAGCCGTGCCTCTTCTTGTTCCTTGCGCAGCTTCTCTGTCAGACGTGTACAAACCTGCGCTGCGGTTATACCGCCAAAGCCAATCGCAGACAGCATATCTTCAGAATCATTAAAAGAGAACTTTTGTGCCACATCCTGAAGTTTGTCCTCGCTCATCCACACGGATGGCTCAATATCACGCTTTCTTAGCTCACGTTCCAGGCTTTCGCGGCCTTTTTCTACATTTTCCTCACGCTTTTCTTTCTTGAACCATTGCTTGATTTTACTGCGCGCGTGAGAGGACTGAGCAATTTTAAGCCAGTCCTGACTAGGTCCATAAGAGTGCTTGGACGTCATAATTTCCACGATATCGCCAGTTTTTAGACGATAATCCAAAGGAACAATTCTTCCATTAACCTTAGAGCCAATCGTTCGATTTCCAACTTCGGTATGGATACGGAAAGCAAAGTCCAGCGGAACCGATCCAGCCGGCAACTCAATGACTTCTCCCTTAGGTGTAAAGACAAACACAAGGTCTGAGAAAAAGTCCATTTTGAGTGATTCCACAAATTCCGAAGCATCCTTCGCCTCGTTTTGCAACTCCAGAATTTCTCGGAAAAAGGTGATTTTGTCCTCAAAGTTTGTGTTATTTGCCCCGTTGTTTTCTTTATAGGCCCAGTGGGCGGCAATCCCGAATTCAGCAGTGCGATGCATATCCACTGTGCGAATTTGTACTTCTGTAGGCTCTCCATTAGGACCTACTACGGTCGTATGGAGGGACTGATACATATTAGCCTTAGGCATGGCGATATAATCCTTAAACCGCCCTGGCATCGGTTTCCACAACGTATGGATAATCCCCAGTGTGGCATAACAATCTTTAATGTTATCCACAATAATTCGAATCGCCAGCAAATCGTATATTTCATTGAATTGCTTGTTTTTCGTCGTCATCTTTTTAAACACACTGTAAATATGTTTAGGACGTCCAGACAAATCAGCCTGAATACCCATCTCTTCAAGCTTCTCTCTGATACGCTGTATGACATTATCAATAAATTGCTCGCGCTCTGCCCGCTTCTTATGCATCAAATTAGCGATGCGGTAATACTGCTGAGGATTCAGATAGCGCAAAGCAATGTCTTCCATTTCCCATTTAATCGCTGAAATACCCAATCGGTTTGCAACCGGACAGAAAATTTCCAACGTTTCATAAGCGATTCGACGCTGGCTTTCTTCCGATTGATATTTCAGAGTACGCATGTTGTGCAGACGATCTGCCAGCTTAATGACGATGACACGAATGTCCTGCGCCATGGCAATAAACATTTTTCGATAATTTTCGTTCTGCTGTTCTTCCTTGGAACGGAACTGGATACGCTCCAGCTTCGTCAGACCATCAACAAGCATCGCACATGTATCGCCAAAATGCTCGCGAATCTGCGCCAAAGACACCGTCGTATCCTCCACAACGTCATGTAAAAGAGCGGCGATAATGGAGATGGTATCCATCTGCATATTAACGACGATATCAGCAACCGCAAGCGGATGCAGAATATAAGGTTCACCGGACTTACGAGTCTGGCCGGAATGGGCCTGCTCGGCAAAATCATAGGCGTCCCTGATGCGGATAAGATCTGCTTCTCTGGTATAGGCCCCGGCCTTTTTAAGTAATTGCTCTATCCCCATTCTGCTCTATTCCGTGTCCTTTCTATGCAAAATGGAACCCGCCGATCAATGTCGCGCAAAGGTTCCCTTTTAAAAGTGATTTCCTACAATTATGACGCTTAGCACGCCACACGTCAACTATTACAGGTTTGGCACTGTCGCATTATTTTGTCACACATGGATAAGTAAAATCAGAATTGTTGTCGAAATGAAACGAATTATATTGAAAAAATTACGAAAAGTAATTAATGTATATAAGAATAATTGAAAGAACTAAGGAGTGAACTGCGTTGCAACGCGAAATTCAAGTTAATGAAAAGCTTCCAGCAGGACCTGGGATCCTGCTCAGCGTACAGCATTTGTTTGCCATGTTTGGCAGCACCGTGCTGGTGCCCAATATTTTCGGCGTCGATCCCGGCATGATTTTGCTCATGAACGGTATCGGAACATTGTTGTACATATGGATCTGCCGTGGCAAAATTCCTGCCTATCTCGGCTCCAGCTTCGCTTTTATCGCTCCCGTCAGTCTTGTGCTTAAAAGTAATCCTGGCAGCAGTGGCTATGCAATGGCCCTGGGTGCTTTCATCGCTACAGGTATTATTTTCTGTCTCGTCGCACTGGTAATCAAGTATGCCGGGACACGTTGGCTGGATATCGTTTTTCCACCGGCTGTCATGGGATCAATCGTAGCCTTAATTGGTCTGGAACTAGTTCCGGTTGCTGCAGGCATGGCAGGCATTATTAATGCCGATCCTACTAAAGCCTGGATGCCAGATCCCAAAACGATCACCCTTTCCCTCGTTACGCTCGGTGTTACTGTTCTGGGTGCGGTGTTGTTTCGCGGGTTTGCCAAAATCATTCATATTCTAATCGGTATCGTGGTGGGCTATGTGCTTGCTTATTTCATGGGCATGGTCAATACACAGGCTATTGCGGACGCTCCTTTGTTTGCCCATCCCGCAATTACCACTCCAACCTTTAATGCCTCGGCTATGCTAACGATTCTTCCAGTTGCTCTGGTCGTCATTGTAGAGCACATTGGTCACTTGCTCGTGACTAGCAACATCGTCGGACGTGAGCTGTCCAAAGATCCTGGTCTCCATCGCTCTCTGCTGGGTAACGGGATTTCTACTGTCATTTCCGGTTTTGTAGGTTCTACACCTAATACGACTTATGGTGAAAATATCGGTGTTATGGCATTAACTAAAGTGTACTCTGTATGGGTTATTGGCGGAGCGGCTGTTATTGCCATCCTGTTGTCTTTCTCGGGTACGTTCTCAGCGATTGTTTCTAATATTCCATCTCCAGTTATGGGTGGCGTATCCTTACTATTATTCGGTGTGATCGCTGCCTCTGGTCTTAGAATCTTCGTTGAGCAAAAAGTTGATTTCGCCAAGCCAACCAACATGCTGCTCGCTACTATCGTGCTTGTTGTGGGAATCAGTGGTACTACGCTCACTTGGGGTGCTGTCACCTTGAAAGGTATGGCATTGGCGACAATCATCGGTATTATCCTGAGTTTGTTCTTCAAGCTGGTTGATGTGCTCGGCTGGTCGAACGATAAAACGCAGGAACCTTTAACTGAAAAAACACCAGATTGATATCTGTTTTTCAATTTTAAAACGCCGCTCCATGTTAGTTATGGATCAACACGCTCAGACTTCTAGACAAGCGTGTAAGTATCCTCTTACATGGAACGGCGTCTTTTTATGCACGGCTTTTATTTTAAAAGAAGATATCACACACGAAAACGGGATACGACCTGATTAAGCGTATCAGAGACACCTGTAAGCGACTTGGCGGAGCTGTCCAGACCTTCCAGATCCTTTAGCTGCCGTTCAGAGCGTTCCGAGGCTTGCCCTGCACGTACAGCTGAAGCTTTTGCAATGTCTGCAAGATAACCAATAGAAGCTGCAACTTCTTCTGAGCCTGCCGACATTTCTTCAGAGGCAGATGAAACTTCCTGCACCTCTATTGCCACCTGCTGAATATCCTGATTCATCGCTATAAAACGTTCTTCCACCTCACGTAAAATAGATACTCCTTCATCCATTTCCAGAGTCCCCTGTTGCATTCCTTCCAAAGCTAATTTGGTTTCTTCCTGCATGGTTCGGATTCGACTCGTAATTTGCTCAGCAGACTCGCTTACGTTAACAGCCAGCTTGCCGATTTCAGAAGCCACCACAGCGAACCCTCGGCCATGCTCCCCAGCACGTGCGGCTTCAATGGAAGCATTCAACGACAACAACTTGGTCTGCCCACTAATTTCCTGAATCATTCCAATAATACTGCCAATTTGGGCGGACCGCTCATTTAACGAGCTTACTACTCTGCCTGCCTCATCCATAGACATTTTCGCTTTATGCATTCCTTGGCTGACCACGTTCAACCGTTCATTCCCTTGTTGTGCTTTATGTTCAATCTCAGTGGTAGCCTCGGATACATGCTGTATAGATTCAGCAATACGCTGTATGCCAACAGCCATTTCTTCCATCGCAGTCGCACTTTCCGCTGCTGCGGTCAACTGAAGCTCGGCTCCTTCCTTCACCTGTGCCAGTTCTCCTGCATTATGCTGCGCATCTTTAGTAGCTCCAGAAATCTCTTGGGATATTTTTGAAGATACGCCTGAGATCACATCTGACTCTTCGCTCAAGCGCAATGCCATTCCTCTGGTTGCAACAATCACCTTATTGATCCCATCAGCCATTTGGCCAAACTCATCTTTACGATGATGGGGTAGTTCAACGGTATAATCCCCAAGAGCCATACGGTTGGTCATCTGCCTAATTTTTTTAATCTCTTTGATCATACCTGAATTATTAATCAATAACGCTCCCATAATTAGCAAAATGCCTATAACAATAACAATTAATAACAGTTTAAGCATTTCATTCGCAGAGCGATTCAAATCTGATTCTGGCAGTAATACGCCGATTTTCCATCCGGTTTGTGGTAGCGTTTCATACATTACCCGATAATTCTCTTGATCAATAGCTACGGAGACTTGTCCAGATGTACCTTTTTGAATAGCTTGTGCTGCTTCCGCATTTATCGTATTTGTTAACGACTCGCCAGATTTTAAGGACGGGAGACCGGATGACAGAATAGCTCCGTTCTTATCCATCAAGATCGCACTACCTTGAGTACCAAACTTCATTTTTTCAATATACGTTTGGATATTCGTCATGTTTAGGTCGCCTGTAATGATACCTAACAGTTTTCCCTCTCTGTTATAAAATGCTTTCCCCGCAGTAATCATATTGATTTTCAGCTTACTATCGTAAAATGGCTCTGTGAAATTTATATCTTTACCACGTTCCACGGCTTCTGTATACCAAGGCTGCGTTAAATAGTCATATTGTGGATCGTCATATTCAGTCGATTGCTTGACTAGCTCGCCATCTCTATGCACATATATTGAACGGTATGTCACTCCTGGATCATACGCATCTTTAGCAAAATAAATCCCTAACCCGTAAGTCATATCATTTAATGTCAGCTCTTGTTCAAAGAGTCGTCCATAATCTTCAATGTTCATTTCTGTTCCCACTTGTTCCGCACTCTTAGTCAGCATCGAAACAAGTAAAGCATGACGATCTACGTTAGCTGCAATATCTGCTTTAACCCTCGACAAGGAATGAGCAGCATTTTGGCTTATTTCCGTATCCAGCTTCTGCTTGGCAAAAAAATAAGACAAAAAACTGATTAAAATCAGTGTTATAAGTACTAGCGGAACCAAGGTAGAAAATGTTCGTGCTTGTAAACTCTTAAATTGAAATATACCCAATATATATCCACCTCTATTTCTTTTTTAATCTTTATCGACATTTATTTTATTTTTTTATAACTTTTTTCCAATAAAAACCGTGGTAATTCGTGACAATAAGGAAATTCAATATAATTACTGCTAATCAAAATAGTCCGATGGAGCAACTCTTTAGAGAAAAGAGATGTTCCATCGGACTATTTAGGCAAATCATCATACATAAATATTTCCCGGGAAACCCCGGTTTCGAAATACTTAATACTTAATTAAGGTGAATACGTCTACGTCAGGCAGCTTTGCCCGTCCGTTGAGATCGGACAGCTCGATAAGAAAAGCAGCCCCTGCCACATTGCCACCAAGTTGGCGTACCAAGTTAACGGATGTAGCGATGGTTCCACCTGTAGCAAGCAGATCATCAGCAATCAGAACATTTTGCCCCGGCTCAATCGCATCCTTATGCATAGCCAGAGTATCCTTACCATATTCCAAACCGTATGCTTCCTCAATGGTTTCTCCAGGCAACTTACCACTCTTACGGATGGGAATAAAACCAACACCAAGCGCATAAGCCAGAGGTGCACCGACAACGAATCCACGTGCTTCCGGACCTGCAATCAAATCAATTTTTAAATCAGATACCAGTTCCTTCATATCGTTGATTGCCTTACGATACAGTTCACCATTTTTCATTAGGGTCGTAATGTCCTTAAAACTAATCCCTGGTTGTGGAAAATCGGAAATCACCCGAATATATTCTTTGTAGTCCAACTTAGTTCCTCCTACTGTAAACTTCTAATTAGTATATACATTTTACAAAACTGCAAGGTAGTATCTCAAGACGCACCCTTCATAAGCGACATGATCCAACTCGTCATCTGGGTGGTGTCTGCATCCAATAAGTACCGCTCCATCTCAGCCATATTATACAATTCCTGATAGCGCGGAGAAGCAGTTAAATCCCGCTTGGGCGGATTGGATACAAACCGAAATTGACCATCTGTACGCGTCAAAAACTCAAGATCCTCGAAGATATCCAGTACTTTGGATAACATGCGTACTGAACAGGAGCACTGCCGGCTAAGAGCAGGTAGCATTGCCTTTTCGTCAATTAGCTGTGTTCCCATTCGGGAAAGCACAATGTAAATACGCTTAAACAGCTCCCTATCGGGGCTTACGAGCCGGCCGCCACGCTCACTGATCGAATGAAGAAGAAATACATTCTCCACATTCTCAAAGGTAGACCATAAGGCATGAAACTGCTCGGGTGTATCTGGCGGCTCCAGTACGAATAGCGACTTCACAAAGTGCTGTGTATCTTTTTGACCCTCACTGGGAGTAATGCTGCCATCTTTATCGTATAGCCATAAGGATTCAGCGCTCACGGAGCTCGATGGCCGAAGCATGGATGACGGATGGATCAACACCGCAACATTATTCTTTCTTTCCTCTAAGCTTGGATGGAAGATCCTCAGCCCTCGCTCCAGTTCGGCAAGAGGATCCGATACTCCACGATAATCAAATATTTGCGGAGCCTGTACACGAATATCCTGCATCATCAGCTGGAGTGAACGTTTACCGTTCCACTCGTTAATTGATAATTCGCCCAACAGATCTATGTCCGTTTGCTGCTGCAAAAAATCAGCCAAATCGCCACGTCGGAAGGCAATCGCATCCAGCGATAAACCGTTCTGCTCCAGCAATAGCTTCACATGGTTTTTCTCACGTCCCATTTTCCGAGCTTCACGTAATTGAAGTCCCTGTAATACGAATCGTGGAGAAGGATTTCCCATCCCAAAAGGCTGGAGCAATTCCAGTTCTTCAACCACTTGTAAAGATATCTCATCCAGACGGCAGACCATATCGGCCTCAGCTATAGGGATAAAATCTTCCGGTGTCAGAATGGAACCTGCATAGCGGTTTAGCCGCTCTTCGAATAATTCCAGATGGTCACGGGACAGCGTCATCCCCGCTGCCGAAGGATGTCCACCAAAATGCTCCATAAGCTCATGACAATCTGTAAGAGCACTATAAATATCCAATGCAGGAATAGAACGAGCAGAGCCTTTGCACATGCCTGTCTCCGTATCTATGCCCAGAATAATGGTCGGACGATAATAACGATCCAATAGCTTGGATGCCACAATTCCGACGACACCAACATTCCAGCCCTCACCAGCCAGAACAATAACAGATGGAAGCTTGCCTCCATTTAGTTTGGATGCTAATTGCTGCTCGGCTTGCTCCACAATGCGTTCGACCACTTGTTGACGCTCACGATTGAGCAGATCCAGTGCATGCGCAAGTTGATCTGCTTCCTCCTCTTTTTCTGTCGTCAGCAGAGAAACCGCTCGACCCGCATGATCTAGACGCCCGCTCGCATTAATCCGCGGAGCCAATGCAAATGCGATGTTGACCGAAGTCACTGTGGATATCTCCACGCCCGCTACATGAAGCAACGCTCGAATCCCTGGAAATGCGGAGTTTCTCATGGATTGAATCCCTCTACGTACTATCGTCCGATTCTCACCATGTAGTGGCATCAAATCAGCTACCGTACCAATAGCAGCGATTTCGAACCATTCCTCGGGTACTTCACTCAACAGCGCCTGAGCTAGCTTCAGGGCAACACCAACGCCTGCAAGACCTTTAAATGGGTAGGGACAATCCGGTAGCTTCGGATTGATCAAAGTATAAGCCTCGGGAAGCACAGCAGGCGGTTCATGATGGTCAGTCACAATCACATCGATCCCTAAGGAAGTCGCATAAGCAATTTGCTCTACTGCACTAATTCCCGTATCCACTGTAATGACCAGCGTAACTCCCTGCTGATGTGCCCAGTCCAGAGCATGATTGTGCAGACCATATCCCTCATTGGAACGATGGGGGATATAAATATCATAAGATGCCTTCAGAAAACGCATAAGCTGAATCATCAATGATGTACTGGATACGCCGTCCGCATCATAATCGCCATAGATTAATATATGCTCGCCGCGTTCCAGAGCCTGGCGAATTCTCGGCACGGCCTCTTTCATGCCAAGAAGCAGAAATGGGTCGTGTACATCGTCCACACTTCCGTACAAAAAGCGGTTTGCTTCCCCGGCCGTAGTGACGCCCCGGTTCACTAAAAGCCGGGACAACAATGGTGAAATCCCCAGCTCTTCTGTTAACGGCTGAGCCGCTTCCAGGTTAACATCCGGGGTCTTCCATCTGTACTGCGAATGAAGCAATCCTATTCACCTTTCTTTCATAGTCGGCCTGCCTTATTGAAGCAAGGACGACGCATCATTATCAGGCAGTTCATGATTGGATTTATAAGGATACCCGGCTTGGTAAGAAATGAACTGCATTTGTACATGAGTCACCTGTGGAAAACGGGCTAACAGTAAATTTTTGGCTCGATCGGCAATTTCCTGCGCTTCCTGCACCGTAATCCGCGGGTTAACACTTATCGTTACATCCACTGTTATGAAATGGCCCGTTTCCTGAGCATGTAAGTGTTCAACCGTTACAATACCATATACTCGTTGAATCGTCTCCATAAAGCGCTGGGAGTCTTCCTCCCGCAAGGGCTGTGCAGGTGCCTGATAAGCGGTATTCATCACCATCAGATATCCTTTACGCAGCACCAGACAGGCTACCAGCAAAGCTGCAGTTGGATCAAGATACAATAATGCAGGCCATTCCATTGCTTCGCCAGTCATTGCACCGATCATACCGATCAATGCAATCAGCGATGCATACAGCGAGTACCGTTCATGGTTAGCGTACCGATCTGCTTCCGCTTTATGGCCATGTTTAATCGAATAGCGATATTGAAACTGAAATAACGCTTCTCTCAACACCAGGGCAATTAACACGGTAATTAAAGCATACAGACCGGGAGCCTGCGGTTCCGAACTGCTTAATGAACGAACGGCGGAAATACCTAGCTGAAGTCCGCTCATCAGCACTAAAATAGCCAGCACCACAGATATGACCGTCCGAACTTTTTCACCGTTCCGCAACCGCGCCAGCACTCCGTGATCTGTACCACCCTTGGAGAACAGCAGTTCCTGCAAACGGGAAGCACTATCCGCAGCCGTGTGCAGTGCATCCCCCATCAACGCCTTGCTGTTTGCCGCATAACCGACGGTTCCCTTTAGAACAGCCAGCGCGAGATTACCTACAATCCCGCTCAACGCCGCAGTTTCTAATGATCGGCTGCGTTCGCTATTCACAACGTTTCCCCCTCAATCCTGAACTAACCATTTCCCGATAAAGCTCCAATCCAATATAACCGAATTCTTAAAACTAAACCTTTTACAATCAGGTGTTTCACTATTAGCCACAGCATAAGGTAAATCTTAAAACCTTAGAAAACCGCGCCCAAGCAGACGCGGCTTTCTCTTTAATTTATACTACTGGTATTTGCGTAACTTAAGACTTTGCAGTTTTGGCTGCTCCACCAGCTGTCGGGGTCTTTTGTTTCCCCTTCAAAGCTACCCACAGCGGGCTGGCAATGAAGATGGAAGAGTAAGCACCGAACAGCAAACCGATCACCATCGCAAGCGAGAACATCCGAATGGATTCGCCGCCAAATATGAATAGACAGACGGACGCAATAAACACTGTAAACACAGTTGCGAGTGAACGCGTCATTGTTTGTGCAATACTGTGATCGACTACTTGCTCCAAATCAGCTCTGGACTTTTTCTTTGCAAATCGCAGGTTTTCCCGAATACGGTCAAAAATAACGACGGTATCGTTAATGGAGAAACCGACAATCGTCAGAATGGCCGTAATAAAGGTCAAATCGACCTCAAGTCGGAAAATCGAGAAAATACTGATGACAAGAAACGCATCATGCAGCAACGAAACAATTGCAGCAACCGCAAAACGCCATTCAAACCGGATCGAAATGTAGATAGCAATGGCCACAGAGGCTAGCAAAACCGCCCAAATTGCATTTCGCTCCAGCTCTTGCGCCATTTCCGTATCCACCGTATTGACCTCAAATGATGCCTTTGGATCAAGCTCTTTGTTAAAAGAGGTTTTGAAATCATTCACTTGCTGATCCGTCAACACTTGTGAAAAACGAATGCCGAAGCGCTCTTTACCTGGTGTGTAATCGACTTCTTTGCCGATTCCCTTCTCGTCCAATAAACCTTGGATTTGCTCCTGTGTTACGACTTTAGTCAAATTGACATCCACATTGGAACCGGAACGAAAGTCAACTCCGTAATTCAAACCGAATATCGACAAGCTCAAAATACCAAGCAATGTGACAATAATCGAGAATGTATAAAACCACTTGCTCATCTTGACATATTTGTAGTCCCAATTAAAGCGCACTGATATCACTCTCCTTCACACCAAAATACTTGGCCTTCTTCACAGCATCCGCTTTAACTAGCAGATTGAGCAAGAAGCGCGAGAAGAAGATATTCGTCAAAATACTGACGACAATATCAACGATGAGCACGAGAGCGAATCCTCGAACGGAGCCTGTACCCAGGCCAAACATGACGGCTGCCGCTATAATTGTCGTAATATTGGCATCCATAACAGTACGGAACGAGGCCTTACTGCCTGCAATGACAGAGGAGCGAATCGTTTTGCCTGACTTGATTTCTTCTTTAATCCGTTCATACGTTATGATATTGGCATCGACTGCCATCCCGATCCCAAGCACGAATGCAGCAATACCTGGAAGTGTAAGCACGAAGCCGCCCAAATAGAAGATCGCAAGCACCAGCCAGGTATGAACGATGAGACAGAAGCTAGCTATCAGTCCCGGGACACGGAACATTGCAATCATAAAGATCAGAATGATGACCGAGCCGATCAAACCAGCACGGATCGTCTGATCCAGTGACAGTTGACCCAGTGTAGCTCCTACACTCTGAGAATATTTTTCCGTCAATTTAAGCGGAAGAGCACCCAGGTTGATCGTATCTGCTAGCTTGTTCGCTTCATCACGTGTGTAGCTACCTGTAATCGAAGCACTGCCATCCGTCAATTCACTACGGACTGTAGGTGCAGACAGCAATTCATCATCCAGGAAAATAGCCAACTCTTTATTCATAAGTCGCTTTGTGATTTCTGCAAATTTGGCTTTGTCTTTTACTTTAATACTAATCTCAGGTTGATTCAGTTGGTCATAGCCTACAACAGCGCCATTCTCCACAAAATCATTACCACGGAGCTCAATTTTGCTGTATTGACCCGGCTTTTTAGCATCTGCTGCCGTTGCACTACGGAAGGTTAACTCTGCGGGCTTTTTCAGCATGGAGCGGACTTCTGCCTCATTAGAGACACCAGCAAGCCGCACGCGAATACGATTAGTGCCCTCCGTTGTTACTTCCGGCTCAGTCGTACCAAGCGCATTAATCCGTCTCTCCAGACTTTGTGCTGTTTGTATCAGAGACTGGCTGGTTACACGTTGCCCGGCTTCCAAAGGCTGGGCTTCATATAAAATTTCAAAGCCTCCCTTTAAATCGAGGCCTAGTTTTAAACTTTTTAGTAGGCCCGGGCTTGTCCCGACCATAACACCAGTAGTTATGAGCACGACCACGATGAAACTTAGAATTCTCTTCATTCCGTCCCATGTTCCCCTTTCATTCTCAATATTCCTATTATAGCTACCCCTCAAAAAGCAGTCAATTTGAACGCAAAAAAAGACCCCCTTCTATTCGAAAGTGGAGCCCCGTAATGCGGACATCGTCAAATAGTTCATAAAGCTCGTCGCTTTAAGGGAAAGTATATCGTTAACGAGCTTGTGCAGCGGAGGAATACCCTCCTTTTCATATTTATGGCTGACGCAATTCCACACGTCCTTACTGGTGACATGTTCATAGCCTACGAGAATCAGCTCGTCTGCCTTACTTTGACAGAGTATCTCAATTGCGTCATCCCAATCCTGCTCATCCAGCTCTTCCATACCCACGATGGTCGTTCCTCCTCCCAGCGACTATCGGTTCCGCAGATCAGCAAATAGCGGGGTTATTGACTGCTTTATAGAACATTTCTGTCCTGATCTTGGAAAACCCTTCTTTTCGTCGAAAAATAGCCGTAAATCAACAATATATGCATTCATTTCGCTCGTCAATAGCAGAATTCACCACTCTCCCTCTTGTAGTCTGGATCACCTTGTTTCTAAACTGAAAAGCTTGTCATGAACATGGACAGGTCCAGCATATCTTCTAAGGAAACACATAGACGCAGAATTTCACTTTGGGGAAGAGGGAGTTGCGATTGAAAAAGCAGACATTCATTCATGGAGCAATTATTTTATTGGCAGCGGGAATCATCAATCGGCTACTGGGTTTTATTCCCCGAATCGCACTCCCGCGTATCATAGGCCCCGAAGGAGTCGGCTTGTACCAGCAGGGGTATCCCTTTTTTATTGTACTAGTGACTCTTATTACTGGGGGCATCCCTCTTGCGGTAGCCAAGCTTGTAGCTGAAGCTGAAACAGCGGGGCAACCCGAGATGTCACGGCGTATTTTGCACACTAGCTTGCGCTTCACCATTACACTCAGCCTGATCGCCATGGCAATCTGTCTTGTGTTTGCACCTTGGATCACAAGCCATCTCCTGACCGACAGCCGTGTGTATTATACATTCGTAAGTATGAGTCCAATGATTGTCATTGTTGCTGTTTCCTCAGCTTATAGGGGCTATTTTCAAGGAAAACAAAATATGATTCCTTCCGCAAGTTCCTCCATTGCGGAAACCGTCATGCGCATTTTTTGCGTCATTTGGTTTGCTTACTTGTTACTTCCTCATGGTGTAGCCTACGCTGCTGCAGGTGCCATGCTTGGTGCTTTGGCGGGTGAATTCATTGGCATGGTTGTGCTGCTGTGGCAATATGCCTGGAACCAGCGAAAAGATCACATTCTTCAACCAAAGGCCCCTTTACCCCCAAAGGTTCATACCGACCAATCATCCGTTTTGTCACGTCTTATGTCGATATCTGTTCCCGTTACTGCTGGAAGGCTTGTCGGTTCCTTATCTTATTTGCTCGAATCTATCTTATGCATGCGTAGCCTCGCCGTAGCAGGCATTGCAACTGGCGTGGCAACCGCACAATATGGGGCCATGCAAGGCATGGTTATTCCTGTGTTATTACTACCAGGGGCCCTTACCAGTTCGCTGGCTGTTTCACTCGTGCCTTCGTTATCCGAAGCAGCAGCGAAAGGGCATATTACTGCCATTCACAAACGTTTGCATCAATCGCTTCGACTTGCTTTAGTCGCAGGAGCCCCATTTGCCGTAATTATGTATGTATTAGCAGAGCCGCTGTGTCTGCTGCTCTACAATAATGGCGATATTGCGGGCATGCTTAAACTCATGGCTCCCTTTGCACTTTTTATGTACATTCAGGCCCCTCTTCAGGCAGCACTTCAGGCGTTAGACCGCCCTGGAAGTGCCTTATTGAACACCTTTATCGGAGCCATTATCAAAATTGTGCTGATTGTATGGCTTGCTTCTCAACCTCAGTACGGTATCTACGGAGCTGTCATCGCCATCTGTATTAACAGTGCTATCGTTACCCTCCTACATGGCTTCAGTGTCAGCAGACTGCTTCGCTTTCGTGTACGTTTACTTGACTTCTGGAAAACCGGGATGGGCATGATCATTATGGCGGCAGCGGTATTATATACCTACAGACATTTAACGATTTTCGATCAAATGTGGCTCCAATTTATGTTTGCCGCAGGCTTGGGAATTATTCTCTACCTTTTCCTGATGACCTTGATCAAAATGATCGACTGGGACAACCTCACACGCATTCCAATACTGAGAAGATGGTTTAAAGCATAAAAAAAGCTAATCCAAAGATTCTCCATAGGCCGGTGGTGTAATATACACATCCCCTCTATGGTTGACCGAGCATAAGAAAACATCCTTAAAATCTTTGTGACCCTTCGCTTGAATCTGATTTTTAAGCCAAAAACGGTTCATATCCATCCGTTCCAAATTTCGATCCAGCACCTTGCCGTCCATAATTAATGGAATCGGTAGTCCCTCATATCTAAATTTTCCACCGATTTGTGGAGAAGGGTGGACTTTATTTTCCTGTTGTTCTTTGCTTATCAAATCATTTTTGTTTTGTTCCTGCTTTATTTTTTCATGTTTAGCGCCATCGTAAATATCCTTGTCAATCACCGTAAGTTTACCTGTTGTTTCCAAAATGACATATTCAACTTCATCCAAACTTTCTATATTTTGTTCACGAAGTTGTAACAGCAAGTCATCTAAGTTGTAACGTTGCTTCGCCATTTCGTCCTTGTTTAGTTGTCCATTTGAGTACAATACACTGGGCCTACCATCAAATAGTAAGCGCAGACGCCGACTTTTCAGACTGAAATAGGAAATTCCGATTTGCAAAATTAACAGCACTCCTAAAGGAATCAACCCTTCATAAAGTGGACGTTTTATATCCTCCAGGCTGAATACAGCAATTTCCGCAATCATAATGGATATGACGAGATCGAAAACAGACAATTTTCCGATCTCCCTTTTACCCATCAAGCGCATCACCAGATATACAATAAAATACATGAGCAGCGTCCGAAAAATATGAGCAAAAATATCGTGACTCAATTGGTTCGCCTCCTCTCCTGTACTTGCGACAAGACATTAGTCGTTCATTGTACACGTATTCTGACCGTTCCTCACTTGGCTCATACAAAAAACAAAAGGCTAAATTATTGAAATAAAGAGAAAGACTGCTTACGACTTGGTACTAACCCGGGAAGCTTGGCCATAGAATGATAATAGTTCAAACCTTGGTACAGGAGGAATTATCCATGGAGCTCATTCGCCGCTGGTGTTCGTTTCGTCTGGCCCATCCCATTTTATCCGGCTTATTTTATGCCTTTGCATGGATGCTGTTTGGCGCATTGATTCTTTCAATACTCTTGTGGATGACACAGATGCAAGAACAGGACTTATCATTGTATACGTACATCGTCCACGCACTCGCCATGCTATCTGGTGGCTTCGTCGCCGGTAAAAGATCCACGAACAAAGGCTGGTATCAAGGCGGTATTACAGGTATTCTGTATGGACTAATCGTTCTTCTGGTCGGTTTTTTGGCATTGGATGCAGGCATGAATGGTAAAGACCTGCTGCACTTAGGAATCGCGTTTGTTATAGGAGCAGGTGGCGGGATGTTTGGCATTAACTTTAGTAAGTAAGTCAACATGTATGTAACACAAAAAAACCGAGCCTCCTCAAAGGCTCGGTTTTTGCATAACAATCGCATATTACGATTTAGAAACAACTTCCTCAGATGCAGTGTCTTTTGCAATCGCATTACTAATTGCACTGCGGTCAAAGGTCAGCTTCGTCACATCGTTCACACGCAAAACAACCACATCGTCCGTAATCTCCACAATTGTACCGTGAAGACCTCCGATTGTAATTACTTTATCTCCCTTTTTCAAAGCTTGAAGCATCGATTGACGCTGCTTTTGTTTTTTCTGATTCGGACGAATCAGCAAGAAATAGAAGATTACAAACATCAGAGCCAGTGGCCAGATCATTTGAAAAAGTCCGCCAGCTCCACCAGGTGCAGCCGCAGCTGTAGCAAAATGAAACACATTAAATCCCCCTTTCGTATACTCTCCCCTAAAACTTAAAAGCCTTTATCATTATCATGAAGACCGTACTGCTCAAAAAATTCATCGCGGAAATCAAGCAGCCTGTCATCCATAATCGCTTGTCTGACATTACGCATCAATTGTATTAAGAAATGCAAGTTATGATACGTTGTCAGTCGGAGCCCGAAGGTTTCATCTGCTTTAATTAAATGTCGCAAGTAAGCACGTGAATAATTGCGACAAGTGTAGCAATCACAAGCCGGATCAAGCGGGCCAAAATCACTTGCATAATTCGCATTCCGAACAACAAGACGTCCTTGACTTGTCATCGTTGTCCCGTTGCGAGCAATTCGGGTTGGAAGTACACAATCGAACATATCCACACCACGAATGGAGCCTTCAATCAAAGCATCCGGCGAACCAACGCCCATCAGATAACGTGGTTTGTTAGTAGGAAGCAGAGGAACCGTGTAATCGAGCACTTCATACATCAAATGCTTAGGTTCACCTACACTCAGTCCACCAATAGCATACCCCGGGAAATCCATGGAAGTCAAATCTGCCGCACTTTGCTTACGCAGATCTTCATGCATGCCTCCTTGTACAATGGCGAAGAGCCCTTGATCATGTGGACGCGCATGTGCCTCCAAACAACGCTCAGCCCAACGGCTGGTGCGCTCCAGTGACTTTTTCACGTATTCATACTCAGCCGGAAACGGTGGACATTCATCGAAGGCCATCATAATATCCGAGCCAAGCGAGTTTTGGACTTCCATCGCCACTTCCGGAGAAAGAAACTTCTTATCTCCATTTAGATGAGAGCGGAAATGAACACCTTCCTCTGAAATCTTACGCATTTCACTTAAGGAAAACACTTGGAATCCGCCGCTGTCTGTTAAAATAGGACGATCCCAATTCATAAACTTGTGCAGTCCGCCCGCTTCTCGGATAATATCATGACCAGGACGAAGAAACAGATGGTACGTATTACTCAAAATAATATGAGCATCCATCGCTTTCAGTTCCTCAGGGCTCATCGTTTTAACAGTTGCTTGAGTTCCCACGGGCATAAAGGTTGGAGTCTCAATAACTCCGTGAGGCGTGTGTACACGTCCAAGACGTGCTCCTGATTGCTTGCAGGTCTTAATATGTTCGTATCTTATTGCTGGTGCCATATTTTCTCTACCATCCTTAATTAATAAATGAACATAGCGTCCCCGAAGCTAAAGAACCGATATTTTTGGTCAATCGCCTCCTGGTAAGCATGCATAATATTCTTTCTGCCAGCCAGTGCGCTGACCAGCATAACCAAGGTGGACTTAGGCAAATGAAAATTCGTAATCATTGCATCCACCACACGGAATTTATAGCCTGGATAAATAAAAATCTGTGTCCAGCCACTGCTGGCCTGTAGTACACCATCTACGAAGTTATTGCCCACCGTCTCCAGCGTTCGGCAACTGGTTGTTCCCACTGCCACGACTCTTCCGCCGCGCGCCTTGGTTGCATTGAGTACATCCGCCGTTTCCTGTGACAATGAATAGTATTCTTCATGCATGACATGCTCTTCAATCGTATCCACCGACATCGGTCTGAACGTCCCTAAACCGACATGAAGTGTGATAAAGGCAACCGTAACGCCCTTTTCTTTAATCCGGTCCAGTAATTCTTCGGTAAAATGTAACCCTGCCGTTGGAGCCGCAGCAGAACCTTCATGCCGAGCATAAACGGTTTGATACCGCTCACGATCATCCAGCTGTTCCTTGATATACGGAGGAAGCGGCATCTGCCCCAAGCGATCCAAGATCTCCTGAAAAATACCATCATATGAAAATGAAAGTACCCTTCCGCCCATATCTCCTTCTTCCTCAATAACTGCCTTCAGCTCATCACCGAAAACAATAATAGCTCCCTTTTTCAGCTTTTTGCCGGGTTTCACCAATGCTTCCCATCGGTCTCCCTCCAATTGTTTAAGCAGCAAAACCTCGGCCTTAGCCCCGGTGTCTTGCTTGATGCCAAACAAACGTGCAGGAATTACTCTGGTATCATTCAGAACCAGCGTATCCCCTGGCTGAAGATACTGCACAATATCCGAAAAGGTATGATGCCCCACTTCACCATTGTTTTTGTTTAGCGTCAGTAATCTAGAAGCAGTCCGCTCAAGCAAAGGCGTCTGTGCAATTAATGTTTCAGGTAGTTCAAAATCGTAATCGTTTACGTTCATATATTGGTCAGTCCTTAACTATATCCACATTTTTGTAATAGTGTTGCAAAATTTTCTTGTAATCATACCCCTGCTCTGCCAAACCGTTGGCCCCCCATTGTGATAAGCCCAAGCCATGACCATTCCCTTTACCTGTAAAAATAAAGCTTTGCGTTTTGTCGATGACTCGTGCATGGCGATCTTCATTCATGACAACCACCCCGTTACCACTTAAAGTGCTGCTGCCAGATGCCGACAGAATTTGGGTACCTTGTGTGCCGCTTACATGAGTAGTAGCTCCATCAGCGCCTAATACAGTATAACTGCCGGTACTCGCAATATCAAACAGTGTGCTTGGTAGTCCCCCCATCGCTGAGCGATACATGTCCGGATACTTCACTTTTAGAGGAGTTCCATCTGCTTCAACCTCCAACACTCGACCTGACGGACCCCGTTTGGTAACATCAAGGTGATTAACAGAGGACGGTACTGTGCCAGTTATTTTCCCTTGCAAGGACTTAGCAATCTGAGCTGCTGTAAAGGGCCCTCTAACCCATGCATAGTCTCCGGATTGAGGCACCTTTTCCAGAACAATCATCTCTTCACCCGGCTGCACCTTCTCTACGGGTGTAACCGTTGATTGGATTTGAGGAATAGGACGCACATTTGTATTTTCCGCAGTGACGGTGATTTTGTCTAACCCCGCTTCTGTGACTCCCTCCAGCTCCTTAGCGTTATCCTCGCGGATATAACCTGTCTTGCCATTGGAGAGAAGTACATGATACCACTCCTGTGCTCCTTTTTGCGCTGAGGTATCTCCTGAGCTGTCCACGCTTGCAAACGCTTCGCCACCACTATTCCACACTTCGGAAGCATCTGCTGTCACACCGCCCGCATTAGAGGAGAATACAGCTTCGACCACTTTGCCGCCACTCTTAATAACTTCACCAGTTGTTGCATCTACAGCCTCGTTGACATTTGCATGTTCTGAGCTCTTACCATTGTAAGCTTGGCTTAGCGTGCCATCTACCACATTGCCGATCTGAAACCGATTGCCTTGGGCAAGCGCATAACTGCGAGCCGCTACCGCTTGAGCCTTAAGCGCTTCAGCTGGCCATGAGGAATAGACTTCTGCTCCAACTACGGAATACAAATACTGCTCCAAAGGGACTTCATTCACAAGCGCCAGCTGTCCTGACGATATGCCAATCTCCATGTCGCCGCGATATGTACGCTGTGACCTTTCGACCACTTGGATTCCATTATTACCGCCGTTGACAATTATCTTGCTATTATTAGAGCCACTTAGCATGTAATGAGGCATCACCTGTGAGCCTGTCGTTACTCCTGCTTCCTGTCTTAGGATAAGACCAGTTTGAGTAGTATTCACTTTGGAAAGGGTGAGTCTAGGCTGCTTGCTCTCCAGCTCTGTTTTCAAGGCCGACAGCTTACTGTCATTACTTTCTTCTCCAACCCATACAGCATACTGGCCTCTTGATTGAATTACAGTAAAAGCATCAAAACCTGCGGCAGCAATTGTCGTGCGAACGAGATTAGCCTCCTGCTCGCTTCCGTAGCTTCCCGTCGACCAATGTTTGTTTCCCTTAACTTCGGCCTGCGCTCCGGTTGCTGAGGAAATCCGTTGCACGGCAGCCTGTGCCGACTGTTCACTAGCATATAATCCCGCATACACTTGATAGACAGAGCCACCGTTTTTTGAACCAATAAAAACAGTAGGTTTATCATTAGTCTTTTGCAGAGCTTGAGCCGCTTTTATCGCAGCCGCTTCATTTCCTTCAAGCACCTTCACTCGATAGCTGTCTACACTAAAACGAGCCGTACTGTCTGGCAGTCCCATCCAAGCCTGAAAGCTGCCCCCACTGTTCTGTCCGACACTCAGGCTCCCTGATGATTTCAAAGTTACAGCGGGAACTGTCGCTTTATATTTGCTGCCTAGATCCGCAAAGATCACTACACGAATATCCTCTTGGGCGGCAGCAGCCTGAACAGCTGAAGGCCAAGGTATGCAAGCTGTAGCTAATACCATAATCAAAGCTGCTCGTTTGAGCCGGCCTGTCCACGCTCCGAAATTTTTATTTCGGTTCAATGTATCTCCACTCATTTCTAGCTCCCCCAATTCTAGCTGACTAGCACTTATATTACATGATTTATCGGGATCTCGACCCGCGTCTATCCCTTTAAATACATCGGCGGAATAAACTAAAATTTGAACCCGCTTGAATCGGACTTATACACTTCTTAGCTCAATTCATCTGTCTAATCCACTTCATATCGTCATACTTACGAATAACACTCAATGATTTTTAAAAGTGCACTATAATTTCCTAGTCACCGTGGGTCTGTTGGCATAGGAATTCCAAGGTGAGCATATGCCGCCGGAGTCACCGTTCGTCCGCGAGGTGTTCTTTGTAAAAGGCCAATTTGTAACAAATAAGGCTCGTACACATCTTCAATCGTCTGGCTCTCTTCACCAATGGTCGCAGCAATGGTGTCCAATCCTACAGGTCCGCCTCGGAATGAATGAATCATAGCCTTAAGCATTTTATGGTCAATTTCATCCAGCCCAAGTGGATCTATTTGAAGTCTCTTTAGTGCCTCTGCAGCCAACTCTGAATGAATAATACCGTCTCCGGCAACTTGAGCAAAATCACGTACCCTTTTTAACAGTCGGTTGGCAATCCGCGGTGTCCCCCGTGAACGCAATGCGATTTCCTCCGCCGCATCCCCAACAATCTCGATTTCCATAATATCCGCATTCCTAGACACGATGTAAGCCAGCTCGTCTGTCGTATAAAACTCTAATCGACTAATAACGCCAAATCGGTCACGCAATGGCGCAGAGAGCAACCCAGCGCGTGTAGTAGCACCTATAAGAGTAAAGGGCGGTAAATCCAAACGAACTGAACGTGCACTTGGGCCTTTGCCAATCATAATGTCCAGTGCAAAATCTTCCATCGCCGGATACATGACTTCTTCCACTGTACGGTGAAGGCGATGAATTTCATCAATGAACAAAACATCACCCTCTTGAAGGTTGGTCAGCAATGCTGCCAAATCTCCCGGTCTTTCAATTGCAGGACCTGAAGTTGTACGTAAATTAACCCCTAACTCATTGGCGATAATGTTAGCCAAAGTGGTTTTACCCAATCCGGGCGGTCCGTACAACAATACATGGTCCAACGCTTCTTTACGCATCTTGGCCGCTTCAATATATACTTTCAGATTTTCCTTGACCTGATTTTGCCCGATATATTCATTTAGATAACGGGGGCGAAGGCTTAACTCCGCCGTCTGGTCTTCCATCATCAAATTGGCGGAAATAATCCGGTCATCCACAATCCATCGCTCCTCTTTTTACCAGATTTCTATTCACGGACAACAGCGTCCTATCCGGCAAACAACAGTTGCAAAGCCCGTTTCATCAAAATGTCGGCAGAATCATCAGGTTTCGCATCTTTCTTCATTTTGCTCCATACCTTATCTAACTCAGCATCCGTGTAACCGAGTGCTTTAAGCGCTTCACGCGCCTCACTCCAGTACGAACCTTCGCCTTCTTCTACAGCAGGCTCCGCAAACAATCCGGTAGCCATTCCTAACGCCCCAATACCGTCCAGCTTGTCTTTTAAATCTAGAATCATACGTTGTGCCGTCTTTTTACCGATCCCCGGTAATTTGGTGAGAAATGTGATATTCTCCTGATAAATCGCCGTCACCACATGCGCAGGCGTACCGCCTCCCAAAATACCAAGAGCCACCCGTGGTCCAATACCAGACACATCGATCAATTTACGGAATAATTGCTGCTCCTCACGGGTTGCAAACCCAAACAGTAAAATAGCATCTTCCCTTACATGATGGTGAGTGTAAATAACCACCGGTCCTTCCGTTTTGGCGAAGGCGTAAGGATTCGGACAAAATACCCGATACCCTACACCCTGCACATCCAAAACGACATATTCATTTTCCAAGTGAGCTACAGAACCACGCAAGAAATCTATCATTTTCGTAATACCTCATTTAATTTTGAATTTAGTCCATAGGAATGCGCATGACAAATAGCCACTGCCAAAGCATCCGCTACATCATCCGGTTTGGGCACAGCCTGGAGCTTTAGAAACATTCTAACCATCTCCTGTACCTGCTTCTTCTCCGCCTTGCCATACCCTACAATAGCCTGCTTTACCTGCATGGGCGTGTATTCCCCTATAGGCAAATTACGTTGCTTGGCAGCCAATACCAGCACCCCACGTGCCTGACTCACGGACATGGCTGTTGTAACGTTGCGATTAAAAAAAAGCTTCTCCAATGCAACCGCATCCGGCTTGTACTTATCAATTAATTGCAACATGCCTTCATACACATGAAGCAACCTGTCTTCTTCCGGTGTATGGGCCTCCGTCTGGATACAGCCATATTGCACAGGAACCACCTTACTGCCTATCTTGTCTACAAACCCGAAGCCCACAATGGCAATACCGGGATCAATTCCTAAAAAACGCAAAAAAACCTCTCCCCTATCGCTCAAACATGCCTAACTAACCATTAGCTAGCACTATCGTTATTATACATGAGTAAATTCCATATAAAGCGAACATATGTGTCGTTCTTTTCATTATAACAAAACTTTGTATCTAATAGAGGAAAAAGTTTAACCATGAGTGAAAACATAAAAAGAGACGCTACAAGCCTCACCTCATGGGCAAAGCCTAACGTCTCGTACTTGTAATCAATAATGCTGCTTTAATACCCTCTGTGTTCGCTCCACTGCGAAGTCACTAAAAGTGGAGATTACACTGTTATACTCATTTATATCCTGTACACGGATTCCCTGCTGAAGTTGTTTATATACCCCTTCCGGCAAGGCCGTCTCCATAGACCCTATATCCAATTGAAAAAAAGTACGAATTACTTTTTCCTTTTTAGGCAGCCCTTCAAACAGTGTAAGCTGTCCATCAGTGCTTAAGCCCATATATGCACGCTCTTTGCATGACTCCGACAAATCTTCCACTCTGCGCTCCAGCCACACTTCTCCTTTAGTATTAAGCCGTCCCTTCCAATCGGGATGTTGCTTCAGCAAACTTTCCAGTTGTTGTGAACTTAACGTTCCCAAGGAAGTGGTCTCCGTACCACATACGTAGGTAGTTAACAAACGGGTCTTCCTGCTTATACCGGAAGCATGAATACTTTGCAATAGCTGCATCTGCGAGGAGCGGTCTTCGGTAGAAGTATAATTTGGTGACTCCTCCTCCATCTCTGCCATAACGGGAGTAGCCAGTGGTTGCGACAGCATAGCCTGCATATGATTCGAAAACAGAATACCCAACCCTGCCAGTAAGCAAGCCGCACCCAAAATAGTACATGCCCACACTGTTCTTCTCCACTGTTTCCAGCGCCGTTTCATCTGTTTTTTCCAACTTAATCGCTTCACAGTAATCCCTTCCGTCCCACTTTTTGTGTTAGTGTGACCTGAAGATTACTGATTTATACAAAAGATAATAACAAAAAAGTCGCTGCTTCCAGCGACTTCCTATTGAATCGGGATGACACGATTTGAACATGCGACCCCCTGGTCCCAAACCAGGTGCTCTACCAAGCTGAGCTACATCCCGAAATAGATGCCGGTGAGAGGACTCGAACCTCCACGGTTTCCCTCACGATTTTGAGTCGCGCGCGTCTGCCAATTCCGCCACACCGGCTTATGAAGTTAATGGCGCGCCCTGAGAGATTCGAACTCCCGGCCTTTTGATTCGTAGTCAAACGCTCTATCCAGCTGAGCTAAGGGCGCAAATATGGAGCGGACGACGGGAATCGAACCCGCGACCCTCGCCTTGGCAAGGCGATGCTCTACCGCTGAGCCACGTCCGCAATACAATTATATCCATGACATATAAGTACATGAATGGTGAGCCATGAAGGACTCGAACCTTCGACACCCTGATTAAAAGTCAGGTGCTCTACCAACTGAGCTAATGGCTCCCAACAGGGTAATGTAACTTTGTGAAAATGGCGGAACTGACGGGATTCGAACCCGCGATCTCCTGCGTGACAGGCAGGCATGTTAGGCCTCTACACCACAGTTCCATAATAATTTTCATTAAAAAGTTAATTGGTTGCGGGAGCAGGATTTGAACCTGCGACCTTCGGGTTATGAGCCCGACGAGCTACCGAACTGCTCCATCCCGCGGCAATAGTAGGGAAGTCTATTAAAAATAAATGGTGGAGGCTGAGGGGATCGAACCCCCGACCCTCTGCTTGTAAGGCAGATGCTCTCCCAGCTGAGCTAAGCCTCCATACTACTATGACCCGTAGGGGATTCGAACCCCTGTTACCTCCGTGAAAGGGAGGTGTCTTAACCCCTTGACCAACGGGCCATACTATAAAATAATTCTGGCGGAGAGAGAGGGATTCGAACCCTCGAGACGCTTTTGGCGCCTACACGATTTCCAATCGTGCTCCTTCGGCCAACTCGGACACCTCTCCATATGGCTCCCCGAACAGGACTCGAACCTGTGACAACTCGATTAACAGTCGAGTGCTCTACCAACTGAGCTATCAGGGAATAATAATTACAAAACTCGCTTGGCGGCGTCCTACTCTCCCAGGACCCTGCGGTCCAAGTACCATCGGCGCTGGAGGGCTTAACGGTCGTGTTCGGGATGGGTACGTGTGGAACCCCTCCGCTATCGCCACCAAACATGAATTTGCCTCGCAAATTCTAACTTCAAGGTTACACCCTGAAAACTGGATCCGAAACTTCATTGCGCCTTATCTTTAGGATAAGCCCTCGACCGATTAGTATTGGTCAGCTCCATGCATTACTGCACTTCCACCCCCAACCTATCTACCTCGTCGTCTTCAAGGGGTCTTACTAATTGGGAAATCTCATCTTGAGGGGGGCTTCACGCTTAGATGCTTTCAGCGCTTATCCCTTCCGTACATAGCTACCCAGCGGTGCTCCTGGCGGAACAACTGGTACACCAGCGGTACGTCCATCCCGGTCCTCTCGTACTAAGGACAGCTCCTCTCAAATTTCCTACGCCCACGACAGATAGGGACCGAACTGTCTCACGACGTTCTGAACCCAGCTCGCGTACCGCTTTAATGGGCGAACAGCCCAACCCTTGGGACCTACTTCAGCCCCAGGATGCGATGAGCCGACATCGAGGTGCCAAACCTCCCCGTCGATGTGGACTCTTGGGGGAGATAAGCCTGTTATCCCCAGGGTAGCTTTTATCCGTTGAGCGATGGCCCTTCCATGCGGTACCACCGGATCACTAAGCCCGACTTTCGTCCCTGCTCGACTTGTAGGTCTCGCAGTCAAGCTCCCTTCTGCCTTTGCACTCTTCGAATGATTTCCAACCATTCTGAGGGAACCTTGGGGCGCCTCCGTTACTCTTTAGGAGGCGACCGCCCCAGTCAAACTGCCCACCTGACACTGTCCTCGTACCGGATTACGGTACCAAGTTAGAACCTAGATACGATCAGGGTGGTATCCCAAGGATGCCTCCCTTCAAGCTGGCGCTCAAAGTTCAACGGCTCCCACCTATCCTGTACAGATCGTACCCAAATTCAATATCAAGCTGCAGTAAAGCTCCATGGGGTCTTTCCGTCTTGTCGCGGGTAACCTGCATCTTCACAGGTATTAAAATTTCACCGGATCTCTCGTTGAGACAGCGCCCAAGTCGTTACGCCATTCGTGCGGGTCAGAATTTACCTGACAAGGAATTTCGCTACCTTAGGACCGTTATAGTTACGGCCGCCGTTTACTGGGGCTTCGGTTCATAGCTTCGCTCCGAAGAGCTTACCACTCCCCTTAACCTTCCAGCACCGGGCAGGCGTCAGCCCGTATACTTCGCCTTGCGGCTTCGCACAGACCTGTGTTTTTGCTAAACAGTCGCTTGGGCCTTTTCACTGCGGCCCCCTCGGGCTATTCACCCTACCGAGGCACCCCTTCTCCCGAAGTTACGGGGTCATTTTGCCGAGTTCCTTAACGAGAGTTCTTCCGCACGCCTTAGAATTCTCTTCTCGCCTACCTGTGTCGGTTTGCGGTACGGGCACCTTCTCCTGGCTAGAGGCTTTTCTTGGCAGTCTGAGATCATGACCTTCGCTACTATAATTTTCGCTCCCCATCACAGCCCAGCCTTAACGATGTGCGGATTTGCCTACACATCAGCCTCACTGCTTAGACGGACATCCATCAGTCCGCGTCACTACCCTACTGCGTCACCCCATCGCTCATAGCGGATTACGGTGGTACAGGAATTTCTACCTGTTGTCCTTCGACTACGCCTATCGGCCTCGCCTTAGGTCCCGACTTACCCTGAGCGGACGAACCTTCCTCAGGAACCCTTAGGCTTTCGGCGGATCTGATTCTCACAGATCTTTTCGTTACTCATACCGGCATTCTCACTTGAATGCAGTCCAGCGCTCCTTCCGGTACACCTTCAACCCGCATTCAACGCTCCCCTACCCCTGATGCAAAGCATCAAGCCATAGCTTCGGTGGTGTGTTTAGCCCCGTTACATTTTCGGCGCAGAGTCACTCGACCAGTGAGCTATTACGCACTCTTTCAATGGTGGCTGCTTCTAAGCCAACATCCTGGTTGTCTGTGCAACTCCACATCCTTTCCCACTTAACACACACTTGGGGACCTTAGCTGATGGTCTGGGCTGTTTCCCTTTCGACAATGGATCTTAGCACTCACTGTCTGACTCCCGGAACTAAATCTATGGCATTCGGAGTTTGACTGAGCTTGGTAACCCTTGCGGGCCCCGCACCCAATCAGTGCTCTACCTCCACGATTCTTTTTTCCGAGGCTAGCCCTAAAGCTATTTCGGGGAGAACCAGCTATCTCCGGGTTCGATTGGAATTTCTCCGCTACCCCCACCTCATCCCCGCATTTTTCAACATGCGTGGGTTCGGGCCTCCAGTGCGTGTTACCGCACCTTCACCCTGGACAGGGGTAGATCACCCGGTTTCGGGTCTACGTCCACGTACTCATTCGCCCTATTCAGACTCGCTTTCGCTGCGGCTTCAGCTCTTCACCTTAACCTTGCACGGGAACGTAACTCGCCGGTTCATTCTACAAAAGGCACGCCATCACCCATAGATCGGGCTCTGACTTCTTGTAAGCACACGGTTTCAGGATCTATTTCACTCCCCTTCCGGGGTGCTTTTCACCTTTCCCTCACGGTACTGCTTCACTATCGGTCGCCAGGGAGTATTTAGCCTTGGCAGATGGTCCTGCCGGATTCATACGGGGTTTCACGTGCCCCGCACTACTCGGGATCCGTCTCGGAGGGAACAGGTTTTGAACTACAGGGCTTTTACCTTCTCTGGCGGGCCTTTCCAGACCTCTTCATCTAACCGGTTCCTTTGTAACTCCATGTGAGACGTCCCACAACCCCAAAGAGTAAGCTCCTTGGTTTGGGCTAATCCGCGTTCGCTCGCCGCTACTGACGGAATCACTATTGTTTTCTCTTCCTCAGGGTACTTAGATGTTTCAGTTCCCCTGGTCTGCCTCTCACTCACCTATGAATTCAGTGAGTAGTGACTGTCGATGAAGACAGCCGGGTTTCCCCATTCGGACATCCCCGGATCAAAGCTTGCTTACAGCTCCCCGAGGCTTTATCGTTGTTCGCCACGTCCTTCGTCGGCTCCTGGCGCCTAGGCATCCTCCGTGTGCTCTTTGTAGCTTAACCTAGTATTTACAATGTAAATACGATATGCTACCTTTATTTCACTTGTTTACACAAGATCAGCTTAAAGGAATATTCTAAAACGCAATTTCGTTTCGGTATCCAGTTTTCAAGGTGCAATATTCACCGGTTTTAATCCCGGAAGAACATCATATCAAA
>NZ_CVPD01000001.1:3230000-3860000 GCF_001049835.1 Paenibacillus sp. Mc5Re-14 | reverse complement strand
CGGAGTGGCTGGCGCCGACTCGGTGTTTCCTTCCCGGCATCCACAGTCTGGCATAAACATATAGGGCGTGGTATATCCCTCTAATGGATACATAGGTGCATTTCCATGTGCGAACGGATGATATGGGTGATTCGCGGAGTGTTGACCTATTGGTTGGCTAAAGTCGGACACGTATCCACTTGCAGGCATACTATATTGTGGTCCTCCCCATGCGTTGCCCCACTGGCTACCCTGGACCGCACTCTCTGGTTGCTGCTGCGGGCCCCCTTGATGGATAAATGGAGGATAAACAGGATAGGATGTATTTTCAGACGCTTCATGACTCGGATAATATCCGGGGGTGCAGCAGCAATCTGAATAGGCAGGATAAGGTGAGGGATGAGCATGTATGGGTGCTGTCTGCACAGGCCCCCAGCACCATGGATGCTCACAGTCATGATGATAGCCCTGATCTGCAACTACAGTAGGAGAGGCATGTTCTGCAAAGGAAGTATTTACAGGAGCATTCCCCCAATTCTGAGGAGATCCAATCCCCGGATACCACGAGTTCGGCATAGCATTTATTGGCGGACTGTAATCAAATGCCGGTTGCTGTAATGGCCATGAGGAATTCTCCATCGGCTTCGAGCTGGTGCAGCCACAAAACTTTTCGGTTACGGGTTGCTTCTCAATATGAACTGGAAGCTGCGGTTTAGGTGCAATCGGTTGGGTGACTATAGGTTGCATTTGTTGAGGTGGGGCAGGTTGAGTAATTATGGGCTGCAATTGAGGTGGAGCAGGATTTACGGGCGCCATATTGACGGGTGCCATATTGACAGGCGCCATAGGAACTTCAGGCAGTTTTAATTCAGGAAGCTTAGGAGGATTCACTGTTTCTTTCGGCTGTGTCATTTCTTCTTTAGGACTAGGCATATTCTCCGGTTTAGGCTGTGTTAATTCCGCCTTGGGCTGGGTAAGCTCTTCCTTGGTTGGGGATTCAGGTTTAGGCTGTGTCATCTCTTCTTTCACTGCGGTATTTTTCTTATTCACAGAAAGATCAGATACGCTTTCTTTGTAGTGTGGAATATTAACTGTTTCTCCAACCAAAAGTGCATTCGGGTTTTTAAGCTGGGAATTGGCATCAATAATTAACTTAAGCGGTACATTCCACGCCTTGGACAACTTCCACAACGTATCACCTTGCTTAACTTTGTGTTGATAGACCGTTGACGGCTGTGTTTCCATCGTAACAGGATCTGTCGGAATTTTGATTTTCTCGCCGATGCTCAACTGATTAGGGTCTGCCAATTGGGGATTGGCGGCAATAACTTTCTCTAGTGTCACATTATACTTCTGTGCCAGTAAGTACAGAGTGTCACCTTTTTTGACGATGTGTATTTTCACAGGTCACAAACCTCCTAGACTTTCGTTCGGGCGGGATAAACGCCCGGCTTCTGTTATTACATCCTATGCACCTCCCGGGCGAATGACCCCCTACAAACAAAAAAATCCTCTCAACCGAATACTCTTACAAGCATTCAGTCAAAAGGATCTCGTATTCTTTTAGTCCTGCCACACTTTATAGCCATCCTGATCCACAATCTTCCGGAACTCGGCCAGGAGCTCTAAAGTCACTGGACCAGCAACACCGGAGCCGATCGTACGACCATCTACTTCATAAGCTGCAATCACTTCTGCAGCGGTTCCCGTAAAAAACACCTCATCCGCCACATATACATCATGCAATGTAAAAGGTTGCTCCTTAAGCGAATATCCAAGCTTGGCACACAAATCGATGATAGCATTACGTGTAATCCCCTCAAGCGCTCCCAAATAACAAGGCGGTGTATATAACACTCCATTTTTGACAATGAAAATGTTATCAGCAGAACCTTCCGTCACATATCCTTGGGAATTGAGCATAATAGCCTCACCTACACCAGCATAATTAGACTGGATCTTCACCAGGATATTGTTGAGGTAGTTCAATGATTTTATCTTTGGATTCAAAGCATCCGGGATGTTGCGACGTTGAGAGACAGAAATTGTCTTCAGACCTGTCAAATAAGCTTCTTCCGGATAAATGGCGAGCTGCTCGACAATAATGATGACACTCGCCTTTACACAACGAAGGGGATCCAAACCTAGATTTCCAGCACCCCGGGATACAACCAATCGGATATATCCATTGCGCATTTCGTTAAGACGAATCGTTTCAGCCATTGCTTCCAACATTTCATCAGGAGACAACGGAATGTTCAACTGAATAGATTTCGCAGAATCATACAGCCGCTCTAAATGCTCCTTACATTTAAAAATATTGCCGTTATAAATACGAATACCCTCAAATATACCGTCTCCGTACAAGAAACCATGATCGTATACGGAAACCTTTGCGTTCTCCTTAGTCACATGCTGTCCATCCAGATAGATCCATTGTTCTGCCATTACAACCACACCTCCGATTAATGTTCCTTCAAAATAGGTTCGATCGCTGCTTCAACATACTTGTAGCTTGGATAAGAGCCAAGAATACGTACATGGCACCCCAAAGCCTCGATCTCTGCAAAGGCTGCCGGAAGCAAAACGGAATGCAGAGATTCCAGAACTTCAATGTAAAAATAATAATTACCCAATTGCTTTTTGGTCGGACGCGATTCAATACGAGACAGATTTAACCTGCGCCATGCAAATGCGGATAAAACCTGATGCAGCGCTCCTGGGAAATCCTGCGGCGGCGTAACCAGAATACTGGTTCGCTGGCCTTCAGGCGTACGCGGGAACCTTACAGGTTGATGTCCAATCAAGACAAAGCGGGTGAAATTGTTATCATGATCCGTCACTTTGCTGGCCAAAATATCTAATCCGTGTTTGGTAGCCGCAAGCTTGGTTCCAAGAGCGGTCCAACCTTTACCTGGGTTATGTTTAACAATTTCGACGGCCTCTGCCGTACTTCCTGCATTCTCCAGCTCGGCTTGAGGAGCGAAAGTTTGTATGAATTCTTTACATTGGGGAAGCGCTACAGGATGGGACATAATTTTGACCACTTTGCTCAAATCAAGCTTGTCCTGATCCCCGAGAAATTCACTACGATGTCCAATAAGATTTTGAATTGAAGGATATACCCATTCCGCCTGCATTGGAATGTCTACCTCATGCACAAGCCAGTCCATATGCAAACTTACAGAGCCATCAATCGTATTTTCTATAGGAATTACACTATAGTCTGCCTGTCCCTTGTCTATTGCCTGAAATACGTCTGCTATATGCTTGTAAAACAGTAGTTCACAGGGTGTATCTCCTAACAAATATTTAATTGCTTCATGAGAAACAGTCCCCTCAGGAAGAAGTGCAATTCGCATCATATCGTAAGTTCCCCTTTAATCATATCCATAAAAGGGTGTGTATTCCCTTCCGTATATACTTTAGCCCCTTCAATCTCCGGGCGCAAATTTAAAACAGACGCAGTGATCCCTTCTTTGTTCATTGTCTCCGTTAAATACTGTTCAAGCTCCGCTTTACGATTTTCCCGTTGATCCGTCAATGCCAGCAATGTCGGTCCAGCACCGCTAAGGGCCACACCCAATGCACCATAATGGTACGCATTCTGTAGGATCTCTGTCATACCCGGTACAAGTGCCGCACGGTAAGGCTGATGAAGCTGATCACGCATCGCTTCAGCGATTAGATCTGTTCGACCCGATGCCAATGCCGCTACCAGCATTGAAGCATGGCTAATATTATATACAGCATCCTTCAAGGATACATGGGTAGGCAGGACCTCTCTGGCCTTCGACGTGGACAGTTGAAAATCTGGAATAACTACCATTACCTCTAGATTAGCATCCGGTTCAATCCGTAAGTGCTTGGCATGTTTGCCATCCCACACGGCAGTAATAATACCGCCAAACAAAGAGGCCCCGACATTGTCCGGATGCTTTTCAATAGCGCTTGCCATATCAAATAGCTTGGAATCCGACAGAGGCGAGCCAATCAGCGTATTAGCGGCCACCAGCGCACCTACAATGGCGGAAGCGCTGCTGCCCAAACCACGGGTAAGCGGAATATCCGAGTACATCGAAATTTCCAGTTCAGGAACAGATACACCTGCTTCACGAAAAACCATTTGTGCTACCTTGTAAATCAAATTGGTTTTATCTTGGGGAACGCCATTCATTTGATCCCCGTACAGATGGAAAGCTGTCTGCTCGGCCTCTTTTAATTCAATCCATGCGTATAGAGACAACGCCATGCCCAATGTATCAAAGCCAGGTCCTAGGTTAGCCGTACTCGCAGGCACGCGCACTCTTGCTGTTTTCAAAACGGTCATACAGATGATTCCTCCTGCTTTTATTAACTATCCTTCTACCCGATATACACTCTTGATGCGGCGAATCACGTCCAAAGTTTCAAAATGCTCCAAAACCTTTTTCATACTTGCTTTACTAGCTAAATGAGTCACGATAATAATCTCAGCATCGGGATTAGTCTCATTCGGCTGCTGCACGACAGATGCCAAACTGACATTGAATTCAGCAAATACCTGCGTAATCTGTGCCAATACCCCTGCTTTATCATCTACGTGTAAAAGCACGAAATTTTTGAAATACACGTCTTCGTCATTGCAAATTTTTTTAGGATTGTAGGGTACGATTGCTTTTAGCCCATTTACGCCAAGTTTGAGGTTTTTCACTACAGCTACCAGGTCAGCCACTACTGATGTAGCTGTTGGCATTTCGCCTGCACCTGCACCATAAAACATGGTTTCTCCCACTGCTTCACCATGTACATAAACTGCGTTGAATACCCCGTTCACCGATGCTAATGGATGCTGCTTGCGCACCATAGTCGGCTGAACATTAATCGTAAATTCATCACCTTGGCGTTCTGCAATACCAAGCAACTTCATTTCATATCCTAGTTTTTTAGCAAAGGCAATATCTTCACTGGTTACCTTTGAAATACCGCTCACGCTTACATCCTTGAGCTCTACATTAGAGCGGAAACCAAGGGTTCCCAGTATTGCCATCTTGCGCGCCGCATCCAATCCTTCGACATCTGAGGTCGGATCAGATTCTGCGTATCCAAGTTCTTGAGCTTCCCTAAGAACCTCCTCGTACGAGGCTCCTTCCTGACTCATTTTAGTTAAAATAAAGTTTGTTGTACCGTTCACAATCCCCATAATGCGCGTAATACGGTCAGAGGAGAACCCTTCAATGAGTGTACGAATGATCGGGATACCGCCTGCCACACTAGCCTCATAAAAAATATCACATTGTTTTTCCTGTGCTTTTGCCAATACTTCAGAACCGTGCAATGCCATTAAGTCCTTGTTGGCTGTTACAATGTGTTTGCCTCTCTCTAGCGCTTCTAGAATGTACTCCTTCGTCTGATCAATCCCACCCATGACTTCGATAATCACATCAATTTCAGGGTCTCGAATGACTTCCCACGGGTCCTCAGTAAGTTTGGCGGTGTCTACTTCTATGGAACGATACTTATCTATGTTTTTTACAGCTATTTTTTCAATGATGATCGGTGAACCTACTTGTCTGCTCAAGTCTTCCTGATTACCCTCAACGATTCGAACGACTCCCGTACCTACAGTCCCTAAGCCTAACAATCCTACTTTGACCGGTTTCATCCATTCCCCTCCTGCTAACTTTTATCTAACGAACTGTATCGCCTCAGCCTTGCCCAATCAGGCGGACCCGCTTGACTCCAGAAATGCTTTCCAAGCCCTCCAGCAGAACACCCAATTCATCACTAAGCCTGGACATTTCGACTGAGATAACTACATTGGCTCTACCTTGCAGTGGAATACTTTGCTGGATCGTCAGCACATTACCTCCGTAATCCGCCACTCTGCCGAGCACCCTGGACAGCATGCCGGATTGATGCTCTAGATCGATAGAGATATTGACAATTCGCTCACGCTCCAACTGGTTAACCAAATGTATGCCATCTTTATATTTATAAAAGGCGCTTCGGCTTAGCCCAACTTGCTCCACAGCATCATGTACGGTTTTAACATCTCCCGAAGCCAGCAGCAGTTTTACCTGTATGGTCTTAACAATAGCTTCAGGCAAAATATCTTCCCGTACCAAGTAATAGCGCTCTTTCAAGAACGTCCTCTCCTCAAAGACTTATGTTTTTGTATAGAGGACATTATATCTAAACTCATGAAAATCGGCAAGCTAACAATACAAAAAAACGGCTACTGCCTTCTATAGAATTCCCTATAGTACAGTAACCGTTCAGGTTTTAAAGCTTTATTTAATTTTTAGTAGTAGCTGCTGCCTTCTACGAATTCGAACTCGAAATCAGCGATGCGTACAGATGTACCATCTGTGGCACCACGTTTGCGTAGCTCAGCATCCACACCCATATGACGCAACGTTCTTGCTAATTTCAAGATGGCATCATGCGAATTCATCTGCATGCGCTTCATCATGCGCTCAATTTTGGGGCTGTGCACCACGAATGTGTCGTTTTCACGTACAATCGTAAAGCCCTCGTCTTCGGCCGTATCCAACTTAAATACCTTGCGTTCATTGACTTCTGCTACTTCCTCAACAACCGGCTCGTCCGGTATTTGATCCAACAGATCAGCAGCCCGATAGAGCAGTTCCTTTACACCCTGACGTGTCAGAGAGGAAATAGGCATGATTTCAAGGTCAGGACGTATCGTAGCAATCTGCTCTTTGAAGTGAGCAAGATTTTCTTCAGCTTCCGGCATATCCATTTTATTGGCCGCCACAATTTGTGGACGCTCAGCCAGAGCTGCATTATATTGCTTTAATTCGTCGTTTATTTTGGTCCAGTCTTCGAACGGGTCACGTCCTTCAGAGCCGGCCATATCCACAACATGGATAATAATTCGCGTCCGCTCAATGTGCCGCAGGAATTCATGGCCCAGTCCAGTGCCTTCATGGGCTCCTTCAATCAAACCAGGCAAATCGGCCATCACAAAGTTCCGCTGATCCCCCACATCCACGACGCCCAGATTTGGGGTAATCGTTGTAAAGTGGTATGCGCCAATTTTGGGTTTTGCAGAAGATACAACTGACAACAAGGTAGACTTTCCTACACTAGGAAATCCAACCAAGCCTACGTCAGCCATCACTTTTAACTCAAGCGTAATATAACGTTCTTGCCCCTCCGCACCGTTTTCAGCCAATTCAGGCGCTGGATTACTCGGTGTTGCAAAACGAATATTGCCACGTCCTCCGCGTCCTCCTTTAGCTACAACAACCTGTTGGCCATGACGAGTCATATCTGCCAATACTTCACCTGTGTCATCATCCATGATAACTGTTCCCGGTGGTATACGGACGATCATATGCTCTGCGTTGGCTCCGTGTTGGCTTTTGTTGCGACCTTTTACCCCACGCTGGGCTTTAAAATGCCGTTGGTACCGAAAATCCATCAAGGTACGCAAACCCTCATCTACACGGAAAATTACATCTCCACCGTTCCCTCCGTCACCACCAGCTGGGCCGCCATTAGGAACATATTTCTCACGGCGAAACGCAATTAATCCGTCTCCACCGTCACCGCCTTTAACAAAAATCTTCGCTTTATCTACAAACATGGTTACACCTTCCTTATGTCTGGCACTGCATTCGAATTTGAAGCATATCGCCCGTAGGGAGCTTCTCTGTTCGAAGGCGTTTACTTCCAAGTACGGATCTGACCTGCTTTAGTATATTTAAATCGGCAGGTATGTCACTTCCTTCAAACCGGACGATAACATCATTCTGATCCATACCGAAATAAAGTATCAATCTGCGCACTTCTCCCCAGGACGACCGGCCCCCGCCATATTGATACGCACGCACCGTTTGTATGACGGCCGAGGCAAGCGACTCGCCGTCTTCGGGAGACATGACAGCGTCTAACTTTAAATCCTCCTCAACCTGTACCGACAATTGTAAATTTCCGGCGTTCACGCGAAAAGACTGCAAATAAAACACCAGCGAGGGAATACCCAGCTTAGATATTTTACTGTCTTCCGACACCCGCCCCTTTATTGTTTCCACATAAGCAGCTGATTTATCATGCTTATTCATACGAATATAGCCATAAAGCACCTGTAAATCATTCATCCAGTCATGCCGATGATGGTTAAGCGTTGCTATCGCTGTACGCTCAAAAGAACGCAAAGCAGCTTTCCGCTCATGTTCAACCTGTCTATGTGTATACCACATACCAAAACAAGCAGCAGCTACAGCCCACACAGCTAGTATGATAATCGTTAATGCTTTGGGATAGAGCAGTGAAAAAACCAAAGGAATCAGAATGGAACCCAACGCCAGATAAGGCGCTCTTATCCGCTGGAACATGGCTTCTCTCCGTTCTGCGATAATTAAATGGACTAGTCAACAACCTTTATCCAGTATAGCACAGACTAACTTTCCAGTTCATTACCATCATGCAAAAAAGCCTCCGACAAAAGTGCCGGAGGCTTTTTCAGCGTGTCTAAGCCGCTATTAAGCTTCTACAGTAGCTGCTACTGGAGCAACGTCGATCGGGTAGATGCTCACCTTTTTGCGATCACGGCCCCAACGTTCGAACTTCACAACGCCGTCCACTTTCGCGAACAGAGTGTCGTCCTTACCGATGCCCACGTTCGTGCCCGGGTGAATTTTCGTTCCGCGTTGACGAACCAAGATGCTACCGCCGGTAACTGCTTGACCGTCAGCACGTTTCACTCCAAGACGTTTCGATCTGCTGTCACGTCCGTTTTTTGTGGAACCTACACCTTTTTTCGATGCGAATAACTGAAGATCCAATGTCAATTTCAACATGATGTCTACCTCCTTCTTTGTTTATTTTCTATTTGAATATACTTACCGTATGATTCAGCAATGCTTGTCAGCATAATCACCATGGACTCCAACAACAGTTGAACCTGTGCGTTCGCATCATGATAACTTTCAGGAGAAAGATACGCGCTTAAAAAGCCGTTTTCCATTTCCGTTTCCATTTCAACGTCCGTAAGAGCTACAATCGAATTGACAGTTCCTACTGTTACCGCTGAAACACCAGCACATACGATATCCTCGCCAGATTTAGCAAAATTCGCATGGCCTTTAACAGAAAACCCCTGTATGCTGCCATCCTCCAGTCGTATAATACGCACGATAATCAATTATCGCACCCTCTTACGCTTGGATTTTTTCAATCGTCACTTTCGTGTACGGTTGACGATGACCTTGCTTCACATGGTAGTTCTTTTTAGGTTTGTATTTGTATACAACGACCTTTTGACCTTGACCATGCTTCTCAACTTTAGCTGTTACAGAAGCTCCAGAAAGAAGCGGTGTACCTGCTGTCAAGCCATTGTCGCCGGACACTGCCAGAACACGATCGAACGTTACAGTTTCACCATCATTAGCTTCCAACTTCTCGATGAACAATACATCGCCCTCTTGAACTTTGTATTGCTTACCACCAGTTTCGATAATTGCGTACATTTGCTTGCACCTCCTTATGTCTCAGACTCGCCTAATTGCAGGTGGCAGTTTCCTTAGGATACTGCACTTCAGTACCTGATTGGAGCGGTTACAGCATGTGCAGTCAATCTTACGCATCACACATACTAAATGATTATAGCACAAGCTTCGTACACATTCAACCTTTAGTTTTGAAATAATTTTGATTACGCACGTTCTACACGAGAGTCTTTTCTTCACGCACTTTTTTGCGGGTCATTTCCAGTAAACCTAACCGCGTCCAACCGACAACATATGATTTAGTCCGATCCTTTTTTAATCTTGCCTCCAGCACAGAAGATACTTCCCTACGATTCTCCTCTTGTTCCATATCGATGAAATCAATGATAATAATACCTCCAATATCACGTACACGTACCAGGCGGGCAATCTCTTCTGCTGCTTCAATGTTAGTTTGGGTCACCGTCTCTTCCAAATTACTGCCGCCCGTAAACTTCCCAGTGTTCACATCCACGACGGTCAATGCCTCCGTATGATCAATGACAATGTAGCCACCACCCTGAAGCCATACCTTTCGTGCAAAATCGCGTTCCAGCTGCTCATGAATGCCATAAGCTTTGAAAATCGTTTCTTCTGCACTGCGAAATATACTTACATGAGCTTTCGCAGAACCAATCTGTTGCAGCATTACCTCTGCATCCTTTGCTTGCTCCTCGCTGTCAATGACCAGTTCATCCTGCTCAGGTGTAAACACATCGCGAATTAAACGCTGAACGATACTCAGATCCCGGTGCAATTCACACGGTGCGGAGTGTTCACCCGCTTTGCGCTGAATAGCCACCCATTGCTTACGTAGTTGATTCAGATCATTTTCAATCGCCTCTATACTCATTTCCTCTGAAACCGTACGAATGATGAGCCCTTCCTCACCCGTGCGTAGCTGCTCTCCCATGGCTTTCAAACGGGCACGTTCTCCCTCACGCTCAATCTTCTTGGATACGGCCACATAATCAGCCCGGGGCATGTATACAATCCAGCGGCCCGGAAGTGAAAAATGAGTGGTCACCCTGGCTCCTTTGCTACCAACCGCCTCTTTTAATACTTGTACTACAATTTCCTGCCCCACCTTTAACAGTTCAGAAATGGACGGCTTTACCTCTGGTTGCTTGTCCAAATGGGCATGAAGTACGTCATCTACATACAAAAAAGCATTTTTTCGCTGTCCAATGTCAACAAAGGCGGCTTGCATTCCTGGTAGCACATTGACCACCCTCGCTTTGAAAAAAGAACCTAGAATTCCCCGTTTTCGCGGTAGTTCAGCCGCATATTCAACCAATCGTCCCTCTTCCAACAGTGCCATTTGGGTCATCTGCTGTTGGCATTGTACAATCATTTGCTTCATGGTTTTTCAACCTCTCTGAATACAGCCTCTTCCTTATTTCATAAACATTATTTGGGTTTGGATTCTCCACCATTTGGCGGACGTGCCGCAAAATAAGAACGTATAAGTCGTTGTTCCGGCAATACAGCTACAATCCGTCCCTGTTCATTCATAACGTAAACCATATGATATCGATCTCTTCTGAAAAGACGCAAAACAGGCTCCAAATGTTTCACGGGCAGGGATACAATAGGTAAGGCAATGCTTCCTTTAGCCGCTTCGCGGTAAAAAAGCTCGTCCCTCCCCAGCAAAAAACGTATAAAACGGTAAGGGATATTCCGATAATCCACAATATTAGAATAAAGCAAAAAAATCCCTACCGCCAGCAGATTTAAATGTAAAGGCTCATCTTGCCTTAATAACGGCGAAATACCATACAGGCAAAATAGCAGACTTGTTATGATACTGGCTCTAAAAGTCCATACTAATGTGCGGTGATAAGAGAAGAATAAGCTAATCAGCGACTGCAATATTTTTCCACCATCAAGCGGTAAAATTGGCAACAAATTAAACAATGCAATAACAGCATTTCCCTGAATTATATAATTTACATAATCATGCTCCAACCCACTCACATTCCTAAGCCACAAAAGAATGATGATCATGATTCCGTTTTGCAGGGGGCCTGCTAGAGCAATGACAATCTCCTTCCACGCATTGAGCTTCCCTTGATCCTCAATGACAGCCACTCCTCCAAAGGGTAACATCTGTATGGAAAGCAACCGCGCCCCCAACAACGAAGCAGCTGTCGCATGACCTAGCTCATGTATAAACACCAGTGTAAATAAGGTCATGATCTCGATAAAATGTCCAGTTAACACAGAGGTCAGCATAACCAGTACAAACAGTGGATGCAGTGATAAGGTCACCCCTCGGACATTAATCAAGGGCTACCACTTCCGACGGGTCAATGTATTGATCCCCTCTTTGAATTGCCAAAAATAAAGTCGCCGCCTCGCTACCGCCGTGACTTGCTGGCAATACACCGATCTCTTCACCCTCCTGAACCCAATCGTTCACTTTTAAGGTAGAGCGTGAGAGCCTTCCGTAAGTTGCTGTGATACCGCCAGTGTGACGAACTGTAACTGAAATCCCACTTTTGGGATGGTTTAATACGTCTAATACACGTCCTGCATCTATACTTTTAACAGCGATTGCCCCGTTATCGGCAACATTCGGCGTAATTTCTACCCCTTTAAGGCTCAGTACAAACGGCTGCGTTATATTGCCTTCAATCGGTGGAGAACCCTTTCGACTTGCGTCTACCTGATTCGTTTCATGCTCCTCGCCAAAAATCGGTAAGAAGGAAGGAGCTCCGTCAAAATAAGTTTTATACCATTGCCCGGCGGCTGCAAAATCCATGTCCTTATTCAAGGCATCCGCGACAAACATTCTCAAATTTACTGCATAGGGAATATCCCAGCGAAATAAGCCCCACACCACTCCAAATAACACTGCTGCTATGACAGTTCTACGCCAAAAGGAACTCCAAAAAGACGGACCACGATTTGCCCCAAAAGATTGCTGCCAACGTTGTCGATCATTTTTCCACTCAGTTTCTGGGTCTCTGGGCGAGTTGACACTGACTACAGGCATCGATTTCATTTCTCTGTACCCGTACCTGTTCTGATCTATGCCTGAGGAATACGCCTCCGCTTTGTTTCCCTCGATTAGCTGCTGTATACGTTCTTTTCTGCGCTGCTTGATTCCGGAATTTTTGTCCATCCTGTTCAGCCCCCTCAGCGAGGTAAGTTTATTACATCTTATGAGGACGGGCTTCAACTTATGTTGTCCGGTTGGGGATTACATACCCTAAAAATCAAAAAAACCGGCGCTAGCGCACCGGATATGTTTTGCATTTATAACATTTATGTAATGATCTAAATTTACGAACCAGAATCATAGAAATTTAAAAAAGCAAACCAAAAACACTTAAATAAGTGGCGACTTATTTAAGTGTCTAGTATTACAAATGAATGCTACTGTAACACTTCCCTTAGAAATCAGTGAAATTATCTCACTAGAAAGGGCCAAGCAACCACCAGCAATAACTTCCTGTTTTCCTTATCCACCCATACCAAAAAACTTCTTAAAGCGTGTCATCACACTCTTCTTCTGGTCCAGCTGCATAAGAGGCACAGTATCGCCCAAGATTCGTCTCGCAATGTTCCGGTAGGCAATCGCTGCCTGCGCATCCGGATTCATAACAGTAGGCTCTCCTGTATTAGCTGCTTTAATTACCATTTCATCATCCGGTACAATCCCAATAAGGTCTATGCTAAGCACTTGTAAAATTCCGTCAATATCTAACATATCTCCGGATTTAACCATACTATTGCGAATGCGGTTAACCACCAACTTAGGTGATATCACATGTGAACTTTCCAGTAAACCAATTACCCGATCTGCATCGCGTACAGCAGCATTTTCTGGAGTAGTCACAACAATTGCCTGATCCGCACCGGCAATGGCATTTTTAAAGCCTTGCTCAATACCCGCAGGGCAGTCGATCAATATATATTCAAAATCCTTTTTAAGCTCCAAAATAATATCCTTAACCTGCTCCGGCGTAACAGCACTTTTGTCCTTGGTTTGAGCAGCTGGTAGCATATACAGCTCCTCAAAACGCTTGTCCTTAACCAGTGCCTGGTTCAGACGGCAACGACCTTCCGCTACATCAACAAGGTCATAAATAATCCGGTTTTCCAGACCCATCACAACGTCTAGATTACGCAAACCGATATCCGTATCCACCAAACACACCTTTTTGCCGAGCAGTGCAAGCGCTGTTCCTATATTGGCTGACGTCGTCGTTTTGCCGACGCCGCCTTTTCCTGAAGTGACGACGATAGCCTCTCCCATGTGCTACACCCCTTTGAACACGTTAAAATCGCGGCCCAGACGCACAATATTGCTCATTTTATCTATTTGCATAGCGCCATCCTTGAGATACGCAAATTCCATGCCGGATTCACGCGTCTCCCATTCATCTGGTGGACGGCTAATCATTTCGGAAATTCGCAGCTGTGTTGGTGCAAAATAGGAGGCCGCGATAATCGCTTCACTATTTCCCTCCATCCCTGCATGCGCCATACCCCGCAGAGCGCCAAGGACATAGATATCACCGGTACAAGTTATAATTCCACCCGGGTTAACATCTCCCAAAAAGAGTAAGTTTCCATCGTGATGAAGCACTTGTCCTGAACGGATAATCCCTGTCATCGTGTGAATGGGGGGCTTGCCCTGCACTACCGCAGGCAATCCGGGTGATTCTACAGACCTGATGAGCAGATTCCCCTTCTGCTTCAAAATCTCCAGAATACTTTCCTTTTGCTCCTCAGTTACTTCCCGACTTCCCAGTTTAATATCCACATGAATGATCGGACCAGTTAAAATATTTTGATGACTGTGCTCCAGCTTAAAACGCAGCTCACCCAGCAAATCCTCAAATTCGCATTGATCGTCCAGCAGGAATACCAGGCCATCTTTGATGCCTTTAATCGTGACATGATTCGATTTCACCGCCATTAGCCTGTCCCTCCTATCTCAATCATTTCGTCCCCGGGACGTCAAATCCCTGCTAACCCGGACAAAATGTGTGTAAAAAGACCTAGACAGTCTCTTCCTTTTTCACACGGGTACCCAAACGCTGCAATTGCTTGCGAACTGGGACATAAATGATGAGGGCGAACAGAAAATGGATAAACAAATCAGGAATCATATACTGAGCAAGTGCCCAATTGAAAGTCTGATGATTCAGTTGAAACAGCTGATCAATGGCAAAAAGCATAGAATCCAGCAGGAAACTACCAATCAATACGGCCGCCATCATAATGGGCATCGGTGCACGTCTAGCAGTAAACACAAGCCCTAATAAGTATGCAGACAACCCCATTGCAAAAGAATAAGGGCCAATGATAAACCCGTAGTACACTACATCATGAATAAGTCCAAAAACAATACCTAGCACCAACGCTGTATGACGGCTGTAATACACAGATACAAACAAAATTACGACATACACAAAATTTGGGACCATTCTTGAATGCCAGCTATCCGGGAGAAGCCACGGAAGAATCGTTCCTTCAGCTATAAACAGGACAAACAGCAGCAGTATCAGAACCTGACCGCGCATCTTCATTATTCCGGTACCTCAGGAGTGTAGAGGACGAGCAGTTCTTTCCAATCCACAAAGCTGGCTGCCGGTTTAATAATGGCTGTCCGTGTTTTGCCGAACTCTCCAACCTGAATTTTCTCCACCGTTCCAATCATTAGATTTTTGCGGAACTTCCCGCCTGCACCAGACGTAATAATCTGATCACCCTTTGCGATTGGATCTTTTTCTTCAATGCGAGTCATTTGAAATGTGTTCGTACCCGGATCATAGCTTTCAATCATACCAAACGATTGATTTTCCTTACCCAAGACTGTCGCTGCAATGGCATAAGAATTCGGATTTTTAGGATCCAATGTAGTCAACAGCGTAACAGTAGACGTAAAATTCCCCGTGCGGCTAATGACCCCAACAAACCCTTCAAGTGAACTGACCTCCTGACCGACCTTGGCTCCGTCCTTCTCACCAATATCAATCACGAGTGTTTTGGAATCATTGCTAACACTGTTCACTTGTGCAACACGATAATCATAATTATTTTTCGCCTTTTGCGTTTGGGTGAACTTCAGTTCATTCTGCAATCTAGCATTTGTTTCAACATAATTATGAGTCTGAATCTGGTCACGAGTCAGCTTGGCCACGGCTATTTTTAAGCGCTCATTTTCTTCGTAAATACTACGCATATTACCGATATCTTCAAAGAAGCCCGCTATTGCTGAAGCGGGCCTGTAAAAGATACCTTGCACAAAGCCAATTGAATCTCTGGCAAACTTCTCGGGCCAGGTTAAGGAATTTCTCTGTCCAAGTGTAATCCCCATAAGGGCAATAAACAGAACGATTCCTATCAATAGAACAAATAGTCTTTTATTGCCAAACAGCTTAAACAGTTCCTACACCCCCGATTCAACGTTTGGAACGGACGGCAGAACTGCTGCGCGATTTGAACAAATGGATATTTTCCAGTGCTCTACCCGTACCGATTGCCACACAATCCAGAGGATTTTCCGCTACGATCACCGGCATTCCGGTCTCACCTGCCAACAGCTTATCCAGGTTGCGCAGTAGTGCTCCACCACCAGTCAGTACAATTCCTCTATCCATGATGTCCGCCGCCAGCTCGGGAGGGCATTTTTCCAATGTTACTTTAACTGCATCCACGATCGCATTAACGGTATCCGATAATGCTTCGCTAATTTCATCGGAGGTAATCGTAATTGTCTTCGGCAAGCCTGTTACCAGATCGCGTCCGCGGATTTCCGATGTTTCCACTTGCTCTAATGGCATAGCTGAACCAACTTCCATTTTCAGTTGCTCAGAAGTCCGTTCACCAATCATCAGGTTGTATTGACGTTTCACGTATTGAATGATGGACTCGTCCATTTCATCGCCAGCTACACGTACAGAACGACTTGTTACGATCCCTCCCAAGGAAATGACCGCAACTTCGGTTGTACCTCCACCGATATCGACAACCATACTGCCTGTAGGCTCCCATACCGGCAGATCAGCGCCAATTGCCGCTGCAAACGGCTCTTCAATCGTGTACGCCTCTCTTGCGCCTGCTTGCTTGGTCGCATCTTCAACAGCACGCTGTTCCACTGCAGTAATGCCCGAAGGCACGCAAACCATCACGTTCGGATGGCGCGGAAACAATGAACGTTGTGCTTGCGCCTGACGGATGAAATATTTGATCATCGTTGCAGTCGTATCAAAATCAGCAATGACTCCATCCTTCATTGGACGAATTGCACGGATATTTCCCGGTGTGCGACCGATCATTTTTTTCGCAGATTCCCCAACAGCCTCAATGGTTTTTGTATCTGTACGCAAAGCAACTACAGATGGTTCACGAACCACGATTCCCTTACCTCTTACGTATACAAGCGTGTTTGCCGTCCCCAAGTCAATTCCCAAATCTTTTGTAAAGCCACCCAGCATGATGTTAATCTCCTTTTCTCTTCCCTGAAATCTGTTATCCCTGTATAAACGGTTTATTCAGGCCGGTTTATTCGGTCATGTTTAAATGTTTGATTTAAATATTATATTATATCAGACCTTGTTCCTTCAAACTTACAAAGGTCCCGTCCCCGATCACAATATGATCAAGCACGTCGATGCCCACGATGTTGCCCGCTTCCATCAGGCGGCGAGTCAACTGGACATCTTCCGGGCTTGGCTTCGGATCACCGCTCGGATGGTTATGAGCGCAAATAATCGAAGCACTGCTGCACTTGATTGCAGCCCGAAATACTTCACGAGGATGCACGATGGCGGAATTCAGGCTGCCCATAGATAGCGTTTCCTGAGCAATGACATGGTTTTTGGTATTTAAAAACAGGCAGACAAAATGCTCTTTCTGCAAATAGCGAAGCTGTTCAAACAGCAGATCTGCCACATCCCGTGGGCAACTAATTACCGGGGTCTCCAAGTGGCGTGACAATGCTAATCGACGCCCGAGTTCGATCCCCGCTTTTAGCTGTATCGCTTTAGCATTTCCAATGCCCTTAATCTGGGTCAACTCGCTCAGACTCATATCCACCAGTTGACGCAAATTCCCTGCTTGCTGCAAAATACGCTGCGCTAAATGCAGAGATGATTCACTTTGTGTTCCTGTACGCAGTAGTATTGCTAGCAACTCCGCGTTGCTCAAGGCATCCGCCCCATATGTCATCATGCGCTCTCTTGGTCGTTCTTCATGGGGGAGGTCGCGAAGCATCAGTATTGGCGACTCCAGCATATGTTTATCCCCTTTTATGGACGCAGCACATTCACTCCAAAATCGGACAGCATGTCCGACAGCAAAGAAAGCGGCAATCCTACGACGTTAAAATAACAACCCTGAATAGATTCCACCAACGTAGCACCCATGCCTTGAATGCCATACGATCCTGCTTTGTCAGACGGTTCACCAGTATTTACGTATGCCACAATTTGCTCTTGGTTCAGAGGCTTCATTGTGACCTCCGTTTGGCGATGTCTAACAAGCATCTTGCCGGTTCCGGTATGTATGCAGGCTACCCCAGTGTACACACGGTGTGTTCTTCCCTGCAATGCAGTCAACATACGAACCGCGTCCGCATGGTCAGCAGGCTTGCCCAATACCGAATCCTCCAGCACGACAATCGTATCACTGCCAATCACCAATCCAGCTTCCTCGGACTGTGCGGCAGTGCGCACGACCGCTTCGGCTTTGCGGGCCGCAAGGGTCTCCACGATTTGCTGAGGCGTCCAGCTCTCAGGCGTGCTTTCATCCGCATGACTCGGCACCACCTCAAAGGGGAGTCTCAAATATGCGAGTAATTCCTTCCTTCTTGGTGAAGTCGATGCCAGAATAATGCGGGGCGTAATTTTCCCGTCCATAAGGGAAGCTCCTTTTCATCAGTTAGAGCCTGCGATACAGCCAGAATGCGGCGATGATGCCGATCAGACTAAGCAGGCTCAATTCAAAATTTATCGTTATGTTGTAGCTGATAATATCCAGATCCGCTCTCGGCGACCAGGATATCGTAGTGGGGTGGGTCAGAAAGGAAAGGACTTTGACCGATTGAAGGGCCTTAGCAATCCAGGCACCCAAAAGCCAACCGAGCAACAAAAACAGTATAAGCATTCCTACATTTTTTTTCATCCTGATCTTCCCTCGCCATTTTTTGACACCTTCATTATTATACGGTGATTTGTACTGCAATACAAACAGAAATCCGGCATGGGGAACTATTTCCAGTTCCTTGCCGGAAAGTATGGTTAGTCTACTGTTTTATGAATTGGATAAATTCCTTCTCACGCAAAACATATTCCATCATGGAGGACTGAATCTCCCAAATGTGTTCCTTGGCTGTGTTCTTGTTATATTCTCCAAGTGCAGAGACTGCGCTGTTCATCGCCTTTTCAAGCGAAGTTGCGGTGGCAGCCGCTTCCTTCGGAAGACCAGTGGGAAGTGCAGCGATATTTTGTGTCCACTGCTGATGCAGGTCGTTCAGCTCGCTCATGTCGGAGGCTGGCACCGTATTTGGGCCTTCTTCTCTGAGCAAAGTTGAGGAAAGTCCGCTCAGCTTGCCCACTAATGAGTTGCTTAACTGAAAAAAGGTAGTGAGTTTATCACCATTACCTCCGTAAGCCGCTTTTTCGAATCCGGGTAATTCGAGCTCGCGGACATACAATTCCACTCCTTGTGTCTTCAATTGATTACTAAGCAACTTGGCTTGCTCCCTATCCGACGATATTCCTGCATATACTCGGTTTTGATCCTCGCTATCCCCTCCTGCTGCAATGCCTGCCTTCAACAGTTCTTCCTTTGCCTGTAAAGCCCTCTCTGGAGTGCTGAAAACCCCGTATTGCAGCAAGTAATAGGTTTGTGGAGACACTTGAGTCGCTACGACGGCGACAGGGGCAGAATTCTCTTTTGCAGACGTTGTATCGACATCAACAGATTCTTTGAAAACGGGTACAGCCTCATTATCCAAAGAATCAGATCCCGGGACCATACTACCTCCGTTAAACAGTAACAACATAATATATCCGAACATGCCCCCAGTCACCAACGCACTGGCTACAGAACCGATTAATCTCCATCTGGAAGGGTGAGGTGGACGCCTTCTATACTCTTGACCGGAATAATAGGCCTCCTCAACATCATCCTCTTCTGGACTTTCCGGTAGAACGTCCGCATCTGACCAGGAAGCTGCCGAACGACCAAAAGGGTCGTCCCATCCCTCTTGTACCCTCAATGTTGGAGTAAAGCGCCGAGTTGCAGTGCGTTTATTCGTCTCCACAGGTTTGCCGAGCTCTGAATGTTGTGTAGTTCGAGTATGTTTCTCCATACTACTAGTCCGTTCCATTCCTTTACGCTGGTTATCAGTTTGATAAAGCTCATCATCGTGGTGTAACTCCGTATCTCTAATCATGTCACGCTGTCCGTTCGTAAACGACTCATTTTTGTTCGGAAGCACCTGTAGCTTATCCTCCCGGCTTGTTTCCGGCAACTGTTGATCGAACCGGAATGTCATCTTGGCCTTGTTCATGGATGCACTCCCTCCTTGTCCCATACTTCCTCATAGTCTGTTGTATGAGTCAAGCTGAGGAAATATGCCACGGCATTACAAAAAAAGGTATCCCGAAACACTTTCGTGCTCGGAATACCCTTCAAAGCTATAATTCATTGGCGTAACAGCCCATGTTTATACCTATTACACTTGTTGCCCGCGAAGATGGCGTGCTAACGCGTCGCCAGCTTTCCAAATATCCCCTGCTCCCATTGTCAGCACTAGATCACCCGGCTGTAACCGATCTTTCAGCTCTTCGATCACGGCTTCTTTGGTCGGTAAATAGATTGCATTCGCATTGCTGTTTTGGACGATTAAATCCACCAGTTTGGAAGAATGCACACCTTCAATCTGTTTTTCTCCCGCTGGTGAATAAATATCGGTAATGATCACTTCATTAGCCTCGCTAAACGCACGGCTGAACGCATCCAGCAGGAAAAAGGTACGACTGTAGCGTTGTGGCTGGAACACGGCAATAATACGCTTGCCAGTTGCTCTCGCTGCACTGATCGTTGCCTCAATCTCTGTTGGGTGATGCGCATAGTCATCAATAATCAAAATGTCATTGCCTTCACCTAGCACTTGAAAACGACGTTTTGCTCCGTGAAATTCCACAATAGTTGCAGCAATTTGATCAAATGGAATCCCTGCTTCCAAACATGAAATCACGGTAGCCATCGCATTATACATGTTATGTTTACCCGGTACAGACAATTCAATCGTTCCGAGTGCTGTTCCCTTACGACTCATCGTAAAGCTTAATCGGCGGTCACCTAGTTGGATATCTGTCGCCATGTAATCCGCTTCATGCTCTACCCCATAAGTAATGACCCGAGTTTGGAGCTGAGGCAACATCTCTCGGATGTTCTGATCATCTGCACATACAATAGCTGCTCCATCCGGCCGAATTTGACTCAAAAACTGTACGTAAGCACTTTTCAGCCGATTAAAATCGCCATCGTAATTTTCCAAATGATCCGCTTCAATATTAGTTACGATACCCTGCCAAGGATGATATTGCAGGAAAGAACCATCGCTCTCATCCGCCTCGGCAACGACAAACTCGCTTTTACCTGCTTTGGCGTTCGTTCCCAAATTCGTGATTTCGCCGCCAATAATATACGTTGGATCAACGTTACATCTCTCCATAACCAGAGCGATCATGGAAGAGGTTGTCGTTTTCCCGTGCGCACCCGCAACCGCTATTCCCTTACGTTCGTTAAGCAAGCGAGCCAGCATCTGCGAACGGTGCAGTGTTGGAATATTCAATTCTTCCGCTGCCACCCGCTCTACATTGTCACGTGACAATGCTGTTGAATAGACAACAATATCTGCGCCTGCAATATGTTCAGGCGTGTGTCCAATATATATTTTTGCGCCTTTTGCCGCCAGTTTTTCTGTCAGCTCCTGTGATGCCACATCTGAGCCAGTCACGGTATATCCCATCTCCAGCATGACCCGAGCAATCGCGCTCATCCCGTAGCCGCCGATACCGATAAAATGAACATGTTCCGAAGTAATCAACAAATTTCACCAACCTTTTTCCGAATCGGTTTGATACATAAGGGTAGCCCGTACATCCGCAATAAGATACAGCGTGCCGGACACCACCCCCAGATCTTCCGCTTCCGTATGTGACTGAAACAGGCTTAAAGCCTTTTTCCAGTCACCTTCTACAATAATTTTTAAATCCGTTTTGGCATAAGACGGCCGCAGCTTCTCCACGAGATGAGCCAAATCAGCGGCATTCATTTTGCGGCGAAAATCGGGCTCGGTCAGGATAAGCGTATCCACTAGTGGCAGTATATGCTGCAAGTATGCCTCATGATGCTTGTTTGACAGCATTCCCATCATTAAAACCAATTTTTTGTACGAATACACTTGTGGGAGACTCTTGGCCAGCGTCTGAGCCCCTTCTGGATTATGAGCCCCATCAAGGACAATTCTCGGCGAGGTACTGACTTGTTCGAGACGCCCTGCCCAGGCAGCTTGCCTAAAGCCCTCCAACAGATCCGCATCATCCAACACAAAAGCCATATACTGACGTAGGACTTCAAGTGCCATCATAGCTCCTGCCGCATTAGAACATTGATGCTCGCCTAACAACGTGATGTCGATTTCCATATGCCGGAAGGGTCCAGCGAATGAAAAGGTCTGACCTGTTTCATTCCCATTTAACCGTTCATACGTAAATTGTTCTCCTGCCAGGTACAAGGTAGCTCCTTGCTTGGTCGCCGTTTCACGTATGACCTGAATAGCCTCGGGCTGGGAAACACAACTGACGACAGGTACACCCGGCTTGATGATCCCAGCCTTTTCTCTTGCAATCTGTTCCAGTGTATCTCCCAAAATGTCCGTATGGTCATAGCCGACATTCGTAATAACCGAGACGATAGGACTCACGATATTAGTTACATCCATCCTTCCCCCGAGACCTGTCTCCCATACCACAACATCTGGAAAAGCTACCGTAGCATAGTACAAAATAGCCAACGCTGTGGACACCTCAAACATCGTGGGTGATCCCAACTCACTATCAGCGATTTCTTTCACCAACGGATACAAGCGATTGGCGAGTGAAACCAGCGTTTCATCTGGAATATCGGTCCCGTTGAATTGAAAACGGTTCGTAAATCGGGTGATGTACGGAGAAGTAAAGGTCCCAACATCGTATCCACATTTCAGAAGCACAGAGGTTAGAAAGGCACAAGTCGAGCCCTTACCGTTGGTTCCCGCAATATGAATAAATTTCAGATGTCGTTGGGGATCACCCAGTCTACTCATCAGCTGTTCGATTCGTTCCAGTCCGGGTCTAATGCCAAACGGAATCAACCCGTTAATCCATTCCACTGCTTCATCATAACTTTGTAAAGGGGCTATGTCGCCGCCCCTGATCGTATCTGACATCCTCTTCACCTTCAGGTCATTTTATTGTGAGTGAAATTATCCCTTGAGTTCTTCAATACGTGCGATAACTTTAGCGCGCTTATCTGAGTAATCGGCTTGCTTGGCCTTCTCTTCCTCAATGACTTTGGCTGGTGCCTTTGCCACGAAGCCTTGGTTGGAAAGCTTTTTCTCCACGCGCTCCACTTCACTGTTCAAATGCTGAAGTTCTTTTTCGAGTCTGCTAATTTCCTGGGCAATATCTAGCAGTCCGGCTAACGGCAGGTATAGCTCTGCGCCGCTAACAATAGATGTCATGGCTTTGTCTGGAGCGGTGAACTCTAATCCCGCGTCGAATTCAGACGTATTACAGAATCGACGTACATACTCCCCATTGCGGTTAATGATATCAAGAACGGCTTGATCGCCGGGTTTTATGAGCAATTCAATTTTTTTACTCATCGGCACGTTGACTTCAGCGCGGATATTGCGCACAGCACGAATCACGTCGATCAGCAAATTCATTTCAGCGACCGCATCCTTATCCTCGAAAGCAGGATCGTAAGCAGGCCAAGCAGCTAGTGTGATCGTTTCTCCCTCATGCGGAAGATGCTGCCATATTTCCTCGGAGATAAAAGGCATGAACGGATGAATCATGCGCAGTGTCCGATCCAAAACATAAGCAAGGACGGATTGTGTTTTCTTTTTCGCCTCTGCATTATCGCCATATAGGGAAAGCTTCGCAAACTCAATGTACCAGTCGCACAAATCATCCCAAATAAAGTTGTACAGAAGGCGGCCTGTCTCGCCAAATTCATAAGCATCTATTAGACGCGTGATGTCGCGTGAAGTTTCGTTTAGACGGTGCAGAATCCAACGATCAACGGTGCTCAAGTCACCGGTAATGTCTATATCTGCCGCAGTGACGCCTTCCAGATTCATCAGCGCAAAACGTGATGCATTCCAGATTTTATTGGCAAAGTTACGCGCCTGCTCCACACGTTCCCAGCGGAAACGAAGGTCTTGTCCAGGCGTGCTGCTGGTGGAGATCATATAACGCATAGCATCGGTACCATATTGTTCGATCACATCGAGCGGATCAACACCATTGCCCAGGGATTTGGACATTTTTCTTCCGTCCGCATCACGAACCAGACCGTGCATAAGTACGTCCTTGAACGGAATCTCTTCCGTAAATTCCAGCGCGGTAAAAATCATACGCGATACCCAGAAATAAATAATGTCGTAGCCTGTAACTAGAACATTAGTCGGATAATAGCGTTTGAGATCCTCTGTCTGCTCAGGCCAACCCAGGGTCGAAAACGGCCACAAAGCAGAGCTGAACCAAGTATCGAGTACATCCTCATCCTGTTTGAGCTTTCTACCGGCATATTCAGGCAAAGTGGTAGGGTCCTCCGCTGATACAATCACTTCTCCGGTTTCTTCATCATACCAAGCCGGAATACGGTGTCCCCACCATAATTGACGGGAAATACACCAATCTCGCACATTTTCAATCCAATGCAGATAAGTACGCTCAAAGCGATCCGGCACAAAGTTTACACCGTTGCCAGCCTTCTGTGCTTCAATCGCCTTAGCTGCCAGAGGCTTCATTTCCACGAACCATTGCGTGGACAGATAAGGTTCTACAACTACACCTGAACGCTCACTATGGCCTACTTGGTGTACATGCTCTTCAATACGAATTAGTACACCCTGCTCTTTCAAATCAGCGACGATTTGCTTACGGCAATCGCTGCGATCCAGTCCCTGATATTTGCCTGCTTCAGCATTCATGGTTCCCGTCTCGTCCATCACCGTAATTTGTGGCAACTGGTGACGTTGTCCCATTTCAAAGTCATTCGGATCGTGAGCCGGTGTGATTTTAACAGCGCCGCTACCGAAATCTTTATCCACATAGTCATCCGCAATGACCGGAATTTCACGCCCAATGATTGGAAGCACAAGCGTTTTGCCGATCATTTGCTTGTAGCGTTCATCTTCCGGATGTACAGCTACAGCCGTATCGCCCAGCATCGTTTCAGGACGTGTGGTGGCTACAGTAATAAATCCGCTACCGTCTTTCAGTGGGTATTGCAGGTGATACAGATTTCCATTCACCTCTTTGTATTCCACCTCAATATCCGACAACGCAGTACGTGCAGCAGGGTCCCAGTTAATGATGCGTTTACCGCGATAAATCAGGCCCTTTTTGTACAGTTTAACGAATACTTCGCGTACCGCTTTGGACAGTCCCTCATCCAATGTAAAACGTTCACGGGAATAATCGAGAGAAAAGCCCATTTTTTCCCATTGGTTGTGGATATTGTCCAGATAAAGATCCTTCCACTCCCACACTTTTTCCAAAAACTTCTCACGGCCCAAATCATAGCGAGTCAGGCCTTCTTCACGCAGCTTCTGCTCTACTTTTGTTTGAGTAGCAATACCTGCATGGTCTGCCCCTGGCAGCCACAAGGCATCATAACCCTGCATCCGCTTGGCGCGGATAATAATATCCTGCAAAGTAAAGTCAAGAGCATGTCCAATATGCAACATACCCGTAACATTGGGTGGTGGAATAACGATTGTAAAAGGCTCTGCCTCTGGATGTTGCCCGGCGCGGAAATAGCCCTTCTCCATCCACGTTTTGTACCATTTTTGTTCTGCTGATTTGGGATCATACGTTGTTGGCATTTCCAAGGTTGTCTTGTTGTCTTGTTCTGACATATCAGGATACCTCCATGATTTTTCAATTGGCAAATAAAAAAAGCCCTTCATCCTCAAAGGACGAAAGGCTGTTCTCTCGCGGTACCACCTTTGTTTCACCCCTAGTGTATGTATCCACTGATCCATTACACATGGTGTGACACTTTATGCAGATAACGGTTGCGGACCGGCCTTATTCTACCGTGAACCTCTTACCTTCCGAAGGAATGAAATGAGGAACCGTTCAAACAGGCGACTCCCGGGTGACTTCGGCCAGTAGCTTCCTGCGGAACCTCACAGCGCTGCAATTCCACTCTCTGAAGGGCTTGCTGCCTACTCTTCCCGATCTCAGTCTTTCAATAACTATACCACATCATACATTTCCCATTGACTATAGTCAACACCCATTTCTCATTGACTATAGTCAGCACTTCGTCGCATGTTTCAGCAACCGAATCAAGGGATGTACAATACTTGCCCTTCTTCTACATGATGCTCTGCCAATCTGTTATACAATTGAAGCTCCCGTGTGCTGAGTTGATAACGGTCTGCTATCGTTTCCAGTGTATCCTCGCGCTGTACAATGCATAACCTTACCTTGCGGAAAGGCGTTTCATCCTGTGTATGGAAAAAAAGATTTTTCCACTTGGCATCCTCACGCTCTTCGTCGACTTTCTGATCCTGACCTTGCGGTTCATGTTCCAGTTGCTGCTGGTGTTCCGCTTCTTTTACCGAACGGCTGGATTGAAGCAATGATGAGTAGACAACCGGGTCCGGCTCGTCTGCTCCTTCATCCTTTTTACTGTTAAAAGCCACGCGCATCTCTGGCTTTTCCTCAGTAAAGGTATCATGAACTTCATGGTTTACCTGTTCTGACGCCTCAGGCCTGAAGTCAAAATCATTCCCCTGACTTGCTTCCAACTGCGGCTCCAAATAAATCTCCGACTCTGTGTCAGAATGCGGCTCCGACAGCAAAGAGTCGTATGTTACATTGGGAGATGTAGAAGATACTTTAGGCTCATCTCCTACCGTCCCTACTGCCTCTTGCTGAATTCCCCACACTTCCGGTGACTCCTGCTCATGCTTCACTTCGGAAGAACTGTCTTCAATTGCTTTTCCCGTCCATGGCTCATAATATCGATTCGGATCTACTATCGGGTCATAAGTCTGCTGCTCCAATGATGACTTCTGTTCAAGTTGATCCTCTGACGACTGTTCCCAGTAAGCTGACTCCTGTTGCGCTGCTACTGTGTATGAAGTTTCCGAGTCTGTATAGTTGTTGAATGCCGAGTCTTGGGTAGAATAGGCCTCTTCGTGACGATGCTCTCCATCGCCAGAAAGAGATGAAGCTGGATGCTCAGGCGCATGCACTACAGTAAACTCCTCATCCAGCCAAACCGCTGTCTCCTCTGCATGAGAGCTTTCCACCCCATGCAAAGAAAGAACCCCTGTAATGTTTAGACTGCGTAAAGAGAGCAGGTCCACATCAAAATTTTCAATCTCCACGGAGATATCTTCCAATCTTCCTACCCGATTTAGCGGAATGGTAATTTCCACAGGGATCAAATGATGAAGCTCGCTCGTGATCTGTTCAGGTGTGCGGTACACGCCCTCCAGCAGCAAATGCCCTCGCAAAGCGGCATGGTCGCCGTGGGTTACAACCTGAATGCGTGGCAGAAGCTCAATTTCCTCCAACTCGGCAATCCCGGCAGCTTCCTCCGTCAAATGAATGCGTTCATAAATATCAAAACGCAAGCCTTGCGGCTGATCATTCTGTTGTTTATTCAAGGATGGCATCCTCCTTTGGGCAGCCTCCGCACATCCTCTGACTCGTGTCAGGCGCACGGAAACTCCATATTGCAAACCGTTTCTAGGTTCAAGTATATGCGCCAAAATAGAAGGCATGCCATCTTTTATAGCTGTTTGTGCAGCTTTTGAAAATCATCCGGCCAAGCATCCTCCACGGTTATCGTTTCGCCGCTCAGCGGATGACAGAAGGTAAGGCGCTCTCCGTGAAGGGCCTGCCTACCAAAATCAACAGCACGACCGCCGTATAATACGTCCCCAAGCAAAGGATAGCCAGCATGACTAAGATGTACGCGTATCTGGTGCGTCCGGCCTGTCTCCAGCGTCAGATACACGAGACTGACCGCACTCGGACCACTCCCCCATACTTCACCAACTTCCACATGGGTAACCGCCTTCTGCCCGGTTGGGGATACACGGCGGCGCTGTTTATGATGCCTATCCTTGCCAATTGGCCAATCCAACGTCCGCAGCGATGGAGGTACTTTCCCTCGTACCAAAGCTACATAACGACGACCGATGTCCTTAGCTCGCATTTGTTCGTCCAGCTTGAGCAACGCAAATTCATTTTTGGCATATAGCACCGGGCCTGTCGTGTCCACATCCAGACGATGTACATGCCGTACTGCTGTATGAATGTCGTTAATTTCATAATAGGATGCGACAGCATGATCCAACGTCAGCGGACCATCCTTTATACCACCGTCTGGATGGACCGCCATACCCGCTGGTTTGTGTACGACCAAGCAAAAATCATCCTCGTATAGTATCTTCAAATCATACCAACGTGGGATGACGCCGAGGTCCACTACAGGAAAAAGGGCCAGCCGCAGCCGGTCCCCTGTAAGTTCAATCCCTTTTTCATGCCGTAGCCTGCGCCACAGCTTGTCTGGTAATCCCAGACGGTTCAACAACCAGCGGTCCACAGCTTCAGCGCGATTTTCATCAGTTGCAATTTCTCGCCCCGGTGTGACTTCCAGCCACGGTCCTCTTCTTTTCCAGGTGCCTTTCCAACTCATAGACGTTTGAGCGCGCGATAGTTCGCTTCAATGGTAGCATCAATATCCTCAACTGTATGCACACCTGATACGAACATGCCCTCAAATTGAGATGGAGCTACACTAACGCCCTCATTCACCATTTCAGTAAAGTAACGGCGGAAGTGGTCCTGATTACTCGTTTTAGCAGTGTCAAAATTGACAACCTTCTCGTCTGTGAAGAACGGACACACCATAGAACCTACACGGTTGATCGTGACAGGAATCCCCAGCTCTCGCGCGTTACGTTCGAATCCGGCCTGAAGTCGTGCTGCCCGCTCTTCCAAGCGATCATATACTTCTGGTGTCAGCAATTTAAGCGTCGAATAACCTGCTGCCATAGCCAGCGGATTTCCGCTAAGCGTACCCGCTTGATAGATGGGGCCAGATGGCGCGATTTGCTCTAGAATGTCGCGACGACCGCCATATGCACCTACAGGTAAGCCACCACCAATCACTTTGCCTAGACACGTAAGATCCGGCGTCACACCAAAGCGCCCTTGAGCGGAATGAAGTCCCACCCGGAATCCAGTCATCACTTCATCAAAAATTAGTAGACTTCCGTGCTGCTGGGTTACCTCACGCAAACCTTCCAAAAATCCAGGCTGTGGTGGTACAACACCCATATTGCCAGCTACCGGCTCGACAATAATAGCAGCAATCTCTTCACCAAATTTCTCAAAAGCCAGCTTCACCGATGCCAAATCATTATAAGGGACGGTGATTGTATGTGTGGCCACGACTTCAGGTACACCCGGACTATCAGGTAGACCTAAGGTCGCAACACCAGAGCCCGCTTTAATCAGCAAGCTGTCCGCATGACCGTGATAAGAGCCTTCAAATTTAAGAATTTTGCTACGTTTTGTAAATCCACGCGCGAGTCGTATCGCACTCATCGTCGCCTCGGTTCCCGAGTTGACCATGCGAACAATGTCCATAGAAGGAACACGCTCACATACGAGCTTCGCCATTTCCGTTTCCGCCAACGTTGGGGCTCCGAAGCTGGTTCCTTTTACAACAGCAGCCTGTAAAGCTTTAACCACTTCGGGATGCGCATGGCCCATAATAAGCGGTCCCCATGAACATACATAGTCTAGATAGGATTGACCGTCGATATCATATACACGCGATCCTTCTCCACGATCGATATATACCGGTGTTATACCTACGGATTTAAAAGCTCGAACCGGACTGTTCACGCCACCCGGAATATACTGTTTTGCCTCATCAAAAGCTGCTTTGGAACGCGTATCCTTGCGTACTGTTCGTTGTTCGTCGATCATTCTAATCACTCCTGTCTTCTAAAAAATACACTTATTGCTTCAACCATCTTGCCGCATCCTTGGCAGAATAGGTAATAATCATATCCGCACCGGCACGCTTCATGCTTGTCAGAATCTCCAGTACCATCGCTTTTTCATCAATCCAGCCTTGGAGGGCTGCCGCTTTGACCATTGCATATTCACCACTGACGTTGTAAGCCACCATAGGCAAATCAAATTGGTCTTTAATGGTGCGCATTACATCCAGATAAGAAAGAGAAGGCTTCACCATCAGCATGTCCGCACCCTCCATCACGTCAGACTCCGCTTCCCGCAACGCCTCACGTGCATTGGCAGGGTCCATCTGATAGGATTTGCGGTCACCGAACTGCGGCGCAGAATCAGCAGCTTCCCGAAAAGGACCATAAAAGGCAGACGCATATTTAACGGAATACGACATAATCGGAATATGTGAAAAACCTTCCAGATCTAGTCCTTGCCGAATCGCCTGTACAAAACCGTCCATCATATTAGAAGGAGCGATAATATCTGCACCGGCTCTCGCCTGAGAAACGGCTGTACGTACCAGCACCTCCAGAGATTCATCATTCAATACTTCACCGCATACCTCACCATCATGCTCATGCATGTGCACCATACCGCAGTGTCCATGGTCCGTAAACTCACACAAGCAAGTGTCTGCCACGACCAGCAGTTCGGGATAACGTGACTTGATCAAACGAGTAGCTTCCTGAACAATACCGTTGTCCACAAAAGCTGAAGTCCCTACACTGTCTTTGGTTTCTGGTATGCCAAACAGGAGCACAGCAGGAATGCCAAGCTCACTAATTTCTTTCAGCTCTTCTTCCAGCCGATCCAAAGAAAAACGGTATACGCCTGGCATGGAGCTAATCTCCTGTTTCACTCCAGTACCAAATGTTACGTAGATCGGTTGGATAAAGTCTGCCGGATTCAATACCGTTTCACGCACCATGCTGCGAATGGCAGCCGACTGGCGCAAACGACGATGTCTAGTAAAAGGGACACTCATAGTTACAAACCTCCATTTTTTTATACATTCATTTGTAAAAATTAAAATTTATAATGTCATAACCGTACTTGATTGTTTCCAGTCACATAGCGATTGAATTAGACTTTCAATGGTCGCCTTCTCTGACATCAAACTGACAGTCAAGCCAGCTTGGGTTGCTGTCTCACCAGTCAAGGGACCGATCACAGCGATCGTAACTCCCTCCAGCAGGGAGACTGGATCACTGATCCCCATTTGTCTGAGGGCTTCCAGGAAAAAGGTTACGGTTGAGGAACTGGTAAAAGTAATCGCATGAATGGCACGCTCCTCCAGCAACTTGAGCAGTTCATCATCCTGTGTGTTGGCCGCCAACACCGTTTGATACAAATCTGCCTCGGTCACACGAAGTCCCATTTCCCTCAGCTGATCTGGCAGCCAGGAGCGAGCGAGATCACCTCTTGGAAGAAATACGTTTTGCCCTGCTTGCAAATCTTGCTCAAACGCTTCAAGTAAACCCTCTGCCTGAAAAGGACCTTCGATCTGTTCTGCTACAATCCCGTGCGCCCGAAGCGCGTCTGCTGTAGCTGGTCCGACCGCGGCAATACGAGCTTTGTATAGCGCACGTACATCCTTGCCCTGTTCCTTTAAGTGAGTGAAAAAGTACTCCACTCCGTTAACGCTGGTAAAAAACACCCAGTCATATTCAGGAAGCCGCGCAAACGCCTCTTTGATTTTCTGTTTTGCCTGCTCGTCCGAAGGGACGACGGTCTGGATAACTGGGAACTCATAAGGTTCGCCTCCAAGCTCCTCAATCCGGTGAACCAGACTGCTGGCCTGCGCGCGTGCGCGAGTAACCAAAATTCGCTTCCCGAACAAAGGCATATCCTCTGCCCATTTTAACTGTTCACGCTGATTGACCACTTCTCCGACAACGATGACGGCGGGCGGTTGGAAATTCGCTGCCTTCACCTTGGCTTCAATATCCGCCAGCGTACCCACTAGCGTATCTTGCTCGGCGCGGGTCCCCCAACGGATCAATGCAACTGGAGTATCGGACGGCTTACCGTGCTTTATCAGCTGATCACTGATATAGCCGATCTTCGCTACACCCATCATAAAGATCAGTGTCCCCGTTGCGTTCGTTACTTTATCCCAATGAATACTTTTATCGAGTTTATCCGGACTTTCATGACCTGTAATAATAGACAGCGACGAAGCCATATCCCGATGTGTAACGGGAATGCCTGCATAGGCAGGCACGCTGATAGCTGATGTGATGCCAGGTATGATTTCATAGGAAATGCCGTGTTTACGCAGCAGCCCGGCTTCCTCGCCGACTCGACCAAAAATGGTGGGGTCTCCCCCTTTGAGCCGGACGACTGTCTTTCCTTCCAAAGCTAAATCCACCAGCAGCTGATTAATTTCTTCTTGCTTCATGGTGTGACGATCTGGCAGCTTGCCGACATATATTTTTTGGGCCCCTGGCTTCATCAGCCCCAAGAGGCGAGGGCTTGCCAGTCTGTCATACACAATGACATCGCCCAGTTGAATGCACTCCCAACCCTTAACCGTAATTAATCTTGCATCTCCGGGTCCTGCACCTACTAAATATACCTTTCCCACCATTCCATTATCCCCTCACCTGCGCCAGAATCTGTTCCGCTCCTTTGGCTATCAAACTGGCCGCCACCGCTTCTCCCAGCTTCTGCGGATCATTTCCCTGGAGCGTTTCCTTCAAAATAACCTCGCCATCTGGCGAGCCTACCATCCCTGTGAGACTGATTTCTTGACCAGCCCAGACTGCATGAGCGCCGATTGGCACTTGGCATCCCCCATTTAACACACCCAGAAAAGTTCGTTCTGCCTCAACCGTAGCCGAGGTATCCTGGTGGTTGTAGAGACGCAGCAATGCCAACAGCTCTTCATCGCTCGCACGGCATTCAATACCGAGCGCTCCCTGTCCCACTGCCGGCAAACATGCCTCCTCTGGTATATAGGACGTGATTCGGTCTTTCCAGCCCATCCGGTGCAAGCCTGCTGCTGCCAAAATGATGGCGTCAAAACCTTCCGTCTCCAGCTTTTTCAGACGGGAATCAATATTGCCACGTACTGGCTCCAATTGTAGATCAGGACGCATGGACTTGATTTGACTGGCTCTGCGCAAGCTGCTTGTGCCCACCTTGGCTCCTGAAGGCAAATCCTCCAGACTCTTGGCGCCCAATGTGATTAGGCAATCGCGTGGGTCCTCACGGCGCGGTACAGCGCCATTGACAAGACCCTCCGGCAATTCGGACGGCATATCCTTCATACTATGTACTGCCATATCAATTTCACCAGCCAGCATGGCCTGTTCAATCTCTTTGACAAAAAGCCCTTTGCCACCCACTTTGGACAAGGTTACATCCAATATCCGATCACCCTTGGTCAGGATTTTTTTGATGACAAATTGCAAATCCAATCCATGCTCCGCGCACAGCGCATTCAAATCCTCAATGACATGCCCGGTCTGAGTTAACGCCAGAGCGCTCTGTCTGCTGCCTACCACAATTGTTCGCATGTTATTCCTCCTGATTTTGCGCAATCCATAAATCTATTTCTTTTTCGGTCCAAGCCATAAATTCATGACGTCGTATTTGTTCCAAAATTCCGCTACTCGCCAAGCGTCTTAATAGTTTGGTCCTTTGCTGTGGGGAACTTATCTTGCGTTTGATGATCTGCCGCATATCGTGCATGAAATCCAGATAAGGCTCATATTCGCTACCGAACAACGTATCCAAGGCTGATGTAATATTAGCGGTCACAGCGGGGCCTGCCCCTTCTGTGGAAATACTAATCGTCAGTCTCCCTCGTCGGATGATACCCGGCGTTATAAAATCTCCCTCTTCCGAGCGATCCGCCACATTTACCAGTATACCCCTTTGTCTGGCCTCATGCGCAACCTTATTATTCACTTCTCTCTGGTTCGTAGCGGCATATACAAGAAAGGCTCCCTGGAGGTCACCCTCGCGATATACGCGATTTACCCAGTGGAGCTGCTTGTGATCGGCCAGAACCTGTAAATCCGGCGTTATATTCGGGCTAATGACGGTAATGGACGCCCCACTTTCCATCATCCCCTTAACCTTTCGTTCCGCAATCCTGCCGCCGCCTACAACACAACAGAGCTTATTGTTACAATTCAACGAAATCGGGACAAAATGCTGCAAGTGGCTTTTCACTCTCCCGTCCACTGATGAAATACAGACCAGGAATTCAGCAAAAAATTAAGAATTAGTAGCGTGTAGCCAACCAAAGACCACTTTGCCATGACAAGGCCTGAACGCTGGTTCAATCTTTTGCTCACTAAAAATACAATATACACGCATAAGGCAATCGCTGTCATCAGCACTTTGGTATCTAGTAAAAGACGCCAACGTTCCTCGGCAATAATAGAAATGACAGCCACGACAATAGAAACTCCCAGCAGAGGAGTACCAATTAATAGCGCCATATGTGTATACCGATCCATCATTTCCAGACTCGGCAGGCGCTTGATCGTGTCATTCCATTTCTTTACTTTCAATTTACGATGCAAAAACAGATACAATCCCGAAAATACAGCTGCTACCGTCATTGCGACAAATCCAAGATTAGCCAGCGCAATATGAATCAGAAGCAGCCCATGTACGGTATGCCAATTTCCAAGCGGGTTGTCGATCGGCTCCATCCAGATATTGTTGAGCACAAGAACAGCAAAGCTAATGATATTAAGCAGCAATACCGCAAATTCCGATCGCTGATAACGTGACAGAAACAAAGAAATCAGCACCAGAATAAATGAGAACAGAAACAGAAAGTCGTAGGTCACGAAAATGGGAAGATGCCCTTCATTCCAGGTTCTCATTCCCATAAAAACAAGTTGGAGCACTACAACGACAAGAAGAAGCCCTGTACCTGTCCGTTTAGCATTCGCATTGCGACGAATTCCATCCGAAAATACAAACAGAAGGCTCAGGGCAAAAACATAAATCATTGAATCATATATAAGCATGCCTGAGGCCATGTCTGTTCACCCACCTTTACAGGCTGGCCGGCGCAAACGACGCTGGCAAAGCCTGAGCCTGACCGGTTTTTCCATGAACACCAGTCTCCGGTTTTATCAACGCAGATGCATCGCTTTTATCTACTTTCTGAGCAGCGTCCTCCAAACGATCCTCCAGAGCAAAAATGTGGCTAAACATGTCTAGCGCCTCATTTCCCTGCTTTTGGACAGCCAGTTCCTTAACCCGATTGATCGGATCATGCATCATCTGATTCAGCATACTTTTCGTCAAGCGGCTTATCACTTTACGCTGCCGTTCATCCAGCTCGGGAAGCTTGTTATACAAGCTTTCCAGCGTATCCTGATGTATAGACTCCGCTTTTTCCTGTAATGCACGAATCACCGGACGCACTCCCATCGTTTTCAACCATTGATAAAACTCGCTAAGCTCATCTTCGATCATATGCTCGATTTTTGCAGCTTCAGTACGACGCATTTCCAGGTTGCTCTCCACGATCCCTTCCAGATCATCAATATCATATAGGAAAACATTCTGCAATTCGCCAATAGCCGGATCCAAATCGCGCGGAACCGCGATATCAATCATAAACAAAGGACGAGACTGACGACGTTTCATACTGGCTTCGACACGGTTGCGATCCAGAATATACCCCTGAGCACCAGTCGAGCTAATCACAATATCCACATCCGACAACCGATTCATGCCTTCCTCCATCGTAACTGGTGTTCCATTAAACTTGGAGGCCAGATCCTCGGCGCGGGACAAAGTTCGATTTGCTACAATAACCTCGGCAGCTCCGCCGCTGTACAAATGCTTAACGGTAAGCTCACTCATTTTACCAGCACCGAGGATTAATACCTTTTTATCCGTAAACATCCCGAAAATCCGTTTGCCCAGCTCAACGGCTGCATAGCTAACAGATACGGCACTTTCTCCAATAGACGTCTCCGAATGGGCACGCTTGCCCAATGTGACGGCCTGCTTAAATAGCATATTAAACCACGTTGCTGTAATTTTCTGAGATTGAGCCTGGAGAAAAGCATTCTTTACCTGACCCAAAATTTGTGTTTCTCCGATGACCATGGAATCCAGACCACAAGTCACACGGAACAAATGCCGAATTGCCTGCTCGTCTTCATATATATATAAATGTTGTGTAAACTGATCACGAGGAATACCAAACCATTGCTCCATAAAACTGCGTATAAAATAACCGCACATGTGAAGGCGGTCGACCACAACATATATTTCAGTCCGATTGCAGGTTGCGACAACTACGCCCTCCAACACACTTTTGGTAAGTTTGAGTTGCTCCAGCGCTTTTGGCAAATCCTGTTCTGCAAATGTAAACCGTTCTCTGACTTCCACAGGCGCCGTACGATAATTCAACCCAACAACGACGATGTGCATTGTAAAATTCACCTGCCTAAACTGTAATAAGAATACTCATTGTTATCATAAACTATGTTAATTATATCACAGAAGTCCGAATCCCCTTCGGCTGTTTTATGAATTGTTTATGAAAATTGGATAGCTTTCATAAACATCCAGCACGTTCTGTATGATTTAGTTTAGTTTGAACTACTTTTAAAACAAATAACCATGGAATTGTTCCATGGTTATAATATAGGACGCACAAAAGGCTCCATAAAAAAAGATTTATACCAACTCAGCCAACTTGCACTTCGGTGATTCCACCTGAAGTTCTCCCAAGCCGCGAATTAGCTTCTTCGCATATGTTTTTTTCGGTTTTAGAACGGATACCAGGTAATCAATAGCCAGCTGCGGATCAACAGTCTCACCGCAAGTATAGCAATCAATAGCGGCAAACCCTCTCTCAGGATACGTATGAATAGAGAGATGACTCTCCGACAACAGTACAAGCACGGTAGCTCCCTGTGGTTCGAATTGCTTGGATTGAACGGACATCACCGTTGCTCCGCAAGCTTCAGCAGCTTCAACTAATTGAGCCTCCAGAAACTGCGCATCATTCAGTAATTCAAACTCAACACCCCAAGTATCTACGGCAACGTGTCTTCCGAAAGTTGAGTATTCCAATTCCATCTTTCGGTTCCCCCTTCCTAGGAATAAAATGTTTGAAAAAAATTTCATCCGCTAGGACCTACGTCATTCACTTCCCGAGGGATAACCTCTCGCAACATTCAATGTCCTGAGTGAATCCTGGTTCCTATATTCATTTTCAACGAGATTAAAAATAACATCTATGTGCAGCAAATGCAATCATTTTTTTGGAATAAAAAAGCCCCTTTCGGCAAAGAAAGGGACTACACTGTATAACAATTCATTCCATATATTCAGCCTTTTAAGCTTCCAGTGCAAATAATTTGGAGCAACTCATCCGAAGCTTATCGTCAATCTGTTCCAGCTCAGAGAAAGTACGCGCCAAATTCCGCTCGTCAAGTAACGAATTAATGAGGTTGTATATATCTGCTATTTCATTTTCGACGTTCTGATGTTGAAAAAGCTGTTGCAGTTCTTGCACTGTATTTCTATATTCAAACACCAGCCTAGAGCCTTCCGCATTCTTTTCCATAATTTTGCGGACCGCACCTTCATTATAAAAATACACCATAGTGAATCCTTGATACATGCGGTAAACAATACCTTCACCCTTAAAGCGAACAAATAGTTGGCGTATAAACAGAGTTAGCTGTGGATGAACTAAGCGGCAAGTTAATTCACAAACAAACGCTCCCTCTTTGGCTTCAAAAAATAAATGAACTTCCTCACCCGCAATATGCTCTAGAACGATTTCCTGTCTTCCGTTATCCAGAACTTTAATGCGGTAATGCACCTGGGGATCATCCACTGCCTGCAAAAATTCGTCCATTTGGGTTTCTGACAAGGTCAAAGTGGTTTTTACATACTCTGTGGCTAACCGCTGTGCCATACCAATCTCCTCAATTCTTTCCTGAACCTTTAGTGTAAGCTTTATACTTTATTATACATCAGTCCTGTTGCGCTTTCTTGCGTATCAAATCATAAATATCCGCCATTCATCGAAAATAAACGGAAAATACCGGAATCGCAGCTGTATTATCCTCCATATGCTCACTTTTATGCTTAAATCCCACGATTTCCTTTGTTTATTATATATTATTCCTACCTTTTTAGTAAGTTTAATGTTTTTGAATCCAACATCATAAAAAAAAGGCGTCCTTAAGGACGCCCCTAACCTTACAATTCCGTCTGCTCATCGTCGTCATTCTCGATATAACTGGAGATGACCGACCACAACTCTTCCTTGCCCATACCTTCTTCGGATGAAAAGGGGATAAACAAACCCCCGGGAAGTATTCCAAGTTCCTGCTTGATTACCTTATAGTGCTTTTCTCGACGTGTTTTAGGGATTTTATCTGCTTTTGTACCTACAACACAGACAGGGAGCCCGTTATGGCGCAGCCAGTCGTACATCATGATATCATCCTTGGACGGTGGGTGGCGCAAATCTACCATTTGTAGCACCAGCTTGAGCGGCTCACGTTCCAGCAAATAAGACTCAATCATTTGTCCCCAAGCCTTACGTGACGTTTTGGATACCTTAGCATAACCGTAACCGGGAAAATCGACAAAATAGAGCTCATCATTAATCCGGTAATAATTGAGTTGCTGAGTTTTACCCGGCGTAGAACTGGTACGCGCCAAATTTTTACGGTTAATCATCCGATTAATCAGTGATGATTTTCCAACATTGGAGCGCCCCGCCAGAGCAATCTCTGGCAAAGCGTCCACAGGAAACTGATCCGGACCAACCGCACTTATTATAAATTCTGCTTTTGTTACTTTCATTGTGTCTTTAATTCCTCTCTAATGTACCCTTGCCTGCTCAACCAAAGCATGCTTTAACACCTGATCCATATGGGCAACGGGGACAAATTCAACATCCTGCCGGATACTGTCGGGAATATCCTTCAAATCCCGTTCATTATCTTTGGGAAGCAGAATTTTTTTGTAACCTGCCCGATGGGCAGCCAGCGATTTTTCTTTCAAACCACCAATCGGCAATACGCGACCGCGCAGGGTAATTTCGCCCGTCATCGCTACATCCTTGGATACATGACGGTTGGTCAAAGCCGAAATTAATGCAGTAGCAATCGTGATTCCGGCAGATGGACCATCCTTCGGAATTGCTCCCTCAGGAATATGAATATGGATATCATTTTTCTCATAGAAATCCAATTCGATGCCCAGATCGACTGCTTTGGAACGAGTGTAGCTGAATGCCGCCTGCGCGGATTCTTTCATAACGTCTCCTAGTTTACCCGTAAGGATCAGTTTCCCGCTCCCAGGCACGACCGTCACTTCAATCATCAGTGTTTCACCACCGACCTCTGTCCACGCCAAGCCTGTAACCGTACCGATCTGATCCTCCAGTTCTGCTACACCGTAACGGAATTTGGCGATACCCAAATAATCTTTCAAATTATCCGGTGTGATTTCAATCGGCCCTTCGCCACCGGATACAACTGACTTCGCCGCCTTGCGGCATAGAGAAGCCATTTGCTGTTCAAGATTACGCACACCAGATTCACGGGTATATTCACGAATGACACGCAGCAGCGTATCCTCCCCAATAACCAACTGTTCCTCTCCCAAGCCATGCTCTCTCTTCTGCTTGGGCAGGAGATACCGATTGGCGATTTCCAACTTCTCCAGTTCGGTGTAGCCGGGAATATAGAGCGTCTCCATACGATCCATCAGCGGACGCGGGATATTATGTGCAGCATTGGCTGTCGTTACAAACATCACGTTGGACAGATCAAACGGCAATTCAACAAAATGGTCACTGAACGTGTTGTTTTGTTCAGGATCGAGCACTTCGAGCAATGCCGCCGATGGATCGCCCCGGAAGTCGGAGGCCATTTTATCAATCTCATCCAGCAAAAAGACTGGATTAGATGTTCCTGCGGTCTTCATTCCCTGAATAATCCGACCCGGCATCGCGCCAACATAAGTCCGGCGGTGACCACGGATTTCCGCTTCATCCCGCACACCTCCGAGAGAGATGCGGACAAATTCCCGTCCCATGGATTTGGCAATCGAGCGAGCCAGCGAGGTCTTGCCGACTCCTGGCGGACCTACGAGACACAGAATGGGTCCCTTAATGGTCTTCACCAGTTTGCGCACAGCCAAATACTCCAACACCCGCTCCTTGGGCTTATCCAGCCCGTAATGGTCGTTATCGAGTATTTCTTCTGCTTTGACAATATCAAGATCATCATCGGTGAACTTGTTCCACGGCAAGCTTAACAGCCAATCGACGTAATTGCGGATGACACCACCCTCGGCAGAGCTTGCCGGCATTTTTTCCAGACGGTCAATTTCCTTTTCGACCTTCTCCTTCACCGGAACCGGCAACTCTCGTTCACTTAGCTGGTTGCGTAGTTCTTCAACTTCTCCTGCGCGACCTTCCTTCTCACCAAGTTCCTTCTGAATCGCCTTCATTTGTTCACGCAGATAATACTCCTTCTGCGTCTTTTCCATCTGCTTCTTCACACGCTGGTTGATTTTACGTTCCAACTCCAGCACTTCACGCTCATTGTTCAAAATATCTAGAAGCTTCTCCAGACGCTGAGTTACGTCGATCGTCTCCAATATATCCTGCTTTTCCTTAATTTTGAGCGTCAAATGGCTTGTGATCACATCAGCCAGGCGTCCTGGCTCCTCAATATCAGATACCGCAGCGAGAGTCTCCGGTGTTACCTTTTTGGACAAATTGATATAATGCTCGAACTGAGTTAATACAGTGCGCATAAGCGCATCCGTTTCAGGCTGTACATTTTCTGCCTCGTGCAGTTCCTTCGCCATTACCTCGTAATATTCTTCATTGTCCGTATATTGAATAATCTCAGCACGTTCCAGCCCTTCCACCAATACTCGAATGGTTCCGTTGGGAAGCTTGAGCATTTGGCGTACTTTGGCTACCGTGCCGACTCGAAAAATATCCTCTTGTGTGGGTTCTTCAATATTAACTTCTGATTGAGAACACAGGAGAATCAAATTGTCTTCAACCATCGCTTTTTCCAAAGCCTTGACCGATTTTTCCCGGCCCACATCGAGATGCAGAACCATGCTCGGGTAAACCAGAAGTCCTCTTAAAGGCAGCAAAGGAAAACGACGACCTTTTGTCTTGGTGGGTCCCATCGCTTTCGCACCTCCAGTGATTCTCAGGTTCCGGATTTTACAATCCTCACGTTGCTATCTTTCATATTTTATCAAATGTTTTATAAAAAAACCAATGAAAGACTAGTTCATTAGCAAGATCCTGTATCTGAAATCGTCCCATTATGCGTTCCATCCGCCTGTAACAAGGAAGACTGGGATGGGCGAAAAGTCTCAATTGGCGCATGTACAGGCGCATCCGTCGTCATCTCTTCTCCGAACACATGACGGAACACTTCGGTCACCGACTGTACAGGGATGACTTTAAGGCCTTCAATGCTATCAAAAAGAGCTTGCCAGTTGTCCTGTGGAATGATCACTTTTTTGGCACCAGCCTGAAAAGCAGCTTCGACCTTGGCTAATACGCCGCCAATCGGCTTGACTCGGCCATGGATGCTAATCTCGCCAGTCATGGCAATTTCATGATCCACCGGAATTCCCCGCATTGCAGAAGCAATAGCTGTTGCCATTGCAATCCCTGCCGACGGACCATCTACTGGTGTCCCCCCAGGAAAATTGATATGCAAATCGTAATTGGAGGGGGATAAACCGAGCGTACGCAAAACAGTCAGAACATTTTCTACAGAGCCTTTAGCCATGCTCTTACGACGCAGTGTTCGGGAGTTACCTCCGATCTCTTCTTCATCCACAACACCCGTAATATTATAGCTTCCCTTTCCTTCGGGAACCGGAACCGCAGTAACTTCAATTTCCAGCAGCATCCCCATGTTCGGACCGTATACGGCTAATCCGTTAACGAATCCGATTTGCGGCAAGCCCGGTATTTTCCGATCAGGACGGGGTTGAATTTGGCTGCTACCCGCTACCCATTCCACGTCCGAAGCATCGAGTCGTTCCCTTTTCTCGGTAAGTGCCAAACCAGCAGCAAGCTGGATCATATTGACTGCCTCCCGGCCGTTGGTCGCGTAACGCTGTACAACCTCTACTGCCTCTGGACAAGGGCCAAAGCCTAGCTTGTGTACAGCATCTTCAGCAATACGAGCAATCTCCTGCGGCTGCAGGGCACGGAAATAAATTTCCATGCACCGGGATCGAATAGCAGGTGGCAGCTCATGCGGTGAACGGGTCGTCGCACCAACCAAGCGGAAATCCGCTGGCAAACCGTTTTGAAAAATATCGTGAATGTAAGCAGGCGTATGCGAATCTTCTGAATTGTAATATGCACTTTCCAAAAATACCTTTCGGTCCTCCAGCACTTTCAACAGCTTATTCATCTGCGTTGGATGCAGCTCGCCAATCTCATCAATAAACAGCATCCCTCCATGAGCCTTCGTTACAGCTCCGGGTTTAGGTTGAGGGATACCTGCTACACCCATCGCTCCTGCCCCTTGGTAGATTGGATCATGTACTGAACCAATTAACGGGTCCGCAATACCACGCTCGTCAAAACGGGCCGTTGTGGCATCAATTTCCGTGAATTTAGCATCCCCTTTGAACGGGGAGGACTGATTCTTCTTGGCCTCTTCCAGCACCACACGTGCGGCAGCCGTTTTCCCTACACCAGGGGGGCCATAAATAATGACATGCTGCGGATTCGCACTGCATAACGCCGCCTTGAGCGCACGTAGCCCGTCCTTCTGACCGACGATATCCTGTAACGTGGCAGGACGTGTGCGTTCAGCTAGCGGCTTAGTAAGTGAAATAGAGCGCAATTTGCGCAACTTATCCAATTCTTTCCGAGATTCCCGATCCACCGCACTACGGTTCGTTTTCTGGCTCCGTAGAAGGTTCCAGAAATACAGACCAATAACAATCCCGAAAAACATTTGCACCAATAACAATATCATAGTCAAGTCCATCGTATTCCCTCCGTTTCTCATCTCAGCAATTTGAAAATGCTGTTCTATGAAAGACAGTATTTCCTTTTCCACGAGAGCTAAACGGCTGTCTTTCAAAAGATCAGAGAGAAATACAAAAACACCGCGAAGAACAGTTCTGTAGCAGAGCTGCTCTCCACGGTGTTTAAACAATGACAATAGTTTATGATTATACCTATTTTAAAATAACCGCTTATGCCTACACTTTCTCGGCAGTGTGACGCTCTTCACGTCCGGGTATTTTACCTGTTTCCTCATAAGCTTTGACGATGATATCAATTTCTTTTTTCAATTCGTCAACCATTTCAGCCTCAGGGACTTTGCGAATCATCTTTCCATAACGGAACAATAGACCTTCTCCGCGTGCTCCGGCAATTCCGATATCAGCTTCCTTCGCTTCACCCGGGCCGTTAACTGCACACCCTAGTACAGATACTTTAATCGGCACCTTGAGTTTTGCAATGTAATCCTCTACCTCGTTCGCAATAGAGAACAGATCAATATCCAGACGCCCACAAGTCGGACAAGAAATCAATGTAGCTGCGTTCGTGATCAACCCAAACGTTTTGAGCAACTCCCGTGCTACCTTCACTTCTTCTACCGGATCGGCACTTAGCGAAATACGCATGGTGGACCCGATACCTGCTGCCAACAGAGCTCCCATACCTGCCGCGCTTTTAACCGTTCCAGTAAAGAGTGTACCGGCTTCGGTGATGCCCAAATGGAGGGGATACTTAATAATTTCAGCTGCCTTCGTGTAAGCGGCAATCGCCATTGGAACGTCAGAAGCCTTCAGTGATACGATAATATCATGGAAATCAAGCTCTTCCAGTATCCCGATATGGTACAGTGCACTTTCTACCATCGCTTCTGGCGTAGGGTAGCCATACTTATCCAGTAAATGCTGTTCCAATGATCCGGCGTTTACACCAATCCGAATCGGAATCCCCTTTTCTTTACATGCCTTAACGACAGCTTCCACTTTTTCACGTCGTCCAATGTTGCCTGGGTTAATGCGAACCTTGTCAATCCCATTTTCAATTGCCAGTAGAGCCAGCTTGTGATTAAAGTGAATATCTGCAACCAGCGGAATATGAATCCGCTTCTTAATTTCTTTAATAGCTGCGGCAGCTTCCTCATTGTTGACGGTAACCCGCACTATCTGACATCCGGCTTCTTCCAAACGAAGAATCTCGGCTACTGTAGCTTCCACATCTGCCGTCTTGGTTGTACACATGCTTTGGATGATGACTTCATTGCTGCCGCCAATCGTCAGATTCCCGACTTGAACGGGACGTGTGTCTTGTCTTAAGAACATATACTTTTCTCTCCCATTAACGCCAAACCTCCACCCCATAAAACCTCATACAGGTTTCGTGAAGTGGAGATCTGGCTTCTCATGTTGTAGAGATCGCGAAGTATCAATCCTTAGGCGCTCTCTTCTTGTTTTTTATCCTTATCTGTACCACCGAGTTCCGGTGCAATTTTGTCTTTTACTACCTGCTCGTTGATGACGCAAGTCGTCACATCATCACGGGAAGGAACTTCGTACATAACGTCAAGCATAATACCTTCAATAATTGCGCGAAGGCCACGAGCACCCGTGTTACGCTTGATCGCCTCACGAGCAATGGCTTCCAGAGCATCTTGTTTAAACTCCAGCTGCACATTGTCCAGTTCCAGCATCTTCTGGTATTGCTTGGTCAACGCATTTTTCGGTTCAGACAAAATACGAACCAATGTCTTCTCATCAAGTGGCTCCAGCGTCGAAATGACTGGCAAACGTCCTACGAATTCCGGAATCAGACCGAACTTCAACAGATCCTCAGGCAATACCATGGAGGTATATTCGCCTGGTTTCAGATCTTTTTGTTCACTAGTCGCGTTAAAGCCGATGACCTTCTTACCGATACGACGTTTGATCATTTGCTCCAGACCATCAAAGGCACCGCCACAAATGAACAGGATATTCGTAGTATCAATTTGAATGAATTCTTGATGTGGATGCTTGCGACCGCCTTGCGGAGGTACAGAAGCAACCGTGCCTTCCAAAATCTTAAGCAATGCTTGCTGTACACCTTCACCCGATACGTCACGCGTAATGGACGGGTTTTCAGATTTACGAGCTACTTTATCAATTTCGTCAATGTAGATAATGCCGCGTTCTGCTTTTTCTACATCATAATCGGCAGCTTGAATCAGTTTCAGCAAAATGTTTTCAACGTCTTCACCCACATAACCCGCTTCCGTAAGGGAAGTGGCATCTGCGATAGCAAATGGGACGTTCAAAATTTTAGCCATGGTTTGCGCAAGCAACGTTTTACCCGAACCTGTAGGTCCAAGCATCAAAATGTTACTTTTTTGCAGTTCCACATCATCAATTTTGTTTTGTGTATTAATACGTTTGTAGTGATTATACACCGCAACAGACAATGATTTTTTCGCTTGATCCTGACCAATAACATATTGGTCCAGAATTTCACGGATTTGCATTGGTTTTGGAATGTCTTTCAGATCTACTTCTTCTTCATGACCCAATTCTTCCTCCACAATTTCCGTGCACAACTCGATGCATTCATCACATATATATACGCCCGGTCCGGCAACAAGCTTGCGAACCTGATCCTGAGATTTACCGCAGAAAGAACATTTTAATTGTCCTTTTTCATCATTAAATTTAAACATAGAGCCACCCCTTTACAGATTAATCGGTTTAGACAGCACCTGGTCAATGATACCGTATGCTTTTGCCTCTTCCGCTTCCATGAAGAAATCCCGGTCAGTATCACGTTCGATTTTTTCGAGGGGCTGACCTGTACGCTCCACATAGATTTGATTCAGCTTGGCACGTGTTTTGATAATCCAGTCCGCATGAATCAGCATGTCGGAGGCTTGCCCCTGAATGCCGCCGAGCGGCTGGTGGATCATAACTTCACTATTGGTAAGTGCATATCTTTTGCCTGGTGCACCAGCTGTGAGCAATAAAGAACCCATACTAGCAGCCATACCTACACAAATCGTCGATACATCCGGCTTAATGAATTGCATTGTATCATATATACCCATGCCTGCAGTAACAGAACCGCCTGGCGAGTTAATGTACAAATTAATGTCCTTCTCCGGGTCTTCCGCAGAAAGGAACAATAGCTGTGCAATGACGAGATTGGCGACATCGTCATCAATCGGGCCACTTAGGAAAATGATGCGATCCTTAAGCAACCGCGAGTAAATATCGTAAGATCGTTCTCCTCGATTCGTTTGTTCCACAACCATAGGGACGAGACTCATCACGACCAACCTCTTTTCTTTATTAAAATGAACACCTGTATTCATCCGCTTCCTTATGTCCCATTAAAACGGAAGCGGCAATCATGAAACGTGAACACCTTACAAAATATTTTAACATGTTCAGAGTCTCGTGTCATATTTGCCTGCTCATATATGAAGTGCAGGCTATTTACAGACACCCTGCCGAGACCTTCTCATATTTAACCATGTTTCGTATGTATGTGCAAATGTACGGTAGTGACTTATGTAAAACAGAAAACACCATTCACAGCGCTTTCCATAAACGACTAAAATTTGGGTTGTCTAAGGTAAAAATAAGGCACGTAACTTTCACTACGTGCCTTATCCTTATCTAATTACTACGTTGCAGCCTGTTATAGCCTACACCGTATATTTTATCGTTTAAATTACTCAGCAGCTGCAGCTGGCGCTTCAACTTCTTTGCTGTTTTCCACCAGCAAAGCGATTGTTTTGCGCAGGGAGATCTCTTCTTTCAAGTTAGCGAACGAGCCGTTACTTTCCAGAATGCTGCGGATCTCTTCTACAGAACGTTTGTAAGTGTCAGCCATGTTTTGCAGTTCTTCATTAATTTCCGCTTCGGAAACTTCGATGTTTTCTGCTTTAGCCACTTGCTCCAGCACGAGGTTGTTGCGTACGCGCTTCTCAGCATCTGCTTTCATTTGCTCTTCCAGGTCTTCTTTGCTTTGACCGGAGAAGCCGAGGAACATTTCAAGGTTCATGCCTTGGCTGCGCAGACGGTTGTCGAAATCGCGAACCATGTTTTGCACTTCACTCTTGACCATTGCTTCAGGAATGTCGATTGTTGCATTTTCAGCAACTTTCTCCACTACAGCGCCCTCACGAGCTGCTTTAGCTTCGTTTTCTTTGCGCTCCAGCAATTGCTTTTTCAAGTCTTCCTTGAATTCAGCAAGTGTGTCAAATTCACTTACATCTTTAGCAAATTCATCGTCCAATTCAGGAAGAACTTTGCGTTTCAGTTCATGAACTTTCACTTTGAATACAGCTTGTTTACCAGCGAGGTCAGCAGAATGGTAGTTCTCAGGGAACGTTACTTCAACGTCCTTGGAATCACCAGTGTGCAAACCAATCACTTGGTCTTCAAAGCCAGGGATGAAGGTATTGGAACCCAGTTCCAGAGAATACTTCTCAGCTTGTCCACCTTCGAATTGTACGCCGTCTACGGAACCGTCGAAGTCAATGATAGCTGTATCGCCGGATTGAGCAGCATCTTCATCAACAACAACCAATTCAGCATGACGTTGTTGCAGGCGCTCCAGCTCTTGAGCCAGTTCTTCGTCGCTTACTTCGTTTTTGCTTACAGGCACTTCTACGCCTTTGTAATCGCCCAAAGTTACTTCAGGTTTAACCGTAACTTTTGCTTTGAATTTGAAAGATTCACCTTTAGCAAATTGATCAATTTCAACATCAGGGCTATCTACTGGGAAGATGTCTGTTTGCTCTACAGCTTGGCTGTATGCTTCTGGCAACAGGAAGTCAATTGCATCCTGGTACAGACTTTCAATACCATAACGTTTTTCAAAGATAGGACGTGGTACTTTACCTTTACGGAATCCTGGTACACTTACTTGTTTAACCACTTTATTAAAAGCTTTGTCGAGTGCAGCGGCTACACGATCCGCGTCTACCTCAACTTCAAGAACCCCAAGGTTCTTCTCTATTTTCTCCCAAGTTGCTTTCATTTTATGCTTTCCCCTCCAACAAAATCTTCACTTAGTTTTCATTACAATCAACGCACACAAAATAACCACTATAGTATATCTAACATTACTGTCTTTTTCAAGGGCAGCCCTTGAATGCTTTAACAGGTAAACGTTTCCGGTCATTAAGGAGTGTTCATTCCCGCCGCGACGAATAATCGCATCGACCGATACGCTTGCTCAAAACGGAAGCGTAGTGCATCTGTAATGCCATATATAGCGCGGGTTTCTTCCTCATTATTGTTCCCGTTCAAACTTTCCGAAACGGTCTGATGGAGTGCTGCTGCCCAAATATCCGGCATCCCGTCCTCTTCCACCAACATTGATCTATAATCTTTCGTACCGTACACTGCCATCACAAACTGTGACCATAGCTCCTGTGCAAAATAGAATAGTGTAGGCTCATGCACTTCAGTCTGGTCAGCTACCCGTTCCAAAATACGCATAATCGCCTCTGGAAACTCATCGGGCTGTAACGGAACCGTTTCAATATCGATTTCCGTCTTTTCATCACCCCGTCTGATTTCTATCGTCCCTTCCATTCCACGGCGTCTCATTGTCTGTAGAACACGGAATTGGAGAAGAGGATGGATTTCCCGTTCAGTAATCCAGCGAAGCAAGGCATCGTCGATCTCCGGCAGTTCCAAGTAGGATAGCTGTTCCAAAGCTAGAATCGTCTGTTCGGATAACGGTTGATCCATAGCCATCTGCAAAAGCTTGTTACCGTAGCCTGCATCCTGTTCCTGCTTAAAGCGTGCATGACGGCGAGCCAACTCAACTTCACTGACTTCGTCTTCTTCCACATTGTCCGTTGCCGCCCCGCTGTCAGCGTACTGTGGAAATGCAGCTTCCAGCCATTGTAACAGAGCGTTCCATTCATCGTATTGTTTCTGCTCCTGTCCCTGACACTGCATCAAAAAACGCAGCATCGCCATCGCCTCTCCGTAACGTTCGTTCTCAAGCATCACCGTAAGTTGAATTTGATAGTAGTCCAGTGTCTTCGGAAACAATACGATATTATTTTCTTTTGTCGTCACCTTGGAGTCCTTTATTTTCAAGGCACCCCCTCTCCTCCGCAAGCTAAAGTATTTGTAGATTATATGAGAAACAGCAGCCGAAGTTCAACCACTCGTCTTCAACATATTCACCTGTATTCTAACATACCCTTTTATAAGGCAAAAAAAACGATGTGTATTCTGAATTTATGTGGTGTAGAGCCCAAATAAGCGATATATGCAAAATAAGACTTGTATCTTTTTCATCCATATGATATATTAGTATTCGCTTGAATTTTATGTCCCAGTAGCTCAGCTGGATAGAGCAACGGCCTTCTAAGCCGTCGGTCGGGGGTTCGAATCCCTCCTGGGACGTATAGCCGAAGCTTCCTGTTTAGGAAGCTTTTTTTATTTTCCAGCGAAATAGGACCCACTGTGGATGTTGGAGCCTAGCATCGTATTACAACCTATTTTAATGTAGAAAAGGCTGTTTCCGCAGCGCTGTTTGAGCGCTTGTCTGGGACAGCCTTTTATCGAGGGTATACCATTACACCGCTTGACTGCGTAGAGTAGTAAGGAGTTTAATCAAATGAAATTAATATCTTGGAATGTAAATGGCTTAAGAGCCTGTGTAACCAAAGGATTTTATACTTATCTAAAAGAAACGAATGCTGATATTTTTTGCGTACAGGAAACGAAGCTTCAAGAAGGACAAATCCTCATGGAGAACATGGAGGAATACGCTCAATACTGGAATTACGCTGAGAAAAAAGGGTACTCCGGCACAGCTATTTTCACCAAAATCAAGCCGCTCTCTGTGCATTATGGACTTGAAGAAAATGAAGAGCCAGAGGGTCGAACTATTACACTAGAATTCGAAAAATTTTACCTCGTCAATGTGTACACACCAAATACGAAACGAGACTTATCGCGATTGCCATACAGACTGGAATGGGAAGACCGTTTTCGCAGCTATCTGCAACAACTAGACGCTCAGAAGCCTGTCATCATTTGCGGAGACTTGAACGTGGCTCATCAGGAGATCGACCTTAAAAATGCTAAAGCCAACTACGGTAATGCTGGCTTCACGCCCGAGGAACGAGACCGCATGTCACAGCTGCTCAACGCCGGATTTATAGATACCTTCAGATATTTTTATCCTGATCGGACAGATGTTTATTCCTGGTGGTCCTACATGCCAAAGGTGAGGGAACGGAATATCGGCTGGCGGATTGATTACTTCCTCGTCTCAGAGAGGCTTCGTCCGCTATTAATGGATGCGAGTATTGATTGCCATATTACAGGCAGTGACCACTGCCCTGTTATATTGGATTTGCAAGATATTTCTGCATAGATCCCCTACCTGACGCAAGTATTTTATAAAATTAAAAAGCCGTCATGCTCTGTTTTACAGCATGACGGCCTACATAAATTGAAGCTATTGCTAACTTGCACCTGGTTTTCTGTTTAAAACCCGTTCTTCTCCATCATTTGCTTGAACCACAGCGCACTTTGTTTGGGGGTCCGTTCCTGCGTCTCGTAATTGATATGTACAATACCAAAACGCTTGCTATATCCCCAGGCCCATTCAAAGTTATCAAAGAAAGACCAGACAAAATAGCCCTTGAGCTGACCTCCCTCCCGCATAAAGCGATGACACGCCTTTAAATGCTCTTCAATATAGCGCTGACGCCCGGTATCTTCAATCTGTCCATTCACCAGTTCATCCTTCATCGCTGCTCCATTTTCCGTAATCAGAATGGGTAAGCCCTTGCTAAAATCCTTTTCAATCCGCGTCAGCAGCTTATAAAAGGATTCAGGGTGAATCTCCCATCCCATGTCTGTTACTGGCTCCTCCATGTGAATCTGCTCCACTTGCAGTAGCGAAGCGTCGTTAGTTGCTCGAATGACGCTGCGGGTATAATAGTTAATGCCTACAAAATCTCCCGGTTGCTGAATCAGCTCCAGATCACCAGGCTGTACAAAATCCAATCCATTCAGATACGTTCCGTACCATTCCACCATATCTTCAGGATACTTTCCGTTAAACAATGGCTCAGCAAACCAACGATTAATAAAGCCATCCCTTCTGGCGGCAGCAGCTATGTCCTCGGGTCGCTCGGAAGCGGCATCCACATGTTCCATGTTTAGCGTAATGCCAATTTTACCTGTTAATCCTTTTTCCTTGTGCAAATTGATCGCAATCCCATGACACATCAAAATATGATGGGCGGCAGTAAAGGCTTCTTTCCAGTTCTCATGCCCAGGGGCATGCTCCCCTGTACCATATCCCAAAATAGAAGCGCAATAAGGCTCGTTTATCGTATTCCACCAGTTTATTCGCTGGCCAAATCGGTCCATGATTACAGAGGCATACGTTTTAAAATGTTGGATAATCTCTCGCTGCGTCCATCCACCTTCGTCCTCAATCCACTGCGGTAAATCCCAGTGATACAGAGTCAGCATTGGAATTAGCCCGGCCGACTCAAGCTCATCCAGCAGATGCTCATAGAAGAGCAGCCCTTGTTCGTTGACCACGCCGGGCGCGGGCATAATGCGCGGCCAAGCCACAGAAAAACGATAATGTAAAAAACCAAGCTGTTTCATTAATTGCACGTCTTCTTTAAAGCGGTGAAAATGGTCACAAGCCACATCTCCACAATCCTCTTCGATCACCTTCCCGGGAATTTGACAGAAAGTATCCCAAATGGAGGGCGTTCTACCGCCCTCATTTGTGCCACCTTCAATTTGATAGGAAGAGGTTGAAGTTCCCCACATAAACGTATCAGGAAATACAAAGATATTCTCGCTCATACTCGGTACCTTCCTTTCAGAAATAAAGACTTCACAGCTCCGGCCATTGCACCGCCGACAATAAAGCGCTGGAGGAAAATATGCAAAATAACCAGTGGTAAATGCATTCACTTTTACGAAATCGGTTTAGTTAATTACAGCTACTATTATGTATCGAATAACCTGTATTTGTAAATAGAGAATTATGAAATATCAAAAAAATATAATCACCGTTAAATTATCGTTCTTACTCCTTAAAATATTAGGATAAATCCTTTATTAACTCTGTTGACTCCCATCTATGAGGTAGCATAGAATACGAGTAATCATTGAATTTGAAATACAAAGTCAATTCAACTAAATCAGTTTAGTTGTGGAGGATTCCATGAATATAAAAACAATAGCTAGTATGGCAGGCGTTTCAGTAGCGACGGTTTCGAAAATCATAAACAATTACACAGATATCAGTGAGGAAACCCGGCAGCGAGTACTTAAAATTATGGAGGAAACAGGCTATAGACCTTCCTCCTCGGCTAAAACACTTGCTACCAAAAAATCCAATCTGGTAGGCGTTATATTCGCTGGCAAGCTGAATGTCGATTTTAGTCATCCTTTTTTTGTGGACATCATTAATGTTTTCAAAAAGCAGATTGGCTTGCTCGGTTATGACCTGCTGTTTTTTTCAAATGAAAAATTTCTGGATAATGGAGAGGACTATTTGGCTCGCTCGAAATATTTTTCAGTGGACGGGTGCATTATTATTGCTGGAGACGAAGTGGAGAAAAGTGTTTTCGATCTCGACGCCAGTCCTATCCCCTGCATCGGTGTCGATATTGAGCTAACCGGAGCCAGTTCCTGCTACATTATGTCCGACAATCAAAAGATCTCAATGAAGGTTGTTGAGCACTTTTACATGAATGGATACCGCGAGATGGGTTTTATAGGCATTGAACGCCCCTCCTTGGTTATTAAAGAGAGAGAGGAAGCGTTTATCGCTTCACTAAAGAGGTTTAGCCTTGATTTCAGACCTGAATGGATCGTGTATGGTAAGGACTATGCGGCAGAGGATGGATACCAGATTGCGAAGGCGTGGATACAGCAAGGAGATTTACCAAGAGCTGTTTTTGCGGCTACCGACCTGCTTGCCCTTGGTGCCATCCGTGCTTTTAAGGAAAGCGGCTTGAGGGTACCCGAGGATATTGCTGTAGTAGGCTGTGATGATATTGAAGCCTGTCGTTATACCGATCCTCCATTGACGACTGTAAAACAAGACAAGCAAAAAATAGGTCGTCTAGCCGCCATGGTGCTGTTTGACCTGATGAATAAACAAATGGATACGAAATGTATTAAAGTAGAGCCCGAACTAGTCATTCGTACCTCTTGCGGAGCCCGGCAAAATTGGAACCATACGAGGATCAAGGGATAGCATATACCTCAAAAAGGTGACTCCTGTTGAATTTAGAAGTCACCTTTTTACAGTTTAAATATATTGAGCCTCTTCGTTTAAGCTATTACTTATAGGCCATCGTTGCATTCACGGCCTTTTTCCAGCCTTCATACAGGCTGTCACGTGTTGCTTCATCCATCGTAGGGGTAAAGGAAGTTTCCACCCTCACTCGCTTACGAAGTTCATCTGTACTCTTCCAGTATCCAACCGCCAAGCCTGCCAGACATGCGGCACCCAGCGCTGTTGTCTCATGGATGACCGGCCGTTCCACCGTCGCATCCAGAATATCGCTCTGGAATTGCATCAGAAAATTGTTCAACACAGCTCCACCATCCACTCGCAACATCTTCACCGTAATACCTGAGTCAATCTCCATGGCTGTAAGCACATCCTTGGTCTGATAAGCGAGCGACTCCAAGGTGGCGCGGATAAAATGCTCTTTTGTGGTTCCCCGCGTCAGACCGAACATCGCTCCGCGCACCTCGCTATCCCAGTAGGGGCTGCCTAGTCCGACAAAAGCGGGTACAAGATACACCCCTTCTGTAGAGGAAACACGGGCCGCATAAGGCTCACTGTCCTTCGCCTCACGGAACATGCGCAGCCCGTCTCGCAGCCACTGGATCGCCGAGCCCGCAACAAACACACTCCCCTCGAGTGCGTATTGCACTTTGCCTTCCCCCAGTCCCCAAGCGATGGTCGTGATCAGACCGTGCTTGGATTCAACAGGCTGATCCCCCGTATTCATCAGCATAAAGCAGCCTGTGCCGTAAGTGTTTTTGATCATTCCTTTTTCATAACAAGCCTGACCGAACAAGGCTGCCTGCTGGTCACCTGCTGCACCAGCGATCGGTACATTCTGACCAAAAAAATGATAATCCACGGTGTGCGCATATACCTCGGAAGAGGGCCTTACCTCAGGCAGCATGATTTTTGGAACACCCAGAATGTCCAGCAGCTCTTCATCCCACTTGAGCTCGTAAATATTGTACATCAGCGTTCTGGCCGCATTGGAGTAGTCTGTTACATGAGCCTTTCCGCCGGATAGTTTCCAGATTAGCCACGAGTCAATCGTACCGAATAACAAGTCACCTCGTTCCGCCTTTTCCCGCGCGCCTTCTACATGATCCAGTATCCACTTTACTTTAGTGCCTGAAAAATACGGGTCGATCAATAACCCTGTTTTGCTGTGAAACAACTCCTCATGCCCTTGCCGCTTCAATTCTTCGCAAATATCCGCGGTTTGGCGTGATTGCCATACGAGTACGTTATACACGGGTAATCCTGTATTTTTGTCCCACACGACCACCGATTCACGCTGATTGGTAATGCCGATGGCAGCAATTTGGTTTGCTTTTACACCCGATTCGGAAAGACAGGAGGCAATAACGCCCAGAATAGAGCTCCAGATTTCATTCGCATTCTGCTCTACCCAGCCGGGGTGAGGAAAATATTGCGGAAATTCCCGCTGGGCTGAGTACACCACATCTCCTTCGCTATTGAACAAAATCGCTCTTGAACTTGTCGTTCCCTGGTCTAGTGACAAAATATATTTTCCCATGTTCATCTCTCCCCGTGTAAATCCATCGTTTTTACGCTGTTAGCTTATGATTCATTTTATGATTTTTATAAGTACGACTGATACGGAAGGTAATCAAGAGTACAACCACGATGACCCCTAATAAAATCCAGAAAGCCGGAGTCACACTTCCCTTAAAAACGGCCTGATAAAATGGCCCTGCGAAAGATCCCCCCAATAGCGGTCCTACAATGGGCACCCATGCATATTTCCAGTTGGATGCTCCCTTGCCGGGAATCGGTAGCAAATAATGCATCAGACGCGGTCCAAAATCCCTCACTGGATTGATGGCATAACCCGTTGTACCTCCAAGGGATAAACCGATACTGACAACCAAAAAACCAACAATCAGCGGTTTCAGGCCGTCTGTAAATGAATTGGCACCAAACGACAGTAAGGCAAGGACAAAGATAAAAGTACCTATCATTTCACTAAGTACGTTGGCAAACGGATGATCAATAGCTGGTCCTGTCGCAAATACACTGAGTTTGGTTGCTGCGTCCTCCGTCTCTTTCCAGTGGGGCCAATAATGCAAAATGACGATCACTGCACCCGCCATGGCCCCAAAAAGCTGGGCCACAATATAGCCGGGAACATCCTGCCATGGAAAACTACCCTGAAATGCCAACGCGAGTGTAACTGCCGGATTCAAATGCGCTCCGCTGATTTGACCCACCGCATACACCGCAATAGCTACCGCGAGCCCCCACCCCATTCCGATCACAATCCAGCCGGAAGCGTGAGCAAATGACTTTTTCAGGGACACCCCTGCGCACACTCCGCCACCTAGGGCAATAAGAATCATTGTCCCTATGAATTCGGCTGCGTATGGCGACATACAACCAACCTCCTCAATAGATCCTCCGATTTTGATCGTTTTCATCGCGCAAAAAAAGAAAAGCCATCACAAACCAACCCTGTGCTGTACATGGGATGTCTGCGTGGCTCTCTCGTCTCCGTCACGATTATTAACTTAAATTTGATATTATATAAGCATGTAAGCGATGTCAACTGCGGATTTACGTCTTTTAGTATTCTAAAATAATCGTTGACCATGTTAGATTGCGCGATTTATGATGTAAAAAAATGGATGGACGTAAGGATTTCAGGATGAATACGACACTCCCAAACTTGATGAAGAAGGGAAGAATGTTATGCTGAAATTTCTACAAAAAATCGGCAAGTCGTTAATGCTTCCAGTAGCTACTTTACCCGCCGCAGGGATTTTGCAAGGGCTAGCTCTCATTAATTATGAAACGGACATTCCGCTTGGTCCTGGAGTGGGTGGATTTCTGAATCATTATGTCACTCCTTTTCTGAACGAAGGGGCGGGTGCCATCTTCGGCAACCTGGCGCTCATTTTCTCGATCGGTGTTGCCATTGGCCTGGCAGGCGACGCGGTAGCCGCACTTTCGGCAGTCATTGCTTACTTGGTGCTGACCCGTATTTTGGCGGCCGTACCAGGTATATTTGCGTATATTCCAGACGACGTCAAGCTGGACATGGGCGTATTGGGTGGTATTTTTATCGGCGGATGGTCTGCTTACCTGTTCAAAAAATATCACAATATTCAGCTTCCAGATTGGCTTGGCTTTTTTTCGGGCAAACGTTTTGTCCCCATGATTACCGCCTTCACGACCATGATTCTAGCCATTCTGCTCGGCATGATCTGGAGTCCGATACAAGATGGAATTGCAGCCTTCGGCAACTGGATTGTCGGCTTTGGCGGAATCGGGTCAATGGTGTTTATGATTGCCAATCGGCTGCTGATCCCGCTCGGTTTGCATCATGTGTTGAACTCGATCGCATGGTTTCAAATTGGTGACTATACCAATGCTGCAGGTGAAGTTGTTCATGGTGACCTGACGCGTTTTTTCGCAGGTGATACATCGGCAGGTATGTTCATGTCTGGCTTCTTCCCCATTATGATGTTCGCTCTGCCGGCGGCGGCTCTCGCATTCATCCATACGGCCAAACCGGAAAAACGTAAAGCTGTCGCTTCCATTTTTATCGGTTCTGCGCTAGCGTCGTTCCTGACCGGGATTACTGAGCCCCTCGAATTTTCGTTTATGTTCATTGCACCATTGCTTTACGGCGTTCATGCTCTGCTGACAGGGCTGAGCGGTCTGGTCGTATACCTATTAGATGTCAAACTCGGCTTTTCTTTTTCAGCAGGTCTCATTGACTATCTGGTCAATATGAAACTCTCCACTCACCCTTTGCGAATGATCCCGATCGGGCTTGTCTTCGCCTTCGTGTATTATTTTCTATTCCGCTTCATCATTCTCAAATTCAACCTAAAGACTCCCGGGCGTGAAGACGATGTAGATGACAATCTCCTATCTGAGGCTAACGAATCCATACCCCACGGAAAGGCAAGCACCCTATCCGACACTCAGTCCAGTCATGCAGACAAGGTCCTAACCTATCTCGGCGGTTCAGACAACATCCAAAGCATTGATGCCTGTATCACACGGCTACGCCTTGTCGTCAAAGACGACAAAGTGGTTAACGATCAAGCTCTTAAGCAGCTCGGAGCGTCAGGAATTATCAGGCTTGGGAACGGTACCCTGCAGGTTATTTTCGGTACTCGGTCCGAAACTCTGAAAGATGAGATACAACGATTGATGTCATGAAGCTAATCCCCTGACTTAAACACGTGCGATCTTCCTATAACAGACGCACGTGCTTTTTTTATGGATAAACGTTTCAAATTTTTTGTTTTTGGTTAAGGCAATGCACATAAATGGGTAACAGCTTCATATGATGGAGCTAAACCATTTTACAACTTGTTCAGTAGGCAGATTATTCAGACAGCAAGGAGGGAAATGACGTGAAGACAGTACAATGGCTGATATTATGTCTTGCTTTTCTCACTATGATTAGTGGTTGTAGTGGGTCCCTGTCCTCTGAAGGCCAATCATCTGAAACTAATTTGTCAAACGGAAAAAAGATAACGCTTACATTGTGGTATTGGAATCGTTCTATTGATGATGAATTGCTCGCCCAGGCGGAAAAACAGTTCCCCGACATTGAATTAAAAACTCAAAAAATAGGCGGTGACTTTAAAGCCAAACTGAAGACAACGCTCGCAGCTCGTTCCGGTGAACCAGACATCGTAGCTCTGAACGACTGGATGGTGGAGCTGTTCCCCAGTGCAGATCGTTTTTATGATTTAAGGGAACTCGGAGCAGATCGCCTGAAGGATCAATATTTGGAATGGAAATGGAATCAGGGGATCACTCCTGATGGTAAAATGATTGCATTTCCTATGGATACTGGGCCCACCGCCCTCTTCTATCGTAGCGACCTGTTTGAACAGGCGGGCTTACCTAGTGATCCTGAACAGGTCAGTTCCTCTATCCGTACATGGGATGATTACATGGCAGCCGGAGAACAACTTCGTCAGAAATTCGGAAGTCGTTCGTTTTTGGCTGATAATATTGTAAACGTTTACAATCAAGTGCTTGCTCAGCATACGAACCTATACTTCAAGCCGGACGGAAGTTATGTCGGCAATCAATCTCCTGACATCCGCCTAGGCTGGAAAACCGCTGTGGATTTCCATAGGAAGCATCTGCTCGCCAATGCGGATGGCTGGACTCCCGAATGGAACGCTTCGGTCAATAACGGTAAAATCGCCTCGTTCGTAGGGGCAATCTGGATGAAGCAAGTTCTCACAGAGGCTGCACCGGATACAGCAGGCAAATGGAGAGTCGCTCGGGCTCCTGGAGGAGACGGCAATCTGGGAGGTTCTTTCATCTCTATCCTCAAATCCAGCCAACACCCCAAAGAAGCCTTTGAAGTCCTGACCTGGCTGCAAAACCCGGAACACCAACTGGAAGCCTACCACAAAATCGGGCTGTTCCCATCCACTCCCGGCGTCTATGACGATCCAGTCATGGAGACACCCGAGCCTTTCTTTGGTGGTCAGGCCACTGGTCTCATTTTTGCCGCCTCCGCACGTCATGTGAAAAGCAGCTATTTCGGCGAGCGCTATCCTGTCATCCATGGCATAGTGACCCGCCGCCTTTCCAATGTGGCCAAACAAGATGCCGATCCCGACGCATTATGGTCGGAAACGATGCAACGAATTGAACGGGAATTACAGCGGTAAAAAACAAAATCCAAAAAAGGCGTGTGGACAATATGCTGAGAGAAATCTGGAAGCACCGGGCCGTATATGTTGCGATCTCGCCATTTTATCTGCTGTTTGCCATCTTTGGCTTGTTTCCGATTGGTTTTTCATTGTACCTGGCGTTTCACAAATGGGACGGGATCGGAAACATGACCTATAACGGTTGGGGTAACTTTCGTTACCTTGTGACAGACACCGAATTTTGGCAGGCTGTAGGCAATACGTTTGTGATCTGGGTGTATGCCACGATTCCAATGCTACTTCTAGCCCTTATTGTTGCCTTTCTGCTTTATGCCCCTTTTGTGAAATTGCGCACCTTATGGCGAGTTGGATTCTTCCTGCCCAATGTGACGTCTATTGTTGCTGTTGCCATCATCTTCGGCGCCTTATTTGCCAACAATTTTGGATTTCTCAACTATCTTCTGCAGCTTTTGGGGCTACCTATGATCCAATGGCTCAATGTGCCGTGGGGTATCCAAATCGCCATTTCTTCCATGGTCGTCTGGAGATGGATGGGCTACAACGCCATCATCTATCTGGCTGGACTCCAGAGTATTCCGCATGTGCTGTATGAGGCCGCCAAAATAGACGGCGCAACCGGAGCACAGGCTTTTTTCCGCATCACCATTCCCATGTTGCGTCCAGTCATTTTGTTTACGGTCATTACGTCCACCATCGGCGGTATGCAGCTCTTCACTGAGCCACAGGTTCTGGTCGGTAATGACGGCGGTTCCGGGGCAAGTGGCATGACCATCGTTTTATACCTGTACCGCGAGTCGTTCATCAACAACTATTTTGGATATGGTGCTGCCGTCGGATGGGGTATGTTTCTCATCATTGCCGTATTCTCCATCATCAATTGGAAACTCGTTCAAGGTAAAAAATAACGATGGAAGGAGCGTCACAACATGATGCAGACACGTGCAAAATCCATTGTTCTATATGCCGGGCTGTTGGTGGGGATCATCCTGTCGATGTTTCCGTTTTACTGGCTGATCGTCATGGCGACCCGTACAACCTCAGACATCTATCGTTTTCCGCCACAATTGTGGTTCGGTAGCCACTTCCTGGATAACATAACGAGAGTATTGCAGCAGATTGATTTTGCTGGAGCTTTTTTTAATACCCTTTTTGTAGCCAGTTCTGTTACCCTATTGGTGCTGTTTTTTGATTCACTGGCTGGTTTTGCATTCGCCAAGTTTGATTTTCCGGGCAAAAAGGGGCTATTCGTCATACTGCTAGCTACAATGATGGTCCCTTCACAACTTTCGCTCGTCCCCTCCTTTGTCATGATGGCTTCCTTTGGATGGGTAGGTACGTTCAAAGCGCTCATCATCCCAGGTATGGTAAATGCTTTCGGCATTTTCTGGATCCGCCAGTATGCAGAAGAATCCATTCCCAAAGAGTTGCTGGATGCGGGGCGTATGGACGGGTGCAGCTTTTTTCGGCTGTACTGGAATGTAGCACTGCCGATTTTAAGACCTGCGTTCGCTTTTCTCGGCGCATTTACCTTTATAGGAGCTTGGAATGATTACTTATGGCCGTTAATCGTTTTAACGGATGAGCGCAAATTTACGCTCCAGATTGCATTGTCCCAGTTGAACGGGATTTACAATACGGACTATGCGATGGTCATTGCTGGCACCCTGCTGGCTGTACTCCCTCTTATTATTTTGTTTCTTTTTATCAGCCGCCAGTTTATTTCCGATCTTGCCGCTGGAGCGATCAAAGATTAGCTTCACTTGATTCCCCTTATTCTTTTCATATATAATTGTTAATCGTCATTTCAAATATCTTACATGGCCAAGTCAGATATTAACGAGCTAGTCAAGATAAGAGATTACAATTTGAACATGAACTATGAACCGAGGGGAACCTTCCAGATGAACAAATTCACATATTATAATCCCACCAAATTAATTTTTGGAGACAATCAAATTGAACAATTGCAGCAAGAGCTGTTGAATTACGGCAAAAACATTTTGCTGGTATATGGAGGCGGAAGTGTCAAGCGAAATGGTTTGTATGACCAGGTATTAAACGCGTTAGAGCCTCTGCACCTCTACATTCATGAATTGTCGGGCGTTGAACCCAATCCGCGCTTGTCTACCGTTAAGAGGGGCATCGAGATTTGCCGAAATGAAAAGATAGACTTCCTGCTTGCAGTTGGCGGCGGAAGCGTTATTGATTGCACCAAAGCCATCGCAGCAGGGGCTGAATATGACGGCGATGTGTGGGATATTATCAACAAAAAACATATGCCTACCCAGGCTTTGCCCTTCGGTACCATCCTTACACTCGCCGCCACGGGTTCGGAAATGAATCCGGATTCTGTCATCACCAGCTGGGAAACGAACGAGAAATACGTGTGGGGCAGCGCGGTGACGCATCCTAAATTCTCCATCTTGGACCCGAAAAACACCTTTTCTGTGCCACGTGATCAGACGGTTTATGGCATGGTGGATATGATGAGCCACGTCTTTGAACAGTACTTTCACAATGTTAAAAATACACCGCTGCAAGATCGTATGTGCTTTTCCGTGCTGCAAACCGTGATTGAAACGGCACCTAAGCTGCTGGAGGATTTGCACAACTATGAGCATCGCGAAACGATATTATATGCTGGGACGATTGCCCTGAACGGTACGCTGCAAATGGGCTACTTCGGGGATTGGGCTTCGCATACCATTGAACATGCACTATCTGCTGTATATGATATTCCTCATGCTGGCGGTCTAGCGATTCTGTTTCCCAACTGGATGAGACATACAGTGGATCAGGATGCTGCACGCATGAAGCGGCTGATGCTCAGTATGTTCGACTTGGACACTGTAGGTAAAACTGACAGAGAAATTGCCTTGGAAGGTATTGACCGTCTAAGTGCGTTCTGGACAAGTCTTGGTGCCCCTTCTACCCTGGCCGATTACAACATTAATGATGAAGAATTGGAAAACATCGCAAGCATTGCGGCCCGTGAAATGGAGTACGGAGGTTTCGGTAATTATCAAAAGCTGAAACAGGAAGATATTTTAGCTATTTTGCGTGCATCGTTATAACAATTAAAAGGGAGTGTCCTCAAGCCTGTGATGGCTGAGAGCACTCCCTTTTATTATTTATGAATTGATCGTTTGTCCTTTTTCTTCTACTTGGATAGCCGCCCCTACATTGGCACCTGCAAGAATGCCCTTTTTCTTATTAGGATACAAAGAGTTCATATAAGTGCGAGTTTCGGCAACGACAATTCCCGACAAGCCGAGCAATGCAATCAGGTTCGGAAAAGCCATCATTGCGTTAAAAATATCTGCCAGCAGCCAGATGGCATCGAGCTTGATGAACGCGCCTCCGGCAACCAGTATGATGAACAGATAACGGTATGGTTTAATCCACTTGACCCCAAGCAAATATTCAACACAGCGTTCCCCGTAGTAGTTCCAGCCAAGTATCGTTGTGAACGCAAATAAAATAAGGCTAATCGTCACGAGCTCTGCTCCAGCCGGAAAGGCACTGGAAAACGCATGTTGAGTCATCAGACCTCCATCATCATTTCCACTCCATATTCCCGTAACCAGCAATGTAAATCCTGTCAAATTACAAATAATCATCGTATCGATAAAAACGCCCGTCATGGATATTAGTCCTTGTTCTGCGGGCCATTTCGTCTTAGCTGCTGCTGCTGCGATTGGCGCACTTCCCAAACCAGCTTCATTTGCAAAGATCCCTCTGGCAACTCCGCTTCGCATCGCCAGCATAATCGTGGCTCCGGCAAATCCACCCGTCGCAGATGTTGTCGAGAAAGCCCCTTGTAATACTAGTGCGATCGCATGAGGAAGCTCTCCTGCAAACTTAATGAGTACGATTAAACAAACCACGATATAGAGCCCCGACATGAATGGAACAATCTTTGTGGATACCTTGGCGATACTTTTGAGTCCTCCAATCGTAACAACAGCCGTCAACACGGAAATAATGATTGCTGTAACTACTGTTGGCACGCCAAAACTACTTTCCGTAGAAGAAACGATAGCCTTTACTTGCGGAAAAGTACCGATTCCAAATAGTGCTACAAGAATACCAGAAAAGGCAAACAACATCGCCAGCGGCTTGAAACGGCGGCCAAGCCCGTTTTCAATATAATACATCGGTCCACCCGAAAATTGTCCGTTCCGGTCTTTAACACGGTATTTAACGGATAATAACCCTTCCGCATATTTGGTTGCCATCCCGAAAAAAGCTGCAACCAGCATCCAGAATAATGAACCGGGCCCACCCAGTTTGATCGCTGTTGCGACACCGACGATACTTCCCGTACCTACAGTAGCTGCGAGTGCCGTACTCAATGCTCCAAAGCTACTGACATCCCCGCTGCCTTCGTCCGGCGCTTTACCAATTAGCTTGAGCGCTAAGGGCAATCGAATAATCTGAAGCATCTTCAGACGAATCGTTAGCCACAACCCAGTGCCCATGACGAGAATTAGAAGCGGCGCTCCCCACATCCAACTGTCAATTGTTTCTAATAAATGTACCAAATTCATTTCAACCCGCTCCTCCAGCATATTAAAAAACAAAAAAGAGTCAAATCCGTTGATTCGACTCCTGGAGAGGTTAAAGGCACGAAAAATAAACCAATTTGTACAGGATTTTATCTCTAAAAAGCCTAGAGTATTCCCTGTCACAGGTTATTCGCGTCTCTGTCCTTTTGCCTGAGAGTTTAAGCAGATGATAATCTGCGGTGCACCTTCGGCGCCCAATTAAGGGTCTCTCCAGAGTTCTGTCCGTTTACGGTCCCTGCTTGTTGCTGTAAATCAGCTTAAGCACCTGAGAGTTTTGCCCCTTCGGTCGGAACTTTCGTTCCATCTCCCGCAAACATCAACCAGACATATGAAATTTTTATTTATTATACAGAAAACTTTCAGCGTATTACAAGTGAAAAATTTGTGAAGCCCTCTGACGAATCAATAGGGTGTCTATACAAAAAGCGGGTACAGCAGATTGCATCCTAAGGATTTTCTCTGCTGTACCCGCCAAAACGATATAGAATTACAATTCTTCACCATTGGTTGCTATCACATTTTTATACCAGTTAAATGAGTCCTTTTTGGAGCGTTGGAGCGTTCCGTTACCGTCATCATCCAGATCAACGTAAATAAATCCGTAGCGCTTGGACATTTCGGAAGTAGACATGCTCACAAGGTCGATAGGACCCCAGCTGGTGTAACCAATCAGATCAACACCGTCAGCAATGGCTTCCTTCATTTGGGCAATATGCTGACGCAAGTAATCAATGCGATACGTGTCATGCACAGAGCCGTCCTCTTCTACCTTATCGTACGCACCCAGGCCATTTTCCACGATGAACAGCGGCTTTTGGTAACGGTCATAAAACGTATTTAGTGTAACACGCAGGCCGATCGGATCAATCTGCCATCCCCAATCGGAGGACTGCAAATACGGATTTTTCACACCGCCAATCAGGTTCCCTGCTGCCTTTTCTCCTTCTGGACCTGCCGATACGGTCAAGGTCATGTAGTAGCTAAATGAGATAAAATCAACCGTATTATTTTTCAAAATTTCAGCATCGCCGGGTTCTGTCTGGATCACAATATTATTTTCTTCAAAATAGCGGTTCATATAGTTGGGATACTCCCCACGAGCATGCACATCCGTAAAGAACAGATTCATTTGATTTTCATGCTGTGCTTTCAGAATATCCTCTGGGTTACACGTATGTGGGTAGCTTTCAATGCGAGCCAGCATACAGCCGATCTGAGCACCCGGAATGATCTCATGTCCCCGTTTGGTCGCCAGTGCACTTGCTACAAATTGATGGTGCAATGCTTGATATATCGCTTGTTGCTTGTTTTCTACACGGTCAATAACCACACCGCCGCCAGTAAACGGACTCATAGTCATGACATTGATTTCGTTAAAGGTCAGCCAGTATTTTACTTTATCCTTATAGCGTGTAAATACCGTTTCGGCATATTTTACGTAATGATCTACGACTTCGCGTCCCAACCAGCCATTATACTTCTGTGTCAGACCTAGCGGTGTTTCATAATGTGACAATGTTACCAACGGCTCAATACCATACTTGCGCAGCTCATCGAATACATTGTCGTAAAATTGCAATCCTGCTTCATTCGGCTCGGCATCATATCCATTCGGGAAAATCCGCGACCAGTGGATGGACATCCGGAATACTTTAAAGCCCATTTCTGCAAACAAAGCAATATCTTCTTTGTAGCGGTGGTAGAAGTCCACTCCTTCACGCTTTGGAAAACGGGCGTTTACCTTCCCTGCCAAGATGTCCTCCAGTCGTTCAGACGAAATTTCTATAGCATGATCGTTTTTACGTTCTGCCTTAGGTACATAGGCTATCATGTCTGCGCTGGACAGGCCTTTTCCATCTACGTCAAAAGCACCTTCCAATTGGTTGGCTGCAGTTGCCCCGCCCCATAGGAAGTTTTGCGGGAATCCTTTTAGCGTCTTCGTCATGGTATGAAAACCTCTTTTCTTATCTAATGTTTTCACTCTAGTCAATAACCCATCAGGTGCTGCAATGCGAATCAATAACTAACGGTGACCGTTATCCTTTGAAATGCACCGATAGATGCTTTAAAATAGACGTAATGCCCTCATAAGCATCCTAATTGTTGTAACGCGTTTCATGTCAAGTATTTTTTTCTTAGGTGAGGAGAAGCATCATGTCGAATCTTGATCAAATTGCAAAACTGGCGGGCTTTTCCAAAGCTACGGTATCCAGAGTGTTAAATCAGTCCCCCCATGTAAGCCACGAAACCAGAACTAAAATTTTAAAAATCATGCAGGAATTAGATTATGTTCCTAATCGGAATGCGATTTCTTTATCCAAGGGCCAAACGCTTCAGATTGGTATCATCACATCAACTATTAATGAAATTGTTCTGGCATTTCTGGACAGCTTTGTAGAAATCGCAGGACAATATGAATTTCAAACCATTATTTATACTTCGGGAGAAGACAAAAAGAAAGAGCTTCAAGCTTTCGAGGATTTAAAAAGAAAAAGAGTCGATGCGCTGGTCATCATTTCCTGCGTGAATGACACTGATTTTTTGAGTACTTATTGCAAATATGGACCGATCGTGGCATGGCAACGAATGGAGCATACCGATATTCGCTCCGTCGCAATGGATCAGTATGAAGGATATATGTTAGCGCTCAAACATTTGATACAAAAAGGTTATACACGTATAGCCAATGCTTTTGGTCGTCCAAGCAGCATCAATACTCACAGCAGACAACGAGCTTATGAGCAGATCATGAGTGAACACAATCTGCCAGTGTTACAGCACTGGAACTATTCTTCTATTTATAACATTCGTGACGGCGAACAGGTCGTGCGCAATTTATTACAGCATCGGGAGGAATTTCCGGAGGCTATTTTGTGTGCTAACGATTATGTAGCAGTGGGCATTCTCTGCGAAGCGCGCAGACAACTGCTGAAGGTACCAGAAGATCTGGCGATTGTTGGGTTTGATAACACGGAGCTGGCGCACACGATGGGAATTACAACGGTTCAAAATCCCATAATGGCTCAGGCACAAAATGCTTTTTTCGTGCTTTCTCCTCAGCTGATTGGACGCCAAATGGAGCTTCATTCACTGGAATACAGCCTCATTGAGCGTACAACCACTTAAGAGCACAGTTGGCTCGCAAACTAGGCAAATGGGCCTTAATATAAAATATTTTTTGTCGAAAGAGAATAAAATATGTTGAAATCGCTTTTTTTTGTGCTACAATAGCACTATATCGAAGGATTGTGACCGGTGATGCGGGCAATGCCTGAGTTCAATTGAGTGCTATTGCTAACAATAGTATTGAATTGTGCTTGGGCATTTTTTATTGGTAAAGGATGGGAGGGGGAACTTCAATGATTATTGAGAAGGTGCTCAATAACAACGTCCTGTTGACTAAAAATGATAAAGGCAAAGAGGTTATCGTCATGGGAAGAGGTATTTCCTTCAAAAAGGTGGCTGGCGACCAAGTCGATGATCATAAAATAGATAAGATTTTCATGTTAAATGAAAACGAGTTCACGGCCAGACTAACTGAGCTGCTGAACGATATTCCCGTGTCTCATCTGGAGGTCGTGAATGAAATCGTGACCCATGCAGCAGAAGTGCTGGATACGGAGTTAAGTGATAACATTTATTTAACATTGACCGACCATATTCATTTTGCCATACAGCGGGAAGAAAAAGGATTAGCACTCAAAAACGCGATGCTGTATGAAATTAAACGCTTTTACAAAAAAGAATTTGCAGTTGGACTGGATGCTCTGCAAAAAATAGAAAATACACTCGGTGTAAAATTGGGCGAAGACGAAGCGGGATTTATTGCATTGCATATGGTGAATGCACGGATCGACGGTAACGAGATGAAGGCTACACTGAAAATGACCGAGATTGTCCAACACATATTGAACATTATTACGTATCATTATGGGATTGTGCTGGATGAGTCTTCTTTTAGCTATTCGAGATTTTTGACCCATTTGCAATATTTTGCAATGCGAGTCATTCGCAAAGAGGTTATTCACAGTGGTGAAGAATTTTTGTACAACCAGGTAAAGCAAACATATACCGAAGCTTTTGCTTGTGCCCAAAAAATTAATGAATATCTAGAAAAAACATATGATCAATATTTAAGCAAGGATGAATATGTATATCTAACGATTCACATTCATCGGGTAACTGAGCGTAATAACATATCAGGCTAAAAACTTCATATCCTCATCGTTCATGGATTGTGACTGGTAAGGCAGGCAAAACCTAAACTGATGGTGAAATCAACGTTCCCTCATAGAAGGAGTGCGTCGTTTTCACCACGAGTTTAGGTTTTTCTTGTTTACAAGGTTATAAAGATGCACGCCGGCGCATCTTAGCAACAGCTGTAAACGGTAAATCCTATCAGTAGCAAGAATAACACTTAAGGAGTTCTGAACATGAGTGATAAAGAGCTATCCAAAAAAATAGTGACTCTCGTTGGCGGCGAAGAGAATGTCAATTCGGTATTCCATTGCGCTACACGCTTGAGATTTAAATTAAAGGATCGCACAAAAGCGGACAAAGCTGCACTGGAAGCAACGCCTGGTGTCATTACAGTGGTGGAAAGCAGCGGACAGTTCCAAGTGGTCATCGGTAACAATGTAGGCCAAGTCTTTGAGCATATGATGGCAGAAACAAATCTGCAGGATGCGGATAATCCATATGCGAAAAAAGAAGAATCTTCCGAAAAAACGAATTTTCTCGGCAAAGCGGTCGATATCATTTCCAGCATTTTCTCCCCTCTCTTGGGTGCTCTTGCCGGAGCAGGTTTGCTCAAAGGAATTATGGCCTTAATTGCGTCGCTTCATTGGATTGATACTGCAAGCGGTACGTATCTCATTCTGAACGCCGCTTCGGACAGCGTATTTTATTTCTTGCCTATATTTCTAGCTATTACATCGTCCCGTAAATTTAAGACCAATGCCTTTGTATCAGTCGCAGTTGCTGGAGCACTCGTGTACCCGGATGTTATTGCAGCGGTGGACAATCCGGCAAAACTGGCTTTTCTCGGGATTCCAATCATTCTGATAAAATACAGTTCCAGTGTAATCCCAATTATTCTCGCGGTATGGGTACAATCCTATGTGGAACGCTGGTTTAATTCCTTTGTTCATCAATCAGTTAAAAACATTATCGTACCTATGCTATCACTGCTGGTCGTTGTTCCATTGACGTTTTTGGCCTTTGGTCCAGTCGGTAACCTGATTAGTCAAGGCTTGGCGAACGGTTTTACATGGGTATACAATTTAAGCCCATTGATCGCCGGGGCTGTTGCTGGGGCATTCTGGCAAGTATTTGTTATTTTCGGCGTACACTGGGGTTTCGTTCCTATTATGCTGTCCAATATTCAAACATTGGGTTATGACACGATGCTTCCAATGCTTACAGCAGCCGTACTTTCTCAAGCTGGTGCAACACTGGGGGTATTCCTGAAATCACGAAATACTCAAATGAAGGCTTTGGCTGGTTCCTCTACACTGGCAGCTGTATTCGGGATTACTGAACCTACGATTTATGGTGTAACTTTGAAATTGAAAAAGCCGTTCATTTATGCTTGTATTTCTGGTGGTATTGGGGGCGCGATTATCGCTTCCGGTGGAGCGACTGCAAAATCCTTCTCCCTGCCTAGTTTACTGGCGCTTCCAACATATTTTGGAGCTGGATTCTTGTGGGTTGTCCTCGGCTTACTTGTTGCCTTTGTACTCGCAGTTGTATTGGTTATGATTTTGGGCTTTGATGATCCAAAAGAAGAAGCTGCAAAAACAGAAACAGCACCCGTAAAAAAAGAAGTAACAATCGAAAAGGAAATCCTCGTAAGTCCGTTGCAAGGTAAAGTGCTGCCATTGGAACAATCTTCTGATGTTGCTTTTGCTTCAGGCGCTATGGGGAAAGGAATCTTGATCGATCCTACAAAGGGTGTGCTGACATCTCCGGTTAACGGAACGATTACGACCGTCTTCCCGACCGGACATGCCATCGGTATTACTTCCAATGACGGAGCAGAAATTCTGATTCACGTTGGTGTTAATACGGTGAAGCTGAAAGGACAATTCTTTGACAAGCGCGTCAAAGAGGGTGATGTGGTGAAGCAAGGGCAGTTATTGCTTGAATTTGATATCGAACAAATTAAGGCGGCAGGCTATACAACGACTACGCCGATCATCGTAACCAATTCCGCTCAATACCTGGATGTACTGAACACCATGGAAACTGAAGTGAAACGTGAGGATTACTTATTGACTGTTGTAGTCTAACGTTTAACTTTCAGACTAAAAGAAGCTTTCCTAATGGAAAGCTTCTCAGGCTGTCGAGAAAGTCTCGACAGCCTATTTTATGTTTATTTTGTTTAAGACGGCACCGCGTTAATGTTGTATAATATAGGTGACTATTGTAGAACGGATGGTGTTGATATGCTACGTTCCAACCGCGAAAAACAACAATCCTACGAATTTGTTTCCATCGAAGATCTGGTTCCTCAAGATCACTTGCTCCGCAAAGTAGATAAGTATATCGATTTTTCGTTTATCGATGATAAAGTTCGACCACTGTATTGTACAGACAACGGGCGTCCTGCCATTGATCCTACCGTGTTGTTTAAAATGATCTTCCTCGGTTATTTCTACGGCATTCGATCGGAACGACAACTCGAGCGAGAAATTCAGACGAACCTGGCTTATCGCTGGTTCCTGGGGCTGGGCTTAACGGATAAGGTTCCGGACCACACCACCATAAGCTGGAATCGTCGCACCCGCTTTAAAAACACCACGATCTTTCAAGATATCTTCGATGAAATTGTGCTGCAGGCGATCTCTCACCGAATGGTGAGCGGACGTGTTCTCGTCACCGATTCCACACACGTCAAAGCCAATGCTAACAGACACCAGTACACCAAAGAACAAGTATTACAGAATACCAAAGACTATATGGACGAGCTGAACGAAGCGGTGAAAGAGGACCGGAAAAACCACGGAAAAAAGCCTTAAAATCCCGAGAGGAAGTGAACGAAGAGAAAGAGATTAAAGTAAGCAAAACAGACCCAGACAGCGGCTATATGATCCGTGATGGCAAGCCCGAAGGCTTCTTTTATCTGGACCACCGTACGGTGGATACGAAGTACAATGTGATTACGGACGTGCATGTGACACCGGGGAATGTACATGATTCCGTCCCCTATTTGTTCCGTTTGGATCGCCAAAGAGAACGTTTTGGTTTTCAAGTAGAAGCTGTTGCACTAGATTCAGGTTATTTAACGACGCCGATTTGCCGAGGTTTGCAAAACCGAAAGATTTTTGCCGTGATTGCTCACCGAAGATTCCATCCCAGACAAGGACTGTTTCCGAAATGGAAGTTTGAATACGATGCCAAACGCAATGTGTATAGATGCCCAGCCCAACAGGAACTGCCCTACCGAACGACGGACCGAAAGGGATACAGACAGTACGCGTCCGATCCAGCTCAGTGCCAGCACTGCCCGTTACTGAGCCAGTGTACCCAGTCTCAGAATCACCGTAAAGTGGTGACTCGCCATGTCTGGGAAGACAGCAAAGAATGGGTACGGAATAACCGGCTGAGCCCATCTGGAAAACGGCTGTACCGCAAACGAAAAGAGACGATTGAGCGAAGCTTCGCGGATGCTAAAGAGCTCCATGGGTTTCGCTATTGCCGTTTGCGCGGACTTCCGAACGTCAGGGAACAAGCCCTCATGACGGCAGCCGTGCAGAACATGAAGAAGATGGCGATTCACCTGGATCGCCTGGCGAAACAGGGGTAATCCCCCGTTTTCCCCAGGTGCCAGACCCATTATTATGTAAAGAAAAAGAAACCCTCGTCTCCAAAGACAGGGTTTCTCGACAATCTGAGAAGCTTTCCTAATGGAAAGCTTCTTTTTTATACATCATGAGACAAGTGTTACAGCGAAAAATGGAAATATCATATATTGTAAGTTTGAGATTGTAAAAAAAGGAGGATTTCTGTGAAAAAAGGATATATCGCCGGGTTAAGTGTCATTGTGTTGCTTATCATTGGTATCGCTATTTCAGCTGTAGTTAAATTTCAAGACCTAGAGCAGGTAGTTCAGCAGAAAGATAAAGAGATCCAAGCGAGCAAAAGCAATTACCCCGAAATATATGACCACTTGAATGCGGTTACAATTGATGGTTTTAAACAATTCATTCAGCAGGATCAAAGTGTATTTGTTTATGTTGGCAGACCCAGTTGTAGCGACTGCAACCGATTTGAGCCTAACTTTAACAAGATGATCGAACAGTATGATCTGGGCTCCAAAATTACGTTTTTGAACGTTCACAAAATTCATAAGGACAAAGCCCAATGGAATAAATTCAAAGCAGATTACAACGTAAAATACACCCCCACGATTGCAGAATTCAGAAACGGCAAACTGGTGGATAAAATAGAATGGACGCCGAAAAGAGACCTCAGTACAGATGCCGTAAAAGAGTGGCTAACCTCCAAAAAACTCATTTTATAAGCCTCTTTCCTATCCAATTCATTAAGAACAATACGAGTTGTTCATGCAAAAAAGGTATTCAAGCGAACAACGCATGAATACCTTTTTATTGAGCATTTCAAGCCATCAAGCTTGATTAAAAAATAGTTCCTAGCGCTCTTCACTGGCTTCAGATGAACCTCGTTCTTACCCGTTCGTTCCTATATTACAGGCACCTTTATACAGTACGAGCATCAATCCAATCGGGAAATTCATATCGGATAATATCCGTTTCGGATACGATATGTCCGATTTGTGACTCAATGAATTCCAAATCTCCCTCTACGGCTCCTATAAAATGCTTGGTACCAGGTTCTACAACGATGACCATACCGGGGCTGACGGTCTGTGTCATCCCATTGATACAGACGCTTCCGGTTCCTGAAACGATGGTCCAAACCTCTTTTCGAAACTGATGCTCATGATAGCTGATAAATCTCCCCTTCGAAATGACAACCCGTTTGGTGACCGTTTGTAACCCGCTTGCTGCTTGTTGATGGGATAAGACCGTTTGCTTACCCCAAAAGCGCTCCTCAAAACGCGGCCCAATTTCAATTTCTGCCACCATATCCTTAATTCCTGTTGATGATTGTCGATCCGTAACCAACACGCCATCCGGTCCAGCAACGACAATAATGTCTGGGACATTCCAGATGCTGACCGGAATCTCCAGTTCATTGATGATATGCGAGTCATGTGATGCTTCTGAAATATATCCGGGACCGCTCAGCTTTGAACTCACTTCCCGCACCAACGAATCCCATGTTCCTAAATCTCTCCATTCTCCATGATATGGGAGCACGGAGAGCTTACGAGTGTGTTCTACTACCGCAATATCAAAGCTGGTTTTAGGCAAGTCTGCGTAATTTGTCGAAAGTGTTTCATAATCGGCTGGTAAACCCATTTGCGTCAGCACATCCAATAAAAATCCGATTCTAAAAGCAAACACTCCGCAATTCCATAACGCTCCTTCACGGATCAATACTTCGGAGCGAATCAGATCAGGCTTTTCTACAAATGAACTCACTCTATAGTATTCCTGGTCAGACAAAGGAGATGAAGGCACAATATATCCATATTTGTCCGAGGGCTCAGTTGGAACAGCCCCCATCAATGCGATATGGCTTCCTGATTGCTCTAATATCGAAGGAAGCCTGCGCAGATGCTCGAAAAATTCATCCCCCGCATAGCCATCCACCGGCATGACCCCTACGATTTCGTCGCGTGATGCGCCTGCAACATCATGCAAGTAAGCCGTAGCCAGGGAAATAGCCGGAAAGGTATCCCGCTGAGTCGGCTCCTCAATCACCACAGCGTCTCCGCCAATTTGCCCCTGAATCAGTTCGATCTGAGTTCCACTCGTAGAAAAATAAGCTTGATCTGCCAAATCAGCTTCATCTAACTGTCTCCATATCCGTTGCAGCATACTTTCCGGTCGCTCGTCATGACGTAGGATGGAAAGAAACTGCTTGGGGCGGTTCACATTGGATAAGGGCCATAGTCGTTTACCCGAACCTCCGGATAATAAAATCATTCGCAAAGATGCAACCTTCTTCCTTTAAATTCATATTTTCCTTACATTATAGGACTGTTTGCTTTTCGTACTTTTGCCGAATACATAAGTATGTAACATCGTAGAACATACATAGTTATGCAATGTTAATTGTATCTTTGTCCGTACAGGAGATGTCTGTCATGCCTACAAAAATACTCATCATTGAAGGTCAAAAAAGTTTGGCTGATATGATTGCTCTTCATCTTCAAGAGGAAGGCTATCATACCGAACTAATCTATGATTGTAAACTCGCAATTCCTACATTAATGCACTTTAAGCCGGACATTATTGTGACCGCGCTAATGTTTTCCGGTAAAGTCGAATGTGAGCTGATCAGCCACATCCGCCAATTTACTACGGTTCCTGTGCTCGTCATCTCTAATAACACCCTGCTGAACACAAGAATAAAGGCTCTAGACGACGGAGCGGATGACTTTTTATGCAAGCCCTTCAGTCTGAGAGAGTTAAACGCCCGCATCAAAGCCTTGCTGCGCCGCAGTGGCAGCAACATGCTCACTGAGACACCAACGATAACCCAAAAGCTTAAAAAGGTAAGAGTCTGGGTGAATGATTACCGTCATAGCCTGTTGGTCGATGACCAGGAAATAGAAGTTACTCACATCGAATTTTCTATTATAAAAGAGATGTCCTGCAATCCAGGGAAAGTTTTTACCCGTAGCGAATTGATGGATCGGGTCAAAGGCGGCGATGGCGCTTATCTGGATCGTACCATCGACGTACATATCTCCAGCCTCCGCAAAAAAATTGAACGTGACCCTAAAAATCCTCAGCATATCCGTACCGTTTGGGGCAGAGGCTACAAATACGAGATGTAGCCGTATAGTAACGGTCTGGTTCCCTCTGGGCAGCTTGCTTCTTATGGAAGCTTCCGCTTTGTCCATCGCCGATAAGGAAGAAAACAAGCTGCTCCACCCAATATCCCTATGACAAACAATACCCAGCCAAAACGGTAGGCTGAAGCCAGAATAATGACAACCTTACCGTTTCCGCTGCCATTCGTTATGAATCCGGTCGTTACTCCATTCACAGACAGACGTGCTCGCTGATTTTCGCTACCCAGCCTGAACTCCCACAATGGATTGGGTGATTCTGTCTCCCGGATCAGCACCTGCTGATGTATTGGATTATATAGTGTAAAGCTGCGTTCCATGGAATTTTCACGAGTAGCCTGAATGCTTTCCGAAGCGTGTGGTGCCATAAAAAAGGTTTCCATATCCGTTCCCTCAAACAGCGTAAATTGATCCACTATAATCATCGCTTGATAAGGGATGATGGAATATTGCCTCATTTGAAATAAGCCTGATTGCTTCTTGTGCGCATGCGCCAATATCTGAAACTGCATCAAGGCGGTTCCTGCTGGAGCCTTCACTATTTGATCATAATGATTCCATTGCTCCTTATCTCTCTCCTCTACCTCATCAATATAGGAGGTTTGAAGAATCTGGGACGCTTTATTCAAGAAAATGACCTTCATGTGCCGACTTCCAATTTGTTCTGATCGCGCATCCAACTGCACCACGTACTCTTGCAGCGGCTCTGCCTTCATTTTTTTGGACGCATAAATATTCCAGTCACAGGAATAGCTGGGTGCGTAACGGATAGACAGTTCTTTGTCCTGGATGGACAGATTCGTCTGACCAGGCCGAATATCTGCTACACATCCAACTTCCGAGCCCAATGATTCCTTCGTGTCCTGCCCAGGCATTACCGTCACTTCCTGCCCGTCCATTCGATGAATATCTGTAAAATGGCTCAATGACGGCACCTGACTGTCCAGGGCAAGGGTTAAGCGATATTTTCCCTTGGTTAAGAATAAATTTTTGAACTCTACTCGGCCATAGTCGTTCAGCAGACCGGGAATTTGTATGATTTTCTTGGCAAAACCATCCTGATTGGGCACCGTTTCAATAACCTGCTTTTCGGATAATGAGGTAGCGGGTAACCGCTTATATGACTCACCCGTACGAATTGTTCTGGTCAGCACCTCTCCAGTCTCTTCATTCTTCCATTTCATTGTTAATGATCCTTCGTATCCGGCAGGTAGATTAGCCAAAATTGCTGTGGCATAGGTTCCCGTTTTGGCGACTTCCACCTCTCTGCTTAACGCCCCTTTTTGGTAACTGATTCCCCGTCCCATACTAAGTCTTGGTAACGCACGTTCCGTCTGCACATTCCCTTGGGCATTAAAATCGCTCTCTGCCTCCAAGGTGAAAAAGAGCTTGCCCCGCTTCAATGCCTGCTCCACCGGAAAGGATAACCGATCTAGTTGATCCACAGGAACAATCGCAAATTGATTGACCGCATTAAAGCCTTGCAGGTTATTAACCGTGACTGGGTTATCTCCTTTTGGAAAAACATGTTCTCCCAGATCGACCCATTGGAATTGGTTTAATCCCTCATCATGGGTCTTGATGTTAGTCACTCCATCCGGCAGTGTGACTTGCAATTTCCCGCCTGCCTTATTCATGAACACTCTAGCATATACATGCGAGGTTTGAGGCTGGTCCATCTTTTTATGCATCGTAAACGTGTTAGGCTTACTGTATTGCCCCAAATCACGCAGCTGAATATCGTGAATCCACCAGTAATTTTTTTGCTGCGGACGCTGGAGGGTTAACAAATCCATTCGCATCCAATAGCTACCAGGTGGTGAAACGTATTCCCCGTAAAATTTTACACTGTCAAAATTATAGCCCTCTGAAGGTGCCACAACATAGCTGACCCCCAGCTCACGCATTTGCTTATCATAAAACCTCATTTTTACATGCATTTTGTTCGTCCCACGACCAGAAACGGTGATGTGGAACTGATATGGATTATTTTCCTTGGCTTCTAGCAATCCAGATCTGGCGACCTGCCATATATTACTCGGATCTCCCTTCATAATCTCGCCATGCAGAGTCGGCACATCGTTTGATTCCTCTCGGGGGTTAGCCTGCACACTGAACAACTGCGGATTATCAGGCTTGAAAAAGGTTTCCGTTCTCAGCATAGAGTCAAAATCCAGCACCGTATTCCCTTCAATGCTGCTCATCTGATACGGTGCTACATCCAGCTTCTTACTGGCGAAGGTGACTGCAATCCCTGCATCCATCTCCATATCAAACGGGAAGTTCCGTATATTTTGGGAGGATAAATACCACAACCAATCGTTGGTTGATGCAAAAGTTTTGGACCATTTCAGAAAAGCATTGCCATCCTCAATCGCATCAAAAGGCCGCAAGTAATCCTCTGCCGGGAGCTGTGACAACAGCAAGTCATTGAAGGAGGCTGCCTCCACATAATCCCCCTTGTTGACCGTCTGAATGGTGTTTAGCTCAGGCTTCAACGCGCTGAACAGCACTCCAAAACGGCTGAAATCAAAACCAGGCAAATGACTATAGCTCTCCAGCCGGCTAAATCCGTAAGGTGTCACAATTTTACTTGCAAGAATATTCATATAGGGCGGTGCCTGATCAAGATTGAATATGGAAAATAAGTCGTTCTTATACGTACGTTTCAACCCGGTCTGACCTTCCAGCTGAGACAGGTGGAAATCCTGCCGCTTCTCCTGTCCCTCATATTCGTCATGGTAGACCAACTGGTTGACCCCAAAAGTAGAGAATAGCCAGCCTAATCGCGAGCTTAATCCGTTGTCCATAACATACTGCAGAAAATTCATATAGTATGTAATACCGGGATCATTGCCTTCATGATGAAAGATCGTATTTTTAGGAGAAGAGTATACCTGAAAATCTCCAGTCGCCTTCTCGGTTGCCGTCTTTCCTTTATTCCATTTGGGCGTCGCTACGCCGTTATAGCTTTGAATCATATTATCAGCAATTGGAAAATACAGTGCCTTGCTGTCAAAACGATCTGAGTCAGTCAGCTTTTCAGCCATTTGACTATAAGCCTCCGGCACTTGTACCGGCTTGTAATACCCCTCAATGAACTGCGTACGCAAGGGAGCCAAATACACGCCCAGGCACAAAACGACGATAACAACCGCCAGCTTTTTATAGCCACGCTGTAGCGGTGATGATCCAAACCATTCCATACATTGAATGACGCCAAAGGTCAGCAACACGCCGAAATTAAGGGAGAGCAGTCCAATAAATTTGTTAGGATCACGGAAAACCGAACCAATCACAGGGGTTTTCGTAACCAGAATGACAAACCACTTGGCAATGGACGGAAATGTCGTTCCAGTCGCTGCAACCATAAATAACAGCGTAAGGAGCGAAAAGATCAGAATGATCGGATTTTTATGTGAACGTGTCACCATCGCGTACCCGATCAAAAGCAACAAGAATCCCCCACCTACATAAAACATCGCAGGCAGCGAGGAAAACGAGAACATGGGCCACCAATAGCTCAGTAAATAACCCACATTATATAAACTGCTGTTACGGCTGAATAGAGACAACGTATCCACGACGTTGATATTATGCTGAGACGCTTGAGCGTCCATCAACATGCTGCCTACATACAGGGACAACCAATAAAAACTGAGCAGACCGAAAAACACGCCAAAAATCATGCCTTTACGTAAAAAATTACCGTATAAGGGCTGTAAATAGGCGCGCCCTGCCTTACGATGGGTCCAGGTCAGTTTGAGCAGGAGCAACATGGTGAACAATCCCAAATAAATCATCCCAAAGAAAAAATAATGAATGGCCGCAGCACTCACGGTGAATACTGCAGCCAGCAGGAACAGGTCAATCCAGTTCCGCTGATACAATTTATGGGGATGATAGTTTTTAATTTGTTGAATTTGAAACTTGGGGTCCACCGCACTGAAAAAAAATCGCAGCATTAACGGAAACAAACTATAGCCACAAAGCAAATAAATATGCTGGATGCGAAAAATAACCCACGGATTCAGTGCATAAAACAACGAACCCACCACAATGGCAAAAATACGGGTTTTCGTAAAGCTTGGTGAATAATACACGCTGACCAGTCGCTTGGCAAAGGCATACATCGAAAAAGCCGAAACAAATAACAAGCCTGTGATAAACGACTTGAGCAAAACCGGACCGCTTTCGTCAAATAATAATGAAAGTCCATAGAAAGGCAAGATGTACAGAATGCGTGGAGCATTGAACAGAGTCGAGGTAGACCATCGTTCGTTCCATACCCCGGTTATTTCCTCCAGATACCGATGAGAGGTGGCTCCAAAGGCGATGTCACTGAACACGATTTGGCCTGGTCCATAGATGGGGGCAAGATACGCAACGATCGCAACCAGCATCCATATGATTGCCGCCATATCGTAGCGATAGCGAAATATCCACTTTTTCATGCTTGTCCCCCTCTCTTGAACTTCTTGTGTATCTGTTGGTTATCTAGGACCTATCTTCTCAAATGAACGATGGCCTGCAATCCCTGATCGGTATTACGCAGCTTTAAGCGACCACCTATAGTCTTCAGATATGCATCCATATGATACAGGCTGAACGTATGCTCCTGTGCATTTTGAGAATAATCCGGCTGGAAATAACTCCAACGCATCTTATCATCAATCCCGCCGCCAGTGTCTTCAATGATAATCATAATTTCAGCTTCTTCCAGGCGTGAGCTAACCTTAAGCATATGAGATTGCCGTTTGGACCGCAGGCCCGTTCGGCCCCGTTCCTGCTCCTCCAGCTGCTCTCCATCTCGGTTCATGGCCTCTACTGCATTTTCCAGCAACCCCTGAATCGTTTTGTACAGCATAGGTGCTTGTGCTGCAATGGATGGAACTGGCTCTTGCCGCATGATCACTTGAATGTGCTTCATATTCAGCGAACGGTTCGCCCATTTCAGTGATTCGGACAATACCTCGTTCATATCCGTGAAGCTAATTCCACTATTATCATGCATTTTCTCTTCCAGCTCATCACGTAAGCTACGGACACCTGTCAGTAACTCTCCAAGTGAGGATTCCTGTCTGAGACGGCCCTGGATGAAATTTTCATTCAGCTCGCGGAAATACTCCAGTTCCTCATGAGATGCTCCTTTTCCCTGACTGGAAGCCACTTCAAAGCGGTTGGCTAGATCTTGGTAAAATCCCAACAGCTTTAAATCATCGCCGCCCGTGAGACGGCTAGTCTGTTCTTGCAGCTCTTGCAGCTGCTGCTCAATCGTCTGCATTAACGGCAAATAATACGTGTCCTGCTGCTGTCGCATATCTTCATCCCGCCGCTGGTCACGCACTTGATTGTTCACGATGGCATCTTTCACAATCCGTTTGCGGAACTGGATGAGCATGGCCCACAGAATCATGAGTATTAGAGCCATCACCATCCACAACTGTTTGCGAAAGGAGCTAATTCGCTGGGCAGTGTCCTGACTAATATCCTTAACCGATATGTAAAGGGCCTCTTCCCCAATGCGGCTGAATCCTATTCCGTATTTCTCTCCACGATCTTCAACGATACCCGTATTGCCCTCCAGCAGCTTACGGGTTACACCCGTGATGTCCGTCCGGTTGATATCCGGAGTATTTCGGGAAGCTACGATCTTGAATTGACCGTTATAAAATAAAGTATCATGCTGATTCACCGGCTTACTTTTAATAATTCCACTAAGCATCTCAGCGTCAACCGTACGCACCATAAAACCGCCCGTCTGCGCCCCTTGAATCCTGCACGCTATGTACTGGGCAGGCTGATGATCCTCAGTCACAAAAGAGCTTATCGCACAACCATTTTGCAGCCACTTAATCTGCTGGACTGCACTCTTCATCTCACGATTGTCACGTCCGGCCATCACATGATACTGTTCATCCAGCACATAAAAAGACCCGCTTTCACGCTTAAACCCCTCAGCATACTGGCGTGTTCCCTGATTCAGTATCTCTCTGCCCAGACTGGACGACAGCTCTTTCAGTTCAGCCTGCCATGCGGCATAACGCTCCGTTATGCTGCCAGACAGTTCCTGTACCTCGTACTGGAGCTGCTCATTCTGAATCTCCGCCAACTGACCGCTGAATTGCCGCATGACAAACCATTGTAGCACAGCGGCCAAGAACACGGTCACACACAGGACGATCAGGTACAGGATCAGCTTTTGCCAGCTTGGTCTCAACAAAGCCCATTGCTTCATGCCCTGTCCCCTCCATTTTGTTCAAGACGGCTCAAAATTGCTTGCATCAGGCATTCCAGCTCGTAGCTGACCAGCGGTAGACGCGCGCATAGCAACCGGGGAGTGCGACGCTGGAGTGCGGCAAACCTCGCAGCGGTTTCCGTTGCCCCGTCCGTCAGCAGAATCAACTCGCATGTTTTTGCGATATACAGGCGATCCAAATCTTCCTCGCTGTATGCTCGCAAATCAACAACGTAAATATCATGACGGTCGTCCATATGCTGAAGTGCGCTGGAGACAGCCAAGGTCACCCCTGTATGTCGCGCAGCATGATATTCGTGAAGAAGACGCATCCCTTTTTCCCAGAGCGCATGTTCAGCCGAATCAAATCGTTCACAAAAAAGACGCAACGCCCGTTCTGTACTGACATCTTTCAAAAATGCCAAAACGCTGATATTATACATGTAGTTCCTCATTTCTTACTTCCTGATTGGAGTTGCGCAGTTCTTATGACACCCCAAAACATTCTATTTGTTGACGACAGTCCAATGGTTCTGTCCCTGCTTGAACGGACATTGATGCAAGAAACCTTCACCTTACATACCGCTCACACGCCTAAAGAAGCCCTGCAAGTGCTGGAAAAGTATCCGATTGATGTAGTCGTTTCTGATCTGCTTATGCCTGGTTTGGACGGAATTACGTTCCTTCGTATGATTAAGAAGGATTATCCGCATATCGTACGCATCATTTTATCTGGTCACCTGCATACGCAGTCTATTTTATCGGCCATTAATCAAGTCGGCGTGTTCCGTTTTCTAACGAAACCGCTGGAGCTGGATGATGATACGCTAAAAAAGATACTGTATGAGGCGCTTGATCAGGCTAGGCTCAATCGAAACAGCCTGTATGCAAACCAGAACGTCGCATCTGACCTATCGGTATTTATAAACAGCATTTTGAATGCTCCGTACCGACCGTATGTACTGCTGAATGATCAAGATATCGTAACTGCCGTACACATTGCACTTGCTGAGCTGTATCCTGTCGGCTGCTCACTGCGTCATCCTGACGGTGAAGGTATTCAGTTAACTCCGCATTCATTATATATACCGTATGAGGAGCCGGAATCTTCCGATCCCGACTTGTACTCGCTGGATACGCTGACCCTCGGTCATTCATCGTTACGCCTTATCCGCCTTAGCGAGATCGCCTGAGTGACGGGTGCCGCCCTTTAACATGGCGGCTACCCCAATCACAGTCAGGCAGGTATACATCCACAACATCCCCGCCGTCAGCAGCGGATGGCGGATGTAGTTTTTCACATTCCCCCATGTATACAACACCGGACGGAAGAAGTACCAACGTTCCAACGCCTTTCGCAATCCGCCCTCTTCAGATGACATTGTACGATCCATTACCGAGAAGTAGTAGGCTTTTTTACGTAATACATCCTGCAGATATACCTGTTTTTCGTCATGATATACTCGTGTAAAAACCGCCCGGCGAATGACTCCGCCAGACTCTATATAGCGCAAGGTCGGCTGTATTTCTTCAAAAGCAATCTGCTCCGCATTAAATCCGCCTGTCGATTCATAAGCGCTCATTCGCCAGAAGCGTGCTGCTTCAATGGAGCGTTTTCCCAAGGTCTCTCCCGCGTTGTTAATGACATTCCGCTCGAAAACTTTCACTTTGGAAAAAAAATTATTTGCTTCCGAATATGCCTCCTCTGGAACAACCAAGGCGCCAATATCTTGATGATTGTCAAAAAAGTCGATGCTCTGCTGAATCAGATGTTCGGCTAAAATCATATCGGAATCCAATACAAATATGTATTCAGCCCCCAAGTGTTTCGCTTCCTCAACCGCCCTGACCCTCGCAACTCCCCGCTCTCCATGAGGAAGCTCTAGTATCGTTACGGGTACCGAACTTCCTGCTGACAGCATACGAATCGTCTCAACCGTCCGGTCATCGGAGCCATCATCAGCAACTACAATATGCAGATCCTTGTAATTTTGCCCTAAACAGCTTCGCAAACAAGGCTCTATCGTACGTTCATTGTTGTACGTGGAGAAGAGAATGACCACTTTGTCCACTCTGTTCCGCCTCCTCTGCCCAATTCTCCATCAACTGCTCAAACGCGGCAGCTGTATGATCAAAATGGAATCTTAGCGCATATTGATACGCTCGCTCACGGATGGCCATGTAATCTTCGCCACCCTTTGCTGCTCTTTCCATTTGTTCAGATAATCCCCGAATATCACCGTGAAAGCATAAATATCCGCTTTTTCCGAAATCCGTCGCATCCACCAGACCGGGTGAATTGCTGACAATACTGGGTGTTCCAACGGCTGCCGCTTCCGTAATCGTTAACCCCCAGCCTTCACGCAGGGAGGGAAACACAAGCGCATGGGCACGACTCATCAGCTCCAGCTTATGCTCTGCTGAAACAAATCCGTAAAAGGTAATATCGGCTTGGGATTGTCCTTGTTCATCCGGTTCTCCGTATGTCAATTCATACCGCTCTATAATCGGTAATAATTGTTCTGTCACATAGGTTTTATCGGTTTTTCCAGCAATCCATAACATAGCCTGGGGGAACTTTTCCTTGAGCTGCCCAAAGGCTTCAACGACCAGATCAATGCCTTTATATTTAACGAAGCGTCCGGCATACATAAAGGTCGGGTTAGACTCCTTCATTAAAAATTGTTCACGCGGCCAATGATCAAACTCAATGCCTTCCGGTAAAAGGTGAACACGATCCGGGTGAAAGCCCAGCTTAAGCAGATCATACCGGGTAGACGGGGATACGGTGAGCGTCCGATCCTTCCGAGCCAGCTTAAGCATCAGGGGCTCCATATGAAATCCAATCATATTTAGCGGAAATCGAGCATTTTCATACCATATTTCCCTTGTTAGCTGGTGTATGAAAAAGATCCGCTTGGAGGCCTCCACCCAAAATCGGGTAAAGAACTGATGCGTATTCGCCTGATTAATTACATAGTCAATCTGCTGCCGATGAAGACGGTAATAGCGCATCGCATAATAAATAACACTGTATATGTTTCCTTTTCGAATATACGTAATACCATCAATGACTTCATGCTCAGGCATCCCCTCAAATTGGGGTGAGAAATGAATGAACTGAAAACGGCCTTGCTGTGTGCGTTTCAGCATTTCATGGGTGAAAATTTCTGCTCCCCCGCTTTTCGGAGAACGAATGTCACGCCAGGAAAGCAATAGAACGACGGTTTTACCGTTCTGTTCAAGTATGGTATTCATGGGGTGAATCCCCCCTTATCTTTATTTTGAATAAATATATATAGGCATCTATCACAAAATAGAGAGACAGTGCCCCATAAACAATGGACTCTGACAGCAAAAAATCTACTGGGTCTGTGTGAGCCATATGAAAGGCTGCTACTAAAACAGCTGCTCCTGCTACCAGACTAAATATAAATTTGCGTCTGCCCACCAATACGTGCACATGCACAAAAAACATCACGATGGAAAATAGCCAGTACACCCAACCCCCCCATGGAATATAGACCTCAGCTGACTGGTAAGAAGCTCCGAATAATATGGGAATAGACGTTGGGAACACAAAGGTCGTGCCCACATATACACACAGCGCAGCAACAGCCATTAACCCAGCATAGATGGCAATTAACTTGCCCAAAGCCTGGCGGTCATGCCCCTGCGCACCGATCTTGGGAATAAAGGCCGCGATCAGGCTGTAGGAAACGTAATAGACCAATTGGCTGTACTTCAGCGCAATGGCATAGCTGCTGGCTTGCTCGGGAAAGTAATGCTGTACATACAACATGTCGATGGAGATACAAAATAGAATGAATAAATTCGTCATAAGGCTATCGGTAAAATCCTGACCTAGCGACTTCCATAGCCCAGAAGGGATACGTTCTCCACTGTGTGTAGATAAGGATAAGCCACGAGCCGAAACGATCCAGCCGTGAAGCAGCGACAGCAACATTCCTCCGCAACTTGCCAACAGTAACGCTTCCAGCTTTAAACCTAGTGCGGCCAGGACAAAAAACAGGCTTAGTTTCCCTAATACCTCAATGTAATAATTCACATTGAGCGCTAGCATGCGTTCCCTACCCTGTAAATCTCCGCGGCATGAACTCACCAGAATATGCAATCCGATCAAGGCATACAGCATGAACAGCGGGCCAGACTCAACACCCAATAGCGAGCGCAGCAACGGATGAACGGAAAGTAAAATGATCATGGCAAGCACAGTTAGCACTAGAGGTGCTTTTAGTAATAGAGAACCGAGCGGTAAGCTGCGTAGCGGAAGCTTCTTGTCACCCTTGGATACCAGCTTGGCGGTTAATAGCTGGATGGATAAGCCCAAAACGGACAGCAGTGCAAAGAGGGCCAGCAGCGCGTTCGCCTGACCATAGGCTTGTCCGGTAAGATACCAGCTCGCTGCAATGTGGAAGAAAAAATTAAATCCGTTAAGCAGCACATTAAAGAGGGGAAACATCAACGAACGCAGTCGGTTGTTCACGTGGTTATCTCACCCGCCGATCCAGTCGCCAAATCTCAATGATAGAGCGCAAAAAACGAATGGAATCTTTCCAGACATGAATGTGTGAGCCATCTCGGTCAATGCATTTGACGGGTAATTGCAGCACACGGAGCTGAAGTCGCTTGGCAATAAACATCATCTCCAGATCCAGCGCCAGTCCGAGTTGTTCCTTCAAATGTGGAAACATCCGCTTCACGGCAACCGAACTCATCACTTTAAGACCCGTCTGGGAATCTACCACACCTGTTGGTAAAAAGGGGCGAGAAACGACCCTTTTGCCAAAGCTGACGATAGATCGCAATAAAGAGCGATTCTCGGCGGTCATATCTTTGGTTCCAATCACAACATCATAGTAGCCCTGCTGAACAACATTAATCATTCTGGCAATGTCCTCAATAAAAAAGGAATCGTCCGCGTCCACAAATACGTAGTAATCCGCACCGATGGTCCGCATTCCTTCGAGATACGTCCCTGCCTTGCGCGTATTGCGTCCCAATTCCCTTGTTTGAAGCAGCGGACTCAGGTTCTGGTTAATCCGGTTTACGGACAAGTCCGTTGCCGCCTCCAGCGCTTTAATCAAGGCATTCGTGCCATCGTGACTACCATCATCAATGAGATAAATCGAACCCTCTATAATATGGCTGCGGATAAAGGTTTGCAGTCGCTCAGCAAAGGTTTTGACATGAACAAAACGTTTCTCTTCGTTATATACAGATAAGATGAATGCAACATGTTGGCTTTTGGTCGAATACTCGGGATAGAGCAAGCTTTGTATTTCAGAAATGATTTCTTCGGTATCATTGGCTTGCCAAAATAGCAGACGCAATCGGCCTACTCCGATAATTTGCACCATATGCTGATCACTGAACGGAAAGGTTACATCCGTCACCAATAGCAATGGCATTTGCGGAAATTGGCTACGGATCTGATTAGCTTTCCGCACGGCTTGCCCCGGCTCCCTATAATCAATCAGGCAGCAACATGCATCCTCGTAGACTGAAGCGGTCTCCGTGTCCTCGCACTGTATATATTGGTAAAAACAAATCACATTGGGATAATCAATAGCCCTGTTGTTATCGCTAAAAATGGCTATAGGTCCCTGCACACAAACCTCTCCTTTTCCTCCGAATAATTCTATTTTGTTGAAAAAGAATTAAAAATGTTTGCTTAGCAAGATTAAATTAATGTCCAAATACTTCATATTTTCTTAACAAAATAGCTCACATCCCTTGATATATAAACATTTAAGAGAAGAAAAATCTATTTTCATATTTGATAAAGACAGAGTATTTCGACCTGATTCATTAGGACTATAAACATGCGAATTACAAGATGAATCCGAAACTAAAATTAGTTCTATAAGATTAATAAGAAGATATATATATGGTCTTTTTGTCATAGATAAATAGAAGAATAAAACCAATTTGCATGTCCATACTATGGACAACATGTCATCTTTCATCATGAATAATTATCAAAATACAGGGAAAGAAGGTCTTTTTATGGAAGCATTCCATGTCAATCGTGATGGGTCATTATCTACTCCCTTACGAGGAAAGGACGTGCTAGCAAACCCTCTTTTGAACAAAGGAGTGGCATTTACAGAAGAAGAACGCAAAGAACTGGGCCTGGAAGGAATTCTTCCTCCCACTGTCCTTTCATTGGAGAAACAGAGCGTTCGGGCATATCAGCAATTCTTGGCACAACCCACCATGCTGCGTAAAAATGCCTCACTTAACGACCTTCACAATCGAAATATCGTACTCTACTATCGACTGCTAACCGACCATTTGAGTGAAATGCTGCCCGTAGTCTACACACCGACTGTAGGAACCGCCATTCAAGAATACAGCCATGAGTACAACCGCCCTGGGGGCGTATATTTATCGATAGATAATCCGAACGGTATTGGACAGGCGTTTTATAATACCGGTTTGAGTAGTGAGGATGTTGACCTGATCGTCGTGACGGATTCGGAAAGTATTTTGGGGATTGGTGACTGGGGTGTCGGGGGAATTAACATTGCTATTGGCAAACTCGCTGTATATACAGCTGCGGCAGGCATTCACCCCGGGCGGGTGCTGCCCATTGTACTGGATGTCGGCACGAATAACGAGAAGCTGCTGAATGATCCCCTGTATATCGGAAACCGGCACAAACGAGTTCGCGGGGAAGCCTATAATCAATTTATTGATACCTTTATCAGCAAAACGTTAACACAATTCCCGAAGGCGCTTTTGCATTGGGAGGATGTGGGTAGCGTGAACGCACGACACATTATAGGGAAGTACGGTCAAAACATTCTCACCTTCAATGATGATATCCAGGGCACAGGAGCAGTGACATTAGCTGCGATTGTTTCGGCGGTAGGTGTCACTAAAACTCCGCTACGTGAACAAAAAATACTTGTCTTTGGTCCAGGGGCAGCAGGAATCGGTAACGCCGACCAAATACGGGGTGCAATGATCGAGGACGGGCTTCCTGAAGAAGATTCATTCAAGGCATTTTGGGCCTATGATTATCGCGGGCTGTTAACAGACGATATGGAAGATGTACTGGATTATCAGAAACCATATGTGCGTAAAAAGGAAGAAATCAGCTCATGGGCCCGATCGGAAGATGATAAAATACCGTTGCTGGAGGTCATCCGTCAGGTAAAACCCACAATCTTGATTGGAACTTCCGGTGTAGCGGGTGCCTTTTCTGAAGAGATTATCAAGGAAATGGCAAAGCATGTGGAACGACCGATCATTATGCCCATGTCTAATCCTACCAACCTTGCTGAAGCGGTACCCGAAGATTTGATACGATGGACTGATGGCAAAGCATTGATTGCTACCGGAAGTCCCTTTGAGCCCGTCACCTATAACGGTACGAAGTTTGAAATTGGACAGGCGAATAATGCCTTTGTCTTCCCGGGGCTAGGTCTGGGCGCAATTGTGGTCAAGGCCAAAAGAATTACCCCTTCTATGTTTACCGCAGCAGCTGATGCCGTTGCCAACGCCGTAGATTCGAATGAACTTGGCGGTGCACTGCTGCCCCATATCCGAAAATTACGTGATGTTTCGTTCGCGGTTGCGGTTGCGGTAGCGAAGGCTGCAATTCAGGATCAGGTAGCTCAGGCACACATTTCAGATATTGAACAAGCCATTCGGGATGCGATGTGGAAACCGGAATATGTAAGGGTCAAAGCCGTGGAAAGTGTAATCCAGCACCCTCATTAATCCTTGACCGGAATCAAAGCAGTTTGACATAACCTAGGAACGAATGTACAGTATTAGTCAAAAGAATAGGAAAGTCCACTAGGGGAGCCACTATGGCTGAGACAAGAATGAATCTTGGACCCTTTGAACCTGATCTAGTTCGTACTAGCGTAGGAAAGTGGAGCCTTCGTATATAAGGTTTCAAGCGTTTTTTGCGCATTGAACCTATGTTGAAGCCGCTCCAGTTTTCGGGGCGGCTTTTTGGCGTTGTTCCGAGAATTGTATCTTACGGGACTTCTTGTTCTCCATTTTTATTGGAGGTGGGGAAATGAGTTTTTCGCAAGAACTTCGTCGGCAGGCGGATGGCATTTTTCAAGCCATTTATGAGCATCCCTTTGTGAGAGGTATTGCTGAAGGAAATTTAACAAGGGAGCAGCTGATTCACTATGTAAAACAAGACTTTGAATATTTGAACGCCTACATGCGGATTTACGGCATCGCGATCTCCAAAAGCACAAGCCGGGAGGATATGGCTGTATTTAACGAACAGATCTCTTTTATTCTCAACAGCGAGGTTCATCCACATCAAAACTTTTGTGCTATCGCAGGTGTCACCTATGAAGAGATGCAGGGATATGCACTCGCTCCGTCCGCTCATCATTATATCCGCCATATGCTGACAGTCGCACATGAAGGTAGTCTTGGAGAAATCATGGCCGTGCTGCTGCCATGTCCATGGACATATCTTGAGATTGGGCGCAGGCTAATGGATGAGGTAAGACCGGACGAGTCTCATCCATTCTATGAATGGATTTGTTTCTATGGAAACCAGATTGAAGATGTAACATCCAAATATCGCGAGCGTGTGGATGCTTGGGCGAATGTCGCCACGGCTGCCGAGCAAGCTCGGATGATTGAGCATTTTATGCTAAGCTGCCAGCTGGAATATATGTTCTGGGATATGGCTTATAAGCAGGAACAATGGCCCGTCCAGATGCGCGCTACGGTCTTGGAATAATCAGTAGAGATGAGAGAGGGTAAACATGATGAGTATATGGGAACAAAGTTATTCGGATCTCCTGACAAAGGTACAAAATAGCAACCCCCTCGTTCATAATATAACCAATGTGGTGGTCACCAACTTTACAGCCAACGGCCTGTATGCGCTGGGCGCTTCCCCGGTGATGGCTTATGCACCCGAGGAAGTAGCAGATATGGCAAAAATAGCGGGCGCCGTCGTGTTAAATATCGGTACGCTGAACCGCGAGCTGGTAGATGCCATGATCATTGCTGGACAATCAGCGAATGCTCATGGTGTTCCAGTTCTGCTGGATCCGGTTGGTGCGGGAGCGACGAGCTTTAGAACCGAGTCAGCACTGCGGATCCTAAAAGAAGTAAAAATCTCACTAGTGCGAGGCAATGCAGCCGAAGTCGCCCATCTAATCGGAGAAGTCCGAGAGATTAAAGGGGTAGATGCAGGCAACAGTGCTGACAGCAGTAATGTCGATCTGGCAGTTCGGGCTGCACAAACGCTCCATACCATGGTTGTCATCACTGGAAAAGAGGACGTCATCACCGATGGGGTCGAAGTACGATTGATTAGTGGCGGAGACGCGCTGCTTACGAAGGTAACCGGAACAGGCTGCCTGCTGACCTCTGTGTTGGGTGCGTTTGCAGCAATTGAACCCAACCTGCTGCTCGCAGGTACAGCAGGTTTGGCATTTTACGGTGCAGCAGCTTCCCGAGCCGCAGCACATACCGCAAAACTGGGGCCAGGCAGCTTCCAGATTGCCTTTCTCGACGAGCTTGCCAAACTACATACTGGTTCGCTGGAGGGGCATGTCACGATCCGTGAAGCTGGAACAACTACAACAGGTGGTGCGCGATGAGAGACGTGCATGTACCGAGAGCGCTGACGATTGCCGGTTCAGACAGCGGCGGCGGAGCTGGAATTCAAGCCGATCTCAAAACCTTCCAGGAGCTTGGCGTATACGGCATGTCGGCTATTACAGCCATTACGGTACAAAATACCTTGGGAGTTCACGGTGTATATCCGTTGCCACAGGAAGCAACAGCGCAGCAAATCGAAGCTGTAGGATCAGATCTTGGAGTCGATGCCCTGAAGACTGGCATGCTGTTTGACGCGGGCATCATCCGCCTTGTGGCCGAGCAGATTCGAAAGTTCGGCTGGGAAAAGGTTGTCGTCGATCCTGTAATGATTGCCAAAGGGGGCGCAAAGCTGTTGCAACCGGAAGCGGTGCAGGCTTTGAACGACGACCTGCTCCCCTTGGCCTTGGTCGTCACACCAAATATCCCGGAAGCGGAAGCCTTAACCGGGATAAGCATTCGTACGATGAAGGATCGCCGCGAAGCTGCGAGACATATTAGCAGCCTAGGACCCAAGTTCGTTGTGATCAAAGGCGGCCATGATGAGGAGAGCGAAAACAGCGGCCAAGTTGTTGACCTGCTCTTTGACGGAACAGCCTTCACCGAGCTGGGCGGCAAGCGGGTGCGAACTGTCCACACACACGGAACAGGATGTACGTTCTCAGCAGCGATTACCGCTGAATTAGGGAAAGGCGTGTCTGTACCGGAAGCTATTTTGAATGGAAGAGCCTTCATTCAGGCGGCGATTGAGGATACGTTGTATCTGGGCCAGGGACACGGTCCAACCAATCATTGGGCCTACCGCCGTCGTCAGGAGATACTCCAATGAGCGGCCGAATATTACCTGAGATCATGCGGCGGCATTTACAGATGTATCTGGTTGTTGGAAGCGTGAACTGCCACGCGGAACCAAATCGGGTCGTGCAGGAGGCTCTTGCTGGCGGCACCACCATGATCCAGTTCCGGGAAAAGGGCCGTAGCGCGTTAACAGGGGTTCCTATGCTCGAACTTGCGCGTCAGCTACAAGATGTGTGCCACCACGCTGGTATCCCTTTTATCGTCAATGACGATGTGGAGCTGGCTCTTGAGCTCAACGCCGACGGTGTTCACATCGGTCAGGACGATGAATCGGCTGATTCTGTGCGCGCCCGAATCGGAAACCGAATCCTTGGCGTCTCCGCCCATACGATTGAGGAAGCACGCCGGGCCATCCTGCATGGTGCGGACTATCTCGGCGTCGGCCCCATCTATCCCACCATCTCAAAGGATGATGCTCATGCGGTGCAGGGTCCAGCCATTTTGCATGAGATGCGCAAAGCAGGAATTGATCTGCCCATCGTCGGGATCGGTGGCATTACGGTAGACCGTGTGGGGGAAGTAGTAGGTGCGGGTGCCGATGGTGTAGCGGTGATTTCGGCCGTGACGCAGGCAGAACAGATTCGAGTTGCTGCAGAGGTATTAAAGAAAAAGGTAGTGCTAAGCATCAAACATCCGGGGATGTCCCAAAAGCTATAAAATGCTATGTCCCTTCCTTCACCCCATTATGTCACTTTTATTGTTTACGCAAGAGCCTCATTTCCACTAATAAAGTAGAAATGAGGCTCTGTGTTGTCATAAAATTAATCTTTTACAACTTGATTTTTTGTGTTCTTTTTCTCAGCAATAAGTAATCCTAGCAAAATGTACCCCCTGTACAATATTCCCATGAGCAGAACAATACCAACGATTGAAACAAGAATAAGTAGAATATTCGCTACAAATAAAATAATAGCCATAGTCAAAATATCATATCCCCCAAATGATACTGATTTTTAAGCGTTCCTATCCCCAGTGCACTTGAGCTCGTTGAATACCTGATTAACTATAAATATATGTCAATCGTCTTTTCTAATATTCGTATAGCATTCGAGAACAATTAGAAAACGATATTTAATTATATTGGTTTTTGGTTCCCCACTCACATAACCCTTCCAAAACAGGCAATAGTGTTTCCGCTTTTTCTGTGAGACTGTACTCGACTTTAGGCGGAACTTGAGGATACTCTTTCCGGTTCACCAATCCATCCGCTTCCAATTCCTTTAGCTGTGAACTCAATGTTTTGTATGTAATAGCTCCGATTTGTCTTTTCAGATCATTAAAGCGAACCACTTGGTTTTCGGCCAGAAGATAAATAATAACCATTTTCCATTTACCACCAATGACTGACACTGTATAACCAAAAGGTGTATCTTCAATATTTTTAACTTTACCTTTAAATTCAGCCATACTCATATTCACACTATCCTTTCGGGTAGTACCTATCAAATTAGTGCGTACTACGTTTTTATTTGCGTTCAGTTTATACTAACCGTAATTTGAAGTAAAGGAGAGAAAATATGACTAAAACAATACGCCTCTTAATGCCGCAATGGCAAGGAGGAAACAATCCTAACTACTCTTTTGGAGCTGAACTGCTGGCTTGGCTAGCCCCAGACAATGATCAACCCCTTATTCATGTTCCAGTTCAAGCTTATGATGGAACTCCGCTTGCCAACGAGAACGGTATGTATGGGAGAAAACAGCTACTTGAACAATTAGAGGCTGCTCAACATATCATTGACGCTCATAAGCCAGATCGCATTGTAATGTTTGGTGGTGACTGCTTAGTCGAACAAGCCCCGTTTGCCTATTTGAACGAACGATACGGTGGAGAATTAGGGCTAATTTGGATCGATGCTCACAGTGATTTAGTTAGATATGTGGGCTATGATAACGGACATACATTACCACTTGGGAATCTGTTGGGAGAAGGAGATGAAGAGTTTGCAAAACATGTGAAAGTTCCTCTTAAGCCTGAAAATGCCTTTATCGCTGGATTAGCAGCTCCTACAGAAGAAGAAACAAAAATATTTTCAGAAGCATTTCAAAAGCTAGGTGTTACTACTACAGAATCAGATACAGAAGTTATTCAAAGATTAGGGATTCGAACTGCTGGGACCCAAGAGTTAACGACCAGTACCGCATCTATAAAAGAATGGATTAAAGAAAGCGGCATCAAGCACCTGGCGATTCACCTTGATTTAGATGTACTTGATCCAAAAGCATTTCGTTCTTTATTATTCGCCAACCCTGAAGCTCCCTATAATCTTTCTCCTGCGGGAACAATGCAAATACCTCAACTACTTCATCTGATTAAAGAACTATCTGAAGAAACCGATGTAGTTGGGTTAGGTATAACCGAGCATATGCCGTGGGATGCTATTAATTTAAAGGATCTGCTTGGAGAAATACCTATTTTAAATAATTAATTCTACTTACGATCTGTGCATTTATTCTGACGTTAATTTCGTAATGGAATTATGAGAGACCGATGAATTAGAGTACGTGCAAAGAAGGACTCCTCTGGAATTTATTCTATTATGGAGTCCCTTTTTTATTTACTAATCCCTGAATAGCACACCGATAAGCGAAAAAGAATAACCAGGATATTAGGTGGTCGCTCGCTCTACTAACTTGAATTCCAAGGGATGTAATTCTTCATGAAGCCCCTCTAGGGCATTTCGAATCATGATGAATGCATTTTCCGCTTGTTTGTCAATCGGGTAATGAATGGTGGTTAAATCAAGCAAATGCGAAATTTCGATGTTATCAAAGCCCACCACTGCAACCTCACTTGGTACAGAAACACCGAGCCTACGTGCTTCAGTCAAAAGCCCTGCAGCCAAATAATCGGTAGAACAAGCGAAGGCATCAGGCTTGTTGGGCTGTTCGCTCCACCAGTGAGCAATTTGTTCACCCGCTTCCATTGAATTTAAATCATAAAAATGCGGGAAGGCATCAGCGTTCAAATCATATTTTTTGCAAAAATCATGATAAGCCCGTATGCGCTCCTTCGTATTCAGTCCCCTCATATTCCCGTATACATTCACAATGCTGCGGTAGCCTCTGGCATACAGATGCTCCAGCGCAAGCATGTACCCCTGATACTGATCCATAAATACAGACGGGATTGCATCAATGTTTACACGCTGCCACGTCACAATTGGGCCATATTTGGTATAGTGTTCAATCACGCTCCATTCATTGACGCGAATCATACAGACCAAGGCGTCCAGTTGCTTTCTCCTCAGCATTTCCAGTGCTTCAAGCTCCCGCTCCTTCTCTCCATTCGTAATAAATAGTGCCATATTAAAACCATGCTCCTGAGCATAGGTTGTAAATCCACGCACAAATGAACCCAATGAATCATTAAAAGAAATTGAAATAATTCCTATGAGCTTGGTCATGCCCTTTTTTAATGAAACCGCATTCAAATTAGGTACATAATCCAGTCGGTCTATGACCTCCTGTACACGCTGCCTTGTCGGTTCACTTACGTACGGATGGCTATTAATGACACGGGACACCGTTGCCGAGGATACACCCGCCAGCTTTGCAATTTCATGAATATTTGCCACATTTCTCACCTCGTTCTTTCTATTTTAGCATGTTCGTGTTTAGCATGTTCGTGGTCCCGTCCCTACAATTGTCACCTTCCCCAAATAAGTTTTTTAAAAGCGCTTGACCTGTAATGCATTACAGGGATTACAGTGAATTTGAGCTTAAGAAAGCGGTTTTAAAAAACATACTCAGGAGGCACTAACCATGAAAAAAGGCATAAAGATCGCAACCATTGGCGGAGGCTCCAGCTATACACCAGAATTAGTAGAAGGCTTTATCAAACGCTATGCAGAGCTTCCCATTCGGGAATTATGGCTGGTAGATATTGAGGCAGGACGCGAAAAGCTGGAGATCGTGGGGGCCATGGCCCAACGGATGGTGAAGGCCGCAGGCATTGATTGTGAAGTACATTTGACACTGGATCGTCGGGAAGCCTTGAAGGATGCCGATTTTGTCACAACACAATTTCGGGTAGGCTTGCTGGAAGCCCGGATTAAGGACGAAAGTATTCCGTTAAAACACGGCATGATCGGTCAAGAAACTAATGGGGCTGGCGGGATGTTCAAAGCTTTTCGTACCATCCCCGTTATCCTCAGTATCGTAGAAGATATGAAAGAACTGTGTCCGAATGCATGGTTGATTAACTTCACCAACCCTGCGGGTATGGTCACCGAAGCGGTACTTCGTTATGGTAAGTGGGATAAAGTCATCGGATTATGTAATGTTCCAATCGGCGCGATCAAGAGTGCATCGGCTGTACTGGACAAATCGGAAGAAGAGCTGTTCTTTAAATTTGCAGGAATTAACCACCTTCATTGGCACAAAGTTTATGACAAAACCGGAGAAGAATTAACAGAGCAAGTCATCGAAGGATTGTACGCACCTGGTGCAAAACCGGAGAAGGTTGTTGAAAATATTAAGAACATGCGCTTCCTGTATGATCAGGTTCGTCAATTGAAAATGCTGCCTTGTCCTTACCATCGGTATTACTACATGACCGACAACATGCTCAAGGAAGAATTAGAGGAGGCCAAAAACGAAGGAACTCGGGGCCAAGTCGTCAAACGTCTGGAAGAAAGTTTGTTTGAATTGTACAAAGACCCGAATCTGGATTACAAACCAGAGGAATTATCCAAACGCGGCGGTGCACATTACAGCGATGCTGCCTGTGAAATCATTAATTCCATTTATAACAACAAAGGCACATTGATGGTGGTTAGTACACGTAACAATGGTGCGATTGATGATGTCCCTTATGATAGCGCCATCGAAGTAACCAGTGTCATTCGCGCGCATGGTGCAGAGCCTGTAAACTTTGGCAAATTCCCACCAGCACAGCGGGGCCTGCTGCAAGTCATGAAGGCGATGGAAGAGCTGACCATTGAAGCGGCGGTCACTGGTGACTATGCGACAGCACTGCAAGCCTTCACCCTGAATCCGCTCGTTCCAAGCGGGGATATCGCCCAAACCGTGCTGGATGAATTGCTGGAAGCACACAAAGAACATTTGCCGCAATTCTTTGCTCATAAGGAGAAGGCGACAGTATAAAAACAGAATCAATCATACTGCCGGAATACAAAAAAGCTTCCTACATGTAGGAAGCTTTTGCTATACGTCCCAGGAGGGATACTCTCCCTACGGTCGAGACTGCGAAGTTTATGCTAACGATGCTTAGCTCCGACGTCCCCCCAAGGGGTTCTCATCCCACTGGAACACAAAAAATCTTCCTAATATTGAATTAGGAAGATTTTGCTACGTCCCAGGAGGGATTCGAACCCCCGACCGACGGCTTAGAAGGCCGTTGCTCTATCCAGCTGAGCTACTGGGACAAGATAACAATCAATAAAACCTTATGTATTCAGTGCATTGATTATTATATCATATTTTGAGCAACTGTCAAAAGCATTTTTTCATTATACAGGAAAGCAGGCTGCAAAAGGAATCATTTGGACGCTAACGGGGTATTATGTACAAAGAACGACGCCAAAAAGGAGGGGTGATCCGTGAAAGGCCTTTTGTCTTCACTTTGTTATTTTAGCATTTTTTTCGCACCTTTTCTGGTGCCGGTCATTGTGTGGATCGCAGTCCGGGATGAATATGTTCAGGGACACGCGAAAAAAGCCATTTTATCGCACATTTTCCCCATTATTGCGGCGATTCCGCTAGTGTATTTTATTATCACTGCCAATCATGCAGGTTCAGTTATCGGGTTTGTACTGCTATTTGTAGTGGTCTATCTCGGCGTTTTTGTCTATAACATCTACAAAGGGATCATGACGCTGCGTGAAGCGGCCTAATTCTAAAAGAAGCCTCCCATATTCGCAAATCTGCGAATACGGAGGCTTCTTTGGGATCAACTTTAATGAGTTGCTTTAGTTCATTGTTAGCTTATTTATTCCCAAAGCGTTTAGGACTTCTTCGTACCTCATGTCTTACGTTTTTCTCCAGCACTTCTTCCGCGAACTCATTGTTATGAATATAACTGCTGCCTTTGTTTTTCTTATACTTCGCTTTGCCGTCTATGATTTCCCCCTCCTTTCACGCTGATCCGGCGATGGCGCCGGTGCCCAAATCAACAAAAGCCGAGGTATAGTACACCATATCCTCATGTCCCGAACTCCTTGGCAAACTCTGTACTAAGCTGCCCATAGGAAAGCAATTCCCTTTTGAATTTTTCCCGTTCCTCACCAGCGGTAATGTGCGTAGAGTCAGTAAAAGCCTTGTCGGTCACTTCCTCAAATGCCGAATGCAGATTATTGTCATACCAATCCAGCTCCAGATCGGCATCATTGCGGATGATCCTTACCATGTCATAGGCAGGCTGACCATCCTTCTGATTCGAGGCTGTGATATAAACCAGCAGTTCCGGGTCATCTGCGGCACCGGGACGCACTTCTACCTCAGCGCAGCGCACTCCGTCAAGTTCAGTGAAGCGGCGTATTTTGGCATCCTTGATGTAGTACATTGTCTCCCTCCTTCCTCACGAGTAAACGGGTTGCCCCATCTGTAGTTTTCGGAACGGACAGACATTTTATGCTTCTTTTCGGCATATATACTGATGAACTGGGGATTTAGTTTTTGATTCATTCCAACACTGGATGAACACGACAAAGAGAGGATGAATAGACATGTGCGGAATTACAGGTTTCATACAGTGGAACGGAGACTTGATGCATCAATCTGAGTTGCTGCTAAATATGACACAAACGCTCTCCGATCGCGGACCGGATGCTGCGGGTACCTGGATATCCAACCCGTGTGCCTTCGGACACCGAAGACTAAGCGTAATGGACCCGGAAAACGGCGCTCAGCCCATGATCCGGCAGCTTGAGGATATCACTTATACGATTGTATATAACGGGGAAATATATAACGCGCCTGAGCTGAAAAAAGAGCTGCAACAGCGCGGGCATTTTTTCCGTACACAATGCGACACAGAGGTACTGCTCGAATCCTATATCGAATGGGGCCCGGATTGTGTAGATCGGTTGAACGGCATTTTTGCGTTTGCGGTCTGGGATAGTGAGCGGGAGCAGGTATTTCTGGCACGAGATCGCCTGGGAGTGAAGCCGTTATTTTATAGCCAAACCGAAGATGTATTCGTATTTGGCTCCGAACCCAAAGCACTGCTCCAGCATCCAGCGGTAGAGGCCGCCGTAGACGCCGAGGGACTGGCAGAAATTTTTATCATTGGGCCTGCACGCACCCCCGGACACGGCGTCTATTCATCGATGAAGGAATTGCGTCCCGGACATACCCTAACCTACAGCCGTGACGGCGTACGCATCCAAGCCTACTGGAAGCTGGAAAGCATTGCACATGAGGATAACACCGAAGAAACGGCACTCAAGGTACGAGAGCTGTTGATGGATACCGTGGAGCGGCAGCTTATTTCGGATGTACCGGTATGTACCTTATTGTCTGGCGGGCTGGATTCAAGCGCCCTGTCCGCATTAGCCGTCGATTATTACAAACGTACCGGGCAGGGACAAGTTCATACGTATTCGGTCGATTATGTGGATAACGACAAGCATTTTAAAGCCCATGCGTTCCAGCCCGGAGCCGATGCTCCCTGGATACAGCGAATGGTCGATGAATTAGGGACAAATCATCACTGGATTGAATTCGATACACCAGAAGTTGTAGCAGCTCTGAACAACTCCACGCTAAGCCGGGATTTACCTGGAATGGCGGACGTGGATTCGTCACTGTATCTCTTTTGCCGGGAGATTAAAAAGGGCGCTACTGTTGCTATTTCTGGTGAAGCAGCAGATGAAGTGTTTGGCGGATATCCATGGTTCCATCGGGAGGATATGCTGAACTCAGGCACATTCCCGTGGGCAGTTGCTCCCGATATGAGAGCGAGTCTGCTATCCCCAGAAGTGCGGGACTGGATCAAACCGCTGGAGTATTTAAACGACCGCTACTCAGAAGCAGTCGGAGAAGTACCAAAGCTACCGGGTGAAACAGGAAAAGCTGCGCAAATGCGCGTCATGTCTTATTTGAACATCACCCGCTTTATGCCTACCCTACTGGATCGCAAGGATCGGATGAGTATGGGGGTGGGACTCGAAGTACGGGTGCCGTATTGCGATCATCGGCTGGTGCAATATGTATGGAACATTCCGTGGAGCATTAAAATGACAGGCGGACGTGAAAAAGGTATTTTACGCAAGGCGCTGGAGGGTGTATTGCCGGATGATGTGCTGTATCGCAAAAAAAGCCCGTATCCCAAAACGCATAATCCCTCCTATCTTGCCGCTGTGAAAAAGCAGGCGCTGCAACTGCTGGACGATTCCTCTTCCCCACTGCTCAAGCTGATCGATGCGCAAAAGGTACGGGATATTGCCGCCTCACCGGAGGCATCCACCAATCTACCTTGGTTTGGCCAGCTGATGTCGGGTCCGCAGTTATTTGCTTACTTGACGCAAGTGGATAATTGGCTTCGCACTTACAAGGTGGCAATTCGATAAAATGTGCTAACTGCCTAAGCCGTAAAGTACGAGGTGGCAACCGCCCATCTTTCTTGATGCATACGATACGTGGAACAGAAAGTACCAAAAAGGCTATCCGCAGCCTATGACTGACGGATAGCCTTTTTTTCGTATATGACAGGTATATTATTCGCCCTGCTACCAAACTATGCCTGCGGATTCCCTAGCTTTGTTGCCAAATTACGCAGGGCTATGCCCCGATGACTGATAGCTTGCTTTTGTTCCAACGTCAGCTCTGCCATTGTCTTTTCAAACTCTGGCAAATAGAACAGCGGATCATACCCAAACCCACCGCTGCCCGCGGTTTCAGTCGTAATCCAGCCCTCCACGGAGCCCGTCGATTCCAACGTCTCCCCAGTCTGTGGATTATACAGAATCAAGGTACAGACAAATTGAGCCGGGCTTAGCAAAGGCTGTCCGGTATCATCACCAAGCTGCTTCGATTCCAGAACGTCGAGTAGCTTGATATTGTTTTCGTGATCGCTGGCACCTTCTCCAGCATAACGAGCCGAATATACGCCCGGCGCACCATCCAGCAAGTCCACGCACAGACCGGAATCATCGGCCAGCACAGGCAATCCGAGCACATCTCCCACCGCTTTGGCTTTTTTTAATGCATTTTCGGCAAAGGTTGTGCCATCCTCAACGACATCAGGAATGTCGGGATAATCGTACATACTTCTGACTTCCTTGCCAAACGGCGCAAAAGCATGTGCAAATTCCCGCACCTTCCCTTTATTCTTCGTAGCGACAATGACAACCGGACCATCCAGTCGCATTAGGCCCCAGCTCCTGTACGTCCAGCACCAATCTTATCAGCAATCGGTCCGAGCACTTCTTTTTGGCGCTCAATCATTTGCAGAATCCCTTGTTCGCCCAAGCTAAGCAGCTGATCCAATTCCTGACGGTCGAATGGGCTTTCTTCCCCTGTACCTTGCAGCTCAACGTACTTTCCACTGCCAGTCATGACGAGATTCATGTCCACCTTGGCCTTGGAATCCTCTTCATAATTCAGATCCAGCAGCGCCTTGTCACCAACAACCCCTACGCTGACAGAAGCCAGGAAATCCGTAATAGGGAAAACAGGCAACTTGTGCTGGATCGCAATTTTATTTACTGCAATCGCCAATGCTACGAAAGAACCGGTAATGGAGGTTGTACGTGTCCCGCCGTCCGCCTGAATGACGTCACAGTCCAACGTAATCGTCCGTTCACCAAGCGCCTGCAAATTGACAACCGAACGCAACGCTCTTCCGATCAGACGCTGAATTTCCATAGTACGGCCTGTCAACTTGCCGCGCGCAGCTTCACGCTGATTGCGGCTATGTGTCGCCCGCGGAAGCATGGAATATTCGGCGGTCACCCAGCCTTTTCCTTGGCCCTTCATAAAGGGAGGAACGCGTTCTTCCACTGTAGCCGTACAGATGACTTTCGTCTCGCCAACCTCTATAAAAACAGAGCCCTCCGCGTATTTATTTACTCCTGCTGTCAATTTCATCGGGCGCAGCTCATCACCGTTTCGTCCGTTAGATCTACTCATGCTTTTTCCTCCTACGTCGTATGCAACCTGTTCTTATATGTTTATTTTACCAAAGTGTGCAGGCAAAAGCACCCCAAGGACGATTCCCTGTCCTTAAAGAGGAATTTCGTTAATGTGCTGCGGCTTGGCTACAGGCTCTCCATAATTTTGATTATTTTGTCCAATCACGCTTTTCTCACCATTCAGTTCAATCCGAATCTTCGTTTTGACCGCATCATCCGAATTGTCCGCCGCTGTCAGTACGACCGATTCCAAAAATTCAGCAGGTACGGCCTCTCCTTTGGCAAACATATCATCCGAGAGTGATACCGTAATGACGTTATCTTTGGAGCGTTCTACCGATTTCAGCGCCGTCTCCCCTGTCATCACTTCCTGCAATCCATCCTTGGTCTGTGGCCCTTGAATTAATTGATGCAGAGCTGACTGGACACGATCTTTTTCCGGACTGACCAGTCGTGTTACAGGTACATAATATTGTACCCCAGCAGGAGAAGATGAAGAGAAATACACGGTGACTGGACTGGAATCCAGGGGGGTCACGCCATGACCGACCTCCAAATTAATCCCTACTGCGCGCGTCAGCGGATGGTCGAGCGGTGTGCCGCCAACAGGCATTTCGTTCAGCTTTTTACCATCCACCCAAATCTGTACGCTCTTAATATCGGGACGATCGGTCAGGGTCCAGGTCAAGCTTTCCATTAATTTGCGTTCTTCCTGTGGCTTATAGTTGGCGAAAGATTTGTTAAATTCGACAACTGCCAGCTTGTTATTCTTGTCCACTGTCACACTTTTCACTTCTGTACCCTGAGGCAGTACACCTTTAAATCCTTCTGGTAATAATCCAGCATAAGGCCCGCCCTCAACCAGTGTTTCCAGCGCCGACTTGGCATCTGCCTGTACATCGCCTGAAGCAATCGGTAAAGATACAGGGGCCAGCAAGCCGTTATGATCTTGCAAAAAGACAGCCCTCAACTCCCCGGTCGTGGCAGGTGCTTTTCCAGTTACAGCCTTAATCATGGACTGCTCTGTCGTGGACGGCGGAGGGTCAATGGACGCGGCTTCGTTGCCGAAAAGGCTGCATCCGGACAACAACAGGGGCAGGGATAGCAGCCCGGCTACAGAGGTCATACGCCATGGGTGTTTTATGTTCATAAATGAAGTTCCTCCCTAACAATTTTGTACAGATTGTACTAATATGTATACGAGCCCCGCGTAAAAAATAACTATTTTTTTAGCAGACTGGACACACTGGTCATAATTGCAGTAGAAAATTAGGATCTACACGAGGAGGGTAACTTCAACTTTATGGACAAGAAAAAAGTACCTTACAGCCTGAATAGTAAAAAGGTAGCCGATGCCACCCGTGAGTGGCTGCACAAGCGTGGTGTAAGTATGACTGAAATCGCAGAACTGGTTATGCTTCTACAGAAAAAATATTACCCGAACCTAACGATGGAAGAATGTTTAGAGAATGTGGACAAGGTGTTGATGAAGCGCGAGGTTCAAAATGCCGTGCTTACGGGCATCCAGCTAGATATTCTTGCGGAACAGGGTGCTCTTCTTCCCCCATTGCAGGATATGATTGAGCATGACGAGGGATTATACGGAGTGGATGAAATTCTAGCCTTCTCCATCGTTAATGTATACGGCAGTATTGGATTTACCAATTACGGTTATGTCGATAAGCTCAAACCGGGTGTGCTGGAACGCCTGAACGATAAAAGCCTTGGACCGATTAATACGTTTCTGGACGATATTGTGGGTGCAATCGCAGCCTCGGCCAGCAGTCGTATCGCCCATCGCAAGCAGGCAGAGCGCGAACAGGAGCTTGGAGAAGAAAGCGCACCGAATACAACACGGTAAACAATGACACGCTAATTGCAAACAATGCGTTGGCGTACAATAGATATATACAAGGGTAAGAGGAGAACTAGAGACATGGCAAGCGTAACTGATGGATATACATTCCGTACGATGCAGGCTGACGATTATGATCAAGCTATTGCACTATGGAATGGCTTAGACGGGTTAGGATTGAGTGAGGCCGACTCACCGGAGCGGATTGCACGATTTTTGCAGCGAAATGAAGGCCTTAGCTTTGTCTGTGAGTACGCTGGAAACATCATAGGCACGATTTTAGCAGGCCATGATAGTCGCAGAGGGTTTCTGTATCATCTGGGTGTAGCCACAGAACATCGTGGTCATGGGATTGCGCCCAGACTGGTAGATAAAGCGTTATCCTCTTTACTCAAGGAAGGCATTGATAAATGTCATCTGTTTGTGATGGAGCATAATATAGGAGGTCAACGCTTCTGGTCAGCTAACGGCTGGGAGAAGCGAGATGGGATTTTATTATATTCGCGAGATCTGGGATAGCATCTGAACGCTTGATCTATGTAAATAGAAACGCCGAGCCTGATTTCTTCTAGTTCAATTGAGCTGGAAGCAATCAGACCCGGCGTATAAAATTTCAGCTTATTGAGCGGTAATTCTGACGATTAAGGGTAGGCTATCTTGATTCATGAATTTCAATCAATTTTGAGGTCGTAGCGTACGTTCTACAATGTTAAGTGTGGATTGACGAGAGAAAAATCGGGATACTTGAGCTACCCAATAGTTTTGTCGACCAGATATCATATGACTGCGCCCTTTTTCAAATGCTTTCAAGGCATTATGGACGACAGTCTGGGGTGTTTCTCTGGAACCCACAGAGGCTTCACTGGAGCCTACTACATCAAAAAATGAGGTTTCGGTTGCACCTGGACAGAGGGCGAGCACTTTGAGTCCCCGTTTTCGATTTTCGGCCCACAGCGCTTCGCTAAAAGAAAGTACGAATGCTTTGGTTGCTCCATATACGGCCATATAGGGATCGGGCTGAAATGCAGCGGTGGATGAAACATTGATGAGTCCACCATCTCGGTTACGCAATAAATCAGGCATAAATGCATGTGTGATATCGACTAAAGCAGCCACATTGAGCATCACTTCCTCATGCTGTCTTTCTCCTGAAACCTGCTCAAAGTACCCGTAGGTGGCAAAACCGGCGTTGTTAATCAGAAGATCTACCTTGAGTTGTTGGTACTGAACCTCTTGATGCAATGTTTGAGGAGCTCCTGGTGAGGATAAATCCAGCGCAATCACCGTAGCTTTTACGTTATATTTAGCGGAGAGTTCTTTCGCCAGTGCTTTTAATTTGGTTTCATTGCGCGCTACCAAAATGAGATTACATTTCTTAGCCGCGAGCGAATAGGCAAATGCCTCGCCAATTCCGGATGAAGCCCCTGTGATGAGTGCTGTTTTGTTTGCATACATAAACATGATGATGACCTCCATAGTATCGTCGTTTTATTTTGGAAACATTGTTACCACTACTATATAATGAACTGAAGCCATCACGAAGATGACCTCAGCTACTTCATATTTACGCTGGAGATGACGAGGGTTTACATACATCGAGCGTATTCCTCAGTGTAAATGCATATACCTCTTGTGCCATGTCCACAGTCAAAAAATGACCTGCAAATTGTAGATGTATCACCCCGTGTAAAGCTGACCATAGCATTCGGACAACCAGCAGCGGGTCCTGCTCTTTCAGTGCTCCCAGCTCCATAGCGTGTACGACGGTTTGCAGGATTCGCGATAATGCCGTTGTGGTGCCCTCCAAGCTCTGTTCATCCGGCTTAAAATCAGATAATGCCCCGCCAAACATCATTTTGTAATAGGCTGAATGGAGCCGCGCAAATTCCCAATATGCCCAGCATAATGCTTCCAGATCAGCGAGTACATTTGGGGTAACAGGTACTTGTCGAAAGGTTTCGGCCAATAGCCGGCATCCATCCAGATACATCTCATTGGCAAGACCATCCTTACTGCCAAAAATACTGTAAATGATCTTGGTAGAACAGCTTAATTTCTGTGCAACTCGCCGTACAGTCACAGCCTCGGGCCCTTCTTCTACAAGAAGGATGCATGCGGCATCAATCATATTTTTACGGAGCAATTGCTGCTGCTGTAACTTCACCTCGGAATAGGTTCTATAAGGTTGCGATGGCTCAGACATCATTCAATGCACTTCCTTTGCTTATCTCAGAAACACTGTTTCCTTATAGAATCATAGTATTCAATCCCGGAATGTTTGTCAAACAAAAAAGAGCGCAACATAAGTAGATACACTTACTGCGCTCTGGTTGGATGCTTATCAATAAAGCTATGTTTTGCGTTCCACGATCAATAGGCAATGCCCACCCTTGTACGGATAAAATCGCAACTCTTCCATTGACGATAGGTAAAATCAGCTGTATCCGCAGTGGTAATTTGTGAGCCACCTTCGGGTAGAAAGTCTTTTTCCACGCGATATACACCTTTACGCCCGCCATCTGGCAGATAGGTCGGACATACGATTGTCCAGTCTAGTGCCGATTCACGCAGCAATTCGTACACCCGCCGATGCTCCTCGGCCGCACGGGTGCTGCGTCGCCGGGTATCGGAGGACTCGTACCGATACAAGCTCGGTTCGGTCCGGCTTTGCAAAATCCCTGCCGTTCCTACCGTTATGAGCCGGTGAATGGACTGCTCCTGCATCAGTCGGATCAGCAGACCTGTACTAACGGATAAGGTGGTGGTTCCATCTGTATTCAGCGCACTGATCACAACTGCTGGCCCGCCCTTCAGCGCTTGTGCTATATCCTTCGCGTTGGTGGCATCACCCTGTACGATTTGCAGCTGTGTCCCGCATTGGGATGCGAAATCCTCCAACTTGTCCGGTGAACGAACTAGGGCAGTTACGGTATGACCATCCGTTAACGCATAATCTAATATAAAACGGCCCACACGTCCGGTAGCTCCCAGCAGCAGCAAATTCATAAAAGCCTCTTCCCCGGCATGCATGCCGCTTTGTCATGTTGTTCTGTCATGTTGCTTTGTCATATCGCTATGTTCGTTAACTTTCCGCCATTATGGACGGCAAAAGGAATGAAAGCGCGCGATGGGATTCTCCTCGCTCATAGAGGCCCGTTCACGGCGCACCAGCTCCACCAGATGGGCCAGCGTCTCGGACATGGCAAACCTTAGCTGGTGAATCCCCAGCTTGTCGCCGAACACGGCAATGCACAGCTCATAGGCTGTGCTCCCTTCCGGTTGGATCAGCTGCCAGAATTTCTCCAGCCTTTCTTCATGATGCGCCAGCAATGCTTGCGTCCGTTCGCGAAAATACCCAAACGGATTGCGATGCCCGGGATATGCCCAGGCGACCTCTAGCTCACCTAGGCGCTGCAAGCCGTCTATATAAGACTTCAGCGGCTGGGCATCGCTGCCCGGCAGCAGACTGATATTAGGAGAAATCTGCGGCAACACCGCGTCACCGCACAGAATAACGCCGCTATTCGGCTCATATAAGGACACATGCCCAGGCGCATGCCCTCCTGTCTCAACGGGCAGCCAGAACCGTCCGCCTAATTCCAGACGAGCGTCTATTCCGGTAGGAATGAAGGTAATCTCAGGCTGCGGATTCACTTGCAAATAAGCCTGCTGCATATGTGATTCCAAGGCTGATACCTGTTCCAAAGGAAAGCCATGCTGGACAAAAAAGCTAGGCAGCCGTTTCTCCATAGCGGTCGTCAATTCTGGAGCGTCCCACATCATAATCGCTTCCTTATAGCTGCGAGCTGACATATGTACGCGAGCCTGACCTTGCTGCTGCATCCACCCCGCCAATCCGTAATGATCGGGGTGATGATGCGTCACCACAATGTCCGAAATATCCCCAAAGGACATGCCCAGCTGTTGAAACACAAATGCCCATTCTGCCTCTGTATCCAGATTGCGCGGACCCGGGTCTACAATTGTAAAACCATGCTGTCCCTTGATCACATAGCTATTCACCCAGCGCAGCGGAAAAGACATGGATATTTTGACCTGAAAGCCTCCGTCTATTCGCTCACAGAGCGTAAGCTCTGGCAATTTCATGGCTTCCCATCCGCCCTTCTGTTTCAAGCCCGCACACCGACAAAAATCATTCGGGGCGAAGCATCTTCTATATATTGATCTTCATCATAACTTCCGTGCACCTGCTCTACGGATAGCCCGGCTTGTTCTAGCAAATCACGGAACTTTTCATACGGATATAGCTTTACTCGCTCATAGTACACACGCACGGGTTCTGCGTCAGCGTGAGTGGTACCCAGCTCTGAGGCTGCTTCTGTAGTCGTCACAGATGCGGCTGACCGAATGGCAATTTGCTTTTTCACAAATCCATCTTCAATGACCCGGTGCTCCTCAATCCAATTTCCTTCATCCTCCCGGGACGAATGCGGTACCAAATGAGCAGCTACGTAGGAAGGGTTCAAATAATCTATAATAAAACGGCCTCCCGGTTTCAATAGACGATAAATTTCCTTTAATACTTTAAGCTGCTCCTCATCCTTTTCAAAATAACCGAAGGAGGTGAACAAATTCATCACTGCGTCATAACTTTCATCCAGCGGCACCTCTCTCATATCCCCTTGATGCCAACTTACCCGCCCTTCGGAATCAGCTGCACGAGCCTCTCTCAGTAGCACATTGGAAAGGTCCACACCTGTCACCTTATAACCTGCATCGGCGAGCGCAAGCGAATGACGTCCCATCCCACAGCATAAATCCAATACGCTGGAGCCTTGCGGTAATTTGAGCCAGGAGATCATTTTTTGCACTTCCTGATAGGCTCCCTGAAAGTCGCGATGCTTGTATACCAATAAATAATCTTCCCCAAAGCTTTGCTCGTACCATTCTGCCATATCGTTTCTCCTCCATGAACTCATTTCGCTCTATTACATACTATATTAGCTTTTTTAAACTGGAAACTCAAAAACATTACGAATAAGCATTTTTTTAAAGCACAAAGCTTCCTGTCATGAGAGCATGTTACAATAACCGTATTTGAGCTTAAATAATCATAGGAACTTTATACCAACTTCATGTGATTTACCCCATTTTATCATTAAAATGAATCATGGGAACGCCTTTATAGAGGTTTCATGCAGGAAAGGAGCGGCAAAGTTATGATTCAAATTGGACTGACGGGTTGGGGCGATCACGATGACTTATATCCAACGGGCACTAAAGCTAACCAAAAACTAAGTGTCTATGGAAGCCATTTTCCGATAGTAGAGATGGATAGTTCTTTTTATGCAGTACAGCCTACGGATCGTATGGCGCGCTGGGCGGCGGAAACTCCAGATTCCTTTTCATTTCTCGTCAAGGCCTATCAAGGCATGACCGGACACACCCGCGGCAAACAGCCTTACTTCAAAACGATAGATGCCATGTACGAAGCACTGCATGCATCCATACTACCTCTTCGCGAAGCGGGCAAGCTTAAAGCCGTGCTGTTTCAGTACCCGCCCTGGTTTGACTGCACACGTGAGAATGTCGCCATACTGCGAGACACGAAAAATAGGATGGGAGAGGTCCCATCCGTACTTGAGTTTAGACATCAAAGCTGGTTCACACTTGATTTTCGGAAGCAAACGCTGGCATTTATGCGTGAAGAAGGCTGGATACATAGCGTATGCGACGAGCCTCAGGCAGGACCCGGGTCAGTTCCCATTGTGCCGCAGGCTACAGACAGCAACCTGACCATCGTACGTCTTCACGGACGGAACATATCAGGCTGGAATCAAAGCTCCGCACCTAATTGGCGGGAGGTTCGTTATCTGTATCGGTACAATGAACAGGAATTGGCCGAATGGAAAGACAGATTGCTGGAACTGGAGCAGCAAAGCCGTGAGGTATGCGTGATATTCAACAACAACTCAGGTGGAGACGCTGCTGCCAACGCTAAGCAACTCATGACCATGCTGGGCATGGAGCCTAAGCCTTTTCCACCTCGCAAGCCGCCTGATGCGGATCACGGGCCAGAACAGCTTGAATTATTTTGAGGACCGGGCTGTGGATGAATGATTGGGGATTACCTTCCTGAGCTTGCGTTCGTTATCCAGCAAATGCGGATCATCAGGCAAATAACGTAAAGCGGCTTGGTTGTGCTCATACGAAGCTTCCAGCTTACCCATATGTGCAAAGCAATGACTGAGCCGCACATGAGGTAACCAAGAGTAGCATGGCAGTGGGACAGGTCGCATACCAGGAAGGTGATGCTGTTGTTCCGTTGCTCTTTCATACCAATATGCGGCAGTATTCCATTCGTTTCTTGTGAAAAACCAGTCCCCGATCATGCAGCACAAGTCTGCTTGCGGCACCCCGTATCGAAAAGAACGTAGCAGACGATCCAGCTGTTGCTCGGGCTTCCCGAGATGGATATAGCATTCAGCCGATCGCGCACAAGCAGTAATCCGATCCTCCCGGTAGCCGCTCGGCTCCTCCAGCAGATGGTCGAAGGCTTCTGCTGCCTCGGCATATTCCTTGCGGTCAAAGCATTCATTGGCGTGAAAATACAGCAAACGCCCTTCCAGCTTGCCGCTTTCGCTGATCCACCGGGCGAGAATACGTTGGTTACGGAGCGTATGGTCTTGCATTCGGCGATGTGTCACTGCCACATCCGAATGTACGATTTGCCCCTGAGGTATCACCAGATCCTCATGCAGGCGCCCTTCCCAGCGGTATTGTTGCTCCCGCTTCACAAGGCGTATACGGCGTGAGGTGAACAACAGTTCACCCTGCTCACCCTCTGCCAAGTGAAGTGGCATCACCACTGCGTCGATATGCTTAGACAATCGCTGCTTTAAGGAACGCAGACGTTCACGATCGGATTCCAATAGCACATCATCCGCATCCAGCCACATGATATAGGAACACGTTGCCTTGTCAAACGATTCATTACGAGCGGCGGCAAAATCATCCATCCATTCAAATGTATATATCCGATCCGTATAGCGGGCTGCTATCGTCTTTGTCTGATCCGTCGATCCCGTGTCCACGATGATGATTTCATCCATCAGGTCTGCGACCGAATCCAGACACCGGGCCAGTATCTGCTCCTCATTTTTTACGATCATACACAAGCTGATGGTCATTAGATGCTCAGTCATGACTTCACGTCATCCCCTTTACCGTTGGCTGATTCTTCCGTTGTTTTTCCGGTAGACTTGCCATCAGTATATGCACCTCTCCTCTCATCCTGCGTCTTGTCTATCTGTTCGACACGCGTAACCCTCTCCAATGGAAATAGTTGTTGCTCCATATACCGGATTCGCTGTACCGCCTTGTCGAGTGCAGCCTTTCGCTGATTCATTTTGCGAACATGCTGCTGCTCTACCCGTCGAAACTGCTCCTCATCCAGTTTCATCCACTCATTCAGTTGCTCTGCTCCTGGCATAGCCTCACGCAGCTCTTTTGGCTTCTTGTGACCTGCAAAGCACAAATATTTATGATGTACCTCCAGCGCTTGTTCTTTAAAGTAAGGATACAACACACGGGAGAGACTTCCGGCATAGTAAGTCCGTTTGTGATCGTGAAATGGATGATATCCATAAGGTACAGACAGGACGAGCGTCCCCTTTTTATTCAACAAGCGGTAAGCATGGGCCAGCAGGGTGTCGGGATGCGCAAAATGTTCCAAAATCTCTCCTAAAATAATAGTGTCAAAACCACCGGGAGGACGTTCAAATTGTGAAATGTCCTTTAACTGAAAATGGACTCTTCCCCTGACGGGTGCAGATTCCTGACGAAGTTCTTTTTTTGCATAAGAAATACTGTCTTCTTCCAAATCAATGGCCGTTACCTCAAAGCCTTCCCGCGCAAGCAAAATGGACGTTATCCCCTGACTGCATCCAACATCCAGCACGGTACGACCCTGTACATGGCGACAAATCCAGTGAATTCTATTGCGGGTGGCTTCATGGGATTCCTCTGAATTAATCTGCCCGTAATAACGTTCGTTTACCTGATCACGGTTAGCCAACAGCGGCGCCCCCTCCGTCACCAGGATGCCCCAAAATCACGACATGTCCACCTGTGCAATGTGCAGTCGCATTACGTGTATCGAAGACCAGCCGAGCATGGTCAACCAACTGTTGGTAGTTCACCACAGAATGGTCTGTCGTGATGACCACGATATCTGCACTTTCCCACAGCTGGGCATTTGCCGTCCGAGATGGGATTTCTTCACTGTTCAGCTTAAAACTCGATACATACGGGTCGGTGAAGCTAACCGAAGCACCCATTTTTGTTAGATGCTCGAACAGGACAAGAGCCGGGGATTCCCGAACATCATCAATGTCCTTTTTGTAGGCTACACCTACCAGAATGATGTTGGCCTTGTTTATGGCTTTCCCTTCCTGAGCTAGCATGGATTCGATTCGCTCCGCAATATACAGTGGCATACGCCGATTCATGCGGTCTGCCAGATCCACGAATTCCAGCGGAAAACCGTGCTGCTCCGATTTCCACGACAGGTATAGCGGATCAACCGGGATACAGTGTCCTCCAATGCCTGGTCCCGGATAAAAAGGCATGTAGCCGAACGGCTTGGTTGCCGCTGCATCCAGTACCTCCCATATATTGATGCCAATTTTCTCACAGGCCGCTGTCAGCTCATTGACCATTCCAATGTTGACACTGCGAAACGTATTCTCAAACAGCTTGGCGGCTTCAGCCACGGTTGTTGAGCTAACCGGAACAATCTGATCCAAAAAAGACCCGTAAAAACCTGCTCCCGCTGCCAGACAATCCGGTGTGCAACCGCCGATCACCTTAGGGGTGTTGCGAATGTTAAAATGGACGCTGCCCGGATCGACACGTTCCGGTGAAAAGCACACATAAAAATCCTTACCCACTGTCCATCCCCTGCGCTGCTCTATCACTGGCCGAATCAGTTCTTCGGTCGTTCCAGGATAGGTGGTGCTTTCCAGAATCAACAGCGTTTGTCTACGCAAATGAGGTATGGCTTGATCAATAGCCGTCTCAATATAGGACGTATCCGGTTGATGTCCATCCGTCAGCGGCGTAGGCACACAAATCACGACGATATCCGCATGCTCTAGCACCTTGATATCCGTAACTGGATGCAATTGCTGTCCGATCAGACCTTCCAATGCATCATCGCCAATGTCTATGATGTACGACTTTCCTTGAAGCAGCTTGGCTACTTTGACAGGATCGGAATCCACACCATATACGTCATAACCAGCCTGTGCCATTTCCACTGCCATGGGCAGCCCTACATAACCGAGGCCGATCACAGCCACCTTTACAGTTCCTTTTGTGATTTTTCCCATAAGCTGCAAAATACCCACCTCTTTCATCGTTACTCCATACCTTGCAGTAACTCAGCAATTCCAGCGCGATCCATTAACTCATCGTCCGAACGGTATTGTTCGAAGCTCACCCGCTCCAATCCACCATATTGACTCAACAAACGCTTGTCTGCTTGCTGGGGAAGAATAACAAAATAACGATCATCATAGCGATACGTGTGCGGCACCTCATAGGGCGAAATCAGCACCTCATGCAGCTTTTCCCCACCACGTATACCAATTTCTTTCACTTTTAACTTAGGCTGTCCCGCCTGTTCTTTCATCACCTCTGCCAAATCCGCAATATTGCAACCCTTCATTTTCATGACTAGCGTCTCTCCGCCAATCGCCGTAACAGAAGCCTTTAGCAGCAAGCCAATTGCCTCTCCGAGCGTGAGGAAAAAACGTGTCATATCTGGACTCGTCAGCGTTAAATCCTGACCTTCCACGATCTGGCGTTTGAACAGGGGCACGACACTTCCACTTGTCCCTAGCACATTGCCGCCGCGAATACACACAAAGCGAGTACGCTCACTTAAGGCGTTGGCGCGGATCATCAATCTTTCGCCAATCGCCTTCGTCATCCCATATACATTCACCGGGTCTACCGCCTTGTCTGTAGAAACATCAATGACCTTGGCGACTCCCTGCTCTATGCTGGCCCGAATCACATTTTCCGTACCATGTACGTTCGTCTTGAAAGCCTCTTCCGGCTGTTTCTCACACACAGGGACATGCTTTAATGCCGCCAAATGGAACACATAATCTACCCCGTGACAAGCCTCCTGCAATGCCTGAAGGTCCCGAATATCTCCAATCATGAAATTCAGCCGGGGATCAGACTGGAATTGCCGCTGCATGGCAATCTGCGCAAATTCGCCGCGTGAGAAAATACGAATTTCCGTCGGTCCCTCCTTCAGCAATTCAGCCGTTAGGCGTTGCCCCCAAGATCCCGTTCCTCCGGTCACCAGCAGTTTTTTTCCTTTGAACAATATAATCTCCTCCTGACCGTTAGGAATTGGCAATGCCTGTGCCCAAAAATTCAGCCAGCACCGCGTTCATTTCATTTTCTGAGAGTCGATCCTTTGCCGGCACCTTTTTCACCGAAGTATTGGCGGCATGAATGACATTCACATAGTTGCGAAGTGGAATCACCTCATGTGGAAGCTCCGTTACATATCCGTGTGTGCCTTTCCCAGGAATAACGACACGGTAATCATTCAGAAATTCCTCTACTTGATAGCGAAACACATAAAAGGAAGGCGAGCGGTGAAACACCGGTGCCATCTGTCCCTCAACCGCATCCCATAAGTACCCCATTTGATTTACCAGTGCAACTGTATCCGGTTGAAACTTGTAATCATGCAACTGCTGTACAAATGACTGGTGGTACAAATCGTCGGAATCAATTCTAGCAATGAGCAGTTCGTCCGCGCCTTCGATATACGCATGGATACGACGTTTACTTTCAATGCTCGTACCAAAACGGATGTGCTCGGGAATGGGTTCACGTTGGGCCAGTTCCTCTTCCACAATGTCGCTGCATCCACCCGCCAACTTGACGACAGATAAAAAATCCGCATTCGTCTGATTGAGCAGACTCCGCAGTGTAAAGGCTCTGAATATATCCAATCGCTCGCTAATCCACTCACGTGTCAGGCGGTTGGGATTCATCCCATAGTTATTAAAGTTAATTTCAATCACAATCTTGCGATTCATTGAACTTCCTCCCTTTCATCCGTCTTCTCTCAAGTTATGAAGACGCTCCTGAAACGGCACGTACAGATGCAACAACTCTTGCAAAAATAGGTAGAATCGAAAAAGAATAGCCGTTCATACAAAAACCTTTTTACTTTCGACATATGATAGAATACGAAGTTTTTTGCTCTATTTGAAAAGTCGAACAAGCAGGACTGACAGGGAGGAAACAAGATATGACATATCCAAAATATCTGGAGATTGACGAGGTATTAAAACGTTTGAAGCTAGCACTCGATCAGCACCAGCCCTTCTCACTCATACGTATTGGAGATGGCGAAAATTTGGTATTGGCTCAAGATACCGTCTGGCCGATGGAAAAGGTGTTACAGGAACGCTGGGCAGTCAAAGCCAATCTCGGCCAAAAGGGACTATTTCTGCCCAATACGGAACTACGAGACGCAGTGGCAGAGGCAGTGAGCAAAGCCAGCATAGCTGGCATTTTGCCTTATGATGACGAATCTATTAAAGCACCATCCTATATGAAGCGGGAGCTGACCGATCAGGTCTTTGCTCACTATGATCTTTCTCCCGCGCTGACTTGCCATGCCTGCCTGAATCGATATTTGGCGGAGACACCCGCTTTCTGGAACATCCTGAAAAATCGACGCATTTTACTGGTAACCCGGACAGCCGCTGAAGTAAAGCCTGTTCTTGAAGCCGAGCCGTACGGGCTGCATATCGCGCACACGATCGCATTTCATCAATATGAACAGATGCCGGAAACACTCGGGTGGATCGCAGCACACAAAGATGACTTTGATATTGCGCTGTTCTCTTGTGGTGTCAATGCAGTGGTATTGGCGCAAAAAACAGCAGAATTAACTGGCAAAGTAGGTATAGACTTCGGCAAGGCGATTAATATCGTCATGTTCGGCAAAGCTAATTAAAGAATGAAAGTAATATCTGAAAAAAAATCAAATTCGGTAACTGTGCTCTGAATATCAAAAAAGCATCAGCAAAATGAAACCTGCTGGTGCTTTTTGCTATCCATTGCTGCCATAAAGTTCGTATTTGCTCAAAATCATTCATATAAAGCCTTAAACCCTGACTTCTTAAAATAGAATTTGAGATTCCCTGTCACTTCTTTTACAATATTACAGAAACTAGCATTCATTCGAGATCAGGAGGAGGATGTTGAGTATGTCGCATAACAAGAGATTGAAGACATATCCACTTGCAAAAGCAAAGCATGTAAAGGTTCATGGCCGAACTACGCCAACACTTACACCTCTCACTCTATTTTGGACAGGCAGCGGCATTGAATTGAATATGAAAGGCTCAGAGCTATGGATTGAAATAGAAGCCGATTATCAGATCTATGAGTCTTGGATCAGTATTGTCGTCAATGGTGTCCCGATGAGTCGCCTGATGGTGACCGCTGGTCGGCATTGGATCTGTCTTTTGAGAGGTTTGAACTCTGACACGGTCAAAAATGTTCGTATCGTCAAGGATGTCCAGCCTATGAGTTCGGACTCACGCTGCTTGTTGCAAATTCATGCCCTGAAGGTTGACGGAGAATTGCTGCCGGTCCCTGATAAACCTCTTAAGATAGAATTTATCGGTGACAGCATTACTTCAGGAGAAGGAACAATTGGAGCAAAGGAAGAGACAGACTGGGTTCCTATGCTGTTCACGGCCCTACGCAATTATACAGCCATAACAGCCGAGGCACTGAATGCGGATTACCGAGTGTTCTCACAAAGCGGATGGGGTGTGCTAACAAGCTGGGATAACAATCCACATGGGAATATACCGGCATATTATGAGCAGATATGTGGTGTACTCACCGGCGAGAGAAATGAAGCATTAGGGGCCTTTGCCGATCATGATTTTACCTCTTGGCAGCCGGACGTGGTCGTAGTAAATTTGGCGACTAATGACGGTGGGGCCTTTTATTCTCCAGCATGGACAGACCCGGTAAGTGGGAAAGTGTATAAGCAACGTTTGAATGAGGATGGCACGTTCAATGAAGAAGATTTACAAGCTTTTGAAAACGCTACCGAACGTTTCCTTGTCAAGCTTCGGAGCTGCAATCCTACTGCCCATATTGTGTGGGCTTATGGAATGCTTGGTACTCCAATGATGCCAGCGATCTACCGGGCGGTAGACGCGTACAAGAAAAGAACGAAGGATCGGAAGGTGTCGGTATTCCAACTGCCTAACACGACAGAAGAAACGATAGGGTCTCGCAGCCATCCCGGACTTTCCGCCCATACTAAAGCAGCAGAAGAGTTGGCTGGGTATTTGCAAGAAATTTTAAAGAATTAAAAGCCGGGAAACACAATCAAACTTTATAGAATACACTTCGAGAGAAATCACAACACTCAGATCATTTGTGTTCTGAGTGTTGTGGTTAAAGATCATAGCTACAGCCTGCGGCAAATATCTGCCCCAGGCTGTGGCTGGTAGGCTTGAAGCGCAGCCGCCTAATCCCAGGAAAACCATGAATAGGTAGCAAGCCTGAACCAGGGAATACTTGTCTGATATATTTTACAAAAACGGAGTTGAAGCGATGCCCGTTAATACCTCAGGACCATTACGAACAGTGGTCGATACACCCGAAATATAAGAAGAATATACCGTCTGTATTGCCCAAGGAGCGGACAAATCCTGTGCATTAAAAGCTTGCGTTTCATTTGATCCTGTCACGCCCAGCACCCCCTCGGCGCGGTAGACTACCTCGCTCGGATCATAGTCGGCTCCACGCACGATTTCAACCGCATACGTATCACCAAGCTCACCGATCAGACCAATCGAACCACTAAAAGACACAATCGGATTCGGCACAAGAAAGGTTCGCAGCGTAATCATACCGAATCGCTCTGGTACAGGACCCAATTGAATATCGGGACCCTCCCCTGTTTTTGATGAATTGGTGGAGCTTCTCATATCTAGAAAAAAACCCATATCTTATCCCTCCAATTGCAAGATACTCCATGCTATGCAAGCAATTTCTTAGACGTATTGGACAAATTAGCAATAAATCTATCAATTCAGCTCGAAAAAACCGATAGTAAATACATATGGTGTAAGCTTTTGAAATGAATATATAGATAGAAAGCAGGGGTTTGATGAAACAACTGAAACGACTGAAAACATTAACACTACGCAAGAAATTGACAGCAGCATTCCTGCTGGTCATGCTTGTTCCTAGTATTATTGTGGGCTCTTTCTCTTATCAGGCAGCATATAACCAGACTGATCGCCAATTACAGGACAGTGCGACATCTAGCGTTACCGCATCTGATCGTGCAGTTACTCAAACGATTCAAGCCAAACTCGCCGATCTGGAATATTACTCTACAACGTTGACGGCTAGTGATGACAGCGCTGAGGCAGATGATGCCATTCTAAAAAGATTACAAGTGTATTTGAAAATGCATACGGAAGTTGTTGATATGTTTGTAGGAACTCCCGAAGGTAAACTTATCATTGGCAAAGCCGTAGGCTCCACAAACGATCCTCGAGAGCGTCCGTGGTATAAACAGGCCATGGAGAAACCCGGTCAAACCGTAATCAGCCCTGTCGGGCTCAATACGGCCAAGGTCCCCGTTGTGTACATTTCACGTACACTTCCCGACAACAGCGGTGTTCTCGGTCTTTCTCTGAATTTGAATAATTTAAAAGAAATCACAAAGCTAAGAATCGGACAAAATGGATATATTGTGATATTTGATAGTACCAAACGTATCGTTACCCACCCGACAGAAGTCAGTGGGAGTACCGAAATGGGAGAAAAAACGCCTGAATTGTTTGCCTCCAAGGAAGGCAGCTTCGATCACAATGATGCTGGCGTAGCTAAACATCTGATCTTCAAGACCAATGAGCTGACAGGCTGGAAAATTGCCGGAACGATGGACAAATCAGAAACCCGCGCCTCCGCCCAACCGATTCTTCTCACGACAATCGTAGTGTTGGTCATTGCAGCCATCATCATTGGTGTGCTCGCAATGTGGCTAATCAGCAGCATCCTTAAACCTATCCATAGATTGCGTAACTCTATGGATGCCATCAGCCAAGGTAATCTATCGATTAACGTGGCTACGAACAGCACAGATGAAATTGGTGAACTATCGAGATACTTCCAGCAAATGGTGGATAATCTGCGTAACATGATTAGAGAAATTCAGGCAATGACAGGCAATTTGTCAGCATCCTCGCAAGAGCTTGCCGCAGGTGCAGAACAAACGACCCGTGCCATAGAGCATGTGACCATAGCCATTCAGGATGTCGCTGCCGGCAGCGAACGTCAGGTGGACAGTGCTAAAGATAATCAGGAACGAGTTAGCGGCATGTCTGCTGACATTACAGCTATGACCGACACCATGGCAGAAATGACCACTTATTCCGCACAAGCTATTCAGGCGTCGGATGCAGGCAGTGAGCATATCGGCAATAGTGTCATCTCCATCGATGGTATTCGCACTACCGTGGAAGAGCTCGATACGATTATCAGCGCTTTGAGTGACCGGTCCGGACGAATCGGAACGATTGTCACCGTCATTACGGAAATTGCTAGCCAGACTAATCTGCTCGCACTGAACGCTTCTATTGAAGCAGCACGCGCAGGAGAGCATGGCAAAGGTTTTGCTGTCGTAGCAACAGAGGTTCGCAAGCTGGCTGAAAACTCAGCTTATTCCGCACAGCAAATTCGCGAACAGATTCAAGGGATACAGAGCGGTGTATCTGAAGCTCTAATCGCTATGGAATCTGCCAAGGAACGTGTAACTGAAGGCATCAATTCCATTGATCTATCCGGTCGCTCCTTCTCGCGCATCCGTAGAGCGGTAGCCAAATCAGCGAAGCAGCTCGATAACGTGGCCGCTTCTACCGCCGGAGTTGCTAATGGAACGAATGCAGTCGTTAGCAGCATGGAGGAAATTACACGCATCGCTGAAGAAGCAGCCTCTCATACAGAGACTGTGTCCGCAGCCGCAGAGGAACAGCTCGCCTCCATGGAAGAGATCGGCTCGTCTGCCGCAGATTTGACCCGTCTGGCAGAGCAGCTTCAAGATTTGCTGACACAATTCCAATTGGATGAAACAAAATAACCATTCCTACCGATAAATACAGAGAAAGCGAATTATCAAAATGAAGGAGGATGGGACATGGATATCGCAGCATTATCCACAGGTATGAGTCAGGCCAGCTTGGCTCAAGCCGTAAGTGTGAAGGTATTGGGTATGGCTAAGGATCAGGGTAGTGAACAAGGACAAGCTTTGGTACAGATGATGGAAAAAAGCGTACAACCACATCTTGGGGGTCAACTGGACATCCGGGCATAAGTACATCCTATTCATGATGAAAGACGATTCTACTCAGGTCTGTACAGACCCGGGCAGAATCGTTTTTTTATCTCCCTATTTTTCGTTCAGCATAAAACGTAGTAAACTAGACATATCGTCCACGACCTCGGTTCGGAGGATAGCGCAATATAAACACAATTTACATTTAAAAGGAGGATACATAGTTTATGAGTTATACTGAATATTTTGAAAAAGCCAGAGAACAACAACTGGGCGAACTACAGGAATGGCTATCCATTCCCAGTATCTCCGCATTATCGGAGCACAAAAAAGACATTAACCAAGCAGCCGAATGGCTAGCAGCCAAACTGACTGCTGCAGGCTTGGAAAACGTTGAAATTATTCCGACCAAAGGCCACCCGCTGGTGTACGCCGACCATTTGCATGCACCTGGCAAGCCAACCATCCTCGTGTATGGACACTATGATGTACAACCTGTAGACCCGCTTCACCTGTGGGAAACGCCACCGTTTGAGCCATCTATTCGCGATGGAAAATTGTATGCGCGCGGAGCGACAGACGATAAGGGGCAAGTTTTCTTGCACATTAAGGCGGTTGAGGCCATTTTGAAGCAGGAAGGCAAATTGCCGCTGAACATCAAATTCTGCATTGAAGGCGAGGAGGAAGTGTCCAGTCCGAACCTGCTTGAGTTTTTGCACACTGGCGCTGAACGCCTGGCAGCCGATGCTGTACTGGTGTCTGACACCTCTCTGATCGAAAAAGGGAAGCCTGCGATTTGCACAGGTTTGCGTGGACTATGCTCACTGGAAGTCGCCATTCACACGGCGAACACGGATCTGCATTCCGGCTCCTTCGGTGGCGGTGTGCCGAATGCCCTGCATGCTCTGGTGTCCCTGCTGGCAACCCTGCATGACGATAAAGGCCGCGTTAGCGTCGAAGGATTCTACGACGATGTTGCTCCATTATCGGCAGACATGAAAGAAGAATTCGTGAAGCAAGGCTTCAATGAGAGCAAACTGCAACAAGATCTTGCACTTGATTCCCTCTATGGCGAAGAAGGATTCAGCTTCGTCGAGCGTGTTGGGGCTCGTCCTACACTGGAGCTGAACGGCGTATATGGCGGCTTCCAGGGTGAAGGTACAAAAACCGTCATTCCGAAGGAAGCTCATGCTAAGATCACCTGTCGCCTGGTAGCTAACCAGAATCCACAAGATATTCTGGACAAAATCGAGCGCCATTTACGCGCCCTCGTTCAGACAGGAGCTACCCTGGATATTCAACAAGGTGAGAAAGCGAACGCCTTTAACATCGACCCGTCACATGCGTTTTTACAAGCAGCAGCGGATGCCTTTGAGAAGGTATACGGTGTACGTGCCCTATTTACCAAGGATGGAGGCTCCATTCCGATCGTGGAAACCTTCTCCCGTGTACTGAGTGCTCCAGTTGTATTGATGGGCTTCGGCTTGCCCGATGAAAACCTGCATGCACCAAACGAGCATTTTAATTTGGAGAATTTCGATAAGGGTATGCTGACGATTGTGGAGTTTTTGAAATCTGTGTAAGCATATGACAACTTCTAATAGCTAAGTTACAATAGAGAGGGCGAAAGCCCTTTCTATTTTTTTTTAGAGGAGCGCTGCACAATATGATTATTCAGTTCATTCGTTTACGGTAATGTGAGGTACAGTTCATGAAAACTCAACCATTTTTTTCGAGGATGGGTTGGGTTTATTTGGCTGTGCCTTTTTTCATTCACCCAATACGAATGAACGAGGTGCTTTTCTATGTCCAAATGGAATAAACACGAGATGAAGGCCAGCCTGATCGGGAAGCATCAACATCTTTTTAGTTGTCCTGTATGCTCTCAACCCATGTGTATGGTGGAAGGCAAAAGCCTCCTATGTACGAATCAGCATTGCTATGATCTTTCAAAACACGGGTATTTACATTTATCCGCCCGATCCCATAAAACCAAGTATGATAAACAACTATTTAACTCCAGAAGAATGATGTGCAATAACGGATTTTTCGATCCTTTAAATGAAGCCATAAGCTGCACGATGATGAAGTTGATGAAGCCACTGTTCGATCAAAAATCACATCTGTACTTGCTGGATGCAGGTTGCGGGGAAGGCTCCCATTCAACCCACATTCAGGACAAGCTTATCGGGAAGGGAATCACCGAGCTTACAAGCGTAGGTATGGATTTGTCTAAAGAAGGTATTGTGGCCGCAGCCAAAGCATATCCTCATACTCTTTGGTGTGTTGCCGATCTGGCTCATTGCCCATTTGCAAATCAACAATTTGACAGTATACTCAATATTCTGTCCCCTTCTAATTATGCTGAATTTAAAAGGATTCTTTCGGAGGATGGCTGCATCCTAAAGGTCATTCCCGAACAATATTACCTTCAGGAATTGAGATGCTTGTATGAACAGAAAAAGCCAGCTTATTCAAATGACAATATAGTAAGCCGATTTAAAGATCAATTTAATCTTCTATCCGCCGAACGAGTAACCTATCGCTTTATGCTAAATGCCGACCTCGTGGAGCCTTTGCTCCATATGACTCCCTTATCGTGGAGAGCTACGGAAGCAGACTGGCAGCGAATGCAGGCAATAGATTTACCGTATGTCACAGCAGATTTGCTCATCTTATGCGGTAAAAAATAACATACTAAAAAGCATTCACGGCATGTGATTATACATGCTTCGTGAATGCTTTTTTTCGTTAATGCTGTCGCTTAAGAAAAACGAGTGTAGCGCAACAGGTGAACCAGCCGATTTAACCGTTCTATCTCCCGATCCAACTCATGCAGCGACTGTCCCGCCAAAGCAGCGTTCGCTCTCTGATCACGGAGCGGGTTTATTTTTCGACCCATGAGTTTCAGCACCGTGGCCTTTCCCATGTTATTGACTACCACATATTGCGTTAGCGGATCAAGCTCAAGCCACAATACATGATGCTCTTGAAAAAATGACAGTAATTGCCTTTTTAACTTCTCCAGCTCAAGAGGCTCACCTACAATATGTGGATGATGATGAAAAGCCACATAGCCCATCACACGCAGGTCACTTATGATTTGTTCCAAATGAAGCGTTTCGTTTATGTACACATGGTTCGTGCTCACGCGATTTCTTGCACCATTCGTATGATTTTCCCGGATGACGTTCACCACCTGACTATCATTTATTATAAGGTTTATCTTTCCCCTTGTTCACTATAGCGCAATCGGCTTTGAACAAAAAAACAACCGGCTTATACGCCAGTTGTTTCCCGTTCCACAAAATACTTATTGGTCATATAATGAGCCTTGCCTCTGGAAGTATCAACCATTCCCTTTTTGTTGTCGAGAAAAACAATCTCCCGGCATTTGGTACAGTACCACTTGGTCCGCTTAAAGGGGGATTCTGTTACATACGATGTACCACATTTGCAATCTACTTTAATTAAGGTTTCTGTTGATTTGTAAGCTTGAGACAGCTCTCTTAAGCCAGTATCCGGCTGTTGAATCGGGATAATGACCTCCTGATAGCTTGAATACTGATTGTGCACTTTAAAGTCAGCCACCAGTTCCGCATGCAGTCCAAAGTACTCTTTGCCAATCTCGGTTACAAATTTCTTGCCGATTCTGTAACACTCAAGCCATTCCTGTATCTGTTGATTAGACAAAGGCACCGTGCCCTTGATACCACTATTTAATGTGTAAGTCATGATGTATAAAGTATCATCTTGTCTATGTCCGTACATGAGAAGCCTCCTTATAATACACTTGATAATGTACTACAAAGCGTACAAAACATCAATTTTATTATTTGGCAAAAGATATAGTAGAATTTCCAGGTATGGATTTAATATATCGTGAAATGCACCAAAGACACGTGCGAGTCTGTTAGAAAAGCAACTGACAATCCGTCAGTTGCTTTGTCTTTCTACATAGTATTTGTTGGTCATGTACCAGGCCTTGCCTGTATTCGTATCCACCATGCCCTTTTTACGATCCAGGAACACAATATTGTTGCATTCCTTGCATGACCACTTGGTTCTCTTATGAGGTGATTCTTCTAAATAGGAAGCACCACATTTACATTCTACCTGAATTAATGTTTTATACTGACTATACGCTTCTACCAGTGGGTCCAGATCTACAGCTTTGTGTTCCATTACAGGCTGTATCATGGATATGTGCTCTCTCTGCTCCGAGTATTCATTATGTACCTTGAAATCTGCTACCAACTCAGGGTTTAAACCAAAATATTGTTTGCCCACAACCGTTACAAATTTGCTGCCAATTCGATATGCTTTAATCCATTCCTGCACCTGTTTACTGGTCAGGTCGACAGTCCCCTTTATACCGCTGTTCAGCGTATAAGTCATCAAGTGTTGGTTGGGTGTCATGTGTCTTATTGTTCACCTCCGATCAAGAATATACCACAGGTAGCTCTAGGCAAAAACCTGATTCATCTTCCATCCTGTCGCCATGCTGAGTACTGCTTTTGTAGGGATTTATATCCTTAGACTATCACTAGATGCATTTCTATCTAAATATAACTTTGTGGTACAGCTTTCCACCTCAATTATTCATATAATTTATTGGCAAACACATGGTATTTTCTTCCTTATCTATATAGTACACCACTTACACACAAATTCCCATATATTTCAGCGGTTTAATCGTTTTTTTCGTTATATATTCACCTTTGCTAGTTTAGATATATTGTGTCAGCTAACTTATCACAAAACAAAAGCCTTCCCGACCATCCTTCATTGTTGAAGGATCATTGAGAAGACTTTGTACCCCGCAAGGAACGAGAGGTCAGATTTTTAATTCGCCAAGCCTGATTAATTCTACGACCGCCTGTGAACGACCTTTTACGTTCAGTTTCTGCATTACGTTGGAAATATGGTTACGCACCGTCTTCTCACTAATAAATAGTTGTCCGGCGATGTCACGCGTCGTTTTGTCCTGCACGAGCAGTTCAAATACTTCACGTTCACGGTGAGTTAACAAAAACTTGTTTTTCTGGTCGTTACCCTTCGTCAATTTCACCCCTCCTTGCTCGGGTTTTGTGTGGTGTAACAAGGTTAAGGGATACAGTCAACACATTTTATGTCATGTGCTCAGGTATGGTTCAATGTGCGGATAAAAATGGGCATAGGCACCTTACTTGCAGCTTTAATGACGAGTTGGACTTTGTGTCTAAAATATGTATTGACAGGCATATAGGGCAGCCTTATGATAAGAAAAAATGCGACTGATAATCATTATCAAAAAATGATAATTCGATATAGAGATCGCGCTATAGACTATGGTTCAGGGCCAGTTTGGCCAGAAAGGGTGTTCATTGATTATGAAACTACGTTATGCCGTGCCGGCCGGAGTGCTGGTCTCTTCTATTCTGTTTGCAGGTTGCGGACAAGCCGGAACTGCGGATCAGCAGCCCGTCGCAACACCCAAAGATACAGGAGCAACAACACAGACCACGACTCCTGCGGCGACTGCTCCCAATTTTGATCAAGCGGTTGCGGCTTATCGTACCTATGCAACTGAGCAGTGCGATACGTTTGTGAAAAAGACAGAAGAATTCACGAACGCAGTCAAAGCTGGCGAGCTGGACAAAGCCAAGGCTTTGTATGCTCCAGCACGTATGTACTATGAACGAATTGAACCGATTGCGGAAGCACTAGGCGATCTGGATCCGAATATTGACGCTCGTGACGGTGATGTGGAGGCAGCGGATTGGCGCGGTTTTCACCGTATTGAGAAAACATTATGGGAAGAAAACACCACCAAAGGGTTGAACGAGTATTCCGACCGCCTGCTGAGTGATGCCAAGCTGCTGCGTGCCAAAGTAGAAACAGTTAACATTGATGCCAGCTTGATGGTAACAGGTGCAGTCGAGTTGCTGAATGAAGTATCTACCTCAAAGGTAACGGGTGAAGAGGAACGTTATTCTCATACAGACTTGTACGACTTTGCGGCCAATGTAGAAGGTGCTCAAAAGATTTATGACATTTTGAAAACAGATCTGAACCAAAAAGACGCGACGTTGGAAAAACAAATTGGTGAGCGCTTTACAGCCTTACAGCAGGAGCTGGCTCCTTTCAAAGACGGCGAAGGCTATGTATCGTATACCAAACTGAAACCGGAAGAAATTAAAAAACTGAGCCAGAACCTCGATGCTTTGGCAGAACCGTTGTCCCAAATGGGGAAATTGTTAGGAGTGTAATGATATGAAAGGCTTTAAGCGGCAAAAAGGACAAGAAAAGCCGCAGTATGCGGAATCCCGTAATGAAGTGTCTGATCTGACAGAAAAGGATACTCAGTCCGCGGATGATGAGCGATCAGGAAAAAGTAAATCCGTATCACGTCGTGATCTATTGAAGCTGGCTGGGGTAGGTGGATTAGGTCTACTGCTTGGTGGCGGTAGCGTGGGCGCTGTGCTGTCAGCCAGTCAACGCCTCGAAAGCATGATGACGGAGGCAGATACCAAGGATGTGGTTCCTTTTTACGGCAAACATCAGGCGGGTATTGTAACTCCAGCACAAGATTTTATCTGTTTCGCTGCTTTCGATCTAACGACTCGCGACAAGGAACAGGTGCGAAATCTCTTCAAGGCCTGGACGGAAGCAAGCGCTACAATGACTTCTGGTGTGCTGCTTGGCACTGATAATGAAAATCTCAACCTCCCTCCTTCCGATACGGGCGAAGCAGCAGGATTGTCTCCGTCCCGGACGACGATCACCTTTGGTGTGGGTCCATCCTTTTTTGATGGACGGTACGGCCTGGCAAGTCTCAAGCCTGCCGGGTTCCGTGAGCTGCCTCGTTTTCAAGGTGACGCCCTGGATGAGCAATGGTGCGGCGGTGATATCGGAGTACAGGTATGTGCCAATGACTTGCAGGTAGCTTTCCATGCCCTGCGTAATTTGGCGCGTATCGCCAGAGGAACAGCGGTACTTCGTTGGACGCAGGAAGGCTTCCAGCGGACGGCACAAGCTGATCCTGCGGGAAGCACCCCGCGCAATTTGCTTGGCTTCAAGGACGGCACGGGAAACCCGGACACGTCCAAGGCAGACGAAATGAACCGGTTGGTGTGGACACAGACCAATGACGGACCGGCATGGATGGGCAACGGTAGCTATATGGCTGTACGCCGTATTCGTATGCGGGTAGAGGTATGGGATCGTTCAACATTAGGTGACCAGGAGGATACCTTTGGACGCCATCGCAGCAGCGGTGCCCCACTGGGCAAAAGCAAAGAGTTTGACAAGCTGGATCTGGCGGCTACAAGTCCGGAAGGCAAGCCGCTTACGCCCCCTACCTCTCATGTGGCATTGGCTCATGGGAACGGGAGTATTAATATTTTGCGGAGGTCTTATTCCTATTCAAGCGGATTAGACAAGCAAACAGGACAGCTCGATGCCGGACTGCTGTTCATCAGCTACCAGCGTGATCTGTTCAAGCAGTTCGTCCACATTCAGGAGAAGCTTGCACGCAATGACAAGCTGAACGAATATATTGTTCACAAAGGCAGTGCGGTGTTCGCCTGCTTCCCAGGTGTATCGCAAGGCGGATATATCGGGGATACGTTATTTTAGCAGCAGGCAAGGAAGGGGATTTATATGAATCGGCGCAATAAAAGCTTGGGGTGGATGTTTGTACTGGTAGCAGCTCTGCTGCTGACAGTAACTCCCTTCATATCCGGCTCCGGGTCGGCCGCTTTCGCACAGTCAAATGCTAAAGCTGTCTCTAATGATCAGCTAATGCCTGTGGTCGGCGGAGCACTGGTGGAGGCGGGACAAGACCAATGGACGGAAGCCTCCAAGGACCTAAAGGAATTCCGTGGTTTGTGGGAAGCCGCCAAAGCAAATGGCGGGGATTCAGCCCATATCGCCGCCGTAGATCAAGCTCTGACCGATGCGGAAGAGGCTCTTTCCCATGGCGGCGGGGATTCAGCGAAAGCTGCGTTATCCGTGCTGGCGCGCTCGGTCAATGAGTTCGTGACTGCTGCCGAAGGAGATAAACCGGCTCCAGCCGGAGCCAAAGCAGCGGAAAAGCTGCTTCCTATGGCGAAGGGCAGTCTGGCTGCCATGCAAAAAGGCGATTGGGCTGCTGCGCGGGTGGATTACGACCGAATCGTTAAAGCATGGTATCAGGTGGAGACACCGATTCGACTGGATCATTTTTCAGTATACAGTTCGCTTGAAACGAAAATCAGCCTCATCCGCATCTCTATGCAAGCAGAGCCCATACGTCAAGCACAGGCTCTCAAGGAAATGCAGGAGTTAACGACACTGCTGTCTGATTATAGTCAGGGCAAACTTAAGAACACAGATCAAGGAGCAGATGCAGGCAATGCCGCTGCCGGAGCGGCGAATGGTTCAACAGCTTCCCTCGGCGATGCAGTCACCCTGCTCGAATCCGCACGCCAAGATGTTGTAGCTAGTCAGCCAGAGCAGGCCGCAGACAAGGTAGGGCAGTTTATCGCTCTATGGCCTTCCGTTGAAGGGCATGTACAAATTTCCGATCCGGCGTCTTACACTGCAATTGAAAATCAAATGACAGAGACTTCCGGATATCTGCTGTCTTCTCCACCGAATACGGATAAAGCCCTGCAGACTCTTGATCAGATGCTGGACAGGCTCCGTCCGTTGACAGAAGAACGTTCTTATACTGCATGGGATGCCGCACTGATTTTGCTGCGTGAGGGCCTGGAGGCCATTCTCGTGCTCGCAGCTCTGCTGGCGTATGCCAAAAAAAGCGGCGAAGCCGTGGCTGGACGCTGGATATGGGCAGGAGCTGGTACAGGACTGGTGCTAAGCGGAATACTGGCGGTGCTGTTCACCTCGCTGGTGGCAGCTGCTGCATCGGGCAGCATGCGTGAGCTGCTGGAAGGTGTCACCGGGCTGGTGGCTGTTGTGCTGATGCTAACTGTCGGTAACTGGCTGCATAGCAAATCCAATGCTGCTGCGTGGAACCGCTTTGTGGAAAACAGCGTAGGTAATGCGCTGGCACGGGGTAGCCTATGGTCGCTCTTTGCGGTTTCTGCGCTCGCGATTCTACGTGAAGGGGCCGAGACAGCTATCTTTTATATCGGTATGGCTCCAGCCATCGAAACCTCGCAATTGCTGATCGGCATTGGCTCGGCAACGGTTATACTGGTCATTCTTGCATTTGCAATCATCAAGTTCAGTGTACGGTTACCAATTCGCGCCTTTTTCCTGACCGCCACTGTACTGATTTACTATCTCGTATTTCGTTTTCTGGGTGAAAGTATTCATTCGCTTCAGGTGGCTGGCAAGCTTCCGGGACACACCGCGTCCTCGCTTCCATCCATTAGCTGGTTGGGAATGTATCCAACCTGGGAAACATTTATCCCACAAGCCCTTGTGCTGACCTTTATGGTATGGCAGCTTGTCCGTCAGGAAATACGCAGTTCCAAATCACGTTAAATCGATACTATAATACTCAAAATGTAAAAAACGCCAAATCACAAGTTCGATTGATATCGACTCCCATGATTTTGGCGTTTTTACATACTTACATTACATCCTCAGGCAACGCAATCATGCGCTGATGATGCAGAAGGTCCGTGCGATCACCGTGTTCACGAATGATATGCACTTTCCCGCGATAATCGAGCAATTCTGCCGGAGTAGCATGTCCCAAAAAATATAATGGGCTGTAGCTCAATCCATAAGCTCCTGCGTTCGGAAAAGCAATATAATCGCCTTCGTGAATCGGGGGCAGCTCCGCTTTTTTCACTATACAATCCTCGGGTGTACACAGCGGACCAACAATGCTTACCGTCTCCAGCTCCGTAGAAACCTCTGCTGATTGTCTGCGCATAATTCGCACAGGGTAATTGTCCCTTAAACGGCGTCCTCGAAAGGTAGCTGCGACGTAGTGGTTCATGCCGCCATCAGCTACGACAAACTTCTCTCCCTTGGATTCCTTGGTATACAACGCCCGGCAGACATACATGCCTGATTGAGCGACCAGATACCTACCGCTTTCGATGATCAGCCTAACCCCCGGCATGCGGGAACGGATCTGCTCAGCGAGTGCATTAAGTCCATCAATGACGTGATCCATATCGAGCGGCTGCTCATGGGCAAAATAAGGTACACCAAACCCGCCGCCCAAATTGACCGTATGCATCGCCACGCCATACTGAGCCTGTACCCGTTCTGCCAACTGCAAGGTATTCGCAAATGAAGCTAAAATCTGATCCGCTTTCAGCATTTGCGTACCTGTATATACTTGAATGCCTTGAAAATATACGTGCGGGCAATCTTCCAGCACCTTAAAAAAGTGATCCAGCTGCCCTTCATCGACTCCAAAAGGGCGCGGAGCACCGCCCATTTTAATGGTTGCGCCTGACAGGTCATTATCGGGATTGATTCGAACCGCAGCCCTGACAAACACGCCCGTTTGGGCGGCAATGTCCTCCAGTAGACGCAGCTCTCTCACCGATTCGACATGAATGCAGCCGATCCCACAGGTTATCGCCTCACGCAGCTCAGCTATTGTTTTCCCCGGTCCAGCGTACAGTACGTCCTCCGCAGCATACCCGGCCTCCATGGCGACGAACATTTCTCCAGCCGAAGCAATCTCGACACCGCAACCTAACGAGCGCAGCAACCCAGCCAAGGCCACGTTACCATTAGCCTTGAGCGCGTAATGTACACGCACGGCCGGGTGTAGCCGGGCCAGCAACGAGCTGACGTGAGCATGCAGTGCGTCTCCATCATAATAATAAAAGGGTGTCGGATGCTCGCCGAATCGCTCCAGTAAAACTTCGTCCTTTTGATCCATCTGCTGAATCCCCTCCTCTCTTTGCTTGGATATTCCGTATTTTGCATTATTCAAATCTCACCGATTGAAAACCACGACCATACTTATACTGCATAGATCGCCTCGCCTGAGCGCGCTGCTTTATGAATAGCTGCCAGCAGTCTGACGCGTTCAGCAGCCTCATGAAATGGAATAGGCTCCGTTTCACCCCGGATGATGCTGCAGAAGGCATCCAACTGATTGACATAATAGTTCATAGGCTCAAAAACTGTTTTAGTAGGCAAGGATGACTGTGATAACGCAGACCGTGCTTCCACATCCGATATATTCAACGCGATATCCTTCTTTATTTCCGTCTTGAGTGTCATTTTATAGAAACCCAAATTCGCTCGAAAGCAATCCTTTAAGGTGACTACTGCCGAATCAAAGGTCAGTACATGAGCACAGCGATAAGGACGCTCAAATGAGAAGAGGGCAGATGCCTCTAGTCCGCTCGGGTAACGGGCTTGCGCATGAAATGTCCAGTCACAACCATGAGGGCCAGCGAAATCCGATTGACTGTGGAATTCCGCCTGCTCCAATCCAACAACGGCCTGAAGAAACTGGAGCCAGTACACACCCAAATCCCAAAAGCATCCCCCACCCTGCTCCGGACTGGATCGGTAATTGTCCGCATGCCCTTCTTTTGCCGGAATGCATAGACTCGTTTCTATGGAGCATAAGCGACCATAACGACCTGATTCTATGATTCTTCGCAGTTCACGCTGCCAAGGGTGATGCTGCACCATGACTCCCTCCAGCAGATAAGCGTTGCTCTGTTCGACGATAGCCGCCAAGGGAGCCAGATCAGCTGTATTCAGGCATAACGGTTTTTCCACCAGCACGTGCTTGTGAGCTTGTAAGGCTCTGCCGATCCACTCAGCATGTAAATCGTTGCTGAGCGCAATATATACAGCGTCGATGTCCGGGTCTTTAAGCATATCCTCAGCATGACCATAAACGACATTGACTTCATAACGTTCTGCCATTTCTTGGGCCTTGGCAACCGTACGATTCGCAAGCGCGGTCACGCGTGCTCCTGCAACATGTCGGATCGGTTCCAGCAACGCACGAGGGGCAATGGCAGAACAACCAATGATCCCGAAGCGAATATCTTGCATCGCAGGTTCTTGCGCAGCCGCGGCAGCGTTCATGATCCCTGCTCCATTCCTGATGGCACTTGAATGCTCTTCATATAGGATTCTATATAACGTGGCGTCCGACTGCGCAGCTCTACGATTCTCCGATGCATTTCCTCCAGGATTTGGGCACTGCCGCCATAGGTTTCTATCCATGTCTCGTAGCGCATGCCTAACCCCAGACGTTCCCATAGATCCGCATTATGCTTCTCATGCACGCCAAACGGCTCCAGCATAATCAGCGGAGTAGCTGTAGCGAACGAATCGGTCAGGCTGCCGCCACCGGGCTTGCTGACAATGGCCTGGGCATGACATGCTCGGTCCAGCATGCAATGGTAATCCGGTCCGACCTGATACACCGTTTCATCACCTATTTTCACCTCTCCGAAAGGTGGAAATGTATGCTCCCCGGCTTCATTTCGCTGCCATGTTCTCCACTGCGGGTCCATCCGAAAATAGTGTATACTGTCCCGCTCTTCATCTGGTTGATCCTGATCATACAACAACAGATCCAGTTCCCAGCCCGCTTCTTCTAACCGTCCAACCTTCTCACGGTAGGTGCCCATCCCCCAACCGCCGCCATGTACGAATAAACGGGCTTGCCGTGCTTCAAAAGGGATATGCTCCACTGCCGGGATATCAATATAGTGGCTGACTCTATTTTTATCATTTTCAAACAGGGTCGTTTCTCCACAGCCATCAGCAAAATGCGGGTTATGCTTGGCTAGATTTTTCCAGGAAGGAGAAGGTGTCGAATCCATATACACAATGTCCACATGCACCGACTCCGACTCTCTGCGCTTGCGATACTCCTCCAGTACATACATCCAATGACCGGATAAGCATATAAAATACCGCCGATCCTCCTCTATCCATTGGTTCAGCAGTACTTCCATCGCTGCGGGGTCCAGTGAATTACGCATATCCTGCGGAACCTTCTGCGACATTAAGGCCACTGCAAAATTGTCATGGTAAGCTTTCCGGCTTTTGTCGACCTTGAGTCGGGCCGATTCCGGCAGTACATTTTCAAATACATGGATCGCCGTATCCATGCCCAGCCTGCGAAGACCCGCTTGCAGCAGCAAGCCAGGGGTATAAAAGCCCAATCCGAAACCGGAACACAAAATCGTTACCTTCATAAGCTTCTCCGTACTCTTACGCATGCTTATACGCCTCCCGTTTAATTCAGCACTGTAAAATGTCGCTCTGCCAAAAAACGCTCCAGCTTTGTAGTCAATCGCATTTTTTCCTCATCACTCGCAGCAACCAGTTCCAAATAAAGCCGGCCTTTGCCTCGTGCCCGTTCATTTCCATCAGCTTCTTTTGTACCACTCAAGTCAGGCTGACCCATGCCGTTCCCTTCTGATCCGCCATCGCCGGCTCCAATCCCACTTATACGAACCTGCTTGGCAGATGATCTGCCTCCGCGCCCGGTTGCATTTCTGCTTGGCACAGGGGTATGGCCTACAATCCTGTTCTCACCGTCACGTCCACCTGTGTTTACATATAACGTATTGGCTCCCAAAGGCATGACACCTTCTTCACATTCACCTGTAAACAGCAATCCCTCGCCTTCTAGCCCTAACAGCAGTTCTTCATAAGATAGACTGCCATCATGGGAAAGCGAATAATTCGTCAACGTGCCACGCATATTTTTCCCGGCCAGATAGGTATCGAGCTGATGCTTAATCAAACTCATCGACTTTCTGGCATTAATTTCGATAATGGGCTCCAGCTTTCCACCACGAAGTGTCATGGAGTCTATGCATACATCGCCGTAATATCCATCCCGATACAATTGCTGTCCCACATCCTGCATTAAGCTAAAATAGCCGTCACGCTCCAGACGCTCCATAAAAGCCCTGTCCGGCGATAGGGATTCCCGATAGGCGAATTGAGTATTAGCCAGCCATTGCACAGATACGATGTCGACACGCCCATCATCGCCAATCGTAAATTGGCATGAAAAATCCTGCTCTTTCTCCAGAAAAGGCTCCAGCAAGAACAGTACCCGTTTGCCTTTGCGCTCCTGTCCACGCAAATACGATACGACCCGGTCCAGCATTTGTGTCGAAGTGATGTGCAGATTGCCTTTGCCCGATACGCCAAAATCATCCTTGATTAAAAAGCTTCCATCCCGCAGCAGTTTACGCCCTGCTTCAGCGACATCCGCAAACGAAGTCACAATATGACCAGGGTTGCGCAGACCAAGACTGCGTTTCAACTCAGAGGAATAAGTTTTGGCATTTACCTTGCGAATCGTTTCCAGCGGCGGCTGATGCAATGTAATTCCCCAAGCACGTGCAGCCTCCTCCACATGCGGCAACCCCGCAAACGGACTGAGCACGCAGCCTTCCAGTTGAGGAAAACCTCCCCCGGCATCCGTCTTGCGACTGCTCAGCAGCTCAAAAACAGAAGCGGCCGCCACATTGCCCGCCTGTTCCATTCCGTCAGTCAAATCCCGTTCGTTTACAGCCGGATGAAAGCCCAACTGCGCGATATACTGACGATGTACGGGCGAAATGGCAAAACGTGTCAACAAGGCGTCTCCCGGCTGACAAAAGCTAAACAGCAATTCATCCATAGCCGCTACAATGGCAGAAGAAGCCCGATCAGGCAGGGCGGGCAGGGAAGCTAGCTCGGTATCTCGCCAGTAAGCCTCCGCTTCGAACGTTCCCATATATAAATGACGCTGGTTCGGTATCGCATTCATATGATTCGCTTCCTTTCCTGCTTCATTATGAACCTACTACTACACGGTAGCGCTACTGGCTCGCGCTCGTATAATCACGTAGAGCAAACTGCCATATCAGGCGAATAATCGCCAGCAGCCAGAGAGGTGCGAGAAATGCCCATAGCATCAAGCCGGGTTCCATTTTGCCGAGAATGAACATGGGCGGAAAATTACAGATGACAAACACCGGAAGCACAAACAAGCCAATACGCTGAATCAGGCTACTGTACACGGCCATTGGCACATAGTTCGTCTCGAAAATGCTGTTGGATAGCTCTGTAACACCATTCGTGCGGATAATCCAGAAGGCCAGCAGTTGGGGGAGCAAAAATACGGAGTATGCCGTAAGCACTCCGCATCCGAGCAGCACAGCGAATCCTCCTACAGTTTCCACATCAAATGGCAGTCCAAGACGATACCAGCCAATGCCTGTCATGATTCCACCGCCCACGACATTTGGTACAGTATAGCCCAGCTCAAATTGACGCAGTGTCACCATAAATTGCAGCGATACCGGCTTAGTCATGAGCACGTCCAGTGAGCCAGTTCGGATTTTGTCAGGCAGGCTTGTAAAATTACTGTAAAATAATCCACTGTAAAATCCGCTCATCATCGTAAACACGCCAATATATAAGAGTATGGCGTCAGGAGACCAGCCGTTAATGTCCGTCCCTGCCCGGTATGGAACCGAGGCGTACAACAGTTTGATCAGCAAATAAGCCGTTTCAACTAGAAAGGCTGTTATAAAATTAATGCGATATTCCATCTGCGACATGACGGAAAACTGGACGAACTTCCAGTACAATCTGAGGTAACGTCCAACGTTTCGAAAAACATTTTTCATGTTAACCTCCCACCGAGACAAAGCGTTTGACTCCGGCTTGCCACACCCAGCGTGATACGGCCGCCAGCACTGCAATCCAGATCCATTGCACGCCAATGCCTTCGGCGGCTTCCAGTACAGTCAGTTTGCCCGTCAACGCATTCACCGGAAAAAATACGGTGTAGCTGAACGGCAGCAAACTGAACAGACGGGCCAAAGCATCTCCAAAAATCGTCAGCGGAAACACGGTACCGCTAGCTACATAAATGACCAGCGACAGCGTGTAAAATAGTCCTGCCGATTCCGTCACCCAAAAGGCTATGCCGCTGAGCGCGTAATAGACCACAAAATTAAGCACAAGCGCTCCCGGCAACGCCAATATGTAAAGCAGGATATGCGACAGCCCGAAGCTGATTTGTCCTTCCAGACTAAGACATAACAGCAAAATAGCAGCCGCCAGCAGCACAACTGCGGACTGTATGACTTTACCTCCAATAAACCGGCAAAAACGGTAAGCAAAATAATGCACAGGCTGTACCATGAATTTTGCCAGTCCGCCTTCCTTGATATCTGTAGCAATTTCGTATTCAAAGCCCGTGGCAATCAGTTTTCCAGTTACACCTGCCATAACTACATACACCAGCATTTCAGACAGAGAGTAACCCAGGACACTTGCTTGTCCCGAAGAACCGAATACCGCAAGCCAGAGAAATATTTGTGTCATGATCGGCAACATAAATCCAGCCATTTGAAGCCAATAATTGGCCCGATACTCCATTTCGTTTTGCATGCCAAGCTGGAGTACCTTTACATATTTGTTATTTCGCATCGGCCAGCCTGCCCCCATCGTACAAATTGGCTATCCCCTCTTCCAGCGGGACGTCCTCAATCGTAAAATCAACGACAGGCAGTGCATCTAAAATCTTTTTGGACCAAGTTAACGTATCGTCTGCATCCAGCTCAAATACCGCCTCCAGCTCCGAGTTGGAGCGAAGCTTGCCGAGCCCCGCCAACGCCAGACTGGATACAGGTGTCTCCAATCGAACCTTGAGCAATTTACGAGCACCGATGACCTCGTTCACCTTGTGCAAGTCTCCGTCATACACCAATCTGCCTCCACTGATAATGATGGATCTGGTGCATAAATCCTCAATATCCTTCATGTAGTGGCTTGTCAGCAAAATGGTCGTCCGGTGTGTGCGGTTATAGGCTTTGAAAAACTCCCGAATTCGCCGCTGAGAAACAAGGTCCAGTCCAATAGTCGGCTCATCCAGTAAAATGACCCGTGGGCGATGCAGCAGCGCGGCGATCAGTTCCATTTTCATACGCTCGCCGAGCGATAGCCGCCGAACCTGCACATGAAGCTGCTCCTCCACCCCAAGCAGCGTGACCAGCTCATCCAGCGCCTCTTTATAACGGGTATTATCGATTTCGTAAATCAGCTTGTTCAGCTCGAACGACTCGCTTGCAGGCAAATCCCACCAGAGCTGATTTTTCTGTCCCAACACGATGGAAAACTGACGTTTAAACTCCTTTTGTCGCTTCCACGGGGTAAAGCCGAGTACCGATGCCTCCCCGTCCGTGGGATGGAGAATACCGGACAGCATTTTGAGCGTCGTTGTTTTGCCCGCCCCGTTGGGACCAAGAAATCCGACAATTTCTCCTTCCTCAATGCTAAAGCTAACGTTTTGCACAGCCTTCTTGGTCAGCTGTTCACGCTTAAACAAATTTTGCAACGATTTGCGCACGCCCGGCTCTTTTTTGTAGTACGTAAACGTTTTCGACAATTGGTTTAATGTAATGGACGGCAATGAATCCCCCTCCTCTTTCCTCTGTGCGTGACACCTGGATGAACGCGCCTGATACAACTGAAGGCTTTGGACTACTCGGCTGCTTGCTCTGTCAAAATCATCAGTTCTTCCAGCATATGCCGCTGTCTTTCAATCAAATGCAGAGCCCGTTCTGTAATCTCAGGCATCCGATGCTTGCGCAATTGGAGTCCTGTTTTGTAAATATGCAGATTAAGCTTGTGCCAATCCGCGTACAACGCCTGTGCCAATTCAATGATATGCTGTGCTTGCGGCCCCAGCGTAGCTTGATGCAGCAGGCAATAATCAGCTGTATAATCCGCCAAATGAAGAGCGCTACCCAAGCGCAGATTGTAATAGATTTCATGACAGTACGCCCGAAACTCCTGATCCTCCATGTCTTCTAACAGATGGAAGTCACCGACAAATGCCCGGTAACCCGCATCTCCCCGCTTGACATGCTGGTCTGTTGTAACTTTTTCACCCGTCACATACTGACGAATATGATAAGCACACGCAGCATGCATTTCCCTTGGCGAAAGCGGGACAGGCTGCTCCACCAGCCATGCATACTCAATAATGCCCTGCATGAGGTCGTCGAGCCGGGCTGAGCCCACATAAGTCATCGCATGTCCCGAGGAATCGAGCAGGAAGCTATCATTCACCTGTGCCATCCGTTCTTGCAAGTCCAGTCCGTACAACTCAATCACATGACCCCTTGGGTAATTTTTCACATATACATCGTGATAGGTTAAAGCGGTGCTCGATGTGTGCAGCATCGTACCATAACCATATGTGAGCACCCGCAACAGATCGGTTTCATTGCTGACTCCTTCGACCCACGGTTCTACTCGAATAACCGGTCCGCCACTGGCGGCCATTTCTTGAAGCTGCTCCGGATATTTCTCCGGTCCGAAGCGCTTCAAATCTCCACCATACTCCGCGCACATACTCCCACACAGCATGAACAGCTCGGCTTCGGCCATGTTCACCCCATACCTCTGCAATGAAGTACGCAGGGAAGAATATACACAATGCTTCCCTGGGAGAGCATTTGCGATTTCCTCTGCACTATGATCAACAATGGAATTATGACGTGCCCCCATATCGGACTGCAGCATAGGTCTTGTCTGTTCAGCGCCCTTATGCATATTTGCCCAGCAGACGCTCAATGCCTTGCAGTGTAGATAGATGCTCCAGCACCAAATCGTCGTCCTCCATCGTAATATCAAGCTCATTTTCCAATTCTACAATTAATTCAACAGCGGATAAGGAATTCAGGCCCAAGGTTCGCAGGTCCTGATCCGGAGTCAACTGTTCCAACTCGCCGGGAGCCAGCTTCAAAACCTTTTCCAGCAAAGGTACTGCATGGTATACGTCTGTTTTCATTCTCGATTCCCTCCTATTTATGAGCATCCTAATCCAGCAATGATACCTTCCAATTTGTGTGCATAAGCATCCGCTTCCTGCCAACTGTCTGCCAAAATAAGTGTGAAAATCCGGTTCACATAGCCCCGCTTTACAGGAATGCCAGACAAGGTACCCGCCGTATAAACAAACACCCCTTCAGGCCGTTCGGGTGTATAGAGCAAGCCTTCCTCCGCCAGCAACCCGCACAAACGGCTGTAGGTGAGAGGTGTAGCGGTCACGTTGCGGTAATAACGGGACAAGGTCTTATGCCGTTCTCCCAAGACAGAGGACAGGAACGAGATGTAAGTAGACAGGGTAAATCTGCCATTAATCTCGATCACCGGAATCAGCAAACCATCTTCGTCAACAAAACCGTCAATGGAAGCCATTCCCGTATACCCGATGGAATAGAGATACGTTCCCAACTGATAAGCACACCGTCTCACTTCTTCCTCCAGCGTCTCGCCAATATCAGCGGGAACCTGGGAGCCGATATAGACTGTACCGTCTACGTTTTGCCTTTTTAGCGAAAACATCGTCACCCCACCGCCCTCGTCAATGCAGAGCTGGTAGTTCAGATCCATTTGCTTATTGTGCCAGCGCTCCACCAGCCAGCCGCCAGAAGACGATGACGAGCCGCCGAAGCGTCTCATCACACTCAGCAGTGTGTCCAGCTTGGACAGCTCGTCCAGCATATACATGCCTTGTCCCGAGGCCCCGTGTGGCTGCTTGATAATCAGCTTCACAGGCTCGTCCGATAAGCCAGCCAGTCTCTCACATTCTCTGCGAATTGCCGCTTCGTCTGCACATACAGCGCCCTCGCTGACAGCAAAACCAAGCTTTTGTGCGGTCAGACGGCTAAATATTTTATCATTCACCTGGGCGCATACCCTAGATGGAGCACCGATCAACTCCAGCCCACAACGCTCCGCAATCGCTTCCTCCTGCGGTGTGACCGCATAGGGTACGAGCCACGCTTTGGCTCCGCCGCTGCTATGGCCTGCATCCGCAACCGCACGTAGTCGTGCCAAAAGTGCGTCATCCGCCAGTACTAACTCTGAAATCGGCGTTAGCGGATCAGAAGGCTCTGGCACCTCAATACGCGGCAGGCTGAAACCTAACCGCTGAAGCATGTCCAGAAATGCCTCATCCGGCTGTTCACGGAGTACAATGACATCCTGACTTCGGCATAGCAGGAGATTCATTTCCTCCATCCGGTTTACGACCTGCTGCTCATCCCGGTCTACCATGCCCCCCTTCCGGGGGGATGGATGCCACACTTGCTCTGCGCCGATATTAAACAGCCAAATCAGGACCCCATGATCCCGTTCATGAGCAAGTGCTTCCACAAGGTTAATCGTTTTAGTCGTCACGTCTTGTCATCATCCCTCTCTCTTCCATCTAGTAGCAAACAATATTCCATAGGAGATTCATTAGGAAACTAAATGTATTTCAGAGAGCCTGCCCCATGCAGATACAGCACACTGCATTTGGAGCACACCGGCGTCAATCCTTCATGATTAATCTTTTGACGGGTTTTTTCATACGCATCCGAATTCCATATTTCCTTCAGACTGTGCTCACGCAAACTTCCAATCGTGAACTCACTGAAAAATTTGCAAGGCATAACCTTTCCGTCTGGTAAAATATCTGTTCTGGAGGTGAGCGCCAAACAATGATTGGAACAACGGCTGACCATTTCCTCGCCATGTATAAATTTATCAATTTCCTCATAATCCAAGCCGGGCTGATAACGCACGCGAATGTTCCATACCCGCTCATTGATCCGCTGTAATTCCTGCATCAGAGGGTCGATGTTAGCCGGGTTGATTTTATATTTGAAAGCATGCCAGCTACTAATATTTTTTTCTTCAAGTTGTCGGAGCCAGGAGAAATTACGTGTAAAATATTCATCCATTTTAAAGGAGGTTTCTTTGGAAATGTACCAGGGGAACGTTAGCAGCACCAGATCCAGCCTCTTATCCTCCAGCATTTGCAGAAATTCGTACATCCGTCCGATCATGTTATCGTTAATGACCGCATGGACAGTTACCCGTCCCTTGTACAATCCCTGATCGCGAAGTTCAATCAGCTTATCCATCTGCCGCATTGTTTTCTGAAAGGTGCCTTTACCGCGTATTAAATCGTGTTCTTTTTCAAAACCCTCAATCGCTATTAACAACTCCAGATTTTCGGACAAATCCAAAATCCGGTCCAAATATTTATCAATGAGTAGTCCATTTGTACAAAAGGTCATTTCACGCCGATCTTCCGCCAGCACGTCCAAAATTTCATCAAAGCGCCGGTGAAACATCGGTTCACCACCCCACATGTACAGTCTGGACTTCACTTCCTTCGTTTCGCTCAAAATCTGCCGAAGCATATCCGGGGCAAGATCCATATTCTGTTCTTCTTTATCCATTTGGTGATGATAGCCTTCCTCGTTCCATTCAAAGCAGTGCGTACATCTTAAATTACAACGGTTGGTCAGCTTAATACCGATCGTCTGGGGCATGTCCGTTTTGAAAGCCGGATCCTGTGTTGCGTTACGATAAGACACGGAAGCGTTTTTCAGGTTACGCTTGATGAGCTTGAAAGCCTTCTCATCAATCAGCACATTGCTTTTGGGCTGCATGCTAACACCTCGTTTAATGGATTTTCAGGCAAAGTCTACCCTGCGTTCAGACTGTCTCCATACCTTCCGGGTGCGACACTTGCTCCGCATCGCTAATTCCTTGAATGTAACTGCAAAACGCATCTACTGAACGGAGATGTTCCAACTCAAAGGAATCAAAATCAATCTCCACATCAAATGCATCCTCCACTTGCAGCATGAAATGAACCAACTGCAATGAATCCAGTCCCGCATCATGAATAATGTCCGAATGTCCATTCAGCTTAGCGACCAATTCAGGATCTTCCTTGACCGCGCTGATCATTTCAATCACTTGGCTTTGCATAGCAAACTCCTCCTTGTGAATGAGATCCTACTCTTCCGTCCAACGATGCCCTTTGAAAAGCTCCTAGTAAAATTCCTTGATTGGAACTATATTCAATTATACTCCTCCATTGAAGAGACAAGTCAATAGGTTGTTTTGTAAGTAAAAGTCGCAAAATGTAAATTAATGTATGATAACTTCTACAAATTTTTCTGCATTTATTATTCATTTATAGAAGCTACACTTGAAAGTGATCAGCCTCTCCCCTCTTGTATGAAGTGCGTAATTATTTTACAATATACACGAAAATATTTTTCTTAATTTCATTTAATTAAATGATACTTTTTTTCACAAAAGCATTATATAGCTAAAGGAGCACAGCTCATGTCCCCCATTCTTCATACATTATCCCATCGACTGGAGCAGTTGCCTGTACAAGAGCGTAAGCTGGCGGAATCTATCCTGCAAGCCCCGGAGGATGTGCTGCATCTGGGTATTCGGGAACTGTCAGAGCGTTGCGGTGTGAGTGCCGCAACCGTTACACGGTTTTGCAAATCACTACATTTTAAAGGGTATCCCGATTTTAAAATGAAGCTGGCCGCCGAGTTGTCCCACTCCAACCTTACAGGTGAAGAATCCTATCAGGACATTGTGGCTGGAAATTCACTTTCCCGTATCGTGCAGGCTATTCAGGCAAACCATACGGCCTCCATTGCAGACACGACCCGGTTGCTGGATTTGGGCAAGCTAGAGCAGGCCATTGCATGGCTGTCAGCCACAAGCCGTATTGATCTCTATGGGATGGCAACATCCTCGATTGTGGCACAGGATTTTTACCAGAAGCTGATCCGTATTGGCAAGAATAGCACTGCCTTCGCAGATTCTCACATGCAGATTACCTCTGCCTCCTCGCTCGGAGCGGAGGATGTGGCCTTTGCCGTCTCTTATTCAGGAGAAACCCAGGAGACCATTGCGGCTCTACGCTGTGCAAAGGAACAGGGTGCCAAAACATTATCCCTGACCTCCTTCGGAAACAATACGCTGGCAAGCCTTGCGGATATTGCGCTATTTTCCTCCTCATTGGAGGAAGGAATGCGACGTGGAGACATGGCATCCCGCATCGCCCAGCTTCATATTATAGATATCCTGTTTACAGGTATGGTGAGCGCGAATTTTGACAAATATATTCCGAGATTGGAAGGTTCATATCAACAAGTGAGTAAGCTTAAAAAACAACCAGGGGGGCACTAAAGATGAACATTCGCATTTTGAACAGCCGTGAAAACCTGAACGCTACTGCTGCCACTGTGATCGCCAGCTTGCTGCTGTCCAAACCACAAGCTATGCTGGGCTTGGCCACCGGTAGTACGCCGATTGGCATTTACCGACATCTTGCGGATATGTACTGCAAGGGACAGGTGAGCTTTGCTCGCGCCTACTCCGTGAATCTTGATGAATATGTTGGTCTCTCCCCAGAACATCCGCAGAGCTACCGAAGCTTTATGAATGAGCACTTGTTTCAGCATATCGACATTCCCATATCTCATACACGCGTCCCTAACGGGAATGCCCTAAATCTCACAGCAGAATGTGCAGCGCACGAGCAGGCCATTCTGGATCATGGACCTGTGGATCTCCAATTGCTTGGCATTGGTCATAACGGCCATATCGGCTTTAACGAACCCGGTCACATCTTGACCGGAGCCACACATGTTGTAGATTTGAAGGAAAGAACGCGCTCAGCGAACGCCCGATTTTTTGACGATATCAATGCAGTGCCCAGACAAGCAGTGACGATGGGCGTTGGCACCATTCTTAAGGCGAAGCAAATTATGCTGGTGGCCTTTGGCGCAGAGAAGGCCGACATTATAAGGCAGGCTTTAACTGGACCCGTCACAACGGAGTGTCCGGCTTCCCTGCTGCAATGCCACCCCAACGTGCTTATTTTACTGGATCAGGAAGCAGGAGGATGGTTTAAATGAAGTCAGATGAAATGAACAGTAACATACCGCAGCTATTGTATGGTCAAGTCGTCGTTGGGAATGACATCATTCCCAACGGAGTTGTCATCATTGAGGGGCAATCCATTGTATACGCTGGTTCAGAGGAGGATATGCCCGTGGACTGGACCTCATTGGTCTTAGGCAATCCTGAAGAAGTTGCCACACAAGCGGCGAATGTTGTTCGTCAGGAGGAGGGGTACCTGCTGCCAGGCTTTATTGATATTCATGTTCACGGCGGTAACGGTGAGGACTTTATGGACTCTGATCGGAGGGTGCTGGATGCAATCACCTCTTTTCACAGTTCGCAAGGAACGACGGCTATGCTGGCTACTACTATGACCGCGCCCAAGGAACGAATTGAACGGGTATTAAAAGAAGTTCACACATACATGGCATATCCCATGCCCCATGCGCAGTTGGAGGGGGTGCATCTGGAAGGACCTTTCATTAGTCCGAACTGGGCAGGAGCACAAAACCCGAAACATATCGTGCCTCCGAACCTCGCTTGGGTGGCAGAATGGGAGCAGCGCTATCCGGGCCTTGTTCGCCAGGTCACACTTGCGCCTGAACAAAATGGTGCCCTTGAACTCATCGCATGGCTGCGTAGCCACGGCATTACTGCGGCACTCGGTCATACGGATGCTACGTATGAAGAGGTTGAACAGGCAGCATCGTCGGGCCTGAACCATGCCGTGCACACCTTTAATGCCATGACTCCACTGCATCACCGCAAGCCAGGAGCTGCGGGAGCCGTACTCGCTGATCCGCGCATTGAAGCAGAAATCATCGCAGATGGCATTCATGTGCATCCTGCTGCTATTTCCCTGCTTGCCAAGTTAAAGCAGGACCATAATCTCATCCTCATCACCGATGCCATGTCAGCCACCGGGCTGGAAGATGGTCATTATAAACTCGGTGATTTGCCAGTGATTGTACAGGATGGTGTCGCACGACTGGAGGATGGCGTCACTTTGGCAGGAAGCACACTAACGATGATTGAGGGCTTCCGTTATCTAGTTCAACATGTAGGCTTGAGTATCCCCGAGGCATCACAAATGGCTAGCCTGAATCCGGCTAGATCCCTGAACATAGCTGATCGAACAGGTTCACTTGAAGCAGGTAAACAAGCAGACGTCTTATTGCTGGATGCCGACTTAAATCTGCAAGGTGTATGGATTAAAGGAGTGCGCAAATCGTCATAGTTATATAATCCCCGCAAAAGAAAGAGCTATTCCATCAGCGTAACTCGCCGAGATGGGATAGCTCTTTTTGGGATATTCACAATTAAGGGTTTGAATTAGCGATGATTCATCGGTGCGGGCGTATTATTTTGTGGACGTGTTGGTGTTGTATTTTCCATTGGACGGTTTGTATCAGCCGCCGAAGTCGGGAATACACGTTCAATCACATCCACCATTTCATTGCTCAAGCCTCTGATCGGATGACCATTTTGTACACTGCGTGTAAAGTCAGAGGTTTGTCTAACAAAGTCCGGGTTAGCCGATACATGCACCTGTTCAATGGAAGGTGCAAATTGCTTAATCTTGTTAGCAATACGGCTCTTGACTGCATCAGTTGGTTCATATGCAGTTCTTGCTCCCTCGATGGTGTTATTGCCGTTATCTGTGCGATTGTTGTTGTCCGTCAAGCCACGCAACATACCGTACGAGCCTGTACCCATCGTACCGAACAAACCGTCATCACGACGTGCAGGTGTTCCATTCCCGGTAACTCCATTGTCTGTCATTCCAGGCGTTGTAGTACCTGTAGTTCGATTTCCTCTGGTGCCATTAACGCCATTCACACTCGGTACATTCCCGTTGCGCCCTGTATTATTAGCACTCGGAGTACCGTCAATGCTTGGAGCACCAACACCCGTTCCGTTAGCTTGGTCTTTCAAGGAAACGGCTACATAGGCATTTCGTTCACCAACCAATACTGTCGCAGACTTTACATCCGGCATCTCGGATATACGTTTGGACAAGTTGCGATCGACTTGCAGATTACGGATTGGATGTCCGGTTCTGTTGCCATTTTCATTCAATGACATCCCGTCCATACCGTTGGATTTAACCCCATAACGATTCACACCATCCATACGGTTTACACCATCTAAACCATAACGATTCACACCATCCATATGCTGTGTGCTTTGCGCGTTATAGCGTGTACTGTTCGTACGAACGTTATGATCAGCATTTCCACACCCGGTTAAAGCAGCCATGCTGGCAAGTAAAGCAGCTGAAATCGTAAAACTGATGACTTTTTTAGTTCCTGGCATGAACTCATCCTCCATACATATAAAATGTGTGACGAGATTAGCATGCGCCATCAATCTTAGGGATATCCTGACTAAAAAATGACTGAAAAAATAAAATTTTAATGTAAATATGAAATACAATTGATGATTTACCACAAGATGGCATGTATAATAAGTTTGAAATACTTAATTTTACAAAAAGGAGGATTTACAGTTTGAAGAAGCTCACCGTTTTGATGCTCATTTTTTTGTTATCCGTCACTCTTATCCCCGCCGGTGCTTTTGCAGGCTCCACTACACCTGAAGCACCGAAAGCTCCCGCCGGAAGCTGGACAGAAGGCCCACCACCTAATCGCGTTGATCCTACCAAACCCGCACTATTGTTTGTACATGGTTTGAACAGTAGCGCCGAAGTGTGGACCAAGAATAATAATGATATGCTTCAGCAAGCACGTGACGCTGGATACCAGACGGCCACCATTAATTTGTACGATGCGAATGGCACATCCCAGGATATGTGGGACAATGGCAAGCTTCTAGCCGACAAAATCAAAGTCATTAGTAATCATTTCGGAAAAAAACTCATCATCATCGCCCACAGCAAAGGTGGAGTGGATACTCAAACCGCTCTCGTGTATAACGGAGCAGCTCCTTATGTACAACGTGTCATCACCCTCAGCAGTCCCCATCATGGTTCACAACTTGCAGATCTCGCCTACAGCAGCTGGGCCGGATGGCTGGCAGATATCGTCGGCTCACAAAATCCCGGCACCTCTACGTTACAAACATCTTATATGAAGTATTTCCGAACCAAAACTGATGCACTCAGTAACGCGACTACAATTCCATTCTTCACGTTTGCTGGTGATAACTGGTCTGGCGGCACTGCTTCCTACATACTGGGTGGAATGTATCTCTCATCCTTCGGCAAAAATGATGGAGTGGTCACAGTCGACAATGCTAAGCTTCCCGGCGGACGTGTAGTTAAAATCGGTTCCTGGGATCATGCCAAGGTTCGTACCGGTTCTTACGTCTTCTCCCTGATCCTACCTTACCTCCAAGCGAACACTCCAGCATTGAATCAGGAAACTGAGGCATTTTCAGCAGCGTCTTCCCTGACTGCTTCTGCTGTACAATCCACCTATAACGAGATCGATAATTCATATTTTATTCGAGGCGGCGATTATAATGGAAAAGCCTCCGAAACCCTCACGGTTGAAAATGGTGTCCAATCCATTGATCTGGACTGGATCAGCGATAAACGTGTAAGTCAGCTTGAGCTGACCAAACCTGACGGTACTAGCGAATTGCTTAATGTGAAAGCAGGTCGTGATGAAGAAATCTTTGCTGGTGCCTGGCATCATAGTGCAGTAGTTACCAATCCCCAACCAGGCATTTATAAGTTGAACGCCGTAATTCCTGATCATGGTGCATATCTACTGATTGCACGCTATCATGCCGCTCAGGTCCCTGAGCTCAAATACAATCTAAATGCAGTGGGCCCGAGACTAAATCTGAAGTCCCAGGATTCCCCAACCAGCGTTACACAAGTCACTTACCAAGTTCAATACTATGGTGATCCGCAACAAGGAATGACTACAGCGTCCAAAGGTCTGACATTGCAGCAAAAAACCGTTACTCCTACTGGGCAAATTGAGCTTTCCAAAGCGGACAAGCCAGGCATCTATTCCGTAACCTATGAAATTAACGGCACCACAGCAGCAGGATATCCTTACCGCCGTACAGCAGTTCAATCCATTTATATTGACGCTGACGGCAACAAGTATGTTGACTAAATAAATCTACAACCTAAAAAGCCTGCAAACACCTATCATAGTGTAGGCGTTCGCAGGCTTATTTATTATTCCAAACATCTTTTATAGAGAAATTACAGTGTAATCCATGTATTGTGTTCAACCCGTTGTCTGATTCCTCAGTTTATGAAGCCAATAATAGCGGTGCAGCTCCATAATAAAATGAAAAAGAACAAATGCAAGCATGGAGTATACACACATCAATACTGTAGCAACGAATTGTTGTGTAGCAAATCCGAGGGAAAGATTGGCTATCAAATAACCAGCCCCGGTAAATGTGGTCATTGTTACTACAGCTTCTCGCTTGTGTTTTTTCTTCACTTTTGGTTCTTCCTTATAATTTGAAGGATTTTTGAATTTCGCCAGATGATATTTGATATAGCAGTACAAAGCGATTCCATAAGCGGCAAAAGAACTTATAAAATACCATGGAGTATCCAGACCCAACATACCATAAGCAAACTTTTGTGTCATAATCATGAAGCCAATAGAGCATACCAAACCAAATACACCACGGAATAAAACATAATTCAACTGCAATTTGCGTGGCATTATGACCAGTACAAGCGCCCAAATATTAATCAGAACAATCGGTGGCATCAGCACATAAACATAAACTGCAATGTAGGGATTTCCTATTAAGGGAATAGTCAAAAACAGATCTAACAGCAATAAAACAAGAATGATAACATTGGAGCGAATACGGTTAACTGGATACAACTTCATATTTTTTTCGAATAAAGCCCTGCTATCACTCATAAACATATAAGCCCTCCGTCACATAAGTTAAACCTACCGATAAGGATAGACAAGGCTACATCCATTGTCCACTTTTTCTATATCTCTGTCTTCAGCTCTTGACGTAGTTCTTCAATAAAATCAACCACGATACTTTGAACAGCATCTTCACGAGACATACGTATATACCGACTCGTCCTCTGAATGTCTTCCTCGAACAAATAAAGTATCCTGCTCATGGCCTCCTGATCCCCACTTTGTGCTAATTTGAGCCATTGGACGAACTCAGCATCCGAAATAACTCTTTGAGCATTTTCTTTTTCCATTTATTCACCGCCTGTTGGGATAGCTTTAACTCTTTTGCAATCTGTGCTTCGGTTTTGTCTAGTATGTAAAGGTCAAAGATGATCATTTTTCCGATCTCAGAAGATAGAGAGTTGATAAGCTGTAGTGTGTACATATTAGAGTTTGCAGATTCTGTAAAAGATGGAGCGATGACAGTTTCGTTCTTTTCCATTACAAATTCATGATTGGTTTGTACCCGAGCACGATACTGGATTCTCCAAGCAATGCGGTACAACTTCTTTCGATATTGTTCGACCAATGTTAGCTGAGATTTTTCCAATATAAATCACCCTTTCTCTTTGGATTTGACTTTTTCTAAATCCTCATATTATAGGGTAATTTGCAATCCTATTTTACAACCAAAACAGAACACTTGTTCTTATTTATTATACTATTTTTACAATCAGTTGTATATGGTTCTTTTAATTTACCTTCCTTTATATATGGCTAAAAAGGAGGGAAATACATTGCAGATGGATGATGCTCTTTCTCTGGTTACCAACGTAGGCTTTCCGGCTGGACTTTGTTTTATTTTATTGCGGCACATCCTGCACACGATGGAGGAAAAGTTGGATAAGCTGGATCTCTCACTTCATGAGCTGATTCAGGTCATCCAAGATTTAAACGACAATAACAGCCCTTCTTCCAAAAGCAGCAAGCCTGATGAATAACGAACACAAAGAAGCTCCACACGACGATTATTCGCCGTTGGAGCCTCTTTGTTCAGCTATTATAAATGTAATGATTATTGGCTAGCCTTAGCCTGGTCATGACCACTCTGTTCAGCACGGTTCACATCAGAAGCGGACAGGCCATAAGCCCAGTTGCTTTGTGGCGGTACAACCCACACGGTATCTGGATCATCGTTAAGTGTCCAGCCCTGATAGACCAGCTGGGAATCTTCCTTGCCCAGCGATATGCTCAGCGTAAAGCGGTGAACAGGCTTGATCAGCTCAGAGGCTTTGCGCAAGGCCTGACTGCTAGCCAGGTTTTTGATTTGCTGTGAGAGGGAAGTTGCCGTATCACCGGCTACTGACTTGCCGTTTAGCGTCCAAGATGCGGAAGCACTATCTCCAGTTCCACTGCTACCGGAGGATCGGAGCATCCATGAGGCATTCTGGCCTTCCCACTCTATTCCGCTCAGCTTGGGATCATCCCAATCAAACGGCGTTGTATCTGTAAAATCATCAGCACCCAACAGCAAACCCGAAAGTGTATCTATAGGTACGGAAGCTATCTCTTTTTGGTCTGATAGTACATAGACAGCATCTCCGGAAGGCAGCGTTTCACCGAAGGCAAAGGTACGAACGTCACCCTTCTTGGTCTTAATCTCAATCTGGTCATTGGTAGCACTAATTCCATATTTGGCTACGTCTGTGGGGGATGATTCCACGACATCACCCAACTTTACATTTTGAATCGCAGCTAGCCAATTGTCTATTGTATATTGATTTAACGGGTAAGATCGTGGCTTACTCATGCTCCATTTGCCATCACGTTGATTAAGTTCCACTGACTTGCCGTCCTTTCCAGTGATCGCAAAAGACGTAATATCTCCTTGCGTAAGCTGAACGAGCTGGCGAGCCGCCGGGGCTTGTTCACGAAAGAAGTTTTGGCTCTTGGCATAGATTATACCCGCTCCCAATACAACTAGCAGCAGCACTGTGGGTATCCATTTTCTCATGCACTTTTTCGCCTCCACCATAATAAGATTCCGATCACCGCGAACAGCAGTGGCAATCCGACGACAGATATGGCCAATACCGTTTTCGCTTGTGCAGCAGTTAAATAAGCTACCTTAAAATCCTGCTCCTGACGAGGACGAATAGTGAGTCCATCCGAGTGTTCCTGCACATAATTCAAGCTATTCAGCACAAAGTCTCGATTCCCTCCTGTGCTGATCTCCGTGTCGCTTAGAAGGGCTGACGTTCCGAGAATAACCGCTTTGGGCTTGCCGTCTTTCCCTTCTACCGCGTAACCGAGATCAAGCGGACCCTGTGGGTCCTTGTCGTCCTTCTGCGTTTCATTGTTCAGCAGTCCCTGGATATTCGTTTCGCCATAGCTAGCTGCAGAAGATTTCATCAATAGCGTCGTCTTCCAATCCTTCTGCTCTCCTGCCTGCAAAGCAATAGACAGCGAAAGAACAGGATATAGATTAGAAGCCGCCAGTTTATCAGTAATCGCATGACTGCCAAAGGTAGGAACCGTCCATAGAGGGCCCAGCGTATTCGTCTGTTCCTGATCCACCACGATAGCATGAGTATCTTTCACTCCATAATCAGCCGCTAATGCGTCAAGATTTTTCCAGTTGGCCCCCATGTTCGGGTGAAATCCTAACGCCATAAAAAGCTTTCCACCATCATTCAGATACGTACGAATACTTTTCAATTCCGTCGCGCTAATATCCCGCTCTGGTCCAACAATAGCCAGTACAGACGCATCTTTGGGCACACTACCCGCTTGATTAAGCTGAACTTCCTCTGTTTTCACATTATCTTGCGCCAATGAGCTGCTTAATTCGGTCATTTGGGACAAAGGAATTTCCTCATGCCCTGTCAGAAAAACCACTTTTCCTTGACGGGTAGATGACAATGCCAGCAGTCCACTAGTCAGCTTTTCTTCCCCTGTAAATTGGTATGCCCCTTTACCACTCCCCTGGGCTTGCGTAAATAGGCTTCCAATATCTATAACCCGCTTTTTCTCTCCCTGCACCAGCACAATGGAGGCTGCAGTAACACTATACTGCTTAGCCAGTATCGGTTCCTGATTCAAATCGTATTGCTCGACTTTGAGCTTCTTGTTACGCTTGGCATATTCATTCAGCATATCCGTAACATCCCGGTTCAGCTTCTGATTCTGCGAAGTAGATACGGTAAAGGCAATTAATCGTACGTCTTCCTTTACACCCTGAATGGTCGTCAACGTCTGATCAGACAGCGTATACTGCTTGCCTGCCGTCAGATCCAGTTGAAAGCCTCCCAGCGAGCGCAGAAATAACGTCAATAGAATAAAAATACCTACAGCAGCAATTGATAGTACCATACTATTGGTATGACCCAGCCATTTTTTCATATTCATTACCTCCACCGTTTCCGTTCAACCACTTGGATGCTAAAAAGCAAAAAGAGCGCAGCCACCGTCACGTAGTACAATACATCGGCTCCATTCAGCAATCCTTTGGTGAAACTATCAAACCGTGCAGTTAGTGAAAAAGGTTCCAGCCACTGCTGCAGCGCCGCAGATGCGCCCGTTTGTCCACCAAACGAATCCAGCATCCAGAACACGAGTAAAAGAATAAAACTGACGACCGCTGACATCATCTGATGCTGTGAAAGCGTTGATGCGAATAAGCCGATTGCCATCATGGCTGCGCCAAGCATAAACAGGCCGATCACGGATGTAAATACCAGCGTCCAATCCAGCGTCCCATAAAAGGACATCACGACCGGATACGCCAGGCTGCACAGTACCAGTATGAGCAACATGCCTAGCGATGCCAAAAATTTACCCATCATGATTTCCGTTACACTCACAGGTGAGGTAAGCAGCAGCTCATCCGTACCCTGCCTGAATTCCTCTGCAACCAGCCGCATCGTGAGTAATGGGACAACAAACACCAGCATGGACAATGTATCACCGAGTACCAGCCGATAGTCCAAAATACTAGGCTGATACATCACAAAGTTCGTGTAAAATAGTAACCCCGTCAGCAGCATGTACACCGCAAGCGCAAAATACGTCGTTGGGGTCCATAGATAGGCTTGCAGCTCCTTTTGACAGACTGCGAACAAACGCCTCATGACCGATTACCTCCTGTATCCTTGTCTTCTTCAACCTTGTTATCGCTGGCCGAGGCTTCTCCATGATCCGCCGTGATGACCGTTGCTTCATTCTTAGAGGTATGTAGATCATGAACCGCTGGATCGCCGCCCTGACCTTCTTCCGTCTCGCGAGTCGTTAACTGCTGGAAGATATTTTCCAAGCTTAGGTTTTCTTTTTTCATTTCCAAAATCGGAAGCTTCGCATCCGACAGCACAAAAAACAGCTCTTCGCGAAAATCCTCATCGGAAGCTCCTGTAAGCAACAATCCGGTCAAATCCTGCTCTGTGGCAGTCAGCTTCGTATTCACTGATGGCAGAGTAGGCGCCAAAGATTCAACTTGTACTTTTCCCCAAGCTCGTATAACATCCATTACCTGCTCACGCTTGCCTTTGACCTCCAGTTTCACCTTGAATCCGTCTTCCATCGAACCGCCGAGCGCGTCAGGACGCCCGTCCATGACCAGTTTCCCTTCGTGAATGATCAGCACCCGATTGCACAAAGCATCCACCTCGGGCAAAATATGCGTGCTGAGCAATACTGTATGATTTTCACCAATCTCCTGAATGAGCTGACGAATCTCTAAAATCTGATTGGGGTCTAAACCCGAGGTCGGTTCATCCAACACTAATAAATCCGGATTATGAATAATTGCACCTGCCAGCCCCAGACGCTGTTTGTACCCTTTGGACAAGCTACGGACCAATTGTTTTTCACGTCCATTCAGACCCAGCCGGGAAATCATCTCCGAAATACGCAGCTTCTGCTCTCTCACAGGCACGTCCCGAATACTAGCTACAAACTTTAAGTAGGATCTTACAGACATATCCCCATACAAAGGGGGCGTCTCCGGCAGATAACCGATTTTGGAACGAGCCTGTCTGCCTTTATCCTGAATCGGGATACCATCAATCGTAATTACTCCCTCGTTTGGCTGAAGATATCCTGTAATCATGCGCATCGTGGTCGTTTTACCCGCACCATTTGGCCCCAAGAAACCAACAATTTCACCGCGCTGCATTTCAAAATCCAACTTATGTACGCCCCGGTTGCCCTCATACCACTTGCTCACCTGCTGCACTTTGAGCACATGTTTCACCCTTTCTTTGTTCGTAATCTTCTCCCTGCTGTTCCTCTCCCCCAAAATGTTGCATGAGAAGCAGTCAGTAGCGAAGCGAGAGATTTGAAGCTGGAGAAGCGCCAGCGTTCGCCTTTGCTGTAGGATTCTTACCTTTAAATATCTCATCTAATCCAAGAAGAATCCTACAGCAACAGCGATCGGAAGCTCAAACCCTTCGCGAAGCGGTCTCATTCCCGCTGCTCCCCTCCCCCAAAATGTTGCATGGGAAGCAGGCAGTAGCGAAGCGGAGGATTTGAAGCTAGAGAAGCGATAGCGTTCGCCTTTGCTGTAGGATTCTTACCTATAAATATCTCATCTAATCCAAAAAGAATCCTACAGCAACAGCGATCGGAAGCTCAAACCCTTCGCGAAGCGGTCTCCTCGCACTTCATGCTACACTTTTAATTTCTAATGATAATCCCCCACATATAGCTCCAGCTTAACATCACTTAAATAGAAGCTTAAAATAATGTGTCTAAAATGTGAACATAAAATGCCACATCTACTATCATTACGTCTACCGTTGGATACGCCCAGTTAATGAGGTGCTTGAATATATTGTGGAAGGTGAAGAACACAGCATCCGATTAGACCAGCTCCGCTTGTATCATGCCCGTTGGGACGAGTGCATCGCTACGCTTAACAGCATCTTGCCATGCCGCAGGCGCGCTGGGCCGATAAACGCAGTGCACTATATGATCTTGGAGCCCTCGCTTGCTACGAGTTGGGTCTAATGCACAAAGCATGTGAGTTTGCGAAAGAAGCAACAGAGCGCTCCCCGGAAGATTCTCGCCTCAGCCATAATTATGCGCTGATTCGAGCCAGGCTTCCGTAGAAACCCACACCCCGTCCTGTAGGTTGAATAACTTGGTATAAGAGCTTGTGGTTGGCAAAGGAGGTTTTTGATATCAAAGTTCTATTTACTTTTTATATACCGAGCGGTGGCGTGGAAACCTTGAACCGTCAACGCTGTAGAGCGCTCATTCAGGACGGGATTGAATGTCATCTTCTCTATTATCGGCAGGGTACAGGGATGCAAAACCTGCACGGCGATATTCCGGTGTTCATGACTTCCTCTGAAGAAGAAATTCGAAATCTGGTGGAATCTCATCGGTACGATGCAATTATTGTCTCTTCGGACTATCCTATGCTCCCCAGACTGCGAATGTTGGGCTACCAAGGGATACTAATCTATGAATCACAGGGCTTTGGCACTCACGAAGAAGCAGCAAGGATTGTCGCAGATGCCGTTCCGTATCTTCATAACCATGCCAATGCGGTACTTCTACCGGAAACAACTCACCTCGTACAGCTATTTTCCAGCATATGTCCATGGCTTAATCGTTTTGTATTCCCAAATGTTCTGGATACTAACGTATTTAATTATGTACCTAACACTCCCCCGGCTAATCCGGTCATTGCATGGGTTGGGCGATTGGAGCCCAATAAAAATTGGAGGCATTTTGTCGACATCTCTTACTGGATGCTAAAAAATCGTGCCGATCTTCGGATTTGGATGTTCTATGATGACACCTTGTCTCAGCCAGAGGATAAAATACAATTCGAGGACATGCTTGCTCAGCTTGGTATGTCCTCGATTATCGAGCGTCTTAAAAGCGTACCTCATGCTAAAATGCCTTTGTATTATTCCATGATTGGCGACTCAGGCGGGTATCTGCTCTCGACTTCGCTGGTGGAAGGATTCGGCTATGCGGTAGCTGAGGCGATGGCCTGTCGTTGTCCGGTGTTAAGCTCTGATTCAGACGGGGTACGAGCATTCATTGATCACAATGAAACCGGTAAATTTTATCAGCAGGGAGACATTTTACAGGCGGTACTGCAAGGACTGGAACTGATGAACAACGTACCTCATCGCGAATCTATCCGCCAGAAGGGGCGTACACGGATCGTTAACCTGTTGGCGCCGGATAAATATGTGCGCTCCTTCCGACAGATGATGAACTCGTTGGGGGTATGGTAACCTGTTATTGTAGTACATGCTGCAAAATCTGTTTCCATATTCAAAAAAGCTGACGACAACCCTATTTTTACACAGGGTTATCGTCAGCTTGATGAGTTATCTCTCTATTATTGTATTGGGATTCTATCTGATCCTCAATAAGCGATCTCCTACATGAATATCCTTAGATTCTTCAGCTAAGATATCTGTGTACACCGCAGTATTGGTTACAATAACAGAGGTGGTGAGATCATATCCTTCATTCACTATAGCTTTTGGATCAAATTCAACCAGCTTGTCCCCTTTTTGAATCGTATCTCCTTCAGACACAAAAGAAGTGAAATGTTTTCCTTTCAAGCTGACCGTATTAATTCCAAAGTGAATGAGCAGTTCAACTCCATCCTCAGAGATCAGTCCAATCGCATGTTTTGTTTTGAAAACGGTAACAACAGTTCCGTTAAAAGGTGCGTAAGCTACTCCTTCTAGGGGGATAATCGCGACTCCCTGACCCATCGAACCACTGGAGAAAGCCTCATCTTTCACTGCGGTCAAACGAATCAATTCACCGTTTAAAGGACTGAATACCGTTTTTTCTTCCTCTTTGCTTTCATTTGCAATTTTAATATCAGGCGAAGGTTTTGCATTTTTATAGCCGAAAAGATAGGTCAGTATAAATCCGACTACAAAAGCTACAACCAAAGATATGATAAAGCCTATGAAGCCTGTATCTATCCCCTTTGGATTAATGAATAAAGGTATACCAAAATCCCGCCTGAAGCAAATCCATATGCTGTTGAGCCGAGTAAGCCCGCTACAGCTCCTCCTATACCCCCAGCGATCGAGGCTAAAATAAACGGTTTTTTGGTAGGTAGCGTAACTCCGTAAATAGCTGGTTCCGTAACCCCCATCAAACCCGCGATTGTGGCAGAAGTGGCAATGGGTTTTAATTTGGGGTCCCGTGATTTCAAAGCAATGGCAAAAGCCGCACCTGTTTGCGCAAACGTAGTACAGAACAGCATACCGTTAATCGGATCAAAACCGTTCGTAACTACATTATTCAGGAGAATCGGAATGAACGCCCAATGCAAGCCGAAGATAATAATGCCCTGCCAGGACCCGGCTAGAATGAGACCAGCTATAGCCGGACTTAACTCGTAAATCCACATGGAGCCTTTGGCTAACCCATCGCTGATTATAGTTGCTATCGGCCCGACAATCAGAAAAACAATCGGTGATATAATGACCAAGGTCAGAAAAGGCACAATGAACATTTTAATGGAAGCAGGTGCATACTTACTTATAAATTTTTCAACCTTAGCTGCCAAGAACGCCCCAATAATGATAGGTATAACAGAAGAAGTATAATTAATCAGAACGACAGGTATGGTCAAAAACGACAGTGCCGTTTTATCCGTAAAGGCGGAAGTCATGGTTGGGTACACCAAGGCGGCCCCTAAAACAGCAGACAGATACGGGTTTCCTCCGAATTTTTTACCTGCTGAAAACCCTAGAATAACCGGAAAGAAATAAAACATAGCGTCTGCTGTTGCATATAAAATTTTATACGTACCCATCTGATCAGTCATCCAGCCCAGAGATGTGCATAAGGCCAACAGTCCTTTTAAAATCCCGACAGCGGCGAGCACGCCAACAACAGGCATAAACACACCTGAGATTACATCGACAAATCGACTGAACAGGCTCGCTGTTTCATTCTTTTGATCGTCTTCAGCAGCCTGGTCTCCAGGCTTTACTCCCATCGTATCCAAAAGAGCCTCGTATACTTTGGGAACCTCATTCCCGATCACCACCTGGAATTGGCCGCCACTTTCCACGACGGTAATAACACCGTCAATCTGTTTGATTTTTTCTTTATCTGGCAATTGATTATCCTTCAGTTTGAATCTCAAACGAGTGACACAGTGAATGACACTGTTCACATTTTCGTTTCCCCCCACCGATCTAAGCACTTCTTTGGCTGTCTTTTGGTAATCCATCATGATCACTCCTACTTGGATGCGTTATCTACTTTTCTACTCCACCTGTTGCCTTACTCCTATTCTTCTCCTGTTTTATTTCGTTCCGATGATCACAACATCACTTTTAAAACCATGCATATCAATGACAGATTGATCAGCCTGGGCATCTACCTCCGTTTGGGCAAATCGTCTCTCCGCTAAATCAATGGTTATAAACTTGTAGTCCTGTAAATTCATACTTAGCCGCACCTTCGTGTTAACCGGGATATACAAGACGATGGTATTCTCGTTCCCCGCAGCTCTGATCTCCTCTGTCTTGTTTAAAACAATATCCAGCGGCTTTATGCCGATCAGATTGTACATTTCAAATAAATATTTAATAAAGGAATAATCCCATGCGCCCTCAAAACGCAGTGCCGTTCTCCAATCATAGGGACTATCAAAGCCCTCTCCTTCTACAATTCCGAACTTCTTGCCTTTTTTATGCCAGCTCCAAATGCCATGCGCTCCATAGGTAATTCCCGCTCCCCCGCCTGCGAGTAGACTTTGCCATGCTGCTTTTCTAGCATCCAGTGCGGTGTATCTACCATACACATTGCGGCTGTAACTGATCTGTTCATAGCAAGGTTCTCCATTGATGACGGGACGGATCTCCGGCTTGTGGTAAAAATGCTGGGCAATCTCGTGGGCGACATGCTGAAACTGAGAATTATGTCCTGATTGATACATATAAAATCCAAGACCCTTGTGTTGCTCAAAAGCTTCAGGAATTTCCCTCAATCTTCCTTGGATATGCAGTGCAGTTAGGCTTGCCGGGCTTAATTGCTGTACCGTTTCCAGCGCCTTCAAATAGTATGCATTAGCACGTTCTGTAGGAAAATCAGTATCCCCGCTGATCAAATAAACAGGCTCGAAGCGGGAATAGCGGTTTACAACATAAGTTACATAGCTTTCAACGCAATCCAGCGGCATTTTATTGCCCTTCTGGAACATTTCAGCCCATGTATCCGGTACATAATTACACCACAGAAGTACCAAGGCTGGAATAAAGCCGCGTTCTACAGCCATCTGGATCATGACTTCTGCCCGGTCAAAATAGGCTACGCTTAATGTGTGATAGTCGAAATCTCCATTTTCCAGTAATGCAAACGGTTGTAGATTCAGGCCTGATTCGCTGGCATCCCATTGCCGGAGCATGTTGATTTGCAAAACGTTGAATCCCTGCATCTTTCGATAGTCCAGGTAATCGCTCCACTCTTCAATCGTGGCGTTGGTAAATACGCTCCAGACGGTATCTGCCAAGTAAAAGAAAGGCTTGTCCTTTTCCACAAAACTTCTTTGATTTTTAGCAATACTTAAACTCAAATAAATCACCCTTTCGCTCATAAACAAAACTAAACTAATGTATAATTTTATACGATATAGAATAAAATAAACTAAATAAAGCGTTCACAATTGAATATTAACACTATGTATCTGAAAAGGTCAACTCATTTTATATATCATTTGTTTAGTTTAATTTATAAACTAAACTTTATTATATAATCATGATATAATTTATATAGTTTAGTCCAATGGGAGGTTCCATGTTGAAAATAGATGATATTGCAAAGCTTGCCGGTGTTTCAAAATCAGCCGTCTCTTTAGCATTTAATAACAAACCCGGTGTTAGCGAAGAAACCAAAGAGCATATTTTAAGAATTGCCCACGAGCATGGATATAGACCACGTACCATGAAGTCAAATAAGGAATTTACGAAGAGTCACCATGTCATTCGTTTTGTTGCATGCAAAAATACAGGCATCGTGACCGAGCAATATGAATCACTTCCATTTTTCAATGAATTGATCCATCATATTACCAATCAAGTGAGAGAACATGGAAATACTTTGATTTTTTCATCATTTGATAGCCATAGCCTGGAGGCAGAGTTGTCTGCTCTGGAAAAGGACCAGCCTTCTTCAGGTATACTTCTGCTGGGCACCAATCTAACTGCCGAGATTATTCATTCCTTACAATCTATTCATTCCAATATCGTAGTTTTGGATACCTGCTTTGAACACGTTGATGCCAGTTTTGTATCTATTAATAACTATCTTGGAGGGTACCAGGCAGGCCAATATTTAATCCAGTCCGGTCACAGAAATATAGGATACGTACAATCCAGTACCAGAATTCTTAACTTTACAAAACGAAAAGAGGGGTTCATGGCTGCTTTAGAGGAGCACAATCTTGCCATAGGTCACGGGCTTACCTTTGATATGCATCCGATGCTTGTAATGTCACAGGAATCATTTAAAACAGCTATTCATGACCTGAATGAGCTGCCTTCAGCCCTATTTTGTGAGAATGATTATATGGCAATCAGTGCTATTAAAACGTTTCAGGAAATGAACATTCGAGTGCCTGAACAAATTTCTGTCATGGGGTTTGATAATATTCATGAAGCCAAGGTCATTAGCCCGGAACTCACAACCATTCATGTGAAAAAGGATATTTTGGCCCGAACGGCTGTAAATTTGCTGATGGAAAGACTTAATCACAATCAGGAGCATCATACTCAGGTTCTCGTGAATACAGAGGTTATTGAAAGAAGGTCTTGTATAGACGCAGAATTATAATCAAGTGAATAGAAAAAGGCCGCCTATATGGCGGCCTTTTCCAGCATCCGATTCACATCGAACATTTCAAATGCTCAACACTCGTTGAAATCTTCCTCTGTCAAATCCAGATTTACGCTCGCAGCAGTTCGACTGCCGTCGGCCGCAGCAAAAATCAACTGAGAAGGCATGAAGTACGAAGAATCCCCGGCAGCATATACACCAGGTATGGAGGTTCTCCCCGCTCCATCCGTTTGGATCCCGCCCGACTCTGTCCTTTCACAGCCCAAATCTCCTCCAAACGGTGTACTTTGTACAAATCGGGGGGTCACAAAGCCGCCGACTCTCGGGACTTGAGTGCCGTCCGTAAAGGACGCATACTCCAGCTGCCCGTGGTGACCGATGAACGCTGCAACAGGCTGCTCCATGACCACGACTCCTTTAGATTGAAGTCGTTCTTTTTGCTCGTCCGACAAGAATGCCTGACCGTTCGTGCAGACAAGCAAATCCTTACTCCAGTTCAGGAGCAGTTTGGCTGTATGATATATAGCTGGCGACTCAGAGACGAGGACAAGCGGTTGATCCCGTAGCTCCCAGCCATCGCAATAAGGGCAATTAAACAAACTTTTCCCGTAAAACGTATAAAAACCTTCGATCTCAGGGAATACCTCCTTTACGCCCGTCGCCAGTATCAATTTTCGCGTTTGAATACGAAGGCCTGAAGAATCAAACACCTCGAATATGGATTCTTTTTTCGTAACCGAAATAACCTCGGTTGGCAGATGATGGACAGACGGATAACGTAGTACTTCCTCATAAGCTACACGGCGGAACTCGGCCGGCGTTACGCCGTCTCTCGTAATGAAACCGTGCGACGCATGCGTAACCGCATTTCTGGGTCGGTTATTATCGATCAAAGCCACACTTCTCCTTGCCCTGCCAAGCACAAGGGCTGCATTCAATCCGGCGGGCCCTCCGCCAATAATAGCGCAATCGTACAACATACATTCAGCTCCTTTTCAAGGATATTAAAGACTCTTTATATCTATAATAAAAACAAAAAAACACTTCATATCACTGACAACCACCCTCTTTCTATATCTAGCCGTTACCTTTATATTTGCGCTTGCTTTTGCGCCAAATCGACCAATTTTGTATTTTTAAGATGGCTCTCCATTTTCTCCTCCGCTTCCCTCATTACAGCTTGAATCAGACATTCTGATCCATGGACAAAGTCACATTCAAACAAAGAATTCGTCCCTTCAATCGCATGAATGATATCCAAAAAGGTAATATCGTCTTTATTGCGGGATAAGCGATAGCCTCCATTGGCTCCAGAGACCGATTCGATCATCCCCGCCTTCACAAGCCTCGTCAAAATTTTTGAAAGATACGTAGGTGAGACTTGTTGCGCTTCGGCCAATTGCTGAACACCTATAGGCTTCACCGACGAATCCGTAACAAGCATAAGCATGGTATGCAGAGCATAATTGGTTGCTTTGGTAAATTTCATAACTACACCTCAATCACAGACTTATTGTATCTATAATATCTTTGAATATACTGGGGTGTCAAGATCATAGGTGATTTGTGCTGTGGTTAGTTCTTCTTTTGGTTACGCTCTAAGCATTGTATACTGTTCATCAGAACAGCTCAGAAAGGGGGTTCGTTTTGCGTATTTTTGATATTCTACGTATATTGGTTGCTGAACAGATGATCAAGGGTGAACATTTGGCGAATGCATTGAAGGTATCTTCTCGAACCATACGAACAGATGTAAAGGAATTGAATGCACTGTTGTCACGGCATGGAGCGGCTGTCAAACCCCTTAAAGGAACAGGCTACAGGCTAGAGATTCAGGACGAACAAGCATTTCATCATCTGCTAAAGCAATTAAAGGACTATGAAAACAATGTGCCCCATCTATTAGCGAGTTCTTCTGAAGCCAGACATCGTTTTTTAATAAAAAAACTGCTGCTTACTCATGCATACGTCAAACTTGATGATTTAGCTGAGATGCTGTATGTTAGCCGATCTACTTTACAGAATGACCTCAAAGAAGTGCGGAAATTACTGTCAACTTATGGACTATCTCTGGAGAACAGACCGTATCATGGTATTCGAATTAAGGGTAATGAGGCCAAGCTGCGTTATTGCATTTCCGACTATATATTTAACAGGACAGATGAAATAGGCGGGCAACAGATGCCCCACCCTTCTTTGATCTCTAACGAAGAGCTGGAACTCATAAGAGAAGTGATTCTGGAGCGGATTGAGTATCATGATATTCAGTTGTCAGACATTGCCCTGAATAATCTGGTCATCCATATCGCTATAGCATGTAAGCGTATTCGCGAAGAGAAGTATGTCTCGTATTATCCACAAGAGATGAAAAAAATCGAAGCGCAAAAAGAGTTTAGGGTCGCGACTGAGATCGTATCTGCTCTGGAACAGAACATGAAACACTCCTTTCCACTTGTTGAAATTGCGTACATTGCTGTGCACTTGCTGGGTGTAAGGACCGTTGTCAGGGTCCATATGGATGAAGTAGAGATTAAAAAAATTATTGATAAAAATATTTACGAACTGACGATCGAAATATTAGACCGAATCGATCAGCAATTGAACATGAATATTCAAAACGATCAAGAATTGCTGATTGCATTTTGCCTTCATCTCAAACCAGTCCTGAATCGTTATCAATACGGAATGAATTTGCGCAACCCCATGCTGGATGAAATCAAAGCCCATTACCCGCTTGCTTTTGAAGCAGGCATCATTGCTGCGGAAGTTATCAAACAGCGACTTCATATACACATCGAGGACAATGAAATTGGGTATTTAGCCATTCATATCGGAGTCGCAATGGAGAGAAAGAAAATGGAGGGCACACCCAAAAGATGTATGATCGTATGTGCTTCCGGACTCGGCAGCGCAAAGCTGCTGTACTACAAGCTTCAATCCGTTTTCGGTTCCAGGCTGGAGATCGTAGGAACTACTGAATTTTATAAGCTGAGGCAAATGCCGTTGGATGCATTGGACTTTATTATTAGTACGATCCCCATATCAGAACCGCTTTCTATCCCCATGATCCATGTGAATACATTTTTGGGCAGTTCGGATATTACTAAAATTGAACAAGCCATCTCAGAGTCAAAACTTCCTGCTGTACAGTATATTCGAAAAAAATTGATCTTTCTTCAGCAGAAGTTTGATAACAAACGGCAGGCACTTGAATTCATAGCCGAAAAGATACAAGAAGCAGGTCTTGTAAAAGGTCCTTTGTTGCAATCTGTGATAGAGCGTGAAGCTGTTTCCCCCACTTCATTTGGCAACTTTGTCGCGATTCCGCATCCGCTGGAACCTTTTGCTGATTCCACGTTTTGGGCCATTTGTACATTACAAAAAGCTATCGACTGGGATGGCAAGCCCGTACAGTTTATTTGCATGCTCTGCATACAGCGCACCAAATCAGAAGATTTACAAAGTATGTATCATATTTTGCTTAACATTTTAAATCATGAAAAGCTAGTCCAGCAGCTTATTCGCTGCAAAACATACACGGAATTCGTAGAGGTGCTGCATAAAAATAGTTGAAAATTAGCAGGATGCAAGTAAAGGAGAAATCAGAAGCCTATATGGCAGGGATTTCTCTCTTTTTATGTTTAGTAATAGAGATATCAACTAGAAAGACCGATTGATTTCCGTTAAGAAGAGGAAATAATATGCGTTATGTTGAAAGCGATTCCAAATTATAATGGCGATACGAGCAAATGAATGAAAGGAGTCAAGAACATATGAATAATGATGAATCAGTAGAACACGCTGTGAACATGGAGGACATGGATGATACAGAGATCGTATTCCAAATTATATTATACGCTGGGAATGCGCGCAGCTCGGCGATGGAAGCGATTGAGCTTGCAAAGGCGGGCAAATTTCGGGAATCCAAAGAAGAATTGGCCTCTGCTAAAAAAGAACTGGTGTCTTCCCACAAAATTCAAACCAGAATCATTCGTAAGGAAGCAGCCGGTGCAAAAACAGAGATGTCGGTCATGATGGTGCATGCCCAAGATCATTTGATGAATGCCATCACCATTCACGATATGGCCTCAGAATTTATAGACCTGTATGAACGCATTGATCAGCTCGGATTAAAATCGTAGAGGGAGGGCGCTAGCCATGGCTTTCAAAGACAAACTGATCGATGGTCTCACCTCGGTGGCAAATGCAATTAACAATTTTAAATATATAATAGCAATCAAATCAGCTTTTATCACCTTAATGCCTGTTATTATTGTGGGTGCTTTTGCTGTACTGATCTCCAATATGGTCATGGACCCAGTCAATGGTCTGGCCCATTTTAAGCCATTCTCATTCCTGGCAGAGTACAAACCGATTTTCTCAAGCATTAACTATGCCAGCTTGAATATCCTCACCATTCTAGCTATTTTTATGATTGGCCTGGAGCTAGGAAAAATTAATGGAGAGAAAAATCTTTTTCCTGGTTTACTTGCCCTCATCTGTTTTATCTCTGTGACCCCAACCACAATCGAGCTGATGGTTAACGGAGAAATGCAAAAAGTAACGGACGTCATCGCCCGTCAATTCACAGACACCAAAAGCTTATTTTTGGGTATTTTCATAAGTATCCTATCCGTTGAGCTATACAACAAACTGGGCAAGTCCGATAAGCTAAAGATTAAAATGCCTGAAAGTGTTCCCAGCAATGTAGCCGTTTCTTTCTCCGCACTCATCCCTTCCATTATTACGGTAACTGTTTTCTCGATGCTTGGATTCTTTTTCCATAAATTTACGGGGCTCTACCTGTACGATGCTGTCTATAATGTGGTGCAACAACCTCTGGAGACCATAGTCCAAGGGCTGCCAGGTATACTGGTACTCATGCTGGTTGCGCAAACCTTCTGGGTGATCGGTATTCACGGAAACCAAATGGTAAAGCCCATCCGTGAACCTCTGCTGCTTGGAGCGATTACGGTCAACATGACTGCATATGATCAAGGGCTCCCCATTCCGAACATTATTACGATGCCTTTCTGGGATGTATATATGAGTATTGGAGGTTCAGGAGTTACGCTGGCCCTTTTGATCAGTATTATGATCGCTTCCAAGCGTGAGGATATGAAGGAAATTACCAAGCTTTCACTTGGGCCAGGTCTGTTTAATATTAATGAGCCTGTCATTTTCGGACTTCCGATTATGCTGAATCCATTGATGGCGATTCCTTTCATTATAACTCCACTCATCACAGGAACAATTGGTTACTTCTCGACGTTGCTTGGATTCGCAGGTAAAGCTGTCGTTATGGTTCCGTGGACTACACCGCCTATTATTAATGCCTACCTGTCTACAGGTGGAAGCATTGGCGCCGTTGTAACGCAGATTATTTGTATTATGGTAGCCATTATCATCTATTTTCCGTTCGTCAAAATTGCCAACAAGCGAACGACTGAATAATGCGCTACTGTAGAGATACACCCGTAGAGGATCGCCTTGGGGAATTTATAGAATGAAAAGGAGAAGCATGTCATGGCTAAACACACAATACAAATTCCGCCGAATTTTATTATGGGGGCAGCGGCTTCCGCCTGGCAGACAGAGGGCTGGAGCGGTAAACAGGAAGATCAAGACTCGTATCTGGACTTATGGTACAAAAATGACCGCTATGTCTGGCACAATGGATATGGACCCGCAGGTGCAACCGATTTTTATAATCGTTATGCCGAGGATATTGCCCTGATGAAGCAGATTGGGCTAACTCATTATCGCACTTCTATTAATTGGTCCCGCTTCTTAACGGATTATGAGAATATTGTGGTGGATGAAACCTATGCGGATTATATGGGCAGGGTCATTGACGAGTTGATTGCAAGCGGAGTCGAGCCGATGATTTGTCTGGAACACTATGAATTACCTGCTTATTTGCTCGACAAATATGAGGGCTGGTCTTCCAAGCATGTGGTAGAGCTGTTTGTGAAATATGCGGAAAAGGTGTTTGAACGGTACGGGGATCGAGTCAAACACTGGTTTACGTTTAATGAGCCCATTGTTGTACAGACTCGCGTCTATCTGGATGCCCTTCGCTATCCCTATGAACAAAATACGCGGAAGTGGATGCAATGGAACTATAACAAAACGCTGGCTACCGCGAAGTGTGTACAGCTTTTCAAAGTCAAAAATTATAGTGAGAACGGGGCTAAAATAGGGGTAATTCTAAATCCCGAAGTGACTTATGCCCGCTCCAGCGCCCCTCATGACCAGTATGCAGCACATGTGTATGATCTATTTTACAATCGAGTATTTCTGGACCCGCTTATTAAAGGCGAATACCCGCAAGAATTGTTCGAGCTCATGAGCAAGCATGATATTGCCTTTGAAGCTACGGCGGAGGAACTGGCCTTGATTAAGGAAAATACCGTTGACTACGTTGGAATCAATCTCTATTATCCCCACCGGGTCAAAGCGCAGAGTAAAGCGTGGAATGAAAACATTCCTTTTCACCCCTCTTACTACTACGAGCATTTCGAACTTCCGGGTAAAAGAATGAACAAGTCACGGGGCTGGGAAATTTATCCTAAAATTATTTGCGATATGGGAATGCGTATCAAGAACGAATATAACAATATCGAGTGGTTTGTTGCGGAAAATGGTATGGGGATTGAAAATGAAACTGCTTTTAAAAATGAGGAACACATCATTCAGGACGACTATCGCATTGACTTTATAACTGAGCATTTATACTACACGTTACAAGCCGTAGCAGCAGGCTCCAACTGTATAGGTTATATGCTGTGGGCCTTCACAGACAATGTTTCTCCTATGAATGCTTTTAAAAATCGCTATGGACTGGTGGAAATTAACCTGGAAAATGATCGAAGCCGCCATTTGAAGAAATCCGGCTACTGGTATCAAAGTGTTATCAAGGAACGCTTGTTTGTTGCTAATCTGGATGAAGAGTATAAGTAGTTAAAATAAATTTCTGGAGGCGCTTTTGATATGAAAAAAATTATTCTGGCATGCTCTGCGGGGATGTCGACATCCATTCTGGTTTCCAAGATGAAAAAAGAAGCCGCAGCAAGATCCATAGAATTGAACATCGAAGCGATCCCCGAAAGCACTATTAAGGAAGAGCTGGAAGGCATGACAGAGCCAGTGATTGCTATTTTACTCGGACCTCAGGTGCGAATGCGTAAAAAGCCAGTAACTGAAATTGCAGATCCCTATGGCATCCCTGTAGATGTTATTGACACGTTGGCTTACGGTAGAGGAAACGGTGCGGCTGTCCTCGATCAAGCCTTCAAGCTGGCTGGCGAGAACCTATAATTTCTGTTCAAACTGAAAAGAGGCTGAGAGTTCCCTCAGTCTCTTTTTTTGATCCTCGCGCTCGTTAGCCCTAGATGCCTTCTTTGTCTGTGCCCATACTGCTCACGTACGTTTCCTTTAGACCGGCAGAGATTCCGTATAGCGGTTCCCAATGAAGCCAATGTCTGGCGACTGCGTTGCTCAGACAGCTATGGTGAATGTCTCCCGTCCGCGCCGGTGAATACACAGGCCGCACAGACGAACCGTGCAGCTTTAGTAAATCATAGGCCAGCCGATTGATGGACGTCGTTCGTCCCGTACTTACATGCACTGTGCGTTGATCCGCTGCATGTATAGCCGCCATATTGGCTCGGACTACATCCTTGACGTACACAAAGTCACGGGTTTGCGTCCCGTCGCCGTGAATGAGCAAGGGGCTGCCTTTTTTCAGCCGGTCTATAAAAATAGCGACTACACCGCCCTCTCCCTTCGCGGCCTGGCCGGGGCCATACACATTTCCGTAACGCAAAATCGTGTAGTTCAAGCCATACAAGCGATAAAAAAGCCGAATATACGATTCTGCGGTCAGCTTGGACAGCCCGTAGCCTGAAATAGGCTTCACGGGATCGTCTTCCTGAATACATTGCTTTTGCAGCTCTCCGTATACGCCGGATGTGGAGGCAAATATGATTTTCGATACACCCGCTTCACGACAAGCCTGCAACAAATGAATCGTCCCCAGCACATTCACATCCGCATCCTCATCAGGATGATGAATGGAATGCTGCACATCAGCCTGTGCAGCCAAATGAAACACAATGTCCGGGCTTTCCCGAATCAGCAGCGTCCTGGCTTCAGAGCTGCGAATATCTGCAATATGCATGACCGCGCGCGGATCTACATTTGCAGCATTCCCGGTCGTCAGATTATCCAGCACATGTACTCTGATGCCCGAGTCAGCAAGCGCACGTACCAGCTGGGAACCAATAAACCCTGCTCCCCCGGTGACCAAAGCCTTCACTAGTGCCCCTCCTTTCAAACCTGAACGGGTCGGCGCTTGGGCCTTACCAGCAACTACGGAGACAGATGCATCCCTCACGTTGTTATGACAGCATGACAGGCCCATATGTGCTCCCCTCTTCGCATTATTTTATGCGTTGCTCCATAGCTTGGCGCAGGCGCAAGCACACACAGGCACCGAAAACGATCATTTCACACGCATGAGTGCTCACATAAAAATTCAAACTATTATATATGACTACCTTGCAATGAATAATACATGGGTGAATGGTCGTGTCGACAGATAGACATTGCTCATATAGTAAATTACCTATCCAAAGGAGGTGACAATCATACCCGAGAAGTGCATAGGGTATGTAGCCCGTGAGCGTAAAGTCTAAGGTTATGTTATTCTCACATATTTGCCATCCGGCTCGAATGTCGGGTGCCGAGAAATGGCTACTTTTTTTAGCTAAAACCCTTAGCGAGCAGTATGAGGTTGTGCTGGTTGTTCCCTGTTGCGGCATGCTGTCAATAGAAGCAGAAACTAAGGGGATACGTATAGCCATTCAAGATTCTCCACTGCTATGGTCTTTGTATGAATCATCGCCAGCTATGCATCAGGAATTTGCAAAACAAGAATCTTCTAATTACTACCAATCCCTATTAACACTTCTGCACGTTCACAGGCCGGATTGGGTGATGGTTAACACATCGGTTAATGCATTGCCTGCGGCTGCGGCAAAAAAAGCAGGCATTCCCGTTGTTTGGATAATAGACGAAATCTTGTATCCAGGTGCACATCAGATTGATGCAGTACGGATGGTAAATCATTATGCAGATTGGATTATCGGTATATCAGAAGCAGTACTTGCACCTTTTAAGGGTTCAATAGTTAATAATAAAAATAGGCTTATATATCCTTCCTGGAATGATGCTGAATTGCACCCTGAAAGATGGGAGGAAAATCGTCGTTGTCTGAGGGGAGCCCATAATATCGGCGACCACGAAACGCTAATAGGACTCATAAGCGGAATGATCTCCGTCCATAAAGGAATTGATCAATTTATCTATATGGCCGATATGCTAATGTCACACTTTCCTCAAGTGAAATTTCTTATTGCCGGAAGTCCAGAAATAACAGAATACTTCAATAAATGCAAAGTATTGGCGTATTCAACATTAGATCCATCTCGCATTATATTTCATTCGTTCGAAAGCCACATTGAACAATTATACCCTGCGCTTGATATCGTAGTCGTACCTAGCATGATTGATGAAGGCTTTGGAATGACTGCTCTTGAGGGGATGATATTCGGCAAACCAGTAGTTGCTTATGACTCAGCAGGACTTGGTGAGCTACTCAAAAATACGGGGAATGAGAAGTTTTTAGTGCCTAAAGGTGATGTGGGCGGACTTTGGCAAATAGTTGTTGACCTCCTTCAAAATAAAGAGCGCATGTTGGAAATAGGAACTAAAAATCGCAAGGCATCCATAGAATCTTTCGGCATAGATAAATTCCAAAACCGGTTTAATAACTTGCTTCAGGAAATTGACGCTGTCGTTTATGGTTTGAACCAGCAATAAAAAGTTCAATCCAGGTATTCCGAACGTTCTCTTTTAGGATTTTCACCAATTAGATCATAACGTACATCTGAGCACTCTAATCTAAAAAAGGGGCAGTTACATTAATGAGATGTAAATTGCCTCTTTTTCCTTTAAATAAACTCCCCAAAATGAAGTACCACGGGCAATCGTCCACAATTATGAATTCGTTTTAACATACCGTATGGTGGGGAGAAAGCACATGAAGATTGCGGGGTGAGGAAACGTGGAATCGTTGCCGAAAGTGAGTGTCATCATTCCCTTTTTCAACTGTCCGTACGTAGATCAGGCTGTAGCCAGCGTCTTAAATCAAACTTATCCGAATATCGAAATTATTGTTGTAGATGATGGGTCAACTATGCACCAGGAACGTTTGATCCCTTATATGGATCGCATTTATTATCTAGGAAAGATGAACGGCGGCACGGCAACCGCGCTCAATTATGGTATACAAATGTCCACCGGAAAGTATACTGTTTGGCTTAGTTCAGACGATATGTTTTATTCGACCAAAATTGAACGTCAAGTGAATTTTATGGAGCAACATCAAGCCGAGGTCAGTTTCACTGATTATCATGTCATTAACAAAGCAAACGAGGTAATATGTCACAATGCAACTGCCAAATTTACGACAGTACGTTCCTTTATTGAGGCATTTTCTTCCTACTGCCCGTTAAATGGCTGTACGGTGATGATGAAAAAGGATTATGTTCGTAACATTGGATACTTCAATGAGAAGCTGTTATACACTCATGATTATGATTTTTGGATTCGTGTAGTATTGAACCATACAGAATTTCACTATTTAGATGAGCCTCTCACTGCCTACCGTCGTCATGAACAAATGGGTACGGTCCAGCATTACCAAGCTATTGTACAGGAATTAGAAACCATCAGACAGACATATCAGAACCAATTACAAGTGGTTCTGAATACTCTTTAAGGAGAGAATTTTATGCTGGTCAGTATCGTTATCCTTACGTTAAACAACTGGAAACTAACAGAACGGTGTCTGGATAGCATCGTGCGCTACACTACCATTCCTTACGAATTGATCTGTATTGACAATGGATCGACAGACGGTACTCAACATCAACTACGTCGTCGGGAGAATGTACGTTTAATTGAGAATGAAACTAACCGTGGATTTGCAGCAGCTTGTAATCAAGGTATTAAGGCATCTATAGGGGATACTATTCTCCTGCTCAATAATGACACGATGGTATCTCACCATTGGCTGGAAAATTTAATTCATGCACTTTTTAGCTCAGCGGATATTGGCATTGTCGGTCCTGTGTCCAATATGGTGATGCCAATGCAACGCCTTCCCATGTCCTATTCAACCACAGAGACATATCATGAATTCAGCAAAAATTTTAATGTCACTAATCCCTCACTTTGGCGGGATGCAACGGCTTTAAGCGGATTTTGTATGTTGTTCCGTCGTCAATTGATAAGTCAGATCGGGTATTTAGACGAAGCATTCCCGGGAGGTGGCTATGAAGATATTGATTTCGGGTACCGGACACTAAAAAAGGGATTAAGGCTCCTCATCGCAGGAGACAGTCATGTCCATCATGAGGGTAACGCAAGTTTTACACATAATTCAATCGATATAGTTGAATGGGGACAGAGAAATCGCCGAATATTTCTAAGAAAATGGCATTTTAACCCTGAACGCCTCATTTACACATTAGATGAATACTTTTTCCCCGGACAGTTTACTACGGGGCATCCGCATCATCGACCTAAGGATTCTTCCTTACCTAATGGAATACTCATTCGAGACTCCAAAGGAAATATTTATCAAATCGAGAAAGGACTGAAGCGGCCTGTCGAGTCGCTTGATACTTTTCATGCTCTTCATTTTCGTCTTGATCGGGTAATCCAGTTGTCGGATACCACGGTGACCAGCATCCCCGACGGCAAGCCGTTACTGCATAATGGCCAACTTCGAGAGCATTTCCCAGCGGTTTACATCGCCAGAGATCCCATGAACGGTATGCACCTGATCAGCCATGGTCTGCGCTATCCCTTCCGCGATTTCGAATCGTTCCGTTTGCTGGGCTATGAGGTCAACGAATCGATTCCTCTTTCATTCGCGCAGCTGGAGACTTTCCCTATTGGTCCACCTATTGATACCAATGTTTTCGAAGAGCATGAGCTGATCGATTACCGGCTGTATATGGGCCCGGATCACGAACTGTATTATGCAGAGGGCGGATGTTTGCGCCCCATCCCCAGTAACAGAGAGCTTCATGTGTTCAGGTGGCATACACAGCCTCCTATTCCCCTTCCGACGGATGTATTTAACCGAAGCCCACAAGGTCCAATGATCGTGGCTTTATGATGATTAAACTACAGGCTGGTTCTTTATAGAACCAGCCTGTAGTTTAATCATCTTTTCGCGACATACAGCGGTAATAAAAGTCGATGGGCAATGTTAATTGCGGGTATTGGACAAGCCGTGATTCCTTAATTTGTACTAAACACCTCTATATATTAACACACTCTATTACTACTCTTTCTTCATATATTGGTATTACAAGGAGGTGAGAAATATGGCCGTTTTTTCGTTAGGAGCCGTTGAAAACCTTAATCCAGATGGCACTTTCATTTCGAGCTCTGTTGTAATACGTATCAGTAATACAACAGCAGCTCCACTTGTACCCATCATTGTGAATGCGTACAGTGCGCCCGGAAGCCCACCGACAGGTACGGTGTCAATCTTGTATTTCACAACCACATTTGCCCTGGGTGCGCCAAATTCAGTTGTTACACTTACGATTCCTACTGTAGTGCCAGCATATGAAATTAGAGTTTCATCTCCAGTCGCAGCCGGATTCATAAGTGCCATCTCCATTGAGGCTCAAGGAAAAGATGCTGCTGGCAATAACGTACCAGAGCATACATTCCCGTCCGGTGACTGGGAATCGGTATCTATTGTGTAACGGTTTGCATCATGACAAAGTATTATTTTCCTAACTAAGATGACTCTCCCTACCATCACTAGTGATTTGTAATTGGCCTGTGAATCTGCGTGCTCTATACAGGCACTGCAGGTCACAGGCTGAAAATTTTTCAATATTCTGATTTGTACTACATAGCTGCAAATCTGTTCAGCAGCTCAGTTAAGCTGGTTCTGTAGCGTGCCTGGGTAATTAAATATTCCTGTTCAATGACGTGTCGATGCTTGTTCGTTCCCATCTCATCATGCCAACGGTAGTTTACCAGCACTTCGTTTAAAAAAGGAAACTCGTATCCTGCCAGTATAACTCTGTACCACATATCCAAATCGTGGGTATACGTCAGCAGCTCATTAAACAACCCTATCTCCGTAAACAGCTCTTTTTTGAACATAACCGTGCATCCGTTTACCGGGTTACCCTTCAGAAAAAAACGATAAAATTCCTGTATCGACGGAAGTACCGGTCCCGCCTGGTATCTTGTGATTTGGCTGTATTCATTGATTAAGTTGAAGTTGGTGTGGGAGATATGTGCACCTTGATCCAGCATAAAGGAAACCTGATTGTTAATTTTATCCTTGTGGAAGGTATCATCCGAGCTGAGCCACGCAATGTATTCACCGTTGGCATGTCGGATGCCGTGATTAAGTGCACTGGCCGTTCCACCGTTTAATTTACCTAAATAATAGATATATTTACGGTAAGGATGAAGCATTTCAGTATGTGTGGTTGAACCATCATCGACGACAATGATTTCAAGCGGGCCGTAGGTTTGCTCCAGTGCGCTTTGCAGTGCCTGATCGACGTACCTGCAGTTATAAAATGGAATTACGATCGTTACACTCGGTCTCATCTCGTTTCTTCCTTTCTGGCTCGACTGTAGCCAATCATATCCTTCAGTGATTGCCCTAACGGAATGGTTGGCATCCAGCCCAGTTCCTCTAGTTCCTTTGCCTGATATACATCCGTGGTCGCCTCTTCTGCCACATCTCCCCATTGTATGGCAACAGGGGTGTCTGCCAACGCAATCATGCGTTCTGCGATGTCCCCCAACTGCATCATCTTGCCTGAGCAAACGGGGTATACACGCCCCGGAACACCTCGCTCCAGTAGCACGCTATACGCTCGGACAGCATCGCGCACGTCCAGAAAATCTCGCTGCGCATGCCGTGAAGAAACCTGAAACGGAGTCGGTGCAGAAACGGAAGCAAGGGCAGGGGGCTCTACATTCTGCACGTCTCGCACGCTCTGCTCGGTGCGTGCGATAAAGCCTGCCAACAGTGCACAGAAACCGGTGGAGGGACCCGGGCCGATCAGATTGCAAGGCTCCGCCAGCATGACGGATTGATCGAACAGCGCACCCCACGAAAGCGCGACTGCCTCTTGAAGGCTTTTGCTGAGGCTGTACGGGTGCGGAGGATAATACGGTGCCTGCAAAGCCGTCTTTAGGCGAGAACCCGCCACTACAATTCGGACTTTGGGGAAAGAGCGCAGTACATCCAGCAGATACAATGTGGACAGTACATTGGATTCCATGTACAGTAGTGGACTTTGCCATGATTCAGGCACCGAATTTTTACCCCCCAGATGAAGCACATAATCCGGTGCAATTTGGCGGATTACTTCGCCAAGACGTTTCTTATCAAGCAAATCACATACATAAGGCGTGATACAGACGTGAGTGCCGACATCCGGACTAGGATACTCATCATCTCCAGCCAGTGAGGTCAGCTTTGATGCGGAAGCGGCAGTGCGAGTCAGCGCCGCCACCTCCCAGCCGAGCTTTGCAAAATAGAGGCAGGCGTGCATCCCGGTATAGCCTGCCGCTCCGGTAATGACTATGACAGGCCGACGTTGTTCCGCTGTGCTTCTGTCCATTCCAGCAGCTCCTTCAGCATGATGCTGTAGTGAGGAACATCGTAGAGCAGATCGGCCCGGGTAGAACGAAGCGTCCGATCTTGCACCGGCTCATCTTTCGGCACGATCCGAATATCCTCCCTCTTCCAGATGTCTTTGAACAGCAGTAGCAAATCATGTTTACTGATCGGTTCGGGGTGAACCAGATGAATGAGTCCGTCTAGCGGCTCATTCATAAGCACCTGTATCGCTTTAGCCAATTCCAGTGTCGTGACTCCGTTCCAAAAGACACGGCGATATCCGTCAACATCTCCGCTCTGCTGCAAAAACCAGTGCAGCAGACCAATGCCTTCCCTCCGAATTTCCGGACCGATAATAGAGGTACGAATAGTCAGATGCCCTGCCGCCTTTACTTCTCCGAGTATTTTCGTCACAGCATAGGCGCTTGTCCCGTCAGGCTGATCCGTCTCCTTGTACAAACCAGGAGCACGCTTTCCCTCGAATACACAATCCGTGCTGATATGAATGAGTCGGGCACCGATGCTGTCCGCCGTCCGCCGGAGAAGATGCGGCAACAGTCCATTGATTTGGTATGCTGTAATCTGATCCTCCCCGGCATACTGATTCAGCACACCCACCGCGTTGATGATGACGTCTGGCCGCACACTGCGAACCAACTGCTCTACCATAAAGCTGTCTCTTACATCCAGCAGCAGACCGCCTTTATTTTCGGGATCACGGGTGGTATAGAAGACGTTATGCCCGCCCTGATTTTGAAAATAATCGACCAGGACATGGCCCGCCATGCCGTTACCACCCAAAATAAGCAGCTTCATTTAATGAACCCCCCGCTCCGGAGGATAGTTCGAATTTCCTCTTTTGACATCAGATTAAACTCCGAGCTAAAGCTGCTGAATGATACCGGAGGACACTGACTATAACGGTCTCTTAATTGGGGGATGTTCAGCGTTGGGAGAATGACCAAATATTGCTCGTCATACACAACCGTTGTCAGGCTTTCAAAGTTACTCATCAAAATCTCATGAATTTTTTCGCCGGGACGGACACCTTGCTCTACAATTTCTACGTTTTCCACGCCCGAATCTTCAATGAGCACCTCAGCCAAATCCAAAATGCGACAGGTTGGCATGGTCATGATAAAAATTTCCCCGCCGACACTTTCCACCGAAGCTTTGAACAGGAGACTGATCGCATCACGCAGGGTCAGGAAAAAACGGGTCATTTTCATATCCGTAATAGAAACCTTCCCCTTTTGGCGAATCTGGTTTTGAAACAGATGCACTACGCTTCCGTTTGTGCCCAATACATTACCGCCTCGCACCGTCACGAACCGTGTATCACTATTCAGCAGATTGGCGTAGACAATCAATTTTTCTCCAATCGCCTTGGTCATACCGTAAAAATTGGACGGATTCGCGGCTTTGTCAGTCGATATATATATAACTTTCTTTACCTGATTGGCGACAGCGGCCTCAATCACGTTTTGGGTGCCTACGACATTGGTTTTGAGTGCTTCATAGGGCTGATCCTCACAGACAGGTACGTGCTTGAGAGCCGCCAAATGAAACACATAGTCCACACCCTGACAAGCGGTAACCAGCGCGTCTTTATCCCGGATATCTCCAATACAGAAGCTGAGCCGTTCATCCTCAAACTGCCTGTTCATGGCAACCTGACTCGATTCTCCACGTGAATAGATAATGACCTCTTTGGGGTTACGCGGCAGTAACTGGGTAACCAGCTCATGCCCCCAAGAGCCGGTACCGCCGGTAACCAAGATACGTTGGTTTTCAAACATGCCGTTTCCCTCCAAGCAAAAATTTGACTACCTTATCCGATACATCTTCCGCCAGATAGCCTGCGGGACACTGCCACTTATGGTTCATCCCGGTCATTATAGCTACCGCGGTTGCTATAACCTCGCCATCAAGACCGGACACGATATTGCTGCCACAATCTACCGTTTCCGGCCGTTCGGTCGTACGACGCATCGTGACGGTCGGCACCCCCATGACACAGCATTCTTCCTGTACGGTGCCGCTGTCCGTCAAAGCGCAGCGGGCATGCCGCTCCAGCAGAACGAAGTCAAAAAAGCCGAACGGCTCGTGAAATTCTACCAGCGGATCAAGCTGGATCGGCGGGTGGCTTGCGATCCGAGCGGCGGTGCGGGGATGGATACTGCAAATGACCCGCTGCCCGAACTGCCGGGCTACCCGGTTAAGACCATCCAAAATAGCCAGCAAATGTGGCGGATGGTCGACATTTTCAGCTCTGTGGGCAGTGACCAAGAAATATTTCCCCGGCGACAATCCTAACTTTTTCAAAATTTCGCTTCCAGATATCTCTTTCTCATAGTGCTGCATGACTTCATAGATCGGATTTCCAGTCAGTATAATTCGTTGGCTTGGAAAGCCTTCACGCAGTAGGTGCTGCTTGCTTTGCTCTGTATACGGCATATTAATAGTAGAAATCGCGTCGATGACGCGCCGGTTCTTCTCCTCCGGCACATCCAGATCATAACAGCGGTTCCCAGCCTCCATATGCACAACTGGGTAACCCATACGTTCCGCTAGCAGGGCACATAAGGCGCTGTTCGTATCACCGAGCAATAGTACATGATCTGGGCGTTCCTTATTTAAAATGTCCTCCATCTGCGAGTACATGGCAGACAGTTGTTTGCCCAGCGTTCCCGCTTTCTCCTGAAGCACATAATCCGGGGCGCGCAAACCCAGCTCGCGGAAGAATTGTCCGCTTAAGCTTTCCGTATAATTTTGGCCCGTATGCACAAGCACATGTTCATCTGCATAGTGGTCCAGCTTCGGAATAATCAGGCTGAGCCGTATAATCTCCGGTCTTGTGCCGAGCACGGTCAATATTTTCATGGTTTTGGAACCCACCTTTGCTGTCGTTGTTTCATTGAATTGTGGAGTTCAATGAATAATAGCCATCCAGCAGACTGGCTGCGCTCCGACTTATCGTTCATCTCAAGCGGTCCGGCGTATTTCACCCGGACCGTTGTTTGGAATGCTATCTGGCCTTGAGTGTGACTCGCTTCTGCTTGTGCGCTTTCGATCGCCTTGACTGGAGCTTGAATTTCCGCTTGAGCTTCTGTCTGGACTTGGATTTTCGATATAATGGGGACCCGTGAATTTTCTTGAGACGCCTTCTGCCAGCGCTTCTCTTGTACCTGCGACTCCGCAGTTTGGTATGCTTGCGGCCCTTTGGGCATCTTGCCCGAATACTACGTTTGCGGCGAGGCAACTCAGATGTTGGCTCAGGCAAAGGGGGGACTGGTTGTGGCAAACCCTGAATGGCTGCATATTCGATTGGCGGCAGACCCAGCACCGGCAGTTGATTAACGACCGATTCGGGAAATTCTCGAACGGTGTTGAGATAAGCCTCCGGTATTGCAGTGACCTGACGCAGGCCTTCGCCTTCCCTCGTCCATACAGGACCACCCGGCTGCTGAATCAACGGGAACCAATGCGGATGATGACATACCCATTGACTGACCATGACGTGCAGACTGCTTCGGTAGGAATCAGGTCCGTAGACACGCGTAGCCGCACTGTTGTTACGCACACCAATTCGTTCCGCTTCCTCGGAATGATCGAGCAGATAGCCTACTTTTTGCGCCAGCATATCGCTGTTACCTGGCTCTACCAAAAAATCTGCATTTCCGGTCGCCTCCATTAATTCCACAAGTCCGCCCTGCGCAAAGGCTACTACGGGCTTGCCGTACACCAGCCCCTCCAGAGCCGTCATACCAAAGCCTTCCTCCACCATACTAGGGATCACCACAATATCCATTGCGCTATAGGCTGTTGAAACAGATTCCTCGAATGAACTGAATTGGAAGCGGCGGCTATAACGAGACTGGCGAATCAAAGAGACACATTTTACGTAATACTCGGAATCCACTGAGCTGCCGATGATCCAGAAACGGCACCGCGAATTGGTTTCACACAACTTTAGAGCCATGTGGACAAAAGGCAATAGCCCTTTGGCTTCGTAGATAAAGGAAGAAATATAACCAATGCAGATATGAAAATCTCGCAGTCCCAGCTTTTCACGTTTCCTTCTCCGTTCCAGCACATACTCTTTGGGAGACGGCATATTCATATCCCGGCAAGGAGGCAACATCGTATGCGGACGTGTCAATCCCCCGCCATGCAAAGGGCGCATAACAGCCTGCGAAATGCCAATGACCCACTGGCTATAACGCTCGATAATCGAAACAGCAATCGGCGTATGCGCATTCTGGTTAATGACCTCGGTTATTTTCCAGATGACCGGGATATTAAGCTCTTGGGCAACCATTGCGGGCATGACGTTCACACAGGTATTGACCAGCACCACATCAGGTCGAGCATGCCGAAGCATCTGGTGCAGTGGTGCATACGCCACATGGTTCCGCAAATTCTCCGCATCCTGCGCCAATCCCTCATAGGGGGTATACATGCCATGCAGCATGAACAAATTCTGAGTCTGAACAGCTATCCCGCGCTTGCGGGCCATTGAGGTCAGCCGTCCTTCACCAGGCGTTACGAGAATGCAATCGAAATACGTACGCATGTCTAGACAAAAATGCAGTAGCAGCTTTTCCGCCCCTGTAATACTGCGGACGTTGCTGACATGGCTGAATAGCATCATTTTCGGCTTGATTGGAGTTCACCTCCTTTAAAATAGCAACCATCGTCATGTGAATTATCTTATGGGAAGATGACCGATAGCATTTGGTCAATCCGGTGACCATACGTGTGCTCCCGCAGGGTTCGTTCCAGAGCACGCAGAGCAATCTCACGGCGCTCCTTTTCATGCGTCAAATAAAACTCAACCTTCTCCAGCAGTTCCTGCTGAGAACTGTAAGTTTCAATCTCTTCCCCTGGCTTGTAAAAACGAGCCAGATCGTCTCTTGTATCCGTCAGTTGCAACGTCCCGCTGGCGGAAATTTCAAACGTGCGGGGATTTGGCGAAATCCCCGGAATTTTCAGTGAGTTGTTGTTCACCGAATCATCCTGATGGGAACGATGAAGATTAATTACGATTTTGCTGCCGTTATACGTATCATTGGTCTCGCCCGGAGACATCCAGCGGCCCAGCTCAATTTTGTCACCATACGACTGATAATCCGGAAGACGATCCCACCAGATTCCATTGATTTTAATGTTGCGGGCCATGAGCTGCGGCATAATCGGATTGAAGAAATAGATGCGATTCCAGTAGGCTGAGCCTGTAAATCCAATCTCACGTCGCACTGAAGCAGGCGAGCTGAGTGGAAAATAGTGAGTCAAAAATGCCCCGAATGGCAAGTAGTGCACCGACGTGCAGCCCAACTGACGATACAGTTCTATACAGTTCATTTCTAAGGTGAACACATAATCATAATTCGTCACCATTTTGGTCGTCGTATCGGTGTAATAGGGATCGTCCGTCAGCCAGATGGCAGTGGGAATGCCCAACTGGCGTACTGCAGCAACCTGCTCTAACGGTAGATCCATCCCATCCAGTGCCAGCATCAGATTCGGACGAAGCTGAGCAGCAATATCTCCTACCGGCTGGCGCGGGTCTGTTACGGTAACCTGAGCCGTCATACTCTGCAATGTGGTAATGACCGCCTCATCCAGCGGAGAATACGGAAGGCCTTTGCCCGAGACGACATACAGTACATGGATCTGTCGAAAAGGGAACGTTGCTTTTGTTCGCGAGACAATCGCGTTAGCGCGTCCGCGCAGGTATCCCTCGTCGTATCCGTCATGGATCCCCGCAGCTCTCCCCTTCTCCCAGGAGGCCGCCGCCGTCTGGTGAACAGCTGGGTCATACGGTCCTGTCGTAGATATCGTCATCACTTTCACTCCTCACTGTTTATGGTGTTTACTTTAGGCCATCGCCTTGTCCAGCAATTCTTCCATACGATTCGAGTACCTATGCTTTTGCATGGTGGTGTGCAGTGCGCGCCAGGCTATGCGTTCGCGTTCCCAGTCATGCCTGAGATAATAGTCCAGCTTCACTTTCAGTTCCTCTGCTCCCGAGAAGGTCTCAATGTCATAGCCTGGTTGGTAATAACGGCTCAGATCCTTCCGCACATCCGTCATTTGAAGCGTCCCGCAAGCAGAAATTTCGTATGTCCGAGGATTGATGGACTCCGCTGACAACTGGTGTGTATTTCGATTATCCAGTCCGAGGTCTGTCGGGCGGTGCATATTGATGACAATTTTGGAGCCGTTATAATATTGAGCGGTCTCTTCCGGCTCCATAAAACCCGGACGGATAAAGCGTTCCAGCACATCCAGCCGGCTCAGCCGATCCCAGTGTCCACCTACGATCAGCACTCTTTTATCCGCCAAGAAGGGAGCAAGATAGTCAAACAGCTTCACACGGTTCCAGAAGGCATTTCCTATGAAGCAAATATCATGCTGATGCTCACGCTCTACCCGCCGGGGATAAAAGATACGGGCTGACACAGCAAGCGGCATATAGTGAACCCTCGTTACTCCCTGATCACGATAAAACGGCAGACAAGAATTTTCATGCGTAAAAACGACATCGTAAGATTGACAGATCAACGCCGTATCCTCCGTAAAGTAGGGATCATCTACAAACCATATGGCCGTCCGAATGCCCATGGCTCGTATTTGTTGTACCTGCTCCAGATGATCGTCCGGAAACACATGCAGCCCGTTCATGACCAGTACGAGGTCTGGACGGTGAGCCTTAGCGTCAGCAAGCATCGTGGCAGGAGTACCGACGGCGCATGAGCTGCATACTTGACTTAATGCCTCTTGCACACCTGTGTCTATAGCTGCGAAACCTTGCGGAATATACAACACTTTCAACTGGCGAACAGCAGGTTGTATTGCCACGACCTGTGACAGAGCAGCCGTGCAACCGCCCATTCTGCGTCCTTCCCGATAGCCACATCGGTATGCTTCGCGTTCATTTCCGCTTCGTTGATCATTCACATCCTTCACCCTGTCCTGTTGTAGGATAAACTTCTGTCACTCCTAAACTATATGCACAGGGGTCAAACGCATCATGGACGACTGCCACTGCCCGGACAAAATTGGCGTTTGCCCGTCCAACTGCCCAAACGCAAATAACCCGAAGCTGCTAGGCTTCGGGGGGTTAACCGTAATAGATGATTTTCATAGTTTACTGTGCCTTGTAAGCGACCTGGTGGCCATCTTCATAACCTTTGGCAAAGCCTGAATTGAAACCCTCATTGTAAGCAGCATCATATCCCTGCTGGAATGCCTGCGGGTCATGCTCTAATGCAACAGGAACGGGCTGTGGGTTCTCCGCAGAAGGAGCTGCGGCCGGGTTAGCTTGAGGTTTTTTCCGCCGCCGCAGAAGAGAACGTCTTCTACGTACTGAATTAAGCCCCCTTTTACGGCGTCTAAGAGCAAGCAGACGTCTTCTTCTCCGTTTTAATCTACGAATGCTAGAACGCCGGGCATCTTTACGTCTTTTGCGGGCTTTGTCTCGAGCTGTGCGTTCCCACCTTGTACTCATTTTCATTCCTCCTTTGCTTTCTCGTCTTGGTTTCATTTTTTTGAACAGGCACATGGAGCCATGGCTTCGTTGGTTTCCCATATACCTGTCTTCTTAAAGGAATACCCGCCAACATTTTCGTGATTTCTCCCTGGTAGTTGCTGAGTATACGGATGGTCTCTTCCAGACGGGGAGCCGACATATCCGCATGGGGCGTCAAGTCCGCAAGACTGGTCAGCATCCGGGCAACGGCGTGCTGGCTGGCAGCAATAGACTCCATCATATCCAGCTTAATCTCACGTTCACGCCTCATGCTCATTAGTTCATATCCCCCGAGCCCATGCCTCCCATCATCCCTTCCATTCCGCCACCCTGCTGCTCATCCTGGTCCAGCAATGCTTTGAGATTACTGCATAGTCCAGTCTGAAGCCGGGTTAATCCCTCCAGCATTTCCACCATCTGCTCGTGAATTTCCAAAGGCCGTCCCAACTGCTCTTCATCGGTGTCAAATGCGTGAGGCGCCAGATGGTTCAGCGTCCAATTACGCATTTTTTCTGCTTCGACCGCCTTGGCCTCCAGAATCATAGACACATTCCGCTGCATCTTGGAGGCTGCGTCCAGCATGTGAATCATTGCTTTTTCCCTACTCATGTGTTCACTCCCTACCCTCGATTGTTACACTACTCCTCTTCCGGGTATGCCGTCTCCTTCACGACACGAACGAGCATTTCAGCCATTGCTTCCTGAAGGTCGGCAATACCGTTCAAATAGGCAACAATGCTTTTGTTTACTTGTCCCGAGCTATCAATAATGCCCGGAATTCCATCAAAACGCGGCTCCTCATCCGGCAGTTCATGTATGATCTGTGCCATGCGCACGACCACCTGCCGTTCCGCATCCAGCAGCCTCGACATCTGCTGCTGCGAGTGCGAAATATGGATCAGCAAATCATCTAACTCGTTATGCATAAGCCCCTCCTTTATGTGTTCCGCCGTGCGGAACGCACGAAATACCTACGGGCTTTCCGCTACTACAGCGTATGCCGCAGCGAGTAGTCGGTTCCGCCTAAAAAAGCCTATTCGATCATCACAAATGTCCTCGTAGCACTGGTGGAGCAATAATAGGTTGCTTCTCCGTCAATGCCGACAATTCTTCGGAGGACAAAAACTGAATTGGATAGTCCTCAGCCCGCCAGCTCATCACAGCGTAGAGGGTCAGAAACGGTCTTTTCCAACCGTTGCCGATTTGGTACAGTTGCCCACCTTCAGCATACAGTAACTCGATCCATCGCTTGCGTTGAGCCGGGATATGAAGTGTGGGCAACATGGACATGTTTCCCAGCTCAGGAGCCGCCAGCACAGGCAAGGGTTCCTCATGCGCCACAGCTACAGGGGGGTATCAGCGGCGCCGGACACCATCGCCTCCGGCTCATCTGCCAAGGGAAGCGCCAATAAATCAAGCTGAGACACTCTAACGGGACGCACGTATTTACCTCCCGCAGCACTGGCTCCATGCAGCAGCAGCCTACTTCCCGGCTCTATCCGAAATACTGCACCGGACGGTCCCTCAACAAGCGCTCCGACGGGATAAAAGCTTGCTGCTGATAAGTGTGCTTCCTTACTTGATAAACCTTGGCCGTCTGGCTCTGCTGTTCCAAATTCCGGGTGGTGGAACAGCTTATCCGCGTCCCCCCACTTTTGGACAAAAAAGGATCGGTTCCGGCTTCCTTCCTCCGTTGAACCGATTCTTTCGGTCGTTTGAGGAAAACCATAAACCGTATCCCGATCACTTTCTACAAAATGGATAAACGCATCTCCGGCAATTGTCATGCGTATCCCCAACAAGCGTACGCGCAGCAACCAATCTGCATGGGCTTCCTCAATACTGTGGCATCCTTCGTCCCAGTATCCCGTCTTTACCAAAGTTTCTCTACGTAGTAGTAGACAAAATGCGGCCAGGCTTTCAGTCTCTCGCCATGCATCCGGGTTGGGAATATTATGGGCCATGGCAAATGGACGCACTTCATTTTTATTCATATCAGGAACCTCAACCTGCTGTTCTCCGAATGGACCATTCGTTACAGGACCGACAACTCCCATACGCGAATCGCTGTATAAACAGCTCATCAACCGGTCCAGCCAGCCAGGAGTCACCATCGAGTTTGGGTCCAGTACGACAATAGTTGTACCTTTTGCCATCATCAGTCCCTGATTCAGACTGCCGATCATCTGAACATCCTTTGTTAACAGCGCATAGCGTACAGCGATGCTTTTACGGAGCAAATAGGTAGGTGTCCCGTCCGTCGAGCCGCAGTCTACCACAATAATTTCGTGAGGATGGCTCGTATTCTCCTCAATATGGTGAATGCAAGCACGGAGCTGTTGAAGCTGATTACAGGACGGAATGATAATACTTACGCCTTCAAAAATCTTGCCGAACGAAGCCTGCCCCAACTTCCTGCCTTGCTCCTGGCCCCTGTTATATCCTGACCAATAGCCCTTCTTTCCGAGCCGTTTGCTGTGTTTCCTTTGCGTACTCAGGCGTTTCATGCCGTTCACTCCTCCGGGTGGCATTATGCCTATAGTATATGCCTGGCCCGGCTGGATGGTGTTTCATTGAAATCAAGGTAGAAGTCCCTTCATTTTCACTCCAGCTTCCTGAAGGGAATCGAAGGTTCCTGCGTCGCTCCAGTAGCGCCGTAAAATGTCATATTCCAGCTTACCTTCAGCAGCATAACAGTTGTTAACATCTGTGATCTCAAGCTCACCACGTGCCGAAGGCGCTATTTCCCGGATCTTATCGAATACGGCAGTATCGTACATATAGATACCCGTAACGCAATATTTGGATTGGGGATGCTGCGGCTTTTCTTCAATCCGCGTAATACTCTCCGGGCGCTCGGGGTCAAACACGGGTACCCCGTAACGACGGGCATCTGCCACCTTTTTCAGCAAGACTCTGGCGCTCCCCGGTGGCTGTTGTTTGAAGCGTTCGATGACAGGTCCCAAGTCTTCCTTGAACAAATTATCACCTAGCAAAACAGTGAACTTCTCTTCTGACTGCATGTAGCTTCTTGCCAATTCGAGAGCTTGCGCAATGCCGCCCGCTTTTTCTTGAATCCGGTATGTCAATTGGACACCATAATCACTGCCGCTGCCTAAAAAATCAGTGTACAGTCCGGCCGATTGTTTACCAATAATAATGAGCATATCGGTAATCCCCGCTTGCCGTAGCCTTTCGATACCATATACGATCATGGGATACTTGCCGACTGGAAGCAGATGCTTGTTGAGTAATGTAGTCAACGGATGAAGACGCGACCCGGTTCCTCCTGCGAGAATAATCCCTTTCATATCTTCCTTCCTCCTTCGACAGCATGTTCAGTGCATGGGATCGCAGCGTTCCCAGTTTCAATGAACATTCTGGGATCTATGCTCCATTTTTCTATAAATAATCGATAGTTCCGCTCGATCAGCTCTTCGAGCCAAGAAGTTTCCGAGCGCGAGAAACTCGCATTTCCCTGGTGATAGACAAAACAGTCGTTGCACATGAGCAGCTTATAGCCATGTACGCGTGCACGCAGACAATAATCGTCATCCTCATAATGTCCGGGGCTGAATCGTTCATCCAGCCATCCAATCCGTTCCAGCAGCTCACGCCGGAACAACAGACAAAACCCGACTAGCCGCTTGACCTCTTGCCATCTGGAGGGATTGCTTACATTATTCTGCTCCGCATACCTCAGACAGCTGGCGAAATCTCCTTCTATTCCATGAATCTGCTGAATACCGCTGATGTAATTCGTCACCGGTCCCACCAGTCCCACTGTGCTTTCACTGTGCAAAGCAGCCAACATATTCGATAGCCATCCCCGTGTAACCGTCACATCATTGTTTAAAATGACGAATTGATCGCCCGAAGCCAGACGGAGCCCCATATTACAAGCTGCCGGAAAGCCCCTGTTTTCAGGAAGACGTATGCTGATTAGCCGCTCGGATGCACAAAAATCATCCGTCCCGTCATTCGAAGCGTTGTCCACAACAATAATTTCATACGGTGCATCTATCGTATGTGTTCGAATCGCCTCGATACACGGCTTTAATAAATGAAGGCCATTATAAGTCGGAATAATGATGCTCGTCAGACTCATCGTGCATTCCTCCCTTTGGCAACGTCTACCCGTGTTGGAACAGGCCCGAGCGGAGAATACCCGGCTACCTGAAACACTGCCGTCAGCGCCTCTGCATGATCGCCGATGATTAACTGCTCCATAGCGTTCCCTTTCCCGACATTGAAGGTCCGCTTGCGATTTGTTTTAATCACATCGACAGCATGTACTGCTGCCACGATCATGCCATGCAGAATCGCCATCGTGTGGGCCTTCGGCGGTACCGCAAGCACGGCTGGCCCAAGTTGATTCAGCACACGTCGTGATAATGCATGCGGTACAGCGGTCAATGAGCTTGCTCCAAGATCCGACCTGCGCAGTACTCGGTTCAGAAACCCTTTGCACCGTGTTACGCTGTCCTGCTGGGTATAAGGAGGCAAATGTCTGCCCAGATCATTAAGCGCCACATCCGTTCCCTGATCGACCGCTTGAAGAAAAGGCAGCAAATCAGACGCTGGGATCGGCAAATCTCCGTCCACGAACAGCACAATATCAGCCTGCGTCAGACGTGCGCCTATCGCACGGCCTACATCATGCCCCAGGCGATCCGGTACGTCAACGAGAGTCGCACCAGGATGACGTTTGGCTACGGCGGAGCGCGTACCATCCGTACAGCCGTTCAATACGACAATGATATCCGCAAGCGGAAGTTTCTCCAGCTCGCCCAGTACCCGGTCAATCGTAGCCTCCTCATTACAGACGCTGACCACGGCTGCTGCAGTCCCCTGCAATACTATATCACTGGGGGCTTCACGTTCCTCGGTCAGATTGACTTCGGGTATTTCTTGCGCCCGAGGGGTGGGTTTTCTCACCCGGCGGCTATGCATCGAAGCCGTCGTTTCTCGTTTTCGCTGTACACGTCTTAGCCCCCAGCCCGGGTCTTCACGCTTTCTTCTGCGATACGCTCTAGTCACGTTTTCACCTCATCTCTGATCCGTTTGCGCTCCAAATCCGTATATCCCGCACGTGCTCCCAGACGTGATGTAAGCCAGGCAATGGCATCCAGGTGATCCTGGACAATTACACCTGCCAGCGGGTCCTTGCCGTTCTGTTTTTTACGTGTTGCGTTCATTCTACCGACAGCTATTCCATGTACAGTCACCACTCGCAACCCGGAGACGATGGACATCACTTGAAATAGCGGAGGTTTTTCCAAGGACTTTAGACCTATTTCCTTTAAAGCCTTTTGACTTATGGCATGTGGAATACCAGTCATAGAGGCTCCCCCTAAATCAGCACGATTCGACAAGATATTCAATACATGCTTTGCCTCAACTACAGGATGTATGGGCGTGCGATTCACAGGTCCATGGTAATCATTCAGCACCACATCCGCTCCTGCACATACGGCCTGTATAAATGGCCGAAGTCTGACGCAGGGAATGACGATATCACCATCCAGAAAAAGCAGGATCTGTCCGGATGCTGCCTCCGCTCCAATACGACGGCCAACATCATGTCCGAGCGGTTCCGGGAAGGAAAGTACACGAGCCCCCGCCGCCGCAGCTACCTTCGCCGTTCTATCGTGTGATCCATTCTCAACAACGATAACCTCTGTTTGTGGATGGACATGGCGCGCTTCGCGAATCACAGCTCCGATTGTTCTTTGCTCATTCATGGCCGGAATAATGACAGATACGAGAACCTTTCCCACTGATGGCGGTTCAGATGGCCGCGCTCCGCCGATCTGTGTCCCTCTCTCCGTATCGAGAACCTCGCTCTTATCAGGGGTTATCGGCTTCTTATCCATGTTCGGCATTCGGAATGGCAGCCACATCTTAGAATGATAGTAATCCCTGGAATGCCTCCTCCGATTGATCTTGAATCCAGCTCTTCCACGCTTTTTCATGCTCCCGTCTCACCCCCCTTGCTGCTGTATAGATGAACAGCATGATTAGGACAGTTCAACATAACCTATGCGGTCCAAACGCCGTGTGTAACGGCAAGCGTGGAGTCTTTTCGACACAGCAATTTTCGACTTTATTTTACAAAACTTATTATTCCTATTAAATAAATGAGTTTTTAGGGCCTAAAGAATCATTTTGGATAAATTTGTTACATAGATCTTCTCGTCCGTCATTCTCTGTGCTAATATCAGAGCCAGATGATGGGAGTTCGAAAAATCAACTTTTGTTTTTTTTGCATAAGGCAACTTTTTTCCATTATCCGCTTTTATTCCACTATCTTTGTATACGACAGGAAGGGAGGAGTTTGTTACCTTTTTAGGCTACTTGCTTCAAATGCAGTACCCTCTTTTCACGCACGCTTCATGAATAACACTTCGGTATTTCTCTTCATGTTCCATTCTTCTACCCCAGACGACAACACGACCTACATAAATGGCGTAATGCCTTATTCAAAACAGGATAATTCATCCTGACATTAATCGAGGAGAGTGAATTTTAATGAAAAAAGTATGGGTTTCGCTTCTTGGAGGAGCTATGTTATTAGGGTCTGTCGCGTCTGGTGCATCTGCGGAGAGTTCCGTTTCGGGGCCAGCTCAGCTTACACCGACCTTCCACGCCGAGCAATGGAAAGCACCTACCTCGGTATCGGGGGATGACATTGTATGGAGCTATTTAAATCGACAAAAGAAATCGTTGCTGGGTGTGGATAGCTCCAGTGTACGTGAACAATTCCGAATCGTTGATCGCACAAGCGACAAATCCGGTGTAAGCCATTATCGACTGAAGCAGTATGTAAACGGAATTCCCGTGTATGGAGCTGAACAAACTATTCATGTGGGCAAATCTGGTGAGGTCACCTCTTACTTAGGAGCGGTGGTTAATGAGGATCAGCAGGCAGAAGCTACGCAAGGTACAACTCCAAAAATCAGCGCTTCTGAAGCGGTCTACACCGCATATAAAGAAGCAGCTGCACGGATTGAAGCCCTCCCTACCTCCGACGATACTATTTCTAAAGACGCTGAGGAGCCAAGCAGTGTAAGTAAAGATACTTACGCCGAAGCAGCTAACAACGAAAAAACGCTTTCTGTTGATAAGGACGAGCTGAGTCTTGATCAGGCATCTGTCCTGAAAGATAGCAAAATTGAAGCAGTGGAACCAGAAAAAAGTTCCATTGCCAAAATCGCTAATCTGCAGCCTGAAGTAGATCCTAAAGCAGAACTCTACTACTACCCTAAGGGGGATGACCTGCTGCTGGTTTATGTAACAGAAGTTAATGTTTTAGAACCTGCCCCACTGCGTACCCGCTACATTATTGATGCCAATGACGGCAGCATCGTATTCCAGTATGACATCATTAATGAAGCGACAGGCACAGGTAAAGGTGTGCTTGGTGATTCCAAATCGTTCACTACTACCGCTTCCGGCAGTAGCTACCAGTTAAAAGATACAACACGCGGTAACGGAATCGTGACTTACACGGCCTCCAACCGTCAAAGCATCCCAGGTACCATTTTGACAGATGCCGATAATGTATGGAATGATCCAGCTGGTGTGGACGCCCATGCGTATGCTGCTAAAACCTATGATTACTATAAAGCCAAATTTGGACGCAACAGCATTGACGGACGCGGTCTGCAACTTCGTTCGACGGTCCATTACGGTAGTCGCTATAACAATGCCTTCTGGAACGGCTCCCAAATGACTTATGGAGATGGAGATGGTAGCACATTTATCGCCTTCAGCGGGGACCCTGATGTAGTAGGACATGAACTTACGCATGGTGTCACAGAGTATACTTCGAATTTGGAATATTACGGAGAGTCCGGCGCATTGAATGAAGCTTTCTCAGACGTTATCGGTAATGACATTCAGCGCAAAAACTGGCTTGTAGGCGATGATATTTATACGCCAAACATTGCAGGCGATGCCCTTCGCTCAATGTCCGATCCTACCCTGTACGATCAACCAGATCACTATTCAGATCTGTACAGAGGCAGCTCGGATAACGGCGGTGTTCATACCAACAGCGGTATTATCAATAAAGCTTACTACTTGTTAGCACAAGGTGGTAATTTCCATGGCGTAACTGTAAATGGAATTGGCCGTGATGCAGCGGTGCAAATTTACTACAGTGCCTTTACGAACTACCTGACTTCTTCCTCTGACTTCTCCAACGCACGTGCTGCTGTGATCCAAGCCGCAAAAGATCTGTACGGGGCGAACTCAGCAGAAGCAACTGCAGCTGCCAAGTCTTTTGACGCTGTAGGCGTAAACTAAATCATATCCATCCTCTTCACGATTCTCGTCCATAGACCTTTGCCGTTGTGCAACTGTTACTTGGCCCTGCCCATACCTTGGACGAAAAATAGGGGTGCAGTGTACAAGTCTGCACCCCTTCCCCCCCTTATTTAGGGCGCCCCCTCAAGGGGGCGCCCTTTTCTCTTACAAAAGTAATCCTGTATCTCTTGCTTTTTGCACGGCTTCTTCTCGATTGTTGACTCCCAGCTTGTCATAGAGAGTGGAGGCGTAATTTCTTACTGTGCCGTTGGATAGGTAAAGTTTCTCAGAAATTGTTTTATAACGGTTTCCTTGAGATAAAAGATTCAAAACCTCTAGTTCACGTTTCGTTAAGCCATACTCTTCTCCATCTGACCTCGGTCCGACTGACTCTTCTTCATCATTTCCGTCCCACATTCTATGGAACAAATCTTGGTTAATTACCGTGCCTCCCCGATAGACGAGGCGAATCGTTTCAGCCAGTTCACGCGACTCTATGGATTTCAGCAAATACCCGTCAGCACCGCTTCGCATGATTTCCTTCGCCCTCTCTGTATCCTGAAACGTTGACAGGATGAGGACACGAATGTCAGGCCATGTTTCCTTGATTATTTTGGTCGCACGAATCCCATCCTGATTGGGCATCTCCAAATCCATTAATATCAAATCTGGATTCAGGCTTCTGCACAATTCCACTGCTTGTTCTCCATCTTCAGCCACCCCCACTACCTGTAAGTCCTCCTGTCCGTCCAAGATGGTATGGAGACTGTCTCGGATAAACGAATGATCATCGACGATACACAAGCGGATTCGTTCATCGGACAATTGTATCAGTCTGGGTAACACACATGAGATGAACGTCCCTTCGCCCTTTTCGGAGTATACAGTGACTCTCCCTTGTAACTGTGTCGCACGTTCTTTCATTGCAGTTAATCCGAAGCCATCCTTCCACTCCTCCACTCCGTCACCATTATCCTGTACATCCAATCTCGTCTGTTGCGGCTCAAAATGCAGTGACACAATGATTTCGGTGGATTGTCCGTGGCGCACAGCATTAGTCAGCGATTCCTGCAAGCACCGATAGAGCGTCATTTTCGCTTGTTTGGAGACTATGTACTCTTCTCCTATTATTCGAGTGCGTACATTTACTTTTGCATGTTTCTGGAACTCCTCTGCTAATTGTTGCAAAGTAACAGTCAAGGGAAGCGATTCTTGTGGTGAATCTATTTGATGCAAATAGGCTCTCACTTCCTCCATACTGTTACGGGCTAATTGCAATAATGAGTCGATTTTCTGCTCTCCATCTTTTGTTGCTAATTCCGTACGCAATATTTCCAACCCCATAATGATAGAGGTATAGGAATGCCCCATCGTATCATGCAAATCTTTGGAAAGTCTGTCGCGCTCCTCTAACAAAGTAATCTGCTCAATCTGAGATAGGTACTGTTCCAGCACAAGCTTCTGATTGCGTATAATTTCATTTTGGCGGTAATTAGAAACTAGTAAGTGGAAGGAAAATCCTATCGCAAAAGCCAGACCGATTTGTGGGATAATCGCCCATAGATCTGTTCCTGGGGAAAATATTGCAACGAGCAATGGAAACAAAACAACCGTGATAGAACTCGACCAACGGAATGATTTATGAGCACTATTTGCCGCGATCATGAAAGTTGGCATTAAAAATGCAAGATATGCCGCCGGAAATAATAAGGTTAAGTAAAAGCACACTCCGCCAAACAAAACCATCTCAGTAAGCAGATAGTAGCGATAACTGAACATTAAACAAATCCAAGGTATTGAAAATGCGGCAATTTCCCAAAGAACGATGATCCAAAGGGGCACAGTTAAATGGTCTTGGTGTTGGATAGTAGTTATCATCAATGAAAACCAGATGACAAAACGTATACAAAGCAATAACCAGTCATACCAGAGCCATTGTTTCCAGGTTGTAAACAAATTATCACCTCTTAATAGCTTTAAACATGGAATGCGTGTACATTCCGACTATTTGAACTAAGCTGTTTCCAATGCGAGTATTGATCCAGACGAGAATACACCCAGCGAGCATGACACATATAGCCTTTTCCCATGAATCTACAGCGAATCCCCATAAGTATATATCAAGATGTTGAAAAAGTATCGGTGTAACGATAAATACGATCGGAGCTATGTACAGTATAACGGCACATATAAGGCTGATCACCCCAATAAAAAATTTCTGCATAAGCCAAAAAACCGCCCTCCAATTGCTACTATTAAGAATAGCTTCTCTCGCTTTTATCCATTTATCCCTTCCACTGTTTGTCCTTGTCAGGATTGGCTCTATCGATATATCCGTATAAACCTTCGTCTGAATGCGTTCAAATTGGACAAACGTGTGAGTTGTTCGCAACACACACGCCAACAAGGGAATACCCACGAAGATAACCGCCATCCCCAACGCAAATGTAATACTGACCAAATAGAAGCAAAAATAAAACAGTCCCGATCCGAAGGTAAACAACAAAAAGTAGAAATCTTGCAACCTTTTGCGAGCTGATTCTTTCGTCATTTGATTCTCTCCTACTCTTTATTTTATTTGCTAATACGTTATGAATTGCCCTTCGAATCTAACTTGTTATCTGTCACATACGGTAGTGTCAAAGTGTCATATTTGTAGGTCATGACTATAAAACAAGCTGTACTAAGCTCTTTTTATGTCATGCATTAGCTCCTTTACCTTCGCTCGATTTAGCTTTTGGCTATTATGCTCTGCCGATTAAAAAAAGTAAAAAAACGCCATTCTTTCCTTATAATCATAGGAAAGAATGGCGTTTTTTCATTCCTGTTTCAGTGTCTGAGGTTGTTCTAACATTACCATAAACAAAAGCTGTGTATATTTATTATCTATGATGTCCCCATCGCAATCCAGAGAATCCATCCCTCACATATCTGACCCGGTTGTCTGCGTTCCACTGTAAGCACTGCCGAATGCCTCTGTCGTTGTGTGACGGACACTATCACTCCCGGTACGCTCGCATTGGCGGTGATTGCATATTGCGTGTCTATAAAAGGCTTATCAAACACAACGTTCACTTTGCTTGTAACTTCTTGTGCAGAAAGATAAAAAGAAGTGCTGCCAAATTGAGGTAAAGTCACTTCACTGTCAGTAGTCCCGTCATCGGTCACTGAGCCAACATGAATGGCATTCCGACCTAATTCTTTTTCAGTCTGAGAAACTAGATGGGTATCTTGCTCTGGCAAGCGCATTCGCTGCTTTGGACGCTGTCTTCCTTCCGCAATATGAATACTGGTTATAGAGCAATCCAATAACGAATCTTGCTCGGTCTGACCTTCCGTCTTCATAGACGCCATGTCGTGATCCGTTCCGTATTCGGTATCTGAGTCAGGCACAGACAACAGCAGCACAGATGCTCGATTCATCTGCATCGCTTCCTCCAGCGTTTTGGGAAGCTTATGCTTTTTCCATGCTGCTTCCTCTATAGCTTGCACCGGGGTATCCTTCTCTACGGGAACAGGTACCCTTGCCGTTCCACGCTGAGTGGGTCTGGGACTGCCAGCAGGCGAAGCCGTTTTTTCCTTGTTTACACGGGGAGAGGGGACTGTATTGGAAAGGTTACGCCGTGCTATTTTTTTATCCTTAGGGCTATGGTTCGTGCGATGGTTCATGATGACCGCTCCTTTGACACAGGAGTGAACCAGCGGTCGCTCCGCTTCATTCACCCAGGTGGGAATCAGGGCCTAATGCCTATGAGATAGCCTATGCACGTAACCGCGACCACGTCACTCAGTTGCGCAGTCTGTTATAAATTGAGCCCAGCGTTGGGCGGAGTGCTGCCATAAAAATCGCCTCCGTACCTCGTCCAGCCCGGCTTCTCCCATTTGTCGCCGTAAGTCGTGCTGCTGGAGCAACCTGGTGATGGCGTCGGCCATTTCCTGCTCGCCGCGTGACGGATAAACAAGCCAGCCTGTCTTGCCGTGTTGTATAACCTCCGGAATACCACCGATTCGTGATGCTACCACAGGTACTCCTGCCGCCATGGCTTCCAGATTGACCAGCCCGAAGGCTTCAGCTTCAATAGAAGGAACAACGGCTACATCGGCTAACTGATATAACGAGGCCAATGCCGGATGCGGCACATAGCCGAGGAAGTGCACATGCCTCGCCAACCTTAGTTTACGGATCTGCCGATGCAATGCTGCGGTGTACGGCGTGAGGCGGTCGTGACCGTAATAGGCACTCCCTGCTATGAGCAGCAGCACGTCTGGACAGGTATGGACGATACGCTGCAGGGCCTTTAGCAGCCGATGAACTCCCTTTCCTGGCATCAGTCTGCCTGCATATAACACGATTCGGCGGCATGACCAGCCGAAATCGTCCAATCGTGCCGACCTGATCGCTTCTGCTGCAGGAGTCCACCGTGGCAGGAAATCGCCAGGATGAATACCCAACTTGTTGATGACGATGCGTTCTCTGACCGCATCGGGACTGTCAGAGGCCACGATTGCCCCCAAATACGCACTGTTCACAATAATACGATCCATCGACAACAGCAGCCTACCCATGTCCTTCCGTTTGAGGTGAGGCTCCCGGATGAACGTGGTGGAATGCAAAGTCAGCACAATTTTGCTATCGGGCAAAGCCTCGCGAATGGCATACGCAACTGTGGGGCGATTGTGTACATCTATTACCGCAGGTAACCATCTCTTCAAATCAGCGATTACCTCGGGAATATAACCTGCCCCCCGCGTATAGCGCCTACAAGGAATTCCGTCAACATCGCCGTGATCCGGTGTTTCTGCTCCTCTTATGCCATAGATCTGTGCCTGAAGCTTATGGCTAGCCAGCGGTACCATACGAGCAATTACCCGCTCCACTGAACTGCTGCGGGGCGAAGGTATAACAAAAGATCCCGGTGTAATGACTGCTACCTTCAGCCTCTGCATCACCTCACCTACTTTCCTTACCTTATTCCCTCACCCTTCAACACTCATCTTGTATCATATCGTTTCTTGCTCTGAAAGGTGCTTGGCTTATTACTTTGGGCATATCGCAAGGCTAGCGTCCATGCCTGGCCGATCTTTGATACATATGATGGACTAGAATCACAATATGGTCAGTTGGATTGACGATAAGGAGGGCGGACATACTCATGTTGCATGTCGGCGTCATGCTCAACCCGGCAACTTACCGGGGCATTCCCGTCATGAGGACGCGTTATGAATCTATCGCCAATTACGAGGAAGCCGGGTTAAGCTACGAGCTAATCCCTTGCTTTCTTCGTCTGGAAGATATTCATATGTCGACCGGAACATGCCGGGCTTTTGTTAAAAACGGTAACGAGTATCGGCAGATGACTCTTCCGTTGCCGCCAGTCATCCACAATCGGACTCTCTATCGGCAAAATGAAAATGCCCGCGATATCAACAGGCTGGTACACAAGGGATTCTATATTTTTAATGAACAAAACCGTTTCGGCAAAGACCATATACATGCAATTCTACAGGAAGATCCTCTGCTACATCCCCACCTTCCCAAAACATTGCAAGGCAACCTGTCTTCCATCCGTACCTTGATGGAGCAAACCGGGGATGTTGTAATTAAACCCAGTAGCAGTAGCATAGGTAGAGGAATTATGCGGCTGAGGCATTCCAGCGGAAGCTGGACATTGCAATGTGCTCATCCAACTATACCTGAACGTTGGTCCACAATACGGTTGAAGGTCGGAGAGCTCCCTTTATTTCTGCATAAGCGACTGATGCATGTTCCTCATATCGTTCAGGAAACCATTCCGCTTGCTTTGTGCGACAATCGTCCATTTGATATCCGTGTGACCGTTCAGCGCGGATATGGCGGAATCTGGGGGGTGACAGGCATGTTTGCCAAAATTGCTCCATCCCACACTTTCGTCTCGAATGTAGCCCAAGGCGGTACGGCTTGTTCCCTACCAGAGGTGTTATCACGAACAGAGACTGTGCAGAACTCAAACATAGCCCGGCTGATGAATGAGCTAGAGAGACTCTCATTGCAAATCGTCCACCGATTGGCACAACACCTGCCCCGTCTGGCCGATGTCGGACTGGATCTGGGAATTACCCATGAAGGCAAGATTGTTTTTATCGAATGCAATGGTCGTGATCAGCGCTATGGCTTTAGCCAGGCAGGCATGAGTAATGTCTGGAAAGAAACGTACGCTCAGCCAATGGCTTACGCACGTTGGCTTCTCGAACGAATGTCTTCGTCAGGCACTGAACGTTCACCAGGCCGTCCCCTGTATTGATTTACGTCACATTCTGTGTCAATATAGTTCAGAGCGGCCGGACAGGTTCCGGCCAAGACGGCTCGGAAATGAACAAGGGGGATCTGTAATGGCAAAACAGTGGCTGCGGCTTATGACGGAGCTATCATCGCGCAAGTGGGTGTGCCGGATTGTGGGCTCCTTCGCGCAAAGCGGTGCAAGCCGACTTTTTATCCCCACCTTTATACGTACGTACCAGATCCAGACGCATGAGGCGGAACAGGATTGGAAAGAATATCGCTCCCTGAACGCCTATTTTACACGCAAATTAAAAGCGGGCATGCGCCCGATTGATACGAACGCCGAGGTGATGACCAGTCCGGTGGATGCACGGATTACTTTTACCGGCCCAATTACGTCTGGCACTCTTTTGAATGTCAAGGGGCAAGACTATACGCTGGAAGAGCTTCTTAATCGCTCTCCGCGTCTTGAGAAGTACACACACGGCTATGCTTTTGTGCTCTATCTCAGCCCGTCAAATTATCATCGCATTCATGCACCGGTATCCGGTACACTGGTAGAAAAGGAGCATCTGCGCGGTAAAGTATACCCAGTGAATGACTTCGGCTTGCAGCATATGAGGGGAGTTCTTAGCCGCAATGAACGACAGATTACGTACATGGCCCACGAATATGGTGAGGTGGCAGTCGTCAAGGTTGGCGCAATGAATGTGAGCAGCATCAAATATACGGATGAACAAGCGACTTCATGGACAAAAGGTGACGATCTCGCCTATTTTGAATTTGGCTCAACCGTCGTTTTGCTAACTGAAAACGGCACATTTGAGCCAGACCCCGCATTGAAGCTGGGGGATGTGGTGAAAATGGGACAACGTCTTGGTAGCTTTCGACACGATCCTAAGGCATAAATGAAGGATTGTAACAAAAAAATAGCTGCACATTTGAGCATTGGGATCGAATGATTCAAATGGCTCATATGAAAAAGGACCCAGCGTAACTGCTTCGGTCCTTTTTGATTTATCCTTTATATTCGTCATGCGATAATAGCCTTATCGAATCTCAGACGGACTTTTTCCTGTATACTGCTTGAATTGGCGGCTGAAGAAAAAGATGTCGCGGTATCCCAAAGCCTCCGCCACCTCAGTCACATTCATTCCGGCATGTAGCAGTAGGTGCTGTGCGCGCTCAATCCGCATGCTGATAATATGAGATTGCACAGAAACACCTAGCAGCTCCTTGAATTTTATCGAAAAATAACGCGGTGACAGCCCTGCTCTTGCTGCCAAATCCTCGACTCGATGTGGAAGTCCCGGATGCTGCCGCACGTAGTTAGCCGTTTCTCGAATGACCTCGGTGAGCTGGTTACTGGCCTGTTGCTCCTGCGGTTCCTTCCGGTCTGCACGCAGCAGATGAATCATCAGTTGCTTTAGGATCAGCCTGCCCTCCTCATCAGCCCCATAGGCACGCTCCAGACGCAGACGGACATATCTGGCAAGCATATGCTCCACCTCGAACGTTTCCTCCAGCATACGGTAGCTGGCTGGTATTTGCTTGGGTTGTTCGGTGAGATTAAAATGAATATAAGTAAGTATGAGCGGCTTTTGCGGATTATGTGTGGCATGGGTATCGTCTCCCGGTTTGAACAGAAAGCAGCTGCCCTTGCTCACCGGATAGGCTTCCCCATTTAATACAACCGTCCCTTCTCCGCTCCATACATAAAATAAATCATAGTTTGGCATCGGCTTCTCGCGTACCTGCCATTTCCAGCCCGGCTCGCACACAATTTTGGCAAAGGCCGGCAGCAGGATAAACGATGACGCAGATGTATCCAGCAAAATCTGCACCTCCTTTTGTTCATCTCTGGTTGTCCTGTTATCCCGTTATTTTATAATATAAGCGCAGCGCCACGATTAAGCAAAAAATACGCTCTTATGCCCCCTAATGCTTGTGCGTGACGCTTACCGTGTGTAATGCTATAATATGTAATCAAAATGACTTGGAAGGATGAAACGGGAATGAATCCACTGGCAGCGCAGTTAAATCAAAACATTCAGACAGGCAACGAGCATGTATATCAAATGCTTTCTCTTTTAGGTAAAGAGATTTATTTTCCAAAAGAAGGGATCTTGAGTCAATCTGCCGAGGCAGGGAAACTTGCTAAAAAATATAATGCTACGATCGGGATTGCTACTGAAGGTAATGGCCCTATGCATTTGGAGGTAATTCAGGAGAAGCTGTCCGCTTATAGTCCTAAGGATTTATATCCTTACGCTCCCCCTGCGGGCAAACCTGAACTTCGTAGCGTATGGCGTGACAAAATGCTGAAAGAAAATCCTTCGCTGGCTGGAAAAGGCTACGGCCTTCCTGTAGTTACGAACGCGCTGACCCACGGTTTGAGCATCGTTGCCGACCTGTTTACGGATGAAGGAGATGCTGTCATTTATCCAGATAAAAACTGGGAGAACTATGAACTGACTTTCGGTATTCGCCGTCATGGACGTTTGGTGAATTTTCCGTTGTTCACAGAGGATCACCGTTTTAATAGTGAGGGTTTACGCGAGGCGCTACTAGCGCAGAAAGAATACGGCAAAGCGATCGTTGTACTGAACTTCCCGAACAACCCGACAGGCTATACACCGGGCATTGAAGAGGGTAAAGCTATTGTCGCTGCCATTCAGGAAGCGGCGGAAGCAGGCATCAATGTCGTAGTTGTGACAGATGACGCTTATTTTGGCCTGTTCTTCGAGGACTCCCTGCATGAATCATTATTCGGTCAGCTAGCCGGACTTCATCCGAGAATTTTACCAGTCAAAATTGACGGAGCTACCAAAGAAGAATTCGTTTGGGGCTTCCGTGTCGGATTTATTACCTTTGCTTCGGAGCATCAGGATGTACTGAGTGCGCTTGAACAAAAAACACTAGGGATTATCCGGGCAACGATTTCGAGCGGGCCTCACCCATCTCAAACCTTCGTACTGGATGCCCTCAAATCACCCGATTTTGAGCAACAGAAGAATGAAAAGTTCCAAATTATGAAGGGGCGGGCTAATAAAGTCAAAGCGTTGCTCGATAGCGGAAAATACGGGGATGTATGGAGCTACTATCCTTTCAATTCAGGCTATTTTATGTGTCTCAAGCTGAACGGCTTGTCTGCTGAACGACTGCGCACTCATTTGCTGGAGCAATATGGGGTAGGCACGATTGCATTGGGTGAATACGATCTCCGTATTGCGTTCTCATGTATCGAAGAAGAGTATCTGGAAGACCTATATGACATTGTTTATCGTGGCGCACAAGATTTGTTAAACGCCTAATCTGTCTGTATCAGGTTAAATATATAGCATAACTAGCGGTATGCCAGATATTAGGGCATACCGCTTTTGATTGGCTGACTATTGTCCATCACACGTCCGCACAATTATCCTTCCGCAGCGAGCAGAGATTCCTGTGCCAGTGGTAGGAGGATGACGACCTCCGTTCCGACTCCGGGCTCACTTTCATAGCGTATACTCCCGTTCATGGCTTCAATAATTCGAAAGGAAACGACCGTTCCCAGTCCTGTTCCTACCTCTTTGGTTGAAAAAAACAATGTACCCACTCGTTCAAGATGCTCCTGGCTCATGCCTTTTCCAGTATCCCTAATACTTAGACATGCCTGCTCTTCCTGAACCGACAGCTTTATGTATACCCTGCCTCCATCTTCCGCAGCTTCAATCGCATTTTTCGTCACATGTATTAACGCCTGTAGCAGCTGGTTACGATCTGTATGTATGTAAATTTCATTCCTTAGCTCTGTATACAGCCTTACGCCTTGCTTGGTCGCCATTGGCTTCAGAAGCAAAACGATCTGTTGAACCATGCCAGACAGATCCATCCGTTCTGTGTTTCCAATCTGCGGTCTGGATAAGTTCAGATAATCGCTAATAATTCTTTCAGCCCGATCCACTTCTGCCAGTGCCAAAGCAACATATCTGCGATTTTTCCCTTCTAATCCTGACTGGACCATTTGCAGGAACCCTTTTACGACGGTTAAAGGATTCCGTACTTCATGGGCCATAGAGGCTGCCAGTTCACCCAACGTATTCAGACGCTCGGCATATTTAATTTTTCTTCTCATTTCTTCTCGCTCCAAACTAAACTCCATCCAGAAAGAAGAAGCTCCAATACTTAGGAATTGAATCACACCGAACCAGAGTATTGAACGGATCAGCTCAATCTCATCCTCATCCAGTCTGCCATTGATCCAAGAATGTATTAAAAGAAAAATCAGCATGACCCCAGTAATCCATATACTCATTACCATATTCATGCCCACTCGAAGCAACATGCTTTTGAGCTGCATAAATTTGTTTCTTACCAAGAGAGGTCCCAAATAACACAACATCATGCTCGGAAGCCCCACCACCATAGACTCAGGGCCTACATACATGCGAGCCATTACCATTAGCGTCACATTCATTAGACCTGCCGTAGGACCAAAATATAAAACAGAAAGGATCAAAGGAACATAGCGAAGATCCCAATATAATCCGTACCAAATGTACGAAAACATAAGGCAAAGCACAGAAGAAACACCCAGCACCCCTCCCATAAGCAGCGGGGTATGCTTCCTATGCCGATGATCCGACAAAGCGCTATATACGAGTAACGGTACAAACACAAGAAATATGTTCACGAGCAGCTTATCTACCAGCATCTCGTCTTTCCCACTTTCCAAGTGATAATGATTACATACTTCTTCTATTCTCGATAATACGTACCTTTTCCTCTCTCATCTCCTGCATCTGATGAAAAATATAGGGCGATTCGGCAACACACCAGAACATTGGCCCACGCAATCCAAAAACCCAATTCATAAGATACGATGTATCCTTTATCACAATGACCGAGAGGAGAATGAGCATGGGAGCAGAAGAAACAAGAGGCGGTTACGGTGGTTATGGCGCATTCACAAGCACAGGAACAATTTTGGTACTGTTCATTTTATTAGTTATCATCAGCAAAACGATCTTCGTTTAAGCAGACGGATATCTGCACCCACGACTACCATAGCAGCGAACGTACAAAAAAGGCTAATCCGCAGGCAGCTCAGCTTTTGCTGCTTGCGAATTAGCCTTTACTTTATTCACACAGATATGGGTCACACTTCTTCCTCATCCTGTCCATCCAAACGCCATTTTTTGGCTTGAGTACCACGGAGCAGGAACACAACAAGGACTCCCCCAACCAATATAAGCACTGTAGACAGTAGATCCTCCGTTCCTTTTGCCAGAAAAGGAAGCCACAGCACCACCGCAGCCGGCAACGTCAACCGAACAACAAAGTCAAGAAAAGACGCACGGCGACTATGCGCAGGAATCGGATATAACTGAAGCCACAACGAATCCCTGTGATACTGTCTTAAAGAAGTGATCTGAACACCTATGAGGAATATAAAAAATAAATATACGGCAATACCAATCCAGCTAGCATGGGTGATATATATAATTAACAGACCCAGAATACCTAACCGAATGACAATGCCTGCTGGCTCTGTACGCAAGAACGTCTTAAACAGCAGGTAACGATACGCTCCCCTTCTGTTCCAAGGTATGTTACCACCCAGCCAGGACAGCCAGCGGCGCGGCGTCACTCTCTGCGTAAGGGCAGGCACATCGACAAACCAGCCCAACGTACGCATCACGCGAGCAGCCTGCATGCCCTCTGTGCGGATCAGTTTTTCCCAAGCCACTAGCAGTTTGACCGGTAAACGCAGAACAAGCACGTACACCACGCCAACCAACACGATAAATGGCAAGCTGTGTAGCGGAGGCTGCCATAGCCATGCGGCTACCATCAGCACAGCCAGCACCCACCGCAGGAGACGATAGCCTACGCTCCCGCCAACCGATACCATGCGAAGCTCCTGCCAGCCGCCGTAGCTAAATAGCAGCTTCAGCAGCACGAACAGCAGCAGAGTCAATAGCAGCGGCTTAGGCGCAGCATCACTGCGAATATACAGCGGCCACAAAATAATGGACAGCAGCAGCAAACCGAATATTTTATATACCACGCCTCGAATCCGGCTGGCCTTGAAATACTGGGGCATCGCGTGCTCCTGGGGACGAAGGAAGACAATATCTGCCTCATTCAAATACGTTCGAAAGCTCGCATGCGCAATTGGAATAGCTACAATAAGCATGATCCAGCGGATGGGCAAATCCGGCGGAATATGCATCAGCAAGGACGTGTACCAAGCGGCAAAGGCAATCAGCGCAAAGCCGAAGACCACTGCAAGGCCGCTCTGAATGACATAGCCCAGATAAGGCAGCACCTGTCCCCAAAACGCTAGACGTCTTTCTTTATGCAAACGTTGCAAATCCATGCTCATTCCCTGCCCTGTACCAGCTCATAAAATGCATCTTCCAGCGGCATGCCCGGCTTACCCGCCTGTGCTGTCACTTCGTCCAGCGTACCCTGAGCGATGATGGCACCCTGATGAAGCACAATGAAACGATCGCAATAATTTTCAATCGTGGACAAAATATGAGAACTGAGCAAAATAGACGAACCCGAACGCTTCATCTCCAACATAAAGTCAAGCAGGGAACGAATGCCGAGCGGGTCCAAACCCAAAAAAGGCTCATCTATGACATACAACGGCGGCCCCGCTAAAAATGCACACATAATCATCACTTTCTGGCGCATCCCTTTGGAGAGATGCATCGACATACTTCCGCTTTTATCCCGCATACGGAACAAGTCCAGCATTTGATCGCTGCGCGTCCGGAAATCTGCTTCGCTGACTCCGTATGCTCTAGCCGTAAACTCCATATGCTCCATCACTGTCATTTCAGGATACAGCTCTGGAGCTTCAGGTACAAAAGCAATAGCTCCCTGATACGCTTCGGGATTCTCATCCTGCTTATGCCCCTGTACGCGAATTTCTCCGGCCTGCGGTGTCATCAGTCCCAAAATATGCTTCATGGTCGTGCTTTTCCCGGCCCCGTTCAGACCGATCAGTCCCACCATTTCGCCCGGCTTCACATCGAGCGAAATCTGATGCAGCACCGGGCGTTTGGCGCTGTATCCACCGGTCAGTCCGTTAATTTGCAACACAGGCTGTTGTTCCATGGCTTCCCCTCTTCTCCCTTACTCGTTCGGTTTTGATCCTTTTTCCTTCAGCCATCTTGGCGCACCCTTGTTTTTACGATCACGCTCGCGCTGTGCCTTTCCTGCTTTGGATAAGGCTGCTCCTTTGCTCTTGCCTGGAGCTGAACCGTTCACGGAATTCCTGCCTGGACGCCCTGCTTCAGTCCGAACAGGTGTCTTGCGGTTTTCCGTCACCGTTCCATTGGAAATGGATCTAGTCTCAGATGGCCTTACAGGGGCACGCTTGGCATCCGCCGGGCGCGGCACTACAACTCGACCTCCGTACAACGCACGCTCTGCAATATCGATTCCCAGCTCACGGGAAAACTTACGCATGATGAACGTTTCGCGGTCGGTCACCACCGACACCACCAGTCCTTTGCGTCCCATACGTCCTGTCCGCCCTGCGCGGTGAACATAAGCTTGACTATCCGTAGCCGGGTCAAAATGAATGACCATTTCAAGCCCCTCAATATCCAGACCACGGGCTGCCACATCCGAAGCGACCAGCACTTTGAGCTTGTCCTCGCGGAACCGAGCCAACACGTTGCTGCGCGTGACTTTATCTGCATCTCCATACAAGGATGCCGTAGTTAGGCCCATGTGCTTGAGCTTGGCTTCAATTTCCCCGATGGCATTGGTCGTATTTACGAACACCAGCGCTTTTCTCGGATTAAAATGCCGTACCAGACGGCGCAGCATATCCACCTTATCCCGTTCTTCGGATACAAAGTAGTAATGTTCCAGTCCACTGGCCGTCTTCTGGTCAGGATCAATCCCGATTTCTACGTAATCAGGCATCTCCCGTTGTGCCAATGACTGAATTTCATTATTCAGCGTTGCGGACAGGAATACCAATTGACGATCACGCTGGGCAGAGCCCAGTATATGGGTCACATCGCCGGCTCCGCCGAGCTGGAACATCTGATCCACCTCATCAATGACAATAGTTGTAATATTGTGCATCTTCAGCTTTTTCGAAGCGATGAGTTCCCGTACACGTCCTGGTGTGCCTACCACAAGCTGTGGATGATCCTTTAGCTTTTCGATTTGTCGCTTGATTGCCGCCCCACCAATCAGACCTAGTACACGGATTCCACGATGCTCTCCGTAGCGCTGACCCTCACGTACAATTTGCATGGCCAATTCCTGGCTTGGAGCCAGTATCAGCTTTTGCGTAGCCTTTTTCTGTGGGTCAATGGCTTGTAGCAGCGGTAGCAAATAAGCCAGTGTTTTTCCTGTACCGGTTTGTGAGCGCGCCAATACATGCTTTCCCTTCATTATTTCCGGTATAGCCTCTGCCTGAACTGGCGAAGGCTGTGTAATTTCATGCTCGGTCAGTTTGTCTAACAGATCTTGTTCAACGCCAAGCGCTTCAAAATTCAATGTCATGAAAAGGTCCAACCCCTATACGTAAATTCGTTACTCTCCATTATATGCGAAAATAGCCCTGTTACCAAATCACAAAAATAAAAGATGTCCCTCACCACACCTAATGGCTACGGGACATCTATTATTTCTTATTCATCACACCATGCCCCAGCCTGTCGATCAGTCTGGGAGCTAATTGATACAGCTTGAGAAAAGGAGATACCCACTGTGGCAGATTAACCTCCTCCTTGCGGAGTTCCATCGCCCTTACGATATGCTGTGCTACCTTATCAGGTTTTAGCATAAACCAGCCAACATTCCGCACATAACCCCCTGAAGGATCTGCCAGCTCAAAAAACGGTGTATCAATCGGCCCGGGGTTAATCGTCGTTACGGTCACTCCACTTCCGCGCAGTTCTTGCCGGAGCGCATTGCTGAAACCGAGCAACGCATGCTTTGTGGCCGTATAAGAAGCCGATTTGGCTGTCCCGATTTTACCGGCCATCGATGCTACATTCACAATCTGCCCATCGTTCCGCTCTGTCATTTGCGGCAGAAACGCCTTGATGCAGCGAACAACCCCCATATAGTTCACGTCCATCATTTGTTCAAACTCTGTCAGGTCGGTTTCATTAAAATACTCAAACTTTCCGTAACCTGCATTGTTGAGCAATATATCAACCCGTCCGTATTCTTCCAATACCCGTGCAGCAACAGCCTCTACCTGCTCCTGGCAGGTAACGTCCAATGGGATCAGCTCATGCCTGCCGCTGATTCCCGCAGATACTTGCTTCAATCGCTCCTGCGAACGTGCTGTTAAAATAGGAATCGCGCCCTTTGCACTCAACAACTGAGCGCAAAGGGCGCCAATCCCACTGGATGCACCTGTAATCACAATTACCTTATCCTGCAATGTACTCATGGTCATCCCTCCACAATTAAAGAAACTTACTCCTTTAATATTAAGAGATCATCACCTGAATATCCAGCTCACCGATTCCTTCCACCGAAAGCGGAATACAAAGGGCGCGCTGGGGCACAAAAGTGGTCAAGTTTTCTGATTTCATGACCTGCGGAGGGGTGATATCCACGACAATTCCCTGACTGGACAAAATTGTACTGGCATTGCCACTAATCATATTGCCCAATTCCGAAATTGCGCTTTTTCCCATCTCATCAATTTCAGTCAACACAAATCCGCCCATCATCGCCGATACCATACGTAGCGCCACCTGTTCATTCAGGCCGAACACAATATTTCCGCTAAGCTGTCCGGTCATCCCGATCATAATCCAGATATGGTCGTCCACCAACTCGACATTTTTCACACCGAGATTTCCGGGTAAAGGAGATACTTGGATCAATTGTTCAATGACCCGTCTCGCCGACTCCAAAAAAGGATTTATTACTTCTGCCTTCACGATCATTGCGCCCCTTTACGATGGGCTTTTAGACACACAACAAAAGTCCCATTTAAATTTGAATTTTTATTTAAATAATGCTGGATAACGACTCAACCTGCAATAAAATACTCTCTCTATCACTTATCGACAGCAGTCCGGCAATTTTTTATAGCTAAAGCACAAAAAATGTGAATAATGTCCTATATCTTTACTTCAACCCGAATCTAGACTGGTTATTTTTAAAGTATATCAGGACTTTAGTCTTTATTTCCCAATATACCACACTTTACGGTGTACTGCTTCGATTCATTGCCCTTCCTGCTCGAATAACCTATAATCTAATGAAATAAAGCATAACGATGGTTTTACATATAAACAAGTAGATTGGCTAAACTCAGTTTATACAGCTGCGACAAGCTAAAGAAAAGAGAGGAGGAACTTCATGAACATCAGTCAACTTGAAACACTTATCATGATTTCCAAAACGATGAGCTTCCGTAAAGCCGGAGAACTTCTCAATTTGACGCAGCCGGCGGTGTCCGCCCAAATCAAAAGTCTAGAGGATGAGTTCAAAACCATTCTGATTGACCGCAACCAGCCCGTCACCCTGACCGACCGGGGAGTTGTTTTTTTGGAACACGCCGAGCGCATATTGGAGGTTGTTGAGGAATTAAGACAGAGATTGTATGACTTGAACGAAACACCGCAGGGTCACATTGCGCTGGGTACCACAACATCCATCGCCATTCAAATTTTACCGCGTGTGCTCTCCTACTTTCAGGATCAGTTCCCTCTCATCAAAACCTCCATTCAATCCATGGCCTCCTCGATGATCTATCAGCAGGTGGAGAACGGACTTATTGATGTTGGTATCGGTTATCTGATCGAACGTAATCCCAATCTAAGCACTTCAGTCCTGTATTATGATTCTTTTGAGCTTGTCGTGTCTCCTACACATCCGCTGGCCTCGCAACCACACGCTACTATTGAAGCCCTTCGGGAAATTCCGCTCATTCTGCTCTCTCCCGATACGGTAGGACGGAAATTCGTGGACGATGTTTTTAAAAAGCACCAAATTGTGCCCCATGTCGTGATCGAGTTGTCCAGCAGTGAGGAAGTCAAACGGATGGTCGAAATCAATCTCGGAGCTGCCATAATTTCCAGACTTTCAGTCACTTCTGAACTGCGTACAGGCACATTAAAAATGATCCATATTCCCGAGCTGGAAGTTAGTCATCCGGTAGGGGTGATTTATAAGTCCGGCCGTTATCTAAACTCAGCAATGCAGCAATTTTTGAGCGATCTGAAGGGGATGCCGGAGACGAATTTCACCAATTCTGAATAACGTAATTCGCTATGAACAACATACACAATATAAACCTTGGTTACGAAAGGAAGACAGTCCATGAAATTTGATCTGCACACCCATCATTTCCGCTGCGGTCATGCAGACGGCAACATTCGGGATTACATCGAAGCAGGTATTCAATCAGGCTTACAAGCTATTGGTATTTCCGACCATTCCCCCTTCCTATGTAGCGAAAAGGATCAGGCCTTTCCTAAAATTTATATGGCTAAGTCACAGCTTGCTGAATATGTAAAAGAAGTACAGGAGCTTAAGAAGGAATACGAGGGCCGTATTGACGTGCTCCTTGGATTGGAAACGGATTATTTCCCTGATTTTGCTGAATTGTATCGTTCTACTTTGGCTCCTTATCCATTTGATTACCTTATCGGGTCGATTCACAATGTCGAAGGGGATAGCATTTTTAACCGCAACCGTTGGAAAAAATTAAGTGACGCTCGTAAAGTCGAGGTCAAACAAGCCTACTATGCGCTCATTCAGCAATCTGCGCGAAGCGGCATGTTTCAGATTTTAGGTCATATTGACGCAATGAAAGGGAATTTCCCTGCCTTTTCAGACATTCCTGCCGATGAAGCCATTGACGAAACCTTGCGAGTGATTGCGGAATCCAATGTGGCGATTGAAATTAATACTTCGGGTAAAACCAAGCTGAGTGGCGGATGGTACCCCTCTGCTTCTATTTTAGAAAGAGCACACCATTTTGGTGTGGAGGTCACTTTTGGTTCGGATGCCCATAAGCCTTCACGGGTAGGCGACGATTGGGAAGACGTAAAAGCGATGCTGAAGGATATCGGCTTCCGGGAATGGGTTTATTTTAAAGAAAAACGTAAAATTCCTGTGGCGCTTTAAAATGTATTAAGGGTGGGAATCGCTGTTGCAATGGGATTCTTGGGAAATCGTTATATAGAGTAACAATCCCATTGCAAAGGCGAACACTAACGCTTCTCCAGATTCAAATCCTCGCTCTGCTACCAAGCGCCTTAAACCGTACAACTCCATTATTTTAAATAAACAACATCTTTGTGTGAGGAGAATTACATATGCAATTGGAAGATCCTATGGACAAGCTCAAAAAGCTAAAGCATGATATCACGCGATTTATGCTCATCTATAAGTTTGCACTCGACGAAATGGAAACCAAGATTGAAATATTAAAGCAGGAATTTCAAGCATTGCACGATTACAGCCCTATTGAGCATACCAAATCACGCCTTAAATCTCCTGAGAGTATCATGAACAAAATGCTTCGTAAAAATAGTGAGTTATCGCTGGATGCTATCAAAGATTCTATCAAGGATATCGCGGGCTTACGTATTACTTGTTCTTTTATTTCTGACATTTATGATGTCAGTAACATGCTTCAGAGACAGAGTGACCTCAAGGTGCTGGAAATCAAGGATTACATCAAGAATCCCAAGCCGAATGGTTATCAGAGTCTGCATTTGCTGGTTCAAGTTCCTGTATTCATGTCGGATTGTGAGGAACTAGTCTGCGTAGAGGTGCAGATTCGAACCATTGCGATGGATTTTTGGGCAAGCCTGGAGCATAAAATCTTTTATAAATACAACCAGTCTGTTCCCGAGAGTCTGACACGTGAATTAAAGAACGCCGCGGATTCCGCTAATGCGCTGGATCTGCAAATGGAACGTCTGCATCGTGAAATCAAGGAGATTAAAGATGCCAGAGGTGAAGAAGACTCTATGGAAGAGCTTCGAAAGATTATGATTAATAATCAGCAAATTACGGTGCCAGCCAATTTTTTGAAGCTTCTAGGGGAATAATTTTAATCAACCACTAGCATGTTTATCAAAAATTGAAGAATAGAATCATTGATTAAAATGGGCTGTTCTCTAAGCATGTGCGGTCGATGACTACAACCCGGAGCAACTAGATAACGTGAATCTTGGACCCATGAGCATAATTCCTGAAGCTGCTCTTCTGTGGCAAAGTCGTCATGTTCACCAGCAATAAATAATGCAGGGCACGTAATGCGGCTTAACTCATTACGTGTCAATTGCGGATATTGGCGCCAATCCTGAGCGCTCTGACGCATAAATTCCTGCCAATTACCTTTATGCGCTTCCTCATGGCGTTCCATCATTTGATGGATCATTTCATAACATTCGTTTTGGATGAGCCCCTCCGGCTCAAACTCATCTGCCCCCTCAGGACATGTGACTCCACTACAGCCAATAGCGAGCACATGTCTCCATTCGGTATTACACAATCGTGGTACATGGATACGTCCAAAGCCCAGTCAGAGGGATACTCCTTTCTCTCCCTAAATGAATGGCTTCCAGAGCTGGTAACCAGCCTGAACCGTACCTATGAATTATAAAAAAAAGAGGACCCGAAGCTTCGGGTCCCAGCAATTTATATGATTCAAAGGGGGTCATATCTATGTTGTACCCAGTCTATATTAAAGTAGTTTTGCAGTTATATTTCATTTTTGTAACAAAATGAAATACAAATGAGCGCAGCCAAGGCAAGAAGGCCACTCACCGCCACAGAAATAATGAATGCCCTGATATAATCGGACAGATTAGCATCTGAAAGCGTGTGATTGAGCGAGGATAAGAACAAGATACCGATCAAAGCGACACCCAACGAATTAGCCAAGTACATAAAGGTCGTAAACAAGCCTGAACCCGTTCCTGCCTCCTCAGCCGATACAGCACCAAGGACGACATGGGCCAGTGACGTTGTGGTCATCCCGAGACCTAGACCCTATACACCTAGTAGCATGATATTTTGAATATGACATAAATGGATTGTATCTAGATGTAACGATCCCTTCCCTTCCCAAATGAGGCGGAATCGTGAGTTAGCCCTTCTTTCCTGATTGGTTCTAACTATAGGATAACAAAAAAAAGAGGACCCGAATGATCGGGTCCCAGCAACATATATTATTCAAAAGGGGGTCATGTCTGTATTGTACCCGTCCTGTGTTAGAGTTGTTTTGCAGTTATATTTCATCTTTGTAACAAAATATTCCAATGTTATTTCTATGCATAATCCCCTTGGGTCAGCGAAAATACCAATACACTCGGCACCTCTCCTGAGGGATCATAGGCACCAATGGTGCGCAGCAGGCGCATCTTATTTTTCATAAGCACACGCATAGAAGCCTGGTTATTCTCTTGGCAACGGCTTTCGATCCGCTTGAGCTTCAAAGACTCGAAACCAAATTTCAGCATTTCTCCTACGACTTCTGTAGCCAGTCCCTGTCCCCAAAAAGGCCGATCCAGAATATAGCCCAGTTGTGCCTCACCCGTTCTTTCATTCCATTGCTGAAAAGAAACAATACCGAGCAACGGTGAGGAGGACCGTTCGTTGAATTCATCATGCAGATTGCTCTCTCCTGTATTTCTCCGATGCCATTCCACCGCAAAATGTAGGGAATCCAGTGAGTCAGCTGATATTTTAATTTGCGCAACCAGGCGTCTCATTCTTGCATAGACTGGCTTGCGAATTCGATTCACATATTGGATTACCAATGGATCGGATAAGATCCGCTCCAGCGCAGGATAATCCTCCGCTTTTAGCTGGCGCAATCGGACTCGGCGAGTGTAAAGCTCCGGCAATCCGAGACGAAGCATTTCTCTGGTCAGCACAATGTTCCCTCCTGCGGATGGATTCTGCTTTTAGCCATGCATATTTCCATACTTAATCCAGGTCCTGAATTCCCCGGTAAATTCCGGTACGCAGCTCTCGAATATAATATGCCAAAGAAGGCACATCTGCCTCCTCTGCTTGTTTTACTGCCAATTCTATATCATAGGGTACGCGTGCAAAATGAATGGAAAAAGGCGTGAGCTGCTCCTCTCCCCATCGCCCCTCTAAAATGCAGTAGGAAGCCTGGGTAATATCCAACGGATTCCCGACACTCCCAACGTTAAAAAGTGTTTTTCCCTGAAAATGCTGGATAAAGGCATTATGCACATCCCCATATCCCACAACCTCTGGAGCAAAAGGTACTTTTCCACTTTCTTCAGCTAGCGGATCGAACATGGCAAGCCTTTTGGCTGGCTCATCCCATGGTTGTACGCGGTGATACACACTTTGCGGCGAGGCATGCACCAAGCGGATACGACGTCCGCTCATTCTGAAATCATAATGAAACGGCAACTGTGCCAAATACTGCACTCGCTCTGCACCCAAACGTTCGGCTTGCCAGCTAAAATTGAGATCATCCGTTATGCTAACCAGCTCATCCCAATTGCCCCGAACGACGACTTCACAATGTTGACGGATAGCATCCAGAACCTCGCACGGACTAGGCCCTTTGCCGATCAGATCCCCCAAACAAAACACACGGCTAATGCCTCGGGAAGCAATATCCTCCAGCACCGCCTCACAAGCAGGCCAATTGCCATGAATATCTGAAATGACAGCAATACGATCCATCTGAATCTCACTCCTTTGTCCGAAACGGCTACATCTCTACACTACATTCAAGCCAACATTATGTAGTTCCAACATATATGATGAAGATGAAAAAAGGATCATGACCTATTGGCCAGATTTTAACGTAATAACACTAAGCTCCGGTCTGCACAGCACTCGTATTGGCAAATGTGTCATACCAATGCCTCGGCTGACATACAGTGGCATTCTATTCGTTCCCACATGAAATAATCCCTGAATGTACTTGCGTCCACCTGGGGGTGGCATCGGTGCTCCAATGACAGGCAAACGTACCTGTCCCCCATGTGTATGTCCTGACAATTGAAGATCAAAGGACATTTGTGCCGCCACATCTGCATAGTCCGGCTCATGCATCAGCAGCAGCTTGCACATCTCATCAGGCAGTCCGTGGATTGCACGCTGCGGATTGGGCTTGCCCATGATGTTATCCTCCAAGCCGACAATGGCCACACGTTGTCCCGCGCGCTCTACAACCGCATGCTCATTTCTCAGCAGTGTAAACCCGGTTTTTGGATATAGTTCCTGAACGCCGGCGGGTAAGCCTCTATAATCATGATTGCCCAGAATAGCAAATTTACCAAGGGTAGCGTGCATGGAAGCCATAACTGGAACAGCGGCCTTCATAGATACTGAAAAATCATCTACAATATCGCCTGTAAAACAGAGTAAATCCGGCTCCAGACCTGCTATTCGGTCCGCAAGCTCGCTCAGATCCTGCTCATCCATGTGAAACCCCAAGTGCACATCGCTGAAATGCACCACCTTAATTCCGTCAAATGCAGACGGAAGACGAGGAAGGGACAAGTTGAAGCGTGTAATCTCCAAATGATTAGGCTCCCATAAGGAGGCATATCCTCCAGCCAATAGTGCAGTTCCTGCTGTGGCTAAAGCCGCTTTTTTCAAAAAACGGCGGCGGGAAGGATTGGCTGGCTCATTTGATAAGGAACGCCGCGAAGAACCGGGAGGGATAGTGGCCTCCTGATGTGGGCCATCCTGACTCTCGCGGCGGATTTGCGACGTCTTCTTCATTATGCGTTCCCCCCTTGCGTTCTGTCCTTTCTATCTCATTTCTCAGCATTTCCTACTGTCCAGAAGCTTTAGCGATGAGTGGACAACCACTGCTCTGCATAGTCAACCAAATCCCGTTGCCTTGCGAAAAAACATGAAGCCTCTCCAATGTTCACCCGCATAAAGGATGTGGGACATTCCCGTTCAAAATCAAGTCCCAACTGCTCAAAATCATCCGAGGTAATATTATAATCCTGAAAAGACACCCACGTTTTGGTCCCATCCACCATCATAGGGGCTTGATGCGTGACAACTTCACGTCCATTGTAGGCTGTTCGATATTCTGCCAAATGTAAGGAGGTGTTGCTGTCATGTCCGCAGCCCAGCAGCAGTACATAGGCATCTGCCTCATACAGCTTTGCCAAGGGCGAATGCTCACCCAGCCCAAAATCAAGCTCATGCGCTTCCAGTAAGCCTATAGCAGCAGGTCCACATGCCGCCAGAGAAACGTGCGGATGTCCGCTGCGCACTGTTCCCGGCAGGCCACGGAACGTTTCTACAATGACGCCCATCCCTCCGGTCAGCGTCCAGGCCGGATCATAAGCAGGCATTTCCTCACGTACCAGTTCCCACCATGACTCATCCAGAGGCGGGTTCATCCAGGTGGACGGATCTGTCAAGTCGTGTGACTGTGTTGGCATCACCAGCGTCCCTTCCCGGCCAATCGCTTCGGTTAATGCGGCAAGAATGGTGGAGGCCCCGCCTGGAACAAAGCGCCCAAAGCTGCGCATCGACGAGTGAACAAGCAATGTCATGCCGCTCTGAACTCCCAGCTCCTTTAATCCTTTCATTACATCCGACCTCGTGACAGGTCGATTCGTTATCGGTTGCACAGTCACCTGTCCAGCCTCCTTTTCTCCAAAACGATACACAATATTATAATTATACCATAAGTGCTGTCCCTCGCTCCTTCCTCCATGTTACCCTCCATCATTCCTGAGCGCAAAAAAACAGGCTTTCTCCGGTTGGGAAGAAGCCTGTTTGAGTACAACCTATGGGCTGGCTCTGCTACACAGTCAGCCAGCGCTTAAACATATGCTTAGTCGTTTGCTTGTTCATTTCGGCAATAGAAGTTGTCAACGGAATGCCTTTCGGGCAAGAGCGTACGCAGTTTTGCGAATTACCACAGCCTTCTAGCCCGTCGTCCGTCATCAATGCATCCAGGCGCTCTTCCTGATTCATTTCCCCTGTCGGATGGCTGTTAAACAGGCGAACCTGAGATATCGCCGCAGGACCGATGAACGTCGTCTTCTCATTGACGTTCGGGCATGCTTCCAGACAGACACCACAGGTCATGCATTTGGACAGCTCATACGCCCACTGACGCTTTTTCTCTGCCATTCTAGGACCCGGTCCCAGATCGTAGGTACCGTCAATCGGAATCCACGCTTTGACCTTCTTGAGCGCGTTAAACATCCGGCTGCGGTCAATGACCAAATCCCGTACTACCGGGAATGTACTCATGGGCGCAATCGTAATCGGCTGCTCCAGCTTATCGACGAGCGCTGCGCATGCCTGACGTGGCTTGCCGTTAATCACCATAGAACAAGCTCCACATACTTCCTCCAGGCAGTTTGACTCCCAGCACACCGGAGCCGTCTCTTTACCTTGGCTGTCTACCGGGTTACGCTGAATTTCCATCAGCGCGCTGATCACGTTCATTCCCGGTCTGTAGGCCAATTCGAATTCTTCCGTATAGGAACTGGCATTAGGCTCATCCTGACGAGTAACCACGAACTTCACTGTTTTATTCGACTTCACTGCTTGCTCCGACATCTAAATACACTCCCTTCTGTTATTTGCTCTTGGAATAATCTCGAACACGCGGCTTGATCAGTGAAACATCAACCTCTTCATACGAAATTTGTGGTCCTTCCGGTGTCCAATCTGCAATCGTCGTTTTCAGATAATCTTCATCGTTGCGATCCGGGAAGTCCGGCTTGTAATGGGCCCCGCGGCTTTCGTTGCGCAGTAGCGCCCCTTTGGTCATCGCTTCAGCCAGTTCCATCATATTCCACAACTGTCGTGTAAACGCCGCACCCGCATTATTCCAGCGCGAAGCGTCATTAATGTTAATGTTCGAGTAACGTTCCTTCAGCTCCTTGATCTTGTGAATCGTAGCTTCCAGCTTGTCATTATAACGAACCACGGTCATATTGTTCGTCATCCACTCACCCAGCTCTTTGTGAAGAACATAGGCATTTTCTTTTCCGTCCATATGCAAAATGCGCTCATACTTCTCCGTCTGCTGATTGACTGCCGCATCAAATACCGAAGAAGCTACATCCTGTGCAGACTTTTTCAAGCCCTTGATATATTCCACAGCCTTTGGCCCAGCCACCATCCCACCATAAATAGCCGACAGCAACGAGTTTGCACCCAAGCGGTTCGCTCCGTGATACTGGAATTCACACTCACCAGCTGCGAACAGACCCGGTATATTTGTCATTTGGTTATAATCGACCCACATGCCGCCCATTGAATAATGAACAGCCGGGAATATTTTCATTGGGATTTTACGCGGATCGTCGCCGACAAATTTTTCATAAATCTCAATAATGCCGCCCAGTTTTACATCCAGCTCTTTCGGGTCCTTGTGAGACAGATCCAGATAGACCATGTTCTCGCCGTTAATACCCAGTCCATCATCAACGCATACGCTGAATATTTCACGTGTCGCAATGTCGCGAGGGACCAGATTTCCATAAGCCGGATATTTTTCTTCAAGGAAATACCATGGCTTTCCGTCTTTATACGTCCAAATGCGACCGCCCTCTCCCCGTGCCGACTCGGACATGAGACGCAGCTTGTCGTCACCAGGTATAGCCGTTGGATGAATCTGTATAAACTCACCGTTCGCATAGCGAACGCCTTGCTGATACACTGCACCGGCAGCCGTGCCGGTATTAATGACGGAATTTGTGGTTTTACCGAAAATAATCCCGGGACCACCAGATGCCAGAATAACGGCATCCGCTGCAAAAGTCTTCACTTCCATCGTACGCAAATCTTGCCCACAAATCCCTCGACAGATGCCTTCATCATCCAGTACAGCCTGTAAAAACTCCCAGTTTTCGTACTTGGTCACCAAACCAGCAGATTCCCAGCGTCGTACCTGCTCATCGAGAGCATACAGGAGCTGCTGTCCTGTCGTCGCACCAGCAAAGGCTGTGCGATGATGCTGGGTACCGCCAAAACGGCGGAAATCCAGCAGTCCTTCTGGTGTCCGATTGAACATAACCCCCATACGATCCATGAGATGGATGATTCCCGGAGCCGCTTCGCACATCGCTTTTACCGGCGGCTGGTTTGCCAGAAAGTCACCGCCATAGACTGAATCGTCAAAGTGAATCCAAGGTGAGTCTCCCTCACCTTTGGTATTTACCGCACCGTTAATGCCGCCTTGCGCACAAACGGAGTGGGATCTTTTGACCGGAACCAAAGAAAATAAATGAACGTGGACTCCCGCCTCTGCCGCCTTGATCGTAGCCATTAGACCTGCCAGACCGCCGCCCACGACAATAATATTGGATGCTGCCATTTCTGCTCACTCCTTCTTTTCAGGATTTGTACTAAATCCCCTTTTACCATTCAAAATAGAATCTCAACACGATGTATAATTTAAATAACTCGTTTACAGTAGCTGTTTAAAAGCGCTGCAATGCACCAAGGCTGTTGCCGTTTCTTGGAATTCCGCGCTACGGAATGCAAGCAGGGAAGCAACGAAGCCGATCGACACCACCACGAACAGGGTCATACAGATATAGGAAGATACTTTTTGGGCACGTGGTCCCACGGTAATCCCCCAACTGACCATAAATGCCCACAGTCCATTAGCAAAGTGAAATGATGCCGAAACGACACTGATTAAATACAAAATAAAATAGACTGGGTTCGTCACTATGCCATGCATTACGCCGCCTAGCTCCTCATGAGTGACATTACCCAGGGCCACCTGAAAGCGTGTGTCGTATACGTGCCAGATAATAAATACAAACGTAATGACGCCGGAAATACGCTGGAACAAAAAGCGCCAGTTACGCGAATAGCCAAACCTTTTGACATTCGGATCAGCCTGATAAGCGATATACAAGCCATAGATTCCGTGGAACAGTAATGGCAAGTAGATAAATAACGTTTCTAACACAATAACCAGCGGCAAACCATTCAGGAAGGCCACGCTGCGATTAAAACCTTCCTTACCGCCCTCCACCGCTGTGAAGTTTGTCACCAAATGCTCAACAAAAAATAGAGCCAACGGAATGACGCCAAGAAGCGAATGCAGCTTTCTGGAATAAAATCCTCTCATCTAGGTCATGCTCCCTTCTCCCAATAATAGCGTTTTCAACAGTAATATAACATATAAAATGACAGTTCCCGACAGGGAATGTTCAACAAGGTGTCCCTTATAAGGAAAAACAAAAGTGTGAACATCTTGTGTCGCTTTCATGTTACTCCTTTTCGGCTTATAATGGAATTGCAATATACGTATTAATTATTATGTCTTTTTTGCATATAGAGAGGAAGTGGAAGATTTGTTTGAGGATTTGAACGCTTTTGCCGTCGTTGTCGAGCAGTCCAGCTTGAATAAAGCCTCCAAACTGCTGAATTTGTCCCAACCCGCCCTGTCTCGCAAAATTGCCAAGCTGGAGGAAGAGCTGGGTGTCCATCTCTTTGATCGTCGGGGCAAACGGCTCGAAATTACATCGACTGGCCGATTTGTATATACTTTCGCGCTGGAGCAACGGCAACGTCAGCTTCGCTTCTTACAAAAGCTGTCACAGCACAAAAATGAAGCCCAGAGCATGCTTACTCTGGGCGCAAGTCTTACGACACTCCAAACGACGTTGCCTACCCTCGTCGAGGCTTTCATGAGCAAGCATCCTCAGACTGAGCTAAAGCTGCTCACCGGCAAAACGCATGAAATCGTCGCCTTTGTACGCGACAAAAAAGCAGACGCCGGCGTTGTCGGGTCTGCCATTCATGAAGCTGGATTACGCTGCATTCCGTTATTTGACGATCATTTGGAGCTAGTCGTCCCCATCGGGCATGAATTAACTGTCAAGACAGGAACGGCTTCAATGAAGGACCTGCAAGGATTGCCGATGATCATTTTCTCCAAAGGAACCTGGTACCGCAGCCTGACGGATGACTTGTTCCAGCGCAGCGGCATTATGCCGGATATCCGCATGGAAATCGACTCCTTCGAGGCGATTGTACGCCTGCTTCCAACCTGCAAGGCATCCGCTTTGCTGCCCAAATCCTACTTGCGCAGCGAACTGCTGCGAGATAATGGACTTACTGCATTGTACTTGCCTGATTTGAAGGAGACACGCCGAACGACCTCCCTCATATACTCAGAAACGGCCGATCTCGGCCCGACAGCACGACGCTGGATTAGCGAGACACGCGCTTCGTTTGCAGGCTACCGTATGGTGTAGAGAATTTAACCCTCTTCATTGACATTAACGACCTCATCCTCAAAGCGGCCGATATTGTCATTGGAGCCGATAATGACCATAATATCGTCTGCTTTCAGCCGATCCATAGCTGTCGGCGCGATCAAGATACCATTCGCCGTATGAAGTGCCACGATGCTGCAACCAAAGCGGGTACGAGCATTTAATTCTGCTAACGTTTTGCCATTCAGACATGCAGGCACATTGAGTTCCACAATGCTGTATTCCTTGGACAGCTCCAAATAATCGAGCAGATTAGGCGTGACCAGCTGATGCGCTACCCGAATACCCATATCTCGTTCCGGATAAATGACTCGGTCCACCCCAAGCTTCTCTAACGCACGCCCATGCAGTACAGATATAGCTTTGGCTACGACTTTTCTCACACCCAGCTCCTTCAGCAAAATGGCGGTCAGGATGCTTACCTGAATATCATCACCAATTGCAACAATGCCGCAATCGAAATTACGGATGCCCAGTGACCGCAACGCATCCTCATCTGTAGCGTCCGCCACGACAGTATGTGTCAGGATCTCACTCATACTGTCTACAACATCCTCATTCCGATCAATGCCCAGCACCTCGCACCCCATATCCACCAATTGCAAAGCCAGGCTTGAGCCAAACCGTCCCAGGCCAATGACTACAAACTGCTGCGTTTTCATATCTACTCGAAAACTCCCTTACCCTATAATTATTTTACCTTCTGGATGACGATACAATTCCTTACCCTTTTTCGGTCCCAGTGCATAAGCTAGCGTGAGTGGACCCAGCCTGCCTGCAAACATCGTCAGAGTAATCACCAGCTTGCCTACAACTGACAAATCAGGTGTAAGCCCCATAGACAGCCCTACTGTACCAAATGCAGACACTGTCTCGAACAAGATCATTAGAAAATGATGATCTTCGGTTGCGGACAGAATCATCGTCACCCCAATCACGAACAGCAGCCCCAGCAAGGTAATGGTCAAAGCCTTATAAATTCGTGCCTGCGCAAGTCGGTACCGGAACAGCACAATATCTTCCCGTCCCCGCAGCATCGAAAACACCGCTCCAATGAGCAGGGCAAATGTAGTGGTCTTAATCCCGCCCCCAGTGGAGCCAGGCGAAGCTCCAATAAACATGAGTATGATGATAAAAAACTGCGTAGCCTGCCGCAAGCCTGCAATGTCCAGCGTGTTGGCACCTGCGGTACGTGGAGTAACGGACTGGAATAAAGAACCCAGCAGTTTACCACCCCAATCAAGCGAGCCAAGCGTCTTTGGATTCGTAAACTCAAATACAAAAATGACGAGCGTCCCGACGACAATCAGAGCAGCTGTCATGCTGAGTACCACCTTGGTATGTAAGGATAGTCTCTTACGCTTACGATAATCTGCCAGGTCTGACATCACTACAAAACCAATACCACCCGAAATAATGAGAAACATGGCTGTAAAATTAACAATCGGATCATATACATAACCTGTCAGGCTGCGAAATTCACCGAATAAATCAAAACCAGCATTATTAAACATGGAAATGGCATGCCAAATTCCAAAATAAATCGCCCTGCCGACAGGCATATCAAATGACCAGCGAATCGAAAAAATAGCTGCACATACTCCCTCAATCATCAGCGAGTACCATAGCACCTTGCGGATCAATCCAACAATTCCTTCGACAGAGGTCTGATTCATCGCTTCTTGCAAAATAAGGCGCTCCCGCAAGGAAATGCGACGTTTGAACACCAGCGCAATCAAGGTAGCCATGGTCATAAAGCCAAGACCACCGATCTGGATCAGCGCAACGATAACGATTTGACCAAAGGTTGTAAAAAAGAGCCCTGTATCCTTAACGACAAGCCCGGTTACACAGGTCGCGGACGCGGCAGTAAACAAAGCGTCTATAAACGCAAGTGGTCTTCCTGTTGTATTAGAGATGGGCAGCATTAACAATAAACTACCTATTAGAATGATAATGGCAAAGCCTGCAACGAATATCTGCGGTGGAGAAAGCCGAAGCCAGCGTGCATTGGGATTCATCTATTCATCACTTCTCTCCTAATCCTTAAAACTATAAAAACAGTGACTTAATACGGTGTAAGCCCGCTACGCGTTCCATTTATCTTCCGATCGTCGTTGCCCCTGATTTTTTTGATTTTCCAAACCTTAAGTAGCTATAATTAACATTCCCTGAATACAGGAAGAATGCATGTCAAACACTACTCGGCTCCCTGTGCTATTGGCGAGCAGCAGCGAAGGGGGCAGAATTGTTCTGAAGAAGCGAAGCGTTTGCCTTTATCTCCGGATTTTAACCATTAAAGGGTTTATACAATCAAAAAAAATCCGGGGATAACAGCAAACGGAAGAATAATCTGAACCCGCAGCGGTCTAACCAATCCAAACACTTTTATACACACAAAAAAAGACACCGGAAAACCGAGTGCCTGACTTGGTTCCTGCCCACAGCCTACGAGGTTAGCTGACGGATTCGGACAGCACAGTATGCCCTATTTACACTTCCGGTCCATCAGGATCGGCTGTAAAATTCACCCCAGTAACATGGTTCCCCCGTTTTCTCATAGAAATTCGGCTTAAATGTATATCATTACCCATATATTTCATAGGCATTGCCTCAAGATTATAATCCTTCTCTATCCAGATCACAAAATCGATTTCGCCGAAAAAACGTGAAATTGGCTTTAATTCGCGAATAGACATCGGTTAATCACAGCTTATCTAATTTTATTAAAACTTTAAAGTGCTTTCACTCTGTTTTCATGAATATCGCTGGTCTGTTGGCGGGAACCTGTGCAGTATGATATCTTTAATGGATGTTCTTATTTACAGATTAAGGAGGAAACTCATGAATCCTATCGGGAAACCGGTCGTGCTCACGGCCAACTTCAAAAAATTAGGCTTGCTGGGCGGGGTTGGCCTGATTTGCTTTTTTATCTTTCAATTGCTTATTCCCTCGCTTAGCAATCCAAGTCCGGAATCATTGATGAATGCAAAGGTCATCAGCAAACAAGAAGCGGTCATACACGCCCTGGACTTCGCCCGTTCCGAGTTGGGCTATACGGAATCACAGCCAGAGAAGCCCGTCGTAACCTATCAGGCTGAAACAGATTTGTACGGTTATTTATCCAGAGAAAAATTGGTTCAAGAGTACGATCGTACATGGAAAAAAAATTATCCATATGAAACCTTTCGGGTTGATTTGCCTGACTCCTCGGCGAAGGGCAAGCTGCAAATTCATGTGGATTTATCCACTGGGAAGGTCGTTAGCTTTAAACGGATCACCTCCAGCACCAATTACACACAGGCTGATGTTTCTACAGATGAACAAGCACGAAGCAGACTTGTACGTGTAGCTGAGGGTGACATGACGCTCGAAGCCAAGGAACAGGCTGCAGCAATATGGATCAAACGCTTTGGCTTTAAGCCATCTGAATTGAAGCTCGCGACCACTGAGGGGGAAGGTGGATTAAAATATACCGTGGACGGAAAGAAAATCGGCGCCTCGGTACTTACGCTGGCTTTTACTTTTGAAGACGGGGATGTTCGCTCGTTTACCCAAAGCTTTTCGGCCCCTTCGTCCTATACCGACTATGTTAAAAAGCAAACATACTGGGCGAATTGGATGACTTATGCGGGTTATGCCCTATTTAGCTTTGTCCTGAGCGTACTTGCCATTGTATATGCGTCACTCACCCGACGACATACTTCATTTGTGCGCGGTATTATTCTGTCCATTGTATACTTTATTGCTAGTATAGCTGGGACAATGAACATGCTGCCTTTATTGCAAGCTGAAGCAGGCAGTAAGGGCATGCTTATATTTCTTATGGTATTCCAGGTTGGTGTTACCTTCTTCATGGCTGTAGCCCTCTATTTCTCCTTGGTAGGCGGCGACGGGCTTATGCGTCAGGTTGGACTAAATGCATGGCCACGTGCTAAAGAGCCGGGCTACGGATTGTATGTGCTTCGCAGTATGTATGTCGGTTACTTGTGGGCCTTCATTTTACTGGGCGTACAATCCATTTTGTTCTTTGTATTGGAGCGCACATTTAATACGTTCTCCACTACAGACGCCACGCAGTCCCCTTACAATATGGCTTATCCATGGCTATTGCCGATTATGGCTTGGATGGCAGGTATTGGAGAAGAAACTGTTTACCGTCTATTTGGTATTCCGATGGTAAAAAAAATAGTCAAGAATACGTTTGTTGCTTGTCTGATCACTACGCTTATTTGGGCACTGGGACATACGCTTTATCCGATCTATCCGGTGATTTCCAGACCTATTGAACTGACTTTTCTTGGTTTGCTGTTTAGTTTCGTGTTCCTGCGTTACGGCTTTATCGCTGCCATGTTCAGCCACGTTATTTTTGACAGCATATTAATGGGGCTTAGTGTGATAAGTCTGGGAGACACCGTGAATGTGAGCGCCGGCCTATTCTGGATCTTACTTCCGGCTATTGTAGGCTACATCATTTACTGGTTTAGTCCCAAAAAACCTAATCGAATCATGTTTGAACCCATGAAAAAAGAGGAGCCGTATTCTACGACTCCTCCTCCCGAAGGGCAGCTATAATCTGACGAGCAAGCTTATCCCCAATAGAGAGAGGCCGGAAGTCTTCGACGCTGGCCTCTCTTATTTTTTTGAGCGATCCAAAATGCTTAAGCAGCAACTTACGCCGTTTCTCGCCGATGCCTGGAATGGAGTCCAACTGGGAAGTTACCATAGATTTGCCGCGCTGCTCGCGGTGGAACGTGATGGCAAAACGGTGAACCTCGTCCTGGATCCGTTGCAGCAGATAAAATTCCTCGCTATTGCGTGCAAGTGTCACGGCCTCAAATGTTTCTCCCATCAGTAGTTGGGAAGTTCTGTGTTTGGCATCTTTCACCAAACCACACACAGGTATAAACAAACCCAACTCATTTTCCAATACATCGGTTGCCGCTCTAATTTGTCCACGCCCACCATCGACAATGATCAAGTCGGGACGTTCAAGATTTTCCTTCAGCACACGTTCATATCGACGCCGAATAACCTCACGCATCGTCTCATAATCATCTGGTCCCTGCACAGAACGGATCTTGTATTTTCGATACTCCTTCTTGGCAGGCTTGCCATCAATAAAGACGATCATAGCCGAGACTGGATCAGAACCCTGAATGTTGGAATTATCGAACGCCTCTACCCGATGCAGACTATCCAGCCCAATGGCACGTCCCAGATTACTTGCAGCTTTGGATGTCCGTTCCTCATCCCGCTCGATCAGCTTAAACTTCTCATCCAGAGCAACACGTGCATTTTCCGTCGCCATACCTGTCATTTGCTTTTTCAACCCACGTTGTGGCACAAGTACTTTTATATCCAACCATTCAGCCAGAGCGAGAGCTGCCGCAGATGGGTCCTCCAATCCACCGGATAGTTGAGTTTCTGTTTCTGTTTCCCCGGTTTCTTGGTCACCAACTTGAGCTTGATTCGTTCCTTCTGCATAAGCTGCTCGTGCTTCGGCTACCCGCAGTGGGTCAGCAGAACGGTCTGACTCCGTTTGTACTGCTTCCTCATCTGTAATCCCGGTAGTCTCAGCTGTAGTTGCACTGTAAAGCTCAGTTTCTGTTGCAATCGGTTGATCAACATCAGCCGATTTTGCTTTCATCAGCTTAGGAGAATCCGGCAACAATATCTCCTGCGGCACTGCCGGGTTGTCACTGTAATATTGCGTCACATAGGACATAAAATCACTGTAAGCTTCACCGTAGAAAGGGAAAGTCGACATATGGCGCTCGATCATTTTACCCTTACGGACATATAGAATCTGTACACACATCCAGCCCTTATCTACCGAAAAGCCGAATACATCCCGGTCCTTCGCATCAGATGTGGTGATTTTCTGCTTTTCCATCATCGCGTCGATGCTAATAATCTGATCCCGCAGCTCCTTGGCACGCTCAAAGTACAATTCCTCTGCGGCCTCCTGCATTTTACGTTGGAGATCCTTTTTAATTTCCTCATGTCCTCCACTCAAAAAGGAACCAATCTCCTGACTGATCTGGTCATATGTTTCCTTCTCAACCTCTTTCACACAAGGTCCCAAGCACTGATGCATGTGATAATACAGACACACTTCTTTTGGCATCACACCGCACTTGCGTAGCGGATACATACGATCCAGCAGTTTTTTCGTCTGATGTGCCGCGTAGGAATTAGGGTACGGTCCAAAATATTTCGCTTTATCTTTCAGAACGCGACGGGTTACCTCCAGCTTGGGGTGTGCCTCGTTCGTAATTTTCAAGTACGGAAAGGTTTTATCATCCTTCAACAGCACGTTATAACGCGGCTGGTGCTTTTTAATAAGGTTGCACTCCAGAATGAGCGCCTCCATATTGCTGCCTGTAACGATATATTCAAAATCACGAATATCGGCAACCAGTCGTTGCGTCTTGCCGTTATGGCTACCTGTAAAATAGGAACGGACCCGGTTTTTCAACACTTTGGCCTTGCCGACATAAATGATGGTGCCTTCGCTGTTCTTCATCAGGTAACAGCCTGATGCATCCGGCAGCAATGCTAATTTGTGCCGTATATTCTCCAGCGCCTTCTCCTGGTTCTGCAAGTCCTCCGCATAGGATTTCATTCGCCCGGTTCCTCCTTCCATTCTTAATGACTGCTCAACTAACTACTTATATTATATAGGAATAATGCACAAAAACGCCCCCGGTATATATAACCGGAGGCATTGACTGTTCATGGCGCTCCACCAAGCCCCCGCAGGAGCATGGGTCACATTCCATGATTATTGGTGTTTAGTAAGCATGCTTTTCAATGCTTCTTTAGAGTTCAAGCCTACCACTTTATCAACAGGCTGTCCGTCTTTGAAGACGATCAGGGTAGGAATACTCATCACGCCGAAACGGGAAGCAGACTCTGGATTTTCATCCACGTTCACCTTCGCGATTTTGACACTATCGCCAACTTCTGTGGACAGATCCTCCAGAATTGGAGCGATCATTTTGCAAGGACCGCACCATGGCGCCCAAAAATCAACCAAAACGGTTCCTGTGCCTTCGACTTCTGCGTTGAAGGATTGATCGGACACGTTAACAATTGCCATTGTATGTTCCTCCTTTATAGAAAAGTCAACATTATTATAACCTGTAATGTCTGTTTCGACACCTTTTAATTATATCACAATAGTCTTTTAATTGTAAGATATCAAAAGAGTAGGCAGATGACCGCTTATCCTCGCTGATTTTTCCCCTTGACGGTAATGACATCTACAAAAGGACGAATCCGGTCCATCAAGCGTTGTCCCTTGTACATTTCCTCTCCGTCTTTGCTTGTAAAGCTAAGATGCTTCTCTAGCCCTTGCAGCGAGTAATTGGAAGTATAAAAGGTCGGTTTGCGGTTCATTCGGTAATTCAAAATGGAGCCCATTACATGGTCCCGTACCCATGGACTCAAATTTTCAGCACCAATATCGTCAAATACAAGTAGATCACAATTTTTAAGCATTTCAGTCGTTTCCTTGAGCTTCTGTCCATCCTGAATCATGGATTTTAAGTCCTCCACAAAATCAGGCATGTACACAATCACACCGTTGAAACCCGACAGAGCCAACTCGTGCAACAGATAGCCCATCAAAAAGGTTTTTCCCGTACCAAACGTACCTTCCAGGTACAGCCCTTTTTTTAATAAACCCTGACTTTTGGTTTCCTCAATATAGCGGAATACCTGATTTACTGCAGGCACGCGTTGCAAATCCTTGCGCGCAATTTCAACGGCATTATAGCCTTCCAACAGCGCGCGCTCATCTACATAAAAGCTTTTAATTCGCTCGCGCACCCGTTGTTCATGCTGAGAAGCAACCAGCTTGGCGCACGGGGTCCGAATGTCCACCATTTCCGCTGTTCCATTTGGGTACTCCACGCCCAGCTTGCAAAAGTGACCCTGAAAATCGTTAGGACACCGTTCCAATCCCGGACAGTTGTCGCAATTTCGACGATCCCGGGTATACTGAAAGAGCATACTCATATTAAGTCGCAATTGCGTTTCGTCCACATCAGGATGGGCAGCACAAAATTCCTTCACCAGCGGATCATTTAGAACCTGATCGGCTACGCTGCGAGTGCGTTGGCGAAACGAGGGGTTCTGCATCTGCTGTAGCAAATCACCGAGTGATTCCAAGGACACTCCTCCTTTCTAAAATGTGCAGAGTTATGGAGCGGGAGAGACGCTTCGCTGCCGACCGCCATAAAGTCGACACATTATTGAATTGGCTTCCACTATACCTTTTTTTGCTTGCCGGATTGCAATCGTTCGGCCAGGCGAAGCAGTTCATCCAGTTCTTCCTCGGATACGGATTCCTCGGAAGGTTGATCTTGTACGATCGGAATAGACGGCTTGGCAGGCCCATTGTTTTTGGCATACGTGCGGGATCTGCCCCCGGAAGAAGAAGCAGTAGACTGTTTTCCTTTTACCTTGGCTTGATCCCTTATATATTGAACGGCTTTTTCGTAAGTGTTTACCTGCTTTAGCAGCATGTTGGAGGCAACGGCCTCGACAAAGTTGCGGTTAATCCGTTGATCGCTCCCCGATACGAGCAGTGACATTAAATAATGGATCAGCACATTGATGACTTCACCAGGCAGCTTATAGCTGATATCAATCTTCTCGAATATATCCAGCAGGTTACCGGGAACCGTGCCAGGAAAAAAGGTTTGCAGCAAACGGCGATAAGGCTCGTTGCGCAGCATCATATTATATTGGTGAATGTCACACTTGGCTGTGAATTGTGGTGGTACCTCTACATAAAATTCCATTTCCACAGCCTGTTCTGCAGGCGGCTCTTCAGGTGTGGAAGTTTCCCTCTGGCGCAAGGCAACCACCTTGGCGGCCTGCACCTGCTGTTCCTCCTGACGCTTCCGTTCCTGCCTGGAGTGCTGGCTAGCCCGAAGCTGAAGCTCGTCGAGCAATAAGTCACCTGCTTCGGTAAAAATGCCGTCCTCATCCAGCAAGCGGCTGATATCCTGTACAGAGAGATCAAATTTACGGACCACGTAATTGACCATACCTAATTGCTCGTGTTCGAATCGAAGACGTTCCACGTGCTTGCGATTGGCGGATTCACGCGGAAAACGAAGAATAATATCGGCATAGTTCAATGCTTCCTCCGATTCGGACGCTAATGCTCCAGTCTGACGGCTCGTGGACACCTCGGACAGCGCCTGTTCCAGCTCATAATCGATAACATGGGTGTTCAGCTCAAACAGCTCATAAAACGGAACCGAAATATTCTCTTTATTATGGGAAGATTGCGACCATTCGCTAGATTCCCTGCTCCACAACGATTCTCTCAGAGAAAGCACTGCAAACTTACCGATTTTGTCTCTCAACAAAAGGGTGAGGTGCTGCGTTCTGAAAAATTCAGCAGGTGCGAGCGGTGGCTGCATCTCATATTCATACATATAATCGTCCGTTTCAGGCGCATACAGCCTGGACGTCTGCAACAGACCGACAGCCTCCAGCTTGGAGGTCTGTTCAATCAAATACTTGCGTCCCTTCTCACTTGGCTCCAGTCCCAGTGTCAGAAAAAGTCGACGTTGCTGTTCCAACGGCGAATAACCGATCTGTCCGACTGGCACATGCTGGAACAACAGTCGATATAGACTGACCGCAAATGCGCCTACCATCGGCTGATAGACACTTCCCAGCATCAATTCATCCAGTGCGCTCAAGCCAAATTCCCGATAAACGCAGTAGCGGTGGTTCTCAGTATAGTGCAGCAGGTTTTTCATCCGCATTCCGACATTCTTCCTTTCCTGACATAACGTTCTCCAAGATGTTTTACTATTCTATCATACTTGCCCTCGGGTGGGACCAACAAAATAAGGGCAATTGTCCTCCTTTTTGGCAGCCGTATTCGTCCGAGTTCTTCTTTTTTCGAGAATACTAACTATTTTATGACTTTTGTGACCTGCATCATGGAAAAATAATATTCTTCACACTTCTTTCATTGGTGAAAAGCTCCAAATTGAGCTACAATATAATGGTTAAACATCACGTATTGGATACGGGAACGATATACGGAAGTACACATATTTCGGCTAAGCCGATTACATTTACAGATCGTAAAGGAGTGTAGATCGTGAATCAACATCAACCTCAACAAACCCCAGCAACACCCAACGAAGTAACCTCCACACTGGAAGGCTGGTATGCGCTTCACGATTTCCGGTCCATCAACTGGACGGCATGGAAAACCGCAGACGATGAAGAGCGCGCGGGAGCACTGGACGAGCTTCAAGAGTTTATGAAGGAATGGAGCGTTACCGAGGAAGCAGGCCTGGGCAGCTCGGCTGTCTATACTATAGTCGGACAAAAGGCTGATTTTGTTATGCTGCACCTGCGTGAAACGCTGGAAGACCTCAATAAATTGGAAAATGAGTTCAACAAAACAACCTTCGCCAAATATACGACCAAAACTTATTCTTATGTAAGTGTGGTCGAACTGAGTAATTATTTGAGCAAGGAAGAAGATCCAATGCAAAATCCACAAATTGTCGCACGCCTGAAACCTGTATTAAACAAGGCTCGTTATATTTGTTTTTATCCAATGAACAAGAAACGTGATCTGGATGACAACTGGTACATGCTTTCGATGGACGAACGTCGCACCTTGATGCGCAGCCACGGTTTAATTGGACGCAGCTATGCTGGCAAAGTAAAGCAAATCATCTCAGGTTCCATCGGCTTCGATGATTGGGAATGGGGCGTAACCCTGTTCTCCGACGACGCACTTCAATTCAAGAAGCTAATTTATGAAATGCGTTTTGATGAAGTAAGTGCCCGTTACGGTGAATTTGGTTCCTTCTATGTCGGCAGCGTGTTGAACGAAGAAACATTTGAAGACATGCTGAAGCTGTAGATCTCTAATATATAGAAAAGAAAAGCAATAGAAAAAAGGTTTCCAGGCTCTGGTAGGAGTCGTGGAAACCTTTTTTTTCTGTTCTTATTGTTTTTAGGTGATCTTGACTACTTGGCTGAGATTAGAAAAATCGCCCTTTTTTCAATACCAGTGGAATGCCGCCAATGATGAACAGATAGCGTAGATCTACGATCTTTTTCAACTGTGCGGCCACCCAGCCTTTGATTTTGCGTTTACCTACTACGGCGACGGCTTCGCCCTTTCCAAGAGATGCAACTGTACCCTTATTGGAGAATACGAACTTGTGCAGCTCCTTTTTGCGGAGCGTAGCGGCCAGATTCTTGGCACAAAGCACTCCTTGCTGCATTGCAATTTGGGCAGTCGGTGGATAAGGGCGGCCTTCGGGATTAAACATCAGAGAACTGTCCCCGATAATGAAAATATCATCGTGACCCGGTGCACGCAGAAAATCGTCGACTTTCACCCTTCCACGCATCACTTCGAATCCGGCTTTCTCGATCAAACCGTTCCCACGGATCCCACCCGTCCAGACGACCGTGCAGGCTTCAATTTTCTCACCCTCACCAACGATTACACCATCCTGCAGGCATTCCTTAATCGGAACTCCAATACGGAAGTTAACCCCTTTACGTTTGAGGACATCCATCGCATACTCCACCAGTTCAGGATCAAACCCTGGTAATGCTGTAGGAGCTGCCTCAACGTTAATGATTTGAATTCGATTAAAATCGATGTCGTAAGCTTTAGCCAGCTGTGGCAGACGATCCGCCAACTCCGCTACAAACTCAATGCCACTAAAACCAGCGCCCCCTACGACGAAATTTAGGCGACCTGGTTTACCATCATTTTTATATAGGGCCAACTGATATTCAATATGCTCTCGAATCAGGCGCACAGAGTTAATACTGCGAATCGTCAGCGCGAATTGATCCATCCCTGGAATACCGAATGTTTCCGGCTCCCCACCTAGTCCGATAACCAAATAATCGTAGGATAGCGAGCCATCCTCCAGCACGATTTTTTTCTCCGTTGGTATGATTTCCTTAACTGTTCCTTTGACTAAATCCACCTTGAACTCATCGATGAGCTGCGCAATCGGAATCCTCGAATGCTCAATCGTATCCGTGCCTGCCGCAGGCATGTGAAGATGAGTCGTAATATAGTGGTAATCATGACGGTTGATTAGCGTGACAGTTGCCTCATTGTGCTTGAGCTCCTTTTGCAATTGCTGAGCCGTCAATATTCCGCCATATCCAGCGCCCACAATGACAATTTTGGGAATACTGCTCATGCTTCTACCCCTTCCGATATACATAATCATTCAATATTCACAGCTTTTCTTTCAACACGGTTAATTTATACTCACAGGAAAGTCTTCATCAAATATTAATCGCTTTAACTTTGCAAGAGGAACCCAGCAGTTTATAATGATAAGCAGTGAATCATACGTTCGGCGGCTATCTGAACCTCTATGCGGCTGATTCAATATCTACAATTCATACTATCCCTTTCGGAGGTGTTTTTAGAGTGACAGCTCAATCCACAGGTGCGGAGATCCGCGATCTGATCATAATCGGAGGCGGTCCAGCCGGTATTTTCGCCGCTTTTTACGGAGGAATGCGTCAGGCATCCGTCACCTTAATTGAAAGTATGCCCCAACTGGGCGGCCAGCTTGCAGCCCTTTATCCTGAAAAATATATTTATGACGTTGCTGGCTTTCCTAAAGTGACTGCACAGGAACTGGTCAACAATTTGGTTCAACAAATGAACCATTTTAATCCAGAGGTGCAGCTAGAAGAGAAAGTTGTATCGTTAGAGAAGAAAGAAGAACGCCACTTCATCGTCAAAACAGACAAAGGTGGCGAGTATCATGGTAAAGCGGTTATCATTACCGCTGGCGTGGGTGCTTTCGAGCCGCGCAGACTGGAGCTTCCAAGTGCCGATCGTTTTGAAAAAACGAACCTGCATTACTTTGTCAGCGACCTGAGCAAATTTGCAGGCCGTAAGGTGCTAATCAGTGGCGGCGGTGACTCTGCTGTAGACTGGGCCCTTATGCTGGAACCGATTGCAGAACAGGTTACATTGATTCACCGCCGTGACAAATTCCGCGCGCATGAACACAGTGTCGAAAACCTCCTCGCTTCCAAAGTAAAAGTTATTACACCAACGGAAATTGCAGAATTGCATGGGGAAGATACGATTACTAAGGTCACTCTTGCTCATGTAAAAACCAAAGAAACTCAGGAAATCGAAGTGGACGATGTCATTGTTAACTTTGGATTTGTATCCACACTTGGCCCGATTGCTGAATGGGGAATTGAAATCGAAAGTAACTCCATCGTGGTCGATTCTCGTCAGGAGACGAATATTCCTGGCATTTTCGCTGCAGGAGACATCACCACCTATCCAGGCAAGCTCAAGCTGATCGCGGTTGGTTTTGGTGAAGCCCCTACGGCAGTCAACAACGCCAAGGTCTATGTAGATCCAGACGCCAAGTTGTCTCCCGGTCACAGCAGTAACATGAAAATGTAGTTAATTTAGACTATGACAAAAAAGGGTATTTTACTCCATGTTTGAATCTCTGGAGTGAAATACCCTTTTTTACGGTGTGCCTATTCGTTGCAGTGATTGTCCGTAAAGTCATCCGAACCCTGAATGACTTTACAGTCGCAGTACGAGAGCTTGTCCGGTCTAATGAAGGACTACGGCTGTATTCATCTCTAGATTTCTTTTGTGAATTTCAGCCAGCAACAGTGCAATGAAGTCACATTCAAGTTTAAGCTCGATTGCCATCTGATAGGAATCCAAAAGCATTTCATCCGTCAGCATAGCCATCCTCGACACAACCTTTCCTTTTATTTCAAAATCTATTCTATCAAAATACCAAAAACGGAACAAGCGTTCTGTTATCCACAGTCAATTGTGGAAATCCTGTGTATAAATTGTTGGTAAGTGTCGTTAACCCTTATATGTGACAGGGGATAATGTGGACAATATTTATACACAGAATTTTGGCGATTAAACGCAAAAAAAATTTTTTTTATGTTTATACAAATATATTATATTTAGCATCTTGTTAATAGACTATAATGGTAACTTTTTGAAAAAAACATGAATTTATTGAGGTCTTGTGTTTACCTCTAAAATCCATATCCGTCCATTCCAATCAAGCCCGTAATCAAATCCCAGTTGTCCGATCCCGGGAAATCTCCTTTCGAGTATAGGAATACAGTGCTGTGTAAGTTCAACGATCTCCCGCCGCTTTCGTATAGCTAGCCGTCGCGGATATATCATCCGAAGTGCCTCTGTTCCCTTCAACAAAGTTCCTCCTTTGCACAAATTCGTTATGACCAGTCCGGGGCGAGCATGACGCGCCACCACTGCACGAAACTCCCATTTTCCCCCTTCCTTTACGACTTTGACTCGATAGTCAACAGGTCTACCTTGGATACTTGCTAGTTGAATACCTTGCTGAATGAGATACGGACGTTGGATTCGGAGCTTATCGATTCCGACTACAAGCGCACTAAAATGGCTGAACCGATGTGTTCGTTCCATACGCGTACAGGTATAGCCCCTCCCCTCCTTGGCCACGCGCATGACTCCGACCCCTCCGCCTCCTTTTACGGGTTTTATAAATACAAAAGCATGCCGCCGCAGCATCATGCGCAATTGTTCTTCACTATATAGACAGGTTTCCGGTATATAAACGGCGGTATGTGGATGATGGAGGAGGGCCTTCGTCTTTAGCCATTTGCTTGCAAGTTGTCTCATCTAATTCTCTCCTTTCGCCGTCAGGTATACTTATACATACTCAATAGGGGTGTGCTATTCTTGGATGTTTGTCAGGATCATGTGTCTATTTCGACAAGATCATGGTGAACGGTAGCATGCACCGGACAACACTGGTACAATGACAATAATCTGAATACCATTTAGAACGGAGCAGTTGAATTTGCTGGCAAATGGTTTCTTTCAACAAGGAGGTCAACTCATGAATAGCAAAATTGGCATCATGGACATTGGCTCAAACTCTATACGTCTCGTGATCTATGAAATGACAGAGACAGGAGCTTATCGAATTGTGCAGGAATGCAAAGAAGCTGCTCGGCTGAGCGAAAAGGTTGGGGCCAACGGTCGTATGGAACGAGAAGCAATACGCAGCATCGCTCCATTGTTACGCCAATTTATGGAAGTGTGCCGTATGCACGGGGTTGTCCGAATGCGTGCAGCAGCAACAGCGGCCATCCGCAATGCGGCGAATTCGGACGAAATCGTTCAATGGATTGCGGAAGAGACAGATCTAACATTGGAAATACTGAGCGGGGAGCAAGAGGGCTATGCCGGTTTTCTGGGCGTAGTGAATACAATGAATGTGAGTGACGGAATTATTATTGACATCGGGGGCGGCAGTACCGAAATTACGCTGTTCCGTGATCGGACACGACTGCATACAGTTTCATTCCCCTTTGGCGCAGTCAATATGAATTGGCGCTTTGGACGTGAGGTCAAGAATGGCGAATGGTCTCCTGGACAGATTGAGGAAATGGAGAGCTTTGTCCGTTCTTCACTGCAAAACCATGATTGGATCTTCTCCAATCCGGGTCTGCCGTTTATCGGGTTGGGTGGAACTCTCCGTACTTTGGCTAAAATCAATCAGAAACGGCGGGATTACTCGCTTCCTGTGACACACCATTACGAAATGACAATAGAAGATGTCGATTATTTCTATAGCAGTCTGCCTCATCTGCCCTATGAAAAACGCAAAAAAACAGCCGGCCTGTCCAAAGACAGAGCCGACATTATCGTACCGGGGCTCATTATATTGAAAACGATCTTTGAAGCTGCTCAAGGCTCCGCGTATTTGGTCAGTGGAGCGGGTCTGCGAGACGGCCTGTTTCATGAGCTAGTCAACGCTGAGCAACCTGTGGTGGCTAATCCGCTCATCGCGTCGATTCGCAATATCCTGTCGTTTGCTGTCCCGGTTAGCGAAGCGCATGTCAAGCGGGTTAACGAGTACGCCGTCCGGCTCTATGACACTTTAGCTGAGGGAACCTCAATCGCTATGGACAAACGCTTGTTACTAACTGCAGCAACTCTTTACAAAACAGGCGCAGCCTTGAATTACTATCATTTCCGCCAGCATTCCGTGTTCTGGATCTTGCACGCAGGCATTGGCGGTTTATCTCACCGGGAAACGGTGCTAGCCGCGCTGATCGCTGATTACCACCCCAAAAATCGGACCCCCCGCTTGCTGCGTACACATGCAGATATTTTGGAGCCTTCCGACGAAGAACGTGTACATCGGCTCGGCTCGCTGCTCCAGCTAGCAATCGGCATGGATCGTAGCGAATCCGGCATCATCACCAGCATCCATCCCACGACAGGAGACGATGCGCTGCATATTCGTCTGGAAAGCAGGAGTGAACCGATTCTGGAACAACGAGATCTGGTGGCTGTCGCAAAAGATTTTCAAAAGGCCTGGAATCTTACGTTGTCGTGGTCCATTCTTCCTTCTTCCAGTTTTTAACCTTCATCGCTTCGAATTGGCTCCTAATGGGAGCCTCTTCGTTGTTTCTTGCTACAAATTGATAGCTACCATTAGGTAAAAGCTGGCGCGCCTTTACATTATCTTTCAAGGATAAACGTAAAATATCCACCAGCATTTCTTTGATTCGGTCGTCATAAATCGGGCACATCAGCTCAATCCGGCGAGTCAGATTGCGAGTCATCCAATCGGCGCTGGATAAGAATAGCTCCGAATGACCTGCATTTTCAAAGTAGAACAGTCTAGAATGCTCCAAGAAACGGTCGACAATGCTGATAACCCGAATGTTCTCGCTAAAGCCCTCCACGCCAGGGCGTAAACAGCAGACCCCTCGAATGATTAAATCAATCTTTACACCTGCTTGAGAAGCCGCATATAGTTCATCAATCATTTCCTGATTGGATAAAGAATTAATTTTGGCAATAATACGCGCTGGCTTGCCTGCAAGTGCGTGCTCCGCTTCCCTGCGGATCAGCTCAAACAGCTTATTTTTCATTCCCGTCGGGGCTACGGTGAAAGCTTGCGGAGTCTTGAGCGCCGAGAAACCCGTGATTTCATTAAACAGCTCAGAGGCATCCTCACCCAGCACCGAATCCGCAGTGAATAACCCGATATCCGTATATACACGAGCTGTGCTTTCATTGTAGTTGCCAGTTCCCACATGCACGTATCGTTTGAGCACATTACGTTCATGGCGTACTATTAGAATAATTTTGGCGTGCGTCTTCAAGCCGACCAACCCGTAGACTACATGACAGCCAGCTTTTTCAAGCGTACGCGCCCAAGCAATATTACGTTCTTCGTCAAAACGTGCCTTCAGCTCGACCACTACCGTCACCTGCTTACCCGATTCGGCTGCACGTGCCAGAGCCGGAATGAGCTTCGATTCTCCATTGACACGATACAGGGTCATCTTAATGGCCATTACATCCGGGTCCTCCGATGCCTCAATGATAAAATCAGTTACCGCATCGAATGATTCATACGGATGGTACACGAGCACGTCACGTTTGCGAAGTACGTTAAAGATATCCTCTTGCGGAGGCAGTTCTTCCGGATACAATGGTTTTATTGCCGGAAACTTCAGATGCGAATACCCCTCCAAATGATCGGCAAAAGACGATAAAAACGTCAGATCTAACGGCCCGTCGATCTCAAATACATGATCGAACAGCTTGAATTCGCGTTGAAGCTCCATCAGAGCAAACGGGTTAATCCCTTTCTCGACTTCCAGTCTGACCGGTGCTCCCCGCCGTCTTCGACGCAGCTCTTTTTCAATCTCTTCGAGCAAATCTTCGATCTCTTCTTCATTAATGGACAAATCAGAGTTACGCGTAACCCGAAAGGCATGAACCGCCTCGGGTATATATCCGGAGAACAGCGTTTGTATATGATGCTTAATCAGTTCCTCAATTAAAATAAATGATTTCTTCTTGCTATTGGAACGTAACGGCACCGAAACAACACGCGGAATATTGGAAGGCACCTGCACAATGGCAAAAAGCGGCTTATCCTCCTCCGTATCTCCCGGACGTCTCAAGACAACTGCCAAATATACGTATTTATTGTGAACTAGTGGAAAAGGACGGCTCTGATCGACCGCCATCGGTGTGAGCACCGGAAATATAATTTCATGAAAATATGCATCCAGCGACTTGCGCTGTGTCGTATTTAAGTCATTATATTCAAGCAGCAAAAGACCTTTTTTCGTCAATAGGCGAGAAATATCACGATAGGTTCGATATTGCTCGGATACCATCGAGACGGTACGCTTGATCAGCCGCTTGTACAAACCGGAGGGGGTATATCCCGTAAAATCCTTTTGCATAAAACCAGCCTTGATCTTCTCGCGCGTCTCTGCAACACGAACAGCCATAAACTCATCCAAATTACTGGACACAATTGCTAAGAATTTGGCTCTCTCCAGCAACGGTGTATCTGCATCTTGAGCCTCCTGGAGCACACGGCGATTAAATTCAATCCAGCTTAAATCTCGGTTAAAGTAACGTTCTGACCCGGCTTTATCCTTCTTCTGACTCTCTATCAACATATGGCCTCCATCAATTTCATGCAGTATAGTTACCCTTTATTGTACTATTAGATGAAACGCACTAGCATCACAGAAGTGTAAACGCAATGTAAAATGTGTGTAAACACATAATGGATGTCGAAAAGGTCAAACGGATGCTTTACAAAAATAGCATTAAGCGGTACAGTGTTTACGTCTGTTTCATAGAGTAGAATACCTTATTCAGTTGTTTAAGTTCATTATGATGTCTAATAGCCACTTAGTAGCCACGTTCAATTGCTGATTTTCAAATGGCATGATATAGGGAGGATTTACGTTATGGAACCCAAGAAAACGCCACGTGTACTGCAAAAAAACATCGAATTTTTTACCGCGGCGCTGTCTCAACACCTCGTTTCGGTCTGGCAAGAAGACCCTGCAGGCGTGTACTGTGAGATAGGCTGTGGTTATATCGAATTGTTCAGCAGCGAGATGATTCGGGTGCGCAATCAGAATGGGACCCCAAGCCATTATGATCGCAATATCACAATGTTTCAGCTAATCACGAAGGATCAGCCGATATAATTATTATATGCTATGTCTGCGCTGTTCTTCCAGATTAGAATGGTTATATGTTTAAACTACCAATTTTCATATCTGTTGAATCTTGCAGGTTTCTCCGAAAAAGCGCCATAGAGCGCTTTTTTTGTCGACTTTTTTTTGAACATCGTTTGGAAAAGCAGTATGATAAGAAAGCATATTACCTAAATTTAAAGGGGAATCAACCCATGGAGCATACAACATCAGATGGGCGCATCCTGGTCATGACCGCGGTTGAAGGCGAACGGGAGGCTGTGCTGCGCGGCCTGAAAGGCGACACTCGCTTTGTGGTCGAACTGGCTGGTGTAGGCGCTCCGTCCGCAGCGGCTTCAACCGCGCTGGCACTAGCTACAGGCGATTACCGTCTAGTCATTAGCGCCGGAATTGGGGGCGGCTTCGTGGAGGTCGCTGCACTGGAGAGCGTCGTCGTTGCTGACGCGATTATTGCCGCCGACCTGGGGGCTGAGACGGCAGAGGGTTTCAGCAGCGTGGACGAGCTGGGTTTTGGCTCCAGCCGCATTGCCGTGAACGCTGCCACCACGCAGCGATTCGTTCAGGCGCTGCGTGACGCTGGCCAGACGGCCGTCGCCGGACCGATCCTGACCGTCTCGACGGCCACCGGCACGGCGGCAACAGCGGAACGCCTAGCCAAACGCATTCCCGGAGCTGCTGCCGAAGCGATGGAAGGTTACGGCGTTGCCGTGGCGGCCAACAGGTTCGAGCTGCCGATGATGGAGATTCGCACGATTTCCAATGCTGTTGGTCCACGTGACCGTGCAGCCTGGCGAATCAAAGAGGCTTTGCAAGCGTTGGAAGCCGTATTTTCTACATTAACGGAGGTTATATAGATGCAAATTGCTTTTTCACCTTGTCCTAACGACACTTTTGTCTTCCATGCCTTGGCTCATGGATTAATTCCGGGCGCACCCGCGCTGGACATTACATTCGCCGATATCGACATCACCAACAATCTGGCGATCACACCAGACGGACTTGATATCATGAAAATTTCGTACGCTGCACTTCCTTGGGTGCTGGATGAATACGCCCTGTTGCCTTGTGGCGGCGCACTGGGCCGGGGTTGTGGGCCGCTCGTGCTGATCAAGGAAGGTTCCACCGTCGAAGGTCCGGAAGCCCTGTCCGGCAAGCGTGTAGCTGTTCCAAGTGAACGCTCCACTGCTTATCTGCTGTTCCGCCTATGGGCGGCCAAGCATGTGCCTGGGGGTGTCGGCGAGATTGTCGTGATGCCGTTCGACCAAATTATGCCTGCTGTCCGTGACGGACATATAGATGCTGGATTGGTGATTCATGAAGCACGCTTCACATATCCGTCCTATGGACTTAGCAAGCAAGTTGATCTGGGGAACTGGTGGGAAGAAGATACAGGACTGCCAATTCCGCTCGGAGCTATTATTGCCCGTCGTACGCTGGATCTGGAGGCGATCACCAACTGGATACGTGCCTCTGTCGAATATGCTTGGAAACATCCCGAAGCTTCGCGCGAATATGTATTGTCTCATGCGCAAGAGCTATCACCTGACGTCGCCCAATCGCATATCGACCTGTATGTGAACGATTTTACCGCTAATCTGGGCGATAGCGGTTATGCCGCCATCGAAGCCTTGCTCGGTCGCGCCGCGCAGGAAGGGCTGGTGCCTTCGTTTGATTTAGCCAAACTGCGCCTTACGTCCACAACAACACGTTAAAAGGGGCAGACATGCCACGCATGTTATCTCCTGAATAAAGCAGCTTAAACATATAAAACCTCCCGAACGAGCACATTGCCTAGCCATGCGCCCCATTCGGGAGGTTTTATGATTTCAATTCATGATGCAAATCTTCATGAGATCTCGCTTGATCCTTATTCTTAGCTCTGTTCTTGCTCCACGACCTCGGTCTTAAACACGTTATCCAGTTTGGTACCCAATCGTTTGACCAGCGGCACCTTGATATCCCGACTCAGCTCCTTGAAAAAAGCGTCCATGTCACAATTAATCTTATCCAACACGACCTTTACGGTGCCCTCTTCCAAAATCTGCTCATTCAGATCCTCAGGTACCGTAACCGAAATATCATACTTCTTGCATAACGTTTTAATGTAGCGGCTAAAGATTTCGATAAGCTCCTCATTGTTGAACTTCTCAACTGCAACTTGCCCTTTGTTCGTAAATTTCAAATTCACTCTCACGTTAGCATTTCCCCTTTTCCTTTTGACCATTTATTTTGGATAAACGTTGAACCCTTCAGAGGCTCTTCAAAGAAAGGGCCTTACCGGTCGTTTTAGACTCTTGTCCTTTGATATACTAAGTATAACACATTAAGTCCGTTTTCATTTCCCAACTTGTCGTTTTATGATAAAAAATGATACTTTTTGCGCATTTTCAGCATAATTTCTTTCTTTTCATGCCAATCATTAGGAATAGTTTATACACAAATACACAAGAAAACGCCTATCTGGCAAAAGAAAGACGTTTCCATGTAGATGCTTAAGCAGTACGCATTTATAGAGGTTTCGTACATTCCCAACCGTGTGAACGATACTCACGCACAGCATCTCGTATATCCTCAATATCATCTGTATGCAGCAAAATGGCAGGTAGAATTACCCAGTACTCATTCTCCGCTAGATCAATAAATACGTCCTCGACATCATAATATTGCATATCGCCAAATGCCGTATCCCTGATTTTCTGTCCAACCAAAGGTGTAAAAGGGGAATCAAATGTTTTGATCACCTTCGTATATTCCTTCACACCCGTTGCTGAGATTTGCTGTGAAACAATGACGCTCAATGGTGTTACCTCCCTGACCTAATAATGCTCATTATAGCCTTCTCTCAGACCTTCTACAAAACCTTGCGCGAAAAAAATCATAAAAATCAACAGGCCAATGCCAATGGCGACGGAGCTGATGACGATAATCAGGATGCCCTGCGTGTTTCTTTGTTCCATCTTTCTAGTCAAAATTCCGAAAACAAGGCCGATAAGCCCAAGTAAGCCTCCAATGACAAAAAAACTAAATACGAACCCCAAACCTGAAAAAATCCAGCCAAATAGAGCGAGCACCCAGCCTTGCGGCTGCGGCTCACTCTGTTTCATCTGCCAGCGTTCCCTCGCTGTAGGTGTGTATCTGTCCATTTCTTAGCTCCCCCGCTCAATTTACATTCCATAGGACAAAAATCTGTAATGCCCAGCATCGGATTAACGTTAGGTTCCTTCCTATTGCTGACCAGTGAGCTTAAAAATGCCGCCTTCCCGCTTACCAAGCGGATAATTTTGAACCGTCATTTCCACCTTCGTATTCTTATCCCATACCGGAAGCTTGTCAGATGTATTGTACTCTTTCATAGCTATGTTGATGACTTCCTCTGCCTTCTTCGTCAATGCAGCAGAAGACATATTATATTTGCCATAACCTTGATAAGCACCGCCAAAACCGAGATTAGGTTGGTTGTTCACATTCAGTAGCACACCCTTCAACTTGCCATCCTCTGCCACATTAAAAGTCACTTTTTCCAATACAAAATCATCAGTAACGACAGATGTCTGCTCTAACAGATGCGTTATGGATGACAGGTTGGCTGCTAATTTAACTTTTCCCAGTAGCGCCTCTGTATCATTTTGTTGCTTGGTTAAGGCTTGTGTTGTCTGTTTTAGCGATGCATTCGCTATAGTTAAAGAATTGACCTTCGTATTCAGATTATAGTTCCATACCGCCAAGGCTATACAGCCTAGTACAGCTACTCCTGAAATGACCGTTGCTACAACTGCCAGCTTACGAATAGACTGTGGTTGCGGCTCCACAGTCTGAGTATGACCACTTAACTCTCCCATACCAAACTTCCTCTCTATTTATATAGTCATATTTTACTATTCTCCCCTCTGATATTCTAGTATATTTTTCCTAATTCTATATTTTCTAAGCATTTGTACAGGAATTCGTTTTATCAGCTTTCGAGCTTTGATTCGCTCTTTTCCCAGGAGAAGCTGTATTTACCAGATATACACTACCTGCAATCAGCACCAACCCTACTACAAATGTCAAAGTGAGGGATTCTCTGAGCATGACCATACTAAAGACCGTGGACAGTACCGGAATCATAAACGTATATGAGCCGACGGTTCCCGCATCTCCGTTGTCGATTAGCTTAAAATAAATCAGCCAGCCCATCGCAATCACGAATATTGAAATAAATAATAGAATCGCGATAAAGGAGGCTGTCCAGTGGATATCGCCCCATTTCTCGGTCGTAAACCCAATCCCATTGAGTAGGACCCCTCCCAGAATGAGTTGCATCGTCACCGCCCAAATGGAGTCCAGTTGTTTGCTTTTTTTCTTCATATAAATCGTTCCGAGCGCCCAGCACAGTCCTGAGGCTAGCCCCAACACAATGCCCAGCACAGACAAATGACCTGCCATTCCACCTGAGCTAATCACGATTACTCCGCCAAAACCCAGTACCAGTCCAATGACTTTCAGGGGAAACATACGCTCTCCTAACCACAACCAGGAGAATAATCCCAACAAGATCGGCTGAAGGAATACTAAAGTGGAGAACAACCCAGCAGGCAGATAACGCAGCCCTACCGTCTGCAAGCCATAGTAGCCTGCAATATTAAATATAGCCAGCACAAGATAAGTCCACGCATTTTGTCTAAGTCGTAAACCTGCCCGGTTACGTATAGCGAACAACAGCAGAATTACACCACCCAGCAGCGTGCGGATTCCCGAAAAAAATATCGGCGGCGTATCTGGCAAAGCCAGCTTGGTCAACGGCCAGTTGATCCCCCATACCATCACTAATATCAAGACAAGCCACAACGTAGCTTTAGGCGTTAATTTTTTCATAGATGTCTCTCTCCTTAAAATTTCATTGCGCATTGCTTACGACTAAAATCTGAATAGCCGTTTGCAAAGTTTTGCTTTACTAGCTTATACTGTGGTCACTAATAAATAAAATGAATGTTTTCAATAAGGGAGATAACTTTTCACTTATGACTATAACTCAGATTATGATCTTTGTTCGCGTAGCTGAAACACTAAACTTTACTCAAACTGCCCATGAGCTGCATATGACGCAACCTGCGGTCAGCCATGCCATCGCTAGTATCGAGAACGAGCTTGATGTCCAGCTATTGCTGCGCGATCGAAAAAGAGGCGTGCTCCTGACAGAAATCGGACAAAAGGTGCTGCTGCAATTCCGCATGGTGCTGCAAAGCATGGAAAAAGTACAGCAGCAGGTGGCCGCTGAAAAAGGCTTGGACGTAGGTACAATCACGATTGGTGCCTTTCCTTCTGCCTCAGCCTATTTTCTGCCCCCCATTATTCATCATATCCGTCAGCACTATCCGAACCTTGTTTTCGATTTACATGAAGGCTCTACCAATGAGGTCAAGGAGTGGGTGCATACCAGAGAAATTGAAGCGGGAATCATCTTGTTGCCAGACCCTGAGGTAGATGTAATTCCTTTATGTCAGGATGACATGATTATTCTCTTGCCTGACGGTCATCCTTTTCAATCGCACGACAAAATCGCCATCCGAGACTTGAATCAACAGGAGATGATCTTTTGTAAAGGTGGACATGAAGTCGCCATTATGGAGGGGTTTGAACGCGAACAAAGTCAGTTGCAAGCACAATTTATTACTCACAATATCAGCACGCTGGTCAGCATGGTCCGACAAGGACTAGGTATGGGCATTGTCTCTTCACTCGCCTTATCTACGTTCCCCCATGATCTGACCGTCAAGGAAACCACGCCTCTGATCACGCGTCAAATTGGTATCGCTATCCCCTCTCTACACAATGCTTCACTTGCTGTACAGTTATTTGTGCGAACCGCGCAGGAGCTGTTTACGGATTTGAAGCAATAGAGCATTGGTCACGGGATTTCGGTAGGTGTATAATATTTCCTAAATATGACTTGAAACATTATTATAAGAGGTGTCTATTCATATGCAGAATAATCAAATCATCGAATACGAGGAAAAACTGCGTAAGGCGATGCTGGCCAGTGATGTGCAGATCTTGAACGAGCTAATTCATGACGATCTTATATTTGTGAATCACTTTGGACAAGTAATAAACAAAGAAGCAGATCTGGAAGCCCACCGTTCGGGTGTTTTACATTTTACGGATATTCAAGTTCTTAATCAATCAGTAATTCCGCTGGATGATACTGTCGTTACGGTGACCCGCGTTTCTTTACGAGGAACGGTAGGCAATGATCCCATTGAAGATGAAATGTGCTATACACGCGTTTGGCACAATATAGATGGTGCGTTGAAGATCATCTCAGGGCATTGTAGCACGGTAAAATAAGATTAGTCGCGAATCCGCCATGGATGCTAAATCTGACTAAGACAGGTGAGCAGCTACGGCAAGAATCTTCGTAATTAAATCAATGGCACGGTGTAAGCACAAGAGCACTAACCATTTTAGGGATAGCGCTCTTCATTTTTACAGTCTTGTTAAGTCACTTGGTTGTAGCATCATACAAACGCTGTAAAAGGGTAACAGCTTCAGCACGTGTGACCTGTGCCTTTGGGCGAAGGTATCCATTGTCAGCGGTAAGGACGCCCATCTTGGTAAGGGTGTAGAATGCTTCTGCCTTTTGATCCTGGAAATCTCCATCATAGGAGTACTCTTCTCCCGTTGTGTCGATGTACAGTACCGGATAGTAGGCTGAGAATTTGTCATTGTAATTTGCCTGACGAACTTTCATATCGTTGTACTGTGCAGCTGAGGAAATTACTTCGGCAATCTCAGGATGAAGAGTCTGATTGGTATAATCTGTTCGAACAGAAGCAATCATCATCATATCCCAACGGGTCAGCGGTTTGTCAGGATTGACATAGAATTGATAGTTTGGATATTTGCCCCCTACACTTTCAGCAAACGGCCATACATAATCCCCGTTGAATATAGCTGCAAAATCTTGATTCGCCCAGTGCTTGCGTGCATCTACAAACTCTGAAGATTTACCCGCTGAATAATTGACTTCTGGAAAAAGTTTATGAAACATATGTACAAATTCTGCTTTTGTTATGGTTTTGCCTGGCTTGAAGGTCCCATCCGTATAGCCGCTGACAACACCTTTGTCGACCATCGAATGAATGGATTCGGCAGCCCATTCATATTTTGCATTCACATCGGGAAACGTAACTGCCGCCATTGCGGATTGACTGAACAACAGTGCCACCGCAACCACAGGGGTAATCAGCCATTTCTTTTTCAACATCTTTTTCCACTTCCTTTAGGTAAATTTACGTAGAAAATAGTTCTCCAGACTCAATGTTATATCGGTATTTCCTATGCAAAAGATGAACCTAAACACAAAAACGACCTTCGCAACGAGTAAAATTCGTTACAAAGGCCGTTATCCGTAACCTAAACGTGTATCTTTAGGAATAATTCAGACCACCATTCGAAAAATTAACAAGGCTCTTCGTTTGGTTTTCCTGCATCTGTAGCTGTACGGAAGCTTGAACCGCAGCCACATGTAGCTACAGCATTTGGATTATGAATCGTGAAACCGCCGGACATACCAGACTCTTCAAAGTCGATTTCCAGGCCGTCCAGATAGCGGATACTATCCTTTTCCACGACTACTTTCATATCCTGTACATTCATATATATATCTTGATCCGTCTCGTTGTCGTCAAAGCCCATGGCGTACGAAAATCCTGTACAACCACCTGGCGTAACACCCAGACGTAAAAACATATTCGGCGTTTCCTGCTGCTCCAGCATTTCTTTTAGGCGTTCAGCAGCGGAATCGGTGATGTTAATCATAGCTCCATCCTCCTCTTTTACTTCATGCTCCCCTTCAGTATACTCTCTTATTTGCAGGTGCTCAAGTCATGGAATGTCCTTCCGTTACAGGCTTAAACACCTCTTTTTCTACTCGTTTGTATTGAACACCAGTGGTGTGAGGTTTATAATAGGTGAAGAGTGTGTTAAAGAAACTGTCGGAAATTTGTCATTTCAAAGGCGAAATTAAGAGACATTCGTCATTGTAGCCTGGCATTGTAACATTTTTCACATATCGTATATCCGCGCTGCCGGATTCTTACCGACGGAACGGGACATCCTGTGCGCATCAAGCGCTTGTGCCGCTAATTTGGCGGGCAGCCTCGCACAGAGCAACTTGAAGGAGGAATAGGCATGTCCACATTAGTTACACCTTTTACAGACCGCAGAATGGCGGAAATTGTAGAAAAGGTACAAAACGGGATTCGTTTGAACCTCGAAGATGGTATATATTTGTATGAAACTGACGATATTCTCACATTGGGCCAGTTGGCTAACGAAGCTAATTTACGCAAGAACGGAAAAAAGGTTTATTTTATTGAAAATATGAGCCTGTACTTCACCAATGTATGCGAAGCGCGCTGCGCGTTCTGCAATTTCCGCAAGGATCAGGGGGAGGAAGGCTCTTATACGTTGTCCGGACAGGAAATGATTGATTATGTAGAGCAACATATCCATCCAGGCGTAAGAGAATTCCATATCGTCGGCGGTCATAATAATCATGTACCTTTCCAATACTATGTAGATTCACTGAAAGCGCTGAACGAAAAGTATCCCAACGTTACACTGAAAGCATACACTGCGGCGGAAATTGACTTTTTCACACGCATAAGCGGCTTGAGTATTAAAGAAGTTCTTCAAGAGCTGCAAAAGGCAGGACTTCAATCTCTGACTGGTGGTGGCGCGGAAATCTTATCTGATGAATATCGGAAGAAGATGCGTGTTACCAAAGCCAATGTGGACCGTTATCTTGAAGTACATCGTACGGCCCATAATCTCGGTATGAAAACTCATACGACCATGCTGTACGGTTCAGTCGAAACTTATCAGGATCGTATTGAGCATATGCTGCAAATTCGTGAATTGCAGGACGAAACGAACGGATTTATGGTATTTATCCCACTGTCCATGCAGCCGAAAAGCAAAAACGCCAACATCATGCGTCGCAACTCTGCTTACGAGGATCTCAAAACCATTGCGATCAGCCGCTTGATGCTGGACAATATCGACCATGTTAAAGCTTACTTCATTAATATTGGTCCACAATTGACGCAGGTCGCTCTTACCTTTGGCGCATCAGATGTCCATGGCACGATTGTGCGCGAGCAGATCAGCCATGCTGCAGGTGCGTTAACCCCTTCCGGATTGACACGTAAAGAGCTAATCTGGCTAGTCAAAGGTGCTGGACGCATACCTGTAGAACGTGACACCTTCTATAACGAAATCGAAGTTTTCGAATAAGTGTAACATCGGATTCAGATTTCCCGCGTGCATTTTATCCCCATTACTCACACCATGCAGCCTCATGCTGCCCCGGAACATACCGGTCTGTCTGCCAAAGGCAGGCCCGCTTTTCCGGGTTTTACAACAACAAAAACTTGTGGCTAGATCGACAAGACACCAGACCATTGCCGGGGACACGGTAACGAAAGGACGGCGGATTTTGATGAAAAATTTCGTTATTCTGGGGGGCGGCTATGGCGGCCTTACCATTGCCAAAGAATTGCTGGATAAACACATTCCCGACAATATTCAAGTTATTTTAGTGGATCGGATGCCCTTTCAGGGCTTGAAAACAGAATACTATGCCCTTGCGGCAGGTACCGTATCTGATTTTGATTTGCGGGTACATTTTCCCGATGAACAACGCCTTATTCGCAAATATGGAGAAGTCACATCGATGGATCTTGAGAATAAAATGGTCCATTTTCAAGACGGTGAGCCTTTACCCTATGACCAGCTTGTCATTGCACTAGGTTGTACCGACCGCTTTCATAATACACCGGGGGCAGAAGAATACAGCTGTACAATCCAGTCCTTTAATCATACTCGCCAAACGTATCTGCGCTTGAATGAAATCAAGCCTTATGGACATGTCCATATTGTAGGTGGCGGCCTAAGTGGTGTCGAGATTGCTGCGGAGTTACGTGAAAGCCGCGCGGATTTGAATATTACGATTATGGATCGGGGCGAGCGGGTGCTATCAGCATTTCCGCAACGTTTGTCTGCGTATGTACATGCCTGGTTCAAGGAGCATCATGTGAATGCGCTAAATCATGTTGCGGTTTCCCGTATTGAGCCAGGAGCTATTTACAACCGTGACGAGCAAATTATGACCGATGCGGTTGTATGGACAGCTGGGATTCAGCCCGTTAAAATTGTACAGGATTTAGCAGTTCCTAAAGACCCTCAGGGTCGCATCGTGCTAAATGAATATTATCAAATACCGGATCATCCTGAAGTGTACGTCGTCGGAGACTGTGCGAGCCTTCCTTACTCTCCAAGCGCTCAGGCGGCAGAGGTTCAAGGAGAGCAGATTGCCCACATTGTACGCGACCTGTGGAAAGGCCAAACGCCTCACCCGCATCCTCTAAAGCTACGCGGTACATTAGGTGCGCTGGGCAAGAAGGCCGGATTCGGTTATGGCTTTATGGGCAGTACCTCATTGCGTGGACGAGTGCCACGTCTGCTGAAAAGCGGTGTGCTCTGGAAGTCCAAACGCCATTTTGGCTAATTGGATACTCAACAAACAAAGAAGACCTGCTTTCAGGTCTTCTTTGTTGTTGCATCTATGAATAATATATATTTTCTACAAGAGAAGGCTGGCCCTGCGGAGACTTCTATTTTCAATCCAAATCCAGGTTGTTCCATACTTCGGCTTCTTTAATTTTGTTTAGAATCACTTCGTACAGAAGCTCTGCTGAATCTGCGGATACAATTTCACCGTTAACCATCGCATAAGGCTCAGCGTTACACTGACCGCAATTGCTTAGGCAGCCGTATTCAATCACATCATAATCTGGATTCTGTTCCAGTTTAGCCATAATCTCATCGGTACCAAAATGCATGTTACTGGTGCAAAATTCAATAATAGGTCTTAACATTTTTTTCACCTGCTTTGGATGACGGGCATTTTAATTTGGCCCGCTTTGTAATATAATAAACAAGGTATAGGAAAGGAGTTGAATTCTAATGAGCGAAGCACAAAGCGTTCAGATGTATGATGAAGTAGCAGACGTACTGGATAAGCTCCGTCCGTTCCTGCAACGCGATGGCGGTGACGTTGAGCTGGTTGACGTTGAAGACGGCATCGTTAAGCTGAAGCTGGTAGGTGCTTGCGGCAGTTGCCCAAGTTCTACAATTACGCTGAAAGCAGGGATTGAACGCGCTCTTCTCGAAGAAGTTGAAGGCGTCCAAGAAGTGGTACAAGTATTCTAATGCTAGATGCATAATGATCAGAGAGTCTTGAGTTCGGTAACGAAGCTCAAGACTCTTTTTTGTATTACAGCGTCTGAAGCTCTCTCAAGCTTATATGGTTGGCCGAATGGGGTCCAATCCTCCGGACACATCCATAATATTGCCTGTTATAAAATCTGAATGCTCCTCACACAAATAGGCGATCACTCGCGCAATGTCCTCTCCGCTTCCTGGACGCCCACGCGGTGTCTCTTTATCCTGCATGCCGATGACATCGGCAATCGACTTTTCCTTGTTCGCTCCTCGGATATCCCCTGGACAGATCATATTGACCGTGATGCCATAGGGAGCTTCCTCTACAGCTAGTGACTTCGTAAAAGACACCAGCCCCACCTTGGCAGCTGCGTAGACAGCCCGATGCGGCCAAGCCCTTGCTTCTCCAGCATGACCAAAGCCAAAATGAATAATACGTCCCCATTGCTGGCTACGCATGTGCGGCAATACCAAATGATCCAGCAACATGGTACCGACCAAATTTCCCTGTATCATGGCATGAATCTCAGCTACACTGTAGTCCGCAAAAAGACGGCGTTCCCGGATGAAGGGTCCGGCATTATTCACCATAATATCAACCCCGCCCAGACGATCCTGCACTTCACCGATCAGCCTGGTGATATCTTCCTGAACAGAGATATCTGCTTGTAAAGACAGACAGCGTACTCCCTTAGATTCAATTACCTGTTTAAGCGCTTCGGCTTCAACCTGGCTATGGACATAATTTAGTGCAATGTCACAACCTTCATCAGCCAAACGCAGAGCGGTCATTTTACCTAAACCTTTGGCACTGCCCGTTATGAGTGCGACTTTGTCTCTCAACAGTTTTCCTCCTCTTCACAGAGAACGGTCACCCCCAAGTATAAAATATTTAAGCAATCCCTACAACTCCAGCCAAGAAGAAACCCCAGTCCTCTTGTTCAAGAGAATCTGGGGTTTACGTTCAGCGGTTTCTTATTTTCTGCTTAAAATGCAGGGATAATTGCGCCTTGATATTTGTCTTCAATGAATTTTTTAGTTTCTGGAGATTGCAAAGCTTTAAACAATTTTTGGATCGCTTCGGAATCTTTATTGTCAGGACGTGCTACCAGTACATTAGCATATGGAGAATCTTTGTCTTCCAGTGCCAATGCATCCTTGGTCGGGTTCAGCTTTGCTTCCAAAGCGTAGTTTGTATTGATTAACGCAATATCTACTTCAGGCAACTGACGTGGCAGCATAGCTGCTTCCAGCTCTTTGAATTTCAGGTTTTTCTTATTTTCAGTAATATCTTTTACGGTAGCTTCAATGTTGCTTGCATCCTTCAGCTTGATCAGACCTTGTTTCTCCAACAGTAGCAATGCACGGCCTCCATTGGTTGCATCGTTCGGAATCGCTACTGTTGCACCGTCTGGAAGTTCATCAAGCTTTTTATATTTTTGGGAGTAGATACCGAATGGCTCCAGATGAACCGCGCCAATAGATACCAGATCCATTTTACGCTCTTTATTCATCACATTCAGGTAAGGTACATGTTGATAAAAGTTAGCATCCAGTTGCTTGTCGAACAATTGCACGTTCGGCTGTACATAGTCGTTAAACTGAACGACTTGAAGGCGAACTCCTTCTTTTTCCAACTGAGGCTTGATCGCTTCCAAAATTTCCGCATGTGGCACAGGAGAAGCTCCAACTTTCAGTTCGACTTCACGTGGTGACCCGCCTGTATTTTCGGCCGCATTGTTTGTATCCGATGTTGTGCTTTTTGTACCGCAAGCAGCCAGTACCGCAATTAATGTCAAGCTCAATACAGCCAATACCCATTTCTTCATGTTGTTACCCCTCCAATAATTTGTAATATTCAGGATCAGACGTCCTGATCAATAAGGATATCTATATGTTTTCCCTATTTCCGAGTATAATGCCGCACAAGGCGATCTCCTGCCATTTGCAGCAATTGTACCAATACGACCATCAGTACGACTGCAACGATCATTACAGCCGTTTCGTAACGATAATAGCCGTAGTTGATTGCCAGCGTCCCCAGCCCACCGCCCCCGATCATACCGGACATTGCCGTGTACGATACGAGTGTAACGACGGTAATGGTTAATGCGGCAAGCAGGCCCGGAAGTGCCTCACGCAACAGCACACGCCGGATAATTTGTCCTGTCGAGGCTCCCATCGCTTGTGCAGCCTCAATGACACCTTTGTCCACTTCACGCAGAGACGTTTCGACAAGACGTGCAAAGAAAGGGGCAGCCCCGATAACCAATGGCGGAATGGTTCCCAGCACTCCGGTCGAGGTACCTACCAACGATCGTGTAAAAGGAATAAGTGCAACGATCAAAATGATAAATGGTACGGAACGCAAAATATTAACGATGAAGGATAATACAATGTATATCACTTTCATCAGAGTCAACGAGGAGCGGCTCGCCAGAAACAACAATATACCGAGCGGCAAACCAATAACGAGGGTGAACAATGCAGATGCCCCGAGCATCTGAAGGGTTTCTAGAGTAGAATTCCCCAGCTCTTCCCAACTCACTTGCGAAAAATCAAGTTCGCTCATTGTCAATCACCTCCACATCAAGTCCTTGTCCAGATACTTCGCGCAGCGTATGCTCTATATCTGAATGGTTTCCTTCAAAACGAACGATCAGCTGTCCATACGGTACATTTTTAATTGTAGAGATGGTTCCCTGCAAGATTGCAAAATCAACACCCGTACTTCGAGCCGTACGCGACAGAATCGCATCATAAGTTTTGCTGCCTAAGAAGGAGATACGTACCACCTGTGTCGATTCCCCGCTACCTGCAGCTGCAATCGCTGCTTGTAACTCCTCGGGATGTTCTGCCTCCCGCTGGATAAAGTCCTTAGTTACCTGATGCTGTGGCTTCAAAAACACTTCCGCCACCGGACCTTGCTCCACGATATCGCCCTGATGAATGACGCCAACACGATCACAAATGCTTTGAATGACATGCATCTCATGAGTAATCAATACGATGGTCAAATTAAAGCGTTGATTAATATCCAACAGCAATTTCAGGATAGACCCTGTCGTCTGCGGATCAAGCGCAGACGTCGCTTCGTCACACAGCAACACATGCGGATCACTAGCCAGTGCCCGTGCAATTCCTACCCGCTGCTTCTGTCCACCCGAGAGCTGTGACGGATATTTTCCACTGTGTTCTTTCAGCCCCACTAGTTCCAACAGCTCGCGAACTTTCTTGTCCATCTCCTGCTTAGGGGTATTTACCAGACGCAATGGAAATGCAATGTTGTCATACACTGTCGCCGAAGACAACAAATTAAAATGTTGAAAAATCATTCCGATTTTTCGGCGTTGCTTCTGTAACTGGGATTGACTCACAGTGGCAAGATTAACCCCATCTACCCATACTTCGCCTGAAGTAGGGCGCTCCAATAAATTAATACAGCGAATCAACGTACTTTTGCCCGCTCCGGAATGACCAATCACCCCGAATATTTCTCCACGCTTTATAGAAAGATTCAACCCGGACAACGCATTAACGCGTCGGCTGCCTTTACCATAATGCTTGGTTAATTGCTTAAGCTCTATCAACGTGCTGCGACCCCCTTCACTTCTTCCTTACCCTTTTAACCAGTTGTCATCTCTCAGGATTGTATAAAATCGCTATTTATTTATACAAAAAAGAGCCCCTTTCACAGAATGAAAAGGGCCCCACCTTGCGAACCTTTTCTCATCTGCCAAAATCGCTATAACTCTAGCGGTTTTGTAGGAATTAGCACCATATGTTCCCTCCCGGTGCATTACACCGGGAAAGAACGGGTTGCCGGGCTTCATCGGGCCAGTCCCTCCACCTCTCTGGATAAGAAAAATATGTTAAACTCCAGCTTTAGCTGTCCGTTTAGTTTATATAAAAAAATAATTCAAGCATTTTTCTGAAACTAGGTTTCAGTATAGATAGTTTACATTGCTTTGTCAAAGGATATTTTCTGTCATAATTATGGGCGCACTGCCCGGTTCTCCCATTGTTTCGCAGTATAAGAAAATGCGTTTGATAGCGACCGGCATACCATTTCCAAGCCCTGCTTCAAATCTTCCAGATGGTGATCGAGGTCCTCCAGTTGGATTTTGCCATATAAAGCACGGTGACGTTGCCAGAGATCATCCTGCATTTCCGTATTCATATAGTGTATCTCCGTATTTCGCCGCTTACGCAGGCGATTGATCGCATCGTTGTATGTGTCCTTGATATCAATTAGATTATCGGTCAATACAGGATGCATTTTGAGATACTTCAGCTGTCGCAACACGGTAAAATAAGAATAGTGCGCCTTATACTGCCCTGTTTTCAAATCATACAGGTCATTCAACCAGTTACCCAACTTATCCAAAATAGAGAATACCCGCACAAACCCATCCTTATAAAAGAATACGTACAGGGCATAATCGGATTTTTCATCCTTGCTCATATCTTCAGCGTATCCGGCTTTTACTTTCATACGAAAAAAGGCGGCAGCATGATGGCTCTGCTCCAGTTCATCCAATGACGACATCAGACCACGTGTCAAAATATCCGCCTTCCGAAAGTCATGAGTCGGATCACCACTGGCCTGGATTTGTCGTTCCAGCAAATGTAACATGTCTGACATGCTATTCATGGCATCCAGCAGGAAACCATTATTTACACGCGGGGGCTCGCCCAACAGCTTGCGTATCATGCTTCACGCCTCCTTCATATCTGTAAAATCCGGCTGTTAAGATGCTTTAATAGGCGTCAAGCGAAATAACTCGTCCATCGTTGATCTACAAGCTTAACAATATCTTCACGTGGCAGTACCTCATCAGGGTAGCCCGGCTTCATACGTGCATCCACCACAATCGGCAGCTTATAGTTCAGGTGATGCAAACGCACTTCGCTGTCAGCGTACATATCTGTAGCCGGGTTAAAGCGTGTGAATACCGTCCACAGGAACGAAGCTTGGGAGCGAACAACTTCTTTGGCATCGTCCACGATAAAGACAAGTGGCCACTCTTGCTCACCCGCAGCTAATCGCTCCAATACACGCGCAGCGAGTTCAGGCTCCTGCTCAAAGGACGAGCCGGATACAACGAGGCATCCTCCGCAATAGGGTTCGATGTCACGAATTCCCGGCAGATCGCCCCCTTCATAAACGCGAGGCAATTCACGCACAGGCTCGCCTACTCCCATCAAAATCGCCTTACTGCCATGATTCAGCTTACGGCCCGTGTAATCGAGTGTATCGTGAGACGTATGGTTGAAAATAAACAAATCTCTGGCTGGATTAAATCGTTCCAAAATGGTTTCGAGCAGCATGTTAAAGTCGGATAAATCGATTACCCGATCCGTCAGCATCAGGAATTTGGTCAACGACAATTGGCCTTGACCCAGAATGGTAAAGCCGGATACCAGCGCTTCACGGGAGTAGCTTTCACGTACGACTGCCGCTGCCAGCGCATGTACACCTGTTTCCGCATATGCCCATAACGACTTGACGGAAGGCATTACAAGCGGATAGGCGGGCGACAACAGACGTTGCAAAAACTCGCCGAGATAGTAGTCTTCCTGCCGCGGCTTACCTACAATGGTTGCCGGATAAATGGCATCTTTACGGTGATGCATATGTTTGACATGAAACACAGGGAAATCATGTTGTAATGAGTAATAGCCAAAATGATCACCAAACGGTCCTTCCGGGCGGCGTTCATGAGGCGGCACATAGCCGCTGATCGCAAATTCGGCTTCTGCCGGAATCCGGTGACCTCCGAGCGGGTCTTCTGTCATGGGCAGCTTGCCCCCCATAATAAGGGAAGCCAGCAATAGCTCAGGCAAATTTTCCGGGGCAGGAGCAATCGCAGACGCAATCAAAGCAGGCGGGCCACCGATGATAATCGTCGTAGGCAACGGCTCATTACGCAGCTCTGCTTCATGATAATGGAAGCCGCCGCCTTTATGGATCTGCCAGTGGATCCCAGTCGTCTGATCATCATAAATCTGGATGCGATACATCCCCAAATTATGATCCTTGGACTGACCTGGCTTTTCGGTATACACGAGCGGAAGCGTAATGAACGGTCCTCCATCCTCGTGCCAGCTGGTCACTCTAGGCAGTGGAGCCAGCGGAGCATCAGTACGGCGAACGCCCAATACAGGGGCTTCGTTATGAGATACTGTTTTTAGTCCTACTTTTAGCATGTCCTTAATCAGCCCACGTTCATTCCACAACGCTTTGGGGGTAGGTGGAAGCAACGTTTTGGTCGCACCAACAATTGCATCCATCAGTTGCTCTGGACGAGGGCCAAAAGCCATGTCCACACGACGATTCGTACCGAACAAATTACTAGCTACAGGAAACGGGGTTCCTTTGACATTTGTGAACAGCAGCGCCGGACCTTCTTCCTCAATGACTCTTCGGTGGATCTCGGCCAGCTCCAAATAAGGATCGACAGGTGCTTCTATAATTTTAAGATCATTTTCTTTACGCAGCGCTTCAATAAATTGGCGCAAATTCTGGTAGATCAACTGGATGATTCCTCCTAAGCAAATCAAGCCCTCGAGAAACTCGTGGGCCTGGTTTGTTTCTTATGATGTTATTATACGTGTTCCAACGCCTCTTGGGCAAAAATACGCTTCATTATAATCTACAAAATGCTTAGGTACGCTGTGCTTGGGTCGGAACAAGCTTGCGGTCCGGTGACAATTGCCATACACGATAGCTCAGATAAGCCAAAATGGAGAACAACGATGCAATCACCAGCATATGTCCCAGCACGATAAACATGTAAATTTCAGGTCTGTTGACGTACAGCAAGATAATGCCAATCACCACTTGAAGAATAATCAATACGACCGATACGACACCCAGGGTACGAATGTCCCGGTGATTCGGGTGATAACGATACGAGTAGTGACCCACAGCCAAAATAATGACAAACAGCAGACCGGCTGAAATCTGATGAAGCAGCAGTGGAGATATGAAACCCCCGATATTTACAACCTTCTGGATGACCGAATGACTAAGCAACGCTCCTGAATAGACAGCAATATAGGTATAAATCGTTGATAGCCATATAAAGTTACGATAGCCCCGACTGACACGCCCAGGAATCAGACGCGGAGTGTAGCGTGAATCCGCATGCTCCTGCCAGGCCCCCAGCGTCATCATGGTCGCACTGGCAAAAGCAATAAGTGCAAAGCCAAAATGCAGCCCCATGACTGCAGCCGATTGGGAGAAGATGACAGCCAATGCCCCCATCGCACCTTGTATGATAACAAACAATAGCGTGAGTAAGGAGAATAGCTGTAAATCCTTCCGATGCTTCATAAACAGCAAAAAGCCGACAAACGAGGCGATAGAAAGAATTCCGGCCATGGCACTGACGGAGCGATGAGAGAACTCAATAAGGGATGCGATGGTATGCGCCGGAACCAGCTTACCATTACAAAGTGGGAATTCTCTTCCACAGCCGAGACCCGAATCCGTTCGCGTCACGACACCTCCACCGAAGGTGGCCAAAAACATGACAATACATGTTACGAGTGCCAGCCATTTTAATATTCTGATTTTGTTATTCAATGAATTCACCCGTATCCTTCCAAATATAATATTTATTCACTTTATATGTTGTGAAATGATCACTTAAAGTAATTATAACTGATATATCGTTCCTTGACATACGAGCTTTGTTGACAAAATGTGAACGTGTCCGTAAGAAAGCCGCCTCCTTCGAAAGGAAGCGGCTTTCTGAATATCCTGATGATTAAGGTTCCCTGCGGAGCCCTCATACATACTATTATCCGTTATTTTGCCAAGTTAGCATGGACTTCTACAGCCCGGTCCAAAAACTGCTCGATTTCCTCGCGGGATTTACGCAATCTGTTCACCAGACGTACTAGTTCTCGCCCTTCACTGTAAGCGATAAAGCTAGGAATCCCTAGAACATTTTGCTCTTGGCTGACACTTTCGGCCTGTTCTACATCAATCTCAATTAATGTAAGCTTGTCTGCATATTGTTGCTCTACATCAGGCATGAATGGATCAATAAAATGACAATCCCCGCACCAGTCCGCCTTGAACACAGCTACCGTTACACCTGGAGTGGATATTGCCTTATTAAAGTCTTCATGAGAGACGATTTTTTGCATACATAATTCCTCCTTAAACTTCTTTTGTGCAGGAGATCCTGTACTTTCTATTGTAACGCCAAGTGAAGCTTTTGCACACTCCCCTATTATGCTCACATGCCGATTGGATGCCCTCTCATTGAGACATACTATAGGTATACTTAAGAATCCACATAGGCGACGACATCCCAATAACATACCCAACATACTTGGTGGAATACGGGGATGCCTGCATTTGAAAGGAGGTTATTTAAACATGTCTCTCACCGAATGGCTCCATGTCGCATCTCGACAGCTTCAGGGAGGGCTCAAGTTACTGGGTTCCGTTCCGCGTGTTGCGGAGGAGGCATGGGAGGGCAAACGTGCGGCCTGGACCGAATCCCGTAAATTACGCTATCCCTTGCGTGATCTGCCGTGGGATTATCATTCGGCACAAGCCGCCATGAATGAAGCTGAAGCATTAATGCTGGTGAACGGACCCGCTACGCGTCCCTCTTCTCTAAATATGCCCTTATGCGAAACAGACTGTGAGCTGCTGGAGCGGATCAAGAACGATACAGCACAGGAGAATCGCAGCAACATCACGCGCACTGCCGCTTATCTTGAATGCTATCGTGGCTACCCGGAATTACACTGGGCATTACTGGCCCATCTGGTTTCTCGTAATGGCGGCTATAATATGACTGATCTGAAGGGGGAGCTCATTGGAAACCTGTTCGGCGAACAGGAAAAGGAGTGGCTGTATCGGCTACTTGAGCGCTGTAACGCTCTTATTTTTCAAGACGCTTATCCACAGTTGCAGCTTTACATGCACAGCCGTCATTTGGGACGGAGTTGCTTCCATTTGTTGCCTCATTTTCACGTTTCGCCATTCATGAAGCCCTTTTGGGAACGTTTCTGGGCTTGGCGGGATAGTTCTCTTTTGACGGTGGCGCTCATTATTAATGAACAAAACTATATTGAAGGACGGGTTGTGAAAGATCCGTACTTTCAAAAATTTGTGACACATAAGCCAGGCTTTTATTTGCATGACTGGCTTCAGCTCAATCAGGTTATATTTCCGCTTGGGCTAAACGGTGGACTTGCCGGACTTGTCATGGAGCGTTTCGGCCATCTGGATGAGCGGATCGGTTTTGGTAAAAGTCTTTACGCTATGTTATTTGGCCATCAGCAGGTACTGGATCAGGTATCCGCATTTGCTGCCAGCGTACCGCATACCGGGTCTCGTAGCGACTATTGGCCCGGACTATTCACTCCGAATGTACAAAAAGCGCTGCGCTCTCCAGAAGAGAGTGCAACGCTTTTAGCACATGAATGGCTCCCGCCAAGTCAACGTCTGTACAGCCCGGAGCTGAAGGCCGTCTGGTCAGATACAGCCTATGATCCGATTCCCCGTTATGACTGGTTTCAGGACGGTTCTACACTTGGGCATATCAGTGAACCAAGACGGCCTCTGTTATTTGCCATGCGCCATGAGCATCGCCATGGCATTCAAAAAACAGCAATGGCCCATGATGCTCATAACAGCTTAAGGTCCTTTCACTGAACAGATGAGAGGGCTTTTTTAGCCTCGTTGTCCAGTGGACTCACGCTGTAGGCGCATTAACGGACGCAATACCTTCTGCAACACGCGCGGATAGTTACCCAGCTCGTCCCTGCGCAATACGCGCAATACAACCAGCAATACCAAGTAGCATACCAGTACAACCGCTCCGGCAATGCAGCACGCAATCAAGAAGGCTACACGCGCAGGCATCAGGTGTACCAGCAAAATGCAGGCTTCATTTACTCCGTACCCGATAGCTCCCGAGACAACGACTGCGGTTAGGAAGCCTGCCCAGCGACGGCCCATGATTGAGAAGGAAACAATACCTTTCAGCACACGCAAATTCAGCAACGTAATGACGAGAAAACATAATCCGGTTGCAGCAATAATTCCGTAAATCCCTAGCCAACCAGCCAGCAGCCAGCTCGCTGCCAACTTCACGACGATACCAACCATCACATTGACCATTGAAATACGCGGCTTCCCCATACCAATCAATATCGAATTAGAGGTCATCATCGTAATCTGAAAGATCGTTCCGAGTGTCAGAACAGCGATAATCCCGCTGCCTCCAAGCGAGCTGAACAGCAGGCCATTAATAGAATAGGCAGTCACACATAAAGCCAGCACAATCGGCATTCCAGTCAGAATAGAGATGCGCAAGGCCAGCGTCATCTGATTTTGTAAATGCTGTTCATCCTTACGGGCAAAAGCCGCTGAAATGATCGGAATGAGCGATTGACTGAGTGCAATGGCCAAAATTGGAGGGATGCCTGCCACACTCTGTGCCCTAGAGCCTAGATAACCCAACTGAGTAGTCGCCTGATCCAATCCCACTTGTCCAGACAGCAGTCTAACTACAATCGACGTATCAATAAAATTAACCGCCGGAACCGTCAGAGACGACAATACGATAGGAATAGAGAGCTTGAAAATATCTTTGTAAATGCGCATCATTGGTAGCGCTGAGCTTTCCTCTTGGAATTGCTCTTGACGATCCTGGCGATCCTGACGACGCAATTTCACCGTGTAGTACAGCATCACCCCCAGAGCGCCAAGACTTCCCATGACACCCCCAAAGGAGGCCCCCGCCGCTACCTCACGATCTCCATAGCCAAGCTTCAAAATAATAAAAGCGAGTAGAATTGCGGTGGCTACCCGCGCGACCTGCTCCACAATCTGTGAAATACCACCTGCGGTCATATTACCGCGTCCTTGGAAGTATCCGCGCATCATCGCAATGGCAGGAAACAACAGCAAAGCGGGTGCCAAAGCCTGAATAGCCAAAGCAGACTGCGGAACCCCTGCTACATGCTCGGCAAAATAAGGCGCTCCAAAATACAGCAGCGCCGTAATGATAACACCGGCCACGGCCGCGAATATCAAAGCCGCACGATACACACGTCGCGCTTCCGCAGGCCGATCCAGTGCGTAGCGTTCCGAAACCATTTTGCTCAGTGTGCTGGGAATGCCGGCCGTAGCGACCGTGAGCAGCATCAAATAAGCGTTGTTCGCAATGGTAAACGAGGCGTTCCCGACGGAGCCGAGCAAATGCTCCAATGGAACGCGCTGTACCAGACCAAGCACTCTGGCCACCAAGGCGGCAGCGGCTAAAATAAGCGTACCTTTAAGGAATGTTTCTTTATTGGACAAAATGCGTTCCCTTCTTTCTTGCTGTTCACATGCATGCAAAAGCCCCGCAACAAACAGTCATGGCCTGAGCCATCACCGGTGCGGAGCCGCATGTCGATTCTGTCTCTGCAAATCATAATAAACGAATCTCTGGTTAAAACACCCAAATCAAGAATACAATAATCATGGCAAGCTGCAAAATTACTTTCATCACGGTGCTAGTAAATAGGCCCAAGACGGAGCCAAAGCCCACTTTTATAGCTCGATCCAGCGGGGCTTTGCCAATCAGCTCACCCAGCACAGCACCGATAAATGGTCCCAAAATCAAACCGAATGCTGGAATAACAAAGGGGCCAATAATGATTCCCACAGTACTAAGGATCGCTGACAGACGCGAGCCGCCAAATCGCTTGACTCCCCACGCATTCACAGCATAATCCGCAATAAAAAGGGCAACGACGATTAGTGTTTGTATAATCCAAAACAATGCATTGTATGGAGCAAACGAGAAAAACCAGCCGTATACAAAAAATGCAAAATAAATGGCGAGCGCCCCCGGCAATACGGGATACACCGCTCCCGCCATGCCCACAATGAACAGTACAATGACAACAATCCAACCTACAACGTCCATGGGCCTCCTCCTTCTCGTCTATTCATCTTGCTTGTGCACCATTCATTTTATTACACAAGCACATAATCTCGAATCACTTCTACAATGCCGTCCTCATTATTCGAAGCCACAACCACATTAGCTGCTTCTTTTACCGTATCCTGAGCATTCCCCATCGCTACACCCAGTCCAGCCGCTTGAATCACAGCCAGGTCATTCAGACTGTCACCTACGGCAACCACCTGCTCCATGGTAATGCCGAGCAGGTCGCACACTTCAGCGATGCCACTGGCTTTGGATATACCAGCCGGATTAATTTCCAGATTCGTCATCGAAGAATTGGAAATTTCAAGTCCCCCCATCTCCTGAAGCTTGAGCAAAATTTGATGGCGAATTTCGTCATTTTCCGTATTAAAACCGAATTTGAGCCATTCCTGTGTGTCCAATGTGTCCGGCCAACGATCTCTGTTGTATAACTCCTCGGTTGAGTAAGCCCAGAACCAGGAGCCTGTTTCTACGGCAATCTGGTGCATCTTGCGAATAAGCTCCTTATCAAGTAAATAGCGGCGCCACAATTCGTGAGGTGATTTCCATACTTCACTGCCGTTTACAGTTACCATTGGCGTCTCCAGACCGAGTTGCTGACCGTAAGGCAAAGCATGCATCGCTGCACGTCCGGTGGACAAGCATACATGAATCCCTTCCTGAATCGCCTTATTAATCCAGTTAATCGTTTCCAAGCTTATTTCATGATTATCATTCAGTAAAGTTCCATCCATGTCGAGCGCAAGCAGTTTGTATTTATATTGGTTTTCTCCCATGGTCTCTCTTCCTCCTGTTGTCCCTTATGTCCAACGACATTTTACCATGAAAAAGAGAAGCCCACAAAAGTATTCAAGTCCTTATTTCGCTACCAGAGGCTTTTTAGGATTACCATCAAGCCCGTATACTTCGTCATACGCATCAAATATTTTACGCGCAACCGGTCCTGCACTCGTCGCACCAAAGCCCCCTTCAGGAATGATAACCGCTACAGCCAGCTTCGGATTTTGGCGTGGAGCAAAAGCGATGAACACCCCATTATCTTTAACCGTACGTCCCACCACCTGCTGAGAAGTCCCCGTTTTGCGGGCATAATCATAGGGAAATCCGTTAAAGGCTTTAACATCGGTAGCCATGCCGCGAATCACAGTATTCCAGTACGTATCTGAAAAAGCGACCTCATTCAGCACCTTCGGCTTAAACTCACGTACGAGATTCCCCTGGTCATCCACAATTTTACTGACTAGATGAGGCTGCATTCGCTTGCCCTTGGTTGCCAGCACAGTCGTATACTGGGCCAGCTGCATCGCTGTATATTTCCCTTGCTGACCAAAGGATGCCTGTACCAAACGTGTCAGCGCACTTTCATGCTTGCTCGTATACTCAAGTCTGCCTGCCCACTCGCCTGGCAGATCGACTTCAGTCGGAACGCCTAATCCAAATTCCTTCATATACTTGTCCCATACATCAATTCCCTGATGCATCCCTGCATTACTTCCGTATTTGGCATACAGTGGCTTGCCGATCATATCCACCATAAACGTATTCGACGAGACCTCAATTGCCCTGCTAGGTGTCAAAGAACCATACACATGTCCGCTAGAGTTCCCAACCCGGCTGGAGCGATTTTTGCCGTAATACGCACTTCCCGTATCCTGATAAGTCTGTCCGGGAGAAAACAGGTTTTCCTTCAACCCGATCAGCACGGTTAGCGGTTTAATGGTTGAACCCAGAATCACCGAAGATTCTGGATGTGGACCCGCTTTTCCGCTAGGTACGGATTTAATTGTTCCATTTCCCATTTTATGCTGAATTTCGTCATATACCGAAGGCGAGGTACTTCCACTTTTCCATACATTAGAGTCATAATCCGGCATGCTGGCCATTGCCACGACATTTCCGGTCTCTACCTCCATCGCTACAGCGAAGCCAGTGGTCGCGTCTTGATGAAGCTCCCCTGATACGGCATGAGTATGAAGCGAGCGAAGCTGATCCATAATGGCCTGTTCGGTTTTCTGCTGAATTTCCTTGTTGATGGTGGAGTATAAATGATGTCCTTTTTCCGGAGGAGTAATGGATTCAATACCCTCCGGCATGCTGCGCGGATTGACTTCTACCGTTTTATATCCGTTTTTTCCTCTCAGCTCATCCTGGTACTGAAGTTCCAAGCCATCATATCCGACCGTTTCACTTTCCGAATACACCTGTGCCGGTTTTAAAACCTCCGAATTAGCTTCATAGAGCTCTTTATATTTGGGCCGGTTCGTTCGAGCTCCTTTGAACTTGTACATATATCCAATCGTTTGTACCGCCACCCGATCCGGGTCATAATGGCGTACACTTTCTTCTACAACCTCTACACCAGGGAACTCTGTCCGATGTTCCAGAAAATAAGCGATTTCCTCCCGACTCAAGTCGGATTTGACCAAACGTGGGGTAAATCCCCTATATTGATTATAGTCCGGGTCCAGTCGCTTTTTTATTTCCTCTGCATTAAGCTGCTCTCCTTCGGTACGACCCAGTTCGTTTAATTTGGCAGCAAGCTTGGCAGCAAAAGCATTAAGCTCAGGGAGCAGCTTTTCCCCCGGTTTGCGATCTTTCTCCGTACGTTTGCTATAATCCTTAGATAAAGTTACATACAAGGACTGTACTGAAGTCGAATACGCCAGCTTAACCGTACCTGTGGAGTCATAAATCGTGCCGCGACTCGGGGCTAACGGGACATTTTTAGTATTTACGGATTGCTGCTGGCCTTTGAGCTCCTCCGATTGTACAAACTGCAATACAGCTAGTCTGGTAATGATCAGGGCAAACAGCACAAAAGCACTTAAAAACAGTAGGTTGGTTCGTAAAACCGTCCGTTTTTTTCGTGACTCTTCATTCTCTTCAACATTTTTCTTTTTAAATGAAAACTTTTTATCCAGACTTCCTCTGTCCATATTAGCTGGTCATTACTCCTTTCAGTTAGGTTTTTATATTCCTGATCCTACCATATCCAAAGCAATAAACGATGAATTCCCAGATGACAATTTTGTAAGAAAACGTAGAAAAAGCATAAAAAGCTTCCCGCAGCCCAAAGGCTAAGAGAAGCTTTCATGAATTGATATTATATAAAATGATTATGGCTGTTTAGTAGTGTTAGGATCGGTTGCTGTGGCATCCTTTTTCTTAGGCACCCCGTCCAGACCGTACACTTCGTCGTAGGCATCAAAGATTTTACGTGCTACAGGTCCGGCACTCCAGGCCCCGAAGCCCCCTTCAGGAATAACAACTGCTACTGCAAGTTTAGGATTCTGACGTGGTGCAAAGGCAATAAATACCCCGTTATCTTTTAGTTCTCTGCCTACAACCTGCTGTGATGTCCCCGTTTTGCGAGCAAAGTCATACGGAAAGCCGTTAAATGCGCTGACATCTGTTGCCATTCCGCGTATGACTTCATTCCAGTATGCATCCGGGAAGTTCACTTCATTCAGCACCTTCGGCTTAAACGTCTGGACAACATTACCATTGGTATCTTTAATTTGACTGACCAAATGCGGCTCCATCCGTTTGCCTTTTGTAGCAATCATCGTTGTATACTGAGCAAGTTGCATAGGCGTATATTTACCTTGTTGACCAAAGGATGCATATGCTAATTTGGAAAGTGCAGACTCGGATTTACTCCTCGTATATTCTAAAAGCCCCTTGAACTCACCTGGTAAGTCTACTCCAGTAGAAACACCTAATCCAAACTCCTTCATATAACGATCCCATACGTTAACGCCTTGGTCTTCTGCTGCATTATTGATGTATTTGTTATATAAGCGTTTGCCAACCATATCGACCATAAAGGCATTGGAGGAATGACGAATAGCGGTAGCCGGGTCCATTGAACCGTACACATGACCAGACGAGTTCCGCACCCGTGAAGAGTTGTTCCGTCCGAAATAAGCTGCTCCTGTGTCTTGATAGTACGTATTTGTTGTAAATAGTCCTTCTTCCAATCCAATAAGAACAGACAGCGGTTTAATAGTTGATCCGAGAAGCACGGTAGAATCTGGGTGCTGTCCAGATTGGCCTGAGCCAACGTTCTTTATTGTAGCGTTTTGATACACATGTTTTATTTCTTCATATTTGTCTTTTGAAATCGTACCCGTTTGCCAATAATTCGCATCATAATCCGGCATACTGGCCATCGCGACTACATTCCCTGTATCCACTTCCATGGCTACAGCAAAGCCTGTTTTCGCATAAGGATGAGTCCTGCCAGATACAGCGTGTGTATGGAGCCATCTCAATTGATCCATAATGGCATTTTCAGTCTTCACCTGAATTTCTTTGTTAATCGTGGAATAGACATTATCCCCTTTTTGCGGAGGTGTAACAGAATCTACACCCTCCGGCATATTACGCGGATCAATCGGAACCGTTTTATAGCCATTTTTCCCTCGCAACTGTTCCTGATATTGATATTCCAGTCCATCAAAGCCCACAGATTCATTATCCATATAAATGAGGCCCGGATCATTTTCAGCTGACATGGATTTTTGGATATTCTTATATTTATCCAACGTTTCACGCGCACTTTTATAGCTTTTAATGTAGCCAACCGTTTGGACAGCTACCGTATCTGGATCGTAATGACGTACCGTTTCCTCTACGACATCTATTCCGGGAAACTCGCTCTTATGCTGCATAAAATAGGCGACTTCTTCTTTGCTGAGATTCGTTTTAATCAGACGAGGCGTAAAGCCGCTAAGCCGTTGATAGTTCCGGTCCATAGCATCCATAATTTGTTCTGCTGTCATTTTCGGCTCGTTTTTATCGCCATATTCAGCAAACCGATTAGCCAGCTTTTGCGTCATATTTTCCAACTCAGGCAACAATTTTTTATCTGGATTACGCTTTTCTTCCACGCTGTCACTATAGTTCTTGGAGAGCGTGATATACAGCGATTGTACAGGTGTAGAATACGCCAGTCTGTTCTGTCCGGTTGAATCATAAATCGTTCCGCGAATCGGCGTAAGTGGTACATTTTTGGTAACATTACTGGCCTCCTGCTGTTTGAGCTGAGGGCCCTCCACAAATTGAAGTATCGCCAATCTTACAATAATGACTGTAAATATAATGAACGAGCTGAAAAAGAACAGATTGATCCGGAAGCTAAATCTTTTTCGGTCGGATGTCTCATTGTCTTTTCCTTGCTCGTTGTCCATCTTTCTCATGTGCCCTTTTCCACTCCTTCTTAAATCACTTTATCCTTGATATGTGTTTGGGCAAAACCTGGCGGGTTAAACCAGTCTCCACTTTGTGCCCAAGTCGGGTCCAGCGGTACCCACTGATCCTGTCCGCTCAAATATACTTCGTTCCAGGCATGGGACCCGTATCCTCCCTGTCCGTTGTATCCGAGGCCTGTTACAACCTTGACCTGTAGTCCCTGCGAACGAGCCATCATTGAGTAAAGGCGGGCATAATCAATGCACACTCCTTTACGTGTATCAAACGTATCTCTGGGAGTCTGTTCATGCCAGTCACCACGTTGCTCATAGGCTTCCACCTTACTGTAATCATAGCTAATGCGGGTGCCTACCCATTCATACAACGCTCTGGCTTTTTGCTCGTCACCGCTAGACCCTTCTGTAATCTTGGCCGCTGCCTGAACGATATCGCTTGGAATGTCCCGGTCGATTATTTCATATTTGCGCTGCATGATACCATTCAATTCCTTGGTAACAGCCTGCGTAAATACGGGCAGCTTATCCTTAATCAGAGTCCCGGACAACGGCTCAATGACCGATTGCGCACCTTGCTTATAAACCGGCGAAGCTTGTACGTAGCTGCTAAACCCGCTGTCTGGATACAGACTTACTCCTATGAACAGCAGGGCTATGATCATCATGGCACGAGCTCCACCAATAAGAGTACCTATGCCGGCCCCTGCCACTCTGCTGAAAAAGCCCGATTTCTTTTGATGCTCATGGAGGGAGGAATCTGATTTGCCACCTACCATCAACACATAAATGGCACGCAGTATAAACTGGGCAATAGCATAACTGAGCATGAACAATACGGCGAACCGCAGCAGCGGAAAGCCCTCTATCCCCGCCACAAGCGTATAATAAAATTGCTCAATCCCACTTAGTTTTCGCTGCGGCAAATGCTCCATGTAAGCTGCCAGCCATTGTTGCACCTTCGGTGAAAGCCACATGGCTAACCCGAGCGAGCACAAAATGCCCGCCACAGTGAGTATGCCATCCACAATGAGACTAAACAGCGCACCTACAGATCTGGAGGCCCCTCGCCTCCACCCCTGTATCAACGACAATACTACGATGGCGATCAGAAACACCGTCACGCCATTCCAATGAAGAATAGACTCCAGCCAGGATGGGTTCATTGTGTTCCTCCTGTCTCTACGGCGACTGTGGCTGCTGTACAGCAGCCAAGTCTTTCGCGCTTTCGATATATTTCTTGACTGTGTCGCTCATACTCCATTCGCCCAGCGACATTCCCTGAAACCATACCTTGACCTTCTCACCCTCAAACGGGCCTTTTACTTCCAGGTTGGAACTGGTCACTGTAAATGTACCATCTCCGTTGGAGGTGTATTTGGCATTTTGGCCCTCTTTTATCATCATGTTCAAAGCCTCGCTCTGAACCTTGTTAATTGCATCATCCTTTGCCTGAGTCACGACCTTGCCGACCTGTTCAAAGGAAATACCACTGTAGACTAGCAAGCCTGCAATCACAACAATGACGATCAGCCATTTTACGAGAGTTCTTACAATCTTCAATATGACTAACAATAGGACAAGCCCAATCACTATATACAGCCAGTTATCCTGAACGATCTGCCAATTATGTTCCAAAAACTCTGACCAGACGTTCTTATCCATTCGCTACACTCCCGTTTCCAACTACATGATTCAAATTGCAAAATTGTCTCTGTAATTATACATGATTACGCAATGTCCTGTCAGCTTAGGTCTAATACATACCTTGTCATTCAATTCTTGTCCATACAAAGTGGTCTATGTTCGTCCAATCTGGCGTACAACTTAGGAAGGGCCAATACGAAGTAAGATGGAAGTTTACATTAAGGAAAGGGGGTCATTCACATGAAAACAGCCCTCTGGCTGTATCTCTTTTTGTTCATTGCCTTTTTTGATCTGCATGCACAATATCCTATTTTGACACCATTCGCAATCTCTCTGGGGGCAGCCCCTACCTTTATCGGTTGGATGATGGGGATTTACTCTCTAACTCACCTGCCTGGTAACTTGATGGCAGGTCCCAAAGTCGACAAACACGGCAGTCGCCGATATATTATGTTCAGCCTGACAGCTGCAGGCCTGATCCTGATCATTCAATCGTACATCCATACACCGTGGGAATTACTTTTTCTGCGTGCGATTAGTGGCTATGTGTTGGCCTTTTTATCTCCAGCCTGTCTGGCCATGCTGGCGCAACTGTCTGATCATCCGGTTACCCAGGGCAAATATATGTCGGGACATGGTGTCGTCCACACGTTGGCCTCTGTTCTATCTCCAGCCGCAGGCGCATTTATCGTTGCCAGCTTTGGCTTTAGCGAGACATTTAGTTCCCTTGGTATCATTCTCGTAATCACGGGGCTTATGGCTTATTTCACCTTACCCAAAAAAGCACCCGCTCCGCAGGCCCAATTATCTGATGGTCATACGACACCCGCTCCACTCTCGCCAGCACAGACGCGGTTACCATTCAATTGGCGTTACCTGCTTCTACCTTTTGTTTTGGCGTGCGCACAAGGCATTTTATTTTACGAGATCCCATTACGAAATAACGGTTCTGCATCCATGATGTCCACCGGATTGCTCTTTTCCATCATCAGTTTGGGAGCACTCTGTACGCTCAGTTTGCTTTTTCTGAACAAATATTCACCGATGGTAAGGCTACTTTGCGGCATTATTCTGATGTCTTTAAGCTTCTACGCACTCGCCACTACGCCCGAAGCGATAATAGGCATTATCCTGTTTATTTTGGGAACAGCCAAAGGCATCATTTTTCCAGCGCTGGCCTCTCTCTTCATACGGATTGGAGGTGCTCGATTGGGCAAAACCTTTGCCCTGCAATCCATTGCAACGTCTATCGGCTCCTTTGCCGGGCCTGTACTGGCGGGTCAGCTTCCGAATCACATATCTCCTTTTTTTATCGCATTTCTGATTCTGATGACTGGCCTGCTATTCGTTCCCATTCAGCGATTATCTCCTACACCACCACTATCTGCCTCGGGTCCTTACCATTCCTAATTACAACTAAGGGGGCATGCTGAGATACTACCTTTAAAGCCCAAAATACGTTCTAGAGGGCATACGCACAGTACCTAATACCCTACTTAACATAGACTAATTTGACTGAACAATTCATTTACAAAGGGAGGTGCAGCCCGTGAGCCACTGTCATCCTGTAAGCCCTTGCCCTGTTTTCGGCACTTCAACTGGTACCATTCTTGTTCTTTATGTTCTGCTCGTCATCATTCTTCGTACTTGCTGGATCTGATGTCTGATATGCCCTAATATGCTGACTATGTACCCATGCCTGCCACTTCTGGCAGGCTGTTTTGTTGTTTTTTGCATGGGAACCCCTTTTAGAGCTAAACTATACACATATTCTTTCATTTCCCGGGGAATTTCGAGCACAGGCATCAAGCAAGGGGTGAGCAAAATGGCGATAACCGTGATCGTCGAAGGAAAAAATGACCGCAGTAAACTCCGCCGATTACTCGATCCGGAGGTCAACATTTTATGCACCTTCGGTACACTAAACTCTATAAAATTGGAATCCCTCCGCCAGCGGACTAAGCATGACGAAATATATTTATTTATGGACAACGACAGCTCAGGAAAAAAAATAAGAGGGGTGCTTGCAGACGCTTTTCCAGATGCACTTCATATGTATACACGCAAAGGCTATGCTGGTGTAGAAGGTACTCCGGATGAATATGTGATTGCCCAGTTGGAAAAAGCAGGGCTTGAGGAATACATTATATACCCTCCTGTTCTTTAGTCCTGTAAATAAAAAAGCTGTCCTCAGGTCAATTTCATGCCTGTTGGACAGCTTTATAGTGCACCATCACCAATCCCTCTAAGATTGATATTAGAACTTATGAACCGTATCAACAATCATCAGCAAGAAGCTGAGTGTCAAATGGTTAATGGAAAAGAAAAATACTTTTTTTGCCCAAGAATCCGTTTCTTCTTCCTTAATCGTAAAGCCTTTAAAGGCATAAAATGCCCAAAGCACGGACAATAACACGGACACGATCATAAAAATCATACCGGCATATCCATAAGCATACATAAGGATGGGTACCGGAATCAGCAGCACAATATAAGGAATCATCTGAATCTTAGTCCGATGGATACCTTTCACGACTGGCAACAATGGAAATCCTGCTGCGCGATATTCCTCGACTCTGCGAATAGCAAGTGCCCAGAAGTGAGGCGGTTGCCATAAGAACAGTAGTGCGAATAAGAGCCAAGCGCCCATATCAATACGGCCCGATGCGGCCACATAACCAATTACCGGAGGCATAGCCCCAGAAATACCGCCGATGGATGTACTCCATGTAGACGAACGTTTCAACCAGAGCGTATAAATGCCAACGTAGACAATCATACCTAATATGCCCAGTAGCCCTGCCTTCACACCAGAGAAGGAGAATAAAACAGCCAATCCGACGATGCCCAAAATAATAGCGTATGACAGCACCGTTGTGGGGGTCAGACGCCCAGTCGGCAGTGAGCGATTACGTGTCCGCTCCATCTTCAAATCCAACTCACGGTCAAAGTAGTTGTTAAAGACACAAGAAGATGCCATAACCAACATTGTACCTAGAAGTGTAAGAATTAACTTTATATAGTCAACGTCCCATTGCGATGCTAACCAAAAACCACCGAAGGCTGCAACCAGATTAGTACGAAGGATGCCTGGCTTGGTAACTGTAATAAAATCTTTCCAAGTGCCCGCCTTGCCGGGTGGTTTAGATTTTACAGAATAGGTAGCCGCATCCGAAGAAGTCTTATAACTAATATTATCCATTGTGAGTAACTCCCCCTTAGAGATGTATGAATTCGGGAGTAAGTTGAACTCCGATATAAATTTTATCATATACCTACCCCAAAAAGTTTGACAGAAAACGCACAAAACGTTCACAATTCAGATGGCAAATCACCCCTGTTGATCGTTTACAGTAAATTTGGGTAGTAATAAGTACAGGAAACAATACAAAAGGAGCGACAGATATGGATACAGCCACACACTTTGTCATGGGAGTCGGGTTGGCCGGGCTGGCCTATACTGATCCTGTCGTCGCCGGAGATCCCAAGCTAGCAGCAGTCATACTGCTCGCTACAGTCGTAGGGTCACAAGCTCCGGATTTTGATACCTTGCTTCGGTTGAAAAATAATGCAGCCTATATTCGCAATCACCGTGGACTGTCGCATTCTATCCCCTTCTGGTTGATATGGATCTTGTCCATAACGGGACTGATTTGCCTGATCTTCAGGGATGTGCCCCCGGGTCATGTAGCATTATGGGTAACGATTGCCGTCTGCCTGCATGTATTCACAGATTTATTCAATACGTACGGAACCCAGGCATTTCGGCCGTTCACGAATAAGTGGATATCTTGGAATATCATCCATATTTTTGACCCCTTTATTTTCGGCACTCATGTTGCTGCGATAATGCTATGGGTCACCGGATTGGTTCCGCCCGCTCCCTTATTTATTACGCTGTACGTCATTATTGGCCTCTATTACATTTGGCGAACCTGGAGTCATTTTATTACCAGAAAAGCGGTACGTGATATGGACAACAAGCGTCAGGAAGGCGACACCTATTATATCATTCCCACGGTATCATGGAACCGGTGGCATGTGGTAAAAGCTCATCAGAATGGAAGCTATGACATTGGCGGATTAAATGGTAAGCATTTATTTTGGACGAAACACGCAACTCCATCCACACACCCAGCCGTAGAAGCCTCTACATCCTATCGCGACGTGCAAGCATTTCGCTATTTTTCTTCCTTTGCCGTTGCCGAGGTGGAAGAACTGGAGTGGGGTTATATTGTGCGATGGGGAGACGTCAGGTATCGCCACCGGAGGCAATATCCATTCGTGGCGGTGGTCGCGATGGATAAGCAATTCGGACTGATCAACAGTTATATCGGATGGCTCAGTGACGAAAAAATGCAAAAACGTCTTTCCCTGCATACGAATTAAAAATATTTACAAGCTAACAATAAGCCGCAGTGAATTACAGGCAGCAAGTCTCCCTTAAACGGGGGCTTGCTGTTTTTTTGACCATTCCCGTAAAAAAAGCATCTCATGTAAGCGCCCTCTTGACGAAGCAGACTGACGTGATTCACAATGGTCGTAAGCATGCGCAAAAAAATCCGGAGCATGATCGCTCCGGATTTCCTTCATCACAGCTGCTCATAATACAGCTTCCAAGATGGGAGTGTTTATGTGTATTACTGCAAGCGGCTGCTGCCCGACAAGGATTGTTCTGCTTGTTGGACCAGCTTTTTCGTGATGTATCCCCCAAGAGAACCTGTTTCGCGGGAAACGACATTACCGAAGTAACCGTCCTGAGGGATGGTGATGCCAAGTTCTTGAGCTGCCTCATATTTTAATTGTTGTAAAGCGGCGTTGGCCTGCGGTACTTGCAGGTTGTTTGAACGACGTCTGCTCATATTTGAATCTCCTTTCAGTTCTTTGTGAGTGAGGTTCATTGCAAGCTTGCAAGATTATTATGGCTCACTTACATCTACTTATTCCTGAAATTCAACATTCGAAGGCTGGAGGTTTTTACCATGAGCAAAGGTCTATCCCTATGGTTCGCCGTTTCATCCATTGTCCTGCTGACAGCAGCCGCTATATCCATCAGCTATTCTGCATGGCTTGCTATATTACTGGGGCTTTTATCTGTCGGCAATATCGGCTGGGGCTTTGTAATCAAGGCCCGACAACGTCGCTCTTAAGTCGATTTGCAGAAGCCCCCATCTGTCTTGTCTTCAATAGGCTCTAGCGTACACGTGGCAAAAAGCCCATACGCTCTTTGACCGCAGACAGCGTGACTTCAGCAGCTTCTTGAGCACGCTCTGCGGATCGGGCCAAAATATGTCCAATTTCACCGGATTCCCGGATATCGCGATAGCGCTGCTGAATCGGTTCAAGCATAGCTACAACCGTCTCTGCCAGTTCTTTTTTAAATGTCCCGTACATTTGGCCTTCATAACGATCCTGCACTTCTTGGAGCGACAAACCGGAACACTGGCTGTAAATGCTCATTAGATTACTAATTTCCGGTTTATTGGCCGGATCATATTTAACTTCACTGCCCGAATCGGTAGTGGCGCGGCTGATTTTTTTGCGTATAACTTTCGGATCGTCCAGTAGCGCAATAAAACTGCCTGCATTCGGATTACTCTTGCTCATTTTTTTGGATGCATCATCCAGGGACATAATTCTCGCCCCTACTTCAGGGATATACGGCTCGGGAACAGTAAAATAATCTCCATAACGGTGATTAAAGCGGCCCGCCAAATCCCGTGTCAGCTCCAGATGCTGTTTCTGGTCATCACCTACTGGGACAAGATCCGCATTGTAGAGCAAAATGTCGGCTGCCATTAACGACGGATATACGAACAGCCCTGCTCCTACGGAATCCTTGCCAGCAGACTTGTCCTTAAACTGAGTCATACGTTCGAGCTCGCCCATATTCGTCAGTGTCGTCATCAACCATCCCAGCTCAGCGTGCTGAGGAACATGGGATTGTAAAAAGACGTTGGATTTCTCTGGGTTAATACCCGCTGCGATAAATAATGCCGCCACCGCCTCCGATTGCTCGCGTAATTGAGCTGGTTCCTGCGGTACGGTAATCGCATGAAGATCTGGAACCATAAAGTAACATTGGTGATCCTCTTGCAATTTCACAAAGTTTTTCATTGCGCCGATGTAATTACCCAAAGTAAGTTGTCCACTAGGCTGAATACCTGAAAGTACGGTTTTCATATTCTTCCTCCTCCGTTTATTTCAATATTTTAGAACGCAAAAAGGCCCCGCATCCTCAAGGGACGCGAGACCGTGGTACCACCCTTATTCATTGCCGTCAGCCTATTAGTTGTCGGAGCTATCCCCCGTGGCCGCTGCAATCTTAAAGCTCCGTTAACGGGGAGCAATCGGCCGTCATACTGAGGAAAGCAAAATCCTGTTCTGTGCGGCACTCCAAGGTCCATTCAGCAGTGCTGGCTCACCGGTTCTCATCCACCACCGGCTTTCTGAAGAGCTTATGCAAAAGCTTACTTGTCCTCATCATCGTGTTATCCATGTCATTTCTTTCTAAGCTACATTAATGATAATTCCGCTTACTGTTATTGTCAAATGACGATTGTGCCATATGACCAAAAATCTGTTATCATAATGACACGAAGCTTCAACCGATTATAGTGGACAAAGGAGCATGAATATGAAACAAGTGACCAAAGAACACTGGAACGGTTACGACACGTATGTTTTACATAGTGGTGAATTGGAAGTTACAATGATCCCTCGTCTCGGGAATAATATTATTTCCGTGCGTGATCTGAAGCTGAACCGGGATATCGTACGTCGACCTGGCGAGGAAGAATTGGCATTTTATTTACAAAAGCCATATCATTTTGGCTTACCTATTTTGATTCCTCCTGGCCGAATTCGCAAAGGACAATTTGAGTTTGACGGCGTCCCATATCAGTTTGACCGTAATACAGCCAACGACAATCATATACACGGTCTGCATCGCAATCAATCCTGGCGTTGCAGCGATATTGAAGAGGATGAAGATGGTTGCAGCGTAACAACCGAGCTTCTGACAGAAAGTGATCCGCACTGGATGGAACAATACCCCATTCCTTTGCGGCTGGAAATGACGTATCGTTTGCAGGGCACCGTATTAAGTCAAACGCTGCGCGTCACAAATCTAGGTGAAAAAACAGCCCCATTCGGCTTGGGATACCACACTTGGTTTATGGTGGATGGAGAACCTGAGCGCTGGCGCCTGAAGCTACCGGTGAATGGAGTATACGAACAGGATATTGAGCAGCTGCCTACAGGTGTCATTACTTCTTTAGATCATTTGGAACAGCTCTCCTCAGGTCTATCTCTGAAAGGAACAAATTTGGATACTGTGCTGCGAGCAACGGAAGGCCCTGCTGAAGCTGTTTTGACTCGTGATGATGGCTATCAAATCCGCTACACAGCAGATGAGCAATACTTTAAATATTGGGTGCTATATACCAAAGGGGAATGCGATCAGTATCTTTGCATTGAGCCTTATACCTGGCTATCTGATGCTCCCAATTTCCCAGACCCAGTCGGAGATGGTGGGTTGATCCGTCTGGAGCCTCAACAATCCATCGACCTCAAAACTCAGATTCATATCATATATCCGTAATTTCCCTATAGTCACTTTCCTTCCTTCGGCGCATATTTTCATAACTCTGTCGCATACTAACCTCATCACAGCCGAAGGAGGTGACTACACATGTATGAAGCCAATCAAGGCAGAGGACGTCGTAGTAATACTCTAGTCGTTCCTCAAGCCAACAACGCATTGCAACAATTGAAATATGAAGCTGCGCAAGAACTGGGCATCACCATTCCGGCAGACGGTTACTATGGTGATATGCCGTCCCGTGAAGCTGGGTCTCTGGGAGGCTATATCACTAAACGCTTAGTACAGCTGGCCGAACAGCAATTATCCGGTCGTTCAGGTCAATAAGCGTCATTATTCCACATGAGCATTCCGTTATCGTAATTTACCAAAATACGTTATAACGGGTATATAACAAAGGCGGTCTTCATAAGAAGACCGCTCTTTACTTTGCTCTTTTTAATGTCGATGATTATTCAGATTTAGCCGCGCGATATGTAGGCTTGTTATAGCGGATCATGAGATTCGCCATGTTGTAGTTGGATTCTAAGGTTGCATCTACCAAGATTGTTCCTTGTCTGATGGCAAAATCGAAAGCAATCTCACCATGAGTCCAGCTACGCTTGTGATTTAGCGTTTCCAGAGCCATACGCCGAAAATGATCCCGATGCTGTACAGATAAGCCTGGTTCTACTGCTGCAAATGTGCCTCCTTTGCCTGCAATTGGATTATGCCGAATCCCAAATTTACCAACTACATTATTCCGTATTTGTACAAATACGATGCCTGACGATAAACCCGCCAGTTCATTATCCAATTCTTTAAAAACGATATCCATCTGCCTCGCCAACGACAATTGACCTACTTCATCCATTAAAAAAACCCTCCTATATACCTTGTATTAAAATATTTAATAGGTCTTACGACTCAATTATATGCGAAGGTTTTTAAGCTTACAATCAAATTCAACATAATTGGGTATTTATAACTATTTTCTAAGTATATCCATCATTTTAAATTTCGCTAACAGGTAGTGTCAATTACACTTCGACATTTTGCGACTTTATTCATCATCCTCTGCAAAAATCACAAAAAAGGCCCCCCTTACGGGAGACCTTCTAAAATAACTCGGTTATTTTGTCATTTGCAAAAATTGCTCAATATCCTGAACAGTAACTTGTGCGGCGTTACGCCAGAAGTCAGCCTGTGTTAAATCGGTACCCAAGTGCTTGGAGGCCAGTTCTTCTACTGTCATGCGACCTGTATCACGCAGCAAAGCATCATATTGGTCGGCAAAGCCATCCGAATTTTCCTTCGCAAAAGCGTAAATCCCTGCACTGAACATATACCCAAACGTGTATGGGAAGTTGTAGAAAGGAGTTTCCGTAATATAGAAGTGCAGCTTGGAAGCCCAAAAATGAGGATGAGCCTCATCCAGAACCCCACAAAACGCTTCACGCTGCGCTTCTTCCATCAACTCACTTAATTGCTGTGCCCCTACAACACCCTTTTTCCGCAGTTCGTAAAAACGGGTTTCAAATAGGAAACGGGCATGAATATTCATGAAGAAGGCTACACCACGCTGAATTTTATCCTCTAGCAAAGCTACTTTCTCCTGACCCTCAGCAGCTTCCAGCAAAGCATCTGATACAATCAGTTCTGCCAGCGTCGATGCCGTTTCAGCCACGTTCATAGCATAATTTTGATTCAATGGATGCAATTCATTCATCACATGCTGATGATAACCGTGTCCGAGCTCGTGAGCCAGTGTCGAAACGTTGGATGGTGATCCGGCATAGGTCATAAAAATACGGGTTTCTTTGCTTAGACGCAGAGATGTACAAAACCCGCCTGGACGTTTGCCTGGACGATCCTCTGCTTCGATCCAGCTTTTCTCAAAAGCCATCTGGGCAAAGTCAGCCATTCTCGAACTAAATTTACCAAATTGCTCAACAATCGTTGCGGCTGCATCGTCGTAAGGGATTTTAGTGGTTGATGTTCCCAGCGGAGCTTCAATGTCATGCCAGGACAGTTTTTCTAAGCCTAGAAGCTTGGCTTTCCGCTCCAGGTATTTAACTACAATAGGCTTGGTTTCATTAATCACTTGCCACATCGTGTCCAACGTTTGGGCTGACATACGGCTGATTTCCAGCGGTTCCTTGAGCACGTCTGTCCAGCCTCGGTTTTCATATAGCTTGAGGCGGAAACCTGCCAGATGATTCAGTGTATCGGCGCAATAGTCCTCAACCTGAGTCCATGCCTCTTCCCAACGTGCAAATACGTCTTTACGTACGCTGCGATCTGCTTCATCCAGCTTATTAGCTGCCTGACCCACAGACAAGTTTACAATCTCACCATTTTCAGGCACAGGGATCGTCATATTTTTGACAATGGTATCATAAAAGTCACCCCAGCCATGGTAACCATCCACTGCCAAATCCAATGCAAGGCTCTCCAGCTCAGGAGCCATTTTTTCACGCGCTTCGTTCCGGTATTCAGTCAGGACAAAAGAAATCGGCTTAATCGCTTCGCGCTCCATCCACTTCTGCCAAATGTCTTCACTGGTTTGTGCCAGCAAGTTCTGAAAAGCGACTAAAGCACTTTTCCCTTGGGCATATAATGAATTGACACGCGCCCCCAGTTGAACAGCCAGCTTGTCATGCTGATTTTGAGCAGTTAAACAAGATACAAAAGAACCTGCCTGCGATGCTCCATTAAACAGCTCCTGTATGCTATTCAGAACACTATCCAGACGCTCGGTATCCAACACCGTTTGTGGCACTTTGGCTACTTTAAGCTGGGATTGCAGCTGTTGGACCTTGCTCTCCAGTTCTTCCAAAAATGCATGAAATGAGGCAGAGGAAGAGCCTCCGCTAAAAATAGATTCCAGATCCCATGTTTGCTTTAACGGTGTTTTCATAATAGTTCCACCTTTCTTTTTTGGCGAATTCATGTGGTTTCATATACAATAAAGCTACATCGTGATGATACAATCACTACAATTAGGAGGAAAACAAGATGAGACCCTTACAAATTTCGCCGGAAACGGCTGTGAAATTATCCGAAAAACTCGGCATTCCGCTGGAACACCTTATGCATACACCCCAGCACATTTTGATGCAAAAGCTGGCCGAACTGGCTAAAGAAGACACCGCTGGCTCGAACGGCGGAGAATCGGACAAATCATGATTCCTTTTGATAAAACCTGGCCTTATGACATTGTCATGGGAGATGTTTATGTACAGTCTTGTCCGTTTTGCAATCATGATAACGTCTTGCTACCCCTGAAGCCCAAAGAGCTTAAGCTCATTCATGAAGGCATGAAAAAGCTGCTTGTGTTTCCATGCTGCCATAACAAGGTTACTTTGGTGGATTGTGACGACGATTATTTGCTGTCAGATACCACGTTGCGCCATCATTAACTTATGAGGCAGTTGCAAGATAAGATAACTCGTTTTACAAACAAGGTGTGAACCATGAGCCTAGATCGCTCATAGTGCACACCTTTATTTCTTCAAGAGGAGCTTGCGTTCTGCATTTCCTCAGGTAGCTGGAAGTTTTTTGCCAGCATTTGTTCACGCAGGACAGACCACTGTTCACGAGAAGCTCTAATCATCGCTGCATCCATAATTTTCTTGTCATTAATGACACGCGAAAACCAGCGCACTGCTTCGTTAAAGTTACCCGTACGTCGATGCAGTTCACCAATCAGATAAAGCAGTTTGGCATTATTCGCACCGACGCCCTCCAGCTCATAGACTCGAACATAGGAATCCAAACTAAATTTGAGAAAGCGAAGCTCCTGCTCCTCATTCCCCTGGTATCTGTACATCCATGCAATATGCTGCAATAGACTGGCTACTACGCGTTCCTTTTCTCCGATGACCTGTGCACAGAGTAAACCCAATTTGTACGTTTCTAATGCCTCTTCCCAGCTACGATGCCCGCCATATTCGCGAGGCTGCCAGCGATTACCGATTTTATCCTTAAATAGCTTGGTTTGCTGATCGCTTAACTGAACGGTAGAGTGCTCTGTCGAAGTAAATCCACAATGAGGACAGACCCGTACGACATAAAAATCCGGATTTTCGTTCTTATAATAAGCGCAAAAATCTGAATCGGTACGAATAGCCTTCTTTAGGCTTGGTCTGACACGGGATGTCTGAAATTCTTGTTCGCACTGCGGGCAGACGATTTTGATCTGATATAACGGTTCAAGTTCCAATGTTTTTACAACCCTCTCCAAAATTCGGCAATCCCCGAAAGCTTACGGGGTATTTACAAAATGATGCGCAGGACCGGACAAACGACTAAGTATGATGGAACGAAGCGGCTCCTCAATTCCCGTATCCGTTAACGCATCTGCCATACAAGACAACCATGCCTCTGCTCGCTCCTCCGTCACGGGGAACTTCATATGTCTGGCACGTAACATCGGATGACCATATGCATCAGAAAAGAGGGACGGCCCTCCAAAAAACTGGCTTAGGAACATAAACTGCTTTTCCTTTACCGGCTCCATGTCTTTAGGAAACAGGGGACTTAACAACGGATCTTTATAAACTCTCGGGTAGAAGGCCTCAATAATAGCACGAATACCTTCTGCACCCCCAAGGTTGTCATAAATGCTCAGGCTAGGATTCACTTTTCCTCCAACTTTCTGTGCTATGGTAATAAATATACACTCGTATTATAACAAAAATCAAAAAATGACGCTAAAAATAAGCGTCATTTTATCAATTTAACATATGAAGAGGTTTGCTTCGCTGCACATCGCTTCGTCATTCCATGAATTCCACTAATAACTCCGCCAATCCTCTTCACCGGGATGGACGAGAGAGGCACGAATTACATACACAAAAGCACATACAAACAGACCGGCAACGATACTCATCCTGATCACTCCATCCTTAAGGTTATGGAATCGTTGTTTTTTTATTTTAACATACTCTTTACAAAAAAACAGCATTCCATGTAATCGTTTTCTTTACTTTTTTGTACTCTTTGTCCATCCCCGACATAGGTATAATAGTACAACTCCAAAGGAGGGGCCTCCATGTCGCTGTACCACCGTTTCTCGCTTCCTTTGCTCATCCTTATGCTGTTATTCCTATTCATACTGATGGCCGTGTATCCGCAATCTTCTCTGAATGCCGGGCTTCGCGGTCTTGCCATCTGGTGGGATGTGCTATTCCCGTCCTTATTTCCATTTTTCGTTATTTCCGAGCTTCTTCTCGGCTTTGGAATTGTTCATTTCATAGGTGCGCTACTGGACCCACTGATGCAACCTCTATTCCGTGTACCTGGCTGCGGGGGGTTTGTCGCTGCGGTCAGCTGTGCATCCGGCTACCCTATAGGGGCCAAATTAACCGCAAAGCTGTGGGAGCAAAAATGGATCACACGCATTGAAGGTGAACGTTTGGTCGCGTTTACGACTTCCTCTGATCCGATATTTCTGATCGGTGCAGTTTCGGTTGGCTTCTTCCATCAACCCGAAATTGCACTCGTACTGGGAGCGGCCCATTACGGTGGTGTTCTCATCATCGGACTACTCATGCGTTTTCATGGTTCCCGTTCAGAAAAAAACGATATTCGCAGCGAACGTTCTCAGCCTCCTCAAAAAACCTGGTCGAAGTCTGCTAACACAATAACAACAGGTCGCAATAAGCAGCCTGGACCACTGCGCCAAGCGTTATATGCTATGCATACAGCACGTTTGGAAGACGGACGTCCATTGGGTGAGTTGCTTCGTCAGGCGATTGCTTCCTCCCTACGCCTTATTATTGTCGTAGGAGGGCTGGTTGTATTCTTCTGCGTCATTTTAGAAGCTTTGACGAACTCTGGCTTAATGAGCGGGCTACATCTGCTTACGGCTAGCTTATTGTCTGCCTGTGGTCTTCCTCCTGCATTAACAGAGTCCATCGTAGGTGGTATTTTTGAAGTCACTTTAGGTGCGCAAGCTGCAGGTGGAGCCGCAGCAGCGGCATTACCGTTCAAGGTAGCTGCAGCAGCTTTTGTTCTCTCCTGGGGCGGGCTATCGGTCCATGCACAGGTTGCAAGTATTTTAAATATGACGAATCTCCGCTATATGCCATTTTTGCTGGCCCGGGCTGCGCATGGGATCATCTCCGCACTGCTAGCTCTCGTGTTATGGCGCCCGTTAATGGGACAGGGAAGCTCTCCGGTCTTTTCTCCGGTACATGATATCGCATGGTCCCCTGGCTTCTCGTCCGCTATGCTACTGCAAAGTCTGCTGCTTCTTGCTTGTATACTGACTGGAATGCTGGCTCTCTCCTGGTTAAGCGTGGGTACAAATCGCTTATTCGTACGATTGAGAGGAATACACCGGCAATGAACGATTGTGTTCTTGCTCATAATTGATTATGATCGGTATATACCCATGACAAAGGAGCTTTTCATCTTGAGATATTATGTTCTGGATCGCGGGGATCAGCACTCCATGGACTTGAGTCAGCAATTTCACCGTCTTGCCCAAGAAAAGAATTTCAAGCTGGATGCCGAATCGCCAGAAATCGTCGTGTCTATAGGAGGCGATGGTACGATGCTTCATGCGTTTCATACCTTCATTGACCGCATTCCGGATATAGCCTTTGTTGGTGTACATACCGGTCATCTGGGCTTTTACGCGGATTGGCGTGCGGACGAGCTGGAGGAGCTAATCCACCTGATGAGCCAAAGCGGATCTGAGGGACCGCTTAACCCGAGAATCGTTAAGTATCCACTGATTGAGTTGGAAATTCACAAGAAGTCAGGCAATGCTTCTTTTATTGCCCTGAATGAGTTTACGTTAAAAGGGGTAGATGGCACGGTCGTTGCCCAAGTAGATATTAACGATATCACCTTTGAAATGTTCCGTGGTGACGGTATATGTGTTTCTACACCTTCAGGAACGACCGCCTATAATAAGGCACTTGGCGGAGCTATGGTTCACCCTACCATCGAAGCATTGCAATTAACTGAGATCGCTTCCATTAATAACCGTGTGTATCGGACACTGGGATCACCACTGCTACTGCCAAAACATCATCATTGTGATATTTTTTCACGGAAAGATCAGCGTCTTCTACTGACAGTAGATCACCTGAACTTTCCTGTGGATGACTTAATCTCTGTTCGATGTCAGGTTGCAAGTCAGAAGATCAGCTTCGCTCGTTACCGTCCTTTCCCATTTTGGGATCGGGTACGTAACGCTTTTCTCAATTAGAACTTGTAAAAGAGCCGACTCCGGCTCTTTTTTAATTGATCAGGAGGGCATATCCCCACTTTAAATAGGCAAAAAGTTGGTCATAACTTGGCAGCCTTGGAGGAACTTACAAACAAAACGGCTCCTGAAAATTCAGGAACCGTTTTGTTGTGGAGATGTGAATGTTTTATTTTTTTGACGCTGGCCCTCGGGTTCACGCGAGACACGAACTTGCCGTCCCTCCCGATTTTCCTTGGGCTGGCGATCATAACGTGGCCCACGCGATTCTTTTTTATCGAAATTTCCTTGCGGATTGCGCTGCCTACGTGGTTCACGGGCTTGCTGCCCTTCCCCCGAACTTCGCCCATCCTTTGCTTCACGCGGTTCTCTTGGCTGGCGCGAATCACGTGCTTCACGCTGCCGATTTCCTTCACGTCCTTCTCTGGATGGCCGACTTTCGCGAGCTTCACGTGGCTGTCGTTCACGCACTTCCTGAGCATCCTTCGGTTCCCTACGTTGCAACTCGCGTGGTTCACGGGCTTCTGAAGGCTGTTCCACTCGTGACTCCTCTGTAGCTGCGGAATCCTGCTGTGGTTGCGGCCATTCCGTTTGTCCAGCTGAAGGCTGCGATACCTCTTGGCGCTCTTCGAAATCTAACGTTCCCGCTTGTTCCCTTTGAGCATCTACCAACTGCTGGATGTCGGGAGGAACGAAGTCATCACTGGTGCCGTTCTTATTTTCAACTTCTCGGCTTTTTTGCAGCACAAAATAGGCACAGCCAAAATTGCAGTATTCATTAATATAATCGTCCAATACCACAATGGATGTATCCTTATTGGCTTTGGGGTGCCCCTCTCGATAAAACCCCTTCAGGCGAAGCTGATTGTAACCCCAATCGCCAATAATGTAATCATAGCGATCCAACACTTCACTATAGCGATCACGAAAGGCTTCGGGATTCCACCCGTTCTTGTGATCCTGCAACACTTCATAGTTTTTACCACCGATTTGAAACAAGCTATTCTGACCGCCTTTCCCGGATCAAACCTGCGAAAGGGCGCTTTCTTCCTTATGCTGAGCGGCCGACTTCACCTGCTCATGCGCTTGGTAGGAGCTGCGGACCATCGGACCGGATTCGACGTGGCTGAATCCTCGCTGTAATCCCTCTTCCTTTAACTTCGCAAAATCTTCCGGTGGATAATATTTTTGCACATATAAATGTTTCTCGGACGGCTGCAAGTATTGACCAATTGTCATAATGTCACAATCGACTTTGCGCAGATCATCCATGGTTTGTATGATCTCGTCCCACTCTTCTCCGACACCTAACATGATGCTTGATTTCGTTGGGATCGCCGGATTTAATTGTTTTGCACGTTGAAGCAGCTCCAGAGAGCGATGGTATTTCGCTTTAGCCCGAACCTTGTCGGACATGCGTTCCACCGTTTCAATATTATGATTGAGAATATCTGGCTTGGCATCCATGACAATTCGCAGCGACTCAATATCGCCCATAAAATCGGGAATCAATACTTCTACACTGCAAAAAGGCAATCGGCGGCGAATCGCACGAACCGTTTCTGCAAATATTGTAGCGCCCCCATCTTTTAAATCATCACGTGCCACACTAGTTACGACACAGTGCTTTAGATTCATGTTCTCAGCCGCTTCCGCGACGCGTTCAGGCTCCTGCAAGTCCAGTTCCGTAGGCATTCCCGTATTTACTGCGCAAAAACGACACGCACGCGTACAAATATCACCCAAAATCATAAATGTAGCTGTCCTGTTGGCCCAGCATTCATATATATTAGGGCACCGTGCCTCCTCACATACGGTATGTAATGTCTTGGAACGCATCATGCTCTTGATTTCCTGATAGTTATCGCCTGTCGTAAGTTTAATACGAATCCAGTCGGGCTTAGCTTCCTTTACTTTTTTAGACAATGGCATAGACCTTCTTTCTGATGTGCTTAAGCTGTCATTGCCATACATTATAGCATGAAAGCCATGGAAAAACCTCCATTCATTGTTCCCTTTTTGATATGACATTGATGCCGGAAAAAGTAAACTCTTGAGATGGATAAAAGCGGCGGATATGGCTCAATCTAATCAAAAGCGCCCTATTTACGCGAATACGGGCCAAGAATTTACTGGGCGGTTAAGCCCTTTTATAGGAGGTCGGTTCACGTGCCTTACCCTACGCGGGCAGTCCGCGCTGTTCGTCTGTTATCGCTGCTGTTGTGCGCTACTACACTGACAACGGCTTGTCCGCTTCCTGCTCATGCCTCTGCAGAGCACACAAAGTCCTCGTCAGCCGGAAATAACCTGACAGCAAATATCGATGCTTCACACGCTTCGTCTTCATTGTATACGTCCAGACTTGCTTTATATCACTCCATCGAAGCCCTGACAGGAGTCCCTTGGTACAGACTGGCTGCCATCGACCAGTACGAACGCACACTTACGGTGGCCCATCCCAAGGATCGCAAGCATGCGGAACGGATCATAGGTATTTTTGTGACAGGACCAGTATGGTCCGGTCTGTTGAACCCTGATTCCGAGGATCAAAATCCACGTTCCATTGAACTATTTTCCGGGCTGGGACAAGACGGCTCAGGCGATGGAATCGCTGACCGCAATAATGACAAGGATTTGCTGTTCAGCATCGCTTCTTATCTCGGAAAGTATGGAAATAGCGAGGATGAATTTGGTATTGCCGTGTGGGAATATTACCATAACAGCCGCTCGGTTCAAAGAGTTCAGCAGTTTGCCAAGCTGTATCAGACGTATGGCAAGCTTGATCTGGTCAGTCAAGCTTTTCCGCTGCCTCTAGGCAGCATTTATAGCTACCGCAGCACTTGGGGAAGCCGTCGCAGCTGGGGCGGCTACCGTATACACGAAGGGACTGACCTGTTTGCAGGCTACGGAGTTCCGGTTCGCAGCACCTGCTACGGTGTGGTTGAAATGAAAGGCTGGAATCCCTTCGGAGGCTGGCGAATCGGTATTCGTGATCTCAACAACCGCTATCACTACTATGCACACCTTTCCGGCTTTGATAAAACCGTTCATAACGGAGACATCGTCAAGCCTGGTCAGACGGTTGGCTGGGTCGGAAGCTCGGGCTATGGAAAACCGGGTACCCAAGGCAAGTTTCCACCACATCTGCACTATGGTATATACCGGGACAATGGCTGGACAGACTGGTCCTTTGACCCATATCCGTTATTGAGACAGTGGGAGCAGAGCGAACGTAAAGCGCTAAAATCAGGAAAAACCAAAGGGACCTCCTCATAGGTCCCTTTGGTTTTTCCTGAGTATCTCACACCAATCCCCTCTTTGTTTATGGCGTTGGAGACTGCCTGAGGGAATTGGGTTCTTCCTGTATCTCTGGAACACTTTCTATGCTGGAATCTACAGCGCCGCTACTCTCTATAGAATGGGAAGGCAGTGCCAACTGCGGAGCGGTTGCACCATTTTTGCCGACGGGTTTACCCTGATTGTCATAGTAGTACATCGGGACGTTGCCCACCACCAACAGATAAGAAACCGGGATTTCCGTCTCCACAATCTGAGGTTGCATCTCAAACGGTATAACCACAGACACTTCCGTCGTAATTCGAATGTACACTTCCACCAAGATCATGTTTATGCCCGCATCCTGCTGACGTGTATTTAAATCCACCTTGATTGCTCCATGCGGCTCCACCTTTAGGGGGACCTTGGGTCCATAAGCTGCCAGCAGCGGACTCCCCAATGCCTGACCAATCGGAACGCTCTCGTCAAAATGACTCATACTGTCCATCGTTGCCTTGACTGCTTTGAGTGTGTCTGACGTAATTCTCATATGCTCCGTATAATTTAGAACAAATCCAGAGGTTCTCCCTTGTGTATCCGTTCTCCATTCGATCAAATTATCAGCAGTCTTCCCCTGCTCTACCTGCGCAGTAATTGCTGAATTAATTGCCTCCGTCGCCATTTGTTTGACCCGCACTTTAGCCAGATGCATCATGGGCGGCTTCAAATGCTGTTCCACATAAGCGGCCACCTGTACGATTCCTACCAGCAGCGCCAATGCCACAACGAGCCACATTCTGCGCCTGCCGCGTCGCCTTCTGCTCGGTCTGCTGTGCCATTGCGGTTTTCTATTCATTCTGATCCCCCCGCAGCGATGAGCTTACTTTAGAAGGATATGCCGCAAATAAACGAAAAAGAAGCCGCCCGTCCGGCAGCTCCTCCTGGTGTTAAACATATATGATTTCAAATCCTACTCAGTTCAACTCAACTTATTATTTGAAAATGTGGTCAATCTTTTCGATATCCGCCTGACTCAGTTGGACATTCAGCGTTTTCAGATTCGCCAGAACCTGCTCCGGTCCCTTCGCGCCTGGAATGAGGGCATCAATCGAATCGCGGGTCAAGTACCATGCAAGCACCACATGAGCAACCTCTGCATTCAACGCATTGGCAATCTCACGTACCTGCTCCACTTTGTCCAAATTACGGGCAAATGCATCTCCCTGAAACAATGAATCTTTCGCTCTGATGTCCGTGAAGGTCATGTCTTTCGTATACTTACCACCTAGCAGTCCAGAAGCTAGCGGGAAATACGGCACAAACGAAATGCCATTTTCCTTAGTATAAGGCAGCAAATCCTTCTCAGCTTCCCGTTGCAACAGATTATAATGGGATTGAAGCACATCTACATAGCCGTCACTATTCGCATCTTTAAGTTGTTCAATGGTAAAGTTAGATACACCGATAGCCTTAATTTTACCTTCGTCTTTGAGCTTCTTCAGTTCTCCGACTGCTTCTGCCTTCGGTGTAGCTTCATCTGGGAAATGGATATAGAACAGATCAATATAATCTGTTTGCAATCTTTTCAGACTGGATTCGACGGATTCACGTAAAAAAGCAGGCGAGTTGTCAAAAACAACCTCTCCGTTTACAAACTTATGTGCCCCCTTGGTCGCTATGACAGCTTCCTCACGTTTGCCGCGTTCTTTAAGTACCTCACCGATCAACCGCTCTGAGTGCTCAGGCCCATAAATAAAAGCTGTATCCAGGAAGTTGATGCCGTTATCCAAAGCTGTGCGAACGACTTCTTTGCCCGTTTCATTGTTCAAACCGGAAAAAAGATTATGTCCTCCTACCTTATTCGCACCCAAACCGATTGGTTTTACATATAAATCTGTTTTGCCAATACGCACTTGCTCTGCCAATTCACGTCATCTCCTTTTCGAAAGTTACTTCCATTTTATTATTAAATTCCAAAAAAAGCAAAGTGCGTACCTGGCTGCTGCTCTTATCCCTTAATCCCCGTTAAGGCTATGCCTTCCATAAAATACTTCTGTCCTATGGCAAAAAGAATGATAGCTGGCAACACGACAATTAAAGAAGCGGCCATCAGAACACCCCATTGCGCCGAATATATTCCCTGAAACTGCTGTAGCCCAATCGCCAACGTAAATTTGCTTTCATCATTAAGATAAACGAGCGGTCCCATAAAATCATTCCATGTGTTCAAAAATGTAAACAATCCGATGACCAAAATCGCTGACCGGGACAAAGGTAAAATAATGCGAGTAAAGATCGTAAAATGGTTGCCCCCATCCACAAATACAGCTTCATCCAGCTCTCGCGGAAGAGTCATGTAAAATTGTCTAAGCAAAAAGATATTAAAAACACCTCCACCAAAAAACGAAGGTAATACCAATGGAACGTAGGAATTAACCATGCCTAATGCCTGCCAACCAATAAAAGACGGAATTAGCGTGACCGCAAACGGCAGCATCATACTGCTTAATAACACGGCAAAAACCTTATCTCTTCCTTTCCATCTCATTCGCGCAAAGCTATAGGCAGAAATGGTACTCGACAGAAGTACACCCGCTAAAGTACCTGCTACGACGATAAATGTGTTCACAAAATAGCGCCCAAACGATAACTCTTCAAACGGCTGTAAAAAATTTTCGAATACAAAAGGCTCGGGAATCCATTTCGGCGGGATCAGAAAAATCTGACTTAAATCCATCATGGAGCTTCTCACCAGCCAGTAAAAAGGAAACATGCAAAAAAGTGACCCCACAATGAGCACTGTGTAGAGAAAAACTCTGCTCCAACGCAAGCCATGTTTTTTCATCCTCATGCCCCCCCGCCTTCGTAATACACCCATTTTCGGGCCGTCTTGAACAGAAAGGCAGTGAATGTTAAAACTACAATAAAGAGCACCCAAGCAATCGCACAGGCATAACCCATATTCGAAAAAGTAAATGCCTCGCGGAACAAATAAAATGTATAAAATAAGCTGGAATTGTTAGGTCCACCCTGAGTCATGACGTAAGGCTGGACAAACACCTGAAATCCACCGATGAAGCCCATAATCGTATTAAAGAAAATCGTAGGCGATGTCAATGGAATTGTGATATAGATAAGCTTATGAAGAGCGCTCCCACCGTCAATTTCAATGGCTTCATAATAATGCCTAGGTATATCCTGCAAGCCAGCCAGAAAAATAATCATCGTCCCCCCAACGGTCCACAAACTCATTAAAACCAGTGTAGGAACTACCGACCCTTCACTATAAATCCATTGACTTTCGGGCAAATGCAGCGCACGCAACACCACATTCAGCAAGCCAAGGTCCGGATCAAACAGCCACATCCAGATCATAGACGATGCTATGAGTGGGACAATCGTGGGTAGATAAAAAACGGTCCTAAAAAAAGCCAAACCTTTTACCTTTTGATTGAGCAATATGGCCAGAAAGAAAGCCACTATAATTTGCAGGGGCACACTCAAAAACACATAATAAAAAGTAACCCCAAGGGATTTGTAAAAAAATTGATCCGTACCGTCAAATAAGTGTACATAATTATCCAGACCAATAAAACGGGCCTGTGAAGCAACCTTGTAATCGGTAAGACTGAACCAGAGACTAGCGATCATCGGTCCCAGAACAAAAATGACAAAGCCCAGAATAGCAGGGGCGGCAAAAAGCCACCCCAACCCATTTTCCTTCTTACGAATAGAAGATAACGATTGCATTCTATCCCTCTCTTTCTGTCAAGACCCTCACCTTATTCTTTCGGATATGTTCCCTTAAATTCAGCGTTCGCCTTGGCGGAAACCTCCTTAAATGCTTGCTCCACCGTTTTCTTGCCCAGCCATACCTGATCTAGCGCCGGGTTAATAATCGCATTGATTTTTTCCGAGTTTTTCAGATAGTAGTCGTAAGAATTGACACCGTTATGCAACGTTTGGTTCATGACTGCATCACGATATCCCTCCGCATGGCCTGGCTTGACATCTGCCCATTTGCTAATCAAGTCTGGTTCGGTGTACCACTTTTTCATGACAGGCATCCACAATCCGCTGGAATGCATGTCAAGTCCGCTTTCAGCATCCAGCAAGAATTTATAAAACATCCACGCTTCTTTCGGATGTTTGGTTTTGGCAGAAATCACTTCCGGTTCACCAAACAGGATTGTTTTACTGCTTTTCAGTTTGGGTAACACGCCTACACCAAAATTCACCTTCGATTCTCCAAGATCCAATTGGACCCACTGCCCATCCAGATCCATCGCTACACGTTTGCTTTGCAATGCTACGGCCGGAGAAGGAATATTTTTGGACTGCGTCGGCGACGGTGCCACATGATACACGTTGATCAGATCCGCCATCTTTTGCACGGCTTCAATCACATCAGGGTTTTCAAGGTTAAGCGAGTCCCCTTTGTCTGAAATAACACTTACATTATTGGAAGGAACTAGCAGGTGCCACATCCATGTGTCAAACCGAACTCCATACTGTTTGATGTTACTTGCATCAAAATTGGGGCTGAGCGCATTATTTCCCGCTTTATCAATGGTGAGCTTTTGTGCTGTCTCTAAGAACTGTTCCCATGTCCAAGCCTCTTCAGCTTTGACTGGCGGCAAGGCAACACCAGCCTCATCAAACAAATCCTTGTTGTAATAAAGCGCAAAGGCTTCCTCCGTCACCTTGACCCCTGCCACTTTATCCTTATCCCAATAGATAACTGAATTAGGAATGAGGCTTTCCTTCGTTAGCTCCTTATCCTCCTTCAAAAATTCATTTAAATTATATAGTTTGCCTTGTTCAGCCCATTGCAGAGCCTGTGCTTTATAAATAGGAAATACATCTGGTGCCTGGTTGGCGGCAAACATCGTCGTTAATTTAGTTACGTAATCCCCGGGGATGTGCATATAGTTGATTTTGATCCACGGATATTTCTCTGTGAATTTTTTGGCAATCTCCTGCTGAACCTTCTTTTCATTGGTGCTCCCCCAGCTGGCATAGGTCAGTGTCACTTGCTCGTGACCTTGCAAATCTACTGGCTTGCTGCTCTCATTTGAACTACAGGCTGACATAAGTCCAACGATCAAGCACATGCAGACGATCCATAACTTTCGTTTTAACATGAGTAGCGCCCCCAAACCGTTTATTTTTTATCTTTTCGTTTGTTGCTTCGTCACTAAATCCATTCTAGCAAACGCTTACATTTTGAAAAGTCGTACTCTCATTGGATTGGTGTCATTTGATTAGATCTATGCGTTTCTCCGATTCGGATCAGGACAATTGTTCCCTTGCCTTCTGACGAGTGGAGTGCAACCCCATATTCCATCCCATATAACAGCCGTACTCTTCTGTCTACATTTTTAATGCCTGTTGACCGGATTTCTCCAGCTTGAATTCGGCGTATATGATCTTCTTGAATTCCTAATCCATTATCCTCGACTTTAAAACACACCAATTGCGTTTCGATCCAGGCTGTGATCTTAATCTGACCGCCTGATTCCATTTCGGCGAAACCGTGAATAATTGAATTCTCCACAAAAGGCTGCAAGAAGAGTTTGGGAACCTCCATCTGAAGCAAAATGGGATCAATATCATATTCCACCGTGAACTTGTTCTCAAAGCGATTTTGCATAATGTAAATGTATTTTTCCAGCCAATTCAGATCGGTTTCCAGGCTCCATGTATCATTTTTGTTTCGAGTCGTAATTTGCAGCATTTCCGCCAGACTAATGATCAATTGGCCCAGTTCCTGTTGTTTATGCTCTAGTGCGATCCAGTACATTGTCGTTAAGGTGTTATACAAAAAATGGGGATTAAGCTGTAAATTAAGTGCCATTAACTCCGACTCTTTAGCTCGCAGACGTGATTTGTAATTTTCTTCGATCAAATCTTTAATTTTCTCATTCATTTGATTAAATCGGATCACCAGGTCCCCCAATTCATCATAGCCACGTTCAGGAATTCGAATATCAAAATCTCCCTTCTCCATTACCTTCATCGCCTGTTTCATATCTGTAATGGGCTTACTGATGTATACAGACAGCAAATAAGCAAGGATAACAGCAATGAGCATCATAATGCCTAAAAAAAACAAGGTGTAGGTACGAATCGTTGACAGATGTCCCAGTACATCTTCCATGGGAATGGCTATATACGATACCCAGCCCGTCGTCTTCATCGCTTCGTAAACCAGTAATATGCTTTGACCCTTAACGTTTACCATTTTCGTCCCTTGTTCCGAAGTAATGGCCTTCTTCAGCCAATCTGCCACCGGCTCCCCCGCTTGTTGCTGTCGATCTGAACTCATGACTATCCCATTGTTATCGTGAATCATACCGTAGGATAGATGTGCAAATCCGCTGCGGGCTGCATAATCTTCAAAACCGACCTTTAGCAAATCAGGCCGGAAATTCAATATAAGTATAGGCTTTTCCTTGCCTTCAGGAAGCGTATGAAAGGTTCCAGCATCATCTAATGCAGTCAAATGAAGCTGCTTAACCACAGCAAATAAAGAACTAAAATCATAGGAACCTTGTTTTAAATCCTGCTGATGAAAGGTGTCGGCATACGAATAGGCAGGAATCCACTTGGTAGCCCCCTCTGCTTGCACCGCTGTTGTCGCCAAGGGAGAAGAATAAAACGGCTGAACGGGAATATACATCCGCTCTGTACTTCCGTATGCATACTTTTGCGTCATAATTTGAGAAGCGTATACTTCCTCCATATTGCCAAAGTATCTGTACAAAATTTTCGTAATACTGCGATCAGTTCGTAAAAGCGATGAAGAATCCGTAGTATCCACGTCTGTAATGGTCTGTAGAAGGTCATGATCAATTGGAATCATATCTACGGTTTTTTGAATAGCTGTCAGCTTGTTATCCAGCAGCTGGTTATTACTTCGAAGTACACTTGTAACACTATCTGTTACGTTTGCAGTAATATTCCGCGCACTAGTTTCGAAGTAGACAAAGCCCAGGATCAAAACGATAAAACCAGACAACAAAAAATAGGACAGCATCAACTTCGTACGAAAGCTACTGTCCAAAAATTTTTGATATATATATTTGACTTGGCGCATTGTACCTTCCTTTCACCTAACGATTAATTGAATTTTCTGCGAAATTCTTCAGGTGTGTGCTTTACGTTTTTTTTGAACACTTTAAAGAAGTATTTGATATCTTTATAACCAACCTGTCTACTAATTTCTGCGACCTTGGCGTCTGTATGCAGCAGTAAGTGCTGAGCCTTTTGCATTCTGAGCTTCACCATATATTCCGTGAACGAGAGCCCAAAATAGTTTTTGAACAGAATGCTAAAATAGGACGCATTATAGTGAAAGCGCCGGGCCACAATCTCCAGACTTAGGTCTTCATGTAGATGTGTATCCAGAAATTCCTTGCATTTTTTCATGATAGGTTCACCTTTAGAGCTGCCGTCAAGCTCAAGAATCAGCTCTTTTAACCATGCTGCAATACGATCCTCAAGATTCTGAATACATGTGGCCTCTTCGACAGCTCGGTTCAACTGTTCCGAGTAACGCGAGTAGACTTCTTCACTCCACCCTATATTTAACCGTGGTAAACTAACTAGGAGAAGGTGTATTAATTTAGCTTTAAGCGCATCAGGTGGAGGGTACCCTTGCGTCATTCGCCCAATGAAATGTTGTACCCATTCCAATAGCTGATCGGGCTTTCCATTGGAGATAGCGCTTTCAACGAATTTTAGAAAGGCTATTTGTTCATGAGTGCTCAATTCCTGTACCGGCTGGTCATCATCTGAAGCGACAAGGTTCAAACATCTGATGTGAGGTGTATAAAAACGCATGGAGATCAGGCGAACAGCCCTTTCGTGAGATGGGCTTATTTGCATTTCATCAAAATCAAAAGGCTGACCCCAAGCAAACCAAATGGAGATAGCTTGCTGCTGCTCCACCTTTTTCAGACCAGCTTGAAGTGCACTTTTGGCCTCCTTGCCTTCTGTCCTGTCTCTCCAATTCACCACGGCGATCATATGGTCTTTATGGACTTCAAGTGGGAACACGACAGAAGACGCCCAAGGCCGCAATATTTCAACAACCGTGTTTCGCAGCTTAGAATCCCACATATAAATATCCTCTGGGCGGGATGCAGATGCCCCCAATGCGAGAACTTCACCTCCCCCCTGCCACCCAAAGTGACTTTTTAATAGGCTTTTCTCGTTCGACTGCAACTTGTCTGTCACGCATCTGCTAAACAAATGCTCCACAAATGCAGGCATGCTCTGCTCGATTTGATTTAACGCTGTTCGATTTTCACCGAGTACTTCCTGCTCCTCTAGAATGATCTTCTCCATGTGTTGAATCACTTCAATAAGCTGCTGTGATTGCACCGGTTTTACCAAATAATCATTCGCTCCGTATCGTACCGCCTGCTGTGCATAGCTAAATTCCTGGTAGACTGTCACTAAAATAACTTTGGTCTCATGCTGACCCGATGTCCTCAATTGTTGAAGATATTCAATCCCGTTCATAATCGGCATCTGAATATCTGTAAAAACGATCTGGATCGGTTGGGATAATGAAATGATCAAAGCATCTTTCCCGTTCTTGGCTTCCCAAACCTTGTATTCTGGACGTAAATCCCGGACCATGGCAGCCAACCCACGACGCTGCCTAGTTTCATCATCTACAACCAGCACTCCCAGCGGGATCGAATTCACTGACTCCCCTCCTGTCGATCTTATACACGTATGTTTTTTTTCAGTATAACACTTACAGGCGGGGACCCATCCTATTTTCTTTTTCGTTTCATACTACGAATGGTTGTTTTCGTTGCCTGATCCACCCGGTATGATTCTGTGATTTTTTGCAGAGCCTTATTGAAAGTAAAATCGTCTAATGCATTATGACTTAAATACGCCATCGTTACCTCAGGCAGCTTGATATAACAGATTGATATCGCCCATGCTACCGCCATTTGTACATAATAATCTTCTCGATGGGTCTGATCTAGCAAAGTAAGCACCCGGTTAATATACTGTTCTTCAATATAAAAATTCAGCAGCATAACCACCCCAAACCGAATTTCATATTCTTTCTTAGAGAGCAGATAGGGCTGAATAAAATCCCATACTCTTTCTTTATGTTGTTTCGTGATTTTCAATCCGGCACAGAAACTATCGCACACGGACCAATTATCAATTTTAGGAACAAACTTGGCGGTATAACTCAAAACTTCCTCAATATCTGTTTTTACAGAACCAATCACCATACCTTGCAGCATCACTTCTTCAAAGTGCTCACTTTCGGCGGTCTCCAGATAGAGGCGCCAATCTCCTTTGGCAATATCTTGAGCCAGCTTACGCAGCACCGGTAGACGCACACCCAGCACATTATTAATCGTTGGCAGCAATGCAGCCGTAAATTTCTGAAAATCCGTATCTACATGTGACAATATCTGCTCTCTGATGGTCTTCTCCATATTTTCCACTCCCTGTTTGTTAACGAAATGAAATGCTCCACAAATAAATGGAGGCCACTGAACCATAAGGTGAATACACTCGGCGATACTCCTCAAATTGCTGCTTGGTCAGTGTATCTAAATGGTACAACTTCATCATTCCCCGCCGAATAGCCATATCGCCCCAACTGACGACGTCCGGTCGTTCCATGCAATTAATCAGCATCATTTCAGCTGTCCAAGGGCCTATCCCTTGTAGCGAGGATAATTTCTGGATCACCTGTGTATCAGAAAGCTCATATAATTCCTGTAAATCCAACAATCCCTGCTCGATCGTTTGGGCTATATTCAGGATACATGCTGCTTTTTTCATGGTTATGCCACAGCTTTGAATTTCCTGAGCCGTCTGAACGGCTATATTTTGCGTAGTGATCGCGCCTAATTTCTCCTGCATCCTTGTCCATATGGTCTGAACCGCCTTGGCCGAAATAAGCTGCCCCACAATCGCATGAACAAGCGCTGCAAACAGGTCGGGAATGATTACGCGTTCTACCTTGCCCATTTGCGTTATAGCGGCACCAAGTACGGTATCTACCGTTTTCAGGTAGTTGATTTCCTTTTCTCCATAGTCAAAGTTTTTGGTCATGACCGTTTCCATTTGTTCTCCCGCTCCCCTTGTATGGTACACTCTTCATTTTAATTGCATAGGCTGCTTTCATATCAGGGCTCAAATCCTTCTTTGCTCACATAGAGCTGTTCTTTCGGAAAAACATGAAGAAAACGCTCATAAACCGCCTTATAGGCGGCAGGGTGATACCATTCCTCCAGCCCCAATGACTCATACAGCGCACCAATGTTCAAGCTACGCGTCCGCCTTCCCCCGCTGCCGTCTCCCATAAAATAATCATCAATACAGACACGGTTGACCAGAGGCACAAGCTTGTCTGCAAAATGCTCACTGCTTGGCAGCATCGGAGCAATAGTAGCTTGCGTCGGCACACCTGCCTCTTTTAAAAGTTGCAGCGTTTGAAGACGAGCCTGGATGGGAGGAGCTTCCGGAGTGAAATGTTTGCGTATATCCTCGCGGTCTGTTTCTACCGTGATACTCACACGTGCACGTTCCTTCAATTGGAGCAATAAATCAACATCTCGTCGTACAAGCGGACTACGCGTCTGTACAAAGAGAAAATCTGGCGGATCTTCCACCATCACTTCCAGCAGAGATCGAGTCACCTCTTCCTTGTACTCGGCCGGCTGATAAGGGTCAGTGCTTGACGACATAAAAATCGTGACTTTCCCTCTAGATTGGGCCCTGCGAAGCTCCTTGCGAAGAATATCTGCCGCTTCTTTTTTAATATCAACCCATGTTCCCCAGGCTTCCTTCCGAAACGTAGAGACTGGCAATTGGCGTACATAACAATACGAGCAACCAAAGGTACAGCCGGTATACGGATTCAACGAGTGTGTATACCCCGACAAGAAGCCGGTTCCTTTATTCAAAAGAGTCTTGGGAGATTTGTAATACTCATTTTTCATACCTAACCTCACTACTATATTGATTTGTGTGTGCGATTTTTTTCAAGCTGCAAAAGCTTCACCTTCATGTCCAGCCCCCCACGATACCCGGTCAAAGCCCCATTCTTACCAATGACCCGGTGACAAGGGATGGTGACCAAAATCGGATTAGCACCGATGGCAGAACCTACCGCACGAACAGAGTTCGGCTTTTGAATAGCGTTGGCAATGTCTGAATAGGATTGTGTCTCCCCATACGGAATATTACACAGCGCGTTCCATACAGCCATTTGAAATGCAGTTCCATGAAAGTCAAAAGGGAATGTAAAATGTGTTCGCTCCCCTTGGAAATATTCAATCAACTCCTTGGCATAGAGCTGTAAAACGATATCCTCTTCAACTAAAGGACTGTCGGGAAATCGACTTCCTGCCCATGTTATCAATTCCTCTACAGGTTGATTAAGCGAACCGACATAACATAATCCTTCCGATGTAGCTGCAATATATAAATTCCAATCCTCGTGCGTCAATAATGACCAATAGATCGTTTTATTCATTTGATGTACCATGCTGTGTACCTCCTTTTTGAGTTGCTTTGGATTCGAGTTGGCGATACTGCAACGGGGTGTAACCTGTATTCTTTTTAAACAACGTAATAAAGTAAGGGATATTGGACAGACCTACGTTCTCCCCCACTTCCGCAACAGATTGATGTGAGCAAATAAGCAGCTTCTTCGCTTGTTTCAACCTAGTACGCTGTATATATTCCATCGGAGTGACATGCATGATTCGCTTGAAGGTACGATGTAAATGATACGGGCTTCCATGACTTATCTCTGCCAGGACGTGCAATGTTAAGTCCTTCATATAGTTCGAATCTACGTATTCTGCAACTCCTGCGATCCAGTCGTGATCAGGCAATCGTTGTCCTGTCGGTTTACATCTTTTACACGGACGAAAATGCTCAGCCAAAGCCTGCTCTGCTGATGTAAATAAACGGATGTTCTCTCTTTTAGGAGGTCGGGATTTGCAGGAGGGGCGACAAAATATTTTCGTTGTCTTCACAGCATACAAAAATACCCCGTCATAAGACTTGTCATTTTCTACAATAGCTCTCCACTTCTCGTCTGTTATGGATAAATCGGATGCTCTCATTTTAATCCCCCTCTTGTGCAATGTCCCCTGCCTCATATCTAAATTATAAACTAAATAGTGAACATATGTACCCCTCCTGGAATGTAAAAGCAAGATAACGAAAAAAAGATGACTCCGCGCGGAGCCACCTTTGATTTTAGTTCTCTATCTTATTTAGGCTTGCAGCTTACCGGGTTCAACCGTAATCTTCGTCTCATCTGAAGGATGCTGATATGCCTGTGACCAATAATCTGCATTTGAAATTCCCGCCTGCTTCGGGTCAAATACCGGGTCTAGCCCTTGGCGCCGTTGCCGCTCGTAATCCTTAAGCACGAGAAGCGCAGGCTTGGCCAAAAGGATCATAGCAATCAGATTCACCCACATCATAATACCGACCCCCATATCCCCTAGTGTCCACGCCAACGCAGATTCCTTGACGACCGTTCCATAAAAGGTCGAACCCAGAATAACCAACTTTAACAGGAACATAGGCCATTTGGCTTTACGGTCGGCAACCAGGTAGGCCATATTGGTTTCAGCGATGTAATAATACGCAATAATGGTGGTAAATGCGAAAAAGAACAAGGTTATGGACAAGAGACTTGATCCGAAACCCGGGAATACCGATTCGATAGCAGCTTGTGTATATTGTGTTCCTTCTTCAACACCCGGGAGATGCTGCACAATATAACCCCCACCCGGTCCCTTCACGTTGTACATCCCTGTAAACAAGACCATGAAAGCCGTGGACGTACAGACTAAAAAAGTATCTACATACACGGAAAAGGCTTGAACCAGCCCCTGTTTTGCTGGATGGGACACTTCTGCGGCTGCTGCCGGATGCGCACCAGAACCTTGTCCCGCTTCATTCGAATAAATGCCTCGTTTTACCCCCCAGGCAATGGCTGTCCCTGCTATACCACCGAACACTGAATCGATACCGAAGGCACTGCGAAAAATAAGGGTAAATACATCGGGAAGCGCAGTAATGTTCGTCACCATAATATAGAAAGAGACAAGGATGTAGCCAAGTGCCATGAAGGGTATGACTACCTGTGCCACATTGGCAATTCTTTTTACACCACCAAAAATGATAAGCGCCAGCAACACGACAACTACTATCCCGGAAACCTTCATATCCATACCAAACGAATTATGAAAAGCTACCGCAATCGAATTCGATTGAGTTCCCGGCAACAGTAAACACATAGCGACCAACGCTACAACTGCGAAAATAACCGCAAACCATTTTAAGCCTGTCCCTTTTTCAATATAAAAGGCCGGGCCGCCTCGATACTGACCATCACGCTTTACCTTATAGATCTGAGCCAGTGTAGATTCAACAAACGCAGTGGCCGATCCGATAAAAGCCATGACCCACATCCAAAATATTGCCCCGGGTCCCCCCATACCGACTGCCAGTGCAATCCCCGCAATATTCCCCGTTCCTACACGTCCTGATAACGCCATCGTAAAGGCCTGAAATGAGGATACACCTGCCTCAGAACTTTTCCCTTTAAAGACAAGGCGAATCATCTCTTTGAAATGTCTGATTTGCAGAAATCGAGTCATAATTGAAAATAATAGCCCCACGCTCAAACAGACATATACCACAGGATTGCTCCAAATGACGCCATTTACTGCCTCTGCCCACTTCTCTAACATTCCTTGCATTTCCCCCTGATCCATCAATTCATATTCAGTTAATGTTTTCAGAAAATTTTTCATATTTACAAGAAATTATAGATTAGTTTTTACAACCGTACAAGCTAATTTAATTGACATATTGTCAATTACAAATCGACTTATCTGCTACCTGAAAGGACGACAAAAAAGCTCTGAGGACCCAAAAAAGTGGATCGTCAGAGCTTGGTCTTTAAGAAATTCAGGCGATATCTTCTTGCACATTTGGAGCACTAGATAGTTTCAACAGCGGTGCCTGCTCAGCTATCTGCCCTTGAGAGATTGGGAGAATTTCCGTATATTCAGAAGAATTTGTGATGATAACCGGCGTAATCGTAGGATAACCCTCTGCCTTGATTTGCTCAACATCAAATTCGAGCAGCAGATCTCCCGCTTTAACTTGATCGCCTTCTTTAATATAGGAAGTAAAATGTTTACCGTCCAGCTTAACCGTATCTACTCCGACGTGAATTAGAACTTCTGCGCCCTGATGCGAAACCACTGCCAACGCATGCTTTTTCTTGAACGCCACCGTAATGGTTCCATCGAACGGGGCTACGACTCTGCCTGTTGTCGGCTGGATGGCGATACCTTTACCCATAGCTTCTGAAGCAAACGCAGGATCGGGAACCTCCGACAGAGCAACCACAGTTCCTTCAATCGGGCTTAGTACCTCTTCATTAGAAACGACAACTGTAGAAGTCGACTCTTTAGCCGAATTGTCAGTGGTTTCTTCCTCTTCAACTGGATCTTCGAAGCCTAAAATATAAGTCAAGATAGCTGAAATCAAAAATGAAACAGTAATCCCTAAAATCAATCCCGGGAAGCCTTGTCCGCCAGGACCGTAAAAGATCGGCAAGGTCAGCAATCCAGGTGCGCCAGAGGCAAATGCTTGGGTCCCAGCTTGGCCGATAATGGCACCACCAACAGCACCGCCGATAATACCTGCAATAAACGGACGCTTCAGCGGTAGCGTAACCCCATAGACCGCTGGCTCTGTGATACCGAACAACGCTGTAAGTGTAGCGGAACCCGCTAGCGTTTTCAGCTTTTTATTTTTCGTTTTCAGCATAACACCAAACGCTGCACCGGTTTGAGCAAAGATGGAAGCTGCAGCAGAAGGCTTAATACCGTCTCTGCCGTTAACAGCAATGTTATTAATAAATACAGGTACAAGACCCCAGTGAACCCCGAAAATAACGAGCAACTGCCAGCAAGCACCAAGAATTGCTCCAGCCAGCAGCGGACTAAAGCTGAACGCAGCAACGAGCGCGGTAGCGATTGCGTTGCCCACATACACCCCGACTGGACCAAAAACCATCAGGGTCAGAGGAAGCATAATTACAAGTAGAATTAAAGGTGTAATAAAGTTTTTGACACTCTCATGGATCAGTCGATTGCACCATTTTTCCAGCTTACTCATGACGATCACGGCTAAAATAATCGGAATAACGGTAGATGAATAACTCATCATCACAATAGGAATACCGAAAAAGTCTGTAGGTGTACCTTCTGTTTTCAGCGTGACAATCGTCGGATAAAGCAGCCCTCCGGCGATGGTCAGAGCAACGAAGATATTACCTCCGAATTTCCGTGCCGTTGTAACCGCTAACAAGAGCGGCAGGAAATAAAACAAGCTGTCGGCCGCAGCATACAAAATCATATAGGTAGTGTCTTTCGGAACCAGCCAGCCAAGGTTGCTCGCAATCAGCAGCAGACCTTTCAAAATACCGGACCCCGCCATAACTCCGAGCAACGGTGCAAAAATGCTGGAAATTACGTCGATTACAGCGCCAAACCCTTTCTTGCCTTTAGCTGAATTCTCTTCTTTTCCAGTTTCATTCAAAATGTTGGATACTTGGCCGATGGCATTATATACTTCTGGTACTTTGTTACCGACCACAACCTGGAACTGGCCACCGCTCTGCTTGACCGTAATAATTCCATCGGTTTTTTCCAGCTTTGCCTTGTCTGCTTTTGCCTCATCTTTTAGCACAAAACGCAGGCGTGTGGCGCAGTGTACGAGCGATACTACATTTTTTTCGCCGCCTACCAGGTGCACAATTTCTTTAGCCAGTTTTTCATAACTCATGATGGACACCTCCATGTTCTAAGGGGCTTTTTACCATATTTAGGCACACAAAAAACCTAAGCCTTGAAAAATGGTGGGCACTTGAGTCCCGCAATTTTTCATGACTTAGGTTTTGCCTGCATAACCAGTAACAATCCCAGTTAAAACTTATTAAATTCCTGTTACTCACATAATATAATTAAACTACCATATTTGTCAACAAAAACATTTAACCTTTTATTTTGATCCTTTTTCGAATAAAAGGTTTACCTTATCTATTCACCACTCGTTCAATATGCACAGTCAAATACAGCTTTTCTTCGTTCGTCAATTCGTGACCGTATTCTTTTTTTACAAAGGTTCCGATTTTCTCCGTACAAGCGGCTGCTTCCTTGTGCTTTTCCTTAATCATGTCATATAAATGATCATAGTTATTTTCATAGTGATTTCCCTTAAATACACGCTGGGCGAAAAATTTCAGATGCGTAATAAAGCGGAAATAACTCAAAGAATCCTCGTCAAAATCCACCTTAAAATGGTACTTGGCGATATTGATAATTTGCTGGATGAACTTCGTAATACTCATGGTCGTAATGACTTCCTCGTTCATTTCAGCATTCACAATGTGAAGGGCAATATAAGCCGCTTCATCCACAGGCAGTTCAATACCGAGCTTTTGTTTGATTTGTTCCAGCGTTCTCAGACCAATAGCGAATTCTTCTTTGTACAGCTGCTTGATTTCCCACAATAACGCGTTTTTGATTTCCAGTCCTTCCCGGTACCTTTCAATAGCAAAATTGATATGGTCGGTCAGAGAAACATAAATATTTTCGTTCAGCTTTCTGTTCAGATTATGCTTGGCGTCATTAATGACTTCCTCCACAATCACGATCAAATCCATCGGTACCTCGCGCAGCAGCATTTTGAAGTTATCGGATGTCTGCTTGTTTTTCAGCGCAAATACCTTCTGAATCCTGGTTTCGTCTACTTTGTCTCCTGGCTTTTTCTTAAAAGCAATCCCTCGACCCATGACCACGAGTTCTGTACCGTCTGTCTGGTAGACACTAATTACATTGTTGTTGATGACCTTTGCTATATTCATCTCGATCCCCCGTTCCCTATGCCAGCAAGAGCCACTCATGCTCCATCCACTTTATTGCAAACAAAAAAAACCGAAGCACGCCAAATAAACTAGACTGTAAAATCCGCTTATTCGTGGCTTAGGTTTTGCCTGCTATGCAGTAACAATCCTAAAAAATGATGGAATTGCGTCAAGTATAGCCCGAAAAGGAACGATTGTCAACGCTTTCAATCAAGAAACGAAGATCGGAAATCCCTATGGGTTCGGGACATCCGATCCTATTTTCTTGTCGTACGATTATTCGCCGAGATTTTCGCCGTCGGAATGAATTACGTCTTTGTACCAGTGGAAGCTTTTCTTTTTAATACGCTTCAACGAACCGTTGCCTTCGTTGTCACGGTCTACATAAATATAACCATAGCGTTTTTTCATCTCTCCCGAGGAAGCGCTGACAATGTCAATCGGTCCCCAGCTGGTGTAACCGATAATTTCGACCCCGTCTTGAAGAGCCTCGCCCATTTCGGCAATATGCCGCTTGAGATAGTCGATTCGGTAATCGTCATTCACTTCTCCTTCAGGCGAAACCACATCATTGGCCCCAAAACCGTTTTCCACTACGAATAAAGGCTTTTGGTAGCGGTCATGCAGTTGGTTGGCTGTGATGCGGAATCCTTTTGGATCGATCGTCCAGCCCCATTCTGACTTGTCCAAATATGGGTTGGCCACGGAGCCGAATACATTCCCGCTGGTCATGTTTTTGACAACTTCCGGGTCTGTGCTGGTTGTCCGGCTCGAGTAATAGCTAAACCCGATGTAGTCGACGGTATGATCTTTCAAAATGGCTGCGTCGCCGGATTCCATCTCGATGTTTAGTCCATGATCCTTGAAGAAGCGTTTCGCATAACCAGGATATTCGCCGCGTGACTGTACATCAATGAAGAAGTAGGACTCGCGGTCTTTTTCCATCCCCTGATACACATCTTCGGGATTACATGTATACGGATAGAAGCTGCCAGCAGCAAGCATACAGCCAATCTTCGCATCTGGAATAATCTCGTGACATGCTTTCACCGCCAGCGCGCTTGCAACAAGCTGATGATGCGCAGCCTGGTACTGAATTTGTTTAACGTTTTCACCTTTTTGAAATACAAGCCCGGCGCCGAGAAACGGCAGATGGAGCAGCATGTTAATTTCATTAAACGTCATCCAGTATTTCACTTTATCCTTGTAACGGGCGAATACGGTTTTGGCATAGGTTTCAAACAAACCTACCAGTTTCCGGCTGCGCCAGCTTCCATATTTTTCGATCAGAGCTACCGGCACGTCAAAATGAGCAAGGGTAACGACCGGCTGAATGCCATGTTTATGCAATTCATCGAACAAATCATCGTAAAATTGCAGCCCCGCTTCATTGGGAACAGCATCTTCTCCAGTTGGAAAAATACGAGCCCAGGCAATAGAAACACGCAGTGCCTTGAATCCCATTTCCGCAAATAGTGCAATATCCTCGCGATAGTGATGATAGAAGTCAATGGCTTCGTGGGAAGGATAGAATTCGCTTTCAAGTGGAGTCAGCGAAGGAACATTCCCTTTCATTATGCTTCTTCTCTTCTCTCCGGTAGGCAGCAGATCCACCAGACTCAACCCTTTACCGTCTTCCAAATAAGCCCCCTCAGCCTGGTTGGCAGCAAGAGCACCACCCCATAAAAAGTCTTTAGGAAAAACATAACTAGACATAAACGTTCTCCTTCCAAATGTGTAATAAAAGGGATACAGAAAGGGTGATGAGTAATAAAAAAAACCCAAACCAGCCTGATTACACTTGCAGTGTAAACAAGCCAGTTCAGGTTATGCCCTATCGGTAACATCCCATGAAAAGGTTATTCATATTTGATTGAAACTCTAACAAAGATTTAGGAGCCTGTCAAATTTAATAGATATGATACATACGTTACTCACTCTAAATTAAATACATTTGTTTAGTTTATTTTCGAAAAATAACTAAACTAAACAACTTAATTTTTATAAACAGACTAATTGACAGCGGTTTATAGAGATGATACGATGACTTCGAAAATAAAACTTTATATAATTTGTACACCATAGTTTAGTTTTGTTTAGTGTGATTTCAATTTGTTTACTTCTAGTACAAGGAGAGTTATTCATGAAAAAGCTGAAACTGGGGTATGCGCCTACTCGACGATTCACCTTCAGTGCTGAGGATGCATTCCGCTACAAAGTTGCCATTCGCAAACAAATCGAGAGCTTCGGAATGAACATGGACATCGTGGATTTGGAAGGACTTAATGAAGAAGGTTTACTGTATGACGATCATATTAACGCAGACTTGATTATCAAACGTTTCAAGGAAGAGGAAGTAGACGCCGTTTTCTTCCCCCACTGCAATTTTGGTACCGAGGATACGGTTGCCCGTGTGGGCAAGGCGATTGGCAAGCCGGTGCTATTGTGGGGTCCACGTGATGAGGCTCCTCTAGCCGACGGGATGAGATTGCGGGATACCCAGTGTGGATTGTTCGCCAGCGGAAAAGTGCTTCGCCGCTTTAATGTCCCTTTTACCTATATCACAAACAGTCGTGTAGCTGATCCGGTATTTGAACGAGGCTTTAACAACTTTATCTCGGCTGCCAATGTAGTACGACAATTCCAAAGTTTACGGATTCTCCAAATAGGTCCTCGTCCTGCTTCCTTTTGGACCATGATCTGCAATGAAGGGGAACTGTTGGAGCGATTCGGTATTGAAATTCATCCAATTACACTAGTAGATATTCAGCTCCGTTCAAAGAAAATTGCTTCCGGAAGCAGTGCTGAGCTTTCAGAAGCGATTGATTATATCAAAGAAAAGCTGGACTACAGTGAAGTCACCGAAGAAGATATCAGACGCATCGCTGCACTTAAAGTAGCCATGAAATCCTACGCTATCGAAACGGGAAGTACAGCTATCGCCATCCAATGCTGGTCCTCCCTCCAGGAAGCTATGGGAATTATGCCTTGTCTGGCTAATGCCATTTTGACAGATGAACAAATTCCGGTCACCTGCGAAACCGATATTCACGGAGCTATTACTTCGGTTATGGTGCAAGCGGCTGCGATGAACGAACTGCCAACCTTTTTTGCTGATATTACAGTACGTCACCCTGAGAATGACAATGGAGAACTTTTATTCCACTGCGGGAACTTTCCAGTATCCATGTCTATTGAGAACAAACCCAAACTGCGCAAGCACTTCCTGTTCGATGATCACGCACCAGGCACACATGAAGGACAAATCAAAGGCGGCGGCATGACCATCGCTCGTTTTGATGGTGATCATGGAGATTATTCCATTTTCCTCGGCAAAGCTAAAGGAATTGAGGGACCTTATACCCGCGGCTCGTATGTCTGGGTAGAAGTCAACGACTGGCCGTTATGGGAAGAAAAGCTCGTCAAAGGTCCTTACGTCCATCACTCTGTTGGCATTCACGCTAACGTCATCCCAGCTCTGTACGAGGCCTGCAATTACCTTCCAGGCGTTAAGGCAGATCCAGTAGATCCTACCGAACAGGAAATCCAACGCTGGTTGCGTGGTTCCGATCTCGCTGTCACCAAGTCGGGTATTCTGGTTTAACTATATTTTTTCAGGAGGACACTATGGAAATCCTAGACTTGAAAATCAAAGCCGCACAAATCCGTAAGGACCTGCTCACCATTATTCATCGTGCCAAAACAGGACATACAGGAGGCTCACTGAGCAATACGGATATACTCACCGCCCTATACTACGAAATCATGAATATTGATATCGCTAATCCTAAATGGGAAGAACGCGACCGCTTTATTGCCAGCAAAGGACATTCCGTCGAATCTTTATGGTGTATTCTGGCAGACCTTGGTTTCTTCCCTAAAGAAGAACTGGAAACCTATAGCCAATTCGGTACCCGTCTGATTGGGCATCCGAACAATAAGGTTCCCGGTGTTGAGATGAATACAGGCGCATTGGGCCATGGCCTCCCCATCTCAGTCGGCATGGCACTGGCTGCCAAGCGTGACGGGCGATCCTACCGTGTATTCTGTCTAATGGGTGACGGAGAGCAAGCTGAAGGCTCCAATTGGGAAGCCGCTATGGCAGGTGCCCATTACAAACTGGATAATCTTGTCGGCATCATTGACCGCAACGGCCTGCAAATCAGCGGTACAACCGAGGAGGTTATGGGACTTGAGCCGCTGGAGGAGAAGTGGGCCGCCTTCGGCTGGAATGTTATCTCCATTGATGGCAACAGCATGGAGGAACTAATCCATACATTCCGCAATGTCCCCGAAATTGAAGGCAAACCAACGTTGGTGCTGGCAAACACGATCAAGGGAAAAGGAGTATCCTTTGCCGAGGGTGTTCCAGGCTGGCACCATCGTATTCCAAGTGATGATGAACTTGAACGCGCACTGGCGGAACTAACGCAAGAAATAGACGAATTATCCGGGGAAGGACAGGTGAGATAAACAATGAACAAAATCCCTAATCGTCAGGTCATCTGTGAAACGTTGCTTAGTCTTGCCAAAGAGGATCGGGATATTATGGTGTTGGCTAGTGATTCTCGCGGCTCTGCTGCTATGGCCCCCTTTGCCGATGCCTATCCGGAACAATTTGTGGAAGTAGGCATTGCCGAGCAAAATATCGTCGGTATGTCTGCCGGACTCGCACACAGCGGTAAAAAGCCGTTCGTCACCTCTCCTGCCTGCTTCCTGAGCATGCGTAGTATTGAGCAAATCAAGGTAGATGTAGCTTATTCCGGAACCAATGTAAAACTGATTGGGATAAGCGGTGGTGTTAGCTACGGCGCACTGGGGATGTCCCATCACTCTGTCCAAGATATTGCTGTGGCCAGAGCGATTCCTGGTTTGATGGTCTTACTCCCCGCCGATCGTCATGAAACCAAGAAAATGACCGAAGCGCTGGTTCAGCATGAAGGAGGCGCATATGTACGGATCGGACGTAATGCTGTTGAGGATATCTATCCGTCCGATGATTATCCATTTGAGATTGGAAAAGCTGTCACCTTGCGAGAAGGATCAGACATTACTCTGATTGGCGCTGGTGAGACCGTCCGTATCATTCTGGATGCGGCTGAGTTGCTCCAGCAGATGGGTGTGAAAGCTCGTGTTCTCAATATGCACACCATCAAGCCACTTGATGAGGAAGCGATCATCGCCGCAGCCCGGGAAACGAGAGGTATTGTCACCGTGGAGGAGCATAGTGTATTCGGAGGCTTGGGTGCTGCCGTAGCAGAAATGGTGGTTCAACATCAACCGGTTCCTATGAAAGTGCTGGGCATACCGGATGAACCGGCGATTGCCGGCAAAACAGCTGAAGTCTTTGAACATTATGGACTTACCTCTGACAATATCAGCAAGATTGTGCTCGAATTGATGAACAAGTAAGGAGCTGTAGCTGTAATGAATATCGAGACCTATATTCTGGCGATCGATCAAAGCACTTCTGGAACCAAAACTCTGCTGGTCAATCAGCAGGGCGATGTGATTACCCGTTATTCTTTGGAGCACAAACCATATTACCCACAGCCGGGCTGGGTTGAACATGACCCGCTTGAGATATATCACAATGTGCTTATTGCTGCGAAAGGCGTACTGGAGAAAGCCGGACTTTCTCCCTCCTCGCTGGCCGCAGTAACGATTACGAATCAGCGAGAAACGGCTCTGATCTGGGATCGTTCTACTGGCTTGCCTATCTATAATGCCATTGTATGGCAGTGCCAGCGAACGGCAGAGGTCTGCACACGCTTGAAGAATACTGGCTATGAAGATGTTATACGCTCCAAGACAGGTCTAATGCTCGATCCTTATTTCTCTGCCGCCAAGTTCAATTGGATTTTGGAACATGTACCTCATGCCCCCCAATTGCTTGCTGAAGGTAAACTACTTGCGGGGACCATTGACAGCTGGCTGCTATGGAAACTTACAGGCGGTCAAATACATGCAACCGATTACAGCAACGCCAGCCGTACTTCCCTTTTTAACATTCACACGCTGGCTTGGGATAGGGATTTGTGCAGTATATTTGGTGTTCCTTCCTCCATACTCCCTGAGGTAAAAGCATCCGATGCCTTGTATGGCTATACACAGGAAGCGGAATTATGGGCCGAACAAGTAGCTATATCAGGCATAATCGGAGATTCACAGGGTGCACTGTACGGACACCGTTGCTTCGAGACTGGCGACGCCAAAGCGACATATGGGACTGGAACATCTGTACTTATGAATATTGGTTCGCAACCCGTGCAGGGCGGTGACGGCCTGGTCACAACGATTGCCTGGGGGGCTTCAGGAAAGATTACTTATGCATTGGAAGCCGTTATACGTACGACCGGAGACAGTATAAAATGGACAAGGGATAATTTAGGATTATTCTCGTCATTTGAGGAAATGCAATCCATGATCACCGAATTGCAGGACAATGAGGGCGTATATCTGATCCCTGCTTTTGTTGGTTTAGGTGCCCCCTACTGGAATCCCTCTGCACGTGCTGCAATTGTGGGTATGACCCGTGGAAACGGCAAAGCACATATTGTGCGCGCAGCGCTGGAGAGTATCGGGTATCAAGTGAGAGATGCGGTAGAATTTATACGTGAACAATCCGGTGTACCCCTTACTAGTTTACGTACAGATGGCGGGGCCTCATCTAACAGCTGGCTCATGCAGTTTCAGGCAGATATTCTGGGTACCCATGTTACCCGCTCTACCTGTGCCGAGCTGTCTGCAATGGGCTCTGTGTATCTGGGCGGTCTTGGAGTCGGATACTGGTCAGATCCTAAAGGCATCGTCACGGGAAACACCTCTGATCAGAATCTATATGAGCACTACACTCCTAGTATGGATGAAGTCAGGCGCCAGCGGCTTTATACAGGTTGGCAAAATGCTGTGCAGATGGTAATACGTTCAGACCAACCGCTTACACCATCTTCTTCCGCTAACTGTTGATTGAATCTTCCTCATTTACTTTTGAGCTTACTACAAGCTTCCGGTTATTTTACAGGTGTTACACTTGGATAATCGGAGGTTTTTTATGTACACTGCTTGTATTCCGTTTTACAGAAAGGGGGAAACCTTGAATGAATGCACGCATGGTTTCAATTCTTCAGCACTTGCTGGCTGCCGATGCTCCTGTCAAAAGTGATTATCTCGCCAAATTGATTCAGGTTACTTCACGTACCATCCGCAGCGATATCCGGGAACTGGATGAATTTCTATCTAAGCACGGGGCAGCAATTGAACCTGTTCGTTCAAGGGGATATGAACTAAAAATTACTGATAATCGTAGCTTTCGTGCGCTGCTGCAGCAGTTGTTCCTGTCCGGCGAGCCCGATGATCCAGGTTCTCCCGGTTACCGGCAATTGTATTTAATCAAGCGTCTCCTGCTCGCTGATCATTATGTGAAGCTGGAAGACCTCGCAGATGAGCTATATATAAGCAAGTCTACGGTGCAGAATGATTTCAAAGAGGTCAAACAAACCCTACAAGGCTACGGAATCACCACTGACAAACGGCCAAATTACGGAGTCAAACTGAAGGGTGATGAAGTTCAGCTTCGGTTTTGCTTGTCCGAGTTTATTGTAAGTCGTTCCGAAGAACAAGGCGGAACACTTCATGCAGCGCTGCGCATCGTCACCCCGCACGAAATGACGCTGATTTGCGGAATCGTTCTGGAACAGACTCAGAAATATGAAGTAACGCTCTCCGATATCGCGTTCAGCAATTTATCTATTCATATTGCAATCGCCTGCAAGCGTATTCGTGACGGAAACCAGGTAGCTATGCTCTCGACGGAAATAGGAGATCTGCGGGGCACCGACGAATTTCGGGCTGCCGAGCATATTGTCGGGCTGATCGAAAAGGAATTGCAGTTGTCTTTTCCCGAAGATGAAATCGCCTACATTGCCATGCATCTTGCCGGAAACAAGTGGTTTGTCGGAATTGAAGGACAACAAATAGAGGACATGGGACCCGAGAAGCTGCTGGACTGGAACATCTATGAATTGGGCAAGGAAATGCTCGCCGAGATCGACAGGGATTTGAATCTGAACATCAGCCGTGATACGGAACTGCTCATAGGCATCTGCCTTCATCTGAAGCCGGCGCTGAACCGGGTAAAGTACGGGATGAACATCCGAAACCCCATGCTGGAGCATGTCAAGAGCAACTACTCTCTGGCTTTTCAAGCGGGAGTCATTGGTGCCAAGCTGGTCGAGAGCAAGCTGAATATTGCGATCCCGGAAGCGGAGATGGGCTATCTCGCCATTCACATCGGAGGAGCCATCGAACGACAGCGTATGAACACCCGGCCAAAACGCTGTCTGGTCGTCTGCACTTCAGGAGTTGGAAGCGCCCGGCTGCTCAAGTACAAACTGCAAAGCACTTTTGGCAGCTCGCTTGAAGTGGCGGGTACAACGGAATATTACAAGCTTCAGCAGGTCCCCCTCCATGACATTGACTTTGTGGTGAGCACCATTCCCATTCAGCTGCCATTATCGGTTCCGGTCGTGGTCGTGCAGACACTTCTTGGCGGCAGCGATATGGGCAAAATCGGAAGTTTTCTGACTGGTGAAGCCGAGTTTGATTTTCATTACATTCGGGAGGAACTCGTATTTCTGAGACAAAATTTTACCACCAAGGAAGAGGTCATCTCTTTTCTGGGCCAAAAAATATATGCTGAAGGGCTGATCCGCTCTGCAGAAGGTTTTATAGGACTCGTTCTGGAACGAGAACAGGCTGCACCCACGGCTTACGGAAATTTGGTAGCCGTTCCTCACCCTATCATTCCGCAAAGCAATCAAACCGTATGGGCGGTCTGTACCCTTCAACAACCTATCGAGTGGGGCGACAAACCAGTGCAGTTCATCTGTCTCCTCAGCATTGAAAGAAACGGTAAAGAGCCACCGTCTAAAATGTATAACCATCTCATGGAACTGGTCGACAATTCGGATATCGTCCAGCAGATGTTAAAATGCGAAACGTACGAGGAATTCTCCAGGATTATCGTTAAATATAAGCTGTATTGAACCAAGCTTCGCAGTGCATCTAGCTGATATTCACAGAGCGGGTGCTGCTTGGAGCTTTTTAAAATGAAAGCGTAGTAGCAATGAATGAATTTCCGTTACTGGCGGAAAAGACTTGGGTTTAGATCTCGGCAGCAAACCTATACACTGAATCTGTAAGTTAAAGAGAAAAAAGCATGAGGTGAACGAGATGGAGGAGTATCAAGAAATTATTATGGGAATTATCACTAACTCAGGTGTTGCCAAGAGTAAAGCGATGGACGCGATCGCTCTTGCTCAAAAAGGTAACACACAGTTGGCGGCAGAGCGGCTTGAAGAAAGCAAAGCCGAGTTGGTTAAAGCGCATAAATCACAAACGAGGCTGATTCAACAGGAAGCTGGCGGAACCGTCCACGAAGTCACACTGCTTATGGTACATGCTCAAGATCATCTTATGTCAGCCATCACAACTAAAGATCTGGCTGGACATATGATTGAGCTTTACAACAGATTGAATCGCTATGAAGAAATCACAAATCACACTTCCAACGGAGGGAACAACGGATGAAACAAATTACACTGGTATGTGCTGCAGGAATGTCTACAAGTATGTTGGTACAGAAAATGCAAAAGGCCGCACAAGCGCAAAACCTTGAGGTTGAAATCAGGGCTACTTCCGAAAGTTCGTTTAAAGAATATGCCGACAAGACGGATGTACTGCTGATCGGACCACAAGTCGGTTACCTGGAGGATGATTTCAAGGCAAAATATGAACCTAAAGGCATTAAGGTAAGTGTTATCAATATAGTAGACTACGGTATGATGAACGGCGAAAAAGTGCTAGGAGACGCGCTTAAGCTGTAAAGCCCAGAGTCAGATGCTCACTCATCAGCCGAACAAGGAGGTTGGTCAAATCGGGCAACGATATATGATAATCCTGCATGTTGTTTCATTAAATGAAAGCGTTATCTAAGTTATTATATAGGCGGATGAAAGTCTATAGTAGGAGTTGAATAAATATGGCTAGCCAACAAAAATTCTCTTATAAGCTTCAAAAAGTGGCGGGTACAATTCAGCAAAACCGTTACATGAGCGCAATTTCCAACGGACTGATGTCCACCCTTCCTTTTCTGATTATCGGAGCATTTGCAACTCTCTTCTCTGCACTTGCTTGGGAGCCTTACCAGAATCTTATTGCGCCCGTGAAGGCCATAATCGGGTTGGCATCGACGATGACCACCGGCATCATCGCTCTGTATGCGGTATTTTTTATAGCCTACAGACTGGCGCAAGCTTTTGACAAGGACCCCCTTGTTCCGGCGGCAACCGCCCTTCTCTCTTTTCTTATCGTTACACCGATCCAGACCTTTGATAAAGTCCGTGCTTTGCCACTTCAATGGCTCGGCGCGCAGGGATTATTCGTTGCCATGATCGTCGGTTTGATTGCCGCCCGGTTGTATATTTGGATTGTCGACCGCAATTGGACGATTAAAATGCCTGACGGGATCCCGCCTACCGTTGTCAAAACCTTCTCAGGCTTGATCCCGGCCGTCTTGGTAGCCCTTGTGTTTGTTATCGTTGCTGGTTTGTTCATGCAGACTTCATTTGGTACAGTCCACGATTTTATCTATACTTATCTCCAAATACCACTGGAAGGGTTGGGCGGATCACTCGGCGCTTTGATTATCGCGCTGATCATTATGCAGGCTCTGTGGATGTTCGGAATTCACGGTGCAATTGTTATACTCGCTATCGTGAAGCCCATCTGGATGAGCCTGGATCTAGCCAACCTTGACGCTTTCCAGGCAGGCGCTCCACTTCCAAACATTATCGGGCTGGCCTTCTGGTCCATCTTCTGCAACTATGCGCCAATGCTCGGATTTGCCCTGCTATTGGTTTTCCTGGCCAAGAGCAAACAGCTTCGCACGATCGGCAAACTCGGTCTTCCGGGTACCTTTTTCTCAATTCACGAGCCGTTGATCTTCGGAATTCCAATGGTATTGAACCCGTTGCTAGCCATTCCGTTTATCGTTGCCCCCATCATTTGTGCGGTGCTCGGCTATATTGCCACCAACATCGGCTTGTTGCCCGCACCAATCGGGATTTACCCGCCTTTCGGCACCCCTATCTTTGCTCTGGGCTTCATCGAGGGCAGTTGGAAACTAGCCGCCGCACAACTGGTACTCATCCCGATCAGTATGCTGATCTACTATCCGTTCTTTAGAGCGCTGGACAAGCAGGCTCTGAAGAAGGAACACGAAGCGCAAGAGCAATTGGAAAAGCAAGCAAGTGAAACCACAGCAAGTCCCGCTATCCTATAATAGAAAAAAGGCAGAAGCGGCGGACGGATACACGGTCACCGCTTCTGTCATGACAATCGTTAGGAGAGGAAGCTTTTGATTCAACTGAGTATAGCTGAGAACAAACGATATTTCATGAATGAGGGTAACCCCTTTTTTTATTTGGCCGATACGGTTTGGAGCGCATTTACCAACATCACGCTGGAGGAATGGGCCTATTATCTGGATTACCGGAAAAGTCAGGGCTTCAATGTCCTGCAAATCAATATGCTGCGCCAATGGGATGCAAGTGGCAGCGATTTGAACTATGAGCCTTTCGCATATGCCGAGGATGGCAGCTACAATTTCTATACGTTGAACGAAGAATATTTTACCAGAGCCGAGACGATGATCGAAATGGCTGTAAACAGAGGTTTTGTTCCTGCACTGGTCCTATTATGGTGTAATTATATCCCGGATACGTGGGCTGCCAAGCTTCGTGAGGAGAAAAAAATGCCGCTTGGGGCAGTGGAACCTTATGTGCGTTATGTTGCCGATCGGTTCTCCAAATTCTACCCCATATATATTATAAGTGGTGACACCGATTTCCCCTCCGAGCGTGCCAACCAATATTACCGACTTGCTCTCCATACCATCAAACAGCACAGCCCGCAGTGCCTGACCACTCTGCATATTCAAGGAAGATTAGCTTCACTGCCAGAGGAATTTATTAATGACCCCCATTTGGATTTTTACATGTACCAGTCAGGACATAATTCACAATTTCAACCAACAGCGTATACACTCGCACTGGACTTCTGTAATAAGCCTGTCACCCGACCGGTGCTCAACTCAGAGCCCTGTTATGAACAGATGGGCTACAGTCGAAAAGTCTATGGCCGCTTCAGCCGCGCCGATGTTCGTAAGGCAGCTTGGCAAAGTCTTCTGTCCGGGGCGTCTGCTGGCATAACCTATGGAGCCCACGGTATTTGGAGCTGGCATCGGAAAGGCAAAAAGTTCGGTGTAACTGGGGAGGGATTCGACAGTCCATATGATTGGCAGTCTGCACTTAAGTTTGAAGGGGCATGGGATTATGGATTGGCCAAATGGCTCTTCGGGATATATGGAATTACGGATATGCAGCCTTGGAACATAGTGCTTAAAAATACGGAAGAAATCCGTGCGGCTGTAAGCGCCGATTACATCAAGGTCGCCATCTACGTTCCAATCAACACTGTGCTGAAGCTAAACGTGGATTTAAGTGAATATGACTTCACGGTCATTGACCTGGAGAATCGTCGTTTTGGCACAGCTTCAATCTCTGTGCAAGAGCAGATCACGATCATTGGTATGCATGATTTTGAAGCTGATGTCTTGCTGATCGGCATAAGAAAATAACCGTGATTACTTACCGTCTTTTTCACCATTTCACCTACTATGTACAACATACAAACAGCCCCGCAATCAAGAATTTTCTCATCGGGACTGTTTGTCTTACTTCTTGTTTAAAAAAGCAAAGCACTCCATAGTGTTCAAGAAATATATCTCAATTTAATACGTTGGGAAGCTCTGTGAAGCGAAGACTTCACTGCATTTTCACTCTTGTTTAAAATTCTAGCCGTTTCCTTTATGGAGTATCCTTGGAGTAATCGCAATTCAAGTACCGTTCTTTGCTCCGTATTACTAGCCAGCAAAAGAATTCGATTGACCTCTTCCTGAATTTCAAAATCGAAGGTATCCGAGTGGTAGTAGAGCATTTCCTTACGCAAAGTATATTCATCCATTTTTTTTCGTTTTCTCATTAAATCTATAGCTAAATTTTTGGCAATTCTCAAAAGATAGAATCGAATACGATCTTCGGGCAAATCAGGAGAAGCTCTTATGAAACGAATAAAGCATTCCTGCAACAAATCTTCGGCATCCTGTTTGTTATGCAACATCCTCAATAGATAACCAAAGAGATCTGATTTGCAAGATACATATAGATCCTCCAGATCTTTAATATCCATATTATTGCTTATCCCTTCTGTTTTGATTGAATCGGTACGTTACTTGATAGTTTTAAATTCATATCCCTGCTTTTTTAAATATCTTATGATTTCAGGCAAGGCTTTGGCTGTTTCTTCCTTCCCGTAAGTGTCATGCATGAGTACCACTGCTTTTTCTCTATTCCCCATATTCCTCATGAATTCGCTAATTAATTGCTCAGCATTCTTAGGTGCACCTTCTGCATCTTTAGGTAACACATTCCAGTCAATCTGATGATAATCCTTATCATGTAGAGCTTTGTCCAGTACTCCCATACCATCGGGGTCGTTTTTCTGCCATGTCATATGACCGCCTGGAAATCGAATCACTCTTGTCGAAAAACTCTGCCCCAGTATTTGTTTTAAAATTTGATTTGTTTTTTCAATGTCGCTCATAAAAATGCTCGAATTCTTCTTCTATTTCTCTTTATCCGATTAGCTCTGGTTCTATTTTGCGCATAGCTTTTTTCCATAGTATTTGTTCCTCCAAAATCTAGAAGCAGTTCACGTTTTATGTTGCGACCATATGCCCATTCAATTATTCGTATCTCAATGCATCTATTGGTTTTAATCTTGCTGCTTTATAAGCCGGGTATACCCCAAATAGAATGCCTGTGCCTGCGGAGCTAAGAAACGAGTATAGGATCGGCGAGATTGTAAATTCAATGGTCATGTGTGCTGTTGCTTCGATTATTTTGGAGGCGCCTATGCCTGTAACCACCCCGAGCATCCCCCCCAGCAGACCAAAAATGACGGCTTCGGACAGGAATTGAATCATAATATCTCTTGGCTTGGCACCGATGGCTTTTCGAATCCCAATTTCTTTCGTGCGCTCTATAACCGATACCATCATTATATTCATAATTCCAATTCCCCCAACCACGAGCGAGATCGCCGCTACACCTCCCAGCAAGCTGGTCATGATATTATCTACACCGGATGCTGCACCTGCTGCTTCGGACAGACTCATTACTTGGAATTGATCCGGTTCCGAAGGTTTTAGCTGATGCGTCACACGCAAGCTTTCCAATATGTCTGATTGAGCCTGACCCATCAAGCCTGGTGACTTGGCGGATACCTCCAGACCAGTAATGTTTTTCTCACCCAGACGGTTCATCATGGTTGTAGCAGGGATGTAGATTTGATCATTGGTACTGTAGCTTAAATTCGTAACAGGCTGGGTATTTAATACTCCGATTACTTTGAAAGGGATCTGTTTGATTTGAATCGTTCGTCCCAATACATTTTGGGTATCCCCACCAAAAAGACGCATAACCGCTTGGCTTTCCAAAATGGCAACATTCCTACGTTTATCCATCTCATCGTTGGTAAATGTTCTGCCCTCGGCAAAGGAAAACTTTTTGGCCTTATAAAATGAAGCAGATGTCCCTACAATGGTTGCATTATAGTTATATCGACCCCACGCAGCTTTTGAACTGTTTGAAATGCGGGGCATCATTGCTGCAATCGAACTCTTTTGTTCCAATGCCTCGACATCTGTCCAAGTAAATGAGGGCAAGGTGTCCTGATTTATTTCTTCCTCGGTCATTGGCATGACGGGAGCAACCAGAAGCACGTTATTCCCTAACTTATTGATTTCCTCCTTAATACTGGCCTTTGAGCCATTCCCGATGGCCATAATGGCAATCACCGCTGCCACCCCGATAATAATACCGAGTATCGTTAAAAAGGAGCGCATCTTGTTGGTAGTTAAGCTATTCATCGATACACGGATCGTTTCCATCAAATTCATAGACTTACCACCCTTGATGAAATTCGTCTATTCTTAATCGGCTCATCTCGCTCAATGTTACCATCCCGAAAGCTGATCAATCGTTTGGCATATTCCGCTATTTCAAGTTCATGAGTAACCAGGACAATGGTTTTTCCCTGTTCATTCAAACCTTGGAACAGCTCCATAATCTCGATGCTTGTCTTCGTGTCCAGTGCGCCCGTAGGCTCATCCGCCAGTAGAATGACTGGATTATTCACCAATGCCCGGGCGATGGAAACCCGCTGCTGCTGGCCGCCAGAAAGCTCATTAGGCTTGTTATACATCCGTTCTGCAAGACCCACCATCCGAAGCGCCTCTATAGCTCTTTCCCGACGCTCCTTGCCAGGAACACCTGCATACATCATAGGTAGCTCCACATTTGCTAAAGCTGTAGTACGAGGAAGCAGATAGAATTTCTGAAACACAAAACCTAGCTTCTGATTTCTAATCTCTGAAAGTTCGTTTTCACGAGCATCCAATATGGAATATCCATCCAAATAGTATTTACCCGTATCCGGATGATCCAGGCAACCAATGACATTCATCATGGTAGACTTGCCTGAACCAGAGGGCCCCATGATAGCAACAAACTCCCCTTCGTTAATAGATAAGTTCACACTGCGTAGAGCCTGAATCTCCTGACCGCCTACTTCATACCTTTTTTTCAGCTCTTTAATTTCAATAACGGTGTTATTGGATTGAGTTTCACTCATTGTGTCTGCCCCCCTCCACTGCCATTCGGGTCAGCACTGCTGTTCTGAGGAGGAATAACAATGGTTTCACCTTCCTTGACACCGGACTTGATTTCGGCCTGATCCGCTGTATAGATACCCAGTTTCACGGGTCTAAACTCATAATCCGCCGGATTCGCCGCGTTCTTCGCCACATATACTCCATCTACACCGCCTTCAGATCTCAAGGCAAACAATGGCACAGACAGCGCATTTTTGTGTTCAGCTAACAGTAGAGATACATCCATATTCATCCCCGGTTGCAGCCTTATGTTTTGGCTATCCAAAGACAATTCAATTTTGTATGTAGTCACATTGGCTTCCGTCACCGGCTCTGGAGAAACAAAGCGTACTTCGCCTTTAAATTGTTTGTCCGGGAATGAATTCGAGTGCATTGTCGCCTGAAGTCCGGTCTTTAATTTAGCAATATCACTTTCGTTCACCTTGGCAAGAACCTTCATAACCCCTGTGTTGGAGTTATTCATGACAATAAAAGGTGCAGTAGGACTAGTGCCCACATCGCCGTTGACCTTCAAAATGATCCCGTCCCACGGCGCCGTAACCTGTAATTTACTTAGAACACTTTTCTTCTGCTCTAATGCCGTTTCAGCCTGCAATAAAGAAGCTTGTGCAGATTGGATGTTGGAAGCTTCAGGTGGGGACTGTGCAGCCTTTAATTGTATTAATGCTGTTTTATAGCCCATTTCCGCCTCTTCGATCGCCTCAGTTTGCTTGGTCTGTGCCTTCTTGTACTGCAGCTCTGCATTGCTCATATCCAGTTTTGCCTTATCCAGATTTTGCTTGGCTGTCGCCAGGTCACTTTCTGCTGCCGCATCATTCTGAACCAGATAAGCCTGGTCATCATAATCCTTCTGGGCTTTATCCAAAGTCATCTTGGCTGCCTCCTTTTGCGCAGCAGCTTCCTCTAATTCCATCCCGTTCTTGGCTGTTTTAATCGCCATCTGTGCCTTTAAGACATTTGCTTTCTGTAGCTCGATATCATTCGTTTTGGGTCCGCGCTTGGCTTCGTCCAGTTTGGCCCTTGCAATTGCGACATTGGATTCGGCATCCTTAATTTGCAGCCTGGCATCTGAATCATCTAGTCGTGCTAGCACCTGACCTGCCTTGACGCTATCTCCTGCTTTGACATTGACAGCGACGAGCTTGGCACCCTCGACATTTGTAAAATTAATATTTACTTCCTTGGAAGCCTGAACGGTTCCAGTAACGCTAAGCGACTCGGTTATGTTAGCTTTCTGTACCTGTACGACCTGATTCGCCGGAGCCTCCACAGGCTTTTCCTGGCCCCTTTTCATGTAGAGCGTACCGCCAATTCCCGCTATAATGAGCAAGATCAGAATACCTATGCTCCTTTTCACTCTTCTTTTTTTTCTTAATACTTGTAATGAATCTTTATCTTTCTTTTCTGTTTCCGACAATGTTATATCCCCTTAAATTGTATTTTTGCTAAATCCTATACACTCCACGGCTTGTTTAAAGCATGTTGCAGCAGCGTCATTTGAACAATGAGTTCATCCATATTCCGTTCGATTTGCTTTACTTTCAACTGATTCGTGGCGACCTCCGTACCTGTTGCAAATCCACGTGCCTTTCTTTTGCGAGAAATGTCCAACACTTTATTAAGGTTCTGTAGATTACTTCGCATTTGCTCGTATTGTTCTTCATTTTGCTGTAAGTTAAAGTACATACTCTTCAGTGTTTCTGCCAGTTGATCCTTGGTATTTTCCAGTCCGCCTTGTGCTGAATCTACATCTATCTGTTTAATTTCATAGTCATCCGTCCCCGAGTTCCACGTGTAATATTTAATTTCCATTTTTGCTAGTTTGACTGCCTCCTCCTGTCTCCATACCGAAGGACTCGCTGAGATGGCACGCGACACCAGTGTATCCAGATTCGTGTTATCCATTTTCCGGTAAACGGGTCTGTCCACCAGTTCATATAAATTTCCTTGTGACTGTCCCATTTGTGTATTAAGCGAATCTAGCGCTTTTTGCAGCGCAGCTTTTGCAATGTCTACATTTTTTTGAGCCTCTATACGAGTCTGAATAATCGTACTTCGATCACCTGGAGAAATTTTTCCACGGTTAGCCTTCGCTTCAGCAGCTTTTTCCTCCAATTGCGCGAGCAAAAGTGCATCCTCACTACTCTTGACTTTGTTATCAGCCAGAAGTACGTCATAATAGTTTTTCATGGCAGCGTAGTCTGTCTGATCTTGGGCAAGTTCGATTTGCTTTTTGGATTCCAAATAAGAAACTGTCGATGAAGCATACCCCTTCCATGCTGAACTACTAGCCGCATCTTCTTCACCGTTGCCTTGACCTGCCGGAATGAAATCCAGATTCTTGCCTGCATTTTTCAGCATAATCCGGTTGCGATCTATCGTTTGCTGGGCTTCCTTCAAGCTAAAACTATTGGATCGTGCCCACTGCTGGGCTTGACTCAATGTTAATTTCACACTTGCTTTGGTAACCTGCTGCTGCGCCTTCTCTGCTTGAACAAAGGACTCTGATAAAGAACTGGCCGACAAGGCGAGCAGCAATAAGATGAACATACGTTTTTTCATAGATATCCCCACTTTAAAAATATGGTATCGATTTAAATATAGTTTATAATTACGTTGTTATACGAATTATGTGTTTTCTTCTGTATCCCACTTGAGACCTTACCTTCTATTCGGTGCACATTCCAGAAAGGAGGAACACCGTCCTGCCCTTCTGCAACTTTTTACACACAACGTACCGTTCCTTATAGTATCTTTAAATCTAATTGACGAAGATACAGAGAACGTACAATAAGAAAGGAAAGAAATTGGATGGCCCAGAAGCACAGCATAATCTGAATCAGTGTAAGATGAACGGGTACTCCATATATTACAGATGGTTCTGACATCACTAAACAAAGCACCATTCCCATAGACGATACGACTAATGGCAGAAGAAACAGGAATGCAATTTGTCTGGAAGCCGATTGTCTCATTTCCCTTGAGTTTAGTCCAATTTTCGATAAAGCTCGGTATATTTCTTCATCTCGCTGAAGATCTACATATAGTCTGAAATACAGCAGGCTTACTGTACTTGCCAACATAATAATGGCGATAAATCCGCCAATAAATTCACTAATAACCAGATCCATCTCCGATGTCAAATAGTCTACGGCCCTAGAGTTAAGCACCCCTTTATTCACCTTATTGGCCAACACAGAATACAACCATACCTCTTGTTGAGTTTCAGAAGTTTCTAAGGAAAGCTGGCCATTCTTCCATTTGGGCACAAAATAATAAGTAGATTTAAATGCCAACGGATCATTGAAATACCGATGTTCAATTAAATAGTCGTAAGTTCGATCAGAAACAACAAGTAGCCTTCCAAGTTCAGAGACGATATTTCCATCAAACTTCAGGTTATGATCTATCGTCTTAGTATCCATAATCTCAAGATTCATCATATGAGATTTCCCTTGCTTGTAAGTTAGCTTTTTTTCAAAAAGGGTTTTCTTTTCTTCGAGAGGCATCTCGTTTGGATCGATAATGAAAAAACCTTGATTCTCCCGAAGCGTAGGTACCTGTTTTAGCTTCTTAAACTTGGAAGCAAGTGCCTCATAGTTGGATTGTTTCATCACTGGCGCAATCTGTTCCCGAAAAGGGAAGACTAATACTTCACCTTTCCCATAATCCACTCCAGCCGTATACAGATTTTGGTCAATCTCTTTTTCAAGCTCGTTAGAACTTACAACATCCGAAGTAAATGCAAATGAATAAGATTGCTCCCTAAGAAATCTTTTTTGCTGTTGCATGGAGTCAAAAGTTGATGCGGCTCCTACACAGGAAATGATAGAAATGAGGGTAATTAATGAAAAAAGCCCGGCATTATTCCTCATTTTATATGTGATCTCAGATAACCATAACAAACGCGATCCGCTCCAAGACCATTTCCTGTTAGCTCTAAGCAATTGAATGAATAGTACACATGATTGAGTATAAAATAAGTAAATACCCAGAGATCCCATTATAATTGTATATTTAAAGGTGTCTCCAACCGAATAGTGCAATATATAAAAGGAAAGGGTCCCTAAACGATAAGGTGCCAGATAAATGTAGGGTGAAAAATCAAGCTTCATTAAATATACAGCCGCTCCGATTAATACTATGGCAAGAATGGACAGACTCCATGAAGCTTTAGGCTCTTTGTTGAGCTGAGGAGCCTTGCTAAAAAGCTGCTGTAGTTTAAAACGTCGGATAAAGAAAACAGACACAAGTGAGATCAATATAAACAAAAACATAAATCCAATTCCTGTAAAGGCAAGTGCTTTCCAGGGAAAATAAAATCTTAAATACATTCCTATGACATTGGAACCCATCAGCAGGAAAAACTTCGCTGAAACAAATCCTCCGATCATCCCGGTCACCAATGATAAAAAGCCTATAATTAGATTTTCAAAAGCTACCAAAAAATAAATTTGCCTATGACTTGCTCCTAAAATGGTGAGTATACCAAATTCTTTCTTACGTGCAGCAACAAAGATATTATTTGTGTATAATACGAAAAAAAAGGAAAATATAAAAATCAATAGATCCGCAACCTGTAATCCCTTTTTTACATTAGCTGCTGTGATTACATTCGAGACATCCGGATGAAAAATAAATACCGCATATACGAAAAAAATCGTAATCATCAAGGAGCTGCTTAAATAATAAGGAACGTAAGCACGCGCATTACGTTTGAGATTATTCCATGCTAACAGACGAAAGCTCATGTGCATGTCTACTTCCCCCCAAAAAGGAGAGCATATCTATGATTTCCTGAAAAAATATTTGCTGACTATGACTACGACGGATTTCATTATATAACTCACCATCTTTAATAAAAATGACCCGGTCGCAATAGCTGGCTTCCAAGGCGCCGTGTGTTACCAGCACAATTGTAGAATAGTCTACACGGTGGACAAGGCTCAGCATTTCCATTACAACACGCGAAGACTTGGAATCGAGATTTCCGGTTGGTTCATCTGCAAGCAGGAGCGAAGGAGAGTGAATCATAGCTCTGCCTATGGCTGCACGTTGTTTTTGTCCCCCTGACACCTCATAAGGCCGTTTGTCCAAAACATCTGTAATATCCAGTTTTTTCGCTACTTCTTCCAGTTTGTGCTCCATTTCCTTTAACCCTTTTTTATTCAGCATCAGAGGAAACAGTATGTTCTCTCCCAAAGTGAGGGTTTCCAACAAATTATAATCTTGAAATACAAGCCCCAGTTCTTTGCGGCGAAATAAAGCCAGCTTATCCTTCTTGAGCAGATGTGGATTTTCCCCTTTAATGCTAACCTCGCCAGAAGTCGGCATATCAATAGTCGAAATCATATTTAATAATGTTGTCTTCCCACTACCAGACGGACCCATAATGCCAACAAACTCACCTGGTTGAATCGTTAAATGGATATTGTTGAGAGCTCGGTGTGGAACCTTACCATAGTATATTTTGGTGACTTGATCCATTCGTACAATCTCCATCGTTCATTCCTTTCTTTTTCCTATGTCATGATCATAATCCATCCGGAACAGAGCGTCGATCGATTAACATTACAAAAACCTTAAATGTGTTGTAAGGTTTCTTATGGGTGTATTGGAAACAGAATTTCAACAGTCGTTCCTTCACCTACCGTCGATGTGAGTTGAATGTCATGATTCAACCTTTTGCAGATTTCTGCCACCAAATAGAGCCCCATCCCCGTAGATTCACTATACTTCCGTCCATTTTCACCTGTGTAATAAGCCTCAAATACCCGCTCTATATCTTTTTTAGGGATGCCAATCCCTTCATCCTGTACTTTCAACACAATCACATGATCTCTTACGTCAGATATCAATTTCAGGCTGTGGGCATAACCTGAAGAATACTTTATCGCATTAGTCACCAATTGATTAATGATAAATCTTAACCATTTGGCATCGGTAATCACACTCAACTGCTCGTCCACTTCATTGGAAGGATAAATTTCGTTGCGGATCAATAACCTTTTGTTATCGTAAATCACTTCACTAACCAGCTTTCGTAATACAACAGGCTCTACATGAAAGTCTGGTTCAAAGGATTCCAATCGTGACATATACAAAATCATGTCCAGTCCTTTTCCCATTCGATCAATCTCATCGTGAATCTGATCCGACTCGGGATCTATTTTTCCTTTGAGAATTAAATGAATCACAGCTAGGGGCGTTTTCATCTGGTGAACCCACTGGTTAATGAATGTGATGTGATCACGCTGCTGATGCTCCAATTGATGAATCCGAGACTGGTACAACTGGTAGAACTGCAAAAGCAAATGCTGTAAAGAAGAGGCTAACGGATTAAGTACCTTCATCTGAATAAGCTCATCTAAATCTCTAATGTTAGCAGTGGATAATATTCGATATAAACCAGAATACATGACGTACCGAAATAGCAAATAGACCAGCAAAAGGATAAACCCAAAAAAGACCGAATACAAGGCGGTCGACAAGTTACGATAACCATCCATCCAGTAAATACTCAACACAAGAAAAAGTTGGATAATATTAAAAATGATCATGGAAAAATGATCACGCCAAAACAGCTTCACTGTTCTTCCTCCTCAGTCAAGTGCAGCCGGTATCCAGCTCCTCTAACCGTTTCTATAATATCCTCCAACCCCAGTTCGCTCAGCTTTTTACGGACACGGGTAACATAAACGTTCAGCGTATTTTCTCCTACATATTGGTAATCATCCCATAACGCTTCTAAGAGATGAACTCTCCCTACAACCTGCTTGGGATATGTCATCAGTAGCTCCAGTAGTGCAGCTTCTTTATGGCTCATTTCTACTTGCTTGTCATGAAACACCAGCTCCATAGTATCAGGATATAAAGTTAAGCCTGACACTGTTATGGTGCGTGATTTTTGGGCAACTGCATATAAACCATAGGCACGTCGCAGATTGCTTTCTACCTTGGCTAACAGTACTTCGGGATGAAACGGTTTGGTAATGTAATCATCTGCTCCGTTTTGCAAAGCAATGACCTGATCCATTTTATCATCACGCGCGGACACAAACAGGATGGGACAAGTAGATTGAGTACGAATTTGCCTGCACCAATAAAATCCATCAAAACGAGGTAAATTCACATCCAGTATGACCAAATCAGGCTTTACCTTCTGGAAAACACCTAAGACTTGATCAAAATTTGAAACGACAACTCCTTGATAACCATATTTCTCAAGATAGGATTGGAGTAAGGAGCTAATTTGAGGGTCATCCTCTACGATTAATATTTTATGCATCGTGTTTTCTACCTTCTTAGTGCTTGAATTTTAAATCACATGATTTTCTCTATATAATGCCTTTATTTGATCGTCCAAGCAATAACAACAACCGAATTCCTTTTATTTGTAGCTTAGGAGAGTCTCATGGTGTAAATTGAATCCCGAATGATATGCATGGTGCCAAACACCAGAGTGATTAACATGACAATTATAATGGCGATAACTATTACTGTAATCATGATCTCTTTATAGTTTTTTAACGTTTCATTACAACATAATTTCGACTTAAATACCTCTTTAATTTTATGCTTTGAATATTTCATACTTTGCTCACTTCTCTCCTCGGCTCGCTATTTTCCATACTAATTAGCTTCTATCTAAGGAACAACAGCCAAAGCTTACAAAAACATTACTTTGTTGTAAGGTATAAAGAATTCAGATCATCAGAAGCGTGTGTCTTTATAAAAAAATGAGTCGGGTTCTATGACCCGACTCATTTTCCGATATTTCTACTAATCCCAGATAGGAATGTCCCGCGCTTATGCCTCTTAATTTTGACTTGATGCACTTCTCTCTTGAAGTGATCTACACTTCAAACTTATTTAGATAAAGAAACTGCACCTCTATTTGTCGTATCCCCTTGTTGTTCCGCTAGAGATATACCTAGCTTCAACTCAGAAAGAATGCTCTCAAAATCACGGATCGTGCTTTCAATGGAAATTGTGAAACTTCACATATTTATGCAGTCCAGTTCGCGAGTTGTTTGTTTAGTGTCAACAAAAGTTCTTCCTTCAATTAGTTCAGATTTAAACTCTGCGATACGTAATGGAGCAAGATTCCCCCCATACCACCTGACGTCCACAAAGTTATTCCGGAGAATATCTTCTTGTAATCGGAGCTGAGGAATGTTAAAAGCCCTCAATTTTTGTCATAAAGATACAACTTCCTTCCTATTAATGTCACTCATTTCTTAACTTTCACAAAATCAATATCAAACCAAAAAGTTAAGCTTAAGGTATTCATTTGATACAATGCCATGCTTAAGGAAGCTATAGTTGTAGTCAAAGAATAGCTAGACTTATAGTATAAACTCTTTTTAAAAAATTTCTTTACCAAGTTTAGTGTCCTTATTATCTCTTATTAAAAATTCTATATTTTTGCGGAGATATTCCCTCCCAGTTCACAAACCACCCTGTAAACGGCGATGAATTCTCTAATCGCAATTCTTTACTAATATCAGACATGGACCACTCTGTTGACTTGAATACATGTTTCGCCTCTTTCAATCGAAGTTCAGATATGTGTACTGTTGGGACTGACCCCATAACGTGAGACAAATCATAGTGAGCTGACAAATGAAAAGAAAGCTTCAGACCGGATGAATCAGTCTGAAGCTTTCTTTGTTTCGTTTAGCGCGTTTTACTTAACTATATCAAACACCGTACACTCTGTATTGCTCTCCCTACCAAGGCGTTTCCGTTTTGTGTTCAATCACTTTCAATACTTTGGGTTCAAGAATCCGTTTCAATAGTTCCAGCGTACGATCGTCAACAGTAGCTCCACCATGCGGATCGGCTTGGATTTGTTTTTTAGCCTGCGTACTTGCGATAACGTCCATGACTTGTTGTTTGGAAATCTTTTTAGATGCTGCGATCTCGACGACAGATGCCCCCTTTGCCAATTCTTCTTTCAAGTCTGCTGGACTCATGTGAAGTAAAGAAAAGAGCTCTTCATCGTTTAAAAAGGCATCTGCAGTATAGTCAGGCTTGCCGTTAGTCATGAAAAAGCCTTCCACGGATGGAGCAGGGCCGCCTCCGATCAGAGAAACGCTGATCGTATTCCCTTGAACGAATGCCTGATAAAACGGCGTTGTTGATCCCTTTTCGGTGTAGTTCAATATAAATGTTTTTTGGTCCGGTGTCTGCATCGGCTCCATGTTACATTCGTACTTACTGGAGCTGCCGTACAGTTTGTTAATGAGGTCATCTACTTTCGATTTGATTTCTTGATCGGATAAGGAGTTGACCGGCTTCTCCTGAGGCTCCCAATTCTCTTGGTTCACTTGTTCGATTTCACCCGTGATACCGTTCAAATCAAGTCTGACCTTTTTGCCGTGAGCTCCCTTTTCCTGCAGCACGATGCTTGTTTGAATGGCTTTCCCCTGACTTGTATTCGTGGGGTCTCCTCCAATCTGGCTGGCGTCGATAATTTCAAACGATTTGGTTTCCGGATAAGAGCGATACAACTTTTCAAGCGCTGCTTGGCCAACCGCATCCATCTTGACTTGTTTGGCTGTCATCGGTGTTCTCGTAATCATTTCAATCAGGGGAGGGGCCGCGAATGCCGCGGTTGGAATCATAATTATTGCAGCGACGATGCTGCCGATCAATCGTTTTTTCATCGTTTTTTTGCTCCTTTGCCGTTGTACGTATTGAGAATAGGATTGTTCGACTCGTTTGGAAACAGCCGGGGGGCATTCCATGGTCTCTGCTTCTTGGTGCAGGTACTCGCTGATTTGGCTTTCAATAGGCATTGTTCTTTTCCATCCTTTCCAAGGAGAGATTTCCCAAGTGTTTTCGAAGCGACTGCAGGCCGGCATGATATCTGGACTTAACTGTACCCAGCGGAATATCGAGTAATGTCGCAATCTCCTCCAGCCTATAGTCGTGGTAAAAGCGGAGTATGATCACCGTTCGCTGTTTATCGGTCAGCTTGTGCATGGCCTTCGATATTTCAGGGTCTGTCCCATCCGTCCTCACCGTGGTCTGATCCCAATGACGCTCTTCCCGAGAAAAGACACGGATGCGTTCGAAAATTCGGAATCTCCTCCAGCTTTTCACCCGGAATCTTTGCACTTGTCGGATGACCAAGCCGTGCAGCCAGAAGTGGAAAGGACGATTCGGATCGTAGTTGGGAAGCGAGGCCCACATTTGCATGTAGATCTCATTCATAATATCTTCGCGATCCTGCGGATGATCCACCAGAAAAGAGACGGTCCGGTAGACATCCTTATAGGTGGCATCATACAACGTGTGAAACGCCTGCTGATCTCCTTCAATCATTTTTGTGAGCACGTGGTACATAGATTCACTTTGCATTCAGAGGGCCCTCCTAAGTAAGCAGCTTACACCCTATATTGTCGCTCGATGGAAAAAAGGTTCGGTTTTTATGTTCTCGGTTGGGAGTCTATGGATTGCGGGAAGACAAGCAGTGGCATGAAAGCGTGGAAGACATCTTGTTCTTTCCGTCAGATTGAACGGTGAGCTCAAAGAATTGGGCCTGCTGTCGGACCATTATAACAAGGTCTAGAAATGTAAAAATGGCCTTCATGCAGCAGGTTATATTTCTACTAAAATCAGAGACAATAATTTGTTAGGTCAAATTGAATATGGCTACCAAGACCCCCAATTTGCAAGAGACGAAGCCAACAAAACGCAACACTGGCTGCTATGCAGCTTAAGTTTCCAACTATGATTACAATTGTGAAGGCCCCTGTTGCTTAACGACGTAGCTGATCCCAAAACGTGAGACACATCAAAACATCTTCAAGAGAATCAAGCCATGTCGTAAGATATGGAGATAACCTTGTAGGTGTTTTTACATCTGAGATTAATCTGGACTCAAGCTCATCAACTTGTACGCTGAAAAAACCTATGCTTCTATTAATGCTCCTTGTGATACCCCAATGATCTGTGAGAATTCAGTTTGATTATGTTGTTCCTCATTAGCCCTCCTTCTGTCTAAAAATTAAAAAACAGCCCCAAAAATAATTTTATTTATCGGGACTGTCAAGTTATCTAAGCTATTAAGTTATTCTTATGAAGAGGTTTATCTTACAACATCATATATAAAATACCCTGTCCATTTTCACTATAAAAACATGAAAACTCGAATCAGTGAATAATAAACACTCAGGTATTAGCTTCGCTGTCTCATCGCCTCGAATAATAACACCGTAGAGGCCATGGCTGCATTCAGTGATTCCGCTTGTCCCTGCATTGGAATGAATACTGATTCATCCACCATACTTGCGGTAGCAGCAGAAATACCCTGGCCCTCGTTGCCAATCACGAGCCAAGTGGATACACGCAAATCTATGGTATAGCATGATAAGCTTGCATCGAGCGAGGTGCTGAGCAAGCGGGCACCTTTGCTTTTGGCCTGCGGCAAAAGCTCTTCCAGACTGCCTTCGATCACTGGAAGATGAAACAATGATCCCATCGTGGAGCGGATCGTTTTGGGATTATATAGGTCGGCGCAACCATGACCCAATATAACGCCTGCGGCTCCAGCAGCGTCCGCACTGCGAATGATAGTGCCTACATTGCCGGGGTCCTGCACACCGTCCAGCACCATAACCAGCGCATCTGGTTGCTCCAGCAATGCTGCGAATGCGCTACGCTCCTCCTTACGCACGATGGCAAAGACAGACTGCGGCGTCTTGGTATCGGTGCATTTGGCAATGACCGCCGCCGACACGGGAATCCATTCCACCGGCTGATCGGCTGAATCCAGACCATTCAGCTCGGCAGGAATCCCCTTGTCCAAATCATAGGCGACGCTTTCAACAGCCGCGTTCGAACGCAGCGCTTCCTGCACTAGATGAATACCCTCGACAATATATTTATACTGCCGTGTGCGATGCTTTTTTTCGAGGAGTTGCGACCATTCTTTTACACGTGCATTATTCGGTGAAATGATTTCCATTGGTTTAACCTTCCGTTTCTAGGTCTGTTTCTTTAAAAATAAATGATGCATCACTTGTACTTGAACATCAAACCTCTCTAAGCTGCAAAAGCCAGCTCCAGCTTGGTTAGATCGTCCTTGTGACCCACAATGATCAGCACATCACCCGCTTCCAGACGATCCTCGGCATACGGTGAAATGTTCATCTCCTGGTTTCTGCGGATCGCCATTACATTGCAGCCGAAGCGTGCCCGTATGTCTAGCTCCTTCAAATTTTTGCCGATCATGGAATCAGCGGCTCGCATCTCCAAAATACTGTAGTCCTTGGACAGCTCAATATAATCCAAAATATTAGGAGACGTTAAATGGTGGGCTACTCTCAGTCCCATATCCCGTTCAGGATAAACCACTTTATCCGCACCTATTTTTTGCAGCACTTTTCCGTGCAGTTCATTTTGTGCTTTGACCACAAGAGCAGGCACACCCATGTCCTTGAGAATCAATGTCGTTAGAATGCTGGCTTGTATATCTTCTCCAATTGCGACTACAATTACGTCAAAATTGCGGATACCCAGTGCTCGCAGTGCTTCCTCATCGGTCGAATCGGCAGACACTGCATGCGTCACAATATTCGACATTTCCTGTGTACGCTGCTCGTCCGAATCGATAGCAAGTACATCAAACCCCATCTCACTCAGCGCGCTGGCAACACTGGAACCAAAGCGCCCCATGCCAATGACCGCATACTGTTTTTTTGCCATTCCTTCTTTACCTCCCGCTCACCATACTGTCCGTCATAGTATAGCATATCATGCTACAAACATAAATTTTGACATCCTTATTCCAAATGCTTCTCCATGTATACTGGGCCACAGCCCAAGCCATAATACATTCGATCACTATTACAACATACGGGAGGTACACATGCCCATTACAATGGATTTACGACAAGCGATTGTTCACAAAGTTCACGGCAAATCAGAGGCTGATCTTACGGATATGATTATTGGATCAGTGGATGGACCGGAAGCCGCTTTGCCTGGATTAGGTGTCATTCTTGAAATCGCATGGAAGCATATGAGTCCAAACCAGCAGCAGGATTTCGTCCATTTGGCACATGAACAAATCGATAAAATCAAACCCGTGCCCTTAACCTAACCCTAGCTATTCAACTTCTTGTTATGCTTTAATTGTGCTCATTATTTTTACCCGTATTCGAAAATAAGAATAGTCCACTCGCATTCATGTCGAGTGGACTATTCGTGGTATATATCAAATGACTGAGATCAGATTGCTCTGCATATAAAATTTTATGGAGCCATTTCCAAAAACTTAGCGGTTGGATTTTTTTCCATAGCCGTACGCATGGCATACTCATTTTCGAACAAGGCTACATAATTGCCTTTCTTATCTTTTACCAGCGTAGAGTTGATACGGAACTTGCTCGGATCAATCTGCTCATCCACAATCCAACGTGCAAATTGGAACGGCATACGTTGAAGCTGTACATCTACCCCATATTCACCCTTCATGCGGTATTCAAATACTTCAAATTGCAGTTGGCCGACTACACCTAGTAGCGTATCATCAAAGCTTACCGTACGGAACACCTGAATCATACCTTCTTCGGTTAACTGGTCGATACCTTTCAGATACTGCTTGTGCTTCAAAGCATTTTTTACAGTAACCTTGGCAAAAATCTCAGGTGAGAAGGTCGGCAGTTCATCAAATACAACCTCGCTGCCTTGACTGAGTGAATCGCCAATGCGGAAAATACCCGGATCAAACAAACCAATAATATCTCCAGGAAATGCCTCTTCGACAATATCACGGTCCTGTGCCAAGAACTGCTGTGGTTGGGACAGCTTAATTTCCTTGCCCATCCGAACATGCTTAACACTCATCCCACGTTGAAACTTACCGGACACGATACGCAAAAATGCGATACGGTCACGGTGAGCCGGGTTCATATTGGCCTGAATTTTAAATACATAGCCAGTAAACTTCTCGTTCGTTGGCTGAATTTCCCCAACTGTACTGTGGCGCGGTTCCGGCTTAGGAGCAAGCTGAAGGAAGTTTTCCAAAAATGTTTGCACACCAAAATTATTAATAGCACTTCCAAAGAATATAGGCGTTAATTCTCCACGCTGTACTTTTTCCATATCAAAAGGGTCACCTGCGACATCAAGCAACTCTAAATCTTGGCATAATTGGTCGTGCAAATATTCGCCCGCCATCTCGCGAATAATCGGATCATTGTAACCTTCCACTTTTTGTACTTTGATCGTGGAATGGTCATCTCCCTGAAACAACTCAACCTGATTTTTGACACGGTCATAAACACCGCACAGATCACGCCCTGTACCAATCGGCCAGTTCATAGGCACTGAACGGATACCAAGAACCTGTTCCAGCTCCTCCATCAGATCAAAGGGACTGCGTCCTTCACGGTCCAGCTTATTAATGAAGGTGAAAATCGGTATTCCGCGCTTCGCACAAACCTGAAACAGCTTGATCGTTTGCGCTTCCACACCTTTTGCTACGTCAATCAGCATGACCGCACTATCTGCGGCTGTTAATGTGCGATACGTGTCTTCACTGAAGTCCTGGTGACCCGGGGTATCCAGGATATTAACGCGATGCCCATTATAATCAAATTGCATCACTGAGGATGTTACCGAAATCCCCCGCTGTTTTTCAATCTCCATCCAGTCACTCGTCGCATGCTTGCTGGCTTTACGAGCTTTGACTGTACCTGCAAGACGAATAGCGCCCCCGAACAGCAGCAACTTTTCCGTCAGTGTCGTTTTACCCGCATCCGGGTGAGAAATAATCGCAAACGTACGCCGTTTGTCGACTTCCTGTTGAAGTATATCTGTTGTTTTACTCATTTCACATATCCCTTCATGATCAAATCCATTGCATTTCTGCTCAAGCTATTCATAAAAAGGCCATGATGCACGCCTATGTTCATAAGTTCATCGGCTCATTGCCGTTAGCTCCAGTATTCGGCATACTCCGTCACCATATTCATGATAAATACGATCTATTTACATGTTTTAGCCTGCCTTTAACATATAATCAGTTGCAAACTGAAAACCTGAGACTAAGCTATTATAGCATACTCCGAACGCAAAGCATCCCCTTACATCCTAAACAGGACATAGGGGGATGCATGACAAATCGGGATTACTGAGTGCCGCCTACTCGCCAGATGACATTATCTTCATCCTGACCGCTAACCGGCCACCACTTATAGCCATCCTGCTCTAACAGCTTGTGAGCACCATCAGGTCCCCATGAGCCTGCAGCATAGGTTTCCAGTGTATCCGGGGTCTGCTGCCATGCTTTGGCGATTCGATCAACGAATCCCCACGCTGTAGCAACCTCATCCCACCGCGTGAAGTACGTCGAATCACCCTCGATCGCATCCATCAGCAACCGTTCATACGCCTCCGGTGAGTTGATCCCCACCATACAGCTTTGGCAAAAATCCATAGCCAGCGGCTCAATATCTGATTCCGAACCGGGTTTCTTGGCATTAATTTTAATGTAAATGCCCTCCATTGGATTGACCCGAATGACGAGCAAGTTTGGTTCCAGCTTATGCTTTTGACCGAGATATACATTGGTTGGCATGCTCTTAAATTCCACAACGATCTCCGTAGTTTTTACAGGGAGACGTTTGCCTGTACGAATGTAGAACGGTACACCAGCCCAACGGAAATTATCTACAAACACACGTGAAGCAAAATAAGTCTCTGTATTCGATTGTGGATCAACCTTGTCTTCTTGACGATACCCTGGCAACTGCTGACCTCGGTAACTGCCTTCAGTATATTGACCACGTACCACGTTGGTCTTCACATCCTCAGACGATTCAAAAGGTCGTAGTGAACGTAACACTTTCACCTTTTCATCACGGATATCCTCTGGTAACAGACGACTAGGCGGTTCCATCGCGATCATCGTAAGCATTTGCAGCATATGGTTCTGTCCCATATCGCGCAAAGCGCCAGAATGATCATAATAACCTCCGCGTTCCTCCACCCCTACCGTTTCACTCAGCGTAATTTGCACATTGGCAATATGCTTGTTATTCCATAGTGGTTCAAAAAAGGCGTTAGCGAAGCGAATTACCTCGATATTTTGAACCATTTCCTTACCGAGATAGTGATCAATTCGATAAATTTCTTCTTCGGCAAATACTTCACGTATTTCAATGTTCAATTCTTGTGCAGACTCGAGGTTGTAACCGAAAGGCTTCTCTATAACTAGACGATTCCAGCCCTTGCCGTCCAACATGCCGCCCTCTTTCAAGCTCTTCGACACACTTCCGAATAATTCAGGCGCCAAGGCCAAATAAAACAACCGATTTCCCGGTATGTTAAACTTACCTTCTATAGCCTCCGTTTGCTGTCTCAGCTCATGAAACCCATCAACATTGTTGATATCCAGCGATTTATATTCAAAATGCTCGGCAAATGCCTGCCATTCTTGATCATTTTCTGCTTTGTAGCGACTAAACTCCTGTATGGAAGCGTACAGGTCATTACGGAATTCTGCTTCTGTGCGGGGACGTCTTGCTACACCAATAACAGCAAAATCTTCAGCAAGCTTGCCTTCGCGGTACAAGCTGTAGATAGCAGGAAATAACTTGCGGCGAGCCAAATCGCCCGTAGCACCAAAAATAAACAGAACTGCACCTTGTGTCACAAGAGATTCTTTAACAGGTATGTCAGCCATGAAGTACCTCATTCTTCCCATGTCAAGATTCCGCAATCCACAATCCTCGAAATCCGCATGTAGTATTGTGTATATTTATACAAGATCATACTTGATTTTCGAAAAACATGGAACTAAAGATTTGATGACATTTTAACATATTCTACATGGATAAGCTATCCGATGAATCATAAATTTACCTTATAAGTCAGTATTCAATTGTGATAATCGGAAAACCGAGTGTTATACGTTTATTCTGCTGCGCTCTATTTTCATGTACCGCCATCTGCATCTGGACTTGATGCTCACCGCTTTGCACCATTAATGGCAGTTCTGGAGCTTCATAAGATACAGCTACTGTGGTTGCATCTGTGTATCTTTCTTTAGCCTGCATGGAGATATCCCCTGCTAAGCTTGCTTCTGTCCGTTTCATCAGTTGATCCACGCTTTCCTTTGCTTGCAGCGAACGCTGAACGGAGGTGTTCCACTGCGCTTGAACCCCTATCGAATGTAATTGCTCGGCACAAAGCTTATGAAGCTGAATCAACTGCTCACGTCCTGTGTCGCTGCTTTCCAGTTGAACGACTACATACCATTGTCCAGCTTGACGTTCCATCATATTTAAACGAATTTTTAAATCCTCACGATCACGAACAGAGCGATATAGTGTGTGCCCATTTTCTACGAGTTTGCTTGCTGTGGGTATATTCAGTTGCTCAGCTATCTGTGCCACTATATCTGCCGGATCTCCATGATTAGGAATCCAATCGCCTTGCCATTTTACAACCAGCTTATCCAGTGTACCCGGGGTTTGATCCGAGAGGATTAATAACGAGCGTAAAGCCGCTTCTGCCTCACGGGAATCAGTTCCGTTGGTCTGAAGAGTTCCGTAACGCCAGCCAGCCAGTACCAACACCGTTCCTAATACCAAAAATGCAATAACTCCCTTTTTAATCATTTCTGCTTTTAACATGGCCGTTCTTCCCCCTCCATAACCATTTATTCTCCGCATACACACAATGGAATGCTTTTTTTTCGGCTCGATTGAAATCTATGAATCTATCAATAGCATGCCCGTTGCCAGAGGTTTTATACGCAGAGGAAGTCAGCACACCCTTTCAGAATATTCATTCGCCTACTGGGTGTTCGACCATACACCGTAGGCACGATAAGAATAGACTATAATCACAACGCATCTTACACCAAAAGAGGTGAAATCATGTTTCCCATTTATCCAGTAAATGAAGCCAATGTGGCACCTCATGGCGGACGGATGGTCTGTGCCGTTATGCGTGATGGTACACGACACATTGGCATCTTAAGTGGGTGTAGCAAAGGTAAGCTGATGTTGAACGGATATCCATCCTCCTTTCCTGGTAGTCTCTATGCTGGAAGCTACAGTAACAAAGGAAAACAAAAAGCTAAAAAAAATTCCTCTAAAAAGCAAAAAAAGAACTCTAAAAACAAAGCTCGTTCTTCTGCCAAGCTAAATTCCTTTAATAGACCGCCGGACGAACTTCTAAATCCATACTTTCCTTATAACGTAGGCGCATTTGATTCAAATGGAAATAGGGGTTATGGAAACGGCAGAGCAGGCTATCGTGGTAGATATGGATACGGGGCAGGACTTATACTAGATCTGGCTTTAATCGCCTTTCTATTCCTCCTTATCTAAACACCGTGTTACAGAACACAAAAAAACCGGAGGACCATTCATCGTCTCCGGTTCTTTGTATTCGTCGTTTTACAATTTACTCTGCTAAGCCGTTCTTATAAGCATAGATTGCCGCCTGTGTACGGTCTTCCACTCCTAATTTGGCGAGAAGGTTCGTGACATGGAATTTTACCGTCTTAATCCCGATAATCAGTTCATCTGCGATATCCTGGTTGGACTTCCCTTGTGCCAATAAGCGAAGAACCTCCATCTCACGATCTGTTAGCTCCGTATGTGCAGGCGCTTCAGCCTGTGGCTGGCGAAACCGATTCATCATCTTAGAGGCCACCTGCGACTCTAGTACGGACTGTCCACGTGCAGCTGCACGGATCGCATCCGCGATCTCGGAAGCACGAGACGTTTTAAGCAAATAGCTGAATGCCCCTGCCTCAATGACCGGATACATTTTCTCATCATCCAAATAACTCGTCAGTACAATCACCTTTGTCTCTGGAAGCAGGCGTGTCACTTGGCGTGTCGTTTCGATACCATCCATGCCATCCATGACCAAATCCATTAAAATCACATTTGGCTTGTACTCTGATGCTAAGCGTATGCCTTCTTCTCCGCTACCGGCCTCGCCGACCACTTCAATCCCTTCTTCTGTCCCCAGCACCGCCGCAAGCCCGATCCGCACCATTTCATGGTCGTCTACCAGCAGTACGCTAATCGGTAATTCCGTTTCCATGATCATCGTTCCTTCCGCTTTCATCATAAATAACTGGCACAGACACCTCGATCCGTGTCCCTTTTCCCGGAGCCGTTATATACTGAATAGCTCCCCCAATTTCACTGACCCGCTCCTGCATGGTGGATAATCCATATGATGTCTGCTTTTTCTCATCCATTTCAAAACCAATACCATTATCCCGAATCGTCAACCTAATGGAATCCGGGCGTTGCACAATACGAATTTCCATACGAGTTGCTTTGGCGTGACGCAATGTATTAGACATCGCTTCCTGAACAATGCGAAACAAGTGATTTTCAATGCCCTTAACCAACTGTACTCCGCTTTCCATCTCAAAATCAATCTCCATCGGTACCTTTGCTTGTAATTCCTGTACCAAATCACGCAAACCCTGCTCAAGCCGTTTTCCTTCCAGATAGACAGGCCGTAGATGAAGTAGTAACGCCCGCATTTCGGATTGTGCCACGGAGGACATTTCTTCAATTAATGCAACTTGACGCTGCGCTTTATCAAAATCCTTGTCCAGCGTCCTACCCACAGCCGTCGCTGTCATTGAAATAGCAAACAATTGCTGCGATACTGCGTCATGTAACTCTCTGGCCAGCCGCTGCCGTTCCTCCACAATCGCAGTCATCCGTGCCTGTTCTGCTAACTGAGCATTATCCGTAGATAAGCGTTGTAAAGACGTTACTTGTTCCTGCCATTTACGCCCGATTCGTTCCAACTGCTCTCCTAGTCTGCCAAGCTCATCATGCCCTAGAGGTGGCAACTCACGTGCAGGGGTTCCCTTTTCCCACATCAGCAATGTCTCTCTCAACATTTCCAGTCTGCTTTTAAAGCGATAACTTTCATAAAATCCGTACATTGCCCCTGTACCAATCAACACCAGTATAACGGCTCCTGCTACTTTCAGTATCATTCCCCAGGTTGGGAACGACTTCACATATCCATATGTATACAGCATATAAAAGACAACTACGCCCACAACAACACACAGGAGGATACCTTCACCCATACTGCGGGTTACCATGTTGGACGTTTTTTTGTGATTCATCCCGGTTCCTCCTGGTTCAATAAAATCGAATACGGACATCGCCCGCCAAGTACGAAACGACAAACTTCACTTTATATTCACTCTGCTCAAAATGAGGAGACTTCCACACCAGTCGATTGAGCATCCCCGCCTCATGATCCCGGTCGAACTGAATCTGACCGAACAATACGAACATCTCCACCTCTACACCGTAATTATCCGGCAGCGTGATGTCAATGTCACCGAAGATCCCCTGTAAAAATATGACGGGCTCACGTTCCTCTGGAAGAGCGAGCGTCAAATCGGCATCCACATCACCAACCACATGCCATATGCTTGTGCTGCGCAAGCTCCATGGCACTTCATCCCATTTATGATTGGATATGAAATTGTGTTTGAATATGGAGCTTTGACCTTTATGCAGCTTCCTGGAACGTGAATAGAACACAGCCAGCGAAGCCAATGTGATCACTACAAACAAGAACAAATGATCCAGCACCAGCAGACCGGCACCGATGGCAAGCATCGTATAGCCCTTTTTGATTTTGGAATTGCGAATCTTATATATTCCGGCCAACATTAGGATCAGTGCAAACACGGAGAGGAACCCAATCCACTGACCGAATAAAATGATAATCCCGATGCCAATCCCTGCCAGTGCCAAGGCTGATTTTCTTTTCTCCATGCTGCACCCCCTTTTTTGTTTATACCGGAAGGAAAAGCCATAGTGGCGAAATATATCGCCATATGGCTTCCGAACCGTACAGATTGAGCACTGTTATTGGTCAGTGTCCATCTATACAGCATATCATAATGTTTGGGTTCCGAGTAGTTAGTCCTTCTTCATTTCTACAGGTTTAGCACCTGCCTGAATTTTGGACTTCAATTGTTGAAGCTGCTCATCCACTTTAAATTGTTTTTCAGCTTCTGCGGGATTAACATATGCCTCTCCCGGTGCTTGACGATAAGGGGCACGCAGTACGTCAGCTTCTGCCTCCATTTGCATGATTTTTTCCTCCATGCGGTGGAAGCCCAGCGAAGCAGACCCGCTTTCAATCGTGTGCAAACTATTGATTTGCGACATTTGCTTTTTGGCTTTTGCCATTTGAGCACGAGATACCAGCTCATTACGCTTATTGCGCATTTTGTAGAATTCATCCTTCATTCCATGAAGCTGCTGTACCAGTTCTTTGGCTTGGAGCTCGGCTTGAGTGTGCAAGTCACGGTATTCATCCTGCTTTTGCACAAAATAAACCTTCTCGCCCAGTAGCTTGCGTGCTACTTCTTCCTGGCCATTTCGCAATGCAGATTCAGCCTGCTTTTCGCGCTCATTGGATACACGCACAGCCTCCTCCAAACGCTGTTTCATACGACGCTCATTTGCCATTTGCTTGGCGACCGTTACCTCAGCCTCGTGAATTTCTGCCTCCATATCGCGCAAGTACTGATTTAACATGATAATCGGATCTTCAACTTTATCCAACATTTCATTCACCGATGCTCTTGTCATATCCTTCATTCTTTTAAAAATTCCCATTATTTACGTTCTCCCTTCTCGAATTGCTCTACTTTTTTACGTAACTCTTCCAGTTCCTTTTTCATTGCTTTTTTCTCGATATCTTCCATCATGGAATCCAGATCACTGTTGTGCCCTGTATTAAATTTGGATGAATAGCGGGCATCCTGACCAAACGGGTTCGAGTTGCCGTATGCTCCGCCTTGATTGTAACCAGTTCCTTGTCCATACTGCGTTCTAGTACTACTACCGCCATAATAGCGTGGATCTTGATGGGTATAGGGACCACTATCTGGACCAAATCCTCCGTCGTAAGGAGATCTTGGTTCCTTGGAAATAACCAACGCTGCAATCACATAAATCATAAATGTGGTGCCTGCTGTAATAAAGAAACTGATCACAACCAAAATACGTATCCAAGTTGAGTCCATTCCTGTTGCGTCAGAAAGACCGCCACATACTCCAGTTAATACTCTATCCCGGTTTGATCGGTAAATTCGGGTCATAATTTACTTACTCCTTCCCGCTGTTGTTCAGCTTGCTTTTCAGTCTCGCCCACTCTTGTTCGAGCAGCGATCCACCGGTGTGAGCATCCCTTGTATACTCCTCACCCCGGCGCAATTCACGCAGACTCATCGTTTCTGCTTCCATATCAGCTACCCGGTCTTCCAAGCGGTTGAACATTCGGGGAACATTTCGTCCGCCGTATGTACCTGCCCGTTCGTTCATTTGCTGCTGGAGTCTCAACGTTTGTACACGTGCAGCGTAATACTGACGCTTACTGTGTACCGTCTGGTATTCTGTTTTTAATGTATCCAGCTGTTGCTCCAATTCACGTAATGATTCACGGCTCTGTTCCCACAGTTCTCTATACTGCTCTTCTTTTTCTGCATACAGCATTTTTTCCTGAAGGGCTAGCTTTGCGACGTGTTCTTCATCTGCTTTCAAAGCCAGAAGCGCCTGTTCCTCCCGTTTGGCCTGCATGGACAATGCATGATCCAACTGCTGCTTCATTTGTCTTGTATGCACTGCATACTGCTGTTGAAGCTTTTCCGCTTCGGCGATTTCCTGCCGGGTATTATATAGGAACTGGTCAATGAGTTGTACCGGATCTTGGCTTTGTTCCAAATGCTCATTGAAGGTTGCTACCGTAATATCACGCATTCTTCGAAAAACACTCATTGGCGTCTACTCCTTTCACAATTTCGTATTTTCATCATTTCTTGCTCTTTGCTTTCGTACATTATTCTTCATCCTCAAACTGTCACATTCAGTAGCGACTTCTACGGTCACTCAGCATAGATACACCAAATATGATTAACCCGATTGCCAGCAGTGGTCCAATTAGCCAGGATAGCTTGCCCAGCAAAATCAGTACCCCGAGCACAAGCACGATCCAGCCGAAGAGTGCATTTCCTCTTTTCACACCGTAGTACCCCAGCATAACCATGGCTATCGGAATTAAGTAACCAATCAGATGTCCTACAAAGTGACCGAAAAACGGAGTAAACTTACCGAGCAGCATAATCGAACCCAACACGATCAGTACAATGGCTAACCCATTCCCTTTGTTAACTCTCATCATCTCTCACCGCCTTTCACTGTGTCTTGCTTATGTCCTTATTGTACGCTGACCTAGCGTTTGACAAAACGGACCCCAGACGGTTTTTGAACCTAGACCTAAGTCGGGGATGGATATAGACCTGCGGCTATCCTCCTCTATGCTGCTCTGCTGCAAGGGATGTTGAGTGCCGCTTTCCTGCATGCTTAGAGCGTAGTGAGAGGACGAGACAAGCAAATAAAGCTACCGCTGCAACCATATATGGCATATTAATATGAACATCAAACAGCAGTCCCGCAATTAACGGTCCAATGACATTCCCCAAGCTGGTATAGGACGAGTTCATACCCGCTACAAACCCTTGCTCATCCCCAGCCTGCCGCGATAGAGAAGTGCTTACTGCCGGGCGAAGGATATCCATAGCCAGAAAAATGATAAAAGTCGTCAGCATAATCATCACGTACTGCTCAGCAAATAAAGTTAGGAAAATAAACAGTCCTCCAATAGCCAAGCAAAGGTGAATTACTTTTTTCTCACCAAAACGGTTAATGATCCAACCAAATATAGTTGCTTGCACAACTGCTCCCAAAATAGAGCCTGTCGTTATAATGATGGCAATATCCATTGGTGTAAAACCATATTTATGGTCAACAAACAGTCCAAATACCGTTTCAAAATTTGCCAATCCAAAAGCAACGACAAATACAATGAGCAAGCCCATGAAATACGGAGATTGATAGGACTTCGCAAATTGCTGTAAAAGGTTTTCTTTTTCCCGCGGAAGCTCTCTATTGTACTGTTGCTTTTCCTTGCTCAAAGACTCCGGCAACACGAGCAGAGACAAAATAGCCGCTATCCCTGCAGCACCTGCCGCCGCAAAGAAGGGAATACGTATTCCATAGGCAGCAAGCAAACCGCCAATCCCTGGTCCGATTATGAAGCCTGTGTTAATCGCTGCATTAATCATCCCCATACCCTTGCCTCTTTCTTCAAACGAGGTCACATCAGCGACGTAGGCCATAATAGAAGGAGTAAGCAACGCTGCCCCTACCCCGCCCATGATTCGTGCAACAAACAAAGTAGGGACGGAACTCGCCAGTCCAAAAACAAGCTCTGACAGCATAAAAATGAACATTCCAGAAACAATCAACTTTTTACGTCCATAACGGTCAGATAATTTTCCTGACAGCGGTGATAATAAAAGCTGTGTCAACGCAAAAGCTGCAACCATCAGCCCCATGGAAGAACCGTTCATCCCTAGCTCGCTTATAAATTTAGGTAAAACAGGAACAACTAATCCAATCCCCATGAATGCTAAAAAAATGTTAAGCATCAATAACAGCATTGCTCCCCGATTTCTTGTCAGTATAGACATATTTCCACCCTTCCTTTTCAGAACCCCTTTTATTTATCAATAGTTAATTTCAGTATCCCAACTTCAAAAACAAAAAAACTTTAATTGTTTTATTAGTTTTCACATAAAAAAAGCCTCTATTAATATGCACATATTATTAGGCTATTTTTGTTTTTCGACTAACCCAAATAACAATATATCTACAATGGAATAAGTTGCTTCCTCTACCGTCACACTGTTATCCAGAAAGAAACGCTGATCAAGCGTTAAATTTACTGAATCAATAATAAGCTTCATGATCAGAGCCTCATTTTTATTCACAATAATTCCTTCTCGGATACCTTCCTGAATTAATGTTCTAATCGGAGACCAATCATTTAAATCAGCATGTACTCTTTTCCATTGCTCAGGATAATATTTTTTCATCTGGTCTAATATTCTTAAATCATAAAACTTATAATACAGCGGCATAACCCTAATCGACTGTTTAATCTTTTCTAACAAAGATAATTCATTGTTTCGGATAATTTGTTCTGTCTTTTGAATCATATCATCATTTGTACGCTCAATCAGTGTCTCTAAAATAAGCGTCTTAGATGAAAAATTCTCGTACAATGTACGCTTACTGATGGCAAGTCTTTTCGCAAGATCATCCATAGTAAATTTCAAGCCATTCTCATGAACTTCCTCTACAAAAGCTTCCAAAATTCTTTCCTGCATATGCATTCCTCATTTCTCTTACACTTAATAAACTATAAATGTTTTTTCAGTACCATCATCCTACTACAACTTTCAAAGTCCCAGTCAAATATAAACCTAATTAAAAAGGATCTCTGCAAAGTTCTTATCTTCCACTCATCTGGATCCAAGTTAATCTTGTTGCCAAAGTTAAGAATACGAATAATAAAAAGGATGATAAAATGCATTAAAGCATTTTATCATCCTTCTATATATACCGGCGAGAGGACTCGAACCTCCACGGTTTCCCACTCGATTTTGAGTCGAGCGCGTCTGCCATTCCGCCACGCCGGCATATTAAGTTATGGAGGCGCCACCCAGATTTGAACTGGGGAATAAAGCTTTTGCAGAGCTTTGCCTTACCACTTGGCTATGGCGCCAGAGTATAAAAAGCGGACGACGGGAATCGAACCCGCGACCCTCGCCTTGGCAAGGCGATGCTCTACCGCTGAGCCACGTCCGCATAAGATGGCTGGGGATATAGGATTTGAACCTATGCATGACGGAGTCAAAGTCCGTTGCCTTACCGCTTGGCTAATCCCCAATAAGAAAGGGCGGCCGATGGGGCTTGAACCCACGAATGCCGGAGTCACAGTCCGGTGCGTTAACCACTTCGCCACGACCGCCACAGGAAAAGAAGTAATTGGCAGGGGCAGCAGGAATTGAACCCACACCAACGGTTTTGGAGACCGTTGTTCTACCTTTAAACTATGCCCCTATAAAACTGGTGGAGGATGATGGATTCGAACCACCGAACCCGTAAGGGAGCAGATTTACAGTCTGATGCGTTTGGCCACTTCGCTAATCCTCCAAAATGGTGCCGGCGAGAGGACTTGAACCCCCAACCTACTGATTACAAGTCAGTTGCTCTACCAATTGAGCTACACCGGCACAAAAACTATTCAATTAAAAGTGGCTCGGGACGGAATCGAACCGCCGACACGAGGATTTTCAGTCCTCTGCTCTACCGACTGAGCTACCGAGCCTTACAATAAGACCCTTTATCAATTAATACATTAATAATGGCGGAACTGACGGGATTCGAACCCGCGATCTCCTGCGTGACAGGCAGGCATGTTAGGCCTCTACACCACAGTTCCATAATAGATTTAAATTGGTTGCGGGGGCAGGATTTGAACCTGCGACCTTCGGGTTATGAGCCCGACGAGCTACCGAACTGCTCCACCCCGCGACAGTAATAAGTATTTATTTTAAAATGGTGGAGGCTGAGGGGATCGAACCCCCGACCCTCTGCTTGTAAGGCAGATGCTCTCCCAGCTGAGCTAAGCCTCCTCAACGGAACACTTCTCGTATTATACCATAACAAACTTTTTAATGCAATTTTTTTTATGACCCGTAGGGGATTCGAACCCCTGTTACCTCCGTGAAAGGGAGGTGTCTTAACCCCTTGACCAACGGGCCATGCTATAGAATAATTCTGGCGGAGAGAGAGGGATTCGAACCCTCGAGACGCTTTTGGCGCCTACACGATTTCCAATCGTGCTCCTTCGGCCAACTCGGACACCTCTCCATATGGCTCCCCGAACAGGACTCGAACCTGTGACAACTCGATTAACAGTCGAGTGCTCTACCAACTGAGCTATCAGGGAATATTAACACTTGTTTCAAGGTTACACCTTGAAAACTGAATCCGAAACTTATTGCGTCTTATCTTAGGATAAGCCCTCGACCGATTAGTATTGGTCAGCTCCATGCATTACTGCACTTCCACCCCCAACCTATCTACCTCGTCGTCTTCAAGGGGTCTTACGAATTGGGAAATCTCATCTTGAGGGGGGCTTCACGCTTAGATGCTTTCAGCGCTTATCCCTTCCGTACATAGCTACCCAGCGGTGCTCCTGGCGGAACAACTGGTACACCAGCGGTACGTCCATCCCGGTCCTCTCGTACTAAGGACAGCTCCTCTCAAATTTCCTACGCCCACGACAGATAGGGACCGAACTGTCTCACGACGTTCTGAACCCAGCTCGCGTACCGCTTTAATGGGCGAACAGCCCAACCCTTGGGACCTACTTCAGCCCCAGGATGCGATGAGCCGACATCGAGGTGCCAAACCTCCCCGTCGATGTGGACTCTTGGGGGAGATAAGCCTGTTATCCCCAGGGTAGCTTTTATCCGTTGAGCGATGGCCCTTCCATGCGGTACCACCGGATCACTAAGCCCGACTTTCGTCCCTGCTCGACTTGTAGGTCTCGCAGTCAAGCTCCCTTCTGCCTTTGCACTCTTCGAATGATTTCCAACCATTCTGAGGGAACCTTGGGGCGCCTCCGTTACTCTTTAGGAGGCGACCGCCCCAGTCAAACTGCCCACCTGACACTGTCCTCGCACCGGATCACGGTACCAAGTTAGAACCTAGATACGATCAGGGTGGTATCCCAAGGATGCCTCCTCTCAAGCTGGCGCTCAAGATTCAACGGCTCCCACCTATCCTGTACAGATCGTACCCAAATTCAATATCAAGCTGCAGTAAAGCTCCATGGGGTCTTTCCGTCTTGTCGCGGGTAACCTGCATCTTCACAGGTATTAAAATTTCACCGGATCTCTCGTTGAGACAGCGCCCAAGTCGTTACGCCATTCGTGCGGGTCAGAATTTACCTGACAAGGAATTTCGCTACCTTAGGACCGTTATAGTTACGGCCGCCGTTTACTGGGGCTTCGGTTCATAGCTTCGCCCGAAGGCTTACCACTCCCCTTAACCTTCCAGCACCGGGCAGGCGTCAGCCCGTATACTTCGCCTTGCGGCTTCGCACAGACCTGTGTTTTTGCTAAACAGTCGCTTGGGCCTTTTCACTGCGGCCCCCTCGGGCTATTCACCCTACCGAGGCACCCCTTCTCCCGAAGTTACGGGGTCATTTTGCCGAGTTCCTTAACGAGAGTTCTTCCGCGCGCCTTAGAATTCTCTTCTCGCCTACCTGTGTCGGTTTGCGGTACGGGCACCTTCTCCTGGCTAGAGGCTTTTCTTGGCAGTCTGAGATCATGACCTTCGCTACTGTAATTTTCGCTCCCCATCACAGCCCAGCCTTAACGATGTGCGGATTTGCCTACACATCAGCCTCACTGCTTAGACGGACATCCATCAGTCCGCGTCACTACCCTACTGCGTCACCCCATCGCTCATCACGGATTACGGTGGTACAGGAATTTCTACCTGTTGTCCTTCGACTACGCCTATCGGCCTCGCCTTAGGTCCCGACTTACCCTGAGCGGACGAACCTTCCTCAGGAACCCTTAGGCTTTCGGCGGATCTGATTCTCACAGATCTTTTCGTTACTCATACCGGCATTCTCACTTGAATGCAGTCCAGCGCTCCTTCCGGTACACCTTCAACCCGCATTCAACGCTCCCCTACCCCTGATGCAAATGCATCAAGCCATAGCTTCGGTGGTGTGTTTAGCCCCGTTACATTTTCGGCGCAGAGTCACTCGACCAGTGAGCTATTACGCACTCTTTCAATGGTGGCTGCTTCTAAGCCAACATCCTGGTTGTCTGTGCAACTCCACATCCTTTCCCACTTAACACACACTTGGGGACCTTAGCTGATGGTCTGGGCTGTTTCCCTTTCGACAATGGATCTTAGCACTCACTGTCTGACTCCCGGAACTAAATCTATGGCATTCGGAGTTTGACTGAGCTTGGTAACCCTTGCGGGCCCCGCACCCAATCAGTGCTCTACCTCCACGATTCTTCTTTCCGAGGCTAGCCCTAAAGCTATTTCGGGGAGAACCAGCTATCTCCGGGTTCGATTGGAATTTCTCCGCTACCCCCACCTCATCCCCGCATTTTTCAACATGCGTGGGTTCGGGCCTCCAGTGCGTGTTACCGCACCTTCACCCTGGACAGGGGTAGATCACCCGGTTTCGGGTCTACGTCCACGTACTCATTCGCCCTATTCAGACTCGCTTTCGCTGCGGCTTCAGCTCTTCACCTTAACCTTGCACGGGAACGTAACTCGCCGGTTCATTCTACAAAAGGCACGCCATCACCCCTAAATTGGGCTCTGACTTCTTGTAAGCACACGGTTTCAGGATCTATTTCACTCCCCTTCCGGGGTGCTTTTCACCTTTCCCTCACGGTACTGCTTCACTATCGGTCGCCAGGGAGTATTTAGCCTTGGCAGATGGTCCTGCCGGATTCATACGGGGTTTCACGTGCCCCGCACTACTCGGGATCCGTCTCGGAGAGAACAGGTTTTGAACTACAGGGCTTTTACCTTCTCTGGCGGGCCTTTCCAGACCTCTTCATCTAACCGGTTCCTTTGTAACTCCATGTGAGACGTCCCACAACCCCAAGGAGCAAGCTCCTTGGTTTGGGCTAATCCGCGTTCGCTCGCCGCTACTGACGGAATCACTATTGTTTTCTCTTCCTCAGGGTACTTAGATGTTTCAGTTCCCCTGGTCTGCCTCTCACTCACCTATGAATTCAGTGAGTAGTGACTGTCGATGAAGACAGCCGGGTTTCCCCATTCGGACATCCCCGGATCAAAGCTTGCTTACAGCTCCCCGAGGCTTTATCGTTGTTCGCCACGTCCTTCGTCGGCTCCTGGCGCCTAGGCATCCTCCGTGTGCTCTTTGTAGCTTAACCTAGTATCTACAATGTAAATACGATATGCTACCTTTATTTCACTTGTTTACACAAGATCAGCTTAAAGGAATATTCTAAAACGCAATTTCGTTTCGGTATCCAGTTTTCAAGGTGCAATTTGAGAGTTTGAACTCTCAAAACTGAGCAACGAGTGAGTAAGTTTGAAGCTTATGCTTCATATTTGAATGTTTCCATTGCAGGAAACGATTCTCCATAGAAAGGAGGTGATCCAGCCGCACCTTCCGATACGGCTACCTTGTTACGACTTCACCCCAATCATCTACCCCACCTTCGGCGGCTGGCTCCTTGCGGTTACCTCACCGACTTCGGGTGTTGTAAACTCTCGTGGTGTGACGGGCGGTGTGTACAAGACCCGGGAACGTATTCACCGCGGCATGCTGATCCGCGATTACTAGCAATTCCGACTTCATGTAGGCGAGTTGCAGCCTACAATCCGAACTGAGACCGGCTTTTCTAGGATTGGCTCCACCTCGCGGCTTCGCTTCCCGTTGTACCGGCCATTGTAGTACGTGTGTAGCCCAGGTCATAAGGGGCATGATGATTTGACGTCATCCCCACCTTCCTCCGGTTTGTCACCGGCAGTCTGCTTAGAGTGCCCAGCTTGACCTGCTGGCAACTAAGCATAAGGGTTGCGCTCGTTGCGGGACTTAACCCAACATCTCACGACACGAGCTGACGACAACCATGCACCACCTGTCTCCTCTGTCCCGAAGGAAAGGCCTATCTCTAGACCGGTCAGAGGGATGTCAAGACCTGGTAAGGTTCTTCGCGTTGCTTCGAATTAAACCACATACTCCACTGCTTGTGCGGGTCCCCGTCAATTCCTTTGAGTTTCAGTCTTGCGACCGTACTCCCCAGGCGGAATGCTTAATGTGTTAACTTCGGCACCAAGGGTATCGAAACCCCTAACACCTAGCATTCATCGTTTACGGCGTGGACTACCAGGGTATCTAATCCTGTTTGCTCCCCACGCTTTCGCGCCTCAGCGTCAGTTACAGCCCAGAGAGTCGCCTTCGCCACTGGTGTTCCTCCACATCTCTACGCATTTCACCGCTACACGTGGAATTCCACTCTCCTCTTCTGCACTCAAGCTCCCCAGTTTCCAGTGCGACCCGAAGTTGAGCCTCGGGATTAAACACCAGACTTAAAGAGCCGCCTGCGCGCGCTTTACGCCCAATAATTCCGGACAACGCTTGCCCCCTACGTATTACCGCGGCTGCTGGCACGTAGTTAGCCGGGGCTTTCTTCTCAGGTACCGTCACTCTTGTAGCAGTTACTCTACAAGACGTTCTTCCCTGGCAACAGAGCTTTACGATCCGAAAACCTTCATCACTCACGCGGCGTTGCTCCGTCAGGCTTTCGCCCATTGCGGAAGATTCCCTACTGCTGCCTCCCGTAGGAGTCTGGGCCGTGTCTCAGTCCCAGTGTGGCCGATCACCCTCTCAGGTCGGCTACGCATCGTCGCCTTGGTAGGCCATTACCCCACCAACTAGCTAATGCGCCGCAGGCCCATCCACAAGTGACAGATTGCTCCGCCTTTCCTCCTTCTCCCATGCAGGAAAAGGATGTATCGGGTATTAGCTACCGTTTCCGGTAGTTATCCCTGTCTTGTGGGCAGGTTGCCTACGTGTTACTCACCCGTCCGCCGCTAGGTTATGTAGAAGCAAGCTTCTACATAACCCCGCTCGACTTGCATGTATTAGGCACGCCGCCAGCGTTCGTCCTGAGCCAGGATCAAACTCTCCATTAAAGACCAACCGAAGTTGGTTATAGAAAGAGCGATTAGCTCATGTTGAAACTGACGAGATAAAATATCTCTAGTTTGATTTTGCGAACAAAATCATTTACTCACTCGTTGTTCAGTTTTCAAAGATCAAACTTCATTCTTTCTTACTTTGTTTCACCACCGCGTCTCAGCGGCGACTTAAATAATGTAACACACAACCTCATTTTTCGTCAAGCATTTTTTAAAAATTTATTTTCTTGCTTGATGCAACACCTTTTATCCTGCTTTAGACAGTTCTAAATTATTCATGTTGCTTAATGGGGCGAGTTATAACTTAGCACATATTTTACATACTCGTCAAGCTAAAATAATCATTTGTTTATTTTCATTTCCTGTAAATTCTAAATCGCGCAAGAAAAAAGGAAGAATAGATCGTTTATCGACCTTTCTTCCTGATTAATTATTCTCCGCTCATCAAAGAAGGGAGTAGCGCAGTTCACGATTTTGTCCGCGATCCCTAAATTCCCCGATGGCTGATTCTCTAATAAGTGAACGATAAACCAGTTTACGGAGCACGACGGTAAGATCTAATTGTAGATTTTTTAACTCAGGATGATTCATAAGTTCATCTATAGACCAAGGTTCCCGTCTGCTGCCTAATATACGGAATAGCGGAGAGGAGCAGTCCTCCATTTTTGACATGACTGAAAATTCACAAGCAAGCAGTACCAGTTCAACCCGTTGCTCCAGAGTCTCCGTACTTAATGTGAGCTCGTTATACAGCTTCTCAATTGTTCGATCCAGCGGCTGCACCTGAACCCATAAGTGAACCTTCGGATAAATCCCACGTTCAATGAGTTCAATAGACGCCCAATGATCCAGTGCCTTCAGGACACTTTGATAAGCGTCAATGATTCGCCCTTCTCGCACTGCTTTTTTACCTTGAACGTAATTGACCAGAAAGCGCGAGAACTCATGAAATCGCTTCTGCTCCCGCAGTGGATCGTCAAATTCAATAATTTCCTGTCTTAAAAGACGTACCCTGTCATCCCGTTCCCAGACAATACGACCTTCTAGCACATAATCTATAATGTTGGCTTGTTCACCTGCGATAATCCAACCCTTCAGACAACTAAGCGTTGTGTACAACACTTGGCATTTTAATCCATTGATATATAAGTGTTGAATAGATCGAACTGGCTCCCGGCCTTCTCCAATAATTAGAATGAGTTCATCAAAGTCGTACAACATTGAACCATGAAAATATTCTCCTGGCTTTCTGTACGAAATAACACCTATTGAATCTTCCTGCAACAATTCATCATGCATCAGGTTTAATTTGGTTAGCTGCACTTCACCCTCCATACCTGCAAGGCGGCTATAACCGCTAAATTGGATATTTGGATACATGTGATCATTTCTACATAAATAAGAAACTTCCTTCTTCAATTGTATAATTTTTTATTTTATTTAATTATTTCTTTCAGTGTTATCCAAGCGTTTTTATCTGCAAAGCTTCGACTCCACACACCAATTCCACCCAAGTTCAGTGATTGGGCAAGTTCTACTCTTGCTTTCAGGGATATCTGATCCTCTAACCAAATCTTTTTGACCACACCGTCTTCGGTATACTCCACATAATTCTGACCTTCGGAAGCTTTAAATTTGGGTTTCAACTTAAATTGGGCTACGATTTCCGCCGCTGACTCCATACCAATTGATTTGGAGGTGACCTTAATCTTCCCTTCTTTGGGAGTCTCGGACCAAACACGAGTATATAACGGAATACCTAAAATCACTTTTTGAGGCGGCACTTCGTCTTCCTGAAGAATGCGCTTAATTGACGTTTCTGTCCATGGTAACGAGGCGACCGAACCGGCTTTTGGACTAGCTGCCCAATGCTCATCATACGCCATTACCATGAGATAATCAGTAATCGCGCCCAATGATTTCCGATCCAAGAAGGCAGACCACATCTCACTTTGAGATTTAGGAGTAACATCAATGGACAGTATCAAATCATGTTCCCGAGCCATCGGTTTAAGTTCCCGTAAAAATTGGGTGACATTGGGACCATCCTTTGTATGAACATTTTCAAAGTCAATATTAATACCGTCCAGATCATTTTCTTGGGCAAGTGAAATCATCTGATCTACAATCGACTTTCGACGTTCAAAGGTAGATAGTGCCTCTGTTGTTATTTCGGGATTAAAGCTGTTGCTCAACAAGCCCCATACCTCTATCCCCTTACGATGTGCCCAGCTGACATATGCAGGGTCCGCCTTGCTTTCTACAGTACCCTCATGATCAACGACGCTGAACCATGTAGGGCTCACCACATTTACTCCAGGCATAGGATCAAATTTGGAAGGATCCGGCCTACGATTATAGACGGCTTCCCAAGCGAGATTCACAGGTTTACCCTGCCAATGCTTCTCCGAGATTGACAAATCGTCCTTAACCGAAGGTATCACAAGTTCTTCTCCTTCAGAGATACAGTCTGACTTAATGTATCCTGCATAACCATTGTCTAACTGCACAAAATACCAGTCGCCCTGTTGAGACCAGATGCGTACTTTCGTCTGCTGTGATACATCTGCCAGAATAAAGGATAGACTAGAGGCTTCTTTACGCAAAGCTATCCTAGCATCCTGTTGCCCATCTTTCTTTTCTACACTACCTAGCCTGACCTTCTCTCCGGCTTTCATCAGAATGACGGCACCTGTTACAGGGTCTTCGTGGATGGATATACCATATACTTCACGTACAGCCTCAATGGGGACATACACCTCTCCACTGATTATCTGAGGAGCAGCGCTAGACGTATATGTTTTACCATTCAGTTCGCCTTGTGTCTTTGAAACATTCATATGGAGCAAGCTTTGTCTCGTTGCCATAATGACGGTTTGGCTGTCATCCTCATAACGAATTGTAGGGTCAATTTGGCCTTGTATCAATTTAAGCGGCATCAGGATGTTCTTACCGGAGCTTTGAGCTTCATATCCGGTCAACTTGCCCTTCATAAAAATAGGTCGGACACTCCCCTGCCAATCGGGTTTCTCGTGAAGAGGATTACCGTACCATACGACAGTAATTGCACATATAATCGCTGCGATTAATAGCAGGCTTGCCGCTCCTTTGAATCGAGAACGTTTACGGCGGCGTCTGGAATGATTTCTGGCCAATATGGAACCTCCATTTTAAGAAATTTTGATTTCTGTATTTTGTAACTTTAACAGATTACTTGAAACAAAAAACAAAGTGATTCAAATAAAAAAACGCGGTAAATCCCCACTTATGGGGAATTCCTCACGTTTCCAATCCATTACAATATATACATACCGCACAAAAGACTTCTATTCCTTGTTTCGTTACGATTGTTTGTTACTACAAGCCTTGCATACTCCGTGTAACTCCATACGATGTCCATGCACCTCGAAGCCAGTTTCCAACGCGGCATGGCGTTCCACATCTGCCAAATACGGATAACTGAAATCTTCAATCTTTCCGCATTTTTCGCAAATGATGTGATAGTGCTCCGAAATATTGGCATCATAACGACTGGCGTTATCTCCATAGGTCAACTCATGTACCATACCCGCTTCTATAAACATCTTTAAGTTATTATAAACCGTAGCCACACTCATACTTGGAAACTTGGACTCAAGCGCACGATATATTTCATCTGCAGTCGGATGCCCCATAGATTCCATTAAATAGTTTAATATGGCATGGCGCTGGGGTGTTATGCGTACACCTGTCTTCTTCAGAAGTTCCAAAGCATGCTGGACGCGTGCTGCCATATATGTCCACCGCCTTATCCCTTACTTGCAATCCTATCAATTACCACGCATCTATTTAAAATTCACTTCTAAAGCTATTCACATTGTACGGTCTACTCAAGATTCTTGTCAACGCGCCGTATTGTCCCTGGATGTTCCTATAGAAGTATCGTTCACAGGAACTTCAGTCTCATCTGGAGAAATTCCAGTTGCATCAGGCACAGTCGATCCCCCAGAATCATCCAAGTCAGGTAACGACGGCATCAGCAACTTTTTAATGGTTAAATTGCTGTTACCCTCTACGCTAATCACATATTTGCCATCTCCGTTTTGGCCGGAAATGCTTTTACTGTCTATTTTAAACGGAAAATCAGACTGAAGATTACCATAACTGCTTGAACCCTCTAACTGAAAATCTCCATTCGATGGAAGTTCCAATACGATATCACCGACAGCACTGTATATTTTCCAATCCCCACCTACCTGCTCGCTATGCACTTTGATAGCGCCATTAAGCGAATTTGCATTCAGCTTGGCTGTAGAATTCAGCACATTCATGTCACCATTCTGAGTATCAACGGTGATATCCCCTTCCGAACGAGCGACCTGAATGTCACCTACCATGGTGTGGAGTGACACGGCCCCTTCAATATCCCCTGCCTGCATATCTCCACGGTTCGTGCGTACATCCACATCTCCGGAAATCCGATGCAATTTAATTTGTCCGTTCAGGGTGCCTCCTTTGACATTGCCAATAGCGTCATTAACTGTGAGATTCCCATTACCGCTCTCAAGCCGGATGCTGTCGATAGCGTCAACTCCATTCAAGGTGATATTCCCGTTGGAGGTTCTAATCTGCATGTTGAACCGCCGATCCTCTGGTACGGTGATCAACATGTTCATACGAGGCTGACGTTTACTTGATGCTCCGTATGACTGTACCTCTGGACGAATCTGGATGGTCTTGCCGTCGGTAGAAGTCAGTGAAGAAGCTTGAGCAATCTTGTCCGCTTCGGCAGCAGGCGCTTGATCCACCCATAGAGTCCCACGTACCTCTATATTGGATACCGGCCGTCTGATCAGTGTTATATCTCCATTCACTGAATCAACTACTAAATCGGACGTCTGCATAGTTACCGGTACCAGCACACCGCCCATATCATACCGATTCTCTTTAGCCTGGCTAAAATCCATAGAGGCCGATGTCAGATTGAGACTAACCCGGTTCCACAGGTACATATAATGGTTTTGCTGGGTCACGATAAAAACCGAAGCAGCCACTACCAAAGCGGACAGAATCCCCTTTAAGTCAGGTCTAAAACGTCGTCCGTTGTCAGGCTTGCCCTCTTTGCGATAATACACACCAAAAAAAATCAGATACTCCAGTCCCCAAAGTACAAAAATGACAGGCCACCACACAAGGAGCTGAAGCATATATTCCGTATTCTGAAGCACATCTACAATCAGCAAAATGCCTACAGCCATCAACAGAAGCGAAGAGGTGTAGCGGCCGACTCTTATTTTGCGGTGCACGCCTGCTTCACCCTCTTTCTTTCAACTTTTTACGTTTAAAGGATAGAAAGGCTTCCCTTAGAAAAAGGAATAAACCGATCATCATTAATATAATGGCCAGCGTCAGAAATCCATAATCTTCGAAGAAAATGCTTAACCAGCGAGGTTTCATGCGGAACAGAATCATAAGTCCACCGCCTGCCACCAGTAGCACTGCAAAAGCAAAACCTCTTTCCCATGCATAAAAAGGACTGCTTTGCTGACCTCTAGCATCCATTCGTGCATATTGATCCGGCTTGCGCCGATAACGAACCATGTAATCCGCTGACTGTAATACATCATATACATTATAAAAATATAATACGGGTATGAACAATCCAAGCAAAATAAGTAATGGGATGTTAATCCTCAATCCATCTGAGGAAACATACAGCATCGCAAAAATATCTAGCAGGAGCAATACAATAAATGTAAGTCCCCTAATAAACAATCCTAAGAAAAGATGTCCCATTCCTGGTATCAGTGCTGCCATGATAATAGCAATTACTTTGCGAAATTTAGCGTATTGCAGACGTCCCCGCTGTTTCTGTCCATGTGGCTGCCCAGGCTGTCCAGACGGTAACGGTTGTTCCGAGTTCATGCCATCCTCCCCTTTGAATTCCATACGTAGCTCCGCTGAAAAATGCTTTGATGGTTACATAGTACCCAATCAGATTTGATAGTAACTGTAAAAAAAAGGGTTATGATCACTCAACGGAGACTGCAGCTATATCTTCCCATTGTCGTAAATCAGCTGCAATACGTACCGCATTAAAGTCATGTCGGGCCAGCACCTCCAGGGAAACCTCCATACTCTGACGATCCGGATGCAATTCATGAAATGGAACATGCTCATGTTCTTTAATCATAATTTTACGTATTTCCACTTTTTCTTGCTCTAAATAAGTCGAAATTTGATCGAGCAATCCGTGAGAGGACAATCCGTACAGTGTAATAAGATGAGGCTTGCGTCCACGCATATACCGAAGTTCTAATTTGTTGAACACCCATAAATTTAAAAATACGAGCACCGTTGCTGCTATAGAAGGTAAATAGAAGCCTGCTCCCACCCCAAGGCCAATGGCAGCTACAACCCAAATGGAAGCAGCCGTCGTGAGTCCAGTAATGGATTTACCTGTGAACATAATTGTACCTGCCCCCAAAAAGCCTACGCCAGTAATCACCGCCGTAGCCAAACGAGCTGGATCTATACGCACATTAGCTTCTTTAATAAAATCAGCAAAGCCGTAAATGGAGAGCAGCATAATCAGCGTCGCACCAAGACTGACCATAATGTGAGTCCGCAAACCAGCAGCGTGATTGGAACGTTCTCGCTCAAAGCCAATGAATCCACCGAGTAGCATGGACAGTAATAGCCGTAAAATGATATGTGAATCATCTATAATCCACGGATTATTCATTCGAGTCTCTCCTCCCGGTTGTGTCGTGCTTCCTTGTCCGGGCACGCGGTTTGTGAGTATTATTCCACGTTATGCAAATGGTAGGTGGTTAATTCCACACCTGGGGCCACTTCTGCCGCGGAAACGGGTCGAAAACCATGTTTTCGATAAAGTGTCACTGCAGGAGTGTTTAAAGTTCCTGTGGTGACGATAAACAGCGGGACATTCTGATATTCATTCAAAACATGCTTCATTAAGGAGTCCGCAATCCCTTTGCGAAAATGATCTGGATGAACCATCATACGTGTAAGGGTAAGCGAACCAGACGATTCAGACTGCACAGCTAGCGCTCCTAGCAGTTCATCATCCTCCAACCACCCATAAAAAGACTCTCCACAGCTTCTAAGTGTCTCCAATGTATCCATCAGTGGAGGAATCTCATCAAATCCAATCAGCTCAGCTTCCAGTCTATAAGCGACGTGCTGAAGACGCCATATCTGACTGACAATATCATCATCTTCCAATGAACATAGGGTAACCATGCTGTTTGCCCTCCTAAGGAAACTATAATATGTCATTACGATTCTGATACTTGTTCGATGCCCATACGTTCTCTGCACTTATGCAAAAGAGGCCTGTCCCTAAAAGACAAGCCCCTGTCATAACTATGCCATTAACGGTTCAACACTTCTGTCAGCAACTTATTAGCGAGACCCGGGTTGGCTTTTCCCTTGCTCTCCTTCATCACTTGACCGACCAAGAAGCCGATGGCCTTTTGCTTGCCAGCTTTGTAATCCTCCACCGATTGCGGGTTGGCTGCTACAACTTGCTCGACAATTGTCAGAATTGCACCTTCATCACTGATTTGCACAAGCCCTTTTTCTTCAACAATTTGCTGTGGCAGTTTATCACTTTCCAGCATTTCCTTGAAGACCGTTTTGGCTATTTTGCTATTGATCGTCCCCTTCTCCAGTAGTCCGATCATTTCACCCAAGCCCCGACCTGTCAATTTAACCTGCGACAGTTCTACACTGGCACTGTTTAAATAGCCTAGTAAATCTCCCATAATCCAGTTGGATACTGCTTTGGCATCCTTGGTGTACTGAAGACTATCCTCGAACAAATCAGCCAATGGTTTGGAGGACGTAATTACCTGTGCATCATACTCAGGTAATCCATATTCCGAAGTGTAACGTGTTTTGCGCTGGTCGGGTAATTCAGGAATCGAAGCACGGATACGTTCTTTCCACTCCTCATCAATATGCAGTGTAACGAGATCCGGGTCCGGGAAATAACGATAGTCGTGCGCCTGTTCCTTACCACGCATGGACAGGGTTTTACCCTGTGCCTCATCCCAGCGACGTGTTTCCTGTACGATCGTTCCACCTTCGTCCAGGGTCTGTTCTTGCCGGAACTGCTCATATTCCAGTCCGCGCTGTACGCCACGGAAGGAGTTCATGTTTTTCAGTTCCGCTTTGGTTCCCAGCTCTTTTTGACCATGCGGACGAAGACTGATATTGGCATCACAACGAAGTGAGCCTTCCTCCATCTTCACATCGGATACGTCACAATACTGCATAATGGCACGTATTTTTTCCAGATAAGCCTTGGCTTCTTCCGGCGAAGATATATCCGGCTCCGAAACGATTTCAACCAATGGTGTGCCGACCCGGTTAAAATCAACCAAAGACGCATAGCCACCATCAACATGGGTTAATTTCCCCGCATCCTCTTCCAGATGCAACCGGGTAATACCGATACGCTTGGTTTCACCGTTCACTTCAATATCAATCCAGCCGTTCTCGCCGATCGGTTGGTCATATTGCGAAATTTGGTAAGCCTTCGGTGAATCGGGGTAGAAATAGTTTTTGCGGTCAAACTTGCTCACATCAGCAATGGTGCAATTGAGCGCCATTGCCGCTTTCATCGCATAATCAACGGCTTGACGATTCAATACAGGCAATACTCCAGGATGTCCAAGACAGACCGGACATGTATGAGAGTTTGGCGGCGCTCCGAAGGATGTCGAGCATCCACAAAATATTTTGGACTTCGTATGCAATTCCACATGGACTTCAAGTCCAATGACCGTCTCATACTTCGATGTAGTTGTAGACATGAATAGGTTCCCTCCTTTTTGGCAAATTACAGCTGCGGACGCTGCTTGTGAAATTCAGTATTTTGTTCGAATGCATGCGCTACGCGCAGTACAGAAGACTCGTCAAAGGCTTTCCCGATAATTTGTAGTCCGACTGGCATTCCATCTGCAAGACCACAAGGAATACTGATCGCCGGCACGCCAGCTAAACTCACCGGAATCGTCAAAATATCGTTCAAATACATCGTCAATGGGTCATCCACTTGGGAGCCGATTTTGAAAGCGGTAGTCGGTGCAGTAGGTCCGATAATCACATCATATTGTTCAAATACACGATCAAAATCCTGTTTGATCAGTGTTCGCACTTTTTGAGCTTTCAAATAATAAGCATCGTAGTACCCGGAGCTGAGTGCATAGGTGCCAAGCATAATCCGACGCTTCACCTCAGGACCAAACCCTTGCGTACGGGACTGATGATACAGATCAAGCAGGTTATCTGGATTGTCAGCGCGCACACCATAGCGCACACCGTCAAAGCGGGCCAGATTGGATGATGCTTCGGATGAAGCCAGTAGGTAGTATGTCGCAACCGCATATTCCGTGTGCGGAAGAGATACCTCTTCCCATACAGCGCCCAATCCTTCCAGAGTTTTCAGTGCATCAAGCACCTTTTCCTTGACCTGTGGGTCTACGCCTTCACCAAGATACTCTTTAGGTACAGCGATACGAAGACCTTTTACATCTCCGGTTAAAGCGTTCAAATAATCAGGAATGTCTACCTTCGCAGAGGTGGAGTCCTTCTGGTCATAGCCTGCAATGGCTTGCAGGACATAGGCCGAATCCTGAACATTTTTTGTAATCGGACCGATTTGGTCTAAAGATGAAGCAAAGGCCACCAGTCCAAAACGGGATACCAGACCATAGGTTGGTTTTAGGCCAACTACGCCGCAATAAGAAGCGGGCTGGCGAATGGAGCCGCCTGTATCGGAACCGAGCGTGAAATAAGCTTCACCCGCCGCAACAGCCGCAGCCGAGCCGCCACTGGAACCGCCGGGAACACGTTCTAAATCCCAAGGGTTACGTGCGGGGAAAAAGCTGGAGTTCTCGTTAGAACCACCCATAGCGAATTCGTCCATGTTCATTTTACCAAGTGTCACGGTTTGCGCTGCGCGTAACTTGCCAACCACTGTGGCATCGTAAACGGGATCAAAATTTTTCAAAAACTGACTGCCACATGTTGTGCGTAGCCCTTCCGTCACGATATTATCCTTAATACCAACCGGCAGGCCAAACAACAATCCTCTTTCCTCTCCGGAAATCAGCTGATCATCCAGCTGACGTGCGGATGCCCGGGCCTGTTCCTCGTCAACGGTAATATAGGCTCTGATCTTGTCTTCCCGCGCATCAATTGTCTCCAGAGCGTGCCCCACCAGATCACTCACGGAAATTTCCTTTTGATGCAGCTTGTTATGTATTTCCGGCAATGTGTTATTAAACAAGCTCAATTTGCATCCTCCTTTCAAATGTGAAATCTATTCCAGAACAGCAGGAACTTTAAACTGTCCATCTTCTTCTTCAGGTGCATTACGCATCACTTGCTCATGCGTCAAACTTCCGCGAACTTCGTCGTCCCGCATGACATTGCTGACGTGCAGCACATGAGTGGTCGGTTTTACCTGCTCCGTATCCAGCTCATTCAGCTTCTCCGCATAATGGAGAATGGCGTTTAATTGCCCTGTCATCGTTTCTTCCTCATTCTCGGTCAAATTCAACCGGGACAGCCTGGCTACGTGACGGACATCTTCCTTGGAAATGTTCATTCAAAACCCTCCTCATGTATATATAAAAATCCAATAAGCGACTGGAATCGGATTTTGCAAAATCCTGGTATCAAAAATGTTACACCGAACTTTGAAATAACGTTTTTAATTATAGGATAGAACCCTATACAATTCAATCTTTGACGCGGTACAGAAGCAGACTGTACATTAATGAGGTAAATGTTACTAAAAGAATATAAAAAAAGCACCTTTCGGTGCTCTTTCAAGAAAACTATAGCAGCTGAAATCGTGCCCATTATATATTGTTAAAAAGAGTCGGCAACAGCCGATTCCTATATCCAAGCACGCAAATTAACTTGTTTGATAAAATCAGCCTGTGACAACAATTCTGCCGCGGTTTCTTCTTCCTCAGTCTCTACTGAATCATGACCACCATTCATCACATGTCTGAACAGCTTCTCATTATGAGTAGCAAGGGCGTAATCTATCAGCGCTTCACGCTCAATCCGCTCGGCTTCCAGCTTGAGAATACTTTCTTCCAGCTCGATGTCTCCGGATGGTACGAAAAAATTGCGATTCACCTTCGGTACGCGAATGACATAGTCAAAAGCATTGTCCGCATTACGGTCGTAAGCAATGATATAACCATGTTCGCCCACAGGAAGATTCTGCTCAAAAGCATCCGCGACGATCATAATTCTAGCTCCTAAATGATGCATCGTTAGCCCCCCCCGTTTGTCTGAACTTATCTGCTAAGTCTACTAAAAAAAAGGTAGCTTGTCTATATCATCTATGTATCTTCATAATCGATCGTCTCCACGTCCAAATCTATGCTCGTTAAGCCGTATATGCCAGTTTTGCGTAAGGGTTCCGCCCCGCCGTTTTACCTTTTTCCAAGTTATGATCTTCGGTTCGGAACCTACCACAACATCTTCAATATCTACTATTTTGGAAAGACGGAAACTGCCTTCGTTCTCACGTTGTACCCCATATATATGTTTTCTTTTCATTCTTGCTCCCCCTTGTGATCTGATGGCCTCATGCCTCTTTATCCTCTTAATGGGCAAAAAAAAGAACGCAAACCGGGATTCATCCACAGCTTGCGTGCTTCGCGAGTTTAGTATGTAACTTTAATAAATTTATGTTAACAAAAATAAAAACCTTTGTCTATACATAATTTATATTTTGTTGTCGAATTGAGGCAAAACCTGTCACTTCTTTGATTTTGCCTCAATTAATTAACGTTTATCAAATTTACCGAATATACGGATTGTTGGCTTTCTCATAACCAATGGATGTTTTGGGTCCGTGACCAGGATAAACTGTAACGTCATCTCCAAGCGGAAACAACTTATTCTGAATGGAATCATACAAGTCGCGTTCCCGACCACCAGTCAGATCTGTGCGTCCGACGCCCTGACGGAATAGCACATCCCCCGAGAAAAGATCTTTGCCACACAAGAAGCTAACACTTCCGGGTGAATGCCCCGGTGTATGGAGCACCTTGAACGTGTGTCCGATTAGATTTAATTGCTGACCTTCCGCCAAATCATATTCGGCAGGTCCTGTCGAGATCGGTGGAGATGCCTCTGGCCACATCAGGGAGCCATTCAGCTTAGGAGATGTGAGCCAGTCTTGCTCCAAAGCGTGTAGATACACCGGGCATCCTTTCGCATTGCGAATCTCCTCCACCCCTCCAATATGGTCAAAATGGGCATGAGTCAGCAGAATAGCTTCAATGGTTAGAGACTCAATCGCTCTCAGCAAAGGACCCGGATTCATTCCTGGATCAATAATAACGGCGCGCTGTGGATCATCCCCTTGAAGCAAATAAGCATTTGTTTGAAGTGGACCCAGATTAAAGCTGCGAATTGATAAGGTCATAAGTTAAAATCCCGAGATCAGCTCGCGTAATTCCTGAACAATCACAGGATGGACCTCGGTTCCCTCCCCATATTTTTCAGCCATTTCTTTGCGAGCTACTGCAATTTTTTCTTGATAGTCATCGGCTTCCCGATCTGGATTTTCACGTTTGAATTCGATCATAATTTGTTGGACATGTGCAGGGCGTGGTCCCCAGTGGCCAAGTACATGACCTCCTGTATCCGCAAAAATCACAATCGGCACAGCACGTCCGCCCATTGTCAGGAAGTCGTCCATCAGCGCCTGATGATTTTCTAGAATCAATACTTCGGTTGGAATACCGCTATTCTCCAGCGCGCGGAACACAACTGGCACATTGCGTACGACATCCCCACACCAGTCGGCAGCCAAAATAAGCACACGCAGATCATCACGATGGTTCAGGCTTTCAAAAAACTCCCGATCCTCTTCGCTGCTCCACACAAACTGATCGTATCCAGAGCGGAAGGCTTCTTTGTTCTTTTCCATGCCCTCCATAAATTGTTCAGGACTCAAGCCCTTGCCGAAATATTGCGATACGTTAGTACGGCTCATGTTATACACTTCCTTTTTTGTTTTTGGCTACAATCCATTTGATAACAAAATAAATGATCAAGAGTGCAAGAGCAACCAGCAAAATGGGTTTGATATAAGGTGCCGCCACTTCGTCAATTTGCTCCCACTTGTCTCCCAGCAGCATACCTAAATATATAAACAAAACAGACCAAGGTATAATCGCCAGCGTCGTCAAAATAATAAAGCGCCATACGTTCATTCGAGCCAACCCGGCAGGGATTGAGATCGCGTGACGAACAACAGGGATAAAGCGAGCTGTAAAAATGACCCCTGTGCCATATTTATTGAACCAGGCTTCAGCGTGGTCAACATGACTTTTTTTGATGAGTATGTATTTACCATACTTATCTAATACGGGTCTGCCGCCATAGCGTCCGATCCAGTAAATAAACAGCTGGGCCAGCACCCCGCCAATCGTTCCAAACACGACTGCGCCAAAAAAATTAATATGACCCGAGGACACTAAAAAACCGCCATAAGCGAGGACAATTTCACTTGGAATGACCTCCACCATCAAGCCTAGCATAATACCAAAATACCCAAGACTGCGAATGATCTCAAACAAATAATTAATGATACTAGATATATGGTCCATTTTTCCTTCCCACTCCCTGCCTGTTTCTCTATTTTCATTAGTGTATCACAGCGGCAGAACAAGTCGCCACTTCGCTCCATTAGGGCGGTCAGTGACCCCAGCTCCTGTGCCCGCATAAGTTGTGAGAGAGAGGAGGGGGTACAATATGCCTCCCGGCAAATTCCCCAAACATGACAATCCACAATCCCGTTTACCCACGGCTCGTGGTATCCGCCGCGCATGCAGCAAAGAGCTGTACCGAACCTGCAAACGTCTGCCTGTTCACATTGCTCCTGATCTGGTCAAGCAGGGCGAGGAGCTATATTGCCGCAAGGTCGTCGGCCACCTCATCTGGATTGCGGAAAACCATAGTAATCGCAAACTACTGTGCGACTGGTGGGACGAAGATGTCAGCGAGGAGCTCGCGGCATTGTGGAAGGTGGACCGTGATGTCTTGTGCACCGCTTTTAGAAGTGCCTATGGCGGGTAGATGTTTGCGTACAGCAACCATGAACTGTAAACTACAAAAAAGTGGAGCCACCCTGCAGTGGCTCCACTTTTGCTATATTCTTAGCTGTGTGTCTGCTGCTGTCCCGCCCCTTCGGGAAGCAAATCCGCACAGGCACGTTCCAAATAAGGATCAGCATGTATAAAATCCCGAAATGCTGTATACTCACCCCACAGAACGGACCGTTCTCCCGCTTGGCCTTTGACAGCACGAATCAGAATATTTTTAGGCGTATGCTCCATGTCGATAAATTCCAAGAGCTGTGTCCGATACCCCATCATATCCAGCAGCTTGGCCCGGATTCCATCCGTTGCCAGTGCAGAAAAACGCTCTTTTAAAATGCCATGGGAGAGCAAAGGCTCCAATACCGGATTTTCCAGTTGGCTAAACAACTCATGCTGGCAGCACGGAACTGATAAAATGACAGACGCTCCCCAGCGGACAGCCTTTTCCAGCGCTGCATCTGTTGCTGTATCGCATGCATGCAAGGTAACGACCATATCCACCTGCTCCAGTTCATTGTAGTCTGCGATATCTCCGACCAGAAACTCCAACTGTCGATATTGCAGCTTTTGAGCCAGAAGATTACAGGTTTCAATGACATCTGCCTTCAAGTCCAAACCGACAATCTGCAAAGGTCGTTTTTGCTGTACTGCCAAATAATGATATAAGGCAAAGGTCAAATACGACTTGCCGCAGCCAAAATCTACAATCGTCAATGGGCGGCCTACCGGAAGGCTGGGCAATACATCCTGCACCATTTCGAGAAAACGGTTGATTTGACGGAATTTATCGTATTTGCGGGCCAGTACCTTACCGTCCTCATTCATAATCCCCAGCTCAATCAGGAAAGGAATACGCTCTCCTTCCTCAAGCACATATTGCTTTTTGCGATTATGAGACAGATCGGCTTTACTTTTGCTCGGTGACTTTGTCAGAATGGATACTTTATATTTTTTACTGATTAGCACCTGGTAGTCTGCATCCTTGGCACATAGAAGTCCTTGACGGAATGTGTCCTCAAACAAGGCAGTCATGCGCTCATTAGCTTCGTCAGGGGTCAGATTTTCATGAATGACTTTGTTGCTGTAATGAAAGGCAAACTGGTAATGCAGTTTGTTTTTCAATTCCACAGGTTTGATTTGTACTTTAGTAAAAGAAGCATCCTCACGTTTGCGCAGCTGACTCAGCGTTGCTGTTATGAGGGATCCTCCCGTGGTCAATTGGTATACAAGTTCGCGCAGTGAATCCAAAAGGTACATCTCACTTTCTTTCATGTAATTGGGTGATCTCGGACAAACCCTCGATGATTTCCTGGCGTGAAATTCCACCCCGTTCTAGCTCTGCATCGGTCTTATCCAGTAACTGACTGTAAAATGTCTCTGCTTCTGATCTCAGCTCCGGCTGCTCCCATGCCAATCCAAACCAGACATCTGCGGCTTGGTCCAGCCTGTTTTCCCGCTCATAATGAACAGCTAACAGCTTGCTGGTTTCCGGAGAGAGTTCATATTCATGAAGCAGTTTTACGATACACGCTATTCGTTCAGGCAGGACCTGTAGATCACGAGTCGCGCCATTCAGATCGCTGTACAAATATAAATGAAGAGATTTCATTAAAATTCGTATGCCCTCGTCTAATCTGCTGGTCTCCATGTATATAACAGCTTCTTCTTCCAGAATGCGAGCCACTTGCTGAAGCTCATCCGCTTCCATCCCAGGGCCCATTCGGAAAAGCTCAATAATTTGTTCCGGCGGCAATCGTCTGAGCAAATCTGAACGAAGGCGAAACTGCTTGTTGAGTAGGTCATCTAGTTGTTTTAGCGCTTCGACGTGTTTATTTTCACGCCTCAGACCGAGCACCGATGCTACTGCTGATGTCAATTCTTCCATCATGCTAAGCAAATAATCTTTTCTAAGCAAGCCGTTCCCTTCCTTTCATCCTGATGCCCTAGAGACCCAGCAACCCTGTCCCTTCTGATTGTAAGACATCCTTGTCTAAAAGCCAAATGCCGCCGACATGGCGTAATCTCATATAGCACAATTACAAATCATTTATAGCATCAATGATCCGGCACTCAGAAAATCACGTATAACACGTAACATTCGGGTAGCACAGTGTTTTGTAGCCGATCATGTAACCAACTTCAAATACAAGTATTCGAAATTTTGATATTGATTCCCCGTTAGTCTCATGTTATTTTTGTTTCATAAGAAACAGAAATAACTTTTTTTAACCCATTGATTCGCGAAATAAAATATAATATTTATTTTCTCGAGAAACAAAATTATGAGTTAATATTTTACGGGAAGGATGTTGAAGTATGGGAAAACAATTTAGTTCGATACTACCGGAATATCAGGAGTTCATACAGCGGCAGCATATTTTCTTTGTAGGATCAGCACCTGTATCTGAGACGGGGCATGTGAATATTTCCCCCAAGGGCTACGATTCTTTTCGTATATTGTCAGATCATAAGGTAGCCTATCTCGACTTGTCTGGAAGTGGCAACGAGACAAGTGCGCACATTATAGAGAACGGACGGGTAACCATCATGTTCTGTGCATTTGAAGGTGAGCCCTGTGTATTAAGGCTCTTTGGTACTGGCACAGTCGTGTTGCCCAATACAAAGCGTTGGAATGAGCTCTATCCTCTCTTCAATCCACTGCCTGGGGCAAGACAAATCATTGTTGTTGATGTTCATATGGTGCAACATTCATGTGGTTTTGCAGTTCCCTTCATGACTTACACGAGCGAACGGGAAAAGCTGAAGGACGTGGCGATTCAGATGGGCGAAGAAGCACTTAAAAAGTATGCATACGAGAAGAATTTAGAGAGTATTGACGGTTTGCCGACGGCGTTTGCCTTGAACAAAAACAATATGACTTAGGCATTTTGCACATTAACCAATAGGAAGCAACAAGTCAGCAAAAAACCGGATCCCCTCTAATACCACATCAGAAGGTTCCGGTTTCTAGACTTACCTTACTCTACTTTTTCAAGTTCTGGTCTAAAAATGACAAGATGGCATTCGCTAATAACTGCGGTGCTTCGATCAAGCTCATGTGTCCAGACTGCGGTAGAGTAACCTGGGTTACCCCGGTTCGATCTGTTGTAAACGTCCGTGCTGGAGGAACCGCCTGATCCTGCTCCCCTGCTACTAAAAGAGCTGGCAATGCAGAAGCTGACAGCACATCCCGACGGTCCGGGCGCTCGCGCATAGCCAGTGATGCTCCTACGGCTCCTTGAGGAGGTGTTTTGTAGCCAATTTCTTTGACTTTGAGTAGTTGGTTCGGCATCGACTCCACATGTTCAGGAGCAAACAATCCTGGTACGAGTCCATCTACAAAGGTTGTAATCCCTTCCGTTTGAATGGTGGATACAGCCTTGTTCCGCTTTTCTTTACCTTCGTCCGTATCTGCATAAGCCGTCGAATGAATCAGTCCAAAGGCTGTCAGACGCTCTGCATGTCTCTGTACCGCGGAAAGGGCCAAGTAGCCTCCTAGGGAGTGGCCAAACCATGCAGCCTGAGGAATGTCCAACTGTTCCTGAAGTTTAAGCACATCGTCTGCCATTTGATCAATCGTATAGGCTCCGAGTGGAGCATCGCTGCGTCCGTGTCCACGCAAGTCTGGAACAATACAACGATAGCTTGGGGATAGCAAGGGAACAACCTCATCCCAATAGGAGGAGCTTCCGCAAAATCCGTGCAATAGAATGATCGGATCTCCTTTTCCTTGTTCGGCATAGCAGATCGTCGTTCCTTCGCATAATACCTTTTCCATGTGGAACCCTTCCTTCTCTGTATATAATCTATTCGTTCTGAATATATTAGTAAGTAGAACATGCTGATGTATATTATTAAGCAGACCATCAATATCTGAAACGGTAACCCGCTGGAAAATCTTGCGAAGCTGTTTTTAAACCAAATTCACAAGCCGCTGCATCTGCAATATATGCAGCCATCGTCATGACCAGGTGAAGCGACGTCATCTGGAGTGTCCAGTACGGTTTGGCACTGCGCTCATTCACAATCGCTGCAACGCTATAATGCCCGACAGACGGCAGAGACAGACCAACCGATCGCGCAGGGGTTAGCGATTCACGGGCAACAAGGAACATTCCCGTTGAGCCATGCTGTCCAAGACAAGCATCTATGGCGATCACATGATGATCTTGGGGAATACGCTCCAAGTATGAAACCAGATGATCCGCATCACAAGGCTCCGTCATTGTGCCAATCACATTCGGAAAGCCTTGCTCCTTGAGCATGGTGCCTACCAGTGGCCCGAGTGAGTCACCCGACGAGCGATCTGTACCGATACATACAAAAGTCAACTTATCCATAGCATGCTGATGTTGAATTTCTCGGAAAAACGGTGCGAGTCCGTCGCGATCTGTTTTCTCTACTTTAGTAGGTTCTAAGGGTGAGCGACCGGATGTAGAAGCTCGATTATACAAAGACAACTTTGTCCATCCTCCTTCATTCAGTTGTATATCGGTAATCTGGCTATCAGTACATTCTACAACAAAAACATGATACAATACAGGCAACTTCCCCTGTTATGAAAGGATGGAACATTAACGATGGATTTGTCTGTACCGTCTCATGCCAACATTGAGTATATGATTGAGGGCATTAAAACCAAGCTTCGTATGGCGAGTGGTGCTGCTATGCAGGCTTCCGCTTTCTCGCTAGAGCAATACGAGGACATCCATGATGTCTACGATATGGTGATCAGCAAGCCTAACCTCAGCATTTCAGAGGTTGAAGCCATTGTCTCCGAACTGGGTAGATTGCGTAAGTCCTCCTAAACCAGCTTGTAGGACAGACAGCTTGGCTATTTAAAGTTTGTCACCATAAATAAAGCTCGTATCTCCGGTCGTCTTAACAGACGCACAAGGGATACGAGCTTTATTTTTTCGATGCATATACGTATTTTCATACACTTCTTCCTTTACCCATGGACACTTCAAGGCAAATCTACTAATACCAGTTCAGATATTTCCTCATTCCCTGTAGCTAGTATCTTTAATGTACAGCTTTTTTGAATTCGCGCGGCATCACCAGGTCTTAACTGAAATTCCCCATCCTGACACGTAACTTCGACATGACCGCTAATGATATAAATGTGAGTACGGCGCTCTTCTTGCTGCGGATATTCAAGCTGCTGTCCCTTTTCCAATCTACTCAGATACAGATTTATATCCTGTGCAATGGATAGCGCTCCCTCCACCTCTGAACCAGACACTACAGGCTGAAGTCGATTTAGGCGTTCACTATGCTTGAATCTTTGTACCTGATAAGAAGGCTGAAGGCCAGGACTCTCAGGTAGAAACCACATTTGCAAAAAGCGAACCGGTTTTTCATCCCCAGGATTTCGCTCCTCATGTTCAATCCCGGTGCCTGCACTCATAACCTGGATCGAGCCGCTTTTCAGATCCTGTTCGTGGCCCAAGCTGTCGCTATGATGCAGAAGACCTTCAATTACATAGGTAACGATTTCCAAATCATGATGCGGATGTCTTTTGAACCCTTGCTGCGGTTTAAGCTCATTATCATTATGGGCCAGCATACATCCAAAATGGGCATTGCTCGGATCTTCATAATCTGCAAACGAAAAGCTAAACTCACTATGAATCCATCCTTTATTTGAGGTATGTCTCTCTGCTGATGTCACTATTTTAATCATCCTTAACACCTCCATGGATTTCAGTTCCGTAAAGCAGCCCTTACTTCGTGATTCCTAATCCACTTCCGGCCCTGGCATTACAAACGCTGTAATACGATCCCTTTACCCCGCACTTATATGCGTCAATCAGCCTATTGTCTCTGTCTGATTTTGCTCTCCAGTTCATTTTTCGTTAAGTTAATAGTACACAAAATCAATCTATCACAGCCATAAGGAGGCGATTTACTACATATGCTATCCCATGAACCTCAACGATTCCGATTCTTACCAAGCTATTTGCGTCGCAGTCTATCCGCATCTATGATCATGATCGCTGTCTTACTTCTCATTGCCTATTCAGTAAGATGGATTGGCACAGCTCCTTTTCTATATTGGGATGAGCGCATTCAAGATATTGTTTTTCCAGACACAGCTGCTACTCATTACCAACTGCTACCCGTCGCCATCTTCATTACATCGTTAGGCTCATTCCGCATATCATTACTGATAGCAATCGGTACCGCAATCTTGTGCTGGGTCTATCTCCGTTCAAAAGCGTACTCCTTTGCCATCCTAAGCAGCTTTACCGCGATGTGGGTGCTAAATACGATCATAAAAGAATTTTTACAACGGGAACGCCCGTCTCTTCAACATTTGGTGGAAGCGGGGGGTTACAGTTTCCCCAGCGGTCATGCGATGATTTCCATGGGATTTTACGGAATGATATTTGCCATTTGGGCTATAGAACGAATGGTTCATAAGCGAACATTCTTCCTTCCGTGTGTTCTTGGTGCATTGCTCATTCTCTTGATTGGCCTCAGCCGTGTATATTTAGGAGTTCATTTTCCTACCGACATTGTAGGCGGCTATATTGCAGGTATGATCTGGCTGGTATTTACCGTTCCCGTGGTCTATTGGCAAGCGCGTCTGTGGCCTTCCTCCCCTTCATCTCTCCCCCGTCCATAAGCGCTCTAAGATGGCTTTTTGTTTCACTCACGGTCACAACGTTTATATACGAAGTAAGCAAGGCGAAGAAATAACGAAAGCTCAAAGATTCATCAAAAACATTATCGTTGTGTGAACTCAAGATAAAGGAGGCGATCCTTGTGTGGGGAATTGTCCTAAGTATTGTAATGGCTATTATTATCGGATTGATTGGCGATGCTCTAGCTGGTCATGAAATGCCTGGCGGCATTGCGGGCTCTATGATTGCTGGATTTGTAGGAGCTTGGCTCGGTGCCATGATTCTAGGAGACTGGGGCCCAGTCATCGGAGATTTTGCAGTTATTCCAGCCATACTTGGAACCGCATTGTTCGTGTTCTTGCTCGGACTTGTGTCCAAACTATTAAGAAGGGCTACCTAACATTTATATATATTTTTTATTCTATAAAAGGAGTGATATATCATGAGTAACATGGACAATCAAAATATGGCAAGCACTTCAGGTTTTGCAAAGGGTTTATTCATTGGAGGTTTGATTGGTGCTGCGGCAGCCCTGCTGTTCGCTCCAAAACCAGGCCGCGATTTGCGTAGCGATCTGTCCGAAAAAATGACCGTTGTCTCCGATAAAACCAAGGATGTCGCATCCGTAGTCAGCAGCAAAGCAACGGATTTGGCTAAAACCGTTTCCACCAAAACAGCAGATGTAGCCAAAACGGTAGCCGAGAGCAAAGACAACATCGTATCCAGCGTAACTAAAGCCTCTGCGGATGTTGCTAATGAAGCGGCCAAAGCAGATAAAGAGGTTATGGATGCAACGGCTCAGGCAGCCAAGGACACTCAGAAGCAATTAAATGCAAATTCCTAATAACAACACATTTCGATTACAACCAAAATAAGCTCCAAACACTGAACAGCCAGCATGCAAGAAGCTGGCTGTTTTTAAATGATAGAAAGGCTGGGATGACCATGAACAAACCACACTCCTATGGAGATGATCTTGCCCGGAACAACAAGAGAACCTTTCACCCCCTGCAGACACAAGATCAACCAGACGAGGTTTCATCCAAGCAGACCTCACCTACTCATGTTAAAAAGCATGATCATGAAAGAGATTTTGATGTGAATGAACATCCTTTTGAGCTGCGCCATGAGGTTAAGCGGCTTAATAAACGCTTAGATCAAATTGCAGATACATTGGAAAAAGCAGAATTCAAAGATATTATAGAGAACTACTCCAGCACAAAAAGAAGAATTATCAGCAATCTGACGGCTGGGATTTCACGAGGTCTCGGCCTTACACTGGGTACAGTCGTCGTACTCGCCTTACTCGCTTGGTTGCTCAGCTTCCTAGTGCAGTTAAATCTTCCGGTCATCGGAGATTTCATCGCCGAATTGTTAGGATATATCAAAATGAGCCAAGGTACTAAGTAATTGTCTTCTATCTCAATTAAAAACGATCCTTCGTAACCGGTAATAGACTCCTCAAAGAGCCTCTAGTTACGATGGATCGTTTTTTATTTGTAAATTGCAACAGCTGTAATCAGCCACTACAATTTGTTACGCTTGTTTGTTTTTAATAAATCTCCCGTCCACCCCTTCATCATCAGCCAGCCGTACATCCCCGCCATACTTAGCAGAGTAGCAACAATCACAATGGTGAAGCCCCAGCCTGTTTTAATCCAAGGCAGATTTTCAAAGTTCATGCCCCAAATAGCACCCACTACAGTGGCAGGCGTAAATACAGCGGTCACAATGGTGAGCGTCTTCGTAATCTCATTGCCCCTAAATGCGGAAATGGCATCATCTATGGAGATCAATGTGTCGATTTCCTTTTCATAATGGCGGAAAAGTCCCTCCATCCGAGTGACACGGTACAATAACTGCTTAAAAAAGCGATTCTCCTCCAGCTTATCCAGATATGCTTCGCGGGAAGCCGTGACCAGCTCTGAAAAAGGGATGAACATATTGCTCCAATACAACAGCTCGAAACGCGCATTCAATATAGAATCCATCAGCGTACGTGCATTCCTTTTCTCCATGTCCTCTTCCAGTCTTCTCAGGTTGATCTCAAACTTATCCATTCCCGTATGAAAATAATGAAGCACGGCTCTCGCCAATACGAACATGCCGTCTGCTGCATCCTCACACTGTTCCAGCATGGTTTGGCGTTCCGCGGTATGCATAATTTCACGTGTATTTTGGTCTAGATTTAAGGTCACTAGCTTCTGGTCTAGGACTAGAAAATAAAACTTGTTGCAATTGCGCTGACTGTCGATCTCCTCCTGAACGGAGTAGATCAACGATCCGCACATCAACGGCTGATTGCCATCTGGAAAGCGCACAGAAATAAAACTGGATGGAATGTCCTCTACCTTATCCAGCCACTCTGCGGCTTCTGGGAGCTTCTCCTTCAAGTGCTGTATGACTGAATCCTGCCAGTCCGCAGCACAGATATCCCACCATTCCCAGCCTCCACGAAAGGTAGAAATCTGTTCAAATGCTGTCATGGGTTCCATCCTTTCTTTGTTTTTTCCGCTTTATAAAAAGGACACGCTTCCCTAATTGGAATAACGTGTCCTTACGATGGGACGTCAAATATTATAAGCCATGAATTCAGCGATCTTGTCATGAAATAGAGGAATTAGACATAATCTGCTTCAACTTTTCTGTTGCCCGCTTCTGAATACGGGAAACGCTCATCTGTGATACGCCCAACGTCTGTGCAATCGCACGTTGAGATTGACCGTCCTGAAATGCCAGAAGAAGTACTTTCTGTTCCTGCTCTTTCAGTTGGCTTAAAGCCTGCTGAAGATCCATCCGTTTTTCCACCGTGTCAAAATCGTTAGCATCTGAGCTAATAAGCTCTCCTAACGTAGCTGCACTCTCTTCCTGAGATAATGGCGAGTCCAGTGAAACATAGTGGTAGCACTCACGGCCAGCAAGCACCTCGATCGTCTCCTCAACGGTAAGGTCCAGATACTCCGCAATCTCGTTCACATTGGGTGAGCGTTCTAATTTGACAGTCAGCTCATCAATGGCATGTTGAACAAGCGCACCCTTTTCCTTGATGCGACGAGGAACCTGTATGTACCAGGATTTGTCGCGCAAATAATTTTTCATATGTCCCAGCATACTTTTCATAGCGTACGGCTCAAATGGGATACCCAAGCTGATATCGTATTGCTGGAGCAGACGTATCAAAGCCATCTGACCGGTCTGATATAAATCCTCGTATAAGTCCGGGCGGTTACGGGATATCTTCCCAGCAGCCATCTTGACCATGGGCTCATACTTGCGGATCAGCACGGTAGCAATTTCGTTATCTTTGGTTTGCTGGTACTCCCAGATTAGACCAACGGCTTCATCCATCGACTCCGGGGGAGTTACCTTTTCATTCATACTGTTTCCTCACTTCTGGTCAGACGCTTTACCAACACCACTTCGGTGCCTTTTCCTGTCTCATTCAAGATATGAACATCGTCCATAAGCGCCTGCATGAGATAAAAGCCCAATCCGCCGATCTGCGCATCATTCAACTCCTTGTCATGCAAGGATGCGATACAAGTCGGGTCCTCCACACGTTCAAAGCTCTCCCCTTCATCTTTGACACGAATGGACAACGAAGCTTCGTCAAATTCGAATGTTACTTCCACGACTCCTCCCTCATGACCATATGCATAGAGAACAGAGTTATTACAGGCTTCCGATACGGCCACTTTCATGTCTTCAATCTCCTCATAAGAGAATCCCATTTTCGCGGCAATACCATATAAATTTAATCTTACAATATCAACAAAGTCAGCTGTGGCCGGCAAGTTAAGAACTACTTTTTGAATTTGAGCATTCATTTCTTTTTCTTTCCTTTCCTATTGGGAATTCTCCTGGGGGGCAAAGAATTTGGCAATACCGGTCATATCAAACAGTTTTTGAATCTGAGGCGGTACCTCTTGAACCGTAAACCGGGACTCCATCCCATGCCTTGCTTTTAAAATAGATAACAAAATACCAATGCCAGTGCTGTCAATGTATTTAAGGTCTCTCAAGTTAACAATCAAATCCTGGCTGGATTCCCCCACTAAAGGCTCCATGACCAGACGAAAATCAGGTGCTACCGAAAGATCCAATTCTCCACTCAGATAAACGGTATTTACACCATCTGCTGTTTCTGTGATCGCATTGAACTTCTCATTTTTATTAGTATTCATTGGCCTACTCTCCCAAAAAAAGATTTCCCTACATACTAACCCAATATACGAGTGTTTGAATCACGTTATAACTTTTTATACACCTGTAAAATACCACCAGCTAGGCTTCATTGATTCGGTCTTTACCTGGCTGCATTGGAAAATGGTCCGGTGAATGCCGGAGCAACGCCTGTTTTACACTGCTGATTTTAACGGGCTTACTAATATAATCGTTCATTCCAGCTTCAATACATCGGGGCTGAATCCCATCCATGACGTTAGCTGTCATAGCGATAATGGCAGGCTGAGATCTTCCCGCCAATTGTTCACGTACTCTACTCGTACACTCCAGACCGTCCATTACAGGCATCTGCAAGTCCATAAAGATATAGTCGTAATCCTGATTCGCAGTGACCATATCAAGCGCCTGTTGCCCATCTGCTGCCACGTCTGAAGCCAAACCGAGCTTATCCAGTATATTCACCATCAGCTTCTGGTTGATGGGATGGTCATCCACGACCAGTACAGGTTTACGGGTTGGGGGCTCCTGTTGTGGAATTTCCCAATCGTGGCTGGACTCCCCCTCCAGTTCATTTTCCTTGGCAACGCCAAGCTTCATTGTAAAATGAAACGCCACACCCTGTTCTCCACTTGTATCCACACGGATATCTCCGCCCATCATATCCACTAAGGTTTTGCAAATAGCGAGTCCTAGACCAGTTCCACCATATTTGCGTGTCATTGAAGAATCCAGTTGGGAAAAGGGATGAAATAGCCTTCCAACCTTGGCAGGATCAATACCAATGCCTGTATCTTTTACAGAAAACTCAACGGTAAGCCCATTGTCGCTACGCTCTTTAACAGATGCGAAAACATATACCCCGCCCTGATCTGTAAATTTAACAGCATTGGAGACCAAGTTAATCAGTACTTGACGCAGTCTACCCATATCTCCATATAACACGGGAGGCATCTGTTCATCGAGAAAATAAACCAGTTCCAAATTCTTGCGGTTCACCTCTACGGTAAATAGGCTGAAAACTTCCTTGATACAGGAAACCAAATCAAATGGATACTCCTCAACTTCCATCTTGCCTGACTCCAGCTTGGTAAAGTCCAGAATATCATTAATGACTGCGACCAGCGCGTCCGCACTGCGACGGATGATATCGGCATATTCCTGTTGATCGTTTTGCAGCTCTGTCTCCATCAGCAGATCAATCATACCAATGACACCGTTCATAGGCGTGCGAATCTCATGGCTCATCATTGCCAAAAATTCGGTTTTGGCATTAGCAGCAATCTCTGCCGCCTCCTTGGCGGCAATCAGTTCGCTGTTCATCTTTTCCAGCTCCTGCGTCTTCTGATGAAGCAGCATGGACTGTGTTTTCAAGCGCTTGTTTGTTAGATACATTTGTACGAAGCCTTCAATTTTGGACTTGAGAATTTGAGGGATGAACGGCTTTACCATATAATCAATACCGCCCGCTGAATATCCCGCAAACAAATGCTCCGCTTCCTTGCTGTTAGCTGAAATGAAGATAATCGGAATATCCTTCGTCTTCTCTCTGGCCTTGATTAACTTTGCGGTCTCAATTCCATCCATACCCGGCATTTGCACATCGAGGACAACGAGTGCAAATTCATCTTTTAATAGACATCGCAACGCTTCTTCCCCAGATGTGGCCTTTACCAGATTATATTGTTCACTCTCCAGCACTGCCTCAAGAGCGAGCAGGTTCTCAGGTCTGTCATCTACCAGCAATATATGAATCGGTTCATGAAGCCCCATGGAATCCTCCTAAGCATCTCTATTTAATCTTCCGGTATATCTTCTCTACCCGGTCCAGCGGCTCGTAGGAATCACTATAATCGGTGAAATGTATGGATTCCTTGGCCCCAAGCACCAACACACCAAAATGACTCAAGCTATCGTAAAACAACCCATGTACGTGGTTGCGAAGTTCGTCGTTGAAATAAATCATAACATTCCGGCAAAAAATAACATTGAACTCGTTAAAAGACCGGTCTGTCGCTAAATTGTGCTCAGCAAAAATGATATTTTTTCGTAAAAAGGGGTGAAACATCACCGAATCATACTTGGCTGTATAATATTCAGAGAACGATTGTGTGCCCCCAGATTCCAAATAATTTTTGGTATACAGCTTCATTCGGTCAATCCCATATACGCCTTCCTTCGCTTGTTGTAAAGACAGGTTATTCATATCCGTCGCATAAATACGGGCCTTGTCATATAAGCCTTCCTCATGCAGCATGATTGCCATAGAATACACTTCCTCACCTGTGGAGCAACCTGCATGCCATATTCGGATATACGGATACGTCCGTAAAATAGGAATGATTTTTTGCCTGAAAATTAAAAACAGCTCCGGGTCGCGAAACATCTCGGTCACCGGAATGGAAAGACTCTGTACCAGTCTATCAAAGGCGCTGCGATCATGCAGCACCTTCTCCTGAAGTCCTGATATCGTGCTTACGTTCTCGGACTGCGCATGATAATAAATACGCCGCTTGATCGATGGCAGAGCGTAGTTGCGAAAATCGTAGCCGTACAGCCGATGTATACCTTCCAGCAACAGCTCAATCTCAATCATTTCCCGCTCATTGTCATTCGATTTCACTTCATTAGCAGCATTATCCGCCATATCCTTCGATGTCATAATCTCTCTCCAATTCCTAAATAGGTTTTGCCTGTACCGCTCTCAATCAAGTGTCAATTTATATTACCCATTTTTTTGGATTACGAATACAACCACACCCGCATTAATGATAAAAGCTGTTCGGTTTGAATCGGTTTTTTTACATAATCGGAAGCGCCTGCCTCAATACACTTGGAACGATCATCCTTCATCGCTTTGGCTGTCAGGGCAATAATAGGCAACTTCTCGAATTGTGGCATTAACCGAATACGTCGCATCGCTTCATATCCATCCATTTCAGGCATCATCATATCCATCAGCACCAGATCAAAATCTGGCGTCTGCTCAAGCATTTCCAGTGCTTCCCTTCCATTTTCAGCAAAGGTAACCTCCATACGATAGCTTTCTAGCACACTGGACAGAGCAAATACATTACGAATATCATCGTCTACCAACAATATTTTTTTGCCTTCAAACAACTCTTCCTTGTTATAAAGCTTCTGCAAAATTTTACGTTTGTCCTCAGGAAGATTGGCTTCCACCCGATGCAGGAACAACGTAGTCTCATCCAAAAGTCGTTCCGGCGATTTGACATCCTTAATAATAATAGACTCTGCATATTTTCGAAGTTGTGTTTCTTCCTTACTATCCAGATCTTTGCCTGTATAAATAATGATCGGCAGATCGGTGAGCTGCTCATTTTCCCGAATGCGGTCGAGCAACTCAAAGCCTGTCATGTCACTGAGCATCAGATCCAGTACCATGCAGTCATACCGCTGGGTGGCCAGCTCGTTTAGTGCTTCTTTACCTGTCGAGATCGCCGTAATGGCCACATCATCATGGTCGATGAGCTCAATAATGGACTTGCGCTGATTATCGTCATCCTCGACCACAAGGAGGCGTTTTACCATTTGGTCCGTATACGATTTTATGTGTGAAAATGCCTTATCCAGACTCTCCTTCGAAGAAGGCTTTTTGAGATAGGCAATCGCGCCCATCATCAAGCCCTGCTTCACATCATCAATGACCGAAATAACATGTACTGGAATATGACGTGTCGATGAGTTTCCTTTCAGCTCGCCCAAAATGGACCAGCCATCCATCACAGGTAACTGAATATCTAATATAATAGCGTCCGGCAGATAAGAATGAGCCATGTTTAGCCCATCGTCTCCTTTGAGAGCGATCAGCGCCTTAAAGCCTCGGCTATGGGCCATGTCATACAAAATATTAGCAAAATTAATATCATCCTCAATAATCAGCAACACTTTATCCTGCGGGGTAATCTCGTTTCGGTCATCACCCGGATGTATGTCCTCTACTCCGCTCTTCGCAGGCATCTGATACACAGGTAAGCGTTCAGCAGGCATAATCATTGGAAGATCTGCTTCCGCTGAAGCAGCGACACCCTCATAATCCGGATGTACATCTGTACTGTCAAACGCCTCTCTCGAATGAGAATCCATATTCTTTTCGGTAGGCGTTTGTTCCGGCAAATACAGTGTGAAGCAACTGCCCTGTCCCTGCTCGGACTCGACTGTAATGGCACCGCCCAACAATTTGGAAAGCTCACGGCTGATCGACAGCCCTAGCCCTGTTCCCCCGTATTTCCGGCTAGTCGTACCGTCTACCTGCTGAAAGGCTTCGAAAATCAGATCTGTTTTGTCTGAAGCAATTCCGATGCCTGTATCACGTACAGATAGAGCCAGATAGGATTTTCGTGAATCTAACATATCTGGAAGCTGCTCTCCGTTTGCCCGAGATACCTTGAAACGAATAGAGCCTTCGGTGGTGAACTTGAACGCATTGGACAGCAAGTTACGTAAAATTTGTTTGAGACGATAACCGTCACTAATAATGGCATCTGGCAAGTTCTCTTCAATTTCGGTATGCAGTTGAAGCTCACGTTTGGCTGCGACCGGAGCAAAATTCTGTTCAACAAACAGCTCCAGCTCCTCCAAATGGACCGTTTCATGATTAATATCCATTTTTCCAGCATCCACTTTGGATAAATCCAGAATTTCATCAATCATTTTCAACAAATCCGCGCCTGACATATAAATGGTTTGTGCATATTCCACCTGTTTGGGCTTGAGATTGCCTTCCTTGTTCTCAGACAGTAGCTGAGAAAGAATGAGCAAGCTATTTAGCGGAGTACGCAGTTCATGCGACATATTGGCCAAAAACTCGGATTTGTATTTGCTTGTGATCCCAAGCTGCATCGCCTGTTGCTCCAACTGGGCTCGTGCACGTTCGATCTCATCGTTCTTTTCTTCCACTTCTCGAACCTGTTCTTCCAGTGCTCTCGTTTTGGCAATCAGTTCAGTATTAAAATGCTCCAATTCTTCCTGTTGACGCTGTAATAATTCCTCGGAACGCTTAAGCTCCTCTGTTTGCTGCTCCAAATTCTCGTTGGAACGCTTGAGTTCTTCTTGCTGAGTTTGCAGCTCTTCAGACTGACATTGCAATTCTTCGGTAAGTGCCTGCGATTCGCGCAGCAGTTGCTCAACTCGCATCCGTCCCTTGATATTGTTCAAAATGATCCCCAAGCTCTCCACTAACTGAGCAAACAGCTTCGTTTCCAGATCACTGAAGCGATCCAGTGACGCTATTTCCACGGCACCAATGCATTCATCCTCGAACATAATAGGGAAAATCATAATTCCCACGGGCTTACTTTCTCCTAAGGCGGAGCCAATGGACAAGTATCCTTCAGGCGCCTCTGTAACCAAGATTGGCTTACGATCCAGAACACACTGTCCAAGCAAACCTTCGCCCACCTGGATAACGTCTCTGATCGAGCCTTCGCCAGTCACCTTTGCATAGGAGCCATACAACTTGAATCGGTGGTCTTCTACATCTTTTCCTTGCAGGTAGATGGCTCCGTAACTGCCTCCCAGGATGGGCGTAAACTCACTAATGAACATCTGAGCAACCTGCTCCAGTGAATTCACACCACGAAACAGCTCAGTTAACCGAGCAGTATTGGCATTAAGCCAGGTTTGATCCTTCTGCGTTTGAAGGACGGAATGCTCGAATTTCCTTTTTTCATCTAGGTCGCCAGCCAATTGTTGAAACACACGAGCAACCTCTCCGATTTCATCTTTGGAGGCCACACTCATCCGGCTGATAGCCCTGTACTTTCCCTTGCCAAAGCCGCTCATCATGAGGTTAACAGTATTTAGACCTTTGGCAATGCTCGGGAGCACCCACAAAATAACCAGTAAGCCCATGATCAGACCAGCAGCCATCAGGATTGTGGTAATCTGCACAGATTCCTCATAGGCCCGATTGGCTTGCTTCATATCGTTATCAATTTCCCGATCCTGAAAAACGGCAAGGGTATTAATGCTGTTCATTGCCTCCTCTTGAGCAGGCAGTCCAGTGCTATTACGGAAAGCATTAGCTTCCTCAATACGATCTTGCCCCAATAAGGAAATGAGTCTCTCTTCGTAGTTTATGAAGTCTTTCCATGCAGCAGCCACCCGGTCAATCTGCTGTTGCTCTTCACTGGTTCCGGAATCCGTTTGCAGACTAGCCATCACTTTAGTACCCACAGCGGAAAGATCATCGAGCTCGCGTTTGGCCTCGCCGACAGAGGAGCCTGGATTCAAGATTAGATTGGCCATCACTTTAGCCATATCGTTCACCTGTCCGCGTATAGCTGTTGTTTTCCGGACCTTCACATATCGTTCTTGATAAACCTGGTTTAGCTGTTCATTCAGGCTCCCCATCCGGTCATAGCTGATTAGCGTCAGCACAAGGAGGATCGCCATAAGCGATCCAAAGCCAATCAGCAGCTTATTTCTGATTTTCATGCAAGCTCTCTCCCTCTTTCAGCGAAATCCAGATCAGGCACTTATCATCATCGCGATCCTGCGGTCCCCCGTCATTACGAAAAAATGCATCCAGCATCGCTTCTTCATTCCATTCCTCATACTTACGCAGACAGGCAGTCAGATAATCCAATTGTTCCTCATATTCACCTTCTACCGCCTCCAGCAAGCCATCTGTATACAAAGCGATATGCCCAGTTCCTTCGTAATAAATCGTGTGCATCTCTGCATCAATTTTATCAAACAATCCGACCGGGCTACACGCACGGTCTAATTTGGTTATACTGCCGTCCTGATTGAACAGCAAGCCGGGAGGATGCCCTGCATTTACATAGTCAATTCGCCGTGAACGAGTATCAATCACCATATAAATCGCCGTAAAATAATACTGTACCAGTTGCTTGCCCAAATCCAGTTGATTAAAACGACGATTCAGCTCTTGTATGACCTTCTCCGGCTCCACATACGTGGTCACCGTATCCTTAAGTACAGACGCAATGAACATGCAAAACAGAGAAGAAGAAATGCCATGGCCCATCATATCGAGCAAAATGACGGCATATCTCCCTTCCCCTAGCGGATACCATGAATATAAATCCCCCGCCAGTTCAAAGGAAGGCTGGTACAGTGCATTCGCTTGCAGCATCGGGTCCTGAATGGCAGGACTCAGCACCGCCTGCTGCACCATCGCAGCCAGCTTCAATTCATCCTGGATTCGCTGATCCCGGTCCTTATGCCAGTCCTTTTCCTGCTTGAGACGCAAGGCAGATCGAATACGAGCCATTAGCTCTACCTTGTTGATCGGCTTCGTGACATAATCGACGGCTCCCACATCCAAGGCTTCGGCCAATTTTTTAGAATCGCCTACAGCGGTAACCATAATAATCGGAATATCTTTTAAATGTTCATATTCCTGCACAATACTGCAAGCCTCAATGCCGTCCATTTCAGGCATCATCATATCCAGCAGCACCAAATCAATATCCGAAGGACGGGGCCGGAGACTAATGGTACGGTCGCCGATTCCCAGATGCTCCAACATTTCTGCGGCCGAGCTGGCAGAGATTACATCGCGATAATTTTCTTTTTTTAGTATTTCACGAATAATAATGACATTCGTTGGATTATCGTCAACAATTAGAATTCTCATTGCTCTCTCCTTATCTGTAACCCATGTATTATACTATACCTGCTTAGGGGGCAACACCCATGTTGATTGGAAATAGCGTTTCCGTAAGCAGGCATTCCAAAAACATAGATAAGGAATGAGGCTGAAGCCCCATTCCTTATCTATGTTTTTGGAGGACCCGCGAAACACTCGTGCTGCGGCCAACATCTTTTTCAAATCTAAGCTTGTTTGATCCTATGATGAGCTGGAAATATCACGCTTTTTTCGCAATAACCAGCACTTTACCCTGATCTAATTCTTTTTCATAAAAATCTGCTTCCGTATCTGTAAAACCCAAGGAAGTGATTTTAGCACGAAGCTCATCGCCACGGGAGCGGAACAAATTCGCTAATGAGTCGAAAACGCCTTCTTCCTTAATCCCGATTTCCTTGGCAGCCACCGTATCGGCGATACGATCCGTCCGATCCTGATCATGAGCGAGCACGAACACATCCTCATAACGATAGCCCGTGTTACGCAACTCATTCACAGCTTCAACGGCTTGTACACCGTTCTCTACCACCTTGGCATAAGATTTATGATTGGTCTGATTCATGTTTCTCACGCTCCTTTAAGGATTGACTTCCCTGACTATTACACTTCATTCATCCATTTGAAACTTCCATATGATGTCACGCCTTGAAAAAATCGATCACCACTCCGTTTCATCAAAAAACTCAACATACTTCGGCTTATCAGACGTCTTATCCGTAAACACTTTGATCGCACGCTGCCCGCGTACATATACTTCTCCGTCTTCTGCCGTAAATTGCGAGCCGCCTAGCGCCTGATCCAGCGTTTTCCGTTGCAGTGGCAGCCACTTATCATTCACTTTGATTCGACCGGCAGCAGGATCTACATGCACATAAGAGACGACGTCATCACGCATACCTACCACGACATCCGGATATTGATATTCTGTAGAAAGCAGCAGCATATCCTTCTTGACTCGAAGTGGCTTGCCCAGTTTTTTTAATACATCCGTACGAGTATCATCCAGAGATATGCCATTTAAGGTCTGAAAATCAGCTGGCACAGCATGTGGAGCGGTTATCGTCTGAACAGCCCTTACCATATGCCCCGCTGTCTGCGGGGAGACGGTTTGCTGAACCGTATCCTGTCCGGAAAAGGGAGTGAGCAAACCAGCGGCTAGTAATAATGTCTTCATCATAATTCTCACCCTTTCAATGAATTTCCAATAGTTTACGGTTCAGCACTATACTACTGACGCATTTTCTGCCACACCCCAGCAGCGATGTCTACATAACCCAGCCAGTTCTTAGCTGGCTTGCCCGCAGGTTCCCCATAAGTGGCATTGTAGCTCTGAACCGTCCGCTCTGTTGCAGTCAAAGGTCTGTTCGAAACCGTTGACTTGATTGCCTTCTCCGTTCCGGAAGGGCTGCTCGCAGTGCTTCGCGACTTCTGAAGCCGTGTCATTAACGCTGTTGAAGCCTGCTTGGCGGCCAGCGTCACTTCACTAAGTACCTCCCCCAGGTTTTTAACCGACTCCATCACTGGTTCCACTTGCTTCAATTTATGATCAACATCTGCGGTGATGTCATTTGCATGTCGAACCGTTTGCTTTACTTCATAACTCAGTTCATCGACTGTCTTTTGTACTTCCTGCAAGGTTTGAGTCACCTTATCCAGAGAACCTTGGGCTGCTTTCAAAGTCTTAATAAGGTAAATAACGAGAACGGCAAATGCGATAGCAATAATAAAAATGCTGACCTGTGTTAACATAGCGTAACCTCTCTTTCGTCTTTCACGATGATGTTTATGATTACTGCATAGTTACCCTCTACATTCGGACACGAAACAACGTCCAGACTGGTAGCTCCTTGTGCTCCAATCGTTATGATTCACAGGCCCTTGCATCGTTTAAAACACCATATAATGATGGCACAGCCACGCTTAATCTGTAGAAGTCACTGTCATCTGCTACCACGCTCGATCAGGGCGCGAGTATGCCACATTATATACAATCAAAGGAGGATACAGAACATGCTGAAATGGTCGGCTTTATTCTTAGTTTTTGCTGTGATCGCCGGGATTTTAGGTTTTTTTGGTATCGTCGTCTCCGTAGCCGCTACAATCGCCAAAATGTTATTTGTACTATTTTTGGTGTTATTCGTTATTTCACTCTTTACCGGAAGAAAACGAGCCTCATAGGCATTGGATGATTGGTACGCCCAAAAGTGTTATGTATCATATGCTTATCAAAAAAGGATGTTCCCACCCTGGTCAACAGAGTTGTGGAACATCCTTTTTTGATGTAACTTTTAACAGTGAACGACGTTTCTATTGGATCACGCTGCCTCCAAACAGGAAACGATCCTGCCAAGGCTTGCTGAAATCCGTAACTTTAACACCACCGGCCGCTACAGAAAACGTATGGAGAAGCTTGTTGTCTCCCAAGTATACAGCTACATGCGTAATCGTTTGGGAGGAATTATCCAAGGACGTGTACGCCCCTGAAGATGCATTATAATTTGTAAAAAAGAGCAGATCGCCACGCTTCAGTGTAGTCATATCCGTATTCGGCTGACTATTCTGCTTGATCCACTCACCCTGTGAACGAGAATCTGCCGGAAGCTGGATACCTACAGCCTGACGGAAAATTTGGCGAGTAAATGCCGAGCAATCAAAAGTAGCCGTACTGTTGCGATCAGAACCATATTCATAAGGTGTTCCAAGGTAAGTCATACCTGTGTCAATAACCTGTTCAATTGCAGCCGCTGCATCACCAGAAGACAAGCTAACCGTCGATACAGGAGACGCTACCGCAGGTAGGGCAGTAGTATCTGAAGCTGGTGCAGCCGCAGAAGCTACTGCCTGCTGCACAACAACGCCCTCACCAATACGAATATATTGTGGAGATGAGCTGACATAGCCTACTGTACCGTCAGCAGTGGTGACCTTGAACCAATATGCGTTGCTTGAATCGGTAATCGTTACGACATCCCCTGTGTTCATATAGCCCAGAACCTCGGAAGAAGTGGATGCCTCCGCCCGCAAACGAACGGACGTTTGAATCGTAGCTTTCGTTTGACCGGCAGAACTATTCACTGAAGCCAAAGCCTCTTTAGTTGAAACATTTTTAACTGAAGCTGAAACAGTTTTAGCTGACTCTGAGGCTTCCGTTTTACGGCTGACAGGCGACGTGGCAGCAGCAGCGACGCTGGTAGCGCCAACTTTTATGTACTTGTCAGAGCTGCTTGTGTAGCCGGTTACTCCATCAGAAGTCTTGACCTTATACCAATAGTTGTTTGTTTTCTCCAATACCGTTACGGCCTCTCCCTGCTTCATAAAGCTGACTACATCGCCCGTAGTGGAAGGGCCAGATCTAAGCTTTACAGCCGCCTGGATAACCGCCTTCTGGCCTGCGGATGCTGTAGTCGATGCCGCTGCGTCAACCTGACCCGGCGCCACATGAATTGCTGCCAACAGCGCGGCTGACGTCATGAGCATTCCCATCACGCGTCTTCTCAATGTTGCACCTCCTGGCTGTTTTTACGAATTTGAAGAGCATAATTCCGACGAATATAGCCGGACATGCCTTCATTATAGTAAAAGCAGCAGGAAGAGAGATATAATCCAAACGTCACAAAAGATAGCGTGTACACCATTTTAGGTATAGGTCTAAAGTCACTTTTTATACTAATTATTTAATAATTAATCTATAATTTAGGTTCTACATGGACATGAACGTGCATCGTATTATGAACCTCTTGTAGACGTTCCTCAATCCGGTCGCTGATCCGATGTCCTTCGATCAAACTGAGCTGCGGATTGACCTCAATGACCACATCCACCAGCGCATGGTTACCGTGTACCCGTGCCTTAACGTCACGAATTCCCTCCACTCCAGGTATAAGAGCAATCGTACTCCGTAAGTCGGACAGTTCTTGCTCATCAAATCCATCAGTCAAGCTATGTGTGGAATCCCTAAAAATCTCCCACGCTGTTTTACAAATGATGAACCCTACCACAATCGCCGCAACAGTATCCAACCACGGCAGCCCAAACTGTGCCCCGATAATGCCCACTGCTGCTCCAACACTGACAAGTGCATCCGATAGATTATCCTTGGCCGCCGCCAGCAACGCCTTGTTGTTGATTTGCCGAGCCAGCCTGTTATTGTACAGGTACACTCCCAACATAATCACTGCACAAATCACAGCCACACCCGCAGAGGTAATATCCGGTGTTTGCTTTCCTCCCTTAAAAATGCTTCCGATTCCGTCAATCAGCACCTGCAAACCAACGACAGCCATAATAAAGGACGCCAGCAACGCCGCGATCGTTTCGGCCCGAAAATGTCCATAGGTATGGTCGGAATCTGGTGGTTTCTGGGAGATTCTTAGACCGATTAATACAGCAATCGACACCACAATATCGGTGACATTGTTGAATCCATCGGCCAGCAACGCGCTAGAAGCAAATATATATCCGCTAATCAGCTTAAAGGCGGACAGCAAGAGATAAGCAGCAATACTCACCCACGCCCCTCGCTCACCTTTTCGTATTTCATCATAGACATTTACCACAACCGAGGACACTCCTTCAAATAGATAGTTTGCAGCATAGAGACCTGCCCAGAAATAAAAATAGCAGCATAGCTGCCGTCGTACCATTCTTTAAAATAAGCAGCACAGCTGTCCTTACACTACTCCTCAAACAAGCAGCAAAGCTGCTACTAAAAATAACAATTTTCCTTTGGATAACTGTTATTTTCAGGATAACAGACGTACTTTGTGTGGGTCTAGAGAAACAGTCTTTCCGCTCTACATCGCTGTAGGCACAACGAAAAAGTATTGCCAGGCACCATCCCTGTAGGTTACACAAAACAATTTTTCCTTTATGCAAAAAACAGACATTTTCCCTCCTACCTTACTCCAGCGATGTGTTATCATTGTTGCCCTTGTCCCTTCTTTTAAAAACGTATAAAATGAGGACACAGCCGCGTTTTTCTTCAATCCAGCATGATTGACTTGAATCTGGCGGCAACAGGAGGAATTTATTCATGAGCGATGCTAAGGAACCACGTAAAATTAATCTCGCAGATGCCATTCGGGAAAAACTGGCACAAAAAAAACAGCAGTCCGGCGCTTCACAGCAGGGCGGCTTTCAAGGCGGTCCCACCAAAACACTGAAAAGCCAAAATACGAAGAAGCCGAACAACCAACGCCGTCGTACAGGCGGATCATAAGCCACCCCATAGGCTATATAGGGTACCGAAGAGCAGGCAAGATCTATCTTACCTCATTCTCGGAACCGATTAAGCTAAGGGCATGGCACAAAACGAAAAAAGAGGAGTCTCCCGGCCATATCAATGGCCTGATGGAGCTCCTCTTTCGTTTATCTATTTGCTGAAATTAGCAGTTCGGATGTTAGCCGATTTCTACCGGGTACATGCGTTCACGTAATTTAGCGATTTCTTCATTTTCCAAGTATTCATCATAGCTCATCGTACGGTCGATTACGCCGTTTGGTGTAATTTCCACGATGCGATTCGCAATGGTTTGAATGAACTGATGGTCATGAGAAGTGAACAAAATAGTCCCGTCAAAGTCGATCAGACCATTGTTCAGCGCTGTGATGGACTCCAGATCCAAGTGGTTGGTCGGTTCTTCCAGAAGCAGTACGTTAGCACCGTTCAACATCATTTTCGCCAGCATACAGCGAACCTTTTCTCCCCCGGACAGTACACTTGCTTTCTTAAGCGCTTCTTCGCCTGAGAAAAGCATACGTCCCAAGAAGCCGCGCAGGAACGTTTCATCCTGATCCTTGGAATATTGACGCAACCAGTCCACAAGGTTCATATCCACACCTTCAAAATAAGTGGAGTTATCTTTCGGGAAATACGCTTGGCTCGTTGTAATCCCCCAGGAAAATTCACCTTTATCCGCTTCCAGTTCGTTCATCAAGATCTGGAAGAGCGTCGTTTTAGGCAGACCGTTCGGACCTACAAACGCAATTTTATCGCCTTTGTTCACAACCAGACTGAACTCGTTAAGCACTTGCTCGCCTTCCACGGTTTTGCTGACACTATCTACAGTCAGCAATTGTTTGCCCGCTTCACGCTCAGGCTTGAAGTTAATGAACGGATATTTACGGTTCGATGGACGGATGTCGTCCAGCGTAATTTTATCCAGTTGCTTTTTACGCGAAGTCGCCTGTTTGGACTTGGAAGCATTCGCAGAAAAGCGCTGAATAAAGGCTTGCAGTTCTTTGATTTTTTCTTCCTTCTTCTTGTTCGCATCGCGAGCCAGTGTAAGCGCAAGCTGGCTGGATTCGTACCAGAAGTCATAATTGCCGACATACATCTGGATTTTACCAAAATCAATATCCGCAATATGCGTACATACCTTGTTCAGGAAGTGACGGTCATGGGATACAACGATGACGGTGCCTTCATAGTCCATCAGGAAGTTCTCCAGCCACTGAATGGATTCGAGGTCCAAATGGTTGGTAGGCTCATCAAGCAGCAAATTGTTCGGACGACCAAACAACGCTTGTGCCAACAGAACGCGCACTTTGTCGTTGCCGCTCATCTCAGCCATTTTTTTGTCATGCAGATCGCGTGGAATACCGAGACCGATCAGCAATGCAGCCGCATCCGGCTCGGCATCCCAACCGTTCAGCTCTGCAAATTCGCCTTCCAATTCACCAGCACGCAAACCGTCTGCTTCGGAAAACTCTGCTTTAGCGTACAGTGCATCCTTTTCCTTCATGATTTCATACAGACGCGTATGACCCATAATAACGGTTTCCAGAACCGGAAATTCATCGTATTCATAATGGTTCTGCTTGAGGACAGCCATCCGTTCGCCCGGTGTCATGTGAACCTCACCTGAATTGGCTTCGATTTCACCGGAAAGAATTTTCAAAAAGGTGGACTTACCCGCGCCATTCGCCCCAATCAGGCCGTAGCAGTTCCCAGGAGTAAATTTGATATTTACGTCTTCAAAAAGTGGGCGTTTACCATAACGAAGCGTTACGCCGCTTGTACTGATCATATAAGCATACCATCCTTATCATTAGTAAAGTGCTAAACACAAAATTACCGACGGCAATAGTATAACACACAAAAGATCGGATTCGAACCGTAGTCTAAGCAGAACTGTCTCTGAATCTCATCCAATATCTTATAAATAAAATAAAAAAATGCTTCTGTCTTCACGATTGTCACCTGACAAACACCTCGACCAGAACCATTTTTATGTTTCAAATTCAATGAGATAACTCAAGGACAGATACCTTACACTCTCTCTGTACTTGTAAATGTTCGGAAGCTCCGACGCCTATCGGAATAAGATACATCCCCGCCTCCTCGTCCTGTCTTATGACTACTTTGACACCATAGACTGCCTGAATCAGTTCGGATGTAACGACCTCTTTAGGCGGACCATTCGCTATTATGCGTCCTTCCTTCATAGCGATCATCACGTCGCTATACCGAATAGCCTGATTAATATCATGCAGGACCATCACGATGGTCAGTCCGTGCTCCCGATTGAGCTGCCGAATAAGCTCCAAAATCTCAAGCTGGTAATACATATCCAGATAGGTGGTCGGCTCATCCAAAAATAAAATCGGCGTTCGCTGTGCCAAGGCCATCGCAATCCACACACGCTGCCGTTCTCCTCCTGAGAGCTGATCCAGTGTATGTGTTCTGCGTTCCTCCAGATTGGTGCAGGCTATAGCCCATTCGACTGCTTCCTCGTCCTCGTCTCGGCTGGTTGTGAACATGCTCTTATGAGGCAGTCTTCCGAAGCTGACAAGTTTTTCTACTGTCAGGTCGGAGGGAGCTTCGTTCTGCTGATGAACTACCGCTAATTGACGGGCCAGCTCCTTGGGCTTGTAGTGGGCTATCTCCTTGCCGTCCAGAATCACCTGGCCCATGCGAGGAACAGCATTGTTGGACATCACGCTGAGCAGTGTCGATTTGCCACATCCATTGGGGCCAATAATCGTAGTAATTCGTCCCCGCTCAATAACAGCATTGATCGCATGTAAACGGTCTGTTTTCCGATCATAGGAGAAGGTTATATCTTTAATGTCCATAGGTGCGATCCGCCTTTCTGATCAGGAATATTAGGAACGGTCCGCCAATGACTGCCATAATAATAGAGGCTGGAATTTCATTGGGAGCAAGCACCGTTCGCCCCAGTGTATCCGCAAGCAACAGCAGCAAACCGCCGCATAAGGCAGAGAACGGAATCAGCCACTTATGATCCGAACCAACCAGGTAGCGGGCACAATGCGGAACGAGCAGGCCGATAAAAGCAATCACCCCTGCGATAGCTGTAGCAGTTGCTGCAAGCAGCACTGCAATCACAGAAATCAAAAGTCGTGCGCGCGTCACGTTAAGACCCAAATTTTTAGCCGTTTTATCTTGAAGTGACAAGAAATTACACCAGGAGAAGACGAGCATGGCTAAAATTAGCCCAATCCCGCCATAGGTCACAATTACCTCAACATCTACCCATTTTTTCATAGACAAGGTTGAGGTGGTGACCTGATTAATGCTGGTGACCGCATAACTGCCCCGATAGTTAAACGACTGACCTAGGCCGGAAAAGATGGCGTTTACTGCCACCCCAATCAGAATAAGGCGAATGGGATGCAAGCCGGATTTCCATGAAAATCCGTAGACCATTAGACAGGCCAACGCACCGCCAATAAATGAAAAGAACGGCATCCAGAAATAAAGCGCGGGAAAGATGGTCACCGCGATCAGCGAGACCAAGGCCGCTCCCGAAGAAATGCCGATCACGCCAGAATCCGCCAGGGGGTTTTTCATGACAGCTTGCAGCAAAACACCCGCCACCGCAAGTGCTGCTCCCGCCATCACAGCTACGATAATTCTCGGTAGTCTGAGGTCCTTGACCACATTCACCTGATCATCTGTACCTGTCCACAATCCGGTCACCAACTGGCTCAAATTCACCTTGAGGCTGCCTGTCATCGCTGAATACAGCATGACAGCGACGAGTAAGACAATTACAACAATAAGGCTCCATAATTTTTTGGACATGTCATCAGCTTCCTTTAATTCGAAGGATACAGCATTTTCATCAGCTCATCCAGCGCAGAGCTTGCCGCTAAATTCCCTGTGGTGCCAAACAACGGTTCAGGCAGGTCATAAACATGCCCTTTTTTCACAGCGTTGAAATGCTTCCAGATATCGTTAGTTTTGAACTCTTCATCGAACATTTTTACGACCTCATCCGGCATCCCGTGTGCAGCACGCAAAATGATATCGGGGTTGGATTGCTGCAAGGCTTCGGTATTATGGGCTATGAACTCCACTTTCTCGCCTTGAACTACATTTGTTCCGCCTGCAATTTTAACCAGATCTCCAATATAGGAATGTTCGGTAGCCACCAGATAGCTTCCCGGAACACCCAGTAGAATTAGTACTTTAGGAGACTTCTTGCCTTTGATGTTTTGCTGAATCTCAGCAACTTTGGCATCCAAGGCCCCATTAATCTCTTTCGCCTTTTCAGCTTTATCAAATCGGTCTCCCAGCTTTTGAATTTCCTTTTGCATATTCGCAAGGCTTTCAAAATTCAAAAATTCAGCATTGATGTTCAGATCCTTAAACTTGGGCTCCAAATCATATTTGAGTGTGGTCACCGACAGTACATCTGTAGGTTTCAAGGACATTACTTTTTCCATATCAGGACTCATCGGATTTCCCACATCAGGGACATCCTTGTAACGATCAGGCAATACTTTGGTGCTTGTCGGCTTGCCAGCCAAATCCAAGCCCAGCGCATTCGTAATTTCAGAAATGGCTACTGTAGTCGCCACAATACGTGGAGTTGCTGTTTTATCATTAGACGACTTTTCAGTTGCATCTGATGCTGCCGTTGAAGTCGAACCATCGCTAGGGTTCTGTCCAGCCTGTGCTCCCCCGGAGCATCCGGCCAGCAATAAGATCATAATGCCGATTAACATATAGAAAACAAACGATTTCTTTTGAGTCAAAGCTGCATACTGATTCATGAAAATCCAATCACCTCAATTCAAAATATAGAGCAACAGCGTAGTCCCAATTTTTTCAGGTATGTAAATGCTGACAAGTCTTGATGCCGGGGCACCAAGACTTGCTCGCATACAAGCTTTGCTGTTATTCAGGCTTTATTGATGTCATAACCTGAGGTTATTTCACCTTTAGGCTTGCTTCATCAAATTGGAACTGAACCGTATACCAGTGATCATATGGTACTCCGCCAAGGACCAAACCAGGCACAATGACGTGTGTGTAAGCACTGATTTTCTGGGACAAGTCCCCTACCTCAAATTGGACGATACGTGTATCACCGGATGTGGAGATCACTTCCACATCTTTTAGGGTACCGTTTTGCTCCACTTGTAGGGTTGGCATCCAAGAGCTGTTTTTCAAAGAGACTTGGATATAACGCTTGTCTCCCTTTTCAATCAATGTGGCTGGTTTATCGAGATAACCATCCATAACGGACGCTTCATTTGTTTTGTCTTTAAATACGTTGTAATTGATCGTGTATTGCTTCTCGGAAGCCGTTTGAACTGGTTGCTCAACTGCTGGTTTTGCTTCAGCTACCGGTGTGGTCGTTTCTGCTGCTTTGTCCGTAGAAGCTGCTGTCGGTTCAGTAGCGGTTGCAGTTGTAGCTGCATTAACTCCCTCACCTTTGAGTGACGCACGGTCAAATTGAATCTGTCCGCCGAATTTCTCATTAAAAATGTACTTCTCAGGCAGATATACCTGTGTGTACACACTCAGCTTTTTATCCAGATCAGGTACTTCGAAGGCAATTGTGTGTGTATCCCCTTTTGTGTCGGAAGCCACAATCGTTGGATTAGCATAACGGCCCTCAAAGTCCGTTTGGAATAATTTCAAAGCCTGATTGTCCGTTACGGTTACATGGGCCTGGACCTTACCATTTTTCACAATCAACTTCGCCAGACTCTGTACAAATGGAGCCACCAAAGAATCCTTGTCCGTTCCGTTTGCAAGCACACGGAAGTTCGCAGTGTACTCTCCATCGGCTAAGTTATTTTTCCCCTGTTCTACTTTGTCTGCTTTGGTTTCGTTGTGATAAGATACATTACTGGTATCGAATTTAAATTCAAAATCATATACCTTTTCTACTCGATCCTCCGCCTTGAAAACCATCGGCGCGCTACTTGCCACTTTAGGAGCTTCGTAGACAACCAGTTGACCTTTTACGTTGTTCTTAAAGTCACTCACACTGAAACGAACGTCCTTCGTATTACTTGCTGCATCTTCCCGGGTCACTTCTGCATCCTGATAACCTCCACTTGCGTTATCCCAAATGCGCAGCGCCTTAACTTCATTACTGTTTTGCAGCTTCAGACCTACAAACCGTTTGTCGCCTTCCACGACCAATTGCGCTGGTTCATTAGTGATGAAGCGTTGAGCCGGAGAATCAGATCCTGTGACACCATCTGGCAGCACAATGCTGAATTTCAATGCATATTTACCATTGGCAAGCTTGTCGAAATCCAATTTAACGATAGGATCAGCTGCCCCTGAAGAAGTAGGCTCCACAAAGCTGCGAATGGTGGCAGGCTCGAATTGGAACTGCACATCATATACGTGGTCGTAAGGGATGCCACCCAAATCCAATCCAGGTACGATGACATGCGTGTTCACTGTAACTTTATCTGAAAGATTAGGCACTTCAAATTGTACTGTTCTTGTGTCTGCAGAGGTGGACTGTTCAACCACCTGAGCTTCAGAACCATTTACTTTAAACGTTTTAATCCAGCTGCTCTTGTCCATTTTAATTTGAATGATATTTTTACCAGACTGTTTTAACAGTGTAGCTGGCTTTTGCATATACCCATCCATCACAGATATTTCATTGCTTCCGTTTTTGAGTACGGAGAAATCAATGCTGTATCTGCCATTTTCAACTGGGGTTGTGGTTCCGTTATCCGGTCCCTTAGCTGTAATGCTGCTGCGGTCAAATTGAAGACGAAGCTTATGATTCATCTCATAAACCCCACCTGGATAGGTGGTGCTCACATGGACCTGTGCATTCAGAATAGCGTCCAAATCGGCTACTTTGAATTTCACAACACGTGTATTAGCATTCTTGTCCTCACTTACGATATCTGCATCTGCCAACGTTCCGTTTTGTTCTGTTTTAAACTCTGTCACGGTGGTGCTGTCTTTGATGGTAAAGGAGGCTTCATACTTGCCTTTTGATACCGTCAGCGTGGCCGGAGATAATAAATATTGCGCCATGGCCGATTTTTGATCTTTGGTTGCGTGCAGCGCATCGAAATTGATCGAATACGTTCCATCAGCTAAATTCTTTCCGGGCGTGCCTGGTGTGCCTGGCGTCCCAGGATCAACCGGGGTTGGAGCATTCGTAATGCTGTTTTTATCAAATTGAAGACGAAGCTTATGATCCATCTCATAAACCCCACCTGGATAGGTGGTGCTCACATGCACTTGTGCATTCAAAATTGCATCCAAATCGGCTACTTTGAATTTCACAACACGCGTATTGGCTGTCTTATCCTCACTTACAATATCTGCATCCGTAAGTGTCCCGTTTTGCTCTGTTTTGAATTCTGTTACAGTAGTGCTGTCTTTAATGGTGAAAGAAACTTCTTTTTGTCCCTTCAATACCGTCAAAGTCGCTGGAGACAACAGATATTGTGCCATGGTTGATGGCTGATCTTTGGTTGCGTGCAGGGTGTTAAAGTTAATAGAATACGTTCCATCCGCCAAGCTAGGTGATGTGGGCACAGATGCCAATTGAAGATCTACATTATAAGTATGCACGTAGCCCAGCTCAGGCCAGTTGATGCTTACCCATGCGCTTAACTTAGCAGGTATTTCTTTAACCTCGAATTCAATAACTCGTGTATTTGCAGTTTTGTCTTCACTTACTGTAGCAACATTAGTTAATACTCCGTTTTGCTCTACCTTAAAGCCGTCAATTTGCGTACTGTTTTTCAAGGTAAAACGGACATACTTCTTGCCATTACGTTCAATCAAGGTGCCTGGTTTCTCTGTATACCCATCCATCATAGACTTTTCATTCGTTCCATCCTTCAAAAGAGTGAAGTCCAGATTGGATTTTGTTTCCGGAGAGGTTCCATTTTCTGTGATACTATTTTTATCGAACTGAAGACGAAGTTTATGATCCATCTCATAAACCCCACCTGGATAAGTCGTACTCACATGTACCTGTGCATTCAAAATCGCGTCCAAATCGGCTACTTTGAATTTCACAACACGCGTATTGACTGTCTTGTCCTCACTTACAATATCTGCATCCGTAAGTGTCCCGTTTTGCTCTGTTTTGAATTCTGTTACAGTAGTGCTGTCTTTAATGGTGAAAGAAACTTCTTTTTGTCCTTTCGCTACTGTCAAAGTCGCTGGAGACAACAGATATTGCGCCATGGCTGATGGCTGATCTTTAGTTGCGTGCAGGGTATTAAAGTTAATAGCGTACGTTCCATCCGCCAAAGTTGTTGGTACAGGTACAGAAGACAGCTGAAGATCTACATTATAAGTATGCACGTAGCTAAGCTCAGGCCAGTTGATGCTCACCCATGCGTTCAGCTTGGCTGGCAGTTCTTTTACTTCAAACTCGATAACTCGTGTATTCGCATTTTGATCTTCACTTACAATAGAGGTATCGGTTAACACTCCATTTTGCTCTACTTTGAAGCCATCAATTTGCTTGCTATTCTTTAATGTAAACCGGGCATATTGTTTACCTCCACGCTCTATTAGTGAGCCTGGTTTCTCTGTATACCCATCCATCATAGACTTTTCATCTGTTCCATCTTTCAAGAGGGTAAAGTCCAAATCAGCTAATTTTTCTCCTGTGCTAGGAGGCGTTACCGGCGGTGTCACTGGTGGAACGGTTGGATTCTCCGTTGAGTTTTTAAGTCTCAAACTGGAAGGATCAAACTCAATCCATTCCTTCACTGAACGGTCTGGATCGGTATCTACATACCATGGAGAACTACTGTTAAATCCAAACTCTGTATTTACATTTTGATGAAAATCATAAACATCGAAGCTAACAGTTCCCGAAGCTTTTCCGGAATCTACTTCTATTTTGGCGGGAACCGTTTCCCCGTTTTGTTCTACTAAAAATTTCGAAAGTCCTTGAGCCTCCGCAAATTTAAATGAAAAATGGTATTTTCCATCTTTAATGATCAAGTCTCCAGGATAGGTATAGTTTGTTTTAAAACTCGAGTCCTTGGTGCTTCCGCTGACTGTCTTTCGTAAAGGCTTATAATCAATCAGGTATTCTCCATCTGCATAAGTCGCTTCAGTAGTAGTTATAGCATTGGTAGGCTCAACATATGGACCGGGCAGTTCTACCGGATACTCATAAGTAGCATACGTAGCACTAGTCACTGTAGTGCTTGAGTCAGGCAAATTCGACGAAGTGGATTCATCCTCGGGTGTTGCTCCTGCGTATGGTGAAAATAAAGAAAACAACATTAGAATAGCAGCGAATGTCGTAATATATTTGTTAAATCGGCTTTTCAAGGTGATGTATCCCCCTACTTAAAATATACTCATTTGGAGCTCTGGAACTGAGCTCCAAATGAGTATTCAATTCAAAATCATATTTTCAAAAAGAAACCCTTAGATATCGCTGTCGTCGAATTGGAACTGAACAACATAGTCGTGATCGTAAGGAATACCGCCAGTGTATTCTTTAGGTACGCTTACATGCAGTTTGACATTCAATTTTTGAGACGAGCTAGTTACCGGGAATTCAACTATTCTTGTATCGCCGGATGTGCTGACCACAGTCGCATTCACATACTGACCGTTTTGTTGAGTTTTAAATTCAGTAACCCAAGCACTTTTGGTAATAGCTACACGCACTTTGTATTGACCATTCGTAACAATCAGTGTAGCTGGTTTTTTCACATAACCATTGGTATCCATGTAAGATGGCTGAGTGGTTCCATCCTTAAAAACGGTATAAGGCAATTGATACGTTCCATTAGGCAAAGCCGCGTTCGCTTGATTAGCTGAGAATGGGGCTAGTACCACAAAAACAAGCGCAGCCATCAATACAGTGAGCATTACTTTTTTCAGAGACAACTTCTCCATACGATTCATAATCATGTTCATGTTTTCAATCTCCTTTTACGTTTTATTTTGGATTAGATTTCGTCGAATTGCAGTTGTACATCGTACTTGCCTGTGTAGTTAACTACTGGGATTGTGATTTCAGCGTAAGCATTTACTTTTGCATTCAGGTCAGCTACTTCGAATTCCACTACACGAGTGTTGTTCGCGGTATTTGTGCTGACTACAGTCGCATCTTGCAGTACGCCATTTTGCTCTACTTTGAACGCTGTAATCAGATTGCTGCTTTTCACAGTCAGACGAACGACATTTTTGCCATTGGCTACCGTAACCTGAGCAGGCTTTGTCAGATAGCTGTCTAATCGAGAAGTTTCATTGGTTTGATCCTTCAGAACGGTATAATCTACGTTATAAGTGCCGTCGGCTGCTGCTGCTTTAGCAGAGAGTGGAGCCATCAGTGCAAAAACAAGTGCTGTCATGATCAATGCTACGAATACCTTCTTGAAAGAAAATTGCTCAAAGCGATTCATTACCATATTCATATCTACACACACTCCTTCATTTTTTATGCTTGAATTTATGTTGATTTTATGAACGATAAAGATAGCCTGAATTTACTTTTTGGAAGATTTGGCTGATTTCGCTGACTGGACGGCTGCAACTTTTTTGATGCTTTTGGAATCAAAAGCGAAGCGGATCGTATAGTCATGATCGTAATTGTATGCAGGGACAGTAACATGAATTTTAGAGATCAACGGGCTGTTGATACTCGCAATTGGAAATTGCACGGTGCGAGTATCGGTTTTGGCATCCTTTTGGATGACTTTGGTATCGATGATTTTGCCTTTATAATCCACTTTAAACCCGGTTGTCCATTCGCTATGATTCAGCTTAATTTGCATGGTCATTTGACCTTTCTTTACATACAACTTAGCTGGTTTTTCAAAATAATCATTAGCCATGGACACTGAATCATTTTCTGCCTTGAGAATATTGTATTTGAGCGTGTATGTACCATCCGCCAATTTTGGAGAAGCCGCAGCGGCTCCTACAGATGACGAAGTTGGCCAAAAGCTCAGCACACTCACCAGCAGAAACACAGCAATAATTGCAGAATACCCCTTCTTCATTTTGACAGCAGTCCCTCCCCACGAGAATAAACTAATTGATTATCATTCTCAATTAATAATTTAAAAAAAATAGCTCTTTTCGAGCTTGTCTCCCCACCTCTCTATTCCATAATTTCGCAAAATCAAGTAAACCCATCACCAATATATCTTACACTTTTCGAAAATGTCAATATGTATTTGTGTGTACGTAATCCCTTGATATATGCTATTTTTTAATAAAAATTTGTAGTTCCTTCTTCTATAATTCGAATGACTCTCTTTTATTTTTAGTTCAAAATTTATTTTAAAATTTACTTTTTTCAATTGACAATCCTCAGTGATATTCATTATCATTCTCTTATACATAAATGAAAATGATTATCATTATTGTTTAACTTGAAAATTGCAGGAGGAATAACATGAAATCTTATGTGTTGTGGTCATCCGCAGCGCTTTTATTGGCAGTTACCGGATGTAGTAATGGTACCTCGACCGCAGATCACAAACCAGTCAGTGCTTCCGTATCTACCACTTCAAGCACGACAAGCGGCGTGACGATTCAAGTTACTGATTTCTCAAAACGGACGTTGGCGTTTCAAAAGGTCCCTCAACATATCGTTGCGCTCAGTAATGGCGATCTAGATATTATTTACGCATTGGGCGGGACAGCCGTGGGGAGGCCCAACTCCAATGGACCTTCCGTCGTACCTGCTGCTGAAAACGTTCAGCAAATAGGTTCCACTCATGAAGTAGATCTGGAGAAAATTACGATGCTCAAACCGGATGTCGTACTAGGCAACTATCCTATGAATGAAAAAGACATCCCAGCCATTGAAGGAGTCGGTTCACAGCTGCTGCTGACTGGGGCTAATTCAGTTCAGGATATCCAGTCACAAATTACGCTGTACGGACAATTACTGCAAAAGCAGGACGGGGCCGTAAAGCTGAACCAACAAATTGACCAACAAGTAGCCAAGCTGCAAAAAGAAACAGCCTCTACCTCCAAACCGAAGGTGTTGCTGGTTTACGGAGCCCCGGCCACGTACATGGCAGCGCTGCCGAATTCTCTAGGCGGAAACATTTTGGAAGTTGCAGGTGGTTCCAATATCGCCGCTGATTTTCCGGGCCTGCAAAATTTCCCGCAATATGCGCAGTTGAACACAGAACGCATCGTACAGGCTGACCCTGACTACATTTTCATCATGACCCATGGTAATACGGAAGAGGTTAAAGCCGCATTTATAAAAGAAATGCAGGAAAATGCAGCTTGGAACGGAATCCGGGCAGTCCAAAACAGCCAGGTCGAGGTTTTACCTTCAGATTTGTTCGGGACAAATCCAGGGACACGGGTCACTAAAGCGCTGGATTTGATGCACCAAAAGCTGTATCCGGCGAAATAGGCGATGGCGATGAACAAACTACAGCGCGCCAGAAGACGCACCATCGCCTGGATTATCCTTCCGATCTTATTGCTAGCCGTCTCTGTGTACGGTCTGGCCTACGGTTCGGTTTCGATTCCACTTCAAGAAATCAATCAGGTTTTGCTACATAATGATGAATCCACATATCGCACGATCCTAATGGATCTCCGACTCCCCAGAGTATTGGTAGGTTTATTGGTAGGCGCTTGTCTCGCAGCTTCAGGAGCACTTCTTCAAGGCGTCATGAAAAATCCATTGGCTGACCCAGGCATTATTGGTGTATCGGCTGGAGGTGGACTTGCTGCCGTTATTACGATGGTGATGCTTCCACAGCTTAGTTACCTTCTTCCGGTAACCGCCTTTTTGGGAGCCTTTCTGAGTGCGATCGTCATTTACCTACTGGCTTGGGACCGAGGGGCTTCCCCTGTCAAAATTGTGCTGGCTGGCGTTGCGATCAACGCGTTGTTGGGCGCGCTCACCAACGGCGTGATGGTCATGTACAGCGACCGCGTACAGGCAGTACTTCCTTGGCTATCTGGCGGGTTAAATGGACGCAGCTGGCATCATCTGGAGTTCATGGCTCCTTACGCTATCATTGGCTTAATCGCCTCTTTGTTTGCGATTAAGCCTGCGAATTTGCTGCTGCTGGGCGACGATTCAGCACAGCTGCTAGGCCAGCGGGTAGAGCTTCAACGGATGCTCATTATCTTGCTCTCTGCCCTGCTCGCCGGCACGGCGGTCAGTGTAGCCGGGCTGATCGGGTTCGTAGGACTGGTCGTTCCCCATGTTATAAGGCTACTCATCGGGGAAGATTATCGTTTCCTCCTCCCCCTTTCCATTGTGGGCGGTGGGACACTGGTTGTCCTAGCGGATACAGTCGCACGCTCTTGGTTTGACCCGATTGAGCTGCCTGTCGGTATTTTGCTGGCCGTCATTGGGGCACCGTTCTTCTTAATCCTGCTCAAGAAACGGGGGAATTTCGGATGACAGCCATTCAGGGTGAACATCTCTCCTTACAACGCGGATATTTCCAGTTGGACGATGTGAACATTACCTTGCCCGCTGGCCAGCTCACCGCCATTGTCGGTCCCAACGGCTCAGGCAAGTCTACTCTTTTGCGGATTTTGACCCGGCTGCTCAAGCAGGATCAGGGCAAGGTTTCTATACTGGGCAAGCCCGTGGAGGAATACAAGCGGCGTGATTTGGCTCAGACGATTACAATGCTGCCGCAAATGAAGGATATTTTGCCGTTATTAACGGTTCGTGAGCTGGTCGCTTATGGAAGATCTCCTCATGCCAAGGGCTTGAGGACACGACCTACCAGACAAGATCAGCAAATTATCGACCATGTCATGGAAATCACGGGCATTCAGCCCTATGCAGATCGGATGTTCCATACTCTATCGGGAGGTGAACAACAAAAAGCGCGAATTGCAATGGCCTTGGCCCAACAAACGGGTATTCTTTTGCTCGATGAACCGACCACTTTTCTGGATATCGCCCACCAATTTGAAGTTATGGATATGCTGCGGCGTATTAATCACGAGTCCGGCTTGACGATTGTTATGGTACTGCATGATTTGCAGCAAGCTGCGGCCTATTGTCATCATATGATTGCGCTTAAAAGGGGACGAATCGCCGTTGCTGGCGAACCCCGTCAGATTTTGACGTCTGCTTTTCTTCGCGACATTTATGAAATGAACGCTACCATCAAATTTGAGGATGGCTATCCGGTTATTATACCGACCATACCACATCATTCAGGAGGAATTTAATATGGTTATCGTTACAAACACATCTAAAATCACACCAGGTAATGCCCATTTGCTCATCGAAAGATTTAACAAAGAAGGACAGGTTGAAAAGATGGAAGGCTTCCTCGGTCTGGAAGTGCTGCTGACGGAAAACACGAAGGATTATGAGGAAGTAACGATTAGCACACGCTGGAAGGAAAAAGAGAACTTCCAAGGCTGGACGAAAAGTGAAGCGTTCCGTGAATCCCACAACCACCGTCAAATTCCAGACTATATTATTGAAAATAAAATCACGTTCTATGAGGTTAAAATCGTTCGTCATCCCATTGCGAACAATGACTCCTCTTTGGCGAGTGAGATCGAAGCCGTTTAATTCTGAACGGTAGCATAGAACTAAAAAAAGCGGCTCGGCAGACAATATTAATTGTCCGCTGGGCCGCTTATTGGATTTTTGCAAAATCCTCTTATATACGTATTTTATTGAATCCCTCAGATTCTGGTTGAGCAACGGCGCCCAATTTTTAGCGTCTCTCCGTGCCCCAGTACATGGATGCGTTCCTTTGCAATCCCCAAGCGCTCTCGCTCTACTTCGAGACGATCCAGCGCCTCTCTCGGCGTATCGTCCGCCAGCTTAAAGGCTCCATAATGCATCGGGATCATCTGATCTGCGCCGCAATCCACAAAGCCCTGCAACGCCTCTTCAGGTGTCACATGCTGTGAGGTCATGAACCATTCCGGTTCATACGCGCCAATCGGCATAAAGGTCAGATCAATGGCAAAGCGCTCGCCAATCTCCTTAAACCCACGGAAATATCCGGTATCTCCCACAAAATACAACGTAGGTGCCTCCGTTGAATCGGATTCTGCATGAGCATCTGAGCCTGCAACAGACGTGGCAGAACCAATCACCTGCTGCTCACTTTGCAGAACGTATCCACCCCAATGCGAAGCATTGGTATCAAACGGCGTACGCCGTGTCCAGTGCTGTGCCGGAACAAATGTAATCCGCACCCCGCCTACCGTAAAATGCTCCCACCATTGCAGCTCATGGCAGTTGCGAAAGCCTTTGCGGATCATTTTCGACTTTAACCCCGAGGGTACGAGCATCAATGTGTCTGCACGATATAACTTCCGCAACGATGCCAAATGTAAATGATCATAATGCGAATGTGATAGCAGAATGATATCCAGTGGTGGCACATCCTGAATGCGAATGCCGGGTGGAGCCAGCCTTTTATCAAAAGCCATACGCTCTGCCCACACCGGATCAGTGACAATATTCAGCCCAAGGTACTGAATAAAAAAGGTGGAATGGCCCACCCATGTCGCCGTCGCCATTTCCCGATTATGATGCAGGAACTCCAGCTCCGGGGGATGGTTTGGCACAACGAACGTATAATCCTTTATTTTGCTGCGTCGCTCCTGTCGCCATTGTCTGAATTGCTTGATGGTTTTATCGGTATTTACATGATCCATATTGTTAAAACGCACTTTAGGCATGATGCAGCCCCCTCCCTGACAGACCCGTTCTCCAAAAACACAACGGTTCAATTTAACTATATATTGTCACTCAAATGTGAACATGAAATGATGCAACATCCTGATATATGTAAAGTATAATTCAATCACATCTGTAAAGGAAATTCTGCTATAATACAGCAAAAACAGACCTTCCGGGTCTATCAGAAGGCCTGCTCCACATGTTATTGTCAGTCCTGTGGGTTTTTAAAGCGTGCCGAATAAATGAACAAAAACACAATCGCCACCACGATAATGATCGGCGACTCATACATGATCGTAAAATGCTCGAAAGCAACCACTCTAACTCACCCTTTCTTTCCCGCTTGTCCTCGTACATACTTTGCATCGAATAGGAACAATCTCAATATCAGGATCAGCGAAGGAATCAGCACTAGCAGACCCGCAACAAACGCCGTAATCAATGCATATGCCATCGTAGAGTTCGTAAAGCTGTCATATACATTAATGTAGGGATACAGAACATACGGAAGATGTGACCGGCCATAGCCATACCAGGCAAATGCAAATTGCAGCATCACCAGGATGAAGGAGATACCCAAATGGCGCCGCTGCCAGACCAGATAAACTGCCCCTACAAAGCATATGAAGGATGCGACAAACATCCAGGCCATACTGAGCATATTGGCAAAATGGTCCGGATTTTGTTTGTTAATCTGAAAAAATGCGAACAAACTCGCCAAAATCGTAGGAGCACTCCAGAGCAACGCGTACCCTCGTACAATTTCGAAAGCGACCTTGTCCCCTGCCCTTTTGGCATAAAAGCACAAAAACATCGCCGATATATACAATACACTCACCAGCGCCAGAATAATAACCGCCCACGTGTAAGGGTTGCTTAATAGCTGACCCCATTGGAGATGAACACCTGTGCTGTTTTCCAAAATAATGCCGCCTTCCGAAATAGCGAGGACCGTCGACAGTGCCGCGGGAATCAGTAATCCAGTCGCACCATACAACGCCATGTAGACGATATTATTTTTACCCGAATGCCCATACGTATTGTAAGCATAATATACTCCCCGGATTGCGAGCAGCACGATTGCAATACTACCGGGAACGAGTAACGCCGTCCCATAGTAATAAGCTGCATCCGGGAAAAAACCGTTCAATCCCACCACAAAAAAGATGAGAAATACGTTCGTAACCTCCCATACTGGAGACAGATACCGTTGAATGATATTGTGGATTTTGTTCTGGTGGCCTGTCAGCACACTGTAAAAGCTGAAAAAGCCTGCACCAAAATCAATGGATGCCACAAGCAAATATCCAAACAGGAAGGTCCACAAAATGGCGATGCCTACAATCTCATAGTTCACTTGCCTTCAGCCCCTTCCAGGCCCAGCTGTCTTATCTCTTCCACGGCATCCTTATTACGGAATAGTTTGCTGAGTACCTTGATGGCCGAGAAGCACAACACCAGATACAAAATAACAAACAACACTAGCATCCACCCAACACTTGTAGAAGTAGTTGCTGCTTCGGACACCTTCATATATCCGCGTAAAATCCACGGCTGTCTGCCGACCTCCGCAAACATCCAGCCCAGCTCAATAGCTACCATCGCCATCGGTCCGACCAGAATGAGCGCTAACAGCAGCCATCTGGGGTAGGGTTTGCGACCTGGCAAACGCTTGCGGATCAGATATAGCAGTGGGATGACGAGAATCAGCACTCCTGTGGTGATCTTGAGGTCAAACATATAATGAATAGACAGCGGCGGACGCTCCTCCACCGGATAGTCATTTAACCCCTTAACCTCCGTACTAGGCAAATTCCCGGCCAACACACTAAGTGCATAAGGCACTTTCAGAGCGTATTTGATTTCACCGTTTTCATCCATAAAGCCACCATATACAAAGGGGGCGTGCGTCATCGTATCAAAATGCCATTCGGCGGCAGCCAGCTTCTCCGGCTGATATTTGGCCAGAAATTTACCTGATGCGTCTCCAATCATCACTGTACTGATGGCAAACACAATGGTACAGGTGGCCGTCAGCTTCAGCGCCTTTTTAAAATAAGGGTGGTTACGCCCCCGCAGCATGCTGTAAGCAGCCAGCCCCATCAGCACCCCTGCGCTCAATGTATACGAGGAAGCCAGTACATGAGACACTTTGGTCGGCGTGGCAGGGTTTAGCATAGCCTCGATGGGATGAATATTGGTCATGACTCCATTTTTGAGTGTAAAGCCTTGAGGTTGGTTCATGAACGAGTTCACAGTCGTAATAAAAACCGCTGATGCAGACGAGGCAATCGCTACCGGGATGAGCAGCATTAAGTGAAAATATTTACTTTTAAACCGATCCCAAGTATACAAGTAGATGCCTAGGAATATTGCTTCGATAAAAAAAGCAAACGTCTCTAAAAACAGGGGCAGTGCAATCGCTTGTCCAGCCACCCGCATAAAGGTAGGCCAAAGCAAGCTGAGCTGAAGACCAATGGAGGTGCCTGTAACGACACCCACGGCAACAGTGATGACAAACCCTCGCGCCCATCTCCGGGCCAGTAGTGTATAATGCGGATCACCGGTTCGCAGCCCGCGCCATTCTGCAAGTGCAATCATTAAAGGTACACCAACGCCGATGGATGCAAATACGATATGAACAAACAGGGTAATCCCGGTCAGCATCCGGCTTAGCAATACAGGGTCCAGTGAAGACAAATGGGTTTCACTCCTTCATTTCACATTTTTAATAGGGAAAACTTCGAAATCACTCTTGATTACCAACTAGGGAGTCAAGCGAGCTATGCTTTTAATTACGGCATATAGCATAATGGCCGCAATTACTATACATACAATAATGAGCGTTCTTTCCTGCTTGCGGAACATAGGAACGCCTCCTTCACTTATCTATTGGCGCAATTTGGTAACCTACTCACAGTTTGGTTCATTCAACTGATTTTTAACCCTGCTTCTGTATGGAATGTGGCAGTATTTCTTGCTAGATATTGTCTTTTGCATGGCAATACGTTATATTATTTATAGTTAGATAACCTAATTATATGAAAAGAGTGAACTTATGCCGCCAAAACAAAGTAAGCGGGACACCGTCCAGCAGTCTCTTCCTCGTCTGGGACCCGAACCTTATCTGGAGTTAATGGATCAAACTGCCCTTGCAGAAACGGATCGGCAACTTGCCCGTATTGGTCTCTTTTTGCTATGGACCAGTGATAATACGCTCGACGCAATAGATTTGGATCTAGCTGCTTACGGCCTGACAGAGAGTAAGCTAGATTTATTGTTGCTGTTGACACTGCACCAATCTCAGGCCCAGATGAGCCCTTCTATGATTGCCGACCGTCTAGGCATCCGACGTGCATCTGCAACATCCCTCCTGGATTGGACAGAGCAACGAGGCTGGATTATCAGAGAACATAGTTCTATAGATCGGCGAAAAATTCATGTACGCATTACAGAAGCGGGATCTCACCTTGTGCAGCAAGTGCTTCCTGTATTTTGGTCTTCCTGTGCTTCCCTAGCAAGTATTTTGGAGCCCGAGGAGCAGATCGTTTTTTTGCGAATTATAGAAAAAATTCATCATCATATGGAAGATAAACTGGGGGTGGGCAGATAATTTTTTTTAAACGTATAATTAGGTTATCTAATATATTTAATTGTTTGTATCTCAAACTACTTATTTGATGAAGGAGTGTTCTATTGATGAGTAAATTACGAACAAATGATAGCGTTATACAGAAGGAAAATGTTGCTCTCCCTTATGTATGGATGACTGTAATCCTATGCTGGTCAGCGGTTGCCGTGATGTCCAGCCTATATGTAACGATCCCTTTGGTCCCTCTCTTCGCTAAAGTATTTGAAAAAACACTAGCTGAAGCGGCTCTGCCGGGAAGTATCTTTTCCTTAGGCTTTGCGGTGGGATGTCTTATTTATGGAGGATTGTCTGATCGCTTTGGACGCAAGCAGGTTATCGTCGCTGGACTGCTCGCATTGACGATCCTGTCGTTTTCCCTCAGCTTAACCAGTCAGTATTCCGTATTAGTTGCACTACGCTTGCTTCAGGGTTTGGCGGCAGCCACCTTTTCCCCCGTTGCTCTCGCATATGCCGTAGATATGTTTCCGACTGAAAAACGGGTAACATCTATCGGCTTTATCAGCACTGGCTTTCTCGTGGCAGGTATTACCGGACAGGTATTTAGTATTGTCATTAGTGGACAGATCGGATGGAATATGGTATTTCGGATGCTAGGTGTTTTGTACGCCATCACCTTCCTGATCGTTCTTTTTTTCCTGCCTAAAGCTCCCTCTCCGCAACGAGGGGTTCGCATTTGGGCAGCCTTCGGCCAGTTGGGGACCGTTCTGCGCTCGTATCCTTTATGGTTAAGCTACACAATCGCTTTTGTTCTTCTGATGTCCTTTGTGAGCATGTATACGGTTTTGGGAAGCTACCTTGGCAGTCCCGAATTTGGCCTGAATAGCAAACAGATGCTATACGTCAGATCCGCTGGCATCATCGGCATGCTTCTCTCCCCATTCGCCGGACAACTGGCCCTGAAATTCGGTGTTCACCTTTTACTACGTACAGCTCTTCTTCTTTCCATTCTCAGCTTGGCGCTGATGGGAATGACGCATTCTCTAATGGCTATCGTGGTATTAAGTGTATGTTTTGTTAGCGGCATTGCCCTAAGTGTCCCTTCACTTATTGCAATAGTTGGCCAGCTCGGCGGTACAGCAAGGGCCATAGCCGTCTCACTGTATACCTTCATTTTGTTTGCCGGTACGAGTCTAGCACCTATGCTTTCCATTCGTTTGATGGGAAATGGCGGCAATCAGATAACTACGTTTATGCTGCTGGCGGCAGTTCTGTCTGTGGGATTTATCGCTTCTCTCCTGATCCATCAGAAGCAAAATGATTCGTTGAAGCGGAATGCATAGACAGCACCATCCTGCCTACTCCGTTTTCCTGTGACTTTTTTGAGTTCGGCCCATATAGCATTTTGTTTTTATTCAAACAACCTCCATATCCATCAGGTATGCTTATATCAATAATGTGATATATATCATTGTATTTTCTTCATAAATAAAAACTCTCTCTTTGGAGACATACACAGAATGAGGTACAATACAGATAAGCTATATATGATATATGGAGAACTTTTGAACAGGAGGCTGTACCGAGCTATGAAGATAACATCTATCGAGCCAACTCCCAGTCCGAACACCATGATGCTGCATCTGGATGAGCGACTGGAAGCAGGTATCCGCAGAACATATACACGGGACAATGAACGTTCCGCTCCCCCATTTATCCGGCGTATGCTGGCGATTGAAGGGGTCAAAAGCGTGTTTCACACGACCGATTTTGTAGCCCTTGACCGTAAAGGAAATGCGGATTGGTCTACTATTCTGGGTCAAGTCCGGGATCAGCTAGGCGAGGAAGGTGCTGACGCAAACTGGGATTTACCGGAGGAAACCTCGGGAGAAGCGTTTGGCGAAGCACAGGTTTTTGTACAATTTTTCCGCGGTCTTCCCATGCAAATTAGGGTTAAGGCAGGACAGCAGGAGGAACGAATTTCCTTGTCCGACCGCTTCGTGCAAGCCGTTACCCGCGTGGCAAGTGCAACACTGATCAAAGAACGCAAGCTGAGTGATTACGGCGTCCGTTACGGTGAACTGCCGGATATTGCCCGCGAGGTTGAGCAGGAATTGGAGGCAGCCTTTCCGCAGGATCGGCTGGAACAAATTATCCAGCAGGCGATTGCCCACGGCGCGGACAACAGCGAATTCGTGGAGGAACGCCGCGAGTGGAGCGATGCCGAGCTGAAGCAGGCCCTCCAACACGAAGACTGGCGCACACGCTACGCTGCGCTGGATCGGCTGGAGCCGACGCCTGAGCATTTGCCGTTGATCCGGCAAGCGCTACATGACGACAAAATGCAGCTACGGCGGCTGGGAGTCGTCTATCTGGGCGATATTCGCTCACCGGAGGCAATGGAACTGCTGTTCGAGGCGCTGCGCGATCCTTCAGCGGCAGTACGCCGCACTGCTGGCGACACGTTGTCGGACATTGGCGATCCCGTCGCTACCAGCGCTATGATCGGAGCCCTGTCGGACAGCAGCAAGCTGGTTCGCTGGCGTGCAGCCCGTTTTCTATACGAGGTTGGAACCGAGGATGCGCGTGATGCGCTGGAGAAGGCCGTCGATGACCCCGAATTTGAGGTCAGTCTGCAAGCTAAAATGGCACTGGAGCGCATCGAATCAGGCGAACAAGCCGCAGGTACGGTTTGGCAGCAGATGGCCAAGCGGAACTCTTGATTTAAGAATCGATAAGTGGATTTTCTAAAAATTGTCGATTGTCAGAAGGTGTACAGGTACGATATACTGTAGTTCGCTATACAATAAAATATCATGTCATACACCTCATCAACCTGTTTTATGATGAGGTAGAGGTCGCGGATGTAATCAGTACACTGGAGGAGACGCCAAGAGCCGTCTGAGATTCCAGTAGAAAGGTACACCCGCCGAAGTATGCGGAGCTGACTCTTTGTAAATACTCCGTATGCTGGGGCTGCTAACCGAAAGGAGCAGAACTGTCACGCGATGTCCTAACACAGACACGTGTGTTGAGCTATCTTGTTATAGAAGAAGGTATGGTGCGGAATGCATAGACAAGACCGCAGGCGTATTCCCTGCGGTCTTTTGATTTATATACTCCCCCTCCTTCTGGCTCTTGCCCTGACATGAAATACAATTTCATGAAGGAGTGTTTGAACGTGCAACACAAAGCAACATCTGACGCAACCTTGCGTAAAAGTCTCAAAGCCCGTCATATGACGATGATCGCCCTCGGCGGCTCTATCGGAACAGGGCTATTCCTCGCCAGTGGAGGCGCGGTCGCCGAAGCTGGACCCGGCGGTGCCCTGCTGGCTTATGCAGCAGTTGGCCTCATGGTCTACTTCTTAATGACCAGCCTCGGTGAGCTGGCTACGTTTATGCCTGAATCCGGCTCTTTTAATACCTATGCAGGTCGCTTCGTCGATCCGGCTTTTGGTTTTGCCATGGGCTGGAACTTCTGGTACAACTGGGCAGTGACAATTGCTGCCGAATTGGCAGCAGCGACCGTGCTAATCAAATACTGGTTCCCGGAAAGCCACTCTGCCTGGTGGAGTCTGTTATTTCTCGCCATAATCTTCTTGCTGAATGCGTTGACGGTCAAAGGCTACGGTGAATCCGAATACTGGTTTGCGATGATTAAAATTGTGACTGTAATTATCTTTTTGGCCGTAGGGGTGCTGATGATTTTCGGCATCATGGGTGGTCCTGCGGTTGGCTTTGCCAACTTCACGGTAGGAGATGCCCCGTTCCATGGTGGATTCTTCGCTGTATTGGGCGTATTTATGGCTGCGGGCTTTTCCTTTCAGGGAACCGAGCTGATTGGGGTAGCCGCTGGCGAAAGCGAAAATCCGCGTGACAATGTGCCACGTGCCATCCGTCAAATCTTCTGGCGTATCTTGTTCTTTTATATTCTCGCGATTCTCGTGATTGGTTTGATCATTCCATATACGAATCCGAATCTGCTGCGGGGAGATATCAGTGATATCGGAGTCAGTCCGTTCACGCTCGTATTTGAAAAAGCAGGGCTTGCCATTGCTGCCTCGGTCATGAACGCCGTTATTTTGACTTCCGTATTGTCAGCAGGCAACTCGGGTATGTATGCAGCGACTCGGGTACTGTACGCTTTGGCGCGGGAAGGCAAGGCTCCCCGTTTCCTTGGGCGTATCAATCGACGTGGCATTCCTATGAATGCACTTTTGATCACGACTGCTGTTGGTATGCTTGCTTTTCTCGCCTCCTTGTACGGAGACGGTGTAGTCTATAACTGGCTGCTCAATGCCTCTGGAATGTGCGGATTTATTACGTGGGTCGGTATTGCCGTCAGCCACTATCGTTTCCGCCGTGCCTTTACTGCACAGGGTCACAGTCTGAGTGAGCTTCCCTACAAAGCCCGCTGGTTCCCGTTCGGACCGTTGTTTGCCTTTGCTCTATGTATCATTGTCATTATCGGGCAAGGGACGGATGCCTTCACTGGACAGGAGATTGACTGGAAAACGATGATCGCTACGTATATGAGTGTGCCGCTGTTCCTTCTGCTGTGGCTTGGCTACAAATGGATCAAACGTACTAAAATCGTTCCGCTAAAAGAATGTGATTTGAGTTCAAATCCGTCTTCGGATAAATAATAGAACACAGTGCTAAAAAGCCCGTCTCCACATATCAGGGAATACACGCTGGTACACCTGGTCCCAAGACCATTATCCGCATGTTCCCCTGTATATGCCCGGAGACGGGCTTTTTCTTTTTCTGTTTATTTGGAAGAAGTAGCTACTTCAGCTGATAAAGACATAGATAAGGCACGACGACTAAAAATACCGTATATGACAGCAATCATCGTTAGCACTGCTGAAAACAAGTACAAATTAACGATACCCAGATGATCTGCAATCCAGCCCATTAAAAGCAGCGAAATACAAAACGTCAGGCTTGTCAGCGTAGCCTGGGCGGACAGCACCTTGGGCAAATCATGTACCGACACACTCATTTGCATCATCGTGCGGCGGGAGACGACCGACATTTCCGCAGGTAGTCCCATCAACAGCACGATAAGCAGCGTTAGTGGCGGTAATGTGTTCAGTGCATACCAAGCCGTCAGCAGCCCGTAGCCTGCCATCCCCACCAGCATAGCGGGCAGCAGTCTGCGCTGCAAATGCTTGACACAGGCAAGGACTATGATGCCACCACCAATCGCACCTGCAAAATACGCCGCATTAATGTATCCCCACCATGCCTCGCTCTTGTGCAAGACCTGCTGAGCGAAGGCAAGCGTGAACGCGCCTACCCAAACCGATCCCCCCAGCAGGTCAATCATATCCATAAAAATAAGAGCCTTCAGTCTGTGACTGGCTCCGATGAGACTCCAGCCTTCACGCAGTATTTCTTTTTTACGTTTAGGAGGCACCGCTGGGCTCTCTGATTCCGGACCATACAGCTTATCTTCCAACTGCGCTGGAGGCAAGTCATGTTGCCCTTGTCCCGGCTCGGTTACAACCTCAGAAGCCAAGGAATCCCCATTTTGTACCCTTGTTCCAGGCTGAAGCAAATAATGAGCTTTGCCCTCTAGGGGATCTCGAATCAAGCTGGTGAAGATCAGTGCTATCATATACAGACCGCCAGCCACCAGCAATGTTTTTTCCGAGCCCAGCATAGCTACGAGCACACCACTAAGCCCCCACCCTGCTAATTGCACCGTCTGATCACTGACCGATACCAGACTGTTTGCCCGCATGAGTCCTTCCCCAGAAGCAAGGCGGGGAATCAGTGCATTGCGAGCAGGTGTAGTCCAGCCGTCCAGAAAGGACATGGCTGCCACCAACGCGAACACAATCACCCATACGGGCTCTGTGCCCGCTGACCATAAGTGTCCCAGCAGAATAGCGAAGAAAGCCAGTTGTCCAAACTGGGAAACGAATAAAATAAAAGGAAGCTGGAATCGGGCCAAAATGAGCGGTGCCAAAAAGCCGCTGATCATCTGCGCCCCCATCCGCAGCAACGGAACGAGCACTGAAGAGAAGATCGAGTCTGTTTCATGAAAAACCAGCGACACAAGTGCCATAATGTAAAGAATGTCGGCCGCATTGGACATCGTCTGCGTGCCAAGCAAATAGGTAAAGGAACGCTTGTGCATATAAATTAGAATACTCCTTTGATAAGGTGGCTTTTTTACAGCCGAATAATTAAGTCCATTTCAGGGTTACCCGAAGATTGCCGGTACTTCCGAGATCCGTAATCTGATAGGAAATGGATTTCAAGTCGAGTTGATACAAGGACTGTAAATCCTCCTTAAGACTTCGTTCCGTCCCTTGATAGCCAAAAGTAAGTGACGTTTCTCCCTTAGTTATCATCTTCCGAACCTGTTCCTTAATGTCAGCTGATGATTTAACCAGTCCCTTGCCGTCTTGCAATGGATATTCCAGGTTATTGTACAGTTTTTGATACACGGCAGCCTTTGCTCCTCCGGCAGCTATCAATGCCGATAAGGTTTCGCGGTACGATGTGTTCGCCTGAGGATATTGTTTAACCCACGAATGATCCCGCCGCATTTCTGAATCCGTCAGCAGATAATATGAAGTGCTTACCTCGTTCGCGCGATCGGGGGTCGGGTCATCCCATGTCGTATCCATGTGATACCATCGGCCATCTAATAAAACAAGATTCCATGCATGCAACTGCCCTCCTGCTCTACCTTCCACAATCCGATTTGTAATCCCTGCTCGTTCGAGCATTTTATAAGCCAACAGCGAATAACCCTGGCAGACCGTGCTTCCCGTTTTCAGACCATCATAGGCTGTGTACTTTTGCTGTGCTTCATCATACTTCAGGCGAACGACGATCCAATCATGGATGGCCTTCACCTTTTCATGATCCGTCATTCCCTTCGTAATGATATCCCCCAGCACAGCTTGCACTGTGCTATCCACATATGCCGTCTGTTCCTTCGTTTCCCGGTAGCTTAAACGAATCGTAACCTGGGCGGAGGTGGTTGTGCCTGTATAGCTGAATGCGTAGCTTTTGATCGTATAATTCACATACGGATCGCTCTCCATCGCCTGTTGGATGGCTGTCTGTAACTGCTGCTTGAGACCGTTCACTCGCCCTTGATATGTAAAGGTCAGCGTTTCACTCCGCGTAGCCATTGCCTGTAAAAGCTTGTTTTGAAGCTGCTGCGATGATACGGAGGGAGCCGGCTTGACCGACGCCGCATACACATTGTTGCCCCACTCTACAGCCTGCGGCAGCAACACAGCCAGCGCTGCACCTGCAACCAGACATTTTACAAGCCTAACCCCGATTTTTCTGTTCATACAGAGCGTTCCTGCCCTTCTTAGCATAGTTGTAAACAGCTCTATCTTACCATAAAAACAGTTGCCCCAAACGCTCTAGTTTTGTCGGTTGCAAGCGGGTATGAGTGCATTTAAAGGCAGGTTGCGACACCTTAATCTGTTATATAACAGGGAGGGCTTTACATAAACATGTCGTTCGCAGAGAATTTTATCACAGCAATCTAGTACTCCTCATGATATGGTACTGGCATCGGAAGTAAATGATATTGATTCTCATTCTAGATCAGAAAGGCTGAGCACCATGGCAGAATGTATCTCACTCCTTCGTACACCATTAGGTCAGACTGTGCGTTTGCAATCTCTTGCCCCTCTTCACCCCTCATTGCGCCGCCGTTTAACAGACATGGGCATCAACGAAGGCTCCATTATACGCTTAAAAAAGATCAGTTTATTGGGCGGCCCGATCGTCATTGAATGCAACGGCCAGTTAGTCGGCCTCCGCCAAAATCAAGTGAAGCAACTGGAGGTCGTTCCGACATGGACATGATCGCTCTTTTCGGCAATCCCAATACAGGAAAAACCTCATTATTCAACAAGTTGACTCGTACGTATGCAGAAGTAGGAAACTGGTCCGGCGTCACTGTGGAAAAGAAAACAGGAATCCTGCGTGACAAGTCTGCCGTATTGGTGGATTTGCCGGGTGCCTACTCTTTACTCCCTCTGTCGCTGGATGAAGGGGTCGCAACCCGTTATTTGCTGGAAGAACCGCCTGCGGCGCTAATTAACATCGTGGATGCTTCCCAGCTCCAGCGCAATCTATATCTGACCGTACAATTATTGGAATACGGCCGTCCGCTTGTACTCGGCTTAAACATGACCGATGTAGCCGATGCCACCGGTCTTCGGGTGAACAAGGAACTGTTGGCTGATCAATTGAACGTTCCCATTATTCCGATGGTGGCACGTACAGGTAGTGGAAGTAAGCAAATGCTTGCTTCCCTTCGAGAGGTCAGACATACATCCAATGCTTTTCAAATAGATTACGGCCCTGCCGTCGAAGCTGCTATTGCGGATATTTGCAGCTTGCTGCCGAATACATCTGTGCCTCAGCTCCGCTGGGCTGCACTGCAATGTCTGGAAAACAATCCGGTCGTCATGGAATGGATGACGAATGAGACACAGCGTGAGCAAGTAACTGCACGCATCCAGCGTTGCGAGGAAGAGCTTCTCAGGGAGGAGCATGCCAGCACCCCTGCTCAACATATTCGTTCTGTAAGAACAGCATGGATTGCTGAGCTGTGCACCAAGGCAGTTGACACATCCAAACTCAGACCGCACAGCCTGACTGATAAGCTGGATGCACTGCTAACTCATCGGTACTTGGGGATTCCGATCTTTTTACTGTTAATGTACACTACCTTTAAGTTTACCTTCGATTGGGCGGGTACCATTCTTTCAGATATGCTGGATGAATTTTTTTCAGGGACACTCAGCAACTGGATTACTGAATTACTCGTTCACTTGAACGCGTCCGCTTTTACGCAAAGTCTAGTCGTGGACGGCATCGTGGCTGGGGTCGGGGGTGTGCTTGTTTTTCTGCCTCAAATTGCTATTTTATTTCTGATTATCTCGGTGATCGAAGACTCCGGCTACATGGCACGGGTCACAATACTCATGGATCGCTTGATGCAAGCCGTGGGCTTGAACGGAAAAAGCTTCATTCCCTTCATCATCGGATTTGGCTGTAATGTGCCGGCTATTATGGCAGCGCGCACCATAGAACAACCAAGAGAACGCCTCATTACAACGTTGCTGGTACCCTTTATGTCATGCTCGGCCCGCTTGCCAGTCTATGCGTTGTTTGCAGGTGTGTTTTTCCCGTCACATGCGGCGAGCATTATCATGCTGATGTATGTGTTAGGGATCACGGTATCGCTTATACTTGCCAAAATTTTTTCCAAAGTATCTATTTTATCAGGTGAGCCCTCCCTCTTTATCGTAGAGCTCCCTCCCTATCGGGTGCCGCAGGCTCTTACATTATTTCGCAGCACATGGGAGAAGGTCAAAGGCTTCGTCCGTAAAGCCGGAACGATTATTCTTGCAGGCTCTGTAGGCATCTGGCTCTTGTCCAATTTCGGTCCGCAGGGCTTTGGCGTAGAAATGGATGACAGCCTGCTCGCTACGATTGGAGGATGGTTTGCACCTCTATTGGCCCCTCTTGGTTTTGGCACCTGGCAAGCAGGCGCGTCTCTGCTTACAGGCTTTATGGCCAAAGAGGTTATCGTCTCAACGATGAATATCATTTATCATGTTCCCGATATGCAGGGATTGGAACTGCAAGTCAGTCATGCTTTTACATCGCTTGCCTCATTTAGCTTTATGGTGTTCATTCTGTTGTATGTGCCGTGTCTGGCTACGGTAGCGGTTATTCGCAAGGAGACACTCTCCTGGCGCTGGACCGCATTTTCTGTGATCTATCCTTTGACCGTGGCATATATCATCGCCGTCTTGATCTATCAGTGTGGCAGATTATTAGGTTGGGGTTAAGTCAGACCCTAGAGTATATAAAAGGAAGTGGATTCCATGGTCAATATCATTATTTTATTGGTGATCCTCGGTTACAGTGCGTGGGTGCTGGTAAGATTTTTGCGAAAAAGCCGCCAAGGCGCCTGTGCTGGCTGTTCATCGAGCAAGTCATGCCCAGGCTGTGCCGTGAGCTCGGTGAATGAAGGTCATGCAAAAATGAAGAAAAGTGTTTAATCCAAAACTTATCATCCATGAAATAAGCGGCTTCGGGGATTCCTACACCCGAAGCCGCTTCTCATTTACGTTCAAAGTTCACTGTATTACCGATAGACCGCCAATTGCTCACTTAGCTCCCGCGTGTGTAGATAAACTTCACGGTATAGCTCGTATAAGCCTTCATACTGTGCCACACGTTCCGGATTTGGCGTATATCTTGCTGCTTCACGCAGAAAAGCTTCAGCGCACGCCTGCAGCGATTCAAACCACCCGCTACCATATGCAGCCAGCATAGCCGCTCCCAAGGCAGGACCCTGCTCACTTTCCAGCTTGACGATATCCGCGTTAAAAATATCGGCCTGCATTTGCAGCCATGTCTCATTACGCGCACCGCCGCCGATGGAAATCACTTCATTCACCGTTTTGCCCGTGCCTCTGAGAATATCAATGGATTCCTTGAGCGAAAACGTAATTCCCTCCAGCACTGCTCGTGTAAAATGCGGAAGCTTATGCCCTGCATCCATCCCGATAAAGCTGCCTCGAATAGCTGCATCCGGATGAGGGGTACGTTCGCCTACAATATAAGGCGTGAACAGCAGCCCTCGGCTGCCTGGCTCGATCGAGTTCACATCTTCCAACAGCGCATCAAAAGAATGTTCCGGCGCAAAGGTATCCTTAAACCAGGTCAAGCTGTATCCAGCCGCGAGTGTAACCCCCATGATATAATAAGCATCCTGCTCACTATGATTAAAAAAATGTGCCCGTCCCTGAACGTCGATATCCTTGCGTTCCTCATAGGAAAGCACAACTCCTGAGGTGCCGATACTGCACAAGGTGCGGCCTTCGCTCAAAATGCCGGCACCAATCGCGCCACATGCGTTGTCTGCTCCACCTGCATAGACCTTGGTTTCAGACGAAAGCCCGCTCTGCTCCGCAATCTCCGGCAATAGTGTACCCGTCTGGTCAAAGGATTCCACCAGCGGCGGGAACAGTGACAACGGCAGATCAAACGTAGCTGCGATCTCTTCGCTCCACTGCTTATTCGCGATGTCCAACAGTAGTGTGCCCGCCGCATCCGAATACTCCATCGCCAACTCTCCTGTGAGACAATAGCGCACATAATCTTTGGGCAGCATAAAATGGGCCGCACGAGCCAGCACGTCTGGCTCATGCTCCTGCACCCACAGCAGCTTGGGTAGCGTGAAGCCTTCCAGCGCGCGGTTGCGCGCGATACTTAGCAGCGCTGGCCCGAGCTGTTCTTCAATACGGCGGCATTGTGCCGTTGTGCGCGTGTCATTCCATAGAATAGCTGGACGAAGCACTTGGCCTTCCTTGTCAGTCAGCACAAGCCCGTGCATCTGCCCCGAAAAGCTGATGCCGTCCACAGCATCTGTTCCGGCGATTCCGGCCTTCTCTACAAGCTCTTTCAACGATGCTAACGTCCCACGCACCCAGTCTTCAGGCTGCTGTTCGCTATACCCTGCTTTCGGCTGATGAAGAGGATATGACTGAGAGGTTTCATAAGCCACCTGCCCCTTACGGTTGACCAGCACCGTTTTGACCGCACTGGTACCCAAATCCACGCCGATGACATAGCGCTCCAGCTCCTGTTTTAACTTCTCCTGCATTGGAGTTCCTCCTTCCCTGTGATCGTACGGCCCTTATTCATATATATATTCCGGCATTAATCAGCCAAAATGTATTGATTCAATGTTGCTTTCAGATATTCCTGACGACCGGACACGTTTTTGCGTGGTGCTTCGTTCGCCAGAGCATATTCAGCCAGGGAAGCAAGCGTTGCTTTTCCGGATACAATGTCTGCTCCAATGCCTTCTTTAAAGCTGCTGTACCGCTTCTCAATAAAGTTCTCAAACACACGATCCTCGATCAGTTTGGCCGCTACCTTCAATCCTTTCGCATACGTATCCATACCTGCGATGTGCGCGAGGAACAAATCTTCTGGCTCAAACGATGCTCTGCGCACCTTGGCATCAAAGTTGATACCGCCACGGCCTAATCCTTCATTTTGCAGTACTTCATACATGGTTAGTGTGGCATCATACAGATCAACCGGGAATTCGTCCGTATCCCAGCCCAGCAGCAAATCACCTTGGTTGGCATCCAGGGAACCCAACATGCCGTTAACCCGTGCTACACGTACTTCATGATCAAAAGTATGACCCGCCAAAGTGGCATGGTTAGCTTCCAGATTAAGCTTGAAATGCTGATCCAGATCATATTTTTGCAGGAAGGCAATCGTCGTCGCCGCATCAAAATCATACTGATGCTTGGTTGGCTCCTTCGGTTTTGGCTCAATCAGGAATTGAGCGTCAAAGCCGATTTCACGCGCGTAGTCCACGGCCATATGGAACATCCGTCCCAAATTGTCCTGTTCCAACTTCAAATCTGTATTCAGCAGTGTTTCATAGCCTTCACGGCCTCCCCAGAATACGTAGTTATCTGCGTCCAGACGTTTGCCCACTTCCAGTCCTTTTTTAATTTGAGCAGCTGCGTGTGCGTATACATCTGCATTGCAAGTCGTCGCAGCTCCATGCAAATAACGTGGATGGCTAAACATGTTCGCCGTGTTCCACAGCAGCTTTTTCCCCGTAGCCTTCATGTGCTCCTCAATCAGATCCACGATGGTATCCAGATTGCTGTAAAATTCCTTCAGTGACGCGCCTTCAGGAGCAATATCCACATCGTGGAAGGCGAAATAAGGTAAATTCAGTTTATCCAGCAGCTCAAAGGCAGCTTCCACACGTGCCTTCGCCAAATCAAGTCCGGTAAACTTGGACCATGGGCGTTCCGCAGTCTCTACTCCAAAAGGATCAGAGCCGCCTGCAACCAGCGTATGCCAATAGGCCATACTAAAACGCAAATGCTCCTCCATCGTTTTTCCCGCTACTATTTCCTGAGGATTATAAAATTTGAACGCAAAAGGATTATCGGATTGCTTGCCCTCAAAGTTAATTTTGGATACTTGTTCGAAATAAGCCATTATAAGTTCCTCCTTTGTAGTAAACGTTTACAAAAACGATTCTAGCACAGCCAAGAAACTTTGTCTATTGCTTAAACTAAGTTTATTTTTATGATATAATAACGGGAATTACATCAACAGGAAGGGAAATAACCATGAATGTTACTGGCGATCAGGCGCTTGTCAAAAAGCTGAATAAATCCATTGTATTGGAGCGCATCCGCCTTCATGCCCCTCTATCCCGGGCACAGTTATCCAGTCAAACCGGATTAAACAAGGCCACCGTGTCCAACCTGGTTGCAGAGCTTATCACCGATGGATTGGTGTATGAGACAGGATTAGGAGAATCCAGCGGTGGGCGCAAACCTTTAATGCTGCTGTTCAACAGCCGTGCAGGCTTTGTACTTGGTATCGAGGTTAGTGTACAGTACATCAAGGGCGCTCTGACCGATCTGGCAGGTACCATTGAAACAGAGCTTACCCTTTCTCTAACCCAGCATGATCCTGACTTTGTCATCGAACAAATCCGTAAGCTCGTTCAGAAGCTCATGCAGGTCACCCCTCCCTCCCCTCACGGTATTGTCGGCATTGGGTTGGGGGTACCAGGGATGGTGGATGAAACCGGAAATGTTTTATTCGCACCCAATCTGGGCTGGGAAGAGGTTCCGCTGCGGCAGCAGCTGGAGACAGAGCTGGGTCTTCCCATAGTGGTGGATAATGAGGCCAACGTCGGTGCACAAGGCGAATTGTACTATGGTATGGACGCCGATCATCGGCAGCTGGTGCGGGATCTGGTCTACATCAGTGCAGGCTCCGGGATCGGGGCCGGAATTATCATTGATGGCAAGCCGTATCAAGGGGCTTGGGGATACGCGGGCGAGAGCGGGCATATGTCCATTGACTGGAATGGGCGCCTCTGCTCCTGCGGCAGCCGAGGCTGCTGGGAGCTGTATGCTTCGGAGAAGGCGTATGTAGCATCCACCTTGAAGCTGCCCGCACATAATACAGCGGGATTATTACCGTTTGCCCAGCAAGGTGATGTGAGTACATTAAGCGTCCTTGGTGAAATCGGGCGATATTTGGGTGTGGGTATTACCAACATTGTGAACAGCCTCAACCCTGGCATGCTTATCATTGGCGGTCCACTCGCGGAAGCCAGACCTTGGTTGGAGCAAAGTATGCGTAAAGTGATTGACGAACGTGCCCTGCCCTATCACCGCCGGCAACTACAGATTCGTTTCTCCACGCTTGGCAGCCGTTCGACGATGCTAGGTGCCGCCTATGCGGCAACAGCTCCTTTTCTCGGGCGTGTACGTGTATCTTTATAAAAAAAGCGTACAGGAACACTCAGGTTCCTGTACGCTTTTTTTGCTTAGGATTTTGCAAAATCCGTTATCTGCTGTTAGGTTGGATTAAGCGTTCAACACTTTTTCAAACTTGGTTTTGTTCATACCGGAAATACGTTCTTCTCCGATCAAAGTCAATGGAACAGCGCGAATGCCCATATCCCAAACCTCTTGCGCAAAAGCTTCATTGGTTTCAATGTTGCGTTCTTCGTATTCGACACCTTTTTCAGCCAGGTAGCTTTTTACTTGACGGCAATGCGGACAGTTTGTAGATGTGTAAACTATTGCTTTTTCCATGAATATCACCTCATCATTTATTTTGTTACATTATATTTATTCATACTTCCAAATATCATTACAGGGCAAGTGCGCTGTGCTCCAGACTTTCGATGTATTTCTCGCTGTCCATAGCAGCCATACAACCACTACCTGCTGCGGTAATCGCTTGTCTGTAGCGTGTATCCTGTACGTCGCCACAAGCGAATACGCCAGGCACGTTTGTTTCGGAGGTACCCGGATTGACGACGATATAACCGTTCGCATCCGTTGTAATTTGTCCTTCGAGGAAGCCTGTATTCGGATGATGACCAATTGCCACGAATACGCCGCTCACTGTAATGATTTCCTCTTCACCTGTTGCGTTGTTTAGCACTTTCAAGCCAGTTACTCCGTTTTCATCTGCAACTACTTCGATAGGAGTACGATTGAGCGCCCATTCAATTTTGCTGTTCGCACGAGCACGATCCTGCATAATTTTAGAAGCTCTCAATTCTTCACGACGATGTACCAACGTTACTTTGGAAGCAAAGCGAGTCAGGAAATTAGCTTCTTCCAGTGCAGAGTCCCCACCGCCGATAACAACGATTTCTTTGCCGCGGAAGAAGAACCCGTCACAGGTAGCGCAAGTGCTCACGCCGCGTCCGATATTATCTTGTTCACCGGGTATCCCCAGGTATTTGGCAGTCGCCCCTGTGGAAATAATCAGCGTATCGGTAACCAGTTCACCCAAACCTTCTACATCCAGCGTAAATGGACGAGCAGTTGTGTCTACCTTGTTCACCCAGCCTGTGCGGAATTCAGCGCCAAAACGCTCCGCTTGCTTACGCATATTATCCATCAAATCAGGTCCCATGATTCCTTCAGGAAAGCCTGGGAAATTCTCAACTTCTGTAGTCGTGGTTAATTGTCCACCTGGCTGTGGTCCCTCGATTACCAGCGGGTTCATATTAGCACGTGCCAGGTAAATAGCGGCGGTCAAACCGGCAGGGCCGGTACCTATAATAATGGACTTGTACATATCTTGGTTCCTCCTAAAATATCATAAGTATTATATAGCGAGTTTTCGGTACCGGGCGCTGGGCTGCTGCATATACTCTAAAAGTAGTGCCAGCAGAAGCTCATCCCAAAAAGTGGACACCCGGATGTTGTAAAAACGAATCACTTGTTTTCTAGCTTCTTATGACTTAGACTGATTCTAAATCCTAATTTCATTATGCGGAAAGAGCTGTAAACAGTCAAATGAAGTTTTCATGAAGCGAAGTTTAAAGATAAATGAGGTATGGAGGGATTATCCCGATTATGAATGACGTTTTCGTAGGTAGCTTAATTTCTGCCCTGTCCACCGGACTCGGCGCCGTACCTATATTGTTTATGCGTAATATCACGCATCGGCTTCGCGATGTTCTGCTGGCTTATGCCGCAGGAATTATGACCTCTGCATCCGTGTATAACCTTATTCCAGAAGCGATCCAGCATTCCAATTGGTTCGTGCTGACTGCGGGAATTTTGCTTGGTTGCCTCGTATTACTGGTGATGGAAATGTATATCCCCCATGCCGATTTGGAGGACCCGGATTCCAAAACTTTTCAATTGGAGTCCAAATCTTTTCTCATTATTGCAGCTATTACGTTGCACAACTTGCCGGAAGGGCTCTCTGTTGGGGTCAGCTACGCGAGTGAGACTCAGAATCTAGGCAATCTCATTGCCTTCTCTATCGGTCTGCAAAATGCCCCTGAAGGCTTTATTGTAGCGTTATTCCTTGTGAATCAAAACATCGGTCGTTTCAAGGCATTGGGCATTGCTACCCTAACGGGAGCTGTGGAAATCATCACCAGTCTGATCGGCTTTTATTTAAGCAGTTGGGTGAACGGACTGGTGCCGTATGGCCTTGCTTTTGCCGCCGGGGCTATGATGTTTATTGTCTATAAGGAACTGATTCCCGAAAGTCACGGGGACGGTAACCAGCGGATCGCCACATTCTCTTTTATTCTTGGCTTGATTACGATGATCGGGCTAACCGAATGGCTATAGCCGCGCAGCACAAAAAGGCTGCTTTTCTGCCTGTAATTCAGACAGAAAAGCAGCCTTTTTGCCATGTTCAAATGATGGGACCTCATTTTTTTTGGTTCATGGAACGCAGTGCTTCACGGTACTGTTCGTCCTTACTTTTGGAAGTCCCTTTCTTCCCATTGGATCTTGGGGAACCTCCATCCTTTTCTCCGTCCTTTCCAGCAAAACCACGCAAAGCTGCACGATAATCCTGATCCCCGTAAGCACCTTCTATGTTCTTGCGATCTTTTTCCACCTTCATATCCGTTTGGATATCAGGCAACTTCTGATGCTCCTTGGCACGATGTTCTTCAACTTCGGAATCCTTAGGCGGCATCTCTCCGTTATGTTCCGCTAATTCATGCGCCTTGGGTTCCACTTGCACAGGATAAGGACGTTTACTTCTTTGCCGGGATTCCTCTTGGCTGGGGCGATTCTTGGCCGAGGACTTGCGCGTCATCTTTGTGTTAAATACCAGCAAAAAGATCAAGGCAACCACAGCTACTGCGATAAAAGCAATGGTCATCGGCGGCCTCCTATTCTCTTTCAGCGCTACGGTACCGTCCCGCCATCTCAGCAACCCGTTTGCCCAAAGAGCGACCTAACGCAAGATCATCGCCCGTTGGAAGGTTGGGCGGTCCATCGGGGTCTGTCTCCACCGGACATGTTACCCCTACACCGTAATAGGAGCCGTAGAGCGCATTTTCCGTGATGCTAGCGGGCAGGCCTACAATAATCATGCCTTGATGAAGCATAGGAGTAATCAAATTCAAAAGCGTTGATTCCAATCCACCATGAACGGTAGCAGTTGTGCAAAATACTGCACCGATTTTGTCCACCAGCTTGCCCTGCGCCCACAAATATCCGAGCTTGTCAATCCAGCTCTTCAGACCGCTGCTGATGGTACCAAAATGACCCGGGCACCCCCATATGATCGCATCCGCGCTTACTAGCTCATTCACATCGGCCTCATTCACATGCTTTAGCGCCACTTCTGTGTGATTCAGGCGTGCTCCTTCTGCGATTGAGCGAGCGAGACGTTCGGTATGTCCATTTTCACTGTCATATACAATCATGATTCTGGTCGTCATTATGCGCATCATCCTTTATCAGCAAGATCATCCTTTTGCATACGCTCTTAACCTTTCCTAGAATCCATCTGAATATTATGAATCGTTTGACGCATACTTTGAACATCCAAAAACACTAAGGAGGCATGCACAATATGAATTCGCGCGCCATATTAGTTAATCTGCTCGTAATCATCATTATTCTCGCAGGAGGTGGAGCCGCCGCCTATTACTACAATCAATCCGCCAACTACATAAAAACCGACAATGCACAAGTAAGCGGACAAGCAGTTACTGTTGCCTCTCCAAGCGGAGGAAAGCTCACGGGCTGGAACGCTGAAGTTGGTAAAACGTATACCGCTGGCAGCTCGCTTGGTAGTGTAGAGGGAGGCGGAAGCCGGATCAGCGTTACGATCCCGACTGACGGTACCATCGTACAGCAAACCGCAGTCAACAACTCAATAGTCGGGGCGGGCACACCTTTAGCGAAAGCATTTGATCTGAACAATCTTTGGATTACTGCCAATATAGACGAAACGGCTGTGCAGGATCTTCAAGTAGGCCAGACCGTAGATGTGTATATTGATGCTTACCCAGATACATCCCTGACCGGTAAACTCGAAAAGATCGGTCTGGCAACCGCATCCACCTTTTCACTGCTGCCCACTTCCAATACCACTGCCAACTATACCAAGGTGACGCAGGTCGTGCCTGTCAACATTTCCATTCAAGGTTACAAGGGCCTAGGTATTATCCCGGGAATGAGTGCAACGATCAGAGTCCACAAGTAGGAGGCTGTCATGGATCAAAAAATGTCCGTCGGACGCATTCTGTCCGTGCTACTGCTAGGCGCCTTCATTTCGATTTTGAATCAAACGCTGCTTAACGTGGCTATTCCACACTTGATGAATGACTTCAATGTATCTGCCACAACCGTTCAATGGTTATCCACCGGATATATGCTGACAAACGGAATTTTGATTCCTATCACTGCTTTTCTGATTGAGTCATTCGGAACACGTGCACTGTTCATCTCCGCGATGGGGTTATTTACTGCCGGGTCTGTCGTCTGTGCTGCCAGTACCGGCTTTGCGCCTATGCTGGTTGGACGTGTTATCCAGGCCAGCGGAGCAGGCATCATCATGCCTGTGGTCATGAACGTGTTCCTGACTATGTTTCCTCCAGAAAAACGGGGCGCTGCCATGGGTACTATGGGAATCGCCATGATGTTTGCCCCGGCGATTGGACCGACTTTATCCGGCTACATTGTGGAGCATTACAGCTGGCGGCTACTATTTTTACTCGTTATTCCGCTGGCGGTCATTGATATTCTGTTTGCCATACGCTGGCTCAAAAATGTATCCAAGCTAACGAAACCGAACTTTGACCTGTTGGGAACCATCTTCTCCACCCTTGGGTTTGGCTTCCTGTTGTATGGCTTTAGTTCGGCTGGAGACAAAGGCTGGAGTAGCAATACGGTCATACTCTCGCTCGCTTTCGGGATCGTGTTTATTGTATTTTTCGTCGTACGCGAGCTAAATATGTTGCAGCCTATGCTGGAGTTCCGTGTATTTAAATACGATATTTTTACGGTATCTACGCTGGTTGGGGCTACCGTCAATATGACCATGTTCGGCGGGATGCTGCTACTGCCGATCTATTTGCAAAATATACGCGGCTTTACACCGCTGCAATCCGGTCTGCTGCTGTTGCCGGGTGCACTGCTGATGGGTGTGATGTCACCGATATCAGGGGCAGTATTTGACCGTATAGGCGCAAGGCCATTGGCGATCATTGGACTGATCATTACAGCAGTCACAACCTGGGAATTCAGTTTGCTGACCGATGCCACCACCTACGGACATATTATGATCATCTATACGATTCGCAGCTTCGGAATGTCATTGCTGATGATGTCCGTCCAGACGGAAGGGCTAAACCAGCTACCTGCCCATCTCGGCAGTCATGGTACTGCCATGTCCAATACAGTACGGCAAATCGCTGGATCTATCGGTACCGCTTGGCTTATTACAGTAATGAGTAGCCGGACTACAGTTCATATGGCAGATTATGCGAATGTCGCTACCACAGCGAATGCTTCTGTAACGGAAGGCGTATCGCAACTGGGACAAACCCTTGCACAATCGGCGGGTATTTCTGCGGAAAGCGGCTCTGCACTCGCGCTACAACAGGTATACCGAAGCGCTGTTACAGAATCGACGATCCATGGCATTAATGATGCCTTCATCATTGCAACCGGGATTGCGCTGGCGGGATTATTGTTTTCCCTGTTCTTGCGGCGATCTACACCGCGTCATAGATAGGTGTACAGCAGTCGCAAATTAAAGATATGAGATGAACCTGCTTTGCATACAAAATAGACTGATACTGCCAAAGAAGGAGCATTCATCCCCCCTTGGATGTAAGAGGGTTGAATGCTCCTTCTTGTTTGTAATCTTGTGATTTGTGAATTGGATTATTTTCTTATGAGCGCAATAAACGCAGGCCGTTCAAAATGACTAGGAGTGTGCTGCCTTCATGTCCAATGACCCCAAAAGGCAGGGCTATATCTTGCACAAAGTTACTGATCACCAGCAGCACAATGACACTTACCGCGAAGATCATATTTTGTTTGACCACTCGCTGCGCCTTGCGCGCCAGTGCTATCGTCGGAGCAATCTCCTCGATTCCGTCGTTCATTAGCACCACATCTGCAACCTCCAGTGCTGCTCCGCTGCCATGCATCCCCATGCCCAGCCCTACAGTAGCTGCAGTCAAAGCCGGAGCATCATTCACACCGTCGCCGACCATAACGACATGCCCGTATTGCTCTCGCAGCATACGAATATGACTGACTTTGTCCTCCGGCATTAAGCCAGCATATACGGCGTCGACTCCAGCCTGCGCCGCGATCACGGCAGCCGTTTCCGGTCGGTCTCCGGTCAGCATGACGACCCGGATACCCTGTGCTTGCAGACGTTTCACGGACTCGCGCGCCTGTGGACGCAACTCGTCACGCAGCGCCAGCATCCCGGCAATCCGATCATCCGCAAGAATGATGGATACGGTTTTGCCCTCGGCTTCCAGTCGGGCCCGACTCTCCACCCACTCTGGTCCAGCCAGAAGGCCAGGTTCATCCAGCACATTCGTGCGACCGATTCTCCATTTCACCCCACCTATGATGCCTTCCATTCCCCATCCGGTAAGGGCCTGCACTTGCTCGGCTGTGAGAAGCTCTCTCTGTTCCAATTCAGCTTCGGCTTTGGCTACAATCGCTCGTGCCAGCGGATGTAAGGAATAGCTTTCGATTGTTGCGACAATATGCAATAGCTCATCAGCATCGTAATCTGGGGCGATAATCCAATCCGTGACCACAGGTGACCCCTTCGTTAACGTGCCCGTTTTGTCAAAAGCAACGACAGATGTCAGTGCCATATTCTCCACATGTGCGCCACCTTTGAACAAGATGCCCCGCCGAGCACGGTTGGAAATAGCGGATAGCATTACCGGCATAATGGATGAAGCCAGCGCACAAGGTGAGGCCACGACAAGGAACACCATCGCCTTGTAAAACGCCGCTGCCCAGGTCCAGCCCAATACAATGGGCGCACCTACAATGACGATCAACGTGACGGCAACAACAATTCGGGCGTATACCGATTCGAATGTTTTAATAAATCGCTGGGAATCGGGAACTTCGGTCCGTGCCTCTTCTACCATACGAATAATTTTTGAAAATAAAGTATCTTCCGAGGACTGGCTGACCTCCACATACAGCACGCCTTCTCCATTGATGGTGCCTGCATATACTTCGTCACCTGCCATCTTGTTTACCGGAACAGATTCCCCGGTAATGGATGCCTGATTCACTGCCGACACACCTTTGGAGACTCGACCGTCCGCCGGAATTAGTTCGCCCGGCTTAACCAGCAGCAGGTCGCCTGGCAACAGCTGCTCAATGCCAACCGTTTCTGTTCCCTCGTGAGACAAGCGCAAAGCTGTTTCCGGCTTCAACGCCATGAGCTCGGAAATATCCTTACTACTACGCTCCGTGGTATAGCTCTCCAGCGCACCGCTGAGTGCAAAAATAAAAATCAGCATGGCTCCTTCATTCCAGTAGCCAATGGCCGCAGCTCCTAAAGACGCAGCGATCATGAGTAAATTAACATCCAAATCATGTTCTCGGATCAGGGTTTCAATCCCTTCTCTGGCTTTGGACCAGCCTCCAAGGGCATAAGACACCACATAGAGAATGACGGATAGCCATTGCCACCAATGTGAAACCCCCCATGCCATCAGCATTAGTATTCCACTGCCTAGAGCAGCCTGCATCTCCTTATTTTTCAGCATGCTTTTGAGCTGAAATTGCGGCTTGCGATTTGGACCGGGGCGTCCGCTGCCACTGTTTTTTGAAAGTGCTCGGTTAGAGGGAGACAATGTATCTTGTAGTCGTTGAACTGCTTGCATCATGTCACGTTCCTTTCCATTTTTTGTTCCTTGTACTTGCATTTCATTGAGAATGATATCCATTGTTAAGTGCCCTAAAATAGCACATGCTGCTTCGGGAAGCCCGAAGCAGCATGTTTGGCAGTGAGAATGATAATCATTTTTGCATCTATACAATTATTTTGTCTTAGAGAAACTTTTGTTTTATTATATACCCTTTCTTTTCCGCTTGTAAACTGCTAATAGCCTAAATAAAAAAGATACCCGCGTAAACAACGCAGGTATCCTCAATATTTCAAAGCGTTCTATCACATAAATTCTTCAGGCTAAAGTGGAAACTTCCACGCATGGGTGTGTGCAGTTTCTGAAGTGTGTTGCCGATTGGCTTGCTGTTGCAGCCTCCAACGCGCAGCCGCAAGACGTACAGTAGGAACTGCTGGGTCTGAGCAAATGACCCCCGTTAGCTCGTTCTCCCAGATCCAATTCCTATCTAGGAAATAGTGAATTTTATCTATCGCCACCCATATAGGAACCTCAGGCTTTACACGCCGAACAGCTTCCATTATGCGTTTTATCGTATCATTAGCATTCTCATGCCCATCAGCAACAGATGGAATCAACGGATCCCCAGCTCTGATACCAGCAGATGGAGCTGGTAAAACTTCTAAAATGACCGTATCGGCAAAGCGTGCCAAATCTGCGGCTTGAGCCGCCTGCTTGGTCTGTCGTGCGCTCACTTCGGACATGTTATCGGCGTTGTCCGACTTCTCCGACTGTGCGGATTGCTCATCCCCTATTTGACCTGCATTAAGCACCAAACTTGTATCAACCGTCAAAAGTACACCTACCCGATATGGAACGCACCGCAGGCGGCCACATAACGTTTGCTCGGCAACGCCGTCAATCCAGTCTCGGATGGTCTGGAACTGGTTTACGTCAGTAGGATTGCGCACCATAATCTCCAGCCGTGGTTCTCCTCCCTGTCGCATGCTTCGCAACGCTGCACGCAGTAGGGCCTCCAACTGCATATCTTGCAGGCTTCCAATGCCCACTGCATTGTTCTGCTCAGTCAAAGCTATAGTCAGCGGCAATCCGTCCAGCAACTCAAACAAGCCTTCGTACTCTGTTTCCAGCAGGCCAATGATTCGTCGGGACAGGTGCTCACACAATCCAGGCAAACCAGATGCTTTATTAAATGTTGTGTACGTCTCGGATGCACGGGAACCGGGGACAAGGATAGGATCGAGCTCCCCGGCAAGGGCATGAATCTTTTGTCCAGACTCTGCCGCGTCCAAATAGGCATAGCATAATTCCCTCACGCGGCCGGATGCCAGTGACAATGGACCATGCAGAAGGCTATAACCGTCAAGATCGCGTATTCCTGTACTTTTACGACTCATACTTGCAGGAGCATCAGCATAAAGCCGTATGGAGGTGTCGCTGTATTCATCGCTCCATTTTAGTAGTGTATCCATGGCTTGCTCTGTATCATTGCCGTTATTCAGCATCGATTCTCCAAGTAATTCCGGGTTTGCAGCCAGCAATGCCTCCGCTCGACTGATTGCACCCTGCTCGGCTAAACCAACCAGCCAGCCCAATGGATCTTCCTCCTGTGAAGCAGATACTTGATGGCTTCCTGCTCTTAGCGTCTCCATAGCCAATCTCCGTGCAGCAGACTCCTTACCTGGCTCTGGAACGTTGCAATCCCTGCTGTTTATGCCACCCAACAGCTCTGCGAATACATGCATCAGTTTAGCCTCCATGCCATTAATCCATCCTTTCTTTCGTCAGCAAGTTGGCACACACGAATTCGAGTACCCCTCCAAATAAAGAAAACGCTTACTCATTGCTGAGCAACCGAATGTTACGTGGGCCTTACTTATTAAGTCCCTACCTTAAACGTATTAGGCCCTCCCCACATTTATACATCTCTGCACAACTACTATATATGAGAAAAATAGATCTATACTGCGGAAAGCACATGTATGCACAAAAATGGCAGCCATAAAGAAACACCCCCTGTTTTCATAGGATGCCTACATCCAATGTTAACGGGGGGTTCCCTTTTTATTCGTCAGTACCAACCTTCAGCACACGCATCACATTTAATACAGCTAGCAGTGTTACACCAACATCGGAAAATACAGCCTCCCACATGGTAGCAATACCAAACGCGCCCAATGAGAGAAATACTACTTTGACACCTAGCGCAAATATAATGTTTTGCCATACGATACGGCGTGTGCGTTGAGCAATATGAATCGCCGTCACCAGCCTTGAAGGCTCGTCGTTCATGATTACGATATCTGCTGCTTCAATTGCAGCGTCTGAGCCCAAACCACCCATCGCTACACCAACATCTGCCAAAGCAAGTACAGGTGTATCATTAATTCCATCGCCTACAAACAAGATTTTATCGCTCGTTTTTTTACTTGCAGACAACTGCTCAATGGCTTCGGCTTTATGCTGAGGCAACAGTTCTGCCCGTACTTCATCCAGGCCTAACTGACGTCCTGCAGCTTCGGCAACTGTCCGATTGTCACCTGTTAGCATGATGGTTTTTACCACCCCCAGCTTTTTCAGCGAAGCAATCGTCTTGGCCGCGTCCTCCTTAACCTCATCCGATATTAGAATGCACCCGGCATACGTTCCGTCTACAGCCACATGTACGACCGTTCCTACATCCAATGGTCCTGCTTGCTGCGCCACATTAAAAGCAATATGCTCCCGCTCCATCAGCTTAGCGTTTCCGGCCAATACCAAGCGCCCATCGATCTGAGCCTGAATCCCGTGACCGGATATTTCGCTATATTGCTGGACTCGCTCCGTTTGAAGTTCATTGCCATAAGCTTCACGCAGAGAAGCTGCGATAGGATGCGTGGAGTGCATCTCGGCCAATGCAGCAGTCTCCAGCAGACTTTCCTTCGTAAAAGCTTCGGCAGGATAAATCCCTGTCACGTGGAAAACACCTTTGGTGAGCGTACCTGTTTTATCAAAAACAGCATATTTCACATGATTCAGGGCTTCAAGATAATTACCGCCCTTGATCAGCACACCTGAACGGGAGGCTGCCCCGATTCCGCCAAAGAAGCCCAGTGGAATGGACACCACCAGCGCACACGGACAAGAAATAACGAGGAAAACAAGCGCACGATATATCCAATCTGCAAACTGTGCACCTGGCACAACAAGCGGAGGAACAACCGCCAGCAACAACGCTACAATAACCACTACAGGAGTATAATATCTGGAAAACTTCGTGATAAACTTTTCAGTCGGCGCTTTTTTGGCACTCGCATTTTGCACCAGTTCCAAAATTTTAGAGACCGCAGATTCACCAAATTCTTTGCTGACCTCTACCGTCAGAAGTCCGTTCGTGTTCACAAATCCACTCATCACACTGCTTCCCGGCTCAACGGTACGAGGCACAGATTCACCGGTCAACGCCGAGGTATCGACATGCGACTTGCCTTCTACAACCTTACCGTCCAGCGGGATCTTCTCACCCGGCTTGATCACTATCAAATCTCCAATACGGACCTCTTCTGGAGACACCCTTCGTACGGATTCAGCCGTCTTCAGGTTGGCATAGTCTGGTCTAATATCCATCAGATCGCTGATGGACTTACGTGAACGGTTAACTGCAATGCCTTGGAATAGCTCTCCGATTTGATAAAAGAACATGACAGCTACGCCTTCGGGGTATTCCCCAATAGCAAATGCGCCCACCGTAGCCAGCGTCATCAAGAAATACTCATCAAAGGCCATTCCACGCACCAAGCTGCGTGCAGCCTGCAAGACAACATCACCGCCAACGATGATATATGCCACTAAAAATAGAGCCAGCTTGCCCACACCTTCGACAGGTAACCACCAGGCAACAGCCGCAATAACCGCTCCTATGGACAGACGTGCAATCATGCGGCGCATACCGTCCGTACCATGATCATGCGTATGCCCGGCATGACTATCATCATGCGAATGCGAATGTGAATGTGAATGAGCATGGGTAGCTTCACCATGATCGTGCACTGCATGGTGATTGTGGTGCATGTGTGCATGATTACCGTGGTCGTGCCCATCGTGTGCGCCATGTGCTTCATGGCTATGACCACCATGACTGTGAGCAGCATGCTTTCCATCATTGTGATTATGTCCTTCACCCTCATGCTCATGACCGCATGCGCAATCCTCTGTGCAGCTTGCCTCTACTGCACCAGCGCCACTTCGACTGTCTTCGCGCAAGCGTCCACCCGCACTTTTGGCAACCATCCGAACATGAGGCTCAAGTCTGTGGACCTTCCGTTCCGTTTGGCGAAAAATCTCTTCTTTTTGATCCGAAGTTGTGGTCATCGTCAACGTTTTTGTTACAAAATTGACCGAGCAATCGAGGACCCCTTCTATTTTACTGACTCCATTTTCAATCTTTAGAGCACAGTTGGCGCAATCTAGACCTTCCAAAACCCATTCATGCCGTTCATTTCTTTTTAGAGCATCCATAATAATTGGCCTCCAATTAGCTATATATGAGCAACTGTTCATATATTATTTGTTAAGGTCATTATATTCAGGTTTAGGGGCAAAAGTCAATGATCATAGCCCTTTTTAACGAAAAAAAATCGACTTCAATGGACAAACACCAAAAGAGCGCCAATTGCTTGGCGCCCTGCTGTTGGTTTGTCAAAAATCATTGATGTGATATGTGCTGATGGGTTTGCAAAAAAATCTGCTCCACATGATTATCATCCAGTGAATAAAACACTGTCTTGCCTTCCTTGCGTCGTTTGACAATACGCAGGTTGCGCAAATAACGAAGCTGGTGGGATACTGCAGATTGGCCCATGTTCAACACCTGTGTTAAATCATGAACACACAGTTCCTTTTGAGCCAGGGCATAAATCAGCTTGATCCGTGTCGGGTCACCTAGCGCTTTAAACAGCTCCGACATTTTGTATGCGATGGAATCCTCAACTAGGGAAGATTTTATACGCTCAATTTCCTGATCTGAACCGTGACAAGCCGGCTCACAATCCAAAGCTTCCGTTTCAGAATTCATCCTTTTCACCCCGTGTATTTCGACTTGATGCTCCTATTATAGCAAATTCGTAGAATTTACGAATAGCTTATATTACAGCTTGCCCTGTAACCGAAATTTTCCTAATTCAACGTTTTTAATACTTCATCATTGTAAGGAATTATTTCTTTTATCTGTTGATCACGTAATTTTACTGCAAATGCCGGATCAACCAGCAATGCACGTCCAACTGCAACCAGATCAACTTCCTCTCGTTCTACTAGCTCCACGAGTTGTTCTAATCTGGCCTCTACACTACTCGATTGATCAGTCTGACGATCATTGTTTTTTTCCAAATCACTCAAAAAGGCCTTCTCCAAACCAATTGACCCCACCGTAATCACTGGCTTGCCTGTTATCTTTTTGGTCCATGCTGCCAGGTTTAGATCTGACCCTTCGAATTCTGGCTCCCAGAAACGGCGGCTTGAGCAATGGAATACATCCACCCCGGCTTGTACCAATGGGGCAAGAAACTGTTCAAGTTCCTGCGGTGTCTGTGCCAGCTTTTCTCCATAATGGTACATCTTCCACTGGGAGAATCGCAGTACAATTGGAAAATCCGGGCCTACTGCACGGCGACAAGCCTCAATGACCTCGACCGCAAACCGGGTGCGCTGAACCAAATCGCCTCCATATTGATCGGTACGCTTATTGGTTTTGTCCCAGAAAAATTGATCTATTAAATAGCCATGTGCTCCATGAAGCTCAATGCCGTCAAACCCCACCCGCTTGGCATCGGCAGCGGCCTGAGCAAAGGCTGCAATGATATCCGTAATTTCCACCTCCGTCAATGGCTCAACTACCTTTTCACCTGCGGGAGAAATACCTGAAGGACCGACAGGCAATGCCTCGGGATTCGGTTGGTTATCCGCACCTATTTTCCGGGCTGTACCCACATGCCAGAGCTGCGGTATAATTTTGCCGCCGGCCGCATGAACCTCCTCTACTACCTTAGCCCATCCTTTCAATCCCTCACCATAAAAGTTAGGGATGCCTGTGTGCTCCACAGCGGCGGGATGATTGATAGCTGTTCCCTCTGTAATAATCAATCCAACAGCATTTTCTGCACGGCGACGATAATACGCGGCAACCTCAGGTCCTGGAATACCTTGGGGAGAAAAATTTCGTGTCATGGGAGCCATAACCATCCGATTGGGAAGCGATAAGTTACCTATCTTAAAAGGTTTAAACAATATTTCGGTGTTCATGACGTTTTCCTCACTCTCCATTAGTATTATCTTTTTCACTCTTCTGTTATACAATTCCATTTTACACGCGTGCAAACTTGAGTTCAAGAAGCCACAGTTTAAATTCTAGCAGGTCCTTTATAAAAAAAGAGGAAGCGGCATAGAGCCGCTTCCTCTTATCTAAAATAGTGTGACTTATTAGTGTGCTACCATGTTGTATTCCATAATCCATACAGAACCGCCAACGACAGTCAACAGGATCACAACACCAAAGATCAAAGTCATAACATTCCAACGTGGTCCATTGCTTTCACGGATGTGCATGAAGAAGAAAAGCTGAACCAGAAATTGCAGCACTGCCGCGGCTAAAATAACAACCATGGTCGAAGTGCGGCTCAACATATGATTCATAACCACGAAGAGAGGAATGATGGTCAGTACGATGGACAGAATAAACCCGATAACATAGGATTTCACTGAACCGTGAGAATCATCATGACCATGCGAACCCGCTCCTGATTGATGCTGTGCCATCTACATCACCCCCATCAAATAGACAACTGTCAGCAAGAAGATCCAGACAGCGTCCAAAAAGTGCCAGTACAAGCTCAATGCCGAAACTTTGCCCTTCGTCTCTGGAGTAAGCCCGCGTTTTTTCAACTGGAACATAAGTCCAATCATCCAAACCAGACCTAACGAAACGTGAAGTCCGTGTGTTCCGACCAATGTGAAGAATGCCGACAAGAACGCACTGGTTCCAAAGTTGGCACCTTCATGTACCATCTCAACAAACTCGTAAACTTCAAAACCGATAAAACCAAGACCCAGGATCGCTGTCACGATTAACCAGCTGATTAATCCCTTCATGCTTCCTTTGTTCATAGCCAACACAGCCAGACCACTTGTGAAGCTGCTTGTGAGCAAGAGGAACGTTTCAATAATAACGCCCGTCATGTTAAACAGCTCTGCGCCACCTGGTCCTCCGGCTGTGTTGTTCCGAAGGACAACGAAGGTTGCGAACAAGGTACTGAACAGGATTACGTCCGTTACGAGGAAGATCCAAAAACCAAGCATCTTCAATTCTTGCGGATCGTGATGCCCGTGGTCATGATCATGGCTGTGATGTGCTGCAGCTTGTGCCATTATACAGACCCCCTTATTGCCGCTTCCGTGCGTTTTACTTCATCCGCAGGGATATAGTAGTCGCCATCATAGGAGAAGAACGAACGGCAAATCATACAAATTGCCACGCCGATCAGCCCTGGAATATAGAAGAACGACCATCCAAATACGAACCCGAAACCTGCAATGAAAAAGAATACCGACATAATGAATGGAATCGCCGAGTTTTTCGGCATATGAATCGCTTCAATTGGCGGTTGCTTTCTGAAAATACCTTTTGCACGTTTATCTTTTTCTGCCCACCAGTCATCGCGTTCTTCTACTTGCGGAATGGTAGCAAAATTGTATTCCGGTGCAGGTGAAGGAATGGACCACTCCAACGTGTGACCGCCCCAAGGGTCGCCAGTTGTATCCTTCAGCTTGCGGTAATTTTTGATACCCAGAAGAATTTGAAGAACCTGGAACAAGAAACCAATCCCCATCAGGAATGCCCCAACGGTTGACACCATGTTAAGCGGCTGCCAGCCAGTATCCCAGCCATAAGTGCTCAGACGACGTGTCATACCCATCAGACCGAGGGAATATTGCGGAATGAAACATACATAGAAACCAATATTCCAGAACCAGAAAGCCCATTTACCAGGCGTTTCAGGCAATGTGAAACCGAACATCTTAGGCCACCAGTAGTACAGACCTGCCAAGTAACCGAACACTACCCCACCAATTAGAGCGGAGTGAAAGTGAGCGATCAGGAAGTAACTGTTATGGAACTGGAAGTCCGCAGGCGCTACAGACAACATGACGCCCGTCAAACCTGCAATCAAGAAGTTCGGAATAAATGCAATAGACCACATCATCGGAGTTTTAAATTCGAGTTTACCCCGGTACATCGTGAACAGCCAGTTAAATACTTTAACCCCTGTTGGTATTGCGATAACCATCGTCGAAATCGCAAAGAATGCATTAACATCTGCGCCTGATCCCATCGTGAAGAAGTGATGCGCCCACGTGAAGAAGGACAGGATCGCAATAATGAACATTGCGTAAACCATGGATTTGTAACCAAACAATTTCTTTTTGGAGAATACGCTGATAACCTCGGAATAAATACCGAAAGCTGGCAATACTACGATGTATACCTCAGGGTGACCCCACATCCAGATCAAGTTGATATACATCATCGGGTTACCGCCGAAATCAAGGGTAAAGAAGTGTCCTCCTCCGAAGCGGTCAAGGAATAGCAACGCTAAAGTAACCGTCAGAATCGGGAACGCGAAAATGATAATAACACATGATGAAAATACGGACCACGTAAAGACAGGCATTTTCATCCAAGTCATACCAGGTGCGCGCATTTTAATAATGGTAACAATAAAGTTGATCCCTGTAGCCAATGAACCTATACCAGAAATCTGAATACCCCAGATATAGAAGTTCTGACCGACGCCAGGACTAAATTGCAGTTCTGAGAGCGGTGGATAACTCAACCAGCCTGCATCTGGCGAACCGCCGATAACGAAGGACAAGTTGAACAACATCGCACCCATAAAGAAAAGCCAGAAGCTCAATGCGTTCAGGAAAGGAAACGCAACGTCGCGCGCACCAATTTGAAGGGGTACGGCGATGTTAAACAAACCAAACATCAACGGCATTGCCATAAACAAGATCATGATTGTGCCGTGAGTTGTAAAAATCTGGTTGTAATGCTCAGGATGTAGGAGTGTCACATCCGGTGTAGCAAGTTGAATACGCATCAATAATGCATCCACGCCTCCGCGGAATAACATCAAGATGGCCGCAAGAATATACATAATACCGACTTTTTTATGGTCAACCGTAGTCAACCAGTTTTTCCAAAGCCAGCCCCATTTTTTGAAATAAGTGAGCACAAACACGATCCCGATCGTTGCTAATGCGATGGAAACGTCCGCTCCATAGATCATCGGGTCTCCAGTAACGAAGAAAGTGGATGCAAACTCTTTTATTTTGTCAAGCATTGGGGGCCTCCTTCCCTATAATCATTTAATTGTGTCCGCTCATGTCCATTCCAGCATGATCTTCTGTGCCGGATTTGGATGAATCTTCTGTGGATGTAGCTCCGCCATGTCCAGCATGGGGGTTAGGAGCGCCTTCCACTACATACTTGTTAACAATCTCTTTGAACAAGCCGTCTGGAATCGAAGAGTATTCATCAGGCTGGGACAAACCTGGTTTTGCAAGCGCCAAATAGCCGTCTTTCGTCAGCGGCTTCGACTGCTTCTTGATGTCAGCGACCCAGTTTTTATACTCTTCATCCGACTGGACTTCTACATCAAAACGCATTTGTCCAAAATGCTCACCGCTAAAGTTTGCACCCGAGCCAAAGTAAGTTCCTTCGTGATCGGCCTGCAAATGCAGTTTCATGGCCATGCCTGACATGGTGTAGATTTGACCGCCCAATTGCGGAATCCAGAATGAGTTCATCGGGGCGTCAGCAGTCAGTTCAAAACGGACTGGAACACCTTTAGGAATGTGAACTTGGTTCACTGTAGCTATACCTTCCTCCGGGTACATAAAGAGCCATTTCCAGTCCAGTGAAGTTACTTGAATCGTTACTGGCTTTTGCGTACTTGCAATCGGCTTGGAAGGCTCCAGCAAGTAGGTATATCTCGCAGTGATAACCGCAATAATAAAGATAACGATAATCGGAATAGCCCACCATGTGGTTTCCAGCTTTTTGCTGTCATCCCAGTGAGGTTGATACTTCACCTTGTTTGTGGGGGTATCTCGATACCGCCAAACGATGAAGAAAGTCAAAATCATAACCGGTACAATTATAAGCGCAGACAATGCCGTTGTAAGAATGATCAGCTCTTTTTGTGCTTGCCCAATTGGTCCTTTCGGATCGAAAACAACGTATTTTCCGCCAGCATAAAAACACGTCCAAATGAGCAATGCTACCGTGAGCACGGTCAAAACCAACGCAATAATCGCTTTTGGTTTTTTGTTCATGTTGTTCCCCTCTCCTTAAAATAGTAAATTACTCAAGACTAACGAACTCCTGTAATGTTGCCCTTATATAAGATAGCAGAAAAGCGGCCACTTTTTTTATTGTTAACAGAATTGTCGATTATTTGTCCGATTTTTGTGAAAAACCTCTCTAAAAATAAAATTTCTCTTGCAAATTCAAAATTTCTTTTTAATTCAAAAATGACATATAAAACGTTAACTATGCATCTTGAAGTATCTTAAAAAAGCTATATTAAAGCAAAAATCGGGACTCCTTACAGTTATCATGTCACACTGCTCGAAGCCCCGCGCTGTTGTTCTCGTTATCCGTTTTCTGTACAGCATAACCATTGCATTAACGATGCCCGTTCTCTTGGTCTTCCTTCTTACGGGCAATGACAAATGATTTCCCGATTAGAAAAATGAAAATTCCGGCAGCAAAGGCGCCAATGCCTGTCATTAAATAGATATTACGATCGGTTAAATTCCCTATATCAAGCAAAATAAGAATAATACCTACAATGCAAGCGATCAAAGAAATAACAGATACCGTGCGGCTCATTTGGTTATCACTTGATCCTGATTTTCTAAAATTCGAAGCCATACCCTCCACTCCCTCTAGTTTAAAATAGTTTAAAAAGTGCCCTCGCCAGGTATTTTTTTCAGTATGCACATTTTTTATTTTATTATTCCTGCCGGTCTCTACATACTAGAACCATCTGTAATTCATCTTGGCTATTATTACCCCAGAGGACCTCCTATTTAAACAAACGGGAGCGGAGGCAGACCTAAATTTGCTTTATATTCAGATCATTTCTCTTGATTTAACGTCTAGTCTCCGACCAGTTATTACTTACTACATTTCGATACCAATAGTAACTTTCCTTGGGGGTACGGACTTGTGTGCGAAAATCGACATGAATCATGCCAAATCTCATATTATATCCCTCTGCCCACTCAAAATTGTCCATAAGTGACCAGGCCATATACCCTTTAACATGGAGGCCGTCATGAATCGCCCGGTGCACCTGCACCAAATGCTGCTGCATGTACGAAATTCGACGGTCATCCTGCACCTTTCCGTTTACGACTTCATCATTGATACAAGCCCCGTTCTCTGTGATGTAAATATCGATGTTACCGTATTTTTGCAAATAATGTAGTACCTCATACAGCCCACGTGACTCCACCGGCCAGCCGATATCCGTTACAGGTAGTCCCATATTGATTTCTTCAGATTGAAGAAAGCCTGCTTCCGGATTAAAGCGATTAACCGACATACTATAATAATTGATACCGATCATATCTATAGGTTCACCGATAATGTCCATATCTCCATCTTGTATAGGTACGGTGGCTCCCTGCTCCGCAAACCAGTCTACCAAAAACTGAGGATACGAGCCTTGATAAATAGGCTGGAGAAACCAGTCACTATGCAGAGAAATCGTGCGCGCACAAGCCGCTTTATCTTCCTCAGAGGTGCTGTAAGGAACAGCCCAGGAGACATTGGGAGCGATACCGATCTGGCCACTGGTGCCTAGCTCGCGGAATCGGCGTACAGATAGGCCATGCGCGACCAGCAGATGATGTCCTACATCAATCGCTGTCTGGAGATTCGTCAGACCCGGAGCATGAACTCCTAACATATTGGATAAAAAGGCGATGCACCAAGGTTCATTGAACGTGAGCCAATGGTGTATCTTACCGTGAAACTCACGGAACATCGTTTCCGCAAACTGGACAAATGCCTGTATCGTACGACGATTTCCCCACCCTCCAGCGTCCTGTAGCGCCTGTGGCAGATCCCAGTGATACAGTGTACAAAACGGTTCAATCCCGTTGTCGTTCAACAAATCAACAACGCGATGATAATAGTTCAATCCTTCTTGATTGACTTCACCGTCACCATTCGGGAATATACGCGGCCAGGACACCGAGAACCGATATGTACGAATGCCCAGTTCCTTCATGAGACGGATATCTTCTTCGTAGCGATGATAGCTATCACAAGCTACATTCCCGTTATCCCCGTTAAACACTTTACCAGGCGTATGGGCAAAGGTATCCCAGATCGACAACCCTCTCCCATCCTCCTGATATGCCCCCTCGATTTGGTAGGCGGCTGTTGCGGTACCCCACATAAAGTCCTGCGGAAATTGAAAAATAGTCATTGTGTCTCTCCCTCTCCCTCAATTATAATCGTATGTTCATTCGTTTTTTCCTGCTTTTTGGTAAAAATCCATGACAAAATAAATCCTCCGTGCTTGGGATCAGGCTGAGCCTGACGAGCATCTGCGCTAAACGGGTGTGCACTGCGAATCGTGCAGCTTCCCGTCTGGACAGATGCGGTAAGCTCCGCACGGACGAGCCGCGAACCGGACCACTCCATGCTGACCGTAATCCCGCCACGCCCTTTCAAGCCGCTGACCCTTCCCTCCGGCCATGCCGATGGCAGGGCCGGCAATAGCGTCAGCTCACCCAGGCGGCTTTGCAGCAGCATTTCTGCGATGCCTGCCGTCGCACCAAAGTTACCGTCAATCTGAAACGGCGGGTGAGCGTCGAATAAATTAGGGTAGGTCGATCGCGACAGCAACGTGCGAACATACCGATGCGCAGTGTCGCCATCTTCCAGCCGGGCGTACAGGTTAATCAACCAGGCACAGCTCCACCCGGTATGCCCGCCGCCATGATCGAGCCGGCGGCGTAACGATATGCGGGCCGCCTCAGCCAGCTCCGGAGTATCGCGGATATGGATCTGTCGGCCGGGATAAACCCCGTAAAGATGCGAAACATGTCGATGACCAGGCTCCGCTTCCTCAAAATCGACCAACCATTCTTGTAACTGACCGTGACGGCCGATTTGATAGTGGACTAATCGTTCCCGTGTCTCTTCGCAGCGCTTGCGGAATTCATCGTCTAATTCCAGCAGGTCTGCGGCTTGAATACAGTTGCTTAATAGCTCCCGAATCAGCGTCATGTCCATCGTGGAGCCCATGGATATACTGCAATCCTCGCCGCCGGGAGTGATGAATTTATTTTCAGGTGATGTGGATGGGGACGTTGCGAGCCGACCATCCGGGTCCTCCACGAGCCAGTCCAGGCAAAAGGCCGCCGCCCCCTTCATAAGCGGATAAGCCTGTTCTGCCAAATAGGTTGTATCCAAGGTGAACAGATAACGTTCCCATAGGTGAGCGGTCAGCCATACACCCCCAAGCGGCCAAAATGCCCAACTGGCATGACCACCTGACGGTCCGGCGTTTCTCCACACATCTATATTGTGGTGAGCTGTCCATCCTTGAGCCCCATAATGGATGGAAGCGACCCTACGTCCCGTACGACCGACTTCTCCAATCATGTGCAGCAATGGCTCATGGCACTCGGCAAGATTACACACCTCTGCGGGCCAATAATTCATCTGTGTATTAATATTGGTTGTATAGTTACTATTCCACGGCGGCTGTACCCGGTCATTCCAGATGCCCTGAAGGTTGGCGGGCTGACTGCCCGGACGTGAACTGCCCATAAGTAAATAGCGTCCATACTGAAATAACAGCACTTCCAGCCCCAGGTCTGCCTGACCTTTCTGATAGTGTTCTAATCGCAGGTCGGTCGGGAGAACGGACTCGTCGGTTAGTGTGTCACTTCCCAGTTCTAATGCAACACGGTCAAACAGCTTCCGGTGATCCTGCTCATGGCGTTGCCGCACCTGCTCACTTCCCAGCGAAATCGCTCCGTCTAGAGTAACTTTGCACGCTTCTACTGACTCCGTTGCATCACTATTCGGCATAGCCTGGAATCCCCGAAATCCGGTAGCTGCTGCCAAATACACCGTGATTTTATCCGCGTCCGAGATGATCAATGCTCCGTCATCTCCCGTCGTCAAGGTTCCTCCCTCGGGAATAACCCTCGCCTGAACGGCAAAAGCCATCCCCAAATCATTTTCGTAAACGACAGACTGTGGATGATCGCCGTGATAATTAGATTCCACATGACTGGGCGCTCGTCCAGTCAACGTAATAAAGTCCCTGGTCGGTTCCTCGGATGGATCGTCATCGCTAGCCCATTTGGAGGAATTCTCAAGTGCATTCTCTCCAACTTCATCCTCACAAGGATGGGGGGTAGTGATGCGCACAGATGCATGGATTTTTCCGACCTTACTCGCAGTCAGTGACACCATAATGACTCCATCGGGTGCACTGGCGATAACTTCACGAGTATAGCGGACTCCATCACTCTGAAAAGTGACCGCTGCCGTTCCGGTCTGCATATCCAGTTCCCGTTCATAATGCGCAATCTCCCCTAGGTTCTCCTGCGTAATCCACAAATCTCCCAAAGGCTGGTAGGCTTCTGTATCGCGGCCTAGCATGTTTGAAGTAATCAGTTGTTCGGCTTCTTTGTATTTTCCATCTGCAATCAGCTTTCTGGCAGGTTCTAAATATCGCAATGCATCATACTGAACGCCATCCCTGGGGAATCCGGACCAGAGCGTATCCTCGTTTAATTGCAAATGCTCCTCCCTGATTCCGCCAAATACCATAGCTCCCAGCCGTCCATTGCCAACTGGCAATGCTTCCTCCCATACCTCAGCAGGCTGGCGATACCATAACCGCAGGGACTGTGGCCTTTCGCTTTTCGTCACGTCAAACCCTCCCTCATCAGGGTCAGACAAAGCGCTGCTCCCGTGTTGCCCATGGCGCATGCGCTCTGTCACTCCGAGATTTCAAAGTTTGGATAAATGGACTTGCTATTTAGACGCTTTCCCACTCCATAACTCCACTCTGTCCTTCACCAGTTGCGTGTATTGCTGTTCCATTTGGACAGCTCCGGCGGCATCCAGTTCTTTAATCATGTTGTCGTATATCGTATCAAAATTGGAAGCTGGTGCTAATATCGCTTCCGGTATCCGTTTGCGGATAATGTCTGTCGTTTTTTTGAATGTAACGTTATAGTTGGATTCATTGTCTGTCGTTATGTTATAGGCCGCGCCCCAAGGCTTCACATCAAATTCTTCTTTTCCTGGAAACAGTTCCTTCCACGTTTTTACGCCATACGCTTTAAGTGATTCTTTCTCCGGCTTCGAATAAGCCGCGATAATTTGTTCAGGGAATTTGGCAGTGTAGTAGTTACCCGTAGAGTCTTTCACCCCGTCACCATAGTGTCCGCTCATTAATGTGTACAAGTCTATTCCAGTGGATTTATTGAAGCTGGTTGTATTGTTCGTTTTTTGATCCAATACATCGGCAGGAATGACGCGTTTGCCATCTTTGATTTCATAGTGCTTACCTTCGATTCCCCAGTTCACAAGCACCTGTCCTTCATCAGAAGCTAAATAATCCAGGAATTTAATAGCCCGCACCGGGTCCTTGCAACTTTCCGTAATTCCTACACCATAACCGGACGCAAAGCCTGTATCCTGAAAGGAACGATCCTTATATTCCTCCGAAAGTGTAACTGGAAAATGTGCATAGCTGGCATCAGACTTACCTGACGCTTTTAATGCATTTTCGGCATCCTGATAACCCCACTCCTGGTCGATCAGACCCAGGACACGACCGCTGGCAATTTTGGATTTGTATTGGTCGCTTTTTTGCACAAACGAATCTTTATCAAGCAGCCCTTCATTGTACATGTGGTTCAACCAACGGAAATATTCCTTTTCTTCCGGACGTTTGTAATGAAGCTTGGCTTCAAATGTTTTGGGATCAATAAAATATTCACCATCATCCGGCGCTCCAGTCGTCTGGAAGGCAGGGTTCGTTACGGTAATCATAATTCTCCAGTCGTCCGCATCCAGCGTGAGAGGGATCGTTTTTTTGCCATTGATCGTCGGATGCTTGGCGGCATAGGTTTTGAGTACGTTTTCAAAATCCTGTAAGGTTCTTACCTTGGGATATCCCAGCTCCTTAAGCACCTTATGCTGAATTTCAAATCCTCCCGTCGCATCAAAACTCTCCTGTCCAACACCTGCATACGTAGGAATAACATAGATAGCTTGATCTTTATTGCTGTATTTCAGCCGATCCATATAAGGACCGTAGAGCTTTTTGAGGTTAGGCGCGTGATCGTTAATCAGATCGGTCAGATCAATCATGGCCCCCGCATCCACAAGCTTGTTAATATTCGCTTTAGGAGAAACGAGGTCGGGGTATTCTCCACTTGCTGCCATCAAAGCAATTCGGTCATCTCCACCTCCGCCGCTGACATCAAATTCCGCATTCAAAGTTACACCTGTTTTCTTGGTGATTTCCTTGCCTATTTCATCTTTCATTCCATTCCATTGCGGGCTTGTATCTGCTCCGAAGAAGCTAAACGTAATCGGATCTGTGCCGCTGGATGAGCCTTCCTTTGCTGCTTTATCGCTTCCACCGCAACCTGCGAGTGCTGCAAGAGATACGGCGAGCAAGGGAATCAGTACAAATCTGGACCAGTGTTTTTTCATGTTCAAGACCTCCTGCATTTGTAGGATTTTACCGTTGTGAATGGACTGTAACGATTTGATTGTTATGATTTAACAGCTCCCAGTGTCATACCGCCTACAAAATACTTTTGTAGGAATGGATATACGAGCAAAATAGGAAGCGTGACGGTAATCGTGATTGCCATTTTAATCGACTCTGGCGAAATTTGAGCCATTTGCTTAGCCATATCGTTGTTATTCGCCATATTGGCGCCGCCTTGCTGCGTACTTTGCAGTATCTTCATCAGCTCAAATTGCAGCGTTGTCCATTGTGCGGCGGTTCCGTTGTACAAGTACGTATCAAACCATGCGTTCCATTGATTTACCGCTAAAAAAAGAGCAATTGTCGCCAGTACAGGCTTGCACAGCGGTAGAATAACCTTCCAATATATTGTAAAGTCATTTGCTCCATCCAGCTTGGCAGACTCCTGTAACGCATATGGCAAACCATCCATAAAGGAACGAATGACAAAAACGTTAAATGCGCTGATCAGCCCCGGAAAAATATACACCCAGAACGAACCCAGCAAATGCAAATCACGCATCAAAATAAACACAGGCACCATCCCGCCGGAAAAATACATCGTCAACGCCAGAAACGTGGATATGAACTTGCGCGCGCGGAAATCGACCCGACTCAGCGTAAATGCAAGCATAGAAGCACAGATGAGTCCCAGCAGCGTTCCAACCACTGTACGTAAAATGGATACCTGCAGACCCCGAAGCAGGCCATCGTATTGGAAAATCGTTTTGTAATTTTCGAGTGTAAACTGGCGCGGCCATATATAAATACCGCCACGCACCGTATCCGTCGAATTGTTCAGGGAAATTGCCAGTACGTTCAAAAACGGGTACAGCGTCAACACCACGATCAGAGCCATTAAGATATAGTTGAACAAGTCAAACAGCTTTTCTGACCGTGTAGCGTTAAATGCCTTATTCGTCATTTCGCTTCTCCCTCCCTACATGATGCTTTCTTTGGTCAGTTTTTTGAATATACCGTTCGCTGTAAACAACAATAGAATGCTAACCATTGAGTTGAAAATGCCTATTGCCGTCCCGTAAGAGAAGCGGCCCAAATTAATCCCGTAATTCAGTGCATACAAATCCAGCACTTCCGAATAATCCGTTACGAGACTGTTGCCAAGTAAGAACTGCTTTTCAAAACCATTGCTGACCAGATGCCCAATCGCCATAATAAACAGAATGGCGATAGTCGAGCGGATACCCGGCAGTGTAATATGCCACATCTGTCTCCAGCGGCTGGCCCCATCCACACGCGAAGCTTCATACTGTTCCTGATCAATTCCTGTGATGGCGGCTAAATAAATAATCGTATTCCAACCCGTCTCTTTCCATATGTCGGAAGCGGTTACAATGTACCAAAACCAACTCCCCTTGGCCATGAACTGAATCGGTTCATCCACAATATGAAGCGCTACCAATATATCGTTAATAATCCCTCCGTCAATGGACAGCATTTTCGTCACCAATCCGGCCACAACTACCCAGGATACAAAATGCGGGAGGTAGGATACTGTCTGCACAACTCGCTTGAACAGCATACCACGCAACTCATTTAACAGAATTGCAAAAAAGATAGGTACAACAAAACCAAAAACAATACCCATCAGGCTCATCGCCAGCGTATTGCGTAATACCAGATAAAAACGTTCATCCTGAAAAAGCTCAATAAAGTTGTCCAACCCTACCCACTTTTGATCCCAAAACGATTTGGCTGGTTTATAATTTTGAAACGCCATTGTCCAGCCCCATAGTGGAAAATAACTGAAAACAAACACCCATATGACGAAAGGAATGGACATAAAGTAAAGATACTTTTGCTGTTTCACGCTGTTCCACAGGCCTTTTTCACCGCGTTCGGGCTTCGATCCGCGAGCCTTACGCGGTCTTCCCCGATTGGATTCAGGAATCGCAGTATCAGCGCTGGAAGCGGTTTCAGTTGAAGATCCCATAACAAGCTCCTCCTCATCTCTAGATACTATTATCATACTTTGCTGGCTCAGAAGCGGGTACCCGACGAATTAGGAGAAAAATCAGTTCAAAATTAGATATATGGGGAGTGGATTAAGATTTACATTGAAGCCACTACGCATGCGGATGGTGCTTCCCATCGCTGTTGTCCCCGGATTTCTTGGATAAGCAGACAAAGGTTGAAATCCGGTGACAAAGGCGACCGCTATCGCTTGTACAGCACCATTCCGCCTGCTCCGTTCTCATGTAAATTCCTGAGAGAAGAAAAAACAAAAGATCAGCTAATGTAAGCTGATCAGAGGTAAAGGATAGTGCATATTGCACCACAGCTGGATGATGATATATATACACATACTGTCCCAATTCACCTAGTTAAAAGAAAAAAAGCTTTCTGGCATCAATGTGCCAGAAAGCTTTTTTTGATTTATTTTACTGTGATCGTCCCGTAGTACATGTACATGCCACAATTATACTCATATATGCCCGGTTTCAAGTCCTGGACGGTAAAATAATTATTTTCGTGATCCAGGTAAACGTCCATTCCGATCTTCAACGACTGTACTTCATCAATGCAAGTAAAAGACGTCATTTTCTTGAAATTGATCTTGGTTGGAACGCCGGCTTTCACTTCAATATTTTTAGGATAGAAACCGTCCCCTTTTACACCTACTGTCACAATCTCGTATTTGGCTTCATCTGGCTCTTCCTGAGCTTGTTTAGGTTGAACGGCCGGAAACGACGACACGCTCCCCTGAAAATAAAACAAGACAAACCCGCCCATGATCAGGGCTACAAAACCAATCAGCATCAAATGCCAATGTTTAGAGATGAGTGTTTTCATTTCTTTCAGCCCCCTCCAGTTGAATGTCTACATGAGCATGTGACGCATCAACTCTAACCAGTATATAAAAGTTAATCGAAATTTTAAATACCTTGTTTCAAAGCTTCTAGCAGATGAATCATATTATCCGACATGGTGATCATCACTAATTTTCCAGACCCGGATGATCCAGCTTATACAGATTACGGTACCGGGCATGATCGCGCCAAAGCTCATCATGACTGCCTCGCATGGAGATGGTGCCTTGTTCCATAAAGATCACCTCGTCCATATGCTTCATACCCGTGAGATGATGAGTGATCCAGATCAATGTTTTGCCTTTCAGTACGCGAAACATCGTCTGCATAAGTTCATGCTCCGTCAGTGGATCAAGCCCCACTGTCGGCTCATCCAGCAAAACAATCGGATGGTTTTGCAGCAAAATCCGCGCCAGTGCAATGCGCTGTCTTTCTCCACCGGAAAAGCGAAGGCCCGTCTCCTGCATTCTTGTATCGTAACCCTCTGGTAAAGAATCAATCAGAGCTCCAAGCCCTACCTGCTCCGTCACTGCACGAACCTCATTCAGTGAAGCGTCGGGTCGTCCTAAACGAATGTTGTTGGCTACCGTCGTATCAAACAAATACGGTTGCTGGTTTAGCACCGCAAACAGACTGGAGTATGCTCCACCTGTAAATACGGGAACGCCTGCGACAGTGACGCTCCCTTCATCAGGTTGCAATGCTCCCTGAATCAGATTCAGCAGCGTAGACTTGCCCGCACCACTGCGGCCAAGCAATGCAACCTTCCCCCCCTGGGGTACGTGTAGGGAGATATTACGCACACTCCATTCCTGCGTTGCAGCATAGCGGTAGCTTACGTTGTTCAGCAGTAGCTCTCCCCCGTGGCTTAATCGCTGAGCGGTAGCCTGTTCTTCTTTAGTATCTGCTGCATCGTCTGCTGCTGGTTGTCCTGCATCTGATCGTGCTGCAAGTGCAGATGTATCTTTCTCGGAATCCTTTAGCCGTCGAAGTGAATCCTGATACTCCGGCGCATGAACCACCGCTTCTCCAGCGCGGACGAAGGCATCCAGCAACGGAAAAGTTACTAAGGCAAAGGATGCCAGCCATGTGGCTTCAATGCGATTCTGTGCTACCAGTCCTCCGGCCCACACAGTCATAATTACAATTCCGCCGCCTACCAGGCATTGTGCGATCCAATGAGAACGCCACTCGTTCCGACGAAGTGAATTTTCCACCATGGCTGCCCTCTTGTGCCGTTGTGTAAAGGTGTTAAGGAAATGCCCAGTCCGTCCACTCAGCACCAGATCACTCATGCCGAACAAAGCATCCGTCAGTTCCTGATAGGCTTTACTCCGTTCCTGCTTGAACGTACGCCGTTTGGCGAGTGAGGTCCAAAGTGAGATAGCCGGGGCGATGAAAAGCAAAAATCCCCCATATAGCGCCATCAGCAAGGCAAATGTTCCGTCCATCCAGCCAAGCGCCAAGATGCCTGCTGCATAAATCAGCAAAGCCGATAACGCAGGCAGAACCAGCTTCAGATAGATATTTTGAAGCTGCTCAATATCCTCCGCCAGCAATCCCAATAGATCCCCTGTACGAAATTTGCTGCGGATCATCAGCGCCTGCGGTTCCACTGCCCGATACAAGCGTACTCGCATACGAGACACAAGGCGCAGCGCAGCATCATGGCCTACCAAGCGTTCCAGATACTGAATGACGGCTTTACTAAAACCAAACGTTCGCACAAGCACAATGGGCACATACACCATTAATATATTTTCAGGCTTTAAGGCCGAACGAGTAATCAGATGGCCGGACGTAAAGAGCAGCGCGCCTGCACACCCAATGGACAGCGCACCCAAAAGAGCTGCTGCTAGAAAGGCCCAAAAATAGTGTTTCAGATAAGGCAAAAACCAGCCTTGGCTACTATTGTCCGTTGCTCTCATATCGTCCGTCCCCTCCTTCCGACATTCCCGTCAGCAATCGGTAATATTCTCCCTTTTGGGCAACTAGTTGCTGATGGGAACCTACCTCTTCCAGACGGCCTTGATTCATCATCCAGACACAGTCCATATCCGGCATCCAATGCAGCCGATGGGTGGCAAGAAACATTCTTTTGTGTTTCAATACGGACAAAATGGTCTGTTTTAATTCCCATTCTGTCTCAATATCCAAATGTGCCGTAGGCTCGTCCAATAAAATGATCGGACGGTTACTAAGCAAAGCCCGTGCCAAGGCAATCCGCTGCGCCTGCCCTCCACTCAATGTCCGACCTGCTTCCCCAATAGACTCATTCAATCCACCCGGAAGGCCATTCACCAGTTCACGCAGTCCAACCGCGTCAATCGCCCACTTTACCTGCTGGTTGGATGCTTCCGGTTCATAAAAGCGAATATTATCTGCCAAAGTAGCGCTAAACAGGTAAGGATGCTGTGGAATATAGGCAATATGCCGTTGCCATTCAGCTTTGGTATCCACAGATAATCGGCATCCATTAAGGATCAGCTCACCTGAAGTGGGGTCAGAAAAGCCGCCAAGCAGACTAAGCAATGTCGTTTTGCCTGCACCGCTCGCTCCGACGATGCCAATCATGTTCATGTGCGGTTCAACACTTGCAGACACATGTTCAAGCCGGGCGGAGCCGTCTTCATTAAGAAAACACACATCGGACAGCTTGAGGATGTTCTGCCCCGTGATGTCTAATCCTTTATCATTAGCTGTCTTCGGCTCTATCGTTTCATCCTCTGCAACGAGAATGGAGCGTATCGCTCCCCAAGCCTCCTTACCGTCCAATGAGGCGTGATAGTCTGATCCCAACTGGCGTATAGGCATAAAATATTCCGGTGCCAGAATAAGCACCGCAAGCGCTGCCTCCAGTCCCACCGAACCACTAATCAGACGCAGCCCCAAGCCTACTGCTACAAAAGCGACCGACAGCATACTGAAAAAATCGAGGGCAAATGAAGAAAGAAACGCTACCCGCAGCGTACGCATCGTTGCCGTACGGTATTGGTCGCTGACCTTCCCTACGCTTTCCCCATGCGCCCGACTGCGTCCCAAAAACCTTAGTGTCTGTAGGCCACGCAACGAATCCGTGAAATGATGTGATAATAGACGATAGGAACGCCACTGCTTGTCTGCCTGTTTTCGCGCCGCCAAGCCGAGTAAAATAAAGAAGCCCACCAAAATCGGCATCGTAGTCGTCAAAATCACACCTGAAATCATATCTAATGTGAAAACATACACAAGCACCAGTAAGGTTACAGCCATCATGTCTATCATACGAGGAATGGATATTTCCAAATAATTGCGAAACCGATCCACACCATCCAGCGCTAGCGTCACCAACTTGCCGCTTCCTTCCCGTGCGGCAAAACCCGGACCCCGCTCGAACAAACGCGCAAGCAGACGCTCCCGTAAGGAAGCGCCTGCTGCTTCGGCGAAACGACCGGCTGTCCGGCGTTGCAGCCAAATCATCGTATGCCTCACTGCAAAAGCCGCGAAAAACAACGCCAGCGATGGCCAAGCCATTACCAGCGGATTTTTATTAAAGAAAACCGTTACAGCCTTTGCCAAAAAGATGGCTTGTGCAATTACCGCTGCTCCCTGGAGCAGGGAAAGGGCGGCCAGCAGCAGCATTACTGGCCGAATGCCCTTTAATTCAAACCAGGCTTTATCCATTAGTATTCCAGATGATCCTTCTCACTGAGACGCTTATGGAAAACAAAATAGCTCCACGCCTGATAAGCCAACACAAAGGGTAAAAGCGTTGCTGCAACAATCGTCATGGCTTTCAGTGTGTAATGACTGGAGCTTGCATTATATATCGTCAAATCAAAAGCACTGTTGATCGAGCTCACCATAAATCTTGGGAACAAGCCAACGAATAACGAAACGAAGCTTAGCAAAATGATGACACCTGTCATCCCGAAAGCCCATCCTTCGCGGCGCTGCCTCAGGAAATACCATGTCAGCACATAGGCGAGAATTCCCACCGCAACCGCAACATACATAAAGGGACCACGACGTGCAAATAAATCCGTTGCAAAATAAGTCCATACCACCATACCAGCAAGTAGAATTCCCAATACCGGAAGAAATTTGGACGCGATCACACGAGCACGATCTCTGACTTCACCAATCGTCCGCAGAGAAATGAACGTCAGCCCGTGCATGAGGCACATTCCGACCACTGTCAGTCCAATCCATACGGTGTATCCATTGAACACATCCAAAAATCCGGCTTTCAAATCCATGTTTTGCTGAATAGGTACACCTTTCACCAAAGCCGCAAAGGCCATACCAAACAGCATCGGCGGCAGGAAGCTGCCAATCAGAATGCAAGTATCCCACGTTCCTGTCCACCCTTTTCCTTCGGCCTTGCCACGGAACTCAAAGGAGACTCCTCGCAAGATCAAACCTAGCAAAATAAACACAAATACCAGATAATATCCGCTGAACATCGTTGCATAAAAATGCGGAAAGGCGGCAAACATCGCACCTGCTGCTGTAATCAGCCACACTTCGTTGGCATCCCAGAATGGACCAATCGTATTGATCATCAAACGTTTTTGTTGGTCATTACGCGGCACTAATCCTGTTGCCATCCCCACGCCAAAATCAAAGCCCTCTAGAAAAAAGAAGCCTGTAAACAACACTGCGATCAATAAGAACCATAAATCATTTAACGACAATGCTGTCACCTCCTTGAGCAAATGGATCATGAATGACTGTATGCTGATGCGGCTCAATATCTGGGCCTTTACGAGCGGTGCGAGCAAACAGGAATGCCAGTACACCCGTTAAAATGAGATACAGCGTCGTAAATGCAATCAGGGAGAACAGCACTTCTCCTGCTACAACGGTAGGTGAAACAGAATCTTTCGTTTGAAGCAAGCCAAACACAGTCCACGGCTGACGTCCCATTTCTGTCATGATCCAGCCTGCTGTATTCCCAATGAACGGGAGCGATATCCCCCACAGCATAAGGCGGAAGAACCAACGATGTGAGCCCTCCAATTTTTGTCGAAAACTCAGGTAAGCTCCGTACAGAGCAAGTGCAATCATGGCACATCCTGCCGCAATCATAATGCGGAAGCTCCAGAAGGTCGTACGGACAGGCGGAATATAATCACCTGGACCGTAGGTCTTTTCATACTGTGCTTGAAGTTCCTTCATACCAGGCACAGAGCCAGAAAACTTGCTATACGACAGAAAGCTCAGTGCAAACGGAACCTTAATCTCAAAGGTATTTTCCTGCTTATCAGGATCAATATTTGCAATAACCGTCCAAGGCGCCGGATCGCCGCTGTCTCCCCACAGAGCTTCACTGGCTGCCATCTTCATGGGCTGTGTTTTGATCAAATATTGAGCCTGTCCATGACCAAACAAAGGAATAGCAATGGCACAGATTAATGCAACAATAATGCTCAATTTAAAAGAAGGTTTAAAAAAGTCCATATTCTTTTTATGCATTAGCTTCCAAGCACTAATACCTGCTACGAGAAAAGCGCCGGTTGCAATGGCAGCAAAAATGGTGTGAGGATACTCCCACAAAAGCTGCTCGTTCGTTAACAAGGCAGCAAAATCCTGCATTTCTGCCCGGCCATTTACAACCCCATATCCTACGGGACGTTGCATGAATGAATTGGCAGCCAAAATCCACAAAGCCGAGAGCATCGTACCGATCGCTACTAGCCACATGCAAATTAAATGGACAGTTTTGGATAATCTTTCCCAGCCGAACACCCATAGACCGATAAAGGTCGATTCCAGGAAAAATGCGAGCAATGCTTCAATGGCTAGCGGCGTACCAAATACATCACCGACAAAACGGGAAAAGTCCGACCAATTCATTCCGAACTGGAACTCCTGCAAAATCCCGGTGACTACCCCTAGCGCAAAGTTAATCAGCAGAAATGTCCCCCAGAATTGAGCCATTTTTTTGTACAAATCCTTTTTCTTGATAACATACATAGTCTCCATAATTGCCACCAACAATGACAATCCAATGGAGATCGGCACATAAACAAAATGAAGAATCGTAGTGGTTGCAAACTGCAACCGTGCCAAATCCAATACGTCCATGATGCTGCTCCTCCCCTGTACTTCCCTTAACAATGATTTAATGTTTGTGATCTGAAGTCTTTTGTATTTGTGATTGTATTCACACTCTTACATATGAAACCGTCACTTTTTTAGGAAATGACCCACTCAGCTAACTTGCCATGGTTGCCATAACCGGGCTTCAGATTATCCCCATTATATAGAATAAATTTAAATGAAATAGAATCAAAAATGTGAACATCGTGTCAAAGTTGTGTCATAACGATGGCGTTTTTATGAAAATGCCTTAAAATCCATAATGAATGTGACATTTTCTATTGATCCGTCCTTTTTCAACATATAAAAAAAGCCTCTCTTCATTCGAAGGACATACCTCCGACATCTGCAAGAGAGACTTCATAACGTTAAACTTAGAAAATCGATCAACAGCCATCTGTTCCTCCGTTTTTTTGGGTCTGATTACGATAGGAGGAAGGCGACATACCAACATATTTTTTAAATTTACTATGAAAATAATCTGCATTCGCATATCCCACGCGACCCGCCACTTGGTGCACCTTAATCCCCTGTGCAAGCAATTCCCTTGCTCGCTCAATCCTTACCTTATCCAGGTAGGCATTAAAGGCCTCGCCTGTATGACTTTTGAACAGTTTGCCCAAATACCCACTATTGTAATTGAACATATCCGCCAGTAACTCCAGTCGCAAATTTTCATCATAATGACCATGTATAAAGTCAATCATTTGCTTCATGATGATCTCCTTGCCACTCGTATCAGTCTGGCCAATCCACTGCAACACATGCTCGAGCGAGTGATCCACCAGCTCGCCCAATGTTGAATAAGCATATACATTGGTAATCAGGTTAGAGTGCTCCTCCAGCACGGTCCGGCTGTGTTCTTGTCCAGCTGCATACTTGTTCAGTGCCAGTGTGAATGTCTGAGCGAATGCCGCCTTGATTGCAGATTCTGTACGATAAATCTGTGGAAATTGGATTTCCATGTCCTTAATGACACGGGTCGCCGCTTTACCATTAGCCATATCCAGCGCATAGTACAGCTTTTCTGCATAACGCATGGGGTCATCCGAGGCTCTGTCAGACGCTTCATCCATTTCAGCATGGACTGTCTCCCATTCACGTAGGTCTCCGGGAAGCATGACTCTTTCTGCCCGGAACAAAAACGTACGCTCCAATAATCGTAACGCTTGTTCAAAAGATCTGGGGATATCGCTAAGAATGTCTACCGGAGCGCCAGCAGCCCCATAGATTTCATTTACCCAAGGCTTTAGTTCCTGTCGCCATGCAGCCAGCAACTGAACAGCATCTTGCTCCGTTTTTAACATGGCAGGAAGCAATAGGCCCGTATATATTCCAGCCTCAAACACAATGCCTCTATCCTGATCACGACACAATTCCGCTAGCCGCTGCTTTGCTGCCAACTGCCGGGCTTGCCGATCCCAGTCAGGTATACGCAAATCCAGCAAAATCACCTGATAGCTACTCCAGTCCAATGCTGGTAACGCTGGCTGTTGTCCATGCTTTCCAGCGCCGCTTTGGTGATCAGCTTGCTTGGATGCACGATGGCTGGGTTCTACATTATCCCGAGGGTGCTCTGAATGAACCGGAAACAACAGTGCTTCAATCCAATCGCGCTCATGCGAAGATGGACTCCCCCACTTTCCATCTCCCTTTTCATTCTCAATGCTTTGTCGTACTCGTTTCAGCTCTAACGTCATTTCTTCCTCATCAACCGGCTTCAACAGATAACCATCCACCCCGAATCCCATGGCTTGCCTAGCATAATTAAAGTCTGCATATCCGCTTAAAATGAGAAAGTGAAACGGCTCCCCATTCATTTGGCGTATGCTTTGTATAACCTCCAATCCACTCATCCCAGGCATACGAATATCTACAATGACCAGTTCCGGTCGATGCTCTCCGAACTTTTCCAGAGCCTCGCGTCCGTTCTCTGCCGTATCGACGATGCGAAAGCCACAATCCCCCCAGTCAATAATGGAAGACAGTCCTTCACGAATCGCAGGCTCATCATCTACAATCATCGCTTTATACATTCGACGCTTCCTCCCTTGGTATGGAAAAGTATACGGTTGTTCCTACCTGTAATGCGCTTTCAATATGCAGACCATAACGTTCACCATACATCAATGTCAGACGTTGATGAACATTACGCAGACCAATACTGCTCCCTTCCGGCTCCTCCGTACCCGTGATCCGAGCCAACAGACGGGTCAGTTGTTCTTCCTTCATGCCAATTCCATCATCAGCCACTTTAATGTGCAGTTCTCTTTGTTCTATTGTGATATCTACCTTCACGGTAACTGGATCTTCCTTATTTTCTAGGCCATGAATAACTGCATTTTCCACTAGCGGTTGTATGATTAAGGGAGGAATCGACATCTCCTTCGCGCTTTCTTCCAAATTCACTTCATAGACCAAACGATTCCCAAACCTGAACTGCTGAATTTGCAAATAGGATCGAACCATATCCAGCTCCTGTAATACGGTTGTTTTACCACTGCCAATCTCCAGATTCCTGCGCATCAGCCTGCCAAGCAAACGGACCGTCGTTGCAATCTCTGCTTCCCCATTCAAATGTGCTTTCATTCGAATGGATTCTAACGCGTTAAACAGAAAATGCGGATTAATTTGGCTTGCCATCATTTTTAGCTTGATATCCTTTTGTGCCAATTCAAGCTTATTGTTATGCTCACTCGTCTCATAGACCTGTGCCATAAGCTGGCGGATACTACTTACCATGTAGTTGAAACGGCGCGATAAATCACCGATCTCGTCCCTTCCCTCCACACTGGATACTACATGAAAATCACCCGCCGCTACCTGGCCCAGCTCATAGCTCAACCGCTGGAGCCGTTTGGTAATAAGCCAGGAAATGATGGTAATCAGAATCAGCGCCATGATGAGTACCGCTAGTACACATAATGCGCCAATCAGGCTGACCCGGTTCGCCCCCTGCACGATATGTTCCGTGGAAAACACCGAAATAATTGTCAATCCGCTCACACTTGAGGTTGGCAGCAGCTCATCCACAATAATGTTCGAGGACGTTCCGTTGATTTTTGCTTCATATATCCCCTTACCTGCACGCTGGACATCAAAGCCTAAATGTAAATCGGTCAACGTCTGACCTACCGACTGTGGATGGGTAGCTGCGACCACAATCCCGTTACGATCCGCAATCAATGTTTCAAAGGGCTCCTTGCTTAGCATATGATTCAACTCGGTCTGACTCAGTGCAATCATCAGAACTCCCTTGGAATTGTATTCGGGAAAAGGAATTTGCCGTACCAGGCTGAGGCGATTAACCGGGGTATCCTCCTTATCCTGAATGTAAAACCAGTTAATCGCCGTCCCCTTCAAAGCCTCCTGGAACCATGGCTGCCGCTCAATGTTAGAGTCCACAGGAATAAACTCCAGATTGTTGACCAACGTCGGATTGTACGAATAGAACCGGATAGTAGCAACCTCTCTATATTGCTGGGTGTACTCATTAAAATCCTTGTATTGATGGTACGCATTCATGAGCTCCACCATGCCGGGATAACGACGGTTCGCCATCTCCTTTAGCCTTTTATCGAACATCAGCCCATTTGAAATATCTGTTGGCACACGTAGTAAATTTGCTGTCTGGCTCTTAATCTTTTCCACATTATTTACCGTCTGGGCAATCGCACTGTCCAGTGCCTGCTCTCGTAAATAAAAAGTAACCCAGCCGCCCACCACCAGCACTGGGATCATGACAATCAGTACGTAGGAGAAGAGCAGCTTATTCCGCATACGCATATTATTCATCAGATGCCGGACTCCACGATACATGCCATCCCTCCCGCGAAATAAGCGCTTACATATTTTCAGTTTAAAGCTTCACAACATTTATATCCATATTTTCTTGCAAAATAAAAAGGTGGTGAACGGAGTCACCACACTTTACAGATCACGAACTATTTACGTACAAAAGGTTCGATATGCACTCCCTGTGGCAGCTTATGCGGATCTTCCGGGTTGATACGGTCATAGAACATAATGCCATCCAGATGGTCCATTTCATGCTGTACAACAATCGCTGCATAACCCTTAAACGTTAACAGCTCCTGAGTTCCGTCCGGCAAATTGGCCTTGATGCGAATCTTCTCGTAACGCGGTACATATCCGGGTATATACCGATCTACAGACAAGCATCCCTCCCCCTGTTCCAAGTAAATCATGGATGTAGAGTGGCTGACCAGCTTCGGATTAAACAGGGCGTATTCTACCGTTTGGTCTCCGTCTTCATAATAAATAGCACACATTCTTTTATTTAACCCAACCTGGTTGGCGGATAGCCCTACACCCGGGCGCAGCTCATAGCGGGTGGCCAGCTCTTCATTTTGGCTATTTTTCAGATAATCCAGCATCCATTGCATCTGTTGAAGATCCTCTTCAGACAGCGGCAGACATACCGGATCAACCTTTTTGCGCAAAATCGGTTCCCCTTCACGCACGATATCCTTCGTGAGAAGCATGTCCATCGATTGATTGCTCATTCGTCAGCCTCGATTCATTTAAATAAATATACGATCATGTGATGTACAGCAAAAGCTGGAGAATTCCGCGCTTTTCTGCAAGTTTTATCCCATAAATTATATCTATTCATGAAATGAATTGTCAAAATAGAGCGAAAATATCCTCTCTTATAGATTAAGTCATTAAAATATTCATTACCTTAATTGTTTATCTAATTAAATTAAACTTATGCTCTTTGTAGTACTGAACCAAAAACCTCCTAAACCAATGAAGTGTTCAGGAGGTCTCTAACTAGCTTTTCTTACGATTAAGACGGCTGCTCTAATGCTTCAGGTGTTTCACTGAACAGCTTTGCCTTCGGATTCGGCTGTGTCCAGGTATTATAATATTGCGAATTCTTGCCGTAAGAATTGTCAATGACAACATGCGGCATATCAAGCAGACAGGCCAGAATGTGACCGTGCAACCGTGAAGTGCGAACCTCGCGGTAAGAACTGAACAGCGTAACCGCCTTGTTCATGAGATGGTCGGTGTACTTGTACCAGAATGTACGGGTAGGTAACGGGCCACCAATTTTCTTATTCAGACGGTAAAACTTTTGGAAATAGACGATCCCCTTCACTTCCAGCGGAGTGAATAAAGTATCCCAGTCCAGACGGTGAGAGGCATCAGCCTCGTCATCGAATTTCTTTTGCCCCCCCACCGTTTCAATATCCGTACGCAGGAAGTACAGTACATCCTTAACGGTTTCCGTAGTTGGCTTTAATGGCCAAAGCTGGTGCGCCATATCAGGACATAATGTGATGCTGCACTGGTTCAGCTTATCCTTAGCCCACTGATAAGAGCGTGTATCCCGCACAAACATATGTAGATCCGGGTGAGCATTAAACAGGGCAGCCACCTCATTAGCCTTCTGTTCAGACTGGAAGTGGATCGTCTGCGGCATGATAACAATTCGGTGGTTAGGGAAATCACGAACGATGCGTTCTCGCAAATTTTGGTGATTTGAATATAAGTCGCCAAAGTTGCCACCACCGTGGCATACGATAATCCAGTCGCCCGGAATATGAAGCTGATCGGGAATATCCATGGCGCTATAACGGGCACGGACACGAATATCATTATCCTTAAAGAACGCTTCGGTGCCTTTCATGATCAGTACATCCCCACCGTTATTATAGACGGGATAATCGACATAAATAATATTCGAACCTTGAGGGACTACGTCGAGAATGACGCTAAGCTTATTTTTCAGTTTAGCCATGGGATGCGAATTCGGCATCTTTCAGTTCTCCCTTCCTGCGCTTCTTTTGTATAGTCTGTAAGACAAATGTAATATCACTTTTATCAAAAATGATCCGGGATAGCGGAACATTGAAAAACATGGGGAACGAGAACAGCGAGAACGCCAACCGTACACAAGCACCTACAAGCAGAGCAATAGCAATGCCGTCCAGACCGAAGATCGGTGTACAAATAAAAAACAGACCAACGGTGATCGCATAGGCTACAATTTGCCGGAACAGTACCAGTCCCGGACGACCGAGTGCGTTAAAGGCCGAAGCCAAAATCCATGAGCCACCACCAATAATACATTCCAATGACAGCAGGTAGAACGTTAGCGATGCTTCCAGAAAAGCGGGACCGTACAGCAATCCCAGCATGTATCGTCCAATGAAGAGAGCCGGTACAATGACGATTAGCATCGCAGCCATAGAGATGCGAAAAGCACGACCCACCGTTTCGACAATTTTGCTGTGTTCCATCCCTGTCACCTTCGGGAAGGTTACATTAGTGACGGCATTTTGCACCACATTGAACACACGGGACAAGGCGTAGACAACAGAGTACAGACCGAACGCTTTGGGTGACAGCAGCGCCACAATGACGATTTTGTCCGTTTGTGTGGACAGCGTCCCCATCAACTCCATCCCGTACACCCGCGCTCCATAGCTATAATAAGGGCGCAGCACTTGGCGGCTGGTCAACGGACGAAATGCGCGCAAATTCATATGCTTGCGCAAACGGAGGAACGCCCACATGAGCGCAAGGAAACTCGCAGCAAAATTCACTGCCCCCGCCAGTTGCACATTGAGTAAGCCCATCAGCCACAGGGTCACTAGACCGATGAAATTCAGTAACGGATAGTAAAACAACAGGCCGTTATATACGCTAAATCGATCCAGTCCTTGCGATAATGCCGTCGTGAGTGCTGTAAGCACCGCTAACGGTACTGCTGCCGCACAATAAATCTGCGACAGTTGGATGATGTCTGCACCATAGCCATTCAGCCACAACGGCATACATATCCAGGCCACCGCTCCCGCCAACAGACTGGCAGGCAACTGAATCCAGAGCGACAACGCCAGCAGTTCTTCCGTCGTGCCTGTTTTCTTCTTGAGGTTATAAATTAACGATGTTGGCAAGCCGAAGCTCAATACACTGCCGATCAGCGTAGGCCAGAACAGAACAGCCGCCAGTTCACCTTTCCCCTCTACTCCGAGCATACGTGCGGTCAGGATGGAAGTCAGGGTCGTGACGATTAGCACAAAAAAATTATTAAAGCTCGTGCGCATGATCGTTTTGGCGAGACTGTCACCCGTGAATACTTTCCTTGCTGCTGTCCATGTGCTCATGTTACGTCCAACTCCTGTTCCTTATTAAGCCTCTCGTCTCTATGCTCACATCGCGTCTTTTGACGCACCTCCATCAGCCTACTGTTTTTTTGGAATTGCGTTCAGACAACTGTCCTCCGCTAACAGGCTCCTTCGTACTTGAGAAAATCTCTTTCAGTGCTCTTCTATAGCCTTGAATGGCTTTATGATTTTTTTTGGGTCTTTCCCTCAAAATCTGATACAACGTCGTCCAATATAGTGCTGCATAACCGATCGGCCCAGACCCCTCGTCACGTAGTAGATGAATATGATTCATCACCCGCATATAAGTAACCTGTTCCATATTGTCGCGCGAGGACGGCGATTCGTGATGAAGCAGCGTAAGCGCCGGATTAATATACAATGGACCGCTTTTCATGGCGATACGGGAAAGTAATAAATCCTCGCCGACGCTATAGCTTTGCAACCAAGGTACCGGCTCCAGACTTAGAATCGCATCACGGCGAAATGACATATTACAACCATGAAAAAACTGGGTCTTAAACGTCTTCTTGGCCTTATGCCAGTTGTACATCGAGCCAGACTGACCGCTGAGGGACAATCTTCCTTTGGACAAGGATTGCTGGAACGAAAGCAAGCAGCGAATCGTACCCATGAAACTGTTATTCATTCCCTGTGCTATGCCTCCAACACCAGCTGCCTGCGGATACGCCTCATAGGTGCGCATTAACTCATTCAAGTAGTTGCTTGGCAGCTCAACATCATCGTCAAGGAACAAAATGATGTCACCTTGGGCAAGCTCCACCGTCTTTACACGTGATAACCACAGTCCGGGTTGCTCCTTACGATGATATCGGTAGGCAATTCCCGCTCTGCCCAACTGACGCTCATAACGTTCCAGCACATGCTTTGGCAGTTTTCCGTCATCAATAATCCACAGCTCGGTTTCACATGCCTCTGGTGCTCCCCCATGGCAATTGAATTGATGCATCGGGTCAGATCGTCAACCCGATTGCGGGTGCACAGAGCAATGGACAAGCTTAACATCATACTCCCCCTTTATCCTGTCAATGTGTATAAAGCAGATTACTGAACCGCCGGGCCTAAATATTCGTTATATTTTTGCTTACGCGGGTTCAGAATGAACAACACCCCCTGCTTGTATCCATCTGCTGCGTTAAAATTACGGCGCAGCGTTTCTTTGAGCATCAAGTAGGTTAAGGTCCATAAAAGAGCTCCATACTGGATAAATCCCGCCTTTTTCAGGGCAAGAAAATAATAGTGGTTAATTGCTGTCGCCTTGGCTACTTTGCCCGCCTTATCGCGCGAGCTTGGAGATTCATGATGGATGATTTTTAAGTCAGGATTAATCACCAGTTTGCCGTAACGGCTCGCTAACTGGCACATGTACAAGTCGTCAGCCACCGCATAGCTGGTCATCCACGGATACGGCTTCATGTCCCGAAGCGCATCCCTCCGAAATGACATATTGCAGCCATGGAAAAATTCAGTGTCAAATGTCTCGGTTGCTTCGCTCCAACGCAGCAAAGAACCTGCCAGACTACTGGGTGAGAGCTTGCCAAGGGAAGAAGACATCTGAAAAGTCAAAACGCCAAGCAGCTTTCCTGCCCGGCTTGAATGTAGTCCCTTTGCAATCCCTCCAACACCTACAATCGTTTCATCCTGTTCGTAGGTATCGAGCAAGCGCCGGATATAGAGTTTATCGTCCAGTTCGGCATCATCGTCAAAATACAGCACAATATCATACCGCACGAGAGACAAGGCCTCATAGCGGGATAACCAAACGCCGGGACGACTTTTTTTATAATATTTGAGAACACCTTGAGGCAATCCGGATACCATGTGACGGTACTGTTCAATCTGTTGGTCGGAAATATCGCCGTCATCAACAATCAGCAGTTCTACAGCTGTATGCTCCAATTGCTGCTGTGCAGCAATAGATTGTATACAGCGTGTCAGGTCTTCGATCCGGTTGCGGGTACAAATGATGATGGAGACATCGGACATGCCATTACCTCCTGTGTGTGTATCCAGATGCTTTGGAAGAGATATTCAAAGTTTTTCCAATTGCTGGATTATATATGTTTATTGTATCTTTGACAGCGTTTGAGTGTATATACCTCTTTTGTATACTTTTTCAGTCTCCAAAAGGGTAGACAATCCTCAAAAAAGAGAAAAAAAATAGGATCGGCTTCTTACGCCAATCCTGATCTACCCTTGAAAATCCAAAAATAATGTCGCATTCACATACCGACGCGCCATCGACAAAAAATAACTATTTTGCACCGATACCGCTGCCACCAGCAAAGTATTACGCACTGCTTCACACTGGTTGGGGGTCAAGTGCTGTAAACGACAAGTATATTGATCTGCCGCCTGTACCAGCAATTCTTCTGTGGCAGCTTCCTGACGCTTCTGTCCTGTAGCAGGATTTCCGTTGTCTTTGGCATACCCTGCTCCTGCCACATCAAGCAGTTGGTCTCCGTTCGCATCCAGTTCTTCAAATAAAGTTGAGTATGCAGCGTACAAATCGACCGGCTGAATCAGATCATCCGTATCATCTTCAGGCTGTTGGAACAGGATATGAAATAGCTGACGGATGGATTCAAAATCAAGACACGATTTTAAATCTTCCACGATAAGCAATATGGCTGCCTGGTTGACTGAGTATTTTTTGCCGATCTTCGGAGCGCCGAGAAACTCCTTAAAATCACGTTTGACCCAATTTTGCATAGAGGCGAGTGAGACATGACTATATTCTACCAGTTGGCCTAGAGAAACAATTTCCTGCAGCGAAAAGGCTGCGCTGTGCTTGCCCTTGATGATTTTATCCAGCACAGGCGTCACTTCGGTATATAGAAATGTCGGCATGGTGCTACCGGAACGGGCAAGATGGCTATGAGTGCGCCTCCAAGCGTCTTGGAGAACAGCCAAAGGCTGCAATTCGCTGCGACCTTCCATGGCCAGCAGCAAATGGGCCATATCACGGCGAGTGAGGGTAAAAGACTCCATCTGCTTTCCTCCCTTTGTTACATTTCAAGTTCATTTGAACTCATCATACGCCCTTAAACTAGGCTTGTAAAGTGAAGCAATGAGCCGTGCGGGTTCTTTTATGCCTTATTTTTCGTGTAAATTAGAGGTATGTGACCTGCTACGATTCCATATGAACCTTGTATATTTTCTTTTAAGTTCTTAAAATAAGTTCAAGTGAACTCAAAATAGAGTTCCTAAAAAAATTGAACGAAAAAGGGATGAGTGAAAATTATATGGGTATAGGTGTCAGTCTATTTTTGTTTGCGGTGTTGATTTTATTTAGTGCTTTCTTCGTGGCTACCGAGTTTGCGATTATTAAAATCCGTTCCAGCCGAGTAGATCAGCTGGTGGTGGAGAACCGTAAAAACGCACTGGCGCTACAAAAAGTCGTCAATAATCTGGACGGCTATCTGTCTGCCTGTCAGCTTGGTATTACGATTACAGCGTTAGGACTCGGTTGGCTCGGTGAACCGACTGTAGTCAAACTGCTGGAGCCTCTCTTTCAACAGCTCAACATCAATGGGGAGTTTTCACATATCCTGGCCTTTATTATTTCATTTGTCATTGTAACTTACCTGCACGTGGTGATCGGCGAACTAGCTCCCAAAACATTGGCGATCCGCAAAGCGGAAGCTGTCAGCTTGTTAACCTCTCCAGTCATCGTGTGGTTTAACCGGATTATGTATCCGTTTATCTGGCTCCTTAACGGCTCGGCCAATCGCCTGGTTCGTCTGTTTGGTCTTCAACCGGCTAGTGAGCATGAAGAAGCGCACTCTCAGGAAGAAATTCAGATCATTTTGTCCGAAAGCGTGGAAAGTGGTAAGATCAATAACACCGAATATGGCTACGTGAATCGTATCTTCGCTTTTGACGAGACCGTTGCCAAAGAAATTATGGTGCCACGTACAGATATGGTATGCTTGTTTACGAATCGCTCGCTCAAAGAAAACATGCAGACTATTCACGAAGAACAGTATACCCGTTTTCCGGTAGCGACAGACAGCAAGGATCAGATCATTGGTATGATTAATACCAAGCAGCTATTCCTTGAGTATGATCGCAATCCCGAGCTTGTTTTCGATAGCTTGATTCAACCGATCTTGACCGTTCCGGAAGTTATCCCCGTCAACACGCTGCTGAAACGTATGCAGAAGGAGCAGGTTCATATCGCTCTCCTGGTCGATGAATATGGTGGAACTTCTGGTTTGATTACCATTGAGGACATTTTGGAGGAGATTGTCGGCGAAATCCGGGACGAATTTGATAAGGATGAACGGAAGGAAATCGAGAAACTGACGGAGAACAGTTATTTGATGGATGGTAAAGTGATGCTTTCCGATCTGAGTGATCTGACGGGCTTGGCATTGGACGATGAAGACGTGGATACTGTCGGAGGGTGGGTGTATAGCCGGGTTCCGGAACCGAGACAGGGCAAGGAATTCATAGAAGATGATGTGAAATTTATCATTCGTGAAATGGGTAAAAATCGTATTCGTCGGGTGGAAATTATTTTACACCACAAATCCCCGACCTCGGAAATGGAGTCGGAATCGGACACTTCTTCCCAGGAGTGAACCTTTGTGATCTGAGCGACTAGCATACTGCACTTGGCACTTGCGTTCACTCCTACTGAAATGACATATTTTTAGGGCAAACGACTCAGGTTGTTTGCCCTACATGCGTGTAAGGAGGAGCTAGTAAATTGGATATTTTATCATCTATTATTATGGGAATTATTGAAGGGCTGACAGAGTTTTTGCCGGTCTCTTCGACGGGTCACATGATCCTTACGGCTGATCTTCTAGGGTTGAACACCGAGAATGATACGGTCAAAACATTTGAGGTTATCGTACAATTAGGTGCTGTGATGGCGGTCGTTGTATTATACTGGCGCAGATTCCTCAGCCTGTTTGATTTCAGACGCAAAATCTCATCCCAGCCACGTCTAAACCTGTTACATATTATTTTAGCCATGATCCCTGCGGGATTAATTGGTGTACTGTTCCGTGATGTAATCAAGCAATACTTGTTTGGTCCTGAAACGGTTCTGTACAGTTTGGTCATCGGGGGCTTGCTCATGATCGCGGCTGAAAAATTCCATCCGCCTATTAGATCACATACGTTGGATGAGATCACGTACAAACAAGCCTTTACCATCGGTGTGTTCCAAGTCCTAGCTCTGTGGCCAGGCTTCTCTCGTTCAGGCTCAACTATGTCTGGGGGCCTATTCGCACGTGTAAGCCATACGGCAGCCGCAGAATTTACATTCCTCGTATCTGTTCCGGTCATGCTGGGTGCATCAGGGATTGATATGATTAAAAGTATGGATCATCTGTCTATGAGTGATTTCCCGGTGTTCGCAGCCGGCTTTATTACTGCATTTATCGTCGGTATGCTGGCAATCAAAACGTTCCTCGGTCTGCTCAAACGCTTGAGCTTGACTACGTTTGCCATCTATCGTTTCGTGCTGGCAGCTGTGTTCTTTTTCATTATTTTGTAATCATTGTTTGGTATCCTACAACCAAAAAGGGATATCCAAGTGGCCTTAAGGTCAGCCTTGGATATCCCTTTTGCTATTTCGCGGGCTTCAATAGATCATCCTGATCTAGATCTACCATGCGTACTGATTACTGTTTAGATTCCAGCGTAGTCAGATATTCCGAAACTTGAGCTGGCGTTTTGGCGTATTTGCTGTGCAAATGAGCAATTTTCTCGCCATTACGGAACACGAGCAGGCTCGGAATGCCGCGTACTTGATTTTGTTCAGCAATCGGCTGAAACTTCTCGGCATCCAGCGCAAAGAAACGCTTATCCGCGTTCTCCTTCATAATGCCGTCCATAAATTTATCCAGCGTCTTGCAATCTGGACACCAGCTGGTATCAAATTTCACGACGGTTAGACCGTCACCGTTAATTAAATCCTGATATTGCTGCTCAGATTCGATGCGTTCCATTTATTGGTCCCTCCTAGAGTGAATTGATAATATCTTCACATTCACATATGAATGATAAATCAGTCTTATTCCTATATTGTAATGATTCTTGTATATATTGCAACTGGGATGAGTACATGTTCGAGTGTGTACTTCACTTATTCTATTATGCTCGGATCAGCGGTATTGCGCGTCATAACGATTGGCTCGGCTGATTTGCTGTAGCGTCTCTCGATCATGCTCAGTTAGCGGTGCAATATCTGCTGCAGAAATATTATGCTCCAATTGTCCCAAAGAGCTTGCACCCGGAATCACAGCAGCGACAGCCGGATGAGACAGGCTATAACGGATTGCCGTCTGCTCCATACTACGCTCCGGTCCTGCAAATGCCTTTAATTGCTTGCGCACGTCCAGTAGCTCTGCCTCTTCGTAGTCTAGGTATCCCTTGACCGCCTTTTCTTCCCCCTTGTCAGCCAATACACCGCTCGCCACGGGTCCACGTGCAATCACGCTAATTCCCCGCTCCTGCAGCAAAGACAATACTTCTTCCTCTGCACGCCGGTCTAGTAAACTATACTGATTCATAACACTAACGATATTCGAGCGTTCCACATATTCACGGATGACATGCGGACGAATGGAGGAAATACCATAGTAACGGATAACGCCCTCCTGTTGCAGTTGTTCGAAAGCCTCAATCGTTTCGTCTATCGGATCGTTAATCGTCCCTCCGTGCAACTGATACAGGTCGATATAGTCCGTTCCCAGGCGGCGCAGACTCTCTTTAACGGCTGACAGGATATATTTCTTGGATGGGTCCCATTCCCATCCCTCCTGCCCTGGTATACGCCGATTGCCGACCTTGGTCGCCAAGATGACATCCTGCCGCCGTCCACGGATTGCTGACCCTACAATTTCTTCATTGCGCCCATGCTGGTACAAATCGGCCGTATCCAACAGATTTACACCCCTGTCTAACGCTTCATGAATCAAGTAAACGGCTTGCTGCTCCTCCGTACCGACCGACATACATCCCAAGCCAATCTCACCTACCAGCAAATCCGAAGATCCCAGGCGGTTTTTTTTCATGGTTGTCTCCCCCTTACGTTCGTTATTATGTAACATCAGATATTGGATATTTCTTTATTATACGTATTCAAGCGGCCCAAACCAAACTTGAACCGGCTCATTAGTGCGGAGGTAAATTCATCCAGTAAAAAAATAAAACGTTTTGGGCTCTTTAATCCATCCTTATCTATAGATGCCCATGAACCGGCCGGACATGGCAGATAAAAAAGGGAGGTCCGCATGGAAGACAAAGAACTTGCAGAGTCCGCCTGCCAAGGGGATGAGGATGCATTTTTCACCTTGATCACCAGACACAACCGACGACTCTACGGCATTGCATACAGCTACCTGCGTAATGAAGCAGATGCACTGGATATGCTTCAAGAAGCCACTTACCGTGCATGGTCCCAATGCAGCAAATTGAGGGATCCCGCGGCGCTGATTCCATGGATCATCCGTATTCTGATGAACTGCTGTATGGAAGAACTCAAGCGGCAAAAACGGCGCCGTTCCCAGATTCCTGTTCTTGTCACGGAAGGGGTTGCCGAAATGGTAAGTGACAGCAAGCTGGACATGCAGCAAGCCCTAAGCCGCCTTAAACCCAAATATCGGCAAGCCCTCCTGCTGAGATATTACGATGACATGACCGTACCCGAAATTGCGAAGGTACTTGGCAGATCAGAAGGAACCATCAAGACCTGGCTGCATCAAGGGCTGAAGCAGCTGCGGCACAAAATCCATCATGGAGGTGAAATACAGCATGGCTGATCAAGAGGAGTTGTGGTTCAAGCAGCAGGTACAGGAGGCCAAACAAGCTGCCCAACAAGTGTCTGACGAAGCGATGAATCTGGCTATGCGGCGTGGTATACAGCGGGCCAATAGAGATAAACCCCTTCGGGGCACAGGATTTTGGTCCATACCTGCAGGCAGGCTAAAAATCATAGCCGTTGTTCTGCTCGCCTTGTGTATCGGGGGCGGAATCTGGGGAACCCGGCATTGGCTGACACCGCAAACGGCGACAAAGCCGGTGCAACGACACCATGAAATCCCGACTTATGTAAGTCGTCTTTTCGGTGAGCAGGACAACTTTACACTCGCGCTTCAGCAAGCAGCAGCACATGATATCTATTGGCCAGTAGAACAAAGCTTTATATCCGGAGATTATAAGGTAACCATTGATGGAATGGCTACGGATAGCCAGCGGATTATTATTTTATATACGGCTGAAAATAAAGGCTCCAAATCCCCCTTGCAGCTGCAAAGCAATGTCAAACCACGGCTGCTTGGTTCGGATGGCAAGCCGTTAGATGGTTCCTTTACTTGGGATACCCGCAGCAAGGCTGGTCCTGATCAGACCGTGGTCTCCAACGTTATGGTCTTTGATTTTGAACAGCCGGGGCAAATCCCCAACGCACTAACCTTGTCCGCAGTCTGGCAGGCTCAGGCCCGACAAGGTTCTTCTGTCAAGCCCCAGGCAGAACACTTTAGCATTCCCTTGACTTTGAAGCCAGGACCGGATGCTGCACTGCGCGAAGTGAAAGATCTCAACCGGGACATTGCCGTCGAAGACCAGCATATCGAGCTGCGGCGGCTCATCAGGACACCGTTAAGAACGGATGTGGAGATTCGCTTTAAACCTACAGGGGGACGGGAGATTATAGATACAGATCTTTTTATGAGTCTGGTTTCCAGCCAAGTTAACCGTTCTGCCCATCCATCCTATGAAAACCTACTGAAATACGATCGCACCATTACGACCAAGCAAGGACAAATCTATTACTTTACAAGCAGCTTTTTCTCAGAGCATAAACAGATTTGGCTCAATATTAGTAGCCTTCGATTGAAACCGGATAAAAGCGTATTTATTACTCTTAATACGATAACCAAAACAATCGTTAAATCTCCGGATAAACACATTAAACTCGATCAATATATTAATAATCCGACACATCAGCGACTTCGTTTGTTTTTAAGATACCAGTTTACGGAAAACTCAGGCGGCCTCTATTTTCGAATGGCAAATACGTTCATTGACGGCAGGGGACAGCGACATATACTGGCTGATGCAGGTACCGGCCTGGACGGATTTGTAATTTCAAACCATGAGCAGTATCCGCAGCCACTTACTTTTGAGATCGTGGATTATGGAGGACATTCCCGGGGATTTCCGCAGCCTCTGGAAATTCAGATACGTTAAATCAGCCACTCATCCGAATGCTATCTAAATAAACGCCAAAGGATCGAGATGCCATATCTCTTCCTTTGGCGTTTATGATTAAAAACCAATCTTAAAACATTATTCAAGCAACCACTTAACGGCACGGGGAAACTGGTGCCGAAAGTGATCTATGTGGTGCACGGCTCCCTCAACTTTGATCAGCCGTACCTCACGTTCCGTAAAACCATGCGCAAGCAGCACCTCGTATGCCTGGAGGGTCAACGGAACCATATCTTTTTGTACATTCGTCTTCCCTTCACCTTCACGGGTCCCAACAGATATATATATACGGTGTGTCCCAGCCATTACAGTGCCAAATGATGCAGATTGCATGTAATTGATCATACCGGAAAACCAATACGAACCCGAGATCGAACCAATACGTCCAAATATATGCTGATAACGGAAGGCTGCATACATGGAAATCAGTCCACCCAACGAAGCACCAATCATCCCTGTATGCTCCAACCCAGTTTGCACTGGATATTTTGCCTCGACGTATGGCATTACTTTTGTAACTACAAACGTCAGATACGCATCTCCGCCACCGCCAAAAGCAGGTCTTCCCTCTACTAAAGCAGCTGCCTCCCAAGGCGTATAATCATTCAGCCGATTCACAGGCTGAATGCCCACCAGCATTACACGGGGCAGCTCTCCCGTAGAAAAACCTCTTTCCAGCTCATCCAACCCGCTTAGAAATAAAGAGCTGCCATCCTGTACATACAGCACAGGATACAGCTCATTATGATTCACAGATACGGGAGGTGTATAGACGTGCACAAGATACCCATCTAATGAAATTTCATCTACATGACCTTTCATCCTACATAGTCCCCCATGATGTAAATGTATGCATTACAGTGCAGCATCTATTTCCTTGATCATTTCAGATACGGATTCCAGACCATTACCTGACAGGTACCAGTAGTTAGGATCCAGGTATACAATATGACCGTTTTTATATGCATTGGTTTTCTTCACCAGTTCATTCTCAATGGTTTGTTTACCTGTAACCTGTTCCTTGCCTTCCTCGACCACCACAGCCCCACGGTCAACGACAAAAATATAATCAGGATTTTTTTGCTGTACATATTCAAAAGAAACCTTTTGTCCATGCGTCGATACTTTAATGCCAGGATCTACAGGAGTTACGCCAAAAGCATCATGAATGATACCGAAGCGGGATTGTGAGCCGTATGCACTCAGGCTTCCTTCATTTGTCAGTACGATCAATCCTTTAGCCTTGCTCGCTACAGCCTTGTCATGTACAGCCTTAATGGAGCTATCAATCGCAGCCAGTTCTTGTTTGGCAGCTTCCTCTTTGTCGAAGATTTGCCCCAGCGTTTCAACGTTTTTCTTAAAGGAATTGATATAATCCTTGGTGTCTACAGCCATCGAAATCGTGGGTGCAATTTTGCTCAACTCTTTATATGCATCAGCTTGTCTGCCACCAATGATGATCAGTTCAGGAGAGAGATCACTGATTTTCTCGTAATCCGGCTCAAACAGCGTGCCAGCACTTGCATATTTGGAATCTTTATATTTGTTCAAATACGTAGGAAGATCCTGCTGCGCTACCGCCGCAACGTCTACGCCCAGCTTATCGAGCGTATCCAATGAACCAAAATCAAAAACAACGACATTCTTCGGATTGACTTTGACTTGGACCGGGTTTTCATCCAGTGCGTGTTTGACCGATACAGTTTTGGATTCCGTTGTTGCAGTTGAGGAGCCATCGCCAGTCGCTTCCTGTGTTGCCGGAGCCGCTTTGCCACAGGCCGATACGATCAGTACCAGTGCAAGTATCAGTGTTAAAAACATCAAATTTTTCTTCATTTTACATTCCCCCTAAGTGAAGTACACACAAATTTTATGATCACCGAGCTGTTGAATCGGAATATCCATATCGTACAAATCCTTTAATACCTGACTATCTATCATCTCGTCAGCCGTTCCTTGTTTCAGCAATCTGCCATTCTTCATCCCGACAATATGGTCCGAATAGCAGGAAGCAAAGTTAATGTCGTGAAGCACCACCAGAATCGTTTTGCCCAGATCATCCACTAAATTGCGCAGCGTCTTCATAATCTGAACCGAATGCTTCATATCCAAATTGTTCAGCGGCTCATCCAGCAGTATGTATTCCGTGTCCTGTGCCAGAATCATAGCAATAAACGCCCGCTGCCGCTGTCCCCCACTGAGCAAATCAATATGTTTGTCCTTCATATCCTCCAGTCCCATGTAGGCCATAGACTGCTCTACCATTTTGCGATCCTCGCTGTTCAATCTGCCCTTGGAATACGGAAAACGGCCGAAGCTGACCAGTTCCTTCACGGTTAAGCGGATGTTGACATCATTAGTCTGTTTTAAAATGGATATCTTCCGGGCTAGCTCCTCACTTTTGGTCAGGCTCACGGCCTGTCCGTCAATGAGGATTTCTCCCTCATCACTATCTGTTAGGCGACTGATCATCGACAACAGGGTGCTTTTCCCAGCGCCGTTAGGTCCAATAAAGGAGGTAATGGTGCCTTTAGGTATAGTGACGGACACCTGCTCCACCACATTTTTATTCCCGTAGCGTTTGGTTACGTTTTTGACTTCTACCATGATTTATTCTCCCGCAGCAAAAGGTACAGGAAGTACACCCCCCGATAAAGTTAATAATGACGCTGACTGTTGTCGATAAATCGAATACTCTTTCCGCCAGCAGTTGGCACCCTGCCAAAGCAATGACACTAACACAGATGGAGGCCGGAATAATATAACGGTGCTGATACGTCTTCATCACCTGATAAGCCACATTGGCCACAATTAATCCGAGAAATGTGATCGGTCCAACAAGTGCCGTAGATATGGAGATGAGAATCGCTACAATAATTAGCAATCTTTTGATGATATAACTGTAAGGGAGACCTAAATTAATCGCATGCTCCCGTCCGAGCGACAGCACGTCCAGGTACTTAATAAATCTCCACGCATAAGCAAATACGAGCACAAGCACGAATACAGAAAGCCATAACAGTTCGGTGTTTACATTACTAAAGCTGGCGAAGCTCTTATCCTGAATTTTCGCAAATTCGTTCGGATCAATCAGTACCTCCATAAAGGTAGACAGACTGTTAAACAGCGTCCCGAACACCAGACCGATCAGCAGAAGTACATAAATTCCCCGTCCATCCTTGCGGAAAATTAACTTGTATAGCAATCCCGCGAACAACACCATCATCCCCACTGACAGCAAAAAGTTTAATTCTTTGCTGGTCGAAATCAATGGGACGGAACCAAATGCAAAAATAATCGTCGTCTGAATCAGCATATACAGTGAATCCAGCCCGATAATACCCGGAGTCAAAATCTTATTATTCGTAACCGTCTGGAAAATAACGGTCGCAAAAGCAATGGAGCCACCTGTCAGAATGAAAGCTGCGACCTTTTTCAATCGTCGCGGCAACGCGTAATGCCAGGTGTGCGGAAGATCGATAAACACAAAAGCAGCAATCAACACAAGCGCGGCAGCGGCTAATATTCCGATTTTTAATTTAGGATTCATAAGCCCTTCTCCTCAGCAGCAAATACAAGAACAACGCGCTCCCGATCACACCAACCGTAAGCCCTACAGAAATTTCATATGGGTAAATGATCACCCGTCCCAAAATATCGCAAAACAGCACAAAAACGGCGCCCAAGATCGCTGTATGAGCCAGGCTCTTTTTCAGATTATCCCCCATGTACATACTGACCAGATTGGGTACAACCAGCCCCAAAAAGGGAATTGTCCCGACGGTTAAGATGACAACAGAGGACACCAAAGCCACGATCACCAAACCCACATTGACGGTGCGCTTGTAATGTACGCCCAAGTTGGCTGCAAAATCCTCACCCATACCTGCAATTGTAAAACGATTCGCATATATGTACGCCAACGCAACCAAAGGAACACTAAGATACAGCATCTCGTAGCGGCCACTCATGATTAGAGAAAAATCCCCCTGCATCCACGAAGAAATGCCCTGGATCAGATTATATTTGTAGGCAAAAAAAGTCGTCACCGAATTTAAAATGCCCCCAAACATCAGACCAACAAGCGGGATAAATACCGGGTCCTTGAAACGGATTTTATCCAATATCTTCATGAAAATCAGCGTTCCCCCTAGAGCAAATCCAAAAGCCGTCAGCATCTTCGTCCAAAATCCCGCCGTTCCAAACACCATAATGGCGATCAGCACACCTAATCGTGCCGCATCCATCGTCCCTGCGGTGGTGGGCGAAACAAACCGATTCCGGGTAAGCTGCTGCATAATCAGCCCGCAGATACTCATACTCGCCCCTGCGATAATGATGCTGATCAAACGTGGAAATCTGCTAATCAGGAGCACCTGCGCTTGATCGTTGGTTAAGTGGAACAAATCAAGTGGAGTCACATCATGAACACCGATGAACACCGAGGCGAAGGCCAGTACCAGAAAAGCTAATATTAAATAGCGCAATTTCATCTCTAACTAAGGGAGCCTGTCCAATAACTCGTACCAAGCTTCGGCCCTGTCCTCCCCTCCAATAATGATAATCATTATCAAAAACAACTAGGATAAATTATAGCAGTGATATTGTATCTGTCAAATTATTTGCAATGAATAAGCCATGTCAAAAAAGGTGTTAGTAAAACCTGAATAGTCTGAAGAGTGAATGAGCAAATAAGAGCAATATCCTGTAAAATAGAGATGGAAGATTTAGGATTACCCTTTTCTCATTTTTACTGTAAGCAATTCTTGGAATTGGGGATTCATTAACTTGATGAATCAAAAAAATAGGAGGAGAATGATGAATCACATATTAATCGTCGAGGATGATATCGCCTTGAGTAACGGTATTATTCTTGCCCTTAAAGAACCTAACAACGTATTTACACAAACGTATGACATTGCTGCTGCAAAAGAACAATTGAACATCACTGCTTTTGACCTAGTGATTCTTGATGTAAATTTGCCGGATGGAAGTGGACTCGACCTTTTAACCCATATACGAAAAAAAACAATGATACCCGTCATCGTTCTAACAGCAAATGATATGGAAACAGATATCGTCACTGGTCTTGAGTTGGGTGCTGACGACTATATCACTAAGCCCTTCAGTCTGATGGTACTGAGAGCAAGAGTTGGCGTTCAGCTAAAGAAATCCAGATACTCGCTTGCAGACTCCATTCAGCTAGACAATTTTTCTTTTTCATTCGAGAGAATGGAATTTATTAAGAATGGTACACCTATTGAACTAAGTAAAACGGAGCAAAAATTATTGCGCATCCTAATCAACAATCGAGGAAATACCGTTTCGCGTGATCACTTGATAGACAGCATCTGGACTGACGGGGCTGAATATGTAGGTGAAAATGCCTTGTCAGTTACGATAAAAAGGCTACGTGACAAGCTCGAGGATCATCCTTCCTCCCCACAATATATTAAAACGGTGTATGGGCTGGGCTACACATGGGCGTTGAAATGACAACACTCCTATATATATGTATTGGAATTGCCGTCGCTGCTGTATGCACTGCTGTGTGTGCTATTATGCTGTATCGCAGGAGCATCCAAAAAACAATGAAAACTATTGAGAACATGCTGGATGCTGCGCTAAATGGCAGCTTCTCGGAGGATGTCTTTGATGAATCCGTTCTTTCTTCAATAGAAGCTAAATTTGTGAGATTTCTTTCCATTTGTTCCGTGTCCTCCAAAAATCTGCTTGCTGAAAAGAATAAAATAAATGAGCTGATTTCCGATATTTCACACCAAACGAAAACACCATTGGCCAACATCCTGCTTTATTCCCAACTACTTAGCGAATACGAACTATCACAGGATACCTCCACTTGTGTGAAAGCTCTATCTGCACAGGCCGAAAAGCTTAACTTCCTGATTCAGGCATTGTTGAAAACATCGCGGCTTGAAACGGGGATTATCACGGTAGCGCCAAGGCGAGAATCTGTTCATAAGCTCCTTGATGCTGCACTGGAGCAAATAACGCCAAAAGCAGATGCCAAAGGGATTTCAGTTTCTAGGGAGGACACCGTTATTCATGCTTATTTTGACCTAAAGTGGACCAGTGAAGCTGTCTATAACATTATGGATAACGCTATAAAATATACAGAGACAGGCGGAAACATGGATATAAAAGTGACGGCATACGAATTGTTTTGCCGAATTGATATTACTGATAGCGGCATAGGCATTGCAGAAGAAGAACAAGGGAAGATCTTTACCCGCTTCTATCGCTCCCCTACTGTTAACTCGCAGGAGGGCGTCGGGATTGGTCTGTTTTTAGCTAGAGAAATCATCGCTGCGGAGGGGGTTACATCAAGGTACGATCACGCTACGGCCGTGGTTCTACCTTCTCTATTTTTCTTTCTATGGATACTTAATTCTTTCAACTCCTCTGATTTCAGAAATGTAGAAAGATCAGTGTGTTAATGTCTGTACTGTAGATGACTACGATCCAGACATTTTTTTGGAGAGGAAAGTATATGGACCTATTGAAAACTCAGGCAATAAGGAAACATTACGGTAATGGGAATACCGCTGTTCATGCCTCCTAGATGGCGTGAAGCTGGAGGTGGAATTCGGTGAATTTGTCGCTATCGCCGGTACATCCGGAAGTGGCAAGTCTCCCCTTCTTCATATGCTGGGTGAACTTGATGGTCCAACAAACGGAAGCATCACGATTGATGGCAAGGATATATTTCCCTGTAAGACAAAGATTGACCAATTTCTGCAGCGAAAAATCGGCTTCGTTTTCTAAGATTATTATCTGATGCCTGCCTTGAATGTCTACGAAAAATATTGTGCTCAGGTACTGGATAGTAAAGAATCGTGCCTCCATAGATAAAATTGTATATACTCTAGACCTTAAACATAATTGTCAATGCATAACTCATCTTTGGTAATAGCTTGGGTCTGGGAGAAAAACAAAAATGTGATTTCGAAGAAGGGTGTTCCACCTGAATCGCCTAGAGGTATAGGGGCAATACTCTACTTTCCCAGATATGATGCAAAAGAAAGTGCCCTCGTCTCAAAAGACGAGGGCTCCAGACAAACTAAGAAGTGTTCCTTACTTTTTCCTTTTCATTGGTCAACTAATACCGAGTTAGACAAAATAATTCTTTCACATCCATATCGAGGTATAAGAGCTACAGTGTCCATTGGGTTCGAGACAATCATAACTGCAATTATCGGCTGGACATTGGACTTCCATTTCAAAATCCATATTATCTAAAACTTTAATTTTTTCCATGTTAATTCCACCTCCTTTCACTATTAAAATATCATTAAAAATACCTCTAAATATTCTCTATTGTAAAAATCAGTATGTTATTTGGCATAATCGTGGCTTATACAATGTTTACATCCAGAGGCACTACTCTACTTTCCCAGATATAATACAAAAGAAAGTGCCCTCATCTCAAAAGACGAGGACACTAGACAAGCTAAGAAGTGTTCTTACTTCTTCCTTTTCATTGGTCAACTAATACTTAGTTAGGCAAAATCATCTTTCAAAAACCTTGCCAGTTATTAGAGCTACAATGTCCACTGGGTTCGATGCAATCATAATGACAATCATTTGGATTACATTGTACTTCCATTTCAAAATCCATATTATCTAAAACCTCGATTTTTTCCATGTTAATTCCACCTCCTTTCACTATTAAAATATCATTAAAAATACCTCTAAATATTCTATTGTAAAAATCAGTATGTTATTTGGCATAATTAGTGGCTTATGCACTGTTTATATCCATTCTGTTATCTAAAACAAGGCCGTAAATTCACGTTTATTCATTATTCGTGTTTTTCCAACAACACCGCGAAGTCTCACTTTTGCAAAATAAATAATTGCACTTATTGATTTACCCGGCATAACATGAAAAAAAAATGGTTACTTTCGTATACAGTCGCTCAGTACAAGCCTCATCCCACGAAATACAATGAAGCCAAGTAAGCGAATGTATTAGACCAAAAATTACTTAGATTCCGGCTGAGTTCAAGCAGAGGCACCAAAAAACAGATATCTCAGAAGGAGTCTGTCCCTCCTACATTTCCCACCACCCGTCACAAATTAATCTTTCTACTCTCACTCAAATAATCTTTCAATTCTGTTAGATTTCAGAAAGATTGTAGAAAGAAAGAGGTATTATAATAAAATTTGTGTTGTAAGCAAATACGATGCAGATATTTTTATTGGGAGGAAAGCAAACAAATGAAGATATTAGAAACCAGAGGACTAAGAAAAACTTACGGTAATGGAGATACTGAGGTTCATGCGTTGGATGGAGTCAACATGGAGGTAGGCACTGGGGAATTTGTGGCTATCGTTGGTACATCCGGCAGCGGGAAGTCCACCCTTCTGCATATGCTTGGTGGGCTGGATCGGCCTACAAGCGGAAACGTCACCGTTGACGGCAAGGATATCTATTCTTTAAAAAATGAAGAATTAACCATTTTTCGCCGAAGAAAGATTGGCTTCGTGTTTCAAAATTATAATCTAGTTCCAGTCTTAAATGTCTATGAGAATATTGTGCTCCCCATTGAACTGGATGGGAATCAACCGGACAAAGCCTATCTGACCCAAATTACGAATACGCTGGGGCTTGAGAACAAATTAAACAATCTACCGAGTAACCTTTCGGGAGGGCAGCAGCAGCGGGTAGCCATTGCGAGAGCACTGGCGACGAAACCAGCTATTATTTTGGCTGATGAGCCTACTGGCAACCTGGACAGTAAAACCAGTCTGGATGTCATAGGGTTGATCAAGGTATCCAGCCAACAGTTCGCCCAAACGATGGTGATGATTACTCATAATGAAGAAATCGCGCAGATGGCAGATCGCATCATCCGCATTGAGGACGGTAAAATAGTAGGTGGTGCGACCCGATGATCAAAATAAAAAACAGTAAGGCGGTTCGTAATTTATCAGATAAAAGTTTTAAAGCCAATAAAATCCGCAATATTATTGCGATTATCGCTATTGCCTTAACCACTTTGTTATTTACATCTGTGTTTACTATGGGGATTGGCGCGATGGAAAGTTTCCAGCAGGCAACGATGCGACAGGCTGGTGGGGCAGGGCAGGGTTATCTCAAATATATCAACGATGAGGAATTTAATCACATCAAAAACCACCCTCTTATTAAAGAGATAGCATATAGCCGCCTGTTAAGTGGAAAGGTGACAAACGAGCAATTTTTAAAGCGTCGTGCGGAGTTCTGGTATCATGACGATGTAGGGCTAAAGCTAGGATTGATTGAGCTAGAAAAAGGCCACAAACCGGTGGCAGAAAATGAGGTTATCGCGGACTCTAGCACCTTACAGTTACTGGGTATCCCCCTGAAAGAGGGCTCCCCATTGACCTTGAAGCTTGAGGTTCACGGCAAAATGGTACAGCGTGAATTTATCCTCTCCGGCTGGTGGAAGAGTGACCCCGCCGCCATGATAGACAGAGGTCAAATTTATGCTTCTAAAGCTTATGTGGATGCCCATGCCGAAGAATTACGCTACACATATAAGCAGGATCATGATATGACCGGAACCATCAATGCAGTTATCATGTTCGATAACAGCTCGAATATCCAGGGAAAACTTGATCAAGTGATTACAGAAAGTGGTTATTCCCTTGACAAAAATGCACCGAACTTCATTGAAACTTCTATGAATTGGGCGTATCTTTCCAACACTTTCAGTTCAGACCCTGAAACCGTTTTTGTCCTAGCTGGAGGTCTGTTGCTGATCATGCTTACTGGCTATTTGATCATCTATAATATTTTCCAAATCTCGGTGATGCGTGATATTCGTTTCTACGGTCTTCTAAAAACCATCGGCACAAGCAGTAGTCAACTCCGTAGGCTTATTCATAGACAGGCATTATTTCTTTCCTTGATCGGGGTTCCCATCGGCTTGCTCGGGGGTTTTGGTATCGGCAAATCGCTTATCCCTCTGCTGCTTATGAACAATTATAGGCACGCAGAGGTAACCCTATCCCCCAGCCCATGGATTTTTATCGACTCCGCTCTGTTTGCAGTCATGACAGTTATGATCAGTGCATATAAGCCTAGTAGAATTGCGGCGACTGTGTCTCCGATCGAGGCAGTAAGATACGTAGACGGAGCTACTAAAAAGGATAAGAAAAAACTAAAAAAATCTACTAACGGTGCTAAAATGCCGCTGATGGCTCGAGCCAACTTAGGCCGCAATAAGAAGCGGACTACTTTGGTGCTGCTTAGCCTTTCTCTAGGTCTAGTGCTACTGAATACTACTTTTACATTATCCCAAAGTCTGGATATGAATAAGTATGTGTCTAAAAGTCATGACACTGACTTTCTAATTGCACATGCTAATTATTTTCAAGAACATTTCACAGGCCCTGACAATGCGACGACGGAAAGCTATATTCAGGCCGTACAGGCACAACCCGGTTTTGAAGAAGGTGGACGATTGTACAGTGGCAGCAATCTATTCGCTATCGAGCATAAAGAGAACAAAGAGGGGAAGAAGTTGTACGGGGAAATCGTCACTCCTGACGCTCGCGGCAACTTATCTGCAATAGTGTACGGGCTTGAAGATCTCCCCCTTCACCGACTAAAATTAATTGATGGTGAACTTGATTATGACAAGCTAGCTTCGGGAAAGTATATTTTGGAAGGGGTCAGGTTAGACGATTACGATAATCCTGAAATGGAACTATCCGTATACAAAGTAGGTGAAAAGGTTACTCTTCATAACCATATGGACACAGCAAATGCCCAGGAGTATACTAGCCATGAATTCACAGTGCTTGGTCATGTTGGCGTAAAATCATCCAATTCTGGTGTAGCCGTTGCTAGTTATACTGACTTCTATCTCCCGGCGGATATCTACAAAACGCTTGTGAAGAAGCCTGTGGTGATGAGTTATGCCTTTAATGTATCCGATAGTAAAGAAAAAACGATGGAGAGCTTCTTAAAGAACTATACCGAAATAAAGGAGCCAACGATGCATTATAAATCCAAATTCACCTCAATTGCCGAGCTTTCAGGTATGCAAAAAACAATTTTGATGATCGGCGGTACGCTCAGTATTATTATTGGTGTGATTGGCATTGTTAATTTTGTAAACGCGCTTCTAACTAGTATTCTGACCCGCCATCAAGAATTTGCTATACTACAAAGCATTGGCATGACTAATAAACAATTAAAAACAATGCTTGTATATGAGGGGATGTACTATGTACTCGGCACCAGCATATGCTCCATCTTATTAGGAAGCCTATTTTCTGTCTTGATTGCGAGACCCTTGAGTACTCAAATATGGTTTATGAGTTATAAATTTATTATCTGGCCGCTGATCCTCGTGCTGCCTGTTCTGCTCGCTCTTGGGATATGTCTTCCTCTCGCTATTTATTCTCTGAGCGACAGGAAAACTATCGTAGAACGACTGCGAACAGCAGAATAAATACCTCCTAGTCAAGAAAAGAAATGACCTAGCAAAAACTTCTGGCTAGGTCATTTCTTATTTACTCACCTCTATAATTAGTCCCCGTTCTCTAACCTCCCTTAAATTTTTTATAATAATGAGAAAACAGATAAAATGCATACGTACCACCTTCAATTTGAACTCTGGTGTTATACTCTAAACTCGTGTCCTTTAATGGCCATGACAAAAATCCCCTTTAGAAAAATAGTGCCAGATCACATCATACATGTGCTCTTTTAACACTGTCTACCTAAGGGGATAATATCACCGCCCTCATCTGAGGATGGACTACTTTTTGATTCACAGATTCCTTTTTTCCAGGTCATAACCCATCTAAGGTTTTTGCAGGATTCTCCTCAGAAAACTACATTTCTTCAAAATCAAATCTAGTGACTCTAGAGCCAAAATACGATTATTAAGCCACGAATAAACAGCATAATAGTTCAGTGGGTAGAAAGAAGAAGCTCGAAGTTTTTTAATATATATTCATACTCCTTCACTATTGAATAGTGTATTCTTTGAGTTGCACAAAATACAGGTGATGATTCATAATAATTTCCAGTTTGGATTTTATTAATAATTTTACATATTTTGCTGCGACAATTATTATACATAGCACACTTTATACAAGCTCCTTGGTCCTTTTGATTGATTACGTCTAAATTGGATAAACGCTGTTCAATTATATCGGAAAACACGTCTCCCATGGAAAATTCTTCTCGTCCTACGGTAAAAATACAAGGAAAGATATTCCCTGCACTGGAGATGTGAAAACTGGTATGACATCCATCACACGTCCCTCTTGGCCGAAAATAGGCGTTTTTGAAATTATATAAAAAATACTGTGCTTTGGTGATATCCTTATTCACCATATATGAAAATATTTCGTTAAGATTTTTTTGATAAACTTTCATAAGCTCTTTATTCCAATTCAGATCACTTTCATCTAGCGCAAAGCTGACAATCGGATATCCTTTTTCAAAAAGGAAAATATAATTGTCAGCAAAATATGAAACATTATTAGGTGTAACGGTCATTCTTACTCGAAAAAAATGCGATTGATGATTAATGTAATCAAGGGTTTCAATCACCCTATTGAAACTTCCTTTCCCATTTCTATATATTCTGTTGATATCGTGACTTTCCTGCTTCCCATCCAAACTAACTGTTAATTGGATATTTTCAGAAACATAATCAAGCATCTCCTGATTATAAATGGTTCCATTTGTCGTCATTGTAAAAGAAATATCGCCATGAATTTTTTGTTTTAATTCTTCTACAAGATATTGAATGACCGGATAATTAAGCAATGGTTCCCCTCCATGTAATGCTATGCGTATTTTATCAGTAGGATCCAAAGGATTTGCAGCAATTTTTTTTTCTGTAAAGTCAATAGCTTTTGCCGCTGTTTCCCTACTCATCGTTTTTGGGGCTTTGCTTACATAACAATATTTACATCTCAAGTTACAATCTTCGGTTACCCAATATGTGAAATTCATGTCATTATTCTCCTCATTTAGATATTCAGCCATTCCAGACTAATTCTTGAAGTTGTTTCTTTTGTTTTTGACAAATGGTATCGAACAACTCTTGGTTTTGATGCAAATAATAGATGTTGCTAATGCAGTGATGGCAAAATAAATTAACGTTGCAGTTCTTACAGGGTTCAAATTCCCATGGTCTTACACATCCGATTTTATTATGATCTGCTTTTTGATTGCCTTTAGCCATTAATTCAATTAAATTATCATCAAATACATCTCCTAAAACAAAATCATCAGACTCCATCAATCCTCCACAAGGATAAATCTTACCATTTCCCCCAATAAATATTTCCCTTTTTCCTGGTGAACAAAGTCGACAGGTAACATCTTGAGAGGTCAGATCATCTACAAAAGGTTTTTCGGGAAAAATCTCTTCACTATTCTCTCCAGCCCTTCCAGCGGATGTTAAGATTCTTACAATAGGTTTAACACCTAATTTTTCACACAAATCAAGGAATTTATCTTCACCTCCATTAAAATTATATTTTGTAATAACCATTGATAATGCGATATTCTCCACTCCTTTACTTTGCATTAGTTTTATACTTTTTAGAACTCTACTAAAAACACCTTTGCCTCTAATTTGATTGCAAGTTTCTTCATCATAACCGTCCAAACTAAGGGAAAATTCATCTACATACCTAATCAATTGCTCCACATTAGTTGGGGTAATAAAAAGGCCATTGGTAGAGAGCAAAATGACTCCATTGAATGTTTGCCTTATGTACGCCAAAAGCTCCATGATATCTAATCGCATCATAGGCTCTCCTCCCGTAACATTGATGGCTTGGGGTTTAAGAACGACGATCTGATCAATGATTTCTTTCACTTTTTCAGTTGTTAGTGCATCGGTAAAATGAGCATCCGCTGAAGCGCTGCAATGTTTACAGTGTAAATTACATCTATTTGTTAATCCTAGATAAACAACATCTAAGACCTCCTCATGAATATTTGTTAATTGTTCTTCGGTTAGAATACATTTGATATTCACCAATTCATAAAAGAGACTTGTTAAATTATGAATAACATCAGCATGTTGAGAACTTTTTGTAGGATTTAATAACGACTCAATTTCCCCATTATTAACCATATCCTTCAGCACAAGATAATAAGATTTAGAGGTTTTCAAAAAAGCTCCTGATTTTGTATTCGCGATAATGACTTGATGATTATGAAATAGTTCACGTGAGTAAGGATTTAAAACATATACCATGATTTTTTCTCCTCTCATACATCCCAAATTCATTTTCCATTCTATTAAATAGATCATGAATTGTTCTGATATTTACTGTTATGTCATAATCTAATGTTTTAATGCCATAAATTGATAATAATCAGAGTTAAATAACAATGGATTCTTTAGAGTATTTGAGGGGATGAGAGAAAGTTGCGCTACATCCGTAAAAAACGTATACATAGATGTATTTCACGACATTAAAGAGGTCATTTATACCATAAATATAATTATTAGATATTCGATTGTAGAATGAGAAGTAGCTTCTTTATATATTTGTATCAGAAGGGCGGAATGGAAATTTATGCTTAGAAAATATAATTGGATTTTTAAAGAAGTTCATAAATTTTATCTTTTTATTGTACTTATTTTAGTTTTTCAAGCTTTAGATACAATACTTAGCATGATAATTCCCCAATACATAAGTAAGATTGTTGATTCTGGACTAATATCCAAAGATCTCTCCTTAATTGTGAAGTTTATAGGAATAGCAACAGGCTTATTTATTCTATCTCACCTATGCAGTTTACTTTGTGAATTCATTTTTGCCGAATTAGGAAAAAGAATCTCTTATGCTATGAAAAAAAATTTATTAGAAAAATTTTTCGTTTTGCCAGGTGAGACCATTACTTCAAACAACGATAAGCTATTATCCCTGTTTATTAATGACATCGGAATCATCGAAAGATTAGTATCCAATGGTATCCCCATGCTAATATCAAACCTACTTTTTCTCATTGTTATTTGTGTTGTATTGCTTTTTTTCAACTACAAATTATTTACACTTGTATTTTTAATCATGCTTTTAACAATGATTAGTCAAATATTCTTTAATAAAAGGATTACTCAAAAGACAAAAGCAGTCATGAATGCTTATGATGACTCTATTTCTTATATTAGGCATACGCTTGGAACACTTCTGTATTCTATTGGAATGGATATAAAAGACTATATTTTGGGAAGGTACATGCCTTTAGAGGAAAAGTCACTTGAAGCTTATAGACAGAGAAGCAATACAATTATCGTAGCTTCCACTGTCCCTTCTGTCATTACCTCTATTGGAAGTGTATTGCTTTTGGGGATGGGTACAATTTTAGTAATGAAAGGCCAAACAAGTATGGGAGTACTGACGGTATTTGTTTATTATTCAAATCAGATCATAAGTCCGATCAAAAGTGTTACAAACTATGTGGCCGCTTGGAAGCAGGCAAAAGTATCCATCGAAAGAATTGAGTCGATTATAAGAGCTGAAGAGGTGAAATAAAATGGACATAGAATTTAAAAATGTAAGTTATAGCTATAACGGTTTGGAAAAAGTGCTATCCGATGTCTCGTTCTCTGTTCATGGAAATCATATTTTTTGCCTTTCAGGACGCAACGGGGCAGGAAAAAGCACACTATTAAAATTACTCACCAAGATTAATTGTAATTATACAGGTGATATCTTAGTGAACGAAAAGGAAATGAGAGAATGGAAACGTAAAGATATTATCAGCAAAATAGGCATATGCTTCCAGGAACCCGTCATGTATGTAGATACGATCTTTAACAATATAACTTTGGGGCAACCAGGCATCCCTATGAGGCAACTGAATTCATATATTGAATTATTGGATACCAAGAAATTTATCGAAGAAAGTAAAAAAGATCAAATAATCGGTAAAAATTTTTCTTTATCAGGAGGGCAACAGCAATTAATTTCGATACTGCGGAATATCTATACTAATAAAGAAGTATTAATTTTTGATGAACCCACTTCAAATTTAGATGGTGTTGTAAAAAAGAACTTTATTGATCTATTAGATGATCTAAAGTACAACCATACCATTATATTAATTACACATGATAGTGAACTAGGGAGTAAATATGAACAAATATTGTTGTAATGCAGGAGCAGGACGTAGCTGCATAAGCGTCTACGCCCTTTCACGAATTCGATTCCTATTCTAAGTCCCATAAAATAATATTGACGCAAAACCGGTCTTCCACGGTCCTTATATCCAGGATTCCTGAGTTTTCTTTTACAATCTGCTTGACACTTTTCAATCCAAAACCGTGATTTTTTCTATTCTTTTTATTACTTATAAAATTACTATTTACAAACAGCGGATTAAACGTATTGGAAATCTCTATATAAAGTTGCTTTGCATGATATTTTATTTTTATATCCATTGTTTTCTTACCTTCAGTTACCTTGTCACAGCCCTCTATTGCATTATCCAGCAAATTACCAAATACAACGGCTATAATATTATTATTTAGAGAAAATTTTTCTGGAAGAAAACTATCAATGCTCACTACAATGCTTTTTTTAGTAGCCAAATTTATTTTCTCGGTGAGTACGTAATTAAGTACATTGTTCGGTGAATATTTCTGAGTTTCAGTACATTTAATATCTGAGAGAATTTCTTCTATAAACCCCTCTGCTGCCTCAACATTATTTTCTTTCAGCAATCCTTTTAAGGTCAACAGTTCATTTCTCATATCATGCCTGATTCTCCGAATTTCTTTTTGCGATTTCTCCAGATTATCATAGTGTTTATTTTCTGCTTTAAGATTGAAGTTTAATAATTCCTGCTCTATCATTTCGCCGTACATTCGGCTTAATTGTTCATAAATAATTAACATGATGATATTGATTGATAAAACACCAATCATAGAAATTACACTTAACCACTCATTTGGGTTCTTACCTGATCTTAAAATCAAATCAAAATGACTGCACAACATGCAAAGAGTTATGATAGGAACTGCAAACAAACACATGTATAAATAATGCAGAGTAGTTTCTCTTTTATAAACATCTATTTTAAAAAGTAAAGGGACCCCTAAAAAAAAGAAAAATTTACTGATTTCTGAGAGGAGAGCACCCGTTTCGTAATAATAAGATACATTATCTGATGTAAGGAGTACATTTGGAAAACAAACATTCATGATGGCGCAACATACTCCTACAGATAAGATTTCAATTGCAATTACAACTGTACCCCAACACAGTTTTGTTGTTATATGATTTTTTGGGTAAAAACAAAGTATAGTGAACACTGGAATAACATTTAGCATAACATCAAATGTTGTTTTCAAAAAGTACATACCGACTACTGTCAGACCTATTAATGCAATCGTAAACAGCCAGATTTTCTCCGTCGAAAGTCCCTTTTTAGTAAATAAAACTTTATTCAGAAATCTACTTATAATGAAAATATCAAAAGAATTTAGTATAAAATCAAACATGACTCTTTCCAATTAGAATCTCTTCCTCATATAATTCATCATTTTTTGTTTAAAATCTTTTTTATACTTTCTACTGATCGGTAGTTCCAAATAAGTTTCCTGAATTTCACCATTTACGATCCGTTTCATCATAATATTTTCGCATTTTATTCCCACAACGTATTTCAGGTTAATGATATACGAAGCATGAATCTGAGTGAAAGCCATCGGATCAAGTTGAGCAAGTATTTGTGAAGTTGTCTGATTACACTTATATTCTTTTGTCTCTGTATAAATATGAGCAGCCCTTCCACTTTTCTCAAAGTACATAATTTCATCTTCGTTTATAATGAGCTTATTTCGTTCATAGCTAAACTCAAAATAACTATGTGAACTATGTAAATAGTGATCAGCTCTTTGAAGAACCTCAAAAAGGGTTTCTTTATTCACAGGTTTCAGTATGTAATCAAAGGTTTGTACTTTAAATACATCTGGCATGTATTCGTCATAATTGGTTACAAAGATAATTACAGCTTTATTGTCAAACTCTCTTACCTTTTTGGCTAAACTAATGCCATCCATATCCGCCATCTCAATATCAAGCAGATAAATATTGTATTCCGTTTTATTCTTAGCTACATATTGCAGCAACTTTTGCCCACTTCCAAAAGTATCTACTTCTACTTTAGTAAAGGGATATTCTAACGTAAACCTCTCCACCCGGGCCAGTTCTACATTTGTATCATCACACAGAGCAATGTTTAACATCCAATCACATCCCTACATACATTAATTATTCTTAATTGTAAAGTATCGTGTATAAGTTAACTTATGAACTTCACATCAATGAATTAATTCTCAGTTGCAAGGAACAATATGATTTCCGGTCATGCCCAGCACAATTCCAATCCCCTCTTTGCTGGGTTTATTATGGAGTTTCAAAGTTGACCTTATTTATTATATAGCGCTTACTAATTACATATATAGTATACCATTTCAAGTTTTCTATAATCAACTCTTTTTTCTAAATAAATACATTTTTATATTTTTATTTAAATACTAAAAATATAGATTTCAAACAGCTTAATTTGATTAAATACCTAGCTCCTCCAAGTATTTCAACAATGCAGCGAGAGAACATACATTTAATATATGTATATTGTGATAATCGTTTAAGGTATGATTCAACTCTTTTTCTAATATATTCCAAAAATAATCAAAATTTTTAAAAGTTATTCCCGTCAACTCACAAATAAAAGGAACTTTATATAAAGTATGGATGTCAATTTCAAGATTAGTGGTTTCATAAATCGCTTTTTCTATAGACTTGCCAAATTTTTTTACTAAGTTACTATCAATGTCAGCATCAAGGATGGGTTTAAATTTAGGTACTGTCACCTCATATTCCAAAGCACTGCGTTCAAGAATATCATTAACCTCTGAAAACGTGATATCTTTATTATAAATGACAGAGTTCGTCACCTCAGAAGAGATCAGTTGCATACTTCTCCCCACACAAAGAGCATTCGCTTTAGAGGTACCTTTAAAAAAGGCAAATCGTTCGGCAAGTGTATAGACAAAAATTGGAGCTTCATCAAATACGGCTTGGATCTCTTTACTTTTTGAAAACAAAAATGACTCAATTGAACAAAATATTTGCCCATTTACACCAATGACAGTAGGCAGACTAGCTGGATAACTACTCTGACTACCATTTTTTACAGATACAAAAATAAGTTTATTTTGATCTACTAACTGCTGTGTAATTTGGCTAAGTTGCTGATAGTATCCTTCTGAAGTAACCGAAATGCTTATGCATATATATTTAATATTCAGATTAAGGCATTTCTTCAACGCCATCTGCAAGAGTCTAGTACTCGTTTTCCCTTCTTCATTTGCTATTTTTATGATGTAAAATTGAGCCTCACTAAAAACTTGCATAATCGTATCTGCCACAGATGTTCCATGCCCATGGTCATCCTGAAAATCATTATCCTCGATAATTTCGTTTCCTGAAAATTGAAATCTCACTCCATCTATAACATGTTTATTTAAACTTTGATTCGTCATATCCATTCCAGTATCAATTATGACTGCTTGTTTGTTGTTAAACATAGTCTTCACCTATCCTATCAAATTTGTAGAATGCTATATATAAATTAGCACTTTAGTTTGATATAGAATGTGTAAGTGATAAAATAACCAATTTCATGCTATAAAAAGCAAATTTTCGATAAAAATGTATTAAAAATTCAATGCTGACCATTATAATTACGAGTTACTAGAGTATTCAGCAAGACGCAAAATGACACAATATGCGCTGATTATTACAGTAATATTTTTACGTAGATCAACTGTAGTAACCTTATTCATAGATTAACTACAGCTTAAGAATACAGGCTATCTGAAGCAATTAATCTCAATAGTCTGTTAAGGCTCCGTATAAATATTTTAAGAAGGTGATAATCAAAATAATATTATATGTCCGTAAAATTAGTATCAGGCAAAAAATTAATGTGGAGGTTTCTTATGATAAAAAACCGAAAATTTCTACCGTTCAAACTAGCTTTTATATTCTGTATGTGTTTGACAAGCTTTTTCATTGCTAATGATACTAACTATGCTGCAAAACATAAGAATTTTACGACTATAGAACAAAATAAAAATATTCCGACTGTTGAAGAATACGAGAATGATGTAAAAGATTTACCTAGACTTAATGCGAATGAAACCATGGACAAATTCAACTCGGGAGAAGGTTTTTACCTTTATATTGGTAGACCTAGTTGCTCCGATTGTCGTGAATTCTCTCCCATTTTAAAAGAATTTTCTGTGCGTATATCACAACCCATCTATTATTACAATCTGGATGGTGGGGACTGGGGACCAGCCATTCGGCAATTTCTTAGAGATCACATCAATTTACAAGCTACTCCAACATTAGCATATATTAAAGATGGAAAAGTCGTTGCCCAACAAGTTGATACTGGACCAAATGCTGATGAATTGCTAACTATTTTTGCCGATTGTCCTCAGTAACCTTTCGCATTCCAAAAATGATCGATTCAAATCATTGAAACTTTGACTCGCAAGATGGGATTCTTTGAAAAAAGATCCTTCTTGCGAGTCTTCTATACTTTATATTTTAATCACACTTCCCACTCTTCCCGTAAAAGCCCCATTCGGATCGAATCATAATACTTTCCATTATAATATCTGCATTTGCGAAGCCTGGCTTCGAGGGTCATGCCCAGCTTCTCCCCGACCTTCATCATCCGATGGTTTCCTGACCAGGTTGTAAAGCCTACTCTTACTAGAGGCAATGTATTAAACAAATGGTCGATCCACAATCGAAGTGCTCTCGTACCATAGCCACCACTCCAATACCCCGAATCATAGATACCTATCCCCATTTCAAGCCACTGAGACGGCTTATGCTCCCAGTAGTAACTCACGGATCCAATGACCTTGCCTTCCACTTCAATGAGCCAAAAGTCATCTTGTCCGATTCGCTTTTCCTTCTCTTTTAAATACTCCTCAAAAGAAAGCTTCTTATGTTCATAGTAGGGTGCATCCCACTGCTTCCATTCCGGTGCTTCTTCCTTAAAAGTTAACGTCCAAAGGGCATGTAGGTTTTCTTCTCTAACGGGCCTAATCGTTAAATCCTTATCCGTATACATTTAGTAAACTCCTTTTATAATAAAATTCATTCTATCTACTTTGGGCTATATTGAGCCTTATTGTATCTGCTTTTGCATTATTTCGAATTTCAATTTTTGTCCGTCACGAAACTGTATTGTAGCAAGATCGTAATTCATGTTGACAAACAATCAAAAATAATATATCTTAATATCAAGATAATAAATATAAAGAAAAATTTACACCGACGGTTTATTTTGCTTTGAAAAACCTAATCATATAAAAACCAAGGAGGGCAAATAATATGAAACTGTTAGGATTGCATCACGTTTCGGCGATTACAGCAGCAGCGGCTAAAAATGTTGAATTTTATACTCAGGTATTGGGGCTTCGGCTGATTAAGAAAACAGTGAACCAGGACGATGTTAGTGTGTATCACCTCTTTTACGGAGATGAGCGCGGAACCGCGGGTACGGAAGTCACTTTCTTTGAAATTCCACATGCTGGACAAACGCGTACAGGGAATAACAGCATTTCGGCGCTCTCCCTACGTGTACCGAACGACAAGGCTCTGAATTATTGGAAAAACCGCTTCGAGCAGCTGGATGTGAAGCATGGCGAAATTATAGATCAAGCAGGACGCTTGGCGCTTTCGTTCGAGGATTTTGAAGGACAACGCTTCTTCCTCGTTTCAGATGAGCATGATCACGGAATGCGCGGCGGCACGCCTTGGGAGAAGAGCCCTGTCCCTGCGGAATACGGCATCGTTGGACTTGGTCCGGTTCATCTGACCATTCCCAAAGCGGAGAATACCATTCTTATTCTTGAACAGGTTATGGGCTTCCGCAAAAAGGGCTCCTACCCTTCCCCTGTTGCCGGACAACCGGATGTGGTTATCTACGAAACAGGTGAAGGCGGTACAGGAACTGAAGTTCATCTGGAAGAGCGCAACGATCTGCCACAAGAGCGACCAGGACGCGGCAGTGTGCATCACGTCGCTTTCCGTGTTGAAACCGAAGAAGAGCTCAAACAGTGGGTAGAGCGTATTGGTCAGCTACAAATTTCCAACTCTGGTTTTGTAGATCGCTTTTATTTCCGTTCCTTGTACTTCCGTGAGCCGAACGGCATTCTGTTTGAATTGGCTACCGATGGACCTGGCTTTGACACCGACGAGGAACTGGAGTTTCTGGGCGAATCTCTGGCACTGCCTCCATTCTTGGAGCCGCGCCGTGCATCAATTGAAGCCAATCTCAAACCACTCAACACCAAACATGAATAGAGTTATATTTACTCTAAAATAAACACAAAGCCGGGACTTCTACATCATGTAGAGGTTCCCGGCTTTTTTCGTGCAACTGCTCTGCTTTCATTAAAAAAAGCATCTCATCTACGAGCTTTTCAGCTAGACAGGTAAGTGAAATACCCTTTTGGGCTGTGCTTATAGCTTTTTATCATCCACGCTGTTCAGCCATGCTTCGATTTCTCCGATCACAGAGGCGATACAGCCGTCTTGGAACGGTGAGATCAATCCAGCCAGCTCAACCAATCCGGTAAAGGATCGGCTTCCTCCGGCACGACACAGCTTCAAATAATCTTTCCATGCTGCTGCGCGGTCTTCACCCATGCGTTTCCAGAACTGGAATGCACACAATTGTGCCAGTGTATAGTCAATATAATAGAACGGAGATTGAAAAATATGTCCCTGCTTGTGCCAGAAACCGCCCTTTTCGAGGTACTCGTTGCCTTCATAATCCAGATGCGGTTTATACTTCCGTTCAATGGAACGCCATGCACTTTTACGTTCGGCCGGTGTCCAATCCGGGTGTTCATATACGGCATGCTGGAATTCGTCTACGGCTACGCCGTAAGGCACGAACAGCAACGATGAAGATAGGTGTTCAAAGTGATATTTGTCCGTGTCTTCCTCGAAGAACAGCTTCATCCAAGGCCATGCGAAAAACTCCATACTCATCGAATGAATTTCAGCCGCCTCCATGGTTGGCCAGTGGTACTCGGGAATTTCAAAATGTCGGCTTTCATAGACCTGGAAGGCATGACCTGCCTCATGAGTCAATACGTCGATATCACCGGATGTCCCATTAAAATTGGAGAAAATAAATGGCGTGCCATATTCGCTCAAAAATGTACAGTAGCCTCCGCTTTGCTTGCCTTTTTTACTGATTAAATCCATCAGTCCACGCTCGACCATAAAACTGAAAAATTCATGTGTTTCCGGTGAAAGCTCCTCATACATACGCGCTCCATTACGAAGAATCCAGTCCGGGTCACCTTTTGGCGTAGGATTGCCTGACAAGAAGTTGAAGCCCTCGTCGTAATAACGGAGCTGATCTACTCCGATCCGCTCGCGTTGGCGCTCTTTCAGCTTGGTTGCCAGAGGAACGATGTGCTTCAGCACCTGCTCGCGGAAATTGGCTACCATCTCTGCATTGTAATCTGTACGTCCCAAGCGGGCATAGCCTAATTCTACGAAGTTGTCATAGCCCAGCTTGTGTGCCATGCGCGTACGTACCTTGACCAATTCATCATAAATTCGATCCAGCTCGTCCTCATGCTCACTCATAAATTGATACTTGGCCTCGGAGGCCTGTTTGCGTGTCTCGCGGTTGGTTGCCATTTCAAATGGCAGGAGCTGTGACAATGTGCGTTCTTCCCCCTCGAACGGGATTTTCGCTGAGGCAATTAATTGGGCATATTCCGAAGTCAGCTTATTTTCCTGCTGCAAATCCTCAATGATATCCGGGTGGAACGACTTGAGCGCCACCTCGGCAATACTGAAAAGCTGGCTCCCCCATTGGCTCTCCAACTCAGCTCTAAATGGAGACTCCACCAACGCCCGGTAATAATCGGTTACATACTCTTGGATAACCGGCATGAAATCATCAGCGTACTCTTGCTCCGCTTTGTAGAACGCATCTTCCGTATCAATGGAGTGCCGAACTTCCACCAATTGCAATTGCGTTTCCACGTTACTGCGCAGCTTGTTAATGGCATGAATAACTTCATTTTGACGTTCTACACTGTCCGCTTCACGAAACTGCTGCAACAGCGTTTTAAACCGCTGTTCAATTTCAGGTTGCTCTGGTCGGCTGTAAGCCATTTCGCTGAATAATGTCATTGCTTCGTTTCCCCCTTTAATGTAATAAATCTGATGCCTATTATACAGTACGATTAGACCAAACTGGAAGCTGGAATTCCAAAATAATACAACCTCAAAAGCCGCAATACCATGTATTGCGGCTTTTGAGCCTAATCTAACGCTATATATCAAAAAGTCACTGTAAAAAACAATCTAATATATATCCAGTCTAATGGAGATTTATAAGTATCTCTAGGATCGCAGACCTTCGTACCTTTATTGATTTTGCAAACGGTGTGCCACATGCAGGGTCGGACCGACAAATTCATTTAACTTGAAACCACCTTCAATGGCCTGTGTAATGAATTTCTTGGCCTGATCCACAGCTTCACGTACAGTCAGCCCTTGTGCCAAACCAGCCGTTACCGCAGCCGAAGTGGTACAGCCTGCACCGTGGGTAAAGTTGGTTTGTACAACATCCGCTTCAAACCAGTCAAAAGTGATTCCGTCATACAGCAGATCCATCGCTTTACCTGCGCGAATTTTGCCACGGTCCTTGATCAGCACATGCTTAGCACCACGCTCGTGGATAATAGCAGCCGCTTCCTGCATCTGCTCCAGTGTCGTGATCGGTCCTTTCTTCGCCAGCTGTGAAGCCTCGAATAAGTTCGGTGTTACCAGATCAGCGCCAGGAATCAACAATTCCAGCATGGCCTCTGTATTTTCCGGCTGAAGCACTTCATCCGTGCCTTTGCAGACCATCACTGGGTCAATCACAATCCGTTTCAGATCATGCTTTTTCAAATGGCTGGCAACCAGTTCGATGATATCTACAGAACCCAGCATCCCGGTCTTCATTGCATCAAAACCGATACCTTCCAATACAGTACGCAGCTGCGCCTCAACCACGTCCAACGCAACAGGATATACAAGATGGTTCCAAGTTTTAGGTTCCATCGCAACTACGGTAGTCAGTACAGTCATGCCATATACGCCAAGCTCCTGAAAGGTTTTCAGGTCCGCCTGAATACCTGCTCCGCCGCTTGTGTCGGAGCCGGCTATCGTTAGTGTTTTGGGAATCGTCATTAGTACATGCTCTCCTTCACTTTCTGTGCTGCATTTATCCTAATCCTGCATGCGAAACTTGTCAACGCGCAAAACAGTCCTTTCCATACGAAAAGTCACAAGAACCAGCAACAGCTAAAAAACGAGAATATCCCCCTTTGAAATGAGAACATCCTCGTAAGTACGTGTTATATGAAGAATTTGAATGAAATTTAGACTTATAAATACCCACCCGTACTGTGATCATAGGCATGATTTTTTTCATTTGCCCGTACGCCGAGGCAAAAACTCTGATACAACTGCTGCTGTCTTGGGGTAGCAAAATTCCGGTGCTGCTCAAATAAAGCCATACAACCAATGATATGCTCGGTATAGCTGTTATCGACAGACAGTTGCAGGCAATGTAGTGTTTGTTCCAACCCTTCGGGGTAATCGCCTTTTCGAAAATAATATTCCGCATACACCTTACAAAAGGAGGCAAAGCGAAATGCATTAAAGTGCTTGCGATAATGTGTGTCCCATTGTTCCGGGGCAAGCTCCCAGAAACTCTTGAGTTGCTGGCTGAACAGCTCCAGCTCGGCATCTACGAAATAACCAAACCGATTCGCTGATTCGAGCAACGTATTCAAGCCTTCCAATGTCTCATCCGGATGCTCGCGCAGGTAAGTAATATATTCATAGATTGCAGAAGTGTTGCCCATTTTGATTTCAATACAAAGTCTGTTGCCCTGTGCATATACACGATGCAGGTTGACTACTTTCCAGCCTTCCTCGTCCAGACCCTCAAACCAGCTCAAATCTGCATAACCTTCAATCCATTGCTTGGATTCCTCATATCTACCCTGAAACTCATAGCAGCTGGCCTTGAGCAGATGCCCTTGAGCATAGTAATAAACGAGCGGCTTAAGCAGCTCCAGGTGCTCATCTCCAAAACGGTTCCGATTGCGATACAATGCCTGCGCCAGCTCTCTTAGCTCGTCCGCATACATTTCCATCTCGGACCATTGCATTTTTAAAGCAAACACTTGAGATAGCATATGTAAGCCTTCCAGTGCATAAATTTCCGGTAGACGACTACGGTATAAATGGAATTGTACAGCAGCCTTCAAGTTCCGTTGGTTATCCTTAATCTGAATCTGGAATATGCGAAAATAGCTAATCGCCAACCGTTCGGAGTGGGTATACTTCTCACTCTCAATAACACAATCATACAAAAGCATGGAGGCTTCATGTCGGCCATCCTCAAACATCGCTTCTGCAGTCTCAAAAATAGCCGGAATATTCGATAAATCGTCCATCAAATAGCCCAGCACACTGCGTATACAGTCCAGCTTGTTCAACTCTGAGCAACGAAGAAGAAATGGACGCAACCTTCTCCAGTGGGGCAAGGAATGAATAAAACACTCATCTACATACATCTCGAACAAAGATCCTTCTTCCAATCCCATCGCCTCAGTAATCAGATCAAGCTGATTAACTGAAATAGGCCGTGGTGGGTTTCGGTTAAGTATACCGCTAAGTGTACCCGGATTTACCTTGGAAGCATCTGCAAAACATTGCATCGAAATACCTTCACTTTGAATATACTTTTCTATCTGTGCGCGGATCGTGGTGTTTTTTTCCAAAGGGACACCCCCTCAAACGAATGATGGTGACTTTTTCATTACCTTTTAAACCAAAATTTGTTTAATCAAAGTATATGTCTAATTATACGAGAGGTCAATAACTTTAAACACGACTCAGGACATACAAAATCACGAGTTTCGTACGATTTTAAATCTGTTTTATGAAAAAAGACCGTCCCTGAGAGACAGTCTTTCTCTATTATTTTGATGCTGTGGACTTAGAAGATCACAACTTGCAAAATGATTTAGAATCACCGAAAATCAAGAGCAAACTTAGCGTATCCTTCTACCGTCAGCCCTTCATAAAGCAACTCAGAATAAGCATTGGCGACATGCGTTGCTTGCGGCGAGGTTAGGAACGTCACATGTGGACGACCCGACCATGGGGCGAGGGACCAGTGACCGTCAGCCTTTGGCGTCAACGTCTTCATATGCCGCACATACTCAGTCAGCACATGCCGGTTCTCATCCGGTGAAGCCAGTACAATTCGCTCCCCACCTGGATTAACCAACGCAGAGGAGAACGCGCGATAGTTATTCGTAACAACCAGATAACTCCGCTGCAAATCCATCGGTTCCCCTTCAAAAGACATATGAATGATTCTGTGCGCATCTAGGTCCTTTAGTTCCCCGGCAGCATCATATCTGGCTGGCTGTGTTACATCAATCTGGTACTCGATGCCATCGATGATATCAAAATTAAAGCTTGGAAACTCAGAATTAATCAGCTCTTGCTCCTCCTCTGCCGAAAGATCAATTTGCCGGAATTGACCGGCAGACCACTCCAGCCATTCCCGAATTTCTGCCCCACTCAGTCGAACGACATGCAGCGTATTCGGAAAATTGTACAGATCGGCGATATGTTTGATCGCCATCGTCCCTGCGGGAATATCGGTATAATACGCCGGACCATATCTGCCCCCTGTTTTAAAAGGAGCTGCTGCCGACAGAACGGGCAACCCCTCATACTCGCTCCCTTGTAGCTGCTGTTTCACATACCAAATTTGTGCATCATTTACGAGCTGCACCGAAGCGTCATCCATCACCTGGGCAAAAAAGCTGTTCACTGCTACCGTCGTTCGACCTACAGGTGCACGAATATAATCCAGGGTTCCAGCATGTTCATCTGCTACCACCTGCTGAATAGCAGTATCTGGTTGGACGAGTGCTTCCTTGCGTATCGGGTCATACACCGGGCGTACCTCGGCAGCAGATGCAGCCACTTGCCACTTTCCTCCAATAAGAGCCAGATCCAGATCAATGATACCCAGATGATCTCCCCAGAAGCCCGGCTCTACTGCTGGAATGCCATGAATGGTGCCCTGCTCTGCATTAACACCTGTCATACCTATAAACGAAGGGCCAGGAAATACTTTATGTGCATGACCAAACACAATGGCATCGATCCCCTCCACCCTGCTCAGATGCAGCACCGCATTTTCCATATTGGGGGTTTCGGGAATATCCTCAAAGCCTGCATGAGGCATAGCAATAATGAGGTCGGCTCCAGCCGCCTGCATTTCTGGAATAAACCGTCTGGCGGCTTCCAGCATATCTTTGACGATAAGTTTTCCTTCCAACCATGCCTTGTCCCATTGCATAATTTGCGGAGGCACAAAGCCGATGACTCCCACCTTCAGCAGATGCTTACCGCCTGCTTCATCCTCTACCGTCTTATCCAGCAATAGATAAGGCGTGAAGTAGTTTTGTTCTTCCTCTCCCGCTATATAGATGTTGGCATTCACATAAGGAAACTGTGCTCCTCGAAGGCAAGTCTGCAAATATTCCAACCCATAGTTAAATTCATGATTACCAATACTGCCTGCCTCATACCCCAGCAGATTCATTGCTTTATAGACGGGATGCACCTCGCTTGGGTCCCGTTGGAGCCGCTGTACAGCATAATCTCCCATCGGATTCCCCTGAATCACATCTCCGTTATCCAGCAGCAGGTGATTGGGCACTTCTGCCCGAGCCGTGTGAATCAGACTAGCGGTTTGCGCCAGACCGTAATGCAGTGTTTCCTGATCTGTATAATAATCATAATTCCACAAGCTAACATGCAGATCGGTGGTAACCATAATGCGGAATTTCACCTTCACAGCACCTGCATATTCCCGCCCTGTCTTATCATTAACGTCCAAAATATCCAATCTTGTTCTCTCCCTCAGCTTCGGTCATAGAGCTTGAATAAGTCTAACAAAGCACTGTTAAGAGAATGTTAAAATAAGCAATTCGCATAAATACCGCTTATGTTCTTTAGCAAATGATAAATTTTACATCATTTTTACCAAAGTCAGGAGTGCTTTTTACCCTACCTGTGGGACTAGCTGTTAAGATTTGGTTTGTCACTGAATTTACAGGTTTTTTAAATTTTCGTTATTACGATGTTTAGGGGGAAATTATTTTGTTCAAAAAAGCACTGACCTTGTGCATGACCTTCACACTGGCAGCGGGTTTAGCCGCTTGTGGCTCAAATGCAAGCAATAACAACAGCGCCTCCACTCCGGGTACAGATGGCTCTAAAAACGAAAGCACAGCCTATGTCCCTAAGGAGTTAAAGGTACAATTCGTTCCTTCTCAAAATGCAGATACCCTCGAAGCCAAAGCTAAACCGCTCGAAAAACTGCTGGGGGACAAACTCGGAATCCCGGTGAAAGTAACCGTATCTCCTGACTACAATACGATTGTGGAAGCCATGTCTTCCAAACAGGTAGATGTAGGGTTCCTTCCGCCTAATGCTTATGTACTGGCACACGATAACCGTAAAGCGGCCGACTTGCTCCTGCAAGCTCAACGCTATGGCATTGAAGATGCCACAGGCAAGGACACGACTGAAAAAGTAAACTTTTATAAAGCAATGATCGTGGTGAAAAAGGATTCTCCAATTCAAAGTCTGGCTGATCTGAAAGGCAAGAAGGTTGGCTGGCAAAATGTAACCTCCTCCGCAGGCTATGTGTACCCCGCAGCAGAGCTGAAAAAAGCTGGCGTGGACCCGGACACAGATGTGCAGGGTGTGACGATCAAAGGCCACGACGCTGCTATTCTGGCGCTGCTGAATGGTCAGGTTGATGCTGTCGCTGTCTTCCAGGATGCACGTAACACAGTGAAGAAGGAAATCCCGGACGTATTTGAAAAGACACGTGTCATTCATTACACAGCTAAAATTCCAAATGACACCGTCAGCGTACGTTCCGATATGGATCAAACGTGGAGAGACAAAATCGCCCAAGCCTTTATTGACATTGCCAACGATCCTGAAGGCGGCGAAATCATTAAAGAAATTTACACCCATGTAGGTTATGAGAAGGGCGACGATAAAAACTTCGACTCTGTGCGTGAATACGCCGAAGCTGTCGGCCAAGCGGTAAAGTAACAGGTACGAAACAGGCTTTACGAATGACAGGGCAGCACCGTCCATGTATTCATGGCGGTGTTGTTTTCATTCCACCCCATCAGGGAGAAAGTTGGGAGCATATGATCGAATTTCGAAACGTATCGAAAACATACCCGAACGGCACCAAAGGGTTGAATAATATTAATTTGACGATTCAGGAGGGAGAAATGGTCGTCATTGTCGGCTTATCCGGTGCGGGTAAGTCCACCCTGCTGCGTTCCATTAACCGACTGCATGACATCACGTCTGGCGACATCGTTGTAGGCGGCAGGTCTGTCACATCTGCCGGAGGCAGCGAGCTGCGGCGCATTCGCCGTGATATCGGCATGATCTTTCAAAGCTTTAATCTGGTTAAGCGTTCGACGGTGCTTCGCAACGTACTTTCCGGACGCGTTGGTTATCATTCGACGCTGCGGACCATTCTCGGTCTCTTCCCGAAGGAAGATATCGAACTGGCACTAACCGCACTGGAACGCGTAAACATCCGCGAAAAAGCTTACAGCCGAGCCGATGAGCTGTCCGGTGGCCAACAGCAGCGTGTATCCATCGCGCGTGCTCTGGCGCAGGAGGCTAAAATCATTCTGGCAGACGAGCCTGTCGCGTCGCTTGATCCGCTGACCACCCGCCAGGTGATGGACGATCTCCAGCGAATCAACCGTGAAATGCAGATTACGACCATTGTCAATCTGCATTTCATTGATCTGGCGCGCGAATATGCAACACGGATCATCGGATTACGCGCTGGAGAGGTCGTCTTTGACGGCACACCGGAGGAAGCTACGGATGAAGCCTTTGCGGAGATCTACGGCCGGGCCATCAAGCATGATGAACTGCTGGGAGTGGGATCATGAAGCCCGACTCTACTGTCCAGCCGCTCTCTTCGACGCAACCATCACCATCTGCTGGACCGCCGCAGTCTGGCAAACCGCCCGCAGGGCCACCTTTGCCAGGACGTTACAAGCGTTACGCCACCTGGATGATTTTTATCGTGGTGCTGGTAGCCTGCTCCATTCATACAGATGCCACGCCTTACCAATTGATCGTTGGCTTACCGGAAATGGGCAAATTGCTGGAGGAAATGTTTCCTCCAGACTGGAGTTACCTGCCTACCATCTGGAAACCGATGCTGGAAACGATCCAGATCGCTATTGTCGGCACGACACTGGGAGCCATATTAGCAATCCCTGTCGCGTTGCTGTGCGCCTATAATGTGATGCCGCGCAAGCTGATCTCGCTGCCGATGCGCACGATCCTGAATCTGGTACGGACGATTCCCGATTTGCTGTTTGCCTCGATCTTTGTGGCTGTATTCGGCATCGGACCGTTTGCAGGGATGCTTGCCCTGCTCTTCTTCTCCTTCGGGATCATAGCCAAGCTGACCTTTGAGGCGATTGAAGCCATTGATCCCGGACCACTGGAGGCTATGACTGCTGTTGGTGCAAGCCGCATTCAAGTTATCGCCTTTGGTGTGGTTCCGCAGGCATTGCCTTATTTTGTGTCGTACTTGCTGTATACCTTTGAGGTTAATGTGCGTGCAGCATCTGTTCTGGGGCTCGTTGGCGCTGGCGGCATCGGTCTGCTGCTTGACCGTTCCCTTGGGCTGTTCCGATATGACCGGGCAAGCATTATTATTCTACTGACCCTCGTCATCGTCCTTGCGATTGATTACGGCAGTAACCTGCTACGGAGGAAGTTATTATGAATGATCCTACGCTTCGCAGACCTATTGGCTCCCGCCTGCGCTTTTGGGCGTTAGCTATTCTGCTAATTATCATTTACATTTGGGCTTTTCGCGGGATGCAGTTTGAAGGATTACAGGGGACGGCCAAAAGCGTCTCTGTCGCGATATTGGACGGTTTCCTTCATCCCGACTGGTCGTTTGTCTACATCCCTGAGGGGGAGGATTTGCTGCGTGGGTTGCTGGATACGCTGGTTATTTCAGTGCTCGGAACCTTCGTGTCCGCATTTGTCTGCTTGCCGTTTGCCTTTTGGGCATCCAGCAATATGAGCCGTCTACGCCCCTTATCAGGTAGCGGGAAGTTTGTACTTAGTGTCATCCGGGTATTTCCCGAAATGATCGTCGCCATTCTATTCATTAAAGCCGTAGGTCCCGGCTCGTTTGCAGGTGTGCTTGCCCTCGGCATCCACTCCATTGGCATGCTGGCCAAGCTTTTCTCAGAAACGATTGAAAGTGTGGATCACGGGCCGCAGGAAGCTCTGATCGCGTGCGGTGCCAACCGTTGGCAGGTCATTTTCTTCGCCGTGCTGCCGCAGGTGATTCCACAGTTTCTTTCCTATTCGCTCTATCGTTTTGAAATTAACATCCGGTCCGCAACCACGCTCGGTCTGGTTGGTGCAGGTGGTATTGGTACTCCGCTGCTGTTTGCACTCCAAATGCGCAACTGGAACCGTGTAGGCGTCATTTTACTCGGCATTGTAGTCTTAATCATTTTGACGGATCTGGTATCCGGCTGGTTGCGCAAACGGATCGTGTAATTAAAAGTCTCTAAATCAACAAAAGCCTCTCCGGTGTAAAAGGGACCTGCTATGCTCCCATTCACTCGGAAGAGGCTTTTGCTGTTCAACAACTCCCAGCTAATTCGTCTATGACCCGCCGGACTTCCTCTGCCGTATTGTAAAAATGCGGAGCCAAACGAATAATATCCTTTCGTGCCGACACAATCATATTTCGGCTCCGCAAACGCCTCTCTACCGCCGACACATCGGCTACTTCAACAGCGAGCAGACTTGGTAAAGTGCCTCCTCGATCAGGTATGCGTATGTGTAGCCCTTTGCTTCGTCCATATTCAACAGAAAAGTCCAACAGTTCATTCATATAGGTCTGAATGTTCATGACCCCAATTTCCAACAGTAGCTTTAAGGCTGCATTAGCGGCAAAAATGCTAATGAAGGAAGGTAATCCTGTCTCAAAGCGGCGGGCTCCCGCTGCCGGAACCGGATGAGCAATATCAAACCGGGAGGCGGGCTCCTGTCCGAGCCAGCCCGTAAGACGAGGCTTGAAGCGTTCTATTCGATCCTTGCTTATATAAAGAAAAGCCACTCCCGGTATCCCCAGCATATATTTGCGTGCTCCCGCGACCAGAATATCTATGCCCATCGCCTTTACATCCACCGGAATCATTCCTGCAGACTGATAGGCATCCACGAACAGTAACGCCTGATTTCGGTGAGCTATATGTGCAATGGATTTGAGATCTTGCTGAAATCCGTTGGTATAATTCACATGGGACACCATAATAAGTGCAGTATTCTCCGTAACATGCTCCTCATACTGCTCTATGGTTACTTCTCCCTCCGTAGAAGGGATACAGCAAATATGATCACGAAACATCTCCTGTGCCTGCCAGATGTGTCCTACCGTCGGAAAGTCGGTATCTGCATACACAATCCCTTCTTTTCCCGGTACATAAGGAAGGGCAGTAGCCACACCAGCAATCCCCTCAGAGGCTGAGGACATCACCGCAATTTCGTCAGGCTCCGCCCCGATGAGCTTGGCAAAATGCCCTCTGGCTTCTTCCAAACGTGCCATAGATAGGTCGCCGTTAAGACCGTGTTGCAGCAAGCTTCGATGATATTCCTCAATGGCAGCGGAAACCGGTCTCGATATCGCCCCCTGGGAACAGCTCCCTACATGGATATGTGAGGACAGCACCGGAAACAACTGACGGTAGGACTGAAACGGATGTTTCATATTTCCCTTCGCTCCTCTTGGGCACACCAACGTGCCTTGATATGATCATTTTATTATCCATATAAGCCACCTTAGAACAAGGGCCTCTCTTCCCATCTTCTCGCCGTTAACAGACGATAGACACAAAGAGAGGCCCTGTTGGATCATATACACAATTATTAATTAATGCACGCGTTTGCGTCCAAACCAGCTTTTAAGCACCAAGGTTGCCAAAGCAAGTAGCAGCAACAACGAGGCCACTGCAAAAGATGCCGAGAACTGATACTCGTTATACAAAATCTCCACATGCAGCGGAAGTGTATTCGTCTCTCCCCGAATATGTCCCGAGACGACGGACACTGCACCAAACTCGCCCATGGCTCTCGCATTACACAGAATAATGCCATACAGCAAACCCCACTTGATGTTCGGCAGCGTCACTTTCCAGAAAATTCGCCAGCCGCGCGCACCCAGCGTGACCGCCGCTTCCTCCTCCTGCTGCCCCTGGTCTTCCATCAGCGGAATAAGCTCGCGCGCCACAAAAGGAAATGTAATGAACAGCGTTGCCAAAATAATGCCCGGCAAAGCAAATATAATTTTAATATCATGCTCGTCCAGCCACGGCCCAAGCCAGCCCTGTGCGCCAAACACTAATACATACATCAGGCCTCCGACGACAGGCGAGATCGCAAAGGGCAAATCAATCAAGGTGACCAGCACACCTTTGCCGCGAAAATGAAATTTTGTGATCAGCCAGGCGGCCGCTACACCAAATACCGTATTCAGCGGAACCGTTATCGCTGCCACCAGCAGCGTCAACCGTAATGCAGACATGGCATCCGGGTCCCGTAGCGCCTCAATGTATACGCTCCATCCCTGCTTGAGTGCTTCGGTAAGCACGACGATTAGCGGCAATACCAACACCCAGAGCAAAGCTAAAAAAGCAGCACCAATGAGCGTCCACTTTACCCAAGGGGCTTCAGTTGTAACCCTATTGGGCGGTGCGGATGAAGGCACTGGTGCAGAAGCAAGCTCCTGCCCAGTTATCGCTTGTGACATGATGTATCCCTCCTTGAACACGGGGTTTAATGCGCAGGCCTCTGCTGTCTGCATGCTAACGTTAGACAGTTACATTAGACAGTTACATTAGACTGCACGGCGCCGCGACCAGCGCTGAAAACTGTTAATCACGAATAACAACACGAATGAAATGACCAACAGCATCAACGCCACCGCCGTAGCTCCTGCGTAGTCATTTTGCTCTAACTTGGACATAATGAGCAGCGGAGCAATCTCGGTCTTCATCGGCATATTGCCAGAAATGAAGACGACAGAGCCGTACTCGCCAATGCCGCGGGCAAAGGCAAGCGCAAAACCCGTCAGCAGTGGCGGTACCAGTTCCGGCACAATAACGCTGCGGAAGGTACGCCATCTGCCCGCTCCCAGCGTAGCCGCCACCTCCTCCTCATCCTTGTCCAGCTCCTCCAGCACCGGCTGAACTGTCCGTACGACGAACGGAATGCCAATAAACATCAACGCGAGCGTAATCCCCGTCTGTGAGTATGCCATTTTCCACCCAAGCGGTTCGAATAGTGAGCCGATCCAGCCGTTCTGTGCATATAGAGCGGTCAACGCAACCCCTGCCACCGCCGTGGGCAAAGCAAAGGGCAGATCAATGACCGCATCAAAAACTCGTTTCCCCGGAAATTCATAACGCACCAGTACCCAGGCGATCAAAAATCCGAGAAACAGATCGATCAGCGCCGCGGCTGCGGCACACAAAAAGCTCACCTTGTAGGAAGCCAGCACCCTGGCATCAGTCGCCACGTCCCAAAATTTCTCCCACGTCAGCCCGGTTGAATTGAGGAGCAGTGCTGATAATGGCACCAGCACCACCAGACTGAGATACAGTACACTATAACCCATTGTTAACCCGAATCCGGGAAGTACGCGTTTTCGGGTGGCTTGCATTTGACTCATGTTCTGTCCATCCCTCTCTGCATCCTTTGACTATGGCACTCGCGCCTACCGATCACTCGTCTTTACACTCCACTTATGTTATGAACTACCAGGTACATAAATCTGGTCAAAAATACCCTTGTCACTAAAATGCTTTTGCTGTGTCTCTTTCCATGTCCCAAATACATCCTTCAAGGTTACGAGCTCCAGCTTAGGAAATTGATCCTTGAACTTTGCCGTCACACTCTCCAATGTTGGGCGATAATAATTTTCGGCAGCAATGGTCTGCCCTTCTTCACTGTACAAATATTTCAGGTACACATCCGCCACCTCGCGTGTACCTTTTTTATCTACCACCTTATCGACTACCGCTACCGGAGGTTCAGCCACAATACTGATCGACGGATATACGATATCGAATTTATCCGCACCTAGCTCCTTCACAGAGAGCAGTGCTTCATTTTCCCAAGCGATCAGCACATCGCCAATTCCACGCTCTACGAAAGTCGTCGTCGCTCCACGTGCTCCGCTATCCAGTACCGGCACATGCTTATACAGCTCCTGTACAAACTGCTGGGCTTTGGCTTCATCGTTATTGTTCTTTTTGAGCGCATAGGCCCAGGCTGCAAGATAGTTCCAGCGGGCTCCGCCCGATGTTTTAGGGTTCGGTGTAATGACCTGCACATCGCCGCGGATCAAATCGTCCCAGTCCTTGATCCCCTTCGGGTTCCCTTTACGTACCAATAACACGATGGTTGATGTGTACGGGGAACTGTTATGCTCATATTTACTTTGCCATCCCTCTTTAACAAGCCCTTTTTCCTGTAACGCATCAATATCATAGCCCAGGGCCAGTGTAACCACATCTGCATCCAGTCCGTCCTGTACAGAGCGGCTTTGCTTGCCAGATCCTCCGTGGGATTGCTTGATCGTGACCTTCTGCCCTTTCTCCTTCTCCCAATGGGCGGCAAACGCTTTATTATATGCTTCATACAACTCACGGGTCGGATCATAAGAAACATTGAGCAACTCCACTTCCCTGGAGCCAGAAGCAGAGCTACCATCCGCCTGCGTCCCTTCCTTGCTTGCCCCACAAGCACTTAGCATCATTGTTAAAACCAAAGATAGTCCGAGAATAAGCCGAATTTTGTGTTTCTTCTTCATCAAGACACCCCTCATTCTATGTAATTTGTAAATACACATTCATTTACGCCTGTTATTTACAGACACAATCAAAAAAAAGGGCGGAGAATTCCCTGATGCAGCCCTGATAGGTCAAACCTGTCGCGTGTACAGTGTCTGCCTGCTGTTCCTAGAGGTTCTCCGCCAGAATGGCGAGGTTATACTTTCATACTTTAATTCTTTAATTCCTACCTGTTTAATGAGTTATAGGGATATAATACGAGAGTTTATGAGGGATGTCAAACCTTTTTTTGGTATGGGATGATCTATAATTTTCTTTCTTCAAGGGGGGGACAGTCAGAAACATTGTATACGTTCCCGACCGCCTAGAGGGCATGGGTACACGTGGAATACGACTTAGTTGGCTACCGTTTCAAGATTGATCGAAAAAACTCCAAATTGCTTCGGATTGTCCGTAGCTCTTCTCAGCCACAGCTCACCCGATCCCACCATAACTCCCTGATAATTAACAAACAAATCATCTGTCTTTTGGTTCACTAGCGCCTCACGAATCGCGTCCGTAAAGATCTGATCATATTTAGCCAGAAAATCTTTCTTGTTCGGAATCGTTAGCGACTTTTCACTATCATTGACACGCAGAGGGTACAAAATATAATTGGCTACCTTCTCCTTGTCATTGTCGGCAACAGCCTTCTGCAACGCTTTGAATGTGTCCAAAAACGCTTTAGGATCTTGAATACCTGCTACCTCAAAAGGATTTTGAGATGCATTGGGCGCTGCAGGAGAAGAAGATGTATCTGATGAAGTAGCTGGGGCGGAAGGAGCTGACTTTTGCGCATCAGTACCGCTGTTTTCTGCACTCTTGCTCTCTTTAACTGCTTTGTCACTTTGGGCTGAACCGTTCTGATTGCCTCCAGCACTGTTCTCGATCATGCTTGTACTGCCTCCAGCATCACTCGGTTCAGCATTATTATCCTGGCCGCAGCCTGTAAGAGCTACAAATGTAAGTGTAAGTAAAATGGCTGTAAGTGACAGCCTCCGTGACATTTTGTGATTATCGGATTCATGTTTTTTGGGCACAACGGGTCATCCTTTCTGCTTTCTACTCTGACCTATTCTGTTCATTAAGTCTTCAACCGTTCTATTGTAACATAAGTAGACTAATGACCGCATGTCGTGCCCATTCAGGAAGGAGCTTACAGTGTAATATATGCGAAGGTTTTAACGCTTCCTCGTGATCCATCGTCCGTACTTACTTTCAAAATCAGCTCTTTCAAGGAGCCATTTGCAGCTTCATTCTGCCCCTCTGGCTTGATAAACAGCAGATCGTGGCGTTCTCCCGGCTGTAACGTTCGGCTAGAAAACCCGCTCGTTGTGCCTTGCAAGTCTGATCCATTCGAACTGTTGAGCTTGTATCGTACGGGTTGCTTTCCTGTATTCTTGATACTGATGTACAGCTTACGCCCCTCTTCAAATCTAAATTCTGTTTGTCCTTGTCCTCCAAAATTCATCTCCTGATCATGTACAATGCGTTTTGCTGCTTCTCCTTGCTCACTCTGTATACTAAGTGGAACCGTCGAATGACTCTGATTTACTTCTGTGATGGTTGATGACGGGAGGACTCTCATATTGGCAAAAGCGACATAACCTACGATCACCCCCGCCACACCCATCCAAACCCATTTTTCCACCATTTCATATCCCTCCTACACAAAATATGCTGAAGCTACGCCGTATGAATTCAGTCGTCACCATGATTGCACAGATGAAACGGCTTATCTTCTATAAGAAAGCGATCCAGCCAGGTCATGGTATATATAAATTCGGGTGCCGATTCAATCAATCCGTTCACAATGTCCAAGGAACGCAGATTCCTCAGGTTTTGTATCTCAGGGGGGAGCGTACGGATTCCACTATACGAGATATCCAGATACTCCAGTTGATGCAGCTCTCCGATTGCAGGAGGTACATTTTGGAATGCCAGTTCCTCCTTGGGGATCACCTTGTAGTCTGGTGCCGGGCGATCATAGCATCCACAGCTGACTCTTAGGCTTTTGAGTCGGGATAACTTGGCAATGTCAGCAGGTAGCTCTTCCAAATCTGCTACTTGAATCGTCAGTGACTCCAATGATTCCAATTCAAACAAAGCAGACGGTAGTGTTCGTATATCCTGTTCAAAGATAGTCAAATGCTTCAGATAACGCAATTCTCTAATCCGTTCCGGGATCTCCGTCAAGCCATACCGCATGAGCTCCACTCGATCCGGTTGATGCCGAATAGCATCGTTCAAAAACATATCTATATTGCCATGATGTTCAGGTTTGTGAATAAACACACCGGGGATAAGCTTTTCTAATTCATCTGCATCTTCTTTATCCATGTTCAATCTACCGATTCGTTCGTGAGCTATGTTAATGATCCAATCCTCTCCATCGGCATTCTGGAAACACAAATCTTCTGGTAATTTCGGATGTACCCAGGAAAACAGACTGGACGCCGCTTGCTTTAATACTTTTCCAGCCTCAGGCGTGCATTGGTACCGGTAAAATGTTCCCGGTGTGTAGGCAATCGAATGATTCTCCCTTATTGCATCATAGGAGTTCGTGGACAGCAAAAAAGGATTCAATTGCTGTAACAATTTCTCGAACAGAACATCCTTATCAGCGACTCCATTCTCATCCTCAGTTACCCACTTATGTACGCCTAGCATAAACGTATCTGCCCGTTCCATAGCATAATCAATCAGTCTTTCATAAGCTGTCCCACGAACATCGCTGTATAATCGGAACATGTCTCTCCTCCTCTGTGCTGTCCTGCGCCCTGACAATAAAAAAAACCAAACTCATAATCTATTATGAGTCTGGCTGTCATATTTTTCAAACTTGTTCAAAGGAATCCATACGATGGCTCTCTATCTAGATAAGCCGCAAATACAGCTTACATATTATTCTGTCACCGTTCCGTAGATCAGCACGGGGGCTTCCGCATGATCCGCAATACGGATGTTCGCGTAGATTTTCTCTATTACTTGGTCCACGTCTTCACGGTTCGCATGGATTGTAACCAGTGAATCGCCTTTTTGAATCGCATCGCCGACTTTTTTGTTCAGCATCAAGCCGACAGCCAAATCAATCTCGGATTCTTTGGTCGCACGGCCTGCTCCCAGCAGCATCGCGGCAGTACCGATTTCATCAGCTACGATTTCAGCTACCACACCGTCCTGCTTTGCAGGCACTTCAATAAGATACTGCGCTTGCGGCAGGCGTTCAGGATGATCCACTACAGAAGCGTCGCCGCCCTGGTTCGCAATAAACTCTTTGAATTTCTCCAGTGCTTTGCCATTGAGAATGACCTCTTTGAGCTTTTCTTCAGCGTCTTCGAGAGAGTCTGCTTTTCCGGCCAAAAATACCATCTGACTGCCCAAAGCCATACACAGCTCTTCCAGATCTTTGGGTCCTTCGCCGCGCAATGTATCGATCGCTTCTTTAACTTCCAGTGAGTTCCCGATAGCCAGCCCCAACGGTTGACTCATGTCGGAAATAACTGCCATGGTCTTGCGACCCACATTGTTCCCGATACTTACCATGGCATGTGCCAGCTCTTTGGCATCTTCTACTGTTTTCATGAATGCGCCCGCACCTGTCTTGACATCCAGTACGATGGCATCAGAGCCGGCAGCGATTTTCTTACTCATAATCGAGCTGGCAATCAACGGAATCGAATTTACCGTTGCTGTAACGTCACGCAAGGCATACAATTTTTTATCCGCAGGTGTCAGGTTGCCGCTTTGTCCGACGACCGCAATTTTGCTGCGATTCACCAAATCTACGAATTCATCCTTGGTGATCTCTACGTGAAAGCCTGCAATGGCCTCCAGCTTGTCGATCGTTCCGCCCGTGTGCCCGAGGCCGCGACCTGACATTTTCGCTACCGGAATGTCTAAGGCTGCTACGAGCGGAGCCAGTACCAGTGTTGTCGTATCACCCACACCGCCAGTGGAGTGCTTATCGACCTTTACACCTTCAATCGCGGACAAGTCAATCGTATCTCCTGAATGAACCATTGCCATAGTCAAATCAGCACGTTCCCGTTCGTTCATATCTTTGAAGAAAATAGACATCGCCAATGCACTGACCTGATAATCAGGAATTTCACCCTGAGTATAGCCTTGGATAATAAAGTTAATTTCCTCAGTGCTCAGTTCTTTTCCATCACGTTTTTTTTCAATCAAGTCTACCATTCTCATATGTCATTTCTCCTCACTGTGCGTATGATCGTTTACAGGGATACTGCTGTATCCAGTGCAACTTCCATCATTTCTTTAAACGTGGTTTGCCGTTCCTCTGCTGTCGTTTCTTCGCCTGTCAGCAAGTGATCACTTACCGTCAGAATGGTCAGTGCGTTTACGCCAAACTTGGCTGCCAGCGTGTATAAAGCCGAAGTCTCCATCTCCACACCCAACACACCGTATTCCATCAACTTTTGTACCACTGATTTGTCATCACGGTAGAAGCTGTCTGAGCTGAATACGTTGCCGACATGCATGTTCAATCCTTTGGCAACCCCGCGATCATAAGCGCCCTTCAAGAGAGGGAAGCTGGCAATCGGGGAGAAATCGTAGCCGCCAAAGATATGGCGGTTCATGCCGGAATCTGTACAGGATGCCTGTGCTAAAATGACGTCACGAACGTGCACATGCTCCTTCATTCCGCCACATGTACCCACGCGGAACAAGTTTTTCACCCCATACTCGCTAATCAATTCGTTGACATAAATACTGATGGAAGGCAGCCCCATCCCGGTTCCCTGTACAGACAGGCGTTTGCCTTGGTACGTTCCCGTGAATCCGAGCATTCCGCGCACCTCGTTGTAGCAGGTCACGTCCTCCAGATATGTTTCAGCGATAAATTTCGCCCGTAGCGGATCTCCTGGCAGCAAAATTGTTTCTGCAATCTCTCCAGGTTTGGCTCCAATGTGTACACTCATGTTTTTTATTCCTCCGTCCCATTTGTCCATGCTGATATCGTTACTCATTTCGTTACCAATAATCTTGACTGCCTTCGTTGCTAGCGTCTAGATTACTGAAGTTCTGCTAAAAAGCTAGTTCCATGCTCAGGCAGTTTTACACCAAAGTTATCCGCTACTGTCGCTCCAATATCCGCAAACGTCTTGCGAACTGCCAGTTCCTTGCCTCCAGCTGCAAAACGAGGGGAATAAGCCAGCAAAGGCACATATTCACGGGTATGATCCGTTCCGCGATAGGTTGGGTCGTTCCCATGATCTGCGGTGATGATCAACAGGTCGTCATCGGTCATTTTGGCGAATACCTCGGGCAGACGGGCATCGTAATCGTCCAAGGCTTGACCATATCCCTGCGGATCACGACGGTGGCCGTATACAGCATCAAAGTCCACCAAATTCAAGAAGCTTAATCCGGTGAATTCCTCGTCCAGCGTAGCCACCAGCTTATCCATGCCATCCATATTGGACACTGTGCGCACTGCCTTCGTTACACCCTCGCCGTCATAAATGTCAGAAATTTTACCCAAGGCGATTACATCCAGGCCTGCATCCTTCAGTTCATTCATTGTGGTGCGACCAAATGGCTTGAGCGCATAGTCATGTCGATTGGAGGTACGAGAGAAGTTCCCTGCCTCACCTATGAACGGACGGGCAATAATGCGACCCAGCATGTACGGATCTTCCAGCGTGATTTTACGGCAGAACTCACAGATCTCATAGAGCTCCTTCAAAGGTACAACTTCCTCATGCGCTGCAATTTGCAGTACTGAATCCGCTGAGGTATAGATGATGAGTGCGCCGGTTTTTACATGTTCTTCGCCCAGCTCATCAATGATTTCCGTGCCGCTGGCTGGCTTGTTGCCAATAACTTTGCGGCCTGTATGCTCCTCAATGCGCTGAATCAGCTCATCTGGAAACCCATCCGGGAATACACGGAAAGGAACTGCAATATTTAAGCCCATGATTTCCCAATGACCTGTCATCGTATCCTTGCCATTGGAGGCTTCCTGCATTTTGGTGTAATACGCGAGTGGCTTATCGGCCGCTGGTACACCTTCTATGGAACGAATGTTGGACAGACCGAGCTTACCCATATTCGGCATGTTCAGACCGCCGCGTTCGCGTGCAATATGACCAAGTGTATCTACAGCGTAATCATCAAACTGGGCAGCATCCGGTGCTTCGCCGATACCAACCGAGTCCATAACGACCAAGTGAATCCGTTTAAATTTAGACATTATAAAAATCCTTTCCTGACTCGCTGTTTTTTTTACAAAAACAACCCTGCAATCGTTGCCGACAGCACGCTAACCAGCGTCGCCCCGTACAACAGCTTCAGACCAAAACGGGCCACTACATTTCCCTGTTTTTCATGCAGACCCTTCACAGCCCCGGAAATGATACCGATGGACGAGAAGTTTGCAAAGGATACGAGGAATACCGATACGATCCCGATCGTACGCTCGGACAAGCCTGTTTGCTTGGTCAGATCCAGCATAGCCACAAATTCGTTGGATACGAGCTTGGTAGCCATAATGCTGCCTGCCTGCACTGCCTCGTTCCACGGAATCCCCATAACAAAGGCGAACGGTGCAAACACATAGCCAAGCAGCGCCTGAAAGCTGATACCAAACAACCAGGAGAAAATGCCGTTAACCATGGCAATCAGCGCCACAAAACCGATCAGCATCGCGGCTACCGTAATAGCAACCTTGAAACCATCCATTATATATTCCCCGAGCATTTCGAAGAAGGACTGCTTCTCTTCCTCTTGAACCTCCAGTAAATCGTCTTCCTTCTCAATCTTGTACGGATTAATAATGGAAGCGATAATAAAGCCGCCAAACAGGTTCAGCACCAATGCGGTAACCACATATTTGGGGTTCAACATTTGCATGTAGGCTCCCACAATCGACATGGACACCGTAGACATCGCAGATGCACACAATGTATACAGCCGGTGTTTTGGCAGCAGACCAATTTGTTTCTTAACGGAAATAAACACCTCGGATTGACCCAAGATAGCCGAAGCTACAGCGTTGTAGGATTCCAGTTTACCCATTCCGTTTACTTTGCTCAAGACAAGCCCGATATATTTAATAATAAAAGGAAGCACTTTCACATATTGTAAAATCCCAATCAGCGCGGATATGAACACGATTGGCAGCAGTACACCGATAAAGAACGGTGCTGCTCCTTCATTCGCAATTCCGCCAAAAACGAAGTTAATCCCTTCCATAGCATAACCAATCAGACTATTAAAACCTTTTGCAAAACCTTTAACTAGAATTTCACCAATCTCTGTATTCAGCAATACGAAAGCAAGCGCTGCTTGCAGAACAACCATAACTATCAGCGGACGATACCTGATTTTACGCTTGTCACTGCTGGCAACGTAAGTAAGTGCAAATACAACAAGCAATCCCACCAAAGCGATTACATATTTCATTTCAATTCCCCCTCATTACATTAAGCGCTTACATTGCCCACAAAAAGAATGCGCCCCAAAGAGGCATTCTTTTTTTTATTTCCCCAGATCCGCAGGTCGAAAGGCACCCGGCAGTAATTGATCCACCGTCCACTCTTCCGTATTGCCATGAAGGTTTGTCAGATAAATTTTGGTATCTTGATGAGCAAATTCGGAAATGACCTGACGACAGGCCCCACATGGAGACACAGGCCCTTCCGTATCAGCTGCAACCGCAATCGAATCAATTTTTCGGCAGCCTTCGGATACCATTTTAAAAATCGCTGTCCGCTCTGCACAATTGCATAAGCCGTAGGAGGCATTTTCCACATTGCATCCGTGATAAATCGTGCCATCGCTTCCGAGAACCGCAGCACCCACTTGAAAATTCGAATACGGAACATATGCCTGATTACGCGCCTCAAGCGCTTTCTGAATCAATTGATCCTTCATTGCGAATCCCTCCATGACTTTAAAATAAACTTAATAGGAAGATGTAGATTGCTCGCCCTCGATGATTTTCACACCGGAACTTGCACCGATCCGACTTGCGCCAGCTTCTACTAATTTTTGCACATCCTCCAGGCTGCGTACGCCACCAGAAGCTTTGACACCAATATCAGGTCCTACTGTTTTGCGCATCAAGGCTACGTCTTTCACAGTAGCTCCACCTGTAGAGAAACCCGTCGAAGTTTTCACAAAATTCGCTCCAGCTTTGACGGACAGCTCACACGCTAGTACCTTCTCTTCGTCTGTCAGCAGGCAGGTTTCGATAATCACTTTGACCAGTGTACCCGCAGCCGCTTCTACAACCGCACGGATATCCTGCTCGACGAGCTGTACATCGCGCGCCTTCAAAGCGCCTATGTTAATAACCATATCAATTTCAGTTGCACCGTTAGCAATAGCATCTTTCGTTTCAAACGCTTTCGTTGCCGATGTATTGGCTCCCAGTGGAAACCCGATAACCGTACAGATAGCCACGTTTGTGCCTGCGAGCTGTTCAGCTGCATAAGCTACCCACGCCGGATTCACACATACGGAAGCAAACTGGTATTTTTTTGCCTCAGCAGTCAGTTTTGTAATTTCATCCTTCATCGCATCTGCACGCAACAATGTATGGTCGATTAATGCTGCAATGTTCATATCTAAAAGCTCCTTCATTTAATAAATAGTGTGAAGAAAATGAATCGTTTATTTCTCTGTGATGAGATCATCATAGCACGGCTCTGAACATATGTAAAACACATTTTGAAATTATGTTCACGCTTGTACACAGGCCGTTCACCTACAATTCATGTTACCCTGTAGGCACACGCCGTAACCATGTTTAATTGAATTGAGGCCAACATGTTCTATTGCAAAAGCGCTTGTGCCGTAAACTGGTCCGTCACCAAGATATTCGCATACTTGCCACGCAGTGATGCCCGAATGGCCTCTACTTTGCGCTGACCTCCAGCTACAAGGATGGACTTCTCCTTCTTTCGCAGCTCAGGTAAATCAATTCCAACGGTACGGCTGTTGATTTCCTGACTGCATATGTTGCCCTCATCGTCAAAAAAGCGCGAGCAAATATCGCCCTTGCCGATTTTTTGCAGCAGCTTCTGCTCTTCATGGTTAAAGTATCCTAATCGGAACAGCAGCGCATCCTCCTTGACCGTACCCACCGTAAACACCGCAATGTTCGCCTGCTTGCCAAGTTGAATGATACGCTGGATATGCCGATCCTTCTCGACCATTCTCTTAACAGCTTGACTGTCGAAAATCACGGGCAGCGGCAAATACCGAGCTATGGTGTTAAAGGCTTCTGCGAACAAATTTACGGTTTCCACGGCATAAGTGTTGACATGTGAATGGCTTACGCCTCCTTTGAGCTGAACCACCTCGACTCCCTTGACCTGCTTTTGCTGGAGATGAAGCGCCACCGCATGCATGGTTGTTCCCCATGTCACTCCAATAATATCAGCATCCTGTACCGTTTCATGCAAATAATCGGCTGCTTTTTTGCTAATATGCTTCTTGATCTCCTGATATTCATTTAATGGCGAATAACAGACCAGCACGGTATCCAGCCCGTATTTCTTTTTCACCTGCTCTCCGAGCGCGTCCATATCCTCCATCGGGTCCACAATACTGATCCGCACGTATCCCTGTTCCTTGGCAGCCTGAAGTAACCGCGATACTGTAGGACGTGAAACCCCAAGTCTGACCGCGATATCTTGCTGACTGTAATCGTTCAGATAGTATAATCTGGCTGCCTCGATACTTAATCGCTGCTTTTCATGATCCATTCTACCTCAACCCGCTTATCTTAAAATGTAGTGCCGTCGGACATAGCCTTAGCCCCAACACTATATATGTAGGGAAACTCGAAGCCACGCTTTGTCCGTTAGGCTGTTATTTTGGAAGATTTAACTGCTCGTTTGTGATATTCTGTGATTAACTAAAACCATTTTACCGCATCCTCCACTTTATCGTTCCATCTGTCAAAACGCAATAGTTAACCCAATTTACCGCCAGTTCACAACTTGTAGTGGACTTATCTAAATATGTAAGGAGAATTGCTATGTCTGAATTTATTGTGTGCAGTCTGGCGGACAAGAAGTTCGCGATAAACTTTCTGGAAGTAGAAGAAGTCATGAATGCCAAAAAAGGGACGCCGCTCCCCTTTTCCGAAGCATGGCATGAAGGAATGGTGACCATTCGTGGCGACGTATTTACAATCCTTAATCTACGCAAAAAACTGCTTCTTCCCGCATCAAGCGACTCCTCCGAGGACAAAATGATTTTGCTCAGTCGTGCGAAGATTGCACTGCTTGTCGATCAGGTGGAGGATACGGCATCTGCTGAAGACAGTCAGCTACAAAGCAACGAGGAAGAATGGCAACGCGAATTGTTTCCTACTGTGATGGAGCATCGGGGTGCTCTCATTCCGGTGATTGATATGGACGCTTTTCTCGCATCCACCAAAACGAACTAAATAAATACTCCCGAACCTTGAACCAGCTTACCTCATCGTTCGGGAGTATTTTCCTTTATTGGAGTCCTTGTCCCTCTTTCATATGAACTAATGTGTTTAGCTGCTCCAGCAGCGTATTTCCGCCAGTCAGCGATATCGTACCAATCTTCTCGCAGATTTTTTCCATGAATTCCAGCTCTTTGAGACGATAGAGGGTGGCGTTTTCGTCCATCAGCTTGGCCGTATTGAGCAGACTACGAGTGGATGCCGTCTCTTCACGTCGTGTGATGAGGTTAGCTTGCGCCTTCTTCTCTGCCAACAGCACCGTATTCAGGATATCCTTGATATCCCCCGGCAAAATAATATCCTTCACCCCTGCTGACGTAAAAGTCACCCCATATTCGTCGCTCTGCTCATTTAGTCGAGTCAAGACATATTCCGCAATTTCCTGCTTCATTTTCAGCAAATCATCCAGCTTCATTGTGCCTACATATTCACGCAACAACAGTTGAAGCGTAATGTACATTTGCTCCTCGTATGCCCGAAATTCCAATGCCCGCAGCGGGTCGATGATACGGTACTGACAGACGAAGTTAAGGCGCAGCGTGATTTTGTCCTCTGTCATGATTTCCTGACCCATCAGGTCCATCTGCTGCTGTCGCATATCTAGTGTTTTGATCTCTGTATTCACCGTGGACAACCAAAAATAATATTTGCCCGGTTTTAGTTCACCTTGCAGCACATTATCGTAATACAAAAAGCCCAATTCATGACTGGCCACCTGAAGGGCTTTCCAGAAGCCCGGTGTCTTGGACAAGAAGGCTTGCCCCAAAGCCTTATCAATTGCAGGCTGCCGCGTATCTGCACGAACAAAACGATGCTCCTTGAGCATGTTCCAAAATGCATATTTCCCTGCTGTCAGCAGCTCTACAAACCGATTGTCCTCATAATGCAACACATATTCATGGTCCTCTACATCAATGACAGTCAATTGCTCCAGCAATAGAGGATCTGTCAAAAACAGACGAATATCATGATCTGGTACAAAAAATGATTCAGCTACATTCAAAATTTCAACGGCTTCCTGCTGAAATGTCTTCAATAGGTAAGTCCCTGGGTGCAGCAACTTGTGATAGCTTCCTTTTTTGAACAGCAGTCCGCGCTCATCGGCTTTAATTGTTATCTTCTTAAACATCGTATCACTCCTAGTGTTAAAAATCCTCAACTTAAAAATGTACATTTTCCGCGTGTAGCGGCTCCACGTTCCATTTGATCTTCCGATCGCTGTTGCCCCTGAATTTTTGGATTTGATGAACCCCTTATAGGGTTAAAATTCAGGGACAAAGGCGAACGCTTCGCTTCTCCAGATTCAAACGGACCGCTCCGCTTATTCGCACGTTGAGTCAAAACACATTTTTAAAATGAGGATTTATTTTTATTTGTTGTAGCAGGGGGTGGACCCTTGCAGAGCATCCCTCCGGTGTGGAGGGCGGGGCCAAGCTTAAGGAAAAAGAAAGGGGCCGCCTGTTCCCGTGTTCCGGGGATGGAATTCACCAGCCCAACATCGACTGTGAATCCGTATTCCCGACGCCTCGGGTCCTGTCGGCGCTTACTCTCTCCGGTATCCGCTGGCCGCATAGCCATCGCCCCGGTATCTGTCATCAAGACCAGACATGGGATGCTCTTATTGGGGTCTTTTCATTGTTTTATTCGATCATTCGAATACTCTACCAGAAGTCGCGTGGAAGGCGATTGGGAATCGAACCCTTAATGTTGGTGGATGCATCAGATTCACAGGATACCTGACCCGATCAGGGCAGGCACTGCGGGACCATTGGAAATCCTCGCCTCGGTAATATCTTCCTGCATCAGCCTTTATCATTATTACGCACCCTTGCATTCACGAACATGGCGAAAGTATTACGACCCCATAAAAAACAAAAAAAGACACGGAGGAAGCATAACTGCTTCCCTCGTGTCGTTCTCTTACCATTCACCTTATAGCTCTTTTTGACATTTTACCATGATAAATTTGAATGGAGGTTTACTTTCCATATTTTTATGTGGCTCAACAATTTCGGAAATTTCTATTAGTCCATATTTGCCGAATTCTTGTTTTATCGAGTCAGCATCATAAAAAAACATTTTTACCCCTTCCATGATCTCGTAATAGTCTTTATCCAGTTGCTTTCCCTTTCCATACATCGGGGCTTCTTTTGAAATCGTCGTAAAAACCATATATCCGTTTGGCTTTAACTGATTATAACAATCGTTAATAAACTTTTCCCTCTCACGCTTATTCAATAAGTGAATAAGGGCATAACAAAATATACCGTCATAAAGTTTGTTATCAAAAGGCATATCCGTTACGGAGCCATGAAAAATACTGATATTAAGCTCTTTTTGTCTCGCCAAATCAATCGCTGTTTTTGAAATCTCAATACCTGTTACATCTATTCCGTTATCAACAAAAACCTTGGCATTTCTACCATATCCAATACCAGGTATCAATATATCCTTAACGTTCTTTGCAAGAAAAAAGTCCTTTGTCAGGATTGCTGAGTCTGAAGGTTCAAAGCCCCACATCATTTGATTTTCTATAAAACTGGATTCCCAAAACTCTGTCATACCTGTATCTCCTCTATATTTATATCATCCAAAATTTTATTTATTCAGGAGCAAGCCCGGGTTGGGAGGTGTTCAACGCGTCGGTAGCAGAAACTCGGAAACTCCTGTTGTTGTAGCTGCAGTCTGGTGGGTATAGCTGAATGAAGGAGTCTCATATTGCAACCCCGCCTTTTCATAGGTGAACCAATAGCTGACGGCCTTCCCGATGGAGAGGTCTGTAACTCGCTGTTCCCAAACACCAGCGTTGTTGGTCATCCGGTAATTGAGCTGTTGTCCACCTGATAAAGTATAATGCACGTCAACATAGGCGGAGGCTGTTTTAGGGGTAAATTGAAGCAGTGCTTCATGATCGCTGACAAAGCGGGACCGTACAGTGTAATCCTCCGTTTCTCCGCCTCCCTCATTGCCGCCAGATGCTGGCTCTGTAGTTACCGAAACAGCTTGACTGGCTGCAGATAAGTTACCGGCTGCGTCCTGAGCCTTAACGGTAAAGCTGTAAGTAGTAGCTGCATCCAGTCCTGTAATTGAAGCGGAAGTACCGTTTATGTTTGCCGCCTGAGCCCCGTCCTTATACACGATATACCCCGTAACGCCAACATTGTCTGTGGCTGCCTCCCACTCCAGAGTGACCGCCGAAGCCGTTTTGGTCGTAGCTCGCACATTTACCGGGCTTGATGGAGCTTCTGTATCAGGTTGCGGATTGCCGCCGCCGTTTCCATTTCCGGTATTAAAGCTGTTCGGCTGCACGGTAATACTGTGTCCATTTGAGAAGGTTACTGTTTTGACCTGGTCTGTAAAGTTGTAGGCCACATAGGTTTTCACACCGTTCTTATGAAATACGGCATAAATAGGTGAATTGGCGGTGACGCTGCGGTCGATGTTGCCTATAGCATCCAAATTATAAATCCAGTGGTAGGCATTCGCCTTGGAATTCCCAGCTTCCGGTGTCATCGTCGCTACGCGTGCACTGAATTTGGCCTTGGCATCGGACGGGTCCGAAATCGCCCTGTACATATACACAATATCTTCCCACGGACTGAAATTCCCTCCGCTTTTTTGCAGCAGATTGCTAAAATTTTTAGCCGCATATTCCGGATATTGTGTCAGGTACAAGGAAGCCGAGGTAATCGGCAGCCAGTTGATACCGTGCACCTCTGCGGGGTTATTGGTCCACCATGTTGCATTCCCCACCGTTTTACCACCCCAGATCATACTTGCCGTCGCGCTTTGCATCCCTGAAGGGGTGTTTGTGCCTTGTACATCAAACCAATATTCGTTAATCGCATTCATTTCCGTTGTATATAGATAGATGCCCAGATCACGAGTTTGGGTATTTCCCGTCGCCTCGCCCCATAAAATCAAACCGGCCCAAGCATTCATCGCTTCCGAGGAGGATTCATTATTGTTGCCGTCGCCAAATTTAGCATGACCGGAAGCCCAGGTGTGACCAGCATAGGGATCAAAATTACGTAAATACGGAAATTTCGAATCAGATCTGTCAGTATTGGCAATGTCGCGAATGAGCAGCTGCACCATCTGTCCCCATTGTGAATTGGATGCCCAGCTTTTGTCTACCCGTGCAATTTCGGCCGCAGCCTTAATAAAGTATCCATAATGGAAATGATGGTCATTTAATTCTACCGCACTGCCAAAGCTGTCGGGATAACCGATTAATGTCCCCCAATTGCTGTTGTACACAAATAGATTAGAGCTTTTCAGCTTTCCTGAGCTGTCACTGGCCTTAAACCAATCCTGCAGCCGACTTTTGATCTCATTGCGGAACTGGGTCGCTGCTGCGGTATTGCCAACCTGGTCGGCAATTGGCGCCAGCGCTGCCAACTTGCCCAAACGTTTTCCAGTCCAGTACGTGTCTTTGTCTCCAGAGTAGACTTCCGCTTTCGCCTCGTCTATATAGCTGTACAGCTTATTTTTATCATAAGATCCCAAATCGGGCAAAGAAGGGAGTACCCCTGTAAATTTCATCTTTGTTTGAAAAGAAGCACCTTCCGCCGTTTTCATCTGGCCGCGTACAGAATTGTACGTGTAGCCCAGCAGGGACTGTGATGAGTTTTTCCACTGATGTGGATATAAGGCAAAAATAGTGCCCGCTTGTGTACCTTGCTTCGTGGTTGTTGTAACGGTAAAGGTGGTTGTTACCTCGGAAGAAGCTTCGTTGTAGCTGTACTCTGCTTTGGAGTTTGTAACAAAAGAATAGGCATATTGCTGAAATTTGTCCAAGGTCGCTGTTGTATTGTCAGGCAAAGCCGCCACTGTAAAATAGCTTTTCCCGTTTAATTGATTGATCAGAGTACTCGATCCAAGACCAGACCAGGTACTGCCGGAAGGACCAAACAGACCATAGTGTGAGCCATTGATAGTAATGCCAAGCACTGGGGAGGTAGCTGAGCCGGACCAGACCTCTGGCACCTCATTGAACGAGAGCTTCGGATTGCCGCCGCCAAATTCAAAAAAAACATAGGGGGAGCCATGTCCATAGGTAGCGCTCATTTTGTTGCTGTCGTTTTGAAATAAGGATTTGACAAACCAATCACTGAAACCATCCACCTTGGCATCTGGAAATGAAGCGCTTACAGAATGACCAATGGTAAAATCGTTCACATCATCCATCCAGCCTGCGATGTATCCCGGATTGACCGTAATTTTACCGCTTGGGTTAAAGATGCGCAGACCGTTTTGCTGATTTTTCAAGGCAAGTGGATGCGGATATTGAGCCTCGGAGTAGGGCACCCAGGCCAGACTGCTCCACCAGTCGTTGGTAGGCATTGGGCTGGTTACATTCGCTGTCTTATAAATTTCATTTTGCGGTGTAGCTGCTCCGGCAGGTAGTATGGTTGAATATGAGCCTGTTCCTTGTGTGACCTCACCCGAAAAGGCTTTAGTAGAAACCGGTGCAGCTAAAAACATCAGACTGGCACTTAACAAGCATAATATCATTTTTTTCACAACCAACATCCTCCTTTAAATTCTCTTATCCCTTTCCCTGCAAGCCTTTCCCCTTTTCTTCCAAGCTGAATTCAACTTCATTGTGCTTGATCTCTATTTCCAGGTCAATCCTTATATTTCTATATTTCAACTAAACGAGGCGAAAGTATCTAAAAATACATAAGGAACCAGGACGAAAACCCCAAATATTGTGTAATTATGTTATCTGGTTTCACCCCATAAGACATTCACCTTATGAGTTATTCACCCCATTAATCATTCATCCTACTAACCGTTTAATATATAAAAAAAGAACCCTCCAGGCCTTTTAGCCCTTCAGATCCTCTGTTCTTTAAGTATATTAGCTTTTGAGTTTTCAAGTCCTTTTGCCCTTCCCATGCTCCACACACCATTTCGAAAAATGAGTGACTTTGCGGTGGGTAGCAGCGGAGCGGAGGGGTTGAATCTGGAGAAGCGGTAGCGATCGGAAGATCAACCCCTTCGCGGAGCCTCCTTCTCCACCCGAAACAACTCACTCATTTCCCTCGCCCAAAATACCCTTCTATTTTCCAGTCCACGCCAACCTGCGTCACGCTCAAGTCCTGCAATGCCACCGCGTCGCTCATCGCAGACACGCCCTCTCCCCCGAGAAAGCCCGGGGCGGAGCGCCCTCCAACCAGCTTCGGCGCTATATACAACACCAGCTTGTCTGCCAATCCTTGCTGCACGAACGAAGCGTTCACCTCGGCCCCGCCTTCCACGAATACCGATGAGACCTCCGCCGCCCCCAGAATGTCCAGCATTTGCGGTAGGTTGACCCGATCACTATATTCATCCTGTGTCGGGTATACCTTCACACCAAGCTGTTCTAGCTGGCTTCGCTTGCCTTCATCGTAAGTCCGCCCTGTGAATATCCAGGTAGGCGCCTCTCCATCTGTAATAACACGAGCATCCAATGGAATACGAAGCTTACTATCCAGAATGATACGAATCGGATTCCGTCCTTCTGGTAGACGAGTCGTAAGCTGAGGATTATCATGAATCACGGTCTGTACACCGACCAGGATGCCTACATGCTCGTGACGAAGACGATGCACATCCTCTCGTGCAGCCTCAGATGTGATCCACTTGCTTTCAGAGGTTCGCGTTGCAATTTTACCGTCCAGCGTTACTGCCGATTTGATCGTAATAAAAGGACGCTTGTTCACGATATATTGATTGAACACTTCATTCATACGGATGGATTCCTGCTCACATACTCCGACTATGACCTCAATGCCTGCATCTTTCAAAATTTGTACCCCTCTGCCAGAAACCAGCGGGTTCGGGTCCAGTGCTGCAATCACCACCCGACGAATGCCAGCCTTCACAATCGCTTCCGCACACGGGCCTGTCCGGCCGTGATGGGAACATGGCTCCAGCGTTACATAAATCGTCGCTCCCTGAGCATGTTCCCCTGCCATACGCAATGCATGAATCTCGGCATGGGGCTCGCCAGGCTTCAAATGAGCGCCGATCCCAACGATACGGCCATTATTGACAATGACTGATCCAACGAGCGGATTCGGCTCTGTTTGCCCTTTGGCACTTCTGGCATTTTCCAGTGCCAGACGCATATATTTTTCGTGAGTGTTCATAGAACCTCCCTGAGATCGGAATCCCGCAAATGGCCGGATCGTTCTACTTTTGTATTCAAATACCGTTCATTATATTGCGACACATCGCCCCAGAGCGGCATACGTCCCGCCACATTCATACCTGACTTCTTCAAGGCATCCAGCTTTTTAGGGTTATTTGTAATCAGAGTTACTGGTTTTTGTCTCAAGTGCTGAAGCACACTAATGGCATCCGCATAATTGCGTGTATCATCTTCAAAACCCAACTGATGGTTGGCTTCGACGGTATCCATACCTTCTTCTTGCAGAATATAAGCCATGGCTTTACTAAACAAACCGATCCCGCGACCTTCATGATTTGCTAGATAGAACAATGCACCTGTTCCATGTTCCACAATCATTTTCATCGACTGGTGGAGTTGAAATCCGCAGTCACAGCGCTTGCTACCAAAAATATCTCCAGTATGGCAAATACTATGCATGCGAACTAATGCATTTTCTGACTGCTCGAGATCACCGTACACCAATACACTTGATTGTTGTCCCTCCGCCAAATTCAGTGTGGACAATCGCTTCACAATCGTCTCAGCATTGGCATTCAGTAAGTCCTGACGATCTTCCTCATCCCGTACAGGCAACCAGCAATACCATTGAAAAACAATCGTTTCCCCTTCCAAATTAACTGGCAGCTTGATCGGTCCTACCAAAATCGTCGAAGATTGCTTTCCACGAATAGTTTGAATTTTATCGTTAAGTAGCGTAGCTACATCTTTTTGGTTCATCCCTCTGCACCATCCTTTATATAAACTTTATATATGAAATATCCTGTATTTCTCAGGCTAATCGTTGTTGTCAGGGTGTTACATCATTGAACTATGTGTAAGAAATGTTCATGAAACGTGGATTCCATGGTCAGTTGACGCTCCTGAAGCTCGGTGACAGCCTGTCGTCGTCCGTCTTCGAAAACCTTTAGGTCTTCTGCGGTATATACCTGCTGGCGTAAACGAAGAAGCTCACTGGCCAGCACATCGGCATCCTTCAAAGCAGCGTTCAAGCCAAAAGCTCCCGTAGGTGTCATGGTATGCGCCGCATCTCCAATCAGGACCAGTCCGTTTTGTGCCCATATGTCACTGCGGCTGCTGAAAATATCCAACGGTACGAAGTCCTTCCATGAACGAATGTGATCATGCACACTATGCTTCAAATCCGGAAAAGCCTCCGTAAACAATTGTATAAATGGTTCAAAAGATTGCTTAAACAGGGTGAGAAAACTGTCCTCCTCCACATTCCAGCCAATTTGAATATAGCCCTCAGCCTGTGAAAATAAAGCCAACTGGCCTCCGTTGACCAGTGCCAGACGAGTGACGGGCTCCCACCCGGCAGGTGCCGCGATTTTAGCCCATAGCAGATCATAGCCGTGGCGAATGTTCGTCACAGGCATCTCCGCCAGCTTGCGTACAGTCGAATAGCGTCCGTCTGCTCCCACAATCAAAGAACTGTGAATCGTAATCTCATGACCGTTCTTATCGCGGGCGGTCAAGCCCGTGTATCCCTGCTCGCTGTCACCTTCCAACGCAGTCACAGTTGTACCTGCCAGGCAACGGAAGGACTCGTAGGTGGACGCCTGTTTGAGCAGCGCCTCTAAAAATCGAGGTTGTGGAATATGCACTCCCACATTACCATGGATTGAAGCTGGCTCGACCGTTTTGATCTGCTGCTGATGCTGCCAATATTCGATTCTTGTGGAGGCGAGAATATGATCCTCATGAATTTGTTCGAGCAGCTTATGCTTTTGGATCACTTCCTGACCCTCATCGTTTAAAATTTCACCGCGGAAAGCCTTTCCGGGCACGCTCTGCCGCTCAATCAATATCGTCGAAACACCCTGCTCCGCCAGTAGACAGGATAACAAAGTCCCTGCGGGCCCCCCTCCAACTACGCACACTTCACATTCCAGCTTCATCCGACTTCCCCCTGCGCCCAAACCATAACCTCAACGATTAGTTCGTATCTGTTCATTTAATTACGTCATTAATAATATCAAATTATGTTCAAATTTTAAGTATTAATATCTTAAGCTCCGTAGCAAAGCTAACAAGTTACTTTATGTAACAAAGTATATTTATATCATACCATTTCGTCAAGTAATAAATTTATGTAAAGTAAAATCATTTACTTTTAACAGTGAATCGTTAATAATAGGAGCATGAGGTGATCACATGAACATTCCGCAGATGTGCCCACGGTTTGAAAAGGCTATGGAGCTACTGAGCAAGCGTTGGACGGTGTTGATCGTATTTCAACTAACGAATGGTCCGCAACGTTTCGTCGCTATTGAGAATTCAATTCCTAATTTAAGTGGAAAGGTCCTTTCGGACCGTTTGAAAGAGCTGGAGGAAGAAGGAATCATACAACGTATGGTTTATCCTGAGAAGCCTGTACGGATTGAATACTCCCTTACGGATAAGGGACGCGATTTAGCTCCTTTATTTGACCATATCGGTACTTGGGCTACACGCTGGATTGAGGTTCTACCAGCACTTGAACAGCAATGATTCATATTGAAGCAAAGAACGCCTTTGCCCTAGGTACAATTCGTACTTATCGTGCAAGGCGTTCTATTTTTCATATGACGGAGCGTTAAAGGTCCTTCTTAGATCGCATTCAGAATTTAAACGTTTCCCTCACTGCTGCGTTGCATTTCCTCACGGATCGATTGCACCCGTTTTTTCCCCCACTCATACATCATTTCCACAATCGGTAAAATCGTCATCCCCAGCGCAGTCATCGAATACTCCACCTTTGGGGGCACTTCGGGATACACTTCCCGGTGCACAATACCGTCCTCCATCAACTCCCGCAGTTGGTTGGTCAGCACTTTATGCGACAGCTTCGGAAACAACCTTTGCAGGTCACTGAACCGGTGCGGCCCTTCCACACCCAAATGCCATAAAATAACGACCTTCCATTTCCCGCTTAGCACAGATAGCGTTAGTTCCTTTTCGCAGTTGTAGTCTCCGTTTACAATTTTCTCCCGTATTTCGTCTCTCAGCGTATCAGACATATATCAATTAACTCCTTCTAAATCATCATGATCTTGCACATTAATAGTAACCTGCAGGTAACCTCCGTACTTGAAAGTGCATTCTTCACAGCCTGACGAAGCCACCCTACAATAGTAAATAACGTTACACATTCAAGGAGGAATAGAGTATGAGTAAAAAGGCTCTTTTTATTATACCCCCAGAGCGCTTTAATGAGGATGAATTGTTTAAACCAAAGGAAGCGCTAGAGCAAGCAGGTGTTACCGTGACACTAGCCAGTACAAAAACAGGCGAAATCGTGGGTGACTACAATGGTAAAGCGACGGCTGATCTTGTTTTTACAGACGCTGTGCTGGCTGACTATGATCTGGTATCTGTAATCGGCGGATCAGGAACGAATGATCATCTGTGGAATAATGCAGATCTCCAAGCTCTGCTGAAACAAACTCATGAGCAAAAGACTTTAGTGGCTGGCATCTGTGCAGGCTCTGTAGCTGTGGCTCAAACCGGACTGCTCTCTGGCAGAACAGCTACATGCTATCCAGTGGATGTACAAAAGGACCAGCTCCAAGCGCATCAAGCCGAATATGTCGCTCATCATGTCGTTGCGCATAGCGATATTATTACAGCCGACGGTCCAGATGGTGCACAGGAGTTTGGTAGAGCCCTCGTTCAAGCTCTGCAATAAGCACATTCTCGAATTTCAGATGGCACTTTAAACAGCACTCCAACAAGCCGCATCACGTCCTTTCTATTGTATGGGACCTGATGTGGCTTCTTTGTGTCATTTTCATGCTTAAGTGATTAATTTAATTGTATGGTCCTGGATTTTCGTGTTAGCTTTAAAGAATCGACGTTTAGCATAGGAGGCTTATATGCCGTGTTTATGAAAGGCAAAATCCATTTACATCAGGTAACGTCCGAATCGTTGCGACTGGGCGCCTTACTATCATTAGTAGGGGGCTTTTTGGACACATATACCTTTGTTGGAAGAGGCGGTGTTTTCGCCAACGCACAGACAGGCAATATCGTGCTGCTGGCTGTCAAGGTCATTCAGGGGCACTGGATTCAGGCGTTATCCTATATCCCGCCCCTGATCGCCTTTTCACTGGGCGTTTTTGTTGCTGAAGGGATTAAACGAAAATCAACCCACCGTTTAACTCCGGACTGGACCCGCGCTATTCTTTTACTGGAAATCGCAATTTTTTTCATCGTGGGACTGATTCCGCAAGGAGTTCCCAATACGGTAGTGGTGGTGATCGTCTCGTTCGTCGCTTCCGTACAAATGACTTCCTTCCGCAAGCTCATTGATGTGCCGTACACCTCCACGGTCAGCACCGGTAATCTCCGATCAGCTACAGAGGCTATGTATGTCGCCATAACGACCAAGGACACGAACGCTGCCATTCGAGCGATGCGCTATGGTGTCATCCTGGCAGCCTTCTTGCTAGGAGCTTTGCTGGGGGGATTTCTGACTTTGACGATTGGGGATAAAGCCATTTGGGGCGCTGTTGTTGCACTTATTTTTTCTTTCATTTTATTTACAGAAGAGGAAAAGTGGAAGCTGCCGCTTCGTCACTAATCCTCCATTACATTAGCCCTGAATGAACTGCCGCTGGGCCGTTTCAAAGAAATTCAAGAGGTTCTCGCGGGACGAAAATGCTGCCTGAGCAGACTGGTTGCTACCGCCCCCCTTGCCCTGAAACGCGCCCAGATTTTCCTTTAAATACGCTCCGCAGCTAATGGATTGGAAACCGTTGTGTGCCAGAATGATTTTATTTTCGGCCGTTGTGGCAAATAAAACAAGCAAATCATGCTCAGCGGTCAACTTGGCAGCCAATTGCTGCATCTCCTGAATGGATTTTTGTTCAAACACATGAGCAAGAACATGCCCCTGTACAGCAGACAGTAACTCTTTCGCCTGGTACGATGCATTTTCCTCTTGTAGGAGCTCTACTTGCGCCTTGAGCTGCTTATACTCCTGCTCCCACTTTTCGAATCGAGTCAAAATATCCTTTCGCCCAGTATTGAACTTCGCAGATAACACGTCCAAAATCCGAACACTATCATTAAAGTCGTGGAGTGCGCGAGCACCACATTTGAAATGGATTCTCGTCATCCCTTTTTGCTTTTCCCATTTCAAGCATTTAATCATTCCAATTTCCCCGGTCTGAGCCACATGTGTACCACCGCAAGCATTATATTCAATGCCTTCGATCTCAACAATCCGAATATTTTCCGTCACTTTAGGCATTTTCACAAGCGGAATGTCCTTCAATTGCTCATGGGTAACAAAATAACTTTTTATACTGCGGTTATTGTAGATTTGCTGATTTACTTCCTGTTCGATTGCCAATAGCTGCGCAGATGTTACTTCCGAACAGTTGACATCAATTGTGGCGTACTCTTGTCCCATATGAAAGCTTTCTGTACGCGCACCCAACAGCTCCAGGCAAACTGCTGACAGCAAATGCTGTCCGCTATGCTGCTGCATATGATCAAATCTGCGCTCCCAATCCAATTGGCAGGCCACTTTTTCCTCGTCCGGCAAACGTTCTACCTGATGCCAAATGTCCCCATCCTCCAGAACAACATCTAATACACGGATGCCCTGAATCGTTCCTGTATCACACGGCTGACCTCCGCCATGCGGATAAAAGGCCGTTTCCTCAAGCATAACAAAAAATGCTCCGTCTCTTTCCATGCTCTGTGTAATATGAGTGTCCCACTCCGTCAAATTTGGAGCGGTGTAATATAATTTTGTCGCCATTTCAGGTCCCTCACTTTTGGGTATCTTTGTCTTGTCTCGTCCGATAATCACTTATTATCAAGCACATCATTCTAAATATCAATGTAGTGAATAGCTTGAACCTTTAGCGATACAAATCGGTGATCTCTTTCCCCTCGCATAGATATATAAATTCTTTAATGCTCTATTATGAAATGATTAACCATAGGTATAAGCCCAGCAGGGTAATAAAAAGTGTAGGAATAGTTAAGACGATGCCTGTTTTGAAATAAGTGCCCCAAGAAATTTTTACGTTTTTGGAACGAAGTACATGTAGCCACAACAATGTGGCTAATGAACCGATTGGAGTTATTTTTGGTCCAAGATCCGACCCAATGACGTTAGCATAAATCAGTGCCTCTTTGACCATACTGGTTGCATGAGTGGCATTAATGGCAAGTGCATCAATCATGACCGTGGGCAAGTTATTCATACTCGACGAGATAATCGCCGCAATAAAACCCATGGCCATGGTAGCTACAAACATACCTTGATCAGCAGCCGCTTGAATCACATGGGACAGCAGATCCGTCAAACCGGCATTACGCAGACCATACACCACCACATACATCCCGATAGAGAAAAATACGATGGCCCATGGAGCTCCCTTGATGACTTCTTTCATGGGTACCACAGGGCTTCTTCTAGCCATCAGCAAGAAAAGGATGGCAATAATACCAGCCACCACCGAGACGGGAATGTCAAAAAATTCGCATGCAAAGTAGCCAACCAACAATATTGTGAGAACGACCCAGGACATACGGAACATCTTTGAATCTTTTATCGCATTTGCAGGCGCGATTAACTGTGTCGCATCAAACGTTTTAGGAATTTTTTTGCGAAAAAAGAGATACAGTACCACGATACTAGCCGCTAAGGAAAACAGATTAGGTACAATCATACGACTCGCATATTCCATAAAACTGATTCCAAAGAAATCGGCTGACACAATATTGACGAGGTTGCTGACTACAAGCGGAAGCGATGTCGTATCTGCAATAAATCCGCTCGCTATGATAAAAGGAAATACCATTTTTTCATCCAATTTCAGTGCCCGAACCATCGCCAGTACAATTGGTGTCAAAATTAAAGCCGCGCCGTCATTGGCAAAAAAGGCAGCAACTACGGCACCCAGCAGGCTCACATAGACAAACATCCGGGTTCCGCTTCCACGGGCTAGCCGTGCCATGTGAAGTGCTGCCCATTCGAAGAAACCAATTCTATCAAGGACTAATGAAATCAGTATAATGGCGACAAAAGCTAGTGTTGCATTCCAGACCATTCGAGTAACTTCCCAAACATCATGCAAATCCACTACCCCCACCACCAAGGCGAGTATGGCACCGCCGCACGCAGACCACCCAATGGACAGATTTTTAGGCTGCCAGATGACCAATACTAAAGTGACTAAGAATATAATGCATGCCAAAAAAATCAATGTTCTAAAAACCTCCATTACATTACCTTATAAACATATACTTATATAAAAACCGTTTATCCCTTGAGAAAGATAAACGGAACGGTCTTTAGCATGAACAGGCTGACGAATCCGACCCACAAAATGCAATCGGCTACAAACCTAGTTGATCCAAGGTGTGACCCCTTTCGATTATATAACTAATGCTTACATACTAATAGAGCTCAATTTTAATATCAAGAACGCTCAATACTTATTTGTTCACCAATTGCAGAATCCAATCTTTTATATCTACAATTCGCAGAGTTTTGGGCCGTGTATTCGTTCCAGAAATAATTAGTGGAACAAGGGAATCTTTTTCGTGCAGCGATCCATGGGCTCCCCCTCCGATGTGGGTAGGGGAACTTTCGCTGACGAGTTCGTATCCCGGTTGGACCGTGACGACAACATATCTTCCCTCATGCGAATTCATTGCCCCGTGTAGCCTCGCCAAAATATCTGGATATTTTCCATATTTGATCCGATTTTTATTTATCGTAATATCTACAAGATTCGTTTCGCCCGATAATGTCCATGATTGTCCATATTCATCGGTAAATTTCCCACCGGGATTATAAGAAAACACTCTACCATTTTTTCCCTTTGTAACATGAATATGGTTTGTACCATCTTTCATAGCGATAATGTCGAGCTTGTTCTCCTTTTGTAAAGACTTCACCACATCGGATAACTCTACGTTATCGTTTATTGCATAGATATAGGCCATCCGTTCATTAGCGGCAATCACGATCTGGTCATCACTTCTTACGGGTTGATTTAATTTTGCAATACGGTAATGGCTTAAAAGAGACCTTAAATCAACAGTCGCTGCCTGTCGATCATCATATACAGCGCTTTGCGCACTGTCGCCCATGACAATCCATATCGCACTGTTTACAGCCTCTTCCCACGAACCGTATGTGTTCAACACAGTTTGCAGTGCTTGGTCCGCTTTTTCAATTCCCTTTAGTTGAGTGGGACCCTTTCTATGCGCCAAATTATCATTCTCTGGGAAGTAGGCGATAGTTACATCTGGAAGTTTTTTCTGGCTGATTAAAAAAGCGGTATCCTTTGCGGAAAATTCGTTGTTCATCCCAAATTTTTTCCACATAGGAGTGTTCCAGCTATTTTTCGGATTCAATTGTGCCAGAGCTGCATAGGATAACCATTTAGGTCCTGTGACTATCATTTTTTCTGGTACTCTACTGCTATTCGCTATGAAGTCAGGCACTTTGAGGGCATGTTTCGTTCTTCCTCTAAAAACAATAGCATTGATGGACGCGGATTCTTCCCCTTTATCAGCCAATTCCTCATGGATGGTTTTCGTTTTTTTGTTCAGGTGAACTTGGTTTAATTGGTAAATGGCATCTAAAAATACTTGCAGTTGGTCTATCTTTATGGCTTCCTTGGCACCATTTCCGTAGAAAATCATACGTTTCCTTGAGTCGCTGTACCACACAAGTCCGGGCACATGATGTTGGTCTGCATACGTCCCCGTTAATAAGGTACTGTCGATGGTCACAGACATCGTGGGAAATGAACTCACTACATGTGGGAAATATTGCCCTTGATGAAGGAGATATTGCATTGCCGGAGCACGGCCTTCTTGAATCGCATCCTGCAAAGGCTTATCCATTAAAGAATCAATCATGATGAATATGACCGGTTTGGCCTTATTATTCACTGGGATATGGGACTTGATGCTTTGTTGATTTAGCTGTTGACTGGAGTCCGCCCTGCAACCGACGATTAGTAAACTTAAACTTAGCACTAGTACAATCGTGATTTTATACTTTATTCCCATTTGTGTATCCCTTTCTTTGAAAAACACAATTCCCTTGATTTTTTTATTTTTGCTTACACTAAAAAAAATTATTCCGAAATGAATTTTTTTAATCTAATATGCCAAATTACTTCTAGTGACTCGAATAATTAGAAAGCTGGTGAACTCCCATTAACATCCCGTTCTCACCTAGACTGTATCATTGGTTTGTCCGTCCAAAGTGGTTTACTAAAAAATATATCCATGATCATGTGCATTCCCATTTTTCCTTTGATAGCCAAACTGTACTGGATTTTGGCTGTGGTACTGGGGCAAATTGCTCCATGTTTAACCCGTTGTATTATGTTGGAATTGATCCTGACGCCCAACGAATTGATTATGCAAAGCGATTATATAGCCACCATGCATTTCAAGTATTTAATAGTAATAATTTGCCATTTGATAATGAGTCGTTCGACTACATACTTATTATCGCTGTATTACACCACATTTCTTCGGATGAAATATCAAGTTACATGAAGGAATTCCAAAGAATCCTAAAACCTAACGGAACCATTGTCGTTATGGAACCATGTTTATCCAAGAAAAAACCGCTATGTAACTGGTTTATGAAATGGTACGACAACGGAGAGTATATTCGTAATGAAAAAGAATATATTCAATTGTTTAGAGATCAGGATTATGATTGTAGGGTCTTAAAACGATTCCGAAAATGTTTTTTTTATCACGAGTTGTTTTTTTTAGTAAAACCAAAATCTTCAATGGGAGGGGAAAATAACAATGACTACTACAAGCATAAACGGATACTCGATGCACTATATTGATTCCGGTGAAGGAATGGCCATCCTATTTATTCACCCTCCAGTACTCACAAGCTTAAATTTCATATACCAAATCCAAGGACTATCGCCCGATTTTCGAACTGTAGCTTTTGATATCAGAGGACACGGTAAAAGTCAGCCTTCCGAACAAACGGTTACTTACCCTCTCATCGTCCAGGATATTAAGCATTTGATGGACCGGATGAGCTTGGATAAAGTATTTTTGTGTGGATATTCTACCGGTGGCTCGATAGTACTTGAATTCCTCCTGACTTATCCAGATCGGGCATGGGGGGGCATTGTTATTAGTGGAATGTCGGAAGTAAACGATTGGCGCCTAAGAAACAAAATTTCTTGGGGCACTGCTCTTTCCAAAATCGGCGCAGTCGGTACGATTGCGCTTTCGATTGCTTGGTCACAAACGAAACAGCTATCTTTGTTCCGTAAGTTATTCAACGATGCGAAGCAGAGCCATCCCGGGAATGTCGAACAATATTATCGTTACAGCTTGAAGTATAACTGTACCTCACGGCTCGGGGAAATCCATCTTCCTGTCCTGCTCGTTTATGGTGAAGAGGATAAACACTTTCATCCTTATGCCAACATATTGCATCAGCAAATACCGAAGAGTGAGCTTGTTTTCATTAAAAAAGCCGATCACCGCCTTCCTACGAAGGCCGCTGGAACATTGAATGATCTGATCAAGCAGTTCATAGAACGCTTCAGTGAAAATAATTTATAATATTTTATACAATGTAAATATACAAATTATGCTAAAGTCATATATAGTTTTGGTTGGATAGGTATGTAAGTTCTGCTTCTAAATCTAAAGGGGTGTAAAAATGAAATGCTAAAGCGTATTCAAAATCTTTTCTTTATCCCTAACTACCCGCTATTTATGATCTGTATGTTATTGCAAGGTATGGCTATTTCTATAAGTGCACCTTTTTTAGCTGTATATTTTACAAGTACACTTGGCGTATCTGTGGGAACCTTTGGTGTGTTTACAGCGGTGACTTTGATTTGTGGTATATGGATAAGCTCCCTTATTGCCAAACGCTCCGATACCGGGTTAGATCGCAAACAAATTTTAGTGATTTGTACGTTATTTAATGCCATAGCCTTTGCAGGATATCTTGTAATCCAAAATTTTTATGTGCTTTTTATTTATATGACTGTCTTTACGGCGATTGGCGCCCCTGGGATGCCACAGTTATTTGCCAGTGCACGTGAGGCGGTAGATCGCAGTAAATCTGCGGATCATGCCTTTGCGAATTCAACGCTTCGTTCTATGTTTTCTCTTGGCTTTATTACCGGACCGCTCTTTGGTTCCTTCTTGATTTCACATACGGGCTTTAAAGGTATTTTTGTCGGTACGACCTCTATTTTTGTACTTATTGCCGTTCTTCTATTCTTTTTTATCAAGCAGCCTCCTGTTCAAGCTAAAAATAAGGATCAACTTTCACTTCATCACATTACATTACATAAAAATATTAAAATTCTGATTCCTTTTCTAGTTCTTACTCTGCTTTATACGTCTCACTGGATGAATAGTTTGAACATTTCCTTGTTCATCATCCACAATTTAAAAGGTGACACGAATGACGTTGCCCTAGTATCCAGTATTTGCGCAATCTTAGAGATACCCTTGATGCTCATGCTGGGCGTACTAGCAGCCAAATACTCCAACCGTTTGCTTATATTTTTAGGGGCTCTAACAGGCGTTGTCTATTATCTCCTCGTCCTTATGTCTACGGAGATGTGGCAGCTATTCGTGGGACAGCTTCTTCTAGCCTTCTTTGTTGCAGTGATATCAGCCATTGGTATCAGCTATATGCAGGATTTGTTGCCATCTCTGCCCGGATATGCCTCGACACTGTATTCCAATGCAACAACAATCGGAAGACTGGCGGGGAGCTTGATGGGCGGATTGTTCGCTCAATGGATGGGTTATCGAAACTCCTATTGGGTATGTTTATTCCTGATTCTCTGTTGCCTTGGTCTGCTCGCGATTTCAAAAAAATTAGAGTTTGACAACTCGGCTGCTCTACAAGAAAGAAATCACAGTCTATAGGACAGCACCAATACAAAAAGCAGCACGTAATCTGGACGAGAACCTGAAGTCCGTTTACGTGCTGCTTTGTTATGCTATCATACCATGCATGGTCCAGATTGGTTACATCGTAAGCCTCCGCACACGCACCCTATTTTTCTCGCATCCTATTTTCCTATAGTAGAGAAACGACTCATAATTGCATCTGCCGCATACGTATAGCCGCCAGCCTGACGTAGTGATTGGCCAACTACATGAGCCTGTTGTTTATAGATGGCTTGATTTAAAACCTCTGCTAAAGCAGCTTTTAAGATAGCGGGTGTAAGCTCATTTTTATTCACAGCAATACCCGCTCCCAGCTCTTGTACCCGATTGGCCACGATCGGTTGATCCGATGTCATGGGAACCAGAACCATCGGCACGTTGTAATACAAGGCTTCGCTTGCACTGTTCATTCCCCCATGTGTAATAAAGGCATCTACACGCTGGAGCATTTCCAGCTGCGGAATATAGGGCTTGATCATAAAATTGTCCGGGATATTGTCTGCCAATAATTCCATCTCCGCATATTGGCCTGATGAAAGTACAAATTGCACAGGCAAATCACGAAATGCTTCAAAGCAAAGCTTATAAAACTCCAAATCTCTATTAAGAATAGTTCCCAATGATATATAAACAACCTGCGGATACAAAGCACGAAGCTGTTCGAACGGAAAAGAAGGTGCATCTTTACGAGGTACAATAGATGGACCTGCAAAAATATAACTATCATCCAGCTTTTCAGCTTGCGGTTGAAAATAACGGCTTGTATACACGACCTTTAGGCTGTGGGAATGTGAATCGAGCTCATCAATAGCGGGGACGGAAACCTGAAACTCATCAGCTAATTGATGTACTACTTTCATGGTGTCATCATAAAGCTCTCTCACTTTTATATCATGATCATCCCAGCCTTGATCAGATCCCAGAGGCTCTACGAAAGCAAACGAACAGACCGTGCATACCGATGGTATTCCCAGTCTCTCTGCTATAATTTTGCCTCCCCAACCCATCAAATAGTCATAAATCAAATAATCATACACCTTATTTTCAATTGCTTTCATAACCTTTGGAATAATCGGTTGAATCAAACCTTTAACGATCATATTCACGAATTGATAATGATGTTTATATTCAGCCGGCTTTAATACTGGATTATGAATAAATGCATCCACACTAAATGAATAGGTGATCAGGTTTGCTCCCGTTTGTTGAATTCTCGTACCAAATTCCTTTGAACACACATAATCCACTTCTTCACCTCTGTCAACCAGCTGCTTCACTAATCCTAAGGACGGATTAACATGGCCTTCAGCAGGCGTGATCATAACCAACACACGTGCCATCCTACACCTCCAACATAATAATATGTTCAACTAAAAATAATTGTAGGGTTTTTCATGATGATTACGAACAAGATGTACATTAGCCTCGAGTTTATTACCACCTGTTATGCGCCTAAAAATACATCTCCTCTTCAATATATAAAATATTTACCATAATAACAAATGGTTTCAATTTTAGATTATGTATGTACCACATCCAAGTTTGCTCACAAACACGCACATAAGCGGAGGAAACGCTTAAAGCGTATCCCCCCGCTTATCTATTGAACATCAAATTTATAGACGCCAATTCCAATGATCTGTCCCGCTCAGAACAGCTTCAACAGTGTACTGGTTTGCTTCGTCAGCTGTAAGCTGTTTGGCCCAAGGTACACGCCCGCTACTTCCTGCACCTGGTCCAAAGTTGTCGAATTCTCCAAATCTTGCGGTCTGCTCATTGGATTCCTTACCCCAATTGTTCCAACCACCCGGCTTGATATGGTCATCCATATAGGTCTTCAAAAAAGTAACATGAGCGTAAGGACGCCATGGTCGCCCAAGATCCACCTTGCCTGTCAAGCCAGCTTCGGTTGTCAGACGACACTGAGTAAATACAAAACCTGGCTGGTTCTCTTCTGTTGAAGCTGCGGTTACGTATCCGGCACGCAGGCTGTGTATGATCGAATTATCAAACACAGCAGGTGCATTGCCAAATATAAAATCCACACTGCCACTGATGTAGCTGTCCTTAAAATACTGTCTGCCACGGTTTACGAGCAAAGTATCCTGTAGGCCGGTAATTTTGACATTATGATACTTGCCACGATCACCTTCGGCATATAACGCTACAGCCTGCACCTGCCCGGTCCCTTCTGTGTTGGCGACCGTCACATTTTCCATCACAAAATCAGGACTTTGCACACGCATGGTATAGCTGTTGCTCGTTCCTAATTCTTTCCCGTCCACTATGGTCTTGGCTGTATCATCAAAAGCAATGATCGTTTTGTCCCGATCTTCTCCGATAATGCTCAGATTTTTTTTGGAGGAATTCACCTTTATTTTTTCACGGTAGGTACCGTTTTTGAGATGGATAATAGTCCTTGTGTTGCTGTTGTCAGGGACTGCATCAATAGCTGCCTGGAGAGATGTATAGTCAGCAGGGCCATAGGTCGATACAACCACACTAGTGGGAGAGGTTCCTCCTGAGTCTGTTAGCTTGCGGACCTTAACATTGCTGAATTCCGACGTATTGTAATTCCATACATCGTTTTGTTGTTTGGATGCATCGGTAGCTAGCCCGAACAGTAAGGGTTGATTCTCTGGAAAGTCCACGACTGCTTCACCCACTTTGTCCCAATTTGTTAGACCATCGGCGGATATCCATCCGGTCAGCTTTTGCCCTTGTCTCACCAGACGAACCGAATATGGCGTTGTAATAAATGTTTCCATTGACGCGCGCTTGGTTTTACCATCTGTTTGATCACGACTAATAAGAGTCCCCTGTTTACCATATTTAACAAATGCTAAAGACATAAAGGCCATTTTTGATCCAGGCTTCAGTGATTCACGAATCATTACACCTGCTTCGGCATTATCATCCACAGGAGTAATCTTCTCCACACGGGCTGTAATTTCACCGTCTCCCTCCCATTTCTGATAAGCATAATGGAAAAGATCAGCCTGACCGTCAATGTCTCCCGCCGATTTCAGTCGTATGCTGCTGCCGTTTGCATCTTCTTTTAATACCTGAGTATGCCCTTTGATATAGCCATCGTTGCCCTCAGAGCCAACCTCTTCGCTGAGCCAGCTTCCCGTTGTTACAGTCGTGTTGACGTGGATGGTAACAGGATTGGAAAATGTAGCAGTTCCCTTGCGGTCTGTCACACGTGCAATAATGTAATGGGTGCCGTCCGTCACATGATTCCAACTGATTTGATAAGGCGCATTCTCTACTTTTCCAGCAAGTTTGCCGTCAATGATAAATTCAACGTGGGCAATGCCATCTTGGTCCTTGGCGGTTGCAGTTATGGTCGCATCACGTCCGGCTTCCAAAATATCGTTATGCTTCAGCGAACGTCCGCCTTCATCCGACACCTGAACGACGGCCTCCGGATTATCTACCTCACTTCCATTGGACAGCTTCTCAATGAGATCATTTAAATAGACTTCCAGATTCGTATAGCCCTTGGCAAAATGAGCATACTCGCCTGTGCCGGCAAGCTCCTGACCGTTGCGGTCGTCTGCATTTTTGGGGTCCAGCCCATGGGCACGTTCCCATTCATCCGGCATGCCATCATGATCACTGTCAGTAAGCTCCGTGTTGGTTACGCTATAATCATCGTAAATCCAGCCTGCCTCACGCGGGGAGTTGATAAACGCACCCGTTCCATTCTTCACATCATTCATAATGCGGGCGTCCACCGCATCTCTTCTTGGCAGCGTGGCTCCTGAACCAGCAAGCACCTCAGTGTATGCGGTCTGTGCATCTGTCGCTTGATATGGACCATACGCATCCGGTGAAATCCCGTTGTCGTATTCCCCTCTGACTTCAATCGGCTCTGCCAAACGAGTGGAAGGGTCAATAATCGATCCAATGGATGTTCCAAGCTGCCAGTTGTCCTTAGCAACCGATTCGTTGCCGTACATGTAGTTGCCACCAATAAACATGCGTGTTTTATATTTTTTACTACCCACGTCTACAAAGATTTGACCGCGAACATCCTTATATGTGTTGGGGCCATACTTATAATAGTTATTCAGCACATTATACGATCCTTCACCACCACCGTATGAAGAGAAAAATCCCCAGTTATAAATGACATTATTGGTCATTTCCACAGCGTCGATTTGTTTTTTATCGGTTGGGAAACGCGGGTTGCGGCTTGCATTGTGTGCCAACAAGTTATGATGATAGGTGGAATTTCGACCACCCCATATGCCGCCATAGCCGTGGCGACCTTTTTGGTGCGTGGTCATTAGCATACTTTCGGACGCAATGGACCATTGTACCGTCGTATTTACGTTATCGTACAGACTCAGTACCTCATCCACAGACCAGCTAAAGGAACAGTGATCAATCATAATGTTTTTATGATATCTGGATCCTAATGCGTCATCCTCACTGGGGTAACGGTCGGTTAATCGAAAACGCAGGTAACGGAGAATGACGTTATCTGCATCAATCCCTGTCGTGTAATCGCTTACAGTTATGCCATCCCCAGGAGCTGTCTGACCCGCAACCGTCAGGTTGTTGCCCAGGATTTTAAGTGGCTCCTTAAGATGAATGGTTCCACCCACCCGGAATACGACCGTCCGATTATCGGAGCTGACCGCTGCACGAAGAGATCCGGGGATCACCTGCTCACCTTTGCCGTAATCCTCCAGCGTGGTAACTTCGTAAACTTCACCTCCGCGTCCACCGGTAACATATTTACCGCCACCTTCAGCCCCCGGAAACGCCGGAATATTCGTCGCTATTTTTTCTACTTTTGCCATCTCTGTCCCTACCGCAGTCTCTGCTTGAATCAGTGGTGGGCACAAGGTCAACAACAATGAACCCACAACCACATTACATAGCACCTTTCTCCATGTACGCTGCTTGCTCATATTCTGTTTCCTCCCTAAGATTTTCTTTCACACCAGCGCATACTTTTATAAAGGAATGATCCGAGACGTTCAGAAGTGTTTTCACCTCCTTTCATCAATCTTTTCTGCTTTTACCGTGGGCAGGTGTCATATATACTATAGATATATGAATGCGCTTACTTATCTTAATTTGCAAAGGAAGAAGCACATGAATGAAATGAAGGTAGACAAATATATCATCGGAGAACAACAATTCTCCATTCATCACATCTACCGTACCGGCTTCACAGTTATGCCCAGACCTCATGTTCATGAGAACTATGAGCTGTATTTTTTGCTGCAGGGCGAACGCATCTACTTTATGAACGGCAAGGTATACACCGCTCGCAAGGGCGATCTGATATTCATCCTCCCTCATGACTTACACTCTACCGCCAGCACGCAATTGGAGGAAACAGAACGCATTTTGATTCATTTTTCTCCGACGTTTCTCCCACCGCAGGATCGTGACATTCTGGATCTACCGCCGTATCAGCAATCCGCGTTGCTTCGCTTACCGGCTAGAGAACAAGTCGAAGTTGAACGACTGTTCCTGCAAATGAATAGCGAATGTAGGAACAAGCAGCCTCTGCATGAGCGTTGTGTACAGCATTTGCTGCTGGAAATGCTTATCCTAGTGCACCGATCGGAAGCGGCCGAGCGTAGTGAACTTATTTCATCTCATCCCATGCATCAGAAAATCACAGAAATTTCGTCTTTTATTCAGGATCATTTCAATGAGCCGTTAACTCTCGAACAAGTGGCCGCCTGCTTTTTTATTAGTCCAGCTTACCTAAGCCGCATCTTTCTAAAATTGACTGGCTTTCATTTCAGCGAATACATCCGCGTCGTGAGGGTTAGGGCGGCTCAAACCAGACTGCGAACCACCAAAGACAAAATCCAGAGCATTGCGGAGGATGTCGGCTTCGGTCATGCCTCCCATTTTAATAAAATCTTTAAAAAAATAACCGGGCTCTCCCCTCTTCAATACCGTAAACAGGTTCGATAGGTATTCAGTGTAAATAATTAGGCGCTAATTTTATACATTCGCTCTTGTCTTGTTTTTCCATTTTTATATCTACTTGCTCTTTCATGGAACTAAAGGCGAGCCGCCTGGATTAGGTAATTTACACGACAAAAAAGCCATACTTCGCTGCAATATATGCAACGAAGTATGGCCTATTACATCATCTATTTTACCTCTACAAGATGATACTCATCGTTTATCCGTGACCTCTATTGTAATGCTTTGATATCCTGAAGCAGCATTTCAATATTTTCTTTCTTTGTGGCCCAACTGGTGCAGAATCGAACAGCAGTATGTGTATCATCAACCTTTTCCCAAAAGGAGTAAGTATATTTTTCACTCAACGCCTGTAATATGCGATCTGATATAATTGGAAACTGCTGATTGGTTGTAGAATGATACAGGAAAGAAAACCCTTGCTCGGTTAATCCTTTTTGCAGCAACATGGCCATATCTATGGCGTGTTTGGAAATCTCAAAGTATAAACCGTCCTCAAACAGCGTTTCAAACTGAATGCCCAACATTCTGCCCTTAGCCAGCAGCCCTCCCTTTTGCTTGATCATGTATCTGAAATCTTTTTTTAAAGCATCATTTAGGATAACGACGGCTTCTCCCATCATTGCTCCAATTTTAGTGCCGCCAATATAAAACACATCGCACAGCATTGCTATATCTGCTAATGATACATCGCTATCCTCTGCAACCAAACCATAGCCTAAGCGGGCTCCATCTATAAACAGCGGTAAACCATATTCACGACAGACTTTACTTAACACTTCCAGCTCCGATCGGCTATAGATCGTTCCATTCTCAGTCGGTTGAGAAATATAAACCATCCCGGGTTGTACACAATGCTCAGGAGCAGAATCACTCCAGTGAGCGTCGTATAGTTCCTTTACCTGCTCACCCCGGATTTTCCCATCCTCGCTTGGCAATGTCAGTACTTTATGTCCAATAGCCTCAATTGCTCCGGTCTCATGCACAGCAATATGTCCAGAAGTTGCCGCAATCACACCTTGATGCGGACGCAAAATCGAAGAAATGACCGTTGTATTGGTCTGTGTACCTCCAACCAAAAAGTGTACATCCGCATTTTCGGAGTCACACGCCTTTTTAATATAAGCTCTGGCTTTTTCACAATGATCGTCCATACCATAGCCTGGCGTTTGTTCCTCATTCGTTTCCAGTAGTCGCTGTAATATACGTTCATGGGCACCTTCAGTATAGTCGCATTCAAATCGTATCATTCTGTATCCTCTCCGAAATATCCAATTTCTTCTGAATTAACAACATAGAAGCATGTAATTCTTCAATCTCTATTTCTGAAAGTCCTTGAACTAATCTTAGAATTTGCTCATCAGACCTTTCATTCAATTGGTTGTAGAACGTTTTTCCTTTAGGTGTCAGACGAATTAGATTTGTTCTATTATCCACCGTTGAATTTTCCTTAACAAGAAAGCCCTCTTTGCAAAATTTAGCAATGATCCTGCTCATATAGCTGCGATCAATTTTAAGAGATTCGACCAGCGTATTCGCAATACATGGCTCGATCAACCCGATCTCTATAATGACACGTGCCTCGGTAAAGGAATATCCGCTATCCAGCACATGTCTATCTAAAACACCAAGTAAATTCGTATAGAACCGATTAAAACGCCTCATATCCGCTATGATATTAGCATCTATATTGACCATAACTCCCCCTATTTAGTGGACTTTTGCAACAATTATAGTACTGATATTTGTTGACTATGTCAACAAATAAAAAGATCGTACATGAAGACCTTCGCCTCATGTACAATCCGTATTCTAAAAGAAATATTGAAGTATATTGTTTTTCTGTATTTACCTACAAGGTCAATGAGCTATCGGTGTTTATAGACTTTTCCTGCTTCTGCTTCCGCTTCAGCTTCAGATGAGCTACGACCATATACAGCGTCGGAACGACAAACAAGGTTAAAATGGTCGAAAAGATCAGGCCAAAGATAATGGTCGTTGCCAACGGTTTGAAGAGAATTTCTCCTATGGTGGCGATAGGGATCATCCCCACAATCGCAGTTAGCGAAGTAAGCAAGATCGGACGGAAACGGGCAGAACATGCCATAAGGATCGCGTCTGTCAGTTCAGCTCCTTCACGGCGCGCATCTTCAATAAACTCTATCAATACAATACCGTTGCGCACAACGATACCAGCCAGTGAAATGATCCCCATAATACTCATGAATCCAATTGGCATGCCTGAAATAAAGCTTCCAAGAATTCCGCCTGCCGCTGCCAGATACACAGTGGTCATAATAATAAACGGTGTGGAGACGGAGTAAAACTGCATCGTGATCAAGAGCAAGATGAGAAAAACAACGATAATAGCTAATTTGCCTAAATCTGTAAAAATATCAGATTGCGCGGATGTTTCTCCTCCCATCTCCCAGGTGTAGCCTGGTTCAAATTGTGTATGGGTTAGTTTGCTACGGATGTCATTAGTGAGTTCTGTAGCTGTACGCCCATTCGCATTGGCTGAAATCGTTACCGTTCGTTCCAAATCATAGCGGTGGATTTGCTGAATGGAAAAGTCCGGTTTCATCGTGACTAACTGGGATAATGGAATTTGCTCTTTTGCTGCATTGGTTACACTTAATTGTTGGAATAATACCTCAGGATCATCGTTTGGTTTATTCATGTATATATTTATATCCAGCAATTCCTTACCTGTATCAAAATCCGTTACATTGACCCCGTCACCCATTAACAGCAGAGTACGCGTCAAATTGGAATAGCTAACCCGATATTTATCCAAGGCTTGTGGGTTGACTTGGAAATTCAGATTATAGCTTTGCATCCCCATATTATCGGTCACGTCTAGAGCTCCGGGGGTACCCGCAACCATTTCTTTGACTTTAGCTGTCATGTTTTGCAGTTTATCAATGTCTTCTCCCTTCATCCGGATAGACACCGCACTGCCGACCGGAATACCTAATTGAGGAACCCGAATGCTGATCAATGCAGATGGATATTTGGCTTGCAACGTATGAGTCCAGCTATCCACTGTTTTCTGGAGATCGAATAGTCCCTCTTTTCCAACGACAGCAAGTTGACCGTTGACCGCTCCCCCGGAGCCGTGACCGCCTGCAACATCGCTGTACATCTGAGGCGCTCCTCCACCCGCCGTTGCCGACAGCCGCTCTGTTTCTGGTTGTTTTTTGACCCACAGCCCAATCTCGTTAATTACCCGATTGGTTGCCTGTAACGATGTTCCTTCCGGCATCGTTACGCTGATCGTGGCATCCGCCTGATCGGATTCTGGGAATAATTGAATGGGAACAACCGCAAGTAATCCATAAGCTGCCGTACCCATCATAAGACCAATCATCGCTGTTAAAAGCGGACGCCGCAGTATTCTTGGCATCCAGTTTTTAGAGTACACATTGGATAAAGACTGGATTTGATGACCCAGAAGCCCGGGCGGCTTAACTGCTTGGTTACTCTGTTTCCCTTTACGGCGTTGATCATACCATTGACGAAAAATAGGAATAATTGTTAGCGACATAATCATGGAAGCTAGCATCGTTAACGAAATAACGGTAGGGATCGGTTTAATAAAGTCTCCGATATTACCCGGCAGGAATAACAGCGGAGCAAATGCTGCAACCGTAGCTAGTGTAGCTGTAATAATCGATAAGGATACCTCTTTGGTTCCTTTAATAGCTGCCTCTGTAGCATTTTCCCCAAATTCAGAGCGTCGGCGTTCAATGTTGTCATTGACCACGACGGCATCATCAACCAATATCCCTAGCACGATAATGAGTCCGATGACTGAAATTTGATTCAGCGTAGTTCCTGTCATGGGCAAGAAAATAAAGCCGATGGCGATGGAAACAGGAATGGCCAACGCCACAAATGCAGAAGTTAGCAAATTCAAGCCTAAAGTACATATCACAATGACCGATAAAATAGCGATAATCATCTCTTTGGTCAGGTTTCCAAATATTTCACTCACTCGATCATTTTGGGCAAAAAGCAGCTCAAAATGTACATTCTTCGGCAAACTGCTCGCAAGTTGATTGATTTTGGCTGTTGTTGCTTTGGATACCGTTGGCACATCTGTTCCTATATCTCCGCTTACACTGATCGAAATAGCAGGCTTGGTATTCACATACGTATAACTAGCTGCTTTTTTAAAAACAAGTGAGGCAGTACCTATATCCTTCAGAGATATCGGAAATCCATCGTCATTGCTTGAAATCTGGACGTTATTTAGAATCGATGGATCCGTTGAGGCATTCACCGTCAGCTGATAAGTACGCTCATTGAAATCCATACTTCCTGTAGGCACTCTGTCATTCTCATCCTTGATCGCTTGAACAACCTGCTCCCAGGAGATGTTATATTGTTGCATCTTTTGCGTGTCTAAGCTAACTCGTACCTCTTGCTCAGGTATTCCTTGAATATTAACCTGCGAAATACCGGGGACTGTTTTTAATTGATCTTTCCATTTGTTCATTAATTCATTTAATGAGTATAAATCCTCAACCTTATCAGAGGTGATCGCATATGAACCAATGAAAGAGCTAGTCATGCTATCATTGATTATAGGCTGCATCGCATCGTCTGGAAGCTCGGATTGTGCATCCTGCACCTTCGTACGAAGATCAGCCCATACTTTTGTCGGATCCGCATCATTCAAAGCTTCTATGATAATACTGGATTGGCCTTTCGATGAAGTAGAGGAAATCGTTTTGACACCTTGTACAGCTTTAATTTTCTGTTCCATGATCTTAGTAATGGTTTGCTCGATTCTTTCAGGTGAGGCACCCGGATAGATGGTTGTAACACTGGCTGACATAGGAATAACATCAGGCTGCTCCTGTTTGGGCAACGATGTAAAATTAAAAAGCCCTAGCAGTATGCACATACCAAAGAAAATGAGCGTAATTTTCTGTTTTTTAACGATATATTTAATCATTCGGATGACTCCTCCGATTTCCCAAGCACATCATTCCCAATTAAATCGCCATTAAACAAGGTTCCTGCTCCTTGTGTAACAATTTGATCGCCTGCCTGTAGTCCGGAGAGAACTTCGAATTGATTATTCGTTACTTTTCCCACTTTAATTGTGGTTTTAACGGCCTTACCATTCACAGCTTTAAAAATATAAGGGTCACTTCCCGTGCTAATCACGGATTCTACAGGCACTAACAGTGCTTCCGCTTGATTCACACTTTTAGATGCGCCGATGACTTGTCCAGGTTTCCAATCCAGTTCAGGGTTAGGCAGGCTGACTTCCACATTAATACTGCCCGTTTTCGCATTCGTTGATGGGTAGATCTGAGTAACGGTCCCTGTTCTAATTTCATTATAGAGTGATATATTTACTTTTTGGTTTTTCTTCCATGATAAGATTTCGCTGTCCGGTACGGGAAGAAGTACTTTTAAGGTCTTGATATTCCCGACGACAAATGCCTCACTCCCACTGGAGCCCAGTTGACCATCAGACACCTTTTTTTCAATGACTACGCCAGCGATCGGGGAGGTTAAAGTAGCTTTTTTAAGTGACAAGGATGACTGTTCATAAGCAGCCAATGCATCCTCGTAGGTAGCCTGCGCCTGAGCTTTACTGGCTAGCCCTTGCTGCTTCGTAGCCATAGCGGTCTCCAGCCCTGCTCTGGCCTGCTCTACACCAGCTGAAGCCTGGGCACGTTGTTCCTGTGAGGCTCCCGCAAGCAAGAGAGACAACTGCTCTTGTGCGTCACTTAAACTTTTTTGTGCATTCGTTAATTCCAGCTGTGCATTCTCATTTTCCGACAATGATGCTGCACCTGCCTGGAACAGACTTTGCGTCCGTGCGGCATCCGCTTTTTTCTTATTGTAAGCATTGGTGGCCGCAGTAACCGCATTTTGTGACTGTGCAATTTCCTGCTTTTTGGCGCCATTGTTCAATTCCTGCAATTTCGATTGGGCCGCATCGACCTGGGATTGTGAACTATGAATACCCGCCTGTGCCGATTGAACAGAAGCCTCCGCTTGGCTAAGACCAGCTTTTGCCTTTTCCATGGTTGCCTTGGCCCGATCCAGCTGCAGCTGGTAGACAGATGTATCTAACTTCGCAAGGACGCTCCCTTTTTCTACGGAGTCCCCTACCTCAACCATAGTGTTCAATATACGTCCATCCGCTTCAAAGGAAACACTAGCTTCATTACTTGCCTGCAATGTTCCCGCCAGATTAAAATCATTGGCCAAAGGTTTCATTACAAGCTTCTCTACTTTTACCGGATGACTTGCTTGTGTTACAGAGTTCTCCGTTGCACTGGAGCAACCGGAAGCTACTATAGCTAATGCAATCCCCGTAATCATGATCCTGATTCCTTTTCTCTTCAACTTCATGTCATCCTCCCTGATTCTCTCTTCTAAAGGTGCTATCAGCAACCCGTGGGTCATGTAAACTTTTTTCATTTCTTTTTTCATGTTATAACAATGAACACACAAAAAAATCGTACAAAGGGGCAAGCACCTTATGTACGACTGGGCAATGAAATGACATCTATTCAGTTAACATCTCTAAAGCTGTAAAATCCCACGTTCCAACGAAACAGCAACGGCTTCAGATCTGGAATCAACACCAAGCTTATTATAAATATTCGTTAAATGCGCTTTGACGGTACGCTCGGAAATCCCCATATCAAATGCTATTTCCTTGCTTTTAAAACCGTGTGCAACAGACTTTAATATATGCCTTTCCTTATCCGTAAGAACTAAGCTGCTCTCGCGGGATTCTAGCTTGGCTTCTTTCTTATTCGTTGCAGCGAACACCCTTGCTGTTATTTCTGGCTGAAGCAACGTTTCACCCCTTAGCGCTGACTCAATCGTGCGAAACAGGTTTTCCCGGCTGGTATCTTTCAATAAATATCCTTTTGCCCCCAAAGAAAGTCCCTTAATCATTAAATCATCTTCGTTATAGGTAGTCAGGATAATGACAGGTGTTTCATTTTGTTTTTCTCTGAGGGCTTTCATTGTTTCCAAACCACTCATTTGTGGCATATATAAATCTAGTAATATGACATCCGGTTGAAGCTCCTCGATCAGTTTAAGAGCAGTTGCACCTTCTCCGGCCTCACCAATAACTTCATAGCTGTCATTGGTCTCCAACACCAGCTTTAACCCTTCTCTAACGACCCAATGATCGTCGACGATTAAAATCTTGTATTTCATAATAGGTCTCCTTTAGTAAGAGGCGCCTCTATTTTTATAGCTGTACCTGCTTGCAATATACTGTTAATATTTATGTTTCCACCCAGCATCCGTACACGTTCATGGATCCCTATTATTCCGTAATGTCCTGTTTGCTTGGCAATAATATCTGTATCAAATCCTTTTCCATCATCACGAATCTCAATTTCAATCTTACCTTCGTTATCCAAAATATTAATCCATACGGTATTCGCGTGTGAATGCTTGGCTACATTGGTTAAACATTCGCTTATAATAAATAGTCCATGCTCGAACAGCAGTCTGGGGACTGAAGCTTTAATTTTGATGTTGCGTATGACACGAATGCTCGTAGCCATTGTAAATCGCTGTATTTCTTCCTCCACTGCTTCTGCAAAATCAACTTCCGAGATCGTTTTCGAACGCAGATTGTCTATGGCTCGCCTTGAATCAGACAATGTCCTCCGTACTTGTGACATCGATTGTTGGACAATCTCTTGGGCTCTTTGCGTACTTCCTTTGCTCAGATGAGCGTCAATGGCTTCCAGCTGCATGATTAGCCCAGCAAGCCCTTGAGCCAGCGTATCATGCAGATCACGGGCCATGCGTTGTCGTTCATTGGCAATTGTAAGTTCTTCCACCTTTTGATGTGCGATTTCAAGCTCTTTCAGAACATTTTGTGTGCGGATTCGTGCCTTGACTTGTTTGAGAAAAAGAACCGCATAAGCAACTATAACAACGACAATTAGAAAAAATAGCGGGATGAACAGCACAAATTGCCTGCCGTCATTGTGAGAGACCACAGCCACACAAAAAAGAACGTAGGAGATCAAAAATACAAGAATGACCTTGAGCGGCTTATAATAAATACCTATACTCTGACCCACCAAAACGGGCATTAAACCCACTAGTACTATGGAGAAACTTTCAGGTAGAAGAAATGCACTTGCAAAGATCAAGCCCCCTTGTATCACAAAATAAGCCCATGAAAAATATTTTGCCACTCGATGAGCATGCAGGTACAAGAGGATGTGCAATATGATAATTATAGTGAACAAAGAACTTTGCAGCAGATTTAAACCACCGAACAAATGTTGAAGAATGACAGACTCACTATAAATTATAAAAACCCATATGATCGTTAATATTTTTGAAATATCCTTGTTCTCAACTTCACCTTCACTTTTACTCTCACTTGTTTCCGGATTTAGATTTTGAACCTGAACATTAGATGCATCGTTCATAATTCCCTCCTACAATTCTGAATTCAGCTTTTCAACTTATTAAGATATGCCGCTATGACGGCCTGGTCCATTTCGTTTGAACAAAAATCATTTATATATCATTTTACAAAAAAACGAAAGGAAAAAAACGTACACATGGGCAGTTTCACTTGTACGTTTGGGCATTGAGTACTTTTTGTTCGATACTATCCATTATGGCGTCATATAAAAAGCACGCAGCAGGTTATCCTGTGCGCGCTTGACCACTCTCTATTCTTCTTCCAACTCATCTGGCACATCATATTTATTGATATGTGAAGTCATTGCTGCAACAGCTTCGCTGGCATCCGTGGTGGCCGGTACTTCTCTGACCACATCATCCGTCTGATCCCGAAAATTCAAACGATCTGCCTCGATCTCTTTCTGTTGATTCGGTTTCATTTTTCATGTCGCTCCTTTCTATTCAAGGGTCTGATCTCGTTCTGTTAACGCGTACAAAGGCACTTCCCGTTCCTCTTCCGGGTTATTCAGCGCATAGATTCGTGCCGTCTCACGCTGTTCATTCACATGCTGAATATAGATGGGTAACCCATCGCACAACACATTTGCCATGATGGGAGAGGACGCTATTTCTTGTGCTCTTTGAACATTCATTTTAGAAAAAACCTCCCTTGCTAAATAGCGTTCGTCTTTACTATGCACGAGGTAAATATTTGTTATACACATTTCATGTCAACAAGCCCTTGTCCTTATTGTTTAGAATTGTGTTGGCGAATTTTTATGAAAGGATATCATTTGAAAAAATAAATATTATTGTTATTATGGATTGAGAGATTCAGTTAAAACTGCATCTTAAATGAAAGAGAAGGAAAGGAGCAAGGATGGATGTTAAACGTATTAATGGTTAATTTTCCGGCAGAAGGACATGTAAACCCCACGCTTGGGATCACGCAAGCCTTTGCAGCACGAGGGGACCAGGTTCATTACATTACAACTGAGAAATACAAGAATAGACTCGAAGCAGTTGGAGCGAAGGTTCACCTGCATCCTGATCTGGTCAGGACTGCTTCCATTGATACCAACACTCCGGCAGGACTGAACGCATTTATGAATATTCATATCCAGACTTCGATGGACATCTTAGCCATCATCCAGGAGCTGTCCGAGCGTATTCAATTTGACTTAGTGTTCTATGACCGATTTGGAGCCGGTGAATTAGTGAGAGATTATTTGAATATTCCAGGCATCTCTTCATCCCCATCTTTTCTCATTTCAAATCATCAGATGGCAGCCAATCTCTTTCGCTCCGACGCTAAAGTACCGTTTCAGCCTGATGAACAAGTCACGACTTCACTTCATCTCATGAAAGAAAGATTCGGTGTTGCTCCCAAAGAAATGGTTCAATTTATGAACAATTCAGGGGCTTTGAATGTTGTGTATACGAGTAAATATTTTCAACCGAATGGTGAACAATTTGGGGATGAACATCTTTTTATTGGTCCCAGCTTTCCGGAGCGTAAAGGAGAAAATTCATTCCCGCTGGACAGACTACAGGATAAAAAGGTTTTGTATATTTCGATGGGAACTGTTCTGGACCACACTGAAGACTTTTTTAACACCTGCATTGAGGCTTTTTCCGATTTTGAAGGCATCGTCGTGATTGCAGCTGGCGAGAAAGCTGACTTTACGAAAATTAACCCGGCCCCTGAGCACTTTATCATCTCGTCTTATGTTCCTCAATTGGAGGTATTACGTCATTCAGATGTATTTATTACTCATGGTGGAATGAACAGCGTGAATGAAGGAATTCACTTTAATGTACCCTTGGTCGTGCTGCCTCAGGACAAGGATCAGCCCATGGTCGCGCAACGGTTAACTGAACTTCAAGCTGGCTATCGAATAACTAAGGATCAAATCAATACACAAACGTTAAGAGATGCCGTACATGAGGTCGTGTCAAACGCAGCGTATAAAGAGGGCGTACAAAAAATAAATGACAGCTTCCAGCAATCCGGCGGTACCAAAGAAGCTCTCGCAAAAATTGATGCTTATCTTGATGCTTATCTGCAACATAAGCGCGCCTAAAATCACACGAGCAAAATGGCCACAAAAAAACAGGAATCTGACCATCCACGGTCAGGTTCCTGTTTGTGGTGCGATTCTATGCGAGGATATCCCACTTCTGGAACGAGACAATCGTACATTTTCCGCTCGCAAACGCACGAATACCTGTTGATTCCATTCCGGGATACACTCTTCCGGTGAGAACATATTCACCGTCGCCGATGAATATTTCCACAGAGCTCTTATCGACGAAGATCCGCAGCTCTAGACGTCCCTCTTGTAAGCCTAAGGGCACTCTTCTCTCTCCGCCCGGTCCGATACCGGCACGCTCACGGTTAAAACGGAACAGACCGTCATCGGGACGATACGAGAGTACAGTCTCCTCTTCGCCGCCCACCCGCAGCTTCAAGCCGAATTCATCAGTGTTACCAGCCTCAAACTCAAATACCGCCTTCAGTTCGTAGCTATCTCCGAACGTCTCCATGATCTGCTCGCCTGTCAGCAAGATATCCCGCTGTTCGAACAGATTGGATCGGTAATTTACCACCTCTTCAAGCGGACGGAACAGCAATCTGTCGTGGTCGATCACCGCTTCCCGCGGAAGACTCATCGCACCAGCCCAGTGGTGTCCCTGCTGGGTTGGCATCTCCGACTCCCACATATCCATCCATCCGATGATGATACGCCGCCCTTTATCGTCCAAGGTTGACTGCGGGGCATAGAAATCGAATCCGTGATCTACCTGAGCATACTGCTCTGCCGTAAATGTTCCAGCCTCCGCATTGAAATCACCTATACCGTACATGGTGGAATGCAGATTACGGTATGCTTCTCCCTGAGCAGGCATGCGCTGTGGAGACAGCATGAATACGTGCCGACCGCCAAGCGGGAACAAATCCGGACACTCCCAATTATCGCCGTAGCGTCCGTCACTCACAGCCAGCACATTGACATACGTCCAGTTTCTCAGGTCTTCAGATCTGTAAAGCAGTACAAGCCCGTTCCCTTGGGCATCATTAGAGCCAAGAACGACGTAGTATTGATCTTCGTGCCTGAACACCTTAGGATCACGGAAATCTTTGCGGCTGACCCTGTCCGGTATGGCGTCATAACCGATGACCGGATTGCCCTCCCACTTTTCGAATGTCACCCCGTCTTCCGATACTGCAATTCCCTGTGACTGCTTGTAATCCTGATCCTTGTCAGGCCCGGTTACAACATGTCCGGTATACATCAGGACAAGCTTACCGTCCTGCTCAACCGCACTGCCGGAGAAGCAGCCGTCCCGGTCGAACTCACCGTCCGGAGCCAAAGCGACCGGCAGATAGTCCCACTTCATAAGATCGCGGCTGACTGCGTGTCCCCAGTGCATCGGTCCCCACACCGATTTATACGGGTAATGTTGATAGAACAAGTGATACTGCCCGTTATATTGAATGAAACCGTTCGGGTCATTCATCCAGCCAAATTCAGCCATTAAATGGTAGTTCAAGCGATAATCCGACCGAAGCATATGCTTCGATTGGGTAATAAATTGATCAGCATTTTCTCTCGTATATACTCTAGTATGTTTGATAAGGCATCCTACTCCTACAGTTATTTAATCGAACCTTGCATAACACCCTGAATAATGTACTTTTGGGCGAACAAATAGATGATAATGATCGGAAATATCGTCAGTACCAAACTTGCCATCAATGGACCATAATCCACTGTATAGGTCCCATAAAAGTTGTACGTGGACAACGGAAGTGTCCTCTGCTCAGGATCAACCAGAATGAGGGAAGGCAGCAGAAAATCATTCCAGATCCACAGTACATTGAGAATAGAAATAGTGGCAGTCGTGGGCATCAATACCGGAAACACGATCCTGAAGAATGTCTGAATCCGTGTGCAGCCGTCAATTAGCGCCGCTTCCTCCAGTTCCTTCGGAATACTCTTTACGAATCCATGATAAATGAAAACAGCCAGCGAACTGCCAAAACCGATATACATGTAAATCAGCGACCACTTGCTGTTCAGTAGATCAAGTGAGCCGTAAATTTTCACCAATGGAATCATGATGGCCTGGAATGGGATGATCATGGAAGCTACCATCAGCATAAATGTATATTGGTTGAACTTGGTATTGTTTCGGACAAAGTAATGAGCCGTCATCGCTGCGAACAGTGAGATAAACAAGACACTTAACACTGTTATAACCAATGAGTTGGTGAAGGCAGCGATATAATTCATTTTATCGAATGCATTCGTATAGTTGGCCATATTGAAGCTCTCTGGAAGAGATAACGGATTCGAGGTAATGGCCATGTTTTCCTTGAACGAATTGATCAGCAGAAAGACGAACGGTACGATGAACAATATGAGTATCACTGTCAGCACAATGAATTTGATCATGGAGGAAGCGATTTTTTTGCTTGCCATTACGCCTCCACCTCCAACTTCTTACTAAAATAAACCTGAAGCAGAGTGATGAGAGCAACCATCAGGAACAGCACGAATGCTTCAGCCTGGCCCACACCATAATCACGGGAAAGGAATGCCTTTTCATACACATGCATCGATACCATTTGAGTACTACTGAACGGCCCGCCTTTTGTGAGTGCGAGGTTGACGTCATAGACCATAAACCCACGTTGCAGGGACAAAAATATACATACGATGAAAGAAGGAACCATCAAGGGCAGCACCATTTTTCGCAGTCTGGTCCAGCTGTTCGCCCCATCAATGCTTGCAGCCTCCATAATATCATTCGGTACACCCGTCAATCCTGCAATATAAATGACCATCATGTAACCCGCGTTCTGCCACACGGTTACAATCACGAGTGTCCAGAACGCTTTGTCAGGATCAGCCAGCCAAGTCGTGCTGAGCGCCTGAATGTCGGCATGTTGTCCCAAATAGACAAGCACGTTGTTGAAGATAAACTGCCATATAAAACCGAGTACAATGCCGCCGACAAGGTTGGGCAGGAAAAATCCTGCCCGGAAAATGCTCTGTCCTTTTAACCCTTTAGTCAGCACATAAGCCAGCATAAAAGCGATAACATTGATAAGAACAACGGTATAAAATACATATTTGAGCGTCAAGGCGAACGATTTCCAAAACTCAATATCCCGAAAAACGGCCAGATAGTTTTGGATGCCAACCAGCGATAGTGTCGTGGAAATACCATCCCAGTTTGTGAACGTCAAATAAATGCCGTACAAGAATGGAATGATCATTACCGTTATGAAGGCAAACAAGGTTGGCCCGGTGAACAGCAGCCGTGTCCGTAGCCGGTTCCATACTCCTTTTTCCGCAATCATGGTGATCCCTCTCTTTGTTTCGGATTTCTCTCTCTATTTCCGGGTAATTTGACAATAAGCCTTATTTTACGGTTTTCCAGTAGTCTTCGATTTCCTTAGCCAGTGTTGCGCGATCGCCCTGTTTCGCCAGATATTTTTGCATGGAAGATCCTAGCTTAGACCAGTGGTCAGCTGGCAGCAAGCTCATCGACTGCTCTGACTTGCCTTTTGCAATATAATCCTGGATGGACTTGCCAAGTGGATCAGCCGCAGGCAGTGTAATATTTTTGAACGCCGGGATAATGTTCGCTTTGTTTACGAGGAAATCCTGACCTTTCGCATCATAAACGATCCAGTTCAGGAACTTCTTCGCTGCCTCTTGTTGTTCCGGCGTACTCTTCTCCTTGTCAATGACAATACGTTTGGAAACAGCGGATGAAATCTCCTGATTGCCGTAGTCATCGGCATTGTTGCTGATGGGTACAGGCAAGAAACCATATTCTTTGTTAGCGGTATCAAAACCGCTGATTTGCGGCCATGCCCAGTTGCCCATGAACCAAATGCCAACCTCGCCTTTGCCGAGCAACTCCGGTCCACGCTCATAAGCACCTGCCAGTGGGGAAGCCTGATCGATATTGTATTTCATCATGACGTCGAATGTATCCATAAGTCCGTTAAATACTGGATTGGTAGCCAAGTTAGCCTGGCCCGCTTTCAGTGATGCTATGAATTTGTCCACTTCAGCCATGTCTTTGTTCTGGCCTGCATAAGCAAGTGGCAAATAATGAGCACCTAGGGACCAGTCCATTGGCGAAATCACCAATGCTTTCTTCCCGGATGCCTCGATTTGTTGAAACAGTTTTTCAAGGTCATTTCGAGTTTTAATTGTGGTGGGATCGAAGCTTCCGCCTACCGCTTTATCAACAACCGCTTTGTTATAAATGAATCCGTAGCCTTCAACAGCCAGCGGAAACGCGTAATTTTTACCGTCAACCGTCGTAGCTGTGGTAGCGTTTTCAACAATGTCCTTATTCCACTTCTCTCCGCTTAAGTCGAGGATACGGTCCTTGAATTTCTCCACATCACCTGTATCTAGCATGGTCATGGTTGGCGGGTTTCCGGATGCATACAATGCAGAGGCACGCTCAAAAGGCGAGCCACCGGTCGGAACCGGCTGGATTTCAACAGTGATGCCGGGATTATCTTTCTGGAACGCCTTGGCGGCATCCTCCAGTTGTGAAAGGATTTCACCTTTAGAGTTCAAAAGTGTAATTTTCACATTTCCCGCATCCGCTGATCCCCCTCCAGAAGCCGAATTACTTCCTCCTCCGGAGCCGCCACATGCAGACACCACCATAACCAAAAGAAGCAGCATTACCATCCATTGAACTCTTTTGAATTTCCTCACTGTTGTCATCCCCCTATTTCTATAATGGCTGTGTACTCTTAAATAAAACGCTTACAAACGGATTATATGTCAAAGATTCAATCTCTGTCAATCGTTTGACATGTTAAACCTTTAACATTCTTTTAAAAAAAATCTGTTCCCCTTGTTAGAGGAACAGATTTCATTCAGGTCGTTGCACGTTCAATCAGTTCAACAGGCAGCCGATTAACAGGCTGTACCTGCTCTCCCTCTGCCTGTCTACGAATCAGCTCGACCGCCAGTCTACCGATCTCTGCAATTGGCTGTCTTACCGATGTAAGTTCAGGCGTCAGCCAGGAAGCAGCGCTTACGTCATCAAAGCCTACAATACGTACATTCTCCGGCACATGCCGTCCGGCGCGGATATATTCTTTCAATGCAAAAGCGGCAATAATATCGCTTGTAGCAAACACCCCATCCACATCCGGATGTTCATGAACGAGTTTGGAGATCATTCGCTCGTACTCCTTTTGGTCGAACACATTCAAGTCCGTTTGAACGATCACATGCTCGATACTATGCCTGTCCACAACATCTTTGAATGCTTTAGTCCGCTCATTGGACAGCATGTTCAGCTCCAGATTTCCACATATATGTGCAATTTTCCGGCACCCTTTGCGAATGAGCAGCTTCGTGGCCAGCTCGCCTCCGCGATAATTGTCCGAAGATATGTACGGAATATACGGGTCAATCTGCCTGTCAAATGTCACAATCGGTGAATTCAAATGTCGGTACTCTTCTACCTCCAGGGTATGACTCCCCATAATGATGCCGTCTACCCGGTTTCGTTTCAACATATCGATATACACTTTTTCCTTCACGGGATCCATATGTGAATTGCAGAGTAGAACCTTGCACCCCTGCTGATAGGCATAGTACTCCACCTGATTAGCAAGCTCACTAAAGAAAGGATGCGAGACATTGGGAATAATAAGGCCGATAATATTGGACTGCTTGCGTAGCAGGGATCGTGCTATTTCATTCGGTTGATAATTAAGCTCTTCCATTGCATCGAACACTTTTTTGCGTGTAGTTTCGCTGATATAGCCCCGGTTATTCATTACACGGGATACTGTAGTGACCGACACGCCCGCTTTTAACGCCACATCGTGAATTGTTGCCATATGAACCTCTTCCCGAACAAAATACATACATATAAACTATACCCTCTCCTCACCATTTCGACAACCTTGGGTATTATGTTAACTCATACATAAAACAGCGACAGCCGTGGACGAGAACTCGTCCTCAACTGTCGCTGTTTCATTAACTACCGTGTCCCTTTAGTCTCCGTAACAATCCCAACACCATTCCCTTACATTGCCAGACATATCGCAAATTCCTAACTCGTTGGGTTTTCGTATACAGTTTCCAGATAAGTATTTGTCTCCGGCGTTATTTCCTTGTTTATGTTGTAATACGGTTTTAAGCCCTCATCCTGCTTTCCCCGTGAAGAAATGCCAATCGCTCCCGTTCGTTGAACAGTTTGCAGTTGAGTGGTTACCACACCGTTACGTTAGAGCTCCCACTACTCTGATATCCTTCTGTTGCTAACACCTGGTAAGACCAGTTGTTCCCCAGATGCATTCCTTTGCTCGCCCATGCCTTCACGTGATTGCTGAAAGTGATCGTGGAGTTGCCCCCGGTCGGTCTCTTCGTCTGTCGAACACTCCAGTACTGAATAAACGTCGTTTTTTGGCCTTCAATGGAAGGTGCGTCGTATCGCATTGTTGTGTAGATGTCATATGTGCCCCCATCACTGGTCACTGTACCTTTATACGTTCCGGTAGGTCGATAAGTACCCCAGCTATCAACGACGTAATATTCGATGAGTGCGTTTCTCGTCCACCCGTAGAGAGCCAAATATCCATTACCGGAAGGCGCCCAGACACCGGCATTGTAGTTAATCGTTCTGTTGGGCGATCCAGTAGTCCAGCCTTTGCCGACAACAAAATTCCCGGTATCCTTCCATGTTACGCTGTAATTACCGCCTGATCCATTAACAGCATTGACGGTCCCGCCGCCATCGGTCCAATTTTGCCAGTAGTCTGTCGCTGCACTTGAGGTTGTTGCAAACACTCCAAAACTCATGGAAGCTGCAAGAACTACCGTTAACATTTTCTTACTAAACTTAAACATACTTTACCTCCTACAATTTTTATATTTGCATTCTACACCTGCTTGTCGGTCGATTCTCTGTTGCAGTGCATCACTCATGTGAACCATATTCCGTGTTTTCTTACTTTCACCTCCTTTATATGTAAAATTATATAATAATAGTGATCACACAACCACTTGGCAAATTAAATATTAAACTTTACTATGTTTAGATTTCCCTGAGTTTTAAAATAGTGCAGCGCCAGCGTAGCGGCTCATGATGTGTGCATGCCATCTTGGATTTGGCCCACAGTTCTTTCGCTCCGTAGGCTACATGAAGCGAACGACAGGAATATAGAGTTCTTTGGCCGCGGTGCCCTCACTCTGCGTAAACGCTCTAGTTATCTGCGCGAGTAGCAGTGCATTTTAAACCACAACTTGAAAAAATTTAGGTTTTTTAAAATTATATTTAGAGCTTTAAGTTTGCTATAGCGTACGCCTTTTTCCCTTTCATTTGGAAAAAAACACCCGGCAGGATGTGTACCGAGAGAAATACGGCATACACCCAAACCGGGTAAGGGATTAGAAAATAATATCAATGGCCTCTAGCACATCTTGCTCCTGTTCGGATTGCCCGTTCAGGGAAATATCCTTCAACAGCACCGAAGGCTGTTCGCAAATTTGGGTGATGATCACGAGCAGGTCCTGAGCGAAATTGTCGATCAGATTGCGCGTAAACAACTTGGTTGCATATTCAAACTGCCCGTTCATTCCCTCATCCAGCAACGAAATGACCAAGGTAAGATCAAATTGGGAAACCGTATGAGTTTCCGGATAAGATTCGATCTTGATATCCCCGAAGCTTTGAACGTTATCTTCCTTGGTTTCCAGAACAAACATGACATCGAATACAGGATTGCGGCTTTGATCTCGCGGCGCCTGCAGCTTTTTCACAAGCTCCTCGAACGGATAATCCTGGTGGTCGTAGGCCCCCAGCATCGTTTCTTTGACTTCGTTCAAGTAAGCGAGGAACGTCTTCTCCCCGGACGGATAATGGCGAATCGCCAAAGTGTTGACAAACATTCCGATGAGCGGCTCCAGGTCGGCATGTGTGCGGCCCGAAGCCGGCGTGCCTACAATGAAGTCTTCTTGTCCCGAGTACTTGCTGAGCAGGATTGAATAGGCCGCCAATAACACCATATAAAGGGTGGCACTGTTCTCATCGGCGATGCGCTGCAAGCTGTCGGTCATCTGCTTGTCGATGCTGAAAGGCAGCACATCTCCCTCAAAGCTGCGAGCGGCAGGTCTGACAAAGTCCGTAGGCAGTTCAAGCGTCGGCAGTTCGCCTTCCAGCACGTCCAGCCAGTAGGCTTCCTGACGTTTCAGCCGCTCTTTTACAGGTTCGGACTGCTGCCAAGCGGCGAATTCCTTGTATTGAATCCGAAGCGGTTCCAGAGTCTCGCCGTTATACAGGCGCAGCAGCTCTTCGACGAAGATGCCCATCGACATGCCATCCGTAACGATATGATGAATGTCCAGCATGAGCAGATGCCGTTCCGCTTCCCATTCGACTAAGCCCACACGCAGCAGCGGCGGCCGCTCCAAATCAAAGACGCGCACAAAGCCGTCTACGATGCTCTTCGTTTCACTTTCCGTCGCTTTCGTATACTCGACGGCAAACTTCAAGTCCGGATAAATCCGTTGTACCGGTTCGCCGTCGACCATTTCGAAGCCAGTTCGCAAAATTTCGTGACGAGCTATCAATCCTTTGAGCGCCGCCTCGAATTGATTCCGTTCCAAGCGCCCGACGAGAACCGTCATGCCGGACATGTTGTAGCTAAGCTCGGCGCCTTCCATCTGCTGCTGGATGTACAGCCGTTTTTGCACGGAGGAAAGCGGATAGTAATCCCTCTTATCCAGAACCGGAATGGAGAGGTGTTCCTGCCGCTCCAATTGGCTGATCGCTTCGGCCATCGCTTCGATGGTCGAGTGCCGGAACACATCGCGCAGCGGCAGGTCCACGCTCAGCTCCTTGTGCACCTTGCTGACCAGCGTCGTCGCCCGCAGGGAGTGCCCGCCGAGGTCGAAGAAGTTGTCCGTCACGCCAATCGTGACCGACCCGAGCACGTCCTGCCAGATGGCGACCAGTTTCGCCTCCAGTTCGGTGCGCGGCGCCACATATTCGCGGCCTGCGCTTGCTCCCCCTTCCGGCGCTGGCAGCGCCTTCCGGTCGATCTTTCCGTTCGGCGTCAGAGGCAGGCGCTCCATCTCCACGAAGTACGACGGGATCATGTACCCCGGCAACTCGCTGGCAATCGCCCGCTTCAGGTCCAACGCCGTCAAGCCTTCTTCCGCTGTATAATAAGCGCACAAAGCTTTCTGACCTTCTTGATCTTCCCTGACGACGACGACCGCTTCCTTCACGCCACCTACACTCAGCAGCTTCGCCTCGACTTCGCCCGTCTCAATCCGGTACCCCCTGATTTTCGCCTGGTTGTCGATCCGGCCGATGAAGTCCACGTTCCCGTCTTCCATCCACCGCGCCAAGTCTCCCGTGCGGTACAGCCGCTCGCCCGCGGCGAACGGGCTGTCTACGAACTTCTCTTCCGTCAGCTTCGGACGGTTCAAGTACCCGCGCGCCACTCCGACTCCGCCGATGACCAGCTCGCCCAGCACCCCGACCGGCACCGGATTCAGGTGCGCGTCCACGATGTAGAATTTCGCATTCAGCCACGCTTTGCCGATCGGCACATTGCCTGTCTGCGGCAGCTTCGTCAGTTCCTCGTCGTAGAAGCTGGAGTCGATCGCCGCTTCCGTCACGCCGTATGCGTTGATGATCCGGAACAACGAGCCGAAGCGTTCCTGCAAGGTCCGGTAATCCGCCACGCTGCAGCTGTCCGAGCTCGTGATTAACAGCTCCATCCAGCTCATATCCAGTTGCTGCTCGTGCACGTACTCCAGGAACGGCACGATCAGCGCCGGCGTCGATTCGAAGATGGTGACCCGTTCCCGCTCAATCCAGTGGTGCAGACGAGACGGATCGATCCGGTCGTCCTTCGGCACGATCACCATCGTGCCTCCGTTGTACAGCGTCCGCGCGATATCTCCCACGAACACGTCGAACGAGAAGCTTGCGAGCTGCAGCAGCCGCACCGGGAACTGATCCAACCGGTATTCCCGCCGGTAGCCCGCCGCCGTGTTCACCAGGCTGCGGTGCTCGATCATCACGCCCTTCGGCTTGCCCGTCGTTCCCGACGTATAGATCACGTACGCCAGATCCTCCGGACGGGCTTCATGGAAGCTGTCGGTGCCGATATTCTGATGGCTCTCATCGCCGTCGTCCACAGCATCCGTCAGCTTGCCGGAGACCATGCCCGAGCCAATCGGCGCATTCGCCCGCTCCTCGCTGTACGACGCTTCGTCGTCCAGGTACAGCACCGCCGCCAGCGCCAGCTCCTCTTCGCCAAGCCAGGCTTCAGCACGCTCTCGCAGCGCCGTTTGCGTCAGCAGTACCTTCGCTCCGCTGTCTTCGAGCATGAACCGCACGCGCTCCGCCGGATAATCCGGGTCCAGCGGCACATACGCCCCGCCCGCTTTCCAGACGGCCAGCACGGCCACCAGCAAGTCCACCGAACGCTCGGCGAGAATGCCGACGATCGTCTCCCGGCCGATGCCGCTTGCGCGCAGCGTAGCCGCCAAGCGGTTCGCCCGCTCGTTCAGCTCAGCATACGTCAGCCGGTCGTTCTCGTACACGACGGCCGCCTCTTCCGGCGTGCGCTCCGCCTGTTCCTCAAACAGTCGGTGGAACGCGGCCGCAGGAGCCGCTTCCGGCTGCGCCGGGTTAAACGCGCCGAGAATTTGCTCTTTTTCCGCCGGTGTCAAAATGCCCAGCTCGGCAATAGTCGCCGACGGGTTGCGGAGAATGGATTCAAGCAGCTGCAAGTAGTGAGCGGCCAATTTCTCCACCGTTTCGGTTTTATAAAGAGCAGTGGCGTATTCAAACAGATATTCCAAGCCTTCCTCGATCTCCGTGACGTCCAAGCTGAGATCGAATTTAGAAACAATTTCTTCGCTGGCATACGTCGACAAATGGAGTCCGGAAAGCTGGATTTCCAAATTCTCTGTATTCTGCAAAGCAAACATTGTATCGAACAACGGATTGCGGCTTAAATCGCGAGCTACGTTTACCTTATCCACCAGTTCCTCAAACGGATAATTCTGATGTTCAAAAGCGCCCAGCGTCGTCTCCTTGATTTCCTTCAAGTAGTCAAGGAACGTTTTACCGGCAGCCGGATAACTGCGGATGGCCAGAGTATTGACGAACATCCCGATCAGCGGCTGAACATCGCTGTGATTTCTTCCCGCAATCGGCGTACCGACCACCACGTCTTCTTGCCCTGTATACTTATGCAATAATATTGTATAACCAGCAAGCAGAACCATGTAAAGCGTTGCGCCGTTCTCGGCTGCAAGCCGTTTCAGACCCTCGCTTTTCTCGCTATCCATAAACAATTGCAGCGTGCGGCCCTCGTAGCTCTGCATAGACGGGCGCGGATAGTCCGTCGGCAATTCCAAAACCGGCAGCTCTCCGCGGAACATGTCGAGCCAGTAGGCTTCCTGCTTGGCAAGCTGAGCTTTCTGCTCGTCCGATTGCTGCCATACCGCATAATCTTTGTATTGAATGCGGAGCGGCTCCAACTGTTCCCCGCTGTACAAGCGGACGAACTCTTCGATCAGTACGTCAATCGAAACGCCGTCGGATACGATATGATGCGTATCGAACATTAGAATGTGCCGGTCCGGCGCCAGTTCGGCAAGGCCTACCCGCAGAAGTGGCGGCTTCGCTAGATCAAACGGACGAACGAATTGGCGCACCGTTTCTTCCGCCTGCTCCCCGCTGATCTGCACATATTCCACCTGGAAGGCGGCTTCTTCGTAAATTCGCTGAACCGCTTCGCCTTTTACCATCTCAAAGCCGGTACGCAGCGTTTCATGACGAGCTACGAGCCCGCGGAACGCTTCTTCAAACCGCTGCCGGTCGAGCTCTCCTTCGAGCAACATAGCTCCCGGTATGTTGTAGCTCAGCTCGGCTCCTTCCAGCTGGTTCAAGATATAGAGACGTTTCTGAGCGGAAGAGAGCGGATAATACTCGCTAGGTTCCGCAGCCGGAATAGCCGTGAACGAGCCGATCTCCAGCCGCTCCATAGCCGCGGCCATTTCCTCAACCGTCGAGTAGCGGAATACGTCGCGAAGCGGGAATTCAACGCCTAGCTCCTTATGCATTTTGCTGACAAGCGTCGTCGCCCGCAGGGAGTGTCCGCCGAGGTCGAAGAAGTTGTCCGTTACGCCTACCGCCTTCTCCCGAACAAGCACATCCTGCCAAATGGCGGCCAGCTTCGCCTCAAGTTCGGTGCGCGGCGCCACGTATTCGCGGCTTCCGCCTGCTCCCCCTTCCGGTGCCGGCAGCGCCTTCCGGTCGATCTTTCCGTTCGGCGTCAGAGGCAGGTGCTCCAGCTCCACAAAGTACGACGGGATCATGTACCCCGGCAGCTCGCTGGCAATCGCCCGCTTCAGGTCCAACGCCGTCAAGCCTTCTTCCGCTGTATAATAAGCGCACAAAGCTTTCTGACCTTCTTGATCTTCCCTGACGACGACGACCGCTTCCTTCACGCCACCTACACTCAGCAGCTTCGCCTCGACTTCGCCCGTCTCGATCCGGTACCCCCGGATTTTCGCCTGGTTGTCGATCCGGCCGATGAAGTCCACGTTCCCGTCCTCCATCCACCGCGCCAAGTCTCCCGTGCGGTACAACCGCTCGCCCGCGGCGAACGGGCTGTCTACGAACTTCTCTTCCGTCAGCTCCGGACGGTTCAAGTACCCGCGCGCCACTCCGACTCCGCCGATGACCAGCTCGCCCAGCACCCCGACTGGCACCGGATTCAGGTGCGCATCCACGATGTAGAATTTCGCATTCAGCCACGCTTTGCCGATCGGCACATTGCCTGTCTGCGGCAGCTTCGCCAGCTCCTCGTCGTAGAAACTGGAGTCGATCGCCGCTTCCGTCACGCCGTATGCGTTGATGATCCGGAACAACGAGCCAAAGCGTTCCTGCAAGGTCCGGTAATCCGCCACGCTGCAGCTGTCCGAGCTCGTGATCAACAGCTCCATCCAGCTCATATCCAGTTGCTGCTCGTGCACGTACTCCAGGAACGGCACGATCAGCGCCGGCGTCGATTCGAAGATGGTGACCTGCTCCCGCTCAATCCAGTAGTGCAGACGAGACGGATCGATCCGGTCGTCCTTCGGCACGATCACCATCGTGCCTCCGTTGTACAGCGTCCGCGCGATATCTCCCACGAACACGTCGAATGAGAAGCTTGCGAGCTGCAGCAGCCGCACCGGGAACTGATCCAACCGGTATTCCCGCCGGTAGCCCGCCGCCGTGTTCACCAGGCTGCGGTGCTCGATCATCACGCCCTTCGGCTTGCCCGTCGTTCCCGACGTATAGATCACGTACGCCAGATCCTCCGGACGGGCTTCATGGAAGCTGTCGGTGCCAACATTCTGATGGCTCTCATCGCCGTCGTCCACAGCATCCGTCAGCATGCCGGAGACCATGCCCGAGCCAATCGGCGCATTCGCCCGCTCCTCGCTGTACGAAGTTTCTTCGTCCAGGTACAGCACCGCCGCCAGCGCCAGCTCCTCTTCGCCGAGCCAGTCTTCGGCACGCTCTCGCAGCGCCGTTTGCGTCAGCAGCACCTTCGCTCCGCTGTCTTCGAGCATGAACCGCACGCGCTCCGCCGGATAATCCGGGTCCAGCGGCACATACGCCCCGCCCGCTTTCCAGACGGCCAGCACGGCCACCAGCAAGTCCACCGAACGCTCGGCGAGAATGCCGACGATCGTCTCCCGGCCGATGCCGCTTGCGCGCAGCGTAGCCGCCAAGCGGTTCGCCCGCTCGTTCAGCTCCGCATACGTCAGCCGGTCGTTCTCGTACACGACGGCTGCCTCTTCCGGCGTGCGCTCCGCCTGTTCCTCGAACAGCCGGTGGAACGCGGCCGCAGGAGCCGCTTCCGGCTGCGCCGGATTAAACGCGCCAAGAATTTGCTCTTTTTCCGCCGCCGTCAAAAGCTCCAACTGATTCACGCGGATGTTCGGGTTAGCCGCAACCTTCTCCAGTGCTTGGGCAAAATGACCGTGGATCAGCCTGATGTCTTCCTCTCTGAACGTCAGCGCATTGTACGTAAACCGCAGCAAAATATGCTCTTCCGGAATGACGGTAATGTCCAGGTCGTAGTTCGTTTGCTCCGGCGACTGGATATTAGCGATTTTCAGCGCTTCTTGGTCTCCGCCGACGACCTGCTCAATCTGTTCTTCCATCGGATAATTTTCAAAGACCATGATATGGTTGATCAAGTCTCGCTTTTGCTCGCTCAGCGACTGAATTTCGAACAGCGGGAACGTTTCGTAAGCTCCCGATGCCAGCGCTTGATCCTGGGTTTTTCTCAAGATATCGGCTACCGTCTCCTCGGCTTTGCCTTGAATACGGACCGGGATCGTATTAATAAACAGGCCGATCATGCTTTCGATGCCCGGAATTTCCGCTGGACGCCCGGATACGACGGAGCCGAATACGACATCCTCGCTGTTGTTGTATACCTGCAAAACCAGTCCCCATACGGTCTGCATGAACGTATTGAGCGTCACCTGCTGCTGGCGCGCCACCCGCTCGATTTGCCCGGTCAGTTCCTTGCTGAGTTCCACATCGATTTCAGCCGCTTCAAAATGGCCCTGCTTCAGCTGCGTTTTCTTCTGGGGCAGCTTGGTCTGCTGATCGTAACCCGCCAAATACTCGGACCAGTAACGCGAAGCTTTCGCGGCATCTTGAGCTTCCAGCCATTCGATATACCGGGAGTACGAGGTAACCGGAGGAAGCTCCAGCGTCTGCTTCTCCTGGAACGCGAAGTAGGTGTCGAACACTTCCTTGATCATGAAGGACATGCACCAGCCGTCCATCAAAATGTGATGGTGACTCCAGATCACATGGTAGGACTCGTCGCCCGTGCGCAAAACTGTCACGCGCATAAGAGAACCTCGGGCCAAATCGAACTTGTTCGCTTTATCCGCGCTGACGAAATCGGCTATCGTCTTCTCCGGGTCTTCATCGCTTACCGAGCGAATATCTTCGAAGTACACTTCACACTTCCGCTCGCGGAATACCACTTGAATCGGCTCGTCTCTCCAGCCGGTAATAAAGTTGGTCCGTAGCGCCTCATTCCGCTGCACCAGCGTATCCAATCCTTGGGTGAAGGCTTCGACATTCAGGCTTCCGTACAGATCGAAGGTCACCTGTTCGAAGTAAGCTTCCGAATCGGCATCCAGCAGGCTGTGGAACAACATCCCTTTTTGCAGCGGAGTCAGGGTGTATACATTCTCCAGTTCGCCGAGCGCCGCCGTATGTTCAGCCAGCCGCTCCAGTTCCTCCACCGTCACATCTTGAAGCAGTACGTCGCTAGGCGTAAGCTCCGGCCGCTCTTTCGATACGCAATGGCTGATGACTTCACGCAAGCTCGAATGAAGCAGGGTGCCCAGGCGCTCTACCGTTTCCCGTTTATACTGGGTTTCCCCATAACGGATCGTGAGTTCCTGCACTCCTTCCGACACCATACCGTTGATATCGAGGACATAATCCATCACTGCATTCGGACTTGAATCGGAGCCCGGGCTGAACGGAGACGGCCGCGAGCCGCTGCTTTCGTAATCCTGGTCGAACTGACCCAAATAGTTAAAGCTGATCTCCGGCTCCAAAGCGAAGCGCTCGCCGTCACGCGGCGCCGACAAATAACGCAGGATGCCGTAGCCGATTCCTTTGTTCGGAATGCGGCGCAAGCTTTCTTTAACCTGTTTCACCTGATGACCGAGCGCCTGGGCGTGACCCGGCTCCAGAACGACAGGGAATTGGCTTGTAAACCAGCCTACCGTGCGCGTAATGTCCACATCCGGCAAAATATCTTCCCGGCCGTGGCCTTCGAGATTCACCAGCACGCGTTCCCGGCCGCTCCAAGCTTGTATCGCGAGGCCAAGCGCGGCAAGCAGCAAATCATTCATTTCCGTATGGTAAGCACGGTGTGCCTGCTTCAGCAGCTGTTCGGTTTCCTCCGCCGTCAAGCGAACGGTCACGAGCCCGCTGTCCTTCAGCTTGGATCTGCCTTGTTCAAAATCTTTCGGAAGCGGCTCATAGGTCAATTGCTCGATATGCTGCCAGTACTCTCTCTCGCTTTCCATCGCCGGACCGTTCGCATAATCAGCGAGCTGTTTCGCCCACGTTTGGAATGAATCCGTTTTGAGCGGCAGACGGATCGGCTGCCCTTGCAGCGCCTGCTCATAGCCGGCAGCAAAATCCTCAAGCAGAATCCGCCAGGATACGCCGTCTACGACCAAGTGATGGATCGCGATGAGCAGGTGGTCGCCGTCGTCGCAGCGGAACAAGCCGAGCTTCACCAGCGGACCGTTTTCCAGATCGATGCTCGCTTGAATGTCATTCGCCTTAGCCTCTACCGCTTCTTTCACATCGCCGACTCCCTTGAAATCGACAACTTTCAGATCGAACAGCGCTTCGTTCTCCCCGGCGCCGCGGTTCCAGGCGATATAGCCATTCTCGGTTTGGCGGTAAACCGTACGGAGAGCATCGTGATGCACGACAAGCTGACGCACCGCTTGGCGTAAAGCTTCTTCATCAAACCCTTGCTTGGAGAACTGCATGAACGCCTGGTTGCTGTGATGCACGTCGGCCGGATTTTGTTCAAAGAACCAGCGCTGAATCGGGGTCAAGATGACCTCTCCCGTCACTTCGGCCTGGCTTGCCGTTCTCTCCGCCGTTTGCAGCTGCAAACTAAGGGCGGAAATCGTCGGGTAATGGAACAAATCTTTCATGACCAGCTTGTACCCCGTTTGCAAAAGACGGGACGATACCTGCAAGGCCTTGATCGAATCGCCGCCGAGCGCAAAGAAATTGTCCATCGTGCCGACCTGATCCATGCCCAGCACCGACTGCCAGACCGACGCAAGTGCTTGCTCGGCAGGAGTACGAGGTGCCGTGTATGCAGCCTCGGCACGAATGCTTCCTTCCGGTACAGGCAGCGCTTTACGGTCGATCTTCCCGTTCGGCGTAAGCGGCAATTGATCCAGGCGCATGATGCGCGAAGGCACCATATGGGAAGGCAGCGCGGCGTCCAGATGGGCCACAAACCCTTCCAGATCGAAGCTGGAATCCGCTACGACATACCCGCACAAATATTTCTGCCCCCGCTCGTCCGTCCGGTCGATGACAAGCGCTTGACGCACGCCGGCAAAATTTTTCATGGCCGCTTCAATTTCACCAAGCTCGATCCGATAGCCGCGAATTTTCACCTGGTTGTCGATCCGGCCGATGAAGTCCACGTTGCCGTCCGGCATCCAGCGCGCCAGGTCGCCCGTCCGGTACAGCCGCTCCCCAGCGGCGAACGGACTGTCTACGAATTTCTCCGCCGTCAAATCCGGGCGGTTCAAGTAACCGCGGGCCACACCCGCTCCGCCGATAACCAGCTCGCCCAACACCCCGATCGGCACCGGCTTCAGATTCGCATCCACGATGTAGAACTTGGCGTTCAGCCACGCTTTGCCGATCGGCACGCTGCCCGTCTTCGGCAGCTTCTTCAGCGGCTCGTCATAGAAGCTGGAGTCAATCGCCGCTTCCGTTACGCCGTAGCTGTTAATAATACGGAACTGCGAGCCGAAGCGCTCCTGCAAGGTGCGGTAATCCGCTACGCTGCACGCATCCGAGCTTGTGATCAGCAGCTGCATCGAGCTGAGGTCCAGACCCTCGGCATGCACATGCTCCATGAACGGCACGATCAGCGCCGGAGTCGATTCGAACACCGTCACGGCGTAGTCGCGAATCCAGCCGTAGAGGCGGGTTGGATCAATCCGGTCGTCCTTCGGCACGATGACCATGGTGCCCCCGTTGTACAGCGTCCGCGCAATGTCGCCGACGAACACGTCGAACGAGAAGCTTGCGAGCTGCAGCAGCCGGATCGGGAACTGATCCAGGCGGTATTCCCGCCGGTAGCCCGCCGCCGTGTTCACCAGGCTGCGGTGCTCGATCATCACGCCCTTCGGCTTGCCCGTCGTACCGGAGGTGTAGATGACGTAAGCCAAATCGCGCGGCTTGTTCACATTCGCCGGATTCGATGCGAGATCCGCCGCTAGTACGTTCTTCTCGGCTTCTGCCGTGGCGGATTTTTCGGCAGCAGCCGTTTCCGCTTGTGCCAAAGCCTCCGCCTCTGCGCCTGCTTCGCCCAAAGCTTGTACGCCCACAGCCGCTTCCGACGCGCCGAGGCTGTACGTCGCGGCGTCGTCAAGCGCAAGCACCGTTTGCAGCACTAGAGCTCCGTCGCTGCACCAAGCTTCCGCCTGCTCCAGCAGGCGGGTCTGCGTGAGCAGCACCGACGCCCCGCTGTCCGCGAGCATATACTCGATCCGCTCCGCCGGATAGTCCGGGTCGAGCGGCACATAAGCGCCACCCGCTTTCCATACGGCGAGCACCCCGATCAACAGCTCCGCCGAACGGCCGGCCAGAATGCCGACCACCTGCTCCGGCTTCACCCCGCGCTCCCGCAGTGCATACGCCAGACGATTCGCTTTGGCGTTCAGCTCCGCATACGTCAGCTTGCTGTCTTCGTAGACAACCGCCAGCGCTCCCGGAGTGCGCTCCGCCTGCTCCTCGAACAGCTCGTGGAACGTTCTCTCTCTCCACGACTCATCCGCTTCCAAACCTGTACCCTTTGCGGCGGGTTGCTTCGCAAGAGCCGAAGACGACACGTCAAACCCGACCAGCAAATCATGCTTTTCGCTGTCCGTCAAGATATCCAAATCCGAAATCCGCGCACCCGGCTGAGCCAGGATCGACGCTAAAAGCTGCTCGTAATGACCCGCCAGCCGTACCATCGTTTCCTGTCTAAACAACGAGGTAGCGTACTCGATCTTGCAAACCAGCTCGTTATCGGCTTCCACGATATCAAAGCTAAGATCAAACTTTGCCGTCTTTTCCTCGATGTCGAACAGCGACCATTTCAAACCTTCCAGGGTTAAATCCAAGCTTTCGTGCTTTTGCAAAGAAAACATGGTGTCAAACAGAGGATTCCGGCTTAAATCCCGGCTCACCTGAAGAGCTTCCACCAGCTCCTCGAACGGATAGTCCTGGTGCTCGTAGGCTCCAAGCGTCGTTTCCTTCACTTCCTGCAAGTAATCCAGGAACGTCCGCTCCGCCACCGGGGCCAAGCGAAGGGCCAGCGTATTGACGAACATGCCGATAATCGGCTGCAGGTCGGCGTGAGAACGGGCGGCAATCGGAGTGCCAACCACTATATCTTCCTGTCCCGCGTATTTATGAAGCAATACGGAGTACGCAGCTAGCAGAAGCATGTACAGCGTCGCCCCCGAATCGCCGGCAAGCCGTTTGAGAGCTTCGCTTTTCTCCGCATCCAGCGTAAACGTGAGCGTTTGACCGTCAAACTGCTGAACGGCCGGGCGGGAGAAGTCGAGAGGCAGCTCAAGAACCGGAAGCTCGGAGCTGAATACCCCACGCCAGTATTCCTCCTGCCGTTTGATGCGCTGGCGCTGCTCCTCGGATTGCTGCCAAACGGCGTAATCCTTGTATTGAATCCGCAGCTCCGGCAATTCCTCCCCATTGTAAAGCCGCACGAATTCGCGCAGCAGCACGTCCATGGAAAGGCCGTCGGAACCAATATGATGAATATCCAGCGCGAGCAGAAATTTCTCTCTCTCCAGTTCGATCAGTAGGGCGCGCAGCAAAGGCGGCTGGGTCAAGTCAAAAGGCTGAATGAAGCCTTCAAGAATGGCCGCAACCTGATCTTCGCTTGCTTGAAGCTTCTCGACTTTGAAAGCTACGAACGGATGAATACGCTGAACCGGCTCCCCATTCACGATTTCAAAACCGGTGCGCAGCATATCGTGCCGGGCCACCAAAGTAGTCAGCGCCTTTTCCACTTTGGCCTCGTTCAAAGCCCCTTCCAATTGCAAGGCGCTTGGGAGGTTGTAATTCAGCTCTGAGCCATCCAGTTGGTGCAGGACGTACAGCCTTTTTTGCGCGGAGGAAACCGGATAGTACGCTTTCTCTTCCGCTTTCGGAATCGAGCTGTGCCGCGTTTCTTCCAAGCTGGCAATAGCCCCGGCCATCGACTCTACCGTCATACAGCGGAACACATCGCGCAGCGGAAGTTCGACGTTCATTTCCTTCCGAATCTTGCTGACAAGGTTCGTCGCCCGCAAGGAGTGGCCGCCGAGCTCGAAGAAATTGTCCAAGACTCCAATGCCGGAGTAGCCCAGCACTTCCTCCCAGATCTTCACAAGCTGGGACTCCGTCCGGTTACGCGGCGCTACGTATTCGACGCCCGTTTGCAAGCCACCTTGCGGCTCCGGCAGCGCTTTGCGGTCCACTTTGCCGTTGGTCGTCAGCGGCATGCGCTCCAACTGCACGAAGTACGACGGGATCATGTACCCCGGCATTCCCTGGGCCAGCGAGGTTCTCATTTCACTGACCGTCAGCGTCCGGTCCGCCACAAAGTAGGCGACAAGCGCCTTCTCGCCCCCGCCGTCCTGACGGGCGAGCACCACCGCTTCTTCCACGCCCTCGACGTTCAGAAGCTGCGTCTCGATTTCGTCCAACTCGATCCGGTACCCGCGGATTTTGACCTGGTGGTCGATTCGGCCCAGGTATTCGATGTTGCCGTCCGGCAGCCAAGCTGCCAAGTCGCCCGAGCGGTACAGCTTCTCCCCCTCCGCAAACGGGGAATCGACGAACTTCTCCGCCGTCAGATCCGGACGGTTCAGGTATCCTCTCGCAAGGCCTTCCCCGGCCACGTACATTTCGCCCGCTACACCGATCGGCACAGGGCGGCGGTTTTCATCAAGGACGTACACCCTCAGCGTCGGGATCGGCTTGCCGATATTGCTCTTCGCCGCCTCCATTTCGACCCACGTGATTTCCTTATACGTCACGTGAACCGTCGTCTCGGTAATGCCGTACATATTGATCAGCTTTGTCTCCGGGTACTTCGTCTTGAAGCCCTTGAGCAGCAGCGGACTCAGCGCTTCGCCCCCGAAGATGACGTTGCGAATCCGCAGATCGTACGGATGGTCCGCCAAGACCTCACGCAGCAGCTGGTAGAAGTACGTTGGCGTCTGGTTCAAAATCGTGACCTGTTCGCGGCCCAGCAGCGCCAGGAAATCGGCCGGATTTTTCGCCGTGAGCGGCGGTACGATGACCAGCTTGCCTCCGTACAGCAGCGCTCCATACATTTCCCAGACGGAGAAATCGAAGCAGAACGAGTGGAACAGCGTCCACGTGTCGGACGGCCCGAAGTCGAACAGGTTCTTGTCGTTGAACAGGAGGCGCACGACGTTCTTATGCTCGATCAGCGTTCCTTTCGGTCTGCCGGTCGTTCCCGACGTGTAGATGACATATGCCAGGTTGCCCGGTCCGGAAATCGGCTCCAGGTTCGAAGCATCCAGCGCATCGGCGGAGTCCGCCCCTCTGTCGCCCCAAACGAAATCGTCCAATTCGAGGCGCGTTCCTGCGAAGTCGGTCTTCTCGTGCAGATGCTTTTGAATCAGCAATAACGGCGCGCCCGAATCCTCGATCATGAAGCGGATGCGCTCCTCCGGGTAGTCGGGATCGACAGGCACGTATGCTCCGCCCGCTTTGAGAATCGCCAGAATGCCGACAACCATATCAAGCGAGCGTTCGGCCAGAATCGCTACCAGCTGGTCCGCTTCTACTCCCGTCTCCCGCAGCTTCCGTGCAAGGCGGTTGGATCGCTCGTTCAGCTCGCGGTATGTCAGCTGCCGCTCGTTCATGACGGCGGCTACGTTGTCCGGGTAAAGCTCCGCCTGCTCTTCGAACAAGCCGTGAATCGTCTGCTGCCGCGGGTAGTCCGCCTCCGAATCGTTGAAACCGCCCACCAACTCGCGGATTTCCTCCTCTGTGAGCATTTCCAGCGAGGCAATATCCCCGTCCGGCGCTGCTGCGATGGTTTCCAGCAGCTTGTCATAATGTCTGGCGAACCGCTCCGCGGTCTCCTGTTTATACAAAGCCGTAGCGTAATCCAACCGGCATTCGAGCTGACCGTCCAGCTCCGAAATGTCCAGGAGCAGCTCGAACTTGGATGTTCGGTTTTCCAGCGGATAAAACGATTGCTCCAGCCCCTCGATGACAATTTGCTCGTTTTCCGTATTTTGCAGGGCGAAGAACGTATCAAAGAGCGGATTCCGGCCGGTCGCGCGTGGAATGTGAAGACTTTCCACCAAGTCTTCGAACAAATAATTTGGGTGTTCGAAAGCCCCGAGCGTGATGTCCTTGATTTCTTCCAGGTACGAAAGGTACGGCTTGGAACGCTCCGGACGGCTGCGAATGGCCAGCGTGTTGACAAACATCCCCACGATCGGCTGCACTTCTTCCTGCGTTCTTCCGGCAATCGGCGTTCCGACAATCAGATCTTCCTGACCCGAATATTTATGCATAAGGATGGAGTAAGCCGACAGCAGCACCATGTACAGGGTCGTCCCCGTCCGCGCCGCCAGCTCTTTCAGCTTCTCCGTCCGCTCTTTCCCGATATAAAACTTCACGGTCCGGCCGTCAAAGCTTTGTACCGCAGGCCGCGGGAAGTCCGTCGGCAGCTCCAATACCGGCAGCTCGCCCGACAGCTGTTCCAGCCAGTATTCCTTCTGCGGCTGGAGCATCTGCCCGTAAGCTTCGGAATGCTGCCAAACGGCATAATCTTTGTATTGAATGCGTATCGGGGCCAGCTCCTCGCCCCGATACAGGCGGCTGAACTCATCGAAGAGCAGCGCTGTCGAAATGCCGTCCGAGACGATATGGTGCATATCGAACAGCAGAATGTGGCGATCCTCGGCGACTTCGATCAGGCCGATGCGGAGAAGTGGCGGCTTGGTTACATCAAACGGGTGATAGTAAGCTTCCACCACTTGGTCCACTTCCCGCTCGCTCGCCTGGAAATAATCGACAGCAAACTCCACCTCATCATAGATGCGCTGAACAAGCTCGCCTTGAACCTGCTCGATCCCGGTACGCAGCGTCTCATGGCGCTGAATCAGCGCCCGGAACGCGTGCTCGACGCGCGTGCGGTCCAGCTTGCCTTCGAGAAGAAGCGCCGCCGACATATTGTAGCTGCGCTCGGCCCCGTCAAGCTGGCGTAGGATGTACAGACGCTTTTGCTCGGATGAAACCGGATAGTACTCAGCCTTAGCCGCCTTTGTAATCTCATACGTCTCCTGCTGCCTTAAACCGCCGATTCTTTGGGCCAGCTGTTCGATCGTGGTGTAGCGGAAAACTTCCCGCAGCGGAACCTCGACTTGCAGCTCTTTCCGAATCTTGGAAACCAGCGTGGAGGCCCTCAAGGAATGACCACCCAAGTCAAAGAAATCGTCTTGGACTCCAACTCGCGCAATACCCAGCACCTGCTGCCAAATGAGAGCAAGTCTTGTTTCAAGCGTTGTGCGAGGAGCCACATACTCACGGCCTGCTTCTACCTCTCCGGTCGGTTCAGGCAGCGCTTTACGGTCAATTTTGCCGTTCGGCGTGAGCGGAAGCTTATCAAGAGACACCAACCGGGCCGGGAGCATATGGGCCGGCAGCTCTTGCTTCAATTGGGACAGCAGATCGCTCAGCTGCAAGGAAGCATCCGCCGTCACGTAGCCGCACAAATACTTCTGCCCCTGCTCATCCGTACGGTCGGTCACCACAGCCTGCTTGACGCCCGGGAAACGAAGCAGGGCCGTTTCAATTTCGCCGAGTTCGATCCGGAACCCGCGAATTTTCACCTGATAGTCGATCCGGCCGATGAAGTCGACGTTGCCGTCTTCCAACCAGCGGGCCAAATCGCCAGTCCGATACAGACGTTCGCCCGGCACAAACGGGCTGTCCACAAACTTCTCGGCGGTTAGGTCCGGACGGTTCCAGTACCCGCGCGCCACCCCGGCGCCGCCGATGACAAGCTCGCCCGAAACCCCTACAGGAACCGGCTTTAATGCGGCATCGACAATGTAAAACCGGGCGTTTAGCCAAGCTTTGCCGATCGGCACATGACCTGACGGCGGCAGCTTATCCAGCGGCTCACCGTAAAAGCTGCTGTCAATGGCCGCTTCGGTAACGCCATAGCTGTTGATGATGCGGAATTGTCCGCCGAATCTTTCCTGCAGCAATCGGTAATCGGTGACACTGCAAGCATCCGAGCTGGTAATCAGCAACTGCATGGAGCTAACGTCCAGCCCTTCTTCATAAATATGCTGCATGAACGGCAGGATGAGCGCAGGCGTCGATTCGAATACCGTAATGTTTTGGTCCCGAATCCAGCCGTATAAGAGGTTCGGATCAATCCGGTCATCCTTCGGCACAATCACCATCGTGCCTCCGTTATACAGCGTCCGCGCGATGTCTCCGACGAACACGTCAAACGAGAAGCTGGCCAGCTGCAGCAGCCGCACCGGAAACTGATCCAACCGGTACTCGCGACGGTACGCATCCGCCGTATTCACGAGACTACCGTGCTCGATCATGACGCCTTTCGGGCGTCCCGTCGTACCCGAGGTGTAAATCACATAAGCCAAGTCTTGTGGGGCGCTGCCGGCGGATTCAAATTCCACGGCTAAGGCATCCCCGTTATAAATCTGTTCATCGTCCATGGAATAGACAGCTTGAAGCTTCAGCCGGTCATCAGCCAACCAACCTCTGGCCCGCTCCAACAGATGACGCTGCGTAAGCAGCACCGATGCATCGCTATCGCTGAGCATGTACTCAATCCGCTCCGCCGGATAATCGGGATCCAGCGGTACATAGGCTCCGCCGGCTTTCCAAACGGCGAGCACTCCGACCAGCAGTTCCACCGAACGCTCCGCCCAGATCCCCGTAATCGTCTCCCTTCCCACGCCCTGTTCGCGAAGGAGAGAAGCCAGCCGCTCGGCGCGTTCGTTCAATTCGCCGTAGGTCAGCTGTTTGTCCATGTAGACGACTGCCGGATGATCTGGAATTTCCCGGGCAAACTTCTCAACATACCGATGAAACGCTTCTCCCTCGCTAAGTCCTGCAACCGGCGGGTTAAAAACGTTGAGAATGCGGTGTCTCTCCTCATCGCTCAGCAGAGAAATCTCGCGTACCGGCAGTTCGGGAGTCTGAAGAAACTGGTCCAGAACGGTTACATACTGTTCCATAATCCGATCAATCTCGGCCGTCTCGAACAGGCCGGTACGATAGGAAGCATGGAGAATTACATGGCCTTCATTCAACATATGGTCGAAGCGCAGCAGCAAATCGTCCATCTCGTGCCTAGCGAAGTGAGCCTCCAGGCGTACCTTGATTTCTTCGTACTCCACGATTTTCAAAGGCAGATATTCCAGAGACGTACGGAACAGCCCCGAAAGATCGTTGCGGCCGTGTTGTTCGCGTAAATCCTGGATCAATTGGTTATAAGGGTATTTCTGATACCGCAGATCCGCCGTATTTTCCTTGGAAACCGTTTGGATCAAGGAAAGCACGTGCTTGTCTGGATTCAGACGAATCCGCGTAGCCACGGTGCTGACGAACATGCCGATCGTTTCTTTTTCCTTCTTGCTGGTCCGATTGGCGAAAACCGTGCCGACCGGAACATCGGTGCTGTCGGTCAGCTTGTACAATAAGACGTACATGGCGGACAGAAATAACGTATATAAGCTGACCTGATATTGTTCGCTGAAGGCCAGAATGCGTTCATACCGGGAACCGTCCAAAGTGATGGCCAGTTTATTGGATTCGCTGCCGATCGAGAATGGCGGATACGATTTAATGCCGGTCGTTTCAGGCAAAGTGTTGTACTTCGTCAGCCAGTATTCCTTGCCTTTTTGATAACGCTGCGATTGCTCATATTCACGCTCCGCAGAAATATAATCCAGATAGGAAGGGGCCTGGTAACTGCTGTAGGTGCCTTTGCGCAGTTCCAGGTATTTTTCCATCACCGCATGCAGCAAAGCATTGACGGACAAGCCGTCGGCGATAATATGATTTACCGTCAAATTGAGCCATACTTGGCCGTTCGCAAAATGGATAATCGTAAATTGGTGGAGGTGTTCGTCGAACACGCTGGCCGGTTTTTCGCTTACTTCTTTCACCCAAGCATAGAATTGTTCGGTTGTGCCTATTTCGAGGCGGCTTATCCTAGCTTGGACATTCTCCGGCTCTTCGAACCACTGCGTTGGATTTTGCAAATCCCCGCTAATGCGGATTCGGAAAACGTCATAGGTTTTGACGATCTCTGCCGCCGCTTGCTCCAGAAGCTGTGTGTTGATCTCGCCCGTAATCTGGTAGGTCGCGGAAAGCATCGTGATGGACGTTCCCGGATTCATAATTTCCATGAACCATATTCGGCGCTGGGCTTGCGTTAATCCATATTTCTCGTTGGTATTCTCTCTCACATCGACACACTCCCGGTTTAGAGATTCTTTATAGATAGGCTTTGTACCTAGATGTCACTTAGTCACTCTTAGAAGAACCGCGCAGGCCACTCCCGGAACGGCTCCTTCGGACTCTTCCTCCTTTTTCGTGTCTACGTTTTCTGGTAACTACCGGTTATAAAGTAATACCTTGGATTACTAAAAGACTCTGTCGCATTCGCAAGCAGGAAGCCGCCCGCCGTAAAGCGGGTCTAGCCGTACAGCCGGGCGTAATAACCCCCGAGCGCCAGCAGGTCCTGATGGCGGCCCCGCTCGACGACCGTCCCTTGGTTCATGACGGTAATTAAATCCGCATGTTCCACGGTGCTGAGGCGGTGGGCGATCAGAATGGTGGTGCGCCCCTTCATCAATACGTTCAGGGCTTGCTGTACCCAATGCTGGGATTCGTTATCCAGTGCGGAAGTCGCTTCGTCCAGAAGCAGAATCGGGGCGTTTTTGAGAATCGCCCGGGCGATCGCAATTCGCTGCCTTTGTCCGCCCGACAACGACGCTCCTCTCTCCCCCACCGGCGTTTTATACTGTTCAGGAAGTTCCTGAATGAAATGGTGAGCGTACGCTGCTTTGGCCGCTTCGATCACTTCTTCATCCGTTGCATCCGGGTTGCCGTAGCGGATGTTTTCCTCAATCGTGCCGGTAAACAAGAACGGCTCCTGCGGAACGTATGCAATCTGCCTGCGGATTTCGTCCAGCGTGTAATGGCCGAACGGTTTGCCTTGGAGCAGGATTTCTCCGCTGTCCACAGGATAAAAGCCGAGCAGCAGCTTGATCAGCGTACTTTTGCCGCTGCCGCTGGCCCCCACGATAGCGGCGACCTGGCCGGGAAACACCTGCATGGAGATGTCGACAAGCACCTTTTTATCCGCCTGATAGGAAAATTCCACATCGCGAAACTCCACCGCAGCCTCCGACACGAGCTCGCTGTGAGGAGATCCCAAACGATCCGGTTCCTCTTCCTCTCTTAGTACCTCTTGAATCCGGTGAGCGCCCGCGAGCGAATTTTGGGTCATCGACAGAACCATCCCCAAGTTCAACAAGGCGTGCGTCAGATTCACTTGCAGAACCGCCAGGGCGGCGACACTTCCCATTCCCATCAGTCCGTAGGCATAAAGAAGACTGCCGATGACGATGATGCCGCAGAACGTGACGTAGCTGATAAAATGATTCACCGCAGCCTGCATACCGTTCTTCTGCGCGGTTTGCCGAAGCGTCTGCGTCATTTGTTCGTTCAACGCCTCGTACTGGCCGTAAATCGTGCGGATGCGGAACAGCTTCACAATTTGAATGCCGCCCATAAAATCTTTGAATTTTTCGGTCATTTTACCGAGCGTTTGCAAGCCTTGTTCGGACAAAGCGCGAATATCCCGCGCAAATTTCAGACTGACCACGGAGGACAGCAGCAGAATGACGCAGGATACGCCGGCAAACCGCCAATCGATCAACACCATGGAGACAATGGAGCCGATGCAAAAGACAACTTGAAGCAGCAAAACGAAGTAAACCTGCGAGAATGTAAACTCAACGGTCGTTACGTCGTTGTTCACCCGCGACAGCAAGTCCCCATGGTGCGTCTGCTCCAGGAATCTCGGCCGCACCCGGCACAGCTTGTCATAAAGACGTTCGCGGATATTCAGCACAGTCAGCTCGACACTGCGCTGGTATAAGTAAATGAACCAGGGAGAAATCACATTTTCCAGGAACAAGGCCGCGCCCAAAATAATAAAGGCTTCCACCATCAGGGACGTATCTCGGGACACGGCGAAATCAACCAAGTTATGTACGACCAAGCTGAAGGCGATCAGGAACAATGTCTGGGTGAGCGCCGTCACGGCCAGGCCAATGGCGTACTGGGTTTTGCGCTTGCGGTTCATAAACATCAACAAGTAGCCGAGTTCTTTCACTTGCGAGAGCCATCCGCCCTTTTTCATGTGTACGCCACCTCCCTGCGTTCGGCAGACTCGGTAAATTCCTGATAGTACGACTGAGCGTACAGTCCCTTCATCTTCAGCAATTGTTCATGAGTGCCCTTTTCAACAATACTCCCCTGTTCCATGACCCAAATTTCATCGGCGTTTTGTACTGTAGAAAGCCGGTGGGCAATAACCATTGTCGTTCTCTGCTTCATCAATACGCCCAGCGCTTCCTGAACCGCGCTTTCCGACTCCGGATCAAGAGCCGACGTTGGCTCGTCCAGCAGCAGAACGGGAGCATCTTTCAGAAAAGCCCGGGCCATTGCAATGCGCTGGCGCTGCCCGCCGGACAAAAAGCCTCCGCGCTCTCCGACATATGTCTGGTAGCCGTCGGGAAGCTGCATAATGAAGGAATGCGCCTGAGCGGCTTTGGCGGCTTCGATAATCTCGTCCATCGACGCTACTTCCCGCCCGTAGCCGATATTTTCAGCGATCGTGCCGCTAAACAAATATGAATCCTGGGTTACCACGGAAAAATGCGACCGAAGCTGCTCCGGATCGGCGCCGTGGATCAGGCTGCCGAACACGCGGATCTCGCCCTGGTCCTCCGGAAGCGGATAAAAGCCGCATACAAGCTTAAACACCGTGCTCTTCCCTCCGCCGCTCGCTCCGACAAGCGCGATCGTCTTCCCTTCCGGCACCGAGAAGCTAACATTCCGTAGGATCGGGGAGCTCTCCTCATACCCGAAGGTTACGTTCTGAAACTCGATGGGGGCGGCGCTCGCTTTCGGAAGCGAACGGCCATTTTCCGTTTCGGTCGGCTGCTCGACGATTTCAGAGACCCTTCTCAGGGCACCAGCCATTTCGAACGTCCGCGTGATGAGCTCGGGAATATGCTCCAGCGGCTCCAGACACAGATTCAGCAAGTACAGGAAGGCGATCAGCTCTCCCGCGCCTAGCTGCCCTTTGTAGATCAAATAGCTTCCGTAACTGACGGCGAAAATGATCGGGCTGATCATCAGCGTCGAAAGCAGCGGGTTGACCCAGGCTTCCCGCTTTTTCACGGCCAGCTTTTTTTGGGCTGTCAATTGCAGCAGCACTTGGTAGGAGCGAGATAACATGCCGGATAGCAGGTAGCTTTTTACAATAGGCATACCCCCAAGCGTATCCTGGAGGTTGACGTTCATTCGCCCCATGTTCGCCTGGGCTTCCTCCGTCAACCGCTCCAACTGCTTGCCGATCCATTGGGAAACCAGCAGCGCTACAGGAAATAACAGCAGGCTGTACAGCATCAGCTCCCATTGGAGGTAGATCAAATAAGCGAAACAGCCGATGAACAACAGCGGATGATAAAACCACTGGGCGAGGTCCCGAATCATAAACTGCTGGATGAGCTGCAGGTCGTTGTTGATCCGCGACAATACGTCGCCAGAGTGCTGCTTTTCCAAATAGGAGACCGGGAGTTTGCCGATATGACGCATGACATGGTTGCGGATATCCTGCACCGCAGAGGCGCTGCTTCGCTCCACGCCGAAGCTCATGAAAAACTTCGCCGGCACACCGATCAAGATGACCACAAAGACCGCGTACACGATTTGCAGAACGATTGGCCCCGCCCCCTTCTCGGCCTGGGTGGTCAGCTGCTCGATCAAACTTCCCGTCCATATCTCAATAACGGCGGCGGCAATCGCGGACAAGACACCGACGATCATCCAGCCTTTGTGACGGCTTACATAGGACATCAGCCAGCGGAACGCTTTCCAGGCGGCGTAAGCGGTTTGGCGTTTGGAAGGCGCCGCTGTGCCTTGTTCTAGAACAGACGGCTGGCGGTCAGCTTCCATGCAGTACCCCGGCCTCCGCTTCGATCTGCCGCTTGACTTGCTCTAAGATGTCCCGGATGACGACGGCCGTTTCTTCCACGCGCGCGAGTTCCAGCAATTCCTCGTGCGCGCCCTCCAGCCGGTAATCGGCATAAGCTTGCGTCGTTGCCCCCCGCCAGGAAGGCAATTGGTGCTCCAGGCGGAACGCTTCGCTGTCCTTCGCAATCAGTTCGTAAATCCTGGCCGGGATCGTACCGGAATTAATAAGCTGCGCTTCGTACGCCAAGGTCGCTTTGACCTTCCGATGAACCCGCTCCCGCACGAGCGGGTTGCTCATTAATTCCTTCTCTTCTTCGTCGAAATCCGCAAGCATTTCTTCAAGCTCTTTCTCCGACGTTTCGGAAGGCGTCAGCGTGTCCTTAATCCACGAGTCCACCATGAGCACGTCCGTTACGGAATACCCTCTTTTCTCCATCGTTTTGGCTACCTCGAACGTCAGGTTGCCTCCGAAGCAGTAGCCGAGCAGCACGTAAGGTCCTTCCGACTGGATGCGGACGATCTCGTCCACATAACGGTTCAGCATGGCCTCGTAATCGACGGCATCGTCGATAAAATCAATGCCGTAGAGCACGAACCGGCCGTCGAGCCTGCTTGCGAGCTCTCGGTAACCGATGCCGAAGCCGCTGCCCGGAGGGAAGCAGAACACGTTCAGATCTCCTGCTTTATTCAGCTTAATGAAGGAGTCTCCCCCTTTATCCAGGCCGAGATCCGACTCGCCGAAAGCCATGGCTTCAACTGTTACATTGTGGAATTGGCGGTTCAGAGGTATCTCGATGCCCGTTTCATCGTAAACGGCTTGAACGAGCCTCATCAGACTTAACGAATTGCCACCCAACTCAAAAAAGTTATCCTTTACGCCGACCTGCGGAACGCCAAGCGTATCCTGCCAGACGCGGGCGATCTTCATTTCGAGCAGCGTTCTCGGTGCGACATATTCCGCTCCTCCAGCCGCGGCTTCCTCCGGCGCGGGCAGCGCTTTGCGGTCGATTTTCCCGTTCGGGGTCAGCGGCATCCGCGAAAGTTGCACGAGGTGCGAAGGAATCATATACCCCGGAAGCTGCTTGGCGAGCTCCTCCTTGAGTTCATTCGCCGCCAGCCTCGTTTCCGCGACGTAATAAGCGACAAGCTGCTTATGGCCGTTCGCGTCGTCGCGGTCGAGCACCTTGGCTTCTTGCACGGCGGCGATTTTCAGCAGCTGCGTCTCGATTTCGTCCAGCTCGATCCGGTACCCGCGGATTTTCACCTGATGATCGATCCGGCCCAGGTATTCGATGTTGCCGTCCGGCAGCCAAGCTGCCAAGTCGCCTGAGCGGTACAGCTTCTCCCCCTCCGCAAACGGGGAATCGACGAACTTCTCCGCCGTCAGATCCGGACGGTTTAGGTATCCTCTCGCAAGGCCTTCCCCGGCCACGTACATTTCGCCCGCTACTCCAATCGGCACAGGGCGGCGGTTTTCATCAAGGACGTACACCCTCAGCGTCGGGATCGGCTTGCCGATATTGCTCTTCGCCGCCTCCATTTCGACCCACGTGATTTCCTTATACGTCACGTGAACCGTCGTCTCGGTAATGCCGTACATATTGATCAGCTTCGTCTCCGGGTACTTCGTCTTGAAGCCCTTGAGCAGCAGCGGACTCAGCGCTTCGCCCCCGAAGATGACGTTGCGAATCCGCAGATCGTACGGATGGTCCGCCAAGACCTTACGCAGCAGCTGATAGAAGTACGTTGGCGTCTGGTTCAAAATCGTGACCTGTTCGCGGCCCAGCAGCGCCAGGAAATCGGCCGGATTTTTCGCCGTGAGCGGCGGTACGATGACCAGCTTGCCTCCGTACAGCAGCGCTCCGTACATTTCCCAGACGGAGAAATCGAAGCAGAACGAGTGGAACAGCGTCCACGTGTCGGACGGCCCGAAGTCGAACAGGTTCTTGTCGTTGAACAGGAGGCGCACGACGTTCTTATGCTCGATCAGCGTTCCTTTCGGTCTGCCGGTCGTTCCCGACGTGTAGATGACATAGGCCAGGTTGCCCGGCCCGGAAATCGGCTCCAGGTTCGAAGCGTCCAGCGCATCGGCGGAGTCCGCCCCTCTGTCGCCCCAAACGTAATCGTCCAATTCGAGGCGCGTTCCTGCGAAGTCGGTCTTCTCGTGCAGATGCTTTTGAATCAGCAATAACGGCGCGCCCGAATCCTCGATCATGAAGCGGATGCGCTCCTCCGGGTAGTCGGGATCGACAGGCACGTATGCTCCGCCCGCTTTGAGAATCGCCAGAATGCCGACAACCATATCGAGCGAGCGTTCGGCCAGAATCGCTACCAACTGGTCCGCTTCTACTCCCGTCTCCCGCAGCTTCCGCGCAAGGCGGTTGGATCGCTCGTTCAGCTCGCGGTAGGTCAGCTGCCGCTCGTTCATGACGGCGGCCACGTTGTCCGGGTAAAGCTCCGCCTGTTCTTCGAACAAGCCGTAAATAGTTTTCCCCCGCTCGAACTCGGTTTCGGTGTCATTAAATCGCTTCAGCAGCGTCTCCCTCTCGTCTGGGGACAGCACATCGGCTTGTCCGAGCTCCAGATCCGGCTGAAATAAAAGCACAGACAGCAGCCGAACAAGATGGTCGGCCGCCTGTTCCACAAATGCCCGCTCGTACCGCTGCCCATCAAAGCTTATTTCCAGCTCGATGGAGTGGTTTTGGCGGTCGAAGCGAAAAACCGTATCGGCCGCCACCCGGTTAACCAGCAGTTCCGGATGAATCGGGGCGAAGGATGCGACGGTGTTGACGACCGGGAGGCCGTCCCCCGTATAGTCCAGATGGAGCGGCTCCACCATTTTCCGAAAAGGCAGGTGCTGATGCTCCAGCGCCTCGCCGATGGAGGCTTTGATGCCCCCGAGCAGCGTTTTCAGCGTAGTCTGGCGGCTTACGGACGTCTTGATCACCAAGATGTCATGCGGCGGCGGAGTCCCGTCGGGGTCTGCGCTATAAGAAGGCATACCGATCAGCACTTGGTCCCGCCCGGTATATTTGAACAGCAGGCTTTTTACTCCTGCCAAAACAATCATGTACAAAGCCAAATCCGAACCGTTGGCGAGGCAAATGATTCTCTCCGAGAGTTCACTCGGCAGAGTACGGTGAAGCAAGCCCGGCTCGGCCGCAGCTTCCCCGTCGGCGGATAATTTGGAGGATTGACTGTAGGGAAGGAAGCTCAGGCTGTCATCGGCGTCAAACTTGCCGCTCCAGTATCGTTCTTCCTTTTCAAACAAAGATTTCATTCGTATCTCCCCTAAAAATGAAGTGACCGCATGCCCCGGCGCAGGTCCGAAAAAGCTTGCTTTCGGCCTGCGCGTTTACGGGCTTGGACGTTGTTCGCCGTCTTCCTTGGGATGCGCGCCGCTTTCATTTGACGGCGGAGGCGCGCTTGTAGGATTAGAACGCGAATTCGATCGTATCGACGGCACTTTTTGCGCCTGCCGCCGGTTTATGACATTCAATCCGGCTTAGCTCGAGTTGTGGATTTTCCGCAATTTGAGACAGCACCCGCAGGTAATCCTCGGTCAAGGTGCGGATCATCGCTTTTTTGAACAGCTTGGTGGCGTAGAAGAAGCCCCCGCTCAGCGCCCCGTTGTTTTCATACATAAACAGCGTCAGATCGAACTTCGCTTCTTCCAAATGGTCAAGCTCGTAAGTCTTCAGGCTGACCCCTTCTAGCTCGGCGTCTCGTTCTTCGATATTTTGCAAGTCGAAAACGGCATCGAACAGCGGAAAGCGGCCCGGCTCCCGCTTCACATTCAAACGCTCCACCAGCTCCTCGAATGGATAATCCTGGTTCTCGAAAGCGCCCAAAGCCGTTTCCTTCACTTCTTCCAGGTAGGACAAGAACGTTTTGTCGCCCGACGGACGATTGCGGATCGCCAGCGTATTGACAAACATCCCGATGACCGGTTCCAAATCGGCGTTCGTTCTTCCCGCCACCGGAGTGCCCACGACCAAGTCCTCCTGCCCGCTGTACTTGGACAGCAGCACGGTATAAGCCGCAAGCAGCACCATGAACAGCGTGCTTTCACGCTCGGCCGCCAATTCGCGCAGCCGCGTAGAGAGAGAAGCTTCGACGTCGAACTCCAGATGCGCGCCTTCGTAACTGCGAGCCGCAGACCGTTCGTAGTCCATCGGCAGGTCCGCCGTCGGCAGCTCGCCTTCGAAGGTTTGCAGCCAGTAAGCTTCCTGCCGCCCGATCCGCTCTCGGTGGGCCTTCGACTGCTGCCAAACGGCATAATCCTTGTATTGAATGCGCAGTGGCGGCAGTTCTTCCCCGGCGTAGAAACTCGAGAACTCATCGATCACAATCGCCATTGATACGCCGTCGGACACCATATGGTGCATGTCGAAAAGGAGAATATGCAGGTTCGGCTCCAGTTCGATGACCCCGGCGCGCAGCAGCGGCGGCTTGCCGAGATCAAACGGACGAACGAAGCTGCGGACGATCTGCTCGATTTGAGCCGCATCCTCTTTATCCGCTTGATGATGCTCGATAGCAAAATCGACCTGCGGGTAAATCCGCTGAACCGCTTCGCCCTTCACGATTTCAAAACCGGTGCGCAGCGATTCATGCCGTGTTATCAATTTCCGCAAGGCGGCTTCCAACCGGTCTAAATCAAACTCTCCTTCCACCTGCACCAGCTCCGGCATGTTGTAAAGCTGATCCGCTCCATCCAGCGTGTGCTGAATGAACAGCCGTTTCTGCGCGGAGGACAGAGGGTAGTACTCTCTCTCCTCCGCTTGAGGAATGGCCTCATGCTCCCGCCGTTCCATCCGGGCGATCGCCTCGGCCATCGCCGCAATCGTCGAGTGACGGAATACGTCGCGCAGCGGCAGGTTGACGTTTAATTCCTTAAATACCTTGCCCGCCAGCGTCGTCGCCCGCAGGGAGTGGCCGCCGATGTCGAAGAAGTTGTCGTGAACGCCAATCTCCTTCGCAAGCCCCAGCACCTCCTGCCAAATCGCTGCCAGCTTCGTTTCCAGCTCATTGCGCGGTGCGACGTACTCCGTTCCGCTTCCCGCTTCCCCTTCCGGCGCCGGCAGCGCCTTCCGGTCAATCTTTCCGTTCGGCGTCAGCGGCAGGCGCTCCAGCTCCACAAAGTACGACGGGATCATGTAGCCCGGCAGCTCCTGCGCCAGCGCGCTGCGTAAATCGTTCACCGCCAGCTCCGCTCCGGTATCCGGCGTGTAATACGCGCATAGCGCCTTCTGCCCGTTCGCGTCACTTCGAACCAGCACCACCGCTTCGCGCACGCCTTCCGCCCGCAGCAGCTGCGACTCGATCTCGCCCGTCTCGATCCGGTAGCCCCGGATTTTCGCCTGGTTGTCGATCCGGCCGATGAAGTCCACGTTCCCGTCCTCCATCCACCGCGCCAAGTCTCCCGTGCGGTACAACCGCTCGCCCGCGGCGAACGGGCTGTCTACGAACTTCTCTTCCGTCAGCTCCGGACGGTTCAAGTACCCGCGCGCCACTCCGACTCCGCCGATGACCAGCTCGCCCAGCACCCCGACTGGCACCGGATTCAGGTGCGCATCCACGATGTAGAATTTCGCATTCAGCCACGCTTTGCCGATCGGCACATTGCCTGTCTGCGGCAGCTTCGCCAGCTCCTCGTCGTAGAAACTGGAGTCGATCGCCGCTTCCGTCACGCCGTATGCGTTGATGATCCGGAACAACGAGCCAAAGCGTTCCTGCAAGGTCCGGTAATCCGCCACGCTGCAGCTGTCCGAGCTCGTGATCAACAGCTCCATCCAGCTCATATCCAGTTGCTGCTCGTGCACGTACTCCAGGAACGGCACGATCAGCGCCGGCGTCGATTCGAAGATGGTGACCTGCTCCCGCTCAATCCAGTAGTGCAGACGAGACGGATCGATCCGGTCGTCCTTCGGCACGATCACCATCGTGCCTCCGTTGTACAGCGTCCGCGCGATATCTCCCACGAACACGTCGAATGAGAAGCTTGCGAGCTGCAGCAGCCGCACCGGGAACTGATCCAACCGGTATTCCCGCCGGTAGCCCGCCGCCGTGTTCACCAGGCTGCGGTGCTCGATCATCACGCCCTTCGGCTTGCCCGTCGTTCCCGACGTATAGATCACGTACGCCAGATCCTCCGGACGGGCTTCATGGAAGCTGTCGGTGCCAACATTCTGATGGCTCTCATCGCCGTCGTCCACAGCATCCGTCAGCATGCCGGAGACCATGCCCGAGCCAATCGGCGCATTCGCCCGCTCCTCGCTGTACGAAGTTTCTTCGTCCAGGTACAGCACCGCCGCCAGCGCCAGCTCCTCTTCGCCGAGCCAGTCTTCGGCACGCTCTCGCAGCGCCGTTTGCGTCAGCAGCACCTTCGCTCCGCTGTCTTCGAGCATGAACCGCACGCGCTCCGCCGGATAATCCGGGTCCAGCGGCACATACGCCCCGCCCGCTTTCCAGACGGCCAGCACGGCCACCAGCAAGTCCACCGAACGCTCGGCGAGAATGCCGACGATCGTCTCCCGGCCGATGCCGCTTGCGCGCAGCGTAGCCGCCAAGCGGTTCGCCCGCTCGTTCAGCTCCGCATACGTCAGCCGGTCGTTCTCGTACACGACGGCCGCCTCTTCCGGCGTGCGCTCCGCCTGTTCCTCAAACAGCCGGTGGAACGCGGCCGCAGGAGCCGCTTCCAGCTGCGCCGGGTTGAACGCGCCGAGAATTTGCTCTTTTTCCTCTGCCGTCAGCAAGTTCAGCTCGGCAATCTTCGCATCTGGACGGCTTACGATCGTTTCGAGCAGCTGCTCGTAATGTTTCGCCAGCCGTTCGATCGTCTCCCTTTTATAGAGAGCCGTCGCATATTCGAAGCTGTAATCCAAGCCGCCGTTCTCCTCGCCCACATCCAAGCTGATATCAAACTTCGCGGTATCCAATGCACTCGGATAAGGAATCAGGCGAAGCCCTTCCAGCTCAAATTCCTCGTTTTCCGTATTCTGCATCGTAAACAGCGTGTCGAAGAGCGGATTGCGGCTTAAATCACGGGTGACTTGCACCTTGTCCACCAATTCTTCGAACGGATAGTTTTGATGCTCGAAGGCATGGAGGGTCGTTTCTTTGACTTCGTTCAGGTATGACAGGAATGTCTTCTCCGAAGCCGGATAACTGCGGATAGCCAGCGTGTTTAAGAAAATCCCGATCAACGGCTGCACATCTCCATGATTCCTTCCGGCAATCGGCGTACCGACGATCACGTCTTCCTGACCTGAATATTTATGCAGAAGGACGTTATACGCCGCAAGCAGCACCATAAACAGCGTTGTGCCCGTTTCCGAGGCCAGCTGCTTTAGGCCGTCGGTTTTCGAAGCGTCGAAGAAAAACTCCAGCGTTTGGCCTTCGTAGCTCTGCACGGACGGACGTGGATAATCGGTCGGCATTTCCAGCACCGGAAGCTCGCCTTGGAACATGCCCAGCCAGTACGCCTCCTGACGCTGAAGCCGTTCCTTCTGCTCCTGCGAATGCTGCCAAACGGTGTAGTCTTTGTACTGAATGCGCAGAGGCTCCAATTGCTCGCCGCCGTACAAGCGGACGAATTCTTCAACAAAGATTTCCATCGAGACGCCATCGGAAATAATATGATGCATGTCGTACATTAGAATATGGCGTTCTGGAGCCAGCTCGACAAGGCCTACCCTCAGCAGCGGAGGCTTCGCCAAGTCAAACGGACGGACGAAACGGCGAACCATCTCTTCGGCCTCTTGCTCACCCACTCGATAGAACTCCACGGCAAAATTCACGTCTTGGTAAATCCGCTGCGATGCTTCGCCATCTACCATTTCGAACCCGGTGCGCAGCGTTTCATGCCGCGCCACGAGCTTACGGAACGCTTCTTCGAACCTTGCCCGGTCCAAAGCACCCTCCAGCAGCATCGCTTCCGGCATGTTGTAGCTAAGCTCCGCGCCTTCCAGTTGATTCAGGATAAAGAGACGTTTTTGAGCAAAAGATTGCGGGTACACCTCTCGGTCATCCGCCACCGGAATGGCAACGAATGTCTGCTCATCCAGCCGGGAAACGGCGGCTGCCATGCTCTCGATGGTGGAATGGCGGAACACGTCGCGCAGCGGCAGATCCACGTTCAACTCTTTATGAATCTTGCTGACTAGCGTCGTCGCCCGCAGGGAGTGGCCGCCGATGTCGAAGAAGTTGTCGTGAACGCCAATCTCCTTCGCAAGCCCCAGCACCTCCTGCCAAATCGCTGCCAGCTTCGTTTCCAGCTCATTGCGCGGTGCGACGTACTCCGTTCCGCTTCCCGCTTCCCCTTCCGGCGCCGGTAGCGCCTTCCGGTCAATCTTTCCGTTCGGCGTCAGAGGTAGGCGCTCCATCTCCACGAAGTACGACGGGATCATGTAACCCGGCAGCTCCTGCGCCAGCGCGCTGCGCAGATCGTTCACTGCCAGCTCCGCTCCGGTATCCGGCGTGTAATACGCGCATAGCGCCTTCTGCCCGTTCGCGTCACTTCGAACCAGCACCACCGCTTCGCGCACGCCTTCCACCCGCAGCAGCTGCGACTCGATCTCGCCCGTCTCGATCCGGTACCCCCGGATTTTCGCCTGGTTGTCGATCCGGCCGATGAAGTCCACGTTCCCGTCCTCCATCCACCGCGCCAAGTCTCCCGTGCGGTACAACCGCTCGCCCGCGGCGAACGGGCTGTCTACGAACTTCTCTTCCGTCAGCTCCGGACGGTTCAAGTACCCGCGCGCCACTCCGACTCCGCCGATGACCAGCTCGCCTAGCACCCCAATCGGCACCGGGTTCAGATGCGCGTCCACGATGTAGAATTTCGCATTCAGCCACGCTTTACCGATCGGCACATTGCCTGTCTGCGGCAGCTTCGCCAGCTCCTCTTCGTAGAAGCTGGAGTCGATCGCCGCTTCCGTTACGCCGTATGCGTTGATGATCCGGAACAACGAGCCGAAGCGTTCCTGCAAGGTCCGGTAATCCGCCACGCTGCAGCTGTCCGAGCTCGTGATTAACAGCTCCATCCAGCTCATATCCAGCCGCTGCTCGTGCACGTACTCCAGGAACGGCACGATCAGCGCCGGCGTCGATTCGAAGATGGTGACCCGTTCCCGCTTAATCCAGTGGTGCAGACGAGACGGATCAATCCGGTCGTCCTTCGGCACGATCACCATCGTGCCTCCGTTGTACAGCGTCCGCGCGATATCTCCCACGAACACGTCGAACGAGAAGCTTGCGAGCTGCAGCAGCCGCACCGGGAACTGGTTCAACCGGTATTCCCGCCGGTAGCCCGCCGCCGTGTTCACCAGGCTGCGGTGCTCGATCATCACGCCCTTCGGCTTGCCCGTCGTTCCCGACGTATAGATCACGTACGCCAGATCCTCCGGACGGGCTTCATGGAAGCTGTCGGTGCCGATATTCTGATGGCTCTCATCGCCGTCGTCCACAGCATCCGTCAGCTTGCCGGAGACCATGCCCGAGCCAATCGGCGCATTCGCCCGCTCCTCGCTGTACGACGCTTCGTCGTCCAGGTACAGCACCGCCGCCAGCGCCAGCTCCTCTTCGCCAAGCCAGACTTCAGCACGCTCTCGCAGCGCCGTTTGCGTCAGCAGTACCTTCGCTCCGCTGTCTTCGAGCATGAACCGCACGCGCTCCGCCGGATAATCCGGGTCCAGCGGCACATACGCCCCGCCCGCTTTCCAGACAGCCAGCACGGCCACCAGCAAATCCACCGAACGCTCGGCGAGAATGCCGACGATCTTCTCCCGGCCGATGCCGCTTGCGCGCAGCGTAGCCGCCAAGCGGTTTGCCCGCTCGTTCAGCTCCGCATACGTCAGCCGGTCGTTCTCGTACACGACGGCCGCCTCTTCCGGCGTGCGCTCCGCCTGTTCCTCAAACAGCCGGTGGAACGCGGCCGCAGGAGCCGCTTCCGGCTGCGCCGGGTGGAACGCGCCGAGAATTTGCTCTTTTTCCTCTGCCGTCAGCAAGTTCAGCTCGGCAATCTTCGCATCTGGACGGCTTACGATCGTCGCAAGCAAATGTCCGAAATGAGTCGACAGCCGCCGGATCGTGCTTTCTTTATAAAGAGCCGTTGCGAATTCAAAGCTGCACTCCAGGCCGCCGTTTTCTTCCGTAACATCCACACTCAGGTCGAACTTGGCCGTGCCGTATTCGCTAGGGTACGGGGACAATTTCAGCCCTTCCAGCTCAAACTCTTTATCCTCCAAGTTTTGCAGGGAGAACATCGTGTCAAACAGCGGGTTGCGGCTCAAATCCCGGCTGACCTGCACTTTATCGACGAGCTCTTCGAACGGATAATTCTGATGCTCGTAAGCGCCTAAGGTCGTTTCTTTCACTTCTTCCAGATACGACAGGAAGGTCTTCTCCGAAGCCGGATAATTGCGGAGCGCCAGCGTATTGACGAACATTCCGATCAAAGGCTGCGTGTCTCCGTGCGTTCTGCCCGCAATCGACGTTCCGACGATCAAATCGTCCTGACCTGTGTATTTATGCAAAAGCACGGTATATGCCGCAAGCAGCACCATATACAGCGTCGTTCCTCTTTGTGCGGCCAGCTGCTTTAAGCCTTCGTTCGTTGCCTCGTCCACGAAGGACGTCAGCGTTTGTCCCTCAAAGCTTTGCACGGCAGGACGCGGATAGTCCGTCGGCATTTCCAGAACCGGAAGCTCGCCCCGGTAACGATCCAGCCAGTAAGCTTCCTCGCGTTTCAACTGCACTTTTTGCTCGTCCGACTGCTGCCATACCGCATAGTCCTTGTATTGAATGCGCAAAGGCTCTAATGATTCGCCGCCGTACAGACGAACGAGTTCCTCGACTAACACGTCCATCGAAACCCCGTCGGAGACGATATGGTGCATGTCGAACATCAGCAAATAACGTTCGGCTGCCAGCTCTACGAGTTCCGCCCGCAGCAGCGGAGGCTTCGCCAAGTCAAAAGGCCGGATGAAGGCCTGCACGACTTCGGACGCTTCTTCCTCGCTCGCATGACGGTACTCAACGGCAAAGTCGACGCTCTCGTAAATGCGCTGTACAGCTTCGCCTTGTACGATCTCAAAGCCAGTTCGCAGCGTTTCGTGCCGTGCGATCAGTCCGCGGAAAGCCTTCTCCAGCAGGCTCCGGTCAATCGATCCTTCCAGCAGCAGCACGCCCGGCATGTTGTAGCTCTGATCGGCCCCTTCCAGCTGATTCAGGATAAACAGCCGCTTCTGAGCTGAGGAAAGCGGATAATATGCTCTTGCGCCTGCCAGCGGAATCGACGAGAACGACTGCTCTCCGATCCGGGAGATGGCCAGAGCCATCTCTTCGATCGTCGAGTAGCGAAATACGTCGCGCAGAGGCAGCTCGACGTTCAGCTCCTGATGCACCTTGCTCACCAGTGTCGTCGCCCGCAGGGAATGGCCGCCCAGGTCGAAGAAGTTGTCATGAACCCCGATGTGCTCCAATCCGAGCACGCTTTTCCAAATTCCGGCCAAACTGGCTTCCAGCGGAGTCCGAGGTGGAGTACGTCCTTCGCCCGGCTGCAAGCTCTCCTCCGGCGCCGGAAGGGACCGGCGGTCGACCTTGCCGTTCGCCGTCAGCGGGAGCCGCTCCAACTGGATCAGGTACGCCGGGATCATGTAGGCCGGCAGTTCCTGGGAAAGCGCGCTCTTCAGCTCGGCCGCCGGAAGCTCGCGGTCCGCTTCATAATAGGCGCAAAGCTGCTTCTCGCCGGAGGCGTTTTCCCTCGCGAATACCGTCGTTTTCCGAATTCCCTCCACTTTCTGAAGCTGAGCTTCGATCTCGCCCAGCTCAATGCGGAAGCCGCGGATTTTCACTTGGTCGTCCGTCCGTCCTACGTATTCGATCGTGCCGTCCGGCAGCCATTTCGCCAAATCCCCCGTCCGGTACATGCGCTCTCCCGGCACAAACGGATTGTCCACAAATTTCTCCGCCGTCAGCTCCGGCCGGTTATTGTAGCCCCGTACCAAGCCTTCTCCGCCGACGCAAAGCTCCCCGGCCACGCCGATCGGCAGAAGCTTATTCCGGCTGTCGACGATATACACCGTCGTATTGCTGATCGGCCGTCCGATGGGTACGGTAACCGCCGACTCATCGACGAAGTCGACCGGAAGGTACGTGGTATAAACCGTGCTTTCCGACGGGCCGTACAGATGGTTGAGCCTGCCCGGTCCGATATGGACGAGCGCTTTACGCACATGGCCGACCGACACGCGCTCTCCTCCGAACAAAATCGCCCGGACATCCCGCAGGCAGTCGACGTTCACATCTACAAGGATGTTGAAGAAAGCCGTCGTAATCAGCATGACCGAGATGCGCTCGCGCTGGATGAGATCCGCCAGACGGCCGATTTCCAGCAAAGTCTCGCGGAGAACCAGCACCAGCCGCGCCCCGTTGGTCAAAGCGCCGAAAATATCGAAAATCGCTCCGTCGAACGAATAGCTCGAAAGCTGGAGGACATGATCCCGCTCGGTGATGTCGATATAATTCGTATTTCGCACGATCCGCACGATGTTGCGGTGCGAAACAAGGTTGCCTTTCGGCTTGCCCGTCGTACCTGACGTATAGATGACGCAAGCCAGATCTGTCGCTTCGGTGCCTGGATTTAGATTTGTGCCGTCCTCGTGATAGAAGGCCTCGTCATCCAGTAAGATCACGGAGTCTGAACCCGCCAGGCGCTCGCGCAAGCGGCTTTGCGTCAGCATGACCTGCGCTCCCGAATCCTCGATCAAGAAACGGATACGCTCCTCGGGATATTCCGGGTCAATCGGTACGTAAGCCGCTCCGGCTTTGTGTGCCGCCAGCATGCCCACCACCATTTCAATGGAACGCTCAGCCATAATGGCGACCAGACGGCCTTTGGATATCCCGTGGCTACGCAAGGTACGGGCAAGGCGGTTGACGCGTTCGTTCAGCTCGCGGTAGGTCAGCTCTTGCTCATTCAAGGAGATGGCGGCTGCATCCGGGATGCGCTCCGCCTGCTCTTCGAACAATTGAATGAGCGTCTTCCCGCGCGGAAATTCCGTGATGGTGTCGTTAAAACGTCCGAGAAGGTCGGTTTTTTCCGCCTCCGTCACAAGTTCCAGCTCGCCCACTGTAATTTCCGGGTTATCCGTCACCTGCTCCAGCAGATGGACGAGATGCCCCTTGAGCCGCTCGATGCTGTCTTTATCGAATACTTCGGCGTTAAAGTCGAACCGAATTTCGATCTCGACTCCCGGCACCACGGTCACGTTGAAGTTATAGTTCGTCTGCTCCTCCATCTGAACGTCAGCGATCGTCAGGTCGCCGTGCTGCTGGTCGCCCGCCTGCTCCATCTGCTCGTCCACCGGATAGTTCTCGAAAGCGATGATATGGTTGATTAGGTTCTGCTTTTGCACGCTGCGGGCTTGAATTTCATACAGCGGATAGTAATCATAACGCCCGGACTCCAGCGCCCGCTCTTGGAGCTTCGCCATCAGGTCGGCGAACACGGTGTCCGCTTCGCTCGTGACGCGGACCGGCACCGTATTGATGAACAGCCCGATCATGGACTCGATGCCCGGGATTTCCGCCGGTCTTCCGGCCACGACGCTGCCGAATACGGCATCGTTTGTCCCGTTATATTTTTGCAGCATCACGCCCCATGCGGCTTGCAGCAGCGTATTGACCGTAACCAGGCGCTGTTTCGCCACCCGGTCCATCCGCTCGCTCAAGTCTTTGCCCAGCTCGGCAGTGACGTGATCAGCCATAAATCTGCCGTTCGGCGCCGGTTCCTTTTGTCCCGGGAGTACGGTTTGCCCTTCATAACCTGCCAGGAACGCCGTCCAATAGCCGGATGCCGCCTGATCGTCCTGTTTCTCCAACCATTCGATATAGGCGCCATAATCCGATCCCTTATCTCCCGCTGGCTGCTTGCCGGATGCCAAGGCCGAGTACGTCTCAAACAGCTCCTGCGTCAGCTGCGGTAGGCACCAGCCGTCCATCAAAATATGCTGGAAACTCCACAGCACATGATAGCTTTGCTCTTCGGTGCGCAGGATCGTAACCCGAACGAGCGCGTCATGTTCCAGGTCGAAGCCGCGAAGCTTGTCATCCTCGGCTTTTTTATCCAAGTACGCTTGTTTCTCGTCCACCTGCAAATGAAGCAGCTCTTCATATTCAAAGCCGACCGGCTTGTCGCGGTATATGATTTGCAGTGGCTCGCCCGCTGGTCCTTTCACAAAATTCGCCCGCAGCACCAGATGACGTTTCGCAAGCTCCATCCAGCTTCTCTCGAAAAGCTGGACGTCGAGCGCTCCCCGCATCGTAAACTGCGTCTGCTCGAAGTAAGTTGCCGTTTGCTGGTCAAGCGCACTGTGGAACCACATGCCCTTCTGCATCGGCGTAAGCGAGTAAATATTTTCGATTTCCCCGAGATGGCCCGAGCGCTGGGCGATTTGCTCCAATTCCGCGATGGTCAAGCCTTTAAATTGCACGTCGCTCGGCGTCAATTCGGTGTTTTCTTTGCCTGCGCAGTGGGTAATGAGCTCTCGAAGACTTTGCTCAAGCCGCTGAGCGAAGGCTTCCATCGTTTCCTTGTGATACTGCTTCCGGCTGTAGCTGAGATCGAGCGATAAAGCGCCTTCCAGCACCATGCCGTTGATATCCAGCACAAAGCTGCGGGCCTGCCGGTCGCTGGCCGGGCTGCCGCTGGAATAAGAAGATATGCCGATCTCGTCCTGATTGACATCATCGTCGAACTGGCCGAGGTAGTTAAAATTAATTTCCGGCTCTGAGCCCCAAACAAAGCCATCCTCCGATTTGGAGAGATAGCGGCATACGCCGTACCCAAGCCCCTTGTTCGGAATGCGGCGCAAGCTTTCCTTGACCTGTTTAATCTGATAGGCCAAATCCCGGTCGGTTTCCGGCTCCAGGACGACCGGAAACTTGGTCGTAAACCAGCCGACTGTGCGCGTGATGTCGATATCCGTTCCGATCGATTCGCGTCCGTGTCCTTCGAGATTGATCCGCACCCGTTCGTGTCCCGTCCACTTGCGAACGGCTATGCCGAGCGCCGTTACCAAAATATCGTTCATTTCGGTGTTGTAGGCCCGGTGAACCCGCTTCAGCAGCAGCTCCGTTTCTTCGGGAGTCAAACGGACGAACAGCGATTCGCTGTCCTGCTGCGTCGTAACGTCCGCCTCCAGATCCTTCGGCAAGGCCGGAACCGCAATTTGTTCCACGGCCTGCCAATAGGCCCGTTCCTTCGCCATCTCCGGGCTTTGCGCGTAAGCGGCCAGCTGCTCGGACCAAGTGCGGTACGCATCCGTTTTCGCTGGGAAACGAATTTCCTCGCTTTTGCCGGCCTGCTCGTAACCCAGAGCGAAATCCTCCATCAAAATGCGCCAAGACACGCCGTCCACCACGGCATGATGAACCGCGAGCAGCAAATGATCGCCGTCCGCGCACCGGAACAGTCCCACCTTCACGAGGGGCCCGTTCTCCAGATCGATGCCCGCTTGAATGTCCGTTGCCTTCGCTTCCACAGCCTGCGCGGTATTCTCCGCATCCTTGAAGTCGAACACGTCCAGCGTGAACAGCCCGCCTTCCTGAATCGCGCGGGTCCGCGCACTAAACCCTTGTTCCGTCTTGCAGAACACCATCCGCAAGGCGTCATGATGCTCGGCCAGCTTTTGCAGCACCTGACGCACCGTCTCTTCGTCGAAGCGTTCCTTCCGGTACAGCATCACCGACTGGTTGAAATGATGCGGGGCCGCAAAGGAGCTCTCGAAAAACCAATGCTGAATCGGCGCCAGCGCCGTTTCACCCGTTATTTCGCCTTGATCGATGGTACGTCCGATCGGTTTCACATGCAGGCTGAGCTGTGAGATAGTCGGATATTTGAACAAATCCCGGATTTCCAGCTTGTACCCGGCTTGATGAAGCCGCGAAGATACTTGAATGGACTTGATCGAGTCTCCGCCCAGCTCGAAGAAATGATCCGTTACCCCAACGCGATCGGCGTTCAATACCGCCTGCCACACATCGGCAAGCGTCCGCTCGGCTTCATTGCGAGGAGCTACGTACGCGCCGCCGGTCAGCGCGTTTCCTTCCGGAGCAGGCAAAGCCTTGCGGTCGATTTTGTCGTTCGGCGTGAGCGGCATCCGCGGAAGCTGAACAAAATGCGCCGGAATCATGTAATTCGGCAATTTTTGCGCCAGCGCGCTTCTCAGCTCGCCGAGCGTAAGCGGGCGGCCCGCGACCAGGTAAGCGCACAGTTCTTGCCCGCTTTTGCCTTCCCGCGCGATTACGATCGTCTCCTGCACGGAGTCGATCTTCAGAAGCTGCTCTTCAATCTCGCCGATCTCGATCCGGAATCCACGGATTTTCACCTGATGGTCAATCCGGCCCAAGTACTCAATATTTCCGTCCGGTAGCCAGCGGGCCAAGTCGCCCGTTCGGTACAGTCTCTCTCCGGGCTCAAACGGGTGTTCGATGAATTTCTCTGCCGTCAGATCCGGCCGGTTCCAATATCCCCGGGCGAGGCCGACGCCCGCGATGCACAATTCCCCTTCCACTCCGATAGGCGCCAGTTGATTCTGTGCGCCCAGTATATACAAGCGATGGTTCCAGATCGGACGTCCGATCGGTATCGCTCTGCGTTCGGTGTCATACGTAGACGCCGCCCACACGGATGTGGCGATCGAGGCTTCCGTCGGACCGTACGCGTTATAGTACTGTACCTTGTCTTTCCACTGCTGCACGAATTCGGCTGAAACGGCGGAGCCCGCCGTGATGAGCCTACTCAGACTCGGCAGGCGGTCTGAATTCAAATAAGCCGCATAAGTTGGCGGCAAAGTGGCGATCGTAATTGCATGCTCGTTCATGAAACGTTCGAACAGCTGATCATCCAAAATCGTCTCGGTTGACGGTATATATAAGGTCGCCCCGAAATATAGAGCGTTGAACATCTCCCAGCACGACGCATCGAACGATAGGCTGGCGAATTGCAGCACTCGATCCTGTTCGGTCGTGTGAAGCGTATGGGCAAACGTCAGTTTCAGGCTGACCAGCCCGCGATGCTCCAGCATGACCCCTTTGGGTTTGCCCGTCGTACCTGATGTATAGATGACATAAGCCAGATCATTCGGACCGCTGGCCGGATCCAGGTTCGAGCCATCGTCGCTGTAGGCCTGCTCGTCATCCAGCGCCACCACGGTCCCTTCGAACGGCACCTGCTGCTGCAGCTCCCTTTGAGTCAGCAGCAGCTGCGCGTTCGAGTTCTCCAGAATGTAGCGGATGCGTTCTTCCGGGTATTCCGGGTCGATCGGCACGTAGGCACCGCCAGCTTTCAGAACCGCCAGAATGCCAACGACCGTCTCCAGCGATCTCCTGGCCATCAAGCCTACCAGCTGATTGGGCAGCACGCCGACCGATCGCAGCGTCCGCGCCAGCCGGTTCGCCCGTTCGTTCAGCTCCGCGTACGAAAGACGGCGCCCCTCAAAGACAACCGCCGTCGCTTCGGGCACCCGCTTCGCCTGCTCCTCCACGAGCTGATGAATCGTCCGATCACGGGGATAGTCCTTCTCGGTATCGTTAAAGCTTTGCAGCAATTGAAATTTCTCGTCCTCCGACAGCATGTCCGCCCGCACAATGTCCAGATCCAACTCGTGAAGCCCCACGGCCAGCAGGCGATTCAGATGGCCGACGACCCGCGTCATGAACTCGGAGTCATATAAGTGCTCGTTATATGACAGCGCTAGCTGTATCGTCCCGCCGGTTAAGCTAAATTCAAAGGAACAATCCGTGACCACGTTTTGCCCGATTTCGTCCAGATGCAGCTCCTTAAGGGATACTAGCGTATGGACGACGGGTATCCCGTCTGCATATTGCAGGTCCAGCTTCTCTGTCATTTTCAAGAACGGAATATGTTGATGCTGAATCGCTTCCGGCAAGGAAGTCCTCAGCTCGCTCAGAAGCGTTTTAAAAGTCGCATCCGCCGAAAGCGAGTTTTTCAAAATGGCCGTATGATTAACGGATCGGCGCGTCTCCGTCGGTTTCCGTACAACCGGCATGCCGACCAGAATGTCAGAAGCGCCCGTATATTTATGCAAGAGCGACTGAACACCTGCGAGCAAAATCATAAAAGTGGCCAGCGGAGCGCCCTTGCTCATTTGAAGGACGCGCTGCGCCACTTCCTCCGAAAGCGAACCGCCGACGGTTGTCATAATGGGCTCCAGGGAGCTTGGAGCTTTGCTGTAAGGCAGCCGCGTCAAGGTATAATCGTCGCTACCGAATTTTTCGTTCCAAAACAACGTTTCTTTTTCAAAAGCCATCTGGATCGTTCCCCTCTCTTCATCGGTAAAAGCAATCCGGCGGAGCATATGCCGCAGCAACGCTTCAGCCTCGCTCCCCGCCTTTTCAAACATGTGACAATAATGTCAATGGCTTTCGCCAGGTCACCGCTTCGCTTGCCCGGTTGATCGCCATGCGGCAATCTTCTGCCTAGCAGCTGTCCCGCTCGGCTGCTATGCGTGAAAGACAACTAAGAGCATCGTTCTACGCAAGAGATGCGGGTGCTTAAATATGCTTGCTGCGGACGAGCCGCCCGAAGACGGGCTTTGGTTTAACATTGGGTTTGGAATTGGATTTGGGGGTGGACAAGGGATGTTCCTCCCATCGATGTAAGGCTTGCTGTAGGGTTCCGGCCGGCCAGCAGGAAGTCGGCCGTACCTCCAGATTCGGCACCGGAGCTGCCTTTGTCGAAGCCTATGTTTAAGGGATATTGATACACTCTATGTACGATTTGTGTATTCCCCCGTCTGGTGTGGATAAGTAAAGATACGGCTGCGGGGTAGTGAGCTTTTCCTGACGATTAGATGTGACGATGGGTCTGCATGAGGCTCAAAGAATGCTCCGTATGGCATGAACGGGACAGTCTTTATATTGGAAGTAAATTACATCTCTTCAAAAATGATCACGCGCTTCATCCTCCATTGGAATTGGGATAAGGTTGGCTTCATCCTTTCTGAACCTTCTGACGTCATGGAGCAACATATTCTCGGCTGTCATTTTCCACAATTGTCGGTCTCCGCATGCCTGCTTGCTGGGTAGCCAGTGGATTGGTTTCTCGCGCACAGCTTGCATAGATATAAAAACCATCTAATTCTATTTTCTATCATAATTGGAAAGGTAACCTAGGTAGAATTATATCAAAATTTCCAAGAATGTATAGTAAAACTTTAGTTAAATTTGGTCTGTCCAACATAAAGTGTTAATATTTTGCCTAAAAAAAGCGAATGGAGAAGAAACGCTGGGAATGGTTTGCCATCAATCGAGGAATTCGACGCGTGTCGACATTCAGGCGGGGTGCCGGCCGATTTGGGAGATCTTCCCTGGAGGCATTTTCTGCCGGTGCTCCGAATCCTTGCGCTTTGCGATCTATTTTCTAAAATAATCATGGATTGTAGATTAGGCTGTATTAGATGAGTCATATCCACTACCAATAGCGATTCGCTATTAAATATTTCACAATTTGCATGCAGTACCCACTTGGTAAACCAAATAATTCATCTTGTTCTTTGTCACTTTCGCAAGTGGTTTTTCACTTTGTTGAATAGCACAATAGAGATTATCTTCGAGACTATTTATATGGTGATTTGACAATTTATCGTTGTTTTTAGCATTATGAAGCGATTCGACATTCCTAACCAAATTGTAGTTTATCTGTCTTTCAGTAATAAGTGCCCACTCTATCTTTTGATCTTTAAAGAACTCTTTTTCAATCTGTAATTTCTCTACAACTCGTTTTGTCAACTTGTTAGAAGGTTTGATAGAATGTGCAATAAATTTTATACTTTCTTCTTGTTTTACTGTAAGTAACATATCTGTAGTCATAATGATGGGAAGCTTATTCTTGGGGTCAGTTGGATGTTTAATGCCTAACTTTTGTGCAATATAGAGGGTTTTATCTAGAGGTAATAAAGGAAATTGTTCGCGAATATCAATCACTTGCTCTGACCACTCCATTTAGTAATGATGTGCCAATTCAAAGTGTTCAGACAGATAATGGTGAAGTCGACCACTTTTCCAACCAAGAATTCGAGTAACTATCCCTATTGAAGGTACATCATGTATAGTCAACCAAGGTTTATATTCCGAAAAGTGGCCTTGACCTCTTCCTTCTTTGATTTTCCGTTGAATAGATGCTATAGAGTTACTTGATCGAATTTTGCTCATTATTCACCTTCTTTTTAGAACTACTAAATCAGAGTAAAGTTCAATTATCTTTTTCTACTCCTAAGATATATTTTAGTTTTACTTCAAAATACAAATGTAGAATATAACAACTCACAGCTTTATACAATAGCAAAGTAATATTTTTTAGATATATTTTACTTCGTAGCCTATTCATAGGCTACTCGTAGGGTACAGTAGGGCATGAATAAACTATAATATGGGCTATAAGTAGGTATAATTAGTAAGCAGATGGGGCGGGTAAAACCTATTTGATTTAATAGAGATGAATTCATGAATACTTTGGAACAGCGATGTAAAAATTGAGACTAATCCATAAATGGACACAAAAGGAAATTTCTAATAAGATCGGGGTAACTAAACAGGTTGTTTCTAATTGGGAGTGAAACGTAGCGCGGCCTGAAATTAATCATTTAATATCTTAAGCAAAGGTTTTTGACGTTACAACTGATTATTTACTTTGTATTGCTAATCGAATGACGTTCCCCTACTGTGTGGGCTCAATTGCTACAGGCGTATCTCCAAAGATTAACCACTCTATATGGGAATTGAAGTTTTCTTTAATTGCTATAAGTATATCTTGCTCCAGCTCACTCAACGTTCCTTGAGAAATTCCAATTATATTTGCAAACTTTATTTGATTTAAGTTGTTTGTTTTTCTAATAGTTCGAATTCGTTAGCCTATTGTAGACATAATTGCCTTCCTAAGCTAAAAAGATCCCGATATATCATCGGGATCTTTCTTGATGTTTGTAAAATGACTAGTTCCACACTTTTTTATCACCAGACATTTGTTTACAGACAATAAAGTTGTGTACCTAACTCCATTTTTTTGTAATAAACCATCCATAAAACAGAAGCCGCCCTTAAAGGTTGTTTGGAACTTCCTTTGAGGGCGGCTATTGTGCATCTACCTATGTTAAATCTCTAAGAGTTACAGCATTCCAACACAAACGGATTGCACTACTAACGCTCTCACTGCTTAACTCGAAGATTCCATGTAGATGGGCCTTCAGCATATAAACAAATGTCCCAAGTTCGATAACCCGATTCCAACGAAATTCAAACTCTTCACGAATCGTTGTGCCCTTAAGCAAGCCTTCTCGCACATTATTACAAATTATTGATGTAGTTGAGATGGACTTACTTTTTGAATTTGAACAAGTATATCAAACGTTTTACCTAATGATATATCAACAGTTTTTGGTATACCAGGGCCTTCTTTAGTTATTCCAGCGAAAATTTGATGTTGTTCGTTTAACCAAGTTTTTGTCACTCCGTTCGCCTTACGTAAATCAATAAAAAATTGATCTTTTTTGACCTGTCCAAAAATGTAATTATAACTGTTTGGATCATCTGATTTTAATATTCCATATGGGCCAAATTTACCATCATTATTATAAACATTATATTGTCCTTTATAAACTGATGTTCCAATAGATACATACCGTTTTCCATAATATTCTGCTAAATGCTGCCCAGCTACTTTAGGGTATATAAATGGAATCATATTTGTTTTCGAAACGTGTCCATTATGTCCCCAAACTATGGTTTTCCCTAAATGTTCTTCAGTCCACTTCGCATTTTCATACATTGCAATATCATGTTTCAAATAAAAATCCGATGGTTTATCAGGGGATGTTCCTCCTAACATTGTAGTAAACTGTTCAATAATACGAGCATTTTGTTTTATCCATGCGAATTCTTTGGATTTTCCGTTTAGATAACTTTTATTTTGTTCTAATAAAGCACTGATTTGTTTAGCATCTGAAATATACTTTTCTTTTTCTTCTTTCGTAAGGCTCTCAAAAGTATTCATATCCTTTGTTACAGGAATAAGACCTTTTATCTTCTCTTCTACTCTTGGCACAAGATCTGAATTGTTTCTTTTTATATATTCTCTTATATTATTATAAACATTCTCGTTTACTGATTGAATATCCATCCCAATGATACGCACTTTAGATTTATGTTTTGGATTAGCATTATATTGTCGAATCCAACTAAGTAGATCTAACATTTCTTTTGTGTTAAATTCAGGTGATAGATGTTGGCTTGGGTTTCCCTTACCAGTAAGAACATATCGATCAAGCTCCAAAGCTCTGTCCCATCCCTCTTCTAAAACTAAGTTGGTGAATCCCTTTTCAGATACTAAAAAATTAACAATGCGTTGTTTCATTGTAAAAATTTCATGAGCCCCATGCGTAGCTTCACCTAAACCTACAATTGAAGCTGAACCTACCATATTCTTAAGTGGTTTTAAATCATTAAAAGATGCAGTTGGATTAGTTGTTTTTAAAGGCTTTGCATGCATTTCTAACCATTCCGCTATTTGATTTGTATTATAGGGAGCTGTAACAGAAACTCCTGTTTTCGAGTCTGCATAAGTACTTCCTACAAAATTAGTCACTATTATAGCAGAAACACCAAGTGCAATAATCATTTTCTTTTTCATAAAACCCTCCTAAAATACTTATTTGTTAGTTTTTTGACATGCTCTAAGGACCAGGGGATACTTCAAGACCCTAGTTTGATGGCGACGTGGCGGGACCTCATGCCTATCAACTTAAGAACTTGCTTTATTCAAATTTTTTTAGAGTAAGTTGTTTTTTGAACCAGAAAGGCATATTTTTAACTATAAAAACTATGACAAAATTTATCCGGTTTTCCTTTTTGCCTACTTGCTAAATTCAGCAAGTAAAATATTTTTAAATGGATCAGGACTATCAGCTTTAAGGCTGTTCAAATTGACGGCCAATGTATGCTTGCCTCCAAGTGTGCCACCAGCAAAAGTGGTAAACCCTAGAACGCTACCTTTGTGTCCCCATATCGAGACACCGTTTGGAAGCTTAGTTTCAAAGATCCCAAGACCATATCCGGTTCCTTCTCTATCTGTAGGAACTGTAGTAAGCATTTGTTTTAGTTGCTGTTCCTTCAGTAATTTACCACTGAGTAAGTAAGAGAAGAATTTGTTTAAATCGTCAGCAGTAGAAATCATATCTCCATCCGAGCTACCTGGGTTAATATAAGTAACGTCTTTTAGCTCACTTGCTCCGTCTAGTTGGAAATAGCCACGGGCATGCTTGGTGCCTGGAATCACACTTGAATTGCCCGGTAGGAATGTATTTGACAAATCAAGCGGTTCAATAATCCGATTTTCAACCTCTTCCGCATAGCTGTTTCCAGTTACTTTTTCAATAAGGATCCCCAGTATTACGTATCCTGTGTTTGAATAAGACCAACCCTTTCCTGGGGCAAAGTCTGGGGGAAGAGAAATCCCCATCTTTACGAATTCTTCAGCCGTATACGATTTTTTTGTATCCGTATAATCAAAGTCTTTTGAATTTACATAGTCAGCGATACCACTTGTATGATTCAATATCTGCCGGATAGTAATTTGGTTACCATCATATCCGTTTCCTTGAATGACACCAGGCAACCATTTTTCAATGGGGTCGTCTAGATTCAAGCGGTTCTCTTCAGATAATTGAAGTAGAACTGTTGCAATGAATGTCTTCGTCACACTGCCAATGCGAAAACGAAAATCTGTTTTCATCGGTTTCTTGGCTCTCAGATCCGCTATCCCAGCAGCATAACTCCATGTTTTTCCACTCTTATAAATTTCAGCAAGTATCCCAGGGTATCCAAGTTGTAGTGTATTCCGCATTGCTTGCTTAGCAGAAGTACAATCTCGTTGGGTACTTGTTTGTAACAAACTAGATACATTTTGAGTGGGCTCTGCTTTTACAATTGAGGTTGGTGTTGTGTATAACAGAAAACTTCCAATCATTAAAAGAACTAAACCTGTAGATGTAATTTGACAATGCTTTTTCATAAAGATATTCTTCTCCTCTATTCATATTGTATCGGTAATTATCTGCTGTTTTAGGGCAAGAGTGGATTTGCAATTATCTTTACTCATTATTATTTTCACAAACGCTATTGTGTCCTAACAAACGGTAAATTCCTTTTTTTCCACATGTATGTTAACCCTAGAAATTACTTATTTCCCTTAAAACACTCTTGTTACTGGTTTGTTTTTCATAAATAGGTCAAACCTGTTTCCCCTTTCACGCCTCGTTAAATTTTTATCATACACAATGAAAATCCCCTCCTCATTTATGTTAATGTGTTAAAACTACCTCTGTGATTCTAGGTGTTTTTCTGTCACATACGGTAGTGTCAAAATGTCACGCTATATAAATCCTAATATTGTTCGGAGTTAATAACTCAATTCAGATGTCGCTGTCAGTGAAGCTGATGATTTGGCTGTGTTGAGTTATAATTACACAATTACGTAGCAGGAGAAGATGGACAAGAAAAACTTCAAAAATGTTGAAATACTACTGAAGTTTTTCGCTTAATTAATGGCGAATGGCGTATAGCATTCCCATTGGTCTTTTGTCCGCCACCCTGGATTATATCAGTTCTTGATGCGTTCTAATTTTACTATAATTAATTAAAACTCCCTTTATCAGTTGAACTGGTAGAGGGAGTTTCTGTTCATTCGAAATTTCATTTACGTAAATATTTAAAATGAAGGGGTATCTAACATGCAGATTGATAATATGGTGGCAAAAAAATTTTGAGCGAAACCAAAGGAGCATCTACTGTTGGATTTACTCACTCTTTGAATCCTTACAGTGTTATGCTTTTGGATGTAGTTATTGCTATGTTAGAGAAATGCCCATTCAAAAATATAAAGATATTCCTTGGGGAGAATGGATTGATATTAAAATAAATGCTGTTCAAAACTATAGTAAAGAAATTAATAGTCTCCGCCGAAGAAATAAACCTATCAATATATTCATGTCTACTGCTACAGATCCATACCAACCCATCGAGCGTAAGGTTGAGATCACAAGAAAGATATTAACGGAGATGATTGAATCTCCACCAGATTTCCTTCAAATCCAAACAAGAAGTCCTCTAGTGGTCAGAGACCTCGATATACTATCAGAAAGAATTGCAGCAACGTTGTGAATTATTAGTTTCTATGACTATTGAAACAGACCGAGAAGATGTAAAGCGACTTTTTGCACCTTTAGCTCCAGGGATCAACCAGCGCTTAAAGGCTCTTAGAAATGTCCATGCAGCAGGAATTAATACACAGGCAGTCATTTCTCCTCTTTTGCCCTTCACGCCAGATTTCCCCAAAAGATTACAGAGGATTGTTGATCGAATATATATTGATTCGCTGAACATTGGAGATGGTTTAAAGGGGAAGCGATCCGTGCAATTGGGTATGCCTTTGTTGTTTCAGCGAAATGGGTTTTCTAAATGGTATCAGCCTGATATTCATTTAAAAACGAACAACTATTTTTATAAATATTTTGACGAAAAGATTATATTCTTATCTTCTAGTAGAGCATCCTCTAAGAGGTGAAATATGTATAATTAATTAATCTACAGGAAATGGGACAGTCATATCCTCTACTCCAATCTGGACGGTAATTCTATCAGTTACATTCTTATACATACAAAAAGAGCAGCCTGTTTGGTCATACCCCTGTCAAGTAGACAGAACTAAAAAGACATCTTTAAGCAGCAACCGTTTCTCGGTATTCAATCGGGGAACGGTTGTTTAATTTTTTCTGAAATCTATTTTCATTATAAAAAGAAATGTACTCCCGTACGTGTTGTTCTACCTCCGCTAGGGTTCCGGGTTTCGTTAAATAAATCTTCTCTGTTTTAAGATGGGAGAAGAAGGATTCTATGCAGGCATTGTCTAGGCAATTTCCACGCCTTGAATGGCTCCCAAGCATGCCAAGCCGCTTAAGTTTGCGGTTAAACGGCTTGGAGGTATACTGAAAACCCTGGTCTGAATGGAGAATGACACCCTCCATGTTCACGTTCTTACTTAGAACGTCTAGGGTCTCGCTAACTAGAGCAAGGTCATTTCGTTCCGAAAGACGCCAAGCCACGATTTCATTGTTAAACAGATCTTGAATGACAGAGAGATATACAAACCGCTCTCCAGCTCGTATGTATGTAATATCGGTAACCAGCTTGGATAAAGGAGAATCTGCCTGAAATTGTCGATCTAATCGGTTGGCATTTACCACAGATGCCTGTTTGCCAAAAAAGCGCCGCTTCTTTCGAATGACGGAACGGATCCCTAATTTCTTCATTAGGCGGTATACCTTTTTGTGATTGACCAAGATACCTTCTCTACGTAAAGCAACGGTCATCCGCAGATAACCAAAATAGGGATGGATCCGGTGGATCGACAACATATGCGATTCCAGAAGCTCTTCTTCTTGCTTACGCTGCTGGGTTGTTTGCTGATTCTTTCTCCATTTATAATATCCTGCCCGAGAAACATGGGCTAATTCAAGTAACCATTTCAACGAATATCGTGTTCGCATTCCCTCAATAATTTCAAACCTCGCTTCTTTCCTCGTCACTCCTTGTGTAGATTTGGATACTGCTTTTTTAAATATTCAATCTCCGCCCGTAGATACGCCATCTCCTCTTCGATACTGGAAAATTTCGTTTTGGGTCGTCCCTGCCTTGTGGTCGTTGGCTGGAGGTTCTCCCCCGCTCGATGTTTCATCACCCAGCTTTGCACTTGGGATTTATTACGAATGTCCAATTGTTTCGTCACTTCACGAATACTCATATGTTCTTCGTTCACCAACCGGACTGCCTCCATCTTTACATCTAAGGAGTATTGCCGGAATGATTGTCCCTTTTTAGCCATGAAAAATCCCCTCCGTTCAACAAGATTAAGTCCATCTTAACAGATGTCTTTTCTCTCTTGTCTACTAGAAGGGGATAATACCAGTTTAGCTGCTCTTTTTGTATGTATAAGATATTGAGTTTTCATCAGTTGAATTTCCTAATAGTTTCAACGCTTACGTAGATGCGAAGTCCCATTACGGGACGGGAAAAGGAGCTACGATTTATCGGTTCGTGAGCGACCAATTTTTCATTTTCTACACGAAAGTCATCAATACGAACACTCGGGATGCCGTACACGTCATCGACGGTTTGCTCCACCATGAAACGGACTTGGCCATCGAGGTGCATTATACGGATACAGCCGGTTACACCAACAAGTCTTTGGTTTAACGCATTTGCTCGGATTTCGCTAACAGGAAAGGATTCAAAAACTTTTGACTTGTTATGTAATTTATATTCGCTCTGGTTGAAACCTAAGCAGTCACCCTCTGAATGTAATAAAAAGCCCGATGATACGTGGGGACTGACCCCATAACGGGAGACAAATCAAAACACCTTCAAGAAAATCGAACCATGTCGTAAGATATGGAGATAACCTTGGAGGTGTTTTTACGTTGGCAACGAGAGTGAGTTATCCCTTAGAAATAAAGATGAAAGCTATTGAAATGAGATTGGCAAGAGTCCCGGTAAGAGAGGTTATGGAGCAGTTGGGAATACGGAATAAAACACAGCTAAAAACATGGATGAGGTGGTATCGAAAAGGTGAAGTGCATCGTCTGGAGCAGCCTGTGGGTAAACAATACAGCTACGGAAAAGGTCCGGAACACTCTTCGGAGCTCGAAAAAGTAAAAGCGGAGAACCGGTTCCTGAAGCAGCAAGTGGACCTGCTAAAAAAGTACAAGGAACTGGAAAGGAGGTGGAACCAGAGGTCGCCGTTGCCTGGATCGAATCCATTCGAGACGAAGTGACGGTGTCTGAGGCTTGTACATGGCTCGGAATCGCAAGAGCGACCTACTACCGTTGGAAAGCAACTGTGGGGACAGAGTATGCTGACAAAGCAGTGGAGAGAATCCGGGAGCTTTGCATCCGTCATAAATTTCGGTATGGTTACCGGAAAATCACCGCACTCCTTCGGGCAGAGCAAAGAATGAATCACAAACGAGTTCAGCGGATTATGCAGCGTGAGGGGCTACAATGCCGCGTGAGGATGAAGAAACGAAAGGCCACTGGGCAGCCCGCTCATCCAGCAGAAAATCTGCTGAAGCGGCAATTCCATGCAGAGGCGCCCTTGCAAAAGCTCGTCACGGACATCACCTATTTACCGTTTGGCGGAAAGATGTTGTACTTCTCCAGCATTCTAGACCTGTACAACGGGGAGATTGTGGCTTACAGTATAGCGGACAAGCAAGATACGTCCTTGGTTTTGGATACGCTGAACCAACTTCCAAAACGGTCAAGCATGCTGCTCCATAGCGACCAGGGAAGCGTATATACGTCACAGGCTTATCAAGCTGCAGTAAAGGGAAAAGGCATTACCATGAGCATGTCCCGTAAAGGAACGCCCGCTGATAATGCCCCCATCGAATCGTTTCATTCCACACTAAAGTCTGAAACATTCTACCTCGAAGATCTCATCTGTACAACGACTGCAATCGTTGTACAGACCGTTCGAGACTACATCACCTACTATAACTCAATTCGGATTCAAGCGAAACTAAATAACCAGTCGCCGGTAGATTACAGGCGACTGGCTGCTTAAACTTGAAGGTGTTTTGATCCCTGTCTCACAAACGGGGGTCAGTCCCCGTGCTCATCAGGCTTTTTATTAAATAGTTATCAAGAAGAGATATTCTTGTTATCCGTCATTAATAATTAGTATACAACTTTATTGTCTGTACGCAACATTAATTTAGAATTTTATTAATGCTTATTCTACAGTAACACTTTTCGCCAGGTTACGTGGTTTATCAACATCATGACCCAGTGCAAGTGATGCATAGTAGGCTAACAATTGGAGAGCTATAACTGAAATGGCAGCCGACAGAATCGGAAGTGTTTTTGGAATTGCAAATACTTGATCCACGGATTTCAGTAGCTCAACAGCGTGCTCTTCATACGTGATTGCAAGCACGTCACCGCCACGAGCTTTGACTTCCTTAATGTTGCTCACGGTTTTTTCCAACACGGATTCCTGAGTTACCAAAGCGATAACTGGAATTCCCTCTTCGATCAATGCTAGTGTACCATGCTTCAACTCACCCGCAGCATATGCCTCGGAATGAATGTAGGAGATTTCCTTGAGTTTCAGGGAACCTTCCTGTACTACAGCATAGTCCTGACCACGACCAATAAAGAACAGGTGCTTGTTGCTAGAAATTTGCTCAGCATAGGCTTTGATCGCATCTGCTTTACTCAACATCTCTTCTACTTGCTCTGGCAGTGATTCCATAGCAGCCAGCACATGAGCTACTTGCTCATCCGTTTGTGTGCCGCGTACTTGAGCCAGATACAGACCCAACAGATAAAACGCAATCAACTGGGAAGAATACGCTTTGGTGGAGGCTACGGCAATTTCCGGTCCTGCCAGTGTAACCAACACATCATCTGCATCACGGGCGATGGAGCTGCCGACTACGTTTGTAATCGCCAGTACATGCGCTCCGTTTGCTTGTGCTTCACGCAGTGCTGCCAAGGTATCAGCAGTTTCACCGGATTGACTCACCACGATCACCAATGTCTCAGGTGTTACGATAGGAGAACGGTAGCGATACTCGGAAGCTACATCGTTTTCTACCGGAATACGAGCCATACTTTCAATAACCGTACGACCAATCAAACCAGCATTGTAAGCTGTACCACACGCTACAATTTGAATGTTGCGGATATTTTTAATTTGTTCTTCTGTCAGCTTCAGCTCTGGAAGAACAACCTTTTTAGTGTCTTTATCGATACGGCCCAACATTGTATCACGGTAAGCCTTAGGCTGTTCGTGAATTTCTTTCAACATGAAATGCTCATATCCGCCTTTTTCCGCTGTTACAGCATCCCATTCGACATGAATCATTTCCCGAGAAATAAATTGGCCTTCGATTGTCATTAATTCGACAGCATCACTAGTCAGAACAGCCATTTCGCCATCGTTCAAAATAAATACATTGCGTGTATATTTCAGAATAGCCGGAATATCGGAACCGATAAAGTTCTCGCCTTCTCCCACACCAATAACCAGCGGGCTGGCTTGGCGAACAGCTACCAGCTTATTAGGCTCGTGCTCGGTCAGCACTCCCAGTGCAAAAGCACCGCGCATAAAGGTAATTGCTTTTTGTACTGCTTTAACAATATCTCCTTCATACTCACGCGCTACCAGATGGGAAATAACTTCTGTGTCCGTTTCGGAAATAAAGGTATGACCTTCGCCGATCAGCTGTTCCTTCAGTTCCAGATAGTTCTCAATAATTCCGTTGTGAACTACAGAAAACTTTTGGCTCTCATCCAAATGTGGATGGGAGTTTTCATCAGAAGGTTTACCGTGTGTTGCCCAACGTGTATGTCCGATGCCTGCATGGCCTACCAACGGTGTACCATCCAGTTTAGCTTCCAGATTCGCCAGACGACCTTTTGCCTTGGCTACTTGCAGTCCTGAATCTGTAAACACGGCAATACCCGCAGAATCATACCCGCGATACTCCAGCTTCTTCAGTCCGTCAATCAATACCTCTTGCGTATTCTGATTACCAATATATCCTACAATGCCACACATATTCGTTATCCTCCCGATCATCATTTCACAAGACGACTCATCACAGGACTAACGTGTGCGGTAGATTGTGGAATAAAGTTCATTCATCTATGAAGTTGTCAATGATAACTATAGAATTTACAGGCATCTCTTCACGAATGTAACGAAATTCCCAAACCGCGCACGCCAATGATGATGGCCGCACATTCATGAAATGAATCTTATAATTTAGGTTATAAAATAATTTGGGCATCTACCGGTGCGTTGTGTAAACAGTTGCCTGTTCATTTTCCGCTGCCGGTTTACGGGTTGATGCTTCACCGGAAGGTCCCCGCCGAATGTTTCGAACACCTTCACCTCGTCAGCTTGCTTTGTCGTGAACCGATGCGAGCAATATCATCTCCACGGAATCTATTGCTTCTCCACCAAGTTCCCCCGCACAAAATCAAGCTCTGGCGCTTGTATTACGTTACCTCACAACCCTCGCTTTCTCTATTTGAGTCACAACATCCCTATATTATATTCAGCAGAGCATCATTTGGCAATGACACTTTATTCATAATTACACCCTAAAGGCGTTAAATCCTTAGTGAATAACCGTAAATGCGGTTGCCTGCTTATGTTTAACAGGCAACCTACGTTTACAAAATTTTAAACTAATTCTTTTTTCACGACATCTACGATCTGTCCGACGAATTGCTCCAGCTCATCTTTGTCCGGGCCTTCGGCCATTACACGAATAAGCGACTCTGTACCTGAAGCACGGACCAATACACGCCCATTATCGCCCAATTGTTGTTCCACCTGCTCAATGGCTTCTGCAATCGCAGGATTCCCCTCGTAATTGCGTTTGTCCTGCACACGTACATTCACAAGCACTTGCGGATATTGTTTCATAAGGGACTTTAGTTCGCTCATCTTCTTGCCGGAAGCTTTCAGGGTATCTACCAATTGAATCCCCGTCAACATGCCATCACCTGTCGTATTGTGGTCTAGGAAAATAACATGACCAGACTGCTCACCGCCCAGATTAAATCCACCCCGACGCATTTCTTCCATCACATAACGGTCTCCGACCGCAGTTTTTGCAGTCTTGAGAGCCAGCTTTTCAGTAGCTTTATAAAAACCGATATTACTCATTACTGTCGATACAATGGTGCTGTCCTTGAGTTTTCCAGCGCGGTTCATTGCATCTCCGCAAATACAGAGAATGTAGTCTCCATCTACCTCTTCCCCGTTCTCATCAATTGCGATCAGGCGATCAGCATCGCCGTCAAAGGCAAGCCCAATATCCGCTTTCAAGCGGCGCACTTCCTCTTTCAGCTTTTCAGGATGAGTCGAGCCACAATGATCATTGATATTCAATCCGTTTGGCTCCGCTCCGATCGTGTGCACTTCAGCTCCCAAATCCGTAAAAAGCTTCGGTGCCAGCTCATAAGCTGCTCCGTTTGCACAGTCCAATACAATTTTTAGACCTTCAAAAGAATGACTAATCGTTGTTTTCAAAAACTCCAGATAATTGTAGCGGGAATGCTCGTCTACAACAACCGTGCCCAACCCGCTGCCAATCGGACGAGGCAATTGGTCTTCTTTTGCATCCATAAGCTCTTCGATTTTCAATTCCGTTTCATCGGTTAATTTAAACCCATCTCCGCCAAAAAACTTAATCCCGTTGTCCTCAACAGGGTTGTGAGATGCTGAGATCATTACACCAGCGTCCGCTTTCAATTGCCGTGTGAGATATGCCACCCCAGGCGTCGAAACAATACCTAGGCGAACCACATTAGCCCCAATGGACAACAACCCGGCTACCAGTGCCGATTCCAACATCAGCCCGGATATCCGTGTATCCATACCAATCACAACTGTCGGTTTCTCTACATTACCTGCTAAGACATATCCGCCGCAGCGGCCAATGCTATATGCCAGTTCGGCTGTTAGTTCCTGATTAGCAATGCCTCGTACACCATCTGTACCAAAATATTTCCCCATGTAAAATGACTCCCTTTTTTTGTCTAATAAATCTTGATCATTTACTACAGATAAAACATGTTATGGCTGACTGTTCTCCGAGGTTCCATTCGCAGAAGATTCTGCGCCGTTATGAGGATTTGTTTTATCCTCCGCAGCTGCGTTGTCCCCGGTATTAGCGTCAGAGTTGCCACCTTGATTGCCCTGCCCCTCCTGTGGCCTCTCCTGCCCCTTATCACCACTACCAGAGGGGTTTGATTCATTCTCACTATTCGGATTCGTTACAGCAGGCGTAGAAGGGCTCTCAATGTTTACCGTTGCCTTTAGTTGGCCGGCATTCCCGGCTTGTGTAATGTATTTAGGCAAGCCTACTTTCAAAGTAACCTCGTGTTGACCAGCCGAGAGGCCACTTACATTTGCCACCAAACTAACGTCATCATTGGTTAAATTGTTTACCAAATCCTGAGGACCCTTCACAGTAACATCCATCGTTTTGCCTGTGGGCGCTATGACAGTCGCATTAGCTCCATCTCCTGCACCTTGTAAAACGATTGGGATGCCTGACAGCGTCCGTTCCGTATCTGTAACTTCATTGGAAGGAACGACAGTCACCTGAATTTGTATTGACCCTGGCTCGATTTTATCAGAACCTGAGGGAGCTGCCAAATTAGCTTGAACCATACGGGTCCCCGCTTCCGTAAATTGACTCAGATCGAGTGTAACCGTGACATAAGAGCTGAGGCTGCTTAATACATCCTGTGATGCATATACCGCTGCTTCCTTCACGTTTGCGTTTACTTTAGAAAGCGCCAATCCGTCTGGCAGCTCTCCGGAATAGACTATCTTGACAGGCACAGACTTCGCCTGCTGAGTGACCGGGATTTCAACGGATACCGTGGATGGCTCAATGACCGCACCTGTGAGTTCCTGTCCCTTTTTGTTATAAGCTTTCAGTTTTACACGTTTCTGTTCAAACTTTTCTGAGATGCCATCCGTATTAACAGCCCCTTGCACCGCAGTAACGGTATTCAACTGGCTTTTGGGTAAAGTAACCTTTACCGTTTGAGGAGCAATCACAGGCTTGCCGAGCTGTAGCCCCGCATCTGGACTACCCTTAGGTACTATAGATACATTGAATGATTTCGTTTGTTTTTCCTCAATTGTTACTGTAACACGGTTAGGAGTCATCGATACCAATTCCACCCCATCCGGCAAATCCGGTTCAAGTGACAATGTTTTAGTACCTGCTCCTAAGCCGCTTAAGTTTAGTTTTGCCTGATAATTATCCGCGAAAAAAGTAGTCAGGACAGAGCGCTGTCCTCTGACCTCCATCTTTACATGATCCGTGTCCATAGTAGACAGCACATACTTTGAATCATCCAGACCACTGGCCTGAATGGCCACATTATCAATTATTTTATTATTATAGGAAACGGTCAACGTAGACGAAGGTGTACCTGTATCCAGATGAACCATTCCCCACAGCATTATAGCAACCGCAAGCGCCAATATCTTCGAAATCGTATTATTGTTAATCCATTTGTCCATCATGAATTTCCACGGCCTCCCCTCCGATTCCAGAATGAGCCGCGTTTTTCCTTCAGTGACGGTGTTGGCCGCAACTCCTCATACAGCTTGGAGATTAGGGATTCTTCCTTAATGTCTCGCACGACCTGACCATTGATAGCCAACGAAATTTGCCCTGTTTCCTCCGATACCACGACAGTTACGGCATCGGTTACCTCACTCACGCCAATTGCAGCCCGATGACGGGTTCCCAACTCCTTGCTAATGAAGGGATTTTCCGATAATGGCAAATAGCAGGCCGCAGAAGCAATCTGTTTATTTTGTATAATCACCGCACCATCATGCAAAGGCGTATTGGGAATGAAGATGTTAATTAGCAGTTCAGAACTAACTACGGCCTGTGTCTTGATACCAGACTCCGTATATTCGTTCAGTCCTGTCTCGCGCTCGAATACGACCAATGCTCCTATTTTTCTACGTGATAAATAATTCAGCGCCTTAATCATTTCTCCAATTAACTTATTGATTTCTTCATCATCTACTGACGAACGCCCAAATAATTTACCACGCCCCAACTGCTCTAGAGCACGACGCAACTCAGGTTGAAAAATAATAAAAATAGCCACTACACCAAAGGTGAACATCTGATTCATCAACCACTTGAGCGTGTACAAATCAAACCAGGTACTAACCGCCCAAATAACGACCAGGAACAGAATTCCTTTTAACAATTGAACTGCTCGCGTTCCGCGAACAAGTAAAATAAGCTGATACATAATATAGGTTACGATTAAAATGTCGATAATATCTTTAATGGACTCTTTCCAAGTCAGGTCCGCAAAATAATCCAACATGCGCATGCCCCCGCAATTTTCTGTAGTGAGTGGGTGTAATATGTACACAGTATGCTCTCTCTATCTAGGTTATAACGATCAGGCTCACGTTGCAAGCTGTGCGACAAAAGAATCACCAAAATCAGTAAAATACAGTACGATTCGCCAGATTCATATACAAAAAAACGCCTTTTCCAGCGGAAAAAGGCGCTCGATATCGTTCTTGCCATTTCAAGCTTCTTTTATGGAGAAGACGGTCCCCCGAACAAATCGGTAAACTTGTACCAAATCCAGTCCAAGGTTTGATCGATACTTTTAACCTGTCCTGCAATATGGGCGGTTGAAGCTTGATAGTAAGAGCCGTCAATCACAGTAAGATTTCCTTCCACATCACCGTATACACGGGCCTCACCATTTTGTACTGTTAAATCTCCGGCAATGGATTTCCCTTCAGGTACAATTACAGTATCGCCCTGAATAACAACTTGATCTAGATTGCTTCCTTTGACTACCAATTGATGGTCCGTGCTAGAAAAGCTGGCCATACTTGAGCATATCACAATAAGGAAGAAGGCGGCAGCTGTTACAGCGGGATGTCTCTTCACCCAAGTTAGCATAGGCACCGCAGGCTGTCTTTTATGCGGCGGCAAAGCATTCATAATGCGAAATGTCAGCTCATCCGATACACACGGCACTTGATGATAGCGTGTACCGTAAAGCATCGCATCCGTCCGCTCCAGCTCTTTAAAACGCATGCGGCATTCCGGGCAGTCTAACAAGTGTTGTTCCAACTCATGTTTGTCCTGCTCAGACAGGTCGCCATCTAGATAGTCATGCATAAAAGAGACGGCTTGTTTGCAATCCATATGAGCCAATCCTTTCTAATATTCTTCCGTGTTTCTCAACATAACATGCTCCGGCTTAGAAACTTTGCTCATCTTACATACGTTACAACGAGCATTATGTTTCATAAAAACATCTACGCAGGCTCTTTTCCTAGAATGTATGCACATCATTTATAGCTTGTGCTCCAATTTTTTGCGTAGAAAATCCCGTCCCCTGTGTACTCTTGTCTTAATTGTGGTAACTGGGAGATTGAGCACATCGCTAATTTCCTGCAAGGAAAGCTCCTGCAAGTACCGTAAAACCATAATCGTCTTGTATTTATCCGGAAGGCTGTCAATGGCGTCATGAATTAAAGCTTGCGTTTCCGACAACAGCGTACTCCCTTCAGGGGTAAGCTCTTCACTAGCAAGCATGGCGTACCCATCAACACCTTCTTGATCATTCATTTCAGCATCAAGTGAGTATGTAGGTTTTCTCCTTCGCAGACGATCAATGCACAGATTTGTAGCAATCCGATAAATCCAGGTTGAGAACTTCTGCCCATGGTCATACTTTTCCAAGTTGCGATACACACGCAAAAAAGTTTCCTGCACCAAATCCTCCGCCTCATGACGATTACCTAGCATCCGGTAGGAAAGATGAAAAATCCGATCTTTATATAACTCGACTAACTCCGCAAAAGCTCGCTGATCACCTTTTTGCACCAGCCTAACCAAGCGGCTTTCCATATTATCCACTCTATACTCCCCCAGACTTGCTGATGGGTTACTTATTATATGTTTATGATTATTCATCGTAGTTTAATTTTATCCAGAAATCAACTGAAGTATGGACACAAGTAACAAACTCGTGCGTCATTACTATAAACACAGCACAATCGGGCACTCCATGAGTACCCGATTGCCTGTATCATACAGCCAAACTATATCAGCCTGTGTTTCTCAAGCCTGCGGCAATTCCGTTAATCGTCAACAGTACCTCACGCAGCATTTCAGCATCATCACCGTTCTGATTACGTAGCTCGCGCAGCTCACTTAGCAATTGAACCTGCAAATAACTTAACGGATCGACATAAGGATTACGCAATCGGATAGATTCCTGAATAACAGGTACATCGTCCAAAATCTCAGATTGTCCGGTTATTTTCAAAATCAACTCAGATGTCAGCTTGAACTCTGCAGAAATCTGTCCAAATATACGTTGTCGTGCTTCTTCATTATCCGACATCCCAGCGTACTCCTCTGCAATCAGCAAATCCGCTTTAGCGATTGCCATTTGCAGTGTATCAATAAGCGACCGGAAGAAAGCAGAGTCTCTAAACATCGTTTGCAGCACTTTAAGGTTATCTTCATTGTTTTGATAGTAGCTTTGCAAACCAGTTCCTGCCGCATACCAAGCGGGTAGCAAGTAACGACTTTGTGTCCACGCAAAAACCCACGGAATGGCGCGCAAGTCCTCAAAACGTTCGCTATTCTTACGCTTGGACGGGCGAGATCCAATATTCAGCTCGCCTACCTCAGGCAACGGTGTAGATTCTTTGAAGAAACTGAAGAAATCCGGGTCTCGGAAAATCAAATCTTGATACTTCTCCAGTGATACCTCGGAAATACGGGCAATAATCTCCTCCCAGCTTTCCTCGAACACTTCTTTCTTTCCCGAGCGATGATAGGCAGCAGCCGTAATTAACGCCGATGTCGCCTGCTCCAAGCTCCGATATGCAATCCCCTTGAGCGAATAGCGGGATGATAGCACTTCGCCTTGCTCTGTAATCTTAATTCCTCCACCAATGGTATGAGGAGGCTGAGCCAGAATACTGCGGTTAAGTGGCATTCCTCCACGCCCCAGCGCTCCTCCACGTCCGTGGAAAAACTTCACTTTTGCGCCATACTCGTTTACTACTTCCGTAATGCTATTCATAGCGACCCGAAGTTCCCAGTTCGCTGTAACCACACCGCCATCCTTATTACTATCCGAGTAGCCAAGCATGATCTCCTGAAGCTCATCCATGGCGGCTACAGATTGTCGATATACAGGCAGGTTCATCAATCTTCTCATAATATCAGGTGCAGCGTGCAAATCATCTATCGTTTCGAACAAAGGAACGGATTGCAGCGTACAGATGACAGTGCCATCCTTCTCGATGCGGAACAGGCCCACCTCTTTGGCTAATACCATGACCTCAAGCAAATCACTGGCCCCTTGGGTCATACTGATCAAGTAGCTTGTAATGGACTGCTTGCCAAATTCCTCCTGAGCCAAATAAATCGTACGATATACATCAAGACATTCCTGTGTGCTATCGCTATATTTTAAATACGGCGAAGTAATCGGACGCGGTTCATTCAGCAGCTGTTCCAGCAGATCTATTTTTTCTTCCTCTGACAACTTACTGTAATCTGACACAATATTCATTTTAGAAAGAATTTCAGTCATCGCATTTTCATGTTCCTGACTATGCTGACGCACATCCAGCGTAGCCGTATGAAACCCGAATAGCTCTACCTGACGAATCATCTTTTGGATATACGTGTCTGCCACATAATCAGCAAAATGATGGCGCAAGCTGTTGTCAATAACATTCAGGTCTGCAATAAGTTCCTCCGCGGAGCTGTAGCGCTCCTTGGTACCCTGTTTGCTTTCATCCAAAACGTTATTCACCTTAGCAATCATATATGCCAGTTTGATGCGATAAGGCTCTTTTTCGTTATGCCATACTTCCATTTTTTTAAGTGTGATGTGGGCGCGGTCTTCTTCAATAGAAGCCAACAAATCATCAGAAACCCGCACAATGCTGGTACTGAAGCTCAAGTAACCCATGAGTTCTTTCAGCGTGTGCTGATACTCTCTCAAAGCCAGCTTACGTTGCATACGTAACGTTTCCCAAGTCACATGAGCTGTAACAGATGGATTCCCGTCTCGGTCTCCACCGATCCAAGAACCAAATCTCAAATAAGTTGGAATGTGCCATTTTTGCTCAGGATAATATTTGACCAAACATCGTTCCAGTTCTTGGTATACATCCGGCAATACATGAAACAAGGTCTCATGAAAATAATACATTCCATTTCTTACTTCATCTAATACAGTTGGCTTTCGATCACGCAGCTCATCCGTCTGCCACAGTGTAATTACTTCATTAAGCAGATTTTCCCGTACCTGTTCTCGCTCACGCAAAGTAAGCATCGGATTATCCAGCAGCATGACGTCTTCGGAAATACGTTTGTGGATATCCAGAATTACTCGTCGTGTTGCTTCTGTAGGATGTGCAGTCATGACCAGTTCCAAGGAGAGCTCATTCAACATGTTGCTAACGTCCTCAGCGGAGAAGCCTCCTTGTTTAAGCTCCTGAACGGAACTTTCGATAGAACCGGGTTGAACCTCTTCACCAGCGGAATGCTCATAATCCCGCTTACGACGAATACGGTGGTTCTGCTCAGCGATATTCACCAACTGAAAGTAAATCGCAAACGCGCGAATAACCTGGTGACGAATATCCGTATCCAGTCCACTGACCATTTGTTTGAAATTCTCGTATAACTCCGGCTGATACCCGGCACGTAACGATTTACTTGCCTCACGTATTTTCTCCACGATATCCAAAAGTTCGTTGCCACCCTGATGAACCAAAACCTCACCAAGAATATTTCCTAGAAAACGAACGTCCCGCCGTAGCAGATTGTTGGATTGGTTTTTGTTAGCGGTTAACGTAAGCTCAGTCATGCTTTTCCCCCCATCTGATCTGTTCCACACCTATTCAGTTGTAGCAAAGGTACGTATACACACGAAATTTGACACTTTCTTAACATCATACAATAAAAACGTATGAAAAGCTGCAAAATTTACAGGAAAAAATCATGCTTTTGAAATACTTTTTTGGAGAATATATTGGTTATATATACATAATAATGAAATTTAAAAATTAAACCTGATTTTATAACTATTGATGTGCGAAACTTTATGCACAGTCTCTTTTAAAAGGTGCGTTTTCAAAGGTACAAATTCTTGTGTCATGATGTGTATATGTTTATTATTTGTTGACAAAGTGAAATTCATTGCGCTCTATCCACAAAGATATACACAAAAAAGCCATAATCTCAGTATTCTAAATCTGTTTACTCATTAATTTCTACGTGTTACCCACATAAATAAAGAAGAGTGTGCACAACAAAAGGAGCAGATGTAAAGTTATCACCATGAATTTCGCAACATAATAATTATAGGATTCCTATTTTCAATGGATTTGATCACGAATTTAGCCTTACTACAGGAGAAAGGGGGCCGTAAGAGGGGAAATCCGGGTCTAGGTGATAAAAGCCTATATAGGATATGCACAAGTCATCCCCAACCGTGCATGACAAGAGGCATCATTTAATGCTCTATATACATAGAAGTTAATGTATTGTGGACAAAATAAAAAGAAGCCTTTCGGCTTCTAGGTAATCGGTAAGCGGGTGATGGGAATCGAACCCACGCTATCAGCTTGGAAGGCTGAAGTTCTACCATTGAACTACACCCGCAAATCAGTATCGGGATGACACGATTTGAACATGCGACCCCCTGGTCCCAAACCAGGTGCTCTACCAAGCTGAGCTACATCCCGATATTATATTTTTTAAAAAAAATATGGCGCGCCCTGAGAGATTCGAACTCCCGGCCTTTTGATTCGTAGTCAAACGCTCTATCCAGCTGAGCTAAGGGCGCAAATATGGAGCGGACGACGGGAATCGAACCCGCGACCCTCGCCTTGGCAAGGCGATGCTCTACCGCTGAGCCACGTCCGCAAAAACAATATGCGCGTGGAGGGACTTGAACCCCCACGTCAAAGACGCTAGATCCTAAGTCTAGTGCGTCTGCCAATTCCGCCACACGCGCATATAATACAATGGTGAGCCATGAAGGACTCGAACCTTCGACACCCTGATTAAAAGTCAGGTGCTCTACCAACTGAGCTAATGGCTCTTAATGGCTGGGGATATAGGATTTGAACCTATGCATGACGGAGTCAAAGTCCGTTGCCTTACCGCTTGGCTAATCCCCAATATGCATATGATTCACAATTCCCCTATATTTCATCCATGTAAGAGAATAAAATATGGTGGAGGCTGAGGGGATCGAACCCCCGACCCTCTGCTTGTAAGGCAGATGCTCTCCCAGCTGAGCTAAGCCTCCATACTATCCTATGACCCGTAGGGGATTCGAACCCCTGTTACCTCCGTGAAAGGGAGGTGTCTTAACCCCTTGACCAACGGGCCATCCTGTAACAGCTCTCAACCGGGATCGAACCGGTGACCTCATCCTTACCATGGATGCACTCTACCTACTGAGCTATGAGAGCAAATGGCTCCCCGAACAGGACTCGAACCTGTGACAACTCGATTAACAGTCGAGTGCTCTACCAACTGAGCTATCAGGGAATAATAATTATAAAACTCGCTTGGCGGCGTCCTACTCTCCCAGGACCCTGCGGTCCAAGTACCATCGGCGCTGGAGGGCTTAACGGTCGTGTTCGGGATGGGTACGTGTGGAACCCCTCCGCTATCGCCACCAAACATGAATTTGCCTCGCAAATTCTAACTTCAAGGTTACACCCTGAAAACTGGATCCGAAACTTCATTGCGCTTTATCTTAGGATAAGCCCTCGACCGATTAGTATTGGTCAGCTCCATGCATTACTGCACTTCCACCCCCAACCTATCTACCTCGTCGTCTTCAAGGGGTCTTACGAATTGGGAAATCTCATCTTGAGGGGGGCTTCACGCTTAGATGCTTTCAGCGCTTATCCCTTCCGTACATAGCTACCCAGCGGTGCTCCTGGCGAAACAACTGGTACACCAGCGGTACGTCCATCCCGGTCCTCTCGTACTAAGGACAGCTCCTCTCAAATTTCCTACGCCCACGACAGATAGGGACCGAACTGTCTCACGACGTTCTGAACCCAGCTCGCGTACCGCTTTAATGGGCGAACAGCCCAACCCTTGGGACCTACTTCAGCCCCAGGATGCGATGAGCCGACATCGAGGTGCCAAACCTCCCCGTCGATGTGGACTCTTGGGGGAGATAAGCCTGTTATCCCCAGGGTAGCTTTTATCCGTTGAGCGATGGCCCTTCCATGCGGTACCACCGGATCACTAAGCCCGACTTTCGTCCCTGCTCGACTTGTAGGTCTCGCAGTCAAGCTCCCTTCTGCCTTTGCACTCTTCGAATGATTTCCAACCATTCTGAGGGAACCTTGGGGCGCCTCCGTTACTCTTTAGGAGGCGACCGCCCCAGTCAAACTGCCCACCTGACACTGTCCTCGCACCGGATCACGGTACCAAGTTAGAACCTAGATACGATCAGGGTGGTATCCCAAGGATGCCTCCTCTCAAGCTGGCGCTCAAGATTCAACGGCTCCCACCTATCCTGTACAGATCGTACCCAAATTCAATATCAAGCTGCAGTAAAGCTCCATGGGGTCTTTCCGTCTTGTCGCGGGTAACCTGCATCTTCACAGGTATTAAAATTTCACCGGATCTCTCGTTGAGACAGCGCCCAAGTCGTTACGCCATTCGTGCGGGTCAGAATTTACCTGACAAGGAATTTCGCTACCTTAGGACCGTTATAGTTACGGCCGCCGTTTACTGGGGCTTCGGTTCATAGCTTCGCTCCGAAGAGCTTACCACTCCCCTTAACCTTCCAGCACCGGGCAGGCGTCAGCCCGTATACTTCGCCTTGCGGCTTCGCACAGACCTGTGTTTTTGCTAAACAGTCGCTTGGGCCTTTTCACTGCGGCCCCCTCGGGCTATTCACCCTACCGAGGCACCCCTTCTCCCGAAGTTACGGGGTCATTTTGCCGAGTTCCTTAACGAGAGTTCTTCCGCGCGCCTTAGAATTCTCTTCTCGCCTACCTGTGTCGGTTTGCGGTACGGGCACCTTCTCCTGGCTAGAGGCTTTTCTTGGCAGTCTGAGATCATGACCTTCGCTACTATAATTTTCGCTCCCCATCACAGCCCAGCCTTAACGATGTGCGGATTTGCCTACACATCAGCCTCACTGCTTAGACGGACATCCATCAGTCCGCGTCACTACCCTACTGCGTCACCCCATCGCTCATAACGGATTACGGTGGTACAGGAATTTCTACCTGTTGTCCTTCGACTACGCCTATCGGCCTCGCCTTAGGTCCCGACTTACCCTGAGCGGACGAACCTTCCTCAGGAACCCTTAGGCTTTCGGCGGATCTGATTCTCACAGATCTTTTCGTTACTCATACCGGCATTCTCACTTGAATGCAGTCCAGCGCTCCTTCCGGTACACCTTCAACCCGCATTCAACGCTCCCCTACCCCTGATGCAAAAGCATCAAGCCATAGCTTCGGTGGTGTGTTTAGCCCCGTTACATTTTCGGCGCAGAGTCACTCGACCAGTGAGCTATTACGCACTCTTTCAATGGTGGCTGCTTCTAAGCCAACATCCTGGTTGTCTGTGCAACTCCACATCCTTTCCCACTTAACACACACTTGGGGACCTTAGCTGATGGTCTGGGCTGTTTCCCTTTCGACAATGGATCTTAGCACTCACTGTCTGACTCCCGGAACTAAATCTATGGCATTCGGAGTTTGACTGAGCTTGGTAACCCTTGCGGGCCCCGCACCCAATCAGTGCTCTACCTCCACGATTCTTCTTTCCGAGGCTAGCCCTAAAGCTATTTCGGGGAGAACCAGCTATCTCCGGGTTCGATTGGAATTTCTCCGCTACCCCCACCTCATCCCCGCATTTTTCAACATGCGTGGGTTCGGGCCTCCAGTGCGTGTTACCGCACCTTCACCCTGGACAGGGGTAGATCACCCGGTTTCGGGTCTACGTCCACGTACTCATTCGCCCTATTCAGACTCGCTTTCGCTGCGGCTTCAGCTCTTCACCTTAACCTTGCACGGGAACGTAACTCGCCGGTTCATTCTACAAAAGGCACGCCATCACCCCTAAATTGGGCTCTGACTTCTTGTAAGCACACGGTTTCAGGATCTATTTCACTCCCCTTCCGGGGTGCTTTTCACCTTTCCCTCACGGTACTGCTTCACTATCGGTCGCCAGGGAGTATTTAGCCTTGGCAGATGGTCCTGCCGGATTCATACGGGGTTTCACGTGCCCCGCACTACTCGGGATCCGTCTCGGAGAGAACAGGTTTTGAACTACAGGGCTTTTACCTTCTCTGGCGGGCCTTTCCAGACCTCTTCATCTAACCGGTTCCTTTGTAACTCCATGTGAGACGTCCCACAACCCCAAGGAGCAAGCTCCTTGGTTTGGGCTAATCCGCGTTCGCTCGCCGCTACTGACGGAATCACTATTGTTTTCTCTTCCTCAGGGTACTTAGATGTTTCAGTTCCCCTGGTCTGCCTCTCACTCACCTATGAATTCAGTGAGTAGTGACTGTCGATGAAGACAGCCGGGTTTCCCCATTCGGACATCCCCGGATCAAAGCTTGCTTACAGCTCCCCGAGGCTTTATCGTTGTTCGCCACGTCCTTCGTCGGCTCCTGGCGCCTAGGCATCCTCCGTGTGCTCTTTGTAGCTTAACCTAGTATCTACAATGTAAATACGATATGCTACCTTTATTTCACTTGTTTACACAAGATCAGCTTAAAGGAATATTCTAAAACGCAATTTCGTTTCGGTATCCAGTTTTCAAGGTGCAAAGCTGTGTGATTATCAATTAACTCCTGAAGAGTTAATGATCTTCAAACAATTATAGATGAAATTGTAATTGGTGGAGCCAAGCGGGATCGAACCGCTGACCTCCTGCGTGCAAGGCAGGCGCTCTCCCAGCTGAGCTATGGCCCCAAAAGAAAATATAAAATT
>NZ_CVPD01000001.1:3162500-3227500 GCF_001049835.1 Paenibacillus sp. Mc5Re-14 | reverse complement strand
TATGACCATACTCCCTTATCAGCAGATTATATAGTACTTATATTTGCCCAATTAATTGTTCCAAACTTTACCTGTTTTTAAACTCAACTGCTAAGGTTTCAAACTTACTCCAAGTAATCTTTAATGTTTTTCTTTACGCTCTCCCCTTTGTTATGTTCAATTTTCGGGAAATATATAAATAATTGGCCATATTATTTTAATGCGACAATAAACGATAAGTTATGCCGCTCTCAATCGCAGCTGCTATAAACAGAAAGATGACAGACCATATTGACACGGTCAACGTTTGTTTCAAAAAAAACTCCCACGATGGGCCAGTACCTTTGCGTTTTAGTCCTATGCTTGTACCTAGGGTAGATATTATATTGACTCCAAACTTCAATCCGAAGGCACAGGCGATAATTAAAACAGGCAATTCAATCACACCATGAGGCAATAATCCTTTTACGACAATTTCATACATACTTCTTCCCATATCTGTCTGCAGGTGTACTACGAAACCTAAAACCATTCCGTTCACAATCAAAAATATAAACGGTACGATTCCAAAAAGAGCCCCGGTATATATAACCAGCACGCATTTGATTGCATTATTGAAAAAAATAAACACAAAAAAACTCCATTGTGGATGCTCAGAGTTCTGCAATCGTTGCGCCACTCCCCCCAGTCCCTTCATTTGTTGTGCCAACATAGCCTGAATAACACCTGTACTTAACCATCCCACTACAATACTTGCGCAGAAAAAAAGTGCAGCGATCAAAATTAGCCGTCTTGTCGTGCGTAAATCATAAAAAAATGCTTTTAGTCCCATTTGTTGATGCCTCCTATTGGTCCAATGGAATAATTGATAACCCCTGGCATAGCTTTAAGTAAACAAGCACTTCTAAGATGAAAGGGGCATTAACCATGAATTCTTTTTTCTATGTATTGAACGGCAAAAAAATCAAACGATTCTTGATCGTAATGGCAGCGGCCATCTTTACTGCTGGAGTCATTTATGTAGAAACCGATAATGTTACGGTCTTTTCCGAGGAAGCGCCAACTGCCATTTACAGTGTACCAACGGATAAAAAGCTGATCGCTCTCACCTTCGACATTAGCTGGGGGGATAAGCGTACTGCTCCCATTTTAAAGGTTCTCGAAGATAAAAAAGTGACCAAGTCCACCTTTTTTCTTTCTGCCCCTTGGAGCAAAACACATCCAGAACTCGTGAATCAAATTAAAGAAAGCGGATTTGAGATTGGCAGTCATGGCCATAAACACGAAAATTATAGCAGCTTAAGCGATGAAGAGATTCGTAAACAGATTTCAACGGCTCATACCACATTAACCGAGCTGACTGGACAATCCCCGAAGTTAATCCGCATGCCTAATGGTGACTTTGACAAAAGGGTACTTCAAGTTGCCAGCACTTTAGGCTACAAAACCATTCAATGGGATACTGACTCCCTGGACTGGAAAAACCCTGGTACGCAGGTCATCATCGACCGTGTTGTAAATAAAGCTCATCCCGGTGATATCGTCCTTCTTCATGCCAGTGATTCTTGCAAACAAACTCATGAAGCGTTGCCCATCATTATCGACAAGTTGCGGGCACAAGGCTATGAATTCGTGACTGTATCCGAACTGCTTCAACAGGGTACAGTAAAAGGTAAAGAGGTTCGCGATCAAGCTCTGGGTCTTTAAGGAGTTATTTTACATCGTTCTCAGCTAAAAACCAAAAACAACTCGACATATTTCTCCCCAATCATCCGCATACTATCCACATTCATGATAAAGGAGGAATACGGCCATGAATTGGACTCGTTTGCGATTTGTTAGCATGGTATGCGTGCTGGGCGTTGCACTGAGCGGCTGCGGCTCGGATCAGGGTTCTGCACCTCCCCAGACCAGTTATAAAGAGATGAAAACGATGGTTGTCGATATCTTGAAAAGTGATGATGGAAAAAAAGCCGTAGAAGAAGCTTTAACCGGGGAAAAAGAGGGACAATCCGGCCAAAGTGGTGGAGGAGGTGGAGCTGGGGGCAGCATGGGAATGAAAATGCTTATGCCCACGCAATCCGCTGAACAGATGAAAATCGCAGTAAAAGATACTTTAATCTCACCTGAATATAAAAAAGAAATCGAAAAAATTATGACTGATCCGCGTTTTGCCGGAGAATTTGCCAAAGCCATCAACAGTCAAAGCAAACAGCTTCATATGCAGCTTATAAAAGACCCTTCTTACCAAAAATCAATTGAAGCGATGCTAAAATCGCCTGAACTAACCAAGATGTACATGGACTTAACTAAAACTCCCGAATATCGCAAACAATCTATGACAGTCATGCATGATGCTATGCAGAATCCGATTTTTCGGCTTGAGGTCATGAATTTACTCAAAACTGTCGTTCAAGAAGAACTTCAACCTAAGGTTGAGAAAAAAGGCGGAGAGCAAGGTGGCTCTGGGGATCAAAAACAAGATGGTGGTGGAGGTGAAGGAGAACAAGGCGGTAGTGAAGGCGGGCAAGGAGGAGGTCAGTAAAAAAAAGGCTGGTTCAACAACCAGCCTTTTTTATTATTTAGATTCCATGTGCAACCTCGTAATTTGGGCGGCTATATCATCATAAATAGCTCCTGTCGCCGACTCCGATTTATATACTGATGGAGAAAAATCAGCTTCTGACGGATGATTATCTGGGATACCCAGCGGAATTTGCGCCAAAAGTTTCGTATGAAGTGTATCTGCCAACATAGCCCCGCCTCCCCGTCCAAAAACATAGTCTTTTTCTCCCGTGGAGGACACATAATAGGACATGTTCTCCACCACGCCTATGACCTTATGATCCGTTTGAAGGGCCATTGCCCCTGCACGTGCAGCTACAAAAGCTGCCGTCGCATGCGGAGTAGTGACAATGATTTCTTCACTCTGCGGGATCATTTGATGTACGTCAAGCGCTACATCACCAGTACCTGGCGGTAAATCAAGTATCATATAATCCAGCTTGCCCCATTCGACATCACTAAAAAACTGTCTAAGCATTCTTCCCAGTATGGGACCTCTCCAAATAACCGGATTGTTTTCTCTAACAAAGAAGCCCATGGACATGATCTTGATACCAAACCGTTCCACTGGCTGAATGATACCATCTTCGACAGAAGGTACATCCTCTACCCCGATCATATCAGGCACACTGAATCCATAGATATCAGCATCAATTAATCCCACTCGCTTACCCTGTCTGGCTAAAGCTGCCGCCAAATTCACAGCTACTGTCGATTTCCCGACACCACCTTTTCCGCTTGCAATGGCAATAAATCGTACGCCAGATGCTGGGTTAAGTAGCTCATGTTCTTCCATACCGACAGCATGTCCTTTGGTCAATACCGGATCAGCTACCTCCTCGGTATCCTCTCCATTTTGAATAGCTGACTTTTCAGACTCAGATGCCTCACGAATACGAATATGAACGTGACTTAATCCTGCCTTTTCTAACGTCTGCCGGATTTCCCGATCCAGTTCTGTCCGCGTCTCTTCCTGGCTATCCAGGGCAATAGCAGTCAATGATACCCGATCCTCTTTAACAACCACATCCCGAATAAAATGGAGATCAACCAAACGGCGTCCCGTTTGAGGCTCTCGCACTTGCTGAAGTAGCTCTATAACTTGCTCTCTCGATTGCATGAATAATCAGCACCTCTGCTTTAGTGATTTACGTAGTGGTAAACACTTACAGTATACCACTATCTGACTTCAGGTGCTGATGAGGTTCCCTTTTCCCCGGCACTGTAACGCAAAATCCCTTTATATATGGATGCAGCCACTTGTCTTTGATAGTTCTCGTCACTGAGTCGTCTGGCTTCCTCTGGATGGGACAAAAATCCGACTTCTACAAGAGCTGCCGGCATTTTGAGTGCTTTTAATAAATAGACCGTGTTTACGGTCTTAGCCACTCTGTCCGTATTTTCCAAGTTGCGCTTGATTTCTTCCTGTATTAAGGACGCCAAATTCTCGTTATCTGCATGATTAGGTACGAAAAAGGTCTGGGCTCCACTCCAACGGCTCGACGGGATACTGTTCATATGAATACTTAAAAAGAGGTCCGCTTTCTGCTCCTCAATCATACGTACCCGTTGCTTTAAATCCTCCGTTTTTCTTCTGGAGTAGCCTTTTGTTTCTTGCTGCGCCAGATCACGATCATCCTCACGTGTCATGACGACAACAGCTCCTGCTTGCTGCAAATAATCCCGCAAATAAAAAGCGATCGCCAAATTAATATCCTTTTCAATGACCCCCTCTTTGCTAACCGCTCCTCCATCAGGCCCTCCGTGTCCGGCATCTATAGCAATTACCTTACCAGTAAGCGGTAGACTCCAATGAATCCACGCTCTCGAAGCAGGTATCTCATACAATGTCAGCATGATAAATAGAACAGCGAGACAACAGCCTACCAGCACTTTTTGCAGCGTCCGATAGCGAATCCACAGTGTGACCTCTTTTTTACGATTGTTTTTTTGCATAACAAAACGCCTCCGTCCTATACAGATACTAATAATCTATATGGGACGAGGCGTGTAGTTAGTACAACTCAGGCATGAACATATTCTTTCATACCTTCAATCAGCACTTGAGCGACCTCAGGTCGTGTAAATTCAGGTGGCGGACAAACCCCGGAGCGCAACAATTCCCTCACTTTGGTGCCGGAGAGCGTCAAATGGTGCTCCTTAGGATGTGGACATGTTTTGCTTGAGGCCATATTTCCACATTGGGTGCAGTAAAAGCTGTGTTCAAAAAACAACGGGGTAATCCCCAGCTCTTCAGGTGTAAAGTGCTTGAAAATTTCCTGCGCTTCATAGGTACCGTAATAATCCCCTACACCGGCATGATCTCTTCCGACAATAAAATGGGTGCAACCAAAGTTCTTTCGCACAATAGCATGGAAAATGGCCTCTCTAGGACCAGCGTATCGCATGGCGGCAGGAAAGACCCCTAGTAAGGCTCGATCAGCCGGATAATAGTTGTCCAGCAACACCAGATAGCTCTTCATACGAACATTTGCTGGAACGTCATCTGACTTGGTCTCTCCAACGAGCGGATTTAGAAATAAAGCATCCACAATTTCCATCGCGCTTTTTTGGATGTACTCATGTGCCCGGTGTACCGGATTTCGTGTTTGAAAACCGACCACTGTCTTCCATCCCTTTTCAGCAAAAAGGCTACGTGTCTGTGCTGGCGTGTAATAAAATTCGCTAAATTGTGTAGGTTCGGGTCGATTCAGCACTTGCACTGTTCCACCTACATAGGTAGCAGGCCGATCTAACAATTTGTTTACGCCAGGATGGGCCGGGTCATCCGTCTTGAATACACATCTGGCTTCCTCTGCCTGGTCAACCTGATAAATACTCTCAATATCAAGTACAGCATAGATGATACCATCTGTTTCCCCCACCAAAGCCACCTGTTGACCTAGTTTCAGTTCACTGGCTATGGTTTCTACTACTGCAAGAGTAATGGGAATACTCCAGACTGTACCATCCGCAAGACGCATATCCGTTACCACCGAACGATAATCCGACTCATTCATAAATCCCGTCAATGGAGAGAAGGCCCCTACTCCAATCAAATCCAGATCAGAAATCGTCCATGGGTTTACAGGGATAGGAAACAATTCACCTGCAGCCTGCAAGAGTGCTTCTTGCTCCGGTCCTGTAATATTTCTGTCAACGAGCGTTCCGCCATGCGGAAGAATTGCAGTCATGATGCACTTCCTTTCTATATCATAAATAAAGTCTCAGCGCTACCTATATACCATTTTATTGATGGAGCCCACACTCCGTTTTCTCATTCCCTGACCAACGACCAGCACGTGGATCTTCACCTGGCAGGACTTCACGTGTACATTGCTCACAGCCAATACTGGGGAAATTACGGTCATGCAATGGATTATACAATACTTCATGAGTGCGAATATAGTTCCATACGTCCTCGGAAGTCCAGCTCGCCAAGGGGTTAAATTTAACGAGACCAAACTTTTCATCATACTCTACCTTTTTTGCATTCGCACGCGTAGGAGCCTGATCGCGACGGATACCGGTAATCCATGCATCGTATTGAGACAGAATACGTGTCAGCGGCTCAACCTTGCGGATACCACAGCATGCATTAGGATTTGATTTCCACAGCTCCTCTCCATGCTCCGCAGCTTGCTCTTCTGGAGTCATTAAGGGAGAAACTCTAACAAAATCCAAATTGTATCTAGCTTTCATCTGATCTCGCGTATCGTAAGTTTCTTGAAAATGAAAGTCGGTATCTAAATAAAAAATATCGGTAGAAGGGCTAATTCTTTGAAGCATATCTACTAGTACTACATCTTCTGCTCCGAAGCTACAAGCAAAGGTAAGGTTGGGAAATGTATGAACTGCATACTTGATAATTTCTTCAGGCGTAGCCTCTTCCAGTTCACTTGCCTTGACTCTAATCAACGCTTCTTTCTCCAATAAATTCATTATCAATGCGCCTCCATATGAAGATTCATAAATAAGTGATGCTCCAAAGCCGACTAAACTAATAAGATTAAGTACAGTATAAAACTTTCATATCCATTGTCAATCCAAGCAAAATCGTCATACTGTAAACATTTATTCTCTCGCATGATGAAGGAACGTTGTTCTGTCAGCATTCTTTAACGCTCTCCTGCATATCCAATCAAGTTCATTGGCTTTATATAAAATATTCTTATATCATACGTTTGAAAATTGTCCTTAGGTTGCTTCATAACTAAAAGTAACTATTTATAGCAGAGGGTATGCCTGAACGTAAATATTTTAGGTCAATGAAGATGCTTTCTCTACTCCACCAGTGCCAAAGATATATCCGCTACGCGGTTGCCATCGTATTCCTGACTAGATTTGATTATTATGATCAGATGAAAATAGCTGAGGATAAAAGCGTCGTTCCATAGATCCATGATTATCCTTGAATTTGTACGAGGAGATATATTTAGGGATCGAACATCTTATATTCATTTTCATTCAAAGATGAAGCGTACGTGGCCGGCATCAACTCAAGGTAAACCAGCTCTGACACTAATCGTACTTTTATTAAGGAATATTAAAAAGAAATGGCACCCAAATCGCTAATAAGCCTCTATCCACTCCTATAGCGCTCACAGCAGCCCTTGAAGAGGAATTAATACATTGGGGCACAAATAAGCCCTTAACGTAACTGGAGCCCTATTATAGGCTCGTTCTCAATGGTTATAAAAACTCCTCATCATCGCTGCAATACGGTAGCCGAGGAGATGGGCAGTAGTAGGCTAGAGATTGCTCTACAGCTAGTACGCATAAGCTAAACGATGTATCCCTTGCTGTATCCTGGACGTCACCAAAACAGCTACACAGGATAGAATAGCCATTGCTCAACCAGAAGATATATAAGCTTTTATCAAATTGGGAAAACAAAAAAATTCTCTGATCTTTTTAATTAGTCACAGGTTGTGAACATTACAGGATAAACCGTGTTAAAATAGCACACTATATTTGTGCATAACTATACCTACTTTAGTAACATCGTGGATAACTTACGTATTCCAGACAGTATATGCGCTTATTTATGTATTGCAGAGCAGATGAAGCAATAAAACTCTAGTGTAGATCCATTTATCCACATGTGGTTAATGAGCAGCAAATAATCTAAATAAAAAAGAACCCTTTCCATAAGGAAAAGGTTCTTCTGTATTCGAAATATTAACGTTTCGAGAACTGTGGTGCACGACGAGCGGCTTTGAGACCGTACTTTTTACGTTCTTTCATACGTGGGTCACGAGTCAAGAATCCTGCTTTTTTCAAAGCTGGACGGAATTCTGGGTCTGCTTTCAACAGAGCACGGGAAATACCGTGACGGATTGCGCCTGCTTGACCAGAGATACCACCACCATGAGCGATAACGAGTACGTCATAGCTGCCAAGTGTTTCTGTCAGATTCAGTGGTTGTTTTACGATCAGTTTGAGAGTTTCCAAACCGAAATATTCATTAATATCACGCTTATTGATGACAATGCGTCCTTCACCCGGTACGAGACGAACACGAGCTACCGAATGTTTACGACGACCTGTCCCATAGTATTGTACTTGTGCCATGAAACTGTCCTCCCTTTTAATTATCCGCGAAGTTCGTAAACTTCAGGTTTTTGTGCTGCATGTGGATGCTCTGTACCTCTGTAAGCTTTAAGTCTCAGCTTCATTTTGTCGCCTTGACGAGTTTTAGGAAGCATACCGTGAACAGCCAATTCCAACATACGTTCAGGTTTGTTCTTAACCATATCTTGTGCAACTGTTACTTTCAGACCACCTGGGTGCAGGGAGTGACGATAGTATTTCTTGTTCTCCATTTTTTTACCGGTCAATACGATTTTCTCCGCATTGATTACAACAACAAAATCACCTGTGTCCACATGTGGTGTAAACTGTGGCTTGTGTTTGCCGCGAATCAACGCAGCCGCTTCGCTTGCCAGACGGCCGAGCGTTTTGCCTTCGGCATCAATGATGTGCCAGTTGCGCTCAACTTCATTTGGCTTCGCCATATACGTAGTACGCATGAAAAGTATCCTCCTTAAGTTCGTTAACAGAAATCATCATTTATCTTCGTTCGTTAAGTTGCTGCATTATTGATGGATTAGATGTTGCTATAAAGTGATTATCTTAATTGGGGCTGTGGGAAAGCCATTAAGAAAACACAACTTTTATATTACAGGATAACCATCAATTCTGCAAGGGAAAAATCAATGTTTTTTGATGTTTTCTTCGTACTCTACATTCCAGAGCGTTAAAGCGTGTCCAACGGCAGTAGGTCCGGCCTTTGAACGGTTTTTTGCTTCCAAAATGGAAGGAATATCATCCGGCGATTTTTTGCCTTCTCCCACTTCCAGCAAAGTCCCCATTATAATCCGAACCATGTGCTGCAAAAATCCGCTACCTGTAATATACGTATGAATAATTCCCTGATCATCCGACCCAGGACGCGAAAAGGAATGGTCTACCGTTATATAGGCTTCGTAAATAGTGCGAACATGGTTCGTCTTTTGGGAACGTCGAGATGCGAACGAAGTATAGTCAAAGGTGCCCACTAAATGAGCCAACCCCTTTTCCATCGCTCTTACATCCAGACTCGTTGGATGATGGGCCTGTGTACGACGGTGAAAGATGTCTGGAAAACGGTTCGCATTAATACTGTACCGATACGTCTTCCGCTTCGCCATTCGGCGTGCATGAAAGGACAGTGGCACCTCTCTCGCATCCGTAACGATGATATCACGAGGCAGCCAGGCATTAAGTGCCAGACACCAGCGATGTATCGGAATCGGCGATTCAGTATGAAAATTGAATACCTGCCCGTATGCATGCACACCTGCATCTGTCCGTCCTGAGCCCGTAATTTTCAGACGTTCGCCCGTCAATGAGTATATAGCATTTTCAAGGCAGTCCTGAATAGTGTTGCCACTAGGCTGCGTCTGAAAGCCATCATAGTGGGTTCCATCATAGTTCACCTTCATGCACAAGTTCCGCATGCTTCTCACACCTTTGTAGGGGTATTCTCTGGCCTTACAGGAAATAACCGAACATAACAAAGGAGAAGCCCCTCGAGGACTCCTCCAAGAGAAAAAAAGGGTTGTTCAGAATCAAGCCGATTCTGTCCACCCTTCCCTCATCTTCGCCTGTTTACGCGCGGTCAACCAATTCCAGATATACCATTGGAGCGGCGTCGCCACGACGAGGTCCCAGTTTCAGGATACGAGTGTATCCACCTGGACGCTCATTGTAACGTGTAGCCAATTCGCTAAACAGCTTTTGGATTGCATCCTGCTCACCATCCAAAGTTTCACGGCGAACGAACGCAGCCACTTGACGACGTGCGTGCAGATCTCCTTTTTTCGCTTTGGTGATCAGTTTTTCAGCAATAGAACGAACTTCTTTCGCTTTAGCCTCAGTAGTTTGGATACGCTCATACAAGAACAGATCGGTTACCAAATCACGAAACAAAGCTTTACGGGCACTAGAATTACGGCCCAATTTTTGGTATGCCATGTAGTTTCCCCTCCTTCACAAAAACGTTGCTGTGCTATTCTTCCGTACGAAGTCCTAAACCAAGTTCCTCGAGCTTCTCTTGTACTTCTTCCAAAGATTTGCGACCCAAGTTACGGACCTTCATCATATCTTCTTCAGATTTAGTCGTGAGTTCTTGTACCGTATTGATACCAGCGCGCTTAAGGCAGTTATAGGAACGGACGGAGAGATCCAGCTCTTCGATCGTCATTTCAAGAACTTTTTCTTTTTTGTCTTCTTCTTTTTCGACCATAATTTCTGCATCTTTTGCTTCATCCGTGAGACCCACGAATAGCATCACATGCTCGGTCAAAATTTTGGCTCCAAGGCTCACAGCTTCTTCAGGACGAATAGTTCCGTCAGTCCAAACCTCAAGTGTCAGCTTGTCATAATTCGTAACCTGGCCGACACGCGTATTTTCTACGCCGTAGTTCACGCGTGCAATCGGAGTGTAGATGGAGTCGACGGGAATGACGCCGATCGGCTGGTCATCACGTTTATTCCGATCCTGCTTAACGTAACCGCGACCGCGATTGGCAAAAATACGCATGTGAAGTCTCGAACCCGGTCCGAGCGTTGCAATGTGAAGATCCGGATTAAGAATTTCCACATCACTATCCGCACGGATATCACCTGCCGTTACAACTCCTTCGCCTTCCGCATCGATTTCGAGTACTTTCTCTTCATCTGAGTGGATTTTAAGCGATAAAGCTTTCAAGTTCAGAATGATCTCCGTTACGTCTTCCTTCACACCGGGAACCGTTGCAAACTCGTGCAGAACCCCATCGATCTGAACCGATGTGACTGCTGCCCCCGGTAACGAGGATAACAGAATACGGCGAAGCGAGTTCCCAAGCGTCGTACCGTATCCGCGTTCCAGCGGTTCTACTACGAATTTTCCATAGGTGCCATCATCATTGACGTCAACCGTCTCAATTTTCGGCTTTTCGATTTCTATCACTGCAATATCCCTCCTTCAAAACGTCGCTCCTATATGAAACATTCACCTTATCCATAGTCTATCATGCAGTATACCTAAACATCCATTCTTGGCAGTTTGTGCCGGATCTATACTACACGCAGAGGAGAAATCTCATTAGACGCGACGACGTTTTGGAGGACGGCATCCGTTATGAGGTACCGGAGTTACGTCTTTGATCAGGTTAACTTCCAGACCAGCAGCTTGCAAAGAGCGGATTGCTGCTTCGCGACCTGCACCAGGTCCTTTAACCATGACTTCGACTGTCTTCATGCCGTGTTCCATAGCAGCTTTAGCAGCAGTTTCTGCGGCCATTTGCGCTGCGAATGGAGTAGATTTACGGGAACCACGGAATCCCATGCCGCCTGAGCTGGCCCAAGAGATTGCGTTACCGTGTGGATCTGTGATCGTAACGATCGTGTTGTTGAACGTGGAACGGATGTGTGCCACGCCACTCTCGATATTTTTACGGTCACGGCGTTTTGTGCGTACAACTTTTTTCGGTTTAGCCATTGAATGTTATCCTCCCTTCTTATTTCTTCTTGTTCGCTACAGTCCGACGAGGACCTTTACGGGTACGAGCATTAGTTTTAGTACGTTGTCCGCGAACAGGCAATCCACGACGGTGACGAACACCACGGTAGCAGCCAATCTCAGTCAGACGTTTAATATTCAAGGAAATTTCACGACGCAGATCGCCTTCTACTTTAACTTCTTTGTCGATCGTTTCACGTAATTTGCTCACTTCATCTTCAGTCAAATCACGAACACGCGTGTTTGCACTGATGCCTGTTTCCTTCAAAATTTTCTGAGAAGTCGTCTTACCGATTCCGAAAATGTAAGTCAAGGCGATCTCAACGCGTTTGTCACGTGGCAAATCCACACCAGCTATACGAGCCATTTTACGCTACACCCCCTTCTATTAACCTTGTTTTTGTTTGTGTTTCGGATTTTCGCAAATAACCATTACATTCCCTTTGCGGCGAATGACTTTGCATTTCTCGCAAATAGGTTTTACAGAAGGTCTTACCTTCATGTTGATTACCTCCTCCAAGCTTTACCCTGGTAAAACTCGCTTCGTGAACATTCACATCGTTTTGCCGAGCAAAACAAGTTTTTTTAAATGACATACGTTTAATAAAAACCTGCATGAATTACTTGCGGTACGTTATACGGCCTTTGGTTAAATCGTAAGGCGATAACTGTACAACCACCTTGTCGCCTGTCAAAATACGGATAAAGTGCATCCGCAGCTTTCCGGAAACATGAGCAAGAATTTGATGACCGTTCTCCAGCTCTACCTTGAACGTAGCGTTCGGCAGTGGCTCGATTACCGTACCTTCAACCTCAATGACATCTTCTTTGGCCAAAGTCAGTCTCCTTTCTCTTCAGCTTGGTATTCGGACGAGTCCAGGAAAGTTTTCACTGCATGCCGCAGTTTTCCGTTCGTCACCCGACCGCTTTCGTTTAAACTATTTACAATCTCGCTACTAATCTTTGGCTGAGGCACCAAATGAAGAACATTTTTCTTCTTCGCTTGATCAAACTTTCGTTTATCCCCATCCGCAATATACACAAACCTGCTATCTGCTATTGAAACGACAACCGCAATCTGTCCGGCACCTCTGCCTTTCAGAATCTTCACCAGCTGACCGATTTGCAGGTTTCCTTGCTGATTCATTCCAATCACCTACGCACTCAGTTTCGTGAAAATGTCCATGTCGTCCACTTCGTCCGTCACCAATTGCTCATAAGGAGTACAAGAGATTACGTTCATCGTAACGACCGTCCAGTTGTCTTCTAGCGTCCCTACAAGGTGAGTACCTATTGGAATCATTGATTCAATAGCCAGCACAATGCCGGTTTTCAGCCTCGGTCCCTGCTCGGAAATACCACGGTTTGGATTCTCAATATATTGCCGAATGGCATGCGACATTGTAAACTGGCGAGTTTTAGTAAGGACATCGCCTTTGTTTAACTTGCGTTTGCCGGGAAATCCGTGCACCAGTTGTTCGTTGACTGAAGCGCAAATGCTAGCAGGAAAACCGTTATAACCTTTAAAAGACGGCACAGCTCCCTGACTGCGAATATACCGATCAGCTAAATGATCAAGTTCACCGGTCGTAATACCGGGCTCGATGTGTCCTGCTAAGAAATGACTCGTTGCCGAATTCATTTTCCTAGCTTTCCTCATAAAGCTTGATTCCGTCCCCGACTTGCAAATGATCATTACAGCTAACCCCGCAACAAGGACACGATATTTTGGGAAACCACATCAATATCCTGTTCTCCGTCAATATGACGCAGAAGATTCTGGTTCTCATAAAACGTGAGGAGTGGTGCTGTTTTATTACTATATTCGTCAAGTCGTGTTCTTACGCTATCTTCGTTATCGTCAGGACGCTGATAGAGTTCACCACCGTCTTTATCGCAAATGCCTTCAACCTTAGGAGGATTAAAGACAATATGATAGCTAGCTCCGCAGCTTTTACAAACTCGCCGTCCTGTGATTCGTGCCAACAAGTTGTCACGATCCACTTTCAGGTTGATGACATCATCCAGCTTCGTGTTCAAACGACCCAAAATTTGATCCAAGGCTTCAGCTTGAGCTAAAGTTCTTGGAAAACCGTCTAGCAAGAAACCTTTCTTGCAATCCGGCTGCTGTAGTCGTTCTTCAACGATACCGATTGTTACATCATCCGGAACAAGTTCACCCTTGTCAATATACTCTTTGGCTTTAATGCCAATAGGTGTTCCCTGTTTCATCGCTAGGCGAAACGCATCACCTGTCGAGATATGAGGAATGCCGAACTCCTTCACAATGACATCTGCTTGTGTACCTTTACCAGCCCCCGGAGGGCCCATGATCAAAATATTCACAATCTGTCACTCCTCAAGACGACCCCTACACAAGAAACAGCACAAAAGGTGCCGGTAAGCATGCGAACATCCTATGCCGGTACCTATTGCCTATTTGTTGATGAAGCCTTTGTAATGGCGTTTGATCAGTTGGCTTTCGATTTGCTTCATCGTATCCAATGCTACACCAATAATGATGAGCAATGAAGTACCGCCAATTTGCACGGAACGAGGCAAGCCCGAAAGCGAACCGAAGAATACCGGCAAAACGGATATGACTGCTAGGAACAAAGCTCCTGTCATTGTCAAACGTGACATTACTCGTGTCAAGTATTTCTCCGTAGCTTTACCTGGGCGAATACCCGGGATATAACCGCCGTTTTTCTTCATGTTGTCGGCCATTTGCTGCGGATTCATCTGTACAAAGGTATAGAAGAATGTGAAACCGATAATCATTACGACATACAAAACCATGCCCAGCGGCTTGTCATAATACAAGTAAGTGGTAATCCACTTAGCCCAAGCATGATCTGCCCAGAAACTCGCAATAATTGTCGGGAATTGCAGCAATGATACCGCAAAGATTACCGGAATAACGCCTGCCGCATTTATTTTCATCGGAATATGCGTATTCTGGCCACCGTACATCTTGTTGCCAACTACACGTTTAGCGTATTGTACTGGAATTTTCCGAATACCTTGTTGGATGTAGATAACACCCACAATAATCAGAACAACCACCAAGGCAATGATAATTGCCTTCAGGATATTCATAAACAGCTGATCTGCTTGAATAAACTGAGATTCTACAATCGTCCGAATATGTCTTGGAATACCTGCCGCGATCCCTGCGAAGATTACAATAGAGATACCATTACCAATTCCCTTTTCGGTAATTTGCTCACCAAGCCACATAAGGAACGTAGTCCCTGCTGTAAGCACAATGGCAATAACCAGATAATCAGCAAAAGTAGCACCTGGAATCATCGCTGCACCGTACAGTCGATTGAAACCAATCGACGTTCCGAATGCTTGGATTAAGCCTAGTATTACAGTACCATACCGTGTAATTTGAGCCAATTTCTTTTTACCATGCTCTCCTTGTTTAGCCCATTCCGCAAGTTTCGGAATCACGTCCATTGACAGCAACTGTACAATGATGGACGCTGTAATATATGGCATAATCCCGAGGGCGAAGATCGAAAACTGATACAATGCGCCCCCTGAGAAGGTGTTAAGGAGTCCAAACAACTCGCTTCCTGCCTGATCCTGAGAAGTAAAGACTTGCTTATTCACACCGGGAACCGGCACGAAGGAGCCAATACGATATACAAAGAGTATAAACAGGGTAAACAGGATTCGGGTTCTAAGATCCTCAACCCGCCATATATTTTTCAGGGTCTTGAACATTAGATCACCTCGGTTTTACCGCCGGCAGCTTCAATTTTCTCTACCGCAGATTGAGAGAACTTGTTCGCTTTAACTGTCAATTTCACAGTGATTTCACCGTTACCCAGAATTTTAATTCCGGATTTCGCGTTCTTCACAATACCATTGTTCAGCAAAAACTCAGGGCTTACTTCTGTACCCGCTGCAAAACTGTTCAAATCTTCGATATTCAAAACCGCATACTCTTTACGAGTAGGATTTACGAAACCGCGTTTAGGCAAGCGACGATACAGTGGGTTTTGACCACCCTCGAAGCCCGGACGTACACCACCGCCGGAACGAGCGTTTTGACCCTTATGACCACGACCAGAAGTTTTACCCGTACCGCTACTAGGACCACGACCCAAACGCTTACGTTCTTTGCGGGAGCCTGGAGCTGGGGAAAGCTCATGTAACTTCATCGTTCGTTGCACCTCCTTGATTATTGTTAAAATACTTTATTTCTTAAGCCTCGATTTCTTTAACAGAAACCAAATGGCTAACTTGATTAATCATCCCGCGAATCGCTGCATTGTCGGGTTGAACTACTTTATGGTTGATTTTACGCAAGCCGAGCGTTTTAACAGTCGTTCTCTGAGTACCAGGACGGCCGATCAACGAACGAACGAGGGTAATTTCTAATTTCGCCATGATATTCCCTCCTTAGCCCAGCAGCTCTTCGATGGATTTGCCGCGCAATTTAGCAACATCTTCAGCGCGTTTCAAGCGGGACAAACCTTCCAAAGTCGCATTGACCATATTCATGGAATTCGAAGAACCCAAAGATTTTGTCAAGATATCACCTACACCAGCAAGTTCCAGAACAGCACGAACTGGACCACCAGCGATAACCCCAGTACCTTCCGATGCCGGTTTCAACAGAACCCGGCCAGCACCGAACTTACCTGTAACAAGGTGAGGAATTGTTGTGCCTACGAGTGGAACGTGAACCAGGTTTTTCTTAGCATCTTCAATACCTTTGCGAATCGCATCAGGTACTTCGCCCGCTTTACCGATTCCAGCGCCTACCCAGCCGTTGCCGTCGCCCACTACTACCAGAGCACTGAAGCTAAAACGGCGTCCGCCTTTGACAACTTTAGCTACACGATTAATATTTACTACTCTTTCAGTCAGTTCCAAAGTATTCGGATCTACACGCAAGTCGTTAACCTCCTTTTGAGAAATGTCTTAGAATTCAAGGCCTGCTTCGCGAGCTGCATCAGCCAAAGCTTGAATCCGTCCATGATACAAGTATCCACCACGATCAAATACGATGTTAGCATGGCCTTTTTCTTTCGCACGTTTAGCAACGAGTTCGCCAACCTTACGAGCTGCTTCTACACTACCACCGTTTTTGATTTCGCTGCTCAGCTCTTTATCCATAGTGGATGCAGAAACCAATGTTACACCAGCAACATCATCAATCAGTTGTGCGTAGATATGCTTGGAAGAGCGGAATACGTTCAAACGAGGACGTACAGCCGTACCTTCGATTTTCTTACGTACACGCAGATGTCTTCTGACACGCGCTTTATTTTTATCTTGTTTTGTAATCATCTCAAGTTTTCACTCCCTTCAGTTTGCCTTTTAAAACTTTATACTAAGACGCACTGGGTAAAAAAGAAGTACAAGTCTTTCCAGTAGAAAGACCGCACAAAAGTCGGTAAGAAACTTATTTCTTCTTACCGGCTTTACCTTCTTTACGGATGATGCGCTCGCCTTCGTATTTAATCCCTTTACCTTTGTACGGTTCAGGTTCACGAACGGAACGGATTTTAGCAGCATAGGCACCTACGCGCTCTTTATCAATTCCGCGAACGATGATTTTAGTGTTCGAAGGAACTTCGAATTCGATGCCCGCTTCCGGTGAAATTTCAACCGGATGAGAGTATCCAACGTTCAGAACGATTTTATCTCCGGATTTGCTTGCACGATATCCGACCCCAACCAGCTCCAGAGATTTTGAAAAGCCTTCAGTTACACCACTTACCATGTTATTGACAACGCTGCGGGTTGTTCCATGCAAAGAGCGGTGAAGTTTGTTGTCCGAAGGACGAACTACATTAATTTCATTATTTTCCACAGTAACGGACATGTCTTTATGAAGCTCACGAGTCAATGTTCCTTTAGGACCTTTAACTGTGATCACTGTGTTGTTCAAAGTCACGTCAACACCACTTGGTACTGTGATTGGTTTACGACCAATACGGGACATATCTGTTGCACCTCCTATCTTTTAAACGTTAAATTACCAAACGTAGCAAACCACTTCTCCGCCGGCTTTGGACTGACGTGCTTCTTTGTCGGTCATGATACCTTTGGATGTTGAAATGATTGCGATCCCGAGTCCACCCAGTACGCGTGGAATCTCATTGCTCTTCGTGTAAACGCGAAGACCTGGTTTACTGATTCTTTTCAAACCTGTGATAACACGCTCGTTGTTCGCACCGTATTTCAAGAAAATACGGATGATCCCTTGTTTGCTATCTTCAACAAATTCCGCATCACGAATGAATCCTTCACGTTTCAGGATGTCGGCGATTTGTTTTTTCATTGTAGATGCAGGCATTTCTACTGTTTCGTGGCGAACAGTGTTCGCGTTACGAATACGAGTAAGCATATCTGCAATTGGATCAGACATAGTCATTGTGTATAAACCTCCTTCCCAAACAGGACTTTTTACCAGCTTGCTTTTTTCACGCCAGGAATCTGGCCTTTATAAGCTAATTCACGGAAGCAAATTCTGCAAATCTTAAACTTTTGCAGCACCGAATGTGGACGACCACAACGTTCGCAACGAGTATAAGCACGAACTTTAAACTTTGGTGCGCGTTGTTGTTTGACTTTCATTGAAGTTTTTGCCACTTAGCCTGACACCTCCTAAATAGTTTCGGAGAACAGGGTGTCTTTAAATCAGACGCCCGAAACGTTATGCCAACATTATTTCGCGAAAGGCATGCCCAGCTGAGTCAGAAGCTCACGGGACTCTTCGTCAGTCTTGGCAGTCGTTACGATAACGATATCCATACCACGAACTTTATCAACTTGATCGTACTCGATTTCCGGGAAGATCAACTGTTCTTTCAAACCAAGCGTGTAGTTACCACGTCCGTCGAAAGCTTTTGTTGATACGCCATGGAAGTCACGTACGCGAGGGAGTGTGATGTTGAACAATTTGTCCAAGAAATAATACATACGCTCGCCACGAAGTGTTACCTTTACACCGATCGGCATGTTTTCACGCAATTTAAAACCTGCAATAGATTTTTTTGCGCGAGTGATAACTGGTTTTTGACCAGCGATCAGCTGCATGTCGTTGAGAGCCGAATCAAGTACTTTGGAGTTTTGGACTGCGTCGCCAACACCCATGTTGATTACAACTTTCTCGATTTTAGGCACTTGCATCACTGTTGTATAGTTGAACTTCTGCATCAAAGCAGGAGTGATTTCTTTCAAGAAACGTTCTTTCATTCTTGTTGTTGCCATGAATCATAGTCCTCCTTTCTTCAAAAAATAATTAGTCGATCACTTCGCCTGAACGTTTTGCAATACGCACTTTTTTTCCGTTGTCCAAAACCTTGTAACCCACACGAGTTACTTTTCCGCTCTTCGGATCAATGTGCATAACGTTGGAAACGTGAATCGGAGCTTCTTTCTCGATGATGCCGCCTTGTGGATTCAGCTGATTAGGCTTTTGGTGTTTTTTAATCATGTTAACACCTTCCACAAGCACACGGTTTTGACGAGGGTAAGCAGCGATAACGCGACCTTTTTTACCTTTATCTTTACCTGTAATCACCAGAACAGTATCGTCTTTTTTGACGTGCAGCTTGTTGTTATGGGATTCCAGAACTTTTTTCACTTTTGGCATTTCGTACACCTCCTACGGGCACATTTTAAGGTGAATTTAGATCACTTCCGGAGCCAAGGAAACGATTTTCATGAAGTCTTTATCACGAAGTTCGCGAGCAACTGGTCCGAAAATACGAGTACCGCGTGGGCTCTTGTCTTCTTTAACGACCACTGCTGCGTTCTCATCAAATCCGATGTAGGAACCGTCTTTACGGCGGATAGAACGTTTAGTACGAACGACAACCGCTCTTACTACATCACCCTTTTTGACAACGCCGCCTGGTGTTGCTTGTTTTACGGAACAAACGATCAGGTCACCAATTTGAGCTGTACGACGTCCCGTACCACCGAGCACACGGATACACATCAGTTCCTTCGCGCCGGAATTGTCAGCCACAGTCAAACGTGTAAATGGTTGAATCATTTATTTATCCTCCTTTCGGAAAAACTACACTACATTAGATTATAACAGCTTTTTCAACGATTTCGACCAGTCTCCAGTTTTTGTCTTTGGACAAAGGACGAGTTTCCATGATTTTAACAGTATCACCGATTTGTGCAGTGTTGTTTTCATCATGAGCTTTGAATTTTTTAGTCACTTTAATGCGTTTATGGTAGAGATCATGTTTTTTGTAAGTTTCTACAGCAATCACAATCGTTTTATCCATTTTGTCGCTGACTACTTTACCGACTAATACTTTACGGGCATTACGTTCGCTCATTGTTGGCCTCCTTCCTAATTACAGGCGGAATTCCCACCCGGTCTAATATCTTAGCTAATCCCAAGTTCTCTTTCACGGATCACAGTTTTAGCACGAGCAATTTCCTTACGCACAGCACCGATCCGAGTCGGGTTATCAAGCTGACCGGTAGCGAGTTGAAAACGAAGGTTGAAAAGTTCTTCTTTAAAACCAGAGATCTTTTGTTCGATTTCAGCAGTGGTAAGGTTGCGGAATTCACTAGCCTTCATTTGCTTCACCACCCAATTCTTCACGTTTCACAAACTTAGTTTTGATTGGCAGTTTGTGAGCGGCAAGACGCATTGCTTCACGAGCAATCTCTTCCGGTACACCAGCAAGTTCAAACATGATCTTACCTGGTTTCACTACTGCAACCCATTTTTCTACGTTACCTTTACCACTACCCATACGAACCTCAAGAGGCTTTTGAGTAATTGGTTTGTCAGGGAAAATTTTAATCCAAACCTTACCACCACGTTTGATGTAACGAGTCATCGCAATACGAGCAGCTTCGATTTGACGGTTAGTGATCCATGCTGGTTCAGTAGCTTGCAAACCGTACTCACCAAAATTCAGTGTAGTACCGCCTTTTGCACGACCCTTCATGTGACCACGTTGTTGTTTACGATGTTTTACGCGTTTAGGTACCAACATGATTAGTTGCCTCCTTCCTGAGGAGCTTGTTTCTTAGCTGGAGGAAGAACCTCTCCACGATAGATCCATACTTTTACGCCAAGACGGCCATAAGTAGTATGAGCTTCTGCTGTACCGTAGTCGATGTCAGCACGAAGTGTATGCAGTGGAACAGTTCCTTCGCTGTATCCTTCGGAACGAGCGATTTCGGCACCGCCAAGACGTCCGCCTACTTGAGTTTTAATTCCTTTTGCACCGGAACGCATAGTTCTTTGAATTGCTTGTTTCAACGCACGACGGAAAGAAACACGACGTTCCAATTGTTGTGCAATGCTTTCAGCAACAAGAATTGCATCCAGTTCAGGATTTTTAATTTCAGAGATATTGATGTGTACCTTTTTACCGCCTGCGATTTTAGTGATTTCATTACGCAGATTTTCAACTTCGGAACCACCCTTACCGATAACCATACCTGGTTTCGCAGTGTGAATCGTTACGTTGACACGGTTAGCTGCTCTCTCGATTTCAACACGGGATACAGCGGAGTCTTTCAATCTTTTCTTCAGATGCTCACGAATCTTAACGTCTTCCAGCAAAAGATCACCGAAATCTTTGCCTGCATACCATTTGGATTCCCAATCACGGATAATACCGATTCGGAGTCCGACGGGATTTACCTTTTGGCCCACACGTTTTCCCTCCTTATTTTTCAGATACCACCAGAGTAATATGACTGGTGCGTTTATTGATGCGGCTTGCACGACCCATTGCACGCGGGCGGAACCGTTTCATTGTAGGACCTTGGTTTACAAAAACCTCAGACACTACCAATTTATTTACGTCCATAGAGTAGTTGTGATCTGCGTTCGCGATAGCAGAATTCAACAATTTCTCAACGACTGGAGAAGCGGATTTCGGAGTGTGACGAAGAATTGCAATCGCCTCACCTACCTGCTTGCCACGAATCAAATCGATAACAAGTTTCACTTTGCGAGCGGAAATCCGCACGGATTTAGCATGTGCTTTTGCTTCCATTGAGTTACCTCCTCTCAAACACTACGCTGTGTTGATTATCTTCTTGTTTTCTTATCGTCATCCGTATGGCCTTTGTACGTACGCGTTGGAGCGAATTCGCCCAATTTGTGTCCAACCATATCTTCCGTTACGTATACAGGCACGTGTTTACGACCATCATATACACCAAACGTGTGTCCGATAAATTGCGGGAAAATCGTAGAGCGACGGGACCAAGTTTTGATCACGACTTTTTTGTCAGACTCGTTCAAAACCTCTACTTTTTTCAACAGGTAACCATCAATAAATGGTCCTTTTTTGAGACTGCGACCCATTTGTGAATCCTCCCTTCGTTAAAACGTAGTCGTTCTTTATTATGTTAACGTGCGACTTAAGCGCACGTTTTATTACTTAGTACGACGACGAACGATGTACTTATCAGATGCTTTGCCTTTTTTACGTGTCTTGTAACCAAGGGTTGGTTTACCCCATGGAGACATTGGAGATTTACGTCCGATTGGAGCGCGACCTTCACCACCACCGTGTGGGTGATCGTTAGGGTTCATAACAACACCGCGAACTTCAGGACGTTGTCCCAACCAACGACTACGACCAGCTTTACCGATCTTAACAAGTTCGTGGTCTTCGTTACCAACAGATCCAATTGTAGCACGGCAAACTTTCAGAATGCGCCGCACTTCACCAGAGGTCAAACGAATTGTAACATACTTCTCTTCTTTACCAAGAAGTTGGGCTTCCGTACCAGCAGCACGAACAAGTTGGCCACCTTTACCCGGTTTCAATTCGATATTGTGGATAACCGTACCTACTGGAATGTTTTCCAATGGCAAGGAGTTACCGATTTTAATATCGGAGTCCGGACCGGATACCACTACATCTCCTACTTTCAGACCTTTAGGAGCGATGATGTAACGTTTTTCACCATCCACATAGTGGATAAGTGCGATGTTGGACGTACGGTTTGGATCATATTCGATCGTAGCAACGCGGCCCGGTATTCCATCTTTGTTACGTTTGAAGTCAATAATACGGTATTTACGTTTGTGTCCGCCGCCATGATGACGAACTGTAATTTTACCTTGGTTATTACGTCCAGCTTGCTTGCTCAGAGGTGCCAGCAACGATTTCTCGGGCTGATTTGTTGTGATCTCCTCGAAAGTAGATACAGACATTGCACGTCTGGCCGGGGACGTCGGTTTATACTTTTTAATTGGCACTGAGTTTCCCTCCTTACTTTACAGATTCAATTATACTGTTTCAAAAAACTCAAGCGGCTTACTGTCTTTGCTCAGCGTTACGAACGCTTTTTTCCACTCGCTCGTATAGCCGGAATGACGACCGTAGCGTTTTGGTTTCGCAGGCACACGAAGTGTATTAACGTTACTTACTTTCACGTTAAAAATCGCTTCGATTGCTTTTTTAACTTCGACTTTATTGGAACGAATGTCAACTTCGAAAACATATTTCAAGTCATTCATCATACCAGCCGTACGTTCGGTGATAATCGGACGTTTGATAATATCACGAGGATCCTTCATTACGCGAGCACCTCCTCTACCTTCTGAACTGCTTCCTTCGTAATGATCAGTTTGTCGTGTCCGAGCACATCAAGAACATTAATGCCGTCTGCGGCTACAAACTTCACACCAGGAATATTACGAGCGGACAGTGCTACATTGTCATCATAGCTAGGAGCTACAATCAATGCTTTACGATCAGCTTTAAGGTTATTCAAAATGGCTGCGAATTCTTTCGTTTTAGGTCCGTTCAGTGTAAGAGCGTCCAATACGATGATTTCATTCTCAATCACTTTGGATGACAGTGCCGATTTGATCGCCAGACGACGAACTTTTTTAGGCAATTTGTAAGCATAGCTGCGTGGAGTCGGACCGAATACAGTACCGCCACCAACCCATTGTGGTGCACGAATTGAACCTTGACGAGCGCGACCAGTACCTTTTTGTTTCCAAGGTTTACGTCCGCCGCCACGTACTTCAGAACGTCCTTTTACTTTGTGAGTACCTTGACGCAGGGAAGCCAATTGCATAACAACAGCGTCATGAAGAACGTGTTTATTCGGTTCGATACCGAACACTGCATCGTTCAATTCAATTTCGCCAACTTGGCTGCCGCTAATATTAAATAGTGCTACTTTTGGCATTTTGTGCTCCTCCTTTCCTCAGTTGATTATTTTTTCACCGTTTCTAATACTTTAACGAAGCTGTTTTTAGGTCCTGGAATGGAACCTTTCACGAGCAATACATTACGTTCTGTATCGATCTTAACAACTTCAAGGCGTTGAATCGTTACCGTTTCATGCCCCATGTGTCCTGGCAAGTGTTTACCTTTAGGAACGCGGTTAGCTTGAATGGAACCCATAGAACCTGGACCTCTGTGGTAACGCGAGCCGTGTGCCATTGGTCCGCGGCTTTGTCCCCAACGTTTGATAACGCCGGCAAAACCTTTACCTTTAGAAATACCTGTTACGTCAACGAATTCGCCTTCTGTGAAGACATCAGCCTTCAGTTCTTGGCCAACCTCGTACGCAGCAAGGTCGATGCCACGAAGTTCACGAACGTAGCGCTTAGGTGCAGTATTTGCTTTTTTAGCATGCCCTGCTTCAGGTTTGTTGGATCTTTTTTCTTTTTTATCAGAGAATCCGAGTTGGATAGCTTCGTATCCATCGTTTTCCAGATCTTTCTTTTGCAGAACAACACAAGGACCAGCTTCGATAACCGTAACAGCAAGTACGTTACCTTCAGGGGTAAACACTTGAGTCATTCCGAGTTTTTTTCCTAAGATACCTTTCATGTTGACACCTCTTTTCTTTTCCTGATTACATATTACAATTTAATTTCGATATCTACACCGGACGGCAGGTCCAAGCGCATCAAGGCATCCACAGTTTGTGGAGTCGGATTAACAATGTCGATCAAACGCTTGTGTGTGCGCATTTCGAATTGTTCCCGAGAATCCTTGTACTTGTGTACCGCACGGAGAATAGTAATGATTTGTTTTTCAGTTGGCAGCGGAATTGGTCCGGAAACACCTGCACCCGAACGTTTAGCTGTTTCAACAATTTTCTCAGCGGATTGATCAAGAATTCTGTGATCGTAAGCTTTCAAACGAATACGAATTTTTTGCTTTGCCATTTTAGTCCCTCCTTCTATCGCCCAATTTGGTATCGGACATACTCCGTGAAAATTTTCCGACAGCCCTCCCATGGCAAAGGGGCCGGGTGTGTCAGTAACCTCTCACATCATCGCACAGTCACAAACAACATTAGTTATTATATCGAATACTTCTGCCTATTGCAAGCAAAAACGTAAAAAAACAATGCATCTTATTTTCAAAGATAACAATTGTGCTCGTAGCTTGCAATTTTCCTCAAGAGAAAAGCCCCCGCACCATGGCAGGGGCTCGTTTTACTTCGTTCCAATACGATGTTACTCGTTCCAGTACAATGTTGCTATATTCAAGACTCGTAGCCTTATTATTTGGAGATTGTTGCTACAGCGCCTGCACCAACTGTACGTCCACCTTCACGAATGGAGAACTTAGTTCCTTCTTCAATCGCGATTGGGCTGATCAGTTGAACAGTAACCGTAATGTTATCACCAGGCATTACCATTTCGGAACCTTCTGGCAGAGTAATGATACCAGTTACGTCAGTTGTACGGAAGTAGAACTGTGGACGGTAACCAGTGAAGAAAGGTTTGTGACGTCCGCCTTCTTCTTTAGTCAAAACGTAGATTTGAGCAGAGAATTCTGTATGTGGGTTAACAGAACCTGGTTTAGCCAATACTTGGCCACGCTCGATTTGTGCACGATCTACACCGCGAAGCAGTGCGCCGATGTTGTCACCAGCTTGAGCGGAGTCAAGCAATTTACGGAACATTTCTACGCCTGTTACTACGGATTTACGGGATTCTTCTTGAATACCGATGATTTCGATTTCGTCGCCCACTTTAACAGTACCACGCTCTACACGGCCTGTAGCAACTGTACCACGACCAGTGATGGAGAATACGTCCTCGACAGGCATAAGGAAAGGCTTGTCAGTGTCGCGTTCTGGAGTTGGGATGTAAGTGTCGATTGTTTCGAACATTTCAACGATTTTCTTAGCCCAGTCGCCATCTGGGTTTTGCAGTGCTTCACGAGCGGAACCACGAGTGATTGGAGTGTCGTCGCCTGGGAAGTCATACTCGCTCAGCAAGTCGCGAACTTCCATTTCAACCAATTCCAGCAACTCTTCGTCTTCAACCATGTCGCATTTGTTCAGGAATACAACGATGTATGGAACACCTACTTGACGGGACAAGAGGATGTGTTCGCGAGTTTGCGGCATAGGACCGTCAGCTGCGGATACAACCAGAATCGCTCCGTCCATTTGTGCAGCGCCAGTGATCATGTTTTTAACATAGTCGGCGTGACCTGGGCAGTCAACGTGTGCATAGTGACGGTTAGGTGTTTCGTATTCCACGTGTGCAGTGGAGATTGTGATACCGCGTTCGCGCTCTTCTGGAGCTTTATCGATTTGATCGAATGCTACAGCAGCACCACCGTAAGTTTTGGAAAGTACAGTTGTGATTGCAGCAGTCAAAGTTGTTTTACCATGATCGACGTGACCAATTGTACCGATATTAACGTGCGGTTTGTTACGTTCAAACTTAGCCTTTGCCATTTGAACAATTCCTCCTCAATAACATGTTTTATTTTTATGCTGTCGGAAACCCCTTGAAAAAACCTAGAGTATCCGATCAGCTAATACACTGTATTACTCGCCGCCTTTGGTTTTGGCAACGATCTCTTCAGCAATGCTCTTCGGAACTTCTTCATAGTGATGAAGCTCCATGGAGAACACACCGCGTCCTTGTGTACCGGAACGAAGTGTAGTGGAATATCCAAACATTTCGGACAATGGAACCATTGCACGAATAATTTGGGCACCACCACGGGAATCCATACCTTCAATCCGACCACGACGGGAGTTCAGCATCCCCATTACGTCACCCATGTATTCCTCTGGAACCGTTACTTCAACTTTCATAATCGGCTCAAGCAATACAGGTTTACATTTGTCTTTCGCTGCTTTCAGCGCCATTGAACCGGCAATTTTAAATGCCATTTCATTGGAATCGACATCATGGTATGATCCATCCACAATTGTAGCTTTAACGTCCACAAGCGGGAAGCCTGCAAGGACACCGTTTTTCATTTGCTCTTCAATACCAGCAAGTGCAGGTCCGATGTATTCTCTTGGAACAGAGCCACCGACAACCTTGCTTTCAAACTGGCTACCAGTACCTGCTTCGAGTGGTTCGAACTCAACCCATACGTGACCATATTGACCACGACCACCGGATTGACGAACAAACTTACCTTCAACACGTGCTGGAGCACGGAATGTTTCACGGTATGCTACCTGCGGTTTACCAACATTGGTTTCCACTTTGAACTCACGACGCATACGGTCAATGATAATGTCCAAGTGAAGCTCACCCATACCTGCCAAGATAGTTTGGCCAGTTTCTTCGTTAGTAGAAGCGCGAAGAGTTGGATCTTCTTCGGTCAACTTACCGAGTGCAACTGCCATCTTGTCTTGGTCAGCTTTGGTTTTAGGCTCAACCGCGATTTCGATAACCGGATCAGGGAAGTTCATGGATTCGAGAATAACAGGATTCTTCTCATCACACAGTGTATCACCTGTACCTGTATCTTTCAAACCTACGGCTGCCGCAATGTCACCGGAGTAAACTTCAGTGATTTCTTGACGGCTATTCGCGTGCATTTGAAGAATACGTCCGATACGTTCACGTTTGCCTTTTGTTGCATTCAATACGTAAGAACCGGATTGAAGAACACCGGAATATACGCGGAAGAATGTCAATTTACCAACGTAAGGGTCCGTCATGATTTTGAAGGCCAATGCAGAGAAAGGCTCTTCATCAGAAGAATGACGTTCAACTTCCGTTCCATCTTCCAGATGACCTTGAATACTTGGTACATCAATAGGAGCTGGCAGGTAATCAACAACAGCGTCCAGCATCAACTGAACACCTTTGTTACGGTAGGAAGATCCACAGATAACTGGGAAGATCTTAACTTCTACAACACCTTTGCGGAGAGCGGCTTTAATTTCTTCAACCGTGATCTCTTCGCCTTCAAGGTATTTCATAGTCAAATCTTCATCCAGTTCGGCAACCTTCTCAATCAATTCGTTGCGGAGTTCTTCGACTTTGTCTTTATATTCCGCAGGAATTTCGGTTTCTTCGATATTTTGACCAAGGTCATCTTTGTACATATAAGCCTTTTGCCCAACGATATCGATAATACCTAAAAAGTCATTTTCTGCACCGATTGGAAGTTGAATCGCAACTGCGTTCGCTTGAAGGCGATCACGCATATCTGCTACAACGTTCAAGAAGTCGGCACCGATAATGTCCATTTTGTTTACATATGCGATCCGTGGAACGCCATAGCGATCAGCCTGTCTCCATACAGTTTCAGACTGAGGCTCAACGCCTTCTTTCGCACTGAAAACACCAACTGCTCCGTCCAATACACGAAGGGAACGTTCAACTTCAACAGTGAAGTCAACGTGCCCCGGGGTGTCGATGATATTGACGCGGTGACCTTTCCAGGCAGCGGTCGTCGCAGCGGAAGTAATCGTGATTCCGCGCTCTTGTTCTTGTTCCATCCAGTCCATTGTCGCAGCACCTTCGTGAACTTCACCGATTTTGTGCGTACGGCCTGTGTAGAACAAGATCCGCTCTGTTGTTGTGGTTTTACCCGCGTCAATATGAGCCATGATCCCGATATTACGTGTATTTTTCAAGGAGAACTCTCTTGCCATGAAATGGGTCTCCCTTCAAAATTGAAGTTATTTTTTTGAGCTGAATCCTACCAACGATAGTGAGCAAACGCTTTGTTTGCTTCAGCCATTTTGTGCGTGTCTTCACGTTTCTTCACGGAAGCGCCTGTGTTGTTGGAAGCATCGATAATCTCAGCCGCCAAACGCTCTTCCATAGTTTTCTCGCCGCGGTTGCGGGAGTAGTTTACGAGCCAACGTAATCCCAGGGACGTACGTCTTTCTGGTTTTACCTCGATTGGTACTTGGTAGTTGGCACCGCCGACACGGCGTGCTTTAACTTCCAGGACTGGCATGATATTCTTGATAGCTGCTTCAAATACTTCCATCGGGTCATTACCCGTACGTTCTTGGATAAGCTTGAACGCATTATACAGAATGCTTTGAGCAACGCCTCGTTTTCCGTCGAGCATGATGCGGTTGATCAAGCGAGTAACCAACTTGCTGTTGTATACCGGATCTGGCAACACGTCTCTTTTGGTAACTGGACCTTTGCGTGGCATGGATATCCCCCTTTCTTACATGTTAAACCTGCATATGCGGTTTATATTCATTAGGATTTTTTAGCTTTAGGGCGTTTTGCGCCGTATTTGGAACGAGCTTGCATGCGGTTGTTTACGCCTGCAGTATCCAAAGCACCGCGAACGATGTGGTAACGTACACCCGGAAGGTCTTTTACACGACCACCGCGAATCAGCACTACGCTGTGTTCTTGAAGGTTATGTCCAATACCTGGAATGTAAGCAGTCACCTCTACACGGTTCGTCAAGCGAACACGGGCATATTTACGAAGTGCGGAGTTCGGTTTTTTCGGAGTCATAGTACCTACACGAGTGCACACTCCGCGTTTTTGCGGGGCACTGATGTCGGTAGCTTCACGTTTCAAGGCATTAAAACCTTTTTGCAAAGCCGGTGATTTCGATTTCTCGATTTTGGCTTGACGTCCTTTACGAACCAGTTGGTTAATAGTTGGCATGTTGGTTGCCACCCCCTTCCTCAATTTTTGCTGTTACTTTATAAACCTTATCTAAGCCCACAGACCCAGGCGGTTCATAAAAGAACAAATGAAAAGTCTTTGCCGCCAAGAATAACGATTCCCTAGACAAAAACGTTCCTTACCCTATTGTTTTACGATAGCAGCCATCGCGGCTCCCACTTCAATCCCGCATGCAGCTCCGAGATTTTTCATTGTATCTACGAGAGTCACTTTGACCCCGTGCTTATTGCACAAATCAATGATGTTGGAAGTGAAACGCTGATCTGCATCTTCTGCCACATATACTTCCGAGGCGAAGCCCAATTCTACCATACGAATGGTTTGTTTGGTACCGATTTTGACATGAGCATCTTGCAGTCCCTGTTCTTTAGACATATCTCATTCCTCCGAAAAGACCCAATAGCATATAGGCTGCTCACGCACCTTTGCTATATTAGCATTGACTATGAACAATGTCAAGACAATTATCAACTATAATCTATTTAAACAAAGTAATACGTTACATTTTTATAAGAAGCACCGGAGCACCGTTGCTACAACCTTTACCAAAGCTTATATCTACGGTGTTCCGGGCTTATCATACTTTTTTTTATATTACTACTCAGCTGAAATGGGTTCGAGCTCCTCAGATGAGGATTGCCCCTCTTCAGGCTGGGCAAATTTCACGCTACGGTAACGGTTCATACCTGTTCCCGCAGGGATCAATTTACCGATAATTACATTCTCTTTCAATCCAAGCAACTGATCGACTTTTCCTTTGATAGCTGCATCTGTCAGGACACGAGTAGTTTCCTGGAAGGAAGCTGCTGACAAGAAGGAGTCAGTTTCCAAAGACGCCTTGGTGATACCAAGAAGAACTGGTTTGGCTACCGCTGGTTCTTGGCCGCTGAGAATTGCTATCTTGTTTGCATTTTCATACTCATGCACATCAACAAATGAACCTGGAAGCAGTGTCGTGTCGCCCGCATCAATGATACGAATTTTACGCAACATTTGACGAATCATAACTTCTACGTGCTTGTCGTTGATTTCTACACCCTGGTTCCGGTATACACGTTGAACTTCCTGAAGGATATAGTTCTGCACCCCGCGAATACCTTTAATACGCAGCATTTCTTTAGGGTCAATCGAACCATCCGTCAGTTCGTCCCCGGCTTCCACAGTCATGCCTTCGCTTACGCGCAGACGTGAACCATAAGTGACCGAATAGGTTTTTGTTTCAGCTTCACCCTGAATGTCGATTTCGCGACGGTCTTTCCCTTCACGAACCTCTTTAACTACACCGTCAATTTCACTGATGGTTGCCTGACCTTTAGGATTACGCGCTTCAAAAAGCTCCTGGATACGAGGCAAACCTTGGGTGATATCGTCGCCCGCTACACCACCTGTGTGGAACGTACGCATGGTGAGCTGTGTCCCTGGTTCACCGATGGATTGAGCCGCGATAATACCAACCGCTTCACCAATCTCAACGTGCTTGCCAGTAGCCAGATTACGGCCGTAACATTTTTTGCAGACGCCATGTTTAGCACGGCAGCTTAGTACGGAACGAATTTGAACTTTATCCACACCAGCTTTAACGATCGCTTCAGCTTTGTTGGAGTCAATCAGTTCGTTGCGTCTAGCCAAGATTTCACCCGTTTCAGGATGACGTACGGTTTCGAAGCAATAGCGACCTTCCAGACGATCGTACAGGTCCTCAATGACTTCTTTACCATCCTGGATGCGACTTACTGTAAAGCCTTTATCCGTTCCGCAGTCATCTTCGCGCACGATAACATCCTGCGCCACATCAACGAGACGACGAGTTAGGTAACCAGAGTCAGCCGTACGTAAGGCTGTATCCGCCAAACCTTTACGCGCTCCGTGAGTGGAGATAAAGTACTCGAGTACTGTCAGACCTTCACGGAAGTTCGATTTGATTGGGAGCTCGATAATACGACCAGATGGATTCGCCATCAGTCCACGCATACCGCCAAGCTGGGTAATCTGTGATTTGTTACCACGCGCTTTAGAATCAACCATCATCATGATAGAGTTGTAGCGATCCATGGATTTCATCAAAATGTCTGTGATATCGTCTTTAGCCTTAGACCAAATATCAATAATCCGGTCATAGCGTTCCTCGTTCGTAATCAGACCACGACGGTACTGATTGGTCACGACTTGTGCTTTATCATCAGATGCCTTAAGAATATCCTGTTTCTCTTGAGGTACAACTACGTCTGCCACAGCAACCGTCACACCTGCACGAGTAGAATACGTAAAGCCAAGCTGTTTGATCTTATCCAAAATCACGGCGGTTTCTGTCGTATGGTAAATTTCAAAGCAACGGGCGATGATATTACCAAGGTAATCCTTGCCCACTCCACCAGCTTGCGGAGCGTTCTGGATGGCTTCAGTAAGATTTACACCTTTCTCGTAAACAAAGAACTCTTCAGCAGTACCATAGAGCAGGTTGGCACGAGTAGCGTCATTGATATACGGGAAGCTTGCTGGGAAAATCTCATTAAAGATAATTTTACCCACGGTTGTAATCAACATCGCATCCTGCTGCTTCTCTGTAAAGCTCGTTTTATTCAAAGCTTTAACCGGAATAGCTACACGAGCATGAAGACCCGCTGTTCCGCGTTGGTAAGCTGAGATAGCCTCATTCGGGTTGCGAAGGATCATGTTACTTCCTTCTTCTTCCTTGTTGTCCATTGTCAAATAGAATGAGCCAAGGACCATATCCTGGGAAGGAGTAACAACAGGCTTGCCGTCTTTCGGATTCAAAATGTTGCCGGATGCCAGCATGAGCAAACGAGCTTCCGCTTGAGCCTCTGCAGACAGCGGAACGTGAACCGCCATTTGGTCACCGTCAAAGTCAGCATTGTATGCCGTACATACGAGCGGATGCAAACGAATCGCACGACCTTCAACCAAGATCGGTTCAAACGCTTGAATACCTAGTCTATGCAGCGTAGGGGCACGGTTTAGAAGAACCGGATGCTCCTTGATTACTTCTTCGAGTACATCCCACACTTCAGCACTCACACGCTCTACTTTACGCTTCGCGCTCTTAATGTTGTGTGCCAAACCTTTGTTAACAAGCTCTTTCATAACAAAAGGCTTGAACAGCTCCAGCGCCATTTCTTTCGGCAGACCACATTGGTACATCTTCAAGTACGGGCCTACTACGATAACGGAACGACCGGAATAGTCAACACGTTTCCCGAGCAAGTTTTGACGGAAACGTCCTTGTTTACCTTTCAGCATATGGCTGAGGGATTTCAAAGGACGATTACCCGGACCTGTAACAGGACGACCACGACGACCATTATCAATCAGAGCATCAACAGCTTCCTGCAGCATCCGTTTTTCATTTTGCACGATAATATCTGGCGCACCCAAATCTAACAAGCGTTTCAGACGGTTATTACGGTTAATAACACGACGATACAGATCATTAAGGTCAGAAGTAGCAAAACGTCCACCGTCCAGCTGTACCATTGGACGAAGCTCAGGAGGAATAACAGGCAGTACGTCCATGATCATCCAATCCGGTTGGTTACCAGAGTTACGGAATGCCTCAATAACTTCAAGGCGTTTGATCGCACGGTTTCGACGTTGCCCTTGAGCTGTACGTAGCTCTTCTTTCAAGAATTCTAATTCTTTGTCTATATCTAAATCTTGAAGAAGCTTTTTAACCGCTTCAGCACCCATTCCCGCCTGGAATCCGTAGCCATATTTCTCACGATAGCTGCGGTATTCTTTCTCGGACAGGAGTTGCTTTTTCTCCAAAGGCGTATCTCCTGGATCGGTTACAACATAAGATGCGAAGTAAATGATCTCTTCCAAAGATCTTGGAGACATATCAAGAGCAAGACCCATACGACTCGGAATGCCTTTGAAGTACCAAATGTGCGATACAGGAGCAGCCAACTCAATGTGGCCCATACGCTCACGGCGAACCTTAGCGCGAGTAACTTCTACTCCACAGCGGTCACAGACAACACCTTTATAGCGTACACGTTTGTACTTACCACAGTGACATTCCCAATCTTTCGTAGGTCCGAAAATTTTCTCGCAAAATAGTCCTTCTTTTTCCGGTTTAAGCGTACGATAGTTAATCGTCTCCGGTTTTTTGACTTCTCCGCGGGACCAAGAACGAATCTTTTCGGGGGAAGCAAGCCCGATTTTCATATATTCGAAATTGTTAACGTCCAACAAGGAGCAACCCTCCTTAACCAAATCCTGAGTTTTTAGGTTTGATACCGCCCGGCAGCACCGGGCGGTATCAAGAAGCCTGATCCATCCAAAAATGGATCAAAGCATATAACAAAGCTGATATGAGTCAGTCAGCAGTCAATCTACTCTACGCCAACCTCAGAGCCTTCCAGATTCAAACTCAGCTTATCGCCAGTTGTGTCATCTTCATCATCAAGCTCTCTCATTTCGATCTCTTGTTCGTCTTCAGACAGAATCTTCACGTCCATACCCAAGCTTTGCAGCTCTTTGATCAAGACCTTGAATGATTCAGGAACACCTGGTTCAGGGACATTTTCACCTTTGACGATGGATTCGTAAGTTTTAACACGTCCAACCACATCATCGGATTTCACAGTCAAAATTTCCTGAAGCGTGTACGCTGCACCGTAAGCTTCCAGTGCCCATACTTCCATCTCCCCGAAGCGCTGACCACCGAATTGGGCTTTACCACCCAATGGCTGTTGCGTAACGAGAGAGTAAGGACCTGTAGAACGGGCATGGATCTTATCGTCTACCATGTGCGCCAGTTTGATCATGTGCATGACACCGACAGTAACTTCACGTTCAAAACGATCACCTGTACGTCCATCATACAACACCGTTTTACCATTGCGTTGCATACCCGCTTCTTCCATCGTATCAAATACGTCATATTCCTTGGCACCATCGAATACTGGAGTTGCCACATGGATACCAAGACGCATTGCAGCCATACCCAGATGCACTTCAAGCACCTGTCCGATGTTCATCCGGGAAGGTACGCCCAGCGGGTTCAGTACGACTTGTACTGGGGTGCCATCCGGCAAGAATGGCATATCTTCTTCAGGCAGAATACGGGCAACGACACCCTTGTTACCGTGACGTCCAGCCATTTTATCGCCTTCGGAAATTTTACGTTTTTGAGCAATGTATACGCGCACCAGCTGGTTTACACCCGGTGGCAGCTCATCGCCATTTTCACGTGTAAATACTTTAACATCTACAACGATCCCGTCAGTTCCGTGAGGAACTCTCAAGGAAGTATCACGAACCTCGCGCGCCTTCTCACCGAAGATCGCATGCAATAGACGTTCTTCAGCTGTCAACTCAGTCACACCCTTAGGTGTTACTTTACCAACAAGAATGTCACCTGCGGCGATTTCCGCACCGATGCGAATGATGCCGCGTTCATCTAAATTGCGAAGCGCTTCTTCACCAACATTCGGAATATCACGAGTGATTTCTTCTGGTCCAAGCTTCGTATCACGAGCTTCAGATTCGTATTCCTCGATATGGATCGAGGTATATACATCCTCTTTAACCAGCTTCTCGCTCAGCAAGATCGCATCCTCGTAGTTATAACCTTCCCAAGTCATGAACGCTACGACAACGTTACGTCCCAGTGCCAACTCACCCATCTCGGTGGAAGGACCATCGGCAAGAATATCGCCAACCTTGACAATATCGCCTCTGTTCACAATCGGACGCTGATTAATGCATGTTCCTTGGTTAGAACGCATAAATTTGTGTAATTTATACTTAACAATATCGCCTTTTACTTCAGTACCGTCTACCGTTTCAATACGACGCAGCCAAATTTCGTTAGCCGAAGAACGTTCAATTACCCCGTTGTACTTGGAGACAACGCAAACACCAGAATCTTTTGCAGACTTATGTTCCATCCCTGTTCCTACCAAAGGCGCTTTCGGAATCAGCAGTGGCACAGCCTGCCGCTGCATGTTGGAACCCATCAGTGCGCGGTTCGAGTCATCATTCTCCAGGAACGGAATCAGTGCAGTTGCGACCGATACGACCTGTTTAGGCGATACGTCCATGTAATCAACACGGCTACTTGCCATTGGAATAATGTTATCAGACTGCTTGTTATAGCGGACAATAACGATTTCATCCTTAAAGGTGTTTTCTTCTGTTAGTTCCGCATTTGCCTGAGCAACGATGTAGTTATCTTCCTCATCAGCAGTCAGGTAATCAATCTGGTCTGTAACTTTTCCGGTTTTCGGATCTACCCAACGATAAGGAGCTTCGATAAATCCATACTCATTAATACGTGCGAAAGTGGACAAAGAGTTGATCAAACCAATGTTCGGTCCCTCTGGTGTCTCAATAGGACACATACGGCCGTAGTGACTTGGATGGACGTCACGTACTTCCATGCCCGCGCGTTCGCGCGTCAAACCGCCGGGTCCGAGTGCAGACAGACGACGTTTGTGCGTTAATTCAGCAAGCGGGTTTGTCTGATCCATAAACTGAGACAGCTGGGAGCTACCAAAGAACTCTTTAATCGACGCAATGACCGGACGTATGTTAATCAGCGCCTGTGGCGTGATTACATTAGCATCCTGAATCGACATTCTTTCGCGCACCACGCGTTCCATACGGGACAAACCGATCCGGAACTGATTTTGAAGCAACTCACCTACAGAACGCAAACGACGGTTACCCAAATGGTCAATGTCGTCCGTACTTCCGATTCCGTGAAGCAAGTTAATAAAATAACTGATGGAGGAAATAATATCGGCAGGCGTAATGTTCTTAACCGATTTATCGATATTCCCATTGGCAATCAGTTTTACCACTTTACCGTCTTCAATTGGCGAGAATACATCAATCGTTTGAAGCGGAATATCGTTGCTTTCTAAAACACCACTAGCAACATGATACGTACGGTGTCCAACCGACTCTTCCAGTTGAGCCAAAATCTCGTCCAACAGGCGGCGGTCTACCATTTGCCCTGCTTCAGCAATGATTTCACCAGTTGTCGTATCAATCAGGGTCTCAGCAAGCCGTTGGTTGAACAGACGGTTTTTGATGTGAAGCTTTTTATTGATTTTGTAACGGCCTACGTTGGCCAGATCATAACGTTTTGGATCAAAGAAACGTGCAACAAGCAAGCTCTTTGCGTTATCCAATGTAGGCGGCTCACCCGGACGAAGACGCTCATAAATTTCGATCAGCGCTTTCTCCGTGGAATCCGTGTTGTCTTTATCAAGTGTGTTGCGGATATATTCGTCATTGCCGAGCAAATCCAGAATCTCAGCATCAGTGCCAAAGCCAAGCGCACGCAGCAACACCGTAACCGGAATTTTACGGGTACGGTCAATCCGGACATAGATAATATCCTTCGCATCCATCTCCAGTTCGAGCCAAGCCCCCCGGTTAGGAATTACCGTTGCGGTGTATGTTGTTTTCGCATTCTTGTCGACTTTTGTGCTGAAATAGACGCTGGGAGAGCGAACCAACTGGCTGACAATAACCCGTTCCGCACCGTTAATAATAAACGTACCCGTTTCAGTCATCAGCGGGAAGTCTCCCATGAATACTTCCTGCTCTTTCACTTCCCCGGTTTCTTTATTAATAAGCCGGACTTTTACCCGAAGCGGTGCTGCATACGTAACGTCGCGTTCCTTTGCGTCGTCAACGGTATATTTGGGTTCTCCGAGAGAGTAATCGATAAACTCCAGAATCAGATTTCCTGTGAAATCTTGAATTGGAGAAATATCCCGAAACATTTCCCGTAATCCTTCCTCCAAAAACCAATCATAGGATTTTTGTTGGATCTCAATCAGGTTGGGAACCTCGAGTACCTCATTAATACGTGCATAACTGCGCCGAGTGCGTCGACCATATTGAACAAGATGTCCTGCCAACTTAAACTCACCCCTCATGTCTACTCACTTTAAAAATACATTGCGAACCTCTGTTTGTGACCTTATAATAAGACACATACAGAAGATTCGATCTTACAAATACAGAAAAGCCCTTACTCGAATGCATTCGAAAAAAGAGCGACGTATCTGCGGAATCCTCTTGCCGGAAGATCTTCATCACTTGTAGATTTGCCCAAAATGGTTATATTATACGTAATAGGTATAAATACTATACCCTGCTACGCATAAATCTATTGACATTTCAACAAACTAAAGCCATGGAGGGCATCCTAATACTGACATTTTATAATGATATCACAGACCAGGATTCAAGTCAATGGTCCTATTGCATTTTTCTAAAAGTTTTTTCTGCCTTCAGAATCCGATAACCTTTATCCTTCGTAACTTCCTCCACATAACCGAAAAGGCTCTCTATTTTAGCGCTCGCCGAAGGAGCACCCTGTTTTTTCTGGATGACGACCCACAAAGCTCCACCCTCGTTTAAATGCTCATATGCAAGTTCAAAAATGGTGTGCACCGTTTCCTTCCCTGCACGTATAGGAGGATTCGTCAAGATCACGTCAAAACGTTCGTGTTGCACTTCTGCAAACAAATCACTTTGCTTAATGGTGACATTTTTAATCCCATTACGCTCCGCATTCTCTACCGCTAATTGAACGGCTCGCTCGTTAATATCAACCATTGTAACGTGTCCGTCTGGGACAAGCGTTGCCGCCGTCAAACCAATCGGTCCGTAACCACATCCTACATCCAATACCGAGGCATTTGTAGGAAGTTGCATAGCTTCGATCAGCACTCGACTCCCATAATCAATTCCCTGCTTTGAAAAAACGCCTGAATCGCTGGCAAATCGATAGGAACGTCCACGTAGCACTGTTTCTAAACTTCGTCGTTCATGCGCCGTCTCTGGCCGTTTGGAGTAATAATGATCAGCCATTCACGCCCACCTCTTTCGGTTATACGGTCGTACTAACATCATAGCCTTTAGAATAATATCTCAGACCTGTTCATAATACCGTTTTACAGCAACAAACCCCTTGAAGATCACCTCAAGGGGTTTGTTTTAATTCATTGTCTGCTAGAGAGCAGTCAATTATTTTACTTCTACAGAAGCGCCTGCTTCTTCCAATTTTGCTTTAACGGATTCAGCTTCTTCTTTTGCAACTTTTTCTTTCAGTGGTTTTGGAGCGTTGTCAACCAGTTCTTTTGCTTCTTTCAGGCCAAGACCTGTGATTTCGCGAACTGCTTTGATAACGTTGATTTTGGAAGCGCCAGCGCTTGTCAAGATTACGTCGAACTCGGATTGCTCAGCTTCTGCTGCGCCACCTGCTGCGCCACCTGCTACAGCTACTGGAGCTGCTGCAGTTACGCCGAATTCTTCTTCGATTGCTTTCACGAGATCGTTCAGTTCCAATACGGACATACCTTTAATTGCTTCCAAGATTTGCTCTTTACTCATGGTTGAACCTCCATTTAAATTCGTATTTTTTGTTCTTAACTGCTATACAGCAGGTTTAAATCCCAACTTATGCACTTTGCTCTTCTTTATCTGCAACAGCTTTAACTGCAAGCGCGAAGTTGCGCATAGGAGCTTGAAGCACGCTGAGGAGCATGGAAAGGAGACCTTCGCGGGATGGCAGTTCTGCCAGCGCTTTGATTTCCTCAACACCGATCACACGACCTTCTACAACTGCACCTTTCAGTTCCAATGCATTGTTTTTCTTAGCGAAATCGTTCAAGATTTTAGCTGCAGACACTGCATCATCTTTACCGAACGCGATTGCAGTAGGACCTGTCAATACTGCGTCCAGTTCAGTCAATCCTGCTGCCGCAGTTGCACGGCGGAGCAGTGTGTTTTTCAGCACTTGAAATTCGATTCCGGCTTCGCGAAGCTGCTTACGCAGCTCAGTTACTTGGGCAACATTCAGACCGCGATAGTCTGCAACTACAGTTGTTACGCTCTCGCGCAATTTTGCAGCTACAACTTCAACAGCTTCTTGTTTTGCTTGAATCACCTTTGCATTTGCCAAACTGTACACCTCCTGATCAATTTATCTACTTTGTTCGAAACACCCATTCTGGTGATCTACCAAAGTCGTTTTCATGAGCATGAAAAAAGCCTCCGTAGAGTACGAAGGCTTGATAAATCTACATGGACGGGACAAGCCCGTCACATGAAACGTTCTATCATAACACCTCGGTAGGAAATTAAGCCCGAAGGCACCTACTGTCTACGGTAAGCATATTCAACTTTAACGGTCAGTCACAATGACTCACAACTTTTACAGAATAACAAATTCAATTGAACCTGTCAATAAAAATATTATCTGTAAACAGATGCGTTCACACGTGCACTTGGTCCCATAGTCGAAGAAATAGCGATGTTTTTCAGGTATACACCTTTAGCAGCCGCTGGCTTCGCACGGTTCAAGGCTTCAATCAAGGCTTTAAGGTTTTCGTTCAGTTGTTCAGCACTGAAAGAAGCTTTGCCGATTGGTGCGTGAATTTGACCTGCTTTGTCGAGACGGTATTCGATTTTACCGGCTTTAATTTCTTGAACAGCCTTGGCAACATCGAAAGTAACTGTGCCTGCTTTAGGGTTAGGCATCAAACCTTTACCACCGAGCAAACGACCCAGTTTACCAACCTCACTCATCATATCAGGTGTCGCAACGCAGACGTCGAATTCGAACCAGCCTTGTTGGATTTTGTTGATCATATCTTGATCGCCAACAAAATCAGCGCCAGCCGCTTCCGCTTCTTTCACTTTGTCACCTTTTGCAAATACCAGAACACGTTGTGTTTTACCCGTACCATGTGGCAGGACAACAACACCACGAACAGCCTGGTCTTGTTTACGGGAATCTACGCCCAGACGAACTGCAGCTTCAACGGTTTCGTCGAATTTAGCAGTTGCAGCCTTTTTCACCAATTCAACGGCTTCCAAAGGCTCATAAGTTGCTTCGCTGTCAATCAGCTTAGCAGCTTCCAGGTACTTCTTACCATGTTTAGCCATTATCTTTTCCTCCTTATGTGGTATTAGCGGATATTCCTCCCACACTTACCGGACAGTCAAACTGCCGGCACACGTAGATTAATAAAATTAATCTACGATGGTGATACCCATGCTGCGAGCAGTACCTTCAACCATACGCATTGCCGATTCTACGGAAGCTGCGTTAAGGTCAGGCATTTTTTGCTCTGCAATTTGACGAACAGCAGCGCGATTTACAGTTGCAACTTTCGTTTTATTCGGTTCACCGGAACCTTTTTCGATTTTAGCAGCAACTTTCAACAGAACAGCAGCCGGTGGAGTTTTGGTGATGAACGTAAAAGAACGATCCTCAAATACCGAAATTTCAACCGGAATAATCAGGCCTGCTTGATCAGCAGTACGAGCATTGAACTCTTTACAGAATGCCATAATGTTGACACCTGCTTGACCCAAAGCTGGACCTACTGGAGGCGCTGGATTAGCTTTCCCTGCAGGAATCTGCAGTTTTACCATTTTAATTACCTTTTTTGCCATGGATGACACCTCCTTGACTCAATAGTGGTAGACGGACCTATTGATCCTCCCACAAGAAACCTGTAAGAAAAATCTATATTTTCTCCACTTGAGTATAATCCAACTCAAGCGGGGTTTCCCGTCCAAACATGTTGACGTGAACCTTAAGCTTGCTCTTCTCAACCAAAATTTCTTCCACGGAGCCCACAAAATTCGCAAAAGGACCAACTTTAATTCGCACGGATTCCTTAACATCGAATTCAATCTTCGGTTTCGGCTCTACCATGCCCATATGCTTCAGAATCTGTTCAACTTCTTCCGGAAGCAATGGCGTCGGTTTGGAACCCGAGCCTGTCGACCCTACAAATCCCGTAACACCTGGTGTGTTGCGTACAACATACCAAGAATCATCGGTTTGGACCATTTCGACCAAGACATAACCAGGGTAGACTTTACGCATAACGGTTTTTTTCTTACCGTCCTTGGTTACCAGTTCTTCTTCCATAGGAACAAGAACACGGAATATCTTGTCTTCCATGCCCATGGACTCAACGCGTTTTTCCAAATTGGCTTTGACTTTGTTCTCATACCCTGAATAGGTATGAACGACGTACCATCTTTTTTCCATATCAAGCCACCTGGAACCCTTCCTAGATAATCGCTTCGATCACAGCGGAAATGCCGATATCGAGAACCCAAAAATAAATCGTGACGAACGCAATCGTCCCTATGACAATCAGCGTATAGTTGGTCAGTTCTTTACGATTGGGCCAGCGAACTTTCTTGAGTTCAGCCCAGCTTTCAGAGAAAAAGGAAAACAGAGACTTGAAACTGCGTTTCACGCCGACTACACCTCCAAAAACTATCTGGTTTCCCGATGAGAAGTCTGTTCGTTACAGGACTTACAGAATTTCTTCATCTCCATGCGGTCGGGGTGATTACGCTTGTTTTTCGTCGTTGTGTAATTTCTTTGTTTGCAATTTGTACAAGCCAAAGTAATAATTACCCGCATGATGTGCACCTCCCGAAGACATCCAACACCGGAAGTCTCATAATTGATCCTAAAAAAAACCGCGAATTTAGGCCTACCTAAAACACTTTATCACACGGGGTTTTCCATGTCAACGAATGTTTGCATACATTTCGCAGTCCCGGTTGTGGTGCATTTTTACATCTGTCCATCCTTTGGAGCTGTTCTCTGAAATACTGCTTCAAAATCAAAGCGATATCTATTATTCATCTTTTTTAGTATAAATCATTTACAACACTTATAAACCTGCACAGCTTACCCAAAACGAATAAAAAAAGACTCAAACTCGAGCCTTTTCCATGTCAGCCTCTACTTTCAACTATCCCTTACTTCCAGATACTTTTCAAGTTTACGCTTGACCCGTTGCAGCGCGTTATCAATGGATTTAACATGGCGGTCAAGATCCTCTGCAATCTCCTGATACGAACGTCCGTCCAGATACAACATAAGTACCTTGCGTTCTAGCTCGCTCAGAATCTCGGACATTTTGTCCTCAAGACCCACAAACTCTTCCTGATTGATAATCAGCTCTTCAGGGTCACTTACTTGTGTTCCACAAATCACATCGAGCAACGTCCGGTCTGACTCTTCATCATAGATGGGCTTGTCCAGAGATACGTAAGAGTTCAGAGGAATGTGCTTTTGTCGTGTAGCCGTCTTAATTGCCGTAATAATCTGTCGTGTAATGCACAACTCGGCGAAAGCCTTAAACGAAGCTAGCTTGTCTCCCTTAAAATCACGAATGGATTTGTAGAGACCAATCATGCCCTCCTGAATAATATCCTCGCGATCAGCACCAATCAGGAAGTAGGATCTAGCCTTGGCCCGCACAAAGTTCCGGTACTTGTTAATCAGAAACTCCAGCGCTTCCCCATCACCTTCATGGACTGCTCCGACAATGTCTTCATCATTTTTGTAATCAAACTTTGACAACATGATATCTTTGAGGTCCACACTCACTAACAATCCCTCCGGCTGCAACGCAAGGTACCCGTTACTCTCTCAAATATACGACAAGTATACGCGATGTAACCTGATACCGTCAACCACAACAACCTAAAAAAGAAGAGCGCTAACAAAATTGTCAATGGTTTCAAAATGGAGAGTGCACCAATTATTGGATCATTCTCTTCTCCATCGTTCGAACAGCTTTCGAAGCTCCGGACTCAGCTTGGCATCCAACGAGTTGCGGGACAATTTGGCGTTATCCTGCTGAATTCGCTTCTGGACTTCCCTTTCAGATTCCTCAATCTCGATCAGCAATTCTCGTGCCGATATTCTGAGTGCTCCTTGGCCAAAAGCAACATGCTGCTCTACCTGATCACTTGTCGCTACGTAAATGCTTCTTCTCTTGCTGCTCAGCTCCCGAACCAATCGTTCGATGCATTCGTCGGCTGTCTCTTTTTCTCTCGTAAAATAAATCTGGACTTTGCTCTGGGCAAAGGTTTTACCTAATCCTGGCACCCTGTAAGCATCAAACACGACGATGACTCTTCTGCCCGAATACGCCTGATGATCCGCCAGTCGTTCAAGAAGTCTGTCCCTCGCTTCCTGCATACCAGATTGTACCAGTGCGGAAAGTTCGGGCCAGGCTCCAATCATGTTGTAACCGTCCACAAGCAGAACATCCCGCGTGTCAGCCATATCGTTAGCTCCGTGCCTGTCGTCCGCGCAAGACTTCGTACATGACGACACCTGCAGCTACAGAAGCATTGAGAGAATTGATTTGTCCCGCCATCGGCAGCTTGACAAGTACATCACATTTCTCACGGATCAAACGGCCCATTCCTTTATTTTCGTTACCAATGACAATCGCTACAGGACCGGTGAATACCCCATTCCCAAAGACGGGATCGGTTGCTGTAACATCCGTGCCAACTACCCATACACCTTCTTCTTTAAGACGGTCAATGGTTTGCCCCAGATTGCTCACCCGTGCCACTGGAACGTACTCCACAGCACCCGCCGATGTTTTAGACACCGTTACAGTTACAGCTGCTGAACGCCTTTTTGGCACTATAATACCGTGTGCTCCAGTGCAATCCGCCGTACGAAGGATGGAGCCCAAGTTATGAGGATCTTCAATTTCATCCAGCAAAATCAAAAACGGCTCTTCGCCTTTAGCACGAGCACTAGCAAGCAAGTCTTCCACTTCAGCGTAGGCAAAAGGTGCTGCTTGCGCAACCACTCCCTGATGCTGAATGCCTGGAACCATTTGATCGAGCTTACGCTTGTCTACCTGCAAAACAATGATTCCTGCTTTTTTCGCCTCAGCTGTAATCGGCAATGTCAAATGCTTTTGTGCATTATCCGCAATCCAAATTTTATTTATCGTCCTGCCTGAACGCAGCGCCTCTGTTACCGAATGCTTACCGGCAATCCATTCTTCTTCCATCTCTAGCTTCCTCCCGGAAAACGGTTGATATTCAATTCATCCAATCCGTCTCCAATTTATGATTTTTCGGTATTTTCCATTTGTGCAATTCCGTACGTAATCAACTCTGTCAATCTGTCCAAATGTCCATCACAATACAGATAACCAATCAATCCTTCCAGTGCTGTGGCGTGTCGATACTCAAGCACATCAGCATTTTTGGGCAGGCTCCCTGACTTGGCATTTCTCCCTTGTCGGACAATGTCACGCTCTTCATCCGTCAGCACTGTTTCTAGCAACCCCAACATACGACACTGTGCCTTGGCAGAGACTAGCTTTGTAGCTCGTCGATGTAAATGATTGGGACGCAGGTTGGGGTGTGCCAACAGATATTGCCGGACAGCCACCTCATACACTGCATCACCAATGTAAGCTAACGCAATAGGGGGCATCAAGCGAGCCGGCTTGGACGCAGGATACGGAAACCAGTTTCCTGCGCCTTCCACAGCTCCTGAATTCAGTGGCTTATCACTCATTTCCGCCGCCACCGCATCCCCTGTGCCGTATCTTCAAGCACAATGCCTTTAGTAGCTAACAAATCGCGAATTTCGTCAGCTCTACCCCAGTTTTTAGTTTTACGAGCTTCGACACGTTCTGCAATTAACTGCTCAACTTCGCCATCCAGCAGTTCTTCACTCGGTTCTGAATAAATGCGAAGCACCGTATTCATCGAATGGAAGGTATGCAGCACCGCTTGCAATTCCGCCTGATTGACAACATCACGCTGCAACAAAAGATTGGCTTCGCTGACCCATTCGAACACCGCAGTAATCGCATCAGGCGTATTGAAATCATCATCCATTTTTTCACCAAATTGCTGCAATATCCCGTCAAGCTTCATTTGCAGCTCAGCCGATACTTCTTCATTACCTTTCAATGCAATGGCTAAACGATGCTTTACATTGGCGACTGCATTGGCAATCCGTTCGACACTATTCTCCGCCTGACTCATCGTCTCTTGGTTGTAGTTCAAAGGATTGCGGTAATGTGTCGACAGCATAAAATAACGTAAAGCCTCGGGCTTGTGACGAGCACGCAGATCTTTAACCAAAATACCGTTACCGAGTGATTTCGACATTTTTTCATTATCTATGCGAATATATCCGTTATGCATCCAGTAGCGAGATAATGGTTTACCCGTAATCACTTCAGATTGTGCACATTCACATTCATGATGCGGAAATTGCAGATCCTGTCCGCCTCCATGAATATCCAGCGTATCCCCCAAATAGTGACGAGCCATAGCAGAGCATTCGATATGCCAGCCTGGGCGTCCATCTCCCCAAGGACTTGACCAGTAAATTTCTCCCGGTTTCGCTGCTTTCCAGAGTACAAAATCCTCGGCATTCTCCTTGCGTTCATCCACATTGATGCGAATCCCAAACTGGAGCTCCTCCAAATTTTGACCTGACAGCTGTCCGTAGTCTTTAAACTTTTTGGTTCGGTAGAAGACATCACCATCATTCTCATAGGCATAGCCTTTGTCTACCAGATCCTTGATAAAATCAATAATCAGATCCATGCTCTCAGTTACACGAGGATTTATGCTGGCAGCAGGAACATTCAATCCTGCCAAATCCTCATGATAGGCAGCAATAAACTTCTCAGCAACTGCCGGAACCTCCATATTAAGTTCCCGAGCTTTGCGGATCAACTTGTCATCGACATCCGTAAAATTCACCACATAGTTTACATCATAGCCCACATACTCCAAGTAGCTGCGTACCACATCAAACACAATTACAGGCCGTGCATTACCAATATGAATGTAATCATACACTGTAGGACCACATACATACATTTTAACCTTTCCAGGCTCCAGTGGCACAAAAGGCTCCCGGCTCCTCGTCATTGTATTATAAATTTGAAGCGACATCGTTATGTTCCTCCCTCATGAAAATTATCCTTGTAATTTATTCTCTTGGGTCACCTGATGTTTCTGAGCAGATTGCTCCTCCTTCAAATCAGACAATTCTGCTCGCAATCGTTCTATTTCCATTTGAAGAGACCGTATAGAATCGACGACCGGATCAGGCAACTGGTGACTAAGTCGATCTGGACGTCTGCCATCCTGTCTGACCACTCGCCCTGGGATGCCCACTACCGTACTGTTTGGCGGAACTTCTTTTAGCACAACCGAGTTGGAGCCAATGTTGGATTGCGCCCCAATCGTAAATGAACCCAATATTTTCGCACCCGAGCCTATAACGACATTATTCCCAATGGTGGGGTGGCGCTTCCCTTTCTCTTTTCCAGTCCCTCCAAGAGTAACCCCCTGATATAACACGACATCGTCGCCAATTTCACAGGTTTCGCCAATGACAACACCCATGCCGTGATCAATGAACAGCCGATCTCCGATACGAGCGCCAGGATGAATTTCAATTCCTGTCATAAACCTCGATACCTGGGATATAACACGGGCTAGAGTACACCACTTTCGCAAATAAAACCAATGTGCGATTCGGTGTGCCCAAAGGGCATGAACGCCAGAATACGTAAAAATGACTTCCAGCTTACTCCGGGCGGCCGGATCATTATCCAAAACAGTTTGAATATCGGATTTGAAATGCCTGAACATGTCGCCCTCCTCTTCCCTCCATATCCTCGCCGCATCACACTTCAGATTTCGCCAATTTTCGTAGTCACTAGCACGCTTCGACAATTTTCAATCTACAGCGAGTCTAAATCTGATAAAAATGAAAAAGCGCCTCCGCAGCCTAGGCTGCAGAGACGCATATACGTGGTCCCACTCTGCTTCGAACATATCTGCTACAAAAAAAGCAGAAAAGTCCGTCTTTGGCGTCCTGTAACGGGAACGAATCGGCAAGCCCTTGCCGCATTAGCATTGTAGGCTAACGAGGGTTCGGGCGCACGGCTCCCAGGCGCATTTCCTCCGCAGGTCATCTAGACGGTTCTCAGCCTGGGGTTTCCCCTCGACCGTCCTCTCTGGTAGATGCCCTTATGCAGTGTACTTCTCCTGTTCGCAGCCTTTACACGTAAGTATCAATCCATATCAATGGAGTCATTATAGCGAAAAGACAACAAATTGACAAGAAATATCAGCCTTTAATTTGTGCCTTAAGACGATCCAACACCTTGTCACGTCCAAGTAAATAGATGGTCTCGTTCAGATCCCGTCCATGAGTTTGACCTGTAAGGGCCACACGAATCGGCATGAACAGCTGTTTCCCCTTAAAACCAGTTTCCTTTTGGACTTCCTTGATCAGCTTGGCCATTTGTGGAGCTGTAAATTCCTCGCTCGTTTCAACCTTGCCTGCAAAGGCTCTAAGTACATCAGGAACCTGCTCTTCGGCCAGAACAGCCGCCGCATCAGCATCCAACTCCAGATGCGAACGGAAAAACAACTCAGACAACGCCACAATATCAGACGCTGAAGTCATTTGTTCTTGGTATAAGCGGACAAGAGCTTTAGCCCAATCCTGTTGTTCCGTCGATAATTCATTCGGCAACAGCCCTGCTGCCTGCAAATGTGGAATGGCCATGCTCGCAATCCGCTCAGGATCAGCTTTTTTAATATAATGATTATTCAAATAAGCAAGCTTGTTTGTATCAAATACAGCTGGGCTTTTGGACAAACGATTAGGATCGAAAATCGAAATCAGTTGTTCCCGATCATAGATCTCTTCCTCGCCTTCCGGAGACCAGCCCAACAGTGCGATAAAGTTGAATATAGCTTCCGGCAGATAGCCCAGCTTATCGTACTGCTCCATGAACTGAATAATGGATTCATTTCGTTTGCTGAGCTTTTTGTGATCCTCGCCTACGATCAGCGTCATATGACCAAAGCGTGGAGGCTCCCAGCCGAGAGCTTCAAAAATCATCAACTGCCGCGGTGTATTAGATACATGATCTTCGCCCCGTAGTACATGCGATATTTTCATCAAATAGTCGTCAACCGCTACGGCGAAGTTATATGTCGGAATACCGTCTTTTTTGACGATAACAAAATCGCCGCTTTCCTTGGAATTGAACGTAATTTGACCTTTAACAATATCATCAAACGTATATTCACGATCTTCAGGTACGCGAAAACGAATACTTGGTACACGGCCCTCGGCTTCAAATGCTTGGCACTGTTCTTCTGTTAAATCACGGTGTTTTCCTGAGTAACGTGGTGTCTCCCCACGTTCCATCTGTTCTTCACGCTCGCGTTCAAGCTCCTCTTCCGTACAATAACAGCGGTATGCCAGACCACGATCCAGCAAATCCTGCCAGTATGTTTTGTAGATGTCCAAGCGTTCGGTCTGGCGATAAGGTCCAAACTCGCCGCCCACGTCTATACTTTCATCCCAGTCCATGCCTAACCATTTCAAATATTTAAGCTGGCTTTCTTCTCCACCTTCAATATTGCGTTTCACATCTGTGTCTTCGATGCGAATAATAAATTTCCCGCCTTGATTGCGGGCAAACAAATAATTAAATAATGCTGTTCTGGCATTGCCAATATGCAGATGCCCTGTAGGACTTGGTGCATAGCGTACACGAACTTCCGTGCTCATATAATCTCCTCCAAATAGAATTACTCAAGATGATAGCATTTACTTGATTAGACAGACAACCGATTGAGCCGCAATTCCCTCGCCTCGCCCGGTAAACCCGAGTTGCTCCGTCGTTGTCGCCTTAACATTTACCTGGGACGACTCCTCTGCTTCCAGCACCCGGGCGATGATTTCATTCATCTGCGGGATGTACGATGCCATCTTGGGCTTCTGCGCAATAATCGTAGAATCAATGTTCCCCAATCGATATCCCCGCTCTTTAGCCAGCCCCCACACATGCTCCAGTAGCTTAAGACTATCTGCGTCCTTAAATTCAGGGTCGTTATCCGGAAAATGCTTTCCGATGTCTCCCAAGCCAAGCGCACCCAGGATAGCATCGCTAATGGCATGCAGCAGCACGTCTGCATCGGAATGACCTAGCAAACCTTTTTCATACGGAATATGTACGCCTCCGATGATGCATGGCCTTCCTTCCACCAGCTGGTGGACGTCAAATCCTTGCCCTATTCTGATCATTTGATATCCTCTCCCTCTGTCTTTACCCATAACTCCGCCATCTCCAAATCCTCAGGCGTAGTAATTTTGATGTTTTTATAGCTGCCTTGGACGACAGTAACTGGAATGCCTAGCAGCTCCACCAGCATAGAATCATCTGTCCCCAAAAATCCTGACTGCTCCGCTTCCTCATAGGCCCGCAGCAGATCGGAAAGACGAAAAGTCTGTGGCGTTTGAATACTCCACAGACTTCGGCGATCCGGCGTTGCTGTAATGATACCATCCCCGTTCACTTGCTTGATTGTATCCTTTACAGGTACTGCCGCTACAGAAGCACCAGTACGCTGGGCAGCCTCCAGGCATGAACGTACAAGCTCAGGTTGAATCAGTGGACGCACACCATCATGCACCATCACCCAATCTGTTTGCAAGTGGCGCAAACCGCGATAAACCGAATGCTGGCGTTCACTGCCACCAGCCACCACTCGTACATTTTTACCAATCTTGTATTGATGAACCCAGTCTCTGCAACGTTCCACGTCTCCAGCTCCAGTAACCATCACCATTTCATCCACTTCAGGCATTGCTGCGAATATTTCAAGTGTATGTATGAAGATGGGCTTGTCTCGCAAAAGCAGAAATTGCTTGCTCTCCTGCGTTCCCATACGGGAGCCGCGCCCGGCCGCCACAATCACGACTCCTACCTGATTGTTCATTCAAATAACTCCTGCCCTGATCGCACTTGGACGATCCGTATGATAACACATCTACTTCATCATACCTCGTTTATTGAGCTTTTTCCAATAATTTCGGTTTAGCAAAGATCATGCGACCCGCAGAGGTCTGAAGTACACTTGTGACCAGCACTTCCATGAGAGAGCCAATATAGTCACGTCCACCCTCCACAACAATCATCGTACCATCATCCAGATAAGCTACCCCCTGCCCATGCTCCTTGCCGTCTTTGATAATCTGCACCATAATCTCCTCACCGGGCAGTACGACAGGCTTCACTGCATTCGCCAAATCATTAATGTTCAGCACAGACACACCTTGAAGTTCGCATACTTTATTCAGGTTAAAATCATTAGTTACAACTTTACCCTGCAACACCTTTGCAAGCTTAACCAGCTTACTGTCGACCTCTGAAATTTCCTCAAAATCCCCCTCATAAATGAGCACATTCACATCTAGCTCTTTTTGGATTTTATTCAAAATATCCAGACCCCGCCGTCCACGATTACGCTTAAGTAAATCTGAAGAATCTGCGATATGCTGAAGCTCCTCCAACACAAATTCAGGAATCACAATGGTTCCTTCAATAAAACCTGTCTTGCAAATATCCGCAATACGCCCATCTATAATGACGCTGGTGTCCAAAATTTTATGTTCCTCCAGCTTGCGTTCTTCTACATCCGCTCCCCGACCAAAAAAACCTGAACTCCAAAAGGATGACAGCTCGTCCCGTTTTTCTAGCCCTACCATCAATCCCACATATCCGCATACCAAGGTAACCGCGGTCTGGATAAGTAGACCAGGTGCCCCCAATCCTGAAAAGAGTGGGTAAACTGCCAAGGAAAGGATCAGCCCCACTGCTAACCCCATCACACCTGCCATCATCTCATTCATCGGAATTCGTACCAAGCCTTCAATACCCTGCTGCAATCGATTCGCCACGGACGCCCCTGCGAATGAGCAGCCAGCCATAAATAGCACTGCTCCCGCTAACATCCAAACAGCCATTCCTGGTAAAGAACCATCACTCAACCATTGTGGCATCCACGATACGATGCCTCCTATCCGCTGGTATAACGTATAGCCAAACCACGCGCCGCACAATCCTGTAAAAGTTAAAATAGCCTTTCTCCACATTGAGTCTCTATACCTCCTTTATTTTCTTTTCAATAGTCTGCTATTTATTCGATACATAGCACTTCCCTTACCAGTATGATCCATTTCTCACATAACTAACCCTGTGTTTTCACTTTTTATGCATAAAAAAAGCATTTATCTCCCTGAATGAATCAAGGAAATAAATGCTTCTTCTAGTTCTTGTCTGACACTAACGTTGCGAATGACGATATTGGTCGTCCTGTTCTTCTTGATTAGAACGATCTCGTTCCCGTCCACGTCTGCGTGATAGCTTCCGAATGTTCAGCTTCATACCGTACAATGCATATAGCACCAATGGTACAAAAATCAGCTTCGACAGCTGATCAGGAAATTTAACGGCCAGAAACACCGCTGCAATTACGACCCATGGAGCAATCCAGATCGCCTTTTTCGGAAGACCGACCTTTTTGAAATTCGGATATCTCATGGAGCTAACCATCAAATAAGAGACCAGCAACATGGCAATCGACATGTATAACAAAGAAATCTCGTTATGGAATAAGGACAAAGTGGCTAATACGCCACCTGCTGCCGGAATGGGCAGACCTGTGAAATAACCTGGTACACCGGGACGTACGTTAAAACGAGCCAAACGCAATGCTCCGCACATCGGAAAAATGGCTGTAACCGTCCAAGCGAGAGCCGAATTCGCATCATGAAAAGCAACCATGTACATAATAACTGCGGGAGCAACACCAAAAGATATCATATCTGATAAGGAGTCCAGTTCTTTACCGAATTCGCTCTGGGCATTCAGAGCCCGGGCCATCCTTCCATCCAGTCCGTCCAACAACATGGCGACAATAACCATAATAGCGGCAAGGCTGTATTTTCCGTCTACGGCCAATAAAATGGCGATCATTCCGAGAAACAAGTTACCCAAGGTACACATGTTCGGAATTGATTTGGTAATCATCTCTTCACCTCAATGTATGAATTGTTCCATTATAATCCTTTCACTGTATTACATTTACATTTGTCTGTCAATGAAAACTTGTTCCTGCAAACGTTTAAGCCCTTCTTTAATCGTACGCGCACGAACCTCTCCTATACCATCCACTTCATCCAGTTCTTCAATCGTTGCTGTCATGACATGTGGAAAACGTCCAAATCGTTCCACCAGATTATGAATAATTACATTTGGCAAACGAGGTATTTTATTCAGCACCCGATATCCGCGTGCAGCAATATATTCTTCTGATGTCGCTGCTGAAGAAGGGTAGCCTAATAAACGTACAATATGATTCACATCCAGTAATTCGTCGTCCGTAGAACGTTTGAGTCCCAATATAATTTCACGAATCTTCTCGTCGCTGTCGTCTTTGGCATAATCCTTATACAGCAACCAAGCTTCTTCCTCGATATTGCTGACAAGCTCCTCCATCTGCATGCTAATCAACCTGCCCTCATTTCCGAGCTCGTTAATAAATCGTTTGATCTCCATTTTGATGCGGAGCACCATTTCGATTCGTTGAATGACATTAACGACCTCTGGCATGGTAACCAACTCTTCGAATTCAGACGCAGTTAAATTGGTTGAGGCTTGCCCCAATACGGATCTATATTTTTCCAGCGTCTGAATGGCCTGATTAGCTTTCGTTAAGATAACCCCAATTTCCTTGAGCGCATACCGTAAAGTCCCCTGATACAACGTAATAATATTACGACGCTGGGAAATAGACACAACCAGTTTGCCAGTCTGCTTCGCAACTCGTTCTGCCGTCCGGTGCCGAATCCCCGTTTCTATGGACGAAATGGAGGAGTCAGGAATCAATTGCGTATTGGCATATAAAATTCGTTTTAAATCCTCGCTCAATATGATTGCGCCGTCCATTTTAGCCAGCTCATACAAATAGTTCGGTGAAAAATCACAATTAATAGAGAAACCGCCATCCACGACTTCCATTACTTCCGGGCTATAGCCAACGACCAGAAGAGCACCCGTTTTGGCACGCAAAACGTTTTCCAATCCGTCGCGAAAGGGAGTTCCCGGTGCCACAAGCCGCAGCAAATCGTTCATTTTATCCAGTTGGCTCGCTTCCTTCATTCTCAATGCCCCCTAATCTAATGCAGCTGCCAATGCATCTGCCACCGTTCCAACTCCTATAATTTGTATCCCTTTCGGATGTGTCCAGCCCTTTAAGCTTTTCTCGGGCATGATCACCCGTTTGAAACCTAACTTCTCCGCTTCTCGCACACGCTGTTCTGCTCGGGATACAGCCCGCACCTCGCCTGTCAGTCCTACTTCACCAAAAATCACATCGTACGGCTTGGTAGGAGCATCCCTAAAGCTGGAAGCAATGCTCACCGCTATAGCTAAATCCACCGCTGGTTCATCCAGCTTCACGCCTCCAGCAACGTTGAGATAAGCGTCCTGGTTTTGCAAAAACATGCCCATCCGCTTTTCTAGGACGGCAATGATTAATCCCATCCGATGATGGTCGATCCCCGTACCCATTCGGCGTGGAGATGGAAAATGTGTAGCTGCAATTAGTGCTTGCAGTTCAACCAATACAGGTCGGGTTCCCTCCATACTGGCAACGACGGTGGAACCTGCCACCCCCAGTGGCCGTTCGGACAAGAAAAGTTCAGAAGGATTCGCCACCTCACGCAAACCACTTTCGGCCATTTCAAAAATACCAATTTCATTTGTAGAACCAAAGCGATTCTTAACCGCACGCAACAGCCGATACGTATGATGACGCTCTCCTTCAAAATAAAGTACACAATCGACCATATGCTCCAACAAACGCGGACCTGCAATAGCGCCTTCCTTGGTCACATGCCCTACCAGTACTGTAGCAATACCTAATCCTTTGGCAATCCGCATAAATCGTGAAGTACACTCGCGCACCTGTGCTACACTACCAGGCGCACTTGTCACCTCAGGTAAATATACAGTCTGTATCGAGTCGATGACCAAAAACTCTGGCTTCAAGCTGTCCACTGCTTCTTCAATCGTCTCCAAATTCGTCTCACATAATACGTACAGACTGGGAGACAAGGCACCGAGGCGATCTGCACGTAGCTTTGTTTGGCGGACGGATTCCTCACCAGACACGTACAGAACCTTTAAACCAGTTAAAGCCAGCTCATTAGAGGTTTGCAGCATAAGCGTAGACTTGCCGATCCCCGGATCACCACCCACCAGAACAAGTGAACCTGGCACCACACCTCCACCAAGTACACGATTTAATTCACCAATTCCCGTCAAAATTCGTGTTTCTTTGCCACTTTCCACTTCAATAATAGGAAGCGGTTTGTCTTTTGTGCTATGAGTAAGAAGGGAAGATCCCATTCCTTGAGTTTTTACAACGCTTTCCGTTTCTTCGACCATGGAATTCCATGCCTGGCATCCAGGGCATTTTCCGTACCATTTAGGCGATTCATAGCCACATTCCGTACAGGAAAATTTAGTTTTCACTTTAGCCATACTTTATTCCCTGGCTCCTTCTTGACGACGATGATGTCAAATTTATTCTTCACACAGCACCTGAAAGAGCTGTAACAATAAAAGTTTACCATTGAAGCTTGGCGGACGTAAAGCAGTATCACAAACTTTCCCAAAGCTTTTAGCCTACCCTTTCAAGGTATTCAATACACAAAAAGGGTGCCTTCGCAATAGCTTTCCAGCCTGCGAGACACCCTTTTCTAATGTTTTATTTACTAAACTGCTTTAGGACTTCGCGGATACATTATCCTTTTTCGTTACTGTCAATGCACCGTTCTCTTCATCAATGTAGAGAGAGTCGCCTTTAGAAATGTTTCCAGTCAACAGTTCCTCGGACAGGCGATCTTCAATATGCTTCTGGATTGCACGACGCAATGGACGCGCACCATACGCTGGATCGAAGCCTTCCTTAGCAAGGAAATTCTTAGCCTTGTCTGTCAACTCAAAGTCCACCTCATACTCATTCAGACGCTTACGCAGCTCCTCAGACATGAGTGAAACAATTTCGGCAATATGTTTTTCTTCGAGAGAATGGAAAACGATAATTTCATCTATCCGGTTCAAGAACTCAGGACGGAAACTTTTCTTCAGTTCATCCATCACTTTGCCCTTCATGTTATCGTAATCCGCCCCAGCGTCCACAACAGCTGTAAAGCCAAGCGTGGAGTTACGTTTGATTGCCTGCGCACCAACGTTGGAAGTTAGGATGATGAGTGTGTTACGGAAGTCAACAACACGACCTTTGGAATCCGTCAGACGTCCATCCTCCAACACTTGCAGCAGAATATTGAATACTTCTGGGTGTGCCTTTTCAATTTCATCCAGCAACACAACAGAGTAAGGCTTACGACGTACCTTCTCAGTCAGTTGACCGCCTTCTTCATATCCAACGTACCCTGGAGGCGCTCCTACCAGACGGGATGTGGAGTGCTTCTCCATATATTCGGACATATCAATACGGATAACCGCATTTTCATCACCAAACATAGATTCAGCCAAGGCGCGTGCCAGCTCTGTTTTACCAACCCCAGTTGGACCGAGGAAAATAAAGGAGCCAATTGGACGCTTCGGATCTTTCAGACCGGCGCGTGCCCGGCGAATCGCCCGGCTTACTGCCTTAACAGCTTCGTCCTGCCCAATCACCCGTTCATGCAACAGTTGCTCCATATTCAGCAAACGATGTGTTTCTTCTTCTTTTAGCTTGCTGACTGGGACACCAGTCCAGATGGCAACAACCTGAGCGATATCCTCTGGTGTAACTTCGGAATCTGTACGCCCCTGTTGTTCTTTCCATTGGTTTTTAGTGACATCCAGCTCTTCACGAATCTTTTGCTCTGTATCGCGTAGCGCAGCTGCCTTTTCAAACTCCTGACTTTGTACCGCTGAATCTTTTTCCTTGCGGATATCTTCCAGACGGTTTTCCAGCTGTTTCAGGTTTGGCGGTACTGTATAGGAATTCAGCCTTACCTTGGAACCTGCTTCATCAATAAGGTCAATAGCCTTATCCGGTAGGAAGCGATCAGTAATATAACGATCTGACAATCTTACTGCAGCTTCAATAGCCTCATCCGTGATTTTTACACGGTGATGCGCTTCGTAACGGTCGCGCAGACCATACAAGATTTGGATTGCTTCTTCTGGAGAAGGTTGATCCACTGTAATAGGTTGGAAACGACGCTCCAAAGCAGCATCTTTCTCAATATATTTGCGATATTCATCCAGCGTAGTAGCACCGATACATTGCAGCTCGCCACGTGCCAGAGCAGGTTTCAGGATGTTGGACGCATCAATTGCGCCTTCCGCTCCACCAGCACCAATCAGCGTATGCAGCTCATCAATGAACAGTACGATATTTCCGGCTTGACGAATCTCGTCCATAATCTTCTTCAAGCGATCCTCAAATTCACCACGATACTTAGTACCTGCTACTACAGAGCCCATATCGAGTGTCATTACGCGTTTGTCGCGCAAGGTTTCAGGAATCTCATTCGCTATGATTTTTTGTGCCAATCCTTCGGCAATCGCTGTTTTACCTACCCCAGGTTCACCAATCAAAACAGGATTGTTCTTTGTACGGCGGCTGAGCACTTGAATAACACGCTCAATTTCCTTGCTGCGTCCAATAACGGGGTCCAAGTTGTTTTCCTTCGCAGAAGCCGTCAGATCGCGTGCCAGACTATCCAGGGTTGGCGTGCTGACATTAGCTGGAGCACCGTGATGGCTGGAAACTGCCTCGCTGCTGCCGAGCAATTGAAGCACTTGCTGACGCGCTTTGTTCAAACTGATACCCAGGTTGTTCAGAACACGTGCTGCCACGCCTTCACCTTCACGAATAAGACCTAGCAAAATATGCTCGGTACCTACATAGGTATGACCCAATTTACGTGCTTCATCCATAGACAGCTCAATGACTTTTTTGGCACGTGGAGTATAGGCAATGTTCGTCGGTTGCTCTTGACCGCGTCCAATCAGTGTTTCCACTTCATCCTGGATTTTTTCCAGTCCCAGCCCTAAACCGATTAAGGCTTTCGCTGCTATTCCTTCGCCTTCACGAATGAGTCCTAGCAAAATGTGCTCTGTGCCAATGTTGTTGTGTCCCAATCGAACAGCTTCTTCCTGGGCCAAGGCAAGCACTTTCTGTGCACGTTCCGTAAATCTTCCAAACATCATATATCCTGCACCTCCACAATGTGTATTTCAGATCATTCTATATATTAAAGGGTTGTGCCTAATTTTTGCCGGATCAGCTTCGCCCGGTACATATCGCGCTCACCGGTATTCATTTTATCCCCAAAGCTTTTTTGCAGAAAGCCAGGTTGCGTCATCACATTAAGCTCATTCATCGCTGCAATGGAAGGACGCTCCAAAATCCCTAAATCTACACCGAGACGTACATCGGACAGCCGCTGTGCAGCCTCCTTGGAATCCAAAACTGCTGCATATGACAAAATACCGAATGAACGCATCACCCGATCTGTAATCCGCAGCATGGATTCATTCATCAATCGTTCTCTGGCAGAACGTTCGTGCTCTATAATTTGCAGCACCACGCCATGCAGATTCTCGATAATTTCCGCTTCGGTTTGTCCCAGGGTAATCTGATTAGATACCTGAAACAAATTTCCAACTGCTTCGCTGCCTTCACCATAAATGCCGCGAACTGTAAGACCGACCTGTGAAACAGCGGACAATATACGATTGATTTGGTGAGTCATGACCAATGCAGGTAAATGCATCATCACCGAAGCTCTCATACCTGTGCCGACATTCGTCGGACAACTGGTCAGAAACCCCCTCTGATCATCAAATGCATAATCAACATGCGCTTCAAATGCATCATCAATGACCATAGCACGTTCCCAGGCTTCTCTCACCTGACATCCCGGATATAAGCACTGAATACGCAGATGATCCTCTTCATTTATCATAACACTAACTGATTCATCATCACTAATCAACACAGCACCGTTGCGAGATTCGTTCGCCAAATTAGGACTAATTAAGTGCTTCTCAACCAGTACCTGCTTGTCGATCTCATCCAACTCGGATATTTTCAAGGTATGAAAAGTACCAAAACGACGCAAATCATCATACTGAAGGATATCCGTTAAGCGTTGAAGCACTTCTTCCGACTGCTGATTGGTAGCAAGCATGGGAAAAGGCAGATGCTGCAAGTTACGCGCAATTCTTACCCGGCTGCTAATGACAATCTCCGAATCCGCAGCATCACCACGCATCCAATCACTTAGCGGCTTTTCCGTAAATCGGATATTGGGCATCACGCATTCCCTCCTACTCTTCACAAACTTTACTCTTCAGTCATTTCTTTTTCAAGCTTTCTGATTTGATCCCTAAGCTCAGCAGCTGATTCGAATTCTTCCTGTACAATGTGTTGTTGCATCTCTTTTTTCAAATCATCAATTTGCCGTTTAACCTTTAATCGGCCTCCAGTACGGACCGGAACTTTCCCAACATGACTCGTACTACCATGCACACGCTTGAACAGAGGGTCCAGACGACTATCAAAATATTGATAGCATGATGGACATCCAAAACGTCCTAGCTTACTAAACTGTGTATAAGTCATACCGCAATCCTTGCATTGCAGATTTTGGGGAACAGTGTGACCTGAAGACTGGCTCTTTGTGCTGGAGTCAAAATCCAACATCCCCGACAACAAGCTATGAATCGAAAAGCCATTAGGTGTTCCAGGGATCATCTCCCCTTTTTCCTTCGCACATGTCTCACAAATATGAAATTCTGTCTTTTCGCCATTCACAATTTTGGTGAAATGCAAAGTTGCCGGCCGCATATTACATTCTTGGCACAGCATAAAAGCACCTCCTTCAACGTCAGGATTTTTACAAATCCCTACATCTGAATTGCAAATCTCTATTCACTGGTTAATGGATACTAGCTATTTGGCCGCCAGCAACGAGATCAGCATAGCCTTAAGCAATCTTGCTCGCAGTTGGTCACGATAGGGAAGCTTTAGCAATAATGTATCTCTTGATAAAGCAGCCTTCATTAGACCAGCTTCCCTTTTGCTTAAAAAATGAGCTTCCTCTAACTGATAAATCAATCCTTCTGCTGCCGATTGGCTAATTTCCTCCCCGATGCTCTGATGAAGGTGTGTATGGATCGCATGTTGTGCAGGTAATTGAATTCGCTGAATTCGAATGTAGCCTCCACCACCGCGTTTACTTTCCACCACATAACCTTTTTCCAGCGTAAACCGGGTACTAATTACATAATTAATTTGCGACGGTACGCAGGAAAAGCGGTCAGCCAGATCATTGCGCTGAATCTCCACTAAGCCTTGGGGACTTTCCAGCAGCATGCTCTTCAAATATTGTTCAATAATGTCGGAAACATTGCGCATTTCATCATCCTCCACTAACGGAAACGCAAGTATTCAAGTACATTTCACGCTCCACAGAGTCCGCCGTATATTGAACTTAACCAAACGATATAGTCACGAATCTAAGCTGCATTCAGGCTATTGCCTGTTGTACATCCATTGGAATTGTACCGTTTCGTTTCTAGTGTGACCTTTATTTGCGATAAATCATACACTTCACTTCTGTACATAAGAAGCAGCTCCTAACTATACGCAAATCATGTCGTTATTTTTTACTTTTTTGCTGTCAAATTGATATATATGGCCAATCCAACAACATAATACTTCTGTGGAATCACACTGATTCCAATTGACTTTGACTTTCTTTGACTATATTCGTATTATAGCACAAATTTCATTTTTGCCAAGGGGTCAATACCATTTTTCGCAATCTAATTATGTTTTATACCATATTACAAAAAACTCTTCCCATTATGGAAAGAGCTTTGAGTAATTATGATAAACCACATCCTATTTGGTTAAAAAAGTTGGACATTAAGAAGAACCAATTGGACCTTTATCAGAAAAAATCCAATAAGAACGTTTGTTTTATTGGTATTACACGTTTAAGTGCAGCCACAGACTTACTGCTTCCTTCAATACGCCCCCAATTAGACAGGTTATCAGCTTGCTGGTAGCCGAGCATTAAACTTGTTAATGACTGAATCCCCAGTTTCAAGTCAGCTGCTAAGGCGTTGTCAGATAAATTGCTTGTATCCACTCTTGCCAGATGTCCTTGCCCCTCCGTAGTAATTGTTAATCTCCATACTCCTTCATTCCAAGGGGCATACCGATCTGTCAGATGTAAGGTCAAACTTGTTTCTTCTCCAATCTGCTCAAAAGGGTATCTCTCTACAAAAGCAACTGCATCCACAATACGCCCCATAAAATAAGGCACCGTTTCCTGTTGAATTCGCGGATCATCGAGTAAAAAGGGCAGGTTGTCATCTGCTGGAACGTAAATAAATTTACCTTGGGTTATCATTGAGTCATGATTTGCAAAATAAGTCCACAAAGCCCGACGTGCCGTCTCATTTTCATATACCAACTCATCACAATTTAACTGTTTATCTTCTATTTTGTATAGTGCATATCCCTGAGGATTGCCTGCATCCGTGTAATATACTACAGTTCGATAATTTTCATTTAAAATCCGTTCCTGCCACCATTCCTTATCTCGTACCAGCGTACCATTGTAACGTGGAGCATACGATTGATACACTTGGTCCAATTCTGAAATATTTTTGATATCCCGTTTGACTATACCTTCTGTTTTAAGTTTAGCAGGGAATTTATCAATTGGAATGACGTACTTTTTGTACTCCGTATATGTTTCCCATCCAAATTTACGATAAAAGGCAAATGAGAATGGATGCAGAAAAGAAAGGCTTTGTCCTGCAGTCTTCATCTCTTCAAGCGCATGCGTCAACAAACGTGAAACCATACCCCCGCGACGCTTTTCCGGCCACGTTGCCACACCAGCAATGCCCCCCATATCAAAAACCTGACCATGTATGTATACTTGTAGCGGCAGCAAGGTCAGTTTAGCATTCAATTCGTGCCCGTCGAAGATTCCCCATGTTTGTTCTGGTTTGAATTTCTTCTTAGCTTTCTCCAGATCCTCCGGGGGCATTGTAAACTGAAAAGCATACTGGGATAATTCAATAGCTGCTTCAAATTCCTCACGTTGTAATTGCCTGATCTTCATAACTTCGTCACCTCGCTCGTATACTTGGACCTTTTAAAAAAATACGCACTTAGAGTGTCGCAAAGCATCTTCTCTCTGTCAACCTTAGAAGCAGGTGTCCATCCACAAAATACATAAAAAAAGGATGATAACCTGCTAAGGTTATCATCCTTTTTCACTTTTGCTTGGCAACGTCCTACTCTCCCAGGACCCTGCGGTCCAAGTACCATCGGCGCTGGAGGGCTTAACGGTCGTGTTCGGGATGGGTACGTGTGGAACCCCTCCGCTATCGCCACCAAACATGAATTTACACCGTAAATTCTTTTTCAGGAATCAGCATCGCCAAATGCTGTGTGTTTGTTCGTGTAACTTCAGCTACTTGAGCTGATGATATACTGAACTTACACCCTGAAAACTGGATCCGAAACTTCCTTGCGTCTTATCTTAGGATAAGCCCTCGACCGATTAGTATTGGTCAGCTCCATGCATTACTGCACTTCCACCCCCAACCTATCTACCTCGTCGTCTTCAAGGGGTCTTACTTACTGGGAAATCTCATCTTGAGGGGGGCTTCACGCTTAGATGCTTTCAGCGCTTATCCCTTCCGTACATAGCTACCCAGCGGTGCTCCTGGCGGAACAACTGGTACACCAGCGGTACGTCCATCCCGGTCCTCTCGTACTAAGGACAGCTCCTCTCAAATTTCCTACGCCCACGACAGATAGGGACCGAACTGTCTCACGACGTTCTGAACCCAGCTCGCGTACCGCTTTAATGGGCGAACAGCCCAACCCTTGGGACCTACTTCAGCCCCAGGATGCGATGAGCCGACATCGAGGTGCCAAACCTCCCCGTCGATGTGGACTCTTGGGGGAGATAAGCCTGTTATCCCCAGGGTAGCTTTTATCCGTTGAGCGATGGCCCTTCCATGCGGTACCACCGGATCACTAAGCCCGACTTTCGTCCCTGCTCGACTTGTAGGTCTCGCAGTCAAGCTCCCTTCTGCCTTTGCACTCTTCGAATGATTTCCAACCATTCTGAGGGAACCTTGGGGCGCCTCCGTTACTCTTTAGGAGGCGACCGCCCCAGTCAAACTGCCCACCTGACACTGTCCTCGTACCGGATCACGGTACCAAGTTAGAACCTAGATACGATCAGGGTGGTATCCCAAGGATGCCTCCCTTCAAGCTGGCGCTCAAAGTTCTACGGCTCCCACCTATCCTGTACAGATCGTACCCAAATTCAATATCAAGCTGCAGTAAAGCTCCATGGGGTCTTTCCGTCTTGTCGCGGGTAACCTGCATCTTCACAGGTATTAAAATTTCACCGGATCTCTCGTTGAGACAGCGCCCAAGTCGTTACGCCATTCGTGCGGGTCAGAATTTACCTGACAAGGAATTTCGCTACCTTAGGACCGTTATAGTTACGGCCGCCGTTTACTGGGGCTTCGGTTCATAGCTTCGCCCGAAGGCTTACCACTCCCCTTAACCTTCCAGCACCGGGCAGGCGTCAGCCCGTATACTTCGCCTTGCGGCTTCGCACAGACCTGTGTTTTTGCTAAACAGTCGCTTGGGCCTTTTCACTGCGGCCCCCTCGGGCTATTCACCCTACCGAGGCACCCCTTCTCCCGAAGTTACGGGGTCATTTTGCCGAGTTCCTTAACGAGAGTTCTTCCGCGCGCCTTAGAATTCTCTTCTCGCCTACCTGTGTCGGTTTGCGGTACGGGCACCTTCTCCTGGCTAGAGGCTTTTCTTGGCAGTCTGAGATCATGACCTTCGCTACTACAATTTTCGCTCCCCATCACAGCCCAGCCTTACGATGTGCGGATTTTCCTACACATCAGCCTCACTGCTTAGACGGACATCCATCAGTCCGCGTCACTACCCTACTGCGTCACCCCATCGCTCATAGCGGATTACGGTGGTACAGGAATTTCTACCTGTTGTCCTTCGACTACGCCTATCGGCCTCGCCTTAGGTCCCGACTTACCCTGAGTGGACGAACCTTCCTCAGGAACCCTTAGGCTTTCGGCGGATCTGATTCTCACAGATCTTTTCGTTACTCATACCGGCATTCTCACTTGAATGCAGTCCAGCGCTCCTTCCGGTACACCTTCAACCCGCATTCAACGCTCCCCTACCCCTGATGCAAGCATCAAGCCATAGCTTCGGTGGTGTGTTTAGCCCCGTTACATTTTCGGCGCAGAGTCACTCGACCAGTGAGCTATTACGCACTCTTTCAATGGTGGCTGCTTCTAAGCCAACATCCTGGTTGTCTGTGCAACTCCACATCCTTTCCCACTTAACACACACTTGGGGACCTTAGCTGATGGTCTGGGCTGTTTCCCTTTCGACAATGGATCTTAGCACTCACTGTCTGACTCCCGGAACTAAATCTATGGCATTCGGAGTTTGACTGAGCTTGGTAACCCTTGCGGGCCCCGCACCCAATCAGTGCTCTACCTCCATGATTCTTCTTTCCGAGGCTAGCCCTAAAGCTATTTCGGGGAGAACCAGCTATCTCCGGGTTCGATTGGAATTTCTCCGCTACCCCCACCTCATCCCCGCATTTTTCAACATGCGTGGGTTCGGGCCTCCAGTGCGTGTTACCGCACCTTCACCCTGGACAGGGGTAGATCACCCGGTTTCGGGTCTACGTCCACGTACTCATTCGCCCTATTCAGACTCGCTTTCGCTGCGGCTTCAGCTCTTCACCTTAACCTTGCACGGGAACGTAACTCGCCGGTTCATTCTACAAAAGGCACGCCATCACCCATCGATCAGGCTCTGACTTCTTGTAAGCACACGGTTTCAGGATCTATTTCACTCCCCTTCCGGGGTGCTTTTCACCTTTCCCTCACGGTACTGCTTCACTATCGGTCGCCAGGGAGTATTTAGCCTTGGCAGATGGTCCTGCCGGATTCATACGGGGTTTCACGTGCCCCGCACTACTCGGGATCCGTCTCGGAGGGAACAAGTTTTGAACTACAGGGCTTTTACCTTCTCTGGCGGGCCTTTCCAGACCTCTTCATCTAACCGGTTCCTTTGTAACTCCATGTGAGACGTCCCACAACCCCAAGGAGCAAGCTCCTTGGTTTGGGCTAATCCGCGTTCGCTCGCCGCTACTGACGGAATCACTATTGTTTTCTCTTCCTCAGGGTACTTAGATGTTTCAGTTCCCCTGGTCTGCCTCTCACTCACCTATGAATTCAGTGAGTAGTGACTGTCGATGAAGACAGCCGGGTTTCCCCATTCGGACATCCCCGGATCAAAGCTTGCTTACAGCTCCCCGAGGCTTTATCGTTGTTCGCCACGTCCTTCGTCGGCTCCTGGCGCCTAGGCATCCTCCGTGTGCTCTTTGTAGCTTAACCTAGTATCTACAATGTAAATACGATATGCTACCTTTATTTCACTTGTTTACACAAGATCAGCTTAAAGGAATATTCTAAAACGCAATTTCGTTTCGGTATCCAGTTTTCAAGGTGCAAAGCTGTGTGATTATCAATTAACTCCTGAAGAGTTAATGATCTTCAAACAATTATAGATGAAATTGTAATTGGTGGAGCCAAGCGGGATCGAACCGCTGACCTCCTGCGTGCAAGGCAGGCGCTCTCCCAGCTGAGCTATGGCCCCTCACAAGTTCCATCAAAACTGAACAAATGGAATGATGAACTGTTGAAGCTTACG